>CAWGZS010000002.1:0-206253 GCA_963827115.1 uncultured Acidimicrobiaceae bacterium | reverse complement strand
ACGAGTTGCCGAATTTTTAAAGTGACATGAATCGACAGCAGACGTTCATTGATGACTGGTTCGTCAATCGGAGAGCCTCCGGATGGGCACCAGCCGTTGAAGTTGAGTGACGTGACTCGGATTCAATTCAGCGAGATGACTTACGCCAATGAGCCGCATGGTTCGCGAGATTTGTCCCGAAAGAATCTCTATGGTGCGGTCGACGCCCTCGCGGCCGCCCGCCATAAGGCCGTATAGGTACGCGCGCCCAATAAGGCAGAACTTCGCACCCAAAGCTATCGATGCGACTATGTCGGCACCATCCATAATGCCCGTGTCGATATGAACTTCCACGTCACCTCCCACTTCACGCACGACCTGCGGGAGCAGATGAAAGGGAACGGGAGCCCGATCGAGTTGACGTCCCCCGTGGTTCGATAGGACTATTCCATCAACGCCTAGAGTTGCGAGTTTCTTCGCATCCTCCAGGGTCTGCACGCCCTTGACAACCAATTTCCCTGGCCATTGACTCTTGATCCACGAGAGATCCTCAAAGGTTACGGCGGGGTCAAACATCGTGTCCAGAAAGTCGCCGACTGTGCCTGACCAAGTGTTCAGCGACGCGAACGCGAGGGGTTCGGTCGTGAAAAAGTTGAAACACCACTCACGCTTCGTCAATGAGTTCAAGATCGTCTTGATTGTCAACTGAGGAGGAATGGTAAGACCATTTCGCACGTCTCGCAGGC
This sequence comes from uncultured Acidimicrobiaceae bacterium, assembly GCA_963827115.1. GTDB lineage: Bacteria > Actinomycetota > Acidimicrobiia > Acidimicrobiales > RAAP-2 > RAAP-2. The sequence continues at coordinate 205,528 of CAWGZS010000002.1, read as the reverse complement.
GTTCGCCCGCCACAGGTACGTCGACCGTAACAAGAAGTGCGTCGAATCCGGCCGCAGCAGCTCGCTCGATAAGTACCTTCGAACGATCACGGTCCTTCCACATATAGAGCTGGAACCAATTGCGACCATCGGGATTTGCAAACTTGACGTCTTCGATCGTGGAGGTGCCCAAGGTAGAGAGGGCGAAGGGGATACCGGCCGCACCCGCAGCACCGGCGCCGCCGATTTCGCCCTCAGCGTGCATCATTCGAGTGAATCCTGTGGGAGCGATCCCGAATGGAAGGGCAACGGAACCGCCAAGGACAACTGACGACGTATCGACGGACGAGACATCGCGAAGGATTCCAGGGTTGAATTCGACGTCTTCAAAGGCCTGGCGAGCTCGCGCCAGGGAGAGTTCGCCCCCCGCGGCACCGTCGGTGTAGTCAAACGGTCCCCTAGGGGTACGACGTTTGGCGATGTCGCGAAGGTCCCATATGGTGAGCGCCGATTCAAGCCGCTGCCGCCTGGTATTCATTCGAGGTGCTCGGAGTCGTATGAGGGGCGCGAAGTCACGCACTTTAGGGAACTGCCTCTTCACGATGGTCCCTTAGTTTGAAATTGGATAGCGCATCGACTCCGGTGAAAAGGCAACGCCGCTCTTTCGCCGGACAAACCGAATTCGATCAAGATGGTCACGACGCCTACTCCCTACGCACTTTTCAGGACTTGTCGCTGACTCCCCAACCGGTCAGCCTCGAGTTCCATGACGTCACCAGGTGAAAGAAAGTCGATGTGATCGTTGCCCAGCGAAACGCCGGCGGGGGTTCCGGTGTTGATGATGTCGCCCGCCTCAAGCACCATGAACTGGCTGATATACCAGACGAGGAACTCGACGCTGAACACCATGTTGGCGGTAGATCCGTTCTGTCGCTCCACGCCATTGACAGAAAGCCGCAATCCAATGTTCTGTGGGTCAGGAACTTCATCGGCGGTGAGCAACCAGGGACCACATGGGTTGAACGTTGCGCATCCCTTGCCTTTGTCCCACGTGCCCCCGCGTTCGAGTTGAAATGATCTCTCGGAAACGTCATTCGATATTGAGTAGCCCGCAACGTAGCCGAGAGCATCGTCGGCGGCGGCAAGATAATGTGCGCGACGACCCATAACTACAGCCAGTTCAATCTCCCAATCGGTCTTCGTTGATGTCCGAGGGATGTTGACGTTGTCATTTGGCCCTATTAACGTGCCGGGCACTTTTAGGAAGAGGATGGGTTCTTTAGGAATATCTGCCCCCGTTTCTGCCGCGTGGTCCGTGTAGTTGAGACCAACACAGACGATCTTCTCGGGTTTGGCGACGGGAGCGCCGATGCGCAACGCCGAGATGTCCAATTCCGGAAGTCCTCCACTCGCGGCACTCGAGGCCAGTTCGTCGAGGCCTCCATTGGTGAAGAATGAACTGTCATACTCGCCAATAATCTTCGAACAGTCGAGAAGCCGATTGTCCTCTAACAACACGGCAGGTCGCTCGCTGCCGAAGTCACCAACTCGTAGAAGCCGCATTTCTCTTTCCCCTCACTTAGTCGAACACGTCTTGTAGCCGGCCCGAGACGATCCATCGTTGTGCAATGAGCAGAACGAAGATCACGGGTGCGGCGCTCAGGAGCAGCAACACGGCCTCTGCCGATGGCGACCTAGCGAGTTGCAACTGGATGTTTTGATAGATGTCGCCTGACGTCGACCCCGGCATTAGTTGTTGTGCGATGCCGAGAGCCAACGGATATCTTCCGGTGATGTTGAACTCTGCGTACATCACCCAAGGCAGGAAATAGTTGGTCCAGCTTGCAATGAAATCGAGCGCCACAATCAACCCGATAATCGGTGTCGAAAGGGGCAGCGCGACGCGGCGGAATGCTTGCCACTCGGTGCAGCCGTCGACTCGTGCCGCGGCGAGGAGTCCATGGATGCGCGGGGTGTCGAAAAACAGGTAGGCGATGTAGACGCCGAACGGGAACAGGCCGTAGGGCAAGATCACCGTCAGCGGACTGCCAAGCATTTTGACCGCGTTGGCCTCGAGAAACAGCGGCAGCGCAAGCGCGTTGCTCGGGATCAGCATTGCGATCATCGTCCCGATAAGCAGCAGTCGCCGACCAATGAATTCGGTCGTAGCGAGACCGTAGCCGGCCGGGATCCCGAGGAGCGTGGCGATAAGAACACCCGCGCCCGAGTAAAGCGCGGAGTTCTCCAACCAGGTAAAGGTCTGTCCCTGATCGAAGGCCCTGAACAAGAGCCAGATGATCGGCACGAGAAAGAAGACCGCCGAGAGCGCCAGCACCGCCGACGCCAATGGCCGCGACGTTCCTAACAATCTCCGACGCACCGAACTCTCAATCGAGGCCACTCAGTCCTCCTTCAAGAGGCGTGTTCGGAATACCAGTAGACCTGCGCAGATCAAGGCGATGCCGAGCAGGTCGACCGAGATCGCGGCGGCATAGTTGAAGTTGTCGCTAAGAAACGCCAGCGAAGTAGCGAACTGATTCGGAGACCAGGCGTCACTCACGAGGATGCCGTGGGTTGCCTGGCTAAAGAGCTCCGGCTCGGCGAACAGCTGGGTTCCGCCGGCAAAGGAGACAATCAGCATGTACGCGACCCATTTCTTGATGAGTGGCAGTTTGACGCGCAGCGCCACCTGAACTGGGCCCGCGCCGTCCAGCTCCGCGGCCTCGAGCACTTCCCGAGGAATGCTGGTTAGAGCTCCGTGAATCACAAGAATCCAGGCACCGGCACCGGTCCAGAATGCGATCAGCGCAAAAACGACCGGCAAGTTGCTCGGCACCAGCGAAGCGCCGAGCGTCTGGTGACCCAGCGCACTCAATATGAAGCCCCACGGGCTAAGGCCGGGCTGCAACATGAACAACCACACCAGCACGCCAGCCGAACCGGCGAACGCTGCAGGCAGATAGAAGAGAAAGCGGAAAGTCGCGCTGACCCTCGAAGAAAGGGTGTGGATCACGAGAGAAATGCCGATCACGATCACGATCAGCGCGGTTAACCAAATCGCCATGTATTCGGCGATGTGCTCGAACGCCGGGGCGAAGCGAAAGTCGTGGTAAGTGTTGATGAAGTTCGAAAATCCAATGAAGCGACCGGAAAACGACGTGAACGCCAGCCTGAGTGCATACCCCGCTGGCGCGATGCCGACGAGCACCAGCAATACTGCGTACCCCCCGACGAACAGATAGCCAGCCCGCGTTCGCCGACGCGAGCCCACGGGTCTCTCCCGTCGAGCGCGGTCAGTCTGACCAGTCGGACTGCGCCCCAGCCGACTCATTTGGACCGGGACGATGTTATATCTGATGCCGACGGCACAACACCGGCAGCCATCGGGGCGAGTTTGTAGGGAAGTCCCCCTAAGAACGAGTTGAAAACTTCAAAATCGATTTCACAGAAGTCAAGAAATGGATTGCCCTCGACCGATGTTGTCGGCACTTCTCTATCAAACCCGCCAACTCGTATGGGCCGCACTTCATTAACCTTCTTCAAGCACTTCGCGACCGCACTATGGTTCAGTACCCTTCTCGTCATCAAGTAACCACCTCAAGGGGCCATAGAAATACGTCGGTAAATAATTTGGAGCGAGCGAAGAGTGATCCCCCGGGACTTATTCAGCGATCGGTAACGTCGAATCATTTCTTCTGACAACGTGTGAGTGGCACGATCATCCGGGTGGTCCTTCATCATCTCTCGAGCTTCCTGCGTTATCTCATGTGACGGGCCAAAGTGCGGTTTGATGTTTGTGTCATACGTCTTGATAACCACCACACCAAGTTCAGTTTGAGATTCGACGTCAGTAAGCCGCCTATACCTCAGATTTGCCGAGAACGAAAAGGGAACTCGGTTTCTTAACTCGGTTTGTCCCATGCCGGAGTCGACGATCACTCTTGTGAATTCTGCTGCTCGACCCACTGACTCGTGGCCCGTTCCAATCTCCCTAGCGAGTCGGCTTGTGGCGTCGACGATGTACTGAGAGAAGGTCTGAGAATCGACTTTTCTCTCACTTTGGTTGTAGCGATGCCATAGTGAGTGAAGCGTGCCCTTCATTCAACGCACCATTCGAGCCGACCCGCCATCCGCGAGGCGGCGAACCTCCGCAAGAGTGGCCATCGATGAATCACCGGGTGTGCTCATCGCGAGGGCTCCGTGCGCCACGCCGTATCGGAGCGCATCATCTGCCGGCATCCCTTCGAGCAGTCCAAAGATCACTCCAGCGGCGAACGCGTCGCCGCCGCCTACCCGGTCGAGAATTTCGATTGATCGCATCACATCGCTCGAGATGATCGCACCGTCGGCCCAACAGGCGCCGCCCCAGTCATTCTGCGATGCCGAATTGATCGTCCGAATTGTCGACGCGATCAGCCGGAGATTCGGGAATGCCGAGGCAACCTCATCGAGGGCGGCTAGGTCGCCCTTCCCCCAGGAATCCTCTTGAGTGGAACCCGCTTTACGAACTTCGACGCCGAGCGCCTCGACGAAGTTCTTCTCGTTCCCGAACACGACGTCGCACAGGCTGACAAGGCGCCGATTCACTTCGACAGCTCGCGCGTCGCCCCCGTTGTCCCCCCACAGAGAAGCGCGGACGTTGACGTCGTAGGAGACCACCGTTCCGGACCGTCGCGCCGCAAGCATCGCTTCTTCGGCGACGTCGACCGTTGAAGGTGAGAGGGCGGTAAAGATCGAACCAGTGTGAAGCCATCGCACACCGCGGCGCGTGAACACTTCATCCCAGTCGACGTCGCCCACCTTCATCTGGCTGGCGGCGGAGTTTGCTCTGTCCGAACATCCGACGGCGGCACGAGGACCGAAGCCACGCTCGGTGAAATTGAGCCCATTGCGAACGGAACGGCCGATTCCGTCATACGGCACCCACCGCAGCCACGTCAAATCCACGCCACCTTGTCGCATGAGCCCTTCGACGAGTCGGCCAATCGGATTGTCTGCGAGCGCTGTGACGACAGCGGTCCGCTCGCCGAAACAGTGACGCAAACCCCGCGCGACGTTGTACTCTCCTCCTCCCTCCCAAGCTCGGAACGATCGGGCCGCATCGATCCGCTCCTCACCGGGGTCGAGTCGTAGCATCACCTCGCCCAGCGCCACGACGTCAAAGTCGCACTCTTGTGCTGAACGCGCGACGAACGCAACGTTGCCCGGTTGGGTCAGCTCAGAGGTCACTGCGAACCATCTCTACGATGTCGAGCGCCCTACGGGTGAGCTCAGTGATCTCGTCGAACCTGCTCTCCGCCAGGAGTTCCGAGGCCGCCATCCAACTCCCACCGCAGGCTGCCACTTGGGGCAGGCGCAAGTAACTTTCAAGATTGGCTTCACTGATCCCACCGGTCGGGACGAAGCTGACATCCTTGAATGGTCCGGCGAGCGCTTGAAGGAAACGAACGCCGCCGGCCGCCTCGGCCGGAAAGAACTTGAGCAGGTGCGCGCCAGCGCGAAGGGCCCGAAGGACCTCCGTCGGCGTGCAGACGCCGGGAATCACGAGCACGTCGTGTGTCAGGCAATAGGCGATCACCTCCTCATCGGTGCCGGGGGAGACAATGAAAGACGCGCCAATCTCAACCATCCGGCGCGCGTCATCGAGGCTGCGGACAGTGCCGGCCCCCAGCAAGGCGTCAGGATGTCGCGCAATGAGTTTCTTGAGAGCGACGCCAGCGTCGAGCGTTCGCAAGGTAATTTCCGCGACGGCGACGCCACCCTCGCTGAGCGCCGCGAACAGGTCCTCCGCCTGATTGACGTCCTCGAGCTCGACGACGGGCAAGACGCCGTAGAAGCGCAGCCGCTCCTCGACGAGGCCGACGCGCGTCACCGGGCGCACCCCCATTGACGAAAAAGCCCTCCCGTGATCGACGTTCGACGGAGGCAACTGTTTCATCTTGCCAGCCACCCTCCATCCACCGGCAACACCACACCACATACGTAGTCCGACGCCGACGAAGCCAGGAAGAGGGCCGCGCCCGCGATGTCGAGCGCTTCGCCCCACCTCCCAGCCGGAATGCGGTCAAGGATCGATCGACTTCGCTCGGGGTCGGCGCGCAACGCTTCGGTGTTATCCGTCGCGATATAGCCAGGGGCAATGCCGTTCACGTTGACGCCTTTGGCGGCCCATTCATTGGAAAACGCCTTGACGAGTCCGGCGACACCATGCTTGGACGCCGTGTATGAAGGCACGAGGATCCCCCCTTGGAAGGAGAGAAGCGAGCTGGTGAAGATTACTTTGCCCGCACCGCGCTCGATCATCGTGCGTCCGATCTCACGGGTGAGAATGAAGGGCGCGGTGAGATTGGTCGCAATCGTGCGCGCCCACATCTCATCGGTGTGGTCCACTGCCGCAGCTCGCACGATCGACCCTGCGTTGTTCACCAAGACATCAATCGGTCGAGAACGCTGGGTCAGGCGCAAGGCCAGCTCGTGTACCTGGCTCTCGTCAGAAAGATCGGCGCGGACCGCCTCAAACGACCGTCCGAGCGCCTCAATCGATTGCTGCACCTCCGAGCCCGAATCTTCCAGCTGAGCGCTCACGCCGATGATGTCGGCTCCCGCAGCGGCGAGGAGCTCGGCGATTGCCCGCCCGATGCCCCGACGCGCGCCCGTGACGACGGCGAGCTTCCCGGAAAGATCAAATAACCCCTCGATTCGCTCAGATGTCTCGCCGCTCGTCACGCCGGCACCCCGCAATCGACGAGCACCTTCATCGCCTGGCCGGCCCGGAGTCGCTCGAAGGCCGCCGGAGCCTCGGAAAGCGCGACGACGTCGGTAATCAACGCGTCGGTCGGAATGGCCCCACTACCGAGTAATCGCAAGGCCTCTTCAAAATCGGCACGCTCGTAGACCCGGGCGCCGACGAGCGTCAATTCTCGCCAAAAGAATCGAAAAAGGTCCACCGGCGCAGGGCGCGAATGGATCGCAACGAGGGTGAGTCGACCCCGAGCGGCCAACGACATGACTGCCGCCTCCACTCCTGCGACCGACCCGGAGACTTCGAAGCTAATGTCCACACCGGCCCCCAGCGTCCAGTCGTCGATGACAGAGGCCAGGTCGTCAGCCGGGTCGACGGTGCGCAGCCCCACGCTCTCCAGGTGCTGTCGACGTTGCGAATTGGGCTCGCTCACCAGTATCTCGCCACCGGCCGCCGTCGCGACGGACGCTATGAGCAGTCCAATCGGTCCTCCGCCGATGACGAGCGCTTTCTGTCCGGCCCGAAGCTCGGACCGACGAACGTCATGAGCCGCTACGGCAGTCGGCTCGGCGAGCGCTGCCTCCTTCAGGCCCAAGTCGATAGGGACGCGCACGAGCGATCGCTGCGGAACGTTCCAATAATTCTGCAGCGCGCCAGGTGAATCGATCCCAATGAAATTCAACCGATAGCAAATGTGGGCGCATCCGCGTAGGCACGCAGGACAAGTTCCGCACCAGTCGAGCGGAACGACCACCACCTCGTCGCCCGGCGCCCAATCTGCGACACCGTCACCCACCGCGGTAACCGTGCCGGACATCTCGTGTCCGAGAATCGCCGGGAGGGTCACCCTCGCGTCCATGTCGCCATCAAGTACGTGGAGGTCCGTTCCGCAGATACCCACGTAGGCGACCTTCAACTGGACTTCTCCGAATCCGGGCGGGCGCCATTCGACGTCGCGCATCGCGATCCGACCATCGCCCTCATAGCACGCAGCAAGCATTCTTCCCACTTTCCTTAGTTTCGACAACGAATCGATAGCGCGCCGCGACAGGGACTCACGGGTTTCAGGTCGATGCGGGTGCGCATCACGGCCGGCCGCGTGTTGTCGCACCGTCGGGTATTCTCGTGCCGAGAATGCCCCCATCGACGACGAGGTCGGCCGCCGTCGTCGAACCGGCGTCAGGCCCCGCCAGATAGCAAATTGCCGCGGCGATCTCCTCCGGCGATACCAATCGCCCGTGTGGCTGGCGCGCCACCACGCGTGCTCGTTCCGCGAGCGGATCTCCGGCGGCGTCGAGTAGACGATCGATCCATGGGGTGTCGACGGTTCCGGGGCTGACCGAATTCACTCGTATCCCTTCGCGTAAGTGGTCGGCTGCGAGCGCCTTGGTGAGCGCGAAGACGGCGCCCTTGGAAGCCCCGTAGGCGGCGCGACGGGGTGCTCCCGTTAAAGCGACGAATGACGCGATATTGACGATGGAGGCGTGCGGGGACCGGCGCAGCGCGGGCAGGGCTGCGCGTGTCACTCGCATGACGCCGAAAACGTTCACCTCGAACAAACGCCGCCATTCTTCGTCCGCCGATTCAGGACGCTCCTCGACCGAGCCTTGCAGCCCCACTCCGGCACTATTGATCAGCACGTCGAGACCGTCGAGATGCTCGACCGCGGCCGACATCGCAAGGCGAACTGATGAGTCGTCGGCGACGTCGCAGTCACGCCAAGCGATTCCCTCAGTGTCGCCCGGACGCACTAGGTCAAGCGAGACAACCCGCCCTCCTCGTTCAAGGAAACGGCGACCGGTCGCAAGACCGATTCCTGAGGATCCCCCGGTCACGATGATGCGCCAACCGGAAAACTCTCCGGGCTGGTTCGACGCGCTCGCTTGACGCTGCCCCTCGTTCATGTCTGCCTCAATCCGTAGCAGTGAATCGCGGTGCCGCCGCGCAAGGCCTCCCGCTCATCGTCACTCAGTTCATCGGCCAGCTCGAGTTGAGCTTGCGCGACCCGGTTGTAGCCCCCTGCCACCTCGCAGATCGGCCAATCGCTCCCGAACATTAGTCGGCTGACGCCGAAGGCCTCGAGGGCAATGGCAAAGGCAGGGCGCAGGTCATCGACCGTCCAGGGATACCTGTCGCCCTGTGCTGGGTAGAGCCCAGACACTTTCGCGAAGACGTTAGGGCAGGCTGCCGCGCGCGCCAAGAGCTCAGACCATGCAGTCAGATCGAGACCAATGGGGGGCTTGGCGAGGTGATCGATTACCAGTCGTAAATTGGGATGAAGTTCGGCGAGAACCGGGACGTGCTCGAGGTGGCGTGCCAGCACCGCCACCATGTCGAAGGTCAGGCCTTGGTGCTCCAGCACCTCAAGGCCCTCTTGCACTTCTGGACGCACAATCCAGTCAAGATCTGGCCGGTTATGGATTAGCACGCGCACGCCGACGAGCTTGCCGGATCGGCGTAGTCGTTCGATGGCCTTTTCGAGCGCGAACGGGTCGTCCAAGGGCGCCCACGCCACGACGCCGGCGATCTCGTCGTGGCACAAGGCGATCTCAACCATCAATTCGTTGTCAGCATCGTCATCCTCTGACTGCACGACGACCGTGGCGTCAACACCGTTGGCGTGAAGGTGCGGTGCCAGATCGTCGAAGCCGAAATTTCTATCGAGTTCGGGATAGTGGGACGCGAGCCACGGATAGGACACGCGCGCGGGGTCCCAAAAATGCTGATGCGCGTCGACGACGGTCACGTCTCCCCTTGACGCTCAATCACAGCCCGGTGAACCAACTTCGTTCCTTCGTCGACCCCCTCATTTGAAACGGAGCACCACAAAGCCTCTACGCCTCGCCGCGTCGTACTTGTTGCCGATGGCCGCACGTAGGTCAAAAATGCCGAAGGGACGAGCACGGCGTTCTCTTCAGGCGGGCCACTATTCCGAGTTAGTTTCATTGTCCCGTGATCCGCACTCCCGACACGGCGTCAAACAACAACATGGCGTCATCCTTCACGCGCAGAGTGATCCGGTCGCCGCTCTTGACAACGACGGTCGGAGCGACGCGGACAACAATTTCCGGCGTGACGGTCATCGTCTCGCCCGACTGATCGGCCATTCGAGAATAGATGTAGGCCTCGGCGCCGAGTTCTTCCACGAGCGTGACGACGGCCGATATCCCGCCACCCTCGCTCGTGAGCTCGAGCGCCTCCGGCCGAAGACCTACCGTTACTGGGCCCTTGCGGACGGCCTGCTGGTACTTCCGCGGAAGCGGGACGACGGTTGGTCCGATCTGAACTCCGCTCTCGAGGATCGTGGCATTGAGCAGGTTCATCGCCGGGGAGCCGATGAACCCCGCAACAAAGGAGTTGACGGGCGCGTCATAGAGCACGCGGGGCACGTCAACCTGCTGGAGCACACCGTCTTTGATCACCGCAACCCGATCGCCCATCGTCATCGCCTCAACCTGATCGTGGGTCACGTAGAGCGTCGTAACGCCGAGTCGGCTCTGCAGTTCGGCGATTTGAGACCGAGTTGAAACCCGCAACTTCGCGTCGAGGTTTGAGAGGGGCTCGTCCATTAAGAACACCTGCGGCTTTCGAACGATGGCTCGACCCATGGCGACGCGCTGGCGTTGACCTCCCGATAGTTGACCCGGCTTTCGCTCCAGGTAGTTCTCAAGATCAAGTATCTTGGCCGCCTCACGAACGCGGGCCGTGATCTCCGACTTATCCAGCTTGGCCATCTTCAACGCGAAACCCATGTTTTCTGCCACGTTCATGTGCGGGTAGAGCGCGTAGTTCTGAAAGACCATCGCGATGTCTCGGCTGCGCGGCGGAAGACCCACCACATTCTTTTCGCCGATGTAGATTTCGCCTTCGTCAACTGGCTCGAGACCGGCAAGCATGCGTAGGCTGGTCGTCTTCCCGCAACCTGATGGGCCGACAAGTACAACGAACTCACCGTCACCGATTTCCAGATTCAGCCGGTCGACCGCCTTTCGCTCAGTCTTCGGATAGGTCCGGGACGAATCCTTGAATGTCACAGTGGCCATGCGTGTCCTTTCAAACGGTCGAATGCGGGGGTGACGTAGGGGCCGCGACCTCGGGCTTCGAGTTCGGCCGCGCGCTCAGCAGGGCTAACCCAGGGGAGTTCGCGTTGGCGGCACGTGGCTGGGTCCGTGCACGACCGTGATTGGCCCGCGAAGGAGGCGATCGAACTGACGTCACAGCATTCGCGGGTCTCACCCGATAAGGCTCGCCACTCGCTGATGCCAATCCCGTCCGCCGACGTCGGTTCCACATGCACTGTCTTGGTCATCTCTGATCCCTCTCCTTTAAATCCGGACATAGAAAACCCGAAGTCCACTGGCCTGATCTGATCCACGCCTCTGCTCATTTGTCGTCCTATTCCTTGGTGGCGCCAGCGAGCATTCCCTTTACGAGGGTGCGCTGCGCGAAGAGGAAGACGATCGCCACCGGCGCGATTGCAACCAAAATTGCTAACGCGAGCTCTGGTCGATGGACCAGCTGTGCCCCGGTGCCCGGGTTTCCCGGGTTGAAGGCCTCCGTTGACGAAATCAGATACTCCAAGCCGACCTGGACCGGCAACTTACTGTTGTCAGACAGCATCACAAAGGGTAGGTAGTAGTTGTTCCAGTCCGCCACGAAGGCGAAGAACGCCACCAGCGCGACAACGGGGCGGGCGAGAGGCAACGCGATGTAACGGAAAACTCTCCACTCATTGCAGCCGTCGACCCGTGCGGCAGCCAAAAGATCCTTTGGAATCGTGGAGGAGAAGAAGATGTAGCAGAGGTACACGCCAAATGGAAAGAACGAGAACGGAAGGATTACAGACCAGGGCGTATCGGTAAGGCTTACCGAGTTCATTTCAAGGAATAGCGGTAGCACCAGCGCGGTCGCGGGCATGATCATCGTAACCAACGTGATCGCGAGCAACGTCCGTCGACCGATGAACTGGGTGAGCGCGAGGCCGTAGCCGGCCGGTATCGCCGCGATGATGGCAATGGCGACCCCTCCGAATGAGTAAATCGCCGAGTTCTCCAACCAGCCGACCATGGCGTCACTCTGAAAGCCAAACAACGCCTTCCAGGCATCGACGAAGTGGCCAAGGGTTCCGAAAGTAAAGGGGCCCCATGAAGTGAGCTGAGTGTCGGTCTTCGTTGTCGCGAGTAGGACCCAAATCACTGGTACGAAGAAGAAAGCCGTGAAGCCCAATAGCACGACAAGACCGACGAGCCGCCAAGTGAGACGAGAAAGCTTCATATCAGTTGATCTCGAACAACTTGGTACGCCACACGAGCAACGTGGCACCGACTAATCCAAGCACGAGGAGCGTGACCGAGATGGCGGCGGCTTCATTGAAGTTGTCATTGATGAAAGCGATGTAGTAGGCCAACTGGTTGGGCGACCACGTGTTACTCACCAGGCCGGCGGTTGCCTGGCCGACGAGTTGCGGCTCGACGAACAGCTGCGTGCCGCCAGCGAACGAGAGAATAAGCATATAAACAACCCACTTCTTGATCAGCGGCAACTTGATTCGCACCGCAGATTGAAAAGCGTTAGCTCCATCGAGCTTCGCGGCCTCAAGAAGCTCGTCCGGAATGTTGTTGAGCGCGCCGTACATGACGACGATCCATCCGCCGGCACCGGTCCAAAAGGCCATTATCGCGAAGATCAGCGGAAGGTGCGAGGGCAGGAGGACCAGGTCGATCTGTGAAAAACCCAAAGCGGAGAGCAGGAAGTGCCACGGGCTGAGAGTCGGATCCAACATGAAGAGCCACACCAGCACGCTCGCGGCGCCGGCCAGCGCTCCGGGCATATAGAACAAAAAGCGAAACGCAGCACTGGTTCGACGAGCCAGTGAATGGAGCATGAGTGCGAGCACCAGGATGAACGTCGCCTCGGCGAGCAACCAGATCGCGAGGTACTCACCGATGTGCTCGAACGCCGGCAGGAAACGGAAATCTTCGTAGGCCCGAGTGAAATTCGCTCCCCAGGCGAACCCACCGCCCACCTTCGTAAGCGCTAGGTAGATCGCGTATGCGGTCGGCGCGATGCCGAAAAGTGCGAGGAGCACCACATAAAGGCCGACAAATAAGTAGCCCGTTCGGCGCGAACTGCCTATCGACGCAGCACCATCGGAGCGCCGTCCCCGGCGAGCGCGTGAACGCTCGCCGGGGACGGTCGCAACCGGCGGAACCGTCATTTAGGTATGAACTTGGAAGCCGTCAGAACGCGCAAGGTTCGCCGCGTCGGAGCCGAAGATACCCAGACCGGCTGCCTGCGTACCCCCGCTCGCGAGCGATGGCACGACGTCCGACGCCCAAATCTGGTCGTTGGCGTAAGGCACCGCCGACCAGCTAGCCCAGATTTCGTTCGCCGCTTTGCTGAACGCCTGCGCCAGGGTCGGTTCTCCAGCGAGTGGGCTCGCGTAGCTTCCCGAAGCGCTCTGAGTAGCAACCCATGACGCGTCGTCCGGACCGTACGCCGGGAACCCGGCAGAGATGTTCTGGCTAGCAGGGTTCGTGTCGAGCCATACGACCGCCGACGCCGCCAGCTTCAGGTTCTTGCTGTGCGACGACACAAACCACAGGCCTCCACCAATTGCGCCCGTTACGCTGGGCCCGCTGGCACCAAACGTCATGGGGTAACCGGCCGCCATCGTGCAGTCAGGGTTCGTTGTCTTGCAGGAACCAAGCCCGGGGAAGACGCCACCCATCCAAGCAGCACCAGGGTAGAACACAATCTTCCCACCGTACTGCTGTCCAAAGGTCGAACTGAACATGTAGGCCACTGGCAAAGCAGTGCGCGACACGCCATCAAGGAGCGACGCCATTTCCGTGCAATTCGTCGAGGCCGGATTGATCAGTAGCGTCCCGGGACTCGTCTCGTTACTCAGTGGGCACTCATTGCCCCAGTAGTAGGTGTCCGCGTCCCACGAGTCACCTTGGGTGCCGATGATGTCACCTTTAGCGGCCGCGAGGGCGCCATCCGCCGCCCACTCCTGCCACGTCGTCGGGACCGAGGTGATGCCGTCTTGGGCCATCAGCGCCGGGTTGTACCACAGGACATTCATGGCGAGGTCATTGCGCAGGCAATAGACTTTCCCGCCGATCGTGCATAAACCTGCCGAACCATGGGCAAACTTGTTAAGGATGCTGCTTGACACGAGCCCCTTGTTCAGCACGGCCGCGTCGTTGAACGGAGGCTGAGCGAGCGACGCCGCATCATTGTTCTGCTCGCTGAAGTAGATGTCCGGCCAACCATGGCCGACGCGGTTGTACAGGGCGAACGCCGACTGATAGGTGCCGTCTCCGTTACTATCGCCATCCTTCAAGACCGCGACGACGTGGACCTTGGGATGCGCCTTGATGTAGGCCTCCACCATTGGCTTGCGCGCGGTGTCGTACCAGATCGTAAGCGTCGGCTTCGTCGAGGCGCTGGCCCCGGTGGAGCCGAATCCCGCTGCGACGAAGGACAAACTGGCCAGGCTGGCGCACGTTGCTACGGCCAGCGCTCGACGATGCCATCGTACCCAACGGTTACTCCCGTTAGTTGATCTCACTGTTCTCATTTCCTTCTCCCCCTGATTAAGGTAGTTACTCTCGCTGTTTGCGATCTCATTTCGAATTACTTGTCATGTCAGCTTCATCCCGGTTGTCGGACTCGACGACCCCACGGCGCCGTTTGTCATATCGAACACGTAGGGAATCAGCTCTTTCGGGTAGTGCGGACCGGGTTCGAGACCAACGCCCGGTCCCATCGGCGCCGCCACCATCCCTGAGGCGTCGACGCCAACCTCACGCTTGGCCGGATTCGACGTGACCAGCGATTCGTAATAGGTGCAATTCGAAATTGCCATGCAGAGATGTCGGGCGTACATCGTGGGGCCGTGGGGCTCAGCACGCAATTGGTAAGCATCGGCAAGATGAGCAATGCGCATGGCTCCCGTGAACCCGCCTCGAAGTTCCGTGCTCGTGCGTACATAACTCGCGCAGCCGCTCGCGATGAAGTCTCCCGTGTTCAGGTGAACACCATCGGATGTCTCGGCGACATTGAGTGGTACGCGCACTCTTTGGGCGAGCCACTTGTATGCAGTGATGCTGAACTCGCGCATCGGCTCCTCGTACCAGAGGTACCCGGCCGCCGCGAGAGCATCGCCGACGTAGACCGCATCGGGAAGGTCAAATCCAGCCGATCCGTCATACATGAGCGGGAAATCATCGCCGACATGTTCGCGAACCGCCGTGCACAGCTCCGCGTCACGACGTGCGTCACCCCACGCATGGAGCTTGAGTGCTGGGTAGCCGAGCTCCCTGCACTGCGTTGCCACGTCAAGGTACTCGGCGATGCTTGAAAACGTGGTCGTCGACGCGTACGCCGGAATCTCACGCCGGAAGCCTCCGATCACCTGCCATGTGGGCGCGCCGTAGTAGCGGCCAGCTAGGTCCCACAGCGCCGTGTCGACGAGACCGAAAAGCCAGAGCGGGAGTTCATCGGTCCGGTCGATTTCCCACATTCGGTGCCAGATCCATTCCCGCTGAAGGGGGTCGGCGCCAATCAACTCGTCGCGCAGCACGTGCTCAAAAACATCGGCGACCACCGGACCGCTACCGCGACGCGGTGCAATCGCTACGCCATCGACTCCCTCGTCGGTCCTGAGTCGAATAACGCCGACCTCGCGATCGGGTGGGCTGCCTCGCAGACCGTCACGCCAAATGAACGGGGGATTGGCTCCGGGTACGAAGACATTGAAAGTCTCAACTTTCGTTATACGCACGTCGATCTCCCTCGAAAGCGGTCCGAAATTGACGGAACGGTTCACTCCGCCCTTGACGCGCTGGAAACATCAGCACGCTTCGGCTGAACGGCGCGAAGCTCCCGGGTGACGTAGGCAGGTCAGCGACGAGGCCATGGCCAGTTGCCGGTCGGCGGAACAGTGAAGCACGCGGCCCCGGGCCTTGGGCTCCCGCCCGAGCTTCCGGGACGATTACCGAAGGGAAAGCACGGCCAATATGGCGCCGGAACCCAGTTCCGTGCTCAGCCTTAACCGGTGCAATCATCAGGATGTTCCCCCCTAAACATAAGACGACTGTCGTATGATAACATTGAGTCCTCTGGGGCGCAAGTGCGGCCTCCTCAGGGGAACAAGAGAGGCAGGCGTCTGAAATGGCAAGGTGCCATGCACCAACCCACTATCAATTAGTTGCTCACCTTGCCGTCGATTCGCCGTCGGTTACGTCGAGGGTGGTCGGTAACGTCGATGATCAGCTAGTTGGCGATTTGCTTATGACGAACGAATTATGCTGAAGGTCGTCGATACACCCGATTCGGTCGAAGGGCCGCCACACGTGAGCACTCCGTCTTCCCTGCCGTCACGCCCGGCTCGCCTCAATCACCTCGTCGTCTCGTCTTTGATTGACGAGATAGTCTCAGGAAATTTACCCGTAGGGTCGTCCCTCCCCCCGGAACAGGTTCTGTGCCAGGACTTCAAGGTGAGCCGCTCGGTAACCCGAGAATCGGTCAAACTCCTCGAAGAGAAGGGCCTCGTCGTCGCTCGCCAGGGTCAGGGGACAACGGTACAACCAGTCGACAATTGGAGTTTGCTCGACCCGCTGGTGCTGGACGCCTATATCCGCAACGATCAAAGCCTTTCCATCTTCGACGATCTCATGGAAGTGCGGGCCGCCCTCGAGAGCCAGATGGCAAACAGGGCGGCGACGAGGCTGACCGAAGATCAGTTGGAGGAGTTGCACTCGCGCTTATTAGAGCTTGAATCGCTGCTCGAAGACCCGGCCAGTTACACGGCGGCCGACATCGCCTACCACGACTTGATTGCCCACTTTTCGGGCCACTTGCTCGCCCGCTCAATCTTAAGAACGGTACAACCCATCGCTCTGGCGAACGCCTATTACGGTCGCACGCATCGTTCGACCGAAGACAATCTGCGCTCTCATCGCGGTCACGCCATCATCTACGACGCGTTATTGCGGCGCGACCCCGAAGGGGCGGCGAAGGCGGTGGAGGACCACATACTTGGCTCGTGGGATACGTACAAGCTTTCGTTGCATGACTCAAAGACATTTACTGGTCAAGATGAGAGTGAGGGATCAAAATCTTTCCGAGAGGCTCTGCCGGAAGCGCATGCAGAGTAAGCCACCATCCAGGAGTGATTAATCGGGTTCGCGCGCCGGCTACTGGAGCCCAACCGACGGCAGCCCGTGCGCGAACTCGATTAATCACTTCTGGCGGAGAGAGAATCTCTCGTGCTCGTATTCTGAGTGAGCCCCAACAGCGAGCCTACCTCTCCAGAAACGAAATCGGCATCGTTGAAGGCACCTCCGAAAGATTCGTGCGACCCACACACGTTCGCGGCAACCGAGTCACCCGCATTGGGATCCCAGCGCAACATTAAATGCCAAGTAGTGATTAGAGGAGATGGGCGTATGAGCGAGATCATCGGATTGCGAACCAAGCTGAGGCCGGGGATGGAGGGAGCGTACGAGAAGGCCCACGCGGAAGTGTGGCCCGAGCTCGTGGCCGTGCAGCGTGAGTTGGGGATGGAACACTGGCGAATCTTTCGCCACGGCGTCGAGCTCTTTCATGTGGTCGAATGCGAAAACTTCGATCGAGCGGTCGCCGCCCTCTCGGTTCACCCACTCGACCAACGCTGGCAATCCGAGATGGCGAGCTACGTCGTGATGGCCGCAGACGGGAGGGGCGCTGAGGTCGATCGATTGCGTCTCATCTATAACCGATGAGTCATGGCGTCTTGGAACCTCCGCGCGGCCCCCGAGAAGATAACGGAGCGCTCGCGACGCGGTCTCTCCCGAAGCGTCCTCTACGCTTAACCGAGATATCGCTGGGCTGCGCGCAACTCGGGAACCTTTACCAGGCGATAACGGACGATCAAGCTCACGCAACAGTCGACGCCGCTTGGGAGCAAGGAATCCGCTATTTCGACACCGCGCCGCACTATGGACTCGGACTGTCCGAGCGACGACTTGGCGCAGCCCTTGCTGGGCGCCCTCGCAGCGAGTACATCCTTTCGACCAAGGTCGGACGGCTTCTCGAGCCGCTCGAACTTCCCGGGGGGCACGACGATGAAGGCTTCGACGTGCCGGCAACCCATCGGCGTATATGGGATTTCAGTCGAGACGGCATCATCCGGTCACTAGAAGAGAGCCTCGAGCGACTCGGTCTGGACGCCGTGGACATCGTGTATCTCCACGATCCTGACGAACATCGAAGAGAGGTCCTGGACACTGCCTATCCGGCCCTCGAGGAACTGCGCGCGCAGGGCGTCGTCGCAGCGATCGGGGCGGGAATGAATCAGACGGAAATGCTGGCCGACTTCGCCCGCCTGACCGACATGGACGTGTTCATGCTCGCCGGGCGTTACACGCTTCTCGAGCAATCGGCGCTCAACGACCTTTTGCCGGCGTGCGAAGAACGGCAAATCGGGATTGTCGCCGCCGGCGTATTTAACAGCGGTCTGCTTTCGCGCCCTACTCCAGCTGACGACGCAAAGTACAACTACGGCGACGCCCCGATGGATCTTCTCGTGCGCGCCCGACGAATCGCTGAGATCTGCGAGCGTCACGGCACCTCGCTTCCCACCGTCGCACTGGCGTTTCCATTGGCCCACCCCTCCGTCGCCAGCGTCTGTGTTGGCTCGCGTTCGCCTCAGCAGATCGAGGGCAACCTTCACTCCTATCGTTCAGGCGTACCCGACGCCGTCTGGGCTGAACTGAAGGTAGAGGGCCTCCTACGACCGGACGCTCCGGTGCCGAACATATGACCACGTCGTTGAAAGGCGGACCGCCGGCGACGCCGTGGTTCATCATTCATATCGGAACCAGCATTTACGTCGAGCGAACATTCCTCCAAATAGCCGTCGCGCGTCAATCCCGCCCGGTCGCAAACGTCGGATAGCGAGGGAGTGCATCAGGATGCGCACTCAAAGTCGTAGGAGGACCTTGCCCACCATCGGACTGCCACTCTCAAGAGCGTGAAGTGCGCTTTCAACCTCATCTAGTGGAAATTCATGGGTAACGAGTACGCCGGGATTGAGGTTCCCTGCCACAAATTCTGACACGGCCAAATCCCAACCCTCTGTCGTTGCGCCGAAGATACCAACAACGTCCATGTTCTTGGACACGATGTCAACCGGATGGACGACATCGCCCTCAAAGGCGATGCCACAAATTACAACTCGACCACCTCGACGAACGAGGTCGAACGCCATCTGCACGCTTCCGACGACCCCGGCCGCTTCAATCACCACGTCCAGGCCTTCAATGCTCGATCGCGCCGATTCGGGATCGACAACTCTTGACGCCCCACACCTAAGCGCAATCGGACGTCTCCAACTTCGCGGATCGATGACCGTGACGTCGGCACCGCGAGCGGATATGAGTTGCGTACAGAGCAACCCGATTGTTCCCCCGCCGACCACTCCGACCCGATGGTGTGATTCGATGCGGGCCCGATCGACGGCCGTCGCGGCGCATGCTGCAGGTTCAATACCGGCGGCCGACCTTAAATCCGCGTTGTCTGGAAGCACGTGCAGTTGGGACGCCGGCACAAGAATTCGGTCGGCCCACGCACCATCAATGGTGAATCCGGCTTCCGCATATTCCTTCTCGCAGTTCGCGGACCTTCCGGCGCGACAAGAAACGCACTCGCCGCAGGAACGAATGTTCTCCCCCACCACTGGTTTGTGCAGCAAGGAGTGATCGACCCCATGACCGATCGCCTCGACGATGCCAGACCACTCGTGTCCAGGGACTACGGGATAGCGAACAATCTCAGCGGGCCGGACTCCGTTTCGAAGGTCTATGTCAGAACCACATATTCCCGCCCACTTGACTTCAATGAGCGCCTCTCCTGGACCCACGTCAGGGACTGCGCGAGTGGCAACGCGCAGGCGTCGTGGCCCATCAAGAATCACCGCTCGATTCATTGTTCCTCGCGCGTTCCGCGAAAGTGCCAATTGTCGGCAAACAGATCAAAATGAGCACCACTCGCCGGACGATCAGCAACGTAATCCAGATCGAGCTCCACGCCTAGGCCGGGACCTTCGGGAATCGGGAAAAAGCCGTCGACGACTTTAGGAAGTCCCGGAGCGCAATCCAAGATGTCAGAGTCGGCAAAGTCATTAAAGAACTCTTGAATCTTGAAATTCGGCATGCAAGCGGCCAAGTGAAGATTGGCAGCCGTGAGAACCGGGCCACCGACGTTGTGAGGGGCAATGAGGACATGATGTGTCTCCGCGGTCGCCGCAAGTTTTCGGGTCTCCAGTAGTCCTCCCAGGTGGCCGATGTCAGGCTGGATAATCGCCGCCGCCCGCAGTTCGAAGAGTTCACGGAATTCCGTTCGGTCATGAATTCGCTCACCGGTCGCAATGGGGAGCGTGGTACCCCGCGCAACAACGGCCAAGGAGGCGAGATTGTCCGGCGGCACTGGTTCTTCAATCCAAGAGGGTTCGAACGGCTCCACCATCTTCGCTATTCGAAGCGCCTCGTGAGGAGAGAATCTGCCGTGCATCTCTATCATCAGCTCATTCGACGGCCCAATGGCGTCGCGAACCGCCTCGATAAGTGCGATCGAATGATTTCGTTCCTCGTAGTCGAGTTCGTACTTACCGGGGCCAAATGGATCCAGCTTCAATGCCCTATAACCACGTTCGATGACGACTCGTGCGGCGTCGTGAAAGTCCTGGGGCGTTCTCTCCACCGTGTACCAGCCGTTGGCGTAGGCCTTTATCCGATCACGAACGTTCCCCCCGAGTAACCGCCACACCGGTTGGTCGAGCGCCTTGCCCACGATGTCCCAACACGCCATCTCGACGCACGCGATACCACTCATCACGATCTCGCCAGAACGTCCGTAGTCGCCGTATTTCATGCGTTGAACGAGTGATTCAATGTTGAACGGGTCACTCCCCAGAATGTGATTATGTTCGGCTTCTGCCAAGTAACCAATAAGGGCTTGCGTATGACTGGTCATTCGGGTTTCACCAACACCAACGAGACCGTCGTCCGTGAAAATCTGAACAAAGGTCAGGTCGCGCCAAGGTGTTCCCACGACGTGAGTCGTCATTCTGCTGATTTTCATAACTCCAACCTCCAGTTTTCGACTGTCAGGGTAAAACCCACCTCGCTGCAAAGGTCCTGTTCAACGCCAGGGAAAATCAATGGACCACCTCTAGGCGTGGCGAAGTTTTCAGGAAACATCAGACTTCTGATGTTATCGCCTCGGTTTGTCTTTGTCAGGCGCGTTTCCCAAGCTGAGAGCGCGGGCTCGATTCCCGTCACCCGCTCTGACGAATAGCCCCTAAGACGTTGGTCAACGCCATCCGAGCGCTGGCGCAACATCGTTCAAGATCGTCTCAAGCACGTGGGCGCAATAGTCAACGCCGAGTTGATTCGGGATTGTGAGCAGCAAAGTATCGGCGCTGGCAATCGCCTCGTCCTTAGCCAACTGATCAATCAGCTTCTCCGGTGAAGCGGCGTAGGTCTTACCGAAGCGCGCAATGCCGCCGTCAATGTAACCAATCTGGTCTTGGGAGTCTCCATCGCGACCAAAGTACGAGTGGTCGAGGTCACTAACGATGGGAAAGATACTGCGACTCACCGAGACTCGCGGTGTGCGGGTCTGGCCCGAATTGGTCCAGGCTCGGCGGAACAGTTCAATCTGCTCGGCCTGCAATTGGTGGAATGGCACCCCTGTGTCCTCGCTCAGCAGCGTCGAACTCATCAGATTCATACCTTGTTCCGCCGCCCACTCGGCAGTCTTGCGGGTCCCCGCGCCCCACCAAATCCGCTCACGCAGTCCTTCGGAATGGGGCTCGACTCGAAGTAATCCGGGCGGATTCTCGAACATTGGTGACGGGTTCGGCTCGGCGAATCCCTCACCTTTCAGGGCCTCGAGAAAGGTTCGCGCGTGCCTCCTCGCCATCTCGGCCTGATCGGTGCCTTCGGCCGGGATGAAGCTGAAATAGCGATAGCCGTCGATGACCTGTTCGGGCGAACCACGACTGATGCCGAGCTGCAGGCGACCACCGGATATAAGGTCGGCGGCCCCAGCATCCTCGACCATATAGAGCGGATTCTCGTAGCGCATGTCAATTACCGCTGTGCCGATTTCGATCGTTTTAGTACGTGCACCAATTGCCGCCAGCAACGGGAACGGCGACGAAAGCTGGCTCGCGAAGTGATGCACGCGGAAGTACGCGCCGTTTGCACCGAGCTCTTCAGCGGCGATCGCGAGATCGATTGACTGCAGCAAGGCGTCCGACGCGGAGCGAGTCTGCGAGAACGGCGAAGCCGCCCAGTGCCCAAACGACAAGAAGCCAATATGTTTTGTCACGACAACATCATCTCCGGAAATATTGTCCCTAACCTAATGGCGAGGTTCGTGATGAATGTTCCAGCACCGTCCCAGAGGTTGGATCAGGCCTCGACCAAGCTTGACCGGCGAGCATCGGCGAGGGCCACGTGGCACGCGGCGAGCTGGCCCGGCGCCACCTCGCCAAGCTGAGGGGTGACGGTCTGGCACTCCTCGATCGCGAAAGGACAGCGGGGCTGGAAGCGGCACCCGGGCTTCGGGTCCACGACCTTCGGAGGCTCACCGACGTCAACGGCTGAATCCTCGAAAGGTTTCTGGGGATCGGGCACCGCCGAGAGGAGGAGCTTGGTGTAGGGATGACGGGGATCGGACAACAGTTGCTCGGTCGGACCGATCTCGACCACGTGGCCGGCGTACATGACGATGATCCGATCGGCGATATAGCGGGCCGAGGCCAGGTCGTGGGTTATGTAGAGGATGGAGACGCCTTCGCGTCGCCGTAGATCCGCCATGAGGTTGAGGATGCCGACCCGGATGGAGACATCGAGCATGGAGACCGGTTCGTCGGCCAGGATGAGCTTGGGGCGCAGCACCAACGCCTGGGCGAAGCCGATCCGCTGACGCTGGCCACCGCTCAGCTCGAAGGGGTACTTCGCGAGCGTCGCCTCGGCGGGCTCGAGGCCCACGGCCTCCATCACCCGAATCGCCTCGGCGTGCTGCGTGGACGCATCGAGGTCCGGCCGGTGCAGCTTGATCGCCCGCATGATCCCGTGCGAGACCCGGTAGGCGGGGTTGATGGCGCTATAGGGGTCCTGGAACACCATCGGTACTTCGCCGCGGTACGCCAGCTTCGCCGGGCGTCCCTTGATCTCACCGACCGGCTGGCCGTCGAAGCGGATAGTTCCCGAGGTCGGCTGGTAGACCATCGCCAGCAACTGGGCGATCGTGCTCTTGCCGCTCCCGCTTTCGCCCACCAACGCGACGATTTCGCGCCGGCCGATGTCGAAATTGACATCGTCGACGGCGTGCAGGAGTTTCTCGGACCAGAAGCCGCGCAAACGGAAGGTCCGGGTAAGACCCGACACCTCAAGGAGTGGCGAGTCGGAGTCGACGTCGTTGACGCGCGGAGGCGCCGATGATGGCGCGCCGCTCGTCCGCGATGTCGGCTCGAGCAGGGACACGGCCTGCGCTTCGGCCTCAACGAGTGCCGCCCCCTCCCTACGGACAGTACGCCCGGCCAGACTCCCCGTCGCCGGGGCGGCCTCCCGGTAGAGCAGACAACGGACCTCGGACCCGCCCACCCGGTAGATCGGCGGCCGGCTGAGCGCGCACTCGGGCATCGCGTCGCCGCAGCGAGGCTGGAAGCGGCAGCCGGGTGGTGGCGTAAGGAGATTCGGTGGGGAGCCGGCGATGCCGGTGAGCGCCACCTTCTCGCCCCGGATCGAGGGGTACGCCTCGAGCAGGGCGCGGGCGTAGGGGTGGCGTGGCGTGTCGAAGAGGGTCGACGTGGCGCCGAGCTCGGCCACTTGCCCGGCGTACATGACCATGAGGCGGTCCGAGAAGTGCCGCACGAGCGAGATGTCGTGGGTCACGAAGATCACGGCGAAGCCCAGTCGGTCCTGCAGCTCCTTGATCTGGCGCATGAGGGAACGTTGGCCCACCACATCGAGGGCGGAGGTCGGCTCGTCCATGATGACCAGGTCGGGCGTGAACAGGAGTGACATGGCGATCATGGCGCGCTGGCGCATGCCGCCCGAGAGCTGGTGGGGATAACTGCCGAGGTGGATGGGGTCGATCGACACGAGGCGCAACACCTCGGCCGAGCGCTGGGCGATCTCACTGTTCGACATCGCCGAATGGGCCTTACAGGCGTCGCGCATCTGCTGACCTACGGTCATCACCGGGTTCAGGGCGTTCATCGCGTTCTGCATGACCACCGAGAAGTCTCGCCAGCGCAGGAGACGCAGTTCGGCGTCGCTCATCTGGGCCATTTCCTGGCCACGGAAGGTGACGCTGCCACCGGTGATGGCGGCCGGCGGGGTGAGCAGGCGGCTGATCGCGAAGACGAGGGTTGACTTTCCGCAACCCGACTCGCCGACCACCGCCAAGAACTCCCCGCGGTGCAGGTCGAGGTCGACGTCGTCAACGGCCACGACCGGCCCGTCGTCGGTGGCGTAGGCGACCGAGAGGTTGCGCGCAGTGAGCAGGAGACTCCCCGAGCTGTTACGACCGTTAACGCCTGAAGCGACGTCAAGCTCTCGAACGTCCGTGGAGGTCGCCAACGATGAGCTCGCGACGGTGGAACTGTCCGGCTCAGGGGCTGTCGTTGCGCGTTCCGCCACGGAGCCGGGAACAGAGTGAACCGCACGGGGGCGCGACACGCGGCGCACCGGACGCAGCGCCGGGTTGGAGATCTCATCGAAGGCGAAGTTGATCAACGCGAGCGACCCTCCGAGGAGAGCGATGCAGACGCCCGGCATAATCGCCCAGAGAGCCAGCCCCGATTGCAGCGCCGCCTGTTGGTAGGACCAGTAGAGCATGGTGCCCCAGCTTTGGGCGTTCGGATCGCCGAGCCCGATGAACTGGAGCCCGGCGGCGGTCAGTACGGCGAAGACGGCGTTGAGACAGAAGGCCGCCACGATCAGCGAGCTCATCGACGGCAACATCTCGGCCGCGATGATGTAACGGGCGCGTTCGCCCCGGACCCCGGCCGCCTTGAGGAAGTCTCGGTTGCGCATCGAGAGTGCTTGCACCCGCAGTTGTCGGGCGCTGTAGGACCAGTTGAGGGCGCCCAGGATGATGATGATGTCGAGCAGGCCGGCGCTGTGCAGGTAGGCGGCGATGATGATGAAGAGCGGGAAGATGGGGATGACGAGCAGGATGTCGGTGACCGTCGAGAGGATGCCGTCGGTGACGCCTCCGAGGTAGGCCGCCGCCACTCCCACGAGCACGGCGACCAACGTGGCGATGCCGCCAGCCGCGAACGCGATGATGAGGGACTGACGCGCGCCCCAGATGAGTTGGGAGAATATGTCTTGCCCGAACGAGGTCGTGCCTAGCCAGTGGGCCGCGGAGGGCGAGAGGCTTGGCAGGAAACTCTCCGCGCTCGGGCTATAGGGGGCGATCTGACCGGGGAAGATGGAGAGCACGAGGAAGAACAGCACCAAGATCGCGCCCACTCTCGCCTTGCGGTTGTGCAGGAGGCCCTGCCAGATGTTGTCACCTCGTCGACTTTTGGTGGGCCGGTTCGAGCGGTCGCGGTCGGGCTTCGACATGGGCTAGGCGGACTCTCTCGTGCGGGGGTCCAGGATGGACGTGAGCACGTCGCAGAAGAGCAGACTGAACAGCACCGCCAGCGTGATGAGAAGGAAGAGGGCCTGCATCAACGGGTAGTCGAGGCCCTCCACCGCGCGCAGTAGGAGACTTCCGAGGCCTGGATAGTTGAAGACGTACTCCACCAGGATGGCTCCCGACACCACGAAGCCGAGCGCCATGGCGAAACCGGTCAGATTGGGGAGGATGGCGTTTCGTCCGGCGTAGGCCCACATGACCCTCCAGGGCTTGAGCCCTTTCGCCCGCGCCATGCGCACGTAGTCTTCGGCGAGCACGGTGATCGTGTTGTTCCTCATAAAGAGGATCCACAGGCCGATCTGCGTGATGATGATGGTCATGCCCGGCAGGATCGCGTGCTGCAGCACGTCGCCGATGAAGGTGAAGTTCCAGGCCGGGGTGTCGGTGAGGATGTTGTAGGCATCCTCATAGGGCAGCCAACCGAGCGTGACGCTAAAGATATAGACGAGCAGCAGGCCGACCCAGAAGTACGGCAAGGCGAATCCGATCACGGCCATGGGCGGCAGGACGGCGTCGAGCCAGGTACCTCGCCGCCACGCGCTCAGAAGACCGATGAAGGTGCCCAGGACGAAGGCGAGAATCGTCGTCACGCCCACCAGGCCGAGGGTCCAGGGAAGGGCGCTCATCACCATGGTCCGCACCGGAGTGCCGAAGCTCGTGGTGATCGAGATCCCGAAGTTGAAGGTCACCACCCCCCGCCAATAGTCGACGTACTGCGTGAGCAGGTTCTGATGCCGTCCGCCTCCGAGCAGCGTCGTGATGGCGTGGAACGCCTGCGGCGTGATGTGGGGGTACTGAGCCAAGAGGGCCTCGGCTGGGTTGCCCGGCATCAGGCGCGGCAGGAGGAAGTTCAGCGTGACCGCGGCCCAAACCGTGATGGCGAAGAATCCCAGTCTGCGACCGATCGCTCTCACTCGAGCATCCTTGCAGCCCGGGCTGGAGCCGGCACGTTATTTTTTGTATAGGTGCAAGAGCACGACGCCCCAGTCGGGCACCGCGTACTGGTCGGGCTGCGCGTACGGGTCGCTCGGCGTCACCCACCCACCGATGGACTGCGTGTCGTACTGGTACCAGTCGACGGCCTCGGTGACCGGGATCACCGGCACGTCGCTGAGCATGACCTTCTGGAGCTCGTCGATGACCGTGTGCTGGACAGCGGCACTCGTCGTCGAGGCGTACTGCGCAAAGAGGGCGTCAGTCGTCGGGTTGCTGTACCGCTCGAAGTCGTTGGAGGCCGACTTGCCGATCGGTGCCGTGTTGCCCGAGTAGAGCAAGGCGCGCAGCTCGTAGTAGGGCGTCGGCCCGCCCGAGTCCCAGCTGTAGGCGAGCTGGTACTTACCCGTGTCGAGGTCGGACAGCCAGGTCGTGCCCGACAGGTTGTCCGGGGTGAGCGAGATGCCGACCGCTTTGAGGTCGGTTTCGATGACGTTCACCGCCGCTACCCAGTCGGAGTAGCCGCCGTTGTTGATGATGGTGAAGGCGAGCGGCACGCCGTTCTTGGCGAAGATGCCGTTGCTGCCCTTCTTGTAACCAGCCGCTTCGAGGATCGAGATCGCCTTGGCGGGGTTATAGGCGTAGGCGTTGCCGTACTGGGCGCCCTGGGACTTGTCGTACCAACTCGAGAAGGTCGGGTTCACGATGCTCGACTGATTCGACGCCGGCTCGTAACTGGACTCACCGATCTTGGAGACCGCCGAGCGGTCGATGGCGTAGGACATCGCCTGACGCACCGCCAGATTGGAGAGGATCGAATTCTTGAGGTTGATGTAGATGTTGACGTTGTAGGTGGGCTCGAACCAGATGTGGTAGTTCGGGTTCTTCGACAGGTAGTAGGCCTTGATGTTCGGCACGTACTGCGAACCCCACTGGTCGACGCCGCTCGCCAGGTCGGCGTTGGCCGCGTTGTTCGAAAGGTAGGACGGGAAGTTCACCGTCTCGATGTGCGGCAGCCCCTTCTGCCAGTACGCGGGGTTCTTCTTGTACTGGATGTTGGCGCCGCTGCACGTGTGCATGGTGTACGGCCCGGTGCCGATCGGGGCCGCGTCGAGATAGGTGGTCGGATCCTTGATGGTCGACCAGATGTGCTCGGGCACGATGGGCGTCTCATCGGCGATGTAATAGAAGTAAGTCACTGCGGGCTTGTTGAACTGGAACACGACCTGGTTGGAGCCCTTGGCGGTCACGCTGCTCAGCACCGACCAGTCGCCGTTGAGGTCGAGCGCGGGGTTCTTCTTCAACAGATTGAAGGAGTAGAGCACGTCCTTGGCGCTGAAGGCGACGCCGTCGGACCATTTCACGCCGCTACGGATGGTGAAGGTGAGCGTCTGGTCCTTGTTGGTCCAGGCCCAGGCAGTGGCCAGCCACGGCGTGGTCGCGCCGTTCTTAAGCGAGTCCATGTACACGAGCTCTTCGTAGACCGGTCCGAAGGAGGCGAACTGGTCGGCGCCGCTGTACGGGTTGAACTGGCAGTTCCACGCGACCCCGTACTCGTCCGAGATGGAGAGCGAACTGTTGGACGAATTACTCGAGGATGATCCGAATGCGGCGGTCGAGACGCCCATGGCCATGGCCATCACTGTGCCCAACACCTTCGCCCGTCGTCCCCATGTCATGGTGGTCACTGGTCTCCCCCTTTTTGGTGCAGCCTGCATCCCCACCGGTTCGGTGCGTATGCGTGCGATCACCTTCGTTTCTCGCGTCGATCCATTAAAGAAACTTCATTACCCTTAATCGACCGTATGCTACAGCCAGCCAATGAACCGGTCAAGCGCTTCTGCGTGATGTCGCCGGAACCATCCGCGTGACCGAGCACGGACTCAGGGGCAACCTCCGCCCAGATAATGGCCCACGGTCCCGGCGCCGAGCGCCCTACCGCCGTCGACGTCGGCCTACGATGGGCTCGTGATGCGCCCACCGCACCTGACGGTACGTCCATCGAGAAGCACTGGTGGGCGCCTAACCCGATGAAGTGGCGCCATCGAATCGACGTGACGGACCTCGATTTTGGTGTCGCCTTCTTCCTGAGAGGCACGCTCACCGCATTGGCACCGGGTCACCGGTGAGCGACCTCACGACTGGGGACCCGGTCGCCCTCGTCCCGCGTCCCCTTCGCGTCACGCTCGGTGCGAAGGGCTCGGTCGGCTGCCTACTGCACGACGGCCTGGTCGTCTCCTACGGACCCGGGCTCGTTCGAGAGGCCCGATGGTTCGGCCACGTCCTCGAGGTGGGCACGGGGTGGCTCGTTCACGTCGCCCCTCACGAGGGCGCCCACGATGCCGACATCGAGCTCATCCTCGACCCGACGATGGGGTTTCCCGCCGACGTTTCGAGCGATGCGCGGGGCCGTCACGACGCGGCCTACCGGCTCACGTCCTCGGCCGGACGAATCGTCATCACGTCCCCTGGGGCGCCGGGAGCCTTTTACGCGCTGCAGACGCTGCGCCAGCTTCTCCCGGACGAGTCGTTTCGCGGGGCCGGCCGGTCCGAACCCATCGACATTCCCGAGCTCGAGATCGTCGATGCTCCCCGACTCCCATGGCGCGGCGTCCTGCTTGACGTCGCCCGTCATTTCATGCCCAAAGCCTTCGTCCTCGAGCTCATCGACCTCCTCGCCCTTCACAAGTGCAACGTCCTTCACCTTCACCTCACCGACGATCAGGGATGGCGATTCGAGGTCGAGGGCTATCCCCGCCTCACCGAGGTCGGGGCCTGGCGCTGCGATCCGCCACCTCCCGGTGGCCCGGCCGCCCACCCGGAGGGGTCGCTGTACGGCGGCTTCTACACGCGACAGGATCTCGAGGAGATCGTGACCTTCGCCGGCGAACGCCACGTCTTGGTACTGCCGGAGATCGACATGCCCGGACACATGCTGGCGGCGATCGCCGCCTACCCGGCACTGGGCAACACCGACGAGCAGCTGAGCGTCGCCGCCACATGGGGCGTGTCGAGTCACGTCCTTAACCTCGAAGACGACACCCTGCGCTTCTGCACCGACGTCCTCGATGAAGTCATGCGAATCTTCCCGGGGCCGTACGTCCACGTGGGCGGCGACGAGTGTCCCACCACAGAATGGACGTCACACCCGCGGGCGCAGGAGATCATGCAAGAAGAGGGATACGAGAACGAGAGGCAACTCCAGGGCTGGTTCACCACCCGCATTGGTGAGCATCTCGCCCGGCACCGTCGCCAGCTCGTCGCGTGGGACGACATTCTCGAGGGCGGATCGCCTTCCGACGCGATTCTGATGGCCTGGCAGGACGAAGCCAGGGGCGTCGCGGCGGTCGCGGCGGGCCATGACGTCGTGATGGTCCCGCAGGAATGGTTGTACTTCGACCGTCCGGAGTCATCAGACCCAGCCGAGCCAGCCGGCTTCCCCGGGGTGACGACCCTCGAAGAGGTCTACCTGCACGATCCGGTGCCGGCGGCGGTTCCGGCCGCAGAACGGCGCCGCGTGCTCGGAGCACAGTGCCAGCTGTGGACCGAGCACGTGATAACGCCGAGCCAGGCGGAGTACCTCTACTTCCCTCGACTCTGTGCGTTCGCCGAAACCGTCTGGACCATCAAGAGCCCCGAACGACCCGGGACCTACCAGGAGTTCGAAGGACGCCTCGCGCGCCACCTTGGACGGCTCGCCGCGTTGGGCGTCAACTTTCGCCCGCTCGAAGGGCCCAACGCCCAACAGGCTCGCGCGTGGTCCGCACAGGGAACCAACAGCTCAGCATGAAGGTGCTGGCGATCGCGCCACGGTTCGGTGACCTGAAGCCCACCTCGTCGGGGCGACGTCGGTCACGTTATTGGGACGGGTCATTCGACCAAGCCCTCAACGCTTCATTACCCTCTCCCAGGCGTGCTCGGCGCCGACCGCGAGACTACCTTGGACCACGGCGTCCTCGCCGAGGGCGGTCGGCCGCACAGCGATCGGCAACCTAACGAGCGGACGCAGCTCGTGCTCAACCAGCCCCACGAAGTAGTCAGCCTGCCCGATGCCGCCGCCCAGGACGACCAGGTCGAGGTCGACCACGGCGGTGATGGAGGCGATGGCTCGAGCAATGAGGTTCGCCTCGTCGGCGACGATTCGCCCGCAGAGCGCGTCGCCTCGTTCGGCCTCGGCGAAGATGCGGCGCGCCGTGACCACGCCACTCATTTTTGCCCGCCTCGCGGCGCGAACCACACCGGCCGCCGACGCCGCCGATTCGAGCCATCCCCGACGCCCGGCATCCTTCGGATCGACGCTTCCGTCGCTGCCGAGCGTCATGTACGAGATCTCGCCGGCGCCGCCGTGCGAACCTCGATGGAGCTTCCCGTCGATGATGAGGCCGAGACCGACACCTGTTCCGACCGACACAAAACCGAAGTTCTGCACGCCTTGCGCGGTGCCAACATCTCGTTCCGCCAGTGCGGCGAGATTTATGTCGTTCTCGACCACCATGTCCTCACCGAACGCCCGGCGAAGCTCAGCCAGTACCTGAGGACGCTGCCAGCCGGGTAGACCACGCGCCATGAAGAGGGCATCGCGGTGACGGTCGTAGACGCCGGGGCTGCCGATCACGGTCTGGGTGACCTCGGATCTCTTGATCTTCACCGTGGTCATCAGCTCGTCAGCGAGCGCTACCAACTCCGACACGCGACCGGCGCTGCTCGCGGGATGCACCCGGCGCTGGCCACGCGCTCTCACCGCGCCGGAAAGATCGGCGATGGCGCCGCGCACGTACTCGCGTCCGACGTCGAGCCCGAGGACGAAACCGGCCTCGGGACGAAGCTGGTAGAGCATGGGTGCCCGCCCGCGACGGCCGGAGATCCGCCCGGCGACCTGAATCAGTCCGGCTTTTTCCAGATTGGCGAGCGCTACCGCCACCGTCGGCTTCGACAGTCCCGACACCGCCACCAAGTCGCTGCGCGACACGCAGTCGAAGCGTCGAATCTGCTCGAGCAGCATCTGCTCATTGAGCGCCCGCATCAGGCTCGGACGGGCCGCGAGCACCTGCGGCGTGTTCGATAACCGGTCGTCCTGGTGCATCACGCAGTTCTACTCTCCCCGACTGTTTGATCGCCAGCACGCGCGGTCGTGGCGCGGCGAGATCTCGGCAGTTGTGCTGCCTTGATGGTAGTGAGAAGCGTCAACCCTGGGCGGTGTCGTCCGAGCCAGCGGCCAGCGACGCCCTACGCGGAGAGGGTGACCTTCTTCAGCCCCGGGTTGGTGTCGATGGGCCGTCCCCGTAGTTCGCCGAGGCGAAGCGCCAGAACCTGGCCCACGACGATCTGAGCGAGCCCGATGCTCCAGTTCGGTGCGGATTCGACGAGTACGATCTCCTCGTCACTCGCGAGACCAGCTCGTTGTGGCGATCGCACCACCACGGTGTGCGTGCCCACTCGGCGACTCTCGACCAGCAACTCGTTGGCCACCGCGTCGCTCAACTCCTCGGTGACGATGAGCATGAGTGTGGATCCGTGGCCATCGGCGCCGATGGGTCCGTGCAGGAAGTCGGGCGCTGCGAAGGACTCGGATCGGATACCCGCCACTTCGCGGATCTTGAGCGCAATCTCGGCGGCCACCGACTGGCCGACCCCACGGCCGACGACGGTCAGTCCTCCGACGACGTTCAGCGCCTGGCTCGGCAGGCTCGTCTCGAGCGCCCACAGCGCGGTACGTTCCACCAGATCCGGTAGCTCGTCAAGCCCCTCGAGCGGGCTGCCCTTGATCGCCTCCACCAACTGGGCGAGCGCGTGCCACGTCGACGAAAACGTCTTGGATGAAGCGACGGCCCGTTCCAGTCCGGCCCCGAGTTCGATGACTCGCTCGGCCGCGAGGGCCAAAGGGGAGGCTGGATCGTTGGTGACCGCAGCGTGGGGCCGGCCTTGAGCAGCAGCGTGCTCGATCACCGCGAGGAGTCCTGGCGTCCGACCCGACTGGGAAACGGCCAGCACTCCGGCCCCGTCGAGTCCGATGGGCGCCGCGCCCTCAAAAAGCGATGGCGCGGCCAGAGCCACCAGCAGTCCGAGCTCCTGACCCGCCAAGTACTGAAAGAAGACCGCGGCATTGTCCGAGGAGCCCCGCGCGGCAACGAGGGCGTAGGACACGTCGCGCCACGAGTCGGCCACGCTCTGGGCCTGCTCGCGCCCCCGCGCGGCTCGCTCGCGCAGGATAGAACCCTGGGAGCGGATCTCCTGTTCAAAGAGTGTCGTCATGGTTCCTCACCCGTCGGCCACGTCCGTAGCGTAGTGGGGCCGCTCGCGATCCCCGATTAGCTGAACAGTTTCGCGACTCCGCGAAGCGTCGCGATGTTGTCGTTCACCACCACCCGCCAGCGCTCGCCCTCGAAGCGAGTCAGGTCGACGCGACGAGAGTTCCCGCCGCCCAGATGGGCAACATCAGCGGAGAACTCCTCAACCAAGTCCGCCACCGCCATAACCACCCGATCGTTCCAGAGAACCTCATCCTGAGTCCTCGCGTGATCGCCGAGCAGCTCGTCATAGGACCCCCCGTCGAGGAAGATTTCGTCGCCCACATCGCGGATTCGCACGTTCGTGTCGTTTACCACCAGCGCAATGCCAAAGCCGGTCCCCAACGTGAAGACCATTTCACGACCCCGTCCCTCGCAGCACCCGAGAGCCGCCAGAGTCGCGTCGTTCACCACGCGCACGTCGAGGCCGCTCGCCTCGCGCAACGTACGCTCCAAGTCGGTGCCCTGCCAGGCCAAATGAAGCTCCGGGTCGATCGCGGACGTGAAGCCACCGGGCCGCGAAAGGTTGCCCGGCTCGAGCACCCGCCCGTCGCGCAGGTCGCCCGGGAATCCCACGCCGACTCGCGCGCATCCACTTCGCTCCACGTGCTCAAGTACGAAGTCAACCAAGCGCTCGGGCGAGCACGGATACGGCGTCGGCTCGCGACGGACCTCCTCGACCAGATGACCCTCGTCGTCGACCACGCCGAACTTCGTCGTTGTCGCGCCGATGTCGATGGCCAGGATGGCGTCGCGGACGATGACGGGCCGTTCGGTCATGAGCGCCTACTTACGTGGCGCGTGCCTCGAATCTGGACCGGTAAACGCGTAGCCCGCCCGCCCGCAAAGGCCACCGCACAAGCGATTGACCAGCGTTCGACTTGTAGCTCGCGCACCACAACTCCCCCGATCAGCATCCGACACATCGTCGGCGGCCAGCCTAACCATTCTCCATCCCGGACCTTCGCTTCGGGTCCGCCTCGTCTGGAAAGCGACCGCGGTGGGCGATTGAGCTGCATCGGAGGCGGGGACGAGGACGACTCTCCTGCCCCGCCGCACGCGGGTTCGACGCTTACGACGACTCGCGGTTCAGCTTGATTATCTCTATCGATTCGTGATGGCTGCGAGCCTTCCATGACGTCACCAGGCCCAAGAGTGCGATGAAGGCGATCACGACAAAGAGCGACTTCTGCATCTGAGTGAAACGGGCCATCCAGGAGTTGTTGAATCCGCCAGCCAACTCCCAGCCGGCGAAACTGACCAAGAAGAAGAGCATCCCCAGCGCGAGCGACGTCGTCGCCCAGCGTCCGGCTCTCGTCGCGAACGCTGAGACCTCGCTCAGGCGAATGAGTTTCGCCACGCTGAGTGCCAGGACGAGCACGGCGACGGGAGTACCAACATTGAGCAGGCCCTGCGCGGTGAAGATGTGCCAACCCGTCCACGATGGCCCCCAGATGGTTCGCTGCGTCACCCATTGCGTAGCTCCCGCCACCTGCTTTAACGCGACTCCGACGTGGGTCCACTCGATGCCGCCACGCGCGATGGTGAATCTCAAGTACTGATGGATCGAGTTCACGATCACCGTGGTGGAACCCAGGATCAGGACGAGGGGCCAGACCACCCTCTTGTCGTGCTTGGACAACGCGCTCCTCAACGCATGCCAGATCAATACGACGCTAAGTAAAAGGAGGGTCAAGGAAAGGAGCATCGTCGACACCGTGATCGCCGCCGTCCCTATCGATACGGCGAGGGTTGTGGCGACGTGCGGGTTGGAATTCCACGCCACCATCGCGCACGACCAGTAGAAAAGAGCGAAGACGGTGAAGACCGCGGCCAGCACGGTCGACGTGCTGAGCGCGGCCTTCGGGGCAGTGGCGCTTTCCATTGTCGATCCAAGTAATCCAAGTTCACCGAGGCGGGCTTTGAAACTCTTGAGGATGATGTTGGACGTTCGTCGCGTGTTGTGCGGTTGGTCCACGATGGATTGCTCCATGAAGTCGACGAACTCGTCGCCGTAACGATCACGCCACGACATGGGGTAGTACCGGAGAAGGCGCGTCGCGCGGCGAGACGGCGTCATGAGGGACGTCATGAGAAGGACCAGCCCCGGGACAAGCGGGATCGACCCACCTTCACCACCTGGTGCTGGGTCGCGAGGTAGTCCGACAGCGCGGTCGCGCCGGCCCCCGTCAATCGATAGGGCCGACGACGATCGTCGCTCGCCAGGGCTTCGATGAGTCCCGCTCGCTCCAGCCGGGCGAGCGCCTCGTAGAGCGTCCCCGGGGGCAACTCGACGCCAGCGAACTCAGCGACGTCCTTGACCAGCGCGTAGCCGTGCTTCTCGCCACCGGCCAGGCTCGAAAGGATGAGGGCCGACACGTTCGGGTTCTTGCCGAGTCGGTCTGACGGGATACCAGTATCTTTCACACCAGCGACAATATATCGGTTACCGATAGAAAGCAAGCCGATCTATCAAAGTATCGCCGGAAAGGTGACGTCCGACTTTCAATCGAGTCGATGATGGAAGGAGATCCACGCGCCAACGACCACGAAACCCAAGGCCCCTAGCGGCACGACCGGCGCGATCAGCGGTGCGTGGAGGGCGCAGAGGGCTCCGAGCCCCGCGCCGGCGATCAGGGCCAGCAGGATGAAGGCCGAGCGAACCTGAATCGGCGAACCCTTCTTCGTGAAGCCGGCGATGAACTGGGTCAACGTTCCCGTGAGATACGTGGTGGACAGCCCGCTGACGCCGAAGCGAAGGACCGCCGAACTCTGGATCCCTAGGGCCATCGCGTTGAGCCCAAGCAACGCGTAGGCAATGTCCGGCGACGGCGCGCCGTGCAGGATCTCCCACCACACGGCGAAGACCGAGATGACGACCAACTCGACCGACAAGGCCTTGACGACGGACAACGGCCACAGGTGGGATTCGTCCTCGGGGGCGTGGCCGGCGACGCGAGCGCCGATGAAGCTCCCCAGGATGTACGTGGCGAATGCGACCCCGGTGTGCAAGGCGATCGACCCGCTGTGCTCACTGGCCGCGATCCCGAGGAAGACCATGTTGCCGGTCATGACGCTGGTGAACACGCCGCCGAGGCGCAGGAGCCCGATGGCGTCGACCGAGCCGGTGACGAGGGTAAGCGTGATGACCAGGGCATCGCGCCGGCGCTCGTGAGTCCAGAAGTCGGACTCGGGCTTCGTGGAAAGGTCGTCCACCACGGCTACCTAGCGTCGGGCCGCGCCGCCGCCGAGGAACGACTCGACGAAGACGGGGTTGTTCTCAAGCTCGCGGGGCGCCCCTTCGAGGACGACGCGACCGCCACTGAGCACGCACGTCCAGTCCGAGATGCGCAAGGCCGCCTTCGCGCGCTGCTCGACGAGCAGCACCGTCGACCCGTGATCGGCGAAGCCCCTGATGTACTCCTCCAGCAACTGCGTCGCCACGAGCGGGGCGAGGTTCGCCGTCGGCTCGTCCAGCACCAGGATCGAGGGAGAGAGCATGAGGACGCGACCCATCGCGAGCATCTTGCGCTCGCCGCCCGAGAGCTTGCCGGCCTTCCTCGACATCATGGACTTGAGGCGCGGGAAGAACTCGAGCACGGCCTCGATACGCGTCGCCACGTCGTGGCGCGCAAGGAGGTACCCGCCGATCTCGAGGTTCTCCTTCACCGAGAGCGGCGGAAAGACGTCGTCGACCTGGGGCACGTAGCCGACCCCGAGCGTGGCGATGCGCTCGGGAGGCATGTTGGTGATCGAGGTCTGGCCGACCGTCACGGTCCCGGCGAGCACCGGGACCACGCCCACGAGGGCCTTGAGCAGCGTCGACTTGCCCGACCCGTTGGGACCGACAACGGAGACGACCTTGCCGGGCGTCGCTTCGAGGTTGATCTCCTGGACGATGGCCCGTCCGTCGTAGCCGGCGGAGACCGAGGTGGCCTTGAGGGACTGACCCGTCGTGGAGAGCTCAACCGACAAGGTACGCCTCCACCACTTCTTTCATAGCCCGAAGCTCGGCCATGGTGCCCTGGGCCAGGACCCGACCTTCGGCCAGCACGATCACGGGGTCGCAGAAGGCGTCCATGATCGAGAGCTCGTGTTCGACCATCACGATCGTCATGCCGCTCTCGACGAGTCGCGTGAGTTGGTCGCCGATCTTGTGGGCGAGGTTCGGGTGCACGCCGGCCATGGGCTCGTCGA
The DNA here is from genome assembly GCA_963827115.1 of uncultured Acidimicrobiaceae bacterium. Lineage (GTDB taxonomy): Bacteria > Actinomycetota > Acidimicrobiia > Acidimicrobiales > RAAP-2 > RAAP-2. The sequence goes on along the minus strand of CAWGZS010000002.1, from coordinate 168,676 downwards.
GCAGCAGTATCGTCGGCTCGGCGAGCAGGGCCCGCATGATCTCGACGAGGCGGCGCTGGCCGCCTGAAAGGCCACCGGCGTAACTGTCGGCGTACTGGGTGAGCCCGAAGCCCTCGAGCATCTCCTTGGCGCGCTCGATGTTCGCCGCGTCCTCGCGGCCCCAGTAACGCCGGCCTCGCAGCGCCCCGGTCAAGGAATCGCCCGCTTGGCGCGGGATGGCTGAGACGAGGTTCTCCAAGACCGTGAGCTTCTTGAACTCACTGGCCAGCTGGAACGTGCGCACCATGCCCGACGTCGCTCGCTGGTTCGAGGGCATCGACGTGATGTCGCGGCCCTCGTAGAGGATCTTGCCGCTCGTCGGGGCGAGCGTGCCCGCGAGCATGGCCAGGGTCGTCGACTTGCCGGCGCCATTGGGTCCGATGAGGCCGGTGAGGCGCGCCCGATGTATCTCGATGGAGACGTCCGAGACGACCGTCACGCCGTGGAAGTCTCGGGTCAAGCCTTCGGTCGCGAGGATGATCCCGTGGTCGTTCGCGTCGCCCTCGAGCCTCAGGAGCTCGCGGAAGTCCATCGTTTCCAGATTGCCGAGGTTGATGAGACTGTCGGACTCGCCGCTGGTGGGGACCGGCACGGGAGCCTTCTTCGAGCCGCTGAGAAACCGGCGCCGTTCGGGCAGGATCCCGTCGGGCCGGAACCAGAGGAATCCGATGATGAGTAGACCGATGGCCACCCATTCGAGCGCCGGCACGAGAGCCGGATTCGAGAGCGGCGGGATGAACCGGGTCACCTCCTCGAAACCGAGGGGTACCAGCAGCGCCCCGAGTACCGCGCCCTTGTGATTGCCGGCTCCTCCCACGATGATGGCCGCGAAGAGCACGATGGTCTCGGCGTATCCCCAGGCGCCGGGCGCCCAGAGATTGATGAAGCCGACCAGAATGGCCCCGCTGAGCCCGGCGATCATTCCGCCGAGGACCAGCACGGACGTGCGCTGGACCCTCACGTTCTTGCCCAAGGCGTCGGCCACGATGTCGTTGTCGCGCATCGCCCGCAGGGATCGGCCGTAGGGCGACTCGGTGACGCGACGAAGCAGGAAGTACACGAGCACGGTCAGCACGACCGCCACGCCTCCGTACGCGAACTGATAGCCAAGGGCCTGCGGATCCCAGAAGCCCTGGAAGGGCGCCGGGACGATCGAGATGCCAGCCGCGCCGTTAAAGAGCGGGATGAAGTTGTTCACCAACTGATTGAGCAACACCGCCGAGACCAAAAGGCCCACCGCGGCGAAATCACCGCGCAACCGCTTTCCGACGAGGAAGACGAAGGGCAGCGCGAGCAGACCTCCGAAGATGGCCGCGCCGATCCACGGCAGGGGCCACGGCAGGTGCCAGCCGAGCACGTACTGCTGGAATCCGCCATTGGACTTCTGCCACGACCCCATGGAGAGGACCGCCGCGACGTAGGCCCCGCCCGCCTGAAAGATGATGAAGCCGAAGTTGGAAAGACCCGCGAAACCGAACTGGACGTTGAGGGCGAGGCAGGCCATCGAGTCGACGGCGCCGTAGACGATGATGGTGGCCACGTAGAAGGCGATGGCGCTCATCAGTTGGTTTTCTCGCTACCGAAGAGTCCGTAGGGACGGAAGGTGAGCATGCCGAGCAATACGACGAACGCGATGACTTCCTTGTATTGGGGATTGAAGTAACCGGCACTGACTTCTGTCGCCACCCCGATGGTGAGTGCCCCGAGCATTGCGCCGTAGGTCGAACCCGGTCCGCCCAGGAACATCGCGGCCAGCATGAGCACGATGTACAGCTGGGCGCTGGTCGCTTCGAAGACCCCGGTGTTCATTGCGAAGACCGTGCCAGCAAGTCCGCAGAGCGCCCCCGAAATCAACCAGGTCGTCGAGATCACCCGCTGGGTGCGCACGCCCGAGTTGCGCGCGAGGCTCGCGTTCGCGGAGGTGGCCCGCATGGCTTTGCCGAGACGGGTGTACTTGAGCAGCCAGTGGATGAGGCCCATGACCACGAGGCAGATCCCGATGATGGTGAATTGCAGGGTGCTGAAGTACATGCCCCAGAAATGGTGCTCGCTCCCAAACGACTGGCGATAGGAGAAGTAGCTGCCCCCCACGATGGCCTGGAGGCCGAAGGTGCCGCACAGGTCGACGCCAAGCGCCACGATGACGATCGTGATGGGCGGCAAATTGCGTCGCTGAAAAGGCGTGAAGACGAAGCGATTCAAAAGGTACGACGCGATCGCCCCCGTGGCAATGCCGCCGATCATCGCCACCCACGCGTTCAGATGGGCGTGGTAGTTGAGGTAGTACGTGACGAACGCGCTGTTGATCATCACCGAGCCATAGGCCAGATTGAGGACGTTGGTCACCGCGAACTGCAGCGTGAAGCCAACGGTGGCGATCGCGAGCACCGCGGCCGAAATGAGGCCGAAGCCGAGGGACGAGAGAAAGACGCTCACAACGTCAGTGCCTTTCGAGAGCGAGTGGGTGGGCCATGGGTCAAATCTATGAAGGCGGCGTGGCCGCGGCGGTATCCCGCCGCGGCCACGCCTGGGGAAAACTTACGGCGTTGACTTGCACTCAGTGAGACTGCAGTACCCGAGGGTCCCGCCAACCGCCACGGTGGTGCCGTTGGCCAGGAACTGGTCATCCTCGAACGGTCCGAAGGCCGTCTGGTACGAGTCGAACTGGTACGAGCCACCCACTCCGATGTAGTGAATCTTCTTGCCCGCCTTCAGGTCCTTTGCCCCTACGGCGTAGCTCGACACGTTCACCGCTCCGGGCTGACCTTCGGCGATTTTCAGAATGTCGGCCTTGTACTTCGACCCAAGGGTCGAGCCGGACATGTCCATGGCGAGCGCCGCCAGGTTGATGCCGTCGTAAAGGTGAACGGTGCCGTTCGCCGAGAGGAGACCGGGGAAGCTCGGTACGCCCGGCACCTTGCCGGCCTGCGCGAGCACCAACTTGTGGTACAGCGGATACGCCGGACCGGACGCGTTGACCGTCTGGTTGTCCGCGTCGAAGTTGGAGATGAAGTTCTGCGTCCCGATCGCACCCGACGTGACGCCGGAGAAGAAGACCGGGTCGATCATGGCGGAGGTTCCGATCGTCGGAATCATCTTGTTCCCATTGAGTTGGTAGACCTCGGTGAGAAGGGCTACGCCGGCCGCTCCGAGCGCCTCCATGAGGATGGCGTCCGGGTGCGCCTGGACGATCGCCTCGGCCTCCGTCTGGAAGGTCGACGCCGTCATGTCAAGCGTCTCGTTGGACACCACCGTCATTCCCGCCGCCTTGATGGCCGCGAGAGCCGGAGCCACGAAGGTCTGGCTTCCCGCGTCGTTACCGAACGCCAGGGCGATGTTCTTGTACCCGTGACGCTTGGCGATCTGCACCATCGCGACCGAGTCCGCCGCGTCGGGCGGGACCAGCCGGAAGAAATACGGGAAGTGGACCGCATCGAACTCGGACTGTCCCGTCATGCAGAACGACACCGTCTTGTGGGCGCCGAATATCGGCACGACCGTGGCCGCCTCATCCGAGGTGCATCCGATCACCAACGCCAGGTTCGACGTCGTCGCGTACATCTGGCGCACCGCGGGCACCGCGTCGGCGGGGTCGCCTCGGGTGTCGACGGTCTTGCACTTGATCTGATCGCCGAGCACGCCGCCCGCCGCGTTGATCGCTTGGGCCGCGGCGTAGCACGCGGTCTCGTACTTCGGACCTAGTGCGGCGTCGGCACCGGTGAAGGGTGCGACCGCGGCAATCGTGATCGACCCCTTGAACGACGTCGCGCCCGCCGTCCCCTCCACTACCGGCAGTACCACCGTCGAGGTGAGTAGTGCCAGCACGGAGGCGACGAGAACAAGTCGCCTTCTGCTGCGCACGACGAGTCCCCCTCGTCGTGCCATCTCTGAAAACCGCATCCTGCCCCCTTTACTAATTTGGTTTTTCCCTGCTTGACGCAGATCTACGTCGCTAGAAGTTCGTGGTATCCACTTCCAACGGGCGCCAGGGCCAATCGGCCGGCGCGTCTTTCTCAGCGACCACCTTGTTGGAGATGGTCCCGACCCCTTCGACGAACACTTCGATGACGTCGCCGGGCGTCAGCCAGACCGGAGGCGTCCGCGCGAAGCCCACCCCACCCGGTGTGCCGGAGGCGATGACGTCGCCCGGTCGCAGGCGCGTGAAACCCGAGAAGTATTCCACGGCGCGCGCGACGTTCACGATCATCATCGAGGTGCGCGCGTCCTGCATCACCTCACCGTTCAGCGTCGAGCGGATGGCCAGGTCGGACACGTCGACCTCGTCGACGGTCACGACCTCAGGCCCGATCGGCATCGTGCCCTCAAAGTTCTTGCCCGGCGTCCACTGCGATGCCTTGCGTTGCCATTCGCGCGCCGAGCCGTCGTTCATGACCGAATACCCGAGGATCGCGTCGAAGGCGTCCTTCGCGCGGATGTAACGGCCGCCCTTGCCGATGACGACCGCGACCTCGGCCTCGAAGTCGAAGCGCTCCGTCAGCGCGGGTGCGACGAGGTCGTCATAGGGTCCGATAACGCTTCCCATGCCGCGCACGAAGGACTCGGGCCACTTCGGCACGTCGCGCCCGCCTTCGATGGCGTGCTCGGCGTAGTTGACCCCGAGGCAGAGGATCCTGGGGGTGTCCGGGGTGGCGGGCCCGAACTGCTGCTTCTCGACGATGACGCCGGCCTGCTCGGACGCGCGACGGGCGGCGTCGAGCCCCGCGTCACCCGCGTAGGCGAGTCCAGCCAACGTCGCCAGATTCTCTTCGCCCGTCGCGTCGGCGAGGTCGACGTAGCCCTCAGCCCCTTTTACGTGGAGCCGCAGGCCCCGATCAGTCCGAACAGTTGCGAAGCGCACGCCCACCCCCTGAAATTGGCTTAAAAGGTCGCATTGGTACCTTTAATCTGTGCGAACCTAGTCCTTACGGTGGCCTTTGTCAATGCAGGGGGCCCATTTTTAGGGTAAAAATTTGTCAATGGGCCAGATATTGGCGATAATGGTTGCATTTTCCAAGGACCACTAATGAGAACATTTTGAAAATATCCTTAATTTCCCTGTAATGGTAGGGAAATTCACCAGGAGGATTCGCACGGCCGTCGATATATTGGTACCATTGGTTGCGTCTGAAACACGTCGAGGAGGACCGTGCTCACACTCTCAAAAGACCAGATCCACGAGGTCGCCGAGGTAGTCCTGCGCGATGCCGCCGAACGGGGGCTCACCGCCGGTTCTCAATTGCCCACCGAGCGAGCGCTCGCCAACGCACTCTCCTCGTCGCGCTCCGCGGTGCGGGGCGCCCTCTCGCTGCTGGAAGCCGTGGACGTGGTGTCGCGCGAGGTTGGGCGTGGCACCTATCTCAAGTGCGATCCGCTCTCGGCCATGTTCAGCCTCGACAGCAATGTCTCCGCCGATGTCGCGGTGCTCAACGACATAGGCCCGAGCGACGTGATGGCCGCCCGCCAAGCCTTCGAACCGATGGCGATGTTCGTGGCGGTGGTCGAGGCCACCGAGTCGGACTTCGAAGAGATCGCTCGTTCCGTCGCGGCCTGCGAGCGGGCCAAGGATTACGACGAGTTCGAGCTCTGGGACCTCGCCTTCCATCGCAGTCTGATCGAAGCCACCCACAATCCTCTGCTGCTGCGCATGTACGAACTCATCGAAGCAGCGCGCAAGGGTGATCTCTGGGGCTCGATGAAACGACGAGGGGACACCCACGAGAGGCGCCACTGCTCGTACATCCAGCACGCCGCGATCTACGAGGCGCTGCGCAATCGCGACGGCCGCGGCGCCCAAGAAGCAATGAGCGCCCATCTCGAGTTCGTGTCGAATTTTCTTAGGGAAAATTCCCGCCGCTAGTCGGCGTGTTACTCAGCCGACCGCGTCGACGATGGCGCGAAAGCGCGCGACCGCTCCCGCGTGGTCGTCGCTCGAAGCCAGGGCCAATGAAAGCGCAACGCGAGCCTTCAGTCCGTCGAGCCCGCCGGCCGACACCAGACCGCGCCTGATGAGGTCGATCTCCGAACCCGCGAATCCGTACGTCGATTCAAGAGTGATCCCGGCACCGGTGCGCGACGCGAACACCACGGGCATCGTCAACACGAGGGCCGCCAGTGGCTCGACCATGGCTTCGGGGACGTGACCTCCGCCGAATCCTTCGACGACGAGCCCGCGGTAGCCCAGCGCCGATAGCGAGGACACGAGTCGACCGTCGTCGCCCAGAGCGCAGCGCAGGAGAGCCACTGGCACAAAATCGCCATGAGGATGAACGAGAGGGAGCGGGCCGACGCGAGCGTAGAAGTGGACACCGCCTTCGACGACGACGCCGAGCGGACCCGACTGCGGCGAGGCGAAGGCCGACGGACTCGAAGCGTGCAACTTGCGGACGAAACGAGCCGCGTGGATCTCGTCGTTCATGACGACGAGGGAACCCAGGCCCCGCGCGAGCGGCGACGACGCGACCGCGACGGCGGCGAGGAGGTTGGCCGCACCGTCGGCCCCGGGGAGCGACGGGTTACGCATCGCCCCGGACACCACCACTGGACGCTCGTTATCAACGAGCAGGTCAAGCGCGAAAGAAGTCTCTTCGATGTTGTCCGTTCCCTGGGTCACCACAACACCATCGACACCGTTCGCGAAGGCGTCGTCGATCTCGTGGGCCACTTCGACCAGGTCGCCGAAGGAGAAATTCGCCGACGACGTCTGGCGCAAGGTGCGACCCTCGACGCGCGCCAGGGCCTCGAGCCCCGGGACCGACCGGACGAGATCGCTCGCGTCAAGTCGCGGCACGACACCTGTGGTCGGATCCTCGGTGGGCAGCGACGCGATCGTCCCGCCCAGACCGAAGAGGACGACTCGCCTCAGGGCGTCGGGGTTGGTAGCGGAGTCGATGGCCGCGATGTTACCTGTGCGAGAGGTGGTGGCCTCTTCTAGTCCATGATCACGGTTTTTGACCCGACGAGCGGCGTTAACCCTGCGAGGAGCGGGTCACGCCTCCAACGGTTCCGTCACGACTTTGGAGACTTTGAAGGTCTGTATCAGCGAGGGAGTCCGGGGGCTCAACCTGATCTCGCAGCGAAGCGATCCTCTCTCCGCTGGCATCGTCCACGTCAAGTGAAGGGGTGAATCGGACCTGACGTCCTGTAAACCCGCGACGTCTGAGTCTCGCAGCCCGCCGAGGTCAGCAACGAGCCTTTCTATCTGTGCTTTCCTTTCGACATAGGGAATATCGAGGGCGACGTTCTCTTCAAAGACCGATGCGGCCACTCCGTCGTCCCACTGTCGTATGAGCGAATCGGCCCGTTGCGCCATCTCCGTAGTCATCTTCCACGCCGTCACGCCCGATACGCGGAAGTCGGCCGCTTCCAGGACGGCTTCCATGAGATCATTCGCCGTGTCCCACGCGCCCGAATAGGTGGCGTTCTCGAGGACCACCACGCCTAGGCCCGTCGGCGCGTGCCAACGCATGTGAGAGCTGAATCCCGGGTAGCCACCCGAATGGGACAAGAATTGCCCATAGCGCGCGTCGAACTCGCTGAAGAATCCAAGGCCGTAACCGAAGTGCCGCTCATGATTGGCGCGCGTCCCCGCGAGATCATCCGGGTGGTTTATCGCCGTCACTATTTGGTGCATCTCTCGCCGGGAGGTCGGTGAAAGCGGACCATCTCCAACGGGTTCATCGCCGGAGGCCGACGCGTGCCACCTCACCCATCGAGTCAGGTCACGTCCGCTGCTGAACAGACCACCGATACAGGAAAAGGCACCGGGGTTCGAATAGGCCAACTCCACCCACCCGTCGGGACCCCGGCGATACCCCCGAGCGAGTCGGTCATCCGCGACGATCCCCTTCTCGTAGCCCGTGTCATGGAGTTCCAGCGGCGACAGGACCTCCTCGTTCACCACGTCGCGGAATGGCCGGCCCGTGACAACTTCAACGACCTGACCCAACAGCGCGTAGCCGAGGTTGGAGTACTGGAATCGCGTCCCCGGGGCGGTGGTGAGGTGGACGCCGCTCTCGACAATACGTCGCAGGGCGTCGTTGGAAATCGACTCCTGGCGGTCCGCCCAGGGATCGTCTGTGGGCAGCCCGCCCGACATCGACATCAGCATTCGGATTGTCGGCGGGTCGAAGCGACGCTCGCCAACGGCCTGCCTGAACTCAGGGACGAAATCCGTTATCGCAGCGTCGAGGTCCACCAGCCCGCGGTCGCGCAGGATCAAAAGCACCGTGGCCGTGAAACTCTTGCTACACGAGGCAATTCGATAGACCGTGTCTTTACCGGGCGGCCCGGCACCGATCCTCGATTCACCAATGCCCGCGTGCCACAGCTCCGCGTCGCCCTGGAAGAGGGTCGCGACCACCGACGGGCAGCGTTGTTCGCTGACGCGGGCCTCGAGAACCTCGTCGAGGCGTGAGACCAACGCCGGGTCCAACTCACTCATCTTTAGTACGCCCATCTTCTCCGAACTCCTCGACAGATCCGCGGGAAGACCCCGGCGAGTTACAAGGTATCGAAGTTCGCTCGGTCCAGTTCGTGCGGCGTTAGGCGCGTTACGGGAGCGGGCGTCCCACACTTGGAGGAGTGGCCAGCCCGTTTCTGGACTCGCTCCGGATATTGATAGAGTCCAAATGTGGTCCTCAGCTCCTCGGATGTACTTCGCCAACACGGCATCCACGTCACGGCTCAGCGTCTGGCCGTTCTTCGGGCGGTGTCGAGCCAACCTCACGTGACGGCCGACGGCGTGGCCGCGTTGGCCGGGGTCGACATCGGCGCCATTTCGCGCCAGGCGGTCTACGACGCCCTGGGCGTCCTGGTTGACAATGGCCTCATCCGGCGCATTCAGCCCGTCGGCGCGTCGGCTCGCTACGAGGATCGGGTGGACGACAATCACCACCACCTCATCTGTCGCTCGTGCAGCCGTTTGGTCGACGTCGACTGCGCCATCGGCCACGCCCCCTGTCTCACGGCCGCCGACGACGCGGGCTTTTCCATCGACGAGGCCGAGGTCGTGTACTGGGGCCTTTGCCCGGAGTGCCAAACTGAGGACCAGGACCCGATTCGTAGCCCGACGCGACACCGCCGAAGATCGCCCGGGGCCACGGGGCAAGAGATCCCTTCAGTCGAACCAGAACTTCACGGGGAAATCCCTCGTGATTGACACCAAGACGCAAACAAGGAAGAGAACATGACGAGCGAAAACGAATGCCCGGTGACGGGTGGAGCGAACACCCACTTGGCGGGAAGCCAGCCGAACGAAAAGTGGTGGCCGAACCAGTTGAACCTGAAGCTCCTGCACCAGAACTCCGCCCAATCAAGCCCGATGGACGAGGACTTCGACTACGCCGAGGAGTTCGCGACGCTCGACCTTGACGCCCTAAAGCGGGATATCGAGGACGTGATGACCTCCTCGCAGGACTGGTGGCCGGCCGATTTCGGCCACTACGGCCCGTTCTTCATTCGCATGGCGTGGCACAGCGCCGGCACCTACCGGATCGGCGACGGACGCGGCGGCGCGGGATCGGGCGCGCAGCGCTTCGCCCCGCTCAACAGCTGGCCCGACAACGTGAGCCTCGACAAGGCGCGACGGCTCCTCTGGTCGGTGAAGCAGAAGTACGGCAACAAGATCTCCTGGGCTGACCTGATGATCTTTGCCGGCAACTGCGCCCTGGAATCAATGGGGTTCACGACGTTCGGTTTCGCCGGGGGACGCGTGGACATCTGGGAACCGGAAGAGGACACCTACTGGGGCCCGGAAGAGACCTGGCTCGGCGACGAGCGCTACAGCGGCGACCGAGAGCTCGACAATCCCCTGGGCGCCGTGCAGATGGGACTCATCTACGTGAATCCCGAAGGGCCGAACGGCAATCCTGATCCGCTCGCCGCGGCCAAGGACATCCGCGAGACGTTCCGGCGCATGGCGATGAACGACGAAGAGACCGTGGCGCTCATCGCCGGCGGCCACACCTTCGGCAAGACCCACGGCGCGGCCGACCCCAACCTGTACGTCGGGCGCGAACCCGAGGGTGCCGGCATCGAAGAGCAGGGCCTCGGTTGGAAGAACAGCTTCGGCACTGGACGAGGGGGCGACACGATCTCGAGCGGGCTCGAGGGCGCCTGGACGACCACGCCGGTGCGTTGGAGCACCAACTTCTTCGACAACCTGTTCGGTTTCGACTGGGAGCAGGTGAAGAGCCCCGCCGGCGCCACGCAGTGGAAGCCGAAGGACGGGGCGGCCGCGGGCACCGTGCCGGACGCGCACGATCCAGCGAAGTCGCACGCCCCCACCATGTTGACCACTGACCTCGCGCTGCGCTTCGACCCGATCTACGAGAAGATCTCCCGGCGCTTCCACGAGCACCCCGACGAGCTCGCCGACGCGTTCGCCAAGGCGTGGTACAAGCTGACGCACCGCGACATGGGCCCCTACGTCAGGGGCCTCGGCGCGTTGGTCCCTTCGGAGCCACAACTGTGGCAGGACCCCGTGCCCCCGGTCACGCACGAAGTGATCGGGTCGGCGAAGATCGCCGACCTCAAGGCCAAGATCCTCGCGTCGGGCCTGACCATCGGCCAGCTGGTGTCGACGGCCTGGGCTTCCGCGGTGACCTTTCGCGGCACCGACAAGCGCGGCGGAGCCAACGGGGCCCGCTTGCGCCTCGCACCGCAGAAAGATTGGGAGGTCAACGATCCAGCCGAACTCGCCCGGATCCTTTCGACCCTCGAAGGAATCCAGCAGGAGTTCAACAACTCGGCGAATGACCCGTCATCGGTCTCACTGGCCGACCTCATCGTGCTGGGTGGGTGCGCGGCGATCGAACAGGCCGCCAAGGCGGCCGGGCACGACGTCGTCGTACCGTTCGAGCCGGGGCGCACCGACGCCTCACTGGAACAAACGGACGTTGAATCCTTCGCCGTGCTCGAACCGACCGCCGACGCGTTCCGCAACTACCTCGGCCGCGACCACCGACGCGCGGCGGAGGAGTTGCTGCTCGACCGGTCGAACCTGCTGACGTTGACCGCTCCCGAGATGACGGTTCTTCTCGGCGGCTTGCGCGTGCTCAACGCGAACTACCGCCGATCCGAACTGGGCGTCTTCACCGGGCGTCCCGAGACCTTGACCAACGACTTCTTCGTGAACCTGCTCGATATGGGCACGGTGTGGAGCGCGTCGTCCGCGGCAGCCGAGACGTTCGAAGGGCGCGATCGCTCGACCGGCGCCCTCAAGTGGACCGCCAGCCGCGCGGACCTGATCTTCGGCTCCAACTCCCAGCTCCGGGCGATCGCCGAGGTCTACGCCAGCCAAGATTCGTCATCCAAGTTCGTTCGCGACTTCGTGACGGCCTGGGACAAGGTCATGAGCCTCGATCGATTCGATATCCACTAATCGCGTCGCCGGACGCAGCGACGTCGGCCTCTTAGATGATCACGTCGGCCGTAGGAACGCCCAAGTCCTTCGCCAAGGCGGCTTGCACGCCCTGGTACTTGGAGAACAGGGCCTCTACCTGGGACTGGAAGGCACCGACGCTCTTGATGGAGCTCAGAATCGTGACCAACTGGCCGTTCAATTTCTCGATGTCCGCCGCCTGGGTCGCGGCGTTCCCGGTGAAGCCAACCTTCGCCAGTCCCGCGTCGAAGGTCTTGAGGGCCGGCACGAAGGCGAGCGACGGCTTTGACACCTGAGCAACAGTTGACTTACTGCTCAGGCTGGAGAGTGCACTGGTCCATTTGGTATCGGCCTTACTGAAAGGACCCTCCAACGCCTTGAACGAAGCGAGCTGTTTCGCCGACACCGAACCCGCCGACGCAACCTGGGAACCAACGAAGAACAAGGCAACCGCCACCATCGAAACCGTGAACAATTTGCTACGCATTTCCACACCCCCTTATTGTCGTGTCAATTCACTGTGTATTGACAGATGCCGGCAGCCCTCCCGGTACCTTGGCACTTCGTCGAGGGGAGCATATCCCAGTCACGCTGTCGCGAACAGGCCCACTTCGCGCCCACGAGGAGACGGTCGAATGACGACAACTCGTTCGGGGCTATCCCGCCTCGAGGCCGTGAGACCCAGTGCGCCGACGATGGTGCAAAGTCTTCCCACTTCTTGAGACGCAGTTTGCGGTGCCCTTACGTTGACTGCCTACCTTGAAAGAGAACCTGAAATCGCTTCGGGTTCCTAGGAGAGTATGGAGAGAACAATGATGGTGCTTGTACTGGGAAGTCTCTTGATGGTGCCGCTCGCTCTGGGCGTGATATTCGTGCCGCTGGCCCTGGCCATTCGGTCCCAGACCCGTGAACGCGAGAGAACGACCGCGCAAAGTCCTTCGCCCCTCGACGTGCACGCGCAGCGCAAGGTCGCTCGAGAGTTGGCGCGGGTCGCCTTTGCCGACCACCTCGACCGCGAGCTCGTGGAGGTAGGTTGATCCCGGCTCGTGGCATGAGCGGTCACCACGTCGCGATGGCGTGTCTTCGCCTCTATGGCCGCGCCGTTCACCCTTCGTTCACGCGGATGAAGCGATTCGAGTCGGATCACCTGTCTGCACCCTTCAACTGAAGGACGACGCAACGCCGACTTGTAGGGTGACCTCGAGAGGTCGACGAGGTCTCTCGAAGTAACTAGATCAAGTGAGGCGTCGATCATGACAGCAGGGACACCCGAAACCGGACAAGAATTGCGATCACTGGTGACGCCCGAGGGCACGCTCCAACTTTCGCTGGTGGAGGTGCCCGTCGTGTTGCCCCAGGCCGATCAGGTGCTGATCCGAGTCGAGGCGTCACCGATCAACCCCTCGGACCTCGGCCTGCTGCTCGCCGGCGCGGACATGGCGTCGGCGCAGGTGTCCGTGACGTCGGGACAACCGATGGTGACGGCCTCGCTGGTCGAAGGATCCATGAGGTCCCTCGCGGGACGAGTGGGAACCTCGATGCCCGTTGGCAACGAAGGCGCGGGCACGGTGATCGCCGCTGGCGAGTCCGCCGCCGCCCAGGCGCTCCTGGGCAAGACCGTCGCCGTGGCCGCGGGCGCCATGTACACGCAGTTCCGCTGCGTCAACGCGGCTCAGTGCCTCGCGCTTCCCGACGGCACGCCGGCCAGCGTCGGAGCGTCGTCGTTCGTCAACCCTCTCACGGCCCTCGGCATGGTCGAGACGATGCGTCGCGAAGGGCACAGCGCGCTGGTACACACGGCCGCCGCATCGAACCTCGGTCAGATGCTCAACCGGCTCTGCCTGGAGGAGGGCGTGGCGCTCGTCAACATCGTTCGCAAGCCCGAGCAGGAGGAGATCCTGCGCGCGTTGGGCGCGCGCTACGTGTGCAACTCCTCTTCTCCCTCGTTCATGACCGAGTTGATCGCGGCGCTGACCGAGACGTCGGCGACGCTGGCCTTCGACGCCATCGGCGGAGGCAAGCTCGCCGGCCAGATCCTCAGCGCCATGGAGGCCGCGTCGCTCACGACCTCGCCGGCCTACAGCCGGTACGGGTCCACGACGCACAAGCAGGTCTACATCTACGGCGGCCTCGACCCGAGCCCCACGGTGTTGAAGCGCGGGTTCGGCATGGCCTGGGGCCTGGGGGGCTGGCTGCTGACGCCATTCCTGCAGAGCATCGATCCGGCGCTCTTCCAATCGCTTCGCGATCGGGTGGCGTCAGGTCTGACGACCACGTTCGCCAGCCACTACACCGAAGAGGTCTCGCTGGCCGAGGCCCTGCAGCCCGAGGCCTACACCGTCTACGCCAAGCAAGCGACCGGCGAGAAATATCTCATCGCTCCACACAAGGTGCCCACCTGAACCACGCGCGGCTGGTCAGTTTTAAGACGTTCTTAGGTGTGCCCTAGGCCGCACTAAGGATGGACCCCCATAATGAGGACACCCTGTAAGCATCGAAAGAAGGATCTCATGGACTGGACTCCATCCGACGAACACGAAGAGGCCGTGGAACCGGTAGCCGTGGAACCCGCATCCGTACCGCCCGTACGCCACGTACATCGCCTGCATCTCGGCTCCGTGGTGGTCGCCGTCATCCTGGTGATCACGTCGCTCGGACTGGGCATCTTCGTCGGCCACGACGTGTTCAAGCCTGCCGGAAGTTCCATCAAGTCCGCATCCTCCAAGCTCCCGTTCCCCTTCGGGAACCAAGGCAATCAGTTCCCCTCGACCCTGCTTCCGTCTACCGGATCAAAGAGGCCCGCCGTGAGTCCGGCCGTGGCCAAAGTCGCCAAGTCGGTCGATCAAGGTCTCGTCGACATCAACACCAACCTCTCCTACCAAGGCCAAGCGGCCGCCGGCACGGGAATGATCATCAGCGCCAAGGGACTGGTGCTCACCAACAACCACGTGATCGACGGGGCGACGTCAATCACCGCCCGCGACGTGGCGACCGGCAAGACGTACCAGGTCAAGGTCGTGGGCTACGACGTGACCAAGGACATCGCGTTGCTCAAGCTGGAGGGCGCGTCGGGCCTCACCACCGTCACCATCGGTAACTCGTCCTCGCTGACCGTCGGGCAAGAGGTGATCGGCATCGGAAACGCCGGCGGCATCGGCGGTTCGCCCAGCGTCGCGGCGGGCAAGGTCGTAGCGCTCGACCAGACGATCACCGCGGGCGATCAAGGCAGCGTGGCCAACTCCGAACAGTTAACCGGCACCATCCAATCCAACGCCAACATCCAGCCGGGCGACTCCGGCGGACCACTGGTCACCAAGGAGGGAAAGGTCGTCGGAATGAACACGGCCGGCTCCACCAATGACGAAGGCCTCAGCTACGGCCAGACCTCCACGCTCACGCAGGCCTACTCCATCCCCATCAACGCGGCGCTCTCCATCGCCAAGTCGATCGAGAAGGGTGATTCCTCCTCCACGGTGCACGTCGGAACAACGGCGTTCGTCGGCATCGAGGCTGAGTCGACGGCGAACGCCGCGTCCACCGGCTTCGCCTTCGCCGGTCAAAGCGGCACCAGCGGCGCAGTCATCGTGCAAATCCTCCCGGGCACGTCGGCGTCGAAGTCCGCGCTGACCGCCGGCGACCTAATCACGTCCATCAACGGACAGGCCGTCACCACGCCGAACGACCTCGCCACGATCCTCCAAGCGCTGAAGCCGGGCGATTCGGTGACGATCGACTACACCGACCCGAGCGGCACGACCGCAACCGCCACCTTCCAGCTCGGTTCGGGCCCGCCGCAATAGTCACGGGAACCTGGGTTCACGCGGGGAATCCCTCGGGCCCTCGACCCGAGTCTCCACGAGTCCTTATCGAGCGTGATGGAGGCCAGTAGGTAGGGCTCGACCCTCGGGGGTGCCCTTTCCTTGCGGCGACGGCCTCGTTAGGGTTGGAAAGCCGATGCTTGACCGAAAAGACCGGCGCTCGGAGTTAGCACATGGCCCAGTTCAATGTTCGTCCCAAGGGCAACCTTCTTCGATGGGGCGGCGTGGTCGCGGCGGCGTTCGTACTCGCCAGTTGCGCATCGGCGAGCATCGCCAGCACGACGAACATGTTGACGCCATCGCAGATCGAGGCGATCACCTCGTCCTACATGGCACCTACGTCGATGTGCCCGTCAAGCCAAGGCTTCCTGACGCAGTCCTTGAACGGCGACATCACGGGGTGCTTTCGCGTGCCCGCTTTGCATGGTTCTTCCCTGCTCGTCTCGATGTCCGCCTACCTCGACGACGGGTTCAAGCCCGCCCCCACCACCACGACCTCGCCGTCGTCCCCTACCGGCAACTTGACCTTGACCCTGAGCACGACGCGCGCCACTCCCGGAGAGAAGGTGAAGGTGACGGGCCGCTACGCCGGCCTACCGTCGTCGCCCCGACAGACCTACGTGAACGTCTGCTGGGATGGATGCCTGAACGGGCTCCAAGAGGATGGGGTCCCCGCGCGTTGGACCTCGGGGACGACCTTCACGACGACGCTGCAGGTGCCCGAGACCGCCTGGCTCGAGGTCACGCACGGCGTGGTGTCGGCGCATCCGCTGGTATCCGGCAACTATCAAGTCGCCGTCCAGTGCCTGGGGAACATCTCGGGCTGCGCGCTTCAATCGGGTGACGCGCACACCACCATCGCGCTCGAGGCGCCGAAGCCCTCGCGTTGCGTGAAGGCAACGAGGTGCGAAACGCTCCAGCTCAGCACATCCTCCGCCGAGGTTGGTGCCGTCGTTCAGATCACTGGATGGGCTCCCCTGCAGTCGATCATCGGACAGCCCTTCAGCTACGACCTCTCCATCACGAAGGCGCCCGAACGCCGGGCCTATCCGGCGCTGTCGTATTCGCAGAACCCCAAGGGCGGCGGCCTCGACGTCGTGCTCACGCCGCGGGTGCTCAATGTGGTGCCGAGCCGGTCGTGGGCCAGCCTGGGTCGGGTGACCTACGTGTCGTCGAGCTTCGCCGGACCTTCACCCATCACGCCATCATCCAATTCCAGCCTCATCGCGTGGTGCCAAGCGTCGGGGCTGGTCATCACCGGGGGCTCCTCGCCGGTCCACGTCTCGACGCACGGCGTCGCCTCGGCGTTGGCCGGCACGCCCCTGCGTCTGTTCTCCTCACCCGCTTCCAACCCCCCATGCTCGACGGTGCTGATCGATCCGGTCCATCGTGACTCGATCTTCGCGGGGTTCGATACCGCGGTCAACGACAGCGCGCCGCCGATCTACGTCGCCGGTCTGTACACGACGGACGAAGGGGCCACCTGGCGCCGCGTGCCCGTCCCCGCCGGTTACTCTCTCGAGGATTTCGGGGGCTTCCGCGACGAGGGAACCACGGTCGCCGCCCTCTTCGCCGGCGCCAACAATTACCAGGACCAGCGTTATCCTCCGGGAACCGACGCCGGACGGGTGGCCGCCGAGGTGACGTCCGATGGCGGGGCCACCTGGTCGGCTTCATCCTTGGGCTGTCCGACGAGCGGACCCTGTGCGGCTTTCGGCCCCCTCCAATGGGGCAACTGCGCGATGAACGGCGCCAACCAGCCGCTGCTCGTCGGTCCTGCGCACGGGACCGCGGGCGGCTCCGTCAGATGGACGGACTCGACGTGGGTCACCAACGTCAACAGCTGCTTCTCCCAGCAGCTGGTGGCCACCTCCGCCCACGGCCTCCTCCTGCTCGATCCCTCATCCCAATACCCGCTGCTGCAGTCGATCGATTCGGGCAGGACCTGGACGTATCGAACGCTGCCGTCGATCAAAGGCTTCGGTTATGGGGCCGACAGCGTGCCCCAGAGCAACTACCTGCTCATGGCCCCGGATGGTTCTCTCTTCGCGACCCAGACCATCCCGGCGGGAACTCGACAGGAACTGTTCCGCCTGAAACCAGGGGCCACCTCGTGGTGCCAGGTACCCAACGCCCTTCATTGGGTCGTGGGCGCGACCGTGACCTCCATGCGAGTGACGTCAACGGACCTTGTGTGGAATCAATCGGTGTATCCGTCCAGTGGCAACCCCACGTCGAGCATGCACGTCGCGTCGCTGGCCAGTCTTCGCTGTCAGTAAAGCGTGACGCTGTGTGCGCACGCCACGTTACGTGAGCGCGGACCTTAGTGTGAATGAATCATGATTCCGCTTTCGGTGCTCGACCTCGCGACGGTGGCCACCGGTTCGTCACCCGCGCGAGCTCTCCAAGAGACGACCCGCATGGCCCAAGCCGTCGAGCGTCTCGGTTATCACCGACTCTGGGTGGCCGAGCACCACGCCATGGCCGCCATCGCCAGCTCCGCACCCGCGGTGGTGATGGCCCACCTGGCCGAGAACACGTCGACGTTGCGCATCGGTTCGGGCGGCGTGATGCTGCCGAATCATTCGCCGCTCGTGGTGGCCGAGCAGTTCGCCACCCTTGAGGCGCTGCACCCCGGAAGGATCGACCTCGGTCTCGGTCGTGCACCAGGCACCGACCCGCGTACCGCGCGGGCCCTTCGACGTTCCGCCGACCTTCGGGCGGAATCGTTCCCCGACGACGTGGTCGAGCTCATCAGCTATCTCCTGCCCCGCGATCGACCAGGTCATCCCTTCGCCACTCCGGGCAGCGGCTACCTCCCCCAGGTATGGCTGCTCGGCTCTTCCACCTTCAGCGCCCAACTGGCCGGGATGTTGGGCCTGCCGTTCTCCTTCGCCTACCACTTCGCACCCGATCAACTCGATGAAGCCCTCTCTCTTTATCGCTCGAGCTTCAAGCCTTCGATGTTGTTGGAGCGTCCCATGGTCATGGTCGCGGTGTCGGTGATCTGTGCGGCGACCAACGACGAGGCGGCGTGGCTGTCCGGTTCGACCAAGCTCAGCATCCTGCAACGCCGAAGCGGCCAGATGGGACTGTTGCCATCACCGCAGGAAGCCGAGGACTACGGGTTCAACCCTCAAGAGATGGCCGTGATCGATGCGGCCATGGTGTCGCACGTGATTGGCGATCCCTCCGTGGTGGCGCAAGGCTTGGAGGATCTCGCGCAGCGAACGCACGCGGATGAACTCATGCTCTCCACTCGCACACATTCCTACGACGCACGAGAGCGTTCTTTCGCGCTCGTGGCCGACGCTTGGGGTCTCGCGCGCACCTAAGAATTTGTGGGCGAACGTTGCCTAAGACTGCCAAACGCTCGGGCGACATCAACGACTCACCTGCACTTTCCACGGCGTTCACCGTGTTGTGATGCGCGGTCTTCGCCGTGCAGTCCCCACCTTCCCCCGTCGAGAAATGATGCGTAACTTCTTGCGCGCGTTGGCAACACGGCGCGGACCGTGAGATGAGATCGAGGATGGATAATTCGCGACGAAGGTCTCTCCCTGAGCTCGTCACGCGCGAGCCGTCTTGCTACGAGACAGAAGAGCGGAGTAACGCGCTAGGCATCCGCTTTTTCCGGAGGGCGCTGGCCTAAGTTAACTTTCTGGCTCGACGAATCAGCAGCGTCGTTTTCGCAAGACCTACCAAGGGGGCAATTGGTGATTCGTAAGCTCGCACACTTCGTTCTTCCGCTGATTCTTCTGGTCGGTGTCGCGGTCATCGCGTTGCCCTCAGTGCCGGCGAGTGCCTCGGGAACCAGCCTCCTGACCGAGTCCTTCAACAATGGAACAACCGCCAGTCAAGACTGGACAAAGCCCACCGGCAGTGCTGGCGTCTGTCTCACCGCCGGCACTGACACGTCGGCCACGCCAATCGCGGACTGCGACGGACAGGTGGGCGCAGTGACCGAGCCCGTCGACGCGGCGGGCAGCGGCGCCCTGCAACTGACGAACAATGCGGGAAGCCAAGTAGGCACCATCTACAACGGTGTGGCCGTGCCCACGGTCAACGGGCTCGACATCTCGTGGACGTCGTATCAGTTCGACGGCAATGGGGCGGACGGTATCTCCTTCGACTTAGCGGCCGTCAATCCGTCCGACCCCACGCCTCCATCAACGACCGGGCCTTCGGGTGGTTCGCTCGGTTACTCCACGCAAGGAACGAATGATGGCGTGCCCTACGGCTACCTGGGATTCGGAGCGGACGTCTACGGCAACTTTGAGAACAGCAGCTTCGGCGGCTCAACCTGCACCCCCACCACGCCGGCGAAGGCCGAGTCACTCGGCGTGCGCGGCCCGGGCAACGGCACGACGGGCTATTGCTTGCTTGGTCAGACACAATTGACGGGAAGCCTGACGATGGATGACAAGAGCGCGACGACGCGCGGAACCGGCGTATCGAGCATAGGCGTGCCCGAAGAGGTCGTGCTCAACCCCTCGGCGTCGGCCATCACCGCGAGCGCGTCGGGGATCTCCGTTCCCGCGGGAGACTGGCTCTTCGCCGTCGAGCCGCTGAGCAGCGACGCTCCGGGCTCGACGTGGAAATCCTTGGAGGGCACGCTGCCTGCGAATCCCACCGGGGTGCCATCGGCGTGGCTCAACGCGACGTCGCATCTCCCTCAGGAGCTGGCCTTCGGCTTCGCCGCCTCCACGGGTGGGCTCAACGAGTTCCACCAGATCAACCTCTTGCAGGTCTCTAGCATCAGCCCATCGCCCTCCCTGGCGCTCACCAACACCGACAGCGGCAGCGGCGTGCTCACCGCCGGTTCGACCTCCACGGTCACCCTCACCCCTTCCGTGGACAGCGCCAGTGCGGCGAGCGAATCCCAGAATGTCGTCGTGACGGATACCTTTCCCGCCTCGCTCGTCCCCACGGCGGCCTCGGGCACCGGGTGGGCTTGCACGGTGACGAGTCCCAGCATCTCGTGCACCTACACCACGGGATCGGCCATCACGGCTGGTACCGCCCTGCCCGCGATCTCCGTCACGCTCACGACGTCGTCATCGCCCGGGGCCTTCACCGATACGGCGACAGCCACCTCGAGTGATGCGGCCCCCGCCGTCGCCACGGACAGCGGATCGATCAAATCACTCCAGACCGTCTCGTTCTCCTCCACGGCCCCCACCACGGCCACCGACGGCGGCGCCACCTACACCATGGCCGATTCCTCGACCTCGGGTCTCACCGTCACCACCACCGTCGACGCCGCGTCGTCGAGCGTCTGTTCGATCAGCGGGACCGTGGTGAGTTTCATTGGCACGGGCACCTGCACCCTTGACGCCAACCAGGGCGGCAACGGCTCATACTTCCCCGCCACCCAGGCGCAGCAGAGCTTCAGCGTCGGCACGATACCTCAGGCGATCACCGGCTTCTCGACGCCCCCCTCGAGCGCCACGGTGAACGGCGCCACCTACAGCGTGAGCGCCACCGGTGGAGGATCGGGCAACCCCGTGACTTACACCATCGACGCCGTCTCGTCGAGCGTCTGCACCATCAGCGCCGGCGTGGTGAGCTTCATCGGCGCGGGCACCTGCACCATCGACGCCAACCAGCTGGGCAACGCCACCTACGGCGCCGCGCCCCAGGCGCAGCAGAGCTTTTTGGTGGCCAAAGCACCGCAGACGATCAGCGGGTTCTCGACGCCCCCCTCGAGCGCCACGGCGGGCGGGGCCACCTATGACGTGAGCGCCACCGGCGGAGGATCGGGCAACCCCGTGACTTACACCATCGACGCCTCCTCGTCCAGCGTCTGCACCATCAGCGCCGGCGTGGTGAGCTTCATCGGCGCGGGCACCTGCACCATCGACGCCAACCAGTTGGGCAATGGCGCCTACAACGCCGCAACCCAGGCGCAGCAGAGCTTCGCGGTAGGCGTGGCCGCCCTCAGCATCACCGCCGGCTCGCCCACGGTCACCTTCGGCTCGCCCTTCACCCCCTCCGAGACGCCGAGCGGCCTGCTCACTGGTGACGTCATCTCGGGCGTGACGTATACCTACAGCGGCACCGGCACCACGGTGTACGGACCGTCCACCACCATGCCCACCGCCGTCGGCACCTATTCGGTGACGCCGTCCGCGGTCACCTTCTCCACCGGTTCGCCGTCGAACTACGCCGTCAGCTACGTGGCGGGCGTCGTCACCATCTCGGCCACCAACACGCCGTCGCTGCCACTGGCCCTTAAATTCACCAGCTTTCCGACCAGCGCGGTGAGCGGTTCGTCTCCGGGCACCTACGACGTCGTCGCGGCCGCGAGTCCCAACGTCGGGATCGTGTTGTACAGCTCGACCACGCCCGCGGTGTGCTCCGTGGGCTCGTCGGGGGTCTTGACCATTCTCGCCGCCGGTACCTGCACCATCGACGCCAACGACGCCGGCGCACCCGGCTACTCGGCCGCGCCGCAGATCTCCCAGAGCGTCGTGGTCACCGGCCCCACCCAGACGATCGTCTTCACCTCCGTCATGCCCGCGGCGCCCACGATCGGTGAGACCTACTTGCCGGTGGCGACCGGCGGGGGCTCGGGCAACCCCGTGGTCTTCTCCCTCAACTCGGCTTCATCGGGTTGCACGTACAACGCGTCGACCGGCCTCGTCACCTTCACCAGCAAGACGGGTCGGTGCGTGATCAACGCCAACCAGGCGGGCAACGCCTCCTTCAGCGCCGCGTCCCAGGTGTCGCTCGACATACCGGCGAGCGCCGTGAAGGAGGTGTCGCTCACGGTGTACTTCGCGAATAACTCCTGGCGCATTCGCTCCTCGTACCGAGGAGAACTGAGCAGCCTGGCCGCGGCGATCAAAGCCGATCATCTCACCACCGTCACGGTCACCGGCTTTGCGAGTTCCACGGGCGTCTCTACGCACAACAGCCTGCTCGGCGCGGAGCGCGCCAAGGTGACGACGTCCTACCTGACCTCGTTGTTCGTCAAGTTCAACGTGACGCACGTCAGCATGTCCTCCATCGGTGAGGGCGCGTCGCACTTCGTGACCTTCCCGACCTCCAGCGCCTCCAACCGACGCACGACGATCACCGCGACGTAGGTCCACCGCCTCGCGCCGGAGTATTGACGCCAGGTCGGCCTCGTGAGACAATTTTCAATGAAAGTTGTCCTTCTCCCTAACGCGGGTGCGTTCCTCGAACGGACCACTCAATTCCGGGCCCGAGAGCCCTACCTCACCAACGTGATGGGCAGCACCGCGACGTCGGTCGCGAGCGGCCAACGCAGTTACGAGACGTCGTCGTGGTGGGTCGTCGAGGACTCGAACACGGTCGTAGGCATGATGATGCGCACGGCCCCCCACCATCTCGTCCTTTCGCCCATGCCCCTCGAGGCCGTTGGACCCGCGGTCGACGCCGTGCTTGAGCGCGACCCGCAGGTCCCCGGCGCCTTGGGATCGCGGGCACTGGTCGACTCGTTCCTGACGCTCTACGTCACACGGTCACAGCGCCAGCTGCGCCCGGTGCTTGGACGTCACCATTTCGTCTACGTACTGGGCGAGCTCGTCGCTCCTTTGCCGGTGGCCGGAACCCTTCAACAGTGCCACGAGGGCGACTTCGATCAACTGATCACGTGGTGGCGAGACTTCACCGAGGAGACCCGACTCGAACGCCACGGCCTCGAAGAAGGGTTGTCGGCATCGCTGAGTGAAGGCCGTGTCTTCGTATGGATAGTCAACACAAAGCCCGTCTGTGTCGTGGCGCACTCTCCTGTCGTCGCGACGCCCGACCGAACCGTGACTCGGATTGGTCCGGTTTACACGCCGCCGCACGAGCGCGGTCGAGGCTACGCCGCCCAGCTCACGTACGTGGTATCGGCCCAGCTCATCGGCCAGGGCCACGGCGTGATGCTCTTCACCGACGCGGCCAATCCCACTTCCAACGGCGTCTACCAGCGACTCGGTTTCGAGAAGGTCGACGAGATGGTGGAGTGCACCTTGGCACCGGCGTAGCGGCGTCGAGTCGAGAACGCGGTGGGTTGGTTAGAGACGGGTGACGAGTCGACCGGAGGTGATCGCCGGTGTCTCGACGCCGGCCGACTTGAAGGCCAGCCGATTGGCGGGGGTCGGTCGACTGATGAAGTAGCCCTGCGCCAGGTCGCAGCCCAGGTCGCCCAATAGGTCGAGCGTCTCGACGTCTTCGATGCCTTCGGCCACGACCCGCAGTCCCATGTCGTGACCCAGGTTGATGGTCGCGCGCACCAGCTCGAGGTCACGCCCCTTGCCATCGGAGCTCAGCTGCATGATGAATTGACGGTCGAGCTTGAGCTCTCCCACCGCCAGGCTGCTCAGGTAGGCCAGGGAGGTGAAGCCCGCGCCGAAGTCGTCGATGGAGACGATGATCCCGATGTCGCGCAGGACTTGGATCACCGCCTGAGCCTTGACGAAGTCGTTGATGATGACCGTTTCGGTGATCTCGATGACCAGCGCCTGGGCGGGCAGACCGTAGCGCTCGAGCAGTTGCTCGACCAGCTCGATGAAGCCGACCTCGAGCAGGTCCGTCGTCGAGACGTTGACCGACACGGCGAGCGTGCGGCCTTCGGCCCGCCAGGCCGCGCACTGGGCCAGCGCCTCGTTGAGCACCCAGGTGGTGAGCGGCCACATGAGGCCCGCCTCCTCGGCCAGGGGCAGGAACTTCATCGGCGGCACCAGGCCCAGCTTGGGGTGGGGCCAGCGCACGAGGGCTTCGACCGCGAGGACCTCGCCGCTTCGAAGGTCCAGCTGAGGCTGGTAGTGCAGGACGAACGAGCCTTCACGCACCGCCAGGCGCAGTTCGTCGAGCAGGTTGGGCTGGTCCTCGCCGCCGTCGAGGTCCTGGTCGTAGAAGACGAAGGGCGTGTTGCCCAGCTTGGCGCGGTACATGGCGACGTCCGCGCACCACAGCAGACCCGGCCCGTCCGAGGCGTTGGACGGCACCAGGGCAATGCCGATGCTGGCACCCACGCTGGCGTTGATCTTGTGCAGGACGAAGGGCTTCTCGATCTCGCCGAGGATGCGCTGGGCGACCACGACGGCCTGGTCGGCGTCGGCGTCCATCAGCACCACGGCCAGCTCGTCGCCACCCAATCGAACGACGGAGCCCGACGACCCGACCGCGCCCGTGAGGCGCGGTCCCAGCTGGCGCAACAATTCGTCGCCCGCCGGGTGGCCGAAGGAGTCGTTGATCTCCTTGAAATGGTTGAGGTCGACGAACAGGAACGCCATCTCACGAGGTTCGGCCAAGGTGGCCTGGTCGGCGAAGAAGGTGTCGAGGATGTGGAACAACTGACGACGATTGCCCAGGTTCGTGAGCTCATCGGTATGGGCCTGGCGGTGACGCTCCTCGGTGAGGATGCGCAGGGTGCGCGCCGAGATCGCGAGGCGCACGCCCACGGTGAGCAGGGTGGCGACCGCCAGCCAGAGCGCGGCCCGGCTGATCGACTCCAGGGTGCCCGTGACCAGGATGACGAGGCCACCGGCCGCGGCCAGCCCGGGCAGGAGGAAGCCCGACGTCTTCTGGGGCCGCAACGGGTCGAGGTAACGCGCCGGCAGCCACACCGACAGCGACATAAGCAATATGGCGGTGGGCCAGGCGAACGCGTTGATGTCGCTGCCGAAGGCGCCGTAGTGCGAGAACTGCTTGGACGTGGAGAAGAGGTTGAACGTGTCGCCGATGACGATGACGGAGAGACCGCAGGCCAGCAGATACCACTGGCCCGTGCCGCGGCCGGAGAGCAGCACCGTTCCGCCGATGACCAGCAGCAGCATCAGGAGGTCCCCCACCGGGTAGGCCATGTTGGTGGCGGTGGCTAGGTTGCTGGTGCCCGTCAGGTGCATGATGCTGTGGAAGGCGAAGGCGGCGCACAGGGCCGCCGCACCGAGGCCGGCGACCAGGCCGTCCAGCCAGTTCGGCCGGGAGAGCCGACCAAGTCCGCGCTGCAGCAGGAGAACGGTCGCCACGTAGGCCAGGGGGTAGAAGAGCAGGTAGAAGAGGTCCGCCGCCGACGGCGTGTGGGGGGTGGCGCCGCCCACGGACTCAACGGTGAGGAAGAAATCGCCGATCGTCCAGGACAGCAGGCTGAAGCCGAGGACGAGGGGGACCGCGCGGCCCGGCTTGTGGTCGAGTCCCCGGATGATGCACAGGCACGACGCCACCAACTCGAAGGCCGTCACCGTCCAGCCATCAAGCCAGAGCCACTGCTGGTTGGCGTTGCGAACGAAGACCGAAATCACGTAGGCGATCAGCAGAATCCCAAGAACCGCGTAGATCGGCCAGACCGACCGGTGAGGAGTCGCGGGCCCGGTCTCGGGCGACACAGGCGCGACGACCGGCACGGGAATTTGGGGCACGGCATCAAGGACGTCAGCGCTCACGGGTGCGACCGCAATCCGGCCCCGCGAGCCGCGACGCCTGTCTTCAGTCACGGGCATCATCGGGCGCGCCGCCACGTTCCATTAATTGCAACATACCTGGTTACCGACATGGGAACTAGCATTTCAACTCACCATCAATTCAGTGCCCACAAAACCCCAATATGGACCCAATTTGGACCTATCAAACGTTGCAAAGACCGGTGAAACGCCGGGTTTTAACGTCTCCTATCGCGGGAGAAAGGGCCGTCGCACCGTAGGTAAATAGATGAAGGCCTTTTGTCGCGACGCCTCCAGGAGCCTGACGAACGCGATCCCCTCCTTGCGAGCACTGCCAGCGGTACGATGGCCAATGAATCAGCCAAAATCAAAGAACTTCAGGGCCTCACGACACGAGCATGGAGGTGGCATGGAACAACGGTCCACACACGTCGATAGCGCCGGAAAACTTCGAATGGTCGACGTCTCGCGAAAGCGGCCCAGCAAGCGTCAGGCGCTCGCCAGCTGCGTCGTGACGACCGTGGCCGACGTCTCGACCCTCGGTCTCAGCCGAAACGGCGTGGATCCCTTGCACGCCGCGCGCCTGGCCGGCATCCAGGGAGCCAAGCAGACTTCAAACCTCATCCCGCTCTGTCATCCCCTCAACGTCGACCAGATCCACGTCGAAGTAGTGGTGCAGCCCGGTCAGATCGCCATCTCCGCCACGGTCGGGGCTACGCACCGCACCGGCGTCGAGATGGAGGCGTTGACGGCCTGCGCCATTGCCGCCTTGAGCATCGTTGGTTCATTGCGGCGCGTCGACCCCAACGCCCAGATCGACGACCTGGTGCTGCTGCGAAAGACCGGTGGCAAGTCCGGTGATTGGGGCCGATTGGTTGACGATTCTCACTAGGTGATCATTAAGAGCGCGTTCGCCGCTCATTCCGGGGTTGGGAATTACAAAGACCGATATAGTGAAAATCGAACGGGGGATGGGCCGACGTGACACGTGAACAGGACTTTTCAGCGGTTCCGGTCGCCGTCTCGGTCCAACCTCACCGCGGCGCGTCGGCGCCACTCGGCCCGACCGCTCATGACACCTCCGAGGTGGCCATGCCCCTCGACGGGCCCCTGGTCGACCGATACGGCCGCATCCACGACGACCTTCGCATCTCGGTGACGGACCGGTGCAACCTGCGCTGCGTCTATTGCATGCCCGAGGAGGGGATGACCTTCCTGCCGCGCAAGGAGCTTCTCTCCTACGACGAGATCATCCGGGTCGCCCGGGTGGCGCACGACCTGGGGGTGAGCGCCCTGCGACTCACCGGCGGAGAGCCGCTGGTGCGTAAGGACCTGGCCCTCTTGGTCGCGGGGCTCTCGGGGCTCGGCTTCCAGGACCTGGCCGTCACAACCAACGCCATGCTGCTCGCCGCGGCGGCGAGCCCGCTGGCCCAGGCGGGACTCAAGAGGGTAAACGTGAGTATCGACTCCCTGCGAGCCGACCGCTTCGAATCGATCCGCCGACGCGGGAACCTGGCCACGGTGCTGCACGCGATGGACGTCGCCGAGGAGGTCGGTTTACGACCGATCAAGATCAACGTGGTGCTGCTGCGAGGCCGCAACGACGATGAAATCCTGGACTTCGCCACCTTCGCGCGCGACACGGGTCGCGTCGTTCGCTTCATCGAGTTCATGCCGCTCGACGCCCAGGGCCAGTGGGACCGTTCCCAACTGGTGCCAGGGCAGGAGGTCTTCGAGCGGATTTCCGAGGTCTTCGCACTCGAGGCGATCGGCGAAAGCGGACCGGCGCCCGCCGAGCGATTCCGCTTCGCCGACGGGCGCGGCGAGATCGGCCTCATCTCGAGCGTCACGCAGCCCTTCTGCGGCACGTGCAACCGCCTGCGCTTGACGGCCGACGGATCCATTCGCAACTGCCTCTTCTCCGACGACGAGTACACCTTGCGTGACGCGCTGCGCGACGCTCAACCCGACGCCACGATCGAGCTCATGCTTCGCCGGGCGGTGTGGGCCAAGTTTCCCGGACACGCCATCAACGAGCCCGGTTTCCTGCGACCCGCGCGTTCGATGTCGATGATCGGTGGCTAGGGCCGACCCCGAGCCGCGACAGTGGTCCCCCGTAGGATGAAAATCGTGGACACGACGCCTTCCAAAGACTGGATAGCCGTCTCGCCGTCGAGCCTGTCGCCCGACGAATTGACCGCGTGGGCCGTTCGCGCCAACTGCGGCGCCGTGGTCACGTTCTGCGGCACGGTGCGCAACACGTCGGGGGACCTCAGTGACGTGCAGGCCCTCGAGTACGAGACCGAACCCGCGTTGGCCGAACGTGGCATCAACGAGGTCGTCGCCGAAGCCCGGCGTCGCTGGCCCATGGTGGAGGCCATCGCGGTCCACCACCGCACCGGGCGGGTCGAATTGAGCGACATCGCGGTCGTCGTGGCGGTATCGAGTCCGCACCGACACGAGGCGTTCGTCGCGGCGGAGTTCTGCATCGAAGCGGTGAAGAAATCCGTGCCGCTGTGGAAACGCGAGTTGTGGCCGGGTGGTTCGGCCTGGAGCAGCGACGTGCAGCCGATACTCAAAGCCCGGGACATCTGAGACCGATGGCCATGATCCCCCTGGAAGAGGCGCAGCACTACGTGCTCGAAAACCTCAGCGCGCTGGCCCCCGTTGACGTTCCCGTGTCTGACGCACTCGGATGCGTCTGCGCGCAGGACATCGTCGCCATCGAGCCGCTGCCCGGATTCACGAACTCCTCGATGGACGGCTACGCGCTTCGAGCGTCGGACACCACCGAGGGTCCCGTTCGACTTCGCGTCGTCGCCACGGTCCTCGCCGGCGGAACGGCCGACCGGGCCATCGAGGTCGGCGAAGCCGCGCGAATAATGACCGGGGCACCGCTCCCCGGCGGCACTGACGCGGTCAGCATGATCGAGGAGGTGGAAGTCGATCCCGACGGGAAGTCGGTCCTTATCACCAAGACCATAAACGTGGGAGAGTTCGTTCGCCATCCTGGGGAAGACATCGCGATCGGCCAGACCCTCATGGCGCGGGGCGACGGACTTGGCGCCACGCAGTTGGGCGTGCTCGCCGGACAGGGTCTGACATCGGTAATAGTCCAGCCGCGGCCACGCGTGGGGGTGCTGTCCACGGGCAACGAACTCTCGGGCCCCGGCGGGACGCTGGGTTCGGCCATGATTCGTGACACCAATCGCCCGATGCTGGTGGCGTTGCTGCGCCAGTCGGGATTCACGCCCGTCGACCTGGGGATCGTGAGCGACGACGCCGACGTGATCAAGGACGCGTTGCATCACGCCGTCGAGACATGCGACGCCGTGATCTCCACGGGCGGCGTCAGCATGGGCGACGTCGATTTCGTCAAGTCGGTGCTTGCCGAGATCTGCGACGGCCGCGCCCGCTGGATGCAGGTGGCGATCAAGCCTGGCA
Source organism: uncultured Acidimicrobiaceae bacterium (assembly GCA_963827115.1). Lineage (GTDB taxonomy): Bacteria > Actinomycetota > Acidimicrobiia > Acidimicrobiales > RAAP-2 > RAAP-2. Next base: position 139,598 of record CAWGZS010000002.1, on the reverse strand, counting down.
AGCCGTTCGCCTTCGGCGTCGCCGGTGCGGGCAACACCCCGCTGTTCGGGCTGGCCGGCAACCCGGTCTCCACGCGAGTCGGCTTCGAGCTGCTCGTGCGACCGGCCCTTCGTCGACTCGCGGGTCACGACCAACTCGAGCGCCCGACCATCAACGTGGTCCTGGACTGTCCGCTCCCGAGAGAGCCCGATGGACGATTGCACCTCGTGCACGTGGTGTATCGTTTTCACGAGGACGGACGACTTCACGTCGAGAGCGCCGCGCGCCAGGGATCACACCTCTTGAATACGGTGGCCAAGGGCAACGCACTGGTCATGCTTCCCGATGGCGACGGTCTTGACGCCGGAGACCTCGCGTCCGCGATACTCCTGGACGGGACCTCGCTCGACTCCACACCGAAGTCATGAGCGTAAAAAATTATTGCTCGGTTAGTCTCACCGCGCGCGCCGCGCCGACAATGGCGACTTCGTAAGGTGGCGCGCCTCCTTCTCTTTGGTCCAGCGCGCGAAGCCGCAGGGACGTCCAGCGATGAAATCGACGCCGAGACCGTGGCCGAGGTCCTCGAGCTAGCGCAGCTGCGTTACGGGCAGGCCTTCGCATCGATCCTCGGCGTGAGCCAGGTCTGGGTCAACGGCGAACCGACGCCGATGGGTGACGCCGTAGGGCCTCACGACGAAGTCGCCGTGCTGCCGCCCATCTCTGGCGGCTGACCCAACCCGATTCCCGGCTTCATCGAGACAGGAATATAGCCGCAAGATGCCAAGCTCGACCGCCACGTCTACAATATGCGATCACCTCCCGCAATGTCTCCCACGCGTGACCGTGTGCGCCACGTATATCCGACGCCCCAAGCTAACGCCGTAGCGACCCGTCTTCCTCCACCTTCGTGATGATTTTATAGAATTCAATGACCCGATTCTCATGGAAGGGAACACATGACGCACAATTCGATTGCCGAAACCATAACGCTGACCGCGCACGGAGGCGACGAGATAGAGGCCTACCTCGCCCAGCCCACTGACGTTGACAAGGTTGGTTCTATAGTTGTCATCCACCACATGCCGGGTCTCGACGAGGACACCAAGGAGATCTGTCGTACGTTCGCGGCTCGTGGTTTCAACGCGCTCATGCCGAACCTCTACTCGCGCGAGGCGCCCGGGGCCGATCCCGACGACGCTGCGGCCACCGTGCGGGCAAACGGTGGCGTACCGGATGAACGCTTGGTGGGTGACGTTGAGGCCGCCATGAAGCGGCTGACGTCGCTTCCCAACTCGAACGGAAAGGTCGCCTCCATTGGTTATTGTTCGGGCGGTCGACAGTCGTTCCTCTCGGGTTGTCGACTGCCGCTCGACGCCGTCATCGATTGCTACGGCGCTTTCGTAACCCTGGACGCGCCAGCGGAGATGCCGTTCAAATTCAAGGCCGTGGTCGGCGAAGCGCCGAGTCTCTCGGCCCCGGTCCTCGGGCTCTTCGGGACCGAAGACCAGAACCCGACTCCCGAGCAGGTCGCCGTGCTCGCCGACGCGCTTACCGCGGCCGGCAAGGCACACGAGTTCCACACCTACGAGGGGGCAGGTCACGCCTTCTTCTGGGTGAGCCCACCCAGTTACCGCCCCGGAACGGGGATGGAGGCCTGGGGCGTCATCTTCGATTTCCGGCCGAACGATCTCGTAGGTTCGGAAAGGATCCCATGTGCACCTATCAAACTGAACGAGTCAACCTTCGAGGAAGCGGAGCAAAGCGCGCCAGGGTTGGATGAAAGTGACCGAAGCCACGGTCTACTTCGACCACCCGGTCCATTTCCCTGCCGGTCATGCGCTATTGGTCGACGTGACCGACCCATCTAAAGGCCCTGACGCCCGAATCGCCCTCGAACTCGACCCCGCGTCGGCACGTGCGTTGGCTGAAGCGATCTTGCTCACCTTGGACCACGCCCCCGCGGGGCTGCTCGCCGAGTTCGCTTCCTCCTGAGCCAGGCGACTAGTCAACGGAAAATTGAGCTCGCAAGCGCCCGGTGGCTGATTCCGCACGACGCCTCGAGTGGCGACTCTTTACGAAGATATTTGACCTACGTAATCGTCGCGATGACGCATCGATTCTTCGCCTGACTCACCGCAGTCGCGAGCGAACCTGGTGGGTCGGAATGTCCAGTTCCCACCGCGGTAATCGAATAACTCCTGACACCGAGGGCAGCAAGTTGCTGTCTAAGATACGCCTCGACTTGTACAGCTCGTTCACCACTTATCTTCAAGTTGGCCGCCCACGCCGCCTCATTCACCGTATTTCCAGCCGCCAATTTTCCGCTATAACCGACGAGCGCAATCTTTGTGTCCCTGTTCACTTTGATGTCCCTAGCCAATCGGGCAATTTGTGATTTCAGGGCGGGCGAGAGAAGCGAGGAGTTCGCAGCAAAGGGGCTTAACGTCACCGCCGCATCAACCGCAGGAAGAACCACCACCTTCACACTCTTCCACTGCGCATAAAGGACGGTGGACGCAGTGAAGGGATACGTAGCGCCGTTGGCGTAACTTGATCCCGATCCATCGGCGGCGGTGTTCCACCTGACGAAGTCGTGTTCAGTCCAGGTAAAGATATTCGGCCTCAACGCGGCCGGGGCGCTTTTAGTTTCCGGCGGCATCGAACCGACGCCATGGTTAGGACTAAAAGTCACCGTGAAGGTTGGAGCGGCGGTCCATTGCGCGAACAAAGTAACTGAAGTATCGAAAGGATAGGCACCGCCATTGGCGTAACTTGATCCCGATCCGTCCGCGGAAGTGCTCCACCTTGCGAAGGTGTAACCCGTTCGAATAAATCTGTTGAGCGTCAGTACAGCCAATACGTTCTTCGTTTCGGACGGCATCGAGCCGACGCCACCGTTGGCGTTGTAGGACACGGTGTGAGAGACGGCGACCGTCTTCGTTGCGGTCCACTGTGCGTAAAGAGTGACCGACGAAGTGAACGGGTAGGTACCGCCATTCGCGTAGCTCGATCCCGAACCGTCAGCAACAGTGTTCCAGCTGTCGAATCTATATCCGGAGCGAGTGTAGAGATTAGGCGTAAGCGCAGTCGGCGTATTCTCAACCTCTGGCACCATTGTGCCCTTCCCCAGGTTGGCCTCGAAAGTGACGGTCGCAGAAGGATTGTTGACCGAAAGCGTATACGTCCAGGTACCGGTATTCCCTGAGCTGTCGCTCACCGTCCCGGCAACCGTGTAGCTCCCTACCAGGAGGGTGCCGGTCGTGGTGACGGCACCGTCACTGGTGACATTCAATCCCGAACTTGAAGTTGTGGTGATGAACGTCACCGTGCCGGAGGCGTTTGCGACGGTGACGGCGCCAATAACGAAGGATGATGATGACGACGGTGTCGTGGCCCCTTTTGTGGGAGACGTTTGTCGAAGCGTGCCTCCGGACGAACCCCCACCACCGCCCGGAGCGGCGGTGACAAGAAGCGAGAAGGTCCAAGTGCCAGAGTCATTGAGGGAATCCGAGTCAGTTCCGGATACCGTGTAAGGTCCGGCCGTCAGTACGCCTGTGGTAGTGACCGCACCTGAGGACGAGACATTCAAGCCTGCGTTAGGAACGGTAGTGAGGTAAGTGACGGAACCGATGTTCCCGGTTGCGGCAAGTTGGTCGTGGAAGACACTGGAGATTGTGGCCTCGATCGTGCCGGCAATCGGAGAAGCTTGAGCGATCACGACACCAGTAACGACAAGTGTGTAGGTCCAGGACCCGGTATCACCAAGGGTGTCGGAATCTCCACCACTGAGGCCGTAGGTGCCTACTGGCGTCGTGCCATTCGAGCTAATTACACCAGCTGTCGAGACGGTTACTCCCGTGGGCAAAGTACCCGGGGGCGTGAAGGTGGTGGCGCCCGTACCGCCCGTTGTTGCCAGCTGATCGCTGAAAGCAGTCCCGGCGAGGTCCGGCGAAGCATTCGACAGCGGAGCCGTTTGAGTCACAGGCACCGCGCTCACGACAAGTGTGTAGGTCCAGGACCCGGTATCACCAAGGGTGTCGGAATCTCCACCACTGAGGCCGTAGGTGCCTACTGGCGTCGTGCCATTCGAGCTAATTACACCGGCTGTCGAGACGGTTACTCCCGTGGGCAAAGTACCCGGGGGCGTGAACGTGGTGGCGCCCGTACCGCCCGTTGTTGCCAGCTGATCGCTGAAAGCAGTCCCGGCGAGGTCCGGCGAAGCATTCGACAGCGGAGCCGTTTGAGTCACAGGCACCGCGCTCACGACAAGTGTGTAGGTCCAGGACCCGGTATCACCGACAACAGTGTCGGTATCTCCACCACTGAGGCCGTAGGTGCCTACTGGCGTCGTGCCATTCGAGCTAATTACACCGGCTGTCGAGACAGATACTCCCGTGGGCAAAGTAACTGGCGGGGTGAAGGTGGTGGCGCCCGTACCGCCCGTAGTTACCAGCTGATCGCTGAAAGAAGTCCCGGCCGGGTCCGGCGAAGCATTCGACAGTGGAGCCGTCTGAATGATTGACCCAGGGCCGGCCGCCATTGAGTCAGGCGAATTCACGACCAAAATTGAGATAGCGATCGGCACGAATAAAAGCCCTCTGCAGGACCTCAACAATATTCTCCGGACACCAGTACGCTCAACCAAGTATTAAAGACTAGAGGGACGGGAACACGAGGTCCAGTCGCTGGCACTATTCGTATTTTCGGCATAGTGCATCCCCTTGTGGCCGTTATTTCAAGAAGGAGAAACCGCCTTCGAAGCCATACCGAAGCACTGCAAATCCAAGTCGGGTGATTCTGCCTCAACCGATCGCCACACATATCTTCGGACGTTCAGCGTTTGAGTCACTCGGAGATTTTGCCGTCTTCTTGGGCTTCGGGAATTCTATTCCTCCAAGAATTAAATGCCAACCCTACGCAGTCGCGCCAAAGCTTTCCCAGCCAACACAAAGCCACAATGAAGAGGTGAGTTCGACCAGCAAGACGAGCGTGGGCGTGGCTCTTCCATGCAAGGGCATGCTGGAAGAACCACCTCAGCGAGAACTGAGAACCGACCCCGCAAAAATCGGGGTACCGCCGCATCATTCCATGGGATGATGCCAAATCTTCCGACTTGGCAGGCAGTTGATAAACCTTTGAGGCCACGTAGATATTGGTGTTCGCCTTGACAGGAATGTTCCACTTTCGACGTCCGGAATGAGTAAGACGTGTCTGTTGGAGTTCCGAAACGCCCCGTGCTCAACAGGTCTGCAGGACCTAGTTTTTCACGGCGCCAAACACGGCTCGCATCCGGAGTGAATTTTCCAAATTGAACAGACTATGCCCATCGACGATGATGAACTTTTACTAACTACAAAACCAACAAGACGAGAAGACTCATCTGTTCAATGAAAAATTTGCTTACGTTACCATCCACGTACCCAGTTCCCCGTCGGCAAACGTTGTCCAAAAAAACAAGAATTCAATTTAAAGAGGGTGCTGCATCCAAACATTGGGTTCCCAATACGAACCAACGCCATTCTCTACTACGAGTGGCGCCAAGCCAGCGGGGAACGTGTAAGCACCATCAGCAGGAAAAACCATGCCTGTCCAACTTTCCCAGGATGATACGGGCGCTTCAATATTCAATGAGTGCTCTTCTGCTCTGAGGATCGAAGCGCCCAAACGACTGTGCACTCGCATCCATGGATCAAATGGGAGTCCATCCTCGCGCTTCCAGTTCGCGTATTGCTCCATGGGAATGAGCGGGTATCGATCTTTCCAATTCGGTCGCACGGGAACAACTAACGCTTGAAGATTGGCCGCTCGGGCGCATTCCGCCATTACTTGGAGAATCAACCTACTCAGGTCATTTCCGCGTAAGTCAGAAGACACCTCAGCAGCCAAAGCTGCGAGCGCCGTCGCAGGATGGCGATCATCTGGAATCCGCAACCGCAGAGCATCCATACCCCTCGGCAAATCGTCAAGTGAGCCGTCCCAGCAGAACGGAATCGCTCTTCCTCGAGCGACGGCTCGCTCAATGGAATGATCGAAGATCAAAAATTGATAGGAGGAAAAGCGAGGAAGCAACTCCAAAAACAACTCCGTTGAGTGCTTTCCGTGCGAGTTATATTCTGGCCAGACTTTACGAAATTGCTCGCTCTCCGCTTCCCATAGTGAGTAGCGCTCCTTCGCTGTGATTACTTCGTAGGACGACCCAATCGGAAGGCATTTGACGAGCACATCCTCTATCTTGCCCTATCTTCGTGACGACATACAAGGTCGCACGCGACATTTACCGATTTTGAATTCTGCTAAACGGGACTTTTCTTTATCGAAAAGAATAGACCTTCTTATTCAGTTGCCACAGCTTCAAGCACGAGCGTCTCAATCATGTTCATTCGTTCTCCCGTTTCTTCCTGATGACGATCAATCGACACCAGTTCCAAGTGCTCACTTTCGCCGGGAGACTGCCGAACAACTCCTCCAAACCCAGCATCCATTAAGACTCTTCTGAGGGTAACTTCGTTATAAAGAAACCGGTGGCCCCAGTCGCGAACTATTCGATTGATCATGTAGATCGGATTTCCACGATCGTTCTCAGGAATGTCAGAAAAGCCTTCATTCATCGTCGATACGTAATATGACGCGTCACCCTCTAATGGTTCTGGCAAAGAGACGAAACCAATCAACCTTCCGAAATCGGGAGTCGCAATTCGAAGGACTCCCCCGACACGCAGAATTCGACGAAACTCACCGAGCAGCCGGCGCCCGGTCAAGACGTCCACGTGCTCAATCATGTGTTCACATACCACGAAATCGAACGAATCCGAAGGGAGAGGTAACGGCTTCCTACCATCCATAAATACGATCTTCGTAGATAAGGGAACGAGGTCAGCACTCAACCAGCCCTTGTCTGAATGTCTCCCTGCGCCGAATCGAAGCTTACGCAGCTCGTTGGACTCAAGATATTTTTCGATCTGTTTGGCCCGTCGGGGCTGGCTCACACTCCGAAGTCCCAGGGCAGCGGCATTCCAAAAGAAAGGGAAGCGATGAAGGTGAGCACCTATCTTCATCATTGAATCTGGCGCAAAGAATCCCTTAGAAGGTGGAGGCGAAGTGGACACATGGCAAATTCTACGTTCATTCTCTTTTCGACACAATTGTCAAAGTCTTCACGTGGCGCGACTGTACATCGGAGTGATTCCGCGGCCGATTAAGGATTGCCGCCCCGCGTCCCCATGCCGTAAAGTTTCGGCACCCAATGCGAGATCTCGCATCTCTACATGGTGGTCAGTTTGAGGAAGTTACCATTCGAGCTCCGCGGCGAAGAGCAATGCCGTTATGTATAAGTTACAGAATAACCAACATATGAACGCGACACGCTTGACTAGCTTGGCGAGGGTCTTTGTCGTTTCGACCAGTCCATTCGTGATGCGCAGCTCGTGAATAAGGAGACCTCATTGCACCCGTACCCCAGAGCGCGGTCGATTGAACTCACTCAGGATGGACAAGGAAAGTGTTCCCCACAAGATGGTAAGTGACCCCGAGGGCTATTCCGACCTGTTGGATTTCGAGGACCGCCGGATTTGTGAAACCGGCCTTTCTGTTATCCCCTCGCACTCTCAGCCCGAGGATAAGAATCTTGCTCGATTACGAGAAGCTCCTCGTCCACTTAAAATTGTTGAAGCCTTCATCAAACGTGGTTGGTAGATGCATCGTCCACCCGGCCGAAAATCGCTATTTTTCAACTAGATTCTCTTTATTACTCGATTAGCCCCCCGGATTCATTACGCTCACATTGAACATGAATACGTACATAAAACTCCCTCGCTTGAAGTCGCCGCGTACACGCCCACTCAGTCCAAATGATCGCATTGTCTTTATTACGCTCGCAACGGCGGGCCTAGCCCTTTGTGCCGTACTCTGGTTCGGATTAGCAGGTTCGAGCGCGACATTTAAACCATCAACTTCCAAAGCCAACATTCTCTACCCGATTGGCGTCACTGATCCGACGCAACCGTCCGGAATGGCCCCACCGGGTCGCTACGCGTTGCCTGGTTACAACTTAAGTTATGAGTACGAATTCAATGGCACGACATTGCCGCCGGGATGGGATGTATTCACTGGTGTACCGAGTGGTGACCCCGGCGGTAGATTTGCCAGTTCACATGTTGTTGTGAGCGGAGGTCTGCTTCAACTTAATACTTGGCAAGATCCGGCATATGGAAATAGATGGATTACCGGAGGTTTGTGCCAATGCGGAGTCTCAAAGACGTACGGTGCATACTTCGTTCGCTCACGATTGACAGGACCCGGTCCCAATGAAGTTCAATTGTTGTGGCCCTACAATAATGCGTGGCCCCCGGAGTTGGACTTCAATGAAACCGGCGGAACCGCATCTTCCACTTCGGCAACCGTGCACTACGGGTTAAAGAACGAAATTGATCAAAGAAAAGTCAGTATCGACATGACTCAGTGGCACACTTGGGGAGTCATTTGGACGCCAACCGAGATTACTTTCACGGTGGACGGCCAGATTTGGGGAACGATCAATCTGGCGTGGGAGATTCCTGACGTACCTATGAACCTCGACTTTGAGCAGCGTGCAGTGTGCTCCGAAAACCGCCAATGCCCGACTGCGCCGGTATCAATGCTGGTGAACTGGGTAGCCGAATACCACCGTCGATAGAGAGAGCCTCAAGAGAAAAGTTGTTGCCTTGCGATTCTAGGAATTTTGAGTGAACTTATGAGGTCGATTATTGAACCTATCAATATCTTTTGGTTGAACCTAGACCTATCGAGCGCGACCGTCCTCGAATTGTCTACAACTTTGAGTCCCCGTGAACGACAACGTGTTGCCCGATACTCTTCAGCGACGGATCAACGCAGAGCGATAGTGAGTTTGGCACGACGCAAGAAGATTCTCGCCGACATTTGTGACCAACTTCCAGAAGACTTGATTATCAGGCAGAACTCAAGCGGCAAACCATTCGTGAACACAGGGAAGGGCACCACGGTCGAGATGAGTTCATCCCAGTCTGGAAGCGTTGGCTTGTTCGCTGTGACGCGCCAGCGGTCAATTGGTGTCGATGTAGAGTCGTTGTCCGAAATACCTAAATCGAAACGCTTCGCATCTTGGGTTGCTACGCCCAGTGAGAGTCGAGCAATTAACGCGCTTGAGCAATCTGAGAGAACTCGAGCATATTTGCGCCTTTGGACGCGAAAAGAAGCTTATTTCAAGGCGACCGGCGAAGGAATCGGATCCGGGATTACCCACATCGACGTTCCTGTGACTTCTGAACCATCGGGCCAACCGTTCCGTCGGACAATTAACGGGGCACGTTGGCTGTTCCACGCAATTCCCTGTCCTCGCGCGGACCTCGAGGCCACTCTTGCCATTTCGGTTTCGACGGACGCGGAGTCTCAACTTCAGATAATCGTTTCACAATGCTAACGACGGATCAAGGTTGTCTCTCACCTTTGATTTCAGTACTTATCGCGTGTGAAGTCTCCATGGAAAAAGTTGCGCGAACTTACGTCAGAAATCCTCTAGATATCGGTGGGTATTTCGACCACCCTTCTTCAGTAATGTCGGCCGAGTGACTCGAGCGACAATTGGCGATCGTTTGTCGTCGTGGATCGTTTCGGTCCTACGAACCATAAGGATCCGCCGTATAGAGGATGAAAACGGCCCAACAATTGACCAGGACAAACGCTTAGAATGACCTGCAATGAACGTAGTGAACGAACCACGATCAATCGTCGACTGGATTGAACAGACGTGCAGGGTTTACGGCGCTGAAGAAGCCGTGACGGGCGTCGGCGAGACCCTGACCTTTTCGGAATTGTGGGAAAAATCGAACGTACTGGCACAGGAATTACTTTTGATGGGCGTCCAAAACGAAGATCGAGTAGGCGTATGGGCCCAGCAGTCCAGCGACTTGCTTGTGGCAATGGTTGGAGTCATGGCCGCCGGCGCGGCCTACGTGCCTCTTGACCCGTCGTATCCGAAGAGTCGACTGGAATTCATTGTGGCTGATGCACAACTGTCGTGTATCGTCTCTCCCCAGCGTTTCCTGACCGATGCAGAAGAACTTGGGCTCCCGGTTATCTCGACAGCACCTCTTCCACACGCCGAGTCCACTCAAGGAGAACTGCCCGTAATTAGTGGTCAGAATGCGGCATACGTGATTTACACTTCGGGATCCACGGGACTCCCCAAGGGTGTCGTAATTGAACACCGTGCGGTCATCGCCCTGCTTCAATGGATTATTGCCGATTGCGATATTCGCCCCGGCGACAAGATCATGGGTACTTCCTCGCCAGCATTTGATGCATCAGTTCCCAATATGTTTCTCCCTTTAGTCACTGGGGGAACCTTCGTAGCTTTACCGCAAGAGAGCACTACGGATCCTTACGCTCTCTCTCACGCAATTGCTCTATACCGTCCCCGCGCGGTCGACACTTCACCAACAATGCTGAGAATGCTGAGCGAAATCGGATGGAGCGGCGATAAAGACCTAGAAATCTGGACCGGCGGAGAACGCACTGCGGCGTCAGTCATAAAGTATTTGGTGCCGCGAGTTAGAGCTCTTAGTAACTTCTATGGGCCAACCGAAGCCACTGTTCAAGTTACGGTAGCGAGACTTCAAGTGGAAGATATTGACTCACCCATTGGAAAGTGCCCTGAACATGTTTCATGCTTCATACTTGACGCTAACGGAAAACCCGCCCCTTTCGGTGAAGTTGGCGAGCTCTTCATAACGGGAACGCAGCTCGCACGTGGGTACTTGAATGATCCAGTGCTCACAGCCGAACGTTTTGTGTCGATCAAAGCGGATGCAAGTGAATCAACAAGGGCTTTCAAGACCGGCGACCTCGCACGATTCAGGGAAGATGGATCGTTGATTCTCCACGGCAGGGTTGATGACCAGATCAAGTTACGCGGTTATCGAATCGAACCAAGCGAAATCGAGCAGCGTCTTATGGACCATCCCTTGGTGCTCGATGCGGTCGTTATCACTCTGCAGACTCACGACGAGGATGAACCTCGACTAGCCGCCTTCGTCAAGAGCGGCAGCCACACCGACGAAGAGACCTTGCGAAATTTTGTAAGGGAAGCCTTGCCCGACTACATGGTGCCTGCCGTTCTCTTCGAAGTCGATGAATTCCCATTGGCGCCCACCGGCAAAGTCGACAAGAAGCAACTAGGGCTTATGGCAACCACCATGGAATCCAAATCCCATCGATCCGAAAGGGTGAAGTCAAGAAACGGCTCGACTTCTGCAATCGAAGAGACCGTCATCGACATTTTCGCCTCAGTTCTTGACATGAATCCGGAATCCATTGGGATTGACGACGACTTTTTCGACCTCGGTGGTACGTCCTTACGTTGTGTCCGCCTTTTCATGACAATCGATGAAAGATTCGACGTTGCATTACCAATATCCACTGTGGTAACTGCTCCGACAGTCCGATTACTTTCGGGAATCATAGGTAATCAAAAGACGCCAAACGCGCCGCTTAGCTCGAGGGTCGAGGCGTCGATCGATGAGTGGGAATGGGTTCTTTGCCTGCTTTGGACTGAGATTCTCGGCGTTCGGGAAGTTACTCGTTTGGAGAATTTCTTTGAGCTGGGTGGGACTCAAGAGGATGCAGAGCGAATGATTCATCAACTTAGGACGATTAATGGAACCGAGGCGACGCTCGCCGAATTGGTACATGCGCCAACAATTGCTCAGTTCGCTGCGCTCACCGAAGGACGTTCTTCTCATTCAAGCGTCGTGCCACTTACATCGACCGGTGCCAAAACGCCTTTCTTCTGCATTGCTGGGCCGGGCGGACTCGCCCTAGGATTTTTGCCTCTCGCAAAACTCCTCGGTCCCGATCAGCCCTTTTATGGGCTCCAGGCTCATGGACTCGAAAGGCGGGGCTTACCGGACTTCACGCTGGGTCAGGCTGCCTCGCGATACGTGAAATCCATTCGTGCCGTGCAACCGCACGGCCCTTACTTAATTGGTGGACATTCTTTGAGCGGTGCGTTGGCGCTAAGGGTGACCCACAAGTTAGAAGAGGAGGGGGAACGGGTGGCATTGCTCGCAGTGTTCGACAGCATTCTTCCGAGTAGGTTGACCGGCCTAGAGAATCCCGCTTCTGTCGACCATGAAGCTACTTCACGAACCTGGTCTCAAAAGTTAAAATTGCCCGCCAAACCATCGAGAATATTGCGGCTTCCGCTTGTTGGATTAATCCGGTTTCCGGGAGTCACACAGTTCGACATGTTTAGCTTGCACGGCTCTCTTCAGGTTTGGTACGGCAAACCCCTTCGACCCTGGTCCGGCACTGCGGTGGTCTACGTAACGGAGAGTGACGAGTCCGCCAATATTGAGGCCAACTGGGACTCTTTACTCACGGGACATTGGACGTGCGTAACCGTTTCGGGAGATCATTTGGGACTCCTACAAAAACCACACGTCGCACTACTCGCGCCCCATCTCCAACGACAAATTGACGAAGCCTTGACGTCATTCGCCGAAAGGCCCTCAGGGGCAAATGAGACAGTTTCTCCATTAGGCAGAGAGAACTTCTTTCTCGACGACAACTAATCGACAGAACTCCCGTAGCAATCAGTTACCCGCAGCATTGAAAGTACTTGCGTTTCAAGAGCTCACCTCCAAATGTCCGGACTGAAACGCTAAGTCAAACTGACCGCTTCAATGGGACTTTCTGCAAGCGGTCGCCAATGACCGAAATAGTAACCGCCGCGAGATTGCCGAAAAAGATAACAGACACGTGCAGTGATGACGCTGTTGCCGAGTCGTCGACGGGCCAATTGAACGTTACGAGCCACCAAAGTCCAATCAGAATCATCACGGCGAACAGCCGGTCGTCAATTCGAGGCGCCACCAGCCATCTCGCGGCCCAAATCCAGAGCAATGGGAGAAAATACATCGTGTAATTCAAGTGTGATACCGGAAGAAGAAGTACAACACACGCTGTAACGTTCCAGAAACTTAAAGACGAACTTTCTCCGTAGTGCACAACTAGAACCAAAAGTCCCACCACCCAAGCAAAAAATATCAGCATCGCCAGAAACTCGATCGGCGTCGATACGAACAGCGGCCGAGCGAGTTTGCTGGCTGAAAAAAGTAGTTTGGGAACGCCCCAGACCGAGAGGCTAATGAGGTGTTGCGTGCGCGAGTCAACTGTGACTTTTAGGAAATCCCAAAGTCCAGAAATCCCGCCGACGCCAATGGCGAGGACAGGTCCAACCAAGAGAACCACAATGAAGCCAACCAACGCTCGTTGGCGGCTCGCGTAGCCTCGACCTAGCAGCGTCAGACCGACACCTGCAGGCCAGGTCTTGATCAAAGCACCAAGACCAATGAAGACTCCTGTCGTCGCCGCCCTACCACGAACAGTTGCGAGAACTGCGAACGCCAACATTACAAGAACGAAGGTATCGACCTGGCCACTATTAAACTCCACCGTCGTCGGCATGAATTGCAACGCCGTGAAAATTGTGAATCCAAAGAGTAGTGGGCGAAGCCATCTTGGAAGTATTGGAACCTCAACGAACGACACCAGTGACGCGAAGACGATTACTGCCGCAATCGAAAGTGCAGTAAAGACGTGCCAAATATGAACGGTATCTGCATGCGCGAAAGGTAAAAAAGCTAGTGCGATCAAGGGTGTGTAAACATACCCACTGTTGTGCGTCAATGTCGATACGTCATACGGACTTTTCCCGGCGTCGATCAAGCGCGAGGCGTGAAGAAACTGCCAAAAATCGTTGCCGGGACCAGTCGTTCCGCGAGGTACAACGTGTTCAAATAATTCGTAGCGACGTAGAGCGAGGTAAGCAGAGCCACAGAAAACGACGAACCACAGTACCCAACGTACGACTTTTGAACTCTCGATCAAGCTCACGCTGACTCAAGATTCGAGTGAAAATCAAACTGGAAGCGCCGATGGCGCATTTGGATTCCAACACCCGAGGAGGGATCCACCGAAATCTGCTTTGCAGGTTGCCTTTGACTTGGAATTCTCTGCGCATCGGAAACCACAATCCACGAGACCTCCCCAAGGCTTCGTGAACGACAGGACCTGCTACCAAGGGCTCGTCTCGAAAGTTGAAAGTCATGCATCTTGACACCAAACGATAACAACAAGGACGAGATCCTCGGGCCTTGATGCACACACTGTCACCCTCGATTGTTCGAATGCCTTCAATCAGTATTGAAAGGATTAATGGCAATTGGTGATAATCCATCCATGAAATGCGAGAATTCATTAAGGAAAGACCGGATGTGTCAACGGTGAAAGTGAAGTCCAAGTACAAAGTGACATAGGGTGAACGCCTCTGCCGTCACCTTCGAAAAATTTCACTTTCGAGAAGGGGCAAAGAACTCTTTGTCATAGATTCTATTAAAACCCATCTTCAGTATGTTGTGAAGCGACATGTTGGGCGCCTCAGGCGTGCCCGCCGAGGTTTCATTGTGAATGACTCGACAACCCATGGCCGCTGCGTCCTCGATCAGTCTGAATAGTCTCGCAGTTTGATAGCCACGACCCTGATACTCAGGACGCGTCGCTCCAAAGCCTGTCCAAGCAACATCTCCGGCGACGTGCATCGCAACGGTCGATACGAGCAGGTCGCCATCGAAGGAACCATAGTGGCGGAAACCATCACGTCCCAACGTCGCGCCAAACCAAACGTCAAAGAAACTCGGAAGCTTCCATGCCGCGATATTGACATCTGAAACTTGCTCTCGATCGGCTTCCGTCAATTCCTTGACGCTTACGCTGGTTCGAGGCGTTGGAAGTGCATTGAGCGTCCGCCAACATTTCGCATCGCGCTCTACGGTGGGACGATATCCCCGGCGCTCAAGAGATTCGACTAGCGACAGAGGTTGACTCACTGGCGTCACCTCCACCAAATAGCGAGATTGGGAATGCAACGCATAGAAGTTTTCAAGGGAATCAATATCTTCGTCCGTGGCCGGAGACACCACTCCCAAGGCAATTACTCGATTAAAAATTCCAAAATTAAGTGCCGCCAACGTACAAAGAGGTGTATTTCCACTTCGATCAACGTCAACCTTGAGTGGGTTGCCGGTTACAGATGCCACAGCATCCATGCACGCCGCCCAAACCTGGGCTTCGTGCGTTTCGATGATTCGACCCACTTCAATAGGATCGTAATCCACCGTCATCCAACCTCAGGTCCGCGAAAAACTGATGATAATTCAATTCGCCGACGTGCTGGGAGGGCTCGGACCATTATCCCTCTTGCCACTGTTTTAACCGTGCACGAAATACTGCCACTCGGCGGTCGGCGGACTCGGGGGAGTACCAGGCCAAATGTGGGCTTACTATCGCGAGAGACCAAAGTTTGCTATCGCTGATCAAGGGCTCTTCCTCGAAGCAATCAATGATCGCGCCTGCGGGCGCACCTTTGGTCAAGCCTTCTACTAAATCATGATCGCTGATCACCCCACCATGAGAAATCGAGACCAACCAAACTCCTAGCTTCCACAGTTCTAGTTCGGAAGTATTGATGAGACCTATTGTCTGATCTCTAAGTGAGGTGGCAACGACGACAATATCCGCGACACGCGCTGGCTCAAGATGATCCGCGCCTGTGATCGCTACATCGCGCGCTCCAACTCTTTTCAGGAGCTCCAAGGACTCGCGCCCGATTGCTCCTCTTCCGATGATTACAACTTTCGCGTCCTTAAGAAGAATTGGCTTTTGCCCATATCGATCCGACCAAATCTTGTAACTGCCAAGCCGCTTACAGGCCATAAGTACTGCAGTCAGCACCCACTCAGCCACGATGTCCTCCGTGGTGCCCTTGCCATTAGTCACTAGAGTCTCGCCAACATCCGGAATGTGTTCCAAACCGATGAAATCAGTATGCAGCCATTCAACGGTGCCAGGTCCAAATTGTTCCAACCATACTGAGGGCGTACCGCCAACATGCCATGCCGCAGATTGCGTCACCATAGCTTCCGGGACAACTACATCCACGAGGTCGGGATGTCGTTCTATTAGTCGTTCGTACACATGAGGATGAACACTAATCATCGACCTCGCTCCATGATCTCTTCCCAGGTTTCTTCAGTATCTGAACCTAGGCCACGAAAGTAGCAGTGAATCTCAGGGTGACTCTCTTTCAACTCCAAGGCGGCTTTCGGATCGGTCACACTAAACCACGCGACAAAAATAATAGGGTCGCATACCATTTTGAAAGCATCCATAGCTTGGTTGAGTTTAGGAATTAACGACGCCGGTATATCGATGCACCATGCACATTTCGTGGCGGCATCCATAGAGGCCATCATCAATCCAGAACCCACCGAAATCAACAAACCGGCATTTGGGTGACGGTCATAATCAATCAAAGGCAAATCATAAGCTCTCGCAATCTGGAGAACGTCTAGCACGAGGATCCTCCATTTGTGTCGAATGCGTTCAATTGCTTACGGCCACTTTAAGTGCACAATCGCAACCCTCCTAGTCTCTCATCGACGCATTGCCCGCGCAATGCTCTGACCGGCGACCGTGGAACGGTCAGACGCTGATGCTGCCGCCAATCCGGTTCGCTGCAGAGAAGCGTGCCCCAACGCTGTGCAACATCGTTTCAGCCGAAAGTGAAAGTGGCTGACACGAACACAATCCAGTTCGTGATACAAAACGACATTGCGCCACAACTTGTCGAGACAACGCTTGAAAATCATCGAGCGCTGCGGCCACTAAGAAATCCTGCGAGGGGCATCATAGAGAAACCAATCCTGCCCGCGCAATTAACAGATCCCTACGGCTGAGTAACTCGAACGTAATCTATTTCAGTAGTCTGTGGGAGCGTGGAAGCTTTCACCCGACCGACGCCAACGCCGCCAACTGCGGTATTGATGATGAGAAACATTGGGGTTGTCGGAATCAAAGTCGTCGTCTGACACGTCTGAACGCCATCAATCCTCCAAGTTAACGATTCTGGCGCCCAAGTGAGCGAGTACGTGTGCCACTGCCTATTGGCCGCACTCACTAAAGGCTCACATTTTGACAAAACGACGCTTCCGTAGGAATCCTCAGTATGAAGCGACTGATTCACGCGCCTGTCATTCGATCCTAAAATTTCGGCAATATCGATCTCGTTAGAACCTGGCGAAGGCCAATCGCAAGTGGACGTCAGCCAGTTCGGCTGTTGACAATCCGAACCAAGCAGCCATATCGCGGGCCACGCTCCGATGCCGCCCGCAAATTTTGCCCGCACCGTCACAGTGCCGTAGGTAAAGGAGAAGTTAGTCCACTGGACGCCACCGGAAGTAAAGGGGCACACGACTGTTGAGGTCGGAGGACAGTCAGCGCCACAAGATCTACCTACTACAGCGGTTTCATTAAGAAAACCACCGCTAACCGAAACATTTCTTGGTTGGTAACACTCGCGCTCCCGATTGTTTGGGTTCGATCCGAATGCGGCAGACCACGACGATGAAAGTGTGTTACCGGAAAATTCATCGTCGAAGATCGTGACAGCTCCACCAGCGCTAAGGGGTACGTCAGCGCCGCTCTCGATCGAACGTGTTGGAGTAACTAGCGCCTCACCGTATCCAGTAACGAGATCGCGACTCAACGTTGGACTGCGAAGACTAGGTGATCGAGGCGCAATATGAATTAGGGGCACGTGGATGAGAGACACCACCACTGCCCCGGCGCTTAGGACTGCTGACCACTTAGAGCTCGTTCCATCAAACATTACTTCGGCACCTGCGTCGTCCTCTCCATTCAATACACAGCCCGCATCGGGCGCGCAAAATGTCAGCATTCCATATTCGGTCGACGAAGAGTCTCCTGGATACTTTGGTGCAACCCACTTCGGCCGAACGTCAATATTTTCATACAGTCGCACAAAGTACACCATCATCATGCTTTATTCGTCCACACGGGACGTTCTATCAGCGATTATCTACCTCCGTCTACGGCGGCGATGCTTCACTAAGACTTCTTCCATCGCGGAGATGTGGTTTTGGAATGAATAGCGCGTCTCCACCGAATTGGCACATTCCGATTCGAGATCGGGATCGGTCCTTCGCCAATCAAAAAGCGACTCGATGGCGCTACGTAGGTCGTTCGAATTGCGCGGTTCGACGAGGAAGCGTGCCATGGCGCCCGAAAGGATCTCTGGCACGGCGCCCACACGCGAAGCGATCACCGGTCGGCCCGTTGCTAGTCCCTCAAGGACGACGCGGCCGAAACCTTCCTCAAGCCACGTCGGGAAAACCACAAGATCGGCCGCGTGGAGAAACGGAACCACATCATCCTGCATTGGAAATAAGCGGATTGACACCGGATTGAGTTCACCGAGAAGTTTCGCCAGTTCGGGGTCGTCCAAAAGCGTCGTTGAACCGACAAGGACGAGTTGCGCCCCGCGATGACTTGGGCCGAGTTCAGCCCAGACTTTGAGCAAAGTACCTACACCCTTCTCTCTAAGCATTCGACCGTAGTAAAGAACGACATTTACATCTTCGTCAATACCAAGCTGTCGCCGCGCGACCGCGCGTTCTAAGAGACCTCCCCGTGGATACCCGCCGGGAGGCAACGCGTTGACGATCACGCTTATGCGTTCCGGACTGATGCCGGCATCAATCCATGCATCTCGCATAAAACTTGATACCGCGATGAAGTGCGCAACCCGGCGATGTAAACGCGAGAGACGATATTGGTTCGGCATGTGGTGAAGTTGGCACACGATTGGGCAGCGTGATCTTGTAGCTATTGTGGTAGCCCAGTAGATGTCCTCGAACCGATTTATTAGGAGGATGTCAGGGCTTCTTGAACTCGCCCATCGGGCCTGTCCCAAAAAGGGGGCGATGCCACTCAAGGGGTGACGGACACTGAAGTCAAACGATACTGGTCCCTTGAGGCCGATACCCGCCTTTTCGAAACGAGGACGAAGGAGTCCGTCATCTTTGTACATGACATCAATCGTGTGACCTCGTGCCGCTAGTGCAAGTGAATCCTCCAAAGTGCACATCTCTATTCCACCGAGAGGGTCGAGAGACATGGTCTCCGTAATAATCCTGAGCGCGACGGAGTGATCTTCATCCGTTCTGGTTGGGCGTTCCCCCTCATTCGGCTCCTCCATCAGATCTGAATCATGTGAAGAAAAGCCGGATCGAAATTTCGATCCAACGAGGAATCCATGTGACGATCATAGAATAAGTAACGTGAACCGACCTTTTCATAATCCCCACAATGATCGCGCAAGCGTAGGAAATGTTTTACCCGGGTTGCGGCGCCTCTTTGCAACATCGCTCAAGACTGAAAATTCGCCCGGGCTCGCATCTACGACCTCGTGTCTTCGAGCATGAATTTTCGTCAAAACGACGCTGGAGACGCCACTGGTGTTCCTAAGTCCCTCGAGGCGATGGCGAGGCAAGCCGGTCCCGCTCGAATAGTGATCATTGACTCCGAAGAGCCGCTCCCTCTTCTGGAGGCCGATGAGCACTATAAGAATGCTTGGGTCGTTTTGCTGCAGGCGAACATACCACGATGCATGGTAATGATCGATCTCACTATGGGGGCGACAGCCATACAATCCCGACTTCGGGAAATGATCGGCAGGCCCGACATATCGCGGTCCAATTTTGTCGAGACGACGCCTTTCCCTAACAGCGCTCTGCCTCGTATATCGGTGGTGGTGCCGACCATCGTTACCCGGATTGAAGAACTAGGGCACTGCATTGAAGCCATAAGGCAACTCGACTATCCCGACTTCGAAGTACTAATAGTTGACAATCGCCGAGAGTTGCCGAAGAAAGACCCGCTTCCAATGCTCGTGGAGTCAAAACCGTGGCTAAGGGTGATCCGCGAACCAAGACCCGGTATCTCTGCGGCCCGAAATGCCGGCGTAGCAGAGGCAACCGGCGAAATAATCGCCTTCACTGATGATGACGTTCGCGTAGACCCTCAATGGTTGCGAGCCATCGGGACGAGAATGACCTCATTCCCGCGCATCGAAGCAGTCACAGGTCTCATACTGCCCACTGAATTGGAGACACCTTCACAAATCTGGTTCGAACGATACTTTGGAGGATTCGGAAGTGAAAGGACTTTCGACCCGATTACCCTTGAGAGCGCACGCAGTCGCCAACCGCTCTTACGCGGTAGCAAAATCCTGGTGAGGAATGCGGCGGATGAGGAAGTGCGCCAATTTTCGATCTACGGAGTCGGTGCGTTCGGTGCTGGAGCCAACATGGCGTTCCGAAAGTCCACGCTCGAACGAATCGGCGGCTTTGACCCCGTCCTTGGAGTCGGAACGCCCGCACCCGGGGGCGAAGACGTAGTGGCCATCATTGACATTCTTTGGTCGGGCGGCCAAGTCGGTTACGAACCCTCCGCATATGTTCACCACCGCCATAGGCGCGAATACGGTGAACTACTCAAACAGATTGATGGCTATGGGCTGGGATATACGGCGATGCTGATAGCGCTAATTCGGAATGACCGACGGCACATAGTGAGCATTCTCGCCCAGATCCCCGTCGCATTCAAATGGAAAGCGAAGCAAGGCTTTGCACGGCTAAGGGCAAGAAACGCCGGCACTTCGACAACTTTTGCTTCGACATCGCTTTACCCGTCCACCCTCTTCGCTCACGAGGTTTGGGCGTTTACTCGCGGGCCACTTGCGTATGCACGGAGTCGAAGAAAATGGATGTCGATTAACTCAACTGATTCAAAGCTCGACGAAAAGATGTAGCCCTAAGGATCTGCGATTGGAACCGTACCCGTGGCTCCGTTCTTAGGATCCTCTGAAATCATCTTCCTATAGCGAGTGATCAAAAGTGGCAAGAAGAGGGCGCCCTGGAGCACTGACGTCACCAACTGCGCGATTCCAATTGCGAGTATGCCGTGGCGACCGATAAGGACGAATATCAAAACGAAATACACAATCGCACTTAAGGATTCACGGACGGCCAGCTTCCAAACGCGTTTGTCCAGCCACGCGAACGATGAGTAAAAGGCCACGACCGCACTTCCTGGAAGGCTCAGGAGAAACATTCTAAGCAGCGTTGTTCCGTTCGCCTCATACGATTCTCCGAAAATCTTGAGAATCTCCGGAGCGAAAATGACGCCGAGACTGACGCTACTAACTAGCACAACTATTCCCGCCTTCAACGCAGATCGAGCGTGACGGCGTAACGCTCCGCGTTCTGACGATGCCTCTACTAGGAATGACCGATCGATGCTCCATAAAGCAACGGACGCTCCTCCTGCAATTTGTGCTGGCAGATAGTAGTGAGCACTTGCAACGGCGCCCAAACGATCAATCACGATCAATGACACGATTGAACCAGAAAGCACCGTGACGAGAAGTGTGGCGTACTGAGCACCGGTGAGGACAATAAGTTCACGCAGCGAGGGAAGCTTTTCAGCCACACCCCTTAATGCTTCGTGCATCGGTATTCGCTTACGAAAAAGGTACCAGTTGACCGTGGCAATTATCGCCACGACGGGCGTCAACCACGCGAGAAAGATTCCCTGACTTGCACTTAGCGCCATGAATGCCGGTATCAAGGAAAGCTTCACGAGCGAATAGAGAATGTTCTCCACTGGCACCCAACGAGTGGCCCGTAGACCAATGAGCACCGAATCTTGCAGCGCAAAGATCGTCCAGAGAACAACTGAAAGGATGAAAAGGACGCGCCAACCGAGTGATGTCGGTAAAAAGCTATGACCAATGCCCAACACGACGTAAAGCGTGGCTATCACAAACGAGATGAAAGCGCACAGTGAGTAAGCGCGAATTACGAAGGCTCGAGTTCGATTGCCAGCAATCGGGAGAAATCGTTCAAAAGTCGAACCAAAGCTAAGTTGTGCAAGTGTGGCCAACAAGGTCATGGCTGCAATCTCTGCCGAAGTTCGGCCAATGTTCGCTGCTGTCGCAACGTGCGCCGCGACGCCCCAAAATACAATTCCGATTAAGCCGGTACCTCCCCCAGATACGATCAACGCGACAGCATTCTGAACAAGACGCCCGGCTCGAGGGCGTCTCAGTTGAAGCCTTTTGGCGTTGTATTTCACGTCGTTCTCATCATTGGACTTAATCGCTAATTGTACTGAGGTATTGGCTCAACTTCAGTCGCGAAAGTAATGAACCAAACTGCAAGATCTCATTTGGCTCGCCCTCTGAACGATGGCATCTCAGCTTTCTATAGACGAACTTTCATGTCGACACCTTGCCAACAACGCGAGTGCCTGCTCACAAATGACGAATTCGGCAACGTAACACATGACGAACAATCTCAATCGAACAAAGCAATAGCAAACTTGATTGACAATAGGCTGGGCTCGTGCCGGCGTTCATCTCAAAGACTTCTGAGTGAGGAGAGATCTCTGATGACGTGGTCAATTGCCGGGAAAAATCGGAGGAGACTTCGGACTAGGGAGAACAACGAACGTGGTCTAACACCCTCACATCAGGCAATGACGAGACAGGCTGAACCGGTTCGGATCGTGATCATTGACATTGACGAGCCGTTGCCCGACCTCGCCCCCGACGAACGCTATGAGAAGGCATGGGTTGTGTTTTGTCATCATGGCATGCCACGACGCATGACCACACTCGATCTCACGATCGGCGTGCCCGAAGTGCAACATCTCCTTCAAGCGATGGTGGCACAAGTCCAGGAATCAAAGGCCGACCTGCTAGACGGTCCATCGCTGCGGGCAGTCGCCTTACCAAGCATTTCTGTGGTCATCCCAACCATTGTCAGCCGCGTTGAAGAGCTCGGCCACTGCATTCAAAGCATTGAGCAGGTCGACTACCCGGATTATGAAGTCATACTCGTTGACAACCGTCGATTATTGCCTGCCGATGATCCCCTACCATCACTCGTACTCGATCGACCATGGTTGCGCGTTGTTCGCGAGGCAAGGCCAGGAGTTTCTGCGGCACGAAATGCAGGAATTGCTAACGCCAACGGCGAGGTGATCGCGTTTACTGATGACGACGTACGTGTCGACACGCGATGGTTGCGCAGCATTGGTCTCCGGATGGCATTGAATCCGCAGATAGACGCTCTCTCTGGCCTGATATTGCCCACCGAATTAGAGACTCCAGCCCAAATCTGGTTCGAGCGGTATTACGGGGGATTTAGTGGTCAACGTACATTTACACCGGTGACGCTTGAATTATTGCAAAAGAGAAAGCAACCATTGCACGGAAGCAAAGTCATCGTCCGAAACGCGAAGGGAATCGAGACTCAACGCATATCTATTTTGGGTATTGGCGGTTTTGGCGCCGGCGCAAACATGGCATTTCGGAAGACGGTCTTGGACCGCATCGGCGGATTCAATATCCACCTAGGCGTTGGTACTCCAGCGCGGGGCGGCGAGGACCTCTTTGCAATGATCTCGATTCTTTGGTCCGGAGGAGAAATTGGCTACGAGCCGGGAGCGTTCGTGCATCACCGCCATCGTCGCGAATACACGGAACTTCTCACCCAATTGGGAGGGTACGGCGAAGGCTTCACGGCGATGCTGACAGCGCTGGTACGAAATAATCCCCAGCACAGTTTGAGCATCTTCTCTCAACTTCCTGAAGTCTTGAAGTGGAAGACGGTGCAAGGAATCGAACGTATAAGGGGAAGAAAATCTGACGGGCCAACCGAGCAATGGGCGCGGCCCCTCTATCCTCTGGAACTACTCATCCGCGAGTGTAAAGCGTATTTCAAAGGACCCGCTGCTTACTTTCGCAGTCGAGCAATGTGGAGAACAATATCTACCGAGCAAGAATCCCCCTGAACATAGGAATCGTGATGTCCCCGACGGCGCCTAGGTGGTTGGCGATCGAAGATCGAGGAAGGTAGCAGGGCATTGTCGATAGCTAATTGAAGCCTCCATCTCGAGGTTAGATGCGAGCTAAGAGAAGCACAGGAGGCGACATAGCACAAGCCCTCGTCGCGCGGAAGCAATGAACGTTGTCAGCGTGTCTTCCAAGTCGGAGTTCGTTGCCATCTCCACCAGTGACCATTTACGGACTGAAGCTGCCAGATGTTGTCAACTCCCGAACTCGCGAGTCGCTCATTCATTCGTATGATCTCGGGTGCCACCGCGTAAGATTCCGCATTTTGATTCCAGTGCACTACGCGACATGCATCAACGATGCCCATCCGCATGTTCTCGTCCTTCATTCGATACCACTCAGCTTCTATCCCCCAACCCATATCGTTAGTTTCTGGAAGAGGAAAAATCTTTTGGGCGAATAAAGGATCCGCGATTACGAGCGGTCCTTGCTCCACGTAATTCGTATCCCTCGCATTCATGAATGGTCTTGCCACATTAAACAACGCTGACCACCAACCCCAAAGGCTTTGACCAGGCTGTGCTAGCGAGAGATTGGCCCGCTTCATCATGTTGATGGTATCAACCAGGCTGCCTCTAATAAACAAGAAGTCATCGTCGGCGACCACTACCCACGAGCCCTCCTTAACGGGCGTTGCGTTATAAAGCTCATTGAGATTTGGGAAACGCAAGCCCGGTCCACATCCGAGCGTTTGCCTGGAGAGCGAAGGTGCAATCTGATCTAAGGCCCAAAGCCGAACGTCCGCATCTGTATCTACGTGACGGAGGAAGGCCTCCACAAGCTCGTAGTTCTTCGCTCGATATACCATAAGAATCAGAAGGGGCGGTGCATGACCTGGAAGACCGTGCGCCACCGAAAGTGAAGAGCGTGCCCTCTTAAGTTGAGTATTACGCACCTTCACTCGAAAGGTCTCGAGATGATGCGACACCTGATAAACCAATTTCGTCACTCCGATTCTGAGCGCGATGCTTTTTGGTGACACGCTTGGGAGTGTCACCTTCAAGCTTCCCGCGATTGAATCAGGTTCGAGACGTTCACAACGCTGAAGCATATCGAGCACCTTGGCCCGGTGATTTTCACCAACATCGCACATTGGCCTAAGGCCGCCCCGTCATAAAGTGAAGTGAATGAGGCTGACCTTCGTGCTTCCCCAGCTTTACGATCATCCAATCGGTGGGTACAAAGTCTTGTATCAGTATGCGACTCATCTAGCTAAGCGCGGCCACGAGGTCACGTTGGTCCATCCCATTTCTGACCACATGCGCCCGTCAACGAATGAATACATCGCACTGTTGGCAGCCAAGTCCCGCCAAGCCTTCACCCGCAAACCGCCCCTCTCGTGGTTCGAATTCGACCCCAACATCAATTCTGTTCTTTTGCCGTCACTTTCAAGCGGTTTATTGCCGTCGGCGGACATCACAATACTGACGACGTGGAGGACCGCCGAACGCACTCAGGAACCAGCACTGCAGGTGGGAGTGTACGCCCAGATCGTCCACGACTATGAGTTCTGGAAGGTCGATGTTGACGTTCGACCGCGCATAAAGGCGTCACTAAGTCGCAAAGATGTGCGACAGATTGCCACATCAAGCGTAGTGCGTGCAATGCTTCGTGAGTTCGGGAGAGAGCCCGTGGACACGATTAGTGCGGGTTTGCTCGAAGGTGAGTTCGGTGTCGATGCTCCTATTGAAGGCCGCCAACGGGTCGTCTCATTCCAATCTAGATTGGAAGTCGCGAAGGACTTTCAAACGGCTCTCTCCGCAGTCACAATCCTCTTGAAGGAGGAACCCGACGTCAAGGTTGAGTGCTTTGGTTCCGCACTGAACGGTACGCTTCCGCGAAGCATGAAGAGTTTAGGAAGGGTAACGCCGACGCAACTTCGTGCTATGTATAACCGAACAAGCGTCTTCTTTTCCTCGAGCCGATACGAGGGCTGGGGGCTTCCAATGGCCGAGGCCATGGCCTGCGGCGCCGGCGTGGTTTCGACCCGAAACGGTGGCGTCGAAGACTTCCTTCGTGACGAAGTCAATGGCCTTCTCGTACCGATCGAGGATCCGCGGGCCATCGCCGACTCTATACTTCGGCTGCTGCGATCTGAGAATCTTCGAGTTCGCTTGGCCACACAGGGCTCTCAGGATACGGCCTCGCATTCGGTAAAGAAGTCAGGCGAAAGGCTCGAACGCGTTTTGCGGTCCTTGATCGAATGAGTTAACCCATGACTTAGTTAGCGTTCGAAAACAATGCATGGATTGATAAGGCGTTTCCAAGGATGGCGTTCTCATAGCCGAATTATCGTATGGACGCCGAAACGACCCGGCTCAAGGCTCGAATCGAAGGTGACACGAGAGGAACCAGTGCACTCGAACTCACCCTACCGGTCGCCTTAATAGTGACCGAGGTGTCGTGAAACGCCACCAGGTCGCGTCGAAGTATTACCGCCACATTCGAAGCCCTTGATCTACTTTCGGCGAGACCGAAGTTCAGAGCAGCGGATCTGTTGCTGTAACCAACGAGCGTGACGCGTGAGTCGCCGTTGGAGACAATTGTCCTAGCCAATTTGGCCACTTGTTCCTTGAGAGAATCTGAAAGCCGTACTGAGTTGCCTGAAAATGGACCCACCGTCACGAGCCCGCTGATCGACGGCTCGTATTCCGCTACCCAGTCAATTTGTGTTGACTGCGGCGTAAGTGGACAGGCTTGACCAGAGGAGCACCACGTCTGCTGCTGTAAATCAAGTGTCATAGGTTGGTCAGGGATGTCCGAGGCTACATTCACCGTGCCCCATACCTTGCCATCAACGACATACGAAATCAGCGTTGGAGTCCAAATAACGCCCCACGTATGCCACTTCGTCATATCGATATTCAGCAACTGGTGCACTTCGTCATTGGCGGATGTGAAATGTAGGGTCGCCATGGAGGACGAATCGCCTCCATATGTCTCACTAAAGTCAATCTCTGGTGGCCAACCGGAGACCGGCCAAAGGAGTTCGACCTGAGTCGGGCCGGGTCCGGTCATTCTCGAACGAACAAAATACGCCCCGTACGTCTGGGCAACCGAACACTGGCACAATCCTCCGGTAACCCATTCACTGCCGTAGGCAGGGTCTTTCCACGCGTTTAATTGAAGCAGACCGCCACTTACCACGACGTGGCTACTCGCCCACTGCGACCCAGGATCACTGCCCGGTGTACCGCTGAAAGCCGACCATCCGTCGGGCAGCGACGAGCCGCTGAAGTCGGTGACATAACTCTGCCTATAACCACTTAGCGCTGAGGCACTAAGAGGAGCTTCGCCCGAGGGTTCTGCATTGTTCGCAATGCCGATTGGATATGCGGAATCGGCTCTCGCTTTCTCAGGCGAAACGGACCCGGAAGAATGAGATGAAGCTCCTAAAGCGAAACTGGATGTTGCGTACGCACCCCTCGGAATCGAAGTTGCGGACGCCGTGGTCGAGCTGACGACCATGAAAGCAAGAATTAGCGGGATGGTGCTGCCCATGGCGCGTTTCGCGCCGCGCGCTCTACGTTGTCCTGCCCGCAATCGAGGTTTCAAGCGCAACGTCCATTCTCTTGTTTACACATCATTAACCTGTGCCAATATCTCGGTCAACCCTTGAAATTGGCCGATCTTCTCGATTATTTGCGCTTTCGAGCGGCGACCTTCGGAATCAAAACCGTCAGTATTGCTTCATGTTGGCACTTTCGGAATTCGTGGCATTTTGTGGCTCGCGATGACGCTCACCCGCCGAATTCGGATGAAAGGCCCTGTCCAATCTTGCGCCGCGGCCAGTTTAACGAAGTTCCGTTGGTGGTTTCTCTAGCAAGTTTAAGACTCGAATAAGGGTTTTCAACCTAGGGAAGGCAAGGGCCTCAAAGCGGTTGGGCCTCATAAATGTCCTTCTTTTCTTTCGATACCAATGAAACGCACCTGATGACGATGCCGCACCTGTTCAACACCGAGTAGATCAGAGGACAATCTTCTCGTAAGTCTCGAGTCGAAACATCGAACCCTTTGCTGTCTGAGCGACTGGAAATGAAGGCGAAGAACTCGATTATCGCGGCACTATTCATTCCGCCATCTTCAGCAATTCAACTCTGGCAGAGACCAGTGTGCCAACTTGCCCGTTCGGGAACGAGTCGCAGCGGACTGGGGAATCATCCGCTCTTCAACGCCAGACCACATGAGCACTAATAATTCAGAAGCTGGGCGCCTAGCCATGGAAATCATTCGCGTTTGATTTCACTGTCGCTCGGTCACGCTACTGATACGGAAGGACTTCAGCACGGTCGCAGTCCGCCATTCGGCCACGATCTCATAACCCTTACTCACAAGAGAATCCTCGAGTGAGCCTTCCCATCCCCGCGGGTAGCCAGCCACAATCTCTCCCCAAGCCTCCTGAGATTGACTGAGAATGATGAAAGCCGGGCGATATAAGAGCAAACTCTTCGTCTCGGAACCCACGGAAGGTGTTCCTCCCCCCGAGGCCACAAACACCTGCACGGACGTAATGTCTCGCTGACCGAACGGCAAGTAAGGGGCCACGACTCCGACCGCCTCACCGGGTTGTGAGTGGTCATAGGCATAGTTCACTGCCGCCAACTCTCCCGTGGAGAATGCTTCATAAGCGTCGTTGCCACCGCGAACGACAGTGGTGGCCAACGCGAAGCCAAGCACCACGATGAAAGTCACCACACGAAGCATTGGACGGCCAAAACGACCAAGCGAGAATTTTGGCACGACTGGCCGAATCGGACCGAATCGGTTAGGAAGAATTGCCGACGCGGCAAGAAGGGACACGAAGGGCAATCCAAAGAGCACCACTCTCGAGAAGAGACCCTTCGCCACCGTAATCTTGCAAAACCACCAATAGGAAGGGCGCGGCGACAAGAATCTCCAGCACGCGAGAGTCTGGTACTCGTCTAAGGACACCGACGCCCCCCAAGAAGTAAAGGGCTGCCGTCAACAGAATTCGAATATCGACGACGTTCTTATGAGTCGAACTACCAATTACTCGACTGGTCACGTTCGAGCCGTACGAAGATGCCGCGTACCCAGCCGAACCGAAAATATCCGACAGATGGCCGACCCAGTAGTTGCTCGCGCCGAGGCTTAGCCAACCAACCGCAAGTAACGATGCAACGATGGGTCAGCCCGGCCCGGCCCATGCGGCGTGTTATCAGGCAGGCAGCGAGCGCCAACATTATGGCGTAAGGCGTCAATTGATGGCTCATCGCGGACGCCAGAAAGATAAGACCGAGTAACGCAAGAATCCCGAGAACAATCGGGCTGCTAACGGTTGTCACTGTGTCGCGACCCGCGAGACGAGAAGAGGTAAATATGTCACGACTCTGAGACATCCGATACACAACATTCCTCCACGAAAACGTTTGATTCTGTGGCTCACTCTGGGCTGCCAGCAAAACAGGACACAAGCAACGGCCGCGAGGAAGAAAGGTAGTTAAGCGCTTGTGGAGAGAAATAATCCTGATAGATCCAGTTGGATGCATAGAACAACGCGACACCAAGAAAGCCCGCTCGCCGGCCAACGCCACTAAACCGTGCAATTACGAGCAGCGCCGGCAAGTAGAGCAACTCAATGATGAAGGGAAACCAGCCCAGATAAGCGCAAGGCATTCGTCTGACCCGCGAAAGCGACGAGCACCGCACCGAGGGCAGGATCATCGCGGGCCATGAGAATCTCGCATCGTAATTAATCATTGGTTGTCCGTGGAGGTATATGTGCTGCACAAATCCGGCGATTACAAAGGCCGATTCGTCCCGGCAATTGGCTCAACCGCCGATCGGTAGCAAAGAGAAACACCACCAGCACGACAATCAAAAACACGAGGCGCTTCGACCGCAACGGTGTGTGGGGAAGCAATTCGAAGAGCTAATCCCAGCCGCGACCAGTGCGAGTCCTGCAAAATAGGGCCACTTCAGCCCACCCTGACCAATCCAAATGGACCCATGCTCAAGAAATGTGCCTCGTGGACGGCGACGATCCACATCACGATGGCGATTAGACCAAGTCCGGGAGAACCCATTGATAAGCAACCGGACGCGCAGATATGAACCCGTGTCGCGAAACACTCCTTCGACTGATTCCATTTTAGGCAAGGGTCTTGAACCTGATGAAGACGAGGAGAAGGAAGGATGCCACGAGAAGAGTGATCACCACGTCCATAAGAATGGAAACCGGACGGGTCAATTTCAGATTGATAGTCTGGGTCCACACCCACACCGACAGAAGAACAGTCGCCGCGATGAGCACGATGAATATGCCAGGCGCTGACGAAAACTCACTGAAGTTTAGTGGCGAGAAGAACGTTCATCTCGCTCGCCTTCGCACCCGACGGCGACCTCGCCGATGCCGATCACAGAGGGGAGGCAGGCCTCACAGGTAACCTCCTGAAGCAAGACGAGATGCCAGGCTTTCATCGTTATCAGTATTTGTGCAACGACCATGAGCAGAGCCAAGCTGACCGCCACCGTCAAACATCACATAGAACCATGCATTCCCGATCTTGAGTAATCCCACAATTGACCATCCCGGAACGAAGCAACCGAGTACGAGCCCAAGAACGAGCCGAACCGATCCGTGGACACTTCCGACCGTCATATCCAGAACGGTCAAGTCCACGGCGAGCAATATCAATGAAACAATTGCCCGCGGGTCCCACCCGCGACGCGCAACCCGACGATCTCGCCGATCGTAAACCTGCGCGTCGGCTAAAGGGGCCACACCCTGTTGCGCGCCTTCCGAGACGGAACTCATTTGCGCTCCCAACCGATACGTGTCGAGTCACCATCGCCACGAATCTTTGACTCACCTCTTCCACCTAAATCGCGCCGCACTACGTGCGTAGGCCACTGGCCCATAGATCATGCCGAGCAATTGGTAAGTCGATCGTGTGTCGTGGATAACTTGGGGACCCGACCATCGCTGAGCCAGTTGGGTCTTCTGTCAAGCGTGAGCAACCGAAAGCCAACTGGCAATCGCTTTTTAGTAGAGCAAGTAATTGCCGCGGTTCGCGTGCTACCAAAGCGGTATACATTGCAGTCAAACCGGTACCGTAACCGAATACCTGGCTCACGAATTCGCTCTGCGTGTGGCGGTGTGTGTGGCGAACGAGGGCGGCGGGTTCAAAGGCAAGGCTCGCCCCGGTCAGTGTCAAGCTTGACGAAGAGGGCCGGATCTTCGCCGCCCTTGGTTGGCGTTCCCGGTCCGAGGCACGTATTAAAGCCGCCCATTCTTCTGGAGCGTCGAACGACGAAAGGCCATGTTGCAGCCGGCGCCGAAGACTCCAGGCGCATGGGGAAAAAGGGGGCTCGATCCAGCAGTGCTCCTCGAGGGTATGGTCATGATTGACTGCCGAGAAACGAGGGACTGAAGCCACCGTAGTATTCCTCGAACCAGAGTTGGGCCACCGTCTCGAGGTCCATCGGCAGTACGAAACTTCCAATAGCCTCAACTTCCTCACTGAGCGCGAACCGAGCCCCCCAGGACTCGGAGCCAATTCCGATCGACGACGGCGTCGTCGTCGGTAAAAGCAACGAACTCTCCAGTCGACATCGCAATACCCGTATTGCGCGCAGCGGACGCACCGCGCGTGCGTTCCGTAACGGTATGTACCCGAGCATCAGGGGAAAATTGACCTTTGGCAACATCGTCGGACTTTCGCTCGTTCTGTTGTCAACCACCAGGATCTCGAACTCCGGATAATCGAGCGCGAGCAGAGAGGCGACTGTGCGTGCTAAGTTCATCGGGATCCTCACATATCGTCGGTACAACGATCGAAGCCTTAGGCAACAAGTCGTCCGCAACCGTTCGCATACGTCGAGAGCGGCACGTCGCGGAAACGTGTCGACACATCGTCTCAGGTTCAATTAACGATGATTTCCAGCCACCTTGGTCGACCAACACGGGCATCGATCACCCCGACGACCTGTCCCTCGTGTCTTACTTCAACCCACAGTCGATCACCCGGCAACTCGCTTGGCAACGATGACGCTTGGACAACGAGTCAATGTCGAATTGAACGATCTTGATCGGCCGCCACGGTTCTGAATACTCTCAATCGTGTCGCTCTTCGTCTGGTTCCAGTCCACAGCGCTGACATTTTCACAAATCAACCCTACCTGCGGGTAGATAGACGAACCTAACCTTCTTCGTCGACGTAACTCGTCCGAGAGCAGTCCAAGTCGTCGACGCCACGGAGAATGGAGTCGTCGAAGCGCGACGACCACGCAACATTCCCGCGACTGTGATGAGTGATCCTGCGACGAGCAGCAGCATTCGAGTGCCGTTTGTTCGCGGCTCCTTTCGCAATGAACGCGCATTCCTCAAGAACTCTTGGGGCAAAGCGTGGACGACGTAGTCGCGTTCCGAAGAGAGGCCCGAACCTGAGCCAACCAACGACGTCACCGCCGCCTTGGAGAGTCCCTCGGCCCAGCAGCGCGTCCAGAAGTATTGCCACGTGAGTCGAGATTGCGGCACTCGATGATGCACTATGGCTTTCGCGCAAGTTGAAAGCCCTCGTTCGGATGACGCGCCTTGTAACGAATGCAGAGCTCCGTTTCCTCACAGCCGAGGGGAATTTACCGATGCGACCAATTCCCGACGTGAACCCGCCGACCGATGAGAAGACTCTTCGACGCATCGCCATGTTCGCGCCGATCGGATTTCGAATCGGCGACCGTCAGCAGGCAGGCCCGCGTAACTGCAACCGAAGACCCAGTAAAACGTCTCGGGAAACCACGCGGGGGTCTCCCTCCCAGTGCGGGACGACCCAACCACCCGTACCGGCGACCACTGGGTCCTGAAGCGGCGCCACAAGTGTTCAAGCCACTCCGCTTCGGCGTACGCGTCGTCGTCCAAGAACGCGATGACATCGCCGGTCGACACGACGACGCCAGTATTGCGAGCACCCGAGAGCCCCTTCGTCGATTGGTTGGCCACGACGCGCGCGTCTGTCAACTCTCGTTTCGCACGAGTCACAAGTTCGTCGTTGTAGTCGATGACCACCACTATCTCGTCGGGTTTTAACCGTCTGATCGACGCAAGACTGCACGGCAGCCACGATGTCGTCCCAGCGGTCCATGGTGTACGCACAAATGACTACGGAAACGCTCATTAAGCCTGGTTCGTCGACTCCAGGACACCTGGCCGGGTGGGTTCGCGTTCGCGGGAACGATCCAGAAGCTGGGCCAGCTCAAGCCAGGATTCGGGGTGGGGAAACGTAGTTCCGCGAGTCGCAAGGCGTGCGTGAGTGCCACGTAAATCGACGCGGGCTTTCCGAGTTCGGCCATGAGTCCGCCCACGTATCCTCGCCCCGCTTCAGGAAGGAGCGACTTCGCGAGCACCACCGTGGCCATGCCACAATTGACCGCCGTCGAAAAGGCCCGCGAATCGAGTCCAGGGTCAGCGACGATCAGCGCGGACGACGTCGAGCACAGTTTTTCAAAGTCGAGCGACGAGATGTCCTCACTAATGAGTCGTACGTGGTCGAAGTGATAACTGCTCGCGACCATGGCGGGTATCGCCTCGTCGCTGTTGCGCATCACGACTTGGAGTTGATAGCCCTCAATCCACGCCTCCGGGATGGCGTCGAACGCCGCCAAGAGCGAGAACAGCATGTCACTATCGTCCTTGGGGAGGAAAGCGGTGATCTGATGAACCAACGATTGTCCGCTGCGGCCACCGAGCGACAAAGCATGATGGGCTTCCACGCGGTGCTCGACGATCCAAATGCTGCACGAAGCTCGGCGGCGTCCGACGCGTCACCGACGATGACGTGGTCCGCGCGACTCAGCATCGCAGCAAGTGAGACCGCCCGTGTTTTGCCGACCTAGGAAGACTCTCGCACAGCACGACGGTCTTGCGCTGCTGCCCTGGCGACCCCGAAGAACTGATTGATCCAACCGTTGTTGTTGCCGGGCCACGCGTAGGCGATGGCGTATGGGTGTCGGGCTCTATCCAATCGCGAAAGGCCTGCGTGCGAAGTCGCAATTCGCTCGGCGCTCGGTGACGAACAATATTCTCGCTTCTCACTTCATCGTGCGCGGCCGCCAAGGAAGGAGCACGATGAATGCCCGCCTTGTAATGGAGCCCGAGGTCCACTTCGATGCGGGTGACCGAGTTCGACTGAGCAAGCGCCTGAATGATCTCGGTCGCGATGATGCCAGGAATGGTCAACGACGAGCCCGGTCCGGCCACCACGATGCCCGTGCGACTCGTGGCGCTTCATCCTCCATGAAATCCTCAGGCCGTTGGAACACGGTATCTCCGAAGCCTCTCGAGCACGATCACGCGCAAGATCCGAAAGCCGTCACGCACGGCGTTCAGATTTGAATTCCCGTGAATTCGATGAGATTCGAAACAAGGGACCTCGACGATCCTCAGCCTTGCGCGGCGAGCGCGAATGTTGATGAGCGTCTCGACTTCAAATCCGTCGGAATCGATGTTGAGCCAATCCAGCCGGTCGGTCCAGACGGCGAAGTAACCGTACGTCGCGTCCGAACAACGTGCGCCGAACATCAACTTCATGAGGAAGCAGATTCCACCGTCACCGAATCGGCGAAACGGCGTGATGTCGGCCGAGCCACCACCAGACAGGAAGCGACTTCCTTTGGCGAAGTCCGCTCCCGACAAGCAGCGCGTCTCTGAACGACCGCGATCTCGCTCCCGTCCATCGACCCGTCGGCGTCGAGAGCGATCAGCATCTCTCCCTTGGCGGCGTTGAACCCCGCTCGAAGTGCCGCTCCCTTCCCGCGCCGCGTCTGATGAACGATTCGAACCTCGGGCCGCAGCACTTTGGCCACGCGCTCGGTATCGTCGCCGGAACGACCATCGACGATGATGACCTCATCCACCCAGTGGGGGATCGTATTAAGAACGAACGGAAGATTCCCCGCTTCATTAAGTGTGGGGATAATTACTGAAACGCTGGCCAACGAGCGAGTCTTGTCGCCAGCCCAACCATGCGTCCACCTGCTCCAACAGTCTCTCGGCGTCGACAATCCTCACACCATTCCCTCTAATCCGCCCTTGCATGTTAAAGACTCCCAGCAAAGAGGGGTAATGTCAACCCTCGAAATAGTGAAGATTGTGTTCGAAAATTGTGATTTTCCGCGCACTTTCGCGATGCCACGAGTGTTCCGCCTCGGCATTGGGCGCGCCATTGACCCGGACTTCGGCTGGACCGACGCGACGGCCCGAGGGGTCCCGGAGCGTCCATCTCGAACCGGTCCCTGTTTGCACGCTGCTCTCTCTAACTCCGACGTCGTAATGCAAAAATATGATCAACTCCAGGATCAGATTATTACTCGTGTTGACACCTTAATCGCTAGCCTGTAATTCAAAATTCACATTGCAACTATTTCGACCCAACCGAAACTCGCATCTGCGTTCCGGGCCGCACGACCGCGGACCCTGATTTCCGAACATTACACACTCGCCGCTGGACCGGCTGGTCGGGCCAAAGAATTCTCTCAATTGCCGGTTAGTTCGAGCTGTACTCCGCCACCCAGTCAACCTGCATGGACTGCGGGGCGCGCGGGCAGGCCCAACCAGAAGCGCAAAAAGTCTGCTGCTGAAGGTCAAGGTCATGGCTTGACTCGGGATCTCGGCCGCGGAACGTGACCGTCCCCCACGCGTTCCCGTCGACCGTATAGGTGATGGAAGATGGCGTCCAGATCACTCCCCAGGTGTGCCACTGCGTCATATCGATGCTGAGCGCACGACGACTTTGGCTGTTGGCGGCCCCGTAGTGCACAGTGGCCGACGTCCCCGAAATGCCTCCGCCGGTCTCATTGAAGTCAACCTCTGGCGGCCAGCTGCCGGTCGGCCAGAGCAACTCGATGGCCGCGGGACCGGCGCCCGTCAACCGCGAACGCACGAAGTAGGCGCCGTAGGTCTGCCTAACCCCGCACTGGCACAGACCGCCAGTGACCCACTCATTGCTGAACGCGGGATCCTGCGTGGTGTTGAGCTGCAGCATGCCGTTGCTGACGACAACGTGCGAGCTCGAGAACATGCGCTCCAGGGTCGCCACCGGGCTGTCCGTTATACGCGTCCCAACCCGAAGGCAGGGACGAGCCGTTGAAGTCGTTCACGTAGCTCTCGTGAAACCGGCCAGCGCGTTCGCGGACGGAGGCGCCATGCCGGAGGGCTCGGAGGCGTCGGGCGTTCCAGTGGGAAGCGAGGAAGGCGGGGCCGCGACGGTCGTGGTGGTCGTGGGCGGAAGGGGTGGCGTGGTGGTCGTCGTAGTAGGCGGCGGGGGTGGAGATGTGGTCGTGGTCGTGGGTGGCGGGGTCGACGCCGTCGTCGCGGCCGTGATAGGCGTCGATGCCGTGGTGGTCGTGGTCGAGGGCGGCGTCGTTGTAGTAGTGGACGCCGAGTCCTGGGTGCTCGACCCGGTTGATCCGGGCGACGACGAGTTCCCGGAGAAGGAGTTTCGACCAGAATTCGTCGATGAACCAAAAGTCCGGTGCTGGCCGTGCGAGGAAACCGGGGTCGTAGGAACGATGGCGGAGACCGTAGTCGTCGACGTCACGGCGGACGTCGTTCCCGCAGAGCCTTGGTTCTTGATGGCGGCGGACGCCTCGATGCTGACGATCGCGGCCAAGACGCTGGACGCGACAATCAGCGTCACCACCTTGGAAATACGAAGATTGCCGTTTCCGAACCTGAATTGCCGACGTGTGCCCTTGCTCATGAATTCCAAATTCGCAGAGCAGAATCACACGGCTACCAACTCGACCTCAACTACAACCCAATTCCGCCGAGAAGCAACCAAACCTTCCCCGGACCGGTTCAAATACGGGCGTTTTCAAGCATTTCGGGACCCGCGGTGGCGGCATCGACGCGGTCTTGTCGCGCGATTCTCACCCGAAGAGGCACCACCGCTACAGCGTTTGATAGGCCGCCCAAGCGTCCGTGACGATGTCGTCCAGGCTGGAGCGCTCGGGTCGCCAGCCCAGCACGTCGCGGGCCCGATCGCTGCTGGCGATTGCCGCCGCGGGATCGCCGGGTCGGCGCTGTGTGTACCTCACTTCGAACTCCTGCCCGGTCACCCTCTTCACCGTCTCGACGACCTCACGATTGGACGAACCCACGCCGGTGCCGAGATTTAACGTCAATTCCTGGTGTTCCCCCAAGGCCTCGATGGCCCTGATGTGAGCGACGGCGAGGTCACTCACGTGGATGTAATCGCGAATGCAGGTGCCATCGGGGGTCGGATAGTCGGTGCCGTAGATGTCGAGGTGATCCCGGCGGCCGGTCGCAGCGTCGAGGGCGATGGGGATCAGGTGAATCTCGGGATTGTGGTTCTCGGGGTGCAGGAGCGTCCCGCCGGCGGCGTTGAAGTAGCGCAGCGTCGCCGCCTTGATCCTCCCGAGCTGCGCCAGCCAGTGCAGCGCTTCCTCCACCATCCGTTTCGATTGGCCGTACGGGCTGTGCGGGTTCGCGGGCCTCTCCTCGTCGATGGGCATCTCGGTCTGATCGCCGTAGACCGCGCACGACGACGAGAAGACGAAACGCTCGACGCGCGACTGCACCAGAGCGTCGAGCAGTCGAAACGTTGACGCCACGTTGTTATTGAAGAAGGTTTCAGGGAATTTCATGGACTCCGCCGGCTCGATCCTGGCGGCGAAGTGGACGCAGGCGTCGAAGTGCCCAAGGGACGCCACCAACTCGACGTCGCCGCAGTCACCCTTAACGAACCGCGCCCCTTTGGGCACGTTCTCTTCACGGCCGCTCACAAGACTGTCGAGGGCGACCACTTCATGGCCGTGGTTGAGCAGGAGTTCGGCGGTCGTCGAGCCGATGAAGCCAGCAGCGCCGGTTACCAGGACTTTCACGACACCCGGCTTCGGGCTCTCAGTGACGCGTGGCGCCGAGCGATCATGCGCCGAGTCTATAGAAGCAGGATCCGTCGTTTCCCCCAAAATGTGCACGCGGACCGACTCCGCCGGAGAAGGACCTCAACCGATTGGCGGTAGGTGAGGAGAGGGCTGGTGCCGGTCGATTGGGCCAGACAACCCGCCGGGCCGAGTTAGACCTCCGAGCACCGCGACGGCATCAATTCCGGGGCTGGAGTCGCTCCACGGCGCTTCCAATTATTCGGGAGATGACTGGTATCGTCACTACGAGGGGACCCTGGTCGTTGCCTCTATCGTTCTTATTCGGATGGAACCCTAAGGGAAGCGAAGCACGATGGTAGTTGAGCCTGAGAGTCCCGATTCCGCCAAGGACGCCGTCGCCCTCATCGAGGACCTCAGCACCGCCCTCGAACGCGACGAGTTCTTCCTGGTCTACCAACCGACGATCGACCTGCAGACCGACGCCTTCGCGGGCGTCGAAGCGCTGCTTCGCTGGCGCCATCCGGTTCGCGGCGTGGTGAACCCCGAGGCCTTCATCTCCGAGCTGGAGGCCAGCGGCCACATCGTCCCGGTCGGACGATGGACGCTCGACACCGTGTGCGCCCAGGCGGCGGCCTGGCACGCCAAGGGCTACCGATTCGCGGTCTCAATCAACATCTCGTCCAAGCAGCTCGAGCTCTCCCAATTCACGCAGGACGTGGCCGACGCCCTGGCGTCGAGCAGGTTCGACCCGGCGCTGCTCGTCCTGGAGTTCTCGCAGAAGACCCTGGCCCAGGACGCCGACGCCAGTCACGATCATCTCCTGGCACTCAAGGACCTCGGGGTTCGACTGGCCGTAGACGACTTCGCCCCGGGTGACTCCCCGCTCGACAACCTGGAGGCCTTCCCGATCGACATCGTCAAGCTGGACAAGGGATTCATCGCCGGCATCACCAACACCGAGGTCGTGACGCAAATCCACAACCTGGTGCAGCTCGCCCGGTCGATGAAGGTCCAGATCTTCGCGTCGGGAATCGAGGACGCCGAGCAGGTCAAGCGCCTGCAGCTCGAAGAGGTCGACATCGGGCAGGGCTTCTTCTTCTCGACCCCCCACGAAGCGTTCGAGATCGACCGCTTCCTCGAGGACTTCGCCATTTTCTCAGGAAAGCCCCTTTGAACCTCGTCTCGCCGTCCTCACGTCGCTTGGAACCCCCGACGCGAACGCTTGCGCACGTGACGTGCACGGGGTCGACGCTGAACGAAGGCCACGGGCGGCGCTAACGGATCATGATGGCACGAGCAGACAAAGGGTCCGGACGAAGGAAGCCGAAGGAAGAGCCCGCGTCGGGCGCCGCGGCTTCGGTGCGCCAGACGGTGCGCGTGCTCAGGCTGCGCCAGCATCTGGCCGCGGTGCGACGGTCGCCCACCACGACGTTGTCCGGCGCGAACGTGGAGTCCAACCTGGTCGAACTGCTCGACGTGGTGGTCCCTTCGTTCTGTGACTGGTGCGTCATTGATCTCACCGGCCCCCACGGGCTGCCGCGCCGCTTCGCGGTGCGCCACAACGGTTGTGACCACCTGAGTCGGGAGAACGAGATCGAACCGTGCTGCGTCGCGGGGCTGGACGTAAGGGTGCCCGACCTCCGGGCCATCGCGTCCCGGGTCCTGGCGAGCGGCACCACCGAGACGTGGCCGGCCGACGGGACCCAGGCTCCCTGGTGCGTCTCGGTCGCCCTCAAACTGAGCGACCAGCCCTTCGCCGCCATCAGCTTCGTCAGCGACGAGCGCCATCCCGGTTATGAGAACTACGAGATCGGAGCCGTCGAGGACCTCATCTGGGAGACCGCGACCGCCGTCGAGCGCCTGCTGCTGCATCAGGACGCCCGCGAAGCCGTGCGCCACACCCAACGGATCGCCAGCCAACTCCACCAGCTGATCGCCTCCTCCATCACCGTGGCGGGCCTGCGCAGCGAACAGGAGATCCTCCTCAGCCTCGCGAGCAGCACCCGCAACGTCTTCAACGCCGACTTGGCCATCGTGACCCTGGAATCGGGCCCCGCCGCCCCTCTCTACGGTGTGGCGGAGCGGGGCAAGAAACCCCTTTCACTCGGCCCGAATGACCGAATCGCCGATGCCTTTCCCACCACCCGCCTCGAGAACTCCGGGCCGTGGCGCGAGGGCGACTGGCTGGTGGCCCCCGTGCTCGAACGCAGGGACCACGCCCGGGGCGTCGTCGCGATTCGCCGCGAAACCAACTCGGAGTTCGCCACCGAGGATAAAGAAGTGCTGACACTGTTAGCGCAAATGGCTTCGACGGCCCTGGCGAGCGCCGAGCTCAGCCGCACCATCCGTCACAGTGAGGCTCGCTGGCGCATCCTGGTCGAGTCGGCGCCGGTCGGCATCGTCGAGGTCGACACGCTCGGTCGGGTCCGGTGGTGGAACCGAAGCGGCGCGCGGATCTTCGCCTGGCCCGAATACCACGAGGCCATGGCCGGACGCGAACCTACGTTCCCGGAGTCGTCACGGGAACGCCTCCGGGTGCTGTGGGACGACGTGCTCGCGGGCAACTTCGCCAGCGGCCGCGACCTGAGCGACGTTGATATCAGGGGACGCCGCAGGGATTTGACCGCCTCGGCCGCTTTGTTGGCCTCCGCCGACGACGAGCTGGCCAGCATCCTCACCTTGGTCGACGACGTGACCGACCATCGTGAGCTCAAATCCGAACTGCGCCACGCGCACCAAATGGAGACCCGCGGCCGGGTCGCCAGCAGCATCGCGCACGACTTCAACAACCTGCTCACCCTCATTTCGGGTTACGCGGAGATCCTGGCCGCCGACCTCGACTCCCAGGACCGGGCCGCCCAGATGGTCAAGGAAATCCAAACCACGGCCACGCGGGCTTCGGTGCTGACCGAACAGTTGCAGGCCATCGGGCGCACCAAAGAGCCCGAACCCGTGGTGCTGAGCCCCACCGAGGCCATTTCATCGATCGCCGAGGTGCTGGAACGCATCGTGGGTGTCGACGTCGAGGTCGTGTGGTCGCTCGACGAGCACACCGGCAACGTCCGCGTGGACGCCGACCAGTTCGAGCAGATGATCCTGAACCTGGCGATCAACGCCCGCGACGCCATGCCCTCGGGCGGCCAATTGAGTATTTCGGTTGGTCCGCGCACCGTCGACCCCGACGCCGCCCTCGAACTCAACGTGACGTCGGGCACCTACGTCGAGATCACCGTCACCGACAACGGCGAGGGGATGGACGAGGCCACCCGCCAGCGCTGCTTCGAGCCCCTTTTCACGACCAAGGGTCCGTTCAAAGGCACCGGACTCGGCCTGGCGTCGGCTCGGCGCCTGGTGGAGGAGAGCGACGGCTCGATCCAATGCCGCAGCGAGGTCGGCGTGGGGACGACCTTCGCCATCCACCTCCCGACGGTCGACGAGCAGGCGAGCCGGGAGCCGTCCCCGTTGGAGGCCGAGGAGCCGCGACGAACGGCCACGATCTTGCTGGCGGAGGACGACCAGCGCCTGCGACAGCTCATGGTCCAGGTGCTGGAACACAGCGGATACCTCGTCCTGGAGGCCGATTCGGGCGAACTGGCATTGGAACTGGCCCGCGACTTCGAAGGACCCATCGACCTGCTGCTCAGCGACGTGGTAATGGCCCTCATCAGCGGCGACGAGCTGGCCCAAGCCCTGCAGGCCACCAATCCGGACCTGCTGGTGCTGCTGATGTCGGGAAGCGCGGACGCCAGCTTGCTCGAGCGACTCCTGCCCGGCACGAGCTCATTCTTGGCCAAGCCCTTTCGCCCGAGCGAGCTGGTGGCCGAGATTCGGGGCCTGTTCGCGCGCCACGAACAGCCTGCCGCGAACTGACGACCCTTCGACGAGGTCGGTCTAGTTGACCGGTTCGGGCTCGAAGCGGTACCCCACACCACGCACGGTGGCGATCCAACGGGGGTTATCGGGGTCGACCTCGATCTTGGCCCGCAGCCGGCGGATGTGCTCCGTCACCGTCGCTTCGTTCTGCCACTCGCTCGACGACGACCAGACGTGCTCGAGGAGTTGCGCGCGCGAGTAGACCTGGCGCGGCGACGACGCCAGGAAGGCCAGCAGGGCGAACTCCTTGGAGGTGAGCTCGAGCAGGGTGCCGTCGAGCTTCACCTCGTGGGTGCTCTCATTGATCTGCAGCTCGCCAAAGCGCATGGTGGGCGCGTCGATCTGGTGCTGGGCCAGGTTGACGCCGGAGCGGCGAAGCACCGATTCGATCCTCGCCGACACCTCCCCCAAGGAGAAGGGCTTGACGATGTAGTCATCGGCCCCCAGTTTGAGCCCGGCGATCCGCTCGGCTTCCAGGCCGCGACCCGTGAGGAAGATGATGGGCACGTCGCTGATCAGGCGCATCTCGCGCAGCACGTCGCGGCCGTCCTCGGCGCCCAGGACGATATCCAAGAGCACCAGGTCGGGGCTGAGCGAGGAGGTCGCCATGAGCGCACCCGCCAGGTCCGCCGCCACCGTCACTTCGTAGCCGTCGCCCTCCAAGAACTTCTCCAGGAGCTTGATGATCTCCTGGTCGTCTTCAACGATGAGAATCCGGGTCACCTAGGACCACCAGGATATTTGTCGGCTGGCGAGGGCCATCGCGGCAGGCATCCGCCCGCGGACGATACGGCGAGAGCATTCTCGTGCTCTACAGCGGTAGTACAGGCGCACGGGACCCATTCTACGGATTGCCATCGTCCCCGGACGGAACAACCTGGAGAAACTTGGTCCCTCACAGCACCCTGGAACCCGTCACGATCGGCCCCGGCAATGCTTCATTCTTCGCGGACGCGCTCGAGGCGCCGCTGCCGACACGCCGTGCGAGGCATTGAGGTCGCGACCGACCACCCGGCGGCCGCCCCGGACTGTCACGGTGCCCATAATCCCGATTAAGTTTATCGAGAATACCTTTTTTCCGGTAATTACCGGAAAATTAAAGAGAATAGGTGCGAAAGTGACCAGAATCGCCGATGACATCACCCAGCTGGTCGGGGGCACGCCCCTGGTACGGATCAACCGACTGAATGAAGGCTCCGGGGCCGAGATCCTGGCCAAGCTCGAGTACTTCAATCCGGCCCACAGCGTGAAGGACCGACTAGGACTGGCGATGATCGACGCCGCGCAAACGGCCGGTCTCCTCGGACCCGACACGATCATCCTCGAACCAACGAGCGGCAACACCGGCATCGCCCTGGCCATGGTGGCCGCAGCGCGCGGCTACCGCTGCGCGTTCACCATGCCCGAAACCATGAGCAAGGAGCGCCGGGCCTTGTTGCGCGCCTACGGCGCGGAGCTCATCCTGACGCCCGGCCCCGACGGCATGGCCGGCGCCATCGCCAAGGCGGAGGAATTGGCGGCCGGCGACGCGCGCTACTTCATCCCCCAGCAGTTCCAGAACCCGGCCAACCCCGCCATCCACCGCGCCACCACGGCTGTCGAGATCTGGGACGACACCGAGGGCCAGGTCGATATCTTTGTGGCCGGGGTCGGGACCGGCGGCACCATCACCGGGGTCGGCGAAGTCCTCAAGGAGCGCAAGCCGGGGGTAAAGATCATCGCCGTCGAACCGGCCGCCTCTCCGGTGCTTTCCGGCGGAGCAAAGGGTCCTCACCCGATCCAGGGCATCGGCGCCGGCTTCGTGCCCGACGTCCTCAACACCTCGGTGATTGACGAGATCATCACCGTCACCAACGAAAACGCCTTCGCCACCGCCCACCGCGCGGCCCACGAGGAAGGGCTGCTGGTCGGCATCTCGGCGGGCGCGGCGCTGTGGGCCGCGCTGGAAGTCGCGGCGCGCGCCGAGAACGTCGGCAAGCAGATCGTCGTGATCATCCCCGACTTCGGCGAGCGTTATCTCTCGACGCCGCTCTTCGAAGGGTTGATCGACTAGGTGTCCGGCGAACTACGGCGAGACCTGCACGCCGCGCTCGATCGCGATCCGGCCGCGCGCAACCTGCTCGAGGTCGCGTTGACCTATCCCGGCGTCCACGCCCTGTGGGCCTACCGCCTCAACCACTGGCTGTGGTCGCGGGACTTGAAGCTGGCCGCCCGAGCGGGCTCGTCGCTGGCGCGACTGCTCACGGGCGTCGAGATCCACCCCGCCGCCACGCTCGGCTCGGGCATCTTCATCGACCACGCCAACGGCGTGGTTATCGGCGAGACAGCCCAGGTCGGTGACGACGTGACCATCTACCAAGGCGTCACCCTCGGAGGAACCAGTCTTGATCAGGGGAAACGTCATCCGACCATTGGCGACCGGGTGACCATCGGTGCCGGGGCCAAGGTTTTGGGGCCGATCACCGTCGGTGACGACAGCCGCATCGGCGCCAACGCCGTCGTGGTGGGATCCGTGCCGGCCCACGCCGTCGTGGTGGGCATACCCGGGCGGATAATCGCCCGCACCACACCACGCACGGCGTCGAAGGTCTCCGACATCGACGACAGCGCCATGCCGGACCTCATCGGCCTGAGCCTCACGTCATTGGCCAGCCGCGTCGACAGCCTCGAGTCCCTCGCGGGGACCGAACTCGAGGGGCGCCACGTTCGCCCGCCGCAGTCGGGCATCTGGTCGGGCGAGGACTTCTC
This sequence comes from uncultured Acidimicrobiaceae bacterium, assembly GCA_963827115.1. Classification (GTDB taxonomy): domain Bacteria; phylum Actinomycetota; class Acidimicrobiia; order Acidimicrobiales; family RAAP-2; genus RAAP-2. The sequence continues at coordinate 95,278 of CAWGZS010000002.1, read as the reverse complement.
GATCTGACGTCATCGTTAAGAGCAACGATGTCGTCACGCCGTAACGATTCCGACAACGTCATCAACCTCTCTACAATGAAGTCATGCGTCGAAAAATACCTTTCCTTATCGTCGGTGTCCTGCTGGTACTGGCCGGCTTGGCCGCCCTGCTCTCCTGGCACGAATCGCGCGACAGTACGAGCCTGTCCATCTACGACTGCTCCAATCAGGGAGTTTCGTCCCCCAAGGCCTTCGTCCTCACCTGTGCCGACGCCAATTCCCAGTTGAAGGACCTGCACTGGACCCACTGGAACGAACCCGTCGCCTACGCCACGGGAACCGCCACCTGGAACAACTGCACGCCCAACTGCGTCAGCGGCAAATGGCTCCACGCCCCGGTCTCGGTGTACGCCTACCGCGTGCGCGACGGCCACTACACGCGCCTCAACAGCCATCACAGCTCGCTGTTCCAGGACGGACCCTTCGTGGCGTCCATCTATCCGCCCACGACGTAGGAATGTCCCTGGTTTCGCGGCGCCGGCGCCCGAACCGTCGGCCGGGTGGTGCTTACTTATACTGAAGGTAGCCAGACATTCAACGGGCACACCGTGTCCCTCGTTCCAGATCCTGCGCCACCGCGCGGGACGTCCGACCACTGATCGAGAAAGCGTAGGACCATGAAGTTCGTACCCAGAGCCGTCGTGATTGCCATCACGCTGCTCGTGGCGGCCGTGCCGTCGCTCGCGGACGCGGCGCCCAACTGGCCCGCGGCCCGGATCGTGCTGCTGCCCGCGGGGGCCAAAGGGGTTCCCCAGGGCTACCTGCCCGCGTTGTCGTGCGCCTCGGCGGGCAACTGCGTCGCCGGAGGGGCCTACACCGACGCCAAGGGCGAGACCCAGGGGCTCCTCTCCGACGAGATCAACGGGGCCTGGCGCGGGGCCGTGACCATCACGCCGCCCTCGACCGCCGCGGCCAGCGCCGACGTGACCGTGCTGTCCACGTCCTGCGGCGCGCCGGGTAACTGCAGCGCCGTGGGGACCTACCAGGATAAGTCCGGCGCCTCCCAAGGCTTCGTCGACTCCGAGGTGGGCAACGTCTGGCGCGGCGCGCTGAGCGTGGCCCTGCCCGCCAACGCGATCAACGCCGGCCAGGACGTGCAGCTTCGCTCGGTGGCCTGCGCGTCGGCGGGCAACTGCAGCGCCGTGGGGACCTACGCCGCCGTGGGCACCCATCTCGCCACCACGCAGGGACTGGTGCTCAACGAGGTGAACGGCACCTGGCAGAAGGCGCAGCAGGTGCACCTTCCCGGCGCCACCAACGTCAACCCATTCGTGGTGCTTAATCAGGTGGCCTGCGCCGGCGCGGGTAACTGCAGCGCCGTCGGCTCCTACATCGACAGCAACGGCGCCACCCACGGCCTGGTGGTGAACGAGAGCGCCACCCGGTGGGCGCCCGGCCAATCGCTGCTGCTGCCCGGCAACGCCAGCCCCTACCCCGACGCCTCCCTGAGCGCGGTGACCTGCGTCGCGCCCGGCACCTGCAGCGCGATCGGCAACTACGAGAACACGTCGGGCGTCGGCGAGGGCCTGGTGGTGTCGCAGAGTTCGCACGTCTGGCGGCGGGCCACGGCCATGGTCATGCCGACGGGGGCCCGCACCAATCCCGACGTCTTCTTCTACGGCTTCAACGCCATCTCGTGCTCCTCGGCCACCAACTGCAGCGCCGGCGGGCAGTACACCGACAGCACCAACCACTACCAGGGCTTCCTCGTCAGCGAAGTGAACGGCGTGTGGCAGGGAGCGGTGGAACTCAAGTTGCCCGCCGACGGGACCCAGGTCGGCAAGAACGGCGGCGTGGTGGCCCTGTCGTGTCGCTCCAGCGGCGACTGCAGCGCGGGCGCCGCGTACCTCGACGCCTCCGGTTTCTACCAGGCCCTGGTGATCAACGAGGTCAACGGGACCTGGCAGACGGGCACCAAGGTGACCCTGCCCGCCGGCGCGACCAGCGTGGGCGTCGACGGCGGCGTCTACGGGCTGGTCTGTCAGAGCCCGAACATCTGCACGGCCTCGGGCAGCTACCAGCGCAGCACCACGGTGTACGAAGGGTTCACCCTCACCGTCAACTGATCAGGGCCCAAAAAGATTCATCCACCGTCTACTTTCCGGTCGCTCGGTTTTCACCTTGCGATAACTCAACCTCCTTACGTTGGCCTGGTGACACGTGAACGATCTCTCACCCTCCTGCGTTATCGCCAGCGTGTCGCCCCCCGCCGCTGGGTCGCCCGTGATTAACGCCGAGGGCCGCAGCGTCGTGCTCGTCGTCGAGGACGAGCCCAGCTACCAAGAGGCCCTCCACATCGGGCTCACGGTCGAAGGCTTCGTGGTCGTCGGCGCCAGCACCCTGGCCCAGGCCCGCTCGCTCATGTCGAGCACCCACCCCGACCTCGTGCTGCTCGACGTGATGCTGCCCGACGGGTCGGGCATCGACTACTGCCGCGAGATCTACGACTCCTCCCGGGTGCCCGTCATCATGGTCTCCGCGCGCACCAGCGAGGTCGACGTCGTGCTCGGCCTGGAGATCGGCGCCGCCGACTACGTCACCAAGCCGTTCCGCCTTCGCGAACTGGTGGCGCGCATGCGTGCGGTGCTGCGCCGCCCCGTGGCCAACGACGACGAGGAGACGGTGAGCTTCGGCGACCTGCGCATCGACGTCGTGCGCCGCACCGTGACCAAGGAAGGCATCGAGATCGAGCTCAGCCGCAAGGAGTTCGACCTGCTGGCGCTCTTCGCGTCGCGCCTCGGCCAGGTGGTCACCCGTGAGCAGTGCCTCGACACCCTGTGGTGGGGACTCGAACTCGCGGACACCCGAACCCTCGATACTCACGTGAAGCGGCTGCGCCAGAAGATCGAGAGCGACCCCGCCAACCCCCGTCACCTCCTCACCATCCGTGGCGTCGGATTCCGCCTCGACGCCTAGCCTGAAGGCATGCGGATTGGTGAGGTGGTTCCCGACTTCACCTTGAGCGACCAGTTCGGCGAGTCGCGGACGCTTTCAACCCTCTTGAGCGACGGACCCATCGCCCTCTTCTTCTATCCGGCGGCGATGACCACCGGCTGCACCAGGGAGTGTCGGAACTTCCGCGACCTGGCCGGCGACTTCAAGGCCTTGGGGGCCCAGCGCATTGGTATCTCCATGGACAGCGTCGAGCGACAATCGCAGTTCACCGAGAAGAACCAGCTGGACTACCCGCTGCTGGCCGACGTCGACGGCACGGTCGCGCGTCTATTCGGCGTCAAGCGCACGCTCGACGTGCTCAAGGTGAAGCGCTCCACCTTCGTGATCGCCCGCGACCGACGGGTGGTGGACGTCATCCACAGCGAGACGAACATGAACGCCCACGCGTCGCGGGCCTTGGAAGCCCTTCGGGCGCTGGGTTAGCCCGCGATGATGGCGGGGGCCGGATCCGAGAGGAACCGGCCGATGTGCGCGAGCACCACCGAGGCCATGGCGCCGTCGATCTGGCGATGGTCGAAGGACATGGCCAGTTCCACGACCTGTCGCACCACCACGGCGTCGTCGACCACCCAGGGCGCCTTGGCGATCTGACCGATGGCCACGATGGCCCCGGTCCCCGGCGGCAGGATGGGCATCGCCGCGTCGACGGCCATGGGTCCGACGTTGGTGATGGTGAGCGTGGTGCCGATCATCTCATTGGGCGTGGTGGTGCCCTTGCGCGCCTTGTCCACCAGGGTGTTGAGCGCCTCGGCCATGCCCACGAGCCCCAACGCGTCGGCGCCCTTGATGTTGGGCACGATGAGGCCGCGATCGGTGGCGGCCGCGATGCCCAGGTTCACCGAGCGCCGCACCACCACCTCGCCCGCCGCGGCGTCGAAGCTCGAGTTGATGCCGGGATAGTTCCGGGCCGCGTCGCAGACCGCCAGGGCCGTGATGGTGAGCGGCGAGAGACGCAACCCCGCGAGGGAGGACTGCTTCTTGAGCGACTCCAGCAGCTCCATGGTCCGGGTGGCGTCGACGCGCACCCACACCGCGGCGTGGGGGGCGCTGAAGGCGCTCTGGACCATCGCCTCGCTCATGGAGCGAAGGACGCCCTTCACCGCGATGCGCTCCTCCTTGGGGCCGGTGGCCCAGGACTCGATCTCGCGGCCGACGAAGCGTGAGGTGGTCGTGGGACCCGTGATCGGGGCGCTGACCCGGGCCAGCGCGGCCGTCGTCGTGCCGTTGGGATGCAGCGCGCGCTCGACGTCGTCGCGGGTGATGAGCCCGTCACGGCCGGTCCCCTGCAGGGTCGCCAGGTCGACGCCCTGCTGCTTGGCGTAGAGGCGAACGGGCGGGGTGGAGCGCGGGGCCAGGCCCGGCGTCGTCGTCACGACCGCGGCGGCCGGCGCGGCCGGTGCCGCGGCGGGTGCCGGTGCGGCGCCCTGTCGTCGATGCTTGCGCGTGGCCAGACCGTCCTCGTTGGCCACGCCGTAGCCCACCAGGACCGCTTGGCGACCCTCGTCGCTGGTGGCTTCGGGCAGGGACTCGGCGCTCGCGGCCGCGGCCGCGGCGGGCGCCTTGGCCTTCGACGCGCCGCCCACCTCGAAGGTGATGAGGGGCTTGTGCACTTCCATGACGTCGCCGGGATTGCCGTGCAGCGTCACGATGGTGCCCGCGTAGGGGCTGGGCAGCTCGACGGTGGCCTTGGCCGTCTCAATGTCCACCAGGGGCTGGTTGAGGATGACGGTGTCGCCGACCTTCACCTTCCACTCGACGATCTCGGCCTCGACCAATCCTTCGCCGACGTCGGGCAGTAAGAAGATTTCTTCGCTCACCTAGAATCCCATCACTCGGTCCACGGCGTCCAGGATGCGGTCCACCGTGGGGCGGTAGTCGTCCTCCAAGCGGGTCGGCGGATACGGCACGTGATAGCCGCTCACCCGCACGCCCGGCGCGCGCAGCGAATAGAAGCAGCGCTCGCTCAGCTCGGCCACGATCTCCGAACCGACCGAGGCGGTGTGGGGCGATTCCTGGACCGCGATGAGGCGGCCGGTCTTGTTGATCGACGCGATCATGGTGTCGAGGTCCAGGGGCGCCAGGGACCGCGCGTCGATGACCTCGACGGAGATGCCCTCGGTCTGGGCCGTGTCGGCCGCGCGCAGGATGGTCTTGAGCGAGGCGCCGTAACCCACGATGGTCACGTCGCTGCCCTCGCGGCGCACGACGGCGTCGAAGAGCCCGTGGGGCGGGTTCTCCAGGTCGACCTCGCCCTTCTCCCAGTAACGGCTCATCGGTTCGCAGAAGATGATGGGGTCGTCGTGCTCGATGGACTGCTGGATCATCCAATAGGCGTCGTTGGCCGTGGAACACGACACCACGCGCAACCCGGCCGTCTGGGCGAAATACGCCTCCGGGCTCTCCGAGTGGTGCTCGATGGCCCCGATGCCGCCCTGGAACGGCAGGCGGATGACCAGGCCCATGTTGTAGACGCCGTCGCTGCGCTTGTGGAGCTTGGCCACCTGCGAGACGATCTGGTCGAAGGCCGGGTAGACGAAGCCGTCGAACTGGATCTCGACGATGGTGCGGTAACCGCGGATGGCCAGGCCCACCGCCGTGCCCACGATGGCCGACTCGGCCAGCGGCGCGTCGATGACCCGGTCCTCGCCGAAGTCCTTCTGCAGCCCGTCGGTGATGCGGAACACCCCGCCGAGCTTGCCGATGTCCTCGCCCATCAGGAGAACCTTCTTGTTCTTCTCCATCGCGCGGCGCAGACCCTCGTTGAGGGCCTTGGCCATGGTCATGGTGGTCGTTGCCATCAGTGTGAACCTCCGCTGATACCCATCTCAATCATCTCACGGCGCCCTTCGTCGATCAACGGATGCGGCGCGGCGTAGGCGTGGTCGAACATGGTGATCGGGTCGGGTCGGCCCATGGCCAGCACGTCCTCGCGCAGCTGCAGGGCCATGGCTTCGGCCTCGGCGGTCACCTCGTTGAGCGCGGTCTTCTTCACCTTGTACTCGTGCACCAGCAGCGACTTCACCCGCTCGACGGGGTCGCGGTGCTTCCAGACCTCCACCTCGGCGTCCACGCGGTAGCGCGTCGGGTCGTCGGAGGTGGTGTGGGCCCCCATGCGATAGGTGAAGGCCTCGATGAGTGTCGGCCCGCCGCCCACGCGCGCGAGCTCCAGGGCGCGCCTGGTGACCTCGTAGACCGCGAGCACGTCGTTGCCGTCGACGCGCACGCCGGGAAACCCGAAGCCCTCGGCGCGATGGTAGAGAGGGATCTTGGCCTGCAGCGACGACGGCTCGGAGATGGCCCACTGGTTGTTCTGCAGGAAGAAGACGACCGGGGCGTTGAACGAGGCGGCCCACACGAAGGATTCCAGCACGTCGCCCTGGCTGGAGGCGCCGTCACCGAAGAAGGCCACCACGGCCTCCTCGGCCCCGTCGCGCTGTACGCCCATGGCGTAACCGACGGCGTTGAGGGCCTGGTTGCCCAGCACCACCGTCGGCACGGAATGGCGGTACTTCTGAGGATCCCAGCCGCCGTTGCTGACCGCGCGGAAGAGTCGGAACCAGTCCACCGGCGGAATCCCCCGGCACCAGGCGATGCCGTGCTCGCGGTAGGTGGGGAACGTGAAATCCATCGGTCCCAGGGCCCGACCGGCGCCGATCTGGGCGGCCTCCTGGCCTTGGATCGGCGCCCAGAGGGCCAGCTGACCTTGACGCTGCAGCGATGTGCCCTCGTTGCAGATGCGCCGGATGATCACCATGTCGCGATAGAAACCGAAGATCTGGTCGCCGCTGAGGGTGCTCTCGTAGTCCTTCTGCGTGACGCGCTCGCCCTCCGGCGACAGCAGCTGCACAAGTTCTTCGTCGGCCATCAGCCCTCCTTCGGCGTTGTAAGACTTTGCTACCTTACCCTCGTACGATAAAGCGGTGTCCAGGCTCTTCGTCGACGTCAGCCCCCTGCGCGCCAACCGACAGTTCAGCCTGCTCTTCTACGGTCAGCTGGTCTCCATGGCCGGCAGCAACCTCACCATGGTGGCCGTGCCGCTGCAGGTCTACTTAGAAACCCACTCGAGCCTCTGGGTCGGACTGGCGAGCCTCATCCAGCTGCCCTTCCTGATCGTCGGCGCGCTCTGGGGCGGCGTGCTGGGCGACCGGCTCAACCGGCGGTCCCTCCTGGTGAGCAACTCGTTGATCCTGGCGGTGCTGAGCGCCGGGCTGGCCCTCAACGCCCAGCTGCACCACACCCATTTCGTGTTCCTGATCATCCTGGCCGCCCTGGCCGCCGGCTTCGGTGGCTTCTCCGGGCCTATCCGCACCGCGGCCATCCCCCAGCTCGTCCCGCCAAATAAGCTGGTCGCGGCCTATTCGCTCAACCAGGTCATCGTGAACCTGGCCTCGGTGGCCGGTCCCGGCGCCGCCGGGCTCCTGATCGCGAGCGTCGGCCTGTCCGCCTGCTACTGGGTCGACGCCACCACCTTCGTGGTCCTCGGATTCTTCACGTTCCTCATGGCCCCCATGCCGGCGAGCGGGCACCACGCGGGCACCCGGATGCTGCGTGCCATGGGCGACGGCTGGCGCTACGTGCGCAGCCACGCCACCGCCCAGGCCGTCTACCTGGTGGACCTCAACGCCATGGTCTTCGGGCTACCGCGAGCCCTGTTCCCCGCCGTGGCCCTGACGCTCTACCACGGCGGCCCGCGGACCGTCGGTCTGCTCTACGCCGCCCCGGGCGCGGGGGCGCTACTCATGGCGGTGCTAACCGGGTGGTTGGAGCGCATTCGGCGACAGGGGCGCCTGGTGGTCCTGGTGGTGGTGACCTGGGGCGCGGTGATCACCATCTTCGGGCTGGTGCACGTGGTGTGGGTGGGCCTTCTCTGTCTGGGGATCGCCGGGGCGACCGACGTGATCTCGACCATCCTGCGCAACACCATCCTGCAGAACGCCATCACCGACGAGTACCGCAGCCGCATCTCCTCCATCCAGATGGCCGTGGTCACCGGAGGGCCCCGTCTCGGCGACTTCGAGTCGGGCCTGGTGGCCGGGCTCACCACCACGGAGTTCTCGATCGTCTCGGGCGGCGTGGCCTGCATCGTCGGGGCGCTCAGCCTCATCCGCTGGCGTCCCACGTTCTGGCGCGACACCGTGGCCTAGTTGGCTACGACGACCGCACCGGGATCGAGCGACGCGACGCGTTGGTGACCGCCGCCAACTGACCGCAGGCCGCGTCGATCGAACGGCCGCGGGTGTTGCGCACGGTCACGTTGATCCCGAGGTTCTCGAGGCCATCGGCGAACTCGCGCACGCGCTGGGCGGAGGAGCCGAGCACCAGGTAGCCGGGCGTCGGATTGAGCGGGATCAGGTTCACGTGCGCGCGCAGCGACTCAGCGTAATCGGCCAGCTCGTGCAGGGCCTGTTCGGTATCGTTGACCCCGTCGATCAGGGCCCACTCGAAGCTGAGTCGCCGCGAGGTGGTGGCGATCCAATAGAGACAGGCCTCGTGCAGGCGCTCGAGGGGATAGCGGCGATTGAGCGGGATCAGCTCGCTGCGCGTCTCGTTGTTGGCCGCGTGCAGGCTGACCGCCAGCGTGAGGGGCAGGCCCTCGCGGGCCAGTCGCTCGATAGCCGGCGCGACGCCCACGGTCGACACGGTGAGGTGGCGCGCGGACATGCCGCGGTACTCGTGCAGGCGTTTCAACACCTCGACCGTGACCCGGTAGTTCTCGAGCGGCTCGCCCATGCCCATGAAGACCACGTTGGAGAGACGGCGCGGCGCGGCCTGGCGCGCGGCGAACATGACCTGCTCGAGCACCTCGCCCGCGCTCAGGTGGCGGGTGAAACCGGCCTGGCCGGTGGCGCAGAACGTGCAGCCGACGCCGCAGCCCGCCTGGCTGGAGACGCACACCGTCACCCGGTCGTCGTAGGCCATCAGGACGGTTTCGATGGTGGCGCCGTCGTGGAGGCGAAAGACCCACTTGCGGGTCATGCCCCGGTCGCTCTGGACGTCGTTGGCTACGTGCAGGCTGGGCTGGAACCTTTCGGCCAGCCGCGCGCGCAGGGCCTTGGGGATGGTGGTGATTTCGGCGAAGGGCTGCGCCTCGTCCCAGAGGCCGTGCCAGACCTGTTGCACGCGATAGCCCGGCTCGCCGTCGAGCAGATCGGCCAGTTCCTCTTTCGTGTACTCGTAGGCCGACGTCATCCAACCACGCTAGGACAACCACGCCCGCGACGACGCTCCCGATTCTCTGCTTGACTCTTACACGTCCGCCGACGCGGCACTGGTCCGAACACGGGAGATCACATGGAACTCAACAACACCTCGGCCGTCGTGACCGGCGGCGCCTCTGGCCTGGGCGAGGCCACGGCGCGCGCCCTGGCGGCGCGCGGCGTCAAGGTCGTGGTGGCCGACCTCAACGACGCCCGCGGCGACGAGATCGCTAAGGAGATCGGAGGGGCGTACGTCCACTGCGACGTCACGAACACCGAGGAGGTCATCGTCGCCCTCGACACGGCCACGGCCATGGCCCCGCTGTGGAGCACGGTCAACTGCGCCGGCATCGGCTGGGCCGCGCGCACCGTCGGCAAGGACGGCGATTACGCGTCCGCCCACGACCTCGACGTGTACCGCAAGGTGATCGAGATCAACCTCATCGGGACCTTCAACGTCTGTCGCCTGGCGGCGACGGCCATGAGCCACAACACCCCCGACGTCGACGGGCTGCGCGGCGCCCTCGTGAACACCGCCTCGGTCGCCGCGCAGGACGGCCAGATCGGCCAGGTCGCCTACTCCTCCTCCAAGGGCGGCATCGTCGGCCTCACCCTGCCGCTCGCCCGGGACTTGGCCGCCATCGGGGTGCGGGCCAACTGCATCCTGCCGGGCCTGATCGACACCCCTATCTACGGCTCCGGGCCCCAGTCCGACGAGTTCAAGGCTCGCCTGGGTGCCGGCGTGCTCTTCCCCAAGCGCCTCGGCTACGCCGCGGAGTTTGCCTCGTTGGCGGTAGAACTGCTGGCCAACAGCTACATGAACGCCGAATCGGTCCGCATCGACGCCGGCATCCGGATGCAGCCCAAATAGCCGGCACTCAGCGCCAATTCACCACGCCGGCGGTGATCCCCTCGACGCCGGTCGTCGAGATGCTTCGACAGATCGACCACACCCGCGTTGAGAGATAGAAGGCCGCGGGCGCGTTGAACCGGACCTCGAAGCCGTCGATCGTGGCGGGACGGCAGTAGGAGCGCGAGTAGCTGGCGTGGGACTGGACCTCGAGCGCGATGCTGGCCTGGCCCCCCTTCGCCCGCAGGACCACGAAGCCACCTCGCTTGTTGGCGGTCTCCTGGAACGAGACCCGACCGACGGGAGTGCGCGACGTACCCAACACGGGCTGCACCTGGGGAACGCCGTTGAGGTAGCAGGCGGCGCGGCCCTTATTGGTAAAGGTGACCGCAAAATCGTGCGAGCTCGAGGGGATGCCGCTCACGCTCCGGCCGAGTACGGCCGTGGTGGCCTTGGCGGTGCAGACGCTCAGCCCCTCGAACGGCCCCGCGGGCAGCGTCGGAAGCTGGGTCCAGGTCGAGGCGTCGAGCGTGCGATAAGTGGCGAAGTTCTGCGCGCTGACGACGGCCCCCGAGGCGCCGAAGGTAGACATCGTCTCGGGGGCACCCCCGTAGATGTTCAGTGCCACGTTGGAACGGGACCAGTTCGATCCGCCGTCGGTGCTGTACTCGACGCCGCCGGCGGCTCCGCCCAGGGCCGCGAAGAGCAGGCCCCGGTCACCGTCGTAGAGCGTGTTGGACACGTCGCCAATTCCTCCCCGGTTGAGCCCCTCCTCGCTCGCGTGAGCCAGCTCGCTCCAAGACCTGCCGCCGTCGGAGGAGTCCCATAGCTCGGTGGTCCCTTGGTTCATGCCGCCATCTCCGAAGCAGGAGAGCAGCCAGCGGCCATCCTTCTCCAGCAGCAACTGGTTGATGTTGAGTTGCCCGCAGGGGTTCTTTAGGCGACGCCACGTGGCGCCAGAATTGATTGTCTCGAGCAACGCTGACCGCGGCGTGCCCCGGCCCTGGACGACCAGCACCGTCGACGGCGAGACCAGGGCGAGGACGTAACCCGCGCGCCACGGTCCCACGCCCGCGACGGGAAGGCTCGCCGTGAGATACGGCGTCGCAGCGCCGAGGAGATAGAGGGTCAGCTTGCTCGGGCACCTCGACGGATAGACCGGGGTCGCACGGTGGCACACGGCACTCACCACCGCCGTCCTATCGCCGCCGACGGCGAAGGTCGGATCGATCCCGGGCGTCACGACCTTCGACCAGACGAAACCGCCGTCGACGCTGACCCAGAGCGGGCCGTCGAAGAGCGAGAGGTAGCCGACCTTGGCGTTGAGGAAGTCGATCGTCGGCGCGTTGCCCCATCCGTAAGTACCGACGAAGGGAGGCACCGGTAACGCGGCCCGCACACTCCAGCTATCGCCGAGGTCGTGCGTTTGCACGAGGTAGTACCAACCTCGACCGTGATTGACCGGTGCAGCCACCGCGTAGCCCAGCGAGTTGCTCAGCATGTCGACGTCACCGAACGTCGTGCCGGCGCCCAGCGTGGTGTCAGTGAGCAACGTGCCCGGCGCCACGTAGGGGGCCTTCAACGTGACCGACGCCGCGGCGGGCGAGCCGGTCATCGACACCGTGGCCGACGTGACCACGACCATGGACAGCGCGAGCGCACGGACGATGATGAACGATCGCGCGACGTATGACGGACACATCTGACCGAGCGTACGCTGCGTGCCCCACGAGCGCACATCACGACGCGGGTAGCGCGGTCTAGATCTCCCGGGCTTCGGCCACGTTGTCGAAGCGGGCGAACTCGCCGCGCCACGTGAGGTGCGCGGTCCTCGTCGGGCCGTTTCGGTTTTTGCCGACGATGATCTCGGCGTCGGACTTCTTGTCGTTCGCCACCTCGCCATACTGCTCGGGTCGAAAGAGGAAGAGCACGACGTCGGCGTCCTGTTCCAGCGAGCCCGACTCGCGCAGGTCCGACATGACCGGCCGCTTGTCCGCGCGGTCCTCGAGCTTGCGCGACAACTGCGAGAGGGCGATGACGGGGCACTGAAGCTCGCGAGCGAGGATCTTGAGGGACCGGCTCATGTCCGAGACCTCCACCTGACGGTTCTCGGCCCGTCCCCGCGAACTCATCAGTTGCAGGTAGTCCACGATCACCACACCAAGGTCACCCTGCTGCTGTTTGATCCGGCGAGCGCGCGAGCGTACGTCCATCACGGTCAGGCTCGGATTGTCATCGATGAACACTTGCGCCGATTGCAAGAAGCCGAAGGCTTCGTGCGCGCGGTTCCAGTCGGCGTCGCTCAGGTCGCCGGTGCGCAGCTTGGATGAATCGATCCGGGCCGTCGACGCCAGGATGCGTTCGGCCAGTTCCTGACGGCTCATCTCGAGCGAGAAGAAGAGCGCGGGACGCTTCACGACCGCCCCGACGTGGATGAGGATCCCCAGCGCGAAAGCCGTCTTCCCGGTACCCGGGCGGGCGCCGATGATGGTCATGCTGCTGGGTTGCAGGCCCTGCAAAATCAGGTCGAGCGACTTGTACCCCGTCTCCAAGCCGTTGAACTGGCCCCTGGTCTCGCCGCGCTCCTCGAGGATGTCCGCTTCGCTCAACAGCAGGCGCTGCAAGGGGGACACGGTGTCGATCCTGCGGTTGTCCCCGATCTGATTGATCTTGCGTTCGGCCTCGTCGATGAGTCCCACCACGTCGTCGGTCGCCACGTAGGAGTCGTCGACGATCTCTCCGCCGACCGCGATGAGCCGACGTTGCTGCGCCTTGTCGCGAACTATCTCCGCGTAGTGCTGCGCGTTGGTGGCCGAGGGCGTGTTCATCTGCAGCGATGACAGAACTGCGAGTTCGATGGCCACAGCCCCTCGCTCCTGCAGCTTCGCCTGCACCGTCACGTAGTCGACCGGTTCACCCGCGTGCGTGAGCGCCATGATCGCTCCGAAGATCTGCCCGTGCAGCGGACGATAGAAATCTTCGGCCTGCACGGTCTCGTACGCAACGCTCACGGCTTCAGAGGAAAGCAGCATCGCACCGATGAGCGACTCTTCTGCTTCGATGGCACTCGGTGGAATTCTCCCGCCGTTTGTGACGGTTCTACTTCGGTCAATATCCACTTGAGTCATAAGACCTCAACGGTCGCAGGTTTGAGCTGTGTCTCACAAGAACAACAACGTGGGGAAATGTCTGTGTTTAACTTCACCGCGCACATACTGGCAATCCCCTGTGACATAGAAGGTGCCGGGGACCACGCCCCGGCACCGTACACGACAAAAAATCTAAGTGTTACTTCGCGACAACCTCTACGTTGAACGTCGCGACCACGCCATCGAACAACGTCGCGGACACGCTGGCCGTGCCGAGCTCTTTGATGTGTTCCACCAAGTGGATCATGTGACGGTCCAACGAGATGTTGGTCGCCGTGCGAATCGCGTTGACGATGTCGGCTTCGCTCACTGAACCGAAGAGGCGACCATTCGAACCGGCACGAGCCGATACGCTCAGCGCCGCTTGCTCGATCAGCGCACGCTGCGCCTCGGCGGCTTCGCGACTCGCGGTGTCGCGAACATCGCGACCCTTGCGCATCGACGCCGCCTGGATCTCCATCGTGTCGTTCGCGGCCAACGCCGCACCAGAGGGCAGCAAGAAGTTCCGCGCGTAGCCGGACTTCACTTCGACGATGTCGCCGCGTCGTCCTACGCCGCGCACGTCACTTCGTAGGAGTACCTTCATTCGCTCACCTGCTCCACGAGTTCGGCCTCGACAACGACGTCGTCAGTCGACGTTTCGTCGACCGCGCCTGGTTCGAGCACGACACCCTCGAGCGTCGCCTCGGCGTCACGGTCTTGACGAGGACCGCGAGGACCGCGGTCGCTGCGCTCCCCTCGGTCGTTACGTCCGCCACGTCGTTCGGTCACGGTGCGCTGCGTGTAGGGAAGCAGCGCCAACTCGCGAGCCGTCTTGATCGCGTCGGTGACGTCACGCTGGTGCTGCTGGCAGTTGCCCGAAACCTTGCGCCCGCGGATCTTGCCGCGATCGGAGATGTACTTGCGCAGCTGGGCGAGGTCCTTGTAGTCAACCGTGGCCACGCCGTGCTGGCAGAACGAGCACGGCTTCTTCTTGGTGCGACGGTTGTCGATCTTGGGCGCGCGCTTCGGCGGCTTGGGGTTGTTAATACGGGGCATTAGAAGGGCTCCTCATCAAACGCGTAGGCGGCGGGCTCGTTGGAACGAGGGGCGCTCGTGGGCCGGTCGCCCGAGCTGAAGTTGCTGCCCTCCGGGCGGGGTGTCTTGGTGACCACGGCGGTGGCGTAGCGCAGGGACGGCGCGATCTCGTCAGCGTTGATCTCGACGATCGAACGCTTGTCGCCGTTCTCGGTCTCCCAGCTGCGCTGCTCCAGGCGGCCGGTCACGATGACCCGGGCCCCCTTCTGCAGCGAGTTGGCCGCGTTTTCGGCCAGCGGGCCGTAGCCCTGGACCTCGAAGTACGAGACGCGCTCCTCCCACTCCTGGGTCTGCTTGTTCTGCCAGCGCCGGTTGACGGCGACCGAGAGGCGCACCGCGGCCTGTCCGGAGTTCAAGAACTTGAGTTCGGGGTCGCGGGTGACGTTCCCCACGACGGTGATGGAATTGTCGGGCATTTCTTCTCCTTAGGTTTCTGGTCGTCCGAACTTACGCTTTAGCCGTGACACGGCGGGCGTTCGTTCGTTCGTGGCGTCGCAGGATCTTGAAGCGGAGGACTTCGTCCGACAGGGTCAGAATCCGGTCGAGCTCGACCACCGTCGAGGGCTCACCGCTGAACTCCACCAGCACGTAGTAACCCTCTTTGCGCTTGTTGATCTCGTACGCCAAGGGACGCTTGCCCCAACGGTCGATGTTTCCGGGACTGCCACCACTGCTGCGAATGGTCTCGAGCCCTCGATCAAGGGCGATTTGTATGGTCTGTGCGTCGACGGCAGTGTCGAACACGATCATGGTTTCGTAGGGCCTCATGGCCGGTTCCTTTCCCTCTGGTCCGGCTTGGCCGGGCTCTGCGGAAACAGAGCAGGGTTCTCTCGTTACTTCCCCATCTATATGGGAAAGACAACTCTACTCCCTGGCGCCCAATTTGGCTAGTTGAGCAGGTCCTCGGGATTGGGGTAAGCCTCGGATTCGCTCGGAAACGAGCCGCTGCGCACGTCGGCCGCGAAACGACCGATGGCCTCGGTGATCTCCGACCCCAGCTGCGCGTACTGGCGCACGAACTTGGCCGGCGGGTGGTTCGTCAGGCCCAGGATGTCGTGGAACACCAGCACCTGGCCGTCGGTGTCCGGCCCCGCCCCGATGCCGATGGTCGGGATCTCGAGGGCCTCGGTCACCCGGGTGCCCACGATGCTGGGCACCCCTTCGAGCACGATGGCGTAGACGCCCTCGTCCTGGAGCAGCATCGCGTCCTTGGTCAGCCACTCCGAGGCCTCGCGGGTCTTGGCCTGGACCTTGAAGCCTCCGAGGGCCAGCACGCTCTGCGGCGTCAGCCCCAGGTGGCCCATCACCGGGATCTCGGCGTCGAGCAAGGCCCGCACGACGTCGCGCCGCACCCGGCCTCCCTCGAGCTTGACGCTGTGCGCGCCGGCCCGTATGAGGGCCGCGCCGTTGCGCACGCTGTCCGCAATGCCCACGTGGTAACTCAGCCAGGGCAGGTCCGCGACGACGTGGGCGTTCGGCTTGGCCGCGCAGACGGCTTTGACGTGGTAACACATCTGTTCGATCGTCACGTGCAGGGTGTCCGCGTGACCCAGCACCACGTTGGCCACGGAGTCGCCCACCAGGATGATATCGACCCCCGCGGCATCCACGTAGCGCGCCCCGGGCTCGTCGTAGGCGGTCACCATCACCAGTGGAGCACTGCCGTTTCGGCGCTTACGGGCCCGAATTGCCGGTGCTTCCAGGCTCACTGGCCCACCTTCTTCTGCTGGGGCAACGCGCGGCGGGCCCGTCGTCCCCCGGCGCTCCACTTGCGCACCAGATGGTGGAAGGAACAGCCCACGCACACCTCAACGGCGTAGCACTGGACCGGCTCCTCGCGGCGTTCGAGCTTGAGCAGCTCCCCACGTGAGGTCGGGCAGGTTCCGCCGGCGGGCAATCGCGCGCCAAAGACGTAGGTCACCTCGACCAGTTGCTCGTCGTGGCAGACCGGACAGGTCTCACCGGTCGAGCGTCCGATGTTCTTGGCGGCGCGCAGCAATTCGGGGTGAGCGTCGCAGATGTCCTCGTGTCGGATGAGGCCCGCGGCCACCTTGGCCAGCAGGGCGTGGCGCACCAGGCCGAACTCGACGACCGCTCCGTCGGCGGTGCTGGTGCGGAAGCTCTTATTCATTACGGGTGACACTACCGCTAGCCTGAATTTTCAGCGGTTTTTCTTACTTGCGCCGTCGATATATCGAAGTGATATGATGATTCGCATGTTGGACATCGCCATCCTTGGTCTTCTCATGGAGCGAGACCATCACGGCTACGAGATTCGCACGCAATTGCGCGACCGGCTCGGCATCTGGGCCAACGTGTCCTTCGGTTCGATCTACCCCGCGCTCGCCCGACTGGAACGCTACGGCTACGTCGAGGCCGTCGCGCCCACGGAGCCGCGGATCGGCGCGCTGTCGACCGGCTCCCTCTCGGGGGAACGGGCCTCGCTTCGCTCGCTGCGCGCCACCCAGGGCCTCGGTCGTCGGGGGCGCAAGGCCTACCGCATCACCGAGCGTGGGCGCCAGGAGTTCGTGGAGCTCTTGAGCGACCCCGCCACCCTCGATGACAGCAAGAACTTCTCGCTCCGCATGGCGCTCGCCAAGTACCTCACGCCCAACCTTCGCGTGGGCCTGCTCGAGCGCCGACGAGCGGACCTCGTGGCTCGCCTGGCCGAAGTCCGGGCCGGGGCGCACAATGAACAACTGGACCCCTACGCGCGCAACGTCATGGAGCACGCCGCCCAGGGAGTCGAGTTAGACCTCGCGTGGATTGACGAATGGCTTTCCACCGAACGTAGTAACCAACAGACCTTCGCTCAAAAGACGAAGTAGGAGAGGAGCGCCATGGAGAAGATTCGTGTGGCCATCGCGGGCGTAGGCAACTGCGCCAGTTCACTTATTCAGGGTGTCACGTACTACCGAGACGCCAAGGCGGGCGACGACGTCCCGGGCTTGATGCACGTGGTGCTCGGCGGCTATCACGTCAGCGACCTGGAGTTCGTCGCGGCCTTCGACGTGGACGCCTCCAAGGTCGGCAACGACCTCGGCAAGGCCATCGAGGGCGGCCAGAACAATACGATCAAGTTCGCCACCGTCCCCTCGCTCGGGGTCACCGTGCTCCGCGGACCGACCATGGACGGTCTCAACAAGTACTACCGCGCCTCCATCGAGGAGTCGCCGGCCGAGGCCATCGACGTGGCCCAGGCCCTTCGTGACGCGCGGGCCCAGGTCCTCGTCTCGTACCTTCCCGTCGGCTCGGAGAACGCCCAGCGCTTCTACGCCCAGGCCGCCCTCGACGCCGGCGTCGCCTTCGTCAACGCCATCCCCGTCTTCATCGCCTCGGACCCCGTGTGGGCCAAGAAGTTCTCCGACGCCAAGCTGCCCATCATCGGCGACGACATCAAGAGCCAGGTGGGCGCCACCATCGTGCACCGGGTGCTGTCGCGTCTCTTCGAGGATCGCGGGCTCACCCTGGACCGCACCTACCAGCTCAACGTCGGCGGCAACATGGACTTCAAGAACATGCTCGAGCGCGAACGCCTCGAGTCCAAGAAGATCTCCAAGACCCAGTCCGTGACGTCCCAGTTGGAGAGCAGCCACATGGACCCCGACAACGTCCACATCGGCCCGAGCGACCACGTCCCGTGGCTGCTCGACCGCAAGTGGGCCTACATCCGCATGGAGGGCCGCAACTTCGGCGACGTGCCGCTCAACCTCGAACTGAAGCTCGAGGTGTGGGACTCGCCCAACTCGGCCGGCGTCATCATCGACGCCGTGCGCTGCGCCAAGGTCGCCCTCGACCGGGGCCTCGGCGGCCCGATCATCGGGCCCTCGGCCTACTTCATGAAGTCGCCGCCAGTGCAGTACCACGACGACGTGGCCCACGAGATGGTCGAGGCCTTCGCCAATGACGGCGCCGAGAACCCGGTCTGGCCCTAAGGCTCTTCAGCCGTAAGAGGCCTAGGCGCCCTGCTCGCTCCACCATTCGAGTAGACGAACACGCGCCTCGGCGGGGCTGATCTCGCCCTCGTCCAGGCGTATCTCCATCAGGAAATCCAGCGCCCGGCCCACGGCCGGACCTGGTCGTATCTCGAGCAGTTCCATGACCGCCACGCCGTCGAGGGCCGGGCGAAGTCGGTTGAGGTCCTCGGACTCTCGAAGTTCGTCGATTCGAACCTCCAGCTCGTCCATCCGCTCGGCCAGTACGGCCGCCTTTCGCGCGTTGCGGGTGGTGCAGTCGCAGCGAGTGAGCTCATTGAGCTCCTCGAGCAGATGGCCCGCGTCGCGCACGTAGCGGCGAACCGCCTTGTCGCTCCAGCCCATCTTGTAGGTGTGGAAGCGCAGGTGCAGCTCGACCAGCGCCGTGACGTCGTCGGTCACGACCTGGGGATACTTAAGGGCCACCATCCGCTTTCGCGTCATCTTGGCGCCCACCACCTCGTGAAAGCGGAACGTGACCCCTTCCGAAGAGATCTCGCGCGTGGCGGGCTTGCCGATGTCGTGGAAGAGCGCGGCCAGGCGCAGCACGAGCCGGGGCGAGGTCTTGTCGACCACCGCCCACGTGTGCTTGAGCACGTCCTTGTGCTGCTGGATGGGGTCCTGCTCGAGTTGCAATTTGGGCAGTTCGGGGAAGAAGTACTCGGCCAGACCCGTGCGCACGATGAAGTCCAGCCCCACCGACGGCCGCGGCGTCAACAGCAACAGGTCGAGCTCGTTGCGGATGCGTTCCGCCGACACCTTGGTCAGGCGCTCGGCCATCGCGGTGGCCGCCGCCTCGATGGGTGCGTCAATGCGCAGCCCGAAGCGCGAGGCGAAGCGGGCCGCTCGCAACATGCGCAGCGGGTCGTCGTTGAACAGCACCTCCGGGTCGGTCGGGGTGCGCAGTATCCGTTCGGCCAGGTCGGCGAAGCCGTGGTAGTAGTCGAAGAGGGACTGGACGTCCGCCTCCGGCGATTGCAGGGCGATGACGTCCAACGCCAGGGCGTTCATCGTGAAGTCCCGCCGACTGAGGTCGACCTCCAGCGAATCGCCCCACTGCACCGCGGGTTTGCGCGAATGATCCACGTAGGCCTCGGATCGGAAGGTCGTGATCTCGACCTTGATGGCGCTGCCGCGAAGGAATCCGCCGATGGTGCCGAAGGCTCGGCCCTGCTCCCACAGCGACGTGCAGAGCGGATTCATCAGGCGCTCGATGTCGTCGGGCCGCGCGTTGGTCGTGAAGTCGATCTCGAAGTCATCACCGGGCGGCTCGTCGAGCACCGCGTCGCGCACCGAGCCTCCCACGGCGTAGAGACTGAAGCCCGCCTCTCGAAAAGCGAGCGCCAGCGGCCGCGAAAGCCGGGCGAGATCGACCAGCCGATCATGGGCCTGTTCGTATGTAGTCACTGCGAATGAAGGGTAGTTGGCGCCCGAGTTGCGACGTGACCGCAAGTAGCCTGTAGCAGCATGTTCCACCGATTTCCGACCTGGTGGCGGGCGCTCAGCGTCGTACTCCTCAGCCTCGCAACGGTGACGTGGCCCTCGGCCGCGCAGGCTGGGACGACGTCGTCGTTCAAGGTCGTGCACCAGGACGCGTGGGTCACCCTTTCGTCGCGCGGCACGGCTCGTCTTCGGGTCTCCCTCGAGCTCCCCTCACCCCATAGCAAGGCCGAGGTGCGCGTATCGCTCTACCCGCGCATCCTGACGCGCTCGCAGCTCACTCCGATCATCGACGGGACCGGTTCGCCGTCGTCCGCCGTCGCCAGCACCGCGCCAGTAGCCCTGGGATGCGCGGCCCGTCGCACGGTGACCTTGACCATCGGGCTCTTCACGCAGCGGCCGGGCCGTCAGCAGAGCCCTTGTCGCACGCGAGGGCCTCGGAT
Organism: uncultured Acidimicrobiaceae bacterium; assembly: GCA_963827115.1. Lineage (GTDB taxonomy): Bacteria > Actinomycetota > Acidimicrobiia > Acidimicrobiales > RAAP-2 > RAAP-2. The sequence goes on along the minus strand of CAWGZS010000002.1, from coordinate 75,154 downwards.
GCGTCTGCCCTGCTCGGGGGCCAGGTGCGACGGCGTCTATCCGCTGCGCTTTACGGTCACGATCGACCACACCTCGACCATCGAGTGGTCGCTCTTCGCCATCCAGGCCACCGCCGTCGCCCAGCCGATCCACCTGAACTGGATCGAGACCTTCGAGCCGATCACTATCCAGCACCTCAGCCGAACCATCGCCGTGCTGGACACCATCGCGCGCAACCGTTCGTTGCCCATCACCCTCAGCGCGGACTACCGCACCCTGAGCCGCGTCATGCCCTACACCAAGGCCGCCCTGAACCAGCGCTGGGACGGGGCGCTCAATGAGGCGCTCGCGAGCCCCCTGCACCGCGCCATCGTGGCTCCGCCCGGCAACATCGACTTCAGCGGCCTCGTCAACAACGACCTTCGCACCCAGGTGGCCCAGCAACTGACCCTGCCCGCGGCGCTGCTGCGCACCATCACCGGTCGCTACGTCGACAGCCAGGTCCTGCTGTCGGGTCGCCCGTCGCAGAGCGGCCTGGCCGCACTCGCCGCGGCGGGCGTGCGCGACGTCATTCTGCCCGAATCGGCGCTGGGCGTCGCCCCTTCGTCCACCCTTAATTGGGGCGCTCCCTTCCACGTGGCCGGGGTGCACCTGCTCAGCGCCCTCAGCATCGACGAGCCGCTCTCCCAGCTGGCGACCGACGAGTCGATCGAGCCGGGCCGGCGCGCCGCCATGACGCTCGCCACGCTCAGCTTCCTGCACTTCGAGGCGCCCGACGCCCGGTCGAGCCGTAGCGTGGTCATGGTGACCTCGGCCGCGTACACGCCGGCCGGCTTCATCGCCGACCTCGCGAGCGGCCTTGGTCACGACCCTTTCGTGCGGGCGGCCAGCCTGAGCCCCTCCTTCAACACCTCGCTCATCGCCACCAACGGCGCCCCGGCCACCAGGACGATGGCCCGCACGGGTGCCGCGACCTGGACGGGGGTCAACGTCAGTTCGCTCATCACGCTCATCGGCGCCGTCAACTCCTATAACCAGAGCATGACCTCCAACAGCGTCAGCAGCGTGCTCAGCGCCGACGTCGCCGAGAGCGAGGTGGTCGGCAGTCCGGTGGGTCGCCAACGGGCCATCTCTCGGGCCCTCAACGCCCTCAACAGCCAGCTCAATCAGTTCTCGGTGAACGCGGGGGCCATTACCCTGACCGGGCCGGGCACTGCGTTGCCCATCACGGTAATCAGCCGAGCCAACTATCCGGTGAAGGTGGTGGTCCATTTGATCACCAGCGCGCTCTCCTTTCCCAAGGGCGACAACATAACGACCACCCTGGCCTCGCCGACCACGGCGCTGCGCGTGCCGACGTCCAATCACCGCGGCAGCAGCCTCACCCTTCAGGTCGTCGTCACCACCCCCAACGGTCAGGTCGTCCTGGCCCGCTCGGCCATCCAGGTGCGCATCGCGGGGACCTCGGTGGTGGGCTATATCTTGACGATCGGCTCGCTCCTGGTGCTCGCCTACTGGTGGATACGCACGAACCGACGACGCCCCAAGGGTCGTCACGTCCGATGAGCCCCGCGACGTCACACGGTTCGCGAGTGTTCTCGATGGCGAGCGGTACCCTCGTCTCGCGCCTCACGGGGCTGCTGCGCGTTCTGGTCCTGGCCTGGGTGCTCGGCTTCACGCCGATCGCGGACGCCTTCAACCTGGCCAACACGGTGCCCAACATGCTCTTCGACCTCGTGCTCGGTGGGGTCCTGGGCGCCACCTTCATCCCCGTGTTCGTCGAGCGCCTCGCCCTCGACGGCGAGCGCAAGGCCTGGAAGTCGATCTCCAGCGTCGTGACCGGCGCGCTGATGGTGCTCACGGTCGCCTCGGTGGTGGCGTGGTTCGCGGCCCCGTGGATCATCGAGGGATTCACCGCCCTCAATCATTCGACGGTCACCCGCTCGCTGAGCACGCTCCACCAGCAGCGGGCCCTGGCGACGTCACTGCTGCGTTGGTTCGTGCCGCAGATCTTCTTCTACGGCGTGATCGGCATCGCGACGGCGCTGCTCAACATCCGCAACCGGTTCGCCCCGGGCTCGTGGGCGCCCATCGCCAACAACGCGGTGTGCATCGGCGTGCTGGTCTGGTTCCATCTCGTGGACCCCACGCCCACCATGCACTCGCTTCAGGGCTCGAACCACCTCCTCTGGTTGGGCCTGGGCACCACCTTGGGAGTCGCCCTGCAGTTCCTTTGCCTCCTGCCGTCTCTCGCCCGGTCGGACCTGTGGCGACTCTCGTTCCGCTTCGATCGAAAGGACCCGGCCCTGCGCGCGATCGGTCGCCTGGGCAGCTGGACGCTGCTCGTGGTACTGACCAACCAGCTGTCGCTCTACGTCATCCTGGCCTTCGCCTTCGGCCTCCCGGGCAAGGGGAACATCAGCGCATACACCTACGGCTGGTCCATCATGCAGATGCCCTACGCCGTCGTGGTGGTCTCGGTGCTGGGGGTGTTGACGCCCCAGCTGGCCGGCCTGTCGACGAGCCAGGACTTCGCCGGGCTCGGCGACCGGCTGCGCTTCGGCCTTCGCCAGTCGCTCGTGATCATCATCCCCTGCACGCTGGTCCTGGTCGTCTTCGCGCAGCCGATCGTGGCCATCGCGCTGCATCACGCCAACGGAACCAAGCAGCTCTCGGTCGGTATCGTGCTCGCCGTCCTGGCGGCCGGACTGCCCGGATTCACGGTGTTCCAGCTCTGCGTGCGGGGCCTGCAGTCCATGCAGCGGGCCCGCGAGGTCTTCTTCCTCTACGCGCTGGAGAACGTCCTCACCATCGCCCTGGCCATCGTGCTCGGTCGTCACTCGCTCGCCGGCCTGATCGCGAGCGTCTCGATCGCCTACAGCGCGGCGGCGGTCGTGGCACTCTTCGCGCTGACGCGCCATCAGGTGCACGTCGCCAGCGTCATCTGGGCGCGCCACGTTCGTCGCAGCCTCTGGTCGTCCCTGTTCGCCACCCTGGTCATGGCGCTGCTCTACGCCACGTCGGCCTCGACGCACGGCCTCGGCCTGGTGACACGGTTTCTGGGCTCCTTCGTCGCCGGAATCGTGGCCTACGTCGTCGTCGTGGTGCTGGGCCAACGCAACGCTGAGCGAAGGTCGTCGAGACGTGTAAGTCTTAAGTAGGACTAGGGGGGGCCGTGGCTCGCGTTCGTGTGATCAGTGACAGCAGTTGTGACCTGCCCGAGGAGTTCGTTCGCCGCTTCGATATCGAGATCGTGTCGCTGAGCATCCGCTTCGGCGACGAGGAGTTCACGGACCGCGTTGATCTGAGTCCGGGTGAGTTCTGGGCCAGGTGCAAGGCTTCCAAGACGCTCCCCGCCACGGCCGCGCCGTCGCCCGGCTCCTTCCAAAGCGCCTACGAGCGGGCCAGGGATGCCGGCTTCGACGGCGTCATCGCCCTCACGATCTCGGCCGCGCTCTCGGCGACGCATCAGGCCGCGGTCCTCGCGGCCGACGCGGTGGCCGACACCATACCCGTGCGGGTCATCGACTCCAGGGCCGCCTCCATGGCGCTGGGCCTGCTCGTGCTCGACGTGGCCGAGCTGGCCCAAGGCGGTGCCCCGCTCGACGAGCTCGCCGCGCACGCCGAGGCGCTGCTGGACAAGATCGGGGTCATCGCGATGCTCGACACGCTCGACCACCTGGTCAAGGGCGGGCGCATCGGCGGCGCTCGGGCCCTATTGGGCCAGGTGCTGGCCATCAAACCGCTCATCGAATTGAAGAACGGCGTGGTCGCGGAGGCCGGGCGTCAACGAACGCGCGCCAAGGCGCTCGGCGCCATCGTCGCCGTGGCGCGCACGCACACTCCCCTGCGCCGCTTGGCCATCGTGCACGGCGACTCGAGCGAACGAGCGGCGCTCGAAACCCTGGTGGGCGACATTCCCATCGAATTTCCACTGATAATCGCCGATATGGGTCCCACCGTCGGCACGCACGGCGGGCCGGGAATCATCGGCGTGGCCTGGCTCGAGGCGTAGTCCCACGCGACACCGCTAAGTTCGTACCGTGAACGACGCCGACGACACCAGAGAGCCCGACATCGTCGACAAGGCCCTGCATTCGTTCGACCACGTGTTGGACCTCGTGCACGACAAGATTCTGCGCCCGATCCTCCTGGCCGGCCGGGCCATCGCCTTTGGACTGATCATCGTGTTGGCGGCGCTCGTGCTGGTCATTGCCCTCGTCATCGGCTTCTTTCGGCTCTTCGACGTCTACGTCTTTCCGAGCCACCAATGGCTCAGTTACGCGGTGATCGGGGCCCTCTTCGTCGTGGCGGGCATGGTCATCTGGCGCCGACGACGACCAATAACGTCAAGGAAGTAATGACCGAGCACACCAGTGTCCTCATCATTGGCTCGGGGCCGTCCGGATTGACCGCGGCGATCTACGCCGCGCGGGCCCAATTGAACCCCATCGTGATCGAGGGCGAGCCGTCGTCCACGACCGATCAGCCGGGCGGTCAACTCATGGTCACCACCGAGGTGGAGAACTATCCAGGCTTCCCCGACGGCATCACCGGTCCCGAACTGATGATCAACATGCGCGACCAGGCGAAGCGATTCGGAGCCGACCTTCGCGTGACCCGCGTCCAGAAGCTCGACGCGACGACCCGGCCTTTCCGCGCCTGGCTGACCGGCGACGTCGACGCGAGCATCACCGCCGACGCGGTGATCCTCGCCACCGGGGCGCGCTCCTTGATGATGAACGTGCCGGGCGAAGCGAGGCTCCTCAGCCACGGGCTCTCCACCTGCGCCACCTGCGACGGCTTCTTCTTCCGCGGCCAGGACATCGCGGTCATCGGCGGCGGTGACTCGGCCATCGAGGAAGCCACGTTCCTCACCCGCTTCGCGTCGAGCGTGACCATCGTTCATCGACGCGACTCGCTGCGCGCGTCCAAGATCATGCAGGAACGCGCCTTCAACAACGAGAAGATCCGCTTCGCGTGGAACACGCAGGTCATCGAGGTCCTCGGCCAGGAGAAGGTGGCCGGCCTGGCCGTGCGCGACACCCTCAACGGCCAGGAACGCGTGCTCGACGTCACGGGCGTCTTCGTCGCCATCGGTCACGTCCCCAACACCCACCTGGTCACCGGGCAGGTCGACCTCGAGGAGAACGGCTACGTGCGCACCGGACTCGGCTCGTACACCAATATCGAAGGGCTCTTCGCGGCCGGCGACGTGCAGGATCACGTCTATCGCCAGGCCGTCACGTCGGCGGGCTCGGGCTGCATCGCGGCTATCGACGCGGAACGCTGGCTTGAAGCCATGGGGCGCTGAAGGTCCCGCTAAGGTGATTTCCGCGGCGCTCGCGAGGGGCGTCCCCTTTGGAGGAACCTATGAGTGAGCACATAACGACCCTGACCGACGCCACATTCGACGAGATGATTGGCGCCTCTGAGAAGCCGGTATTGGTTGACTTCTGGGCTGAATGGTGTGGCCCCTGCAAGACGATCGCCCCGTTCCTCGAAGAGTTCGCCACCGAGCAAGCCGACAAGTTCGTCATCGGCAAGCTCGACGTCGACCTCAACGTCGCTACGGCCACCAAGTTCTCGGTCATGAGCATTCCCACGCTGCTGCTCTTCAAGGACGGTGAGGTGGTCGCCCGCCTCGTGGGCGCCAAGCCCAAGGGCGCGTTGCTCCAAGAGATCACTTCGAACCTCTAGTTCACCCTGAACCTCGACGACCTACAGCCCGGCGCCTCAGGCACCCGAGTACGTGAGCTTCAAGAACGGCTGACCAACCTCGGCCACCCTCCGCTCATCGATCCCGCGGGCGACTACGGCGAGGGCACGGCGTTCGCGGTCCAGGCCTTCCAGCACTCTCGGGGGCTGCCCATCACCGGCGTCGCCGATAGCACCACCTGGTCGCGACTCATCGAAGCCGGCTGGCAGCCGGGCAAACGCCTCTTGTACCTGACCAGGCCGTATTTACGTGGCGACGACGTCGCCGACTTGCAGGTCCACCTCGCCCAACTCGGCTTCAATCCCGGACGAATAGACGGGATATTCGGTCCCGCTCTCGAACACGCGCTGACCGACTTCCAACGCAATTGCGGACTCACTCCCGATGGCACGCTGACCGGGGCCACGCTGCGTGAACTCACGCGGATGACGTTGAGTACGTCGGACCGTCATCTCGTCAATGACGCCCGCGACCGCGCCGGCTTCAACACCAACTCCTCCGGTCCGCTCGTGCTGTGCGGTGCGAGTCCCCTAGCGACGCTGCTTTCCTCTTCGCTTTCACCATCCTTCGAGGTGTGTCAGTTCAGCGACACCACCGACGAAGAGGTGGCGCGTTTCGCGAACGCCCACGGCGCTGTGGCGGTCATATCAATGTCGTCGAATGATGATCTCAATGGACTTCACCTTCACTACTGGGCTAGTTACCGGTCACATTCGCGCCACGGCGAGCAATTGGCGAGCACGCTGGCCACGAGTCTGTCCCGGTCTCAACAGCTGCCACCGGTCGAAGTGACGGGAATGGCCTTGCCGATATTGCGCGAAACCTCCATGACCACCCTGCGCATCGAGCACGGCCAGCTGTCGCAAGCGGCCCTGGGCGAACTATCGACCACGATTGGCCGAATTTTCGATGAAGTTTTCCACAGGTAGGGTCAAAACACTATAAATTCAGCCCCTTCGGAGGTGCCGAAAACCCTTTATTTTCCCGACTTTAGCGAGAAACCCACAACTTCATCCACAACTTGGGGATAACTTCAACGAATGGTTTAAGTTGAGAGTTGAAGGTTATTTTGCCTGCGAAATCGAGATATAAATCCTCTCGAGGTCGTCCAGATCGGCAAAATCGATGATTATTCGGCCGTTTCGCCCTTTTAGGTCAACGTGAACCCTCGTGTCGAGATAATCCTCAAGTAACTGTTCAAGCTCGGCCACGCTGGCGTCCGGCACCGGACGAAGTCGCGGCTTGGTGGGATCCTGTTTGGACGAGGCGTCGGCGGTACTGATCACCTTTGGTTCAAGGAAGACCTTGACCGCATCCTCGGTGGCTCGTACCGAAAGCTCGTTCTTGATGACGCGCGCCACCATGGTGGCTTGCGCGTCGGAGTCGGTGATGGCGAGCAGCGACCGGGCGTGACCAGCACTTATCTGGGAACTCGCCAGAGCTGCCTGGGCCACTTCGCCTAGTTGCAAAAGTCGTAACGTGTTCGTAATATTTGCTCGACTCTTGCCGACACGTTGCGCGACCTGCTCGTGGGTGAGGTCAAATTCGTCGATCAGCTGCTGGTAGGCCGCCGCCTCTTCTAAGGGATGGAGGTCAACCCGATGCAGATTCTCCACAACGGCCTGCTCCAGCGACAACCGATCATTGACATCGTCCTGCACGAGCACGGGAACGACCTCCAGGCCAGCCAGACCCGCGGCGCGCCAACGCCTCTCGCCGGCGATCAACTCGAAGAGGTTCGGCTCGCCTTCTACGGGCCGGACGATTATCGGTTGGAGCACACCGAGCTCGCGTACCGACGAGGCGAGGGTTTGAAGGCTCTCGTCCGTGAACGACTTTCTCGGCTGAAAGGGGTTCGGGCGAATTGACGTCACGAGCACCATTCGCAGAGGACCCGCTGATTCGGTGGCTACCGGATTCTCCGCCGGTGCGGTCCCCTCGGGGATGAGGGCTCCGAGCCCTTTGCCTAAACCTGGTTTCCTAGCCATTGATGATCTCCTCTGCTAGCGCGAAATATGCCTTAGCACCCTTAGACGTGGGATCGAATATCGTGATTGGTTGACCAAACGATGGGGCTTCAGCAAGACGAACGGTTCGAGGGATTACGGACCGGCATAATTCCTCGGGAAAATGGCGTCGAACCTCCGCCGCGACGTCAATGGAAAGGGTGTTGCGTGAATCGTACATCGTCAATACCACCTTCGTTATACGAAGCATCGGATTCAAATTCTTCTGAACGAGATCCACGATCCGCTGGAGCTGGGTTAAACCTTCAAGCGCGTAGAACTCGGTCTGAACCGGGACAAGGATGTCGGTGGCCGCCGCGAAGGCATTTATGGTGATAAGGCCCAGCGACGGGGGACAGTCGATGAATATATAGTCGAAGTCGCCCTCGACCGACGTGAGTGCCTTCTTAAGACGTAATTCTCGAGATATTACTGCGGCCAACTCTTGCTCTACCCCGGCGAGGTCGAGCGTGGCCGGCGCCACAAACAGGTTATTGAAGCCCGTGGGCTCAACGATGTCCACCATCGGAACGTCGTTCAGGAGAACATCGTAAACCGAGCGCTCGAACTGCCTTCCATCGACACCGAGCCCCGTAGTGGCGTTACCTTGAGGGTCGAGATCGACGACCAGTACCCTCTTGCCTTTCTCAGCTAACGCTGCACCCAGCGAAATCGTGGTGGTTGTCTTGCCGACACCGCCCTTTTGGTTGGCTACGGCAAATATCGTCATCTCGCTGGCGTCCGCCATGAGCCTCTTTCCGGCCTAAGGGCATCCCGACACTTCGTCGAATACCATGCCATTCAACACGGTTTTTGACGACCCGTCAAGTACCGATGTTTCACGTGAAACATTATCGCCTGAACGTTGACATAGATCAATGTTAGGCGACTTCCCTTCCAAATCCCCTTTGTTGCACGCATTTCCCGAACGGGGAACACGTGGACAGAAGCTGCCCGTACCTCAATGTTTCACGTGAAACACTATCAGTGGGCACGTATCCCTATCTCGGGATGTTTCACGTGAAACATCCCGAGATGAATTGGAGATCAGATCACCAGTTGTTTCACGTGAAACATTAGAACAGGGGAAGTTTGTTGGGTGTACCGATCGCGCGAGGATAATCCTTGGGAGTTGGCTTGGTTTTCGTCAAAATCTGAAACGCGGGCCCGTAGCGGACGCGGCCTAGCGCCTTAAGACCAAGTGTGGCGAGGATCTCGACATTCCATCGCCCGACTTCACTATCGTCGGGCGGTTCGGAGACGACCAGGGTTCCCCCAACCTTTAAAAATCTGGCCGCACACTCGGCCGTGACGGCCGGCGGGCCGAATGATCGAGCCGTGACGAGATCGAACGCACCTGATAGGAAGGCCTCCCGGGCGAGTTCTTCGGCCCGACCAGTGATTACCTCGCCACTCTGCGGCGCCTCGGCCTGAGCGAGAACGTCCTTTAAGAATCTTGTTCTCTTCTCCATGGAATCTATGAGCACCGCGCGAGTGCCCCATCGCTCAAGTAAGACAAGTCCCGGTAGTCCACCACCGCTTCCCAGGTCCAAAAAGGACTCCGGCGGGGAAGTGTGAAGTCCCTCCCAACATTGAGCAAACCCTAAAGCATGTTCAATCTGGACCTCAATTGACGCAGGGCCTAAAAAACCCCGCGCCCTTGAATCTTCAAGGGCGCGGGGTAACCAAGAATTGTTCACTGATCGATTATGCCGGAACAACCACCACGAAACGACGCGGTTCTTCACCTTCCGAACGGGTGCTGACACTCGGATTATCGGTTAAGGCATCGTGAATCGCCTTGCGGTCTGCCGCTGACATGGGTTCGAGGGCTCGTTCCTCCCCGGTGTCACTGACTTCCTGGGCCACTTGTTGAGCGAAGCGCCCCAACGCCGCGACCCGGCGCTCCCGGTACTGCGCCACGTCGACCAGGATCCGATCAGTCCGGCTAGGACTCTTTGATTGCACCACGGTCCGGGTGACCTCTTGCAAAGCCTGAAGCGTTGTGCCGCGGGGACCTACGAGGACTCCTAGCTCGGTCGGCGGATCCGCGTTTACGGAAAGCTCCACGGTCTCCTCGTCCAACTCCTTCACCGACACTTCGGCACTTATGTTCATCGACGCCAGAAGTCCCACGAGAAACTCCTTTGCTATCGAACCTTGCTCGGCTAGCGAAATTCCTTCAGCCATGGTGTCCTCCTTCGTTGGATTCTTTTCAGATTGTGTGACGCTGCTTGGCGCTCCTGCAGCGGAGCGACGCGGGCGATTCGATTGATCGCGTTCGCGACGCGGCGACTCCCCTTGGTTGGAGGTCGTCGAGCGAGGCTTGTCTGGGCGAACGGCCGCATTGCGCGGACGATCCTCGCGCCCGCCCGAGCGACGTGACCGCTTCGGCCTGGGGCCAGACGGGCGAACCCGGGCCCGCACCCGTGCCTCACCGCGAATCCGCCCGAAGAGACCGGCCTTGGGCTCTTCAATGACTTCAACCTCGGCGTCGTCGCGGTGCACACCGAGGTGAGCTAGCGCTCGATCGGTTGCCTCATCAATTGATTTTCCAGTGGTTTCTACCCAATCCATGGGTTATCGCTCCCTTCGTTTCCGCTTCGCTTTGGAGCGTGAATTTGCCTGAGGCCTCGGCTGAGGTCTCGGTTGGGCCTTCGCCTGCGGCTTGGCTTGCGGTTTCCCCTGCGGCTTGGATTGCGGCTTGGGGTTTGACGACAGCTCTTCGACGGCGGGGATCTCTTTCGGCTGACCCGCCACAAGACCCTCTTTACCCTTGTTGGGATTTGACACCCCAGTTCGAAACATCAAATCTTGAGTAATTATACGAATAGTTGTAGAAATAATCATGTAGAGCACCACTGCGGCAGGAATAACAAGATAGAAGTATGCGAAAATAATCGGAAAGAAACGCTGCATCATCAATTGCTGGGGCGGGAGCGTCGTGCCCGACTTCTTGCTGCGGTTCGTCATTTGGGCCATCTGGAAGTACTGCAGGGCCACGGCGACAGCGACAAAAACGAAGAAGGGTATCTGAGCCGCGAAAGAACTGTGAATACTGAAGGCCTTAAGGTTCAAGTCCATCCCAAATGCCTTTATCTGCCCGTGCGAGGCAATAAGGCTCTTGTACATCTTCGAGGATGCCGGAATGTAGCGCGGCATCGAGGTCAATTTGCCCTTTACCAGGACCTGGTTGGCCAATCCCTTGATAACGCTGTAAAGAATGAAGAGGAACGGCATCTGCAACAGCATCGGCAGGCAGCCACCGATCGGGTTGGCGCCTTCCTCGCGGTACAGCTTCATCATCTCTTCGTTCAACTGTTGGCGATTCTCCGGACCCTTGTACTTCACTTGAAGCTTCTTGATCTCGGGCTGGAGCTTCTGCATCGCCATCATCGACTTGGTGCTCTTGATGGTGAATGGGGTCAGAACCGCCATGATGATGATCGTCAGGAGGATTATCGCCACCGCGTAGTTGGGAATCAGGTCATAACAAAGCGCTAAAAGCCAGCCCACGACATGAAAAATTGGCTGGAAAACACTGCCGACGGCGTGTTTGAACGAACTCATGACTCAGTGCTCCTGACTTTCTTTGAGAGAGGTACGAGGTCAACGCCGTGCGGACCCAAAGGGCGGCAGCGGCTCAAGCGTCGCAGGGCTAGTCCCGCTCCGCGCCACGCGCCATGGACCTCAACGGCCTCGCGGGCGTACTGCGAGCACGAAGGATAGAACCGGCACGGCGCAATTCGCCCCGCCGTCAACCGCTGATAGGCCGCGATGGCACCTAGGAGCGCCCGCGCCCCAAGCGAGGAGTCAGTGCCGTGCCCCGGCACGAGATAGCGCTTGCTCGAGGTGGAGGTGAAGTTCGTCATAGGAGAGATTTCCTGTCTCTAATCCGCACTTGATCAGGTAGTTTCCTGGGTACGGTTGAGGGATAAGGTTGTCGACAAGTGATCGCAGGCGCCGTCGAATTCTGTTGCGCGTAACGGCGTTTCCGACCTTCCGGCTGATCGCGTACGCCACATTGACCGCAAGGTCCTCGTCGGCGCCGATTACGAAGCTGATTCGTAACGGTCCGCTCTGACCTCGTCCGGTCGGTGTGGCAAAAAGTGCGAACTGCCGTCGGGTACGAACCCGACCGGGCACCCTTTGCTCAGACCGTCAGCTCGTGGCGACCCTTGTCGCGGCGGGCCTTAAGAATGGCTCGACCGGCCCGGGTGCGCATACGAGCACGAAAGCCGTGCGTTTTTGCCCTTTTCCTCTTATTTGGTTGATACGTTCTCTTCACAAAACCTCATCTCAAACTATTTGGGTGCGCTTCGCGGTACCCCCTGGGGGTCGCTGGCACACAACTGGGAGCAATCTTATCCGACGTGGCCGGCGCCCCGGCACGGCGGACGAAAACGGAGTAGGGTAACACTCCCCGAGGACACTGGATTCGTTCGCCAAGCGACTCTGCTTGTGGATAATGTCAGTGTCGACCTGTGGAGGGACGGATGCAGAGCAGTGAGGAGATCTGGTTAGCTTTACGGGACTCCTTACGTGGCAACGCTTCTGAGTCCGTTTGGTCGGCCGGTTTAAGCACACTACGCCTTGTGGATTACCACGACAATCAACTTGTCATCGGCGCGCCCAACCAAATTCAATTGCAACGGGTCCAACAGCGCTACCTTCCATTTATCACCGAACAGGCGCAGCGATTGATCGGCGCAGAGGTGCAGGTTTCATTAACGCTGAGTGAAGAACCGGTGAACACAGTGAGTGACGAAGTCGAGGAGCCAACGAACACCTTCGATACCGTCTCGTTCGTCCCCAGCGTCGATCGCCCAGCTCGGCTCGACCCGCGCATGACCTTTGATTCGTTCGTTCCTGGCTCGTCCAACCGCCTCGCCTTCGCGGCCGCCCAATCGGTCGCCGAAACACCTGGTCGTGCGTACAATCCCCTCATGATTTACGGCAACTCCGGCCTGGGCAAGACCCACCTCCTTCACGCCATCGGCAACTACGTCCAGGAGAACTACCCCGGGCGCAAGGTGCTGTACGTCTCCACAGAAACATTCCTCAATGACTTCATCCGCGCGATCCAAACGAGAACGCAGCTGGCGTTGCACGAGCGTTATCGAGAGAACGACGTCTTGCTCATTGATGACATTCAGTTCATGGAGACGCGAGGCGAGACGTTCCACGAAGAGATCTTCCACACGTACAACGCGCTCCATGGTGACGGCAAACAAATCGTGCTCACGTCTGATCGATCTCCACGCGATCTCGCGGGATTGCAGGATCGCTTTCGAAGTCGCTTGCTGCAGGGCCTCGTCACCGAGATTGATCAGCCCGACCTCGAGACACGAATTGCGATTCTTCGATCGAAGGCGGAGCGGGAAGGCATCGCTCTACCTAGCGACGTCGCGGAATGGATCGCTCAACGCGTCAGAGACAACATTCGCGAGCTCGAAGGCTCGATCACAATGCTGCGAGCCTTCGCCAACCTGCGTCAAGAACCCATATCTCTCGAACTCGCCAAGGCTCACCTCACAAATCTGGGCCAGGAACAGGTGATATTGAAGCCAGAGACGATCCTGGCTGTTGTTTCAGAGTTCTACGGACTTTCGGTCGAGGATGTCCGAGGAGCCAAGCGACTACGGCCACTGGTACACGCACGACATGTTGCGATGTATCTGATACGCGATCTACTAACCAATTACTCCTATCCAATGATCGCCCGGATCTTCGATGGTCGAAATCACACGACGGTGATCAGTGGTGTTGAGAAGATTCGTGAGCAGATTGCACTCAACGCCGAAACCCTCTCTCAGATCAATCAACTCAAGCGCCGATTGCAAGGGGAGAACAGAGAGTAGTTTGTGCGCAACCTTTGGGGTGCCTTGTTGATTAGGAGTTGAGAACTGACGTGAAGCGCACATGACTTTATGGTTGAGTTTTTAGGGTTGAAGGAGTTAGTCACAGAGGTGTGTAAAGAATTGGAATAATAAGTTGCGTTCTATCAGGTCTTTTGGCGACTAATCCACAAACCCACAGGCCTACTACTACTAAGACTTCTTGATATAGAAAAACACACCATAATCTCAGTAGTTGAGGAAAGGTAATTCAGTGAAGTTCAAATCAGAACGCGACATCCTTGTTGAGGCGTTGAGCGCAGCGAGTCGTGTTGTAGCGACGCGCATCATCGGCGCATCCTCCGGCATCCTCCTTTCTTTGGTCGGCAATCAGCTGACCGTCACGGGAACCGATCTCGATATCACGGTACGCACAACCGTTGATGTCATTGGCATTGAGGACGGATCGACCGTGGTGCCGGCTCGGCTGATCGTCGACGCGGTTCGTTCCCTTGAAGCAGGGGCAGTGACGATCTCGGGCAATGACGAGAACGTTGAAATCTCTCTAGGTAGAGCGAAATTCTCCCTCCGCACATTTTCTGTCATGGATTACCCAAAACTTCCACCAGTAGCCGGTTCATTGACGTCGCTTGCCGCCCTGGATTTGATACAGGGCCTTAATCAGGTGGTACGCGCCGCGGCGAACGACGACGCCCGTCCTCTTCTGACCGGGGTTCTTTTCACTACGGATAACGGTTCTCTTCGTCTGATCGCTACGGACTCGTATCGGCTGGCGGTTCGCGACGTTCCCGGTGTCGAAGGGGTAGGGGGATCACAGGACCTCCTCGTTCCCGCCCGAGCACTGCAGGAGCTCCAGCGGGCGGCGGCGTCACTGGCCCACGATGCCCAAATTGGTGTCACCCTCACCGAGGCGGAGATTTGTTTTGTGGTTGGTACAACCAGCATCGCGTCACGGCTCATCGAGGGCAACTACCCCTCGGTGCTGCAGTTGATTCCGGCGAGTTACCCGAATCAGTTGCGGGTGGCAAAAGATACCCTGCTCACATCCCTCAAGCGAGCCAAGCTGCTCGCCAAAGACTCAACGTCATCGGTGCGTTTGACAACCAAGGACAAGAGCATCGAAATCAGGACGCAGAGTCACGACGCGGGTGACGTGGAAGACAACGTCGACGCGGACTACAACGGCGAGGAAATAACCATTGCCTTCAACCCGAGCTTCCTGATCGACGGTATCGAGGCGGTTCCCGGAGACGAAGTCATTCTCGAGATGTCCGATTCAGTGCGTCCCGCCATGGTGCACGGAGTAGACGACACCAGGTTTCGTTATCTCCTCATGCCCGTTCGCGTTCAGTAGTTCGGACTGATCGTGGGTCTCCACGAACTCGAACTTAGGGATTTCCGGCTCTTTCAAGAGTTTCATTTCGCTCCCGACCGCGAAGCCATCACCGTACTGCTCTCGCCGAACGGCACCGGGAAGACGTCCGTCCTCGAAGCCGTGTACGCGCTCGCCACGGCCTCGTCCTTCCGCACCACGACGGCGAGCGACATGATTCGAAGCACCGCCACGATCGCCGAGATACACGGCGTGCTCTTCCAACGCGAACGTCGCGTCCAGGTCGATCTCACACTTACGCGTAACGTGCGCAACACCACTAAGAAGATGCTGGTCAATGGCCAACGACCATCGTCGCGGGCCGACCTAGGCAACGTACTTCCCCTCACGATATTCACCCCCGAAGGGGTCGACGTCGTTCGCCAAGGACCGGAGAATCGTCGCGCCTTCCTCACGCATTTGATGACCGATGTCGATCTCACTACGGGCGACGTCATCGAGCGTTTCACGAGAATCCTTAGTCAAAGAAACGCCTTGCTTCGCGCCCTGCACGGCGATCACCCAAATCCGATTCAGCGCGACGAGCTCGACATATGGTCAAACGATTTCTCACTCGTCAGCGAAGAGCTCGTGCGCATGCGGCGAAAGGTTCTCGACGACCTCGCACCGCTGGTGGCCAGGTTCTATCAGGAGCTTGCTCACGACGATTTGCGCGTCGGAATCTCCTATGAGCAATCCTGGCAAGGTGACCTGTTCAAGGCGCTTCGTGACTCGTTGGACGACGACCGTTTTCGTGGCCACACGA
Organism: uncultured Acidimicrobiaceae bacterium; assembly: GCA_963827115.1. Classification (GTDB taxonomy): domain Bacteria; phylum Actinomycetota; class Acidimicrobiia; order Acidimicrobiales; family RAAP-2; genus RAAP-2. Next base: position 59,453 of record CAWGZS010000002.1, on the reverse strand, counting down.
CTATCGGACCGCAACGCGACGACATCGCGCTCACCCTGGACGACCGCGACGCGCGTCGACAAGCATCTCAAGGAGAGCAGCGTTCGCTCGCGCTCGCGCTTCGCCTCGCGGGTCACTCCCTCGTGCAACAACGCCGCGGCATCGACCCTCTTCTGCTACTCGATGACGTCTTCAGCGAGCTGGATCCATCGCGGAGTGATCGCCTCCTGAAACTTCTTCCGGTGGGCCAAACCCTAGTAACCACTGCGTCTCCGCTGCCCTCAGGTATGAGTCCGGCCGCCGTGATCGACCTCTCTAAGGGACGCCCATGAGCCGCCATGACGATCAACCCAAAGGGCTCGCGGAACTGCTCGACGTGATGGCGGGACGGCTGCGAAAGGTCGACCTTCGCCTGATCGACGAGATCCGAACCATGTGGCCCAGCGTCGTCGACCCGGTCATCGCGGAGCATTGCCGACCCGAGTTCGTGAAGAACGGCGTGCTTCTCGTGAGTGTTCCGTCGGGCGCATTTGCGCAACGCGTGTCCTCGGATGCCGCGGCCATCGTGGCCGGTTTTGCGTCGCTCGGCGGGCGTGCTCCAACCTCGGTGAGAACGGTGCTGAAAGACTCGTAAAAGAGGCCAAAGTACCTCGTCAATGCGACCGTTGGACGTGCCCTTGTTACACCAAATCGGGTAGGATATATACGTCGAAATGTTGCGTCTCGACAGCGCGCTAGCGCCGAAATCTTCAATCGAAAGGAATCCTTCGTGGCCCAGATGTCCAAGGGATCACCCAGCTACGACGCTAGTGACATCACTGTTCTTGAAGGACTGGAACCAGTAAGGCTTCGTCCAGGAATGTACATCGGTTCAACGGGGCCCGCCGGTCTCCACCACCTCATCACCGAGGTGGTGGACAACGCCGTTGACGAGGCGATGGCGGGCTACTGCAGCCGGATCGACGTCACGATCATGGCCAACGGAAGCGTCCGGGTCATCGATGATGGCCGCGGCATCCCGGTTGACGAGCACGCCCAGTACCCGGGCAAGAGCGCGGCCGAAGTGGTGTATACGACCTTGCACGCCGGCGGAAAGTTCGGTGGCGACGGCTACAAAGTCTCCGGAGGATTGCACGGTGTCGGCGCGTCGGTGGTCAACGCGCTCTCCACTGAATTGACCCTCGATATCTATCGCAACGACAAGCACTACCAGATGATGTTCAAGGACGGCGGCAAGCCCCAGAGCAGGCTCAAGGTCGTTGGACCGTCGCAACACGGGCGTACCGGCACGACGGTGACGTTCACGCCGGACCCGACGATTTTCGATGAGGTCGACTTTCGTGCGCAGACCGTGACCGAGCGCCTGCAGATCATGGCCTTCCTCAATCGCGGCCTCGAGATTCGATTTGTCGATGAGCGCAAGGGGCGCGAGGCGAAGGAGACGTACAAGTACAACGGCGGCATCGTTGACTACGTGCGCCACCTCAATAACGCCAAGGAGTCCCTCTTCCGCAAGGTCGGGTTCTACGAACAGTCCGAAGATGGCCAGGAGGTCGAGGTCGCCTTCCAATGGAATTCCGGTTACTACGAGAGCATCCACTCCTTCGCCAACGGAATCGCCACCATCGAGGGCGGCATGCACGAAGAGGGATTCCGCAAGGCGATCACCAACGTGGTGAACCGTTACGCGCGCAAGCGCAACCTGCTCAAGGAGAAGGACGAGAACCTACTGGGCGAAGACATCCGCGAAGGGCTGACCGCGATCATCTCGGTGCGGCTCACTGATCCCCAGTTCGAGGGCCAGACCAAGGGCAAGCTCGGCAACGTCTCCATTCGCTCCTTGGTCGAGCGTGCGACCAACGAGAAGTTGGCGGACTGGCTCGAAGAGAATCCCCGCGAGGGCGGTCAGGTCGTCGCCAAGGCCGTCCAGGCATCGCGGGCGCGAATGGCGGCGCGCCAGGCCCGCGACCTCACCCGACGAAAGAGCGCGCTCGACGGCGCGGGCTTACCGGGAAAGCTCGTGGACTGTTCGTCGAACGATCCGCGCGAATGCGAGCTCTTCATCGTCGAGGGTAACTCGGCCGGTGGATCGGCGAAGGACGCGCGCAATCCACGCAATCAGGCGATCCTTCCGATACGGGGAAAGATACTCAACGTCGAGAAGGCGCGATCGGACAAAATTCTCAAGAACACCGAAATCCAAGCGCTCATCTCGGCGATCGGCGCCGGCGTCGAGGCCGACTTCGACGTCACGAAGGTGCGTTACGACAAGATCATCCTGATGGCCGACGCGGACGTCGATGGCAGCCACATTCGCACGCTGCTGCTGACCTTCTTCTTCCGACAGATGACGGAGCTGGTGAATAACGGTCATATCTACGTGGCCCAACCGCCGCTCTACTCGACCCTGGTTGGCAAAGAGAAGGTCTATCTCGGTGACGACAACCAGAAGACCAAGTTCCTCCTTGACAACCCCGGTCACAAGAACGACTTCCAGCGGCTCAAGGGACTCGGCGAGATGGACTACGACGAACTCCGCGACACCACCATGGATCCGACCAAGCGTGCGCTTTTGCAGATCACGGTGGAGCAAGCGGCCCTGGCCGACGAGGTGTGTTCGATCCTCATGGGCGACGACGTCCCTCAGCGCCGTCATTTCATTCAGACCAACGCGAAAGACGTCCGCTTCCTAGACATCTAGGACGGGAGAGCCATGGCACGCAAGACAAATTCCGGCGACGGCACCGTGCCTCCCTTGGAGGAGGTGATCGGCTACATCGAGCCGATCGAGATCAACCTGGAGATGGAGCGGTCGTTTCTCGAGTATTCCATGTCGGTCATCGTGTCGCGGGCCTTGCCCGACGCCCGCGACGGCCTCAAGCCGGTGCACCGGCGAATCCTTTACTCGATGTTCGACCAGGGCCTGCGCCCTGACCGGCCCTATTCGAAGTGCGCGAGCGTGGTCGGCTCGGTGATGGGCACCTATCACCCCCACGGCGACAGCGCCATCTACGACGCGCTCGTGCGCATGGTGCAGGACTTCGCGATGCGTCACCCGCTCATCAGTGGTCACGGAAACTTCGGAGGCACCGGTCCTGACGAAGGCGCCGCGGCGATGCGTTACACCGAATGTCGGTTGGCGCCTCTGGCGCTCGAGATGCTCGACTCCATCGACGAGGAGACGGTCGACTTCGAGCCGAACTACGACAACACCACCCAGCAGCCCACGGTGCTGCCGTCTCGCTATCCCAACCTGTTGGTCAACGGATCGCAGGGCATCGCGGTGGGAATGGCTACCAAGATCCCGCCCCACAACCTGGGTGAGGTCATCGACGCCACGCTGCACCTGCTGGCCCATCCGGCCGCCACGTCCGACGACCTTATGAACTTCGTTCGCGGACCCGATTTCCCCACCGGTGCCCAGATCCTCGGACGCCAGGGCATTCTCGACGCGTACCGAACCGGACGGGGTTCGATAAAGATGCGCGCGGTCGCCGAGATCGAGGAAGTGCGAAACGACGTACGCATCGTGGTGACCGAGTTCCCCTACGAGGTGTCCGTCGAGGCCATCGAGGAGAAGATCTACGACCTGGTGAAGAACGGCGATCTTGACGGGATCTCGGCGGTGCAGAACGACTCCGCGGGACGTCAGGCGCGACTGGTCATCCGCCTCAAGCGCGACGCCAACGCGAACGTGGTCCTCAACAAGCTCTACAAGAACACGTCCCTCCAGACCACCTTCGCGGTGAACATGCTGGCCCTGGTCGACGGGGTGCCGCGGACGCTGTCGTTGGTCCAGGCGCTGTCGCACTACATCGCGCATCAGGTCGAGGTGGTGACCCGTCGTACGCAGTTCCGACTGCGCAAGGCCGAAGCGCGGGCGCACATCGTCGAAGGTCTGCTCAAGGCCATCGACATGCTCGATCAGGTCATCGCGACCATTCGGGGATCCGACGACCGACCGGCCGCTCGGACGGCGCTCATGGCCGCCCCCTTCGAGTTCTCGGAGGAGCAGGCCAACCACATCCTGGACATGACCCTCGGGCGTCTCACGCGACTCGGTCGCAGCGAGTTGGAGGAGGAGATGGCGAAGCTGCGCGAGACCATCGCGGAGCTGCAGGCCATCCTCGCCAGCGACGAGAAGTTGCGCGCGGTGATCGCCGAGGAGCTCACGGTCATCAGGAATAAGTATTCGAACGACCGCGTCACCGAGATCGTGAACGACCCGGGCGAGCTGGGCGTCGAGGATCTCATCAAGGACGAGGACATCGTCATTACCATGACCCAGGCCGGCTACGTGAAGTCGGTCGCCGCGGACGCGTTCCGGGTCCAGGGGCGCGGAGGTCGGGGCGTGCAGGGCGCGAAGCTGCGCGACGAGGACTTCGTCGAACAGATCATCCACACCACGACGCACGCGTACGTGCTGCTGTTCTCGAACCGCGGACGCGTGTTTCGCTTGCGCGGCCACGAGATCCCGATGAAGGAGCGCACGGCCAAGGGCACGGCGGTGGTCAACCTCTTGAACCTCCAGCCGGGCGAATCGATTCAGGCGATCGTCACCACCAAGGACTTCCCCGACGACGAGTTCCTCGTGTTCGCCACCGCTGACGGCACGGTGAAGAAGACCGCGTTCAGCGAGTACGACAAGTCTCGTCGCGAGGGTTGGATCGCGATCAAGCTGCGCGACGGCGACGAGGTGGTGCGCGTGGTGGCGACCAGCGGGAACGACGACCTCATGCTCGTCACCTTCCGCGGCATGTCGATCCGCTTCAACGAGGAGGAGGTTCGCGAGGTCGGTCGCGATTCAACCGGCGTGCGCGGCATCAAACTTCGGGACGACGACAAGGCCATTTCGCTGGACGTGGTGCGAGAGGGTGCGGATCTTTTCCTGGTGACCGACACCGGTTTCGGCAAGCGCGTGAAGACGGAACGCTTCAACCGGCAAGGACGCGGGGGATTGGGCGTGCGGGCGATCAAACTCACGGCCGCCCGGGGATTTGTTGTCGCCGCCTTCATGGCCGAACTGGGCGACGAACTGCTCCTGGCATCGAGCGGCGGCGTGCTTATCCGAACCCCCGTGCGCGAGGTCTCCTCGCAGGGGCGTGACGCGACGGGCGTGCGGGTTATGAACCTCGACGAGGGCCATACGGTGGCGACGGCCGCGGTCGTGCCGGCGGAGCCCGAAGACTGACCTAGTGCCTCTCCCACGCCCTCGTCAGGGCGTCGAGGATCTTGTCGGGACCCTGCGCCCCGACCACCATGAATTTCTCGTCGAGCAGAAAGGTCGGGACGCCTGAGATGCCGAGCTCCTGGGCCCGTAGCTCGTCGGCGCGCACGTCCTGGGAGAAATCGTCGCCGTGCCACAGTTCATCGGCCCCGTTTAGGCCGATCTCGTTCGCCAGTGTCTCGAGCGTGTCGCGGTCGCTCAGGAGTTGACCTTCGCTGAAGTAGGCGAGGAAGAGTCGCTGACTCATCTGCTCTTGAAGCCCCTGGGTCGACGCGAGGGCGATCATGCGATGGGCGTCGAAGGTGTTCGACGGCCGCGCGCGGTCCATGGACCACGTCATGCCCAGCGCCGCCGCGTCGTTCTGCATGCTCTGATTGAGCGAGCGGGCCCGTTCGAGCGGCATTCCGTACTTGGCGGCCAACAACTCATCGAGGGTGAGGTCGTAGTTGGGGGCCGCGTTGGGGTCAAGCTCGAAGGCCCTCTGACGAATGGTGACCTCATCGCGGTGCTCGAAGCCCTGGAGGGCGACCTCGAGCTGCCTCGAGCCGAGATAGCAGAAGGGGCAGACGACGTCGCTCCACACGTCGATCACGAGGGCCGGGCTCACGCGACCATCGTGGCACAATCCGGGCCCCGCATCGAAGGGCCGGGCGTACGCCGTGAAGGATGCCGCGGCGGGCCGCCGTATCATGGTGGTTATGACGTCTCCCATCGCCGCGACACCGCCACGTCGCCCGGTGGGGGCGACGGGTCTCGAACGATGGTTTGATGTCGGCCGTCACGGGGCCCTCGAAGCAGTTACTTTGACGCTTAACGTCCCGGCGCCCCAGTGGTTTCCGGAGGAACTGACAGTCACCACCGAGCTCCTGAGGCTCTAAATGCTCATAGTCCGGGATTTGGGTATAGAGATTGGCGCACGCCGCATATTGAGCCCCGTGTCGTTCACGGTCGGTAACGGCGAGAAGGTCGGTCTCGTCGGTCGCAACGGCGCCGGTAAGTCGACGCTGCTCGCCGTGCTGCTCGGCCAGACACCGGAGCACCTTCGCATCACCGGCACCGTGCAACATCAGGGCACCCTCAGCCATTTGCCCCAGGAGCCGGTCGTCGGTGGATTGGGCGTGGAGCCGATCGGGCTGTCGCACGTCCTCTCGGCCCGAGGTCTCGATCAGATCGACGCCGACATGCAGCACGCCCGTCACGCCCTCGCGGCGGAGCCGACGGAGGAGACGATCGAGCGCTTCACCAGCCTCGAGGAGACGTTCCGGGAGCGGGGAGGCTACGAGGCGGAGTCCGAAGTGGCACGACTCGCCGACGGCCTCGGACTGCCCGAACAGTTGCTGCTCGAGGACCTGGATTCGTTGTCGGGTGGACAGCGTCGACGCGTCGACCTCATGCGGGTGCTCTACGAGCAGCCTGAGACCATGGTGCTCGACGAACCGACGAACCATCTCGACAAGGCGGCCAAGGGCTGGCTCTTCGAAGAGCTGGAGCAGTTCCGCGGCACGGTGCTGGTGATTAGCCACGACCTGCCCCTACTGGACAAGTCCATCGATCGAGTGCTCGCGCTGCGCGATGGTCAGATGCGAGAGTACAAAGGCAACTACACCAAGTTCCTCCAGCAGGAGGAGGCGCGGCGCCTCAGCGAGGAGAAGCTTGGCGCCCACCAGGACGAGCAGATCGCGCGCATGAAGACGCTGGCCGACAGCATGCGAGGCCAGACCGAGAAGCGGGCGCGCCTGGCCAAGGTGCTCGACCGCAAGGTCGAGAAACTCCAGGACAGCCACGTCGAGGTGACCAAGAAAGAGCGCAAGGTCGTCTTCAAGTTGCCGCATCCTCCGCGCAGCGGCGACGTTCCGATGACGGTAGAGCACGTCGCGGTTCGTTACGGTTCGGTCGAGGTGCTGCGCGACGTGAACTTCATCACGCGCCGCGGGGATCGAATCCTCATCGTCGGAAAGAACGGCGCGGGGAAGTCGTCACTGCTGCGCTGTCTCGCGGGGACCCAGAAGGCGCAGACCGGCGTGGTGAAGTTCGGCGCCAATGTCACGGTCGGCTACTTCGCGCAGGAGCACGAGCAGCTCGATTTCTCTAAGAGCGTGTTGAGTCATCTCGACAACGCCACCGTCGTCACCGAGGTGCAGCGGCGCGCGCTGCTCGGTGCCTTTGGCCTCAAGGGTTCCGCGGCGCACCAGATGCCGTCGACGCTGTCGGGAGGTGAGCGGGCCAAGCTGGCCATCGCCATCCTGGCGGCCTCCGACGCCAACCTCTTGTTGCTCGACGAGCCCACCAACAACCTTGATCCCGCGAGCGTCGAGGCGCTGGGGGTGATGATGCACCAATGGAAGGGCACGATCGTGGCGGTGAGTCACGAGCGCCCTTTCGTCGAGGCGCTCAACCCCACCCACGCCGTGTTGTTGCCCGAGGAATACTTCGACCTCTGGCGCGACGACTACATGGACCTCATCGAACGCCGGTAGGCGCTGACCTGCGGACTACGGGCGCCGGCGCCGCTTGGCCGCCTGAGTGGACGGATCTCGACGGCGCGAGCCACTCGTCAATTGAGCCTGGATCAATCGCCAATTCTCCAGGCGGCTGGCCGGCAGTTCACCGGCGTCCACGGCGGCCTGGACCGCGCACCCTTCGTCGCCGTCGTGACGGCAATCCCTGAACCGACATCGCTGAGCGATTTCGGCGATGTCGCTGAAGGTCTCCTGCACCCCCTCTTGCCCGCTCATGAGGTCGACCAGCCGGATGCCGGGTATGTCGAGCAGCACGCCACCGCTCGAGAGTCGATAGAGCTTGCGGGTGGTGGTCGCGTGACGACCCTCCCCGCTTGAGCCCACGCTCAGCGTCGCCTCGTTGCTCCCTTCGAGGACGTTGAGCAACGAGGTCTTGCCGGCTCCCGACGCGCCGAGCATCACCGCGGTGACCCCTTCGTGCAGCAGCTCGCGCAGGCGCTCGATGCCCTCGCCACTGCGCGAGCTCGTGATCAGCACCTCGACGCCGGGGACCGTCAGCGCCGTCTGGGCCTCCACCGCGTCGGCGTCGCTCGTCTCGTCGGCCTTGGTGAGGACGACCAGTGGGCGCGCGCCGCTGTCGAAGGCCATGACCGCGAAGCGTTCGAGCATTCGCACGTTGAGACCGCGGTCGATGGGCACGACCAGCAGCACGAGGTCCAGGTTCGCCGCCAGCACTTGGACGTCGCGTAGGTTGGGGTGCGGCCGGCGCAGGGAGTTGCGTCGCTCTAGGACCTCGACGATGTAGCGGTCACGCAGGGCGACCCAGTCGCCCGCCACGGGGCGCAGGTTGAGATTGGTGGCGTACTGGCACGACGAGGTCTTCTCGTGGCCTCCGGCGTCGCACCAGATGACCTGCGCGTGGGCGCCGTGGACGATGCTGACTCGCCCCAGGTTCAACCCCTCCGCGACGTCGACGTGGTCGAGGTCGGTCTTGCCCAACGTGGTGAGGATCCTGCGCACCCGGGCGTCCCGGTGGTCGAGAGGGGGACTCTCAGGCAGGAGTGACTCGCTTACGCATTCCCATAGAGCGTAGACACGCTGCGTAGGACTGACTTTACGATCGCCATGTCGTAGGGATCAGTGCGTTGGTCGATCTGCCGCGTTGAGCTCCTCGATGGTGTCGATGACCGCCCGGGCGTAGAGCGTTCCGAGCTCGGTCAGTTGCACGTTGAGTCGCCGGGCGTCGTGTCGATCACGCTCGATCAACGAGTAGCCACGCGAGACGAGGCCGTCGACGACCTTTCGCGAGGCCTGGCGCGTGACGCCGAGGGTGCCCGCCAGCTCTCCCAAGGGCATCGGGCCCTGGTTGAGCCAACGCAGGGCTATCGCGTCGCTGCGGCGATAGTCGTCGAATCCCTGTCCCTCGAGCCGACGGGCCATCTCCCGGACCCACTGAAGGCGGGCCAACGCCAGCAAATCCCCAAAGAGATTCGGCTCGTCGTGCATGGGTCCAGCGTAGCCTTTGCGCAAAGTGGTTGCATAGTTACGCGCCTTATGCAACACTGTTGCGTACAACGAGAGAGCCAGACGAATGGAGCCGATGATGTTCAATGGCACTATGGGGAGTTCCAAGTGGCGAAGGCACACGAGTCTGGTCGCGTCGGGACTTATCGTCCTCGGCGTGGCCCTGGCGAACCTAGGCGGCGCCGAACCCGCGCTCGGCGCACCAAGCGCCAAGGCCGCGACCTCGGGATGCGCGGGGTCGTCGCCGGGGACGGCGATCTCCCAATTCAAGATCAACGGCTTCTTGCGAACGGTGATCGTGCACGTCCCGGTCGGCTACACCAATAGGACGAAGTTGCCCCTCGTGCTCAACCTTCACGGCAGCGGCGCCACGGCGGCGGATCAGGACGTCTTCAGCGACATGGACGTGAGTGCCAACGAGAACGATTTCATCGTGGCCTATCCGCAGGGACTCATCCCTGACGGCACCGGCTTCGATTGGAACGTACCGGGACAGCCGTTGGTTGGCGGCCGCGCGGTGCCCAAGGGATCAGCCAACGACGTCAAATTCCTCACGTCGCTGGTGGGGGTACTGGAGCACACGTACTGCGTGAACCCGTCGGCCGTCTACGCCACCGGCTTCTCCGGCGGCGCGCGCATGGTCAGCCAATTGGCCTGTGACGAATCCACGATCTTCGCGGCGGTGGCCCCGGTCAGCGGTCTGCGTCACCCCACACCGTGCCCCGCGAAGCGGGCGGTGCCGGTGATCAGCTTCCACGGCTCGGATGACCACGTCGACCCCTTCGGCGGGCATGGTGAGGCCTATTGGACGTACTCGGTGAGTACCGCCGCCAAGGAGTGGGCCGCACAAGACCACTGTTCATCGTCACCCACCACCACAACATCGACCGACGTGGTACTCAGCACTTACTCCAAGTGCGCGAAGGGGGCCCAGGTCGAGCTCTACGAGATAACTGGCGAAGGTCACGAATGGCCCGGTGGTCCGACGATGCCCTCCTCCATCACCGGCCTCCTAGGTCCTCAGTCCGACGCCGTCAGCGCGAACGCCCTGATGTGGTCCTTCTTCTCCTCACACCGGCTCGGATGACGATGTAGCCGCGAGGGCGCCGAGGAGAGCGGGGCCCAGGGAGTCCGGTGTGACCCGGTCGACGACGACGCGCTCGCACTTCACCCACGCGGCCGCCTCGTGCAATGCCCCGGCGATCTGGTTCATGGCGCGGGGTTCGTGCACGACAACGTGTCGCGCGTGCAGCGTGGAGCCGTTTCGTTTGGGGTCGACGAGACCGACCAGCCGGTCGCCGCTGAGCACGGGCATGGCGAAGTATCCGACGACCCTTTTCTTGGCGGGGACGTAGGCCTCCAGGCGGTAGGCGAGGCCGAAGAGCCGCTGCAGCCGGGCTCGATCCCAGAGCAACGAGTCAAAAGGTGACAAGAGGACCGAGCGGCCCCGCAGACCGGGCGTGAGCCCCTCTTCGGCGGTTGTAGATAAGTACGCGACGTCGCGCCACCCCTCGATTCGACCCGGCCGCAGCGACGTCGAGGAGACGACGTCGCGCACCATCGTCGAACGCATGCCGTGATAGGCCGCGAGGTCGGCGATGGTGGCCACGCCCATGGCCCGGCCCGCGGACTCGACCAGCTCGATCGCGCAGGCCTCGTCATCGAGCTGGAAGTGACGAAGCTCGGGCTCGATGACCCTTTCGGCGAGGTCGTAGACGCGTTCGAACCCACGACGCTCGCGGCTCACGACGGTGCCGATGTCGAGCAGCCATTCGGCCGCGATCTTGACCTCGGACCAGTCCCACCACTCGTTGCCTTTCTTCGCGCCGCCGAGTTCGCGCGCCGTCAACGGCCCGCGCTCACGTAATTCGCGCTCTACCTGGGCGCAGCTGCGGCGATGGTCCTGGAGCTGATGCCAGCGAAACCCCTTTTTCGTGCGGGCCCGGCGCTGCGCCGCGAAGGCGGGCCACAGTTCCATGGGCACCACGCAGGCGGCGTGCGACCAGTACTCGAACGTGTCGCTGTGGGGTCCCCAGTAAGCGGCCTCGATCTGCCGCCTCGGTATCGCGCCTAGGCGGGCGTACGCCACGAGCTCGTGCGACCGCGCCAGCACCGAGATAGTGTCGATCTGCACGCCGCGCAACCGGTGCACCAAGGCCGAGGGTCCGCCTCGTGGTCGCGCCCCTCGCAGGCCCTGCGCGTACAGCGCGATTCGGGTTGCTTCGCGGGCGGACAGGGAATCGTCGGGTCGCGTTCGCATCGGCGTGGACCGGTGTCTCGGATCGACGGGCGGCTGGCTACTCGGTGGTGTCGATGATGGCGACCGAGCAGTTGGCGCCGTGGGCGACGGAGTTCGGCACGCTGCCTAACGCTCGCCGGGCGCCTTTCATCCCGCGATTGCCGACCACGATAAGGTCGGCGTCGATCTTGTTGGCGGTTTCGATGATGACCTCGGCCGGGTCTCCCGGGGCCAGGTGCAGGATCGGCTCCACGCCGAGGTTCTTCGCGATGAACGAGAGGACTTGCAGGTTGGCCTCGGCGTCGCCCTCGTTGGAGGAGTTGTTGTACTCGGCGGGTAGCGACGGATCATTGAGGGTCTTCGCCGAGAAGGCCGTCACCAGATGAAGGCTTCCTCCCGACATGAGGGCCAGCTTCGCCGCTTCCTCGATGGCCCGCTTCGCGGTGGGAGAGTTGTCGGCTCCGACTAGGACCCTCTCGAACATAGGCACTCCTCCGTGACGGTGATGTTGCGACTAATCCCTGGTGATTGCCCGCAACTTCAAGAGACTATATCGGTGCAGTCGCGCACGGTCAGTGGGCGATCTCCCAGATGTGGCCGCCGGGATCCATGAAGCTCGCCGTGCGGATTCCCCACGGCCGGTCGACCGGTCCGTTGAGCAGCGCCACGCCGCGCTCGGCCAGCACGGCGCACATCGCGTCGACGTCGTCGACGGTAATCGTGAACTGGAACCGGGCCCCCGACTCCGGTCCGGCGACCGTGGCCGGTTCGATGAGCTCGTGGGCCGCGGAGCTGGTGAGCAGGTTGATGCTGAACTCGTTGAAGTTGTACACGGCGGAATTGTCGTCCTCGTAGACGACGGGCAGCTCGAACACGTCCCGGTAGAAAGTCTTCGAGCGTGCCAGGTCGTCGACGAAGAGGGTGATGAAACTGACGCTGTTCAAACTGGTGGTCATGATGGTGTCCTTGGCTCGGGGCGCGGGCGCGTGGCTACCATTATGACCTCCCCGACGAGACGACCGCTCGGTGCGCAGCCGAGCGGGTGCGTTCCTTCTGGCGTTGGAGTCTCGACTGGTGTCGCATTCGGTCGCCGCCGAGGATGATGCGTTGACGTGACACGGCGCGTCGGTCCGGGGGGTGTAGAAAGGCTCGTGTCGATTCGTAGCCACCTACCGCGCCTCTTGATGGTCATGGCCTTGATGGGGGCGCTGCACGATGCGCCCGCCGGCGCCGACACCCAGAGCGCGTCGGCGCGCCACGTGGTCGCCACCTTCAGCTTCCGAGGTTCGGACGCCAGCACGAAGGACCTTCGTCTGACCATCCGCGTGGACGGCGTCGAGCGCTACGACGAGCCGGTCGTCGCGAGGCTTTGCGCCAGCATGTGCTCGCCCGACATCTACGGCGCCGGCCGGCCGGTGGTGCACGTCGTCAACTTGGGCCCGGGAGACCACCGCGACGTCGTGCTCGATCTCTTCAGCGGCGGCGCGCACTGCTGCACGATCGAGTTGGTCTTCGCCTACGACGAACGCACCGGGACGTATCGGAAGTTCGAGCGGGATTTCGGCGACCCGTCGGCCCAGCTGATCGACCTCGCACTCGGGGGCCGCTACCTCTTCGTGAGCGCAGACGACACGTTCGCCTACCGCTTCACCGACTTCGCCGCGTCGGGATTGCCGATTGAGATCATGGAGTTCGCGCATCACCGCTTCATCGACGTGACGCGACGGTTTCCCGACCTGGTGGCCCGCGATGCGCGCACGTGGAGGCGGGCCTTTGCCGCGCAATCGTCCCAGCACTACAGCGACAGCGTCGGGGTGGTGGCAGCGTGGGCGGCCGACGAGGACCTGCTCGGTCACGAGGAACTCGTTAAGCATTTCCTGGCCATCCAGTCGGCCGCCGGTCACCTCAACAACGGTCTCGGCAACCTTGAACCCAGCGGGCACGCTTTCGTCCTGGCGCTCGACCGGTTCCTAACGATGAGGGGTTACGCGCGCTAGGCAGACTCGCTTCAGGGCACGAGGATCTGCCGGAAGCGGCGGGCGGCCACGTTGAGCGCGAAGAGTCCGAGGGCGAGCAGGTAGCCCGCGCGCAGGACCATGATCCATTGGAACTCGCCGAGCGCGAACCCCCGCATCAGTGCCGCTGACTGGTAGAGCGGGGAGAACGAGACGATGGCGCCGAGCCAATGGGGATAGAGCGAGATCGGAAAGAACGTGGCCGAGAAGAGGAACAGCGGCAGCTGCACTAGGGATACCAGATCGAAGTCCTGCCACGAGCGCATGTACGTGCAGGCCGCCAGTCCGATGCAGCTGAAGGCGAGACTGGTCAGCAGGGCCGCCGGCCAGCACAGGATCACCCAGACGCTGCCCGCGTCGCCGAGCGCCACCATGCAGATTATGAACGAGGCGGCGTAGATGGCGGCGCGCGACAGCGCCCACCACACCTCTCCAAGGGCGACGTCGGTGACGTCGAGCGGCGTCGAGAGCACCGCTTCGTAGGCGTGGGAGATCTTGAGCCGGAAGAAGGGATTGAAGATCGAGTCGATCACCGCGCCGTTCATCGCCGACGTGGCCAGCATGCCCGGTGCGACGAAGGTCGCGTAACTGATGGTCCGTCCGCCCACCACCAGGTTGCCGACGAGGTGATTGAGTCCGATTCCGATGCTGAGCAGATAGAAGAGGGGCTCGAAGAAGCCCGACACCAACATGAGCCACTGGCGGCGGTACACCATGAAGTTGCGCTCGAAGATGTGCAGCGAACGGCGCGAGCCGAATCGGGGGAGGGTGCGTGTCAGCATCAGTCCACCAGCCGTCGGCGCATCGCGCGCCGCCCCCAGAGGAGCCCCGCGGCAACCATCACCACGAGGAAGGCGAGGTGAAAGGCGATGGCGCCCAACGACCCCTGACCGAAGGCGGCGGCGCGAGCGAGGGCCACACCGTGGTAGAGCGGTACGAACTGCACCACCGGCCGCAGGTAGCCCGGGTACGCCGAGACGGGGTAGAAGGTGGCCGAGAAGAGGAACATCGGCACGAGGCCGAAGCGGTAGATCACGATGAAGGAGCCATCGGACTGCGAACGCGCGGCGTAGGCCACCAGGGGTGCGGCGAAGGCCAAGGCGATTAGTCCCGCGAGGAGGGGCAGGGTCAGGCACCACCAGGACTGCAGGGCGCCGAAGGCGCCGATGACCGCGGTGTAGACGGCTCCGGTGGCGACCGCGCGGGTGGCGACCCACGCCAGCTTGCCGATCAGGATGTCCTCGGGCTCGAGCGGCGTGGACGCCGCCGCGTGGTACGAGCGGATCCACTTGACCGCGGCCAGCACCGGCCAGAGGGACTCGCCCTCGCCGAGCTGCATCGCGGTCGTCGCCAGCAGCGTCGGGGCGATGAAGTGCAGGTAGGTCTGGCCCTGCACCAGGCCGGTATGAGCGCTCACCAGATGGCCCACGCCGATCCCGAGGGCGGAGAGGTAGAAGATCGGGAAGAGCACGGTGCTCGCCACCGACCCGCGCCACGTCCGTACGTAATACCTTGCGTGGTACCACCAGCTTCTCTGCCATCGTGGCCAGCTGGTCGGGGTGTTGAGGACATCGGCCATGGTCAGTCCACCAAGGTCCGGCCGGTAAGTCGCAGGAACACATCCTCGAGCGAACTGCGTCGCACCAGCGCGCTGGTGGGCACGATACCCGCCGCGTGGAGTTCCTTCAGTGTGTCGTCGCCCTCATCGACGTAGAGCAGGAAGCGGTCCGGCAAGGCTTCGATTCTCTGCGCGAAGGGTGCGAGGCGTCCGTGGAGCTCCTCGTGCGAGTCGAGGCCGAAGCGCAACTCGACCACCTCGCGGGTGGAGTGGCGGGCGATGAGATCCCTCGGCGGCCCCTCGGCCACGATGGCGCCGTGGTCCATCACGACCAAACGGTCGCACAGCTGCTCCGCTTCGTCCATGTAGTGGGTGGTGATGATCAGCGTGACGCCCTCGCGCTTTAGCCGGTAGAGCCGTTCCCACAGCAGGTGACGCGCCTGGGGGTCGAGCCCGGTTGTCGGCTCGTCCAGGATCAGGAGCTCCGGACGGTTCATCAAGGCTCGGGCGATGGTGAGGCGGCGCTTCATGCCGCCCGATAGGTCGTCGACCTTGTCGTTGCCGCGCTCGGTCAATTGGGTGAACTCCAAGAGTTCCGTTGCGCGTTCGCGCAGGACGGCGCGCGGGATGTCGAAGTAGCGAGCGAACATCTCGAGGTTCTGACGAACGGTCAGTTCGAGTTCGAGCGTGTCCTCCTGGGGCACCACGCCCAAGCGGCCTCGAATCTCGGGACCGTGCGTGCGCGGGTCGAGTCCCAAGATGGTGAGGGAACCTGACGTCGGTTGAGAGACCGCCGAGATCATTCTCATGGTGCTGGTCTTTCCCGCACCGTTCGGTCCGAGGAATCCGAAGCTTTCGCCTCGATCGACCGCGAAACTGACGCCGTTGACCGCGGTCAATTCACGGAAGCGCTTGACGAGATCCTGGGCTTGGAGGATGGGGCCCGTGTTCACGGGAGGCTCCCGAGGTTCGCGGGATGACATGAGTCGCGACACGTCGTGACGTCTCTCATACGATCTTCCCTCCCATTGCCATTACGACTGCCACCCGTCTCGTGAACTGACCGGCTCTCGCACGTCTGCTCTTGTCGTCCCCGCGGGGTGCGGTCAGACGGGGACCACATCGCGGACCGCCCTGAGACAATAGGCGATTCGTGTGACTTCGGCACGACGCGGTGCACGGAATTTGTTGGCGGTGCCGCGGGCGTAACTACAATCATTCGCGTGGTCGTATTTGGTCACCATCCCTGATGACCGTGTCACGACCGTACGAGGCTCGAGGAAGGTTGACATGTACGATGTCGTCGTCGTTGGATCAGATAATTCAGTGACCGCCCTGCGCGCCGTGGAGGTCGCCACCGCGCTCACGCGGATGTCGGGCGGCACCCTTCACATCGTCACCGCCTCCAGCGACGACGTGGTTGTTGACTCGGTCGAGTCCGAGAGCCAGGGAGTCCCGACGTTCCTCCACACCGCCAAGGGTGCGCCGGCCGACGTGCTGATACAGAAGGCCGATGAACTCAACGCCGACCTGCTGGTCGTGGGCAACAAGGGAATGAAGGGAGCTCGCCGGCTCCTGGGCAGCGTGCCGAACTCGGTCGCCCACGGCGCCAACTGTTCGGTCATGATCATCGACACGACGGAGTAGTTCCTCGGCACCTCGTGTTCGCCGCGCCACGATCTTCTTTGGCCTTGAATGGAAGGGCATCGCGCAGGAGCGGTCGTAGGATTCGCCTATGAATTCCCTGATCATCTTCGTGGGCAAGTACTTTTTCCTGCTCAGTCTGGTGCTGGTCGGGGCCTACTGGCTTCGCGCCACGAAGCCGGTGAAGATCGACTTGATCGCACGACTCGTCGTCGGCGGCGCCCTGGCCGCCGCGCTCGCCGTTGTCGCCGGGCATCTGCATTACGACACCCGTCCTTTTGTGACGCACCATCTCGTACCTCTGATACCCCACGCAGCCGACAACGGTTTCCCGTCCGACCACGCACTGCTCACCGCGTTCCTCGGGTTCACGATGCTGCTCTACTCGAGGGCGCTCGCAGCGGTGTTGCTCGGAATCGCCGTACTCGTCGGCGCGGCACGGGTGGCGGCCCACATCCACAATCCCCAGGACATCGTGGCCTCGTTTGTCATTGCCGCCCTGTCCGTTGTCATCGTTGAGGTGGTCTTTCGTCTTTGGAATCGACGACGACAACGTGGTGCCCGGGAGCGAGGCGCTGCGACTGCTTCCTAGCAACGACCCTCCCTCGAACCGCAGTGTGGTTTGGTCGAGCCAGAAGTGCGACCCTTCTTCGAACCCGGTTGGGTGCAGGTGCGACGATCGCTATTTGCTCACCCGGCGAAGGGTGCTGGCGCCGACAACCAGCGCGACGACGATGTACGCGAGCATCACGGCGAATTGGCCAACGTAGTACTGGTTCGAACGCAGCGGGGCGATGGCATGCACAGCGGCCGTCATCGGCAGCACGGCGGCGATGGCGCGCAACACGGAGGGCAGTTGAGCGACGGGGATGACGAGGCCACACAGGAGTAGCTGGGGCAGGATGAACGCCGGCATGAACTGGACGGCCTGGAACTCGGTGTGGGCAACGGCGCTCAGCGCCAGTCCGAAGGCGGTGCCCAGTAGCCCCGCGCAGAGCGCCACGAGGCTGATGCGCCACGGTATGCCTTGATGCGCCAGGCCGTACCAGGTGTACGAGAGGACGGAGACGAGGAGGCTTTGGGCCAGGGCGAGGGCCCCGAAGGCGATGGCGTAGCCCCCGATGAACTCCGCCTTCGTCAAGGGCAGCGTGAAGAGACGTTCGAGGGTGCCGACGGTCCTCTCTCGCAGGGTGATGACCGAGGTGACGAGGAACATGACGATGAGAGGAAACACGCCGAGCAGTTTCGGACCGACCGCGTCGAACGCACCGGGCCGGTCAATCAGGGACCACGCGAGCAGACCGACCAAGGCGGTTGGGACGATCAACAACAACGCGAGGGTGCGCGGATCGTGGCGCAGCTGTTCGAGGATGCGTCGTGTAGTGAGCAAGGTCCGTCGAAGGCTCATCGTGTGCCTTCTATGAGGTGTTCGAACGCTTCGTCGTAGCCGTGGGCGTCGGAGACGGCCAATAGTGAAGCCGGCGTGCCGTCGAACAGTAGCGTCCCGTTGCGCAGCAGCAGTAGCCGGGCACAACGCGCTGCTTCATCCATCACGTGGCTCGACACGATAACGGTGGCGCCGGCGGTCGCCAGGGCGTTGAACGTGCCCCAAAGGTCGCGCCGCAGTATCGGGTCCAGACCCACGGTTGGCTCGTCAAGGATCAGGACGGGAGGAGAACCCAACAGGGCGACGCCCAGCGACACACGGGCACGTTCGCCGCCGGACAACGTTGAGACGAGTCGTTGGGAGAAGGTGGTGAGGGCGACCACGTCCAAAACCCGGCTGACCTCGTAAAAGGGCAGATTCAGCACGCCGTTGAAGTAGCGGATGTTCTCCTCGACGGTGAGGTCGAGGTAGACCGCCAAGCCTTGGGCCATGTAGCCGAGTTGGCCGCGCAACGGCGGCGAACCCGCGGCGGATCCTAAGATACGCGCGGATCCACTGCTGATCGCCTGTACCCCGAGGAGCGCGCGCATGAGCGTGCTCTTGCCGCTGCCGCTCGGCCCGAGCAGGCCAATCAGCTCGCCCGGAGCCGCGTGAAACGAAATCGACTTGAGGACTTCGTTACTACTGCGCACGACACGCAGGTTCGACACGTCGAGCGTCGGTTGGTTAGAACTGGCCATCCGCCACGACCTTACTTTCGCCGAGGGAAACCCGGGATTGGAGGTTGGGAGCGCTGCGCGAAAGACGCCGAGTCGCCACAGAGGTCACGAGGGCGCGGGTCGTGGGCGAGGGGGGACTTGAACCCCCACATCCTTTCGGATACAGGCACCTGAAGCCTGCGCGTCTGCCAATTCCGCCACTCGCCCTGAGACCTCGCAACATTACTCCAACCTCCCGTACCGGGCAGTAGGCCTCTATCGCCCTGCAGGCGACCGGTACAGTTGTTAACGACATGGTTCTCAAGAAAGTCGAAAATGGTTTGGAGCGGATCTTCGAAGGGTCGCTCTCGCGCCCGTTCAAGAACGCGTTGCAGCCCATCGAGATCGGCGCCCGGATAATCCGTGAAATCGACCTGACGCGCCGCCTCTCGAGCCAGGGGCCGATCTCGGCCAACCAGATCCGCGTCTGGCTCAGTCCCGCCGACGCGGAGCGGTTCAACGGTTTCCAGAAGGCCCTCATCGCTGAACTCGAGGAGACGGTGCGCCAGCACGCGCTGAGTGAGGGCTACAACTTCGTGGGACCCGTGAAGGTCGAGGTCTTCATCGACGACGACTTGAAGACCGGAAAGCTGGCGGTGACTACCGAGTTCGTCGGCGGCGAGAGCCAGCCACGCCTCATCGCCAACGATGGCCGCTCGTTCAATATCGGTGACCGCCCCCTGGTAATCGGGCGAAGTCCTGACGTCGACGTCGTCATCAACGACACCAACGTGTCGAGACGCCACGCCGAGGTATGGAAGACCGGCGAGGGCGTGGCCGTGCGTGATCTGCAGTCGACGAACGGCACCTTCGTCAATGGGCACCGGATTGCCGCCGTCTCGCTGTCGCCTCGCGACGACGTGACCGTCGGGGCGCTGCATATGAGGATAGAGCTCGCTTGAGCTTGCTCGCCGCGTCGGCGAACTACGCGGCGATCGTTCGTCCGCTGCAGGTTCTGGTGATGGTCGTCGCCATCCTCTTCTTCTTTCGCGTGCTTCGTGTGGCCAAGGTGCAGGCGCGTCCACCGGAACAGGCCGTCTCGGGGCGCCGGCGCGGCTCCGCGTTGGCGTTGGAATACATCGAGCCGCTTGACCGATCCGGTGAACGCGTGCCGGTCGACATCGCCGTGACGATCGGTCGCAGCGCGGACTGCGACCTGAACATTCAGGACACGTATCTCTCCTCCCGTCATGCGAGGGTGGCCAACGACAACGGCGACTTGTCCATCGAGGACTTGGGATCAACGAACGGCACCTACGTCAATCAGGAACTCATCAAGGGTCGGGTGCATCTCGACCGCGGCGACATCGTGCAGGTTGGCGGGGTCCTGTTCGAGGTGGTTCGTTGACGCGCTGGCGCTACGCCGCGGCAACTGATACCGGCGTGGTGCGCGATTCGAATCAGGACGCCATCTTCGCTGACGACCTCCTCGCGCTGGTCGCGGACGGCATGGGCGGCCACGCCGCCGGCGAGGTCGCGGCGGCCATAACGGTGGAGCTGGTGCGCGACGAATTCCATAAGCGACCAACCGTCGAAGGGCTGTACATGGCCATCGAGGCCGCCAACCGGGCCATCCTGGCCGACGCGCGCGATCACCCCGATCGGTTCGGCATGGGTACCACGGTCATCGCCGTCGGGCTCACCCGGGACAACGACGGCGTGGTCTCCCCGACGCTCTTCAACGTCGGCGACTCGCGGGCGTATCAGGTGCGTGACGGCGCGCTGCGCCTGTTGAGCGAGGATCACAGCGTCGCGGAGGAGTGGGTGCGGATGGGTCGCCTGACGCCCGCCGAAGCCAAGGTGCACCCGCGTCGCCACCAGCTCACGAGGGCGTTAGGGATCGACGAGACGCTCGAGATCGATGTGGTTACGCTCAACGCTCTGCCGGGTGACCGGATCCTGCTCTGCAGCGACGGTCTTTCCAACGAGCTCACCGAGGAGCAGCTCGCTTCATTGGCCAGCTCGCCGACGCCGCTGCGCGAGGCCGTCAACCAGCTCGTCGCCGGGGCCAACCAGGCCGGGGGGCACGACAACATCTCGGTGATCCTGCTCGAGTTCGACGAGGTGAGCGCCGCGACTACCGAGATCAAGCGAACGGTGAGCACCCGGCCCCCGCCGGTGTCCGGCGGGGGAGCCAACGTGGCGCGGGTCAGGACCCGCCAACGCCGCTTCACCTGGCGGGTGTGGGCCGGCATCGCGTTCTTCCTGCTGGTGATCGGCGCGGGGGTGGCGGTCGTCCACTGGTACGCCTATTCGACCTACTACATCGGCAACGACGCGGGCACCGTGGCGATCTACCAGGGCCAGCCTTCGGGCGTGCTGTGGTTCAAACCCATGCGGGTGATGGACACCACGTTCCCGCTGACCCAACTGCTTCCCGCGGACGAGCAAGAAGTCAACGACAACGTCGCTGAACCCACGTTGACCTACGCGCTGATCGAGGCGACGCACATGCACAACATGTGGCGGGTCTATCAGTCGAAGCACAAGGTCGTCGCGACGACCACTACGACCACCACCACCCTGAAGTCAGGGGGTTAGCGTGTCACGGCGACTGAGCGTCCTGGCCTCGGTGATCCTGCTGCTCTTCGTGGTGGTCGCCGCCCAGTCGGCGTGGGTTCAGTTCTTTCACGCCACGGCGCTCAATCACTCCTCGCTCAACCCGCGCAATAACACGAGCAACAACCTGTACCAGCGCGGTGAGATAATCGCCGCCGACGGCTCGGTGCTCGCGAGGTCGGTCGCGACCTCGAGCCGCGCGAATCCCTGGCGGCGGGTCTACCCGATGGGCGCGTTGTTCTCCGGCGTCGTCGGATTCTCCTCGACCGTCTACAACAACTGGGCCCTCGAGGCCCAGTACAACAGCTACCTCGAGGCGCACACGCAGCCCGCCCAGAGTTTCGAGCAGGTCCTGGCGCCGACGAAGGCCGCCGATTCGATCACCTTGACGCTGGAGCCCGTGTTGCAGAGGGTGGCGCGCAGCGCCCTGGCGGGCCGGGACGGCTCGGTGGTGGCGCTGGACCCGAGTACCGGCGCGGTGCTGGCCATGTACTCGAATCCCACCTACAACCCGACGCCCTTCACCTCGAGCAACGCCAAGGTCGAAGAGGCGGCGTGGAAGCTCGTCAACACGAAAGACAAAGAGGGCTTCCCGCCCCTGGGCCTCTTGGCGACGCAGCAGCGGTTCTTCCCCGGCTCCACCTTCAAGGTGATTACGACCGCCGGGATCGTCGCCTACAAGCCATCGCTGATGAACATGTACATCAAGCCGATCGTCTTCACGAAGCTGCCCGACACCACCAGCCTGCTCTATAACGATGGCCACACGGCGTGCGGTGGCACGGTCCTGCAGATGTTGCCCGCGTCGTGCGACCCCGGTTACGCGCTGCTCGGCCTGGCCCTCGGCGCCCAGGACTTGACGACCGAGGCGAACGCCTTCGGGTATAACCAGGTGCCGCCGCTCGACCTGCCAGGCGTGGTGCCGTCCTTCTTTCCGGCCGAGTCCAACCTGGCCGCCAACCCCCCGTTCCTCGCCTATTCGGCGATCGGCCAGGAGGACGTGAGCGCCACGGCGCTGGAGAATGCCCTCGTCGCGGCCGGTGTCGCCAACGGCGGCACGATCATGACGCCGCACATTCTGGCCTACGTGAGCGGGCCGGACGGACAGGTGGTGAGTCGCTTCAAAGACTCGGTGTGGAAGCAACCGCTGACCCAGACCCAGGCCGCCCAGATCGTTCCACTGATGGAGGACGTCGCGAAGTACGGCACCGCGGCCGGCATCTTCCTCACGGCGGACGACGTCGCCGCCAAGACCGGCACCGCGCAGGTCGGCAACATCCTCACCAACGACACCGACGACTGGATGATCGCCTTCGCACCGGCGACCGATCCCGTCGTTGCCGTGGCGGTCAGCGTTCCCTACCAGGCGTTCAACGTGACGGGCGCCATCGTCGCCGGACCGATCATGAAGTGCGTAATCGAGGCCGCGCTGGCGATGAAGGCGGGACTACCCGCCACCGGCACCGCGACCACGTGCCCGACGTGAGCGCCGTGAGCGCCGTGACGATAGTGCCAAAGGCGTAGGCTTCGTTACGTATGGAGCCCGTGAGCGACCCCAGAATCTACTCAAATCGATACGAGGTCACTCACCTCATTGATCGTGGCGGCATGGCCATGGTCTACCGCGCCCAGGACCTCCTGCTGAGCCGTGCGGTGGCACTCAAGATCCTCTATCCCGAGCTGAGCGCCGACCCCCTTTTCGTCGAGCGTTTTCGGCGCGAGGCCCAGGCGGCCGCCAATCTCTCGCACCCCAACATCGTCCCGGTGTTCGACTGGGGCGAGGACGAAGGCACGTACTTCATCGTCATGGAACTCATCGACGGCACGTCACTCGACCGCGACCTGCGCGGCTCGCGGACCCTTTCCCCCTCGCGCAGCGCCGTCATCGCGGCCCAGGTCGCCTCGGCGCTCGGCTACGCGCATCGCAGCGGCGTGGTGCACCGCGACGTGAAGCCGGGCAACATCCTCATCACCCACGACGGGCAGGTCAAGGTCACGGACTTCGGCATCGCCCAGGCCGTGTCGAGCGAGGACCAGTTCGCCGAGGCCGGTTCGGTCATGGGCACCGCCACGTACTTCTCGCCCGAACAGGCGTCCGGCGCACCCGTCGACGGGCGAAGCGACGTGTACTCCCTCGGGGTCGTGCTCTACGAGATGCTGGCCGGGCGACCTCCCTTCATCGGTGACTCGCCGGTGGAGGTCTCGAGCCAGCACGTGAACGACCCGGTGCCCCCGCCCAGCCAGTTCAACAGCGAGATTCCGAGCGACCTTGAGGCCATCGTGATGGAGGCCCTCGCCAAGTCGCCTTACGAGCGCTACCAGTCGGCCGACGACATGCGCGCGGACCTCATGCGATTCAGCGAGGGCCAGCCGGTGCGCGCCGCCGGCCACGAGGTGGCCTTCTGGGGTGCGGACGCGACCCGGGCCGTGGCGGCCGTGCAGGGCAATCGCACCCAGTCGGTGCCGATGATGGCCGGGCCGCGTCGCGACATCCGTCGACGCCGCAAGAACACCTACACGGGACTCATCACGGCCATCGTGCTCGTGCTGGTCGCGGGGGCCGCCGTGGCCTATTTCCTGTTCGTCACGCCCAAGGCCGTGACGACCATGCCGAACGTGGTGGGCCAATCGGTGGCCGCCGCGACGGCCACGCTGCACGCCGACGGACTGGTGATCGGCAAGACCACCGAGGTCTCGTCGAAGAAGCCCCAGTACACCATCTTGTCGACCAGCCCCGCGGCGACGGCGACGATCCACAAGGGCGAGTCGGTGACGCTGCAGGTGAGCCTGGGCCGGGTGACCACGCCGGTGACGGTGCCCAAGCTCGTCGGAATGACGCTCCTGGAAGCCGAGAGCACGCTGCAGCAGGGCAAATTGAGCTACACGATTCGTTTCGCCACCAGCGGCAACCCCAACGTGGTGTTGGCCCAGGACCCGGCGGCCGGGACCAAGGACGTGACCGGCGACAAGGTCGTGCTGATCGTGTTGGCTCCCAACTCGGCCTTCCCGCTGCCCTCGCTGGCCGGCGACACCCAGTCGGCCGCCGCGTCGATCCTCGGTCAGTATCAGCTGTCCGTGAGTGCGACCACGGCCACGGCCTGCTCGAATACCCAGCCGGTGGGCAACGTCGTGAGGACGGTGCCGGCCGCGGGTGCGCCGGTCAAGGGCGGCACCGCCGTGGAACTCATCACCTCCTCGGGCGTCTGCGTGGTGCAGGTGCCCAACGTGGTGGGCTTCACCTCCGCCCAGGCCAACACCGCGCTTATGGACGCCAACCTGATCGGCGCCTTCAGCCAGGCCCCGGTCGGGTCGTGCCCGGCCACGGAGGCCCCGGGCACCGTGATCACCCAGAGCGTGGCGGCGGGCACCACCGCGCCCTACGGCTCGACCGTCGACGTGACGGTCTGTCCTAATCCGACCCTGTAGCAAAAAGCGCGGCGGTAGCCCCAAGTAACATCAAGTCCTATGGCAAAGACCGGACAGAAGCGACGCAAGAGCAAGGAAATGGGGCGCTACGTCCCCGCCGAACGCCGAGGCAGCTACACCGCGCGCAAGCCCGTCGGTGACGACCACAGCCCGCGCTGGTTCGGCTGGCTGCTGCTGGGTCTGTTGATCGTGGGCGTGGTCATCATCGTGCTCAACTACCTAGGCGTCCTGCCCGGTTCGGTGTCGCCGTGGTACCTGGTGGTCGGCCTGGTCTCGATGTTCTCGGCCTTCTACCTGGCCACCCGCTTCCGCTAGTTCGAGGCGGCGAAGGCCGCCGCGGCCTAACCCAGGCGTTCGATGATGGTCGCGTTCGCCAGCCCGCCGCCCTCGCACATCGTCAGCAGCCCGTAACGACCGTGGGTGCGCTCCAACTCGTTGAGCAGCGTGGCGCACAGTTTGGCGCCCGACGCGCCGAGGGGGTGGCCCAGCGCGATCGCGCCGCCGTTGACGTTGACCTTGGTCAGGTCCACGTGGAGCTCCTGGCGCCAGGCCAGCACGACCGAGGCGAACGCCTCGTTGATCTCGATCAGGTCGATGTCGTCCAAGGTCAGTCCCGCCCGCTCCAGGACCTTGGTGGTGGCCGGAATCGGGCCCGTCAGCATGGTCACTGGATCGACGCCGGCGAGCGCGAAGGCGTGGAACCGCGCGCGCGGCGTGTAGCCCAGTTCTCGGGCCCTCTCCTCGCTCATGACCAGCACGGCCGCCGCGCCGTCGGTGATCTGCGACGAGTTCCCGGCCGTGACCTTTCCGTCCTCCTTGAAGGCCGGCTTGAGCTTGCCCAGGGTCTCGACGGACGAGTCCGGTCGGATTCCCTCGTCGCTGGTCATGAGCTCATCGGTCATCTCGCCGTCGTCGTCACGCACGGCGACCTCGACCATCTCGCGCTCGAAGCGGCCCTCGCGCGTGGCCTGGGCTGCTCGGCGGTGGCTCTCGGCGGAGAACTCGTCGAGCTGTTCGCGGGTGATGCCCCACTGGTCGGCGATCATCTCGGCGCCCAGGCCCTGGTTCCTCAGGCCTCCGCGCGGCTCGTAGCGCTCCATCACGCGAGGGCCGAAGGGGAAGCCCGTGCCCTGTCCGATGGACGAGCCCATGGGGACCCTGGTCATCGATTCGACGCCGGCCGCGACGACCACGTCGTAGGCGCCGGCCATGACGCCTTGGGCGGCGAAGTGCAGGGCCTGCTGGGACGACCCGCATTGGCGGTCGATGGTGGTGGCCGGGACGGACTCGGGCCAGCCGGCGGCCAGCACGGCGTTGCGTCCGACGTTGAAGGTCTGCTCGCCCACCTGACTGACGCAGCCCATGATGACGTCGTCCACGAGCGCCGCGTCGAGTTCATTGCGCGCCGCCAGGGCTTTGAGGGCCTCTGACGCGAGGTCGGCCGGGTGCCAGTTGCGCAGCTTCCCGTTGCGTTTTCCTCCGGGCGTTCGAACGGCGTCCACGATGACGGCTACTGGCATGACGACCCTTTCTTTGCGCGGGCGAACCCGTCGAACGCAGCCTAGGTGTCGAGGATGCCGGAGAACGCTGGGCTAGCGTCGCCAAGGTGGCGGGCGCGACGAAGGATATGGATCGATGGCTGGGCGACGGCGGCATGGCCGTCGTGGGTGCTCTCGGCGGCGCGTTCGAGAGGTACGGCGTGGACGGAGAGGACCTCGGGTGGGCCGAGGCGTCGTTCGTGCCGACGGCCCTGGCGTGCAACCCGCACGGATCCGTGCAGGCCGGGGTCCACGGCGTCTTGCTCGACGCCGCGATGAACTTTGCCGTCAACGCCGCCCTCGCGGGACGAGACCGCACCCAGGCGACCATCGAGATGACCAGCGAGTTGATGCGCCCGGCCACGCGCGACGAACGCTACCTAGTGCGCGGTGAAGTAGTGCGTCTCGCCCGACAGATCGCCTACGCGCAGGCCACCATCACCAACGACGCCGATGAACTGGTCAGCCGCGCGACGGGCACCTTCCTGGTGCACCGCGAAGGTCTAGATGTGCTCGGCGGGGATCTGGCCTAGCCGGCCGGCTTGGTAGTCGTCGAAGGCCTGCTGTAGTTCCTCGCGGGTGTTCATGACGAAGGGCCCGTAGGTCGCCACCGGCTCGCGGATGGGTTCACCGCCCAAGATCAGCACCTCGAAGGCGTGAGTGCGCGAGTCCTGGGATGTGTTGGAGGAGAGAACCAGGAAGTCGCCGTCGACGTGCACCGCCATCTGGCCTTCGCCGATCGGTCGATGTTCGAGCCCCACGGTGCCCTCGCCGGCCAGCACGTAGGTCAGCGCGTTGTACCCGGGGTTCCACGGCAGGACCAGTTGGCCGCCGGGCAGCAGCGACACGTGCAGCAGCGTGATGGGGGTGTGCGTGCTTCCGGGACCGTCGATCTCGCCCAGCGAGCCGGCGATGACGCGGATGATGGCGTCGCCGTTCTCGTTGGTCAGGAGCGTCACGGCCTGGGCGCCGATGTCCTGGTAGCGCGGAGGGGTCATCTTGAGCTTGGCCGGCAGGTTGACCCAGAGCTGGATCCCGTGGAAGAGGCCGCCCGAGTCGATGAGCGCGTCCGGCGGCCGCTCGATGTGCAGGATCCCGGCGCCCGCGGTCATCCACTGCGTTGCGCCGTTCTCGATGACGCCGCCCCCGCCGATGGAGTCCTGGTGCAGGAAGGTGCCCTCCATCATGTAGGTGACCGTCTCGAAGCCGCGGTGAGGGTGCCACGGCGTGCCCTTGGGCTCGCCCGGCCCGTAGTCGACCTCGCCCATCTGGTCCATGTGGACGAAGGGATCGAGGTCGGCCTGCTCGATGCCGGCGAAGGCCCGTCGCACGGGGAAACCCTCGCCTTCGAGGCCTCGTGGCGCGGTGGTGACCACCTTGACGGATCGCGCGCGTTGGCCGGGCTGCGGCGCGACGACCTTGGGGAGTTCCAGTGGATTATCTACAGTGACGGCTGGCATGTCGTCAGGTTAATGACGATTTTCCGGCTCGGTTACATCAGACGCCGACGTAGTACTTGTCGATGACCGAGAGCGCCCGGTCCAGCCGCGCCAGCCCCTCGCGGGCCTCGTCGGCCGTGATGGTGCAGGGTGGCACCACGTGGAGCCGGTGGAAGTTGTTGAAGATGAGGAGCCCTTCGTCGCGACAGGCCGCCAGTACCTCGGCGATCGCGGGTGAGCTGCCGCCGTAGGGAGCGAGAGGTTCCTTGGTGGTCCGGTCACTGACGAGCTCCAGGGCGAAGAAGACGCCCAGTCCCCGCACGTCACCGATGACCTGGTGCCGGGTGGCCAATTCCTCGAGTCCCGGACGCAGTACCTCGTCGCCGATGGTGCGGGCGTTCTCGACGATGTGCTCGTCCTCCATCACGCTGAGGCACGCCACGGCCGCGGCGCAGGCCAGAGGATGGCCCGAGTAGGTCAGACCGCCGGGGTAGACGCGGTCGTTGAACGTGGCGCTGATCGCCTCGTTGATCACCACGCCGCCCAGGGGGACGTAGCCGGAGTTGACGCCCTTGGCGAAGGCCACCAGGTCGGGCTTGACGCCGTAGTCCTGGTAAGCGAACCATGATCCGGTGCGGCCGAACCCGCACATCACTTCGTCGGCGATGTAGACAATGCCGTACTTGTCGCAGATCTGTCGCACGCCCTGAAGGTAACCCGGGGGCGGCACCATGATCCCGGCCGTGCCGGGGATGGTCTCCAAGATGATGGCGGCGAAGGCGGTGGGACCTTCGAAGAGGATGGTGTTCTCCAGGCTCTCTAAAGCGCGCTGGCACTCCTCCTCCTCGCTGGTCGAGTGGTAGACGGAGCGGTAGAGAAAGGGGCCGAAGTAGTGCACCACGCCCGAGGTGCCGTTGTCGTTGGGCCAGCGACGCGGGTCGCCGGTCAGGTTGATCGAGGTCGACGTGCCGCCGTGGTAGCTGCGGTAGGTCGCCAGCACCTTCTGGCGCCCGGTGTGCAGCCGGGCCATGCGCACGGCGTGCTCGACCGACTCGGTCCCGCCGTTGGTGAAGAAGACCTTGGCGGCGCCGTCGAAGCTGTGGTCGAGGATCATCTCGGCCGCCCGGTACCGGGCGGGGTTGCCGTGCTGGGGCGCGATGGTGCACAGCAGACCGGCCTGTTCCTGGATGGCCTTGACGACCGAAGGATGTTGGTGGCCGACGTTGGTGTTGACCAACTGCGAGGAGAAGTCGAGATAGGTCTTGCCCGCCTCGTCGGTGACGTAGACGCCCTGAGCATCCCTCACCATCAGGGGATTGATGCTCGACTGGGCGGACCAGGAGTGAAAGACGGAGGCTTTCTCTCGTTCGATGGAACTCAGGGTGGAGCGGTCGGTAGACATATTTTGGTCCTTTTTGTCGCTCCTAGAACCGTAACGCAACTGCGCTGATTTGGCGAACTCGAAACGATGGCGGTTCGTGCAGAGAGAACGCTGGGCCTCGGCGCGCCGATAACCCACCGGATCATCCCCGTCGGACGCGCCGCTCGCGGATCGGGCAGGGTCGCGGTAATGGCCGGTAACTTCGTCGGCTGGCCGGACATAAAGAGTTAAAGAGGGAAGGGAATGTCATGAGCAGGACGTCGTCGTTACTGATCGCCACCGGTGTGGCGCTGGCAGGGTTGGTGGGCGGAGCTGGCTCGCTGGGGATCGGGGTGGCCCCGGCGTGGGGCTCGTCCGTACCATCCTGTGTGTCGGCGAACTTGAAGGTCACGCTGGGCATCGCGCAGGGGACCGCGGGGACCATTTACTACCCGATCATCGTCACCAACCTCGGCGCGGGCGCCTGCTCGATCTTCGGCGTGCCGGCGATCCAGCCGGTCAGGGGAGTCCACCACGAAGCCGTCGGCCCCCCGGCGCGCAATCTCTCGATGGGCGAGATGCCCGCGTTGCACACGCTGGTTACTGGTCAAAGCGTGAGCGTGGCCTTCGGCGTCGTCGAGACCGGCAACTACACGCCGTCAACGTGTCTCGCCAAGGCGGCGTCCAGTGTGCGAGTCTCCATTGGTTCATTCCTGCACTCGCGCTACGTTCGTCTTCCCATCGAAGTCTGCACGTTGCGCGCCAGCACTACCACGAGACTGCTCGCTACCGGCCGCACCGGGAACTAATCGCGCTTTCGAGGGCGAACGTCGACGGGGCGTGGCCTCAATCGGTAATGTCACTTCATGAGCAGTCCTCGAGTCCCCGGTGGGGCGGTGCACAAGCTTCCCGGCGACCTGCGCGAAGCGTTGGTCGCGAACCCTTCCGCGCTCGACGCCTGGTTGGACATCACGCCCTTGGCCCGAAACGAGTTCATCTGCTGGGTTGAGGACGCCAAACAGAAAGTGACCCGGGAACGGCGAATTCGCCGGACCCGGGAGGAGTTAGAAGAGGGTCAGCGACGTCCTTGCTGCTGGCCGGGGTGCGCGCACCGCGAGCGCACCGGTAGCTAGCGGTTGTGTACCTTGTAGTCCGGCGCAGATCCTCGTCGGCGGACCGAGGTATTGAACGGCACGGCGCTCGTGTCTCCCGACGACCTCTCAAGCGGCGAGCACGCCGTCCAATTTGGTGAGCGCCTCGCCCCATCCGGCCACGCTGGGGGACACGTAGTCCTCGCGGAGCCACTGGCGGATCTCGATTCGCGTCCGCCCGTCGGCCTCATCGTGGAACTCGACCCGCATCCTCGTCTCGAAACCCTCGAACCCCATCGGCAGCTCGCCGGTGACGCGCATGACGCCCTCGAGCAACTCGCCGTCCACGACTTCGGTGAGGTCGAGGCGGCCTTTGGTCCACGAGCCGGGCTGGTCGGGAAAGACCTCCGACCAGCGCAGGAAGCCCCCGGGGCGCACGTCGAACTCAATCTCGTCGCGGGGCAAAGAGTTGCCGAATGGGCCCCACCACGCCGCGAAATCGTCAGGATTCGTGAACGCTTGGTAGACGCGAGTGCGGGGTGCGTTGACGATGCGCGTCAGGGTGAGCTGTGGAGTTGTCGTGGTCATGGGCTGCCTCTCTGGGTGTCGGTCGGTGTTTCGGAGTCGGGGGGCGTGGTCGGCTGCTCCGCGGTGAGTCGAGCGAGGTGGTCGTCGAGCCGGTCGACTCTCTCGTTCCAGAGCCGCTCGTGCAGCGCGAGCCAGTCGGACGCGCTGGCGAGCGACGTTGGGGTGAGTCGCGCACTGCGCCACCGGCCTTGTCGGCCCCTGGTGATGATCGCCGCGCGCTCGAGCACCTTGAGGTGTCGGGAGATCGCCGGAAGGCTGATGGCGAAGGGTGCGGCGAGCTCGGTGACGGTAGCTTCACCGCCGGCCAGCTGTTCGACGATGGCCCGTCGAGTGGCGTCGGCAAGCGCGCCAAAGAGCAGGTCCAGTTCCTCGCTCGTTCGCTGCGACGTAACACTTAACATGATGGTTAACTATACCGGTACTCCGGCATTGTGGCAAGGCCCGGCGGTCTGCGGCGTCAGTTTAGGTTGACAAACCAGAGATGTCAGTCTATACTGACAGGCATGGACCTAGAGAATCTCAGCGCGAATATCTCATCGGACGACCCGGCAATCGGGCTACGCGCCTCATTAGCGCTCCACCGACTGGCTGAGAGGGTCGAGGCGAACCAGGTCGCGGCGGCCCGCGAAAAGGGCTGGTCGTGGCAGCAAATCGGAGATGCTTTGGGCATCACCCGCCAATCCGTGCACACCAAATACAACAAGGAGTCGTCATGACCACCGAATCCGCTGCGCCAGAGGTAATGAACGCCTGGGCCATCTGCCTGCAGGCCGCCGAGGAGGCCCGTCGCCGAGGCGATCGCCGAGTTGGCACCGACCACGTCTTGCTCGCCTTGTTGGAAAGCCCTTCGATCGAGGTCGTGTTGGGCGTGAGCCTGCAACAAGCTCGACAGGCCCTCGACTCGCTCGATCATGAGGCCCTGGCCGCCCTGGGCCTGGAGTCCGGCGCCGACGCTCCGCCGTTGCCGATGCGCGTCGTGCCGAAGAAGCCGAGGTTTCGAGACGTCGCGCGAAAGGATCGCCTTCGCATGGCGCCCGCGGCCAAGAAAGTTCTTGAAGATGCCTCGAAGTCCAACCGTCGGGGGCTCCATATCACGGCCCAGCAGGTGCTGGCCCAGATCCTCGCTCTCCAACCACCGGATCCTGCCTCGGCGCTGCTGGGCGCTCTCGGCGTGAACCCGTCGGAGGTTCAGCGCCGTCTAGATGCGGTTACGCCCGACAACTGAGCTCCGCGACATTCGCCGTTGGTCGCGTTTGTCCGGACGTGCGGGTGGGAACTGCCCGAATCCTTCGTGGTGGGGCTAGTAAGAATCGAACTTACGACCTCGTCATTATCAGTGACGCGCTCTAACCGACTGAGCTATAGCCCCGCAGGGGTACCAATCTACACGAGCGCACCTTGAGCCTTAGGGGCTCCAGGGTTCCCACAGCTTCGCCGCAATGGATTGGCTGGCCGTCGCGAGCAGCGTCCCGGATTCGCTCCACAGGAAGCCCGTGCCCTGCGCGAACCCGCCGACGAGGGCGTGCATCTTGATCTCGCACAGCACCCATTCGGTCGCTTCGAGTTGGGCCACGCGGATGGTGTTGTCCAGGCTTCGCCCCATGGTCGCTTGGCCCAGCAATTGACTCACGCCGCCCGAGACGAAGTCGCCGAAGATGGCCAATGTCGCGGCCGAGGGCTCCAGGTGCCCGGGGATGCGCGACCACAGTCCCGATCCCATGGCGCCCGACGTGCGGTCGCCCTTCCTTTCGCCGCTCGGTACCGCGAGGCGGCACTCCACGTGTTGGAAGATCGAACCGTCGACGTCGAAGGGTCGCTCCAGCGCGTGGCTGTCCTCGGGACCGCGAACCTTGGGCATCGTCACGGGCGTGGTGGAGCTGCTCAGGTGCCCGGTGCCGAGGGCGGCGTTGACGGTGAGGACCTCGCGGCCCTCGACGGTCGCCGTCGCTCGGGCCTGGGTCACGTTGGTGCCCACCACGGCGAGGTGCGTGGTGATATCCACCCGCGCGCCGAGTGGCGCGTAGGAGAGGTATTGGGCGCAGGCCCAGACGGTCGGGCGCTCGCTCGCCTCTTCGAGGGCCACCAGCCCGGCGGCGAGACCGCAGCCGCCGAAGAGAAATTTCCTCGGCGTACTCAGACGTTCGTCGACCGTGAACGACCAGACATCGTCCGAACTTCGGGTCATCCCGAGGAAACTCTTCGCGTCCATTAGGGCCGAGGCTATCGAAGGTTCAAAACCCCAGAGGGACGCCACCGAAGTGTTCGATTCGGGGATTCGGGGCAGACTTGTTGGGTGATTGATCCCCGGTTCGTCTTCCTGGCCATCGCGGTCTCGCTGGTGGGCATGACGGGCTACGTGCGCGACACGCTTCGCGGGGTGACGTCGCCGAATCGAGTGACGTGGGGTTTGTGGGGCATCGAGGGCATCCTGGTCTTCGTGGTGGAGGTGCAACAGCACGTAGGACTCGCGTCCTGGATGACCTTGACGTTTGGAATCGTCCCGTTGGTCGTCGTGGCCGCGTCGTTCCGCAACTCCCATCTCGCGTGGAAGATCGGCCGCTTCGACGTCCTCTGCGGCGCGGTGTCGGTGCTGGGTCTCATTTTCTGGTTCTTCGTCAATGAACCGACGGTGGCGCTGCTGCTCTTCGTCGGTGCCGACCAGGCGGCGGCGTTGCCCACGGTGCGCAAGTCGTGGCTGGCGCCGAACACTGAGTCATCCCGGGCGTTCTTCCTCGGTTTCGTGAACTGCGCCATCACCTTGATGACCCTGCGCCATTTCACGACGGCCGGTGCGTTGTTCCCGGGCTGCATCCTGGTCACCGATCTGATCATTGCCATCCTCGTCGTCACGAACGTCGGGCCGCGCCTCCGACGCGACGAGCGACACGAACGTTTAGAACGGGTCTCGTGACGACGTCCTCTTCCCTACCTTCCCCGCAGGACCGCTACGCCCTTGGTCGTGCGCAACGAGAGACGCTGCCTCGAGCCGAACTCGCTGCGTTGGCGCCGCGTCCCGAGGACTACGACCCCGTGGCCCGTCTGATCGGGCAGGGCGAGAGCCGCGTCCAGGAGCTCCTGCCGATCCGTTACCAGCGAATGTTGGCCAGCCCGCTGGCCTTCTATCGCGGCGGGGCGTTGTTGATGGCCGACGACTTAGAGCGGGGCTCGAGTACGGCGCTCGAGTTGCAGATCTGCGGCGACGCGCACCTGTCGAATTTCGGCGTGTTCTCCTCACCGGAGCGCCGGCTGGTCTTCGACGTGAATGACTTCGACGAGACGGACCGGGGCCCTTTCGAGTGGGACGTCAAGCGGCTGGTCGCCTCGGTGGTCATCGCGTCGCACATGCTGGGCCACCGCAACGCCCAGCAAGAGGCCATCGCGCTCGCCACGGCTGAGGAGTATCGCCGCGCCATGGCGCGCTTCGCTGTGACAACGCGCCTCGGGGTCTGGTACGCCACCCTCGACGTCGACGCGGTGATGAAGGACCTGCGCGGATTCCTGGCCGATCACGCGATGCAGAAGGTGGACGCCGTGATCGGCAACGTGAAGGGCACCGACGCGGCCAAGGCCTACGCTCGGCTGGTCACCTACGACGACGGTGAACCGCGGATAAAGTTCCAGCCGCCCTTGCTCACCCCGTTGGGCGAGGCGACCGACGAGTCGCTCGACCGGCGCGAGCTGCTGTTCCAGGTGCTGCAGGGTTACGTCGAGACGCTGAGCAGCGACCGGCGCGAGCTGCTCACCCAGTTCGTTCCCGTCGACGCCGCGCACAAGGTGGTGGGGGTCGGGTCGGTGGGCACCCAGTGCTACGTGGTACTGCTGGTGGGGCGTGACCGCGACGACCCCTTCTTCCTCCAAATCAAGGAGGCGCAGAAGTCGGCGCTGTCGCTGGCGCGGGGCACGACGTCGTCGGTGGAGCCGGGCGCGCGCGTGGTGAGCGGTCAGCGCCTTATGCAGGCGACCCCGGACGCGTTCCTCGGCTGGCACACCCTGAACGTGGAACGCACGCGGCGAAGCTTCTACGTGCGACAGCTCTACGACAACAAGGCCTCCATCGTCGTGGAGCACCTCGACGAGTCGCTGCTCGTGGCCTACGGGCGGGCCTGCGCGTGGGCGTTGGCCCGAGCCCACGCGCGATCGGGTTCGTCCGCCCAGATCACCGGCTACCTGGGCAAGAACGACCGGTTCGACTCCTCGTTGGCGGCTTTCGCGCTCGCCTACCGCGACCGCAACCAATCCGACTTCGAAGCGCTCCAGCGCGCCGCCAAGCAGGGACGTATTACCGTCGCGTCGTGAGACTCTTGCCCTACCAGTGGCACGTCGTCGAGCTGATCGTCATCATCGCGGCCGGCGTGGGTCACTGGCTGACGGTCGGTCCCAAGCACCAGCGTCTCTTAGCGCTGTACGCGCTGCTCGCGCTGGCGGCGGTGACGATGTGGCCCGTCGGCGACCTCGCGGCGACGGTGTCGCTGACGGTGGCGGTGGTTCAGCGGCTCGTCGTCATGCTTCTCGTCGCGCCGTTGCTGCTGTTGAGCACCCCTACCCCGATTTTCTCGCGACTCACTCGTCCCGCGGTGGTCGACGTCGTGATGCGGCGGGTGGCGCACCCGGGGATGGCGCTGGCCATCGTGACGGTCCTGGGCACCTTCACCCTCACGCCGGCGGTAATCGACTGGGCGGCGCACGGGGAACTCAATCGCGACTGCCTGCTCCTGGGTGTCTTGGCGATCGGCCTCATCCTGTGGATCCCCGGGCTGGCGCTCCTGCCCGGTACCAAGAGGCTCTCCCCGATGGGCCGCGCGGGCTACATCTTCGCCTCCGCTTTGGTCGTGACCAGCCTCTCCTTCGTCTGGATCTTCGCGCACCACTCGCTCTACCCGGCGCTGCACCATCAACACGCGTTGCTGCATATGACGCCGCTCTTCGACCAGCAGCTGGCCGGGTTCGTCGCCAAGTTCGGGTGTTACATACCGATGTGGACGGTGTCGTTCATCATCTTCTCCCACGCGGAGGAGAAAGGAATCCCCGTCGAGGAGACACCGCTGCACTGGGCGGACGTCGAGCGGGAGTTGGAACGCGTCGACCGCCAGCGGGCTCGGACCCAACGTCGCCAGCGACCTCTCTAAAGCCTCGTTTGGTAGACTTATCTCCCTTTGGGGACGTAGCTCAGTTGGTAGAGCGCGGGCTTTGCAAGCCTGAGGTCGTGGGTTCGATCCCCATCGTCTCCACCACGGTTTCCACGACGTCATATGTAAAAGTCCGGGACGTACTGTCTCACTTTGGCTCCGGGACCTCTGTCCCACCACTCGGCCCGGCTTCGGGACCCGTGTCACAGTGGTCTCGGGACATGTGTCCCACATTTCCACGACGTCAACGTCTCGACGGCGGTGCCGACGCGCCTTACTCGTCCTCTCGCCGCAGCGACTTCGCCCAGGGTTGCGTGTCGCCACAGCTCGCGCAGGTGTGCGCGGGCATACCCGCTCGTTGCGCCAAGGGCGCACCGCACTTCGCGCAGTCGGTCGAGAGGCTGAAGAGCCCGGTGCTCGGGCGATAACGAAGGATGACGTAGAGCGCCGAGGCGATGCCCACGACGATGAAGGCCCAACCGAGCCCCGGCAGCCAGGTGAGGGCCACGAGCGCGATGAGCGTATAGGCGATCACGATCAGGTAGAGAGTGTTCCTATTGCGCGGAATCCATTTGAGCGGCTCGCTAACCACGGGTCGGCTCCCGCATGGTCGTCTACTCCCTCACGGGGATCGAAAGACGATCGTGGAGTGCTCGGGATGGTCGGGGTCCAAACGCACCGCGAAGGGCTCGTCGTCGTAGGGGTCCGAATTGCCCTCGGCCACGATGATGACTTCTTCTTCCTTGGGTCCGTAGAACACCTGCGCGAGTCCGAGCATGGCCTGGCCGAGCATCTGGCCCGCGCTGGAGTGCACGATTCGTTCGGCCACGCTCGCCGGCACTACCTCCAGGTCCGCCGCGTCGGTGGCCACCAGCCAGGCGATCCATTGCTCGTCGCTCCACGATTCCGGGTCGGCGGGCGGGTCCTCGAAGGGCTCGTCGTCGGTGGGTGTCACGCTTCCTTACAGTAACGGCTGGCGCCCGAGACGATCACGTCACGGCGAAGTGCGCCGCGGCCACCGACCTTGCGCCAGCGCGGCCCCGCCCAGGATGAGGACGGCGCCCACCGGTTCATACCAGGCGAGCGCCTCGTGCAGGAAGGCCACGCCCACGATCACCGCGAAGAGCGGGGTGAGATAGGTCACGCTGCTGGCCACGGTCGCCCGGGCGTGGCTCACCACGTCGAAGTTCAGGATGTAGGCGATGCCCGTGCCCAGGACGCCGAGCGCGGCTAGCGCGAAGAACGACGCGGCGGGAGGGCGGTGGTGTAGGTGGCCGGTGAACAGAGCGAACGGCAGGAGCTGCAACGCGCCGCAGAGCACCTGACCGGCGGCCAACGAGACCGGCGGATCGTCCAGATTCCCCAGATGGCGTCGGGCGTAGGGGAAGCCGACGCCGTAACAGAGCACCGCCACCAGGCAGGCGCCCACGCCGAGCAGTTGGCCTCGCCCGAATCCGCGCCACACGCCGATGACCACGAGCACGCCGACGAAGCCCGTGAGCAGGCCGGCGACGATGGTGCGCGTGACGCGCTCCTGGCGAAAGACCACTAGGACGACGGCGAGCGTGGTCAGCGGGGTGAGCGAGTTGATGAGACCGGCGAGCACCGCCGAGATGTGCGTCTCCCCGTAGGCGAAGAGGGTGAAGGGCACGCTGTTGATCAGCAGCGAGAGTACGAAGAGGTGACGCCAGGTGCTGGCCCGGCGCGGCAGCGCCGTGCGGGTGAGTGAGGCGATGAGCAGGAGCGCGCCCGCGCCCGCCGCGAGGCGCACGAAGGCCACGTCGACGGGCGTCATCGCCCGCAGCCCCACCTTGATCCACCAGAAGGAGCAGCCCCAGATGGCGCCGAGCAGCAGGAACGAGGCCTGCCAGGGTGGGCGTCGCCGGGCGTCGCTCGTCGCCACCGACGAGTCGGACGGCTCGCTCACGCCCTTTGTCGGTCGGCTTCGGCGGCCAGCAGCGCTTCCTTGGTGTCGAGGCCCCAGCGATAACCGCCGAGTGAACCATCGCTGCGCACCACCCGGTGACAGGGCACGCCCAGGGCCGCGGGGTTGCGCGCGCACGCGGTGCCGACGGCTCGCATGGCCCCTGGCGCACCGATGAGCGTCGCCACGTCGGAGTACGAGCGCGTCTCTCCGCAAGGGATGGCCCGCAGCGCCTCCCACACCCGGATCTGGAACGCCGTGCCTTGCAGGTCGAGTGGCAGGGCCGTGGGGTCGCCTTCACCGCGCACCGCGCGCGCGAGTACCGCGGCGACGTGCTCGAGTCCGTCGTCGTCGCGCTCGAGCACGGCGTTCGGGAACTCGCGGGCCAACTCCTTGGTCAGGCTCGCCTCGTCAGCGCCGATCGTGACCGAGCACACG
This sequence comes from uncultured Acidimicrobiaceae bacterium, assembly GCA_963827115.1. Taxonomy (GTDB): domain Bacteria; phylum Actinomycetota; class Acidimicrobiia; order Acidimicrobiales; family RAAP-2; genus RAAP-2. Next base: position 21,174 of record CAWGZS010000002.1, on the reverse strand, counting down.
CCATTGGCCGTGCTGGCGGCGAGCACCAGACCGACGGGCGTGTCGATCGAGGTGTAGCCAATTCGTTCCCCTCGACCGCCGTCGCGGTAGCGGCCGGGCGTCATGCCTAGGCGGGAGGCCCCGTGCTCGTAGAACGCGCGGCTTGATCCGAAGCCGGCGTCGAAGGCCGCGTCGGTGACGCGGGCGCCCGATCGAAGGGCCCGTCGGGCCCGCTCGGCCAGCTGGGCCCGGGCGTACTCACCGATCGAGACGCCTACTACTTCGCTGAAGCGCCGTCGTAGGTGGCGTTCGCTGTAGCCGAGCCTCGAGGCCGTGGCCGCCACGTCAAGGCGGTTCTCTTCGCCCTCGAGCTCACGGCAGACCGCGATGATGGCGCCGATCGCGGGGTCGACGGTTCGCTCTTGTTCGGGCCGGCAACGCCGACAGGCCCGGTAGCCGGCGTCGGCGGCTTCCACCGGCGTGGCGAAGAACTCGACGTTCTGGCGCAGCGCCCTTCGGGCGCCGCAGCCGGGCCGGCAAAAGACTTTGGTGGTGCGCACGGCGTAGACGAAGACGCCCGCCGCGCGTTCGTCGCGGGACTGGACCGCGTTCCATCGGGCTTCATCGAGATTCTCCATACGTTGCAATCTAGGGACACCCCGGGACCAGCGCCTCCCGGTGACGGACGTAGAACTCCGCGGCCGGGTCGCGCTCGATAGAGTCGTCTGGTGAGCGCAACGACGGATCTGGCGACGGCCCGGGAGTGGATTGGCGAACGCTTCGCGCCGGGCGGTCCCGCCGAGTTCTTCCTTTCCCCGACGCGCTTCGTGTCGTGTGAACGAACCCCTGATTCGTGGTCGATGACGCTGTCTGGCGAGCAGTGCTACGGACTGGGCTTTGGACCGGCACCTCCCATCAACCCCGAGTGGACCAGGTGCTCGATCGACGAGTCCCGTCTGGGTGAGCGCGTGGGTCAATTGGTGGCCCGCGACGCTTGGGATTTCTATTCCCTCGACACCTCGACCCCTAGGGCGGGATCGAAGCCTCCCGTCGTGGTCGAGACGGTGAGCGACGACGCTGCGATCGAACGTATCCTGAGGGCCCACGCGCCTCACTCCCAGGTCTGGCCGGGCAACGCGGAGGTCGCCAACTGGTACGGGGTGCGTGGCGAGGCGGGGCAGTGGGCGTCCATCGCTGCCCTGGTGCGCTGGGAGTCAGGCTCCTACGTCCTGGCGTCGATCGCGACGGTCGTGGACCTGCGAGGCCGCGGTTACGTTCGCCAGCTTCTCCGGGGAGTCGTGGACGACGCCAGGCGTCGCCACATCTCGTGGCTTGGCCTGGGCGTGGCCCACGACAACGCAGCGGCCAAGCGCTCCTACGAACGCGTCGGCTTCGAACTACGGGCGAACTTCACCAGCTACGCCAGGTTGAACGACTAGGTCGACTGCTTCTGGCTGCGGTAGTGCTCTTTCCAGATGAGCCGGTAGACGCGGGTCTTGCGGGGTATGGAGCGCAGCCCCGGGATGAAGGGCATGAGGGTCAGTCCGGCCGTCAGCAGGATCATCGTCGCCAGCACCAGGATGTCGCCGTTGCCACTCGAGTTGTACGGGGAGATCTGGTAGAAGAAGGTGTAGAGCCAGAGCCACGCCGAACCGGGGTAGCTGCCCGTCTCGTTCATCACGCCCCACTGCTCGCCGAGAAGATGCTGCTTGGCGGCCTGGTCGCCCAGGTAGGCGCCGTCGGAGATGAACAGCAGGCTCTGGGTGTAGTCGGTCGAGTAGAAGCTGTCCCCGGTGATCAGGGCCTGGTCGAGGGCGCCGCTGCGCGCCATCATGGTGAGGTCGTTGATCATCACCGGCACGGGTCCCGCGTTGGTCGCGTGCACCACCACTTGGCCGTCGAAGTACTTCATCTTGCCCGAGGCCTTGGTGTAGTTGGCTACCCACTTGGCCCGGGTCGAGGCGGAGGCGCTGGACCAGGTGGCGAGGTTCTTGTCGAGTACCGGCTGGTTGGGCAGGGCCTTCAGTGGATCGACCACGAAGTCATTGGTCGTGTTGATCGGAATGTGCACGCCGACCCAGTACTCCAACTTGAGGGGTCCTAGGGCCTGGCTCGCGCTCGCGGGCTGCACGTTGTAGGGCGCGCCGTAGCTCGCCGTCAGTGACGTGCCGTTGAGTTCCGACAGAGCGGTGGTGGCGAAGTCGACGGGCGCGGCGTTGGACCAGCTCTTGATGGTGATCGCGGGCACGTCGGGCGAGCCGAAGAGGACCGACAGCAGGACCGTCAGCAGTCCGACGATCACGATGGCGATGGTGCCTTCCTTGATGATGTCGTAGGGGGTGTGGCCGCCCTTCCACTCGGGCGCGTCGACATCGGGGCGGAAGTTCTTTTTGCTCATTGTCCCGCTCCTGGCGCTACTGGTGCGGCGGCTGCGGGGGCAGCGACCGCTACTGGCGCGACCTGCGCGACTGGGTCATCCTCGAACGGTGGTACCACGCCCTTGATGCGCACCATCACCACGTGCACTCCTACGAGCAGCACGAGGATTATTGGCATCAAGACGATGTGCCACATCAGCATCTGACCGGGATTCAAGAGGTTGAAGAAGGCACCGCCGCCGGTTGAGTTGATGGCGTCCTTGGCCTGGGTCGAGATCCATTGCGAGTCGAAGTTGGTCTGGGAGACGTAGCCCGTGAGGGCGGTGACGATCGACGCGAGGAACAGGACCATGCCGGTGATCCACGTCATCGCGCGTCCGCCGCGCCACGCGGCCATGAAGTACTTGCCCCACAAGTGGATCACCATGGCGAAGAAGAAGATCTCCACGCTCCATAGGTGCAGCGAGTTCACGAAATGCCCGACGCTCGAGATGTGCCACCACTGGGGGCCGAAGATCGCCAAGACGCAGCCGGTGGCAATCACGACAATCAGGGCGGAGATGGTGGTCACGCCGAAGACGTAGATCCACGACGAGACGTAACTGGGCTGCGTGTCGGGCAGCATCTTCTCCGGGGGCAACTTGCCGAAGCTCTTGCGACGCAGTCGCGTCGTCCACTGGCGATCGATTTCGGAGGTGCTCATTGGTTCTCCTTGCGACGGCGCCGCCCGGGGAACGGAAGCAGCAGTGCCGCGACGAAGGTGAGGACCATGAGTCCGATCACGATGGCGTTGGCCGCACTGATTTCAAAGACATGCCAGTGCAAATAGTGGCCGGGGTGGTCAAGCGGAAATAGCGCCGCTGTGAAGAAAGAGCCCATACAAAAAATCCATTTCTCTGTACCGCCCCCGCGACAGTCTCTCACAACCGAGGTAGGCCTCCGTAAGGACTTAAGTCACTTGTACAAACCTTCACGAGGTGGGGCTTTTGATCCCCGGTTCTCGGTCGCGGGCGTGTTGGCGCAGGTTGAATTGGGTGACCCCGATGGCCAGCGACACCGCCCCGGCCACGTGGAGCTCGACCAGCACCACCGGGACGTGGGTGAGGTACTGGGTGATGCCGATGGCCGCCTGCACCAGGGAGATCATGACCAGACGGCGAATCCCCAGCTGCAGCGGCTTAGGCGCGTTGGTCTGCCAGATCGACACCAGCAATCCCACCACCAGACCGATGAAGAGCAGCGCCATCGCCGAATGCAGCCACACGGCGTTGGAGAAAGCGAAGGGCAGGCGCTTGGCCACCAGCTGGCCCTGCGAGGCGCCGGAATGAGGACCCGAGCCGGTCGCCCCGGTGCCGGTGATCACGAGGATCACGAAGGGGATCCACAAGAGCCGCGCGATCCGGTGGAAGTGAGGGTCGCGCACGTCGTCGCGCGCGCCCGGGCCGTAGAGGTACTTGGAGTGGTGGTAAAACACCGCCGCGATGACCACCATGCCCAGCGACAGCAGCAAGTGGATCGAGACCAGCCACGGGTTGAGCTTGCTGTAGACGACGAACGCCCCCAGCACGGCGTCGACCACGATGCCGACAATCAAGGTTCCTGAGAGGACTATCAGGTCGGTGCGCCGGGGCTGACGCAGCCACGCCGCGATGAAGGTGACCGCGGTGACCACGATCAGGAGCCCTGTGATCATGCGATTGCCGTACTCGATGAGCGGGTGGATGCTCCAGGAACCCGTTACCCGCCCGTGAAAGCAGGTGGGCCAGTCCGGGCAGCCCAGACCTGAACCGGTGAGGCGCACGGCGGCTCCGCTGAGGACGATCAGGATCATGGAGAGGAACGAGGTGAAGGCGAACCATCGAAACACCGGCGGGGCGATGCTTCGCCGAGGAGAGGTCATTTTTCCAGCCTAGAGAAACTGGGAGTCCGTAGAATGGCCGGATGTCCGTGACAATCCCTATCTCCCGCTCCGGCGTGGACGTCCTGAGGGGCTACGTCGCTCTCACCAAGCCGCGCATCATCGAGTTGTTGCTGGTCACCACCATTCCCACCATGGTCGTCGCGGCGAACGGGATACCCGGATTCTGGCTGATGGTCGCCACGTTGGTCGGCGGCACCCTGGCCGCGGGGGGAGCGAACACCTTCAACATGGTGCTGGACCGCGACATCGACGCCATCATGGAGCGCACGAAGAGGCGGCCGCTGGTGACGGGGGTGATGACGCCTCGCGCGGCGACCATCTTCGCGGTGGTGCTCGAAGCCGCGTCCTTTACCGCCCTGGCCCTGTGGGTCAACCTTTTGTCCGCCTGGCTCGCGATGGCGGCCACGGCGTTCTACGTCGGCGTCTACACCTTCTGGTTAAAACGCCGCAGCCGCCAGAACATCGTCATCGGCGGCGCGGCCGGGGCGGTGCCGGTGCTGATCGGGTGGGCCGCGGTGACCAATTCGCTCTCCTGGACGCCGGTGCTGCTCTTCGCGGTGGTCTTCATCTGGACCCCGCCGCATTTCTGGGCCCTGGCCGTGCGCTACCGCGACGATTATGAAGCGGCCAACGTTCCCATGATGCCCGTGGTGGCGTCGCTACGTCGCACGACCTTGGAGATCCTGATTTATTCGGTCATCATGTGGGCGGTCACCGTGTTGGTGGGACCGGTGGCCCATCTCGGCTGGATCTACGCCGTGACGGCCCTGGTGCTCGGCGCGCTCTTCACCTTCTACGCGCTGCGGCTGTACCGGCACGCGAGGAACGATCGGGCCGATGTCGGCGAGGCGATGCGACTCTTCCACTTCTCCATCACCTACCTCACCGCGCTCTTCGTCCTGATGGCCGTCGACGTCCTTGTCCGACACCACTAAGCCCACCAAGAGCCGTCCGTCGCGGATGATGTTCGTGTCGCTCGGCCTCGGCACGGTGCTGGCGGTGGCGCTGATCGTGGTGGTCTCAATCCTCACGGGCGGCACGGTGAACTCCAACAACGGCCAACCCACCTCGAACCTGGTGGGCACAACCGTCAAAGGCTTCACGCTCGCCGGCCTCAACGGCGGCACGGAGCACGCCCCGTGGGTGTCGGGCCACGCCGGCGTGCTGATCTTCTTCGCCAGCTACTGCGGGCCGTGCCACAAGGAGATGCCCGAGGTCGCGACGTTCATCCGCACCCACGACGAGCAGCCCATCGTGGTGATGGGCATCGACGCGGTGGACGTGCGGGCGTCGGGTCGCGCGTTCGTCAAGAAATCCAAGGTCACCTTCCCGATCGCCTTCGACCCCAACGGCGTCGTGACGACGAACCTCTTCAAGTTCGAGACGGTCCCCGAGACCGTCTTCGTGTCGAAGACGCGGCGTCGTGGAACAGGTGTACTTCGGCGCGATACCCGTCGCGCAGCTCAAGAGCGGGCTCGCCGCGCTGCGCAAGGCTTAGTCGAAGCGGAAGGTTCGCGCCGCCAGCAGTGGCGCCAGCACCGCCCACACGCACAGTGACAGCCAGTCGGCCCCCGACGGCGCCAACCCCAGGCCCAGCACGCGGTGAAGTCCGTCGGCCATGGCCCCGGGCGGCAGGCCGACCACGACCTTGCGCAGCACGCCCGGCAACGAAGTGACCGGCACGACGATGCCCGAGATCAGGAGCAGTACCAAGTAGAGGCCGTTGCTGGCGGCAAGGTTGACCTCGGCCCGCAGTTGCCCGGCGAGCAGCAGGCCGATGCCCGCGCAACCCGCCGAACCGAGGATCAGGAGTGCGGCCACTTGAAGTGCGCCCGTCGCCCCTCCGTGGGGCCGCCACTGGAGCGCCAGGGCGACCAGGGTCAAGACGACCACTTGGATGACCTCGGTCACCAGGACGCCGGCGATCTTGGCCCCGATGAGCCGACGTTGGCCGAGCGGGGTGACGTGCAGGCGCCGCAGCACGCCGAAGGACCGTTCGAAGCCGGTGGCGATCGAGAGTGCGACCAGCGAGGTCGACAAGACGCAGAGCGCCAGGATCCCCGGGGCGATGAAGTCGACACGGTGCAGCGTGGGCGTCGAGGTGACGCGGGTCAGGGAGAAGAAGACCAGCAGCAGCACGGGTATGCCGATGGTGAGCAGCAGGGTCTCGCCGCGACGGATCGTCATGCGCACCTCGGCGCGCGTCTGGGCCCACCACGCCCTCATGACGCCAGGTCCTCTCGTTCGGCCGCGATGAGCTGCAGATAACGCTCTTCGAGCGAGGCGCGCGTGCGTAGTGAGGTCATCGTCGCCCCCTGGCTGGCCAGGTACGTGGTCACGACGGCGATGTTCTCGGGCGACGCGACCGTGGCGCAGCGCAGACGTCGGGGTCCGTCCAGGACGACGGCGCAACCGAGCAGGGCGGCCAGCTGGTGGGGCTCGACCGGAGCGGACACGTCGACGATCATCTCGGGATCGCCCGACAGCTCGTCGAGCGTGCCCTGGATAACCACGTGGCCGCGGTGCAGGATGACCAGGCGGTCGGCCAGTCGCTCGGCTTCGTCGAGCTCGTGGGTGGTGATCAGGAGCGCGCACCCTCGGTCGCGTTCGCTACGGATGATGTCACGGATCACCTGGCGGCCTTCGGGATCCACCGCGGTCGTCGGCTCGTCGAGCACCAGTACTCGGGGTCGGCCCACCAGGGCCAGCGCGAGCAGGGTCCGCTGTTGCTCGCCCCCGCTGAGGCGTCGCCACGGCGTACGCGCGCAGCGCGAGAGGTCGAGCAACTCGAGCAGCTCGTCGGGCTTGCGCGGTGCGTCGTAGTAGGTCGCGGTGAGCTCGAGCACCTGGATCGGCGTCATCGGGAACCAGACCCCGCCGCGCTGGAGGAGCGCCCCGGTGCGCGCGACCACCTCGCGATGGTCGCGGCGCGGGTCGAGTCCGCCGAGGCGGACCGTGCCCGACGAGGGAGCGCGGAATCCGAGCAGCGTCTCGACGACGGTGGTCTTGCCCGCGCCGTTGGGTCCGAGCATCGTGAGAACTTCGCCGTAGTCGACGTGCAGCGTCACGTCGTCGACCGCGCGCAGCGCAGCGAAGTCGACGACCAATTTGGTTATCTCGAGGGCGTTGCTCACGACCTCTGAACCTACAGCGTTCTCCAGGCCCCACATTCCCTTTCGGTAGGCTGACGTGCATGATTGATCTCGTCCAACTGCGCCGCGAACCCGAAATGGTGAAGACCGCCCTGGCCCGACGCGGCGTCTCGACGGACACCATGGACGAGATTCTGGCTCTCGACGCGGAGCACCGGCGTCTGCTTCAGGAGGCGGAGGGCCTGCGCGCCGACATCAACGACCTCTCTCGACAGGTGGGCGAGGCTCATCGCAGCAAGCAGGTCGAGACCGCGCAGGAGTTGACGGCCAGGAGTCGGGCCCTGGGGGACCTGGAGCGACAGGCCACCGAGGCCACCGAGGCGACGGGCGCGATGCTGCGAGAGATGCTGCTCATGATCCCGAACCTGCCCGCCCCTGACGTGCCCGAGGGTCGCGACGAGAATGACAACGTCGAACTGCGTCGCTGGTGGGTAGGCATGGACGAAGGGCTGCCCGCGCCGACCTACCAGGACTATCAGACGGTCCCGCATTGGGAGGTCGGCGCCCAACTAGGCATCCTCGACCTCGAGGCCGGCGCCAAGTTGGCCGGTTCAATGTTCCCGCTCTTTCGAGGCGCCGGGGCCCGGCTCCTGCGGGCTCTGGGTTTTTTTGCCCTCGACCGCCACACCGGGGACTACGAGGAGATACGTCCCCCTAGCCTGGCCCTCACCGAGACGATGATGTCCACCGGCCACCTGCCCAAATCGGCCGACGACATGTACAGCATCGAACGCGACGGGCTCTGGGCCATCCCCACCGCCGAGGTCCCGCTTACCTCCATGCACCGGGGCGAGATCCTCGACGAGGAGAGGTTGCCGATCCGCCTGACCGCCCAGACGGCGTGCTTTCGCCGTGAGGCCGGCGCCGCCGGCCGTGACACACGCGGACTGTTGCGGGTGCACGAGTTCGACAAGGTTGAGCTCTTCAACTACTGCACGCCGGAGCAGGCCGACGACGCCTTCAATGACGTGCTCGCCCGCGCCGAAGGGGTGTTGCAGGCGCTCGGCCTCACGTATCGCGTGCTGCTGCTCTGCACCGGTGACCTGGGCACGTCGGCGGCGCGCACGCTCGACCTCGAGGTCTTCAGCCCCGGCGTCGATCGATGGCTCGAGGTCTCGTCGGTGAGCTGGTTCGGCGACTTCCAGGCCCGACGGGCCAACGTCCGCTACCGCACCGCCGACGGCTCGACGGCGCTGGTGCACACGGTCAACGGCTCGGCGCTGGCGTGGGCGCGCATCTGGGCGGCGCTCGTGGAGACTTATCGCCAGCGTGACGGCTCCGTGGTCCTGCCCGACGTGCTGGCCCCCTACATGGGTGGCCAGACGACGATCGCTACTCGTCCGGCGTGACCTCGAACCGGTAGCCGACCCCGCGCACGGTGGATATGCCCGTGGGATTCTTCGGATCGTCCTCAATCAGCGTGCGAAGCCGCTTGATGTGCACGTCCAGGGTCTTCGTGTCGCCGACGTAGTCGCTGCCCCACACGCGGTCGATGATCACCTCGCGCGTCAGCACCCGGCCGGGGTTCTCCAGGAGGAGGCGCAAAAGCGCGAACTCCTTCTTTCGCAGCTTGATCTCCTTGTCGTCCAGGTAGCACCGACGCGCGTCGACGTCCATCCGCAAGCGACCGACCTGGATGACTTCCTCTTCTCCCTCGGGGTGCTCGTTCACCTCTCGCCGTCGGATCACCGCGTGGATGCGCGCCACCAGTTCGCGCAATCGATACGGCTTGGTGACGTAGTCGTCGGCGCCTAGTTCGAGCAGGAGCACCATGTCGACCTCTTCGCCCTTGGCGCTGACGACGATGATGGGCACGTCACTGAGCGCGCGCATCGCGCGACAGACGTCGAGCCCGGAGAGCTTGGGCAGCATCAGGTCGAGCAGCACGACGTCATAGGTGTTCTTGTCGAAAAGCGTGACCGCCTCTTGACCGTCACGGGCGATGGTGACCTCGAAGCCTTCGCGGTTGAGCCCGACGCTCAGGGCATCGACGAACGACTCCTCGTCCTCGACCGCCAACACCCGTACGCGCTGCTCGAACTTGGTTTTCTTGCTCACGGGTGGTTCATCGGTAGTTCGAGCGAGAACGTCGAGCCTTCGCCCTCGCGCGAGTCCACGAGCACGGTGCCGCCGTGATTCTGGGCGACGTGGCGAACGATGCTGAGGCCGAGGCCGGTGCCGCCGGTCTCTCGGGCGCGACCTGGATCAACGCGATAGAACCGCTCGAAAATTCGTTCGAGGTCCTTGGAGGGGATTCCCATGCCCTCGTCCTTGATGGTCACGTGGACGAAGGGCCCGGCGGTCTCGCCGTCCTCGTCAGTCACCGCGTCGACCCGCTCGATGTTGACGCGCACCGAACCGCCTTCGGGCGAGTAGACCACGGCGTTCTCGAGCAGCGCGTGCACCGCGGACACCAGCTGGCGTCGATCGCCGACGATCACGAAGCTGCTATCGGATTCGGTGAAGTCGAGCGTCACGCTGTGCTGCTCGGCGGAGGTGCGGATGCGCTCGATGGCGTCGGCCACGAAGAGCGAGACCGGCACCGGCTCCCGGGAGGGCGAGCCCTCGCTCTCGATGCGCGAGAGGTCGAGCAGGTCCTCGATGATGCGACTCACGCGAAAGGCCTCGGAATTTATCCGTTGGGCCAGACGATTGGCGACCTCCGGATCGCGCTCGAACTGGAGGGTCTCGGCGAGCAGTCCCAGCGCGCCGATGGGCGTCTTGAGCTCGTGCGAGACGTTGGCGATGAAATCGCGTCGGATGTCCTCGAGGCGACGACGTTCCGAGATGTCTTCGATCACGGCGAGCACGCCGAGCGGGCGTCGTCCGTCGTCGATGACCGACGAGCGAATGGTCAGGGTTCGTCGCGGCGGACCGTAGATCTCGATGGTGCGTTCCGCGACACCGTTGGTCCACCCTTCGGTGAGCACGCCGGTGACGGCTTGGGCGGCGATCGCGTCGCCGTAGCGGCTCGCCATCAGCGCCTCGGCTTGGGTGTTGCGAAACAGCACGCTGCCGCTCTCGTCGCAGAGCACCAGACCAAGCGGCAGCGAGTCGAGGGAACGGCGAAGGCGGGTCGACTCCGCGCTGGATTCGCCCACCGCGGTGGTGGCCGCGTCGGTTACTTCTTCGAGGAAGCTCAGGGCTGATTCGACCTTGCCGTCGTCCTTATGGGGCTCGACGCCGAGGCGCGCGCCGAGCGCGGTCAGTCGTTGGGCGATGGCGCGGTGGCCGCGATGGCGGTTGATCAGGATCCCGAAAATCACCCCGAGTATCACGCAACCGCCGGCCGCGGCGTACAGGGCCGCGTCGGGCCATTTTGAAACCACATTGGGGAGGGAGCCAACTAACACCTGACCAGTCTCGCAGAAGATGACGCGTCGATGCAGACAGCGACCGTTGCGTGGCCCCTACTGGAAAGTGAGCCACCCATGTTCTTCGCCGACGTCAATCTGAATCCCTCGACCGCCGACTTGCCCGGCAGCGCGGCCCTGCAGTCGATTGCGAACGGAATAGCGTCGTGGGCCCTCATCGGCACGCTGATCGCGCTGCTCCTAGGTGCCGGCCTGTGGGCGATCGGCAGCCACACGCAGAATGCGCACCAGTCGATGGCCGGTCGCCGCGCCGTCGTCACCGCGCTGGTGGCCGCGGTGTTGATCGGCGCCGCGCCCGCGCTGATCAACTTCTTCTTCAAGACCGGACTCAGCGTCAACTGATGTCCCACCTGCTCTGTCTCGTCAATCTCGTGGGTTGCGCCACGACCTCCATCGCGAAGTCCACCTTGAGCGACCTCTTCAGCGCCTTGACCAACTGGGTGCTCACGAGCGTCGAGTGGTTGCTCACCGCGGTCGGCGGCGTGCTCACTTCGACCAGTGACCCCTTGACCATCGTGGGTTCGGCCGCGCAGGAGTTCAAGGTCCTGCTCGAGGCCGCGCCGATACTGATGATGCTGGGCCTTCTGGTCGCTACCTTGCAAGCCGTGCGTCACGGCGACGCCTCGTCACTGTGGCGCGTGTACTTCGGGGTGGCCCCGGCGTGCGTGCTGGCCATCGTGATCGCTCGACCGGCCGCGACGCTTGTGCTCCAAGCGATTGATGAATTGACCAGCGGCGCGTCGTCGACGGTTGTCGCGCACGAGGCGACCTTGATCGACGCGTTCACCAACCTCTCGACGACGTCGACCATCCCGGGCTTCGGGGTCTTCCTGCTCTGCGTCGGCGTGGTGGTCGGCGGGTGGTTGCTGTGGTGCGAGCTCGTCGTGCGTTCGGTGGTGTTGACGCTTCTGTTGGTATTGGTGCCGGTGATTGTGCCCCTCTCGACCTTTCCGGCGATGCGACGCCTGGGATGGCGCCTGGGCGAGACCTTCATCGCGGTCGCTTCGAGCAAGTTGTTGATCGTGATCGCATTGTCCCTGGGCCTCGACGAGTTAGAAGGCGGCTCCGCGACGCAGGCGATCACTGGCGCGGTGACGCTGCTGCTGGCGACGTGCACGCCCTTCGTGCTCTTGAAGGTGATCCCCTTCGTTGAGCAGTCGGCGTTGCACAACCTCGAGGGCCTGCGGAGCCGCGCCACGCGCCTGGTGCAGAACGCGCCCTCGTCGCCCCTGGGTGCGGCCGCGCGGGCGCTGACGCCCGACGTGCCGGTGCCCGGTCCGACCCCGCGCACCGAGGACATGGGCTTCGGTATGTGGGAGGCCGACTCCGAGATCGAGACGCCGGAGTGGGACGGCACGACGCTTCCGGCGCCCATCGGCGAGCCGCAGACCAGGGGTGGGCACGTCGCGTACCGGACCGACGATCTCGGGCCCGTCATCGGCTGGCACTTTGACGAGTGAACCGATCGGACTGGGCGCCGCGGACGGTGACGCGAGATGGATCGGGATTCGGCGCCATCAGGCGGTCCTCGTGGTCTGCGCGCTGGGGCTGGTGGGTAATTTCGTCGTCAGCGCCGATGGCCGGTTCGCGGAGCTCTTCTTCGGCCTCGCCCTTCTATTGTGCGCGGTGCCCCTCTTCGACGAGACGACGACGGGTGAGTGGCTGCTCATCGCGGCTCGCTACGTGATTCGTCCGCGCTGGACGCACGTGCGCGTCGCGGCGCAGGGACGAGGTATAGCCGTGCGGGGACGAGCCCTGGTCGTCGTCCAGGGCTACGAACTGCGTCACCGGGGCCGGCTCGATCTCTCGGGTCAGGACGTCGAACGGGCCGACGACCTGATGGATGTGGTCGACGCCATGGCCACCAGCGATCAGCCCTCGCACGTCTCGCTGCACGTCGACGTCACGCCGCGTGGCGCGCGCACCCTGCTGACGCTGGAGGAGGGAGCGACGCCGCCCGAGGTTTGGACGATGAACAACGACCTGGTGCGCGAGGTGACCGGTGTGTCGTCCAAGGACGACATGTGGCTGCTGGAGCGCTGGCGCTACGTGCGTTCCTCGGGAGGCCTCGCTCGGGTGATGCGTATTCGCGATTTCACCGCGGCGCCTCACGGCCGCGCGATGCTCGAGCGCCTCCAGCAGTCCAGCGAGCACGTGACCCTGAGCGTGCACGTCGAGGTGGTGAGTGGCTCGAAGGCGCGTCGGATCGCGGAGCGGGCCGTGCATCGCACCGGCAGCGACGGCGCGGCGTCTAGTTCGATCGGCTTTCGACGGACGGCCCGTGCCGAGCGGGGTCTGGTTCGTCTCGCGCAGCGCGAAACGCTCGTGGCGAGCGGCCGCGCCCTGCTCAAGGTCGGCGTCTACGTCGTCGTGCACGCACCATCGCGCTCCGAGTTGCGAAAGGGTGTGGACGAGGTCCTTCGGCGGGCCCACGACGCCGGACTGCGCTGCGAGCGCGGAGGGGGTCGTCAATCGACGTGGTTCTGCTTCCAGCTGCCCGGCGGAGCCGGTCGTTGAGCCGAGCCTGGACCCACTGGGCGACGTCGGGCGACCTGCGCAGCCTTCGACTGCCGGCCCACGACGCCGGAACCGGCCTGGCGGGCCGGCCGCTCGGCCGTGCCCTCGGGGGATTCGAGTTCGTCTGGGACTCCTTTGACGCGTACGCGGCGGGCCTCGTGTCGAACCCGAACATGATCGTGGCTGGATCCATCGGCGCGGGAAAGAGCACCGCCGTCAAGATGCTGCTCGATCGCGCACTGGAGCGCGGACGTCGCGTCGTGGTGGTCGACCCCAAGGGGGAGTACTCGTCGCTGGCCGCGATATACGGGGTGTCGCCCTTAGCGCTCGGCCGTGACGGGTGGTGCAGTCCCTTTCCCGATGACGACCGCGAGAGCCGTGATCTCCTTCGAGCCCTGCTGGCGAGCGCCCAGGGCTCGCCGCTCGAAGCCGACGAGCACTACGTGGTCGACGAGCTCTGGCAGCAACTTTCCTCGCCGCGGCGCACCCGCCTGCTCCTTGAACTCTTTGAGCGGATGGAGCGCTTCATCTCGTGCGCCGACCAACCGGCCTCGAGGTCCATCGCCCTGACCTTGTACCGGTTCGTGCACGGCGACCTGGCGGGACTCTTCGACGGGGCGGGCGAGCCGCTGGTCTTCGAGGGCCGCCTGGTAGTGCTCGACCTTTCGGCGCAGTGGTCGTCGAACTCGCTGTCGGTGGCCGCCCTCAGCGCCGTCGCGGCGGCGCAGCGGATCGTGTCGACGCAGGGGGAGCTCGGCTACCTGGTGTTGGACGAGGCCTGGGCGCTGCTGTCGGACCCGCACGCGCTTCGCTGGCTGCAGGGCTCGTGGAAGTTGGCCCGCGCCCGTGGCCTCAGCCACGTGCTCGTCCTGCACCGCTGGACCGACGTCGCGGCGACCGGCGACTTCGGCAGCGCGCAACGCGAGAGGGCGCAGGGCCTCCTTCGCGAATGCGAGACGGCGCTGCTGTTCCGCCAGCCGCCGGACGAGGCGCAGGGGATGACGGTGGCCCTGGGCCTTCACCCCCGCGAGCAGCGATATTTAACCGCGCTGCCCAAGGGCGCGGCGCTCGTGCGCTTCGGCACCTCGCGTTCGATTGTCCGGATCATCCCCGACACACGTGATCGCCGTTTCATCGACACCGACGCGGCCATGCGCGAGCGCACCTCGCCGTGACCCGCTCGGATCGGCCGTGGCTCGGGCGTCAGGTGTTCCAGGGAGTGGCCCTCGGGCCGCGCGTCACGCTGGCGCCTAAGAGCTCGCTCTTGATCGTGGGTCCCACGCAAGTCGGGAAGACGTCGTCGCTGGTCGTGCCCGCGCTGCTGCGCTGGAACGGAGCGCTCGTCGTCACCAGCGTCAAGAGTGACGTGGTCGCCACCACGCGGCGATGGCGGTCGTCCCTCGGTGAGGTGCAAGTCCTCGAGCCCGGACGCGAGTCCGGCCTGACGTGGAACCCCTTGGAGGGCGTCACGTCATTGCGGCACGCCCTACGGGTGGCGCGTGATCTGACGATCGGATCGAGGGGCCAAGGTGATACCGACTTTTGGAACGCATTGGCCACCAAGCTCGTGGCGTCGCTTTTCGTCATGGCGTCCGAGAGAAGCCAGAGCATCTTCGACGTGGCCGCCGTGGTCGAGAGCCGGACGTTCGAACCGTGGCTCGCCCACGCTCCTCGAAGCGACGCGAGCGAGCTGCTGCGTACGTTTCTCGATCACGAGCGCAAGACCCTTGACGGCGTCGTCACGACGGCTGAAACCATGCTGCTGCCCTGGCGGTTCCGCCAGCCCCTCGCGGACGTCCGCTCGGTGGTCGCGGGTGCCAATACGCTCTACCTCTGCAGTCCGCGCGCGGAGCAGCAGCACTACGAGTCTCTGTTTCGAGGCGCGCTTCGAATGGTGCTCGAGGAGCAGCATCGCTTGGTTGACGAGGGGCGCCAGCAAAGACTCCTGCTAATGCTGGATGAGGCGGCGACCGTCGCCCCCTTGGACGAGCTCGACCAGCTGGCTGCCACGGTGAGCGGGTTGGACGTCACGCTCGTCACCGTGGTGCAGGATTTCGCGCAGTTGGTCGCCCGATGGGGACCGCGGGCCTCCACGATCGTGAACAATCACACCACGCGCCTCGTCATGGGCGGTCTGGCCGACCCCACAGTGGGCAAGTACCTGCCCGAGCTCGTGGTGGCGAAGGACGATACGCGAACGTTGTCCTTGCGGCAACGCCCACCGGGCATCGCGCTCGTGGTGTCGGGTCGACGGCCGGTCTTCGTGGTGCGGGTGCGCCCTTGGTGGCGAAGTCGACGACTTCGTCGACGCGGCGACCGCGAGCGCCTCACTACGATGCCCCCATGGCGCCAGGCGACGTGAAGAGCGATAAGACGATCCTGGCCGTTGACATCGGCGCCACCACCATCAAGTTCTGTCCCGTGGGTCTGGGGGGTGTGCTCGGGGCGGTGCGTCGCCGACGCACCCCGTATCCGTGCGAGCCGACTCGACTCGCGGCGTTGCTGGCGCAGCGGATCCTCGCCAGTGGACTGACCCAGGTGGGCGTCGGTTTCCCCGGGGAGATCGAAGATGGCCTCGTCACTGATCCCGGAAATTTGTCCCGTCGTGCCGGGATGGGGAGCGACATTGACGCTGAGCTCGACGAATTGTGGCGGGGCTTCCCTCTGGAAGAGGCTCTTCGAAGGTCGACGGACCGCGAGGTGCGGGTGGTGAACGACGCGTCGTTGGCGGCGTTGGGATGCTGCTCGGGCGTCGGGATCGAACTGGTGGTGACGCTGGGGACGGGGTTCGGCCTCGCCCTCGAGATCGACGGTCAACTGCGCGGGGTGCGCGACGTAGGAGCGGAGGCGTTAGAGGCCCGCACCTACGACGAAGTTCTCGGCGAGCGTTCCAGGGCCGCCGATGAAGCGCAGTGGCGCTCCTCCCTCGCCGAAGCGGTCCTGGGCTTCGACCGCGAATTCCATCCCACCGTGCTGCACCTCGCCGGAGGCAACGCGAGGAGGTTGTCGCCTCATTTCGTGCCTGAGTTGTCGTGCCCGGTCGTGATTCACGGCAACGACGCGCCGTTGCGCGGTGCGGTGAAGCTCTTCTACCCCTGAGCGAGGCCGACGGCGCATGCGGCCAGGATGCCGGAGAAATTGCGACAGGCCTCGTCGTCGACCGCGAAGTCGGGGCTGTGGTGCGGGCCACTGCTCCCGTCGGCCAATGCGCCGCCGATGAACATGTAGCAACCGGGGATGCGATTAAGGAACTCGGACATGTCGTCACTCGGCGAAACTGGCGGAAGGTCCAGGACACGGTCAGCGCCGACGATCTGGGTGGCGGTCTTGATGACGTGCTCGGCGACGTGGACGTTATTGACCACCCTCGGCGTCGCGTCGCCGAGGGTGAGCGAACAGTTCACGCTGAACGCTTGTTCGACCTCTCCCAGGATCGTGGCGAGTCGCGCGAGCGCCTCGACGTACTGATCGGGCGTGAAGGTGCGAAGCGTGCCGCGAAGTTGCGCCCGACGGGGCACGACATTGTTGGCGGTGCCGGCGTGGATGACCCCGGCGGAGCACGCGCAGACGCCCCCCTCGAATGTGAGCCCGGCCACTATCTCGCCGAGGCGCGGGGCGAGCGCACTCACGGCCAAGACGACATTGCCTTCGATACCGGCCATCGCGCCGTGGCCGCCCTGCCCCTCAATGCCGATGTCGAGCGCGTTGGCCTGGCTCATGAGGACGCCGGGTCGCGTCGCCACGAACCCCAACGGCAGAACTGAGGTGACGTGCGCGCCGATGACGAAATCAACGGGATGGCTGTCCAATACGCCTCCGGCGATCATGGCCTGGGCGCCGCTTAGCCCCTCTTCGGCTGGCTGGAACAGCAGCGTGTACTCACCGTGCAATTCTTCGCGACGTCGGCTGAGTAGGTCCGCGACACCGAGGAGGGACGCGGTGTGCACGTCGTGGCCGCAGGCGTGCATGACCCCTTCGTTCACCGAGGCGAAGGAGAGGTCTCGCTCCTCGCTCACGGGCAGGGCATCGATGTCGGCGCGCACCATCACCCGTTTACCCGGCCGGGAACCCTTCAGCACGGCGACGGCCCCGGTCTCGGTCGGGCACGTCACGAGCTCCCAACCGAGCGCGATCAGACGATTGCTGATCACTTGGGTCGTGCGACGTTCTTCGAAGGAGAGCTCGGGATGACGGTGCAGGTCGTGGCGAATCTCGACCATTGGTTCAAAGGTGAGATCGAGGAGGGAGGGGAGTTCGTCGACGAACGTTCTGGTCATGATGGCATGGTAGTTACTTGGCCCCCGCGACTCGCAAGTGGTGTCGGCTACGATGGTTGGCCAACAACATTGCGGCTGTAGCTCAGCGGATTAGAGCATCGGTCTACGGAACCGAGGGTCGGGGGTTCGAATCCCTCCAGCCGCACCAACTGAAAGCCAATAAGGACCCAGATAATGGAGGTCCGCATTGTTGGTGTCGCTATCTCATCGGCGTGGTCGTTGTACTTATCGATGTACTTATGGCTCCGAGAATCGTGAAGCCATTCAGGGTACAAGTCGTGAACAAAAGATTTCAAAATTGAGTTGCAATCACCCTCTTATGTTTGCCACCCTGGTTATCTCCCCCAAGAAAGGTGGTTCCGGTTCAAAGTCTGGCCGGTTCGGGGGAGAAGTAGGTGGAGAAATAAATGGGGTTTCTTCTCCGAAATTGTTTGTGAGGAGAAGTACCGCAATGAGCGGACAGAAATACCTATTTACCATCCCCCAGGCGGCTGAGCGTCTCTCCCTGTCGAGACAAACCGTCTACGGACTCATCCAAAGGGGTGAGTTGCTTGCTGTTTACCCAACTACAGCGGCTCGCATCTCTGAAGCCTCCATCTCCGAGTTTGTGCGGAACTTGGAGGAGAAAGAGCGACGTCAGGTTAAGGCTCGCCGAGGTCTGTTCGTATGAGCCGCGAAACCAAAGGAAACGGCACGATTGTGCTCTTGGGTAAGAAGTATCAAGTGAAGATTCCCGTAGGGCAGTATCCGAACAGGATCACAAGATATAAGACCCAGGTTTGTGCAACAAAGTCTGAAGCGAAAAAGGTGCGCGCGCAACTTATTGCCCGAACGCGACGCCGGAAAGCTGGTGGCGAATTCGGAGCAACGTCTGGAGAAATTTGCTACCAGTCTTCTGCTTCGACAAGAGGGAATTGTTTCGGAACGAACAGCTGATGGCTATCTCCGCAATTTGCGCAAGCACGTATTCCCTACGTTTGGCAAGCGATACATGTCGGACATCAAGCCGGTTGAATTGGAGCAACTCTTTAATGACCTTGCGATGACTCTCAAGACGAACACTGTCAATAACGTGCGGACGGCATTGAGCAAGGTGTATTCGGAGGCCGAACGGCTTGAAGTCGTTGCTAATAATCCGGTTCGGCGCACCAGGAAAATGCGATCTAGCTTGGATGAAGCGCCGCGCCGGTATCCTCCTCTTACGCTGTGTGAAGCAAGGAATCTCATCGAAGTTGCGGATGGACATTGGTTGCAGGACTATCTTAAGCTGGCAATCGGTCTTGGAATGCGACAGGGCGAAGTCCTTGGCCTTCAATGGTCGGACATCGACTTTGGCGAGGGCGTGCTGCGGGTGCAACGCACGATTAGCTATGACTCAATTCGTCAGATGGACGGTAGGACGAGGTACGCCCTCTCCGTCAAGCCTCCCAAGACGCGTAACAGTAGGCGTGACCTTAAGCTTTCGAATGATCTCCTGACGATGCTTCAAGAACGTTTGGGGGACCAATTGACCAATGAATACGATCCACAGAAATATGTCTTTCATTGCGCGAACGGAAACCCCCTCTCGGCTTCATCCGTTCGGAAGCAATACGGCAACTTGATTCGCAAACACGGACTTAGATTCGTGCGAATGCACGATTTGCGCCATACATTCGCAACGATCTTGCTTGAGGCGGATGGCGGAAACCTTTCGGGTGTGTCTCGCGCTTTGGGTCATAGCAGCTTTGCCGTGACGTTGGATGTTTACGGTCAGACAGCGGGAGTTGCCGACCAGGCCACCGCAAAGATGGGCGCCATGCTATTTGGAGAAGAAACGGACATATCTTCAGCAGCCTGATCCCGAAGTCTCAAATTGAAGGGAGGTTCCGGACATCATCAGAAATTAAGAACGGGAATTGATGGAACTGTCGCGACGTTCGCGTTCGCAACTTAGGAATGTCCTTAATGAACCAATGTTCGTGTTCCACAGAAAGATCGTGTGGCACTTTGGCACCCCAATCCTGCGGAAGTTCTTCCTGCCTCGTCATGGTTCTTCTGGGCTTCACCTATTCTCAGCCCCTTGACATCATCAGTCGAGAAGCTGCTTCGTTGACGTCAAGTTGGATTTTCAGACGGTCAGCAGCTCGAGTGGTGCTTTGAAGTATTGGATTATTCGATCTCGCGCAGTGTTGACAATCTCAACAAATGAGTCACCGAAAATGGCCGCGTCAGCCATGCCCTTTACATCTGCGCAGTACGTGTCATCAATGGCGTCGATTCGGATTACAAACGGAAGGTAGGAACCCGCCACTCAAAGGCAGCCGCCATATCAACGGGGAAGTGTCTGCTCTCTTGCTCGATCGGCTCGAGCCATTTAGAAACGTGAGCAATGTCAGCAAATACTTCCGAATGGCCAAGTAAATGGTTGTAGCAGTAGAATCCATCCCCAGTGACGGAAATATTGAAGTTTGACCCGCCAAAATCGCCAAGACTCCAAAGGGCCTCTCCGTTGTTTACGATGTCGAAATGCCAACTGGGTCGACCAACGAGAATGTTCGCAAGCTCGATCCACCTGCCTTCTAGCTCGACTCCTCCTCCGTATGTGTGACATACGTTTCGATAATCGGCGTTGACCAGATTGACCTCAACGAGTTCGGAGGGCTCAGGCCGATGGTCAGCAGTCATGATCTTGAGCATATGACCGACGCTGACTAAGGACTATGCCGACTCAAGGGACGGTTTAGCCCCTAATGGGCCGATGTGCACAGTCTCCGACTAGCGATTGAGGAGTTAGAGATGTAAGGGGAAAACCCCGAACATTGAACAAGACTTCGGGAGCGACGCAATGGCGCTCATGACGTGCTGCATCTATCCTGGGCCGCAATGTTCGACTTTTCTGGTGTCATAAATTGGGGGGAAGTTGGCACCTGGACAGGCGTGGCATTGGCAGTCGTGGCAATATTCGTTGGCTTGCGCAAGTCCAAGTTTCGGAAGGTGATCCAGCGACAAAAGGGTGGCCTATTCGACCAATATTCAGGCTGGTCGAGATGTAAAAAGCCACAAGAAAGAAAACGGGTGAAGTTCCATCGTCAAAAGCAAATTGGGGGTGACGCGGAGAATATCCAGGCAGGTCGCGATGTCGTCGTCAATGTCAGTGGTGTGACTCCCGAAGTAGCAGTCGCAATCTTTGAGTCAAGAATGGAAATACTGCGCCAAGAATTCTCTACACAGGCGCAGTCACTCGTAGACGAACGGATGGATCGGCTTCAACAAGCCCTTTTCGAAATGTTCAAGACCCCTAAGTTGCTCGCGGCATTCGCAAACCCGGATTTTCAATTCAACATTCTCGAGGCGCAGCGAAGTGCAGCGCGCTCTGGGAATGCCGAGGACATAGGACTAATAGTAGACATCCTCGTTCAACGTGCGGCGTCTAAGGAGACCCCGAGATTACGGGTTGCAACCAGAAAGGCACTTGAAGTTGCAGGTCTTCTCTCCACGAATTCGCTCGCCGGATTGACTGCACTCTGGTACTTAGTTTCCCTGGCGCCGATTGCGCCGGACTGACTTCTTTCCTTTTCGGTATGGACAATAATC
>CAWGZS010000001.1:0-2201587 GCA_963827115.1 uncultured Acidimicrobiaceae bacterium | reverse complement strand
TCGGCTAATGGTTGGTTGGCAATCTGTGCCGTCGAGTCTCCGAACTAGACCGGCACCCTTACGTTCGAACTCTTGAGTGCTCTCGTCCTTAGCTGCTTTTGTAATCTAGTCACTACGACAAAAGATGAAATCGAAGAGGACCAGGACGTTGAAGATCGCTTATCAGCGGTTACCGACGATCAGTGGACGGCGTTGTGGTCTATCGCAGCCGCAATTTCGGAGCTCGAGACTCCGGGGGAATGGGGCGGCGGTAACGTGGTCGATCACACGGACGATGGCAGTGACGTCTACGAGATGCCCTACATGATTTACGCTCAACCAGTCCGTCGATACGAGCAACTCTTCTATGAGATGGAATTGGTCGTCCCTTATGAGAGAGTCCTAGATCAGCACAGAACGGTGAGCCAACTCGATTGGATAGATTCGGCATCCATTTCAGATGTGGTGCGATTCAATAGCGCCATCATTAGGGGAGAACATTTTGGCGAGGGCATCCTTGGAGTTGCCATAGACGCTGGTGAGATTGCGGCCATCGTGGAGAAACTCAAGGGATGGCGAGAGAGTCAGTTAGGCGACGGGGAAAACGCGTCAAGTGAGTTTGCAGCATGGATGCGGTCCTACAGGGATAGTTGTCGATGGCAGGTCGCGAAGTCTGGCCCGCCGCATGAGTACACCATTCGGGATTGGAGACCCGAGGCTGATGAGGATTTTGTATGGGCAGCCACTGGAATACGTGAGTTCGGCTACTCACGGGCCTTTTACCAGAACACCTACATCTACTTCGACCTCGATGGCTTGAAGTACTGGACCATGGGGAATCCGCTCGCTGAAACGATCGTCCTCAATCGCGACCCATCAGAGACTTAGGTTCAAGCTCTTTGTACGAGATGAGGCAAATGTACGTTGCAATTCTCTTGGGCACTCCATCTTCGATGCCGGCCAGCTTCGCAAGGATGGTCCGCGGGCAATAGTTGGGCAATAGCGGGCAAGAAATGGGCTTGTAACATAGGGCATTGGTGGTGAACTGCGGTCAATTGCGGTCGGTGAAGAGCCCATGCAATTACTGAGAAGTCGCAGAACTTCCTTGGAGCGGGCGACGGGAATCGAACCCGCGTTCTCAGCTTGGGAAGCTGATGTTCTACCGCTGAACTACACCCGCGCGGTTCCAAGCGTATCGCTCCCGCCACGCTCCGTTCTGGGGATTGGTTTCGCCACCTGGAAGGGGCGACACGGTCACTTGCGAGTATCGTTGCGTTGGCTATGGTGCTCTCCGATCGCTCAATCAAAGAGGCTCTTGAACAGGGCCGCATCATCATTGACCCGCTGAACGAAGACAGCATCCAGCCCTCGTCGGTCGACCTTCACATCGACCAACTGTTCCGGGTCTTTCGCAACCACTCCCAGCGCGTGATCGACGTGCGCGAAGCCCAGGAGGACCTCACCGAGCTCATCGACGTCGGTCCCGATGAACCCATGATCCTTCATCCCGGTGAGTTCCTGCTCGGTTCGACGATCGAACGGGTCGCACTGCCCAACGACCTGGTCGCCCGGCTCGAGGGCAAGAGTTCGCTCGGCCGACTCGGCCTCCTGATCCATTCGACCGCCGGTTTCGTAGATGCTGGTTGGGACGGCCACCTGACGCTCGAACTCTCCAACGTGGCGAACTTGCCCATCACGCTCTATCCGGGGATGAAGATCGGTCAGATCAGCTTCTTCGAGATGACGACGCCGGCGGATCGCCCCTACGGTGCCGCCGGCCTAGGTTCTAAGTATCGTGGGCAACGCGGGCCGACGCCGAGTCGTTACTCCGAGAACTTCGACAAGTAACGACGGCGTGACGCGAACGAACCCGGAATAGGAGCGACGTGCTAGCTCGGATCATCATTGGCTTAGTCGTCACGGTGATCTGCTTCGCGATGGCCGGGCGCCGGTTCTTCTGGTTGTCGCGGCTCATCCGTACCGGCCAGCCGGCACCGCGGCGTTGGCAAGGTTTCCGCAAGGTCAGCGAAGCCGAGCTGACCGAGGTGGCGGGTCAGCGCAAGCTCCTGCGCTGGACGGTCCCCGGACTGGCCCATTTCTTCACCATGTGGGGATTCACCGTCCTCATGACCACGATCCTCGAAGCCTACGGATCGCTCTTCGATCGCGATTTTCACATCCCCTGGATCGGTCGCAGTAACTGGCTGGGCTTTACGGAGGACTTCTTCGCCACGGCCGTGCTCGTTGCGCTGGTGGTCTTCACGATCATCCGCATGGTCAACTCGCCCTCGCGCAAGGACCGATCGAGCCGCTTCTACGGCAGTCACCTGGGCGCCGCGTGGATGGTGCTCTTCATGATCTCGATGGTGATCATCACGCTGCTCATCTACCGGGGCGCGCAGATCAACACCGGCTTCTTCCCCTACCAGCACTTCGAGATCGGGGGCTCGGGCCCCGTCGTCTCGTCGTGGACCTTCGCCAGCAAGATCGTGGCCAGTTGGCTGCATCCGCTGGGTTATGGCGTGAACAGTGTGCTCGAGGCGGTGTTCCTGCTGGCCAACGTGGCGGTCATCAGCGCCTTCCTGGTCTTCGTGTCGTATTCGAAGCACCTGCACATCTTCTTCGCCCCGGTAAACATCGGCGTGTCGCGCCGACCCCGCGCACTCGGGGGTCTGGATAAGACACCCGACATGGACATGGAGAACGTGAGCGAGGACACGGTCTTCGGCGCGGGCAAGATGGAGGACTTCACTTGGAAGCAGATGCTCGACTTCGCCACCTGCACCGAGTGCGGACGCTGCCAGTCGGTCTGCCCGGCCTGGACGACCGGCAAGCCCCTCAGCCCGAAGCTGCTCATCATGGGGCTGCGGGAGAACATGTTCGCGTCGGCCGACCGCCTGTTGTCAGGCGCGAGCAACGCCGACGTGGCGACGCTGGTGCCCACCACCATCGACCCCGACGTGCTGTGGTCCTGCACTACGTGCGGCGCCTGTGTCGAGCAGTGTCCCGTCGATATCGAGCACGTGGACGCCATCATCGACATGCGCCGCTACGAGGTGCTGATGGAGTCGCGCTTCCCCTCTGAGGCCGCGCTGCTGCTGCGCAACATGGAGAACCAGGGTGACCCCTGGGGTCTCGGGTCCTCCAAGCGCACCGACTGGCTGGCGGCCCTGGACTTCGAGGTGCCCATCGTCGATGGCCCCATCCCCGAGGACGTCGAGTACCTCTACTGGGTGGGTTGCGCCGGGTCGCTCGACGAGCGAGCGCGTAAGCAAGTTGTCTCCACCGCCCGGATGCTGCACCGCGCGGGCGTCACCTTCGCGGTCCTGGGGCCTCGCGAGTCGTGCACCGGGGACCCGGCACGGCGCATGGGCAACGAATACCTGTTCCAGGAGATGGCCAAGGCCAATATCGCCACGCTGAATGAGGTGGGCGCCAAGAAGATCGTGGCCAGCTGCCCGCACTGCTTCAACACCATGAAGAACGAGTACCCGGGCCTCGGCGGGAACTACGAGATGATCCACCACGCGCAGCTGCTGAGCCACCTTGTCGCGGCCGGTCGCCTGGTGCCCGGGGTCAACTACACCGGCACCGTCACCTACCACGACCCCTGTTATCTGGGCCGTCACAACCGCATCTTCGACGAGCCGCGCACGGTCCTCGACGCGATTCCGGGCGTCAAGCAGGTGGAGATGGAGCGGTGTCGCGAGCGGGGCTTCTGTTGCGGGGCTGGCGGCGCGCGCATGTGGATGGAAGAGAACATCGGCAAGCGCGTGAACATGGAGCGCACCGGCGAGGCCCTGGCCACGGGGGCCGACATCGTCTCGACGGCCTGTCCTTTCTGCATGATCATGCTGGACGACGCCGTCAAGGCCAACGGCAGGGGCGACGACGTGTCCGTCATGGACATCTCCCAGGTGGTGGAGCGTTCGTTGACGGTCGGGGCCAGCACCGGTCCGATTACTTCCACGTAGTTCACATTCTCGAAACACGTTCCTAACGATTTAGAAATCCTCGGTGGACACACTGTTTTTAACCACCTGAGGTCAGCGTCGCCCTCTCCTAGTTGCTAAGGAGTGCACGTGCTCACTGCGGTGACCTATATCCCCTATCCCCATTGGCTGAATCCGGCCGATAATACGTGGCAGCTCGTCGCGGCGACCTTGGTCGGCATGATGAGCCTGCCGGGACTGGCCGTGCTCTACGGCGGACTCGTGCGCAAGAAGTGGATCGTCAACACCATGTTGATGTGCTTCGCCGGGTTCTCCCTCACCCTGATCGTCTGGATGCTCTGGGGCTACAACATGGCCTTCGGACCGATATCGCACTTCGGTCCGACCGGTTCGTTCTGGAGCGGCTTCATCGGCCACTTCACGCCCTTGGCCACCGCCTCCTCGGAGCAGGGCCAGGCCGTCTCGGGAGCGAACACCCTCATTCCGTTCCACTTCCCGACGGCCACGCTGGCGTACTTCCAGTTCGTGTTCGCCGCCATCACGCCGCTGCTCTTCCTAGGTGGCTTCGTGGGACGTCTTAAGTTCAAGGCCTGGCTGCTCATCGTCCCCCTGTGGATCACGATGGTCTACTGCGTCAACGCCTGTCTGCTCTGGGGCGGTGGGTTCTTCGCCCAGAAGGGCGCCGTCGACTTCTCGGGTGGTTACGTGATCCACCTGAGCGCCGGCGTCGCCGCCTTCGTGGGGGCGGCGATCATCGGACCTCGACGCTGGCAGGATCGAGAAAATGCCTTCCCGAGCAACCTGATGCTGGTGGCGGTCGGGGCCGGCATCATTTGGCTCGGCTGGAATGGCTTCAACGGCGGTGACCCGTTCTACGCGGGCGCCAGTGCCGCGGGGGCCGTGCTCAATACCAACGTGGCGACCGCAGTCGGGGTCATCACGTGGCTACTCATGGACATGTTCTTCTCCCGACAGAAGAAGCCGACGTTCCTGGGCGCCATCAACGGAATGCTCTGCGGCCTGGTCGCGATCACTCCGAGCGCGGGCTGGGTGGACGGCACCGGAGCGATCTGCGTGGGCTTCATCTCCTCGTTCCTCGTCTGGTTCGCGTGGAACTACCTGTCGAAGGTCCGGCCCTTCTCCAAGGTCGACGACGCCCTGGGCGTGGTCTACACCCACGGCTTCGCCGGCCTCATCGGCGGACTACTGGTGGGTTTCCTGGCCGACCCGGCTATGACCGAGTACGGGGTCAAGGGAGCCAACTACAAGGGAACCGGCAACTTCGCGGTCGACGGCTGGTTCTACGGCCATTCGTTCCATCAGCTGTGGGAACAGTTCCTGGCCGCCATCTGGATCATCAGCTGGACGGCCACCGCGACGGCGATCATCTTCTTCCTCGTAAAGTTCCTGTTAGGTGGTTTGCGCGAGTCTGACGAGGTCTTGGCCATCGGTGATGTTGCTATACATGATGAAGAGGCCTTCCCGGATCCGACATTCGGTGAGTCCCTCACCACGCCTAGTCACACGCACACCGACAACGTTTAAGGAGAGTCATGAAGCTAGTTACTGCAGTGGTGAAGCCCTTCAAGCTCGATGAAGTCAAGGTGGCCCTCCAGGCGGTGGGGGTGACGGGTATGACCGTCACCCCGGCCCGGGGCTTCGGTCGAACCGGCGGCCACATCGAGATTTACCGGGGCAAGGAGTACGAGTTCGACTTCATCGACAAGATCCGCATCGAAGTCGCCTGCACCGATGAGCAGGTCGAGTCGGTGCTCGACGCCATTGTCTCGGCCGCGCGAACGGGCGTGGTGGGCGACGGCAAGGTCTGGGTCCTGGACGTGGAACGGGTCGTGCGCGTGCGCACCAATGAACGTGGACCCGAGGCCCTCTAGGCCTCGGGATGGGATCTAGTTAGTCCTTAGCGGTCTTCAATGAGGGCAGCGAGGTTATCGAGCGCCATTTTGGTGCCCGCCTCGTTGTCCTCATTGGACACGCCGGGAGGCAGGCCCTCGTGGACGACGACGACCAGCGTCTCGTTGTCGACGTCGCTCAACGTCGTGGTGATCGTCATCTGACCCAGCAGGTCCGGGTTGGCGGTCTCGAATTCGACCACTTCGATCACCAGTTCATCGCGCACCAGGCGCACGAAGCGCCCGTGGTAGGTGTCGGTGTGGGCGGAGGTCTTGCCGACCGCGGTCGCAGCGTCGTAGGTGAGCGAGATGCGAAACGACCCACCTTCGCGGGCGTCGAACTCGTGCACGTGGCAGGTCATGCCGTTGGGCACCCTCCAGGTTGCGACCGCGCTGGCGTCGAGTAACGCGCGGTACACCTCATGGCGCGGCGCATCGATGCGCCGGACGCTTCGCGTCGTTCCCTTGGTCACGAGTGTGCCAGGCGCGGCTGCCGAGACCAACGCAGGATCGAACTCTCTTAGCCGGCCTGGCGCGCCACGGCCTGGGCCGCCGCGACGGCGGCCGCGGGGTCGCCCAGGTAGCGGGCTTCGAGGATGTTGAGCTTGTCGTCCAGGCGAACCCGGTAGGCGATGCCGGTCGGGATCTCGACCTCGGTGATCTCCTCGGGGGTGAAGTGTTCCAGGATCATGCGCAAGGCCCGGATGGAGTTGCCGTGGGCCACGACCAGCACCGCGCCGCCGCGCACGGCCTCGCGACGAAGGTCCTCGACAATGACGTCGCTGAAGTAGGGCGAGACGCGCGTCACGACGTCCTTAAGGCACTCGGTCGCCGGGATGAACTCCGCGGGGATATCGCGGTACCGAGGGTCGTTGAGGCTGCTTCGCGGGTCGCCCTCGGGCAGCGGCGGGGGCGGGACGTCGTAGGAGCGCCGCCAGAGCTTCACCTGCTCGGCGCCGAACTGCTCGGCGGTCTCCTTCTTGTTCTTGCCCGTGAGGTCGCCGTAGTGACGTTCGTTGAGGCGCCAGTTCCTGGTGACCGGCAGCCAGGAGCGTCCCGCGGCGTGCAGGGCCAGCTCAGCCGTGCGAATGGCGCGGGTGAGCAGCGACGTGTGCAGCACCCGCAGGTCGAGATCAGGTTCACCCGCGAGCAGTACGCCGGCGGCCTCGGCCTCGGCCTCGCCCTGGGCGGTCAGGTCAACGTCCTGCCAGCCCGTGAACAGGTTCAACTGGTTCCATTCGGACTCGCCGTGGCGCAGCAGTATGAGGTCGGGCATAGTCCCAGCGTACCCATTTCGCCGTGTCGCGCTCCAGGAGGTGCGGCCAGTTGGTCGTCATAACACCTATTTTATAAAGGTTTTACTTTTACTACTACGAACGTTATACATTTACTTGACAAGCCGAGACTCAACTCTGTAGCATTGAAGTCAAGCTCCGCTTTCCCGGAAGGTCCGGCGAGACGGGGTTCAACACTAAGGAGCATTTCATGGCAAAGGCAGTCGGAATCGACCTGGGTACCACCAACTCGGTGGTCAGCGTCCTCGAGGCGGGAGAGCCCGTCGTTATCCCGAACGCCGAGGGCGGTCGAACGACCCCGTCGGTAGTGGGCTTCTCCAAGACCGGCGAGGTGCTGGTCGGCGAGGTCGCCAAGCGTCAAGCGATCACCAACCCCGAGCGGACCGTGCGGTCCGTCAAGCGCCACATGGGCGAGAACTGGTCTGTCGACATCGACGGCACCAAGTACACCGCCCAGGAGATCTCGGCGCGAATTCTGCAGAAGCTGAAGCGCGACGCGGAAGCCTATCTGGGCGACACCGTGAGCCAGGCCGTCATCACCGTGCCGGCCTACTTCAACGACGCCCAGCGCACCGCCACCAAGGAGGCCGGCCAGATCGCCGGGCTCGAGGTGCTGCGCATCGTGAACGAGCCCACCGCGGCCGCGTTGGCCTACGGCCTCGACAAGGGAGGCCAGGAGCAGACGGTCCTGGTCTTCGACCTGGGCGGCGGCACCTTCGACGTGTCGGTGCTCGACATCGCCGAGGGCGTCTTCGAAGTGAAGTCCACCCACGGTGATACCCACCTCGGTGGCGACGACTGGGACGACGCCGTGATGCACTGGCTCGTCAAGACATTCAAGGACACCGAAGGGGTAGACCTCTCCAAGGACAAGATGGCCGTCCAGCGCCTCAAGGAGGCGTCCGAGAAGGCCAAGATCGAGTTGTCCTCGGTGCAGGAGACCCAGATCAACCTCCCGTTCGTCACGGCCACGGCCGACGGTCCCAAGCACCTCGACATCAAGCTGACGCGCTCTAAGTTCAACGAGCTCACGGCGGACCTGGTCGAGCGGTGCCGCAAGCCCTTCGACCAAGCGATCAAGGACGCCGGACTGACGGTCGACAAGATCGACCACGTCATCCTGGTGGGCGGCTCAACCCGTATCCCGGCCGTGCAGGACCTGGTCAACAAGGTCACCGGCAAAGAGCCCAATAAGAGCGTGAACCCTGACGAGGTGGTCGCCATCGGTGCGGCCGTGCAGGCGGGCGTCTTGAAGGGCGACGTGAAGGACATCCTGCTGCTCGATGTGACGCCGCTGTCGCTGGGCATCGAGACCAAGGGCGGGGTCATGACCAAGATCATCGACCGCAACACGACGATCCCGACCAAGAAGTCCCAGATCTTCACCACGGCGGACGACAACCAGCCCTCGGTCGAGGTCCACGTCCTGCAAGGTGAGCGCGAGATGGCGTCCTACAACCAGACGCTGGGCAAGTTCCAGCTCGTGGGCATCCCGCCCGCGATGCGCGGCATCCCCCAGATCGAGGTGACCTTCGACATCGACGCCAACGGCATCGTGCACGTCTCGGCGAAGGACACCGCCACCGGGGCCACCCAGTCGATGACCATCACCGGCGGCTCGTCGCTCTCCAAGGACGAGATCGACCGAATGGTCCGCGACGCCGAGGCCCACGCCGAGGAGGACCGCCAGCGTCGCGCCGAGGCCGAGGTCCGCAACAACGCCGACGGCCTGGTGTACCAGACCGAGAAGCTGCTCAAGGACCAGGCCGAATCCTTCCAAGGGACGGAACGCGAGGATGTCGAAGGCGCGCTCAACTCCCTCAAGGAGGCGCTCAACGGCAGCGAGATCGAGGCGATCAAGAACGCCACGGACAAGCTGCTCACGGCGAGCCAGGGCTTCAGCCAGCGACTCTACGAGGAGGCCGCCAAGGCGGGTGCCGACACGGGCGGCTCAGCGCCCCAAGGCAACGACGATGACATCGTCGACGCCGAGATCGTTGACTAACCATGAGCGATGACGCGCTAGAGAAGGACCTGGAGGCGGCGTTGGCGAACGCCGCCTTCGAGGTCGAGATAGAGGTGAGTGACCTCGAGCGTGAACGAGACGAGTACCTGGACACACTCCAGCGACTGCAGGCCGAGTTCGAGAACTACCGCAAGCGGGTCGCCCGGTCTTCCGAGGACGCGGCCACTCGCGCGTCCGGGGCCATCGTGGCGACCCTGCTGCCGGTGCTCGACGCGTTCGACCTGGCGCTCGCGCACTTCGAGGAGTCCGACTCCGACGAGGCGGCGGCGCTCATCCAGTCGCGCAGCCTGCTCCTCGAGACCCTGCGCAAGGAGGGCCTCGAGCGCATCGACGCGGTGGGCGTGGGATTCGACCCCCAGGTCCACGACGCCGTCGTGCACGTCGAAGGCGACAGTGACGGCGACCAGGTCATCGACGAAGTACTACGCGCCGGATACCTCTGGAAGGGCGCCGTGCTGCGTCCCGCGATGGTAAAGGTGAAAGGCTAAGGGCTCCATGGCCGAGCGAGAGTGGTTCGACAAGGACTACTACAAGATTCTGGGACTTTCCTCGGGCGCCACCGAGAAGGAAATCACCCGTGCCTATCGCAAATTGGCCAAGTCCCATCACCCCGACACCAATCCCGGCTCCGAGGAGAAGTTCAAGGAGATCTCGGGCGCCTACGACGTGCTCGGTGACGCCACGAAGCGCAAGGAGTACGACGAGGTCCGCCGGCTAGGCCCGGCGGCGGCGGGCTTCGGCACGCCGGCCGGACAGGGCGCGGGGGGCTTCAACTTCACCGGCGACTTAGGTGACCTCGGCGACATCTTCGGCGGACTCTTCAGCGGTTCGCGACGCAGCCGGGCCCAGCGCGGTGCCGACCTCGAGACCGCGCTGCACCTGGGATTCCGCGACGCCGTGAAGGGCGTCACCACGACCGTGAGCCTGCCGAGCAACGAGGCGTGCCACACCTGTGGCGGCAACGGAGCGAAGCCGGGCACGGGCTTCATCACCTGCGAGCGCTGCCAGGGACGCGGCACGATCAACGACGACCAGGGCCCGTTCGCCATGTCCAGCATCTGCCCGGTGTGCCAGGGCCGAGGCGGGCGCATCGAGACGCCCTGCGAGACCTGTCACGGCACGGGCCGCGAGCCCTCGTCGCGACGGGTCAACGTGCGCCTCCCCGCCGGCGTGCTCGACGGCCAACGGATCCGATTGAAGGGCAAGGGCAACCCCGGCAGCCACGGCGGTCAGCCCGGCGACCTCTTCGTCGACGTGCACGTCAGCCCCGACGCCCGTTTCGGTCGGCGCGGCCACCACGTCACCACGACGGTTCACGTGCCGGTCACCCAAGCCATGCTCGGCACCACGGTGGAGGTGCCCACGCTCGACGAGCCGGTGACCTTGAAGGTCCCCGCCGGCACGCAGTCGGCGACGACCATGCGCGTGCGAGGCCGCGGCGTCCCCGCGAGCGGGAAGAACGCGGCCGGCGACCTGCTGGTCACGGTCGACGTCACCATCCCCAAGAAGCTGAACAAGGAACAACGAGCGCTGGTCGAGAGGCTGGCGACCGCGCTGAATGAAGAGGTGGCCCCATGAGCGATCACGATCATCACCACGCCGTCTACGTCATCTCGGTCTTCGCCGAGATCGCGGGGGTCCATCCCCAGACGCTGCGCAACTACGAGCGCAGCGGCCTGCTGAGTCCGCTTCGCACCAGCGGAGGCTCGCGGCGTTTCTCCGACGCCGACCTCGCGGCCCTGAGGAGAATCCAGGAGCTCACCAACGCCGGCGTCAACCTAGAGGGCGTCAAGAGGATCATGGCTCTCGAGGCGGAGCTGGCCTCGAGGGATGAGAAGCTGGTGGACGTCGCCAATGAAGCGAGGTCGAACATCGAAGAGGCCCACCGTCAGTACCGACGCGACCTGGTGCCGGTGCAGAACACCATCGCGCTCTTCATCGACGCGCATCGACGCGCACGGGGTTAAGGCCTCGTCGGTCCACGAGGGTTCACGCCGCGCGAGCGGCGTTGGACAATATTTCGTTCGGTTAGACTTGGTCTGCAACGAGGCCAACTCGAGGGAGTCCAGTGCCCGCAACCGTCGTAGTCGGAACCCAGTGGGGTGACGAAGGCAAAGGTAAATTGACCGATCTCCTGGCTCGTGACATGGATATGGTCGTGCGCTACCAGGGCGGCCACAACGCCGGTCATCGAATCGTGGTGGACGGTGAGGCGTTCGCCCTCCAGCTCGTGCCCTCCGGCGTGCTCTATCCGCACATAACCCCGGTCATCGGCAATGGCGTGGTGGTCGATCCGGCGGTCCTGCTCGCCGAACTCGAGGCCCTGAAGACGAAGAACATCGACGTGTCGCGTCTGGTGGTGTCGGGCAACGCGCACCTCATCATGCCCTACCACCAAGAACTCGATCGGCTGACCGAACGCTTCCTGGGCAAGAACGCCCTCGGCACCACCAAGCGGGGCATCGGCCCCGCGTACGCCGACAAGTCGTCGCGGGTGGGCCTGCGGATCCAGGACCTGCTGGACGCCAAGATTTTCCGCGAGAAGCTCGACGTGGTGCTGCGCGAGAAGAACCTCGTGCTGACCAAGATCTACAACCGACCCGCCATGAACGCGGCGGATATCTGCGCGAAGTACCTCGACGAGATGGCGCCCCAGATCGCGCCGATGATCGACGACACCGTGGGCATCGTGCACAGCGCCTTGCGAAGCGGTCGGCGAATACTGCTCGAAGGCGCCCAGGCGACGTTCCTCGACCTCGATCACGGGACCTATCCCTTCGTGACCTCTTCTAACCCGGTGGCCGGAGGCGCGTGCACCGGCTCGGGCCTCGGGCCTCGCGATCTGACGAGCATCGTGGGCATCGCCAAGGCCTACGTCACCCGGGTCGGCGCCGGTCCCTTCCCGACCGAGGTGGACGGCGACATGGCGGACCTGCTGGTCGACCGCGGCCACGAATACGGGACCAACACCGGTCGACGCCGGCGCGTCGGCTGGTTCGACGCCGTCATGGCCCGCCAGGCCGCGCGGCTCAATTCGCTCACGGAGATCGCGCTCACCAAGCTCGACGTGCTGGACACGCTCGCGGAGATCAAGGTCTGCGTGGCCTACGACGCCGGCGGCGTGCGCTACGACTACCCTCCCTACCACCAGTCGGTGTTGCACGACGTGACGCCCGTGTACGAGGTGCTGCCCGGGTGGCAGAGCGATCTCACGGCCTTCACCAAGTACGAGCAGCTGCCCCAGCCCGCCAAGGACTACGTGAAGTTCTTGGAGCACACCACGGGCGTCACCATCTCCGTCGTGGGGGTGGGGCCGGGCCGAGAGCAATTCGTCCGACCCTCGTGAGCACCTGCGTCGTCGTCGGCTCAGGCGCGCGCGAGCACGCCCTGGCGTGGGCGCTCTCGAAGAGCGCACGGGTGATCGTCACGCCGGGCAACGCGGGGATCGCCGCGCACGGGATCACCTGCGTCGACACGGTCGCCACCGAGCTCGACGCCGACCTCTTCGTGATCGGACCCGAACAGCCCCTCGTCGACGGCCTGGCCGACCGGCTCAGAGACCAGGGAAAGGTGGTCGTGGGACCGGGCCTCGAAGGTGCGCGGCTCGAGGGTTCCAAGGCCTTCATGAAGGAGTTCCTGGCCGCGTCGGGCGTGCCGAGCGCCGATTTCGGGGTCTTCCAAGACCCCGAGGACGCAATAACCTTCCTGCGCACCATGACGCCTCCCTACGTCATCAAGACCGACGGGCTGGCGGCTGGCAAGGGCGTGCTGGTGACCGACGACTTCAACGAGGCGGACCTCGACGTTCGCGACAAGCTGAGTGGGGCCGCCTTCGGCAGCGCGGGCACCACCGTCATCATCGAAGAGGGGCTCGACGGACCGGAGTGCTCGCTGCTGGTGCTCTGCGACGGGACCGACGTGCTGGCCCTGGCGGCGGCCCAGGACTTCAAGCGGGTCGGCGACGGTGACCGGGGCGCGAACACCGGCGGCATGGGGGCCTACGCGCCAATGGAATCGATGAGCGACGCACAGGTCAAGGAAGTGCTGTCGACGATCGTCGCGCCCACACTCAAGGAGCTGCGCCGGCGAGGTATCGACTACCGCGGCGTCCTGTACGCCGGGGTGATGCTCACCTCGTCGGGCCCCAAGTTGCTCGAGTACAACGTACGTTTCGGCGACCCCGAGACCGAAGCCCTCCTCCCCCTGTACGGCGAGCAGATCTTCGAAGTGCTCGTGAAGGTCGGTCAGGGTCAGCTCGGTGGTACCACCGTCGACGCGTCGGGCCACGCGGTGACGGTCGTGCTCGCGTCGCACGGCTACCCCGCTACCTCGCGCCACGGTGACGTCATCCACGGCCTCGGCTCCGACGGGCAGCTCGCGGAGCCGATCGAAGGGGTGGTGATATTCCACGCCGGCACCACGCGCGACGGCCAGGGGAATTTCCTCACGGGTGGCGGACGGGTCCTGGCGGTCACCGCCACGGCGACGTCCGGTGCTGAAGCGCGCCGTCGCGCGTACCAGGCGGCGTCCCTCGTAACCTTTGAGGGCAAGGTCATGCGCACCGACATCGCCCGACGCGAGCCAGGAGAGAGATGATTCCCAGATATTCCCCCCAGGACGTCGCCGCGCTTTTCAGCGACGAACATCGCTTTGACACCATGCTCGAAGTGGAGCTGCTGGCCGCCGAGGGCCTCGCGGCGATCGGCGCGTTGCCCGTCAAGGAGGTGGCGGCGCTCCGGGAGCGTCGCCCCGTTATCGACGCCGCCTTCGTGCGCGAGGTCGAGGAGCGAGAACAGGTGACGAACCACGACACCGCGGCCTTCGTCGACGCGGTCCAGGAACGCATCGGTATGCCGGAAGGGGCGTGGATCCATTACGCCCTCACCTCCTCCGACGTCGTCGACACCGCGTTCTGTTCGATATTGGCCAACGCGATGGACATCGTCATCGCCGACGCGCTCGCGCTGCGCGACGCCTTGACGCGCCGGGCCGTCGAATCAATCGACTGGCCGATCCTCGGTCGCACGCACGGCATGCCCGCGGAACCCACGACCTATGGCGCGAAGTTCTCGCTTTTCGCGCTGGCGGTGCAGCGCGACGTGGAGCGCGCGGTGGCGGCGCGCGCCGCCATCGCGGTGGGCAAGCTCTCCGGCGCGGTCGGCACCTTCTCCAACATCGATCCGTCCGTCGAGGCGTACGTCTGCTCGCGACTCGGCCTGGTGGGCGTTCCCTCGACGCAGGTGATCGCTCGCGATCGCCACGCCCAGGTGCTGTACGCCTGCGCGGCCCTCGGCACGTCGATGGAACAGTTCGCCCTGGAAGTGCGCCACCTTTCGCGAGGTGAGGTGGGCGAGGCGCAGGAACCGTTCGCCGAGGGCCAGAAGGGCTCGTCGTCGATGCCGCACAAGCGCAACCCCGTCATCTCCGAGCGGCTGTGCGGGCTCGCGCGGGTGCTGCGCGGTTACTTGCAAGCCGGGCTCGAGGACGTCGCGCTCTGGCACGAGCGGGATATCTCGCACTCGAGCGTCGAGCGCGTGGTGCTGCCCGACGCGCTGCAGTTGACGGTCTACATGCTGAGGAAGGCCACGGCGCTCGCCGACGGGTTGGTGCTCAAGCCCGATCGCGCGCTGGAGAACCTCACCGTGAATTCGCTGGGGCTCGTCTTCTCCCAGTCGGTGCTACTCGCCTTGGTGGATTCGGGTCTCTCGCGCGACGACGCGTACCGCCTCGTGCAAGCGGCCGCTCTTAAATCCGTGGAGGAGCGTCGCAACTTCCGAGAGATCGTGGAAGAGGACGAAGACGTGCCGTTGAGCAACGAAGCGCTCGAGCACGCCTTCGACGCGCAGCGACTCCTGACGCACCGCGGTCGTTTCCTCGACGCGCTCACCTGGCGAGCATGAGGGACCTCGCGCTCACCCACAGCTACACCGGCAAGGTTCGCGATCTCTACGAATTCGACGACGACCATCTGCTCATGGTGGCGTCGGACCGACTCAGCGCCTTCGACGTCGTCATGAACGAGCCGATTCCCGAGAAGGGGCGGGTCCTCACGGGCCTCACCAACTACTGGGTGCGTGAGTTCGCCGGCGCCGTGCCCAGCGCGCTGGTCTCGTGTGATCCCCAGGAGATCGAGACCTTCGTTCCGGGCTTCGTCGACCAGGTGTCGTGGCACGGCCGCACCATGCTGGTGCGGCGAGCGACGATGCTGCCGCTTGAATGCATCGTTCGCGGTCGACTGGCCGGTCAAGCCTTCGACGAGTACGTCGCGAAGGGCACCGTCCATCAGATGGCGGCCCCACCGGGGCTGGCCCTCACCGACCCTTTCCCCGTGCCGATCTTCACGCCGTCGACGAAGGCCGCCGTCGGACACGACCTCAACATCGATCTGGCGACGGCCGCGAGCATCGTCGGTGAGGATGTCCTGGCGCAGGCGCAGACCCTTTGCCTGGAGCTCTTCACCTTGGCCGCGGCGTCCATGCTCGACGTCGGTCTGATCCTGGCTGACACCAAGTTCGAGCTGGGCTTCGTCGACGGTGAACTGGTGGTCTGTGACGAAGTGTTGACGCCGGACTCCTCGCGTATCTGGCCAGCCGATCACGTGCGATCGGGCGAGACCCCGCCGGCCTTCGACAAGCAGCCGTTCCGCGATTGGCTGGCCGCACAGGAGTGGGACCGGACGCCTCCGCCTCCGCCGGTGCCTGAGGAGATCGTCGCCATCACGTCGCGACGCTACGTCGAGGCCTACGAGCGGGTGACCGGACGACCGCTCGCCGACTGGTACGGTGCGTAGACGTGAACTTTCCGGTCATTGTCGACGTTACGCTGCGCGAGGGAATCGCGGACCCCGAGGGTGCCACCATCGAGCGGGCCTTGCCGGCCCTGGGATTCACCGGTGTCACCAACGTCCGAGCGGGCAAGGCCTTCCGCCTCGACGTCGAGGCGGACAACGAAACCGAAGCCCTGGCCAAGGCGGCGGCCTTGGCGGAGCGGCTGCTGTCCAATCCGGTGATCGAGAACGCGGTCGCTCGCCGCGGTGAGGGCTAGGTAATGACCCGCATCGGTGTCGTCATCTTTCCTGGCTCCAACTGTGAGTACGACGCCGCCTTGGCGATGACCCAGCTGGGCGTCGACGTCGACTTCGTCTGGCACTCGGCCACCGACGTCGCGCAGTACGACGGGCTCATCCTGCCGGGCGGGTTCGCTCACGGCGACTACCTGCGTCCCGGCGCGCTGGCCCGGTTCTCGCCGGTGATGGAGTCGGTCGCCCGCTTCGCCGCCTCGGGTGGCCCGGTGCTGGGAATCTGCAACGGTTTCCAGGTGTTAACCGAGGCGGGATTGCTGCCGGGTGCCCTGCAGAAGAACCGGGGTCTGACCTTCATTAGCGAGCCGACGCCCCTGGTCGTCGCTTCCACGAACTCGGTGCTGACCCGTCTGGCGACGACCGGCCAGGAGCTCACGATTCCGATCAACCACTTCTCGGGTGCCTACACCTGCGACGACCGCACCTACGAGGCCCTTGAGGCGAACGACCAGGTGGTCCTGCGCTACAAGGACAACCCCAACGGATCGCGCGGCGATATCGCGGGTGTCGTGAACGAGGGGCGCAACGTCGTGGGCCTCATGCCCCATCCCGAGCGCGCCATGTTGACGCTGCTCGGCAGCGCGGACGGCCAAGTGCTGTTGGCCGGATTCGTCTCGGCTGCGGGAGGTGTCCTACGGGCGAGCGCGGCTAATGCCGCAGCGCTTTAACACCTCGGCGGACACGCCCAATTCGCGAAAGGCGTTGTAGCCGATCCCGTTTCGATTGGCGTACGACTTGGCGACTTTTATGAAGTCCTTTTCGACGCTCGTGAGGTCCACCCTTGAGGTGAGGCGGCCATGCTCCGCGACCAAATCAAAACGCTTTTGCGTGAGTTCCAATTTCTGAATTGGCGAGGCGGCGGCGATCGCCTTGTCGATACGCGTGATCTGAATACTGATCGATTCGGGAGTGCGCTTACGTCCGCGCTTGCCTTTTCCCGCGGCTAGGGCGTCGAGATACTTGCTAACAATTCGAGATTCGTTGCGCCCTTGTGCGAGTTTGGCTTTGTGATCGGCGCTCATCGTCCTTTTTACGGGCTTTTTGGGTAGCGTCTTTTTCGTAACTGTTGCCATAAATCTCCAGAATTAAGTGCGGACTATTAAGTGTAGTGAGCCGTGATTGTGATCGCTAATTAATGAAATATCTTAATTTCTTTATCGTGAGATATCAACTAATTCGGCAGGACAGAACGTGGAGTATGTAAGAAATACTTAAATAACTCTTGTGTTATTCCCGAGAATGCGACTCTCGATTCCCGATGTGAGTGTGGAGTCGAGATTTATCCCCGCGTAGCCGAGGAAACGTTGAGGGGCGATGTCGACGCGCTGAGGCGTTCCTTCAACGCCTTTTCGCCAAGTAGTTTGGTGGGATGAGTAGCGCCGGCGAAGCCCTGCATCGTGCCCTGGGCCTCACTGATTCTGAGTTCGACGACATCCGCGCCGTGCTCGGTCGCGAGCCCAATCACTTGGAAATGGCGCTCTATGGCGTGATGTGGAGCGAGCACTGCTCGTACAAGTCGTCGAGGATACATTTACGCCGTCTTCCTTCCCAGGGCGACCACGTGCTGGTCGGTCCGGGCGAGAACGCCGGGGTAATCGACGCGGGTGACGGCATCGCGGTGGCGATACGCATCGAGAGTCATAATCATCCTTCGGCCATCGAGCCCTACCAGGGCGCGGCGACCGGGGTGGGCGGAATCTTGCGCGACGTCTTCACCATGGGCGCTCGCCCGCTCGCCGTCATGGATCCCCTGTTCTTCGGCCAGCTCACTGACGCCCGTCAGCGGTGGCTGGTCGAGGGCGTCGTGTCGGGCATCTCCGGCTACGGCAACTCGGTGGGCGTGCCCACGATTGGCGGAGAACTCACGTTCGACGACTGCTACGCCTCGAATCCCCTCGTGAACGTGCTGTGCGTGGGGGCGCTGCCGACCCAGCGCCTCGTGCTGGGCGTCGCGTCCGGAGTGGGGAACCTCGCGGTGCTGCTCGGGTCCTCTACCGGTCGTGACGGCATCGGCGGCGTCTCGGTGTTGGCGTCGGCGGGCTTCGACGGTGAGGACGGTGCGGCGTCGCTGGACGACGCCAAGCGCCCGAGTGTGCAAGTGGGCGATCCCTACGAGGAGAAGCGACTCATCGAGGCCTGCCTCGAGTTGCTCGACCGCGGATTGGTGCTCGGGATCCAGGATCTGGGCGGGGCCGGTCTGGTCTGCGCCACCAGCGAGACCGCGGCCCGCGGCGGTGTGGGCATGGACGTCGATATCACGGCGGTGGCGCTGCGGGAGGCCGGCATGGCGCCGTTCGAGATCATGACCTCCGAGAGCCAGGAGCGCATGCTCGCCATCATCACCCCCGAGAACTGGCCGGCCGTCGCCGAGCTGTGCGCCAAGTGGGAGGTGCGCGCGAACGTCGTGGGTCACGTGGTCGAGGCGCAACGGGGCGCCGACGGTCAAGCCGTCGGAATGCTGCGCGTGAGGAACGGCTTCGACGGCGAGGTCCTGGCGCAGGTACCGGCCGCGTCGCTGGCCGACCAGGCGCCCCTCTACGACCGGCCCCTCAAGCGACCGGAGGACCTGGACGAGCGTCGGGCCGACGACCCGACGAACGACGAGCCGATCGGCTCCGCCAACGATGACGTGATGGGACTTCTGGTGGACCCCGCGTGGGTCTATCGCCAGTACGACTCGCAACTCTTCTTGAACACGGTCGTGGGTCCCGGCCGTGACGCAGCGCTGCTTCGTCTGGCCGGTCCGGGCTTGCCCTTCTCCGAACGCGGCATCGCGTTGTCGACCGACTCCAACCCGAGATGGTGCGCTCTTGATCCGCGTCTGCGGTACCGCGCTCACGATTGCGGAGAGCGTGGCCAACCTGGCCTGCGTGGGGGCGACCGCCAAGGCTGTGGTCAACTGCCTCAACTTCGGCAATCCCGAGCACCCCGAGGTGATGTGGCAGCTCTCGGAGTCGATCGACGGCATGGCGCAGGCCTGTAACGACTTGGGTCTCCCGGTCATCGGCGGCAACGTCTCGCTCTACAACGAGAGCGGGGGCAGCGACATTGATCCCACCCCGGTCGTGGGGCTCTTGGGGGTCATCGACTCGCTGCTCGCCCCTCCGCCGGGATGGGACTGGCGCGAAGGCGACACGGCGGTGCTGGTGGGTACTCGCACGAGCGCGGGTCCACAGCCCTTCCCGCTGGGTGGCACCAAGTGGGCGACGTCACGTGGTCGCCGAGGCGGCCTAGTGCCGCCGTTCGATCCGCAGGCTTTCATCGCGTGCGTGCGATTCGTCACCCGAGAGATCGCGGCGATCTGCGCCGGAGCGCGCAGTGACGTGGTGGCCGTGCATGACGTCGGGGGCGGAGGGCTCGCGACCGCGCTCGCCGAGATGGTGGCGGCGAGCGGATTGGGGGTCGAGGTGAGTGAGCCCGTGGCGCACGGCGAGCTCTTCAGCGAATTCCCGGGCCGTTTCGTGATGGCCACCAGTGACGTCGCGGCCTTCAGCGCGCGTGGCGCGGTGGCGGGCGTGGACGTGGTGCCGCTCGGACTGGTCGGCGGCGACCGTTTTCGAATCGGCGGCCTCATCGACCTCTCGGTTAGCGAGATCGAGAGGCGTCGCCGAGTGGCGCTCGAAGAGGCGCTGGCCGCGATCGGCTAGCGGGCGGCCTTCAATTCCTCGAGGATCTCGTCAGGTACCCGCAGGTCGCCGGCGTGGCCCACGCCCAGCGAGACGTCGCCCTTGTAGTGACCGTGGTAGTCGGATCCACCCGTAGGGATCATGTTGGCGTCGCGCGTCAGCTTCACCATGAGAGCGCGGGTGCGCGCGTCCGTACCGCCGTAGTACGCCTCGACCCCGCGGAACCCCCGCTCGCGAAGCGACGCCATCACGCCGGGCATCGTGGATTCGATGGCGTTGGCGCTCACATGCTCGAGGTAGTTCACCAGCGGGTGGGCGATGGAGAAGACCGTCGACGAACCGGCCGCCGCGTCGACGAACTCCTCGATGGCCATGCTCGTCTTGGGGATGTAGGCCTTGCCCCCGCTGCCGAGCCAATCGGTGAAGAGCCGTCGCCATCCTTCTTCGTTGGACTCGCCCACGATCTCGGGATGGAGTTCGAACATGGCCTTGGCGAAGTGCGGGCGCCCGATGGAGTCCTCGCTGCCCGACAGTTCGGTCAGGTAGTCCATGGTGATCCCGGCGAAGCCCTGGTCTTGGAGCATGCCGACCAGGGCTCGGTTGCGCACGTCGCGGTCTCGACGCAGGGCGACCAGCTTGAGCTGCAGGGGGTGGTCCAGTTCGAGGGGCAGGAAGTACGCCAGGACGTGCACGTGGCGCGGGCTGGTTCGTCCGTCGCCGTGCTGGCGCGGGAAGCTGTTGTCGCGAAGCGAGACCTCGGTCCCCGGCACGTACTCGATGCCCTCCACGGCGCAGGCCGCCGCCATGCGGTCGTGGCTGGCGGTGGTGTCGTGGTCGGTCAAGGAGATCGCCGAAACGCCCATGGCGTGGGCTTTCCGTGCCAGTTCCTCGGGCGTGTCGGAGCCGTCAGAGAAGGTCGAATGGGTGTGAAGATCGATCACCTACGC
The DNA here is from genome assembly GCA_963827115.1 of uncultured Acidimicrobiaceae bacterium. Taxonomy (GTDB): domain Bacteria; phylum Actinomycetota; class Acidimicrobiia; order Acidimicrobiales; family RAAP-2; genus RAAP-2. The sequence continues at coordinate 2,180,770 of CAWGZS010000001.1, read as the reverse complement.
AGCGTACTCAGCCTGTGCAATTGGCTCTCGTGCGTGTGGAAGAATTACGCCGTGCCTTCACGATCCTCGAACCGTAGAGTGGAAGGTACATGAAAGAAGCCTGCGGCGTGGTAGGGATTGTGGCGCCGGGTCGCAGTGTCTCCTACCTTTGCTACGACGCCCTCTACGCGTTGCAGCATCGTGGCCAGGAATCGGCCGGCATGGCCACCTTTCAGAATCAGCAGATCACGGTGGTGAAGGACAACGGACTGGTCAGCCACGTCTTCGCCGACACGACCCTTCGGGCCTTGGCCGGTTCCATCGTCATCGGTCACACGCGCTACTCGACGTCGGGTTCGGCCAACTGGACGGCGGCCCAACCCGTCTATCGCTCGGCCGGGTCGTCCGGCTTCGCGCTCGCGCACAACGGCAACCTCACCAACACCGCGGAGCTGGCCGAAGCGGCCGGGATCAAGGTCACCTCGATGCTGTCGGACTCGGATCTGGTGGCCGAACTGCTTGCCTCCGAGGTTGAGCGGGGCGCCACCCTCGAGCACGCGCTGGGCCTGGTGCTCGAGCGCGCCCGCGGTGCGTTCTCCATGGTGGTCTTGGAGGCCAACGCGGTGCACGCGGTGCGCGACCCCTACGGCTTTCGCCCGCTCTGCCTCGGTCGGCTGGGCACCGAGGACGCGCCCGAAGGGTGGATGATCGCCTCGGAGTCGCCCGCCCTCGACGTCGTGGGCGCCGCCTTCGTCCGCGAGGTCCGACCGGGCGAGATGATCACCCTCACCAATCAGGGCGTGACTTCGGTGCAACTGCTCGAGCCGGCGGCGGGCAAGGAGAAGCTGTGCATCTTCGAGTTCGTCTACTTCGCGCGACCTGATACCTACCTCATGGGCCACCAGGTGCACACCACCCGGCGCCGCATGGGCGAGCTGCTCGCCCAGCAGTCGTCGGTGCCGGCCGACATCGTCATGGGAGTGCCCGACTCCGGTGTGCCGGCCGCAGAGGGATACGCCAAGGCCTCGGGCATTCCCTTCGGCTATGGGCTGGTGAAGAACCGCTACATCGGTCGCACCTTCATCGCGCCCGACCAGAACATGCGAGAGGCGAGCGTGCGGCGCAAGCTCAATCCCCTGCGCGAGAACATCGCCGGTCAGCGCCTGGTGGTGGTCGACGACTCGATCGTGCGCGGCACGACGACCAAAGCGCTGGTGGGGATGCTTCGCGACGCGGGCGCCAAAGAGGTGCACCTGCGCATCTCGTCGCCGCCCTTCATGTGGCCGTGCTACTTCGGCATCGACACGCCGACGCGCAGCGACCTGCTCGCGGCCAACCACACGGTCGAGGAGATGCGCGACTACATCGGATGCGACTCCCTGGAGTTCATCACCCTGGAGAACCTGCGATCGGCCATCCGCCTCGACGGTGAATGCTGCGACGCCTGCTTGACCGGCAGTTACCCGGCGCCCACGCCAGTGGCGCTCGGTAAGTCGGGCGGCCGTTGGTGAGTCGACTGCTGGATCAGCCTGACGGCGGCATGACCTACGCCGGCGCCGGCGTCTCGATCCAGTCCGGTGACGATGTCGTACAACGGATCTCGTCACTGGTGGCCAGCACCCACCGCCCCGAGGTGCTGGGCGGCATCGGCGGCTTCGGCGGACTCTTCGCCCTCAACATCAAGGACTACCGCGAGCCCGTTCTGGTGGCCTCGGCCGACGGGGTGGGTACGAAGCTCGAGGTAGCCCGGCTGGTCGGCCGCTACGACACGGTTGGTCTCGACCTGGTGGCGATGCTGGTCGACGACCTCGCGTGCCTCGGGGCCGAGCCGCTCTTCCTGCTCGACTACGTCGCCGTAGGCGCCCTCGATCCGTCACGCATTGAGCAGCTGGTCTCGGGCATCGCGCAGGGATGTCGTCTCGCGGGGACCGCGCTGCTCGGCGGCGAGACCGCGGAGCATGGCGGGGTCATGGCGTCGGACGAGCTCGACGTGGCCGGTTTCGCGGTCGGGGTCGTCGAACGGGGCGGGGAACTCGGCCCGTCGCGGGTTCGCGACGGCGACGTGCTGATCGGTTTCGGTTCGCCGGGGCTGCGCTCCAATGGCTACAGCCTGGTTCGCCAGGTCCTGCTGAGCGACAAGACCGCGCTGACGCGGCCGGCCTTCGCGGGTTCGCCGCGGTCGTTGGGCGACGAATTGCTGGTGCCGTCGGTGATCTACGCGCCGGCCGTGCTGGCGATGCGACGGCAATTGGGGGCGGCGCTTCACGCGGCCGCGCACGTCACCGGGGGAGGGATACTCGGCAACGTCGTTCGCATCCTCCCCGCCAACCTCGACGCGGTCATCGACATGACGAGCTTCGAGACGCCGGAGATCTTCTTCGAGATCCAGCGTCGCGGGGCCGTGAGCTCCGAGGAGATGGTGCGCGTCTTCAACTGCGGACTGGGCATGGTGGTGGCGCTCGACGCCAGCGCGGGCGACGCGGCAATCACCTTGGCCCGCGCCGCGGGGGTCGCCGCCACGGTCGTCGGTGAGGTGCGAGCCGGCAGCGCGAAGGTGGTCCTCACGTGAGCGACGCTCGCGAACGGGTGCTGGCGCACCTGTTGGAGCATTCGGTGCGGCGCGGCGATTTCACGCTCAAGTCCGGAAGAAAGTCATCGTGGTTCATTGATTCCAAGCAGACCATCTGCGCGCCGGAGTCGATGCGCGACGTGGCCACCCTGCTGCTCGAGCGCATCCCCGACGAGGTGACCGCCATCGGAGGTCTCACCATGGGCGCCGACGGCGCGTCGTTCATCACGGCGGGCGTGGCGTCGACCCTCGGTCGACCCTTGCGGGCCTTCAGCGTGCGCAAGGAAGTCAAGGATCACGGGGCCGGAGGGCGCATCGCGGGTTCGCTGCTGATGAGCGACCGGGTGGTCATCACCGAGGACACCGTCACGCGGGGCACGAGTCTGCGCGAAGCGGCCCAGGTCGTGTCGGACTTCGGCTCCCGGGTGGTGCTGCTGCTCGCGGTCGTGGACCGCGGCGGCACCGCGGCCGCGTTGGCGGCGAAGGAAGGCTGGGCCTTCGACGCACTCTTCAGCGCGCCCGATCTCGGTTTCGATTACGAAGGCGTGTAGCTCGACGCCAGCACTTCGAGCACGCGCGCTCGCCAGTCGTTGAGTGCCGGGTAGTGCTCGCTCGGCGTGTGGCCGAGTCGCACGATGACCGCATCGAGAGCCGGGACCACGATGATGCGCTGGCCCTCGTAGCCGCTCGCGGCGTAGGTGCCGAACTCGTCGGCGGTGACCCACCAGTGCCACGAGTAGAAGGTGCGATCCTCTTCGTCGCGGCTGAGCGGACGCTGAGCGGTGGCCGCCCACCGCCACGACACCAGCTGGCGGCCCTGCCACTCGCCGCCGCGTAGGTACAGCAAGCCGAACTTGGCGAAGTCCAACGCGCGTGCGTGCACGAAGCTTGAGGCGACGAAGACGCCGGACTCGTCGAAGTCCGCCACGGGGCCCACCATGCCGAGCGGATCGAAGAGGTGCTGACGGAGGTAGTCGCGGTAGTTCTCGCCGTAGCCGACGATGTCCGCCACGATGCGGCTCAGAATGTTCGTCGTCCCGCTCGAGTAATGGAAGTGGGTGCCCGGCTCGTGGGCCAGGGGTCGCGACGCCGTGTAGGCCGCCATGTCGCCCTGGCCCTCGCCCCACAGCATCTCGAGGATGTTGCTCTCGCGACCGATCTCGTACTCTTCGATGAAATCGAGTCCGTCGCGCATGGCCAGCAGGTCACGGATGCGAATCTGATGACGGGGGTCTGCGGGGTCGTTCCACTCGGGCACCGGAGCCAACTGGTCCGGGTCCAGGCGGCCTTGGTCCACCAGCGTGCCGACGATCATGTGCAGCATCGACTTGGCCATCGACCACGAGAGCAGGAGGCTTCTCCAGGTGATGGGCTCGGCCGGCCGGTCGAAGTACGGCTGGACGCCGCCGTAACGCTCCGCCAGCAGACGGCCGCCCTGCACCACGACGACGGCATTGGTCTCCGACAGGTCGTCGAGTATGAAGAGTTCGTCCACCACCCGGTCGAGGTCGGGCTGGTTGGCGACGGCGCCCCGGGGCCAGTCCGTGGTGGGCCAGGCGACGTCCCCTGGTTGGAGATTGAATCTTGGTTCAATGTCCGGTACCTCGTTCATCGTCGCTCCTCGGTTGCTATGTAGTGTGCCACGACGTGTCACAGCACCCGCCTACGTTGCGGGCATGGCGGCTTCCAGCGATCAGACCCCCGAGCGTTACTTCTATCGGGCCGCCATGTCCTCGCGGCGTCATCGCCACCGCGTGAGCGTGTACCTCGTCGAGTACCTGCGCGGTTCGAAGGTCGTCGCCCGAATCGAGCCGATGGGACTGGTGCACGAGTCGCTCGGCGAGCCGGATCTGGTGATCCAAGGGCTGCGCCGCAATCTCGTGCTGACGGGCACGTGGCACCACACCCAGAGTCAGCACCACGACCGCGTGCGGGTGTCGACGCTCTAGCGCCTGGCTCGCGGGACGACGACGTCCCGCTGATGAATGGTGGTCGAGACCGGCGTCGATCCGGTGACCTCACGCTTTTCAGGCGCGCGCTCTACCAACTGAGCTACTCGACCTCCTCGTCACCCTTTCGGGTGTCGAGCGGACCTGACGGGATTTGAACCCGCGACCTCCGCCTTGACAGGGCGGCGTGCACTCCGAGCTGCACCACAGGTCCTCGGTGTTCTTAAGGCCTAGACCTCAAGACGCGAATCGTAAGTCTATACGAGGCGCTCGGACGGCTCGAAGGCGGACCAAATGACGAAAAGACCGTCTCGTAGGATGGCGACCATGGTACTCGCGCCGTCGATCGGACCGCACCTGGTGCTTCGTTCGTGAACGTCACCGTCGTACTGGTCGTGCTCGCGGCCGGCCTCCTGCACGCCGTGTGGAACGCCATGACCAAGAGCCTGCACGATCAGTACGCGAGTTTCGCTCTGCTCAACCTCGGCATCGCCATCACGTCGATCGTCATGGTTCCCCTCGTCGGTCTTCCGCGATCGGCGTGCCTGGCGTATCTCTTCGCTTCGACGGCCTGCCACCTGGGCTACGAACTGTTCTTGATGGGGGCGTACCGCCGCGCCGATTTTTCCCAGTCCTACACGATCGCCAGGGGCATCGCGCCCTTGCTGGTGTCGGTGGCCGGGTTCGTCTTCGCCAACGAGCACCTCGGCCCTCGGGGGCTTCTCGGCATCGTGGTCATCGTGGTGGGCATCGTGAGTCTGGTGCTGCGCCGCGGCGGCGCGGTGACCCAGAAGTTGGGTGTCGTGTGGGCGCTGGCCACGGGGGCGGCCATCGCGGTCTACACGGTCGTCGACGGTCTGGGCGTGCGGGCGAGTCACGATTCCTTCCAGTACGGCGCGCTGCTCTTCGCGCTGCAGTCGGTGCTGTGGCTCTCCTTCGTGTTCTCTCGCCGCCAGGCCTGGTGGCCCTCCCCTCGAAAGGTCGTCATCGGGATGTCGAGCGGGTTGATCTCGATGGTCGCGTATCTGACGGTGCTGTGGGCGCAGGCGCGCGCCCCGTTGGGCGTAGTGAGCGCGCTGCGCGAGACGGGTGTCCTGTGGGCGGCCGTGATCGGCGCGGTCGTCTTCAAAGAGGGTCGCCTGCGGCGAGTCGTGGTTCCCGCGCTGCTGGTCGTAGCGGGGATTGCCCTGCTCAGTATTTCGTGACTCGGGACTTGGTTACGAAATACTCGCGGGGAAGTAGCGCACCGCTTCGCTGTACCACTGGGCCGACGGCTTGGCGGTGCGTTCGAAGGTGACCCGGTCGACCGCCACGATGCCGAACTTCGGGCCGTACCCGTGGGCCCATTCGAAGTTGTCGAGCAGCGACCACTGAAAGTAGCCGCGCACGTCAATGCCGTCGTCGCGCACGTTCCTCAGTCCGCGCAGGGCCTCGGTGAGGTAGCGGATGCGCTGCACGTCGTCGTTGGTGCCGATGCCGTTCTCGCTCATGACGAGCGGCACGTCCGTTGCTGCGGCCGCGCGGCGCAGCGTGTACTCCACGCATTGGGGCCAGTAGAGATAGCCCATCTCGGTCGTCTCGCCGGACGGGGGGATCGGGCCTTCCGGTCCGAGCTGGATCTTGGTGTAGCACTGCACGCCCATGAAGTCGTCGCCCTCGACGGAACGCAGGTATTGGTCTTCCATCTCCCCGCGGATCATGTCGACCAGGGCCTCGCCGCCCTCCGCGGCCTCCCACTCCTGCATGCTCAGCGTGAAGCCGATGGGAAAGTTTCCGGGACCCGCGCGCAGCGCGGCGCTCATCGTCGCGTGGCAGGCCCGCAGGTTGTGGTTGACGCCGACAAAGCGGTCCCAATCCTCGACCGCCGGCGGAAACAGCCCCATCAGGTATCCCAGCAGGGCCAGGGCGTTCGGTTCGTTGATGGTGCAGGCCACGTCGATGACGTCGCCCAGCGACGCGGCGACCACCGCGGCGTAGTCACCCATCCAGGTGGCGATGTCCGGACTCTCGAAGCCCCCCGCGTCGCTCACCCAGAGCGGCAGCGTGAAATGGTGCAGGGTCACCACGGCCAGGATGGAGCGCCGACGGCAGGACTCGATCATGTCGCGGTAGTGCGCCAGCGCCTCGTGGGAGAACGTCCCGCGCTCGGGTTCGACGCGGGCCCATTCGATCGAGAACCGGTACGCGTTGAGGCCTAGGTTCTGGACCAGATCGAGGTCCTCCTCGTAACGGTGCCATGAGTCACAGGCGTCGCCGCTCGGCTCGGTCGCCGTCGAACCTACGGCGAGCTCGAAACGCCACCAGTCGGTGTTGGCCCCGCCGCCTTCGGTCTGGTAGGCCGACGTGGCGGTGCCCCACATGAAGTTGGAAGGAAAGGAGACATTTCGTTGAGTCATGGCTGCGAACCTACTTCATCGGTTGCGGCGTTGCTCACGGGCCGGAGCGTCTGGAAGTAGGACCTAGCTCGAGAGTTTGTTATGCAGGGCGGCCAGATTCTTGAACTCCAACGTGAGCTTCGCGGCCAGCGCCTTGAGGTCGGCCGCCGTTATCGACCCCGGCTGATTGGCGACTATCAGAAGCGAATCGCGGCTGTCGAGCGTTTGCGTGGCGGCGAATTGGACGACCATCTTGTTGAACGTGGCGTTGGGGCCGTTCGCGTCGCTCTTCATGCTGGCGGCCTCGGCCAGAAGACTCTCGTTGATGCTGGCAATGGTGGCGCGCGTGGAGCTGGGCGTCTCCGCCTTGGTGTCGACTTGCATGGCGTACGCGACGCCCACGACGCCGACGCTCCAGGTCTTGAAGGAGACCGGCGCCTTGGTGGCAATGCAATTGATGAGATAGTCGTCGGAGCCGAGGTTGGCGGACTGGTAGTAGATGATGCCTATGTCGTTGGAAATGCCGCCGCCGGTGGTCGCCTTGGCGAAGTTGGTGAACGCGTTGACGAGCGCCGTGGCGTCGATCTCGTACTTGGCGACAATCGTCGCCTCCGAGGTCGGTACGGCGTCGGTCTCCATTTTGGCGATCTCGAGGCGGATATCGGCGACCCCGGCCAGCGCCGCCGCCTTGTTGAACGAAAGTGCCTTCTTGCACTTGGTGGTGCTACAGAAGAAGTACGTGCGGATCGCGCCGATGTCGAGGTCGCTGTTGCGTACGATCGTCTTCAGCGGAAGGGCCGTCTTCGCCGATGCGGCGTGGGCTATCCCGGACGGCAGGATGGCGAAGGCGGCACCGAACGAGGCGACAGCGATGATGGTGACGCCGCGCCTGACTGATGGAAACGACACGATGGTATTCCTTGCTGGGTAGATACGTCGCAGAGGCGCCAGCCAGTAGCCGGGCTGATGTCGGCTCAACGTTCGTTCGATGCGAACTCCGGCTTCGCCAACGTCAAGGTTAATTCGAATCGAACGCCGCGAGTCATCGCGCGATGTGGGCCGTCTCGCGCTAACGCCCGACGGCACTTGGGCGTACGCTGTGGCGAGGTTGTCGGGGAAGGAGGTGGAGTATGGAACCCGCGTCGCTCGTGCCCGGTGAGCATCTGGGAGTCATCACGTTCGCGTGTCCGGATTGCCACTTCCCCGAGATGGAGCTCATCACGCACCCCGGTTGGCCGCACCCGCTGCTCAAGATCCAGTGCCTCAAGTGTTTCCACATGTTCGTGGTGGACAAGAAGAAGAACGACTACTACCAGTCGTTGCTCCAGAAGGGGACCGGCACCCAGGTCCTCGACTGAGCGTCGACCATTCACGCCGCGGGCCGTTCGATCGCTCCGCGTCGCGGAGACTAGGTGCTGCCTAGTGGTCGAGCACGAGGCAGAAGGGATGACCGACCGGATCCAGGTAGACGCGGAACGTCTGGCCGGGCTGGAAGTTGCTCTTGGTGGCGCCGAGGGAGAGGGCCACCTCTTCGGCCGCGTCGAGGTCGTCGACCGCGAAGTCGATGTGCAACTGCTGGGGCACGGGACCCTCGGGCCACGTCGGCGTGACGTAACCCGGGACCTTCTGGAAGGCGATGGTGGGCTTTCCCTCGTGCAACAGCTCGATCCACTCCACGTCCGCGGGCGCGACGTCGCCCAGAGGCTCCACGGCCAGGCCGGTGAGTTGGGCGTAGAAGTCGGCGAGCTCGAGCGGCTCGGGACAGTCGAGCGCGGTCACATTGAATCGAATGGTGGTCATGGCACCAATGTAGTGAGTCGTCGTCATCGGGCGCGACGACCATGTGCTCGGTGGTCGTCGGGCCGATGGCTAGAGCAGTCGGCGCTCCGTCGCCCACTTCGTCAACTGGTGGCGATTGGAGAGCTGGAGCTTTCGTAAGACTGCGGACACGTGGCTTTCGACGGTCTTGATGGCGATGTTGAGCTCCGCGGCGATCTCTTTGTACGCGTAGCCGCGGGCGATGAGCCGTAGGACCTCGCGTTCCCTCACGGTGAGCTGGTCCAGCTCAGGATCGAACGGTGGCGGGGTGGCCCCGGCGTCGCCGTTTTGCGAGGCGAAGGCGTCGAGGACGAAGCCCGCCAGTCGGCTCGAGAAGACCGCGTCGCCGGCGGCGATCCGATGGACCGCCTCTATCAGTTCTGGTCCCTCGATGTTCTTGGTCACGTAACCCCGCGCGCCGGCGCGGATGATGGCGATGACGTCCTCGGCCGCGTCCGAGACCGAGAGGGCGAGGAACTTGACGGACGACTCCTGGGCGATGACGGCTTCGAGCACCGCCTGGCCGCCGCCGTCGGGCATGTGCACGTCGAGCAACACCACGTCGGGCAGCCGCTCGAGGATCATCTCGATGGCCGCCTCGACCTCGTCGGCCTCACCCACCAGCTCGACCTGGCTGCCCAGTTCGGCTCGAATGCCCGAGCGGATGAGCGCGTGATCGTCGACCAGGAAGACCCGCGGGAGCGGCGACTCCTGTTTCACGAAGCGGTCGTCTTGAGGGGAAGTACCAGCTCGACCTCCGTGCCGCTTCCGGGGCTGCTTCGGATCGTCGCCTGACCGCCGCAGCGGGCCATGCGTTCGACGATGGACCCCGATATCCCTTGGCGATCGGCGGGGACCTCCGAGGGGTTGAAGCCCTTGCCGAGGTCGCGCACGAACATCGTGATGCGTTCCGGTTCGACTTCGATGTAGATCTTCACGCTGGGTGCCTCGGACCATTTCGCGGCGTTGACGGTCGCCTCGCGACCGGCCCCGAGCAACGCGAGGACCGGCGCACTCAGGTCGCAGTCGCCGACGATCACCACGTCCACCGCGACGGCGTAGGTGTCTTCTACCTCGTGCTCGATTTCGAACGCCGATTCGGCCAGGGAGTCCGGAGGGTCCGACGTCAGTCCGAAAGATTCAGGGTCGACCAACCACAGGCGAAGGTCGCGCTCCTGCATACGAACGAGTCGGGCGACTTCGACCGGGTTGTCGGCGGCCCGCTGAATGAGCGAAAGGGTTTGCAGCACCGAGTCGTGCACGTGCGCCGCCATGTCCGCTCGCTCCTGGGCTCGAACCCGGGCGTTGCGCTCCTTGGAGAGCCCGCGCAGCGTGCCAATCCACCACGGGGCGAAGAGGATGATGAGTCCCAGCACCAGCGCGGTCGAGCCGATGACCACGCCGGACGCCGCGCCGGGTCGGCGACTCACGCGCGAGAGGCCGGAGACGCCGATGAGGATGAAGACGACGCTGAGGACGGTTCGCAGGGTGATGCCGACCCAGCCTTCGCCGGTCGCCGATCCCATCGTCGCGACCGAGTCGGTGAGCTCGTGGAGGTGAGCGCGTTCCGACGTCGAGACGCCTCGCCACACCACGAGCGCCCCGAGGGCGCCGAAGGTGAGGAACAAGGTGACGAACCCGAAGACGTTGAACCCGAGGATCTGTAGAGCGAGCAGCAGCGAGAAGACCGCGATGGTGCCCACCGAGAGGATCTCCTTCTCACGCTTGTCCGACCCGGTGCGCGAAAGGATCGACTTGTCCTCGCCCTGACGTATCACCAGGATCCAGTACGTCATGTAGACGATCACGCCGAGCGCGAAGAAGAGGGCGGCGAGCACTGCGACGACCCTCACCCGGCGCGAACTGACGCCCAGACGACGCGCGATGCCCCCGCAGACGCCGCCCAGCACGCAGTCGTCGACGCTTCGCCGTAGCGGACGTTCGGGTCGGCCGGGCACCTTCTTCGTTGGCGCGTCGTCGGCGGATCGCCGCTTCTTGTGGGGTGACGGGACTCGTATGATGCATCAATTGTCCCATGACGGGGCCATCTCCACAATCAGGGTAAACCCTCGCGTACGGTGGCGACGGACCATCGTCATGAGGGAAAACCCCGATTGTGAACGCCAGACGCCCTCCTTAGCATGAGGAGCATGAACTCAGAAGACCACACCAACGAGTCGCTCGAGCCCTTGGCCACGGACGTGCACGACACGCCCGCCCCCGACATGCCGGGCACTGCCACGAACGACGAGGGGTCTCATGACGATCACACCCGCGCCGAGCCGTCGGAGCCGGTAGGTCTGCGTCGAAGCTCGAGCCGGCGGATCATCGGCGGCGTGGCGAGCGGCATCGCGGAGCGGTTCGACATCGACGCCAATGTCGTGCGCGCCATCTTCGTGATCCTGGCCTGCTTGTGGGGCTTCGGGGTCGCGGTGTACCTCGTGTTGTGGGTGCTGGTGCCGCGCTCCGGGGACAAGGCAACCCGCATCGAGGAAGAAGAGCCGTCGAGCGCCGACCGCAAGAAGATGACCCTTTGGCGCACGGTGCTGCTCATCGCGGGGGCCCTGAGCGTGGGACTCATCTTCCTGGCGCTGTACACCAACGGCCCGCGCTGGGGCAGCGGCATCGGTTCGGCCTGGTTGATCCTGCTGGTGGTGCTGGCCGTGTTGTCCCTTCGCGGGCCACGTCGTCGCTTCACGCTGGGGCGTTTGATCAGCGGCTTCTTCTTGGTGGTCATGAGTCTGCTGATCCTCGCCGGTGGAGGGTTCCTCGCGTTCCTGGCCATGACCGGCGTGCCTATCACCGGCGGCATCGGCAACAACATCTACACGCCCACGTCGGTGACCCAGGTGAAGCACGCGTACCGCCTGGCCTTCGGCAGCATCAACGTCGATCTGCGTCAGGTGAACTTCGCGGGTCAAACCGTGTCGGTGACGGCCTCCGTGGCCGCGGGCAACCTCACGGTGGAAGTACCGCCCGGGGTGGTGGTCGACATCACCACGCACGGCGGGGTGAGCGTCAACTATCCGCAGGGATTTCAGTTCTTCGAGGTGGCGTCGAGGCCGGCCCTTCAACAGTCGCACCTGAAACTCGACGCCAGCGTCGGCGTGGGGACTATTCAGTTGATTCGGGCCGGTCCCAACTCGAACCAGTTCTCCAACTAGCGCGGTCCGTCACACGGGCCAGAGGGCTCGCCGGAGCTGGGGCGGAAGCTCCTAGGAGCCCAGAGAGAATCTCGAGGCGAGATGCGAGACGCTGAAGACCCGCTTGATGCTCGGGAAGGCGTCCAGGGAGTACAACGTGAGTTGAATGACCAGGGCCACCCCCACCGAGCAGGCGAAAGCCAGGCCGACGTCGCCGCTGCGCAGTAGTTCGGCCAGTACCAGCATGGACGCGACGTAGGAGAAGGAGCCCTTGGTGACCCCGTGGAGGAATTGGGCCGAGGCGTCGGCCCCCAGTTCCTTGTGGGTGGCGTAGGCCATGACCAGGCTCATCATCGGTAGAGCGGCGAGCAGGCCCGAGAAACTGGCCCCGAATTTGCCCGCCAAGGTGACGAGGAACAGTGTGAAGCCCGCTGAGATCATGACGCGCAAGACGAGGCGATAGCGACCGGTCTCCTGGGGTGCCGCATCGCTGTAGGGCCACCAGTAGAGGGCGACGGCGTAGGCGGCGGCCGCCAGGACGCCGGCGAGCAGCATCGAGAGGCTCAAGAGCTGGGTGGCGAAAATCGTTATGAAGAAGGATCCCACGGCACCGATCGAGGCCAGCAGCGGGGAAATTCGAGGCGCCAGTACGGCGTATACCCATATAACTACTGCCTGCGCGGTGGCTCCCACCAGGATGGCGCTCGACATGGAGCCCGCGAACGCACTGCCGTGCTGGAGGGCGACCAACCAGAGGAGGGGGAGGCTGGTGAGGGGCAGGCCGATCAGCAGACCGCTCACGGCGTTGCCGAAACGACGCTGAGCCAGCGTGCCGCCGACCACGATGAGAGGGGCGATGGCGATCCGGAGCACTAAAAGAAACATGCCTCCAGAATACTTACCATTAGGCCTAAAATGACTCGGACTCACGCCACTAGCGAGCATAAATGCCTTGATGTTCATGGCATAATTTAGGAATAGCCTTGGTAATAGAGGTGAAGAGATGGAGGAAGACACGTGGACGATATTGATCGGTCCCTACTCATGGCGCTCGTCGGCGACGCCCGACTTAGCTATCAGCAATTGGCCGCCCAGGTCCACCTGAGTTCGAACAGTACCGCGGACAGAGTTCGTCGACTTCGCCAGTCGGGGATCCTGGCCGGGTACCACGCCGAGCTCAATCTCGCGGTGCTCGGCAACACCTTGCACTCGCTCACGGACGTGAAGCTCAAGGAGGCGGTCGACCGGCGTGACTTTGAGCTGGACCTCAACAGCGTGCCCCAGGTGCTCGAGGCCGTCCACACCACCGGAGAGTTGGATTACCAACTGCGGGTCGTGAGCAAGAGCACGAACGAGCTCCAGTCCGTGGTCGATACTCTCCGCCAGCTCGGCGCACGTGATATCCAGAGCCGAATCGTCCTGGGGGAGATCAAATACAACCCCGGGCGCTTGCTGTGAGGCGTAAATAAGCGGACGTTCGACGGTCAGCGGGTTCGCCCGGTCGCCGCATGGCTCGAATCACTCTTCCCCCGAGAATCTCTCCCACGCCGACTGTCGGGTCATGCCCAGGGCCTCTCCGATCGACGCCCAGGTGGCCCCCAACGCCCGAGCCCGGAGTACCCAACCAGCCAGATTGTCTTCTACCTGTGCTCCCGCGGCCGCGACGCGGGGAAGGGAGAAAAGGGCCTCGTCCAGGGTGGCCGCCAATTCCCATGGCGCCAACTGCGAGACGACCGCGGGCTTTTCCTTTATCAATTGGTTGCTAAGCGCGACGCACTCATTGCAGATGAACACACCTGGGCCGGCGACCAAGGTTCCTACTTCGTCGCGAGACTTCAGGCAAAACGAACACGCGGCTTTCATGTCAGACCCCCGTCTGGTGTTGGCAACTCTGTCAGGAGCTACCTTACGCCGTCAGGAGACACCTGACAAGCCATCCGAGGAACCAAGAATTCCCCAGGGCGCCCTTGGAGAGGCGGAACTAGAGCGAGGGCGTGAAGATCGTGGAGTCCACGGGCAATTCCTCGCGGCCGTCCGCGGTGAGGCGCCACACGGACTGACGGCCTTCGACGGTCCAATTGGCGGGACCGCCCACGAGCGCCGTCTCCTCGTCGATACCCAGGACCGTGAGCGCGGGATCGTGGGGCAGCAGGAACCGCGTCACGACGTCGGGGACCTTGGACGTGAAGAAGTCGAAGTGCGGTATGACGCGCAGATGGGGCAGCAGCGCGAGTCCGTTGGTGCCGCCCTGTCGGGGGTGGCGCAGCGAGGGTATCCACGACGTCATGGCCATAGCCCCGGCACTGCATCCCGCGAGGGCGGCGCCACCTTGCCATGCGGCGACGATCGCCCGCCACACTGCGGTGTCGCGCAAGGTGTCAGCGAGGAATCCCGGGTTGCCCCCCGAGAGGTAGATGAGGCCTGCGCCGGCGACCTTGGCGGCGATGGCGTCGTCGTCGGCGTCGGATCGGTCGTTGACGGGGAGGATCACCGCCTCGACGCCGAGACGCTTCGCCTGGTCCATGCCGAGATTGTGCCATCGTTCGACGACGGTGGGGCCGTCGGGCACGGCCGCGGTGGCCAACTGCACGTAGCGCGGGGGCCGACCCTCCAACAGACCGGCTTCGACCTGCGCCATCTGGGGCAGGTACTCGCCGGAGCCCACGAGGGCCAGTGGTCCCGGGTTTGGCGGGCCCGCTAGCGGGTCCGGCGCTTCATTGGATGGCTCACTGGTGCTCGAATGATTCATGGTTCAACGATTCTCCGTGAGTCTGGCGCGAAAGGGAACAGCCATTATAGGTTCGAACCTCGAAAGCCCTTCCCGGGATGACCTTTTCGAACCCGGGAAGGGAGCTTTGCTTTCGAGGACCCTGCCCTACCCGCCAAATCCGCCGCCGAAGCCTCCGCCGAAGCCGCCACCTCCGCCCCCGGCGTTGCCGGCGAAGTCGTGCGCCAGGCTCGATCAGGTTCGGAATGCCCAGTCCGGTGGACTCGTTGTAGACCTCACCGGGGTTGCCGGTGAAGAAGATGTTGTCGTTGCTGGTTCCCGCCTGGGAGAGGGTCGTGAACGGCGAGTTGTGCGACGTCGCGAACCCGTAGATCGAAGGGTTCCACAAGCCCACTCGGTGTCCGACGTAGGAATCTATGACGGCCGCGGAGCCGTTCAACTGGGGTGCCACGAAGCTGGTGCCGCCCCAACCCGCCTGCAGCACCGGCTCGGGTCCAGTGGTCGCCGTGACGGGAATGGTGGCGAACGATGGCTCATAGAGCAAGTAGCCGCTGTAGGGGTCGGCGTCGGTCGACAGGTCGGGCACGGCCCGGCCGGTGCTCTGGACGTGGCTGACGCTGGGCGTGGGGTTGAAGTTCCACGCGGTTGGTTCCATGAGCCCGCCGCCGATGTCGGTGACGGTCGTCGGCGTGAGGTACTCCACGCCGGCGCCCGATTGAGTGCCCGAGACGCCCTCTTGATAGGAGGGCACCGGTTCCTTCACGCTGAACCCGCCTCCGCCGCCCACCACCAGCGACTCCGCGGCGGTCGCTAGCGGCTCGGCGTTGATCGTCGCGGTGGCCGGCCACAGGTAGTCCCAGCCCCAGGCGCGCTGCTGGGGGACCGAGACGTTGGCCGAGATGGACGTGCCCGTGGAACTGCTCATCAAGGTCCCGCTCCACGCCAAGGTGGTGCCGCCGCCTGACGTGACGTACGGGCTGTCCGCGGGGGTGTCGATCCCGAGTTCGGTCGACCCCAGTTCATCGGAGTCGTCGTATGCTCCCGCGTCTCCCGCGGCGTCGAAGACGGACTGGCCCTGTGCGGCCATCTCGAGGAAGGCCTCGTCGAAGGCGGCCTGATAGGCCGAGGTCTCGATGCCCGTGTCGACCGCCCACTGCACGTAGGTCTCGGCCTCACCCCAGCTCGTCGAGACGGTGCTGGCCGTGTTCTGGCTCGCCGCGGCGAAGAAGCCGTCGACGAAGCCCGAGTCCGTGTTGGGCGTCTGGTACACGATCACGTTGGCCCCGGGCGCGACGCCCCCGGACTGCTCCACGTCAAGGTCAGTTTCGCCGGACCCGGCTGCGTCGCTGGGCGCGCCCGGCCCGCCGTCGATGTTCTGCACGCTGAACGATCGGCCGGTGTTGGGGATGTGAGCGATGTTGCTCCAGAAGTACTGTGGCGCGCCCGGGTCGAGTGCGGCCAACGTGACGATTGCCAGCGTCTGACCGTGGCCGTTGGCCCCTGAATTCTCGAGCTGACTGAGCCCGTAATTTGATTCGAACGTGGCGGGTGTGTTGCAGTCGTTGGCGAAGCCCGAGAAGGCCAGGCAACCGGCCGAGGAGTTGCCGCCGGAGGCCGGCACCGTCGAGCTGTTCACGTGTACCGCCTGGCTGGTGAAGGGGGCGTAGTTGGACAGGCCCAGAATGGCCAGCACGAACTGGGCGATCTGGGAGGGCAGTTCCGGCGCGGTGCTGGCTGCGTGCACCGTCTGGGCGGGCACCGATTGCATGCCGTTGTGACCGGGGTAGCCGGGCAGGTGATACTCGCTCTGCTGGTTGGACAGGGCTCGGTCGAACTGGCCGGCCGTGCCGTTGGCGACCACGTCGACGTTGCCCGCGTAGACCTGGGTCGAGATGCCGAACTGCCCGAGGTAACCCTCGAGCTGAGCGACATTGGTCGGGCTCTGACCGTACTGCTGGGCGAACTGACTCACGCCGAGGAAGGACGTCATTCCTTGGTCCACGCTCTGCTCCAACTGTGTCTCGTTCTTCACGTCGAGGATGAACGACACCGTCTCGGGCGTGCTGGCGGGCGTTGGTCCGAAGGCGGTCGCACCGGGTAGCTCGGCGACATTGAGCCCTTGGGCCACCGGCACGAGCGACGTCGGCGATGTGCCACCGGCTCCCGCGTCCACGCTGAGAATCGGTGAAAGAGCTAGCGCCAACGCGCCGAAGGCCACGCCGGCGCTCAGACCAAGGTGATTTCGCTTCATTGAATGTTCCCCCCATGTGCGGTGGCGCGCGGATGCGCGCCACGGTGATGCGACGCCCGTAGCCCTCGAGCTTCGAACACCTCTAGGCGAGTGTAACGAGAGCGCTTGGACCCCGCCAGGTGACGTCGACGGCACTTACATCGATGTAACTCGTGAAGCCAATCCGGTGAAAATCACCGAGGCCGGGGCGACCTCATGGCAAGGTCGAAGCGATCGACTGTTAGTTTTGGCGCCATGAAACGGATCGGACTGATTGGCGGAATGTCGTGGGAGTCCACCAGGACCTACTACTCCCTGTTCAACGAAGTGACCGCCCAGACGTCCGATCCCTGGGTGCAGCCCCGACTCCTGATCGACTCCCTCGACTTCAGGGAGATCGTGGACCTGCAAAACGCCGGCGACTGGCGAGGCACCGGTGAGATCTTGGCCGACTCAGCCCGCCGCCTCGAGGCCGGGGGCGCGACCGTGCTGGGTATCGGGGCGAACACCATGCACATGAATTACGACGACGTGTCGGGCGCGGTGTCGATCCCGGTCCTCGATGTCCGCGAGGCCATCGTCGCGCGCCTCGAAGCCATGAACGCGAACTCCCTCTCGCTGCTCGGGACGCGGTACCTGATGGAAAGTGATTTCTACTCGGAGTATCTCGAGCGCCGAGGCGTCGTGGTCGTCAAGCCGCTCGAGGACGAAGCGCAAGAACTGCACGACATGATCTACGGCGAACTTACCCAGGGCGTCGTGAGCGATCGCGCGAGAGGTCGCTTCCTGGAGATCGCGCAGGGCTGTCGCGAGCGTGGCGGTCAAGTCGTGGGACTCTGCTGCACCGAGTTCGGGATGTTCGTCCAAGGCCAGGATGTGCCGTGGGCGTACATCGACTCGACGGACGTTCACGTGAGGGCGCTGCTCGAGTTCTAGGTGCCGAACCTACCGCTTTAGGGGTTTGTGCCGCGCAGCAGCGCGAGGTTCTCTCTCACGTCGTTGAGGTGGTGCTCGCATTCGTGCAGTGCTTGCGCGCCCGCCCAAAGGATGGTCACCTTATCCGGGTGGGCCGGACTGTAGAAGAACTCGCGCCGTTCGAAGCGGGGCGCCAGGGATTGGAAGTTCTTTACGAAGAGTCGCGACGACGTCGCCAGTTCATCCGCCACGACGCCGAGGGACTCGCCTTCGTAGAGGCCGAGCGCCACGCGATCGTCGCGGTAGATCGGCGTGCCCGTGGGTTGGTCGATGATCGCCGCCGTGATGATCCGTTCTCGGATCGAGAGCAGTACGTCGCGCAGGTGCGCCGCGTATTCGAGCACCGACCAGCGATCGGGTGAGGGACGAACGAGGCCGGGCGGTCCAGCGGTCTCCATGACCAGGACGAAGGAGACCGTCGCCGCATTGAGTCGCTCGGTGATCTCACTCGCCGACAAGGCGTCCCACTCGAAGCCGCATTCCTCGCATGACTCGCCGGTCGCCACGTAGTCAATGTAATAGTTTGGCGCCGCGGCGTGCGTTCGTGGAGCGGGGGACGGTCGCGGGTTACGTTGGTGGCGTGCCAACCGAGTCCGATACCCAGCCGCCAATCTTCACGCCGCGTCTCGTGTTGCATCACGTCTCCGCCCCGCGGCTCATCACCCTCTTTGCGGAGCCGGAGAGCAGCGCCGTCTACGAAGGCTGCACGTACGTCAATCCTCACCGCGTCTTGTTGGACGAGCCGGGCTTGGTGCGTTGGCGCGCGACCCAGGTGAAGAGTGACGTCGCCCTCAACAAGTGGTTCTTGCGATGGATGGTGGAGAAGCACAGTGACGTGATCGTGGGCAGTACGAGCTTCCACGGCGCACCTGACGCGCGCGGGATGGTCGAGATTGGTCTAGGCGTGCACCCTGAATTCCAAGGGCGCGGTTTCGCCCGCGAAGCCCTCGTCGGGATGTGGAGTTGGGTGAGCGAGCAGGCCGACGTTCGTGTGCTGCGCTACACCGTCAGCGCCGCCAACGTGGCCTCCATGAAGCTCATCGCAGGATTCGGCTTCGAGCGCACCGGGGTCCAGCTCGACCACGAGTCTGGACCGGAAGAGATCTTCGAGATGTCGGCCCGTGAGTTCCAAAAGCGCTTCGCCACTCGATGGCGGGCGGATTCGGCGTCGCTGGTTGCGGATGCGCCGAGCGACTAGGTAGCGGTTGATGTCACTGCACGACGCGGCGCGCAGGGCCCTGCGCCTCACCGCCCGCATCGAGATCGTCGGCGTAAATCCCTTCGTGCTGGTGAAAGGTTCTCAAGCGGCCGCGCTTCAACCGCGATGGCGAAAGCCGATGCCCGTGGTCGTCGTGATCGAGGGTCCGTCGGTGACCTCGTGGCGAACGAACATGATGCCCACGGGAGGCGGTGATTTTCGCCTCTATCTGCACGGCGAGATGAGGAAGGCGTCCGGGACCACGGTGGGCGACATGGTGACCGTCGTGGTGGGCTTCGACGACGAGTACCGAAACGGACCGCTGGGACCCGTGCCCGAGTGGTTTCGAGCGGCCCTCGACGGAGATGCGCACGCGGACGCCAGCTGGCGCGAGCTGACGCCCAGTCGCCAAAAGGAGATCGTGCGGTACTTTTCGAACCTCAAGTCAGAGGAAGCGAAGCGTCGCAACCTCGCGCGGATGATGCGAATCCTCGGCGGCGACGATGACCATTTCATGGGACGAGACTGGACTGAGGGGAAGTGAACGTCTCTCGCGGCCGGTGACCCGCTGCTTATACTTCCTGACATGCTGACGCTCAACGACGAGGTTCGCCGGGCTCTTTGTTCCGGCCGTTTGGCGCATCTCACCACCATCAACGCCGACGGAAGTCCCCAGGTCAGTGTCGTGTGGGTTGGCGTGGACGGCAACGACATCGTGATCGGCCATTTGATGCACGGCCGCAAGGTAGAGAACATCGCGAGGGATCCCCGCGTGGCGTTGACCATCGAGACCGAAGGCGCCAATCCCGTCGGCATGGGGAACTACCTGATCGTGTACGGGACGGCGCGGTTGGTCGAGGGCGGCGCGGCGGACCTGCTCCAGCGACTGGCCGAGGTGTACCTCGGCCCCGGGGTCACGTTTCCGCCGATGCCGAACCCGCCGGCGGGCCACGTCATTCACATCACGCCCGAACGCCTGGGTGGCGTCGGACCGTGGCAACCGTAGGGAATCGACGCACTCCGTGCTGATGAAGTCGACCGAGGCACCGGTGGCTTGCAGAAGATACGTTTCGCTCGTGGTCGCTCGTGAGTAATCCGCCCCCGAGCCCGTCGGACTTCTTCGAAACACGCAGCCAGGTGTTCGAGGGCTACCTCGACTACTTTCGCTCTCGAATCGTGGACAAGGTGTCACAGCTATCTGCGTTGCAACAGCGCACGAGTCGACTCGCCTCTGGATGGACCCCCGTGGAGTTGATCAAGCATCTCACCTACGTGGAGTTGCGCTGGTTGGAGTGGGGATTCGAGGGACGCGACGTCGGCGACCC
Organism: uncultured Acidimicrobiaceae bacterium; assembly: GCA_963827115.1. Classification (GTDB taxonomy): domain Bacteria; phylum Actinomycetota; class Acidimicrobiia; order Acidimicrobiales; family RAAP-2; genus RAAP-2. Next base: position 2,160,481 of record CAWGZS010000001.1, on the reverse strand, counting down.
CTGGGGCGATCGACGAGACGATCATTGGTTCGTGGACGAGTCGGAGTCCCTCGCCGCGTTGGTGGCGGCCTTCGACGAACGCGCTGAGCGCAGTCGCCACATCATTGAACAGCACGAACTCACCGAGATTGGCCAGCCGGGTCCGCGATGGGACGGTGGTGACCCTCCGACGTTGGAGCGGATCCTCTTTCATCTACTGGGTGAGTACGCGCGCCACCTTGGCCACCTCGACATCGTGTGCGAACTCTTCGACGATTCGCACGGGCAGTGAGTTTGTGGCAGAACAACCGTCCGCGTCGTAGTTCGCGATACGAGGACGCGACTATTTCTTGCGGGCGTCGCGCAACTTAAAGAGGGTGCCCAAGTGGGTGAACTTGAAGCCCGCGTCGTACTTGAGTCCGTAGCCCGCAAAGCGGTCGAAGCCCACGTGGCCCAACCAGATGATGCCGATGGCCAGCACCAGGACGTGGTCGTAGTGCCAACCGTAGAGGATCGTGAGCGAGGGGAGCAGGTAGGTGTGTCCGGCGTTATAGAGGAAGGCACCGATGGCGGTGCTGCGCAGGTAGCCGAGCATGAAGATGTCCGGCACGAACAACAGCAGTGGGTAGATCCACCAGTGCTGATGGGTGAGACGAAAGAGAAGGATCGAGGCGACGAAGAGCACGGCGCCGTCGAGGCGGAGCCATCGACGCGGCTTACCGGTGACGTGCGTTGGCTCCACTGACTCAACCTATTCTTTAAGGCCTCTCCAACCGCGCATTTCGTACAACAACAATCCGGCGACGTCGATGCCGAAGGGCAGGTCGCGTCGGAGCGTGGGAACGTTCGTGCCCGCGGACTTAGGATGGCGTCATCATGAGAGCGGCGGTGACCCTGGCCACGTCGAAGCACCGCCTCTTCGATGTCGGACGCATGACCGTGGCGATCGCCACCCTTGCGGTTTCCGTGTACTTCGTCAGCGCGCCGAGTGCGTCGTCGGCCACGTTGCCGGGCCAGGTCGTGACGGTGGAGGCCGCGACCTCTACGTCGAAGGTGGCTGTACTTCGAACGTGGCGCCTCGCGAACGACGGCCGCTACGTCCGGGTGTCCGGTCCCTTCATCGCCTTCGTCGGCGTGCACGGCGTAGGGCCTACGAGAGAAGGGGAGCAGCGAACGCCGAGTGGCGTGTTCACGTTGACCCAGGCCTTCGGCAACGAGGCGAACAACGACACGAAACTGCCCTATTTCAGGGCCGGTCCGGATGATTGGTGGGACGAGAACCCTCGTTCAGCGCAGTACAACCGTCACGTGAAGAGCCGGTACTCGCCGGGAGGCAACTCCGAGAACCTCCTTTATTCGGGCGCCGTGTACGCGCACGCGGTGGTCATCAACTACAACACCAACCCCGTGGTGAAAGGGGCCGGCTCGGGATTCTTCCTGCACGTGAGTGACGGTGCGCCGACGCAGGGATGCGTAGCGATCGCGGCCAACGAATTGAACGTCATCATGCGTTGGCTCGATCCGTCCCAGCATCCCGTGATCAGCATCGGTGTAGGTGTCAAGGCATTGGCGGCGGTGCGAAGTGCTCAGTAGACGGCACTCGGCCCTGGCGACGCCGAGGTAACCCCAGAGGGAAACCTAGGCTGAAACACGTGACGAGGAAGTTCGCGTTTCTGTTGGTCGCCAGCGTGGTGCTGGTGGTAGGCGCCCTGGGCGCCAGGACGGTGCGCGAGAAAGCTCGTCGAGGGCCGGGTACCGTCGACCCGCGTCGTGATGGGTCCGAGCACGACCGCGTTCACGACGGTGACTCGACCTCCGTGAACCAGGGATCGTGGCGATCACGCGGGTCGATCGGGAGCGCGCGATCGATTGGCTCGATCGGTTCGTTCTGCTCGATCGGTTCCGTTGGCAGTTCCTTCAGCATTGGCTCAATCGGGAGTTCGTGGTCGATCGGATCGATCGGTTCCTTCGCCAGCGTGGCGTCGGTCGTCTCGGTCGGCTCCGTCTGCTCTGTCGCCAGCCTGTTCTCGCGCTTCTCGGTGCGCTCTGTCCGGGCCCGCCAGGAAGGATCGCCGCGTCACCTTGAGGGTGGCTCCTGAACTGAATTATCCCTGACTGGCGGCTAAGTCCCGGTTTTCGTCGGGCAAAAACACTCGCTGGTACTACGGATACTGGACTTTTGCCCCGTAGACTACTATTTCTATAGAAAACCTTGCAGTCGCAAGAAGGACGTTACGTGCACATCGATATCTACCTCGTATTGGGGAGTGCCGTCATCGGCTTCCTCGTTGGAATGACCGGACTCGGCGGTGGTGCCCTCATGACGCCCATGCTGGTCTTAATCTTCGGCATCGCCCCTTCGGCGGCCATCTCTTCCGACCTTGTGGCGGCGCTCTTCATGAAGCCCTTCGGCGTGGCGATTCACTGGAAGCGAAAGACCGTCCAGTCCAAGATCGTGAAGCTGCTCTGCATCGGCTCCGTGCCCGCGGCGTTCCTCGGCACCTACGTGATGCATCTCATGGGCGACAGCGCGACGGCGGAGCGTAATCTCGAGATACTCCTGGGCGTCGCGTTGATCCTCGGCGCCGCCGCGATGATCGCGCGTACGTTCATGCCCGTGCGCAGCGCGCAGGCCGACAAGCCCCTCACGATTCGGCCGTGGGCCACGATCGCAGTCGGCGTTGTCGGGGGCTTCATGGTCGGACTCACGTCGGTGGGAGCCGGTTCGATCATCCTGGTGATGCTGGTGACGATCTACCCGAATCTGAAGAACCGGCAATTGGTCGGCACGGACTTGGCGCAGTCCATCCCCTTAACTATGGCGGCTACCGCCGGGACACTTCTCTTCGGTCACGTCGAGTTCGCGCTGACCACGTCGATCATCATCGGCAGCGTTCCCGCGGTCGTCATCGGCTCGCTCATCTCATCCAAGGGCACGTTCTCCGCGATGCGTCCCTTCATCGCGGGAGTCGTCCTGCTGAGCGGGCTCAAGTATGTGGGCCTGCCGATTCCCGCTCTCGGTGTCGCGGCTCTCGTCGTCACGGCCTTCGTCATCGTCATGACGATTCGAGCGGCCCGCGCTAGGGAATCCGAGACGCCCGCCATCTCAGTGCCGTTGGTCGAAGCCGGGACGCCGACGTTCTCTTCGTTCAGCGCCAACGAGGGCTGAACCGCCAGGGCGACTGCGGTTCGTCACTGCCTCGGAGTCACCACGCCGTAGCGAAGCAGCGAGTCGGCCATCGACACCGTCATCTCTCGAAGGTCACGAGGGGTGATCTGCAGCACGGTGCGCATTCTCGAGTTGTCGACCTCGAGGGGTTGGCCGATCTCGGACAGGACCAAACGAACCTGCTTGTCCCATAACGCGAATATCGGCATGAGGAAGCCGGGCAACCTGGCGGTAGGAATCTTGAAGCCCTGACCTCGCAGATGCTCGGACAGGATCACGGCGACGTCGCGTATCGGGTGGCTTTCGGTGCAGCAGAGAAAGCGTTGACCAGACGCCGGCGCGCTCGTCATGGCCTTGAGGTGCGCCGCCGCGACATCGCGCACGTCGATCATCACCATTCGAAGGTCGGGAATCGCCGGCACGGCCCGGTTCATCATCTTGATGATCAGTTCGGCCGACAGGCTCCATTCCTTGGAGAGCAAGGGCCCGAGGACCAGGCCGGGGTTGATGACCACCAGGTCCATGGTCGAGTCGCTCGCGGCTGAGTCCATGTACTCCCAGGCGGCCCGTTCGGCCAAGGTCTTGGACTTGTCGTAGGCGCTGAGTCGAGAATCTTCCACGTTCGACCAGTCCGATTCGTCAAAGACGTGATCACGATCTTGTCCGTACGCCACCGCGGAAATCGACGAGGTCAGCACCACCCGCTGAACGCCGGCTCGGCTCGCGGAGCGCAACACGCGCAACGTCCCTTCGCGAGCGGGGATGATGAGATCATTCTCGTCCTTGGGGATCGTCCACGGCAGCGGGCTGGCGACGTGGAGCACGTAACGACACTCCTTCATCGCGTCGTCCCAGCCTTCGTCCGCGCGGAGGTCGGCCACCAAAATTTCGAAGTCGCCCGCCAGGCGCTCTTGCGCGTGCTTCGAAAGATGGGGGGTGAGGATGGCCGCTGCCTCGTCGCCTCGATCGGCGCTTCGCGCCGTGCCGCGCACTCGGTAGCCCTCTTCGAGGAGCTGCAGGATGCAGTGCTGGGCAATGAAGCCGGTGGCGCCGGTTACGAGCACTCTGTCGGTCATCGAACCTCACGATGGTCAGGGGTGGTACCGAGGCTAGTGAGCGGCGATGGTCGCCGGTCCCTAACCTCGGATGGCGTCGATGATCCTCTGCCTCGTGCCCTCACCGGGCCATCCGCCCAGAATCATGGTCGTGAGGCACGTCGAACGCCAGTCGCGTTCGATCTCCTCGACGATCTTGTCGACGGGGCCGACGAGGGCCACGTCCTCGACCATCTCGGTGGGCACCATGGCTATCGCCGCGTCGCGGTCGCCCGCGAGATAGGCGTCCTGGATCGCTTCGCACTCGTCGCGCCATCCCATGCGCACGAAGACGTCGTGGTGGAAGTTCGCTCCCTTGGCGCCCATACCGCCGACGTACAGCGCGAGCACCGGCTTGAGGAATGATGCGGCGACCTCGACGTCGTCGTGCTCGATGACGTACACGGTGCAGGCCACCTCGAAGCTCGTGGCCGTGGCGTGCGCGCCGTCGCGGGCGAAGCCCTCGGTAAGTGCGTCGCGGTAGAAGCGGTCCGATTTGGGCGAGAACCAGAACGGCAGCCACCCGTCGGCGATTTCGGCCGCCAGCGTCACGTTCTTAGGCCCCTCGGCCGCGAGGAGGATCGGGAGGCTCGTTCGGATCGGGTGGATGGTCGACTTGAGGGCCTTGCCCAGCCCGGAGCCGCCCTCGAAAGGGAGCTGGTAGTGCTGGCCGTCGTACGTGACGGGCGCCTCTCGCGCGATGACTTGTCGCATGATGTCCATGTATTCTCTGGTGCGCTCAAGGGGCCGCGGGTAGGGCTGGCCGTACCAGCCCTCGACGACCTGGGGCCCCGACGCGCCGATGCCGAGCAGCACTCGGCCACCCGAAAGGTGATCGAGCGTCATGGCGGCCATGGCGAGCGCCGTTGGCGTGCGCGCCGACATCTGGCAGATCGCGGTGCCGAGCTTGATGGAGGTGGTCTGCGATCCCCACCAGGCCAAGGGTGTCAAGGCGTCGGACCCGTAGGCCTCGGAGGTCCAGAAGCTGTCCAGGCCAAGCTGCTCGGCCTCGACGAGCTGCTGCTCGACCCCGACCGGAGGTCCCGCGGACCAGTAGCCCGCGCCAATACCGACTTTCATGTCACCTCTCTTTCGCCAATCGAATCATGACAGCCCTCCGGCTGCGGGCGCCGGAGCTCTGGCGTACACGCAAACCAAAAAACGCCTGCGCCGTGGCCGATGGAGAAACTTGACAGCCGCCCGACTCGGTGTTATATTTACCTAGGAAACTAGTGAAATAGAGGCATGATGATTGAGTTCTACTTGGACACTCGTTCCGGTGTCGCCCCCTATCTGCAGTTGGTTCAGCAGGTCCGACGGGCCCAGAAGCTCGGGCTTTTGCGCGAGGGCGACCAGCTGCCGACCGTCAAGGAGGTGGTCTCCAAGGTGGCGATCAACCCGAACACGGTGCAGAAGGCGTACCGCGAGCTGGAGCACGAGGGTCTGGCCACGGCTCGTCCCGGCGTGGGCACTTTCATCACGAAGTCGCTCAGCGAAACCCTGCTCAGTGCGCACGGCCCTCTTCGCCACAGCCTGCAGGGCTGGATGGCCGACGCGCGAGCTGCGGGACTGGATGATGAAAGCATCGAAGCCCTTTTTAAGGAGTGCTTTCGGTCCTCCTCCTTGGCGGGCCTAGCGTGACCGCCGTATTGGAGGCCGAGGGACTGGGGAAACGCTACGGGCGGCGCTGGGCGCTGAGTGACTGCACCTTGAGCATCCCTTCGGGCCACGTCGTCGGGCTCGTCGGTCCCAATGGCGCGGGAAAGTCGACGCTGCTCAACCTTGCGGTCGGACTACTGGGACCGACCAGCGGAACGATCTCGGTCTTGGGGGCGGCCCCCGCCAACGACGCGACCCAGCTCGGGCGGGTCGGATTCGTGGCGCAGGATCCGCCAACGTACTCGGGACTTTCCGTCGCCGACCATTTGAAGTTCGGCGCACGCACCAACCCATCATGGGACAACGATCTCGCGCTTAACCGCATTAAGCGCCTGGGCCTGGACCCACGACAAAAGGCCGGCAAACTCTCGGGAGGTCAACGCGCGCAACTGTCCCTCACGCTGGCCATCGCTAAGCGACCAGAATTCTTGGTCCTCGATGAACCGGTCGCCAGCCTCGATCCCTTGGCGCGTCGTGAGTTCTTGCAGATCCTGATGGAGACCGTCGCCGAGCACCAGGTGAGCGTCGTATTGTCGTCGCATCTCGTCGCCGACATCGAGCGAGTCTGCGACTATCTGATTGTTCTGGTGTCATCGCGCGTGCAATTGGCTGGAGAACTCGACGAACTGCTCTCGACGCACCATCGCTTGATCGGGCCGCGCTGCGACCTCTCATCGCTGCCGGAGAACCAGCACGTCATCGAAGAGAGTCACTCCGATCGTCAGAGCACGTTGCTTGTACGCTCGGACGGACCGATCCTCGATCCGGCGTGGACCATTGAGTCGTTGAGCCTCGAGGACATCGTGCTGGCCTACATGGGCCAGGGCAGGGATCTTGACGCCAGCCTCTGGTCGTCGAAGGACGAAAAGTGATCTGGCTCGCGTGGCGGCAGTTCCGCGTGCAGGCCTATGTCGTGGGCGCGGTCTTGGTGGCGGTGGCCTTCGCCTTCCTTGTGACGGGCCCGCATCTCTCGCACGTCTACGACACGAGCGTATTCACGTGCCAGGCCCACGGCGACTGCTCGTCGGTGCTGGCCAGCTTTCTCGCGCGGGACCACCTGCTTCGTTCACTGAGCCTGGCGATGATCCTGATTCCCGGCTTGCTCGGGCTCTTCTGGGGTGCGCCGCTCGTCGCACGAGAGATGGAAAACGGCACGTACCGAATGGCCTGGACCCAGAGCGTCACGCGTTCGCGCTGGGTCGGGGTCAAGCTCGCGATGGTGGGCGTGGCGTGTGTCGTCGTGGCTGGTCTCTACAGCCTCATGGTCACCTGGTGGTCGAGCCCCTTTGACACGATCAACAACAACCCCTTCAGTGTGTTTGACCTGCGCGACATCGCCCCGATCGGCTACGCCGCGTTTGCTTTCGCGCTTGGCGTCACCATGGGTGTGCTGCTGCGACGCACGATCGCGGCGATGGCGGCGACGCTCGTGGCCTTCACCGCCGTCCGCTTCGCTATTACCCAGTGGGTGAGGCCGCGACTCTTGAGCCCGCTGAAGTACAGGGGCGCGTTCACCCTCAATCAGAACGGGTCGACCGCGATTCCGGGCAAAGGTCAGGCAGGCGATTGGATCGTTTCGTCCCAGACTCTCAACAAGAACGGCGTCGTGATTGGCACCAACGGCGGGATCGGCCCCAACGGCGGAATAAATTTTCACCCCGCCGCCCATGGAGGGACGATCCTGGCCGGCGTGGGCAGGTGCCCCACAAATATTCCAGCGCCGACAGGATCGGGCCGATCCAGTGGTCCGCCACCTCTAAACGTGCAACACGCCGTGCAGAAGTGCATAAACAGCTTCCACCTCAAGGAAGTGCTGACGTACCAGCCCGCGAGCCGTTACTGGGCACTCCAGTGGTACGAGCTGGCGATATTTATCGCGCTCGCTCTGGCGTTGGCCGGTTTCAGCTGGTACTGGGTCCGTCGGCGATTCTCGTGAGGAGGTCCCATAGGTGATCTGGCTCGCGTGGCGACAGTTCCGCGTGCAGGCCTACGTCGCGGTCGGTCTTCTCGCGGTGATGGCTGTCGCGCTCCTTATGACCGGACCGCACCTCGCCCACGTGTACGACACGGTCATTCTCCACTGCCAGGCGCACGGCGACTGTGAGTCGGTGAAGCAGAGTTTCCTCACGCGCGATCGTCTCCTGCGCCATCTCACCGTGGTCACGCTCGTGGTGCCCGCGCTCGTGGGCATGTTCTGGGCAGCGCCGCTGGTGGCGCGAGAGATGGAGAGCGGAACCTTTCGCCTGGCCTGGACGCAGAGCGTCACTCGCTCGCGCTGGATCGCGACCAAGCTCGCCGTCATCGGCCTCGCGAGCGTCGCCGTCACCGGCCTCTTCAGCTTCATGGTGACCTGGTGGACGAGCCCCTTCGACGCGATCAAAGACTTTCCGTTCTCCAACTTCGAACTTCGCGACATCGCCCCCATGGGCTACGCCGCCTTCGCCTTCGCGCTCGGCGTCGCCGCGGGGGCGGTGATTCGTCGCACCCTGCCGGCCATGGCCGCGACGCTGGTCGCCTTCGCGGGGGTTCGCGTGGCGTTCACCCAGTGGGTGAGGCCGCGGTTCGCGAGTCCATTGCACTACGCCGGACGGCTCAGCCTCTTCTCTTTCGGCGGGTCGACCGCGATTCCTGGAAAAGGGCAAGAGGGCGACTGGGTTATCTCGGAGACCACGTACAACGCGCGGGGCAACGTGATCGGACACGGCGGCGGCATCGGCCCGGACGGTGGAGTGCTCTTTCGCCCGGTGGCCAATGGGAGCGACAGGATGGTCTTTCAGGGTCTCGGTGAGTGCCCCAACAAGTTCCCGGTGCTTCATGGAGGTGGCAACAGTAGTCACCAGGTCAACAACGTCATGCAGGAAGCGATCAGCAAATGCGTCGCCAGTTTCCATCTGCGCGACACGCTGACGTACCAACCGACGAGCCGCTACTGGACCTTCCAGTGGTACGAGATGACAATCTACATCGTGTTCGCGCTGTTGCTGGCTGGCTTCAGTTGGTGGTGGGTTCGCCGGCGGCTCTCCTAGGCCGACGCTACCGAGGCGAGCGTAAATCCATGATCAGCACGCTGCCCGAACCGGTGGCGACCACCTTGCCGTTGGAGTTCACGATCTCCGCGGCCGCGAAGGCCACACGACGACCCGGCTTGGTCACGGTGCCGGTGGCCAGCAGCTTGGTGCCGTCGGCCACCACTGGACGCAGGTAGTTGACCGTCAGGTCGATCGACGTGTACGCGACGCCCGGTTCGAGGAGAGAGTGCACGGCGCACCCGATCACCGTGTCAGCCAACGTGCTCACCAGCCCGCCGTGAACCACGCCGATGGGGTTGTACAGCGATTCATCGGGGGTGCAGCCAAAAACGACCCTTCCTTCACCCACCTCCTCGAGGTTGAAGCCCATCAGTAGGGCGATCGGAGGCGCGGGGAGGTCGCCGTTTCGAATGGCGTCCAAGAAGTCGCGCCCGCTCATCGTTCGTCCGATGGTCGCGGTCGCCATCGGATCCTGCCACGAGACCGTCTTTTCTCGCACGGTGTTGGTCCGCTCGGGGGTGGGTTCCACGCCAGCCATTCTTATTGACCCGCCGCGGTGTTGTCGCGCAAAGTTGATGCGAGGCGCTGACGACCACCGGCCAGGAAGCAACAGGTCAGGCCCGACACCGCGGCCATCGACGCGCTGAAGAACCAGAGGTGACGGAAGTGCGCCAGTGCGTTGAGCACGTTGTGGGGCGTGCCGATGATCACGACCAGGATGGCGATGCCGATGGCCCCGCCGATCTGGCGTGCCGTCTGATTGACGGCGCTGCCGACCGCGTAGCGCTCCGGTTGGAGGCTGGAGACCGCCGTCGCCCCGAGGACGGGGAACGTCAGCCCGATGCCGAGTCCCAAGACGAGCGTCGCGGGTAGCCAACACGTGAGGTACTCGGGATGCAGTCCCACGCGCAGCGCGAACAGAAGCAGGCCGAGCGTGAAGAACGACGTGCCCGCCAACAGCACAGGACGAAAGCCGATCCTCGCGGCGAGTCGACCAGCGGGACCGGCCACCGACGCCACCACCAGGGGCCCCGGCGTCACGGCCAAGCCGGCCCAGATGATCCGGTAGTGCCACACGCTCGTCAGAAAGAGGATGTTGCCGAGCAGCATCGCGAAGAAGCCCATGGCGTAGAGCAGCGTCGCGATGTTGGTGACGGTAAAGGTTCTGGCGCGAAAGAGCGTGAGGTCGAGCACTGGCTCGGCGTGGTGGCGACACCGGTGCAGGAAGGCGAGCCCCAGCACCGCCGAGGCTGCCAGCGTGAGGATGACGCGAGCGCTCGACCAGCCCCAGCTCGGACCCTGCGTGATGGCCAGGACCAGGCTGGCGAGCGCCACCGAGATGAGTCCGGCGCCGAGGTAGTCCGGGGCGGGGTGGTGTGCGTTGACCACGTTCTCTGCCAGGACTCGACGTCCCATCAGATAGGCGAAGGCCCCCACGGGGAGGTTGACGAGGAAGACCCAACGCCAGCCACCCACCGTCACCAAGGTCGCTCCCAACGTGGGACCGGTAGCCACGGCGAGCGCGCCGATGCCGCCCCAGAGCGACACGATCTGGGTTCGACGTTCGTGCGGGAAGGCCGCCAGCAGGAGGCTGAGCGATGCGGGCAGCATGGCGGCCGCCCCCGAACCCTGCACGACCCGCCCGGCGATGAGGAATGGCACGGACGGCGCCATCGCGCACAGGGCCGAGCCGAGGCAGAATACGCTCAGTCCGAGGTTGAAGACCCGCCGGCTACCGATGCGGTCGGCGGTGCGTCCGGCGATCACCAGGAGCGAGCCGTAGGTAATGGAATAGGCCGTGATGACCCAGGCCAGGGCGGCCGTGGTGTCACCAGAGAAACTGCGTTCGAGGGCGGGGAAAGCGACGTTCACGATTGATAGGTCGAGGGAACCCATGAAGGCGCCCAGGGAGGTCACGATGAACACCAGGGTCCTCCGGCGAGCCGCCTTGGATTCGGCTGCACTCACCCCAGTAAGTTCTGTCATAAAACGTACCGTAGCAGAGTGCATTGCTTAACGCAACTGACTAGAGTGGGAATGTGGAACGAAAGAGTTTTTCCCAGATGGACTGCTCGGTGGCCCAGTGCCTCGAGGTGGTCGGTGAGTGGTGGACGATGCTGATCGTTCGCGACGCCTTCCTCGGCGTGACGCGCTTCGACGCCTTCCAGGAGCGGCTCGGCATCGCTCGCAACGTGCTGCAGCTGCGTTTGGAGCGATTGGTGGCGGCCGGGGTCTTCGAGAAGGAGGCCTACAGTGAGCATCCGCTTCGCTACGACTACCGCCTTACGACCAAGGGTCGGGACCTCTGGCCGGTGATGAACGCCATGCGCCAGTGGGGCGACCAGTACGCGGCGCCCAACGGTCCACCGATCCGCCTGGTACATCGAAGCTGCGGCCACGAGTCAACGGGAACCTACGTGTGCAGCGGCTGCGGTCAAGACATGGGCGCGACGACCGTGAAGGCAGTCGCCGGAGAGGGGCGGCCTCAGCTTCGCCGGAGGGGCGACCTCGCGCGTAGTTAGAGGCCGGCCGACTCCCGATGCGGCTGTGACCATGAGGTCTTCAACGACCCCGCCACTCTGCGCGTGATGAGGGTGTGGCTCGATCAAGCAGATGAACGGCACTTCGTAGCCGAATCGAATCACCCGGGCACGTGAGTGTTCTTGGGCGTCTCGAAAGGTCGCGCGTCGTTCTGGCGAACTCTTAACCCACCTCGAGCGCGTGGCTCGCGAGGCAGTTCTTCGCGACATTGTCGGTGGCGCACTCGCCGCACAGCAGGATGAGCTTTCGACAGGCCAGGTTGGCGCAGTTGTAGAACCGGCTGGTCGGCGCGGAGCATCGCTCGCAGGTGCCGAGCACCTTGGCCTGGTCGCTGAACTCGTGGTTCATCCGTGCGTCGAACAGGTAGAGCGAGCCCTCCCACAACCCCTCGTCCGCGAACTCCTCGCCGTAGCGCACGATGCCACCCTCGAGCTGGTAGACCTCGCGGAAGCCCCGGTTCCTCATCACCGACGACAGCACTTCGCAACGGATGCCGCCAGTGCAGTAGGTCACGACGGCCTTATCTTTCAGGTGGTCGTACCTGCCGCTGTCGAGCTCGGTGACGAAGTCACGAGTGGTTCGAACGTTCGGCACGACGGCGTTCTTGAACCGGCCGATCTTGGCTTCGAAGGCGTTCCGAGCGTCGAAGAAGACGACGTCGCCGCCACGTTCGTCAACCAAGTGGTTGACCTCGCCTGGCGTGAGGTGGACGCCGCCACCCACCACGCCCCTCTGGTCCACGATCAGTTCGCCTGGCGCCCCGAAAGAGACGATCTCGTCGCGAACCCGGATCCTCAGACGAGGGAACTCCTCGCCGGTGCCGTCGGACCATTTGAAGTCGATGCGCCGGAAGCCCGGGTACTGTTTCGTTTGACGGATGTACTTCTTGAGATTCTCCATGTCGCCGCCCAAGGTCCCGTTAATGCCGTGGGGCGAGAGAAGTATTCGACCCTTGAGGCCGAGGCCTTCGCACAGGGTGCGTTGCCATAGGTGGATGGCGTCGGGATCGCGAAGGGGCGTGAAACCGTAGTAGAGAATTACCTTTTGCAGATCCACCAACAAATTTTATCGGAGCGTGTTGACGCCTCTCACTCGCGGGAAGCCGATCGCGCCGTCGGCCGATGACTCACGGTGATTGAGGTGGGAAGCAGCTCTTGGGCTTCCAGTTCCACGCCGCGAGGACCGACGCCGGTATCGAGATCGGGCAGACGGAATCCTGCGCGGCGCCGAGCCCGTCGTTATAGACGGTCCACGTGGTGGTGGACGACGACCTCGTGAAGAGGTTGTAGCCCCCGTCATCCTGGTCTCCTATTTGCGCCTGTTGCGAGTTGGGGCTGGCGATAAGACCGGCCGCCGCGTAGTAGGTGCTGTTCGCCGGATCGAACGCGTAGTAGGTCATGCCGGGATCGAGCCCGGTGTAGTCGGACACGGGAAGCGAGTGGTAGGCCGCGTCCGCGGCCATCAACCCCGCGCGGATGGCGGGCGTGACGACGAGATCACGCGTGACGGCGACGGTCGTTGTGGTCGTGGTCGAAGTGGATGAAGTCGTCGTGGTGGTGGTTGGGGGCGTTGATGTCCCGCACGCGGCGAGCACAAGCGCGCTGCACAGCAGGGCAGCCCCGGTTTGCCACGCTCGGATCATCGTTCCCCCGTTTCCACCACGTTGCTCGTAGTGTAAGTCCGGTGCGGACGCGCCGACCAGGCATACGGCCGCCACGCAACCCTCTGAGACGCAGAACCCCCTTGCACTAGATTTTTTTCATGCTTTCCCACTATCACACGAGCATCGACCCCGACGAGCAGAACGACGCCCATTCGTGGCTGCTTCGCATGGTGGGTTTCAACCAGCGTGTGCTCGAGGCCGGTTGCGCGTCCGGACATGTCAGCGAGGCCTTGAAGGCCCAGGGCTGCAGCGTGGTGGGCGTCGAGATCGACGCCGACGTCGTCAAGCCGGCGGAGCAGTGGGTCGAGCGGGTGATCATCGGGAACTTCGACGACGGCCAGCTGTGGGAGGAGCTCGAGGGGGAGTTCTTCGACGCGGTGCTCTTCGGCGACGTCCTGGAGCATCTCAAGGATCCGCTTTCAACCCTCCGGGAGTCGATGAAGCACTTGAACGAGACGGGTTCGGTGGTAATCTCCGTTCCCAACATTGCGCACGCCGACGTCAAGATCGCGTTGCTCAATGGAACCTTTCCTTATTCCGAAAGCGGGCTGCTCGACGTCACGCACATCCACTTCTTCACCAAGGAGAGCCTGTTGGAGCTGGTGAAGGAGGCCGGACTGGTGCCGATCGAATTCCGGCGTGTCAGCGTGCCGGTTTTCGGGACGGAGATACCCGTCGATAAGAACGACGTGGATGACCAGGCCCTGGCCGCGATCCTCGCCGATCGCGAATCACTCGTTTACCAGTTCGTCGTCAAGGCCGTCCGCGGCGACGGAACAGGTCCCCTCGCGGACTTGTCGAACGAGCTCATAACGCTCAGCGACCAGCTGGTCGACGAGCAGCGGCGCTACGACGCCCTGGCGACGATGTATCAGAGCAACCTGAATGATCTGGCTCACCTGCGCTACCAGATGGACGTGGCGAAGAGGCTCATCCCGAAGCCGGTTCGTCAGGTGGCGCGCAAAGTGCTTGGACGCGGACAGGCGCAGTGATTAAAACCGCTCGGCCAACGTGAGTTACCCGCCCGCGTGACGCGGGTCAGTGCAGCGAGATAAGGCGTCGCTGATTAGAGGGTGAAGCCGCCCTCCGGTGGCGTCTCGGTGTCCGTCCCGTCGGACGACGCTTCGGGCTCGGCCGAACTCGAGGCGGCAACGTCGCCATGCTCGGCTTCGTGGGCCTGCAATTCGCCGACCAGTCGATCGATGTCGCCTTGGGTCTGGTCCGTGGCCTTGCCCGTGCGCTGGGCGTAGACGGCGGCGCCGAGATCGCGCAGGAGGCCATCGGCGCGGCGGCTGGCCTTCATGTCCTCCATCTTCGACTGTCCGGCCTTGCCGGCTTCCTGCGCCTTCTGGGCGAGCTGACTCGCCGACGCCTTCATCTTGTCCATTAGGGCCATGATTCCTTCTTTCTTCCTAGAGTCGACCGAGAAGTCCTTCTCGCGACGGATTGGACGAACCAGCGTCGCCCTTCTCGTCGTTTTCGAATTCGCGATGCAACGTCGATTGCAGTATGACAGGTCCGTCGCCGGAGAGTGTAATGAGGTTGAGCCCCATGCCGCCAAAGACGGCGCCCATCACCGTCTGGGCGTTGAGGGCCCCGATCCGCTCGACGTTGAAAGTGACCGCATCGCTGAAGGCGACGACGGCGCCGCCGTGGACCTGAATCTTTCCCCCGTAGTCCTTGGGATTGAGTTCCAGCAGGCTGCCTCCCCCGCCGAGGATGAGCGTGCCGACGCCCGTGAAGTGCTCGAAGATGAATCCTTCCTTGGACCGTCGTCCGAGGTTGAATCCCGTCCAGTCGATGTCGTAGGTGACGCTCGCTTCGGCGCACACGAAGGCCCGACTTTCCGCGCGCCAGCCGTTGGTTCCGTCGAGCTCCACAATGCGGACCTGTCCGGGTAGTTCGCCCGCGAACGAGACCAGCCCGGAACCGCCCGCTGGCGTGAACCATTGGAAAGCCAGGCTCTGACCACCGAGCGCGCGCTTGCCAACCTCGGTGGCCGTGGCGAGGGCCGCCTTCAGGAAGCCGCCGCTGCCGGACTTATTGGCCTTGTTGGCGTTGTCGGCATCACCGCCGGGGACCGAGAGCCGGGTCTCGATGGCGACGTTGGTGGTCTTCCATCGGAACTTCATCGCGTCCGCGAACATCGACTGTCCAGCGTCGAGTTGGCAGGTGATGTTCTGCGCGAACTCTCCGGTTACCTTGCACGGTATCGTCATGTTTCCACCTCGCCACCGAAGAATAGCCGGACCGTCGCGGCCTCGTCGGGGCGACCGGGAGTGGTGTCAGGTACCTCAATGAACCGAGCGCCGCAGAAGATCGCCTCGCCGCGCTGTCCGCGACCAGTCCGCAAAATTACTTGAGGCCAGCCGCCTTCGCGGCCGACGGGCGATCGTCGAAGCTCTGGATCAAGTAGATGTGGTCGTCCCTGACCAGATAGACGTGGAAGAGGCTGCGGTCCCCCGGGCGCAGGTCGCCGGGGGCGCGCGAGACGTTGTACTGGCAGAAGATGCCCTTTTTGCCGGACGCCAACTCGATGAGCGTCCCGTCGACGCCGGTCAAAAGCGCGCGCGACACGGTCGCCAGGACGTCCGCCCGGTTTCGGCACTTGTGCGGGTGGTCGTCGTCGCCCCAGCTGACGTCATCGCTGAGCAGCGCACCAAACGCTTCGAGGTCGCGCGCCGTGAGGGCCCGGCGAAGACGGCTGGCGAGCGGGGCAAGGTCAGCGGCGTTGGGGGTCATGGGTCAAGTCTTGCACCCGGGCGCGTGACTTCGAGAAGCCGGGCCCCGGGGCGGGAACCGCACTGTCGCCACCATCGTGAGTGGACGTGTGCGTGGCCCTCGAGGCGTGTTGAAGAGAACTGCTAAAAAGACAGGCGTGAGCATTCGACTACTTGGACTTCGCACCGTGATCTACCCGGCCCCCGACCTGGACGCCGCCAAGCAGTGGTGGGCCGCGTTTCTGGGCATGCCCCCATACTTCGACGAGCCCTTCTACGTGGGCTTCAATCCTGGCGGCTACGAACTGGGACTGCTACCGGACGCCGACCCCACGGGCGGCGCCATCACCTATTGGGGGGTGGACGACGTCAACGAGGCCGTGGCCGCCGCCATCCAGAACGGCGCGCACGAGCACGTCCCGGCGAGCGACGTCGGCGACGGCATCATCACCGCCAGCGTCGTGACGCCCCAGGGCAGCATCGTGGGCTTCATCTACCATCCTCATTTTGAATTGCCCGCGATCGCGGGTTGACCACCTCAGCGGGTGGCGAAGCGAGTGATGTAGCCCGAGTAGCTCGACACCCACACGTCGTGAGTGAGCGGATCGTAGGTGATGCCAATCGGATCGGTGGGGACGTGCACCGTCTGCAGCACGGCCAGGTTCGACGCCGCCAACTCGGTGACGCTCGAACTGCCGTAGCTCACGGCGTACAGCGCGGTGCCGTCACTGGATATCACCAGTGAGCGGCACAGGACGCCGATGTGCTGCACGGCGACGATGTGACCGGTGGCCAGGTTCACCTTGGTCACGTCACCCGGGATGTTGAGCGTCAGGTACGCGAACTGACCATCGGGACTGAGCACCACCGTACGAGGGTTGGAGCCAACGTAGATCTGGCCGACCTCACGCAGCGTGTGAAGACTCACCCTCACCAGCACGTCGCCGCCCATGATGGCGACGTAGGCGAAGCGGGACTCGGGATCGATGGCGATGCCGCGCGGCGTGCCGGGCATGGGCAACGTGGCGACGACGCGGTGGGCGGCGACGCTGATGATCGACAGCGTCCACGAGCACCAGTTGGTGACGAGCACGTACTTGCCGTCGGGCGAGACCGCCACGAATTTGGGGACGAGCCCCACCTGGATCACCTGATCGATCGAGAGCGACGTCGTGTTGATGCGATACACGTAGTCCGGTGTGTCCCCCGCGGCCCGTGCGCTGGAGGGAGTGCAGGTGTCCCTACCCTCCGGTCCTTGCCCGGGACCGAACATGGAGTAGTTCGACACGTAGAAATACTTCTTGTCCGGCGTGAAGGCGCCTTCGACCGGGGCTCCTTCGATCGTGCCGCCGGGAATCCCGAAGTTGTGGAGGTTGATTGTGGTCGGGATGGTCTTGACCAGGGCACCGCTGCGCGCATTGAAGACCGAGACGGTGTGGCGATAGACCATGTTCTGGGCGAAGACCAATCCCGTGCCGGAGGCATCCACGGATTTAGGCGTGATCTCGTCCGAGGAATACTGGCCGATCTGCACCAGTCGCAATTGGTCGGCGGGAACCTTGGGAATCGTCGTGGTGGTGGTTGAGGTCGTCGACGTCGTCGACGACGTGGTGGATGACGTCGACGTGGTGACGGTGGTGGGAGCGTCATCGGCGTGGCTGTCGGGCGCTCCTCGAACGAGGATCACGTTTGCCACCATGATCACCACCGCCGCGGTGAGGACAAGGGCCACTGATTTGCGACGGGCGAAACGAACACGCGTGGCTGGGGGCGTCATGGCCCCACGGTAATACTCGATCGGACGATCAGAGGGCCGCGATAACCCGCGGGGGACTCGGGGATCCGCCCTCTTCGAAGGATCGTGTTAGCTCGAGGGTTCGGTGAAACTGAACATCCAGCGGATGCCGAAGCGGTCAAGGCATACGCCCCAATAGGCGCCCCAGGGCATGTCCTGCATCTCCGCCTTGTCGCCTCCGCCATCGGAGAGTGCGGCGAAGAGTCGATCAGCTTCCTCACGGCTGTCGAGCTCGAGGCTGATGGTCGTGTTGTTGCCGATCCTCACCTCATGTCCCATTGACTCGAGCATGTCGGTGCCCATGATGAGGTGCCCGGCGACGATCGGCAGTTCCACGTGCAAGACCTCCTGGCTTTCCTTCTCGCTGAGCGCGGGCATGTTGGGATCGGCGGGCATGTCGCTGAATCGGATCAGCGGCGAGGAGGGCTCGGTACCGAACACGGAGCCGTAATAGTTGAAGGCCTCTTCGGTGTTACCCATGAAGTTCAGATACGTGTTCACTCGGCTCATGCGGCTCCTTTTCCGGACTCCTCACCGTACTACCCGTCACGGCGAGAATCGAATCGTTTTTTGACCGCCGGGACGGCCCGTCAGCGGCGAACCAGCCAGGGAATTACGGGTGAGGTCCGCCGCTGGTACTCGGCGTATTCGGGGTAGCGCGACAGCGTGATCTCCTCCGTGAAGGACGTGGAACCCACGAAGAGCACCGTCAGGAGGACCGCGCCGACGACCGTCCACTGCAGCGGTGACCGAGCCGCGACGACGCCCATGAGGAAGAGGATCCACCATTGGGCCACTTCGAAGAAGTAGTTGGGGTGGCGTGAGTAGCGAAAGAGGCCCGATTGGAGGAACTGTGATGTCGGCGTGGCTCCGGCGGGGAGTTGGGCCCGCTTCGTCGACTGAAAGGTCCACTGCTGGTTGTCAGCGATCGTTTCGCCGAGGGTGAAGCCGAGGAAGATGACGGCGAGCAGTCCGTCGCCGACGGCGAAGGGTGTCCCTCGGTGTTGGTACGCCGTGTACGCGGGGAGCGAGATGATCACCAGGATGAAGTTCTGGTAAAGGACGATGAAGAAGAAGTTGAACAGTTGGAACTGCCAGGCGCTCATGCGAGCCCGCAAGATAGCCCAGCGATAATCCTCAAGGCCGGAGTAGCCACCCTTGCGGGCGAGATTGAAGGTCAGGCGAGCACCCCAGATGGTCACGAGCCCGGCCATGACGTCCAGTCGAACGTTGTGAAGACCCGCGTAACCCGCGAAGACCCAGACGTACACCACCGGCATCACCGACCACAATCGGTCGACCCACGACGTATCTTTAGTAAGGAGCGAGGCCACCCACGCGAAAGCGCACGCCGCGAGGGCGATGAAAAGTATCAGCTCGAGCGGTTTCACCGTGACGAGCGTATCGCGAGCCACGAATCGGTGATGTACCACTGTCATGCACGAGAAGCGAATCGATGGTTGAGTCCTCGTCGATGAGACATCACTACATAACGCTCGACGCACTGAAGCCATCGGTCTTAAGATGCCACTGACGACGCAATGCTCACGACGTGAAAATAGGAGAAAAAATGATTCTTGATCTCTTTCGCCTTGATGGCAAGGTGGCCATCGTTACTGGGGCCGGCCGGGGCATCGGTGCTGCGAGTGCGTTGGCTCTAGCGCAGTGTGGCGCGGACGTAGTTATCATTTCGCGCACCCAGAGGGACCTCGACGTTGTTGTCGGTCAGATCGAAGCGACCGGTCGCCGGGCAATGAGCGTCGCGGGCGACGTTGCTGATCTCGAGGTCGTACGCTCACTTGTGGCCAAAGCCAGGGATGCCTTTGGACGACTCGACGTGGTGGTGAACAACGCAGGTGGCGCCATCCCTCTTCCCTTTTTCGATACAACGCCGGAGTACCTTGAAGAGGCCTTTCACTTTAACGTCACGGCGGCTCACGCACTGAATCTCGCTGCCGTACCGCTGATGTTGGAAAATGACGGAGGGTCCATCGTCAATATCTCTTCGGTGATGGGTCGATTGGCCGGACGGGGTTATGGCGCGTACGGAACGGTCAAGGCCGCCCTGTCGCACTACACCCGGCTCATATCGAAGGACCTGGCGCCCCGGATCCGCGTGAACGCCATCGCTGCGGGTTCGACAGCGACGTCGGCCTTGGAGATCGTGACCTCCACGCCCGAGCTCAAATCGATGATGGAGGACCTCACGCCCCTTCATCGGATCGCTGATCCCGAAGAGATCGCCGCGGGCGTGGTGTATCTGTCCTCGCCGGCCGGAGCGTTTCTCACAGGGAAGGTGCTGGAGATTGACGGCGGGACTGATATTCCCAGTCTTGATTTCTCGCTGCCCGATCTCTAGGCTTCCGCTCCAGTTCGTCGGGTAATTCGTCACGATACTCAGACCAGGTGGCGAGCCCTTGAGAGGTCCACTCGATACCCCGAGCCCGAGCCCTTCAATGGCGTTCCCTCCGCCAGGTAGTGGGGCCACGCTCTAGCTTCGTGTCCTTGAGGAGGCTGTCCGTCGGCACGGATCACCCGCCACCAGGCGACCTCCGATCCATAGCGCGACATGACGAGGCCCACGGCTCGGGCGCCTCGTGAACCCAGCGTCGCGGCCACGCCACCGTAAGTCATGACGCGTCCGGAGGGTATGGCGTTGACGATTTCGAGCACGTGATCGACGAAGTCAGGTGCGGTCGAACGCACGCCCTCAACGTCGCTCTCGTGATTCACGTGGACATTCTCTCAGTCGTCGCTCGACGCGGCCGGGCGAGGCGCTGGCTAGTTGTTATTCGTCTTCGCGGTGGTCGCTCATACGAAGCACCAGCAAGCCGAGGAGGAGGAAGACCACGACGCCCACGCCCACGCCCAACGAGATGAGCGTGTCGTTGAAATTCGACTGCGCCAGGGAGCTGCCGAGCGTGAGGTGTGCGGAGGCGCTCAGAATGTCCCGGACGCCCGCGAGAATGCCGATAATGAGGAAAGGTCGAACGGGAAAGACGGACGCCCGAAGATGTCCGAACACGGTGTGAGCGATGTCGAGCAGGATGATGACCACCAGGATGCCGTCGATGGCCGCCACGACGGACTGAGGGAACGCTCCCCAATGACTGAGAAAGTCGACGATGGTGCGAACCAGGACGATGCCGGCGACGAGCAGGAGGCTCGCGACGATTGCGTATTCGATAGCCACGATCGACCATCTGACCACCGCGTCGGTGGCGAAGACCGGTTTCTTCTTTTCGTTGATGGGGTCAGTCATCACCATGACGTTAGCGGTACCTTCCTCGCCAGGTAGGGCCCAACTAGTGACACATGTCACATGAGTCGCCACCGCGCGGCGAGTGCCACTATGGGAGGGTGCAACGAGGAAGAATGGCTCTCGCCCTGGCCTGTGTCGCGATGACCGTGGTGATGACGTCGCCTTCTTCGATGGCGGGCGCGTCCCCACTACCGGCGAGCGCGCCCTGCGGCGCGCCGGGCACCACGAACTACAGCCATGTCGTGTGGATACTTTTGGAGAACGTCGGATATTCGGTCGTAGGTTCGCCGAGCGCCCCGTACCTCAACAGCCTGGAGACCGCGTGTGGATTGGCGACCAACGACGACGCGGTGTCTCATCCGAGCCTGCCGAACTACATCGCGCTGACCTCCGGCTCCACTCAGGGCATCAGCGACGACGGTGAACCGAGCGCGCATCCCCTCACGGTGCCCTCGATATTCTCCCAACTCGGGAACCGATGGAGGGCGTTGGTTGAGTCGATGCCCTCACGGTGCGATCGGATCACGAGCGGCACGTACGCGGCCCGCCACAATCCCGCCGTCTACTACCGATCGATCACGGCCGCGTGCGAACGCAACGACGTGCCACTTTCCTCGCCGCTCAACCTCAGCGCGGCCTTCACGTTCATCACGCCCAATATCTGCAACGACATGCATAGCTGCGCGGTGTCGGTTGGTGACGCCTGGCTTCGACGAATGGTCCCGTTGATACTCGAGAGCCCCGAGTATCAGTCGCGATCACTGGTGCTATTCATCACGTTTGACGAGAATGACTCGCAAGCGTCCAATCAAGTCCCGACGTTGGTGATCGCGCCCTCGGTTCCGCGCGGCGCGCGCGTCGCCGTCGCCTTTACGCACTATTCGCTCCTTCGCACCACCGAGACGCTCTTGGGCGTAGGCCTTCTCGGTGGCGCCAGGACTGCTCACTCGATGATCGCGCCGTTTCATCTGTAGCGGCAACGTTAGGGTCTCGCCGTCGCTGGTGACGACGTCGATCCCCGTCGCGAAGAGCTCCGCGTCGTGTTCCAGTCCTCAGGGTGGGGTCAGGGTATTCCCCTATGGTGACCGAGAACGGGGATTCCTACGATAGCGAAATGGTCCGACCATCGATGGACGTCAACGAGTTCGTCGGAGGTCGTCGTCCGATCGTCACCGTCACCGTCACAGGAATGCGCGATTGAGAGCGGTGAGCGCATCGAAGTCACAACGACGGTGGGCGGTGCACCTCGCCCTGATCGTTACCGTGATCGCCTCCTTGGTCTTTGAATTTGTCTTGACCGTCCACATTGTCTTTGGACTTATATTCACCGCCTTTGTCATCGTCCATTTGACGCAACGTCGGCGAACATCGGGTCGACTCGTGCGTCGCTTGCTTGACGTAAGGGCGCTCAACCAGCCCCAAGGTCGATTGGCGATGGCTGACCTCCTCCTGCTTGTTCTGACCATCGCCATGCTGGTGTCGGGATTTTGGGACTGGTCATTGGGGCACCCGACCCGGATTCGTTACCACGCCTTGGTCGGGGTGGGTCTCGCCGTGCTGTTACTGATCCATTCGGTCACCCGGAGGAAGAGGCTGCGAACCTCGAAGGTACGTTGACGAGGTTCTTAAGGCGAGGCGGCGTCTAGAAGATCGGAGAGGAGTTGCTCGACCCGACGTTTGATTTCGTCTCTTATGAGGCGGACCTCGTCGACACTCTTGCCGGCGGGGTCGACGAGTTCCCAATCTAGGTAGCGCTTCCCCGGATAGACCGGACAGGCGTCGCCACAGCCCATTGTGACGATGACGTCGGCACTACGTCCCATTTCCTCGGTCAATCGGCGGGGAGATTCGTGCGAGATGTCGATGCCCTCTTCCTTCATCACCTCGACGACCGCAGGATTCAGCTGCTCGCCCGGCGCGGAACCCGCCGAGTGGACGACGACCCGCTCCCCGCCCAGCGTGCGGGCGAAGGCCGCGGCTATCTGCGACCTTCCCGCGTTGTGCACGCAGAGAAAGAGGATCTCCGGGCGGTCGCTCATTCGGTTCCTTCGACGGCGGCGACCGGATTGTAGAACCGGCGCTTCGCCCATAGCGACACGTAGACCAGCGCGACCAACACCGGCACCTCGATGAGGGGTCCCACGACGCCCGCCAGTGCCTCGCCGCTGGTAACGCCGAAGACACCGATGCAGACCGCGATCGCTAATTCGAAGTTGTTGCCGGCGGCGGTAAAGGCCAATGTCGCGGTGCGATCGTAGGGCAGACCGAGCCATCGGCCGAGCGCGAATGACCCGAACCACATGATCGCGAAATAGCCCAACAGGGGAAGGGCAATGCGAGCGACGTCACCCGGGCGAGAGGTGATGGTGTGACCTTGCAGGGCGAAGAGGATGACGATGGTGTACAGCAGTCCGTAAAGAGCGAAGGGGGCGAGGCGGGGCAGCAGTGTCGATTCGTACCACTCTCGACCGCGCAGTCGCTCACCCAGCGTTCGCGTGACGTAGCCGGCGAGGAGCGGTATCCCGAGGAATATAGCGACCGTACCGGCGATCTTCCAGACCGACAGGTGCAGGCCCTGCGTGCTGAGGCCGAGCCACCTGGGAAGCAGTTCTAAGTAGAAGTAGCCGAGCAGCGCGAAGGCCACGATCTGGAATAGGGAGTTGAGGGCCACCAGCACGGCCGCCGCCTCGCGGTTGCCTCCCGACAGGTCGTTCCAGATCAGCACCATCGCGATGCAGCGGGCCAGCCCCACAATGATCAATCCGGTGCGATACGTCGGCAGATCGGGCAGGAGGAGCCACGCGAGGGTGAACATGACCGCGGGCCCGACCAGCCAGTTGAGGATCAGTGAGGCGACCAGTAAGCGTCGGTCTCGCGTGACCGAACCCAGTCGGTCGTAGCGGACCTTGGCCAGCACCGGATACATCATCACGAGCAGTCCAATGAAGATGGGCAGCGAAGTGCCCGACGTCACCTGTACCGCGTTGAGGTGGGTGTTGAGGCTGGGGACGGCTCGCCCGAGCCCGATGCCCACCGCCATGGCGAGGACGATCCACACTGGCAAGAACCGGTCGAGGAACGACAGCCGCTTGATGACGGGGGCGGCATGGTCCCGGGGCAGTTCGGAGAGGATGTCGCTCATTGTTTGTTGGGAACCGCAATTCGCGGTGTACTCAGCAACACGGTGCAGCTTGAGAAGACGAGAGCGGCTCACTCGCGCAACACGTCTGGTCGCCAGAAATTGATGAGGACTCGCTCGCGTCGGCGAGCACGGTGTACACCTCCCAGCGTGAGTCATCCGGTCCGTCCACCCACACCTTGTCCTGGAGCGCGTGGCAACAGATCGTGCCGTCCTCCACGTCGGTCTCCAGGCCCTGGCCGGCGAGGTAGCGGGTGGCGTCGACGACCTCTTCGGTCGAGAAGACTTCGACGCCGAGGTGATTTATCGTGCCGGGGTTGGAAGGGTTCTCGAAGAGCACCAGTTTGAGGGGAGGCTCGGCGATGGCGAAGTTGGCGTACCCGGGGCGGAGCTTCGCGGGTTCGGTCTTGAAGAAGGTGGAGTAGAACTTCACCGACTCCTCGAGGTTCGACACATTCAAGGCAAGCTGCAGTCGGGACATACGTGGCTCCTTTAAATTGATGTTCATCAATGAGAAGGGTAGTTGTCACATTGATGCTTGTCAATAGTAAGATTCATTCCATGTCCCATCCCAAGTCGATCGCCGTCGATGAAAACGTGGTCAGTTGCTGCGGACCCCTGGCGGCCATTGAGTTGTCCGAGGTTGAAGCCGGCGATGTCGCCCAGATCTTCAGCGCCCTTAGTGATCCTGTGCGCCTGCGGATGCTCTCGCTCATCGCCGCTCAAGACGAGGTGTGCAGCTGCACCCTGGAAGAGCCGTTGGGCAAGAGCCAGCCCACCATCTCGCACCACACCCGGATCCTGGCCGAGGCGGGGCTCATCGTCGGCGAGAAGCGAGGACGGTGGATGTGGTGGCGAGTGGTGCCCGAGCGGTTAGCCGATGTCGCGCGGGTGTTGTCGATCTAGTTGGTCCGTAGTTCTTTCTGCCTGAGAGTGACGCAAGGCAAGGTCGTTGAGCGCCGCGATCGCTCGAGGTGCGTCGCGTTCCGCCACGAGAATGTGGTCGTGAACCCTTCCGGCGAGCACGTTGCACGCGATCGCCTCTGCGGCCAGACACGTCGCCACGGCAGCGGTCAGGCCAACCGCCGCCAGGTCGGAATGCACGTCGAGGGTTAGCCACGCCGCGACGAACTCGGGCTCGGTCCCCAGCACTTCGTTGACCAGCACGATGGCCGTGGTGCCTTCATCTTCGTGGATGATCGCGGCGGGCTCGGCGTCGGGGGCGATATCACGGATGTCGACGATGCAGTACCGCCCGGGACGTCGACTGACGGTGAGGGTGCTCAATAAGGTGGTCAGGTCGGCCTCGGCCATGTTGACGACGATACGACCCCGACTCACCTCATTCGAATCCATTTATCAGTGGCCGTCGCATCGATAGGGGGCAGATAGGGGTTAACCCCTATGGCGCAGTTTCGCTCGTCCACGTAGGGTTCTGCCGATGGCGAGCAGCGAGCGTAGCGAACTCATGAGAAGGGCGGCGTTGTGACCCAGCACCTTGGAGCGGTCTCAAAGGGCGATCACTCGGCGAGAAATCGATGGTTCGTTCACCTGGCGCTCATTTTTGGGTTTCTCGCGGCCGTTGGTTCGGCCATCTTTCTCTCGAAGAAATACCTGGGTCACTCCGGGACCACCGATCACTCGATCATCGGTCTGGTGGTCCTCGCGTTGGTGGTCGTGCATCTCATCCAGCGGCGCCACACGGTCGGGCGACTCCTTGCTCGGCTGGTGAGGCGTGGAGGCAAAACGGGCACACGGTCGCGCCAGGCCGTGTCCGACCTCATCCTGTGGCTGCTTTTCTTGAACGCGACGATCTCGGGCGTTGCCGACTTCATCGTCGGACATACCATCTTCCTGTCCATTCCGGGACCCAACATCCTGCAGAAGTGGCACGCCATGTCGGTGCTCATCCTGCTCGTCTACGTCATCGTTCACGTAATCAAACGAAGAGCTCGGCTTCGCTCCTCGCGTATCAGGTAAATCGCGCCGTAGAGCACCACCCCAAAGGCTGTGCCGTCAGCTCCACTTGCACAGGCAGAAGGGGTGGCCGACCGGATCGAGAAACACGCGGAACTTCTCGCCCGGCTGCACGGCGGCCTTCGTCGCTCCGATCGAGAGCGCGTGTTGCTCCGCGGCGTCGAGGTCTCTCACTTCAAAGTCGAGGTGAAACTGCTGCGGCACGGGACCATCCGGCCAGGTGGGCGCCACGTAGTGTTCAACCTTCTGGAAGTGGAGGGTGGGATGGTCACCGTTCATCAGATCGGCGCCGGTCACGTCACCGGCCGCGAGGCCTTGTGGTTCGATCTCCAGTCCCGTGAGGGCCGAATAAAAGGCCGCGAGCGAGAGGGGGTCGGGGCAGTCGATTACCGTCAGGCTGAAGTGGGCGAGGGCCATCGTCGAACTCTATTTCGACGTCACGGTCGGTGCGAGTGTGCTCGTCACAGGCCAGGTGACCAGGGTGATATCAACAATTGGTGGCCCGAACCACGATGGGAATCGCGACCGGCGCTAGGTCTTGATTTTTCGAAAGGCTGCTGGGTCAGCCCATCGGTATCTTGGCGACGTTCTCCTCGAGCCAACGGTCGAACGAATGCAGGTCGGGATTGAGCTTCCTCGAGAAGTCGAGGTCGCGGTCGGCGCAATACGTGTCGCTGAACTCGGCGTTGAACTGGAACATATTGCCGAGCTCTTCGGCCGCCGGAAAGCCGAACGCCCGATAGGCGTCGGGGCTGACGGCGTTGTAGCGGACTTCCTTGCCGAGGGCCTTGCTGAGGCCGTCGGCCATTTCCTGGCCGCTTAAGTGTCCCCCGGCGATGCCGACCGTCTTGTTGATGTACTGGTCGCCCGCCGCGAAGATCCCGTACGCGCAGCCGCCGATGTCGCCGGCGGCGATCCCGGCCAGTTTGTCGTTGCCGAGCGGGAAGGTGATGGCGAGTACCCCGTCCTCGCCCGGCTGAGGTCCCATGCCGAAGTAGATCAGGTTCTCCCAGTAGAAGGAGGTGTTGAGGAAGGTGGTGGGGACTCCGGCGTCGCTGAAGAGGTGGTTCGCTTCGCCCTTGGCGTCGAAGTGGGGGACCTTGTAACGGCCCGAGATGGTGGGCATCCGGTCGTCACTCAAGGGAACGGATTCGCGGATGTCCTCCAGCGTTGACCAGATGACGTGGGAGACGCCGGCGGCCTTGGCCGCTCGGGCCATGTTGCCGGCCTGTTCGAACTCCTTCTCGGGAGAGAAGTGCTCCCAGAAATTGGTGACGCAGTAGGCGCCGTAAGCGCCGGCGAAGGCCTCGGTGAGACTGGCCTCATCGTCGAGGTCCGCTTTCACCACGTCGACGCCCTGAGCGGCGAGCGCCTTGGCGTTGTCGGAGTCGGGGTTGCGCGTGATGGCCCGGGCGCTGAAGCCGCCGTCAGGATGGGCGAGGATCGCGCGGATGAGCCCGCCCCCTTGGGCCCCGGTAGCGCCCGTTACGGCAATGATCTTGGTAGCAGCCTCGTTCATGTGATTCCCTTCGTTCAGTTGGTTGACGATGCGACCGCGAGTTCCCTGACCATGAATTTCACTGGGTTGACGTTAACGGGAACTTAACGGACGATAATGACGACTTAACATATCAGAACCTAGCGGGACCTACCAGAGGGCGCGCCTCGTGAGCCAGCGGCTTTCCCTGAGTCGGTACGTCGCTCGACGTTCGCACCCAGATCTTTCAAATTGTGGCTAGTGCTGGAACTCCAGGTTGACCCAGATCGCCTCGACCGGTACGTCGCCGACGTTGGCCAGGCGATGGGGACGGCTCGAGTCGAAGGAGATGGAGTCTCCGGCGCTGAGGCGGTAGGTGTCGAACCCCAGGGTGATCTCCAGAGTCCCACTGATGACGTAGCCGTATTCGTTGCCGACGTGACGAATGAGTCGTCCCTCCATGGTCGAACTGCCGCCTACGGCGTAACGAACGAACATGAAGTCGGTCTTCCCGTTTCGGGTCGAGGTGAGGGATTCCCAGGTGACCCCGGAATCCAGGACCAGCACTTTTCTTTGGTCGACGTGGACGAGGGGCGAGGTACCCCCCGAGGCCTCCCTCGACGGCTCCTCGCCCGACGATCCGGGGGCGCCCCCGAAGCTGGACGTCGTGCGCCACGCGTTATTTTCGGCGTCGGTGCCTTCGCCGCGTGGTCCGCTGAAGGCTGGCGCGTCTGTCGAGGCACCGTTGTCGAACAACTCGTCGGTCGCGATATCGAGTTCGGCGCAGATGGCGAAGAGCGTCGCGACCGACGGCTGGGTCTTGCCGGTCTCGAGTTGAGAGATGAAGGAGGCGGAGACGTCGAGGTCCCTCGCGAACTGGCGAAGGGAGATGCCGCGCGCCAGACGCCGGTCACGGATGCGGCCTCCCACCAGGCCGGGAGCCAGGCGATCGGCGGCCCCGCTGGACGGACCTGCCGTGGGAGCCGCGGGCTTTCCGGCGGCCGATGACGCGGAGCCGTTGGAGGCCACGGGCGCCCGCCCTCGGGGCGCTGCTCCTTTGGAAACCGTCATTGGTGGTCCTCCCTCGAACGACGTGACACCTTGCCTCTTGAAACAGTCTGGGTCGACGCATGATTCGGGTGCACGGTTCCCCCTTTCAATTTACTTGGAAACTACTGAGAAGGGTCCAGCTTGGCGGCCAGGTGTTCCCACTCGCGGCTGAATCGGTACGAGTGGCGCGCGGGCGGCTGGGGCGCCTGCACTTCGATCCACCGCACCAGACCCGATCCCCGGTTCTCGAACCCGTGGTCGGCACCCACGCCGGCCCAGAGCACGTCACCCGGGTGCAGTACCAGGAGGTTCCCTTCGACCAGAGCGTGGACCTCACCCTCGACGAACACGTAGGCCTCTTCGAAAGGGTGGTCGTGGGGATGGGCGATGGCGGTCGGCTGGTAGTCGACGATGAACATCGTGTGCAGGTGGGCTCCGACCTGCCCGTCGATCAACATTTTCACGCCGATGCCGCTGTAGGCGAGCAGCGCCGTCGCCATGCTCGGCGAGACCGTAGGGGCGTTGACGTCCGACCCGCCCGACAGCCGTCGCAGATCCATGGATTCTGAGTCGAACCGGACCGCGTTCTGGTTTCGGGGGTCGCGCATGTCGGGCAGCTCGGGCGCAGAGTCCACCAGGGTATTGCCGGGAAAGAACGTGTCTTGTCGCCGATCATCCGTCAATTCGCCCGGCGACGCCATCTGGAGCCACTTGACCGGGCCATCGAGGGTCTTGAGCGAGTACGTCGTGCCGATGGGTATGACGATGCAGTGGTCGGGGTCCAACTGGGTCGTGTGGCCCAAGGTCGTGACCGCGAGGCTGCCCGAGAAGACGTAGAGGCTGGTCTCGAAGGAATGCAGGACCGGCTCGACAAAACCGTCGGGCTCGAGCCAGCC
Source organism: uncultured Acidimicrobiaceae bacterium (assembly GCA_963827115.1). Lineage (GTDB taxonomy): Bacteria > Actinomycetota > Acidimicrobiia > Acidimicrobiales > RAAP-2 > RAAP-2. The sequence continues at coordinate 2,131,031 of CAWGZS010000001.1, read as the reverse complement.
AATCGACAAGGTCATATGGGGCGACCCCGTGATGCGCGAGATCAGGACTTGCTGTCGGTAGCCCGACGAATGACCCTCGTAGGTCCGCGGGGTAACGCCCTCTTTGTCGTCGATGCTGGTTGCGTAGTACATCGGTCCTCCACTTCAGCGTTGGGATGTCCAAGCGCCGTCCGTCTACTTGAGCAGCCACCCACCGTCCAGCGCCAGATTGACTCCGTTGACCCCCGAATTCTCAAGCAGGAAGAGCACGGCGTCCACGACCTCCTCCATCGTCACGAGACGGCCCAGAGGCGTGCGCGAGATGAGGTGGCTGTTGTCCTTGTTCTCCCAGAAAGGGCTGTCGCCGACAATCCCCGGGTGGATCGCGTTCACGCGCACGGGGGCCAATTCGCACGCGAGGGAGTGCACCAGGCCGGTGACGCCGCCGTTGACCGTCGACACGGTGGTCGATCCCGGGTACGGACGTGCCAGGGCCAGCCCTCCGAAGAGAACGACCGAGGCGTTGGGCGTGAACCGCTCCCGGAGCACGTGGATGGCCTCGGCGTAGCCAACCAGCTTGAGCGTCACCAGGCGCAGGGCGCGGGCGATGTTGTAGTCCGCGATGGTATTGGCGTCGCGCTCGATCGCGGGAATGACCAGGTCATCGACCGGCCCGATACCGGCCAAGGCCTGGGCGATCGACTCGGGTTCGGAAAGGTCGACCCCGATGCCAATGGTGCCGAGGCCGATCGCGGCAGCCGCCTTTTGTCCCGACTCCTGGGTTCGACCGGAGAGGTAGACGGTCGAGCCTTTGGCGGCGAGGGCCGCGACGATTTCCCGGCCGATTCCCTGGGTTCCGCCGATGACCACCGAGGTACGCGTGACGGCCTTTGACTCTTGCTGTGACACTTCGGTCCCCCCATCTCTGTTCAGTAGCAATAAACATATCCGAAGTTCTCGTCGGGGGTAGGAGATTTCCTCGTAGTGCAGGCCCCGCACGTTGAGCGCGGTCGACGGAACTCAAAAGTGTGCATTCCTGCCTCTCGCCATTGGGGTTGAAGGCGATCGGGTTCGGCCTCGTGGCATTCGTCCGCGCGTCGAAGGCGCGAGGACCTTTTGTCACGTTCGCGACGTGTGAAGTGGCCCTTGACATAAGTGAACACGGTGATACTCTGAAATGAAATTTTGAACCGGGTGAACAGGTCTAATAAGGGGGAGCATGAACAAAGCCATCAGTACGTCCGGCGAGTCTCTAGAACACGGGCGTTCCATCGTGTTTCGAAACGGGCTCGTCCTCACTATGGACGATGCACACCGCATCTTGAAGGAGTGCGACGTCCTCGTCGTGGGCGGTGTAATCAAGGAAGTTGGCCCGAATCTCAAGGCTCCCGACGACGCACTTTCGATCGACGCCCGAGGGGGCATCCTCATGCCGGGAATGATCGACACGCACCGGCACATGTGGCAGACCGCGATGCGCGCGTACGGCGCGGACTGGACCCTGTCGCAGTATTTCGTGTGGTACTACCTCGAGCACGGCAAGCACTTCCGTCCCCAGGACATCTTCGCCGGCAACCTGCTCTCGGCCATCGAAGCCGTCGACGCGGGCGTCACCACTTCGGTCGACTGGTCGCACGGGCTGCAGACGGTCGATCACGCCGACGCGGCGGTGGACGCCTTCGAGTTGGTCCCCGCGCGCTTCATCCTGGCGTACGGGAACATCCAGCGTGCGCCGTGGGAGTGGACCGCCGATAAGGAGTTCAAGGACTTCTACCATCGGCGAATGGCCGATAAGGGCGACATGCTCGGCTTCCAGATCGCCTTCGACGTCGTGGCGGGCCCGGAATTCCCTGAGCGTGCCGCGTTTGAGGTCGCTCGTGAGCTGGGCGTCAACGTCAATACGCACGCGGGCGTCCTCGGGGCGAACGGCGACGACAGCATTCGCCTGATGCACGAGGGCGGATTCATGACCTCGGACACCTGTTTGGTGCACTGTTCGACGCTGTCCGACGACTCGTATCACCGGATTGCCGCGAGCGGCTGCTCGGTGTCGGTGTCCACCGAGAGTGAGCAGAGCGCGGGCCAGGGTTATCCGTCGTCGTGGAAACTGCGCCAGTTCGATATCCCGATGTCCCTCTCGAACGACACCTCGGTGTGGTGGAGCGCCGACCTGTTCACGGCCATGCGCTCGACGCTCGGCGCGGACCGCTCCCGCCAGCACTTCGAGGCGCACCAAAAGGGCGAAACGGTCACGCAGTTGGACCTTCGATCTGAAGAGGTCATCGACTGGGCGACCCGGGGCGGTAGCAAGGCCCTGGGACTGGACGCGAAGGTCGGCTCTATAGAGGTCGGGAAGAGGGCCGACATCGTTCTCATTAAGAACGACGACTCGCCCGTGATGTTCCCCATCGTGAACCCTTACGGCCACGTGGCCATGCAGGCGCAGCGCGCCGACGTCCACACCGTGGTGATCGACGGGAACATCGTTAAGCACGAGCACCGTTTGATCAACATCGATCTCGAGAAGGCGAGGGGCTCGGTCGAAGAGACCGTGTCCTTCCTTGAGGGCACCATCGGCGAGGAAGCCTGGACCTCGGGTATGCACCCTGATCTGCCCGCCAAGAAGGAGATCGAGAACCCTTACCACTACAACAAGTAAGACCGTCGTCCGGATTCGGGCGTGATGATGCCGGCCGCTCACGCGGCCGGCATCATCGTTTTCGGCGTGTGGTCTAGGTGTTAGGTATGACTTGACATGTTTAGTGAACACCGCTAATGTCATCGCCGTTAGCCGTGAAACGGCCCCACAAGGGGGCGGCGGCCGGCTCCGGTCGTACGAGTGGTGCGTCCGAATTCACAAGGGGGGAACTAATGGTGAAATCAAGGATGCGTTGGCTCGTCGGTATAGCCGCGGGGGCTACGCTGCTGGCTTCAACGCTGACCGGCTTGGGCGTTGCGCAGGCGGCGACCAAGCACAAGACCTACAGGGTGGCGTACATGTCCTACGGCGTCGCGAACAGTTACGACGCCCCGATGTTGGCGGCGGCCGAGGCGGTCGCGGCGGCTGATGGCGTCAAGGTCACCGTGTTCGACTCCAACACGTCGTACACCACGCAGGTGTCCCAGCTTCAGGACGTGGTCGACTCCGGCCAGTACCAGGGCATCCTCCTCCAACCGATCTACGGCGCGGCCCTGCTCCCGACGGTCAAGAAGGCCCTTAAGAAGAAGATCAAAGTCGTCAACATCGACCAGATCCTCGGCACGAACTACACCACCGACCAGATTCAGGTAAACGGTCTCTCGGGCAACGTGGTCTTCTTCCCGTCGAAGATCGGCACGCAGCTCGCCACCTTGGCCAACCAGGCCTGCGCGGGAGCCAATCCCTGCAAGATCGGTCTGGTCCACAACTACATCGGCTACGAGCCGGACGGCGCGATCACTACGGCCTTCGACACGCAACTGGCCACCTACCCCAACGACTCGATCGTCGCCTCGGCTGATGGTCTGTACGAGCCGTCGGTGTCGTTGACCCAGGTGCAGGACATGCTGGTCGCCCAGCCGGCCCTCAACGTGATCGTCGGTGCGGACCAGAACTGCGAGGGGGCCCAGTCGGCTCTCACCGCGGTAAAGAACACCTCGGTGAAACTGGTGTGTTACGGCGGTAGTTCCTACGGCGTCGCGCAGCTGAAGTCAGGCACCGGCCCGTGGACCGCGGACGTGCTGCAGATGCCGGCGATGGAAGGACAGCTGGGGATGATTGCGCTGGTGAAGGCCTTGAAGACCGGTAAGGGCTCCGGATCGGAGAACCCGGTGGCGGGTCTGCCGGACAATGGCATCATCACGCCGACCAACGTTGGCCACTTCAACGGTGAGTGGCCGGGCTGATCCCCGACTACGAGCCTTCTCGAACGTCCGCGCACTGAGAAAGCGGTTTTGAACCCACATGTCTGCACGGATGTTTGAGGAACTTCCCCACCGGACCGCGGACACTCCCGGCGGCGACTTGGTTGTCGCCGGGGTGTCCAAGCGGTTCGGTGGGGTCCCCGCCCTGATCGACGTGTCCCTGACCGTCGAGCCGGGAAAGGTCCACGCGCTCATTGGAGAGAATGGAGCCGGGAAATCGACGCTCGGCAAGATCATTTCCGGCGTCATCGAACCCGATGAGGGGGAACTGACCCTAGGGGGGCGCCCGATCGCCTTGCGTTCGCCGCGAGAGGCGCTGGCGAACGGGATCATCACAATTGCCCAGGAGCTCACGATTGTCCCCGCCCTCACCGTGGCGGAGAACGTCTATCTCGGTTCGGAGATCGCCACCGCCGGTTTCGTGCGCCGGCGTGAAGCGAAGCGCCAATTCCGTGACCTGGCGCATCGCATCGGCTTCGACCTCCCTCCCGACGCTCTGGTGGGAACACTTTCCATCGCCGATCAGCAGAAGGTCGAGATCATGAGGGCCTTGTCGCGCAACGCGTCGATCGTCGTGATGGACGAGCCCTCGGCGGCCCTCTCGAGGAGCGAGACGGCGGCGCTGCACGAGGTCATTCGCTCCCTGGCTCGCCGGGGCAGCGCGGTCGTGCTCATCTCGCACTTCCTTTCCGAGGTGTTGTCCCTCGCTGACACGATCACCACGTTGCGAGACGGCCGCCTTATTCGCACCGTCGATTCCGAAGGCGCCACCGAGGAATCACTGATCGAGGGCATGCTCGGGCGTTCGTTGTCGTCGGCGTTCCCCGAGAAGGTTCCCGCGGACCCGGACGCGCCCGTAGTGCTCGAGGTTGACCACGTGAGCGCGCCGGGGGTGACGGACTGCTCATTCGAGCTGCATCGCGGGGAGATCCTCGGCATTGCCGGCCTCGTGGGTGCGGGCCGGTCGGAACTAGCGCGGGCCGTCTTTCGAGACGCGAAGGTTTCCGCGGGGACCGTGCGCCTGGGCGACGTCGAGTTGGCAGGGCGCCATCCGCAGCGATCGATTCGACGCGGGCTCGTACTCATTCCGGAGTCGCGCAAACGGCTGGGACTGATGATGGGCCGCTCGGTGAAAGAGAACATCTCGCTGTCGCGGCTCGATCTGGTGAGTCGCGCGGGGTGGATCGCGGGCATTCGAGAGCGTCGGGCGGTCTCTGAGGTGATGAAGGCGACGAGCGTCAAGGCGGCCAGCATGGGGATGGCGGCGATGATGCTGTCGGGTGGCAATCAGCAGAAGCTGCTCTTCGCCCGCTCCATGATGTGCTCGCCTGCGGTGCTGATCGCCGACGAGCCGACGCGCGGTGTCGACGTCGGATCGAAGCGGGCGATCTACGACCTCTTGGTGCAGATGGCCAAGGACGGGATGGGAATCATCATGATCTCCTCTGAACTCGAGGAGATCCTCGGACTCGCGCACCGCACCCTGGTGATGAGCCACGGACGCTTCACGGCAGAACTTACGGGCGAGGACATGAATGAGCAGGCTGTGCTCGCGGCCGCGTTCGCCGAGGCCAGCCCCACGTGAGGAGAACCCATGACCAATGAGACCCCCGAACAGATAGAGGCGCCTGAGGATGGCGACGTCGCGGCTCTGGGGCTGCGCACCGGGGCCACGAGGTTGATGCGGTCATGGCGCACGGCGGGGATCGCCATCCCTTTCCTCATTCTGTTCGTCGCCCTCTCAATCTCGAGTCAGCCGTTCCTGCATACGACGAACCTCATCAACATCCTCGACCAGCAGGCCGCTACCCTCTGCATCGCGGCCGCGGGGACGTTGGTGCTCGTCGCCGGCGGAATCGACCTTTCCGTGGGCGCGACGTACGGGCTTGCGACGGTGGTGGCGGGTGAGATCGCGGCTCACCATTCACCCGTACTGGCCATCGTCGCCGCCATCGCCACCGGGCTCCTTGTCGGACTGGTCAATGGGCTCATCGTCACGGTCTTTAAGATCAACGCCCTGATCTGCACCCTGGCCATGTCGTTCGTCATCGGCGGGTTAGCCCTCAAGGTGTCGGGCGGGAACCTCATCGTCCTCACGGCCAACTCCGGCTTCTACAAGTTCGCCAACGCGCAGTGGCTCACCGTACCCAGTGCGGTGTGGATGACGCTCTTCTTCGTCGTCGTCCTGGGGCTGCTCCTGTCACGCACCACGTTCGGCCGCTACATGGTGGCCTCCGGAGGGAACTCCGAAGCCGCGCGATTGGCCGGCGTACGGGTGAACAGGATTCGCGTCATCACGTTCACCCTGAGCGGCGGCGCGGCGGCCCTCGGCGGGGTCATCGACATTTCGCGCCTGCTGAGCGCCCAGGCGGCGAGCGGCGGCAGCGCCCTGTCGTTCACGGTGCTGGCGGGCATCGTGGTGGGCGGGACCTCGATCGCCGGCGGCGAGGGTTCGGTCTGGCGCACGGGTATCGGTGTGCTCTTCATCGCGCTCATCGGCAACGGCTCCAACCTGCTCGGTATCAATCCGCTCTATCAGCAGATCGTGCTCGGGATCATCCTGCTGATCGCGGTGGGCCTCGACTCGTGGGCCCGCCAGCGACGGCTCTAGGGCCCAAGACAGTTGTTTTAGGATCTAGGAGGAACCATGGGAATTCATACGTACGGAAGTAACTCGGTCGACTGGGAGAACCGCGTCGACATGCCACGGCTGCGCGAGGAGCGTCTGGCCCGACTTCAGTCCGAGCTCGAACGGTCGGACCTGGGGGCGTTGCTCACCTTCGACTTCCACAACATTCGTTACATGACCGGCACCCACATCGGCACGTGGGCCATGGACAAGCTCATTCGCTTCGCCTTGCTGCCGCGAGGCGGCAAGCCCATCGTCTGGGACTTCGGCTCGGCCGCCCGACATCACCAGCTCTACAACCCGTGGCTGAGCGGGGTGCAGATCTGCGAGGACGGCCACGAGATGCCCTACGAGGGCGCCAGGGCGGGCATCTCCACCCTGCGCGGAGCCATCCCGCCCGGAGCCGATCGGGCCGGCACGGTGGCGACGAAGATCAAGGAAGTCCTCCAGCAGTACGGACTGCAGAACGAGCCCGTCGGGGTCGACATCGTGGAGATGCCGGTCTTGACCGCCTTCGCCAAGGAGGGCATCAAACTGGTCGACGGTCAGCAGGTCTTCCTCGAGGCCCGGCGCCTCAAGACCATTGACGAGATCGCCTTACTGACGCAGGCCGCGTCAATGGTCGACGCCGCCTACGAGGAGCTCTACACGTTCCTGCGGCCCGGGGTGCGCGAGAACGAGTGCGTCGGCCTGGTCAACAAGACCTTGTACGACTTGGGGTCCGAGCACGTCGAGGGGGTGAACGCGATCTCCGGGGAGCGCTGCTCGCCGCACCCCCACGTCTTCAGCGACCGTCTGATCCGACCGGGCGATCCGGCCTTCTTTGACATACTGCACAGCTTCAACGGCTACCGGACCTGTTACTACCGCACGTTCGCCGTCGGCAGCGCGTCGGTCGCCCAGCGCGACGCCTACACCAAGTGCCGAGAATTGATCGACACGGCTATCGCCATCGTCAAACCGGGCACGACCACGGCCGACGTGGTCTCGCTCTGGCCCAAGGCTCAGGATTTCGGCTTCGCTGACGAAGAGGCGGCCTTCGGCCTTCAATACGGACACGGCGTGGGCCTGTCGATCTGGGAACGTCCGATCTTCAGCCGCATGATATCGCTCGACTTTCCCGAGGTACTGGAAGAGGGAATGGTCTTCGCCCTCGAGACCTACTGGCCGGCCAAGGATGGCTGGTCGGCGGCCCGGATCGAGGAGGAGTTGGTCGTCACGGCCACGGGCTGCGAGGTGATCACGAAGTTCCCCGCCGAAGAGCTGCTCGTCGCCGGCAAGCGGTACTTCGCGGCGGGCGGGGACCTGGCCGGTCTACGCGAGTCCCAGTCGAATTTGAATACTCCTTTGGGGCAAGCCGCGCCTCAAGTCTGACGCCGCCTCACGCGTGCTCAGGGCTCCGATGACGGATCTCGGAGTTACATCCCTCAACCCTTGACGTACGAGAGTTTCTCCGCGACCTTTCCTTCACGCACGCGATAGACATCGACACCGCGGACGTGACCAGTCGACCACGTGTAACGCCAGAGCTGAACGACGCGGTCACCAGCCGAGAAGACTTCCTCCTCTTCGAATCGCGAGGATAAATCCTCGAAGATCGGAGACCAGGCTTGCCTGATAGCGGCGTGTCCGACATATCGTGTCCCGTCTGGCGCCGGGTCAGTTGTGTCGAAGATGCAGTCATCGGTCACGAGGGCCATGGTGGCGTCGAGGTCGTGGTCGGCCCACGCCGCACCGAACCTCTCGACCACCGCGAGCGGATCGACCCCTTCTACGGCGTTCATGGTTTGGCGTACGAACTGGCGCCGAACCAGTCGACTACGACGACGGGTTCGTTTCCGATGACCCACGCGTCGTGTCCGCTTGGTAGTGACGTGACGTCACCCGGGCCTGCGACAAATTCAGTTCCGTCGTCCATCAGGATTCCCAATTGCCCCCCTACGTGATATTGGAAATGAGGTGCCTCACAACTCTCGGTATTGGCGATCGGCTTCACGTCGTTCGACCAGCGCCATCCCGGCTGGAGGATTAGACGACCGATCTGGCCATCACCGACCGTGATTATCTCGGCTTTTCCGTGGGGGAACTCACGGACCTCCTCAGCAGCGTTGAAGCTTTTGTGCTCAGTTTCGTGCATGGTGACTCCTCTCGAATGTCCCGAAGGGACTGTTGATTTGGCTAGACTAACTTACTAATAGGTAAAATTCAATTGGTTGGTGATGAAGGACGAACAAATGACCAAACTTGACGTGCAAGAGCCGCGGACGGCGATCCGGATACTTGATGTCGCAGAACGACTCGTTCAGGTCCGTGGTTTCAACGGATTCAGCTACGCCAACATCGCGGCGGAGTTGCAGATCACGAAAGCAGCCCTGCACTACCACTTCGCCAGCAAGGCTGAACTGGGAGAGGCCCTGATCGAACGCTATTCGACGCGGTTTGCCGAAGCCCTGGTCGACGTCGAGGCGAAGTACGCGGAAGCGCCGCTCAGGCTTCGTGGATTCGCTGGTCTCTACGTCGAAGTATTGAAGGAAAGGCGGATGTGCCTTTGTGGAATGATGGCCGCCGAATATGAGACGCTTCCAGCTTCGATGCAATCTGCCGTTGTGCGATACATCCGTGAGAATCAATCGTGGCTGTCGGACGTGCTCAGAAGGGGAAAAGAACAAGGTACCCTCGCGTTTGAAGGTTCACCCGATGAGGTTGCGTCGATGATATTTGGCGCTCTCGAGGGCGCCATGCTTATGGCAAGGCCGCTTGACGACGTGTCGGGATTTGAATCCTCGGCGAATCGGCTCTTGACGGGCTTGCGACCTGTGTCCTAATGGTCCACACACGCTGGATATTGAGATGCCGCCTCGCTCCCTAAGGAGTCTGAACTCAATCCTCAAGGTCAACTCTTGTGGCGAACCGTACTGATCTCGTGCGCGCTCGAAAAACCTAAGCGCGGAGACCTTGTTTCCAGCGATGCTCTACTCTGAATCTCGGGTCACGCAGTTTCGAGGTCACGATCGGCGGAGGAGTTGTTCGGGCGCAACGAGATACTGGAGCCTCGACTAGAGGAGACCGGAAACCTCGTGCACGTCGCCACAAGGCACGCCGAGGGCGGCGTGATGGCTTCGCACAGCTTCGGCATCGGGTGCTTCAAGTAGGCAGTACACCTGACCACTGGAATTATGAAACAGTTCGACCTGGCGCACACCGAACTGATCGAACTTTCCTTCTTTGGTTTCTTGCGTGATGTTTTGGATTGCCTCGTCTGGCAATTTGAGGACTTCGTGAAAGTCCATGAACTGTGGCATTAATTATCCCCTTGAGTTGAGAGCATCCATGGGGAGGGGTTGCTCTGACACTTGTTTGTCTTCGAGAAGTTACACCCGCCGCGAACGGCGCGCTCAACTGAGGGGGCGGCTCACGTTTCCGTCCTTGTTTTGGGAGGTTGAACCTTCTCTCGGAGCAGCGTCAGGCCTTCTAGTTATCAACTCCCGGGAGGTCGATACGTCGTGTTCTTCGCCACGGCTTCGTCCACCTGCGTTGGCGTGAGCAGCGGGACCGTTCGCGTCGTGGCGCCCCCGCCGGCGCTCACTGTCAGCGCCGCCGCCGCTGCGGAGACGTCATCGGGAAAGTTGGCGATGAGGTAGACGTCCGCGCCGCCGAAGGCGAAATTGAAGGACTCAATCGTGCCGCCAAGACTCTCGATTAACTCCGTCGCCGCCGCAACGCGCGCGGTTCCGCCTTGAGCGCGGACTCCCCGTATCCCTTCGAGGCTGTAGTTGACTTCCAGCAGATACTTTGGCATGGATTCTCTCCCCCTTAAGTTGAACGCCCCTGAATGTACACCTGCGTTTCCCGTCATGTCGCTGAAGTTTTGCGACCCGAGGAACTTTGAGGGACGTGCGGGTACCCGGTGCGGGTCGCCAGCGCACGTTCGCATCTTCGTATGCCTACCCGGCGATCTGAAGAGGCGTCGTTTCCACTGCGGAGCGCACCGGTGACTTTGTACGCTTGGTCAATGAGCCCGGCCTCCGTTGACCTTGGGACGACCGGAGCACGGGGAGGCGGGCCCTCTCACCGCACGTGGGTGATCGCGGGATGCCTGTTCGTCTACCTGGTGCTCGCGGTGGCGGTGTATTGGCCGGTCCCGCCCTGGAGTTCCACCCGCCTGCCCTCCGGCTCGGTTGGTGGCTACGGGATCGGAGACCCCGCACAGATGACGTGGTTTCTGGAATGGATCCCCTACGCCGTTCGACACGGTCTGGATATCTTCCACACGAACCTTCTCGACTATCCCCGCGGCGCCAACCTGGCCAGCAACGCCATGGCCCCATTGCTGGGCCTGTTGGCCGCGCCGGCGACGCTGACCCTAGGCCCGGTGTCCGCGTTCAACCTGCTGCTCCGTTTGGCTTTTGCCGCCTCGGCGGGATCGATGTTCTTGGTGCTGCGCAACTGGTGTCGCTGGCCCATGGCCTTCGTTGGTGGCCTGCTCTACGGATTTGGACCCTACATGGTGGTCCAGGGACAGACGCACCTCAACCTGCTCTTCGTGCCTCTCCCACCTCTCATCGTCTGGTGCCTTTACGAGCTCCTGGTCACGCGACGTCGGAGCCCGGCGCGAATGGGTGCCCTCCTGGGTGCACTGGCCGGAGCGCAGGCGCTCATCGAGCCGGAGCTCCTCTTTCTCCTGGCGGTTGTCGTCGCCGTCGGATTGCTCGCTTTGGCGATCGTCCAGCGACACGACCTCCGCCAGCACGTCGACCACCTCGCCCGAGCGGTTATCCCCGCTGCCGCGGTCTTCCTGGTCATGACCGGCTACATGTTGTGGTCCATGCTGTTTGGCCCGGGCCACGCGAGTTCGCCCTTGCCCATCGCAATACTCCAGACGTACGGCTCCGACCTTCTCGGGCCGCTCGTCCCGACGAGCGCCCAGCTCATCGCGCCGCACGCGCTCGCGTCTGACGCCGTACGATTCGTCGGCGGCAACATGTCGGAGAACTCCTCGTACCTGGGCCTGCCCTTCGTCGCCCTCATCGCCGCTTTCGCCGTCGTGTACCGGCGCGAGCGCGTCGTGCTCGTCTCGGCTCTGCTCGCGTTGGTGGCCTTCATCCTCTCGCTCGGGTTCTCGTTGTCCGTCGGCGGCCACGTGGCCGGAATACTTTTGCCGGAGGATCTGTTTCGACATTTCCCCATACTGGACAACATCGTCCCCGCACGCTTCTCTTTCGCCGTCGCTCTCTTCGCGGTGATAGCGTTCGCCGTTGGCGCCGACCGGTTCTTCCTCGCGAAAGCCAGCGACAACCGTCATCGTTGGAGCGGCCGGACCAACACCACCATTGGGGTCATCGCCGTCGCGATAGCCGTGGCCTTCGTCCTGCCTCGGGTCCCGTTCACGACCCACTCACAAGCGTGGCCCCATGACACGGAGTCAATGCTCAACGTCATCCCTCCGGGATCGGTCGTACTTAGTTATCCGTTCACGGGCGGCGTCGGTACCTCAACCACGATTTACACGCAGGCGATGATCTGGCAAGCCGACGATGACATGCGATTTCGTCTCATTGGCGGGTACCTAACCGTCCGAGGCGCTGACGGCAAGGGCCAGCCCTACGCACGATTGCTCAGCCCGTCGTTCGTCCAGGAATACCTCGTCCGCGCCCAATACGGTGCCAGCTTCGTTTATCCGGCGCCTCGATCAACGGTGAAACCGGAGCAAGCGCTGTGCCGATTCCTCTCCAACTACGGGGTGGGCGCCGTGGTCTTCTGGGACGTCGGCGCCCACCCTAAGGAAGTCAAGCAACTCTTCGTCTCCGCTCTCGGCACCCCGACGCGCGCCACGCTCGACCACAAAGTCTTGGTGTGGCTTACGGGATCAGGTCGCTGTACTTCTTAAGGTTCGCCCAACTTCTTCGGCCATAGATCTTCGGATCTTTTTTCGAGGCGAGAAGCTGGCGCTACCTCTATGACGAGGGATCTTTCTGATGAGCGATCTTCGTTAGTTCATCGCGAGCCGCCGCAACGATGTCGGAACTCGTGTTCGCGTGTCCGTTGATGCCCCATCCGCCTTCGGGTGACTCGGTGATTAGAACCCACGTTCTCTCGACCAGTCGCGGGTCTCCCGCTGCTGCCGCGACGATGTCGGTCAATTCCCGTACGACGCCGAGTTGCTTGTCACGATCTAGAACTCCTACCGGCGTGAGGACTTGCACTCGGACGTAGTTGGTGTTGCCGGCGGCGTTGGAGATTGCCCCTTCTGGAAGGTCGTGAATGAAGGCCGCCGTATTGTCCTTGAAGAGGGAAATTGGAGGCACCTTCTCCCAGCGCATGACGGCGTTGGCGAGATCGGTGGCGAGGGAATGCTTGTCAGAGAAGGTTCCCTCGGTGGAGTAGACGTCGATCATGGGCATAGCGTTTCTCCTTGGTTCAGTATGATGGCTGTCATAGTCAGCGGGCTCAGCGTACTCTATGACGCTCGTCATAGTCAAATGAGGTGAGTGTGGCCAACGACAGTCGAAACAACATGGTGCAAAGTGCGGCCGCTCTGATTGGCTCGCAGGGACTGAACGCAACGTCGTTCTCCGACGTGCTTGGCGAGAGTGGGGCTCCTCGTGGTTCGATCTACTTTCACTTCCCAGGGGGGAAGCGAGAGTTGGCCCAGGACGCCATCCGGTGGACGTCGGAGCAAGTGATGGCTCACATGCGGGCCTCTTCCGCGAGTTCTGCGTCTGAGGTGTTGAGTCATTTCGTCGCACTCTTTCAACACGTCGCGGTGACGTCAGAAGGTGCCGCGGGTTGCGCGGTCGCGGGCGTGACCATCGACATTCCCGTTGGTGATGGTGAACTCTTGGTAGTCGCCCGCGAGGCGTTCCACTCGTGGGTGGCACTCTTGGCGCTACAGCTAAGGAACGTGGGCATTGAGAAAAAGCGGGCGGCGGAGATCGCGATGATCACCGTCGCCAGCGTCGAAGGCGCACTCATACTCTGCAGAGCCGAAGGCGGAGCTGGGCCTATGAACACGGTTGCGAAGCAACTTTTGCTTCTCGTTGAACCGAAGGAGTGACTTCCCCTCGCTTCGGTGCCGATTAGCAGCTCCCTGGCTTCACGAGTCATCAGGACGACGACATTGCTCGCATCTCGTTGCTGGTAGTTCCTCTTCATGCGTTCCACGAAGAAACGAAATTCAGGTCCATCTTTCGTATCGTGACGATATGGGTTACAGGCGCACTGCACGACATTTTCTAACGCCTCAAATCGCTTTACGAGCAAAATCCTGCTTTCGATCAGACGATGTGGCCGGGCAGCAAGGCTCGAAACATTGTCGAACGCGAGATCTCGCCCTTCGACGAGAACGGTCTCACGTGCGTGAGGGTGTGCGATAGATTGACCTCGTCTCAGCCGAGGAGGCGAACTTATGGGGGACGGCGAATCAGACATCATCGGGACAGCTGACGATCCTCTCGTCGAAGCGCGGCGGTTGGCCGAAGGCGCCTCCGATGCGGGCATCCCATTGCGGCTTCTCGGAGGCTTGGCGGTTCGAGTGCTTGTGCCCTGACTTTGCACCGAGGCTACGGCGAGATCAGGACATCGACTTCGGTTGTCTTTCCAAAGGTCGGAAAAAAGTGGAGGCCTATCTCGAAGAGGCGGGATGCGAGCCCGATAGGCGATTCAACTCGCTCAACGGCGACCGCCAGATGTACTTCAACGCACCCAGCGGGCGCCCGATAGACGTCATGGTCGATCGTCTCACGATGTGCCACACGCTCGACTTCCGACCCAACTTCAGCACGTTGCCACTCACCTTGGACGTCGTGGATTTGCTACTTACGAAGTTGCAGATCGTGGAACTCAACGAGAAGGACGCTCGCGACATCTTCCACCTCCTCTCGGCCTTTCCCATCACCGGCGACAGCCCCGGCGAGGGATCTCTGGAGATCGACCGGGGACGATTCTGCAAGATTCTCAGTGCCGACTGGGGATGGTGGCGCACGGTGACCGATAATCTCAACAAACTGCCATTGCTGGCGGGTGAGAATCCCCAATTGCTGCCCGGCGCCGGCTCGGCATGACGCCCTGCGAAACGCCGAGCGCTTGGCAGAGATTGCCGACGCAACTCCGAAATCGATGCAGTGGAAGATGCGTTCAAAGGTCGGCGACCGCGTGCGGTGGTACGAATTGCCCGAAGAGGTCGCGCACTAGCGGAACTGTTTGACGGGGCTGTTCCCTTGTGCTAGTTATGGCTCAACGTATGGCGTTGTGACTTGCGGCCCCGATCAGGATGTTCGGTGGTCCGTTTTCTAATATCGCCGTTGGGGGGTGAGGGCGACGAAGTGAGGATCTTCTTTGCGACCGATATCCACGGCTCGGAGACGTGCTGGAAGAAATTCCTCAACTCTGCCGCGTTCTACAAGGCCGACCTGGTGATCCTCGGCGGCGACGTCACGGGCAAGGTCATGGTGCCCGTCATCGTGGGGCCCGGTTACTTTGAGGTGACGCTTTCGGGCGAAACCCACCATCTTGAGACCGAGGATGAAGTTCGTCGCATTGAAGAACAGATCCGCAACCGCGGGTTCTACCCCACGAGGATCGCCCCCGACGAACTCGCAGAACTTAACGAAGAGGATGGTTCCATCGATCGGCGCTTCACGACCGAGATGGTGAGCACGCTCGATCGGTGGTTGGACATGGCCGACTCAAAACTTCGCGGCGGTGAGATTCCGTGCTTTGTGAACGGCGGCAATGATGACACGTTCGAGATTGACGACGTCATCGAGTCTTCGCCTTGCGTGACCTTCACCGAGGGGAAAGTCGTCGAGCTCGATGGTTTCTACATGGCTTCCATGGGCTACACGAATCCGACGCCGTGGGACACCTTCCGTGAGGAGCCCGAAGCTGACCTCGCGCGAAGGATCGACAATGCCGTGAGCCAGATCCCGGACATGGGGCGAGCGATCTTCAATTTCCACGCCCCGCCCTACAACTCAGGGCTCGACGAAGCGCCCGCGCTGGACGAGAACCTTCGCCCGATCCACGGCGGTGCGGTCATGAAGCCGGTTGGTTCGACGGCGGTACGCGAGGCCATCGTCGCCCACCAGCCCATGCTTTCCGTGCATGGTCATATCCACGAGAGCCGCGGCGTCACCAAGATAGGGCGCACTTTGGCGATCAATCCCGGCAGCGTGTACACCGACGGCGTCTTGCAAGGTGCCGTCATCGATCTCAACGAAAAGAAGGGCAAGGTGACGAGGTACATCCTCGTCAACGGCTAGGAAGCATCACACGAGCAAGGGGGAGACGTGTCGATCAAGGAAGATTCAGGTGGTGTCGGGGGTCGAGAGGCCGGATCGGAGGCGCCGACCCTTTTCTTGCGAAAAGCGACCGGACTGGTGCGGGGTTGGTCGGTGCGCGATGCGATAATTTACGCTTGCCTTTCGACCAACATCATCACGTTGGGCATATACGAGTTCTCGTTCAACTCATTCATCCCTAAAGGTCAATTGCTCACGGCGGTGCTTATCTCGGCCGTCTGGGTTTCGTTCCTCGTCGTCGCCTACACCGGCCTGATCGTCACTATTCCGCGAGCGGGAGGCGATTATGTCTGGCAAAGCCGGATCCTCGGCGGACCGGTGGGATTCGTCTTCGCCGCGACGGGATGGTGGTTCATACTGTGGCTCTGGGCGCCGATTTACGGGACGGTGTTGAACGTGGAGTTGATCCAGCCTCTTTTGTACACGCTCGGGGCCAAGGGCGCCGCGGCGTACTTCGGGACTCACAATGGCACGTTCACGATATGCATCATCACCATCGCGTTGGCCGGCGTTCTCGTCTCGATCGGGATGAGCGGCTACGCCCGGGTCCAGAAGTGGTGCTTCGCCGGAGGCATGGTCGGCTTCCTGACGCTGGTGGTGTTGCTGCTGGTGAATTCTCACGGCAGCTTCGTTAGTTCACTCAACTTAGAGGCCCACAAGATCTTTGGCGTCTCGCACGCGTACTCCGCCACGCAGTCGGCCGCGAAGAGCATAAGTTACACAACCCCTGCGTTTGGTCTCAATGCCTTTGGCGCGAGCATGTTGTTGGTACCGATGCTGATGTTCTACTTGTTATGGCCAAACTGGGGCTCGACGCTCTACGGTGAGGTCCGCGGCGCGAGCGACTTCAAGCGCGTCTTCACTGGCATGTTCACTGGTCTGTGGTTGACCGTCTTGCTTTCCGTGATTTTCTTGGTTCTCATGGACAAGACAGTTGGCTGGTCGTTCTACAACAATGCGAACGCCGTGTTCTGGGCCGGCAAGTCGGCAATCCCCATCTGGCCGTACCCGATCATGATGGCCTCGTGGCTGGTGCACAACACCGCATTCCAGGTCATCCTTCTGCTCGTCATGAGCCTCTGGTTCTTTGGTTGGGTCGGCACCCTTTTCTTATCCTCGACCCGGGTGATCTTCGCCGCCGCCTTCGATCGCGTGCTGCCCGACGCGGCGGCGAGCGTTTCGGAAAAGCGAAAGGTGCCGATGGCGTCGCTCGTGCTCATGTTGCTGCCGGCCGTGGCGCTCAGCGCGGTGTATTCCTACTCTCTCAAGTTCCAGACTTATACGCTCGACGCGACCTTGGTGATTGCCGTCACGTACCTCGTGAGTGCCTTCGCCGTCGTCATCTTGCCGTGGCGCAAGCCGGAACTCTGGAACGCATCGGCGGCGAGCAAATTCAAGGTGATGGGCGTGCCGATCGTGCCCGTCGCTGGCCTGGTGACAATGGGCCTAATCATCTACAACCTTTGGGAATGGTTGACCAATAGTGCGTATGGCGTCAATAATCACGGATCACTGGTGTTCATGGGTTTGTTGTACTTGCTGGCGATCGTTGTGTACGTCATCGCGCGGTTGATACGAAAGCGACAGGGTATTGACCTTGGTCTTATTAACAAGGAGATCCCCGTCGAGTAAGTCATCGCGATTCGATGCGGGGCTTGCAGGCGGCCGGCCTACGAACTGGCGCTCAACGCGAGGCGATGAACGCGAGTCAGAGGTCACGTTGCCGAAAAACTTGGCGGCGAAAGGGGTTCAGGTCAAATGGCACCCCAATGCAGTTTGAGTTGGAATCACCTGACTAAGTGGCTACTCGGGATGGATCGACTACAACGGTGGATCAAAGACGTTGGGAAGTGGCCCGAGAGGTGATCTCGAGCGTCGTGGCAAGACTCCTCCACGAGAAATTGGGTTCCCACTCGAGACATTGCAGCTAGGTGGCAAGAAGTCTCGTTGCGGTGTCCAAAATTTCTTGGCGATATCGATACCAGATTGAGATGTGACCTTCGTCCGGCTTCACCACTAGGTGCGCGTTTCGAATCTTGCGCGCAAGCCACTGGCCATGACCGGGAGGAACGTTTTCGTCGAGTGCCCCTTGGAACAGGACGACGGGAACTTCAATGTCCTCAACTTGAAATCCCCAAGGCGAGAGATAGCTACTGTAATCATCGACAAGGCAGCGGAGGCCGAACTCATAAGTCTTGGCCATGGCTGCTTTCATTTCATCAGCTGCCGGCGACGCGAGAGCTTCCTGGTCAGGTAGGCACCAGATGGTTACGGGTCCGTCGGCACCAAACATCTCCAGGAACTCGTTGATGTCGCGAAGCGCTGTCTTGTATTCGAGGATGTCGCCGGCCTTCATGCCGGCGTAGAAGTCGAGATCGGGTTGATCAAATGGAGCGAGGCCGCCGACAGTGACAACGCCCGTGCACCGCTCGTCCAAACCCGTTGCCAACGCAGGCGGTCCGCCACCCGACGCTCCGATGGAGACGAATTTGGTCAGATTCAAGTGGTCAAGGATCTGAGCCACATCCCGACCGGTATCGATTACCGCTCGATTGTCAAGGCTCGAACTTCGTCCGTAACCACTTCGATTGAACGAAACGGCCCGAACTCCTTGGACCGCAAAATTGCTGAGCGACCCGCCCCAACCGATGAGATCAGCCAAAGTGCCCTGATGAAAGATGATCGCCGAATCGCTCATGACACCATTCGACAGATACTCAAGCGTCCGTCCGCCGGTGAGCGTTAGCAGTTCAGTCGCCATTCGGACGAAGCTAGACCAGCTCTCATAAGCGTGAACTAGCAATCGGGGCATAGTTCATGAAGACCCTCACAGAGGTTGTAGTTCAAACTTCTGTAAATGAGTGGCTTCGATGGCTTGCGAGGCTCGGTGAGTTCCTAGAGATGCTCAATTAACGGCAAATATCGCGAGGGTGAAACGAGTCGCCGTTCCTCCCCGCCGGGGATTAGAACGCAGAGATGGAAAACGATCGGATCTTGTTACGCAATCGTCACTGGGTGAGGAAGCGGTGGATTGCCTCATTGGCGTGGTCCTGAAAAGACGGGTTGGCCAAGTCCGGGAAGATCTCCGCTTGGTCGACCATGGGACCCTTCAACTTGCCTGCCGCGCTGGCGTAGAACACACCACTCGAAAGCTTCGGGTCGGTGACACCGTCGACGAGTCGCTTCGAGCCCACTTCAAGTTCGTGGGAAATACCGAGGTGGGGCATAATGTGCTTGGCCGCAAAGCGTAGCGGTAGCGCCGCGCCGGCGGCGGCTTGGGTGCCCGTGGTGTTACCGGGGCTCACAGTGATAAAGCGGAGGTCAGGGTATTGGCGCGCCAGGTGGGCCATCCATAGGGCGCCGATGTACTTGACCTGACCGAAGGCGAGGTTCGGATCATATTTTCTGCCAGCGAAGTAGTTGCCGTCGATGACGGTAGTGAGTTCATCGGTGGAAGTTGAGACGAAGGCTGGCCGTTTGAACCCCAACTTCGGAATTCCTCTGGCAGCTTCACTTGCGACGAACACCGCTACCTCGCCTAGTCGGTTCTCGGTCAGGAGCCCTTCGAGAAGAACGACGTGACCAAGAACGTCCGTTGCGAACAGGGTGGTGACTCCGTCTGCAGTCAAGTTCATCAACTTCTTGTCGCCGATTACGCCGGCGTTCATGACAAGTGCATCGACGGATCCGTCGATGGCCGCCAGGCCGGCACGAACTGAGCTTAGATCAGCGACGTCCATGAGAATGATGTCAAAGATGCTCCGGCCGGTAACAGCTTCGAGTTCGGCCTTTGCCTGTATCGCCCGATCTTGGTTTCGGCACGCCAGGTAGATCCGCGCGAACTCAGGACGTAATGCCAGTTGCCGGGCCACATCCTTGCCGATTCCAATGTTCGCGCCCGTGATGAGCGCCGTCTTTCCTGAGGGTTCGCTCACGCTGATTTCTTCTCACCTTCTGTGGACGTAGGGAGGCCGTCGATCAAGCTGAAACGGACATCCATCGCAACACCTCGGACTTCGATCAGCTGCTGATATTCAGGCGAGTTGTACCACCGAAGGGCCGTCTCACGGTCCGGAAAACGCATGATCGCCCCTGAGGAGAGCACAGGATCGCCATCGAGATTCTCCCAGATGCTGTTGGCGAGTGCCTCAGCCCCGTACTCTTTGGCGGTCATTCCTGCGCTACGGGCGTACTTGTCACGATAAACATCGGAGTCCTTAACTGTGAATTCGGCTATCACGTATGCACTCATGCGGGTGTGGTCCTCTTCTATAGAACTGGGTCGTGCGACTCACTATTACACAGCCGGACTGAGTTGTCAAACTCAGAATCTTGTTAACATTGGCGCATGGTTAATGAGACGAGTGACCGGCCGAGACTCACCGCCAAGGGAGAACGCACCCGGGCACGAATAGTGGAGGCCGCCGCCGCCCTGATCCATCAGCGCGGGGTGGCGGGGACGACCCTGGAGGACGTCAAGTTGGCAGCAGAAGTCAGCGGCTCTCAGATGTACCACTACTTCCCCGACAAGAACGAACTCGTGCAAGCGGTCATCGACTATCAAGCCGAAACCATCGTCCATCACCAGGGGCGCGTGCTCAGCAGCGCGAACGGAATCGAAGCCTGGCGGAACATGGTGATCGCCGCAGCGAAGCACACCAAAGCAGTGGGGGGCTGCCCACTTGGCTCGCTCGGTGGTCAACTCGCCGAGAGTGACCCCGAGGCCCGTGCGCTCATCGCTGCAGGGTTCGATCAGTGGGCAGCCGTCATCGGCGATGCACTCAGATCCCTTGAAGCCGAGGGGAAACTCCCGTCCGACATCGACCCGGACGATCTCGCCACTACGCTGCTCGCCACGCTCCAAGGAGGACTTCTGCTGGCCCAGGTGCAACGGAGCATCCGCCCGTTCGAAACTGCGGTTAATACCCTTCTAGACCTTGCCATCGGCAGATGAGTCCAAAACAGGTTCGTTCGCAGCCGTGGCCGGGCTTCCTGATTCAGTACTGTGACCTGACCTGACCTGACCTGACCTGACCTGACCTGACCTGACCTGACCTGACCTGACCTGACCTGACCTACTACCCCCAAACAGGATTCGAACTCGTGCCGCCACCGTGAAAAGGGTGAATGATTTCTAAAGTTGAGGTCGGTAAAGATACTGGTCAGAGGCATATTCTCGGCTTCTGTTCTTCGCGTTTGCGTGTCCCGGGCGCCCTTCAGGCGCTTACGAAGTAACTGAAACATGCCAGTTCGGCAGGTCTCTCAATGAGTCGATACGAGAGTACGGAGTGCCTCTTCGGGAACGCGATAATCGCCTCCGGACAGACCTAAGGGAACTCGAGCCAATTCCATGGCGAGATCGAGTGGAGTCAAGTCAGGGTGATAGGCCCGCATGTGTGTGGCCATGGTAGCAAGCTCGTTCAATATCCCAACTACTCGGCGATTGTTCGTCTTCGAAACGGCAACATCGACCATCGCCAATAGTTCGCCCTCGATGAATGACTCTGGGACGCCATGAGCGCGAAGAGTCGTTGCCAGATCGTCGGGAAAACGATTGGCGAGCGAGGTGGTGGGCGCCAATGACGCGAATACTGGTAAAAATGTCGTTTCATTTATAAAAAGGGCATATTGGGGACGCCAAAATAGTGGTTTAGCGAACCAGTTGCCCAGCTTCGTTGTTGCCTCGGGGACGGAGTAGAAAACTACCTCTTGCATTCGATCCAACAACTTTTTCGTGGCAAAGATCGAATACACGGGGTTCATCCTTTCATCGGGAGCGCGGATATAGGGAGGTGGTTCGGGTCACCCTCTCAAGTATTTACCGGCGCCGACTCATCCACATCGTCAATCAGACGGTAGGTCGTGTTGCCCACCACGGCATTTACCTGGAGTTGACCACCGAGCGCATGTATGTATCTTGCAATCGACGAAAGTTGAAGATCTTCACTTCGTTCAAGTTGCGACACGTTTGGTTGTGAGGTGCCGAGGAGTTCAGCGAGTTCGACCTGGCTCTTTCCAAGTTGTTCGCGCAGAAGCGCTAGGCGCAAGCGCAATCGTTCGTGTGCGACCGCCTGCTCATCAATATCGAGGCGCTTTCGCACCTCGCGCCACGGAGTCGTCTTGGGCATCAGATCAAACCTTCCTTTCGTATCTCGTCCAGATATTCGTCATACAGTTCGTCGGCCAACGGGATGTTTCGGTCATACCAGGCGGCCCAGTCATTGGCCTTGTCACCGCCCAGCAGCACAATCGCTGTACGACGAGGGTCGAAGCAGAACAGCGCACGAAGATTTCCACCGAATGAGCGAAGCTCCTTCATGTTGTGATGTCGCGAAGATTTGATCGAATCCACTGCGGGTCGGCCCAAGTTTGGTCCGAGTTGCTCCAGAAGGTCGATTGAACCCGTGATTGCCGCGCGGTCTTCGCGGTTCAGTGAAAGGAGCCATTCGCTCGCTTCATCAGTCAGTTCGACTTCCCACACACTCATAGTATAAGTTATGGCTTCTAGAAGTCAAGGCTTATTCCCTAAAGATAGATGTCATTGGATTTTGTTGCCGACGGACTCGCGAAAGAATGATCACCACCCGAGAAAGGTGGTGCCTCGGTTTTGGCCCTAATTGAGACTTCCTCCACTCGGTGGCGATGAAAGGCCTTGGAACTACTGAGTCCTCGACCGTCGCGGGCTTCCACACTCAGCGGCTCGCGATCACCCGCTGGCCGTTGTCAGTCTCTTCGAGTTGCTCGCGGGCGCTACAAGGGCGCTAACGGATCTTTTCTATCGCTATTTTTGACGCTCGTCAGGAATCCCCGCTTGCCGAAAAATACTGTCTACCAGGAATTATGTCGCACCCCCAACGGGATTCGAACCCGTGCCGCCACCTTGAAAGGGTGGTGTCCTAGGCCGCTAGACGATGGGGGCCTGTACTACGTCACAGCTCACGCTGTGTGGTCGGGCTGCCGGGATTTGAACCCGGGACCTCTGCGTCCCGAACGCAGCGCGCTACCAAGCTGCGCTACAGCCCGCAGCGAGTTGCCCCGCAGCCCGATAATCCTAGCCGCCCCATTGAACCGAGGAAAAGCCTTAGCCTTCGTCGTCTTCGACGATCTCCTCCGGGGGATGGAACTCGATGACGATCTCACTTATCCGACGACGTTCGACCGATTGGACCCGAAATGTCCACTCGCCGTACGTATAGATGGTCCCGGCGGCCGGGATCTCGCCCGCGAGGTCCAAGATGAAGCCCGCGATCGTGACGTAGTCCCCTTCGGGGATGGTCACGCCTAATTCTTCTTCCACCTTGTCGACGTGGGTCTGTCCGTCGACCAACCACCGGTCCTCCCGGATCCGCACGATCGTCGGTTCCTCGTCGTCGTCGAACTCATCGCTCAGGTCCCCGACCAACTGCTCGAGGATGTCACGGATCGAGGCGACGCCCGCCACGCCGCCGTGTTCGTCGAGCACCAGGGCGAACGTCCGGCGCTGCTCACGCATCTCGCTCAAGCTGTCGAGCAGATCGAGGGTCTCGGGCAGCATGAGTGGACGACGTATCTTGCGCGCGATCTCGTCGGCCGTCGGAAGCGAGACGCCGATCGCCCGCTTCGCGGTGGTGCTTCGGAAGAGGTCGTTGACGAAGAGCACGCCGTCTACCTCGTCGAGGTCGCCGTTCACGACCGGAAAGCACGAGTGGCCGGTGTCGCGCACCGCTTCAGCGATTGCCTCGGGGGTGACGGGGATGGTGAGGAATACCACGTCGACGCGAGGGGTCATGACGTCGCGCAGTTCGAGTTTCCTCAACTGGTCGACGCGGGCGTGAATGGCGTCGGCCTCCGGTGAACGTGGCCGTGCCTCGACCCGTCCCGACATGCGAGCGCGGAGCCGCGCGAGGCCCGATGAAGGGGGCTGGCCGCTCATTGAGTGGAGTTGGAGGCGCGCACCGTGGCGGGTCGCAATGAGTCGTCCTCGTACCCCTCGCCGCGCAGGAGCGCCCTCACGGCGGCGCGCATCCGCTGGGGGTCGAGCGGCTTGACGATGAATCCTTCGGCGCCGCTGCGCCGGGCCAGGAACACATCGGGCCGTCGGTCCAGCAGCATGAGGACCGCCACGGGTTCGGCGGCGCCGTAGGACTCGAGGTGGCGCAGTTCCAGGCAGATGGCCATGGCCCCCATGGAGCCGATCTGCAGGTCGGCGATCACCAGGTCGACGCCGCCTTCCTTGACGCGGGTCAGAACGTCGGGGCCGTTGGACGCTTCTTCGATCACCACGTCGGGGCCTTCGAGCATGGCTCGCAGCTCGAGACGCAGGGCCGCGAGGTCGCTAGCCAGAAGAACGATTGCCATGGGAACAAGCGTAGCGGAGCCGGAATTTGCTCCGGGAAGAGGCCCGGTTCCGGAGCCCAATTCTCGTCTTGCTTATTTAGGTCCGCCGTGATTATCCTGCGGTGCTAGGTCGAACTGGGGGGAGAGACTGTGGCGATTCATCCATTGGAATGGGCGGAGCTGGCGAGTTGTCGAGGTAGCGAGGGTTCTCTATTTTTCTCACCCGACACCAGCGAACGAAAAGAGGAACGTCTGGAGCGCGAGCAACTCGCGAAGCGGATTTGTTCGGGTTGTGCGGTTCGCGGGGACTGTCTCGAAGCCGCGCTCGTGCGCCACGAACCGCACGGGATCTGGGGTGGCCTCAATGAGTCGGAGCGGCGCAGCCTAGGACGGTACTGAGCGGGCCCACCCCAGTTGCGTGGGGCCCACGCGCATCATGACCACGAAGAGCGCGAACGTCACGATGTGCACGCCCGTGCAGTACAAGCAGATGTTGCCGATGATCAGCAGTTCCGCGCTCAGGAGCCAGAGCACGAAGCACATGGATCCCATAACGATCACGAACCTCGCCACGTGCAGCCAGTAGGTGCGGGCGCGCCACCCCCAGGGCGAATTGAGCGCGCTCAGCACGACGAAGTTGGCGAGGCCCAGCAGGGCCACGGGAATCCCCAGGATGTGCGACTGCGCCGAGGTGGTCACCTTGGTGCAATTGACGACGCCCGAGCCATTGCACGCCAGGATCTGTGCTCCCTCGTAGTGGGCGATCGTCAGATCGATGGCGAGGCCCAGTCCGATGAGGCTCAGTAGAAAGGTCGTGACTACCACCCACGTCGGGACGCTGAGCGCGCTGCGACTCACTTAATGCCCATGGCCGACTTCGCGGCCATGACGCCAGCACTCGTGCACACGTTCGCGGGCTTGTTATTGGTGAGCACGCAGAGCGCAGCGGTTTGGTAGTTGGCGGACGCGATGATGGCTTGGGTCACGGGATTGGAAGGCTGGTTGAGTCCGGCGGCGATGGAGTCGCGCGAGAGGTTCGCCAACGTGGCCGGTGAGTAACTGGCTCCCGAGTCGAGGAACTTGTTGCCGTAGCTGATATAGGGAATCGCCCCGTTGTCCTGGGAGGTCTCGCCGGGGAAGTACGTCGAGACGTCATACTTTTGGAAGTTCGCCTTCTCCGCGGCCGTCGGCTTCTGCAACGGCGTGTAGAAGCTCGTCGCGGCGTCGCTGATGTTCGTGTACTCCTCGACGCTCTTGAACACCAGGTACTTCGACTTATAAGTCGCGTCGACGAAGGTGAAGGTGGGCGTGCTCGGATAGACGTCAATCGACGAGCTGGTCATGTCGCCGAGTCCCGAGAAGGTGCCGAATCGGCTCAGGGCGATGATCGTGGCCCAGCGCTCGGCGGCGCAATACGGGCAGTACTCCGCTCCGACGTAGAGAACTTCGGGCAGCGTCGCGCCCGAACTGGACGTCGCCGTCAGGGCCGGCTGATTCTTGACCTCAACGGGAGGATTGACCGGGGCGACCGGCGACGTCACGCCGACCGCGTTGAAGACCGACGCCGGGACGTGGGACAGCTCGCTGGCGACCGTGGCGCTGGTGGCCTGGAAGTTGGACGTTCCTTTGGTGGACGGCGATCCGCTGGTGACCTTGATGATCACGAGGGCGACCACCACGACCACCACGAGGCCGACGGCCAGCCAAGTGAATAGACCGGCGGGGCGGCCATTCTTTGCGGAGACGGGCGGCTTCCTCGAAGCCGAGGGGCTCTTTGATGCGGGACGTTTCGCCACAATTCTCCTTGTACTGTTAAGCCTTCTAACTTAGTTGACTCCCGCAAAGTGCTCGTATTTTTGCCGAAACTCTTAGGTTGTTTTGAAGTATGAACGAGAAACTCATCCCGCGACCAGCGGCGACCGTGCTCACCTTGCGCGATCGTCCCACGGGTTTCGAGGTACTTATGTTGCGGCGAAATTTGAAGAGCGAATTCGTCGGCGGCGCGCACGTATTCCCGGGGGGAGCGGTTGATGAGGGCGATGGCGATCCCGACATGCGTCAGTACGTGCTCGGTCTCGACGACGAGCACGCCTCCATGAGACTGGCCCTCGCGAGCGGAGGGCTGGCGTACTACGTGGCCTGCCTGCGCGAACTTTTCGAGGAGGCCGGCTTGTTGATCGCGTGCGGCGCCAACGCCGAGCCCGTTGACCTCGGCGACCCTGCGGTGATGAGGCGGATGGCCGCGCACCGGCGAGGCCTCAACGACGGCAGCCTGACCTTGCTCGAGGTCCTGCGGTCTGAGGACCTGGTGCTCGACGTGCGGGGTCTGGCCTACCTAGCGCACTGGGTGACGCCCGTGGGACCGCCTCGCCGTTACGACACGCGGTTCTTCGTGGTGCTCGCACCCGGTGACCAACGTGCCGCGCACGACGACGGCGAAACGATCGAGGAGCACTGGCTGCGCCCGAAGGATGCGTTGATGGCCAATCAGGAGGGCGACTTCACGATGATCCTGCCGACCATCCGAAACCTCCAGGCGGTCTCTCACTTCGACACGTCTCGCGAGGTCCTGGACTACGCCGGCGCCCTCACCGACATCGTGTGCGTGGAACCTCGCATGGTGACGCGTGGTGGTGAGGCCGTGATCCTGCTGCCCGGCGACGAGGGGTTCGACGACTAAGGGGTCGCAGCGACCGCGCGTTCGATCGAATCGAGCAGCCGTGCCGAACAGCCCAACGCTCCCACCGGGGGCGCGACCTCGTCGAGGATCCGTTTCGCCAAGACGTGGAATACGCCGTCCTGCGCCTCGTGCAGCACGACCGGTTCGCCGATGTCGCCACCCTCGTTGATCTGTTCGAGCAGGGCGATCTCGGCCAGCAACGGCACGTCGAGCTCGCGGGCCAGCGTCGCCCCACCGCCCACGCCGAAGAGGTTGTGGCGCTGCCCGCAGGAGCAGACGAGGCCGCTCATGTTCTCGACGACCCCCAGCACCCGGATGTTCGACTTGCGCGCGAAATCCGCGGCGCGTGCGGCGACGCGCTGCGCGGCCAGCGCCGGCGTCGTAACCACGATCTGGCCGACCTGCGGCAGTAGTCGGGCCAGGGTCATGGCGATGTCGCCCGTGCCGGGCGGGGTGTCGATCAACATGTAGTCGATGCCCGACCAATCTCCATCCTCGATGAACTGCGCCACCGCCTTCTGCACGATGAGCCCACGCCAGAGCAGCGCCTGGTCCTCGTCGGCCAGGAGTCCCATCGACAGCAGCTTGATGCGACCGCGCCCAACGACCCGCTCGAGGGGTTGCATCTTGCCCTGGCGCGCCTGCACCTCGCCGTGGATGCCCAGCAGGCGCGACAGCGAGAAGCCCCAGATGTCCGCGTCGAGCACGCCGACGGTCCGACCGCTCTGGGCGAGGGCCACGGCCAGGTTGGCGGTGACCGTCGATTTGCCGACGCCGCCCTTGCCCGAGGCGATCATGAGCACCGGTGCTTGGAAGGGGATCGACGTTCGCGGCGCGCGTTCCTGAGCCAGGGCTCGAGCGCGGCGCATGAGTTCGCTTCGGGCACTCGCGTCGAGCACGCCCATCACGAGCTCCACGCTGGTGATCGAATCGAGCGATAGGACGGCCTCGCGCACGTCACGCTCGATCTGGGTCTTCAAGGGACAGCCGGTGATGGTCAGGTCGACCTTCACCACGGCGTGGCCCGCGTCGCTGACCGAAATCTCGCCTACCATGCCCAGTTCGACGATGGACGCGCCCAATTCGGGGTCCAGCACCTGGCTGAGGCGCTCACGAAGGTCGTCGGCACTGGTCACCGTTTCACGCTATACGTCAATCTTTAGGGGTGTTCAAACGCGGATTCCTTCGCTACCATGGATAGAGCAAACTAATCAAGGAGTGCCATGTCGAGTCAAACGACGAGTCTGAAACTGACCCAGAAGCCCACTGACCCCATCACGCTCACCGACGCCGCCTCCACCAAGGCTGCGGAACTGATCGCCGCGGAGGGCCTCGACGAGGTCCTGGCGCTGCGGGTCTCGGTGAAGCCCGGCGGATGCTCGGGCTTCAACTACGACATGTTCTTCGACTCGGACTTTGCGGCCGACGACATCACCCGTGAGTTCGGCGGCGTTAAGGTGGTCGTCGACCCCGCGAGCGCCGACCTGCTCTACGGATCGACCCTGGACTTCACCGACGGCCTCCAGGGCGCTGGCTTTCACATCACCAATCCCAACGCGTCGCACACCTGCGGCTGCGGCAACTCCTTCAGCTGAGCCGCGGTACACCGTGACGGCTCGCCCCACCCCCTACTCACACTGGCTGCGCGCCGGAGACTTCGTGGTCATCTCGGGCCAACTGGGATTCCACACGGAGAACGGGACAACCAAGATGGCTGACGGCGGCACGGCCGGCCAGCTGAAGCAGGCGCTGGTGAACGCCAAGAACAACCTCGAAGCGGCTGGCGCGACGATGAGCCAGGTCGTCAAGGCCACGCTGTTCATCCTGGACATGGCCGACTTCCCCGCCTGCAACGAGGTGTGGCTGGAGGCCTTCAGCGCTCCCTTGCCGACGAGGACCTGCATCGCCGTGCACCAGCTTCCCTTGGGCGCCCATGCTGAAGTCGAACTCTGGGCCTACTCACCTACGAGCTAATCACGCCTCGCGTTCGGCGCTGGTGCCGAACTTGTAACCCACCGAGCGGACCGTCTGGATCAGGTTCGCGTGCTCCTCGCCCAACTTGGCGCGCAGTCGCCGGACGTGGACGTCGACCGTGCGCGCGCCGCCGTAGTACTCGTAACCCCACACCCGGCTGAGCAGCGTCTCGCGCGTGAAGACGCGGTTGGGATTGGTGGCCAAGAACCGCAGGAGTTCGTACTCCATGTAGGTCAGGTCCATCACCCGGCCAGCGATCGAGGCCTGGTAGGTCTCGAGGTTCATCGAGAGCCCTCCGTGCTCGACGCGCGGCGCGACGGTCTCGTTCCCGGCCCGGCGCAGGCGATGGCGAAGTCGAGTGGCCAGCTCGCTGACGTCGAAGGGCCCCACCACGAAGTCGTCGAACAGGTCCTCGCGAAAGGTCAGGTCGTCGAGTTGGTAGTGGTCGACCAGCAGGATGATGGGGCCGGTGCCGCGCTCGCGGCTGCGCAGCTGACGACAGAGGTTCATGGCCTCGCTGAAGGGGAAGGCCGAGGCGTTGATGACCGCGCCGGAGAAGCCGTCGGCTGGCTCCAGGGCGGCAACCTCGTTGAGCCGACCGGTGCTGGCGACCGCCGGCGTCACGCCCGTGACCTCGAAGGCCTTGCGTACCGGCCCATCACACGAGGGCACGCAGAGCACCACGTCAATCGTCATAAGAGGGGCAGGTAGCGTTCGAGCTCGAAGGGCGTCACCTGCTTGCGGTAATCGATCCATTCGGCCCGCTTGTTGCGCAGGAACCACTCCACCAGGTGGGCGCCCAGGGTCTCGTGCAGCAGTTTCGAATCCTCCATGAGGTCGAGCGCCTGGGCCAGCGACTCGGGCAGCGGCGCGACCCGCTCGCCCTCGACGGGCAGCTCGTAGTCGCCCACGACGCCGCGCAGTCCCGCCGCGAGGATGACGGCGAAGGCCAGGTAGGGATTGGCCGCGGAATCGGGGGAGCGGTACTCGACGCGGGTCGAATCGATGCGACCGGGCTTGACCGAGGGCACGCGCACCAGCGCCGCGGCGTCGTAGCGGGCCCAGCCCGCGCCGACCGGCGCCTCGTCGCCGGGCACCAAGCGCTTGTAGGAGTTGACCCACTGGTTGGTGATAGCGGTGATCTCGGGCGCGTGGAAGACCAGTCCGGCGATGAACTTGGTCGCCACGTCACTGAGGCCGTAGGGGCCGTCGCCGATGAAGGCGTTCTGATCGTCGCGCCAGAGCGAGAGGTGGGTGTGCATGCCGGACCCGGGAACCCCCGCCAACGGCTTGGGCATGAAGCTGGCCGACACGCCGGACTGGCGGGCCAGCTCCTTGACCACGTGGCGCACGGACATGACGGTGTCGGCCATGGTCAGCGCGTCGGTGTAGCGAAGGTCGATCTCGTGCTGGCCCGGGGCGTCCTCGTGCTGGGCGTGCTCGACGCCGATGCCCATCTCCTCCAACGTCAACACGGTGTGGCGGCGCAACTGGCTGGCGGTGTCGTCGGGCAGGAGGTCGAAGTAGCTGCCGCGGTCCACCGGCCTCGGCGCCCGGGCGGGGTCGAGGTCCTGGAAGTAGAAGTACTCGACTTCCGGCGCGACGTAGAAGGTGTAGCCCTGGGAGCGCGATTCCTCGAGCACGTGGCGCAGCTGCTGGCGCGGGCATCCCTCGAAGGGCGTGCCGTCGATGTTGGTGATGTCGCAGAACACCCGCGCGATACCGGCGCCGACCTCGTACCAGGGCAGGAGTTGGAAGGTGGTGAGGTCGGGGCGGGCCAGCACGTCGGACTCCTGGGTGCGCGAGAAGCCGTCGATGGCGCTGCCGTCGAAGGTCATGCCCTGGTCCAGCGCGTCCTCGAGCTCCGCCGGGGTGACGTGGAACGCCTTGTGGCGTCCGAGCACGTCGGTGAACCAGAGCTGGATGAAGCGAATCCCTCGCTCCTCCACCGTTCGCAGTACGTACTGGGCTTGACTCTGCATGCCTCCCATTCTCGCACCTCCTGCGTTGTCCCTCGTAAGGGCCTAGAAACCGTAAAACCCGCCGCTCGACGAGCGGCGGGTTTTGTCAGGGCCGTCCTCTTATCGGGCGGCCTTTCTTACGGGGCTCGTCGCCTTCTTGACCACGCGCTTAGCTGGAGCCTTCTTCGCGGCGACCTTCCTGGCGGGAGCCTTCTTTGCGGCCGCCGGCTTGGCGCTGCCACAGACTGTCTCGACAATGAGTCGAGCGACCACGTAGGGGTCGGCGTTGGCGTTGGGGCGACGGTCCTCGATGTAGCCCTTCTTCTCCCGGGCCACCTGGCCGGGGATGCGCACCGAGGCGCCCCGGTCCGAGACGCCGTAGGAGAACTTCGTGAAGTGCGCCGTCTCGTGCGCGCCCGTCAGACGGTCCTCGATGCCGGCGCCGTAGTTGGAGATGTGCTCCTTGATGTTGCCACCGAGGGCCTCGCAGGCCGCGATGATGGCCGGCCATCCGTTGGCGCCGCGGGTCTGCTTGGTCGAGAAGTTGGTGTGCGAGCCCGCGCCGTTCCAGTCGCCCTTGATGGGCTTGGCGTCGAAGCTGACGTCGACGTCGAACTCCTCGCTGATGCGCTTGAGCAGCCATCGCGCGACCCACATCTGGTCGCCGATCTCGACGGTGCCCAGGATGCCGAGCTGGAACTCCCACTGGCCCATCATCACTTCGGCATTGGTGCCCTCAATCGAGATCCCCGCGCGAATGCAGGCCAGGGTGTGCGCCTCGACGATCTCTCGTCCGGGCATCTTCGATCCGCCGACGCCGCAGTAGTAGGGGCCCTGGGGTGCGGGGAAGCCGACCTCGGGCCAGCCGTACGGCCGCTCGTCCTGGAAGAGGGTGTACTCCTGCTCGATGCCGAACATCGGCTCGAAGCTGGCGTACTTCTTGGCGGTGGCCAGCGCGGCGGCGCGGGTGTTGGTGGCGTGCGGCGTCATATCCGGGTTGAGGACCTCGCACATGACGAGCAGGTCCTTGGGTCCGCGCAGCGGGTCGGCGAACGTCGCG
Source organism: uncultured Acidimicrobiaceae bacterium (assembly GCA_963827115.1). Taxonomy (GTDB): domain Bacteria; phylum Actinomycetota; class Acidimicrobiia; order Acidimicrobiales; family RAAP-2; genus RAAP-2. The sequence continues at coordinate 2,099,230 of CAWGZS010000001.1, read as the reverse complement.
ACCGGGTTGAGCACGCAGTCCGAGAAGTGACCCGTGGCCTGATTGGTGCTCGATCCGTCGAAGCCCCACACCGGCGGCTTCTTGCCGTCGGCCACGATTTTGGTCTTGCTTCGCAGTTCTCGGGTGGGCTCGGTCCCGTCAATCCAGATGTACTCGGCCTGATACGGCAAGGTTGCTCCTTCAACGTGTCATCGCGCGCTCCACGCGACCGCTCCCAGTCTTGTTGCTGGGGCGTTCAGAATCTCCTCGTTCTGTTAACCGCGTGTGAATCATTTCCTGAGAGGAGGTCCAACGGCGCCGTTAGGCTCGTGGTGTGCCCGTCATCCGACTAGCCCTCGCCCAAATGAACGCGGTAGTGGGCGGATTCGCCCAGAACGTGGAGACACTGTCGCGCTTCCGTAACCAGGCGGCGGGGGTCGGCGCCGACCTCGTGCTGACGCCCGAACTCTCGTTGATCGGCTATCCGCCCGAAGACCTTCTACTGAAGGAAGGCTTCATCGAGGCGGCCCGGCTGGCGCTGATGGAACTTTCGCTGCCCACCAACCTGCCGCCGATACTGGTGGGCACCGTCGCCAGCGAAGGCCCCGACGTGGTGCTGGGGCCGTCAAGCGACGGTCGTGACGTTGTGCACCCGATGTTCGACGAGCCCAAACTGAGCCACATCGCCAACGTCCTGGTGGCCCTCAGCGAACAGGGTGTGGTGGCGACCGCCACCAAGCGCCTGCTGCCCAACTACGACGTCTTCGACGAGCTGCGGTACTTCCACCCCGGGGTGGGGGCCCAGACCATCGTCAACGTCGGGGGAGTCGCGGTGGGCCTTTTGATCTGCGAGGACGTGTGGACCGAGCGCGGCCCGGCGGCGGAGCTGGCGGCGCAGGGGGCCACCTTGCTGGTTGTCGCCAACGCGTCGCCCTTCGCCCGGGGTCGTCGCGACGAACGCGAGGCCATGCTGCGCGAGCGGGCCCTCGAGACCAACTGTCCGATCGCGTACGTGAACCTGGTGGGCGGCCAGGACGAGCTGGTCTTCGACGGACAGAGCCTCGTGGTCGACGCGGCCGGTCTGGTCATCGCCCGCGCTAGTGCCTTCAGCGAGGAGTTGCTGGTGTGCGAGATCGAAGCGCGCGCGTCCGGCGCCGGCACCGCGCTCGACACGCTCTACGCCCGTGACGAACGCCATTCGAAGGCGCTGCACGTCAATCACATCGCGCAACCGCCGGGCGAGGTCGAGGAGATCTACGAGGCGCTGGTGATGGGGACGCGCGACTACTTGCGCAAGAACGGCTTTCGCACCGCCATCCTCGGGCTCTCGGGCGGTGTGGACTCGTCATTGGTGGCGGCGATCGCCGTGGACGCCGTCGGCGCGCGCGCGGTGCGCGCCCTGGCCCTGCCCAGTCGTTATTCGTCGGGCCATTCGGTGAGCGACGCCCAGGAGGTGGCTCGCCGCCTCGATATCGAGCTCACGATCCTAGAGATCGAGCCGGCCCACCGGGCCCTAGGGTCGATCCTCGCGGACGTGCTGGGGGGTGAGCCGACGGGACTAACCGACGAGAACCTCCAGGCCCGGATCCGTTCGGTCCTGTGGATGGCCATCTCCAACGCCACGGGCGCCATCGTCTTCACCACCGGCAACAAATCGGAGATGGCCACGGGCTACTCCACCTTGTACGGTGACTCGGCCGGCGGCTTCGCGGTCATCAAGGACGTCTCCAAGACCCTGGTGTACGAGCTCTGCCGGTACCGCAACGAGGTGGCGGTGCGCAACGGTGACTTGGAGCCCATCCCCGTGTCGGTGCTCGAGAAGTCGCCGTCGGCGGAGCTGCGGCCCGACCAGCGTGACGACCAGTCCCTGCCGCCCTACGACCAGCTGGACCCGCTGCTGGAGCTGTACGTGGAGGGCGACGCGACGGCCGAGGAGCTGATCGCGCGCGGGCACGACCCGGAGCTGGTGCTGCGCATCACGCGCCTGGTCGACCTCAGTGAGTACAAGCGCCGCCAGATGCCCCCCGGGGTGCGGATCTCGGGCAAGGCCTTCGGGCGCGACCGGCGCCTGCCGATCACCAATGCCTTTCGCCCCGAGCAAGTGTGATGGTGGCGTTTAAGAGCACTTTGACCCATCTGCTGTCGTGCTTCGATGCCGTGTACCAGGGTCTGGGTGAGAGCGCGCCGCTCTTCACCAACGACGCCAACGTGGTGCGGGTGCACGAGATGTCGAGGACGTTCGGCGAGGTGGCGCTGCAGATGCGCGAGCACCTCGATGATCCGGCGGTCGAGCCCCTGGGCATCATCACCCGAGTGCTGTGCGAGGCGTTGGCCGACGATCAGTCGGGGGCGCTCTCCCTCTACGTCATGGCCCTGGTCGTCGGCCCGCGCCTGCTCGTCTCGCTGCGAGACGCCACGGAGGCGCCGGGGGTTGACGACGTGAAGGGACTGTTGGACCACGCGTCCCAGGTCACGGTGCGCGAGGTGCTCTCCATCAGCGAGGTGGCCCAAGACGAGCGCATCATTGAGGATCCACGCTGGCAGGCGAGGGCGCGGGCGCTGATGACCGAGGTCGAAAAGGCCGGAAACGCTGAAAGTTTCGGCATTTCCCGCTAGGTTGCCTATCTCCGTATAACTACAAGTACCGGACTTTCCGGGCCGAAATCGCATAAAGGGGCATCATGGCTAAAGATCGCGTAGATCGTGACGATGAGGACCTGGTACGGCTCTACCTTTCCGACATCGGCCAGTACACCCTTCTGACCAAGGACGATGAGGTCCACCTGGCCCAGACCATCGAAGAGGGCCGCGAAGCCCGGGCCGAGCTCGAGGCCGCGGAGAACGACAAGAAGATCAAGATCACCCCGAGCAAGAAGTTGGCGCTGAAGCGCGCCGTGCACCGTGGGGACACCGCCGAGCGCGACTTCGTCCAGTCCAACCTGCGGCTCGTCGTCTCGATCGCCAAGAAGTACCAGGCGTCGGGCCTGCCGCTGCTGGACCTCATCCAGGAGGGCAACCTCGGACTGATGCACGCGGTCGAGAAGTTCGACTGGCGCAAGGGCTTCAAGTTCTCGACCTACGCCACCTGGTGGATCCGTCAGGCCATCACCCGCGGAATCGCCAACACCGGGCGCACTATCCGCCTGCCGGTGCACGCGGGCGACACCCTGGCGCGGGTGCAGAAGGCCCAGTCCCGTCTGGAACTCAAGTTCGGCCGACCGCCCACCATCAAGGAACTCTGCGACGAGTGCGAGATGCCCGAGGACAAGCTGATCGAGGCCCTGCGGTTCCGCTCCGAGCCGATCTCGCTGTCCGAGCCACTGCGTGAGGACGGCGACGCCGAACTCGGCGACGTGGTCGAGGACCGTTCCGCCGAATCCCCCTTCGACGTCGCGGCGGTCAAGATGATGCCCGCGGCGATCGAGAAGCTGCTCCAGCCCTTGGACGAGCGCGAGCAGAAGATCCTGCGCATGCGCTTCGGCCTCGACGGCGCCGGGGAGATCCGTACGCTCGAAGACGTCGGCGCGGAGATGAACCTCACCCGCGAGCGCATCCGTCAGATCGAGGCGCGGGCCATGAGCAAGCTTCGCCACCCCTCGTCCGACACGGGAGCCCGTGACCTGCTGACGCTCTAGCGTCGGTGCAACTGGGTCCGGCCCAGCAGGGCCGCGACACCTATTACTAGGGCTGAAACGAGGAACGGCGTGTGCGAGCGCGAGCGGTCGTGGGCGCGCACCGGATGCGAGAAGCCCAATATCGGCCACTCGTTCTCGTGGGCCACTTTGGTCAACGTCCGGTCGGGGTTGACCGCGTAGGCGTGGCCGACGGCCAGGAGCATGGGGATGTCGGTTTCGGAGTCGGAGTAGGCGTAGGACTCGCTCAAATCGATGCACCGTTCTTGGGCCAGCTCGCGCATGGCCACGGCCTTGTTCTCGCCCTGGGCGAAGAACTCCATCTCGCCCGTGAACTTGCCGTTCTCGTCGAAGGTGGCGCGCGACGCGATGGCCCCGGTGATGCCCAGCAGTTCGGCGAAGGGCTCGACGATTTCGCTAGGCGCCATGCTCACGAGCCACACCTCGTCGCCCTGGGCCAGATGATGGTCGATGAGTTCGAGGGCCTCGGAGTAGATGAGCGGTTCGATGATGTCGTTGATCGTCTCGGCGACGAGGGTGCGTACCTCCTGGCGGTCCCAGCCCTTGGTGACCTTGAGCACCGATTCGCGTATCTTGGTCAGTTTTTCGTCGTCGGCGCCGAAGCGCATGAAGAGTATCTGGCTAAAGACTCCCCACACCAGCGTGCGGCGGTGCAGCAGGCCGCGGGCGTGGAATTCGGGTCCCAGCGCGACGAGGGAGGACTTGGCGATGACGGTCTTATCGAGATCGAAGAAGGCTGCTCGCATGCCTCAATGCTAGGTCTGAATACTGTGAAGGCCTTGTGAACGACGCCTTACGCGATGAAGGCGTCGGCGCATTCCTGGGTGGCGTCGCCGCGCGTGATGAGTATCACGTGGTCATTTTCCAGGAAGTGCATGGTCGAGGAAGGGATGAGCGGCTGCTCGTTGCGCACGACCGCCACGATGCGCACCGAGTCGGCGAGGCGCAGCTCGTCCAGCGTCTGATTGTTGGCCACGGCCGGCGCGTCCGACGCCAGCGTCACCTCGATGAGCCGCATCTTGCCGTCGGCCAGGTCCATGAGGTTGATGATGGAACCCACTTCCACCGCTTCGTCGACCAGCGACGTGATGAGTGCGGGCGTGGACACCGCGACGTCCACGCCCCAGCTGGTGTTGAAGAGCCATTCGTTGCGCGAGTTGTTGATGCGCGCGATCACGCGCGGCACGCCGAACTCCTGCTTGGAGAGCCAGCTGATGACCAGGTTGTCCTCGTCGTCGCCCGTGGCGGCGATGACCACGTCGGCGTCGCGGAGGTCGGCCGCCGCGAGGCAGGCGTACTCGCACGCGTCCGCGGCCATCACGCGCACGCCCGGCAGCAGCGACCTGATGCGTTCTGCGGTGTGGATGTCCTGCTCCATGAGGGTCACGTCGTGGTGGCGGTCGAGCAGGTCCAGGGCGATGGCCGTGCCGACCGAGCCGCCGCCGCCGATGATGACCTTCACTTCTTGCCCTCGGCGATCTTCTTCTCCAACTCGATCAGTCCGAGCGGGGTGACCAGGATCTCGAGCACGTCGCCCTCCTGGGCGAAGAGGTCGTCGATGTTGACGCGGCCCTGACCGCCGCGGATGAGACCCACGACGCGCACGTCCTCGCTGGAATTGAGTTGGCTGATGGGATGGCCGGCCAGGGCGTCGGGCGCGATGCGCTCGACCAGTTGCAGCGTCCCGGTCCCGTCGGTCCACTCGACGGAAATCGGCGACGGCGTGATCCACCGTTTCACCTGCTGGGTGGTCCACAGCGAGGTGGCGACGGTGGGAATGCCGAGCTTCAGGTAGATGCCGGCGCGCTGAGGGTCGTAGATCCTCGCCACCACGTTCTTGATGGAGTAGTTGTCGCGGGCGATGCGCGCGCACAGGATGTTGGTGTTGTCGCCGCTGGTCACCGCGGCCAGGGCGTCGGCGTTGTTGGCGTCGGCCTGGTAGAGAATGTCGCGATCAAAGCCCGATCCGACCAGCGTCTTGCCGTTGAAACTGGTGAGCCGTCGCATGGCGTCGCGGTTCTTGTCCACCACCACCACCGAGTGCCCTTCATCGGAGAGCTGCATCGCGAGCTCGGAGCCCACGCGGCCGCAGCCGATGACGACAATATGCATGCAGCCATCAGACCACAATTCTCACCGAAGCCGCAATAATCCGGCCCTGGTGAGTCGATGGCTTAGTCTGGTCACCGTGTCAGATACCGAGAAGCAAGGCCCCCGGGCCAAGCCCCTCCTGACGTCACACGCCAACATCTCGACGGTTTATCCCGAGACGTTGAGCTATCGATTGAAGCGGATCCTGCTCGGCAAGCCCTACGTCACCGAGCAGCTGAGCGGCGAGCGGCTCAACCGCATCCTGGCGTTGGGCGTCCTGGCGCCGGACTGCATATCGTCCTCGGCGTACGGCACCGAGGAGATCCTGACCCAGATGACGCCCTACATCGGGTTGGCGGCCTTCGCGCTGGTGGTGCCCGTCATGTTCGTCATCATCGGTGTGCTGTTCTTCGTGACGATGTCCTACCTCGACGTCATCAAGTACTACACCACCGCGGGCGGTTCCTACGTCGTCGCCCGCGACAACTTCGGCCCCAAGATCGCCCAAATCGCGGCCGTGGCGTTGCTCATCGACTACACGGTGACCGTGGCCGTGCAGGTGTCGGCCGGCACGGCCGCCCTCATCACCTTGGCGCCGGGACTGGGGAGCTACGACCTCATCATCACGGTCGGCGTCGTGCTCGTACTCATCTACGGGAACCTGCGCGGCCTGCGCGAGGCCGGCAGCTACTTCGCGCTGCCGACGTACTTCTACGTCCTGATGCTGGGCGGCACCATCCTGGTGGGCTACTACAAGAAGATAGAGGGCACGCTTCATCACATCGCCATGCCCGCGCACAAGCTGCTGGTCCAGGGGCACCTCGGCCAGAAGGGTACGGGCGTGTTGATGGGGCTGGCCTTCATCGCCTTGCTGCGCTCGTACGCCAATGGCGGATCGTCCCTGACCGGCCTCGAAGCGATCTCCAACGGCGTGGCCAGCTTCCGCAAGCCCGAATCACGCAACGCTCGCAAGACCCTGGTCACCATGTCGTGCATCCTGGGCTTCCTGCTGCTCGGCGTCACGCTGCTGGCCTCGTGGACCCACGCCCTGCCCTACGAGAGCGGCTACCCCACGGTCCTTGGCCAGGAGGTGGGCGCGGTGTTCGGTCCCAGCAGCTTCGGGCACGCGATGAAGTACATCGTGCTGCTCGCCACCATCCTGGTCCTCTACACCGGCGGCAACACGTCCTTCAACGGCTTCCCGTTCCTGGCGAACTACGTGGCGACCGACAAGTACCTGCCCCGTCAGCTCACCAAGCGCGGCCACCGCCTGGCCTTCTCCAACGGCATCATCGTCTTGGGCGCGGTGTCCTTGACGCTGATCCTCGTCTTCAACGCGAAGGTGAACGCCCTCGTGGCGCTCTACGCCATCGGCGTCTTCACCGGCTTCACCATGGCCGGGGCGGGCATGGTGAAGCGCCACCTGCGCGAACGCACCGGCAAGTGGCGATTCGGCGTGGGCGTCAACGCGACGTCGGCGGTGGTGACCTCCGTGGTGGTGCTCATCTTCGTGTTCGCCAAGTTCAAGGAAGGCGCGTGGATCATCGTGGTGGTCGGGCCCATCATGTACCTGGCTCTCATCCGCTTCAACAAGCAGTACGAACGCGAGGAAAGGGCCTTCGCGTCCACCAGCGCCATCGGCGTGATGACCATCCGCATGAACCGGGTGGTGGTCTTCGTTGACAATTACTCCCTGGCGACCGAGCGCGCCTTGCAGTACTGCAACACGCTCAACCCCTATTCCATCCGCGCCGTGCACTTCGACATCGACCCGCTCGTCACCAAGCATTTAGAGGAGATCTGGGGGAGCCCCAACACGGCCTCCGCGGGGATCAACCTCGAGGTCGTCGACTGCGAGGACCGGCGACTCGACCGCGCCGCGCTGGAGCTGGTGGCCGACATCGTGCGCGACAACGACGTCTTCTGCATGGTGATACTCCCGCGCCGGGGCTTCTCGTCGCGCCTGCAGCGCCTGCTGCACGATCGCACGGCTGACGAGATCGCGGCGGCGGTCATGCACGTGCCACGTACGGCGGCGACCATCATCCCCTATCGCTCGGGGCGCACCCGCCTGGCGGAGGGCGACGTGCTCGAGCAGCCCATGAGCGACGAGGTGGCCCGCGGTGGGCACCGCGCCGCCTCGCATCTCGAGGCCGACCTCAAACTGGCGGCCCGTTCCGAGGGGACCGAGCCGATCGGCGGCCTGCGCGAGCGCGACGCCACCGAGATCGCCGGCAGGGTGAAGTCGATGTCGATCTCCAACGTGAGCGGATCGCACGAGCTGCGCTGCGTCATCGCGGACAACACCGGCTCGGTGGCCCTCATCTTCCAAGGCAGATCCAGCGTGCCCGGCATCGAACGCGGCACGCGCCTGCTGGTGCGCGGCACCGTGACGTCGCTTCGCCGCGAGGCCGTGATCCTCAATCCGCAGTACGAGATCGTCGCCGCGCCCCACGGCGACGAGTAGGCCCTTCCTCGCGGGCGATTTCTCAGTCTCGCACTAGCCTTTCGCGCGACCGATGGGGTCCTCGCTGAGGGCATGTTCGAGTTGGTGCGCTAGACCTGTCTAGTTTGTAGAGCGACACGCAGTCGTCGCCGACGTCGCGCAGTGAAGAAAGGTGGTGAGCATGGCCCGGGCATTAGTCATCGTCGAGTCGATCGCGAAGGCGACGCGCATTCAGGGCATGCTCGGCCCCGACTACATCGTCAAGCCCTCCATCGGGCACATCCGCGACCTACCCCAGAGTGCGGCCGACATCCCGGCGGCGGTGAAGGGGGAGAAGTGGGCGCGCCTGGGCATCAACGTGCACGACCACTTCAAGCCGGTCTACGTCGTCTCCCAGGATCGCAAGAAGATAGTGGCCGAGTTGAAGGCCGCCTTGAAGGAGGTCGACGAGCTCTACTTAGCGACCGACGAGGACCGCGAGGGCGAGGCGATCGCCTGGCACCTCCAGGAGGTCCTCAATCCGAAGGTCCCCGTGAAGCGCATGGTCTTCCACGAGATCACCCCCGCGGCCATCGCCAAGGCGGTCAGCGAAACCCGTGAACTGGACCTGCGCCTGGTCGACGCCCAGGAGGGACGCCGGTTCCTCGACCGCCTGGTCGGGTACGAGGTCTCGCCCGTGCTGTGGCGCGCGGTGGACAAGGCCCGTTCGGCGGGCCGCGTGCAGTCGGTCGCCATACGGCTGGTCTGCGAGCGCGAGCGCGAGCGCATGGCCTTCACTTCCGCCACCTGGTTCGACGTGACCGCGACGCTCCGGGCCACCAGCGCCTCCTTCGAGGCCACGCTCGAGTCGCTCGACGGATCCTCATTGGCCACGGGCAAGAACTTCGACGCCTCCGGCCAGCTCGATGACAAGGCGTCCGTGCAGGTGCTGAGCCAGCGCGCCGCGAACGCTGTCGCCGAGGCGCTCCAGGGGACCGACGTGCGCGTCGTCTCGATCGCGTCGACGCCGCGCACGCAGCGTCCCCAGCCGCCCTTCATGACGTCGTCGTTGCAGATCGAAGCCAGCCGCAAGCTCCGCTTCGACCCGGAGCGCACCATGCGCGCCGCGCAGCGCCTCTACGAGCAGGGCTGGATCACCTACATGCGCACGGACTCGACCACGTTGTCCGACGAGGCGATCAGGGCCGCGCGCTCCATGGCCGCCTCGATGTTCGGCGACGACTACGTCGCCGACGCGCCGCGCCGTTACGACCGCAAGGTCAAGAACGCCCAGGAGGCGCACGAGGCGATCCGCCCGGCCGGCGAGAGCTTCCGCACACTCGACGAGGCGCAGGGCCAGTTGGGCGGCGACGAGCTGGCGGTCTACGACCTCATCTGGAAGCGCACCATCGCCTCGCAGATGGTCGACGCCCGCTTGACCCAGGACAAGGTCCGCCTCACCGCGACCCTGACGGGCGTGACCGAGCTGGGCGGCGACGTCGAGGCGGGGCTCAGCGCGACGGGACTGCGCATCGAGTTCCCGGGATTCCGCCGCGCCTACGTCGAGGGCATGGACGACCCCGAAGCGGAACTGGCCGACCAGGAGAGAATCCTGCCGGCGTTGAGCGAGGGCGAACTGGTCCCCGTCGAGCACGCGGAGGCCAAGGGCCACGACACCCAGCCCCCGGATCGCTACTCCGAGGCGACGCTCATCAAGAAGCTCGAGGACTTGGGGATCGGCCGGCCGTCGACCTACGCGTCGGTGATGAAGACCATCGACCGCCGCGGCTACGTGTGGAAGAAGGGCAAGTCGCTGGTGCCGGCCTTCCGGGCCTTCGCGGTGGTCAACCTGCTCCAGACGTACTTCGCGGACCTGGTGGACTACCAGTTCACCGCGGCCATGGAAGACCAGCTCGACGAGATCGCCCAGGGTTCCCAGGACCTCGAGCCCTGGCTCCAGAAGTTCTACTTCGGCGACCCCAACGCCAGCACCGAGCTGGCCAAGCTCGGTCTCGAGCACATGACTCACGAGCAGCACGAGTTCGACTTCGCGGCCATCAACTCGCTCATCCTGGGCCCCGCACCCGACGGGGTCGACGTGTCCGTGCGCTCCGGCCGGTACGGGCCCTACCTGGTGCACGGCGAGGATCGCGCCTCCATCCCCGAGGCGACCGAGCCCGACTCGCTGACCGTGGAGGTCGCGCTCAGCCTCCTGGCCGCGCCGAGCAGCGACCGCGAGCTCGGCGTCGATGAGTCGGGCCAGCCGATCCTCTTAAAAGCCGGCCGTTACGGCCCCTACGTGCAGGTCGGGGAGATGACCGACCCCAAGGACAAGCCCCGGACGGCTTCGCTGCTCAGCAGCATGTCGCCGGAATCGATCACGCTCGAGGACGCCGTCAAGTTGCTCTCGTTGCCGCGCACGGTGGGGAACCATCCCGACGACGGCGAGCCGATCCTGGCCCAGAACGGCCGCTACGGTCCCTACCTCACCTGGGGCAAGGAGACCCGGTCGCTCGAGGACGAGGAGCAGATCTTCACGGTTGACCTTCCGGCCGCGCTCGCGCTGCTGGCCCAACCCAAGCAACGCGGCCGCCGCGCCGCCGCCGGGCCGCTGAAGGAACTCGGCGAGGACCCCGTGACCAAGAAGCAGGTGGTGGTGCGCAGCGGACGCTTCGGACTCTTCGTCACCGACGGCGAGGTCAACGCGACGCTGCGCCTCGGTGACACGCCCGAGACGATATCGCTCGACCGGGCCTGCGAACTGCTCGCCGAGCGGCGCAACGCGGAGCCGTCGACCCGGCCCCGCAAGGTCGTGAAGAAGGCGGCCAAGAAGGCGCCCGCCAAGAAGACCGGGGCGAAGAAGAACGTCGCCAAGAAGGCGACGGGCGCAGCCAAGCGCGACGCGGTCAGCAAAGGGGCCCGGGTGAACGCCGCGCTCATCGCGACGGCACAGCACGCCGACGACCTGTGATGACGGGTCTGTTCGTCGCCTTCGAGGGGATCGACGGTAGCGGCAAGAGCACTCAGGCGCGCCGGGTGGCTTCCGAGCGCGACGCCCTATTCGTCTTCGAGCCGGGCGACACGCCCATGGGCGTCGATCTTCGCCACTGGATCCTCGAGGCGGTCTCCACGCCGATGTCGCCGACCACCGAGGCGCTGCTGCTGCTGGCCGACCGCTCGCACCACGTGCACTCGGTGATCGAGCCGGCGCTCAAGAGCGGTCGCCACGTGATCGCCGATCGCTTCTACGCCTCGACCCTGGCGTACCAGGGGTACGGCCGCGGGGTGGACCTCGGTCAACTGCGCGCCGCGACGCAATTGGCCATCGGCGATCGTCGCCCCGACCTCACGATTCTCATCGACCTCTCGCCCGGGGTGGCCAACGAGCGAAGTGCGCGCTCGGCGAGCGACCGCATCGAGTCGGCCAACCTCGAGTTTCACGATCGCGTGCGTGAGGGCTACCTCGAACTGTCGCGCAGCGAGGCGGGATGGATCGTCGTTGACGGCGCGAGGCCGAGGTCCGAGGTCGACGCCGACATCGACGAGCGTCTCGCCCAATTACCTTGGTAGTGGTGACGGACGTCTTCGATCGATTGGTGGGCCAGGAACGGGCCGTCGCCGCGTTGCGCCGTTACGCGCGCGCGCCGGTGCACGCCTATCTCCTGAGCGGACCCGTCGGCTCGAGCCTGCGCGACGCGGTCGTGTCGTTCGCCGCGGCGCTGCAGTGTCCCGAGCACGGGTGCGGGACCTGCGAGACGTGCCGCCTGGTCCTGAGCGAGAACGACGCGGACGTGCACTTCGCCGCGCGCGCGGGTCTCTCGTGGCGCGTCGACGAGCTGCGCGAGGCCGACCGCGTCAGCCGGCGCCATCCGCTCGGCCCCGGCTATCAGATCGTGGTGATCGAAGACGTGGAGTTGACCTGCACGGGCCCCTCGCCCTCGAGCGCCGCGCTGCTCAAGTCGTTGGAGGAGCCCCCGCTACGGACCATCTTCCTCTTGACGGCTCAGGACGTGCCGGACCAGCTCGACACGGTGGTCTCGCGCTGCGTGGAGGTGCGGCTCCAAGGGATCAGTGAGCGCGACCTCCAAGAGATTTTGAGTCGCGAAGGGGCCGACGAGGCGACGGCGCGCTCGGCCGCGCTGGCGGCCAACGGCAACCTGCAGCGGGCCCGGGTCTTGGTCCGTGATCCGGCGCTGGGCGAACGCATCAAGCAGTGGCAGTCGGTGCCCCAACGATTGACGGGCACGCCCGCGACGTCGACCGCGCTGGCGGCCGAGATCTCCCAGGCCCTGGACGCGGCCATCGCCCCGCTGCAGCAGGTCCAGGACGAGGAGATGGAGCACCTCACGCTCGACGCGCGCGAGATGGGTCAGCGTTCGGTCGCCAACCGCAAGGACATCGAAGCGCAGTTCAAGCGCGAACTGCGGCGCTTCCGGATCGAGGAGCTGAGATTCGGCCTGAGCGCGCTGACCAACGTGTACCGGGAGCGCTTGATCGAGAGCCTCGAGGAGGTGGAGGACGGCGAGTCTCGCGGCCAGTACCGGGTGGCCACGTCGTTGCGCGCGATCGACGCGGTGGCGCGAACGTCGAAACGCCTCTCGCTCAACATCGACGAGGGCCTGTTGTTGAACGACCTGATGCTGTCGCTGATGGAGCTGTGAGCCGAGGGTCACTTTTGGCCATCGGGTAGTATTTTCCCTGCGCCTGGGTAGCTCAGTCGGTAGAGCAACGCATTCGTAATGCGTAGGTCAGGAGTTCGAATCTCCTCTCAGGCTCCATGGTGGCATCGCCTCGCGGCACGACGACCTCAGTGCGGCGTCGGCCGTCCAACGTCGCCGTGCTCTGGCTCGTGGTTCTCGCGGTCCTTCTTCCCGGCGCCGCGACCGGGACTGCCTCGGCGACCTCGCTCAAGTGGGTCGACCAGGACGTGTCGTTTCGCGCGGGCGGCCTCACCGTCTACGCCACCTATCGTCACCCCTCCGTCGCCGACGGATCGTTCCCCGCGGTGCTGCTCATCGCGGGGAGCGGACCGACCGACCGTAACGGCAACAGCACCGTGCAGCCGGGACCGATCGACACGCTCAAGACCCTGGCCGACTGGCTCAGTGCCGACGGCGTGGCCAGCCTGCGCTACGACAAGCTGGGCAGCGGCGAGACGGGGTTAGGTCCCTTCATCAGCCGCGTCGACTCGATTGGCCTGAAGCCCTTCGAGCAGGAATCGCTGACGGCGCTCACGTTCCTCGCGGCGCAGAAAGGCGTGGATGATCAGCGTCTGGGCGTGTTCGGCCACAGCGAAGGTGCGCTCTTCGCGCTGCTGCTCGCCACCGGGCACGCGGGCGCCGCGCCGCCGATCCACGCGCTCGGACTCTTCGAGCCGCTGAGCCTGCGCTACCTGTCGCTCATCACGGTCCAGGTCGATGCCCTGGTCGCCAAGCAGTTGCAGGCCAAGGAGATCTCCTCGACCTTGGCGGCCACGGTCGACGCCACCCTCAAGAAGGCCGTGTCCCGTCTTCGCGCCACCGGCAAGGTCGCGGCGTCACTGCCGTACGGGTTGGGCAACCTGCTCAACCCGACGACCGCGACCTACCTCTACCAGGCCGACCAGTTCGACCCCAAGTCCCTGGCCGCGGCGCTGCCGGCCACGACGCCGGTCCTGCTCACCTGCAGCAACGCTGACGTGCAGGTCTCCTGCTCGCAGGTCGGGCGGATCGCGTCGGGCCTTGACGCGGCCGGCGCGGCCGTGACGTTCGTGCATCTAAAGGGCGTTGACCACGTGCTCAAAGTCGATTCTTCAAGAACGGGGGCCAACTACACCAAGGACCTTCCCTTCTCGCCGGCGCTCAAGAAGGCTCTCGCTAGGTTCGTCGCGACGAGTCTCTAGTCGCCGAGCGGTCGCGCCCGCACCGCTCGGGTGAAGTCGTGGGAGCGCTCCTCCCAATTCTTGTAGCGGTCGAAGCTCGGCGCGCCCGGTGACAGCAGGATCACGCCGCCTCCCGAGAGAAAGCCCCGGGCCTTGACGAGTGCCTCGTCCATCGAACTGAACGTGGACTGCACGAGTTGGGGGCTCAGTTGATGCACGAGTTCGGCGATGCGCGCCCCGGCGTCGCCCATCGTGAGCAGCATCGTGGGCTGCGTGCGCGAGGCGATCGCCCGGGCCAGCGCCTGGTAGTCGACGCCGCGGTCGTAGCCCCCCGCGATGAGCGCCACGGGTTCGGGAGTGAACACTTCCAGCGCCGCCACGGCGGGCAGGACCGACGTCGCCAGCCCGTCGTCCACGAAGCGCAGGGTGTGCGGGCCGACCTTGTCGATCGCCACCAGCGTGAGACGTCCACTCAAGGGGACGAAGGACGCCGAGTTCTCGAGCACCAGGGCCCGGATCTCCTCGACGGGCCGGGTCGTGAGCGCCGACACGGCGGCCAGGGCCAGGGCGACATTGCTGTCGCTATGCGCGCCGAGCAGCCCGAGCGCGCTCGCGAGGTGCGTCTCCTCGGGCGCGACGAAGGTGACCTCACCTCCGAGTTGGTGGCGGACCTCGTGGAAGGTGGCGTTGTCCGGCACCAGGGTCCGGTGCGCACCCTCGTGGCGGGTGAGGGAGAGCTTGTCGTCGCGGTACTTCTCCGTCGAACCGTGCCAGTCGATGTGGTCGTCGCCGAGCGAGGTCACCACGATCAGGGCCGGCGCCATGTCGAGGTCCACGCACTGGAAGCTCGAGACCTCGAGCACCAGCCAACCGCTCGACGTGTCGACCGCGGGGTCGTAGGGAGGGCGGCCGATGTTGCCGAGGCGTTGGGCCGCTTCCCCGAGGCACTCCAGGAAATAGGTCACCAGCGCCGTCGTCGTGGACTTCCCCTTGGTGCCGGTGATGGCCACGACGCGATCGCGGTCGGCGTCGTGGAACCAGAGGTTGAGCGCGGAGCAGACGGCGACCCCGTGGGCCTCGAGGTCGAGCACGTCGGCGCGGTGGCGAGGAATGCCCGGGCTCTTGAAGACGACGTCGCAGGTGAGCAGCGCCTCGTGACCGCCTTCGCCGTTGACGATCACCCCCGGGGCCACGTCCGGCGCGTCGTCGACGATCACGACGCTAGCGGCGATGCTTTGCACCCGTGCCTGCGTGGCGCGGCCCTCGATGCCGTAGCCGAAGATGCCCACGCGCCGCGCGGCGAGGCTAGCGAAGCCAGTGGGCCGGAACACGGCTCGGTCCTTGGGGAGTGAGGAGTTCGTCGAAATCGCGGTCCGGGCTGACGAGTTGCGCGAGCTCCTCGAGTCGCGTCACGTCCGCCCACTCGCTCAGGGCGCTCACCTGGGCGAGCGCGACGGCGCTCTCGTCGGGGTCGCCCACGCACTCGAAGGGCTTGTGTTGCGTGTCGAGCCCCACCAAGGTGCGCAGCTGATCGACTCGGGCCGGGTCGCTCAGCGGCTCGCTGGCGAATATCTCTCGCAGTGTGGTGCGGGGCAGGAAGGGCGCCAGGATGAGGTTGATGAACAGGCACTTGTCGCATTCGCCGCACCAGCCGCTCGCTCGGCGCTCGTTCGACTGCGCGAAGGCCCGGTTGCAGCTACGAAAGACGTGGTGGTACTCGGTCAGGTGGCTGAACACGGCGGCCACCCAGAGTTCGCTGCGGTCGCGCAGGTAGCTCGCGACCACCAGCTCGCCGTCGACGGCTTGGTTGACGGCGTCCGCGATGAGCTGCTCGGCCAGCCAGGACTTGCTCCACTGGTGGTTCACGTCAGCGCCGTTCCAGCGAAGGTTGGGCGATGAAGCGGAATGCTCGTTGCTCATCACGACGCCACCGCGACCCGACGCGACCGCGGCGGTCGCGGCCAGCAACGCGATCATCGCGGTGACCGGCACGTGGCCGCGCAGCATCGTCGGGTCGTCGCCGAGCAGCTGGGGGTCGAGGGAGCGGGTCACGCGCACGATCGGCAGTCCGGTCGTCCGTGCGGTCTCTTCCAGCGGCGTGAAGCGCCCGTTCGCCGGACTCACGATGAAGAGCGCTTGGTCGACGCGGCCTTTCAGCTCCGACGCGGTCACCACCGAGTCGATCCCGCCGCCGAATGGGGTGAGCACCCGCTGCGCGTCGAGGGCGACGGGCTTCGCGGGTCCGTCGACGCCGCCGCCGATGACGACGTCGTCCAGGGTGAGGTCGTTTCGATAGGCGAACTCGGCCAGTCCGTCGTGCAGCGCGGCGCCCAGGAGGGCCCGTCCACTCGGGGTCGTCGGCGTGGTGGCCAAGTCCACGCGTCGCGCGGCCCCGGCCTTGTAGTAGGAGAGTCCGGCCAGCAGGTACCAGAGGTTGGCCACCGCCCTCGGCGCCGGGGCGGTGAGGGGTCCCACACCTTCGAAGGTAGCCACCTCGGTGAACTCGCGACCGTCGAGATCGAAGTGGGCCGTCAGCGACGTGTCGCTGACGTCGAGGCCGACGTAGGTGAAGAGCTCGCCGCGCGCGCTCACGCGGGGTCTGCGTTCATGTGGTCCTCATGGTACGACGAGCGCATCGCGATCAGGCCGAAGCGACCGCAGGGCCGCTGGGCCCGGTCGCTGTAGAAGAGCTCTCCGCCGTCGGTGCTCTGTCGCGCGTGCGAGACGTGGTCGTCGAGCACGCCGAGATCGTCGAGCTGCGCGTGCACGACCCGGCGAAGGTCGAGGCGCGATCGATCGCCCTGGTCCGCGTAGAGCGCGTCGACTATCCCCGAGAAGTGCTCGGCCACCTCGGGACCTACCTGGTACGCCTCGCTCGAGATGCACGGGCCGAGGAACGCGTGCACGGCGCTGGGGTCTTCGAAGTGCGCCAGGGTCTTCGCCAGCACGCCCGCGACCAGTCCCCGCCAGCCCGCGTGCACCACGGCGAACCGTGACGTCGATTCGTCGACCAATAGGAGGGGCACGCAGTCGGCGACCAGTATTACGAGCGCCACGCCGGACTGCGACGTGACGAGCGCGTCGCCCACGGCGGCTCGTGGGATCGCGTCGACGTCGACGACGTCGTGGCCGTGGACCTGGCGCGCCGTGACGAGGTCGTCGTGGTTGACGCCGATGGCCTTGGCGACGCGGCGGCGGTTCTCTTCGACGTGCTCGGGCCGGTCGCCCACGTGTTCGGCGAGGTTGAGCGTGTCGAAGGGAGCGAGGCTCACACCGCCGAAGCGATCGGTGACGAAGGCGTCGATGCCGAAGTGGCGCATGTGCTCGACGCCGTAGACGCTGAGCGGGCCACGTACCTCGGGGCGAAGGGTTATCTCGACTGGCACGCCGGACAGACTCCGTTGAGCTCGAGCACGTGGCGCAGGTCCGTGAAGCCGTGACGCTCTCCGATGGCGTGGGCCCACTTCTCGAGTTCGGGCGCGTCGACTTCCACGGTCGCTCCGCAGTCGCGACAAGCCAGATGGTGATGGTGCTCGTCCACGTGGCAGCGGCGGTAGAGGCTCTCGCCCCGGTCGGTCATGACGACGTCGACCTCACCGCTCTCGACCAGTTTCTTCAATTGGGTGTACACGGTCGCGAGAGCGATCTGGCGACCCTCGCGAGCGATGAGGCCGTGCAGTTCCTGCGCGCTGACGAAACCCTGCACGCCATCGAGCACGCTGATGACCTCGCGACGCTGGGCGGTGTTTCTGGTCATGACCACTCCCTCAGCGTACCAACAACCGGGTTGCTTTCTAGAATGATTCTGGTTAACGTAGTTGGAATGGTTCTGAGAACGGAGGAAGAGTGAAGATCCGGGGTCAACGTTGTCCAGGCATTTTCACCCGAATGGTGTCGGCCGTGGCCATCCTCGGGGTCGCGGCCCTTGGTCTCAGTGCTTGCAATTCCCGCCCGGCAAGTGCGCCCGGCGTCCTGCACGCCGTGGGAGCGGAGAACGAATACGCGAACGTGATCTCACAGATTGGTGGGCGCTACGTGCAGGTGAGCGCCATCATGAGCGATCCGAACACGGATCCGCACACATTCGAGGTCAGCACCGGGGTCGCGCAAACGATCGCCAGCGCGCGGCTCGTGGTGCAGAACGGCGTCGGCTACGACCAGTTCATGAACCAGTTGGAGTCGGCGTCCCCTAATGGTTCGCGCGATGTCATCGAGGTCCAGACCCTTCTCGGACTGCCCCAGGACACGAAGAACCCTCACCTCTGGTACGACACGACGTACATGGCGACCACGGCGGTGAAGATCGAACAGGACCTGGCCCGACTCGTGCCACAGCACGCGGCCTACTTCACTCGACGTCTGCACAAGTTCCAACACTCCATCGCAAAGTTGGACGCGATAATTGACGCTTTCCGACACCGTTTCGCGGGTGAGGCCGTGGCGACGACCGAGCCGGTGGCCGACTACATGCTGAGCGCCCTCGGCCTGGACAATCTGACTCCCTTTCGATTTCAAGCGGACATAATGAATGGTGTCGATCCTTCCCCTGAAGACATCACCTTTCAGCAGTCGCTCTTCACTTCCCATCGCGTCAAGGTGTTCTGTTATAACGCTCAGGTGTCGAGCAGTGTGACGGTGTCGCTGAAGGCACTGGCTGAGAAGTCGCACGTGCCCGTGGTTGGGGTCTACGAGACGATGCCCACCCCCGGCTTCGACTATCAAACGTGGATGGAAGCCGAGATCAAGGCGTTGGGCAAGGCCTTGGTTTCGGGGACGTCGACGAAAGAGCTGAAGTGACTGAAGAGCGCGCGAGCAATGCCAGCGCTGAGTTGTTGCGGGTCGAGGGCATCGACGTCGCCATCGACGGACGCGCAATCCTTTCCGACGTGAATTTTCGTATCGACAAAGGAGAGTTCACCGGACTGATTGGGGCAAATGGGTCTGGTAAGACGACGCTCTTTCGGGTGATCCTTGGCGTGCAGGCGCCGTCGCGCGGGCGCGTCATCGTGCACGGCGAGGCCTTGCAACGATCGACGAGATCGATCGGCTACGTGCCTCAGAAGGTCCTCTTCGACCCGGACATGCCCATCCGATCCCGCGACCTGGTGGCCCTGGGCATCGACGGCAATCGTTACGGTTTCAAGCGCAGGAGCCGCGCGGACCATCAGGCGGTGGAGGAGATGTTGCAGGCGGTCGACGCGCAGGACTTCGCCGATCGACGGGTCGGAGGGCTCTCGGGGGGAGAGCAGCAACGGGTGCTCATCGCGCACGCACTCGTGAGTCGGCCCGAACTGCTGTTGCTTGACGAGCCGCTGTCCAATCTCGATCCTGGCAGCGTCCAGGAGATCATCGCCCTCCTGCACCAGGTGGCCGAGCGACAGCACGTGGCGATCTTTCTCTCAGCGCACGAGATGAACCCGCTCCTACCCGTCATGGACCGGGTCGTCTATATCGCCAATACGCGCGTGGCCAGCGGCACTACCGAGGAGGTGGTGCGGCCGGACGTGCTGAGTGCGCTCTACGGGCATCACGTGGACGTGCTTCGCGTGCACGGTCGGGTGCTGGTGGTGGCCGGCGAGGAGGACGACGAGAGCTCGGCCGTGGCCAGCCACCCGGAACTCGTGGTGGAGTAACGATGATCGATTGGCTCTTCGAACCGGGTCTCTTCGTGAATCACTCGGTGCTGACCGCGATGGGCGTGGGCGCGGTCGTGGCCACCGTAAGTGCCGTGGTGGGAATCTTCACCGTGCTGCGGGGCCAATCCTTCGCCGGTCACGCGCTGACCGACGTCGCGACCGCCGGCGGCGCGGGGGCATTCTTAGCCGGGTTGGCACCCCTGGCGGGATTCGTCGGCGGGGGCGTCGTCGGCGCGGGCGCGATGGACGTCATCGGCGTGCAGCGCGTCAAGGGTCGTGACATCGCGACCGGAGTGGTGTTGGGCGCGGCGACTGGTTTGGCCGCGCTGTTTCTGTACCTTTCCACCACCCACAGTTCCGCTACCGGCACGACGCAATTGATCCTCTTCGGGTCGATCTTCACCGTGTCGTCGTCCACCCTGCCCGAGGTCGTCATCGCGAGCGTCGTCGTGCTGATAATCGTGGCGGCCATCGGGCGGCCCCTATTGCTCAGTTCACTCAGCGCCGAGCTAGCGTCCGCGCGGGGAGTGCGGCTGCGCGCCGTGGGCCTCGCCTTCATGGTGGTGCTCGCGATCTCCGTCGGCCTCTCGGCGATCGTCATCGGCTCGATCCTCTCGACGGCGCTGCTCATCGGTCCGCCCGCGAGCGCCCTCAAGGTGGTGGGTCGTGTCGGCCTCGGTGTGGTGGTCTCGGTGTTGCTGGGCGTGGGGGCGACGGTCCTGGGCATCGTGCTGGCCTACGACAGCTATTACTGGTTCCCGTCACACCGGGGACTGCCGGTCAGCTTCTTCGTGGTGGCCGTGGTGGTGGCGGAGTTCGTGGCCGCGAGCGTCCTGCAGCGCTCGCGACGCACCCGGGCGCCGGCGACGCGTCCTACTACCCTGGCCGTTACCAGCGGCGGGCACTGAGCATGTTCTCGAGCTTCATGACCAACGCCTGGATCGGCGGGACCATCGTGGCCGCACTCGCGGGCGCGGTTGGATTCTTCGTGGTGCTTCGGGGCGCGTCTTTCGCGGCGCACGCCATACCCAACGGGGCCTTCGCGGGCGCGGCCGGGGCGACGCTGGTGGGCGTCGATCCCCTGTTCGGGCTGGTCTCCTTCGCGGTGCTCGCCGCACTCGGCATCGGGGTGTCCAGTCGCCGCACGAGAAATGACGTGGCGACCGCCCTGTCGCTGGTGCTGATGCTGGCCCTGGGCGCCGCGTTCCTGACGTTGAGCTCCGACTACGAACCAGCGGTCAACGCTCTGCTCTTCGGCGAGATCCTTGGCGTGAGCGCCAGCGAGATCCTGCCGGTCCTGATACTCGGCGTGCTCTGCCTCGTGGCGCTTGTCGCGTTGTTCCGTCCGCTGGTGTTCACGTCGGTCGCGCCTGACCTGGCCGACGCGCGCGGTATCAACGCGACCTTCGTCGAGATCGCGTTCCTGGTCGTGCTCGCGCTCTCGACGGCCCTGACGGTGCCCGTGGTCGGCGCGCTGCTCTCCTTCTCGCTCATGATCGGGCCGCCGGCCGCGGCGCGACTACTGGCCTCGCGGCCGAGCCGGGCTATCGCCCTCTCGGTGATGTTGGCGCTGGCGACGGTGTGGCTCTCCATTGCCGGTTCGTACACGTTCAACCTGCCAATCGGCTTCTTCGTCGGTTCGATCGGGGCGGTGATGTACGTGGCCGCGCGGCTCTGGGGCGCGGTGCGCGCCCGGCGTCTCGAGCGAGTCGTTTTGTAACCTACGAAGGTGACGTCGAACGCGCAGTCCCTGCTCCTCGAGTGTCACTTCCCCGACCCCGCCACGCCGGTCCACCTGGCCGTCTCGGGCGGACCGGACTCGCTCGGGCTCTTGCTGCTGGCGCTCGAGGCGGACCTCAACGTGACGGTGCACCACGTGGACCACCACGCCCGTCCCTCCAGCGACGCCGACGCCGAGTTCGTGAGTGGACTCTGCGACTCCCTCGGGGTGGGCTTCGTGCAACACGACGTCCAGGTCGAGCCGGGCGGCAACTTCGAGGCCCGCGCCCGCTCCGCCCGGCGCGAGGCCCTGCCCGAAGGGGTGATGACCGGGCACACCATGGACGACCTCGTCGAGACGGTGCTGCTCAACATGCTGCGCGGCGCCGGCGTGGACGGCCTGTCGCCGATGGTGGACGACCCGACCAAGCCGCTGCGCGACGTTCGCCGTTCGGCCCTGCACGACTTCGTCGAGGCGTCCGGACAGCGCGGCCGCCACGACGAGACCAACGACAGTCCCGAGTTCCAACGCAATCGCGTGCGACACGAACTGCTCGTACTCATGAACGACGTGGCGGGCCGCGACGTGGTGCCGGTCCTCGCGCGACAGGCCCGCCTCATGCACGAGGAGCGGGTGTGGCTCGACGAGGTGAGCGGCGCCGATGCGCCCAGCCTGCACGACGCCGATTGTCGAGACCTGCGCGACTGGCCGGTGGCGCGCCTGCGGCGCTGGCTGAGGGTCCAGCTGCGCAGCGTCGATCGAGGCGACGGGCAGCACCCGCCCTCCGCGGACGAGGTGCAACGCTGCCTCGACGTGGTGCGCGGCGCGGCGGTGGCGACCGAACTCAGCGGGGGTCGACGGCTCTCGCGACGCGGGCAGCATCTCACGCTCGAGTAGCCCTCAACTACGCTGGCCACACATGGGTACCCATTCGTCCGACGACTTCACGGCCACGTGGGCCCAGCACGACCTCGGCGAGGTCGTCGTCTCCGCCTCGCAGGTGCGCGAGCGGATCTACGAGCTGGGCCAGGAGATAACGAAGGACTACGCGCAGAACCCGCCGTTGCTGGTCTGCGTGTTGAAGGGCGCGATCAACTTCATGGCCGACCTCATGCGGGCCATCGAACTGCCGGTTGAGGTCGACTTCATGGCCGTCTCCTCCTACGGCGCGGCCACCAAGACGAGCGGCGTGGTGCGCATCGTGAAGGACCTCGACGTCGACCTGGCCCAGCGCGACGTGCTGATCGTCGAGGACGTGGTCGATTCGGGACTCACGCTCAACTACCTGCGCCAGTACTTGGGCGCGCGCGATCCGCGAAGCCTGGAGGTCTGCGCGCTGCTGTTGAAGGTGGGCGAGCAGCGCGTGCAGCAGTCGCTTAAGTACGTGGGCTTCTCGATACCGGCTGATTTCGTGGTCGGGTTCGGCCTGGACGTGAACGAGCGCTACCGCAACCTCGACGCGATCTACACCTACACCGGCGAGGTGTAGCCGTGGTCGACCACGACCGGGTGCAAGCGCTCGTGCGCGAGCTGCTCGAGGCCATCGGCGAGGACCCCACGCGCGAGGGCCTGGTCGAGACCCCCCGGCGGGTCGCGGACATGTACGTCGAGCTCTTCGAGGGGTTGGAAGCGGACCCCGGCGAGCACCTGCGCGTCACCTTCGAGGCCGGCCACGACGAGATGGTCATGGTGCGCGACATCCCCTTCATCTCGCTGTGCGAGCACCATCTGGTCCCCTTCACCGGGTTGGCGCACGTGGCCTACCTGCCGGGGCTGGACGGGCGCATCACCGGCCTATCGAAGCTGGCTCGTCTCGTCGAGGGCTACGCGCGACGACTGCAGGTCCAAGAGCGCATGACCACCGACATCGTCGACGCCATGGAGCGCGAACTGAAACCCCGGGGGTCGATCGCGGTGATCGAGGCCGAGCACTTCTGCGTTTCGATGCGCGGCGTGAAGAAGGCGGGATCCACCACCGTGACGTCGGCGGTGCGCGGGGTCTTCCGCGACGACGTGGCCTACCGGGCCGAGGCGCTGCAGTACATCCATCAGCGAAGGTCTTCGTGGCGCTGAGTCCCATGGTGATGGGCATCGTCAACGTTACGCCCGACTCCTTCTTCCCGGACTCGCGCACCTTGGCTACCGACCAGGCGATCGCGCGGGGCCGCGCGCAGTTCGCCGCCGGCTGCGACGTGGTGGACGTCGGGGGGGAGTCGACCCGACCGGGGGCGCAACCCGTGGACGTCGCCGAGGAGCTCACTCGCGTGTCGGCCGTGGTGGCCGCGCTCGCCCAGGAGGGGCCGGTGTCGATCGACACCCAGAAGGAGGCGGTGGCGCGCGCCGCGGTGCGCGAAGGCGCCACCATCATCAACGACGTCTCGAGTTCGCTCTACGGCGTCGCGGGCGAGTTGGGCGTCGACTACGTGGCCATGCATCGCCAGGGATCCTCGGCCACCATGCAGGACCGTCCGACCTACGTCGACGTGGTGAGCGAGGTGAGCGACTTCCTGGAAGCCGCGGCGCAGAGGGCGCGCGAGGCCCGGGTCGGGCGGCTGTGGCTCGATCCCGGCATCGGTTTCGGCAAGACGACCGAGCACAACCTGGTCTTGCTGGCCCACTGCGAGCACTTCGTGGCGCTGGCCCGCCGCTACGACGCGGGCGTGCTCATCGGCACGAGCCGCAAGCGATTCCTCGGCGAGCTGGGCAACGAAACGCTGGACGTGGACCAACGTTTGGAGGGATCGCTCGCCACCGCGGCCTGGGCCATGCTCCAAGGTGTCAGTATGGTTCGAGTACATGACGCCGTGGCCGCCGTGCAGCTGCGTGAGTTGCTCGTACGACCCGTGCAGGAGGTAGTGGCGTGAGGGGCAAGTGGGCAGCGGGCATACAGCCTCGAAGCTTCACCTGGGTCTACAAGGACATCCTCGCGGTCTCCGAACGCCCCGGCGGTTCGACCACCGTGCATCGTCGCGTGCGTCGTGACGAGGAGTTGCTCTGGCTGAAGCACCAGGGTTTCGGCCGGGTCATCTCGATCCTGCCGGTGATGCAGAACCTGAGCGCCTACTTCGAGCACGGCCTCACGGCCAGCCACTACGCACTGCGCGGCGGTCCCCAGCAATCCGAGGTGCTCGAAGCCTGCTACCAGGACCTGGCCAACTCCATGAACAACAAGACCGTGGTGCTGCTGCACAGCGACGAGGTGTCGGACCGTCTGCTCGGCGTCATCGCCGGATATCTCGTCTGGTCGACCAGGGTCCCTACGACCTCCATGGCCATTGCCTACGTGGAACGACTGTTCAAGCGCTCCATCGGGCCCGACGGTCGCTCGGTGCTCTTCAACCTGCCCGAGATCCCGGCGTGAGCGACGTCATCGAGCTGCGCGAACTGCGCTGCAACGCCATCGTGGGGGTGCTGACGGAGGAGCGCGACCGCGCCCAGCCGCTGGTCTTCGACCTCGACGTGGTGCGCCCCTTCGAAGAGGCCGCCATGAACGACGACATCGCCACCACGACGAACTACGCCGACGTGCTGTCGCTCACGGTCAACGTGGCCACCGAGGGGCGATTCCTGCTGCTCGAGACGCTGGCCCAGCGTGTCGCGCACGAGATCCTGGCCTACGACGCCGAGATCAGCTCGGTCACCGTGAGCGTGCGAAAGGTCCGCCCGCCGGTGCCCCAGGACGTGGCCAGCGTCGGCGTTCGCTGCACGGTGCAGCGACGCTAGTGCGTCGCTGCTACCTGTCACTCGGTTCGAACGTCGGTGACCGGGCCGCACACCTGGCCGCCGGCGTCGAGATCGTCGCCGAACAGGATCCTTATCGGCTCTCCGCGGTGTACCAGAGCGAACCGGTGGGGGGAGTCGCCCAAGAGGACTTCTGGAACCTCGTCATGGAGGTGACCACCTCGGCCTCGCCGCACGAGCTGCTCGAACGCTGCCGTCGCGCGGAGCAGGCGCGGGGGCGAACCCGCGAGGTGCGCTGGGGGCCGCGCACGCTCGACGTGGACGTGCTGTTGGTGGGCGAGGAGACTAGCGACGATCCCGAGATCCTGGTCCCTCACCCGAGGCTCTACGAGCGTTCCTTCGTGCTCGTGCCCCTGCGAGAGCTGGCGCCGGCGCTGGTCAGCGAGGAACAGTTGCGCCGGGGTGTCGGCAAGGTCGTGGAACTCGGTACACTCGAATCGTTGCGCTAACACCGAACGGCACCCGCGAGGGGCTGGAACGGATCGGAGCAGGTATGAACATAACCATCGTGGGTGCCGGTCGAGCCGGTTCATCTTTTTTTGGAGCCCTGGGTCATCACGGCCACGACGTCGCGCTGCTGCACCACGACGAGCTCTCTCAAGTGGCGAACGCGGACCTCGTGCTTCTCACGGTGCCCGACGACGCCGTGGGGGAGATGGCGGCGCTCCTCACACCGCGCGCCACTCGCGTGGTCGCGCACGTCTCGGGCTCGCTGGGCCTGGACGTGCTGGCACCGCATCCCCGCGTGGGCTCGCTGCACCCCTTGATGCTCCTGCCCTCGGGAGAGCTGGGCGCGGCGCGCCTGGAGGGGGCGACGTTCTCGGTGGCCGGCGACGAGGTGGTCTTTGACGTGGCGCGCTCGCTCAACGGGCGCCTCCTCACCTTGCGTGACGATCAGCGCACCGCGTATCACGCCACCGCGTCGGTGGCGGCCAACCACCTGGTGGCCCTGATGGGACACGTGGCCTACCTCGCCGAGTCGGCGGGCCTCAGCCTGGAGGACTTCCTGCCCTTGGCCCAACAGGCCCTGGCCGACGTGGCCGCGGTCGGTCCCAACGCGGCCTTGACCGGTCCGGCGTCGCGCGGCGACATGGCGACCATCGACGCCCACCTGGCCGCCATACCGGAGTCGCAGCGTTCGACCTACGTAGCTCTGGCGAACGCGGCCTTTGAGTTGGCCGAGCAACGCCGCTCCCAGACCCTCGCCTGATGGAGCACGTCAGCGACCTTGCTACCTGGCGCACCTACGCCAACGAGCAGCGCGCGTCCGGCCGGGGCGTGGCCCTAGTGCCCACCATGGGCGCGCTGCACGAAGGGCACGCGGCGCTGTTCCGGGCCGCCAAGGCCAGCGGCGACGTGGTGATCGCCACCCTGTTCGTCAACCCTCGCCAGTTCGACAGCGACGGCGACCTTATTTCCTATCCCCGGACCCCCGAGGACGACGCGTTGATCGCCAAGGAGAACGGCGTGGACTGCCTCGTCGCGCCGACGCTCGAGTCGATGTGGCCGGACTATCCCCGACCCACCTCGACCACGGTGTCGGTGCACGGCGTTGGTGACCTGTTCGAGGGCGCCGCCCGCCCCGGTCATTTCGACGGGGTGGCCAGCGTGGTCGCCAAACTCCTCATCCTCACCGGTCCGTGCCGGGCCTACTTCGGGGAGAAGGACTTCCAACAGCTCGCGGTGGTGCGCCAGATGGTGTCCGACCTGGCCCTCGAGGTGCAGGTGGTGGGCGTTCCGATCGTCCGGGACCCCGACGGGCTGGCCGTGTCGAGCCGCAATCGTTACCTCAGCCCCGACGCGCGGAGACGGGCGCTGTCCCTCTCGCGAGCGTTGGCGGAAGTGGGGAACCCGGGCCCCGCGTCCGAGCTTCGCCGTCGTCTCCGAGAGGTGCTCGACGGCGCCGGGGTCGAGACCTCGTACGCCGAGATCGTTGATCCCGTGACCTTCGCGGTGTGCGACGACGACGAGGCCGGCGTGCGCCGCGCGCTGGTGGCCGCCGTGGTCGACGGCGTGCGCCTCATCGACAACGCTCCCGTCACGCTCGTGGCCCGGGGGTCGTGATGCTGCTCGCCATCGACGTCGGCAACACCGAGACGGTCATCGGCCTGTTCGGTCCCGAGACGCCCAACGCGCCCGACGCCATGGGCTTCGCGCGGGCCAGCGGCGAGCACGGGCTCGCCTTTCACTGGCGGATCTCGACCGACGCCGACCGCACGCCCGACGAGCTGGCCATGGTCCTGACCCAGCTGCTCGACTTGGAGGGCCTGGACCTGCGCAGCGCGGTCAACGCCATCGCCATCGCGTCCTCGGTGCCGACGGTGACGACGCAGCTTCGCCGCATGGCCAACCGCTGGTTCGCCCAGCTCGACGTCACCGTCATCGGCCCCGGCACCAAATCGGGCATGCCCATCCTCTACGACAATCCCCGCGAGGTGGGGCCCGACCGCATCGCCGACGCCGTCGGGGCGTACGACCTCTACCCCGGCGCGTCGATCGTGGTGGACCTCGGCACCGCCACCGTCTTCGACGTCATCAGCGCCAAGGGCGAGTACCTCGGCGGCGCGATCGCGCCCGGCGTGGCCATTTCGCTAGAGGCCCTCTACCTCCAGGCGTCGGCGCTTCGCTCGGTGGAACTGGTCGAGCCGCGTTCGGTCATCGGCCGCTCGACGATCGAATCGATCCAGTCGGGCGTGCTCTACGGCTTCGCGGCGCAGGTCGACGGCATGGTCGAGCGGATACTGGTCGAGATCGGCGAGGCGACCATCATCGCCACGGGCGGCCTGGCCGGACTCGTGGCGCCGCATACCAAATACGTCGCCCACGTTGAACCGTGGCTTACCCTGCATGGATTGCGTATCGTTCATGAACGTAATCATTCTTGAAAGGCCCCATGGACACGCCGTACACCTTCGCCCAGAGCGCCCACGCGGGCGAACTGCAATCGACCTACGCCCACCTCGTTGACGGCGAGGAGTCCGGGGTCAGCGTCAGCGTGGCCGGGCGGGTGCTGCTGCTGCGCACGCAGGGCAAGCTGGCCTTCGCCACCATGCGCGACGAGACCGGGGAGATCCAGCTCTTCGCCCTGGCGCAGGTGACCGAGGAGTTCGACGAGTTCACCAAGTTGCACCTGGGCGATTGGGTCGGCGTCACCGGCGAGGTCGTGCGCACCAAGCGCGGCGAGCTGTCGGTGAAGGTGACCTCCTGGGTGCGCCTGGCGCACGCGCTGCACAACTTCGGCGACAAGTGGGCCGGCATCTCCGATTTCGACCTGCGCTACCGCCACCGCGAGGCCGACCTGTGGGCCAATGCCTCGTCGCGCACGGCCCTGCTGCGCCGCAGTGCGATGATCCGCGCCGTGCGGGAGCGGTGCTGGGCGGCCGGGTTCGTGGAGGTGGAGACGCCGATGCTCAACGTGATCCCCACCGGCGCCGCGGCCAAGCCGTTCAAGACCTTCCACAACGCCCTGGACAGCGAGTTCTTCCTGCGCATCGCACCCGAGCTGTGGCTTAAGCGCCTGGTGGTGGGCGGCTTCGAGCGGGTCTTCGAACTGGGGCGCGTCTTTCGCAACGAAGGGGTGAGCCCGCGGCACAACCCCGAGTTCACCATGCTCGAGCTCTACGCCGCCTACTGGAACGTCGAGGACATGATGGCCTTCACCGAGGAACTGGTGGCCGGGGTGGCGCTCGACGTGCTGGGCACGACGCAGGTCACCTACCAGGGACGGGACTTCTCCTTCGCCGCCCCGTGGCCCCGGCGCACCATGGCCGAACTGGCCAGCGAGGCCGTGGGTCAGGACGTCTCGGTGCACACGCCGTTGAAGGTCCTGCAGAACCTTCTCGAACAGCGCGACGTCAAGGTGCACGCGTCTTGGGGCCCCGGACGATGCCTGGCCGAGCTCTTCGAAGCGACCAGCGAGGTGGGCCTGTGGAACCCCATCTTCGTCACCGAGTATCCCGTCGAGGTGTCGCCCCTCTCGAGGCGTCACCAGATCGACCCGGAGCTGACCGAACGATTCGAGTCCTACGCGGCCGGACGCGAACTCTCCAACGGCTTCAGCGAGCTGATCGACCCGGTCGACCAGCGAGCCCGATTCGAAGAGCAGGCCCGCTTGGCCGCGGCGGGCGAGGACGAGTCGATGCTCATCGACGAGGACTACATCATGGCGCTCGAGTGGGGACTGCCGCCGACGGCCGGGCTCGGCGTCGGCATGGACCGTCTGGCGATGCTGATCGCCGACGAGTCGAACATCCGAGAGGTGATCGCCTTCCCGACGCTCAAGCCCGAGCGCGACTAGTAACTGGGCAGGTCCTCGAGCAGGTGCTCGATGAGGGTACCGAATCCCTCCCGCAGCGGCTCGCTGCGCACGCCCTCCAGGGCCTCGCGGGCCACGGCGAGGAAACTCTGCGCCGCGCTGATCGTCTGGGCGATGCCGTCGGTGGCGATGACGAGCTTGCGGGCCCGCTCGCGGTCGTCGTCGTTGAGCACGGCGCCCAGGAGGCCGCTTAACTCGTCGCCGAGCGTGGGGTCGCGCAGCGCGAAGAGGGTCGGCAGGTTGTAGATGCCCTCGGCGAGGTCCTGGCCGGCCGGCTTGCCGAGCTGGTTCTCGGTCGCCACCACGTCCAGGATGTCGTCGCGCAGTTGGTACACCATGCCGAAGCAGCGCCCGAATTCACTGAGCGCGGCGGACTCGTTGTCGTCGAGTCGGGCGGTGAGCGCCCCCATGCGACAACTGGCGGACATGAGCGATGCGGTCTTTCCCTCGACGGCTTCGAAGTAGTCCGCTTCGGTGCGCTCGACGTTGAAGGCGGTGCGCACCTCCGAGACCTGACCGCGCGTCAACCAGGCCAAGGTGCGCGCGAGCAGTCCCGCGGCGCTGGCGCCTAAGTCCGCGGCGATGGTGGCGGAGCGGGCCATGAGGTAGTCGCCGGCCACGATGGCGATGAGGTTGCCGTAGCGCGCGTTGACGCTGTCGACGTTGCGGCGCACCTCAGCTTCGTCCATCACGTCGTCGTGGTAGAGCGACGCGAGGTGCATCAGTTCTAAGGCCACCGCGCCGAGCAGGTCCTCGTCGCTGGCGGCTCGAGCGCCGCCGGTCGCCGACGCCAGGGCCAGCATCGGGCGCAGTCGCTTGCCTCCCGCGAAAATGAGGTGGGTGGTGACCGAGTCCAGGTACTCGTCGCCGAAGATCACCGACTCGGCGAGCAGCGTTTCGAGGCGCGTTAGGTCGGTTTCCACCGATTTAAGCCCCAGACGCTCCGTAAGGTTCACTCCGTACACCTTAATTGAGCATTCTGAGTGTCTTGTTAGGTGATGGTCGGTCCGAGCACGTGCGCCGATACACTTTTACTAGGAAACGCTTAAAGGAAGAGATTTGTTCGAACGATTCACAGACCGGGCCCGTCGAGTACTTGTGCTCGCTCAGGAAGAAGCACGCGACCTCAACCACGCCTTCATCGGGACCGAGCACATCCTGCTCGGACTGATCCGCGAAGGTGAAGGGGTAGCCGCGAAGGCGCTCGAGTCCCTGGGCGTCACGTTCGACGCCGTGCGCGAGAAGGTGGAGGAGGCCATCGGGGCCAACACCAACCCCTCTCCCGGTTCCCCGCCCTTCACCCCCCGGGCCAAGAAGGTCCTCGAACTCTCCCTTCGCGAGGCCCTCCAGCTCGGTCACTCCTACATCGGCACCGAGCACATGCTGCTCGGGCTCGTGCGCGAGGGCGACGGCGTCGCGGCCCAGGTCCTCAACGACCTCGGCGCGGACATGGCCCGCGTGCGCACCCAGGTGATCCAGATGATGTCGGGACAGAGCGGCAAGGAGTCCGGCTCCTCGAGCTCGTCCGGCGGACAGAAGAGCGACCCCGAGGGCGCCGGCGGTTCCGCGGTACTGGACCAGTTCGGCCGCAACCTCACCCAGTTCGCCCGCGAGGGCAAGCTCGACCCGTTGGTCGGGCGCGAGAAGGAAGTCGAGCGCGTGATGCAGATCCTGTCACGGCGCACCAAGAACAACCCCGTGCTCATCGGCGAGCCCGGCGTCGGCAAGACGGCGATCGTCGAGGGCCTGGCCCAGATGATCGTGTCGAACCAGGTGCCGGTCACCCTGGCCGACAAGCAGCTCTACACGCTGGACCTCGGCGCGCTCGTCGCGGGTAGCCGCTACCGCGGTGACTTCGAGGAGCGCCTCAAGAAGGTCTTGAAGGAGATCCGCACGCGCGGCGACATCATCTTGTTCATCGACGAGATCCACACCTTGGTGGGCGCGGGCGCGGCCGAAGGGGCCATCGACGCCGCGTCGATCCTCAAGCCCATGCTGGCCAGGGGCGAGTTGCAGACCGTCGGTGCCACCACCATCGACGAGTACCGCAAGTACATCGAGAAGGACGCCGCGCTCGAGCGCCGCTTCCAGCCCGTGAAGGTCGAGCAGCCCTCGGTGGCCATGACCATCGAGATCCTCAAGGGCCTGCGCGAGGTCTACGAGGAGTTCCACGCGGTCAAGATCACCGACCAGGCGCTCATCGCCGCCGCCAACCTTTCGGACCGTTACATCTCGGACCGCTTCCTGCCCGACAAGGCCATCGACCTCATCGACGAGGCCGGCAGCCGTCTGCGCATACGGCGCATGGACACCCCGCCCGCCGTCAAGCGTTTCGACGAGGACATCGCGCGCGTGCGCGCCGACAAGGAGTCGGCCATGGAGAGCGGCGCGCTCGAGCAGGCCAAGGCCCTCGAAGAGCAGGAGCGCGGCCTGGTGGCGCGCAAGAACGAGTTGGACACGGCCACCAAGGCCACCGGCAGCGAGGCCTTCGACCTGGTCGACGAAGAGACCATCGCCGAGGTGCTGGCGGTCTGGACCGGCATCCCGGTCTACCGCCTGACCGAGGAAGAGACGTCCAAGTTGCTGCGCATGGAGGACGAACTGCACAAGCGCATCGTCGGCCAGAACGAGCCGATCATCGCGCTGAGCCGCGCCATCCGCCGCACCCGTGCCGGCCTCAAGGACCCCAAGCGTCCCGGCGGCTCCTTCATCTTCTTAGGCCCCACCGGCGTCGGCAAGACCGAACTGGCCAAGACCTTGGCCGAGTTCCTCTTCGACGACGAGGACGCCATCATCCAGCTCGACATGAGTGAGTACATGGAGAAGCACTCGGTGAGTCGACTGGTCGGATCGCCCCCGGGCTACGTGGGCTACGACGAGGGCGGCCAGCTGACCGAGGCCGTACGCCGCAAGCCCTTCTCCGTGGTGCTCTTCGACGAGGTCGAAAAGGCCCACCCCGACGTCTTCAACACGCTGCTGCAGATCCTGGAGGACGGCCGTCTGACCGACGCCCAGGGCCGGGCCGTGGACTTCAAGAACACGATCCTGATCATGACCTCGAACCTCGGCACGGCCGACCTGCGTAAGGCCGCCATTGGTTTCGGCACCGGTTCGGACCTCTTGACGCACGAGCGCATGAAGGAGAAGGTCCACACCGCCCTCAAGGCGCACTTCCGCCCCGAGTTCCTCAACCGGATCGACGACATCATCGTCTTCCACGAACTGACCAAGGAAGAGGTGATGGCCATCGCCGACCTCTTCGTGACACGACTTCGTGAGCAGCTGGCCGTGCAGGGCCTCGGTCTGGAGTTGTCGGTGGCCGCCCAGGGCTTCCTGGCCGACAAGGGTTACGACCCCGAACTGGGTGCTCGACCGCTGCGTCGGGCGATCCAGCAGTACGTCGAGGACGTGCTGAGCGAGAAGATCCTCTTCAAGGAGTTCCACGCCGGTCAGACGATCGTGGTTGACGCCATCGAAGGCGCCGACGGCCTGGAGCTGACTTTCGAGGGAGTCGAGGGCCTGCCGACGTCGGTGGACTTCGAAGACCTCGCCCCCAACGCCTAGTCACAGGCACCTTCTACCCTCGTCAGGGTGAAGAGCCATACCGTCCACGTCTGTCGCGAATGCGGCACCACCGCGCCACGCTGGACCGGGCGGTGCTCGGGGTGCGGCGAGTGGAACACTCTGGACGAGGAGCGAACCTCGACCGCGTCCAAGGCCAGCGCGACCCTTCGCACGACCAGCCTTCACGAGGTCGGTAGCGCCGACGAGCCCCTCACCACCACCGGGGTGGGCGAACTCGACCGGGTGCTAGGAGGAGGGTTCGTCGCGGGTTCGACCACGCTGCTCTTTGGCGAGCCCGGCGTTGGAAAGTCGACGCTGGCCCTCATGTCCCTGCGAGCCCTGGCGCTCAAGGGCGAACGGGTGTTGCTCATCGCGGCGGAGGAGTCAACCTCCCAGGTGGCCCTGCGGGCGCGGCGCATGGGCGACGTACCGCCCGGTCTCGACGTCGCCGCTACCACCGATGTGCGCGCGGCCGAACAGTTGCTGCGCGAGCGTCGGCCCGTGCTGTGCGTAATCGACTCGATCTCGGCGATGAGCGACGACTCGCTGGCCAGCGTGGCCGGGTCCGTCCCCCAGATCCGTCACGCGGCCGAGCGGCTCTGCACCGCCGCCAAGGAGTGCGACAGCGCCCTCATCCTCGTCGGGCACGTCACCAAGGACGGAGAACTGGCCGGGCCCCGGACGCTTGAGCACCTGGTGGACACGGTGGTGCGCATCGAAGGGGACCGTCACGGCACGCTGCGTTTCATCCGGGCGGTCAAGCACCGGTTCGGACCGACCGGAGAGGTCGGACTCTTGGAGATGGTCCAGGACGGACTTCGCGACCTGCCCGACGCCGCGCTCGCCCTGCGCGGGCCTCGCCTCGACGTGCCCGGTGTCGTTTTCACCGTCACCAACGATGGATCGCGGTCGCTGCTGGTGGAGATGCAGGCCCTGGTGGCGTCGAGTTCCGGGTCGCCGCGCCGGGTGGCCCACCAAGTGTCCTCGCAGCGGCTGTCACTGCTGCTCGCGGTCCTCGAAGCGCGCTGCGGCGTCGATACCAGTGCCAGTGACGTCTTCGCCGCCACGGCGGGCGGGCTGCCCGCGAACGAGCCGGGCGTCGACGTGGCGCTCGCGCTCGCCGTTGCGTCGGCGGCTTTGGAATTCGCCGTCCCCCGCAGCCTGGCCGCCATGGGCGAGGTGGGCCTCGCCGGCGAGCTGCGCGCCGTCACCGGGCTCTCTCGCCGGGTGCGTGAGGCTCACCGACTGGGCGCCACGACGGTCATCGTGCCCGCGGCCGGCGAACTCGAGGAGGTCGCCGGCGTGACGGTCCATCGCTGTCACTCCCTGGCCGACGCCATCGAGGCCGCCCGAATCGGTGCAAAGTAGGCCAAAGGCTGGTACAATGGTAAGCCCCCCAAAGCCCATTTCGGGCGATTTTCTACTGAGGAGAACCTTGTCCACCACTGTTCGCAAGTACAAAAAAGGCGATCGTCTCGTCTACCCCCACCACGGCGCCTGCACCGTGGAGAAGATCGAGAAAATGACCGCTTTTGACGTCAAACAGGACTATTTGAAGCTCAAAGTGGCCTACACCGACCTCGTGCTGATGGTGCCCGTCGCTAACGCCGAGTCGGTCGGCCTGCGCGACGTCATCAACGACGAAGAGGTCGAAGAGGTCTTCGCCGTGCTGCGCAAGAAGGAAGCGCGCATGCCCACCAACTGGTCGCGCCGCTTCAAGAACCACTCGGAGAAGCTGCGCTCCGGCGACATCTACCAGGTCGCCGAAGTGGTCCGAAACCTCTCGATCCGCGACAAGGACAAGGGTCTGTCGGCCGGGGAGAAGCGCATGCTGACCCGCGCGCGTCAGATCCTGGTGTCCGAGTTGACCTTCGCGCTCAACGTCGACACTGAAGCAGCTGAAGAAAAGCTCGCCTCGGTCCTGCCGTAACCATGTCGGTTGCCGCCGTTGTTGTCGCCGGCGGCCGTGGGACACGCTTCGGTGGTCCCAAGCAGTTCGCCCGGCTGGATGACGAGACGGTCGCCGCACGCAGCGTGCGCCATGCTCGATCGGTCGCCTCACTCGTCGTGCTCGTCGCCCCCGAGGGTTACGACGGCAACGGCGAAGGTGCCGACGTCGTCGTGACGGGCGGTCCCTCGAGGGCCGCATCAGTCCGGGCGGGACTGGCGTTCTGCGGCGACGCCGAGATCGTCGTGGTGCACGACGCCGCGCGACCCCTGGCGACGGATGCCCTGTTCGTCTCGGTGGTCGAGGCCGTGAGGGACGGCGCCGACGCGGCCGTGCCGGGCCTGCCCATCACCGACACCGTGAAGAACGTGGAGGGGAGCGGTGCGACGAGCCTCATTCGCGCCACCGTCGCCCGCGACGGGCTGGTCACCGTGCAGACCCCCCAGGCTTTTCGCCGGGAGCTATTGGTCGAGGCCCATGCGTCCGCCCCTGAAGCGACGGACGACGCCGCCCTCGTCGAGGCCCTCGGCGCCCGCGTGGTCGTGATACCCGGGGAAGTAGCGAACATCAAAATAACCCAGCCCGGCGACCTCGAACGGGCCTCGGCCCCGCCCCGTCTCGGCTCGATGAGGGTTGGTTACGGCTTCGACGTTCATCGCGTGAGCGACGATCCAGCACGAGTGCTGATGCTCGGGTTGATCGAGATTGGCGGCGCCCCCGGACTCGTAGGGCATTCCGACGCCGACGTCGCCACGCACGCGCTGTGTGACGCGCTGCTGGGTGCGGCCAATCTGGGCGACCTTGGACGGCACTTCCCGGATACCGACCCGGAGTTCGCGGGGGTGCCTTCCCGCCGGCTCCTGGAGGAGACGCTTCGGATCGTGCGAGGGGAGGGCTTCACCGTCACTTCGGGCGACATCACCATCGTCGCGGAACAGCCCCGACTGAGTAATCACATGGCCCTGATGTCGGGCGAGCTCTCCGCCCTGGTCGGCGTGACGGTCTCGGTGAAGGCCACCACGGCCGAAGGCCTCGGTGCGCTCGGGCGCGTCGAAGGAATAGCGGCAACCGCGGTCGTTCTCATAGAACGAACACCGTGAGCCCTCGTCCCGCACCTCGCCGCTCCCCGGCCCCCAAGGGACGACCGCCTCGCGGCGCGGGGCGACCAACCGGCGCGGGGCCCAAGGTGGGACCCCGTCGGGCTCCCAGTCGTGACAAGGAAGGACTTGGCGGCGAGCAGGTTGAGGGTCGACACGCGGTGCTCGAGCTCCTCAAGTCCCGACGCCGCGCCGTGCGCAAGGTCTTCGTGGCCGACCAGCAGGATCCCTCGGACATCCTGGACGCCATCGAACTCGAAGCGCAACGCCAGCGGGTGCCCATCCAGGTCATTTCCATGGCTCGCCTCGATCGTGAAGCCCGCACCGAAGGACACCAGGGTGTCATGGCGATCGCGGCTCGACTCGAGACCGTGAGCCTCGAGTCGCTGCTCGAACACAAGCGGCCATTCCTGTTGGTCTGCGACGGCGTCACGGACCCCCGCAATTTGGGCGCCATGCTGCGCAGCGCCGATGGCGCGGGCGTGACCGGCGTGGTCGTGCCACGCCATCGCGCCGCACGCATCTCTCCGTCCGTCACCAAGACCGCCGCGGGCGCCATCGAGTACCTGACCTTCTGCGACGTCGGCGGCATACCGGCGGCGATCGATCAACTGAACAAGGCCGGCGTCCTGACCGTCGGCCTGGCCGGTGAATCGAAGGACTCGATCTACGCGCTCGATCTCGGATCGGTGCCGGTGGCGTTGATCGTGGGAGGCGAAGAAAAGGGACTTTCAGCGTTGGCGCGCAAGCGTTGTGCCGCAATTGTTTCAATCCCGCAGTTGGGAAAGATTAGTTCTCTCAACGCCGGTGTTGCAGTTTCCGTTGCTGCGTTCGAGGTCGCTCGTCAACGAGCGTCGCAGCGCTGACCCAACTAAATCTTTGATCTAGTACGACAGTAAGACTTTCGTAAGTTGCATCCAATGTGCGAGTAGCGTCCTCGTCGTAGTTGCTTTTTGTTGCCAACACCCTGACGGTCGTTCATCCTGTTGACGTGGCTTCGTTCCCGCGACAAGTTGAATCAAAGCGGGGATGAGTTGCTCCAAGTTCGGCTGTGTGTCCAGGCGCGCCATTTTCCCACTCAAATAAAGGAAAACTCATGCGCCAATCATCAAGTCCTGAAGTTTCGTCGACGGTTGGAATACGTTTCAAACTCAAACCATTCTTGTGCGGTTTCATAGCGATGTTCATGGTCGCCGCCATCGCGTTGGAAGCGATACCTTATCTGTAATCGCGGTGCATCGCCACGCTCCAATACCGATCTCGTTTTTTCGAAAATGATTCTCCGACAGACCAGACGTACGCGACTTTCAAACCGCTAACAGCTTGTCGGATTCACCCTCTTTGCCTCGCTCAGCCCGAACATTCACGAATCCGGGTTATTCATTTTAACTGATTGGGGTACCACTCCGAACGACTCGCTCAGAAACATCGATATTTCACCGATGGAGCTTCGTATGGATTTGACAGTAATATGTCGCTTTATGCGCAATGGGCGCCGGACGTGTATGACGTGACATACGTCGCAGGTGGTGGAACCGTCACTCCATCTTCGATGAACTACATGGTTGGCACAACGCCGTTGACGCTTGCCACTCCGGCGTACACCGGAAACACATTCCTCGGGTGGAACACCGCCGCCAATGGATCCGGATCTTCATATTCAGCGGGTTCGACGTACACGCCGGTGGCGAACGTGACGCTGTACGCACAGTGGACGACGGCTGTGTACACCCTGACCTACAACGGAGAGGGCGGCAGCGTCACGCCGACGACCGTGAACTTCCCCTTTGGAACGTCGGCGCTGACGTTGCCCACCCCCACCTTCGTCGGACACGCTTTTGCGGACTGGAACACGGTCGCCGACGGGTCAGGATCCTCGTATGCGGCAGGGTCGCTCTACACGCCGGCGGCATCCCTAACGCTGTACGCGCAATGGACGCCCGACGTCTTTACGTTGTCCTATAACGCGGCCGGTGGAACCGTCTCGCCCGGCTCTGCGAACTTCACCGTCGGCGCAAGTGCGTTGACCCTCGTCACGCCCCAATTTGTGGGCCATGTCTTTGGTGAATGGAACACCAGTCTCGACGGCTCAGGGACCAACTACGCCGGCGGCGCCTCTTTCACACCGACGTCGAGCGAAACGCTCTACGCGCAGTGGACGTTGGCACCAGCCGTATCGATGAGCACAGTATCGTTCGCACCGAATGGAGCGACGGGCACGATCGCCCCGGTCACGGGGAGTGACGGCACGTCAATCACCTTGCCGGCCGCCGACGCCCTGACCTACCCGGGCTTTACGTTCGCGGGCTGGAACGCGAGTGCGCAGGCTGTAGGCGTGAACTACGCGAGCGCGAGCATTATCACCCTTTCCTCGTCGCTCACCCTCTACGCCCAGTGGACGAAGCTGCCGGTGTACACGATCAGCTTCGTCGCCAATGGTGGTAGTGGAAGCGTGACCGCCTTGAGCGGACCCAGCGGCACCTCGATGACGTTGCCGGGTGGAATCGGACTCACTGACACGGGGCATACCTTCGCGAGTTGGAACACGCTGGCCAACGGCTCGGGATCGGTCCTCAACGAGAACAGTTCCCTTCAGCTCAGTGGTTCGCTCACCCTCTACGCGCAGTGGGACGCGCTGCTGGTCACGCCGTCGCCCAACGTGTTGATCGGGGCCGTCGGTTCATTCGCCATCAACTCCTCGAGCCTGACCGCCAACCTCAGGATCCAGGTGATGCGACTCGCCCTGCTCTCGCGGGCCAGTCACTTCACGGTGGAGACGCTGTACGGCTACACGAACGACGTTGGCTCCGTCGCGTCGCAGCGAGCCGTCAGCGCTCGTCGAGCCAGTGTGGTCGCCAACTTCCTGCGGGCCGAGCTCGCCGTGCTGCACGTCCGAAACGTCAGGGTCACCTCCGCGGGGGAGGGCGCGTTCGTCACGGGGTCCAGCCCGGCCTTTCGACGCGTTGAGGTCTTCGTGAAGGCCTGACGGCTCTAGGCGCCTGAGACTTTGTGTACGCGATGGTGGGCCGAGGGGCCCGCCATCGTGACGTAACGGCATGATCAAAGGTTGGAGGGGGGGCGCGAAGGTCAATGGAATCGGCGCCACCGGAATAGTCGTCACGAGACGCGGAGCCGGTGGAGGGATTCGAACCCACGACCTGACGATTACAAATCGCCTGCGCTACCAGACTGCGCCACACCGGCTTGGAAGTACAAAGGTTAGTGAATACCAGCGCACGGCTCTCGCGCGTCGCTCTAGGCTAAGCCCAATGACCGAGTCGTCCCGTCCGCAGCACGAGTCACACGCTTCTGGTTCGCACTATCAGCCCGGGCTCGGTGTCGTGCTGGTGATACTGGTGCTCTTCGTCGGCGCGGCGGCCTTGATGTTGCGCTCCCCCAGCACGTCAAAACCTGGCGGCTCGACGTCGACCACTACCACGACCGTGGCCACCACGCAGACCACCATCGCCAAGACGCGAGTGCGCGTCCAGGTGGCCAACGGGACGTCGGTGACGGGATTGGCGCGCTCGTACACGCAGCGCCTGATGACCCTCGGATGGGACGCGCTGCCCGAGGTCAACGGACCGACCACCAGCGTGACCATCGTCTACTACCACGCGGGTTTCGTGTGGGCGGCCCGCGAGATCGCGGCGGACATCAAGGTGAAGATGTCCGCCGTCA
This sequence comes from uncultured Acidimicrobiaceae bacterium, assembly GCA_963827115.1. Taxonomy (GTDB): domain Bacteria; phylum Actinomycetota; class Acidimicrobiia; order Acidimicrobiales; family RAAP-2; genus RAAP-2. The sequence continues at coordinate 2,059,520 of CAWGZS010000001.1, read as the reverse complement.
AGCCTCTGCGTGATCCGACCGTCGTGGCGGGCGCGGCGGGCGATGACGTCATCGTCGTCCTGGGTCACGACCTGGGCGTTCGTCAGTAGTTACGCCTGCGGAGGCAGTGGCACCTTGTGCCGCGCGAGCGCCGCACGAAGTACGTCCACCGCCATCGAGCGAAGCTCTTCGAGCGGACGGTTGCGGTGTCGTCGCACACCGAGGTCGACTTGCGCGACACTGTGCACGCCGAAGCGTCGGGCGATGTCGATGAGCAGCGCGATCTCCACGCCGTAGGCTGCCTCCAGGGTGATCTCCTCGAAGGCGCTTCGCCGGCCCGCCGTCTCGCCGGCCAGGGGCTGGCGTATCTCGCCGAGTCCGGGATAGAGCAGCGAGAGAATGGGCCGGGCCGCCAGCTCGTTGACCCGTCCGCCCCCGGTGGGCATGTTGTGCAGCGGCCGCTCGTAGTACCCCTTCACCAGCTGGATATCCGGGCGCTCGAGCAGCGGCTGGACCAGGCGCGGCACGAAGTCGGTGGTCGTGTTGAGCACGTCGGCGTCGAGGAAGACGATCAAGTCCGACGTGGCCTGCTCCAGGCCCGCGCTCATGGCCTCGCCCTTGCCGCTGGGTCCCTCGAGGGTGATGACCCGGGCCTCGTGGCGCGTGGCCACAACCACGGTGTCGTCGTTGGAGTGGTCGTTCACCACCAGCAGCTGGCTCACCAGGCCGGGATGGTGGTTGACGGCGTCGATCACCAGGCCGATGGTGGCGGCTTCGTTCTTCGCCGGGATGATGACCGTGATCGTCGTCGACGCGGCTTTGGCGAGCACGCCGGCCAGGTCGAAGTCCCCCGCGGTGAGGGTCCAGGGCGTGTCGTGGTGGGCCATCAGAAGAGGTTAAGGGTCCTCGTCGCACTCGCGCACTTGACAAATTGTCAGTGAACCGTCAGAATTGTTAGATCATCCAGAGCGACTGAGGGACGGGCCCGTTGAAGTCGCGACAACCAGTGTGATTAAAGAGCGACCCTCTCATCACACCAGGTGCCAAAGCCCGAACGATGAAGAGGGAGTTATGAGTTTCGCTACAGGTCTTTTATGTCGAGAGTGCGGTACCACCTATCCCACGGAGGCGCGCTACTCCTGTGAGTTCTGCTTCGGTCCGCTCGGGGTCTCCTACGACCTTGAGGCCGCCCGAGGGGCGGTGACCAGAGAGTCGATTGCCGCCGGTCCACCTTCTATCTGGCGTTACGCCGCGCTGCTGCCCGACCCCGGGGTCGAGCCGGTGGACTTAGGCGCCGGCTGGACGCCGTTGCGCCGGGCGACCCGCCTGGCCGACGTGCTCGGCGTCGAGGAGCTGTGGTTGAAGGACGACACCCGCAACCCCACGGGCTCGTTCAAGGACCGGGTCGTGTCGGTCGCGCTCTCGAGCGCCCGGCGCCTCGGCTTCACGACGGCGGCCTGCGCGTCGACCGGCAACCTCGCGACCTCGGTCGCGGCCCACGCGGCGTTCATCGGCTGGCCCAGCGTCACGATCATCCCCGCCGACCTGGAGAAGTCCAAGATCGCCATGACGGCGATCTTCGGCGGCACGGTGCTGGGCGTCGAGGGTAGCTACGACGACGTGAACCGACTCTGCGTGGAGTTGGTCGCCGAGCACCCGGACTGGGCGTTCGCCAACGTGAACCTCCGTGCCTACTACGCCGAGGGCTCCAAGACGCTGGCCTTCGAGATCGCCGAGCAGCTCGGGTGGCGCACCCCCGATCAGGTGGTGGTGCCCGTCGCGTCGGGCAGCCAGTTCACCAAGATCGCCAAGGGGTTCAACGAGTTCATCGAGCTGGGCCTAGTGGACGGACCGGCGCCGGTGCTCTTCGGCGCCCAGGCCACGGGGTGCTCACCGGTGGCCACGGCCTACGCGCAGGGCGCGGACTTCATCACGCCCCAGCGGCCCAACACGATCGCGCGCTCCCTGGCCATCGGCAATCCCGCCGACGGCCCCTACGTGCTCGACGAGCTTCGCCGAGGCGGGGGCGACTGCGGATCGGTGCCCGACGAGGAGATCCTCGAGTGCATCGGCCTGCTGGCCCAGACCGAGGGCATCTTCGCCGAGACGGCCGGCGGGGTGACGATCGCGTCGCTGCGCCAGATGATCGCCCGCGGCACGATCGACCCGAAGAAATCGATCGTGGCCATCATCTCGGGCCACGGCCTCAAGACCCTGGACGCGGTCGTCGACTCGGCGGTCGTGAGCTCCACCATCAAGCCCTCGCTGGCCGAGGCCGAAGAAGCCCTGCGCTTTCACCAGTTGGTGGCGGCCTCGTGAGCGTGATCGTGCGACTGCCCAGCCAGCTGCGCTCCTTGGTCGGGGGAGCGGGCGAGGTTCCGGTGGAGGCCGCGACGGTGCGCGACGCCATCGTGGCGGTCGACGTGGCCTATCCGGGCATCGCCTTTCGGGTCCTGGACGACCACGGGGCCCTTCGCCGCTTCGTCAACATCTTCGTGGCCGACGAGGATGTCCGGTTCCTCCAGGGCCTGGACACCGTCCTGGAGGCGGGCCAAACGGTCTCGCTGGTGCCCGCCGTGGCCGGCGGCTGAGAGCAAAATTAGCACTCTCCCCCTGTGACTGCTAATATTGCTTTGCGCCAATTAGGCGCACGCACTAGGAGGAATCACAGTGGCGAAACTGATCGCTTTCGATGAAGAGGCCCGCCGAGCGCTGGAGCGCGGCATGAACAAGCTGGCCGACGCCGTCCGCGTCACGCTGGGGCCCAAGGGCCGCAACGTGGTCCTGGACAAGAAGTGGGGAGCCCCCACCATCACCAACGACGGCGTGTCCATCGCCAAGGAAATCGACCTCGAGGACCCGTACGAGCGCATCGGCGCCGAACTGGTGAAGGAAGTCGCCAAGAAGACCGACGACGTAGCCGGTGACGGCACCACGACCGCGACGGTACTGGCCTGGGCCATGGTTCGCGAAGGATTGAAGAACGTAGCCGCCGGGGCCAACCCGATGTCGCTGAAGAAGGGCATTGAAGTAGCGGTCGAAGCGGCCGTAGCTTCGCTGCACGACCTGGCCAAGCCGGCCGACACCAAGGAGCAGATCGCCCAAGTGGCTTCCATCTCCGCGGCCGACACCGAGATCGGCGAGATGATCGCCGACGCCATCGACAAGGTCGGCAAGGACGGCGTCATCACCGTCGAGGAGAGCCAGTCGTTCGGCATGGACATGGACCTGGTCGAGGGCATGCGCTTCGACAAGGGCTACATCTCGCCCTACTTCTCCACCGACACCGAGCGCATGGAAGCCGTGCTGGAAGACGCCTACATCCTGTTGGTCTCGGGCAAGATCACCTCAGTGCGCGACGTGCTGCCGGTGCTCGAGAAGGTCATGCAGTCGGGTCGCCCGCTGTTGATCATCGCCGAGGACATCGAGGGCGAGGCCTTGGCCACGCTCGTCGTGAACAAGATCCGCGGCACCTTCAAGTCGGTGGCCGTGAAGGCCCCGGGGTTCGGAGAGCGCCGCAAGGCCATGCTCCAGGACATCGCCATCCTCACCGGCGGCACCGTGATCGCCGAGGAAGTCGGCCTCAAGCTGGAGAACGCCACGGTTGAGCTGCTCGGTTCCGCCCGCAAGGTCGTCGTGACCAAGGACGAGACCACGATCGTCGAAGGCTCCGGAACCGACGAGGACATCAAGGGTCGCATCAACCAGATCAAGGCCGAGATCGAGAACACCGACTCGGACTACGACCGCGAGAAGCTCCAGGAGCGCCTCGCCAAGCTGTCCGGTGGCGTGGCCGTCATCAAGGTCGGCGCCGCGACTGAAGTGGAGCTCAAGGAGAAGAAGCACCGCATCGAAGACGCCGTGTCGACCACCAAGGCCGCCATCGAAGAGGGCGTCGTGCCCGGCGGTGGCGTGGCGCTGCTTCGCAGCCAGACGCGCATCCTCGAAGCGGCCGACAAGCTGACGGGTGACGAGGCGACTGGCGCGCGCATGGTCGCCAAGGCCGTGGAGTCGCCGCTCAACCAGATCGCGGTGAACGCTGGCCTCGAAGGCGGCGTCATCGTGGACAAGGTCCGCAATCTCGCCAAGCCCACCGAAGGACTCAACGCGGCAACCGGCGAGTACGAGGACCTCATCAAGGCCGGCGTCATCGACGCCGCCAAGGTGACACGCTCGGCCCTGCAGAACGCCGCGTCGATTGCCGCGCTGTTCCTCACCACGGAGTGCGTCATCGTCGACAAGCCCGAAGAGAAGGCCCCGGCGATGCCCGGCGGTGGAATGGACGATTACTAAACGCTTCAGCGTTCAAGATCACGTAGGGCGGGGACATGGTCCCCGCCCTACGTGATTGGTGCGGGCAAATCGAGGAGGCGGACGTTGTACCATCCAAGGGTGCGTAACGGACTCCGCTTGGTGGCGCCGCTCCTGCTCGCACTTGGCCTGGGTCCGGCGGCGTCGGCCGGGGCCGCCACGAGTCATTCGATCGTGATCCAGCACGCGACGGTGACCACGGCGAAGAAGGGCCGAGCGTCCGCGGTGCGCTTTACGCTGACCAACGACCTTCGTTCGACCATCTGGATCACCTCGGTGTCAAGCCCCCTCGCGTCGTCGGACATGATCGACTTCGACCCCAACATGAAGGTGAAGACCTCGCACATGGTCGCCGCCGCGTACGTGGAGGTCCGCGTCGGGCACACCGTCACCTTCAGCTTCGAGGGTCAAGGGGCGATGCTCGGATCCCTCCACCACGCATTGTCGGCCGGCGCCACGATCCCGCTCACACTCGGATGGCACTCGACGGCGCACCCCAGCACGGTGTACCGCGTCTTCTCCGCCCTCGTGGTCAAGCCGAGTCAGAAGATCTATTTCGGGGGCGCGAGCAACGGTTCGATGCCCGGGATGAACATGGGCTGACGCGAACGCGCCGCGAGGTCGCCCTCACGCACGGGGCCATCGAACGGTGCCCGCGAGAGACACGAGAGCCGGTGAGCCCTTAGTCTGGTGCCATGAGTACACCCGAACCACTCGGTCCTTCCACGGGCCTCAACGTCGTGCACCTCTTCTGTCACCCGGACGGCGACGTCGACCTCGACGCGTTGCGCGGTGCGGTCGACGAGGCGCGGTCGGCCGGGTTGCAGGTAGTGACCGCCTCCATCATGGGCGCCAAGGCCGACATCTGTTTCATGGTGCTCGGCGAGGATCTCTGGTTGGTGCGCGCGTTCCAGTCGAAGATTCAGGCGGCCGGTCTCCTGGTCTCGGAGAGCTACGTGTCGGTGACCGAGGTCAGCGAGTACGCCGCCGGCACGCCGGAGAAGATCCTGCACGACCGGCTATGGCCGGTGCTGCCGCCCGCGGGGATGAGGGCCTTCTGCTTCTATCCGATGTCCAAGCGTCGAGGCGAGCAGAACAACTGGTACGCGCTGGCGTACGAGGAACGGCTCCAACTCATGCGCCAGCACGGTTCGTTGGGGCGCAACTTCAAGGGGCGGATACTTCAGGTCGTCACCGGGTCGACCGGCCTGGACGACTGGGAGTGGGGCGTGACGCTGTTCGGCGTCCACGTCGACGACCTCAAGGATTGCGTCTACACCATGCGTTTTGATGAGGCTTCGACGCTCTACGCCGAATTCGGAACCTTCTACACCGGCATGGTGGGCACGGTCGACGAGGTCCTGGGCGCCTCCCTGGCCTAGCCCTGTTGCTAGCGTCGCAACGTGAGTGAACCCGTCCCGGAGAAGACGCTGCGGCGCTGGGCCGAATCGCTGGCCGGTGTTGCGCGCACCGGCATGGGCTTCACGGAAAGCCAGTTCGAACGCGAACGCTACGAGGAGATCCTCAAGATCGCGGGCGACATCAAGGTGGCGGCCGAGTCGGGGCTCGAGGGCGTGGTCGACAGCGACGGCTACGTCGCGGAATGGATGAAGGAAGTCGGCCGCGGTGTGCCGGGATACATCACGCCCAAGGTGGCGGTGGGCGCGGCCGTCACCAATGACCGCGGCGAGCTGTTGCTCATTCAGCGCGCGGACTCGGGCATCTGGCTCTATCCCACCGGATGGTGCGATGTGGGCTACTCGGCACCGGAGGTGGTGGTGAAGGAAGTGCTCGAGGAGACGGGTTTCGACGTCGAACCGGTTCGCCTCATCGGTGTGCTCGACGGCATGAGGCTCGGCGCGTCACGCGTGGCGCTCTATTCGCTGCTGTTCTTCTGTCGCGTCATCGGAGGTTCAATGAATATCCATCCCCTGGAATGCGCGGACGCCGGATGGTTCACGCGCGACAACCTTCCTTCGCCGACGATCGGCGCCGAGCGTTGGGCCGGGCCGATCTTCGCCGCCATCGATGGCGAACACCGGGACGTCTTCTACGACGACTTGCGACGCCCAGTCTGGAGGGGAGAACAATGAGTGTCACCATCGAGGTAGCAACGACCGCCAGTGACGGTTTGTTGGATGGTCTCAATCACCTCTTGCCGCAGCTCTCCTCAATGGCGCCGCCGCTCACGATGAACGACGTGGAGGCGCTGGTCAGCTCCCCGGCTCTCACCTTTTTCGTGGCGATGCAAGAAGGGATAATGGTGGGGACCCTCACGCTGGTGATTTTTCCGATTCCGACCGGACTGCGCGCGTGGATCGAAGACGTCGTGGTCGACGAAAGTGCGAGGGGCCTGGGCGTGGGCGCCGCGCTGACCAATGCCGCGACGGACGAAGCGCAGCGTCGGGGCGTCCGTTCGGTGGACCTCACGAGCCGCCCGTCTCGCGAGGCGGCCAACGCGCTCTATCAGAAGTTGGGTTTTGTGGTCCGCGACACGAATGTGTATCGGTACGTGATCGAGTAGTTGTTCGGTTTGGGTGTCAGACTGACAACATGCGCCGTGCTTCAGTCGTTGTCACAATGTTCGTCCTTCTCTCCGTGGGCTTCCCGACCGTGATGAGTAGTTCGTCCACGGCTGCTGCGGTCGCTCCAGGGTGTGCGGCGAGCTCGGTGAGGATCACTGACTACAACACTCTTGTTGGCGCGGGAAGCGTGAACGACCTTTTCTGGATACGTAACGTGAGTTCCCACGTTTGCTCACTGCGCGGGTACGTCCGAGTTTCGTACGTGGGCGTCTACGGTACTGGGACCTCCTATAAAGATCCCCAAAAGCTTGCGGTTCTTGAGGTGCACTCGTACGGGCGCGACGGCAACGACATCGGTGGTCTCAAAAGGGGGCTTCCGGTTCCAAGAGTGACTGTTCAAAAAGACGGGGGTTTGGCGTCGTTCTGGCTTGCGGGCACAGATGAACCAGTGGGGAATCCCCCGGGTCGCTGCATCGACTCCCGCGAGATGTTGGTCTGGCTCCCAGGTTCGTCGATTTCGATTATTGTCAAGCCACTTCGCGCAAACGGCTTTTTCTGGTGCGGTGGCTTCGCAGCACTTCCGATTCTTCCGGGCAAATCGGGATCTGATCCCTCGATGCCTCTCAGCTATTACTTCGGAACACCGGGATAGTTTTCCTCACCCAGTGGAGAATTCGTCTTTATTACCCGATGGCCGACAAATGCGTATCGGTTTTCGTTAGAAAGCTAATGACCGTGCGGCCGTTGGATGGTCGTGAGAGTGCGAGACGTCATCCGAATAATCGAAGAGGACGGATGGGTACAAGTTCGAACCAGTGGCAGTCATAGGCAATTTCATCACCCCGTCAAACCCGGTACAGTGACGGTATCTGGCAAGCCGAGTAAAGATCTTCCGATCTCCATTGAGATAAGCATTTTCCGCCAAGCTGGAATAGCGAGGAGACGTTAATGGCTGAGTACGTGATAATCATTGAAAAGGCAGGAAATAATTACGCCGCAATGGTTCCTGATCTGCCGGGATGCATCGGCGCTGCTGACACCATTGAAGAACTTGAAGAGCTCATGCGCAAAGCGGTTGAGTTTCATATCGAGGGGATGCGCCTGCACGGCGAAGTGGTGCCGCCGCCTAGCACGCGTGTCTCAACGGTCCGTGTCGCTTCGTAGGTAGGTGCGAAGTCACTTTTATCATCGGTCGATAAACAAACGTCTATCGCTTCTCCACGGAAGGCTAGAAAGAGACGGCATTCGCTGCGATCATTTTCGGCACCGGCGACTTGACATCCTTTGGTTTGTATAGCAAAGTAGTTGGTATGACAGACATACCGGAACAACCTGACGCGAACTTGGCCTACGCCGAACAGTTGCGATGGAGAACCCGGGTGGCGCGCGACGGAAGTTGGTTCGCCCTCGTCGTCTTCGGTCTGATTGTCTTGCTCGCGATGGTCTTCTACCACTATCCGGGTCTGAGCGCCTCTTCGTTGGGGTGTCACGGGTCCGGCAACTCGTTCACGTGCACGTCGGTCTCGGTCTCGCGAGGCGTGTTTGGATCGGGCCTGGGATCACCGACGTCCCCGCCCATCGATCACGTGAGCCCCTGGGCGACGACCTATTGGGTGGTGAGCATCTTTGGCGGCATCGCGGCGGTGGTCAGCTTCTATTGGCTGCGCGTGCGCTCGTCGGGAGTGGCCGGGCGCATCTGGCCCTTCGCCACCGTCGGCATTGGTGTGCTGGTCCTGGCCGTCGTGAGCCGAGGTTGGATCACGTTCAAGATTCCGGCGGACTTCTGGATACGTGGCATGCAGCCCCTGTTGGTCATCGCGATCGGACTGATGGCGCTGGCGGTCACGGAACGTAGTCGAGCCTTCCTTACGTTTGTCGTGGGATTCCTGGGTCTCGCGCTGCTTTCCTGCCTCTACGACGTCAGCAACCTCTTTGTGCGCCTCGGACTGGGTTCCACCTGGAACGGGAACAATGAGGCATTGCCCAACCTGATTCTGCCGGGTCTGTACCTACTCATCGGCGGGGTGGTGTTCTACTTCGTACGCCGCAGCGGCGTGACGCTTCACGTCGCTCGGCGGAGGATCAACGATGGTCAGTGAGTCGAAGGATCCGTCAACTCATGAGGCGAGTCCGATTGAGGATCTGCATGACACGGTTCATCAGCGAGTGCGGCTTGGCATTCTCACTATCGCCAATGAATCACGCAAGGTGGAGTTTCGATTCCTGCAGAAGATAATGGGATTGACTGCCGGCAACCTCTCCCAACACATTCGGATCTTGGAAGAGGCTGGTCTCATCGCCGTCCAGAAGGGGACCGAAGGTCGTCGGCCCCGAACCTGGGTCTCGATTACCCGGGAGGGCAAGGTCGCCCTTCGCCAGGAGATCGCGGTCCTCAAGTCGTTGGTCAGCCGCGTCGAAGGTGTGAGGGGTCCCTAGAAGTGCTCAATGTCTCTCGGACGCCATGAGTCGCTTGCGTCTCGTTCTGGTCATCGTGGCGACCTTCGCGGGCTTGTTGACGTATGGCACGAGTGGCGCGACATCGAGCCACTCGGCGCCACGCTGCGGCCCGAGCGCGGTGCGCATCACCGACTTCAACACCCTCGTGGGGGCTGGAAACGTCAACGATCTTTTCTGGATCAGGAACGTGAGCCAGGAGGCGTGCTCTCTTCGTGGCTACGTCCGCGTGGCCTATATCGGTGCGTACGGTATGGGGCCGACCGAGAAGGATCCTCACCGGCTTCAGGTGAGCGAGGGGCACTCGTACGGACGCGATGGCAACGACATAGGGGGTCTCAAGAGGGGATTACGCGTTCCAACGGTGACGCTCCAACCAAAAGGCGGCATCGCGTCGTTTTGGATATACGGCACCGACGAGCCGCACAGCCCTCCGCCGACTCGTTGCATCGTCTCGCACAAGATGTTGGTGTGGCTTCCCGGGGCGTCGAGTTCGATCGTGGTGCAGCCACTTCGCTCCGACGGCTTCTTCTGGTGCGGGGGCTTCACGGTGCACCCCGTCCTTCCGGGAGAATCCGGCTCCGACCCCCCGAAGCCGCTCAGCTATTACTTCGGGATGCCCGGGTAGTCAGCCACGATGGCGAAGGGCCCTGCCTGATCCGATGAAGCGCTGAGCTTGGCGGGTGGCTCGTAGAGTCCGATGCCACGACGATGCCATACTTCGTGGATGCGAATCCGCGCCGGCGCGACCACGGAAGTCCTGGAACTCTCCTCGTTGGCCCTGGAATCCAAACGTTACTGGGGCTACGACGAGGCGTTCATGGAACTGTGTCGGCCTGAACTCATGGTCGGCGTCGATGACGTCGAGAGGGGCTTGGTCATGGTCGCAGAGGACGAGATCGGCCACGTCGTCGGTTTCTACATGCTCAGTGACGCACCGAGGCCGGAGATCAGCATGCTCTTCGTCTCGCCCGGCGAAATCGGCCGAGGCATCGGCAAACAACTCATTCTCGATGCGTTGGGCGTCGCCAGGTCCCGAGACTGGGGAAGCCTCGTCATCGAGTCCGATCCCTTCGCGGCGTCGTTCTACGAACACATGGGCGCGGTGCTCATCGGCTCCACTCGCTCCGCATCCACCGGTCGCTCGCTCTCGCTCTATGAGTTGAGCACCGCCGAACGGTGACCAACGGGTCCTGCGGCGTGCCACGAACGCACCGTTCCGACACCGTTCTCCACACTCCTAATTGAGCGCGTTTCTACATTGACTGGTCGTCGAGGTCCTACGATGAGCGGATGAAGGTGGAGGAACTGACTAGTAAGCATCGTGAAGAGGCGATCGCGCTGTGGCGTGAGGTCGGATTGACCCGACCATGGAATGACCCCGCGCAGGACTTCGACCGAGCGCTCAATGGCCCGACGTCCGCCGTGCTCGGCCTCGTGGAGGAGGGCCGTCTGCGGGGCACGGCGATGGTGGGTCATGACGGTCACCGCGGCTGGGTGTACTACCTCGCGGTCGCGCCCGCACACCAAGGTCGAGGGCTTGGTTCGCTCTTGATGGATGAAGCTGAACGATGGCTTCGCCGCAGCGGCGCCGTCAAGGTTCAGGTGATGGTGCGTAACTCGAACTCCCGCGTCATCGCCTTCTACGAGAAGTCCGGATACGAAGTTTCCGACGTGACGGTTCTCGCTCGACGGCTTGACGACGTGTCACCCTGAACCTTCGGAGGCCCGAAGTGAGACGATTCGTCCCGGAGGGTGTTCGACATTCGGCCGAGCTTGCGGCACTCCTTAGACTCGTATGGGGTCCTGGCCCATTACTCGACCGACGGGAGGCTCGATGACGCGTTCCCCGGATGCCGTCGTCATCGGCGCCGGTGTCATGGGAGGATCGATCGCCTTGGAGCTGGTGAGGTCGGGACTCGTCGTGGCAGTGGTGGACAAGGCCGGCGCCGCGGGTCATGGCTCGACGAGTGCGTCGAGCGCGATCGTGCGGTTCAACTACTCCACCCGGGACGGGGTCGCGACGTCCTGGGAATCGAAGCACTGCTGGCAGGCCTGGCCCGACCATCTCGGTTTCGTCGACGAGACCGGGCTGGCGTCGTTCCAGAGGACCGGGATGGCGGTGCTCGACACGCCGGTCAATCCGCGCGGGCCGGTGATCGCTCACTTCGACCAGATCGGCGTGTCGTACGAACAGTGGGACGCCGCCACGCTGCGACGGCGCATCGCTGGTATTGACGCCGGGGCCTATTGGCCGCCGAAGAGGATCGACGATGACGAGTTCTTCCAGGATGCGAAGGGCGAGCTGGGAGCCCTCTTCATGCCCGACGCCGGCTTCATCGATGATCCTCAACTCGCGGCCCACAACCTGATCGCCGCGGCACAACGTCTCGGTACCAGGTGCGTCTTCAACGCCACGGTCACGGAGGTGGTTCGCGAGAACGGCCGGGTCGCCGGGGTTCGCCTGGCGGACGGGACACGTTTCTCCTCGCCGGTTGTCGTGAACGCCGCCGGACCCTGGTCGAGCGGGCTCAATCGCCTAGCGGGAGTCGGGGATGACTTCACGATCGTCGTACGACCAATGCGCCAGGAGGTTCACTATCTTGATGCGCCGCACGAGTACAGCGTTGCTTCGAGATTCGGCCCGGGCATCGCGGACATGGACCTGGGCACCTACATGCGCCCGGCCCAGGGGAACAAGCTCATGGTGGGGGGCACCGAACCGGCCTGTGACCCCCTCGAATGGATCGACGATCCCGACGACGCCAGCCCGAGCGTCACGTCGGAGGTCTATGCACGTCAGACGACCCGGGCGGCCCGACGCCTCACGAGCCTCGCGGTGCCGGTGGGCGCCAAGGGCGTCGCCGGCGTCTACGACGTGGCCGAGGATTGGACTCCCATCTATGACCGCACCGAGCTCGACGGCTACTACGTCGCGATGGGAACGAGTGGAAACCAGTTCAAGAACGCGCCGGTGGTCGGTCGAATCATGGCGCTGCTGATCGAAAGGGTGGAAGCGGGTCACGACCACGACAACCATCCCGTGCTCTACGTGGGCAAGCACACCGGCAATGCCATCAATCTGGGCGCGTTCTCGCGCAAACGCCCCTTCAACGCGCGTTCGACCGGAACGGTGATGGGGTGAGACGAGGTTGAAGTTGGCCACTACGTTGAGGTGGTGAGATTCCGATTGATGAGCCGTGACGGGCGCTCTCTGACGCCATGTGTCTCTGTCTTCTGCGCCGCACTCGCGCTGCTGAGCGTTATGGCGCTTCCGGCGGCCAACGCAACCGCTGCCACGTACAGCGTCCGCACTCCTCAGAGTGAAGTGGCGGCGGTTAGGAGCGTGCGTTGGACTCCGAACGTGTCCGTCTCTTTCCCGAGCGGATCGTGGACGTTCACGTCGGACGGCCTTCCGGCGACGAATTTTGTGGCCGCCGACTACGCCGTGCCGGCCAACCCCTTTGACGTCAGCGCCTCGGGTGCGACCGTCATCGCGTCGGCCTCAGTGCTCAGAGATCAGAACTATGACTACACGCTTCCCCGGATCCCCGTGTACACGAAGAAGCTGACCACCACCAACCAAGGCCCGATTGGCTTTCTCCTCGACGGCGGTGCGCTCTACAACCCTTATGAGGCCAATCACGCCACGGTGGCGACCAGCGACAACTTCGTGGCCGACGTCGGGGGCGTCTCGGCCTCGTTCATCGACTCCTGCGACGGCCACCCCGGCCCCGGCGGCCAGTACCACTACCACGGGCTTCCCGCGTGCCTGGTCGCCTACGCGTCCGGTGCGAACCCCACGGTGGCCTCGGTCACCTCGACCGCGGGGTCCACGACCGCCCCGGTCGCCGAGACCAATTCCGTGTCGCGCCGGCCGGTGATCCTGGGCTTCGCTTTTGACGGTTTCGGCATTTACGACAACGTGGCGATGAACGGCCGGACGATACCTGTCTCATCTCTCGACGCTTGCAACGGCATCTTTTCACCCGTCCCCGGCTACCCGCACGGCGTGTACCACTACGTGCTCGAGAACGTCAAGGGGGTTCGATCGTCGATCAGCTGCTACCACGGCATCGTGTCGTCGGCGTACACCCAGGCCCTTCAGGGCGCGCTCAACGGAGGCAGTACGGCTGCGCCGGCGCGCCCGTCGCTCACGATCGTGACCACGGCGACGGCGCAGAGTCTGGCCGCCGATGGGGCCGAAGATGCATTGCTGCGCACGATGCTCACCCTGAGCGGCCGCGACAACTACTGCTGAGGCGGCGTCGGGGAGTCGTCATTGGATTGTCATCCGGGTCTGCGAGTCACTGTTTTCTCTGTCGATAGTTTATTCTGGTGAAGAATTTTTCGTTGGGGGCGGTACGGGGCAGACCCTCAACTCCTCGTCGCCCGTTCGCCGTACCAAGGCGGTACGCGATTGACGGGGCGAATCCATGAGCGAGCCAAGAGCGCCCCGGTCCCGGTGGCGACGGTACGTCACGATGCTCATTGCTGCCGTGGTGGTGGTGTCGGTTTTCATCGTGGTGAGGTCGCTCACCAGTCACCGCGCCGCCAACACGTCAAAGAGCTCCACCGTCGTGGTGTCGCTGCCCGTGGTTCGTTGTCCTACTGAGGTGGGAGCCAGTCGCGGCGCGCACGTTCACCTGGCCAAGCATCTCCAGGAGCGCGTGGATAAGGGCTTGACCTCGAAGGTCGCTCTGTACGTCGATCAGTACGACGTCATGCGAGCTATCGGACCGAAGAGTTGGTCGTGCGTCGCGAGCATCGGCGCGGACGGCGGGGCGCAATTGTCGATCTACGCACCGGGGTCCCCCGCACCCGTTTTCTTCGGATCCTTCAGCGGACCTTCGTCGGCCACCGAAGTCACCGTGCAGCAAGAGCCGGTGTGCGAAGGATGCCGGCTGGCCATGGCGTGTCCGTTCTTCACCTCGGCACGGCGCCTCTTCGAGAAGTCGTTCCCAGGAGCGGGCGCGTCGACGATTTGCATACGACCGCGCAAGGAATCGATCACCAGGTCAACCAAGCAACTCCGATACTTCCAAGACCCGCCACACGTCATCGGACACGCCTTTCCATCCGGTGGCCCGTACCGGGCCACCGGCGTGGCGTTCTACAATCCGCAGACCTACAGCTATCTCGTTTCGTGCACGCTCTCGACGTCATTCGAAAAACTTTGCCCCGGCGTGCTCGCGTGGTTCGTCGGCCACCATCGCCCTATCTGAATCGCGCACCGCTGAGGCTCGTCAGCTCATGGCGCCCAGGTGGACTGATGACTAGTTAGTGGTGCTCGTGCTCGTGCTCGTGCTCGTGCCCGTGCTCATGGCTGTGATCGTGATCATGATGGCTGTGCTCGGCGCGCTCCTTGATGTCGATGAGCGCGATCAAGCCTTTGCGAAAGTTCGACAATTCCAGGGGCGACAGAATCCCAGCCAGTTCCTCGTTCGTGGCCAGTACTCCTCTCGCGGCCGCCTGCGCGGCGAGTCGTCCCTTTTCCGTCAACTCGAGGTCGTCAAGACCGTACTGGGGTTCGCCGCTGCCCGGCCGCACGAATCCTCGGTCGAGTAAAGCCTGAAGGAGCCGCGACAGGGCGCTCTCACGAAGCCCGATCTCGCGAAAGAGTTGGCCGGCGGATATCGACGCGCTCAGTCCGCCGAGGATGTAGGCCCCGTTGGGCGGGAGGTCGGAGATCCCCGTCTCGACGAGATGTTCTCGAATGGCGTGCGCGTAGGATCCACGCGCCGCTCTCAGGAGCGCGGGGATAGGGACATTCACCTCGGATTCGTCAGGTCTCATTTTTTTAGAATATTCCGTCGGACCACGGAAGGAAAGTGAAAAGTTGGGCGCGTCGTTGGTCCAGCGCCAAGCGTGAAGATCATGAATGGAGGCCCTTTACTTGAATGAACCAAGGGCGAGCGGCCCTGGAGTGTGATTTAATGCACCTGTCAGATGTCCATTGGCTCCGGGCCAGGGGCTTTCACCAAGCAGAGGAGAGCGCATGCACGTATATTCCGCGGTTGTCATCGTCAATGATCAGGACGCTGCGCTTGACTTCTATGTGAACACCCTGGGTTGGGAGGTGCGCCAGGACAATCAGATGAGTCCCGACTATCGCTTCCTCGCTGTCGCTCCGCCCGGCCATTCGACCGCCATCGTGCTTGGTCCGCCGCACATTCACGGCCGGCCGGCGCCGACACCGGACGCGCCGGCCGACACCGACATCTATCTGTTGAGCGATGACGTGCCCGCGGACTTCGAGCGTTTGAGCGCACTTGGCGTGGTGTTCACCCAAGAGCCGGAGCCGATGCCGTGGGGCGGACACGGAATGCGCTTCAGCGACGTGGATGGGAATCTCTTTTTCGTGTCCGACGCGGGATAAGCATCGTCGTTCATTCGACGGGCACTAACCACGAGGCGTGGTGTACCGGATCGTCACAGACGCGAGTTGAGCTATCGGTGTCGTAGTACTCCACGATCATCCCGCGTCACCTGGACGGTGCCTTCCCCATTGAGTGATGGGACTCGTTCCTTGGCGGACGGGCTGTGGCAGGATTGTTGGGTGACCATGGTGACGGTGTTCCGCTCCCGTTTGAGGCCCGGAGTGCAGGATGACTACGACGTGGTCGCGCAAGAGATGAGCCGACTGGTGCGAACTATCGATGGTTTCATCGACGAGAAGTTCTACACGTCGTCCGACGGGGAACGGGTAACCATCGTTCGCTTCAAGGACTTGGAGAGTCATCAGCGCTGGGCGCGATATCCCGAACATCTCAGGGCTCAGCAACGGGGGCGAGACGAGTTCTACTCCTGGTATGACATCAGCGTGAACGAGGAGTTACATTCTCGTGACTTCGGGAGTCCACTTCCGTAGTTGCGCGCGGCGACGGGTGAAAAACACTCGTTTGCGAGGCTGAATCAATGTCGTGTGCTGAACGGATAAGCAGCGTCCGTCGCGACGAACTAACTTGGGAGAAATGAGCAACATCCGATTTGGGTCGCTCGCGCTCGACTGCGATAACCCGGCCGCCCTGGGCGCGTTCTGGGCGTCCTTGCTCGAAGGGGAAGTGGCCTTCAGCAGCGAGACCTTCGTCGCCGTCAAGACCGACCGGATGTGGATCGCCGCCACGAAGGTCGATGACTACCATCCGCCGACGTGGCCGCACGACGAACAACCTAAGCAGATGCACATGGACCTCGCGGTGGACGATCTGGACAAGGCCGAGGCCGCCGCGCTGCGCTTAGGCGCGACGAGGTCTGACTTTCAGCCAGCGCCCGAGCGCTGGGTGGTGTTGTTTGATCCGGCGGGCCACCCCTTCTGCCTCACCACTCAAATCCCGGAATAGCGACCAGCGGTCGTCGTTAAGTGTTGACGGACTGTCGCGGCGCCCTTAGTACTCTGCAGTGATGTCCGAGCACGTCGACCGGTACACCCACGGCCATCACGAATCCGTACTGCGCAGCCACGAGTGGCGCACCGCCGAGAATTCGGCGGGCTTCCTGCTACCTCATCTGATTACCGGCCAGGACCTCCTGGACGTCGGCTGCGGGCCCGGAACCATCACCATCGATCTGGCTTCGCGGGTGGCTCCGGGGCGGACGATTGGCGTCGACCTTTCCCCGCAGGTCATCATCACGGCTCGTCTACGACAACGCGAGAGCGGCGCGACGAACGTCCTCTTCGAGGAAGGTGATGTCTACCAACTGACCTTTGACGATTCGAGCTTCGACGTGGTCTACGCCCATCAGGTGCTGCAGCATCTGAGCGACCCGGTGGCCGCGCTCGGCGAGATGCGCCGGGTGCTGAGGGTCGGGGGGATCCTCGCGGTGAGGGACGGCGACTACGGCGCGTTCTCCTGGGCTCCCGATGACGAGAGGCTCGACCGCTGGATGCAGCTCTACCAGCAACTCACAGCTCGCAATAGGGCGCACGCGAACGCCGGTCGCCACCTGGCGGAGTGGGTGCGCCGGGCGGGTTTCGAGACCTCGCAAGTGTCGTCGTCGACGTGGACGTTCCGGAGCGCCGAGGAGAGGGCCTGGTGGGGGCGCCTGTGGGCGGACCGCATCGTTGAGAGCGAGTTCGCCCATCAGAGTCTGGAGTACGGACTGACGACGAAGGAGGAACTCGCTGAACTGGCGCAGGCGTTTCTCGATTGGAGCGTCGAGGAGGACGGTGTCTTTGTCGTCGTCAACTACGAGGTGATCGCCCCGCGCGATTCGTCCTGACGCGTGCGGCGAGCGACCTCATGCGGAGCGCGGTGCCCAGTCGCGAACGCCGAGCCTCACCGCAAAGGTTCGTTCGCTTCGTTCACGGCTCGGAGACGTCCGAGAGATGGTGGATCGTATCGTGCAGCATGTAGATCGAAATGGTCTCTATGGTGAAGACGCTGCCGTTCGACCGAACGCCGCGACGGGGCCATTCCTGCGGCGTCAACGAGTCGAGTCGCGCAGCCAGGACGTCAGCGGCCGCTACAAGCTCGGGACCCACGACCGCGGGGTCTTGCAAGTCGTAGCGACCGTTGATGGCGGTCTCATCCTGGTCCCAATTAGCGAACGTGGGATTGTCCCGCGTCTGCATCAACGACACCCTTTCGTCGAAGACACGAAACACGTCGCGCACGTGGCATCCGTACTCCAGCACGGACCACTTGTCGTCACGAGGACGGATGTTCACATCGTCACGTTCGAGTTGGCTTCGCCATTCGTGGGCGCCGGCGCGAACCTGCGCGCCGACGTCCTCCTTCGAGTAGTCGCCGCTGTCGAAGCCGCACTGCTCACAGGGTCGGTCGAGAACCCAGGTCCAATCCTTGTCGTCGGGTGTTATTGGCATGCAATGAATATATGTCGTGACACGCCGACCCCGAACGCGGTGCGTCCGTTTCGCCGCCCGGTGACACCGCCAACATCGCGGGCCGCTCATCTGAAAGACTTGCGCCATGGACGAAGAACTATGGATTGATGTCGACGATTACCTGGTGTCCCTCCTGACCGACCCTGACCCATCGCTTGACGAAGCCCTCGCCGACAGCGCCGCGGCGGGCCTTCCTCACATCAACGTCGCCCCCAACCAAGGCAAGCTCTTGGAGCTACTGGCCAAGGTCAATAGGTCTCGACGCATTCTCGAGGTCGGGACGCTCGGCGGCTACAGCACCATCTGGTTGGCCCGAGCGCTGCCCGTCGACGGCACGCTGATCACGTTGGAACTCGAAGCGCATCACGCGCAGGTCGCCCAGGTCAACATTGATCGGGCGGGTTTCAGCCGGCTGGTGGAGATCCGAACCGGCCCGGCCGCCCGGTCGCTGCGTGACCTGATCAGCGAGGGATGCGAACCTTTCGACTTCATCTTCCTCGACGCCGACAAAGAGGGCTACAGCGAATACTTCACCCTGGCGCTCAAGCTGTCGCGGGCGGGTACCGTCATTGTCGCGGACAACGTGGTGCGTGAGGGCGAGGTCATTAATCCCAAGAGCCCCGACAGCCGGGTGCAGGGGATTCGTGAGTTCCTCGAGCTCGTGGCTGGCGAAGACCGGGTCGAGGCCACCGCGGTACAGACCGTGGGCGCCAAAGGGTACGACGGATTCGCCATGCTCGTCGTAACGCGCTGACCTTCGTACGACGGCCCGGACGTGTCCGGCCCGAGGAGCGTCGCCGAGGCCCCGTAGAATGGACCGTCGTCGGGTGGTCGAGCCGTCAATCACGCAGGGCGAGTAGAAACGAACAGTTATGAAGCACACCGATATGGATGTCGCGCCGAGCCCCTTGGAACTGATCGGTCACACGCCGATGGTCCGTCTGGCCAAGATCGGCGCGGGACTCAAGTGCGACCTCATCGCCAAGCTCGAAACGACCAATCCCGGCGGCAGCTCCAAGGACCGGCCCGCGCTCACCATGGTTCAGGCGGCCGAACGTGACGGGCTCCTGGGTCCGGGCTCCACCATCATCGAGCCGACCAGCGGCAACACCGGCGTGGGCCTGGCCATCGTGGCGGCCCAACGGGGTTATAAATGCATCTTCGTCATGAGCGACAAGATGGCGCCCGAGAAGATCGACGTGCTGCGCGCCTACGGCGCCGAGGTCGTGGTCTGCCCCACCGCCGTGGCGCCCGAGCATCCCGACTCGTACTACTCGACGGCCGAACGTCTCACCAAGGAGACGCCCAACTCGTTTCGACCAGACCAGTACTCGAATCCCAACAACCCTCGCGCCCACTACGAGACCACGGGACCGGAGATCTACGAGCAGACGAAGGGGCACGTGACCCACTTCGTGGCTGGCGCGGGCACGGGCGGCACGATCTCGGGCGTCGGTCGTTACCTCAAGGAGCGCAACCCCGATATCCGAATCATCGCGGCCGACCCGGCGGGCTCCGTCTTCTCGGGCGGCGCCGGCCGGCCGTACCTGACCGAGGGGGTGGGTGAGGATTTCTGGCCCGCGAACTACGACGCCTCGCTGGTCGACGAGGTCATCGCGGTCAGCGACGCCGACGCCTTCGCCATGGCGCGCCTCGTCACGCAGAGTGAGGGGATCTTGATCGGCGGGTCGGGGGGCACGGCCGTAGCGGCGGCGCTGAAGGCGGCCGCGTCGCTTCCCGAGGAGGCGGTGGTCGTGGTGCTGATCCCCGATTCGGGCCGCGGCTATCTCTCCAAGATATTCAACGACGCGTGGATGAGCGACTTCGGCTTTCTGCGTCCTCACAAGGAGATGGACGCGGGTGACGTGTTGACCGCCAAGCTCAAACGTCAGCCCGATGGACTGGCCGACCTCGTCCTCGTGACCGAGGAAACGCTGGTGCGCGACGCCATCGCGCTCATGCGCTCCAACGACGTCTCTCAACTTCTCGTGACGGTCACCGACGAGCTGCCGCTGGCGGCCAAGGAGGTGTCGGGCTCCTTGAGCGAACTCGGCCTCTTGGAGGTGACCACCCGGGACGCCTCGGTGCTGGACCTACGGGTGAAGGACGTCGCCGACGAGCCGATGCCGATGGTGGGCGTCGGCATGAGCGTCAGCGAACTCACCAGACGACTCAGCACGTCGGCCGGCCTTCTGATACTCGATGGAGGTCATCCCGTTGGGGTGCTGACGCGCAGCGACCTGCTGAGCTTCCTGGAACAAAGGAGCGTTAAATGAGTGGCTTCAACACCCGGGCGATCCACGTGGGCTCCGAGCCCGATTCGCTCACGGGGGCCGTCAATCCTCCCGTGTACCTGACCTCGACCTACGCCCAGGACGGTGTCGGCGTGCCGAGGTTCAGCGACTACGCGCGGGTGGACAATCCCACGCGGGCCGCGCTCGAGACGTGCCTGGCCGGCCTCGAGGAAGCCTCGTACGGTGTGGCGTTCGCCTCGGGGCTGGCGGGCGAGGACGCGCTGTTGCGCTCGCTCTCGCCCGGCGACCACGTGGTGTTGGGCGACGACGCCTACGGCGGGACCTATCGACTTCTCACCAGGATCTTCGCGAACTGGGGCGTCGGCGTGACCTGCGTGAATCTGAGCGACCTCGACGCCGTGCGCGCGGCGCTCACGCCGTCGACCAAGATGCTGTGGCTGGAGACGCCGAGCAATCCCATGCTGAGCGTGGTGTCCATCGCCGCGCTGGGTGACGCGGCCCACGCCCACGGCGCCAGGCTGGTGGTCGACAATACGTTCGCGACGCCGTACCTGCAGCGCCCGCTCACGTTAGGCGCCGACGTGGTGGTGCACTCGACGACCAAGTACGTGGGCGGTCACTCCGACGTTCTCGGCGGGTTCGTAGCGACCAACGACGACGAACTGGCTGCCACGCTCAAGTTCCATCAGTACGCCATCGGCGCCGTGCCGGGCCCGCTCGACTGCTACCTACTCCTGCGTGGTCTCAAGACCCTGGGTGTGCGCATGGATCGCCATTGCGCCAACGCCCGCGCCGTGGCGCAGTTCCTCGCCGGCCACCCGGCAGTGGAGAAGGTCTTTTACCCCGGCCTCGAGGGACACCCCGGCCACGAGATCGCCGTCGAGCAGATGAGCGACTTCGGAGGCATGGTGAGCTTCACGCTCAAGGGCGGTGCGGCCGCTGCGCGCAAGACGTGCGAATCAACGGTGACCTTCACGTTGGCCGAGTCGCTCGGGGGTGTGGAGAGCCTCATTGAACTTCCGGCCATCATGACCCACGCGTCGACCGCCGGCTCGACCCTGGAACCCCCGGACAGCCTGATCCGTCTGAGCGTGGGGATCGAGGATATTGACGACATCATCGCGGACCTCACGCAGGCCTTGGCGTAGCCATATCCGGCCCGCCCCGCGGATAGCGTCCATTCATGGACTTTCGCCAGACCTTAGGATTCGCCTCGGAGAATTTCTCGCGTCGTCTCGATACCGTGGCCGATGCCGACCTCGCGGGTGCGACCCCGTGCGAGGACTGGTCCGTGACCGACCTCATTTGGCACGTCGCGCGGGGCTCGGCGCTGACCGTGCGACTGCTCGACGGAGCCTCGAAGGCCGACGCCTCGTTGCTCTTTAAGGAGAAGGCGCCCGATGACGTCGTCGAGGCGTGCCGGCTGGCCCTCGCGCAGGAGCTGAGCGCCTTCGGCGTTGACCACGACCTGGAGAAGATCGTGCATCATCCGATGGGTGACGTCCCCGTGCGCCAGCTCTTCGACTTTCGGATCATGGACCTCACGTTGCACGGCTGGGACCTCGCCCGCGCCGTAGGCGGGGACGAGGAGATCCCGGACGAATTGGTCTCGTACGTGCTCGCGATGCTCGAGCCGCTCGAGGAGGTCATCGGTCAGATCGGCGTGTTCGGTGCGGGCCCCTCTGGTTCGCTCGGTTCGGGTGACGCGGCGTCCTCGAGGCTCCTGGACCTCTCGGGCCGCCGACCCTGATCGCGACACGCCGGGGCCAAGGTGCTGGCGGAGCCGGTCGACCATAATGAAGGGCGTGCCGACCAACCGTGACCATTCGTTGGGGCTCGCCCCGGCGTCGGTCGATGACTACCGCGAACTGGCCCGTCGACGACTCCCTCGCCAGCTCTTCGACTACATTGACGGCGGTTCCTTCGGCGAGTACACGCTGGCGGCCAATCGCGATGACTTGCGACGCATCCAACTGCGCCAGCGTGTGCTGCGCGACGTGTCCCAGCACACGCTCTCCACCACCGTGCTGGGTCACGAGCTGGCGCTGCCGGTGATCCTGGCGCCGGTCGGGTTCGCCGGCATGTTCGCCCAGCGCGCCGAGGTGCAGGCGGCCCGAGCCGCCGAGCGTGCGGGCGTCGTCTTTTGTGAGTCGACCTTGTCGATCTGCTCGATGGAGGAAGTGGCGGCCGCCCTCACGAAGCCCTTCTGGTTCCAGCTGTACGTGATGAAGGACCGCGCGTACGCCGAAGACCTGGTCGCGCGGGCCCGGGCCCTCGGCTGCACGACCCTCGTGCTCACCGTCGACCTGGCCGTCATCGGGCGGCGCTACCGCGACAATCGCAACGGTCTCGCCGGTGGTATCTCGTCCCTGGGACAACTTCGCCGCAAGCTCGACTTCGCCCGTCACGTGACGTGGATGCGTGAGGTCGCGGTGGGCGGGCGACCCCTGACCTTCGGCAACCTCGAGCGGGCGTTGCCCGACGCCAAGGTGCCCGAAGATTTCCAGGAGTGGGTGAACGGACAGTTCGACCCGAGCGTCACGTGGGACGACCTCGCGTGGTTGCGCTCCCTCTGGGGCGGCAAGATTATCTTGAAGGGCATCCTCGACGCCGACGACGCTCGCGAGGCGGTCGCTCACGGGGCCGACGCCATCGTGGTCTCCAACCACGGTGGTCGCCAGCTCGACGACGTGCCGTCGTCCATCCGAGCCCTGCCCGCGATCGTCGACGCCGTCGCCGGTGATTGCGAGGTGCTGATGGACGGGGGGATCCGCAGCGGGCTCGACGTCGTCAAGGCCCTGGCGATGGGCGCGCGCGCCTGCCTTATCGGACGCCCGTGGGCCTACGCCGTCGCGGCGCGAGGGGAGAAGGGCGTGGATCACATGTTTCGCATTCTGCGCGAGGAGATGCGGGTGTCGCTCGGTCTCACCGGCGTCACCGACGTCAAGGACCTTGACGCCTCGGCGCTCGTGGTCCCCTAGAGCCGTCGGGGGCGCCGAGGCGCTTCATGGTTAGTGTGGATTCATGTCCGATGAACGCCGCGACGCCGTGCCCGAAGAGGAGATGGGCGGCGACTCCGCCTGCCTGCTCGGTCTCTTCTGTGAGGACTGCGGCGTCGAGGTGGGTGTCGCCGACCACCTCCCCGAGTGCCGGGCGGATGAGCGTGGCCCCCGGCCTTAAGCGGCCCCGAGCACGGGCAGAATGAACTGATGGTCACGGCAGCCGGCGATCTCATCCAGGTGGCCTGGGGCGTCATCGCGGTGGTGTGGGTCGTCATGGCGTTCCGCACGAAACGGACCGTGGCGCGTTCGGGCGGCGTGGCGCGCCTGGCGGTCATCTACGTGATCGCCGTGATCGTCCTGACCCGTCCGATGGAGCACACGTCCTTGCATCACCACATATGGAAACCGTCGTCGGCGGTGAGCGTGGTGGCCGTCATCCTGGTCGTCGCGGGCGCCGCCTTCGCGTTGTGGGCCAGGCTCACGATCGGCCGGAACTGGAGCGGTGTCGTCACGCTCAAGCAGGACCACGAGCTCATGCAAAGCGGGCCGTACCACTTCGCTCGCCACCCGATCTACACGGGACTCTTGACCATGGGCCTGGGCTCGGCGCTGCAGTACGACGAGCCGTTCAGTTTCATCCTCTTAGCCGTCGTCATCGTGATGCTGGTCTTCAAGATCCGTCTGGAGGAGAAACTCATGACCGAGAGCTTCCCGGACGACTACCCCCAGTACCGTCGACGCGTCAAGGCCATCGTCCCGTACATCTTGTAGCCGAGGCGTAGCGCCCAGCCAGAAGTAAAAGGACCCGAGGGTACGATTGAAGCCTGCGACCCGACGAGAGGCCCATTGTGCGCAAGCGAAGCGGTGAGAGCGAGCGCCGGCGGGTGCCTGCGCCGCTCATCAAGAGGCGCATCGCCTCGGGCCGCGGCGCGATGGAGCAGCCCAACGTCACCCACGACGGCGACGCGGCGCTGAGCCCCCGTTTCTGGCTGGCGCTGGTGCTGACCGGCGTCGCCACCGGGCTCTTCGGCGCGTTCCTGATGTGGGTGCTGTCCCTCGCCGAGCGTGCCGCGTTCAACTACCGCACCGGGAGCTACGCCGCGGCCGTGGCGAGGACGTCGGACCTGCATCGGGTGCTCACCCTGGTGGTGGCGGGCGCGATCGGCGCGGTCGCCTGGTACCTCATACGTCGTTACTTGAAGCACGAGAAGGCCGCGATCGATGAATCGCTGTGGAACGGCGACGCCCAGCTCTCGATGCGCCGAAGCTTCCTGACGTCGTTCGTCTCGGAAGTGGTGATCGGCATGGGCGCCTCGGTGGGCCGCGAAGCCGCCCCCAAGCTCATGGGCGGCGCGTCGGGCAGCCTGCTGTCGGGTTGGATCGGGCTCACGCCCGCGCAGCGCCGGCTGCTGGTGGCGTGCGGTGGCGGGGCCGGACTCGCGGCCGTCTACAACGTGCCGCTCGGCGGGGCCCTCTTCACCGCCGAGGTGCTCATGGGAAGTTTCGCGCTGCCGACCGTGCTGCCCGCCCTGGCCTGCTCGGTGATCGCGACCATGGTGGCCTGGTGCTACCTGCCGAGTCACGCGACCTACGTCGACGTGCCGAGTTATCACTTCAGCGGATCGCTGATGGTCTGGTCGCTGCCGGCCGGTCTGGTGATCGGCCTCCTGTCCCTCCTCTACGTGCGCCTCATCGGCTGGGTCTCGGCGCACCGGGCGTCGGGCGCGTCCATCTTCTGGAAGATGCCGCTGGCCTTCCTGGTGATCGGCTTCATCGGCATCCGCTATCCCCAGCTCTTCGGCAATGGCAAGGACATGGCCCACGACGCGTTCATCGGGCTGGGCGGCGCGGGGCTGCTCTTCGCCCTCTTCGCCCTCAAGCCCCTGGTGACCGCGCTCACCCTAGGCAGCGGCGCGGCCGGCGGCGTCTTCACGCCGTTCCTCAGCACCGGTGCCGTGCTCGGCGGCTTCATGGGCGTGCTCTGGACCCACGTCTGGCACGGCACGCCGATCGGGGCCTTTGCCCTCATCGGTGCGGCCGCCATGATCGGTGCCGTGATGCAGGCGCCGCTGGCCGGCTTGGTCCTGGTGCTGGAGTTGACCCACAGCGGGTTCTCCCTGGCCGTCCCGATGGTGGCGGCCGTCGTCATCGCGACCCTGCTGGTGCGCCAGGTCGACGGCTACTCGATCTATTCGGCCCGTCTGCCGCGACAAGCCCGGCCCACGGGCTCGGCGCCGGAGGAATCGTGAAACAATGGACGCATGTACGTACCCTCTAACTTCAAGGTAGATGAGGCCGCCGCGTGGCGGATCGTCGATGACGCCGGGGCGGGAATGCTGGTCATCAACGCGGACGAAGGCCTGATGAGCGTCTTCGTGCCGGTGGTGACGAGCGAAGACCGTCGAACGATCCGCTTCCACGTGGCCCGGGCCAACGCCTGGTGGCGCGCGGTCAAGGACGGTGACGAAGTCCTGGCGATCTTCCTGGCGGCCAGCGCGTACGTGTCGCCGAGCCTCTACCCGAGCCGACTCGAGAGCCCCGGCGTCGTGCCGACGTGGAACTACGTGGCCTGCGAGGTGCGGGGCCGACTGCAGGTGCACGACGACAAGGAGTGGACGTCGAGGCAGATCCACGACCTCACCGATCATTTCGAATCGGGTCGGTCGCCCCAATGGCACGTCGAGGATTCCCCAGCCGAGTACATCGGGCATCAGTTGAGCGCCATCGTGGGGCTCGAGCTCGAGGTCACGTCGATCGTGGGCAAGGCGAAGCTCTCCCAGAATCGACCCGAGATCGATCACGACAACGTTCGCGACACCTTCTCCGAAGGCACCCTCGGCGAGCGCAACGTCTCGTCACGCATGACTCTTGAAAAGTAACAGCCTCGCTTCGGTGCGACCCTGCGGCGTGGCGGACGCGTCACGACTACGGGCCATCCGCCTGGAGGCCCTCCTCGACTCGCCGCAGGCCTACGGTTCGACCTACCAGGACTCGCGCTCCTGGGCCGATCGCCACTGGCGCGCGCTGTGCCGCGAGTGGAACTACTACCTCGCCGAGCGTGAGGACCGCGTGGTGGGGGTCGCCTCGGGCGGCATCAACGAGCTGCATCCCGGGACCCGATGGCTCTACGGCATGTACGTGTCGCCCTCGTCGCGCGCCACGGGCGTGGCCCACCAGCTCTTAGAAGCCGTCGAGACCTGGGCTCGACAAGAAGGCGTTGAGTCGCTCTACCTGCACGTGGCCGCGCCCATGCAACGCGCCCGGGCCTTCTACGAGAGGGAAGGCTTCGTCGCGACCGGCGAGGTCACGACCATGGACCGCGATCCCACGATCACCCTGGCCACGATGGTCAAACGCCTTGACTGACGCGACCTGGCCGGACTTTACGGTGCGCCGCGTCGACGCCCGCGAACTGCAAGGGCTGCGGCGCCGGGTGCTGCGAGCGGACAACCCGGAGAGCTCCGTCGCGGACCCCCGCGACGACGAGGCCTCCGCCCTGCACTACGGCGGCTTTGTCGGCGAGCGTCTGGTGGCCAGCGCGTCGTGGTTCGCCTCGGAGCCGCCCGTCAACCCGGAGCGGCGCTCCTACCAGCTTCGCTACATGGCCATCGACCTCGACGTGCAGGGTCGTGGCTACGGCGCGACGATGCTGGCCACCGCGATGAGGGACCTGCGGGACCTGGGGGCCGAGCAACTGTGGGCCAACGCGCGCGACACCGCGCTCGGTTTCTACCTCGCGACGGGCTGGACGGCGGTGCCCGGTTCCGAGCACGTGAGTCGCGAGACGCAGCTGCCCCACACGGTGATCTTCATCTCCTTGACCGACGGGTAGTCCGTGGTCGGCGGTCCAACGCTAAGTAAGTTGGACCTATGCGCAAAGTCCTCATCGCCATCCTCGTGATCGCCGTGCTCGGGGTGGGCACGATGGCCGGGATCCTGATTCATCGGCATTTGCCGCACAACAGCGCGTCAGCAACCACCACGACCACGGCCGCCCCGGTGGCGGTCTCGCCGCTGACGGGGGTCCTGGACCCCTCGGGAGCGGGGCTCAAGCGGTCGGCCCTGACGGTCAAGATCGAGAACACCCCCGAGGCGCTTCCCCAGTGGGGCGTGGACGAAGCGGACGTCGTCTACGAGGAGATCGTCAACGGCGGCATCACGCGCCTGGCCGCCATCTTCAACTCGCACGCCCCGGCCAAGGTGGGTCCGATCCGGTCGGTGCGGCCGACCGACACCCAGGTCGTCTGGCCCATCGGGGGGATCTTCGCGTACTCCGGCGGCGCCGCATACGCGGTGGCCAGCATCCAGACCGCGCCGGTGAAGCTGATCGACGAATCGAACTCGGGCACGGCCATGTTCCGGGACCTCAGCCTCCAGTCGCCGCACAACCTCTTCGGCGTGGCCGGGCAGCTCTTCGCCTTCGGCGGCACGCCGAGCCCGCCGCCGCCGCTCTTCACCTATCGTTCGTCGTCGCAGAAGGTGGTGGGCCGCAAGGTGCCGAGCTTCATCGTCCACTTCCCGAGCATCTATCCGGTGACCTGGACGTGGAACACGACCACGCTGTCGTGGGACCGCACGCTCTTCGGCAAGCCCGACCTCACCGGCACGGGGGTGCGCGAATCGCCGAAGAACGTCATTGTCATGTACGTCAACTACGTCAACGGCATCGGCACCATGTCGTCCTACGCCAACCTGCAGGGCTCGGGGGTGACCGACGTCTTCAGCGACGGACGCGAAGTGGTCGGCACGTGGTCGAGGGGACCGTCGAAGTCCGACATCCTCACCTACAAGACGGCCTCGGGCACGCCGATCGCATTGACGCCCGGTCAGACCTGGGTCGAGCTGCTCAACGTCGGGGCCGCCGTCACGCTCAGCGCGCCGTGACGAGCCGCTCGAGCCGCTCGAGCGTGTCGATCATCGCTCGACGATTCCTCTCGGGCCAGCCCAGGACGATGATGACGAAGGCCCAGGGCTGGTCGTAGTCGAAGCTTTCGGTGACGCGGGTCCCTTCGCCCACCGCCTCTAAGTCGTAGCGCCAGGTGAAGCGCGCGAAGTGATGCCAGGCGATGCAGCGGGCCTCCTCGAAGGCGACCACGGTGCTGGTGACGCGGTAGCGCAGGCCGATCTTCATGTCCATGGCGAAGGTCGCCCCCAGGCTGAGGCGCGCCGGCGCGCGCCGCACCCGCTGCAGCGTCGAGGAGCCGTCGAAGTCGTCGTGGCGCCGCGGATCGGCCAGCAGTTCGAAGATCGCCACCGGGGAAGCCTGGATGGTGCGGGTGGCCGAGACCGAGCGAATTTTCATTGCGCCCAGCGTAAGGTTGAACGCAGGCCCCAGAACCGCGGAGGAGAGTTATGCGCATTGGCAACCTGTACGGCCCCGACGCCACGTTCTTGGGCGTCCCGGCGGCCGATCCCGAGGACCTCGCGCAGTGGTCGAACGCGCAGGCGCTCATCATCGGTGCGCCCTTCGACGGGGGCACCTCGCACCGCGCGGGCTGCCGCTTCGGGCCCCAGGCCATCCGCCTGACCGACTACCTGCCCCACGACGGGAAGCGCCCGAGCCTCGCGCTAGGCCTCGACCCATTAGCCGAGCTCGGGGTGGTGGACCTCGGCGACGTGGAGATGCCCTCGGGCGAGACGGAGAAGTCGCTGGCCCTGCTGGAAGAGCGGGTGGCCGCCGTGGCCGGCGCCGGGGTCATCCCCGTGGTGCTGGGCGGAGACCACACGATCGCGCTGAGCGACGTGAGGGGCGTCGCGCGCCACGTCGGCTTCGGCCGGGTGTCGGTCATCCACTTCGACGCCCACGCCGACACCGGCGACTCCCAGATGGGCTCGCTCTACGGACACGGCACGCCGATGCGGCGGCTCATCGAATCGGGCGCCTGCCGGGGCGACCGTTTCCTGCAGGTCGGCCTTCGGGGCTACTGGCCCGAACCAGCCACGCTGGAGTGGATGGCGGGCCAGGGAATGCGCTCCTTCGAGATGTCCGAGGTGGTGTCGCGCGGGCTCGACGCCGTGCTCAGCGAGGCGATCGAGCGGGCGATGGACGACTGCGACGCGGTGTTCCTGTCGGTCGACATCGACGTCGTGGACCCCGGATCGGCGCCCGGCACCGGGACACCCGAGCCGGGAGGCCTCACCAGCCGTCAATTACTCGACGCGGTGCGGCGCATCGCCATGGAGGTGCCGCTGGCCGGCGTGGATGTGGTGGAGGTGTCGCCGCCCTACGACCACGCGGAGATCACGGCCTACCTGGCCAACCGGGTCGTGCTGGAGGCCTTGGGCGGGCTGGCCTGGCGCCGCCGAGCCGAGCGGGGCGAGACCCGCCGCACGCCGGGCGATCCGCTGTTGAAGGATCGCTAGTCGCGCATCGATTCGAGGATCGACACCACCATCTCGTCGGGCGTGTCGGGGTGCAGGAAAGCCAATCGCGCCACCGTCTCGCCCTCCCACTTGGTGGGCGTCACGAAGGCCACCTGGTCGCGCAGCAGCTGCTCGCTCCACGTTACGTACTGCTCGGGCGACCAGCCGAGGCGTCGGAAGAGCACGATGGACAAGCTGGAAGGCCGCACCATCTCGACGTGGTCCATCGACTCGATCAGGGTCACCGTGCGCTGGGCCAGGTCGATGGCCGTCTGGATGGCCCGCTCGTACGCGGCGGTGCCGTTGGTGACTAAGGAGAACCAGAAGGGCAGCCCGCGAGCACGGCGCGACAGGTGGATCGCGAAGTCCGAGGGGTTCCATTCGTAGTGCTCGTCGTCCTCGCTGTGCAGGATGTCGAGGTAGCTGGCCTGCTGGGCCAGGATCTTGCGGGCGGCCGTGGGGTCGCGATAGATCAAGGCCGCGCAGTCGAGCGGCGCCAGGAGCCACTTGTGCGGGTCCACGACGAAGCTGTCGGCGTGGCGGATGCCCTTGAGCAGGTCGCGGTGCGTGGGCGAGAAGAGGGCCGCGCCGCCGTAGGCGCCGTCGACGTGGAACCAGAGCTCGTGCTCGCGGGCGTAGCTGCCGAGCCCCTCGAGATCGTCCACGATGCCCGCGTTGGTCGTCCCGGAGGTGGCCACGATGCCGATGATCGTCTCGGGTCGCGGGTCCTCAGCCATGGCCGCTTCTAGGTTGGCGCGGGTGAAGCGATGGTCGTCGGGCTCCACCAATAACGCGCCCACTCCCAGCACGTGCAGGGCCTTGCCGATGCTCGAGTGCGCGTCGGCCGAGATGGCGAAGCGCAGCTCGTGGGGCGCGATGTCGGGTCGACGCCGGCGTCCGACGTCGCGTCCGACGGTCAGGCTCGACAGGTTACCCATCGACCCACCCGACACGAAGGCACCGCCCGAACCCTGGGGCATGCCGGCCAGGTCGGCGATGAAGGACAGCGCCTGGTTCTCCGCCACCACGACGCCGGCCGACTCGAGCCAGCTGGTGCCGTTGAGGCCGGAGCAGGCGACGACCATGTCGAAGAGCAGCGAGTTCTTGGTGGGGGCGTTGGGGATGAAGGCCAGGAACCCCGGTGAGTCGATCGAGACGACCGACGGGGCGAGCTGCTCTTCGAAGAGACGCAGGATCTTCGAGGGATCGTGGCCCTGTGCACTGATGAGGCCGTCGAGGGTGTGCTCGGGAATGGGGATCAGGCTGCCGAAGTCGAGCGGCACCGGATCCATGGCCAGGCGCGTGCGGCAGTAGTCAAATACGGCGTCCGTGAGCGCGGCGTCGTACCTGAACATTTCGTTACCCATTGCCCGACCTTTCGTTTAGCCCCTTACTATCGTAGACACTCGACCGGTGCCCGAGGTTGCCGGGCCTTTCGTCTCGAGAAGCGGCGAACTAGAATCCATCAATGGCAAAACAGCGTGTCGGCTACCTGGGTCCGGAAGGCTCCTTCGGCCACGAGGCGGTGTCGACCCTGCGTGACGTGGAGCCGGTGGCCTATCGGTCGATGGCCGACATCCTCAGCGCCGTGGCCGACGGATCGGTCGATCTGGGCCTGGTGCCGCTGGAAAACGCCATCGAAGGCACGGTCTCGGCGACCATCGACGGGCTGGTCTTCGACCACGACCTGCTGATCGAACGAGAGATCGTGATCCCGGTGCGCCTGCACCTGCTGGCGCGTCCCGGCGTGGCCCTGGCCGAGGTGAAGAAGGTGTGGAGCTACGTGCACGCGCTGGCCCAGTGCCGCAACTACCTGCGCGATCTCAACGCCACCGCGGAAGAGACCACGTCCACCTCCCAGGCCGCTCACGACGTCGCCGCGTCGCCCGAGCCCTGGGCGGCCGTCGCCTCGCAGACGGCCGGCGAACTCTTCGGTCTGGTGTCGCTCGCCAACGACATCGCCGACCATCCCGGCAACGAGACGCGCTTCGTGGCCGTGGGGCGCGACACGATCGCCCCCGCCACCGGGCACGATCGCACGACGATCGTCTGCTTCCAGGACGCGGACCGGCCCGGTTCGCTCTACGGGATCCTCGGGCGCTTCGCCGCACGCGACATCAACCTGACCAAGCTGGAGAGTCGTCCGACCAAGCGGGGGCTCGGCGAGTACTGCTTTGTCATCGAATTCGAAGGCCACGTGGCCGACGACGTCGTCGCCGACTGCCTCGCGGACCTTCAGGCCCACCTGGCCCGCGTGAAGTTCCTCGGGTCTTATCCCGTCACGGGAGCCGAGGCGTCCGACCGCCGCGAAGAGGTGGCCCAGGCCCGCAAGGACGCGGACCAGTGGATCGAAGAGATCCGCTCTCGAGTCCGCTCCAGTTAGGCGACCGCATGGCCGCCGAGCAACTGACGAGGTGGCACTGATGTCGAGAGTGCGGTTCACCCAGCAGACCAACAACCAGTCTCCGACGACGGGACAGGTGATCCGTCTGGTGCTGGCCGAAGAGGTGGCCGGCCTGGTGCGCTTCGGGCCCCACGCGCGCCTCAGCCACGATCCCGAAGCGGTGCACCAGCTGCGGGTCAAGGCGCGCCGGCTGCGTTCAGAGCTGGAGATCGTGGCTCCCGCCGTCAAGGAAGGGCCGCTTCGACGGATGCAGAAGGATCTTCGATGGGCCGGCAAGGTCCTGGGACGCGAGCGTGACCTCGATGTCCTCTTCGAACTGCTGAGTTCGCTCAACGAAGAACCGACGCACGCCCTCGACGGCTCGGTGCTCGCCGAGATCGACCAGCGACGCTCGCTGGAGATCCGACACGTGCGGGCGATGATCGGTTCCAAGCGCTATCGCGCGATGGTGCGCTCGCTGAGCGAGGCGGTCATCGATCCTCCGCTTCGCGAATGCGCGTCGGAGCCCGCCAGCGAGGTGCTGCATCCGGGTCTCGACCGCACCTTGTCGTCGCTCTACCGCGCGGTGGACTACTACGGGCCGTCCCCGACCAACTTGGAGCTGCACGAGATACGGATCCTGACCAAGCGCGCCCGTTACTGCTGCGAAGTGGCGAGCACCTACCTCGGCGAGCCGGCGACCAACGTCGCGATGGTGCTGGCGTCGGTGCAGGGTGTCCTGGGGCAGATCCACGACGAGGTGGTGGCGATTGACTACTTGAGCGAGCAGCGCTCGATGTTCGACCGCGATTTCGCCTTCGTCGCGTCCTCGGAGTCGCCCAGCGCGGCGATTGAGTGGCTGTCGGACTCCATAGAAGAGTTGAAGACGACGTGGCGCGGACCCTTGGGCGAGGCCCGTCGACTTAGCGCGGAGCTGAGGAGTCGGCCCGCGAAGATCCGCTCCTTCTTCGAGTCTCATCAGGAGGCGTTGCCCCGTCGGGGACCTTATTTCCGCGATTGAGTACCGCCTCGGTGGCGCCCAGCCCTTTTCTCATGGGGGTGGACCGACCAAAGGGGTCATCCTCAAGTGGCGGAGGGAGTGGGATTTGAACCCACGGTGGGCAAGCCCACGCCGGTTTTCAAGACCGGTACATTCGGCCGCTCTGTCATCCCTCCGGGATAGACCTTAGCGGCTGTCACCTAGAGCTTTTTGCGCCCGCGGGCCCGCGACGACTGCTCGAGCACGACCTTGCGCAAGCGCACCGACTTGGGCGTCACCTCGGCCGCTTCGTCGTCGGAGATGAATTCGAGCGCCTGCTCGAGCGAGAAGATGGTCGGCGGCGCGATGCGTTCGGTGTTGTCGCTGCCGGAGGCTCGCATGTTGGTGAGCTTCTTCTCCTTGGTGGGGTTGACGTTCATCTCCTCGGAGCGAGAGTTCTCGCCCACGATCATGCCCTCGAACACCTCGACCCCGGGACCGACGAACAGGACGCCGCGCTGTTCTAGGTCGATGAGCGCGTTGCCCGTGGTGTAGCCGCGACGATCGGCGACCAACACGCCGTTCTGGCGAAGTCGGATGTCGCCGAACCAGGGCGCGTAGCCGTCGAAGGTCGAGTGCATCATGCCCCCGCCGCGCGTCTCGGTCATGAACTCGGTGCGGATGCCGACCAGCCCGCGCGCCGGGATGCGCCACTCCAGGCGGACCCATCCGGTGCCGTGGTTGACCATGTCGAGCATGGTGCCCTTGCGCGTGGCCAGCAGCGTGGTGACGTTGCCGACGAACTCCTCGTGCACGTCGATGGTGACGTGCTCCAAGGGCTCGTGCACCTTGCCGTCGATGATCTTGGTCACGACCTGGGGCTTGCCGACGGTCAGTTCGAAACCTTCGCGTCGCATCGTCTCGATCAGGATCGCCAGTTGCAGCTCGCCTCGACCCTGGACCTCCCAGGCGTCGGGCCGCTCGGTGTTGAGCACCCGCAGCGAGACGTTGCCTACCAGTTCGCGGTCGAGTCGGTCCTTGACCATGCGCGCCGTGAGCAGCTTGCCCTCCGTGCCGGCGAGCGGCGAGGTGTTGATGCCGATGGTCATCGAGAGGCTGGGCTCGTCGACGTGCAGGGGTTCCAGAGCGATCGGGTTGTCGGGGTCGGCCAGGGTCTCGCCGATGAAGATGTCCTCGAAGCCGGCCACGGCGACGATGTCGCCCGGTCCGGCACTCTGGGCGGGGATCCGCTCGAGCGCCTCGGTGATGAAGAGTTCGGTGATCTTGGCGTGCTCGATGGTCCCGTCGATGCGGCACCAGGCCACGCGCTGGCCCCGTTCGAGGGTTCCGTTGATGACGCGACAGAGCGCGAGTCGGCCGAGGTAGGGCGACGCGTCGAGGTTGCACACCAGGGCTTGGAGGCCGTGGCCCTCCTCGTATTCGGGCGCCGGCACGAAGTCGGCGATCGTCTGGAAGAGCGGGGTGAGGTCGCCCTCGGTGTCGTCGGGGCTCATGGAGGCCCAGCCTTGGCGGGCGCTCGCGTAGAGGATGGGGAAGGAGATCTGCTCGACGTCGGCGTCCAGGTCGAGGAAGAGGTTCTCCACTTCGGTCACCACGTCGGAGATCCGCGCGTCGGGGCGGTCGACCTTGTTGATGACGAGCACCACGGGCAGCCGCGCCTCGAGCGTCTTGCGCAGCACGAACCTGGTCTGGGGCAGCGGGCCCTCGGCGGCGTCGACCAGCAGCACCACGGCGTCGACCATCGCTAACCCGCGTTCGACCTCGCCGCCGAAGTCCGCGTGGCCGGGGGTGTCGATGATGTTGATCGTGAGGTCATGCCACTTCACGGCGGTGTTCTTCGCCAGGATCGTTATGCCCTTTTCCCGCTCCAGGTCGCCCGAGTCCATGACCCGATCGGTCAGTTCCTCGTGGGCCGTGAAGGACCCGGTCTGGCGAAGCATGGCGTCCACCAAAGTGGTCTTTCCGTGGTCGACGTGCGCGATTATTGCAATATTTCTAAGGGAAGTTCGTAATGTCATGGCCATACCACGCTACTAGCCGACGGCCCTTCTCCAGTCTTTACGCCGCCACGGCCAGCCGGGCACGCCGTTGGACGACCGCGGTGCGGACCAAATCCCTCGCCCCGGCACGAAGATCGGCCATGGTGCCGTCAACGCTGAGCGCCACCCCGGCTTCGGGCCAGAGTCCGATGATGCGCGAGGACGCCAGGCCGTCGTGGTGCGCCAGCGCGTCGATGATCAGATCGGCCCGCAGTCCCGGGCCGGCGCTCTTGCCGGGGGCTCCCGATCGCACCCGCACGATGATCCGCGTGTTGTCGCGCGCCACCACGAGCTCGCGTCGCCCACGCAGGGTCGTGCGCGCGGTGGCCACGTCGTAGTAGGCGTCACTGGCGGGCACCTCAAACGGGTCCTCGAGGCCTCGGGCCACCTCCAGCAGCTGCGTGGTCCAGTTGACCGCTTCGGCGCTCACCACCGCCAAGACGGGGTGTGGTGCCCGGGCCAGCCACGAGGCGAGGGATCCCGCGCGCGTTCGACCGGACGCGGCGCGCAGGAGTTGATCATCCAGTTCCTCGCGCACGGCGTTGGTGATCGACCTCGTCGGTTCGTGGGTGAAGCGGCGAAGCGAGGCGTTGCCGAGGACCCGCCGAGCCGTCGCGGGCGACCAGTGAAAGGGAGTCGACGGCCGGCCCGCCTGCTCGACGGCCCAGGCGTCGAGCCGTCGGTGTTCGGTGCCGGCCACGGCGCGAAAGCGCGACGCCAGCGAGAGGCGATGATCGTCGGTGAGCGTTACCGGCTCCAACGGCGACGTGATGATGAGCTCGTTCAGTTGGCGGCTCGTGTTGCGTCGATGCGTGAGGGTGGTCATTGCGCGTTCCAGAGATCGTGGATGACCCCGAGCACCTCGTCGGCGCTTCGTGCGAGCAGCTCGTGATCGACGTCCAGCGCCCAGAGGTCCCCGGTGGCCGTGGAGAACGCCGACGTGCGCCACGGCGCGACCGACGTTCGAAGGGTCTCCACCAGCGCGTGGTAGCGCATCGCGCGCTCGGCGCTCTCGCCGAGCGGCGAGGTGGTCACGTCCAGGAGCACCACGGACGAGCGACCGGCCGCGTTGGTGCCGATCATCAGGTCCACCACGTCACGCAGCACGACGTTGCCCGCGGCGAGGCGTTGGGAGGCCCGCACGGCGCTGCGCGGCATCCAATGGCTGGACAGTGGCCCCAACGCCCGCGTCATGGTCACGCAGTGGGCGTCCACGTCGGTGGCCAATCGCGCGCGTTCGTCATTGTCCATCTGCTCGAGTCGACCGAGGAGGTCGTTGGTGCCTCCGTCGCCACGCCACGCCTCGACCGCTTCGTCGAAGGCGTGATTGATGCGCTCGCCGACACAGTGCAGGCGAAGCAATTGAGTGAGCAGCACGCCGCGGAGGCGCCCGAGCGCCGACGACGACAGGTCGGTCGCGGGAGGCACGTCGCGCAATGAAGAAGCCCGCACGACGAGCGGCGCGGTCGGGTTCTGCTTGCCCAAGATTGCGTAGATGCCGTCTTCGAGTTGCGCCCGTAGTCCGGCGGCGCTGGTGGTGTTGGCGAGCGGGCGCGCGGCGCGGTCGCCGCGCAGCGCGTCGACCACGTTCATTGGCGATGGAGGAAGCAACGTGGTCATGGGGACACTATTGCGTCAGGCTGTGACACCACCTAGCGTGACATCGTGTTCGCCGCCGTCTTTTCGTTCTTCGTGCTGGCCGTCGTGGTCTTGACCGTGCTGACGGTGCGCTGGGCCATTCGACGCGACCGCGCCGGGCGTTCGACCACGATGCCTCGCCGTGATGGCGAGCCCTAGGATTCGAGCTTTTCCTGCAGTTCCTTGATCGAGCGGTCGAGGTCGGCGATGGCGCGTTCGATGACCGAGAGTCGAGCGGCGAGGGTCTCGTCCACCCGATGGTCCACCCGCTTGTCGACCTGGTCTCGTAGCC
This sequence comes from uncultured Acidimicrobiaceae bacterium, assembly GCA_963827115.1. GTDB lineage: Bacteria > Actinomycetota > Acidimicrobiia > Acidimicrobiales > RAAP-2 > RAAP-2. Next base: position 2,022,431 of record CAWGZS010000001.1, on the reverse strand, counting down.
GTCCGTCCAGTGAGTCCACGAAGGGCTGCGCGAACTGTCGGAATCGCTCGCGAATATCAGGGGGTTTGGTGTCGCTCGACTCGTTGGTCGGGTCTGGCCCTTCGGTCTCGGTCGGGTCGCTCATGCCAACAGACTAGGTGGGGGCGGGAGCACAGTAGGTGCTCGAGCCGAACTGCAGCGTGTTGAACTGACCGGACCACGGCGGATTCACCAAGGTGGAAATCTCCGTGGCCAGGGTGCTGACGGGATTGCAGACCGCGCTGAAGGCAATGTACCCGCGGATGTTGCTGCCGCTGGCGCCGTTGACGATGGTTGGACCGTTGCCACTGAACGCCACGGCTTCGAAGACCGGCAGGGGCTGCGCCGCGAGGTTGTAGTTGCGGTACTCCGACTGGTTGGCGTAGAGCCCGGCGTTGAGGGACGAGTCGACCGACGCGATCCCTTGGGCCCATCCTTGGAGCATGGCCGACCAGTACGTCGTGTAGAGGGCCATCGTGGCCGGTGTCGCGCCCGGCGGCGCGACGAGGTTGGAGCTGTTGTTGGGATAGCCCTCGGGATCGAAGATCACCCAGTCCGGCTTCAGTCCCACGCCTAGACCTCGGTACTGGTCGATTTGCGTCGCGACCCAGGCGCCCGCGGCGAAGCCGTGGCTGTAGTAGTTGGCGGTCGTCTGTGCCTGACCGGCCAGCGGGCCGCTCACCGTCCAGAAGGAGAGCCAGGTGACGCGTTTATGAGAGTTATAGATGGACTGGCCGAGCAGGAAGTCCGGCGACGTCGCAACGGTCGTCGACGACGACGTGTAGCCGACCCAGGGCGACACCTGCGTGCCCAGGCCCCCGGTGCCGCTCAGGATGGGCCACCCGTTGGTGATGGCCGCACTCCAGTCCTTCGAGGGGATGGCGTAGACGCCCACGCCTTCGGGCGGAGGGGAGTTCACGCCGGCCGCGAAGAGCTCGAGTTCCGGACCTTCGTTGACGCCCGCGACGACGGGGCCGATCGTGCGGGCGGCGTTGGTGGCCGTGACCGAGACGTTCGTGGCCGACCACGTCGTTGACGGCACGGTGCTGGAAAGCACGAAGAGGTCGCCCCAGTTCGCGGCCTGCCCGGCGATCGAGATCTGCGTGCCGGTGACGTCGAGGAAGATCTGCCCGGCCAGCGGAGGGGAGTTGGCGGCGGCGTTGGTGACGTTGAGCAGGCTCCACGGCGCGCTGGAATAGGTGGTGGTGGTCGTGGGCGAGGCGCGCGCCCTCTCGACGTTGGCGCCGACCGTCGTGAGCAGCGCGCCGAAGAGCTCGACGTCACCGCTGGTATTGAGCGCCGCGATGTAGACGTTGGAGCCGGTGTTCGCCACCGCGACGGGCCCGGTGAGCACCGGCGCCAGGGTGGCCAGGGAGAGGTTCTGCACGGTCCAGGCGTTGGCCGAACCCGTGTTGGTGAAGAGATCGAGCGCGCCGTTGGTCGCCACCGCGACGAAGGAGGGGAAGGCGGTGTTCAGGGCGACGGGATCGCTTAACGCCGTGCCGGCGTTCGTGAGGTTCGAGACGTTCACGGCCGTACCGGCGACGATAGGCACCGAACGATTCGATTTCCAACCCAGGGAGATGGCCTCGATGTCGTCGGCCGTGTTGCGCACGACCACCACGCCCGACTCGCCCGACACGTTGATGCTGGCCAGTCCGTTGGAGGCGGTCACGCCGCTCAGCGCGGTGAGGTCGGTGCTGGTATAGGGCGAGGGAGCGACGACGTGCGCCGTGTCACGTTGACGCGGGGCGACGCTGTAGTTGGCGGACAGCAGGATGAGGTGCCCGGTGCTCGACACGTAGAGCACGTCAACCGCTCCGGTGGGATCGAAGAACGGAATCGGATCGTCCCCGGCCGGCGGGGTGGCGACCTCGCTCGAGAGGTCGCTGTACTGGGTCGCACCATTGACGCTCTGCACGAAGAGGGCGACGTCGGAGTTCGAAGCGCGAAAGGCCAGGGCGTTCTCCCCATTCTGACTGGCCGCATGGGGGCCGCCCAGCATGGACGCACTGTCAATCGACGTCTCGAAGGAGACGGCGTTCCAGGGCAACGGCCCCGCGCCCGAATCGACGAACTGATAGAGCGGAAGCCCAGCGGTGTTCGGCGAGGAACTCGTGATCGACAGCGGCACCGTGAGCAGGGTGCCGGCCACGAGCGCATTCGCCGCTGATCGCATTGGTTGGAACTTCACACGCGTCCTTCAATTGGGATTAGACCCACAACTATTCGGACCCCCACCTCTGTCAAGTCTAGGAGTGGGGGCGTGCGACGAAGGGTCGGGTGACGGGGAACCACGCGGCGTTTCAAGATTTTTATGTGAGCGTCGTAACCAATGAAGGCGGAGATTTTGCTCCTACGCCGTGCACGTTGCGCGCACGCACGCTGACACTGTAGCGATGACCCTTGGCCAACCGGGTCGTCGACGTTGTCTTGGTCACTCGCGAGAACGAGGTCCACGACACGCCGTTGTTGATCGAGTATTGGTAAGCGATGATGGCGCTACCGCCGTTGCTCGATGGCGCCCTCACGACGAGCGTGAAGCCGCCCACCAACGCGGTGAGTTTGGTGATCGATGGCGCGCCGGGGATCGTCGCGGCGGACTTCGAGGTGCCGCTGCCGAAGTTGAGCGTCGTGCTGTAGATCGTCTGGTTCTGGTACGTGATCTTGACCACCAGCGGTCCCGCCACGTCCGTGGCGACGGTGATGGCGGCGGTGCCCGCGGCGTTGGTGGTGACGGAGTAGGACGCGCTGCCGCTCGAGACGGAGCTCGCGGCGTCACCGTCGATCACGATCGTGCCGCTGGCGGCGGTGGCGCTCACGTTGACTAGCGTGTTGGCGAGTGGGCTGCCGTTCGCGTTGTCGAGCGTCAAGGTCAGCGTCGTCGGCGTGGCCCCGACGGTGGGTGACGACGAGGACGCGACCAACGAGCCCTTCGCCACGTCGATCTTGGACGGGCAGATCCCCGAGATGAAACTGGCGTCGGGGCTGCCCAGGCCCGACGCCATGTCGTAGCCGGGACCGGCGCTGTAGACGTTCTCGCCGAAGAGGTCGTTGTTGCCCGTCGTCACGTCGGTGAACCCGACGCCCTGGCTGGCCATGGCGTAGAGGGCGGGGTTGACGAAGCCCAGCCGGCTCACACCGCAGGACTGCGCCGACACCGCGAGTAGCGCGCCGACGAGCTGGGAGCTGATGGACGTGCCGCCGATCGTGTCCCACCCCCCTGAACAGGAGTGATGGCAGATGCCGGAGGAGGATCCCGTGAAGTACTCCACGAACCCGGTGTTGGGATCGCCGATCACCGAAAGGTCGGGCACCATGCGCATCGTGTCCGAGGTCGTGATCCCCGGCCCGGTCTGCCACGAGGGCCTCGACCAGATCTGCGACATCCCGCCGCCGCTGGCGCCGCCGCCGCTGTTGGTCCCGTCGTTCCACACCGTTTCCACGGGACCGGTGATGTTCGACACCGTCAGCCCTCCGACGCCCGTCACGTAGGGCTGGGAGGCCGGGTCGTCGACGGCCGGCGCGTTGGTGGTGATGCCGTTGCAGTCCGAAGAACCTTCGTCGCCGGCCGAGGCGACCATGGTCTGGCCTTGGGCCGCCATCTGTTCGAAGATCGGCTCCTCCGACGAGGGGTCGTTGGTCGGGTCGACTTCGCAGTCGCCCCACGACGTCGTGATGATGGTCGCCGTGTCGTCATCGGCCATCTGGGTGTAGATGTCCGTCGGGCCGGAGTTCGAGTTCGGTCCGGCGTAGACCTCGAGGGCGGCGCCGGGCGCGAGCCCGGCGGTCTGCTCCACGTCCATGGTGGCTTCGTCGCTGTAGCCGCCGACCGCGCCGCCGTCCACGGGAATCGTGGTGGGAACGGTCGAGATGCCGTAGCAGCCGTCGTAGATGGCGACGTCGCTGGGGTCGTAGGTGCCCAATTCGTAGATGCCGATCGTCTGGCCCGTGCCGTTGTCACCGCTGGCGTAGGCACTCGAGAGTCCGTAGAGCTGCGCCTCCTGCTGCAGGGTGTACCCGCCGAGCAGGTTTGGCGTCGTGCTGGTCGCGCTCGCACCGTCGGCGGCGCCGGCGCAGGACGTCACCGACGTGGCGTGCGCGACGCTGTGCTTGGCGATGGCGTTCGAGCTGTAGGGCACGACCGACGAGAGGCCGGCCACGCCCGCCACGTCGCGCGCCAGCGTCGCGGGCAACGTGGCCTTGGTCTCGAACTGCGCCGAGAGTTGACCGCTGGCCAAGCGAACCGTTTCGACCGGCGCGTTGAAGGCGTGCGCGATGTTGGTGGTGAGTCCACTCACGTGCAGCACGATGCGGCCCTTGCTCAGCGCACCGACGCGCAGGTCGTAGCCGGAGAAATACGTGCGCAGTGAAGCGACCGTGGCCGCACTCGCCCCGAATCGGGTGGCGAACTGCGACGGCGTCAGGTAGCGGTGATAACTCGGTGACGCCACGTCCGAGAGGCTGGCGATGTACGAGGTCAAGTCCGTCGAGTTGCGCGGCGTCAACGTGACGTCGAACGACGTCGAGATGGGCGTGGCCACGACGGTGTCCGTCGAGGGGAGTGGTGCCGCGTTCGCCACTTCGACGCGGGCCTCGCTGGCCACGGACGCCGTGGCGGGCAGTGTGAAGGCGGTCAGTGCGGCGCTCAAGGTCAGCAACGACCAGATGGCCCGGGGATGACGACCTAGCATTGCTCCAGCCTACGAAGGAATTGATGCCCTCAAACTGACCACCATGATTTCTGGGTCAACTGTTAGACAATTATTACTTGACCGGATAGCCAGCGGCCGCGTAACGAGCCGACAAGTCGCCGCATTCGGCGCATATGGACTCGGGTATCCACCCGGCTCGAATCAACCATCCAAAGACGGTGCAGCCGAGGCAGTAGCCGAGAAATCCCTCGAGCGACGCCGCACCGATCAGGGGCACCAAGATCCAGCGTGCGTCCGACCAGCCCGCGGTCAACCACACGATGGTGGCGGAGAGCGTGAAGGCCAGGCCCATGGTCTGGGCGAATCGCTTGGGCGGACCGGGCACGGACTTCTGCCACGCGTGAAGGCGAGGTCCCGCGACGCGCACGGCGAACTGTCCGAGCGGCGACATCGTCGGACCGGTCGCGACGCGAGCCACGAAGCCGTAGGTGAGCGGGATCAAAAGCCAAGCCGTATTGGTGATCAATGCCGCCACCGCCATCGCCACCACGCCCAAGGCCACCGTGCGAGCGGCCGCGTCGTTGACCGGGTTCGGGAAGGAGAAGAACTTCTTCATTCCACATACTTTAGTGAAATTATCAACTATTCGCCACACTATTTTCCGAGGGCCAAGTAGACCGTGGTGAACGCGCCGGTCGCTATCACCAGCGCTCTCACCACCGCCGACGACAGGCGTTTGATGAGCAGGGTCCCGAGCCAGCCGCCGACCAGCGAGCCCGCGAGCAGCATGTACACGGCGTCGAGGGCCAGGTGTCCGCGCACGATGAAGATGGTGGCGGCGATCACGTTGATGGCCATCGACAGGACGCTTCGGATGCCCTGAAGCTCGTGGATCTCGAAGGGCAGCGCGATGGCCATGACGGCGAGCAGGAGGATGCCCAGTCCGGCGCCGAAATAGCCGCCGTAGGTCGACGCCAGGAACACGCCCGCGAAGAGGGCCCAGCGTCGTGCGCCGCGGGTGTGGTCGACGTGCGCGAGGGCCCTGGTGATCCGAGGCGCTAGGGCGAACAGCACCGTGGCGAAGCCGATGAGCCAGGGAACGACGCTGCGGAAGGTCGACGGCGAACCGAGCAGCAGGAGCGCGCAACCGGTCGCGCTGCCCAGCACGCACGAGGGGATGAGCGAACGGATGAGCTGGCGATGTTCGCCGAGCTCGAGGCGGAATCCCCTGATCCCTCCGAGGTAGCTGGGTATCACGCCCACCGAGGTGGAGACGTTGGCCTGCAGCGCCGGAATGCCCAGGGCCAACAAGGTGGGGAAGGTGAGGAAGGTGCCCCCGCCCGCGATGCCGTTGGCGATGCCGCCCGCCACGCCCGCGATAAAGAAGATGACCAGCCGCCATCCGAGAGGGAGCGTGAGCGCGAGCATTTCGTTAAGTGTACGAACGAGCCGGGACGAGTCCCGGAACTGAGGAGGTCACTCGCGTCGCGCGCACCGTCACGATGAATCTCACATCTCTCACAACTTTCCTCTTGGTTAACGCAAAGTGACACGCAGGTGAACACGCGCGGACATATCGTGACTAAAGGCATAGGGTAATACTGTGACGCTCGTTAACCATCCTCTAGCGTTAGGAACGTGCACCTTTTGAGCGGTGAATTGATTGTCCCGCGTGATGCTCCCGACGACCTCATCCGCGCCGCCGGTGGCATTGTCATCCGCCACGCGCCCAGCGGTCGCGTGGAAGTGGCGTGCATCTTCCGTGAAGCGAGGGGCGACTGGACCTTCCCCAAGGGCAAACTCGCCGAGGGAGAGACCTTCGAACAGGGTGCGCTGCGTGAGGTGCTCGAGGAGATCGGAATCCGCTGCAGCGTCACGCGATTCGTCGGCACGACGAACTACACGCACCGGCGGGGCAAGCCCAAGATCGTCGCGTACTACCTCATGAGTGCCGGCGATGGTGAGTTCTTCCCGAACGCCGAAGTGGACGTGCTGGTGTGGCTGCCGCTCGACGACGTGCGCGAGCACCTGACGTGGGACCGAGACCAGGAACTCTTCGACATGGTCCTCAAGATGCCCGAGCTGCTCGAACTGGAAGCGTCCTAGCGCACTCGTTCGAGGAAGGTGCGGGTTGACTCGTGCTGGGGATGGTTGAACATCTGGTCGGGCGTGCCCTGCTCCACCAAGACACCCTTGTCGAGGTAGGCGACCTGTCGCGCGACGTCTCGGGCGAAGTTCATCTCGTGCGTCGCGACCAGCATCGTGGTGCCCTGCGCCGCGAGATCGCGTAGCAGGTCCAGGACTTCGCCCACCAGCGTCGGGTCGAGGGCGCTGGTCACCTCGTCGAGCAGCAGGAGGGCCGGCTGCATGGCCAATGATCGCACGATGGCTACGCGCTGTTGCTGTCCTCCGGAGAGCCGATCCGGGAAGTCGTTCGCTCGCTCGCGCAGGCCGATCCGATCGAGCAGCGCGAGGGCCTCGTCATGGACGTCGGCCGCTTTTCTCTTCAACGCCCTCACCGGCCCCAAAAGGATGTTGTCGAGCACGCTCAAGTGGGGGAAGAGGTTGAACGACTGGAAGACCATGCCGACGTGGCGACGCACGAGGTCGGGATCGATGTACTCGTCGAGCAGCGATTGACCGAACAGCGAGATGTCGCCGCCGTCGATCGTCTCGAGCAGGTTGGCGCAGCGCAGCAAGGTCGACTTGCCCGACCCGGAGGCGCCGATCAGACAGACCACCTCGTGGCGGTGCAACTTCAACGACACGCCGCTCAGGACCTCGTGGTCGCCGAAGCGCTTGACCACGTGGTCGAGGTCGAGCACGACGTCGTTGGACGGAGCGTCGGTCACGCCAGTGCCGCCAGTCGGCGGCTGCGGTCGCGGTCCAGGAGCCGGTCGGTGAAGCGCGTGAGGGGAATCGTGATGGCCAGGAAGAGCAGGGAGGCGACGACCAGACCGCTGCCGTTGAAGGTGGTCGACGCGTAGATCTGCGCGGCGCGGGCCGCTTCGATCGCTCCGAGCACCGAGACCAGGGCGGTGTCCTTCTGCAGGGAGATGAAGTCGTTGAGGAGCGGCGGGATGACCGTGCGCACGGCCTGGGGCAGCGTCACCCGGCGCATGGTGGTGGCGTGGGTCAGGCCGAGCGATCTGGCCGCGAGTATCTGGCCGTTGGGCACCGAGTAGATCCCCGCGCGGAAGACCTCGGCGACGTAGGCGGTGTAGGTGATGGTGAGGGCCATGCACCCGTAGACGTCGGGGGACTGGGTGGTCAGGAAACCCAGCTGCATCGAGGGCAGCCCGAAGCCGACCATGAAGACGACCAGCAGCAGGGGAATGCCGCGGAACACGTCGGTGTAGGCGGTGGCCAGCACGCGGAAGGGGTAGAGGACCGGCGACCGGCTCACGCGGATCCAGGCGACGCCGAGACCGAGGATCAGGATCAGGACCTCGCACACCAGGCACATCCAGATGTTCGTGAAGAAGCCCTTGCCCACCGACAGCAGACCGGTCTGGGGATGGCCGATGAAGGACTGCCACATGTCGTGGCCGTTGAAGAAGTAGTACCGCACGCTGGCCGACCCGGGAGCCCAGAAGAACACCGACACCAGCGCCGCGACCAGCAGGACGCTCGAGATCGTGCTCGCGGCCAGTCCCCGCCGGCCGGTGAAGAATCGCCGGCGAGGGGGCGTGAAGAGATTCGGCGTCGGCGACGATAACTCGTCGTGGCCTAGCGACACGGTCCTACGGCTTTATGACGGGCACGCTGGTGTAGATGTTCAGCCACTTCGTGGTCAGCGAGGCGAGGGTGCCGTTCGACTTGAGCGTGTTGAGGGCCACGTTGATGCAGCCCACGAGAGGGTTGCCTTTCTTGAAGAGCAGTCCGTAGTGCTCGCCGGTGCTCGGGAACTGACCCACCTGGAGGCCATCGGCCTTCTTCTTGGCGTTCTCCACCTCCGACGTCGCCATGTACTGTCCGTCCGGGGTGTCGACGACGATGGCGTTGATCTGGCCGGTTTGCAGCGCCAGCACCGCGGCGTCGAGCGTGGAATAGACCCGTGGCTGCTGCGTCGGGTGGATGTGGTTGTAGATGTAGGCCAACCCCGTCGTGCCGATCTGGTCGCCGTAGAGGTAGGTCTTGAGCTGAGCCGGGGAGTGCTTCTTCGCCACCACGCTGCCCTGGAGCGTGACGATCGACTGGGTGACGTTGTAGTAGCTCTCGGAGAACGTCACGGCCTTGGCCCGCTGCGCGGTGTAGGAGATCTCATTGATATCGAAATCGAACTTCTTGGGCCCGGGCGTGTAGCTGTTGTCGAAGGGTTCGTACGCCCACACGACGTTGCTCTTGGATATCCCCAGCGTCGCGGCGATGGCGTAGGCCAGGGCGGATTCGAAGCCCTTGCCGTTCGACGGCTTGTTGTTGACGAACCACGGGGTGTAGACGGGGTTGTCGGTCGCGACGGTCAGCTTCCCCTTAGCGTACTCCTCGGCGTTGATTGTGGTGCGACAGGTGGCCAACGCCGATGACGTGGCGCCCGCCGGGCCGGAGGTGAACGTGACGCCGGTGAATGCGGATGCGCCGAAGAGACCGGCGAGCAGGAGACGAAAGGTGCGCATGGGTGTTCCTTCGCGGTAGAGAGATCGCTTCTTGGTTTTTTAGAGTGTAACGCTGGCACTCTCGTTCAATTAGGTTGATTTACCGGGGCCACGACTCGCCAGTAGGATGGCTCTGCCTGGAGAGGTGGGAGAGTCCGGTTTAATCCACATTCCTGCTAAGAATGCGGCCTGCGAAAGTGGGCCCGAGGGTTCAAATCCCTCCCTCTCCGCCGAACACCGAGTGCCGCGCGCTCGGTGCTGCCCTGAATTGAGGAGACACGTGCGGTACTGGATTGAGACACTGGGGTGCCCGAAGAATCACGTGGATTCTGACAAGCTGGCGGGACTATTGGCGTCCCAGGGTTACCTCGTCGCGGAGTCGCCCGAGGTGGCCGACCTGGTGGTGGCCAACACCTGCGCGTTCATCGAAGCGGCCCGCGAGGAGTCCATTGAAACGGTCCTGGAACTGGCGGAGCGAAAACTGAAAGGCGCCCGCCTGGTCGTGACCGGGTGCATGGCCGAGCGCTACGGCGACGAATTGGCGGCGGCGCTGCCGGAGGTCGACCTGGTGGCCGGCTTCGGGGAGAGCCTCACGCTCGTGCCGTCGTCCCCCGTCAGCCTGCGCCGGCGCGCCACGCCGGCCTTCGATCTCTTGAACCTGCCGCGACCCGCCACGTCGACGCCGTGGGCCTACGTGAAGATCGCCGAAGGATGCGACCGACGTTGCGGCTTCTGCGCGATCCCGAGCTTCCGCGGGGACCAGCGCTCGCGAAGCGTGGAGGAGATCTTCACCGAGGCCCGCGCACTACGCGAGGGCGGCGTGCGCGAGCTGGTGCTGATCGCCCAGGATCTCGCGAGCTGGGGGCACGATCGCCGTCGCGCCGGTCGCGGCGAAGCGGTGGAGGTGCTCGACGAGGGCGGTACGCAGCCACTCATCGAGCTGACCAGGACCCTGAGCCGTGAGGTCGAACGCGTCCGCCTGCTCTATCTCTACCCGTCGGGGCTCACCAGCGGTCTCATCGAAACCATTCTCGCCACCGGCGTGCCGTACTTCGACCTCTCGCTGCAGCACGCCTCTCGTCGCATGCTGCGCGCGATGCGCCGCTGGGGCAGCGGGGACCGATTCCTCGAGCGCATCGCGGTCATACGGGCGGCTGATCCCGACGCGACGTTCCGCTCGTCATTCATCCTCGGCTACCCGGGTGAGACGGAGGACGATCAACGCGAGCTGCTCGACTTCATCGACGCCGCGCAATTGGATTGGGCCGGTTTCTTTACCTTCTCGTCGGAGGAGGGGACGCTGGCCAGCGGTCTCGGTGACCAGGTGCCCAAGGAGCTGGCCCTCGAGCGGCTCCGCGAGGTCAGCGAGCGCCAGGACCAGATCACCGCGCGTCGGCGCGACCAACTCGTGGGCACGAGCCAGCGAGTACTGATCGACACGTCTGGCGTCGGCCGTAGTGTTCGAGAGTGCCCGGAGATCGACGGCATCGTGATGGTAGATCCGACGCTGGCGGTGGGAGAGTTGTATGACGTCGAGATCGTGGCGAGCCACGGAACGGACCTGGAGGCGGTGTTGGTATGACCACGAATGACCGCACCTACGGCGAGTCCGCGCTGCTCACGCCCGCCAACATGATGACGGCCTTCCGCATCGTGATCGCGCCGGTCTTCGTCTATCTAATCGTGGTGGACCGGATCTCGTGGTGGACCTCGGTGGTGGGGATGTCGGCGGCGGCCTCGGACTACTTCGACGGCATCGTCGCGCGCCGTCACGGCACCACGCGCTCGGGCGCGTTCCTCGATCCGCTGGCCGACAAGATAATCGTTCTCGGCGCCCTATACGCGCTCATAATCTCGCGACCTCACGGGCTCAAGAGCTTCATCATCCCCGCGGTGCTGATCACGCTGCGCGAGATATGGATGAGCGTCTTTCGAGCCAGGGCCGCGAAGAGGGGAATCTCTATCCCCGCGAGCAAGCTCGCCAAATGGAAGACCTTCACCCAGGACTGGGCGATCGCCTTCTGCGTGCTGCCGATCTGCGCGCATCACACCTGGCTGGGCGTGACGACTATCTGGATCGCCGTCGTTATGACGCTCTATACCGGGTGGAAGTACTACGTCGACGGGAGAAAGGCCTTCGCCGGTGCGGGTTGAGATCGTCGCGGTCGGCACGGAGCTGCTGTTAGGACAGATCGCCGACACCAATTCGCAGTGGCTCGGCGAACACCTGGCGGCCAGCGGCATCGCGTCGCACTTCCATCAGCACGTCGGTGACAACCACGAGCGCATGGTGCTGGCCTTTCGAACGGCCCTGGCACGAAGTGACGCGGTCATTGTCTGCGGAGGGCTGGGGCCGACGCAGGACGATATAACGCGGGCCGCGCTGGCCGAGGTGATGAACGTCGAATTACGTCGCGACGAGCAGATCGTCGAGTCGATTCGCACGATGTTCAGCGCCCGAGGTCGCGCGATGCCTGATAACAACCTTCTGCAGGCCGACGTCCCCGTCGGCGCCACGATCATCCCGCAGACCCGCGGCACGGCACCGGGCCTTATCTGCCCGGTGGGACTCAAGGTCGTGTACGCCGTACCGGGCGTGCCCTACGAGATGGCCGAGATGTTCGAACGCGCGATTCTGCCCGACCTGCTGGCTCGCGTGCGCGCGTCAGGGACGACGTCGGTGATCATGAGCCGCATGCTGCGCACCTGGGGGGCGAGCGAATCGGCACTGGCGGAATCAGTGGCCGATCGCTTCGACGCCCTGGCGTCGGACGGCCAGGTGACCATTGCCTTCCTAGCGTCGGGCATCGAGGGCATCAAGGTGCGGTTGACCGCCCAGGGCGCCGATGAGGAGCAGGCCCGCGCGCTACTGAATAGCGAAGAACAGCTGGTGCGCGATCGCATCAACGAGCGCTTCGGTGACATCGTCTTCGGCGTCGATGATGAAACGATGGAAGACGCCGTCGCCCGACGACTCGTGGCAGGAGCCGCCACGTTGGGCGTGGCCGAGTCGGTCACGGGGGGACTCATCGCGAGCCGGCTCGTGAACATCGCGGGGGCGTCGACGTGGTTTCGCGGCGGCGTGGTGAGCTACGCCTCGGACGTGAAGTTCGACCTGCTCGGCGTGCCACGCGGCCCAGTGGTGAGCGCGGCCGCGGCCGAGGCGATGGCTACTGGGGTGCGAGCGCTCCTTAAATCCGATGTCGGACTGAGCGTCACCGGTGTCGCCGGGCCGCAGGAACAGGACGGCCAGCCCGCGGGGACGGTGTTCGTAGGGATCGCCCTGGGCGAGCACGTGGAGCACGTGGAGCTTCACTTGCCCGGTGATCGCCCGCGCGTTCGTTCCTACAGCGCCATCAGCGCACTCGATGCGCTTCGTCGGGCTATGGACGCACGCCAATGAGTTATCCGCGCCTTACGTGCCGGCCGGGCTAACGGAGGTTCCCATCTCGTCATTGGACATTCGCGTCGATCCCTCTTCGATGGGCTTCGACCCCGCGCGCCTGGAGAGAATCCAGACGCACTTCGAGCGCTACGTGGCCGACGGGAAGCTGCCAGGTTGGCAGGCCACGGTGTCACGAGGCGGCGAACTCGTCTGGACTGGCAAGTCCGGTCACCGCGACCGCGAAAGGGACCTGCCCGTCACCGACGACACGATTTGGCGCATCTATTCCATGACCAAGCCCATCGTGTCGATCGGCGCCATGATGCTCTTCGAAGAGGGACATTTCGATCTCAACGATGACGCGGGCCGTTGGATCGAGGAACTGCGTGAACCCCGGGTCTTTGTGGGCGGCACGGCGCTGGCCCCCGAGACCGTGCCCGCCGACGGGCCTGTCCTCATTCACCATTTGATGACGCACACCAGTGGACTCACCTATGAGTTCCAGCGCTTGACGTCGGTCGACGAGATGTATCGCAACAAGGGCTACGAATTCGGCCGGTACAAGGACGTCGACCTCGCGGGAGCCGTGCACGACTGGTGCGAGACGCCGCTGCTGTTCCAACCGGGCACCCACTTCAACTATTCGGTCGCCACTGACGTGCTCGGGCGGCTCATCGAGATATGGAGCGGTCAACCGCTCGACGTCTTTCTCAAAGAGCGCATCTTCGAACCGCTGGGCATGGTCGACACCGACTTCTGGTGCCCGCCCGAGAAGGTCGATCGCCTGGCGATGCTGTACGCGTACTTCATGGGTGAAACCTTCGCGTGGGAAGAGGTGGCGCTGCACGCCACCCAAAAGCCCACGTTCCTGTCCGGTGGCGGGGGACTCGGTTCGACGGCGCACGATTACGAGCGGTTCACCAAAATGCTGCTACGCGGAGGCGAGTTGGACGACGTGCGACTGCTGTCGAGTCGCACATTGGACCTGATGACGCTCAACCACTTGCCGGGTGGTGTCGATCTCGAATCCTTCGCGGTCGACACCTACGCCGAGTCTGGCTTCGCCGGTGTGGGCTTCGGCCTCGGATTCTCGGTCATCATCGACCAGGCGAAGAACAAGAACCTGATATCGGAGGGGGCCTTCGCCTGGGGAGGAGCGGCGTCGACGGCCTTTTGGGTGGACCCCGCCGAGGACCTCGCGGTGAGCTTCTTCACCCAGGTACTGCCCAGCGGCACCTACCCGATTCGTCGTGAACTTCATCGGCTGGTGTACCAGGCATTGGTGGATTGAGAGCGAACTTTTCTCGAGGATTTCCAGTAAATTACCGAGGGAAGGACCGCTTCGAAAATGGACGGAAATCCTTGTTACGAACACTTGTTCGTAGTACCGTGAAAGCGGGTGGAGCCCGACCGATGTCACTGAGGGTACATAGTGTGCTCGGGTGACTAAGAACAAGGAGACAGCAATGGCAACCGACGACCGCGCCAAGGCCCTCGATGCGGCGCTTGGCCAGATCGAGAAGCAGTTCGGCAAGGGTTCGATTATGCGCATGGGTGAGAACCTGCACATGAACATTGAGTCAATCCCGACCGGCGCGCTCGCCCTGGACCTGGCCCTCGGTATCGGTGGCTTGCCTCGCGGCCGCATCGTCGAGCTCTACGGTCCCGAGTCCTCGGGAAAGTCGACCCTGGCCATGCACGTGGTCGCCGAGGCGCAACGCAACGGAGGCGTCTGTGCCTACATCGACGCCGAACACGCCATGGACCCGGTCTACGCGCGCGCCATCGGGGTGAACGTGGACGACCTGCTCATCAGCCAGCCCGACACCGGCGAGCAGGCCCTGGAGATCACGGACATGCTCATCCGTTCGGGTGCGCTGGACGTCGTCATCATCGACTCGGTCGCGGCGTTGACGCCGAGGGCTGAGATCGAAGGCGACATGGGTGACACCCACGTTGGACTGCAGGCTCGTTTGATGGGTCAGGCGCTGCGAAAGTTGACCGGTGGGCTGTCGAAGTCGAACACCCTGGCGGTCTTCATCAACCAGTTGCGTGAGAAGATCGGCGTCATCTACGGCTCGCCCGAAGTCACGCCCGGAGGTCGGGCGCTCAAGTTCTACGCTTCGGTCCGATTGGACATTCGTCGTATCGAGTCGATCAAGGACGGCACGGAGATCGTCGGCAACCGCACGCGCGTCAAGGTCGTGAAGAACAAGTGCGCGTCCCCCTTCAAGCAGGCCGAGTTCGACATCATGTACGGCCAGGGCATCAGCCGCGAAGGATCGGTCCTGGATGTGGCCGTCGAGCTCGGTTTCGTGAAGAAGGCCGGAGCGTGGTTCACCTACGAAGGCGAGCAGATGGGCCAAGGCCGCGAGAACGTCAAGACCTTCCTGCGCGAGAACCCCCAGATGATGGCCGAGATCGACGGCCGCGTGCGCGCGCGAATCGCGGACGATCTGCTGCCGGACGTGGTGGGCGTCTCCAGCGAGATCGACGTGGACGTACCGATCTCGCTGGACTGACCAATTCGTGGCGGCGGTGCGGATTCTCGCCTGACCGATTGAACGGCCTGGTGGCCAGTGGCCTAGCGTGACGTGGTGGATCATCGCCTTCGGTTTCGCCACTTTCTCGGTGCGCTCGTTCGCTCGACCCGTCGTTATCTCAATGAGGTGGCGACCGTCGGTCCCGACGATCCCTACGCTCGCGAGTTCTTCTACTTCGGCCCGGGCGCGGCCCTGATGGCCCCGCAGGGGGTGGTCTACAACGAACGGTACCTCTCCATCGGCGACGGGACGCTCGTTGGACCCAACGTCTGTCTTACGGCGGGCATCAGCGCGCAGCAGGAGATGCTGAGTGCACCTGTGGTGTCGATCGGTCAGCGATGCGTGATCGGTCGAGGTTCGCACATCATCGGCCACTGGTCCATTGAGTTGGGCGACGAGATCCAAACAGGCCCCTACGTCTACATCACCGATCAGAACCACACCTACGAGAGGCTCGACGAGCCGGTGGGCTGGCAGCACCCCGTCGAGGCGGCGGTGCGCATCGGTTCGGGCAGCTGGTTAGGAGCCAACGTGGTGATCTTGCCGGGAACGGTCTTGGGGCGAAACACCACGGTGGCCGCCGGTGCAGTCGTGCGTGGGGAGTTCCCCGATCACGTGGTGCTGGGCGGGGTGCCGGCGAAGGTGTTGCGTCACCACAGTGCCGAAGGCGGCTGGCAGGCGGGAGCCGCACAGGAGTGACAAAAGGAATCGGCGTAGACCTCACGCCGCTGCGGGTCTCCAAGCAGTACCGGCGTCTGTACATCGCGGGATTCATCACGGCACTGGGGAGCCAGGCGACGTACGTGACCGTGCCGTTCCAGTTGAAGAACCTGACCCACTCCCCATTGGACGTAGGCCTGCTCGGGCTTTTCGAACTGCTGCCCATCGTGGCCTGCGGCCTCTACGGCGGCGTGCTGGCCGACCGGCTGAATCGACGGCGCCTCATCATCACCATGGAGCAGGTCCTCATGATCTCGACGGCGGTGCTCTTCATCAACGCGCTGTTGCCACATCCAGAGGTCTGGATCCTCTACTTCGACGCGTTCGTGGCCGCTGGCGCGGCGAGCCTGCAGGGACCAAGCGTCACGGCGCTCAATCAGATGTACGTTCCCTACGACCTGCAACGTGCCGCGTCGACGTTGGCCAACGTGCGTTACACGACGGCCTCCATCATCGGGCCGGCCATCGGAGGATTGATGGCCGTCACCATCGGGCCGTCCTATGTGTACTTCGCCAACCTGGTCACCTTCAGTTTCTCTCTGGCGTTGCTCTTCTCGTTGCGCTCCATCACCCCGAAGGAACAAACGAAGGTCGGCGATCTGGCCGCCCTCAAGTTCGGCCTCCGTTACGCCACGAAACGGCCCGACCTGCTCGGCACCTACGTCATTGACCTGCTGGCGATGGTGCTCGCCTTTCCCGTCGTCATGCTGCCGTTCGTCGCTGCACGTTTCCACGTCACCTACGCCCTGGCCTTGCTCGAGTGCGGTCTGCCGGCCGGGGCGCTGCTGGCGACGCTCACCTCGTCGTGGACCAGGGTCGTCAACCACTACGGCCGGGCCATCGTGGCGGCGGCGAGCATCTGGGGCCTGGGCATCGCGCTCTTCGGGTACTCGAGCGCGCTCTGGTGGGTCTTCACCGGCCTGAGCGTCGCCGGTGCCGCGGACGCCATTAGCGGCATCTTTCGCAACACCATGTGGAACGAGTCGATTCCTCCGGACGTCCGCGGGCGCATGGCGGGCATCGAACTGATTTCCTATTCGCTCGGCCCGACCGCCGGACAGTTCCGCGCCGGCGTGATGGCCGCGTGGACCACGCTGCGCTTCTCGCTCACCTTCGGGGGTCTGATGTGCACGGGTTCGGTGGGCGCCCTCGCCGCGGCGTTGCCCAAGCTCTGGGCCTTCGACAAGCGCACCGACCTCAACGTCGCGCACGTTCGCCAGATCCGCGCGGATGAAGAGCACACGTAGCAGGCCGTACGCTTTCAGGATGGATACGACCACCTACCTCGTGACGGTGAGCGGGCCGGACCGCGTGGGAGTCGGGGCCGAGCTCTTCGCGGCGCTCGGCGCGCTCGCCGGTATTGGCGGCCAGTTGACCGATGTCGCGCAGATCACCATCCGGGGCGCCCTGGTGCTCTGCGCCGAGCTGACCCTGGACGCCGACATCTCGAGCGAGGTACTTACCGCGGCCCTCGCGGAGCGCGACATCGAAGCGCGAGGGATCACCGCCACGGTCGAGCAGGTCCGGCCCGTTGACGACGGCGACGGCCGGCGGCTCCTCGTGACCCTGCTCGCGCCGACCATCAGCGCCGGGCAGCTCGAGCGCACGTTCCGGGCCATCGCGTCGAGCGACGCCACCTGCGAGCGGATCGTGCACCTCGCGAGCTATCCCGTCGACTGCTACGAGCTGGTGGTGCGAGGATCCGACCACGCCGCGCTGCGCGAGGACCTGACGTCGGTGGCCAAGGAGTGCGGGCTCGACCTGGCCGTCCAGCGCGCGGGCCTGCACCGTCGCGCGAAGCACTTGGTGGTGATGGACGCCGATTCGACGCTGCTCCAGGACGAGGTCATCGACCTACTCGGCGACGCCTGTGGCTGTGCGGAGGAGGTGTCGACGATCACGGAGGCGGCGATGGCCGGTGAGATCGACTTCGCCGAGTCGCTGCGACGTCGGGTGGCGCTGCTGGCGGGCATGCCGGCTACCGTGCTCGATGACGTGCGCGCCAAGCTGCGCCTCGCGCCGGGCGCGCGGACGTTGCTGCGCACGCTCCAGCGCCTCGGCTACGTGGCCGCGGTCGTGTCGGGCGGGTTCTTCGAAGTGCTCGGACCGCTGATGGCGGAGCTCGACGTGCAGTACCTCGAAGCCAATCGTCTCGAGATCGTGGACGGGCGGCTCACGGGTCGTCTGGGCGCGCCGGTGGTCGACCGGGCCGGCAAGGCCCGGGCACTCGAGCGATTCGCCCACGACGTCGGCGTGCCGCTGGAGCAGACCGTGGCCGTGGGCGACGGGGCCAACGACATCGACATGCTCTCGCTCGCGGGGCTCGGCATCGCCTTCAACGCCAAGCCAGCGGTCCAGGAACACGCCAACGTCGCGCTCTCGGTCCCCTACCTCGATGCCGTGTTGTACTTCCTGGGCATCAGTCGAGAAGAGATCGAAGCGGGATAGACAACGGTGGACGTGAGTGCGTAACGTCGGTCATTCTTTCGTTACCCGGTAGTAAGGTCACTGGCAGTACCACGAGAGGGGGATCGTGAGGGTTTCGATCGACGCCGAACGCTGCCAGGGTCACGGTCGTTGCTTCTCCCTGGCGCCCAGCCTCTTCGAGTTCGACGACCTAGGTAGCGGGGTCGTCCTGGGTGACGGCACGTTGAGCGATGAGACGCTGGAACTGGCGCGGTTGGCCCAGGCGAACTGTCCCGAGCACGCGGTTCTCATCGAGGAGTGACGATGACCATCAAGCCGCCCGTTGACGACTTCGCGACCGACTGGGATCACACCGACCCCCAATGGGTCAACGACCCGTACCCCATCTGGGAGGACCTGCGCGATCGCTGCCCGGTCGCCCACACCGATCGATACGGCGGCGGTTGGTTCCCCTCCACTCACGAAGGTGTCTCCGCCATCGCCAACGACACCGATCACTTCACCAGTCGAACCGTCATCGTGAACAACGGTCGTCCGGGGGAGGAGGCGTTGCCGGCACCGATTGGCGTGGCGCCGCCCATCACGTCCGATCCGCCGTTCCACCAGATTGCCCGGCGCCTCATCCTGCCGGCCTTCTCGCCGGGCGCCATCAATCCGCTCGAGCCCCAGATCCGCGCGCTCTGCGTCAACCTGCTCGATCGCCTCGGCGACAGCACGTTGGTCAACGGCAGTTCGGATTACGCGCAGAACATTCCGCCCGCGGTGATCCGCCAGATGCTCGGCTTCCCCGAGGCCGACGAGGAGATCTTCCGCGAGATCATCCACATGGTCGCCGAGACCGTCGACCTGGCGGTCGACGAACGCGAACTCGCGTTCGAGCCCATCATCGAATACTTCACCGTCCAGATCGAAGACCACCGGGCCACGCCACGCGACGACCTCACCAGCTACCTGCTGGACGTGGAGCTCGGTGGCGAGAAGCTGTCGGTCGAGCACGTCTTCGGCACGATGATCCTGCTCCTCATCGCGGGCATCGACACCACCTGGTCGGCCTTGAGCGCGTCGTTGCTGCACTTGGCCACCCACCCTGACGACCTGGCGCGGTTGGTGAACGAGCCCGACCTGATGCCCGTCGCCGTCGAGGAGTTCCTCCGTTTCTACGCGCCGGTCACCATGGCCCGCCTGGTGAAGCAGGACATTGACTACCTGGGCTGTCCGATGAAGGAGGACGACTGGATCCTGCTCGGATTCCCGGCGGCCAACCGGGACCCGGCGGCCTTCCAGGACGCCGAGAAGTTCATCATCGACCGCCGCGAGAACCGCCATCTGGCCTTCGGTCTCGGCATCCATCGCTGCCTGGGTTCCAACCTGGCTCGACTCGAGATGCGCGTCGCCCTCGAAGAGTTCATCAGGCGTTATCCCCGCTTCGAACTGGCTGATCCGGGTGCCGTCACCTGGGCGGCCGGACAGTTCCGCGGGCCGCGCAACCTGCCGTTTCGAATCCTCGCCTGAGCTAGAGCCCGAGGAGGCCCGTGCTCTGCGCCCAGAGCGCCGCCATCCACGCTTCGATCTCATCGACCTCTCGTGGCAGGGCACTCGAGAGGTTGCGCGAGCCGGTGGCCGTCACCAAGACGTCGTCCTCGATGCGCACGCCGATGCCGCGGTACTCCTCGGGCACCGTCAGGTCGTTGCGCTGGAAGTAGAGGCCCGGTTCGACGGTGAGCACGTAGCCGACCTCGAGGTTGCCCCGGAAGACCTCGTCACGGGCGTTCGCGCAGTCGTGCACGTCGATGCCCAGCATGTGACTCGTGCCGTGCAGCGTGTAACGCCGGTGCAGCTGGCGGTCCTTGCGCAACGCCACTTCCGGCGTCTCTTTCAAGATCCCCAGGTCATGGAGACCTTCGGCGAGTATCGCCATGGCCGCGTCGTGCGGCGCGCTGAAGGCGGCGCCGGGCTTGACGGCCGCGATGCCCGCCGCCTGGGCCGCTAACACCAGCTCGTAGACCCGACGCTGCGCGTCGGAGAACTTGCCGCTGATCGGCATGGTGCGCGTGACGTCGGCGGTGTAGAGGTTGTGGCATTCGACGCCGGCGTCGAGCAGGAGCAGGTCGCCGCGGCGCACTTCGCCGTCGTTGCGCATCCAGTGAAGGATGGTGGCGTGCGCGCCGCTGGCGGCGATGGTGTCGTAGCCGACGTCGTTGCCCTCCACGCGGGCGCGCAGGTTGAACACGCCTTCGATGACGCGTTCGCCGCGGCCTTCTGCGGTTGGCAGGGCCCGCACCACGTCCTCGAAACCCTTGACCGTGTAGTCGATGGCCAGTTGCAGCTGCGCCACCTCGAAGTCGTCCTTCACCAGACGCTGTTCACTCAAGACGGTCGCCAGCTCGCTGTCGGTGTCATTCGCCTCGACGAGCGCGTCGACGCTTGCATCGAAGCCCCGTAGGGTCACGATCCCGGTCGAACGCAGCGACGTGAGGTCCTTCTCCAGATGCTCGAGCGGCGCCGTCTCGATGTCGTAGTAGCTGGCCGCCTCGAGTACCCCTCGACGGGGCCCGACCCACAGCTCGCCGTAGCGGGAGTCGGTGAAGAACTCGTGGGTCTGGTGATCGCGGCGATGGGGGACGTAGAGCGTCGATCGGGGACCGCTGGCGCTGGGGGCGATGATGAGGACCGCGTCGGGCTCGAGGCAGCCCGTCAGGTAGAAGAAGTCCGTGCCGGCGCGGAAGCGGTAGTCGGTGTCGTTGGCGCGAACCTTGAAGTTGCCCGTGGGGATGACGAGGGTCTGGCCGGCGAAGTGCTCTCCCAGGCGTGTACGCCGCGCCGCGCTCTGCGCAACGGCGGGGTGGACCCCGGTACGGGGATCGTCGTCTCGCCAGTTGCTCGTCATGTGCTCGACGAGGACCCGCGGGGACGCCGGGCGGTGCTGGCCGGTCCACACCCAGTGCTCGGAGACCGGGTTCTCGGCCGAGACGTCGGGTTCGCTGATAGGAGTTTCGTTCTCGTTCATCAACTCAACTTACCGCCTGGTTTCACGGAACGTATGCTCGAGCGGTGGCCATCACGCTGACCAGACACGATGACGTGGGTCTGCTGACGTGGAGTGACGGAGAGAACCGGATAAACCACGATTCCCTGGCGCGGCTCAACGAGATTCTCGATGAGCTCGAGACGATCGAGGGCCCGCTGGCCCTGGTGTTGACGGGGGATGGCAAGTTCTTCTGCAACGGCCTGGACCTCGCGCGTTTCGAACCTTTCAGCGAGGAATACGAGTCGACTTTTCGCGAGCTGCAACGAACCATCGGACGCGTGCTGGTGTTCCCGGCGTACACGGTCGCCGCCGTCAACGGACACGCCTTCGCGGGCGGGGCGCTGCTGGCCTGCGCGTTCGACTATCGGGTGATGCGCGAGGACCGGGGCTACTGGTGCGTCAACGAGGTCGAGATCGGCCTCGCGCTCAACGAGGGCATGTGGTCAATCCTGGCCAATCGCGTTCCCCGAGCCACCGCGACGCGCGCCGCTTTGACCGCCCATCGCTACGGCGCCCCGGAGGCGCTGGCCCACGGGATCATCGACGCGGTCGCGAGCGTTGACCAACTGGTCAGCCACGCGCTGGCGATCGCGCAATCAGCGACCTCGTTCGACCGCAAGGCCATCCGCTACCAGAAGCGCGTGATCCACGGCGACGAGGCCCAGCACCTCGGTTTCGATTTCTTGGCGGACTAGCGCGTCGCGCTCGTGCGGTCCACCAGCCGCCACGTCGCGGGCAGGGTCACCCCGGCGATGGCCATTTTGATGAGGTCGCCGATGATGAAGGGACGCATCCCGTAGATGAAAGCGGTCTCCAAGGAGAAGTGGCCCGCCACCGCGAGCCACGGCACGGCGATGACGTAGAGCAACAACTCGCCCAGGAACATGGTGAGGACGCTGAGCACGACGGTGCGGTCGTTCCCGCGCGAGGCGAGCCAACCGAGCAGCGACCCGGTCGCGATGAAGCCCACCAGGTACCCGGCGTTGGTCATCGGCAGGTTGCTCGAGTGTCCGGCGAACCAGGGGACGCCGGCGAGTCCGGCGACCAGGTACAGGCTCATGGAGAGGGACGCGCGACGCCATCCCAGCGCCGATCCGGCGAGCAGCACGCCGAGCGTCTGACCGGTGATGGGCACGGGCGTGAAGTTGAGGTGGATGGAGAACTGCGCCAGCGCGCCGACGACGCCAGCGAAGCCGATGACCAGCGCCGCGTCGGCGAGCAGGCTCTTGGGGATGACGTCGGCGAGCACGCGACGGCGTGGCAGGGACAGATCGATGCTGGACATGGAGACTCCTCGGGGGTAGGTCCCGCAACTTTAGTCAGCACGCCGCGCGCAAAAAGTTACGCGTGAGTAGCGTCAGACCCAACCTTGGTCGCGACTGATCTGCTCGACGTCGCCGATGCGCAACCCGCTGCGATGTTGCAAGGTGCGAATGAGGCCGCCGGCCTCGTAGAGCGACTCGTGGGTACCCGTGTCGAGCCAGGTCGTCGCGCGCGACAACACCTCCACGTTGAGTTCGCCGGCCTTGAGGTAGGCGTTGTTGAGGGCCGAGATCTCGAGTTCACCGCGGCCGCTCGGCGTGAGCTCGTGCGCCAGGCGCGAGGCCTTCTCGTCGTAGAAGTAGATGCCAGGGATGGCGTAGCTGCTCTTGGGGGTGATCGGCTTCTCCTCGATCGAGATCACCTTGCCGCTCTCGTCGAACTC
This sequence comes from uncultured Acidimicrobiaceae bacterium, assembly GCA_963827115.1. Classification (GTDB taxonomy): domain Bacteria; phylum Actinomycetota; class Acidimicrobiia; order Acidimicrobiales; family RAAP-2; genus RAAP-2. Next base: position 1,999,355 of record CAWGZS010000001.1, on the reverse strand, counting down.
CACCACGCCGTAGGCCGAGGGGTCGCTGACCTGGTAGGCGAAGATCAGCGCGCCCTTCACCTCGGTGTTGCGGCGCAGGTACGTGCCCAGCCCCGGGCCGTGGAAGAGGTTGTCGCCGAGGATGAGCGCGCACTTGTCGCCGTCCAAGAACGACTCGCCGAGGATGAGCGCCTGGGCCAGTCCGTTGGGTTCCTCCTGGACGACGTAGGAGATCTGCAGGCCGAGCTGCGACCCGTCGCCGAGCAGCCGACGGAACGCGTCCTGATCGTGGGGGGTGGTGATGAGCAGGATCTCGCGCAGGCCCGTGAGCATCAACGTGCTGAGCGGGTAGTAGATCATCGGCTTGTCGTAGATCGGCAGCAACTGCTTGGACACCGCCCGAGTGATCGGATGCAGGCGAGTGCCGCTGCCACCAGCCAGAATGATTCCCTTCACTCCATTAGTATAGAAGTCCAGCAATCCCTTCCTAAAGGCCGAGGTACCTCTATGCGCGTGGTGATCACAGGTGCGGCGGGATTCATCGGTTCGCGGTTCGTCGAAGTGCTGCTCGAGGACGCGACCCGACTGGACTACGACGACATCGTGCTGCTCGACGCCCTCACCTACTCGGGCCGCCTGATCAACCTCGAGTCGGTCATGAGCGATTCGCGCGTCACGTTCGTCGAAGCTTCCATCAATGACGCGGCCGTCACCGACGAACTTCTTCGCGGCGCGCACGCCGTCGTGCACTTCGCGGCCGAGAGCCACGTGGACAACTCCATCGACAGCGCCCGCGTCTTCTTCGAGACCAACGTGCTCGGCACCCAGCAGCTCCTCGACAGCGCCCGACGCGGCGGCGTGGAACGTTTCGTGCACGTCTCCACCGATGAGGTCTACGGATCGATCGCCGAGGGCTCGTGGCGCGAGGATCACGTGCTCGAGCCCAACTCGCCCTACTCCTCGAGCAAGGCCGGCTCCGACCTGGCGGCCCTCGCGTACCACCGCACCTTCGGGCTGGCCGTCATGGTGACGCGCTGCTCGAACAACTACGGACCGCGCCAGTTCCCGGAGAAGGTGCTGCCGCTCTTCGTCACGAATCTGGTCGACGGCCGGATGGTGCCGCTCTACGGCGACGGCCTCAACGTGCGCGAGTGGCTGCACGTCGACGACCACTGCCGGGCGTTGATGCTCGTGCTCGAGCATGGTCGTCCCGGTGAGATCTACAACATCGGCGGCGAGACGGAACTGACGAACAAGGAGTTGACCAAGCGGGTGTTGACGCTGTGCGGACGCGACGAGTCGATGGTCGCGTCCGTGCCCGACCGTTTGGGCCACGACCGTCGCTACTCCATCGACTGGTCCAAGATAAGGCACGAGCTCGGCTACGAGCCGCGCGTCGACTTCGACGAAGGCCTCGCCTCGACGGTCGCGTGGTACCACGACCACGAGGACTGGTGGCGACCCTTGAAGGACCGTCAACCGTGAAGGTCGTTGAACTCTCCCTGCCGGGCGTCTACCTCCTGGAATCACCGGTGTGGGGCGACGAACGCGGGTTCTTTCGCGAATGGTTCCAGTCGCCCGACCTGCTGACCGCCGGTCTGGACTTCAGCGCCCACCAGGCCAACCTCTCGACCTCGACGCGCAACGTCGTACGCGGGCTGCACTACTCCCTCGCGCCGCAGGGCCAGGCCAAGGTCGTCACGTGCGTCTATGGCGAACTGCACGACGTGATCGTCGACATCCGGGTCGGCTCACCGACGTTCGGTTCCTACGAGCTCGTGCATCTCGGCGCCGACGAGGGCCGATCGGTCCTGCTTCCGGCGGGCGTCGCCCACGGCTTCAGCGTGGCCAGCGAAAGCGGCGTGATCTGCTACCTGCTGTCCTCGGTCTTCAACGCTCCGCTCGAGCTCGAGATCAATCCCTTCGATGACGAGATAAACGTCGTCTGGCCCTTGAGCGGCGAGGCGATCGTGAGCGACAAGGACAGGAACGCGCCGACGCTCGCCCAACGCCTCGCGGCGGGCCAATTGCCCCGATTCGGCTGAGTCCGTTCGTTTGGGCCAGCGGGGCGCCCGACGCTAGCGTTGGCCACGTGACGATGCCCCTGCGCCTGGTAACCGAGGAAGAGCGCGGCGTCGTCATCGCGGATTCCAGTCGCCTGGCTCGGGTCGAGTCCGAGTCGCAGTTGAGCGCGATACTCACCGCCCTGAGCGGCGTCGACGCGGTGGGGGCGGAGGCGCGGGTCGCCAAGCTGGCCACGCGCTCCATCAAGAAGTCGACGAAGCTGGCCGCCCTCAACCTGGCCATCTCGATGGTCGATCTCACGACCCTCGAGGGGGCCGACACCTTGGGGCGCGTCACGTCGCTCTGCACCAAGGCCGTCTCGCCGGACGCGCAGGACCCGAGCGTGCCGCACGTGGCGGCCGTGTGCGTGTATCCCGACCTGGTGGCCCACGCCCGCGGCGTGCTGGGCGACTCGCCGGTCAAGGTGGCCGCCGTGGCGACCGCGTTCCCGTCTGGCCGGGCTTCGCTCAAGGTGAAGCTGCTCGACGTGGCTGACGCCGTCGCGGCCGGCGCGCACGAGATCGACATGGTGATCGACCGCGGGGCCTTCCTGGCCGGCCGCACGGGACAGGTGTTCGACGAGATCGTGGCGGTCAAGGAGGCGTGCGGGAGCGCGCACTTGAAGGTGATACTCGAGACCGGCGAGCTGGTGACCTACGACAACGTCCGCCGCGCCAGCTGGCTCTCGATGCTCGCGGGCGCCGACTTCATCAAGACCTCGACCGGCAAGGTGCCCGTGGCCGCGACGACGACCGTCGCGCTGGTGATGCTCGAGGCCGTGCGCGACTTCGCGGAGACCTCGGGCCGCCTGGTCGGCGTCAAGGTCGCCGGCGGCATCCGCAGCGCGAAGGACGCGATCCGTTACCTCGTGGTGGTCAACGAGACGGCCGGGTCGACCTGGCTCACGCCCGACCTCTTTCGCTTCGGCGCGTCCTCGTTGCTCAACGACCTGCTACGTCAGCGTCTCAAGCAGCGCACCGGCTTCTACGTGCGTTCCGACGAATTCAGCGCGGACTGATGAACGACGAGACCCTCGCCAACTCCCGGCTCGGCGCGCTCGAGTACGACGCGGCACCCGAATCAGCGGCCATCGCGCGGCTGCGTCCCAGTTACGGTCTCTTCATCAACGGCCAGTTCACCGATCCGGCGTCGCACCAGTCCTTCGCCAGCCTCAACCCCGCGACCGAGGAGACCCTGGCCATGGTCGCGCAGGCCAGCGCCGCCGACGTCGATCGAGCGGTGGGGGCCGCGCGCGCGGCCTACGAGGGCGTCTGGTCTAAGACGACCGGGGCGCAGCGCGCCAAGTACCTCTTTCGCATCGCCCGGCTGATCCAGGAGCGCTCGCGCGAGCTGGCCGTCGTCGAGACCCTGGACAACGGCAAGCCCATCCGCGAATCGCGTGATATCGACATCCCCCTGGCCGCGGCCCACTTCTTTTACTACGCCGGCTGGGCCGACAAGCTCGACTACGCCGGATTCGGCCCCAGCCCGTCGCCGATCGGCGTGGCCGGGCAGATCATCCCGTGGAACTTCCCGCTGCTGATGGCGGCCTGGAAGCTCGCCCCGGCGTTGGCGGCGGGGAACACCTGCGTCTTGAAGCCGGCCGAGACCACGCCCCTGACGGCCCTGGTGCTGGCCGAGATCCTCCAGCAGGCCGAGCTGCCCGACGGTGTGGTGAACATCCTCACCGGCGACGGCGCGGTCGGCGCGGCGCTGGTCGATCACCCCGGGGTCGACAAGATCGCCTTCACCGGCTCCACCGACGTGGGTCGGCTCATCCAGCGCAACACGGCGTCGAGCGACAAGCGCCTCACCCTGGAGCTCGGCGGCAAGGGAGCCAACATCGTCTTCGACGACGCGCCGATCGACGAGATGATCGAAGGGATCATCGACGGCATCTTCTTCAACCAGGGCCACGTCTGCTGCGCCGGTTCGCGGCTCTTGGTCCAGGAGTCCATCGCCGACGAGGTGCTGCGTCGGCTCGTCAGGCGCGTGGAGCAACTTCGGGTGGGTGATCCCATGGACAAGAACACCGACGTCGGGGCCATTAATTCAGCCGCCCAGCTCGAACGCATCGAGGAGCTCACCGCGTACGGCGCGAGCGAAGGGGCGACGCGCTACACCAGCTCATGCGTGCTGCCCGAGAAGGGGTATTGGTTCGCCCCCACCGTCTTCGCCGACGTCACCCAGAGCCACCGCATCGCGCGCGAGGAGATCTTCGGACCCGTGCTCTCGGTGCTCACCTTTCGAACCCCGGAAGAGGCCGTGGCCAAGGCTAACAACACGAAGTACGGTCTGGCCTGCGGCGTGTGGAGCGAGAAGGGCAGCCGAACCCTGTGGGTGGCGCAACGCCTGCGCGCCGGGGTCATCTGGGCCAACACCTACAACCGCTTCGACCCGACGAGCCCGTTCGGCGGCATGCGCGAATCGGGGTTCGGCCGCGAGGGCGGTCGTCACGGGCTGGAGGCCTACCTCAATGTCTGAGGACCGCCAGGACGTGCGAAAGACCTACAAGCTCCTCGTCAACGGCGCCTTCCCCCGTTCGGAGTCGGGCCGCAGCTACGAGGTGAGGTCCCTCAAGGGCGTTTTCCTCGCCAACGTGGCGCAGGGTTCGAGGAAGGATCTGCGCGACGCGGTGACGGCCGCCCGGGGCGCGCAGCCCAAGTGGAACGACGCCACGGCCTACAACCGCGGACAGGTGATCTACCGGCTGGCCGAAATGGCCGAGTCGCGGGCCACCGAGCTCGCCGAGCAGGTGGCGTTGGCCGAGGGGCTCAAACCCTTAGCGGCCCGTTCGAGCGTTGAACGGGCCATCGACCGCATCGTCTGGTACGCGGGGTGGAGCGACAAGATCACCCAGGTGCTGGGCGGCGCCAATCCCGTGGCCGGTCCCTTCTTCAATTTCTCGCTGCCCACGCCCAGCGGCGTGGTCGGCGTCGTGGCCCCCCAGGCCTCGTCGCTCGAGGGTTTCGTCGACGTCGTGCTGGCGCCCCTGTGCGTGGGCAACGCGGTGGTCGCCCTAGCCAGCGAAGCCCGTCCCATACCGGCGGTGCTCTTGGGCGAGATGAGCGCCACGTCGGATTTCCCAGCCGGGGTGCTCAACATCGTGACCGGCTGCACCGATGAGCTGACGCCGGTCCTCGCCTCCCACGAGGACGTCGACGGGATCGACCTCGAAGGCGTGGAGCCTGACCTGGCCAATGAGTTGGCGGTGCTGGCCGCGGGATCGATCAAACGGGTCCTTCGCCCGAGCCCCACGCGGGAAGGATCGACGTCGATGCACCGCCTGCGCGCCTTCGTCGAGACGTCCACCGTCTGGCACACGATCGGTCAGTGATGGCTGATCCTTACCAACTGGCTAGCCAGGCCAGCGAGCAACTGCGCTCACTGAGCGGCGTCGACCGCTACGACGTCGCGGTGGTGCTCGGGTCGGGCTGGCGCGAGGGGTCGACCGCCCTGGGCCCGCCCTCGAGCGAGGTCGCCATGACAACTTTGCCGGGCTTCGTGGCCCCGACGGTCGCCGGGCACGGCGGCCAGATCCTTTCACTCGAGGTGGGCGGTGCGCGGGTGGCCCTGGTCTCGGGGCGAGTCCACCTTTATGAAGGTAACTCGGCTAACCAGGTCTGCCATTCGGTGCGCACCCTCATCGCCGCGGGCGCCACCAAGGTCGTCCTCACCAACGCGTGCGGGGGGATCGATCCCACCAAGGGACCCGGCACGGTGGTGGTGATTCGCGACCATCTCAACCTGACGGGCACCTCGCCCATGGAGGGTGACGCGCCGCCGCCGCCCTACCCGTCACGCTTCGTCGACCTGACCGACCTCTACAGTGCGCGGCTGCGGGCCGTCGTGCACCAGGCCGCGCCGGAACTGAGCGAAGGCGTCTACGCCGGGTTCCGCGGCCCGCACTACGAGACGCCGGCCGAGATCGCCATGGCCGCCACCACGGGCGCCTCGCTGGTGGGCATGTCGACGGTGCTCGAGGCGATCGCCGCGCGCCATCTGGGCGCCGAGGTGCTCGGCCTGAGCCTGGTCTCCAATTTTGCGGCCGGGGTGTCGCCGGGGCCCCTCAACCATCTTGAAGTACTCGAAGCGGGTCAGAACGCCGCGAGTTCTCTCGGCGCCCTGCTCCTTCGACTCATCCCCGTGCTGTGAACCCCGAGCTCGCCCGACGGGTGGCCGAGTGGATCGAGGGGGACCCCGACGCGCAGGACCGGGCCACGCTGACAGAGCTGCTCGAGCAGGACGACGAGGTCGAACTTCGACGTCGCTTCGGCGCACCGTTGGCTTTCGGCACCGCGGGCCTGCGGGGACCGGAGATGGCCGGTCCGGCGGGCATGAACCGTTACACCGTTCGTCGAGCCACCCAGGGAGTGGTGGCGTGGCTTCGCGAGCTGGGCCTCGATCCCTCGAGGGGAGTCGTGGTCGGACGAGACGCCCGCCGCGGCTCGGAGCGATTCAACGACGAGGTCCTCGCGGTGCTGCTCGGCGCCGGGGTCAGGGTCTACGAGATGCCTGGGCCGTTGCCCACGCCGCTGGTGGCCTACGCCGTCAAGGCGCTGGGCGCGGCCGCGGGCATCATGATCACCGCCAGTCACAACCCGCCCCAGGACAACGGCTTCAAGCTTTACGCCAGCGACGGGGCGCAGATCATCCCGCCCGACGATGAGACGGTCGAACGATTCGCCCGCGAAGCGACCACGCCCGAGCTGGCGACGCGTTCGAGCCCCGGGCATTCGAGAATCGAAGCCTCACTCCTCGAGGCGTACCGACTGCACTTGGTGGCACGCTTCGGCGTCGAGGACAGCCCGCTGCGCATCACCTACACGCCGCTGCACGGGGTGGGCGGGGCGACCATGATGCAGCTCTTCGCCGAGGCCGGTTTCGGCGCCGCGGAGCCCGTGGCCCGCCAGTTCGCGCCCGACGGCGAGTTCCCGACGCTGGTCTTTCCCAACCCCGAGGAGCCGGGGGCGCTGGACCTGGCGCTCGAGGCCGCCGACGGGTCCTCCTCGAGCCTGGTCATCGCCAACGACCCCGACGCGGATCGCCTCGGCGCGGCGGTCCGGGGGCCGTCGGGGTGGCGGGTGCTGCGCGGCGACGAGATCGGCTGGCTCCTCGCCTCGGCGCTGCTCGCGACGGCGGACGGCCCCGGCGACACCGTGGCCACGTCGATCGTCTCGTCCACCATGCTCGCCACGATGGCGCGCGAGAACCACGTTCGTTACGCCGAGACCTTGACGGGCTTCAAGTGGATCGCGCGCAGCGCCGGCGACGGGGTGCTGCGATTCGGCTACGAGGAGGCGCTGGGCTTCGCGGTCGATCCGAGGGTGGCGGACAAGGACGGCCTCTCCGCGGCGCTTGCTCTCTGCCGGTTGGCGCACGAGCTGGACCAACGGGGCCAGACGCTGCTCGACCGCCTCGACGAGATCGAATCGCGCTACGGCGTGCACGCGGTGACGCAGCTGTCGCTGCGCTGCGACCAGCCCGGCGCGCTCGGGATCATCGCTTCGGCGGTCGCGCGACTGCTCACATCGCCGCCCCACGTGCTGGGCACACTCGCGGTGAGCGAGGTCGTCGACCTCGAATCAGGCTGGCACGGACTGCGCGCCACGCCTGGTCTGGTCCTGGAACTGAGCGGCCGTGGGCGGGTGGTGGTGCGGCCCTCGGGCACCGAACCCAAGTTGAAGGCCTACGTCGAGGTGCGGGGCACTCGCGCGGCCGGCCACTCGCTCGACGACGAACGCCACGCGGCGCACGCCCTGCTCGACGCCATCAGCGACGACCTGGCGCGCCTGCTCGCCTTCTAGGGGAGGCGCAGCGCGGCGTAGCCGGGCTTGATGACCGTGTCGATGAGGGCCAGCCGCTGGTCGAACTGGAAGAAGGCGCTCTTGGCGGCGTTGATGGTGAGCCACGACATGTCGTCGAGCGACCAGTTGAAGGCGCTGGCGCAGGCCTCGAACTCGCTGCTCATCGAGATGCCGCTCATCAGGCGATTGTCGGTGTTGAGCGTCACGCGGAAGCGCAGCTTGCGCAGCAGCTCGATGGGGTGCGTCGCGATCGAACGGGCCGCCCCGGTGTGCACGTTGGAGGTGGGACAGACCTCGAGCGGGATGCGGCGGTCGCGGATGTAGCTGGCCAACCGTCCGAGCTCGTAGCGGCCGTCGACGAAGGCGATGTCGTCGACGATGCGCACCCCGTGCCCGAGGCGCTCGGCGTTGCAGAACTGCACGGCCTCCCACAGCGACGGCAGGCCGAACGCCTCCCCGGCGTGCACCGTCAGGTGGAAGTTCTCGCGCTGGATGAGATGGAAGGCCCGCAGGTGTTCCGTGGGCGGGAAGCCGTCCTCGGGCCCCGCGATGTCGAACCCGCAGACGCCGTGGTCGCGAAAGGAGATCGCCAGCGCGGCGATCTCCTCGCTCATGTGCGCCTGACGCATCGCGGAGATGATGGTGCGCACGATGATGGTGCGGCCCTCCTCCGCGGCGAGGCGCGTGCCCTGCAAGAAACCGGACAACACGGCGTTGACCACCTCGGCGAGGGTCAGTCCAGCGCCGGTGTGCAGTTCGGGCGCGAAGCGGACCTCGGCGTAGACGACACCGTCGCGCGCGTGGTCGAGCGCGCACTCCGCGGCGACGCGCTCGATCTGGTCCTTGGTCTGCATGACGGCCGTGGTGTGGGCGAAGCCCTCGAGGTAGTGCACGAGGTCGCTGCCCTCGGCGTCGGCGATGAACCAGGCGGCCAGCTCGTCGGGGTCTAACGTCGGCAGGCCTTGGTAGCCGCTCTCGCGCGCCAGATCGGCGACCGTGGAGGCGCGCAAGCCGCCGTCGAGGTGGTCGTGCAGCACTACCTTGGGGGCCCGTTGGATGATCTCGCGGGTGAGGGTGGAGCCGGGCATGGGCCCACGCTACTAAAGCGGATTCGGGCCTCTAGCCGATGCGCTCGATGAGCATCGGCAACGGGACCACCGTGTCGTCGCCGATGACGAGGGCCGATTCGATCGCCGTTCGTCCGAGCACGATGTGTGACATGTCGTCGGCGTGCAGCTCGAAGATCGGCTCGTTGGCCGCGACCACGTCGCCCTCGCGCACCAGGCACAGCACGCCCGCGGCGGCGCTCACGGGGTCCTCCTTGCGCGCCCTGCCGGCGCCGAGGCGCCACGCCGCCACGCCCACGCGCAGCGCGTCCACCTGCTGGACCACGCCGGCGCGCGGCGCGACGATGGTCTCGTGGAACTTGGCCGTCGCCAGCGTCGCGTCGCTGTCGCCGCCCTGCGCGCGGATCATCTGGCCGTAGACGTCGAAGGCCGAACCGTCGTCGAGCTTCTCCTCGGGATCGACGTCGAGGCCGGCCAGTTCGACCATGATCCGCGCCAGACCCAACGTCAGCTCGCGCACGTCGTGGGGTCCCGCGCCCTTGAGCACCTCCACCGATTCGGTGACCTCCATCGCGTTGCCCACGGCCCGCCCGAGCGGCGCGTCCATGTTGGTGAGCTGCGCCACGGTCTTCACGCCGTGGGCCGTGCCCAGGGCCACCATGGTCTCGGCGAGTTCGCGGGCCCGGCCCGGATCCTTGATGAAGGCGCCCCGGCCGACCTTGACGTCGAGCACCAGCGAGCTCGTTCCCTCGGCGATCTTCTTGCTCATGATTGACGAGGAGATGAGCGGGATCGACTCGACCGTGCCGGTCACGTCGCGCAGCGCGTACAGGCGACGGTCCACGGGCGCCAGGCCCTGGCCCGCGGCGCAGATGACCGCGCCCACGTTTTCCAACTGAGCGCGGATCTCGTCGTTGTTCAACTCGGCGCGCCAGCCCGGGATCGTTTCGAGCTTGTCCAGCGTGCCGCCGGTGTGGCCGAGTCCCCGCCCCGAGAGCTGGGGGACCGCCGCCCCGCAGGCGGCGACGAGCGGGGCCAGGATGAGCGAGATCTTGTCGCCCACCCCGCCGGTTGAGTGCTTGTCGACGGTGGGGCGCGTCAGACCGCTCAGGTCGAGTCGCTCGCCGGAGTCGATCATTCGCTGGGTCCACGTGCGCAGCTCGCCCGGGGCCATGCCGTTGAAGAAGACGGCCATGAGCAGCGCCGACATCTGCTCGTCGGCGACGTCGCCCTTCATGTACGCGTCGAAGAGCCAGGAGATCGCCTCGTCGCTCAGCACGCCGCCGTCGCGCTTGGTGGTGATGACGTCAACCGCGGAGAAGGACGTCACGGGTTCGCGCGTGCTCCGAGGTCGTCGGGACCAAAGGCGTCGGGCAGCAGCTGCAACAGCGTTCGAGGGGCCGAGCGTTCGCCGGCGTCGACCAGGAGCTCGTTGCCGCCGTGCTCGAAGAGCACTTGGCGACATCGCCCGCACGGCGAGATCGGCAGGCCGTCGCCGGCGACGATCGAGACCGCGACCAGCCGACCGCCGCCTTGACGGATGAGGTCACTCACCAGCGAGCATTCGGCGCAGAGCGTGAGGCCGTGACTGGCGTTCTCGACGTTCGCGCCTTCGACGAGTCGTCCGTCGCTGGTGATGCCGGCGGCACCCACCGTGACCCGCGAGTAGGGCGAATAAGAACGTGTGGTCGCGTGACGGGCCCGCTCGCGCAGCGTCTCCCAGGGGATCTCGGCCAAAGCGCTCACCGCAGAAGGATACACTCGCGTTGCGTGAGCAACTCCCTCCAAGACCCGGTCATGATCGCCGACGAAGTCCGCGCCGCACTCGAGCAGGGCCGTGGCGTGGTGGCGCTCGAGACGACCATCGTCGTGCACGGTCTGCCGGCGCCCGTCAACCTCGAGGTGGCGAAGGAGTGCGCCGACGCGGTGCGCGAGGGCGGCGCGGTGCCCGCGACCATCGGCGTGCTCGACGGCCGCGCCGTGGTGGGCCTCACCTTCGACGAACTGGAACGATTGGCCGATCCCGCACGCGAGGCGGCCAAGCTCTCGGGACGCGACCTCGGTCTCGCCCTGGCCCTGGGCCGTGACGGCGCCACGACGGTGGCGGGGACGATCACCGTGGCGCGTCGCGTCGGCGTCGACGTCATGGCCACCGGAGGACTCGGTGGGGTGCACCGCGACGCGCAGCACAGTTTTGACGAATCGGCCGACCTGACGACGCTCTCTCGCACCTCCGTGCTGGTCGTGGCGTCCGGGGTCAAGTCGATCCTCGACATCGGTGCCACGCTCGAACGCCTCGACAGTCTGGGCGTTCCCGTGGTCGGCTACCAAACGGCTACCTTCCCCGGTTTCTATCGAAGCGACAGCGGCTTCGCCCTGGACTGGTCGGTCGCCAACGCCCACGACGCGGCCCGGGCGTTCCTCGCCCATCGAGAGTTCGCCTCTTCGGGTTTCCTGCTCGCGCACGCGGTGGCCCCCGAGTCCCAGCTCGACGAAGGGCTTCACGACGGGGCCCTGGCCAGCGCGCTCGAGCTCGCGGCTTCGCTCGGGGTAGCGGGCAAGGACGTCACACCGGTGCTGCTCGCGGAGTTCGCCCGTTTCACCGGCGGGCGAAGCGTGCAGGTCAATCGTGACCTGGTGGTGGCCAACGCCCGCCTGGCCGGACAGGTCGCGACCGCGCTGAGCGACGCGCGACGATGAGCCCCAAGAGGATCATCGTGCTCGGCGACGTCATGCTCGACGTGATCGTGCGGCCCGTCGGACCGCTGGCCCCCACCAGCGACACCCCGGCCCGCGTGCGCATCGGACGAGGCGGAGCCGGGGCGAACGTGGCCGTGGCGCTGGCCGAAGGCGGCCACGACGTGACCTACGTCGGCGTGGTGGGCGATGACGTGGCCGGCGGGCAGTTCGTCGACGACCTGCTGCAAATGGGCGTGACGCCGCGCCTGGAGTTGGTCGAGGGACCCACCGGGGTCGTCGTCGCCTTGATCGACAGCGAGGGCCAGCGGGCCATGATGGTCGATCGCGGCGTCAACGGGCACCTGACCCTCGACGTCATGCTGGCGGCGCTCGATGAGCCCTTCGACCATCTGCACGTCTCCGGCTACACCCTGCTCGATGAGCGGACCCGGGCCGTCGCCACTGCGGCGCTCCAAGTGGCGTCGGCGAACGGCGCCGGCACGTCGGTCGACGTCTGTTCCGTGGCGCCGCTCGCCCAGGTGACGGCTCCGGTCTTCCTCGAGGCGTCGGCCGCGTCGGCGATGCTGTTCGCCAACGAAGAGGAGGGCCTCCTGCTCACGGGGGCCGACGACGTGAATGGCGCGGCCCGGGTGCTGGCGTCGCGTTTCGATGAGGTCCTGATCACCCGGGGACGCGACGGTGCCCTGGCCGCCGTGTCCGATACGACGTGGCGCGAGCCATCGCACAGCGCGGAGGTGCTCGACACGACGGGGGCCGGCGACGCCGCCAGCGGCGCCTACCTCGCGGCCCGGCTCAACGGGTCACCGGTGCCGGAGTCGCTCACGCGGGCGATGCAGGCCGCCGCCGCGGTCGTGCGTGGCCTCGGCTCGCAGGGTTAGTCGCGCTTGTAGGGCTGGCCGTCCGCGGCCGGCGGGCGGACGCGCCCGACCAAGCCCGCGACCACGGCGATGGTGATGAGGTAGGGGAACATGCCCAGGATCTCGGTGGAGATCGGTATCTGATAGGTCTGCAGGTTGAGGGCCAGGTAGGCCGAGATTCCAAACAGCACCGCCGCGGACACCGCTCCCGACGGACGCCAGCGCCCGAAGATGAGCGCCGCCAGCGCCACGTACCCGAGGCCCGAGGTGTAACCCACCTGGAAGGCGCCCTGGGAGGCCATGAAGGCCACGCCGCCCACGCCGGCGATGGCCCCGCCGAGCACGACGTTGAGGTAGCGGGTGCGGATCACGTTGATGCCGACCGACTCGGCCGCCTTGGGGTGTTCGCCGACGGCGCGCACGCGCAGCCCCCAGCGGGTCTTGAAGAGGCCGAAGCTGATGGCCGCCACCAGGACGATCATGAAGTAGAAGAAACCCGACTCGTTGAAGAAGACGGGGCCGATGATGGGGATCTTGCAGAGGATCGGAATGGCGATGTCGCTCGCCAGGTTGCCGGTGTTGAGGTTGGGGTAGGGCGAGAGGACCTGCAGGTTGAGGTACGACGAGAGGCTCGAGAGCATGGTGACCAGCACGACGCCCACGATGATCTGGTCCGACAGGTAGCGCAGGGACAGGAAGGCCAGGATGAGCCCCAGCAGGCCGCCGGCCACCGCGCCGGCCAGGGCCGCCAGGATGAAGTTGTTCGTGGTCGACGCCACGACCGAGCCGAAGAAGGCCCCGCCGATGAACTGACCCTCGATGGCGATGTTCACGACGCCCGCGCGCTCGCACATGATGCCCGACAACGCGCCGTAGATGAGGACCATGGCCAGCGCCGAACTGCCGATCAGGATCGAGGTGAGGTTGACGAAGGGCACCGCGGACGGCCCCGGCGAGCGGCCGGCCCAGAGCAGCAGCGCGAAGAGGAAGAGCACGGCCGCGACCCCGAAGCGCATCATGGCGCCCCGCGGCCGGCGAACGATCATGTCGACCCCGATGGCGACGGCGATGAGTCCGAGCGCCATGTTCCAGTACCGCGTCAGCACCGTGAGCACCCCGATGCTCCACGGCGCGTTGCTCGAAATGTTGACCGGCGTGAAGGTCAGCACCGAGTGGGCGTGGCCCGAGGAACCCAGGCCGAACGCCCCAACGATGAAGAGTCCGAGCCCGGCCACGATGTAGCCGATGACCCGGGTGCGCCCCACCGGTCGCATCTTGGGCACCGCGGCGTCGTCGTGGTTCGTGAGGTCGGTCACCAGGGCCATTACGAGCTCCACCCTTGCGTGGCGAGATGCACGGCGTTGGCCGAGGTTGAACGCAGCCGGAAGATCTCCTTCACCAGCACCGGCGTGGCGACGAAGAGCACGACCACGGATTGAATGATGGTCGCTAAGTCGAGCGGGATACCCGTGGCCGCCTGCATGTTGCGTCCGCCCACGCCGAGGGCCGCGAAGAGCAGCGAGCCCCACACGATGCCCATGGGTCGGTTGCGCCCGAGCAGGGCCACCGTGATCGCGGTGAAGCCGATGCCGGCGCTGCCGATGAGGAAGTTACCGTCGACGTAGTGCGTGGTGCTCGCCACCTGCACCACGCCGGCCAGGCCGGCCAGGCCACCCGAGATGAGGAACACCAGGACCACGATCCTTCGCGCGTTGATGCCCGACGCCCGGGCGGCGTGTGGGTTGTTGCCCGTGATCCGAAAGTCAAAGCCCAGCGAGGAGCGGTCGAGGAACCACCAGGCGAAGAGCACGACGGCCGCCGCGATGAAGACGCCGTAGCTCACGCGAAGGCCCGAGGCGGTGCCGAACAGCGGAGCGAGCTGGGCGGAGGAGTACATGGTCCGAGAGATGTCGTTGGACTGTCCGGGCAACTGGAAGGACGTGGACAGGAGCACGAAGACCAGGAAGAAGGCAATCACGTAGTTGAGCATCAGCGTGACGATCACCTCGTGGGCCCCGGTGAAGGCTTTGAGGAAACCCGGTATGGCGCCGGCCACCATGCCGCCCACGATGCCGCAGGCCATGGTGAGCGGGATGTGCACGATGGCTGGCATGTTGACCATGGAACCCACAGCCGCACCGGCGATGCCGCCCATGATCGCCTGGCCGTTGGCGCCGATGTTGAACACGCCCGTCTGGAATGCGATGCCCACGGCGATGCTGGCGATGACCAGCGGCGTGGCGTAGGTGAGCGTCTCGGAGATGGGGGTCAACGAGTCGCTCCACTGTTTGCCGGTGGTGAGCGAGTGCCAGAACTGGGGCGGGTCGATGACTGAGCCGGTGAACATGGCTCGATAGGCCGCCCCGACGTTGTCGAAGGTCACCTTAAGCGCGTGGCCCGGCGCCCCCCAGGAGTGGAAGATCCCCCGCCAGGCGTCGAGCACGGTGTTGGTCGAGAAGATGATGACCAACGCGCCGATGAGGAAGCCGAGCACGAGCGCGAGCAGCGCGAGGATGACGGGGCTCTTCGAGCTGAACCTGGACCACAGCGAACGACGCGCGACGGGTCCCGCGGTGTCGGCCGCGGCGAGCACGTCGGAAGCGCCGTCAGTCATGCGTCTCTCCGGCGCTGGCGCCGGCCATGAGCAGACCGATGGTCTCGCGGCTCGTCGAGGGATCCACCACCCCGGTGATGCGCCCTTCGTGCATGACCGCGATGCGGTCGCCAAGCGCCATCACCTCGTCAAGCTCGGAGGACACGATCAGCACGCCCAAGCCCTCGTTGCGTTCGTTGACGATTTGGCGATGCACGTACTCGATCGAGCCGACGTCCAGTCCGCGAGTGGGCTGGGACGCCACCAGGAAGGCCAAGGGCCGGGAGAGCTCGCGGGCGACGATCACCTTCTGTTGGTTGCCGCCGGAGAGCGAGCTCACGGGCTCGCGCGTCGAGGTGGTGCGAATATCGAAGTCCTTCACTTGCTTCTTGGCGTTCTCCTCCACGGCCGAGAGGTTGCGGGTCCCGCGTCGGGCGAAGGGCGAGCGGCGCGGCGTGTTGAGCACCAGGTTGTCCGCCACGGTCATCGAGAGGACCAGTCCGTCGCGCTGGCGGTCTTCGGGGATGTGGCCGAGGCCGTCGTCGAGCATCGCTCGAGGCTTCTGGTTGGTGACGTCGCGGCCACGCACCGTGATGGTCCCGGATTCGACGCGTCTCATGCCGGCCAGCGCCTCCACGAACTCGGTCTGCCCGTTGCCCTGCACGCCCGCGAGGGCCATGATCTCACCGGCGCGCACGTCGAGCGAGACGCCGTTGACCGCGGCCAGACCCCGGTCATCGCGTACCACCAGGTCGCGCACCTCGAGTACCGGCTCGCCGGGCGAAAAGGCCTCCTTGTTCACCGTGAGATTCACGTCCCGGCCCACCATCATTGACGCGAGCTCCGACTCCGAGGTGGTGGGCGCCACGGAACCCACGACGTGGCCCTGGCGGATGACGGTGATGACGTCGCCGACGGCTCGTACCTCCTTGAGCTTGTGTGTGATGAAGAGGATCGACTTCCCGGCCTTGGCGAGCGAGCGCATGATCGCCATGAGCGCCTCGATCTCCTGGGGGGTCAGCACGGCCGTGGGTTCGTCGAGGATGAGCAGCTCGGCGTCCTGGCTCAAGGCCTTGAGGATTTCGACGCGCTGCTGGAGCCCTACGGGGAGCTCTTCGATGATCGCGTCGGGATCTACTTCGAGGCCGTACTCCTTGGAGACCCGACGGATCTCTTCGGTTGCCTTCTTGCGGTCGAGCCGGTTGAAGGACTTCGTGGGTTCGAAGCCGAGCACCACGTTCTCCGCGACGCTGAAGACCGGTACCAGCATGAAGTGTTGGTGGACCATGCCGATGCCGCGGCGCACGGCTTCCCCCGAGTTGTTGAACGAGACCGTCTCTCCGTCGATGACGATCTCTCCTTCTTCGGGCTGCAGGTGCCCGAAGATGACGTTCATCAGCGTCGACTTGCCCGCGCCGTTCTCACCCAGCAGGCAGTGGATCTCGCCCGGCTCGACAATCAGGTCGATGCGGTCGTTGGCGGTAAAGGAGCCGAACCTCTTCGTAATCCCCCGAAGCTCGATTCGCATAAGGCATCATCGTAGCCATAAAGAAGACCCGGGTCCTTGGGACCCGGGTCTTCTTTATGAACGCAAATACGTGTTTACGACGACTTAACCCGCCGGGTACTTGTTCGGGTCGGTCGAGATCATTCCTGACTCGATCCCCTGGGCAATCTTGGCGATGGTGGACTTGAGCGCTGCCGACGTGGTGATG
Organism: uncultured Acidimicrobiaceae bacterium; assembly: GCA_963827115.1. Classification (GTDB taxonomy): domain Bacteria; phylum Actinomycetota; class Acidimicrobiia; order Acidimicrobiales; family RAAP-2; genus RAAP-2. The sequence goes on along the minus strand of CAWGZS010000001.1, from coordinate 1,982,573 downwards.
TCGTAGGCGAAGCCCGTGCCGTTGTTCTTCAACGTGCCGATGTACGTGCCACCGGTGAAGGTTCCCTTGGCGGCGGACAGGGCGGCCGCTTCTACCGAGGGCGTGACGCCCTTGTAGACGGTGCCGTCGATGTACTTGCACTGGGCGGCGTCGAGCGCCTTGGTGGCGCAGCTGTCCGTGTCAACCCACACGACGTAGTGACCCACGCCAGCCTGCTGAGCGGCGGCGATCGAACCGAGGCCTACCGAACCGGCGACCGGGAACACGATGTCGGCGCCCGCGGCGAAGTCACCAGCGGCGATGGTCTTGCCCGCGGTCTGGTCGGTGAAGTTACCCACGAAAGTCCCCTTGCCGGCACAGTTGGTCAACGTACAGACCTTGGGCGGTGTGTAGCCCAGGACCTTGACGTTGGCTTTGTTGACCTTGTTGTAGTAACGCACGCCGGCGACGAAGCCGTCCATGTAGACCGTGACCGGTGGAATGTCCGCACCACCGTAGGTGGCGACGACCTTGGACTTGGAGGTCGCGGCGGCGAAGTAGCCGCCCAGGAAGCCGCCCTGGTTGGTCTCGTACTGCAGCGCGAGCACCTCATGGGACTTCTTGGCCACGGGCGCGTCGTCCACGATCGCGAACTTCTGGCTGGGGTCCGCGTTAGCGGCCGCGGCCGTCGCGGCGTCCATCAGGAAGCCGACGGTGATGATGATGCCGCAGCTTTCCTTCTCGAAGGTCGAGATGTTCGGCGCGTAGTCCGATGACGATGTCGACGACAGGTACTTGGGCGTGATGCTCGGGTCCGACTTCGCGGCATCCAAGAGGCCTTGATAGGCGGACGCGTTGAACGACTTGTCGTTGATGCCACCGGTGTCGGTGACGACACACGCTTTGAACTTCGACGCGGCACCAGCGCTGACGGACGTTGCCGCGACACCTACGGTCAGTGTCCCTAGGACGAGCGCGCTCGCCCCCAGCAACGATCCGAGGCGACGTAATCTACCCATGCTCTCTCCCTTATACATAGAAAATCCTCCCTAGGATTTTGACTTCCCGAATGGTACTCTCCGACGCGAGTCGTCACACGGTCAGTTGTTGGTAAGGCGAGGATAGCCTCAGCCAGCGAAGCGCGGAGGTCGCTAGATAGATGACTCAGCCACTGGGATTTCTGGCGGACTCTTGGACAGGCGTCCCGTATTGCGAGGCATCGCGAAGCTCACCAGCAGCCCTACCAACGTGATAAGTGCCGAGATCTCGAAGGCCCGCCGATAGCCGTCCACCAAGGCCAGCGGTTGGGTGGGGTCGGCGAAGGTGTTGGCGCGGGCCGCGGCGGCGGTGGCGAGCACGGCCAGCGCCACCGAGCCGCCGACCTGGCGCGCGGCGTTGAGGACCCCCGACGCCAGTCCCGACTCGGCGCGATTGACCTGGGCGGTGGCGGCGGTGGCCAACGGGGCGAAGAGCAGTCCGATGGCGAAGGAGCAGATCACGGACGGCACGAAGATGTCGCTCCAGTAGGTGCTGGAGGTCGAAATGAGCGAGATCCACAGGAACCCGAGGGTGGCGAGCGACGTGCCCACCAGGAGCAGCGGCTTTACGCCCGTCTTCTGGAGGATCCTTGAACTCAGCTGGGCGCCGGCGATGATGGCCAGCGCCATGGGCAGGAAGGCGAAGCCCGTGCGAACCGCGTCGTAGCGCAGGATGTTCTGGAAGTAGAAGGTCAGGAAGTACCACATGGCGAAGAACGCCCCTCCGACGAGCATCATGACGATGTTGGCCGTCGAGAACGTGCGAGAGCGGAATATCCGAAAGGGCACCAGCGGGTGCGACGCGACCTTGAGCTCCCAGAACAGGAAGGCCACCATGGCGGCCGCCCCGGCGAAGAACCAGGTGAGGGTCGAACTCGATCCCCAGCCGTGGATGGTGGTGTTCACGACACCGTAGATGAGCGACGCCAGCGATCCCGTGACCAGCACGGCGCCAGTGACGTCGAGGCGTACCGCGGCGTCGCGATTGCGCATCTCTTGGAGGAATAGCAGGGACAGCGTGGCGGCGGCGATGCCAAAGGGCACGTTGATGAAGAAGACCCATCGCCAGGAGGCGTACCCGGTCAGCAGGCCGCCGAGCAAGGCGCCGACGGCCCCGCCGGCTCCCGCGACCGCGCTCCAGGCGCCGATCGCTTTGGGCAGGCGGGATCCTTGGAAGGTGGTGACGATGATGGTGAGGGTGGCGGGGGAGAGGATGGCGCCACCGACGCCCTGAAGGGCGCGCACCGCGATCATCTGTCCCCCGTTGGCGGCGAAGCCGGCGCCGATGCTGGCGACGGTGAAGATGGTGAGTCCCGTCAGGTAGACCCGGCGCCGGCCGAAGATGTCAGCCGCTCGTCCGCCGAGCAGGAGGAACCCAGCAAAGGTCAGCACGTAGGCGTTCACCACCCATTGGGCATTCGAGACGGTGAAGTGCAGGGAGCGCTGCATCGAGGGCAGGGCCACGTTGACGATCGACACGTCGAGTACCACCATGAACTGCGCGGCGCACGCGATGAGCAGGATCACCCAGTCCGGTGCGGGTCGATGCGTCGGGGCGAGGGTGTCGCTCAGGCTGTCGGGCGTGGCGTCGGACATTGAGCAACTCTAATTGTCGACTCCGGCGAATCGTGACGCCAGCCCCGCACCCCCGCGCAAATCGGCAACACTGGTAGGCGTGGTTGCTCAATATATCTTCACCATGCGGGACCTGCGCCGCTTCTATCCCCCGGACCGGGAGGTGCTGCGAGGCATCAACCTCTCCTTTTATCCCGGGGCGAAGATCGGTGTCATCGGGGCCAACGGGTCGGGGAAAACCTCGCTGCTTCGCATCATGGCCGGCCTGGACGACGGCTTCACCGGCGAGGCTCGATTGACGCCGGGCTTCAGCGTGGGCTACCTCTCCCAGGAACCCCAGCTCGACCCCGCCAAGGACGTCGTGGGCAACGTCGCCGACGGCGTGGCCGAGCAGCGCGACCTGCTGCTGCGCTTCAACGAGGTCTGCGCCGCGATGGCGAATCCGCAAGCCGACTTCGATGCGCTCTTGAGCGAACAGTCCGACCTGCAGACGAAGATCGACGCGGCCAATGCGTGGGACCTCGAGCGCAAGCTCGAGATCGCCATGGATGCCCTTCGCTTGCCTGCGCCCGACGCCGACGTCACCAAGCTCTCGGGCGGCGAGCGCCGCCGGGTGGCGCTGTGTCGATTGCTGCTCTCCACCCCCGACCTCTTGTTGCTCGATGAGCCCACCAACCACCTCGACGCGGAGTCCGTGGCGTGGCTCGAGCGCGCCCTGCAGGACTACGCCGGGACGGTGGTGGCGATCACCCACGACCGTTACTTCTTGGACAACGCGGCGTCGTGGATCCTGGAACTGGATCGTGGCCACGGGATTCCCTGGGAGGGCAACTACTCGTCGTGGCTGGAACAGAAACAGGCTCGCCTCGCCTCCGAGGAGAAGGCCGACAAGGTGCGCCAGGCGTCGTTGGAGCGAGAACTCGAGTGGATCCGCATGTCGCCGCGGGCGCGCCAGAGCAAGGGCAAGGCCCGTCTCAACGCCTACAACGAACTGGTGGCCGAGTCCGAAGCCGCGGAGCGGCGCGGCGACAAGTTGGAGATCGTCATACCGCCCGGACCACGCCTCGGCGACGTGGTGGTCAACGCGACCGACCTGGTGAAGGGGTTCGACGACCGATTGCTCATTGAGGGTCTGACGTTCCTCCTGCCGCCCGGCGGCATCGTGGGCGTCATCGGCGCCAACGGCGCGGGTAAGACGACGCTCTTCAGGATGATGGTGGGCCAGGAACAGCCCGACTCGGGGACCATCGAGATCGGCTCCACGGTGTCCTTCGCTTACGTGGACCAGTCGCGCGACGACCTCGACGCGCAGGCCACGGTCTTCGACGAGATCAGCGGGGGCCAAGAGCGCATGATGATCGGCACTCGCGAGATCCACGCCCGCGCCTACGTGGCTAGTTTCGGCTTCAAGGGCAGCGACCAACAGAAGAAGGTGGGCGAGATCTCCGGCGGTGAACGCAACCGGGTCCAGCTGGCCAAGGTCCTGCGCAGCGGCGGCAACGTGCTGCTGCTCGACGAACCGACCAACGACTTGGACGTCGACACCCTGCGGGCCCTCGAGGACGGTCTCTTGAGCTTCCCAGGCTGCGTGGTCGTGATCAGCCACGATCGGTGGTTCCTCGACCGCATCTCCACGCACGTCCTGGCCTTCGAAGGCGACGCCCTCGTGCGATGGTTCGAGGGGAACTTCTCCGACTACGAGGCGGAGCGCCACAAGCGGCTGGGTACCGACGCCGACCAGCCGCACCGCATGCACTACAAACCGATAACGCGCGCGTAGGGGCCGGGGATTTCTCCTGGCGTAGAGTCGGCCTGTGACCATCGGCACGGACTATTCGACGTACCTGCGCATCCACGACCTCCTGAAGCTGCAGGTCCCTCTCACCGACGACGCGCCCGACGAGCTGCTCTTCATCGTGGTCCACCAGTCCTACGAGCTCTGGTTCAAGGTCATCATCGACGAGTTGCAGCGCTCGAGCGTCGCGCTGCACGCCCATGAGCCCTGGAACGCGATCTCGCACCTGCGGCGAATGATCATCGTGGAGGACCTGCTCCTGGCGCACTTGCAGGTTCTCGATTCGATGTCGCCCGAAGGTTTCCTCGAGTTCCGCGACCCGCTCAACCCGGCGTCGGGTTTTCAGTCCTTCCAGTTCCGCGCCATCGAGTTCCTGAGCGGCGGTGGCAAGCCGGCGATGCTCACCTTCGAGCTGTTCGGAGAGGAGCAGAGGGCGTGGCTGCGTGCGATGAGCGAGGTGCCGTCCGTGTGGTCCGGTTTCGAGGCGTCACTGCGTTCCTTCAACGAAGGGTCGAAGGATGACGAGGTGCTCGAGCTCGTGCGCTCGTTGTACCGTTCCCACGATGATCCACGGACCTCATCGCTGCACGCCGTCGCGGAACTACTGATGGATCATGACGAACGCCTCGCCATGTGGCGACACCAGCACATGCTCATGGCCGGTCGCCAGATCGGACGTCGACCGGGGACCGGCGGCAGCGAAGGAATGGCCTATCTCGACACGACGATCTCCCAGCGCCTCTATCCTGTCCTCTGGCAAGTGAGGTCAATACTGTGACGACGCGCGACGAGTGTGCGGCCCTGGACGCGAGCGACGAGATCTCGTCGCTGCGTGACGAGTTCGTCCTGGCCGATTCGCTGATCTACCTCGACGGCAACTCGTTGGGGCCAGTGTCCACGGCGGTCCGCTCGCGAGTGACCGAGACCATCGACCAGGAGTGGGCCCAGGGCTTGGTGCGCGGATGGGGTCAGGGCTGGATGGACGCCCCCACCCGCCTCGGCAATCGCTTGGCCCCGCTGCTCGGAGCTCAGGCTGACGAGGTGGTGGTCACGGACAGCCTCACCATCGTGCTGGCCAAACTGATCGGCGGCGCCTTGGACCAGCGCGCCGATCGTCACGTGGTGCTGACGGACGTAGCGAATTTCCATTCGGACCTCTACATCGTGCGCGCGGTCGCGGCCCGCGCGGGACGGCCCATCACGGTCAAGGCCATCGAACGAGCCACCCTGGACGAGCACCTGAACGACGACGTCGCGCTGTTGATGCTGACGCACGTTGATTTTCGAAGCGGCGAGATGCTCGACCTCGAAGGCATCACGAGCAAGGTGCACGGCGTGGGCGCGTTGATGCTCTGGGACTTCGCGCACTCGACGGGCGCGGTCCCCCTCGACGTCACGGGGGCCGGCGTCGACTTCGCGGCGGGCTGCGGCTACAAGTACCTGAACGGCGGCCCCGGGGCGCCGGCCTTCCTGTACGTGCGCACGTCGTGGCAGGGCATCCTGCAAAACCCGCTTCCCGGCTGGCTCGGGCACGCGAGGCCCTTCGAATTCGAACTCGAGTACGAGCCAGCCAAAGGGATGCAGGCGTTCGTGACGTCCTCGCCCTCCGTGGTCGCGCTGGCGGCGCTCGACGGTGCACTCGACGTCTTCGACCGCGTCACCATGTCCCAGGTGCGGGCGAAGAGCCTGGCGCTGACCGACCTCTTCATCGCGCTGGTCGAGGAGCGTCTGAGCGGGGTGTTCGAGGTGCTGACACCGAGGGAGCACGCCAAGCGCGGGAGCCAGGTGGCGCTGCGCCACGCCGACGCGTATTCGATCATCCAGGCGCTCATCGAGCGCGACGTAATCGGTGACTTCCGCGATCCCGACGTCTGTCGATTCGGTTTCGCTCCGCTCTACCTGCGGTTCGTCGACGTTTACGACGCGGTCGAGCATCTGGTTGAGGTGATGGGTCAGGGAGCCCATAACGATTCGCGCTTCGCGGTGCGCAAGGCGGTGACCTGAGGGACCTCGCTACTGCGAGAAGACGACGGTGCGGTTGCCTACCAACGCGACGCGGTCCTCGCTCACCAGTCCCACCGCTCGAGAGAGCACGTTGCGCTCGATATCGCGGCCCAGGGCCACGAGTTCACCGGGCTCGCGCGCGTGCGACACGCGCACCACGTCTTGATCGATGATCGGCCCTTCGTCGAGGTCGACTGTGACGAAATGGGCGGTGGCGCCGATGAGCTTGACGCCGCGTTCGTACGCCTGGTGGTAGGGCTTGGCGCCCTTGAAGCCGGGCAGGAACGAGTGGTGGATGTTAATGGCCCGCCCGGCCAACTTCGCGCAGAGGTCCGACGAGAGGACCTGCATGTAGCGGGCCAGCACCACGAAATCGACGCGGTACTCGCCGACGAGGGCCCAGAGCTGTGCCTCGGCCTGGTCCCTGTTCGTCGGGTTGACCGCCACCTCGTGGAAGGGCACCGAGTAACGCGCCGCCAGGTCGCGGCAGTCGGGGTGGTTGCTCACCACGGCCGCGATGTCGAGCGCGAGGTCGCCCTGCTCGCGGCGATAGAGCAGGTCGGCGAGGCAGTGGTCGAATTTCGACACCAGGATGAGCGCCCGTCGACGAACGTGCTCCGGGCGCACCGTGAGGGAGGGGGTGAAGCGGGCCAGTTCCTGGGCGAGCGAGGACCTCACTCGTTCCACGTCATCGAGTGCCGTCTCGAAGCGGGTCCGCATGCAGAACTGGTTGGTCATCGGGTCGGTGAACTGATCGTTCTCCACGATGTTGCCACCGAGGGCGACGATGGCCGAACTGGCGGCCAACACGATCCCCGGCCCGTCGGTGCACTGCAGGGTAACGACGTAACAAGGCAAGCGATCTCTTTTCTCTCACCGACATCGTAGGACGGACGACTACCGACCCCGAGTCGACGCAACCCGCGCCGCGACCTCGCCGCGATTCCGAGATGTCAGGACTTGTAAGCGAAGAAGCCTTGTCCGGACTTTCGACCCAGCAGCCCCGCCTGGGTCATGCGCGAGAGCAGGGGTGGAGGGGCGAGGTGTGGCTCTTTGAACTCTTCGTAGAGTGATTGGGCTACGGCCAACGTGGTGTCGAGTCCTATGAGGTCGGTGAGCGCGAGCGGTCCCATGGGGTGCGCGCATCCGACGACCATGCCGGTATCGATGTCCTCGGCACTGGCGAAGCCCGACTCCAGCATGCGAACGGCGGAGAGCAGGTACGGGATGAGCAGCGCGTTGACCACGAAGCCGGCGCGGTCCGGCGACGTGATGACCCGCTTGTTCAACGAGTTGATGGCGTACTCGTGGATGCGCGAAGTGGTGTCGGCGTTGGTCAGCAGCGATGAAATCACCTCAACCAGGCGCAGGACCGGCACCGGGTTGAAGAAGTGCATCCCGATCACCTGTTCGGGCCGCTTGGTGGCCATGGCCAGCTTGATGATGGGAATCGACGAGGTGTTCGTGGCGAGAATCGCCTGACGGTCGATGACGACCGCGTCGAGCGTCTTGAAGACGGCCACCTTGGTGGCTTCGTCCTCAGCCACCGCCTCGATCACCAAATCCCGGTCGGCCAGCGGGGCGAAATCATCGGTGAACGTGAGGTTGCCTCTTATCTTGTTGGCTTCGTCCTCGTGCATCTTTCCGGCGCTGACCGCCCGGGTGAGGGACCGTTCGATGCGCCCCTGGCCCACCGCGAGGGCCTCTGCGTCGCGCTCCACGACGATGACGTCGGCGCCGGCCCGCGAGGCGATTTCGGCGATCCCGGAACCCATGAGGCCACATCCCACCACACCGACACGTTCCATCAAAACCTCCTCGTCCGGCATCGCGCCAGTCTTGCGCAGCGTGAGTCTAGGCCCGTTCGGTACGACGCAACAGTGGGCCGCGGGCTCGCGCGGACGGTGCCGTGACCGTGCGGCCAGGACGCCAATGTCCCCCAATCGCTACGATGGTACGCAACGACGTAACAGCTCGCAGAAGGAATTGGCACCGCCATGGACACCGTAAATGTCATCGTTGAAATCCCGCGTGGTAGTCAGAACAAGTACGAGTACGACCACAAGAACCATACGATCATGCTCGATCGCCACCTGCTCGTGTCGATGGGTTATCCGGCGGAGTACGGCTTCGTGCCGGACACGCTGGGCGGCGACGGCGATCCGCTCGACGTGCTGGTCCTCACCGAGTACCCCACGTTTCCGGGATGCCTCATCGAAACCAAGATCCTCGGCATGTGCAACATGACCGACGAGAACGGCGAGGACGCCAAGTTGATCGGCGTCCCCGACTACGACCCGAGGTGGAAGTCGGCCACCGATATCGGCGACATTCCCAAGGAGATCCTCGACCGAATCAGTCACTTCTTCACCGTCTACAAGGATTTGGACGAGGGCAAGTGGATGAAGGTCGAGAACTGGGTCGGACGAGAAGAGGCCCTCTCGGAGCTCGAGGCGTCGCGCGAACGATTCTTGGTTTAGCCGTTCGGGGGACTGATCCACTTGAGCGATGTCGGCGTCACGATACATGAGCAGTCGGTCGGCATTCACGCTCGCCACGTACTCGTTGTCTCGCAGGCGATCTTCTTCTGCTGTCTGCTGATATGCCTCTTCATCAACCACGGGCCCACGGCACAGAACGAGGGCATCTCGTTCTACGGGGTGTACGGGCCGACGATTCTCATCTTGGTGGTGGGGTTCTCCTGCGCGGCGATCGGCCTCTGGCGAACGGCGTGGTACTTCGCGCGCACTGACGCGCCGGTGTTTAGTGTGGTCGGGTTGCGCGTCCTCGCCCTGGGACTGTTCGCGCTGCTGGTGACGCCCTTCGACCGAGGCACGTTTCTCAATTGGGCGCACATGACGACGGGCGTGACGATGTCGCTCATCCAACTGGGCATCGTCTTTCTGCTGCTTCGTCGGCGCCGAAGCTTCTCGAGCCTGTGCGGCCTGGTCGTGCAGCTGACCGGTGGACTGATCGGCGCGGCATCGTTGCCCGACTGGCATTTCGAGTACCTGCTGCAGGGCGAGACGCTCTTCGAAATCGGCTTCGGGTTGTGCCTCATCCAATGGACCTACGCCGTGCTGGTTCGTCCCGAGGACGCCGTCAGCGCGAGCTAAAGAACCAGTTCGCGATCGTCGCAGCGCACCATCGACTCGGCGAGGACCAGCAGGGCCATCAACCAGTCGTCGGAATCGATGGAGAGCGCGTGCTCGCCTTCGAGTGAAATTTGACCGAAGAACAGGGCGTACCAGATCCGCGCGAACGCGACCCCGGTCACGCCTTCGGCGAGGAGATTGCGGTCGACCAGCGGCTGGACGTACTCCATGATCAGATCACTGGCCTCACGCTTGGCGGCCGCAATGCCGGCTGACGCGGTGGGATTGTGTCCGGCGAACGACATGCTCTCGATGCGCAAGATCCGCGCCTCGGTCCGAAAGGGAAGCTGGGCGTCGGTGATCATCACCTTGAGCGCGGCCCGCAGCTCGTCGGCCGTTTTCACGCCGTAGAGCGGTGTCGTGAAGATCTGGGCGAGTCCGACGAGCACTTGTCGGAATCGGTAGACCACGGTGGCGGCGATGAGGTCCTCGCGGTCCTCGAAGTAGCTGTAGAGCAGCGCGATGGAGATGTTGGCTTCCGACGCCACGCGCTTCACGCGAAACTGCGTCAAGCCGTTTCGTTCTATCTCCAGTGCGGCGGCCTCGAGAATCTTGTCCCTCGTCATGATTGGACATTAGTTCTCGGCGGCGATGGCCGAAAATCTAGAGCTCAGCCGCCCATTCGCGGCCCGTCAAGACCTCCGCGGTTCGCGCGAGAAACCGTGCCGCGTATGCGCCGTCGACGGCCCGATGGTCGAACGTGAGGGCCAGATTGCCAATGGAGTGGATGGCGACCATCTCCTCGCCGTCGGCCTCGACGACGACCGGCTTGCGGGCCACCCCGTCGGTGGAGAGTATCGCTACTTGGGGCTGATTGATGATCGCGCCCGTCAGCAGCGTGGCGAATGGTCCTGGGTTGGAAATCGTGAACGTCCCTTGCGAGGTGTCGTCGACGCTCAGCTTCTTGCCGCGGGCGTCCGCAGCCACTTGATGGATCTTGCGGGCAATTCCTCGAAGGTCGTAGCCGTCGGCCTGTCGAATGACCGGCACGATAAGGCCTTCTCCGTCGAGGTCTACGGCAATGCCCAGGTTCAGCTCATGGTGCACGATCAACTCGTCGTCGCCGACCGAAGCGTTGAGGTGGGGGAAATCGCGCAGGGCGATCAGCGTGGCCACGGCGTTGAAGGCGAGATACGTGAGGCTGAAGCCTTCCTGCTCCTTGAACCGAGCGCCATGCTGGCGGCGGACCCGCTCGACGTTCTCGTAGTCGACTTCCTTCACCATCAAGGTGTGCGCTGACGTCGATTTCGACCGCACCATGTGCTCGGCGGTCAGTCGGCGAATCCTGGTGAAGGGGATGATCTCGTCACCAGTGACGGCCGCCCCCGCGTCCCGTCCGGCGAGTGCGTTCTCGACGTCGCGACGCGTCAGGCGTCCGTCGGGGCCGGTGCCGACGATCGAGGAAGGATCAAGGTTGCTGTCGCCTAGCAATCGACGCACAACAGGTGAAAGCGGAAATGTGTTCTCTTCGGTCGTCTGGCTCGGACCTGAGGCGACGAAGGCCAATACGTCATCTCGGGTGAGCCGTCCTTGCGGACCGGTGCCGGTGACCTGCGACGCGTCGAGGTGGTGCTCGTCGAGCAAGCGACGTACGACGGGCGATAGGACGGCGCCGGACGCGGCCTTCGACGCTGTCGCCGGATGCGCCGCGGGCGCCTCCCGCGGTGTCGGCACCGACTCGACGCGCGGTTCGATCGGTGCCGAGCCGGCCTCGCCGATGACGGCCAAGGTCGTGCCGACGTCGACGGTCTCGCCCTCTTCGATGTAGATGGCTGTCACCACGCCGTCGGCGGGCGCGGGAATCTCCGAATCGACCTTGTCCGTGGATACCTCGAAGAGCGTCTCGCCTCGCACCACTGATTCGCCCACCCGCTTGAACCACTTGGTCACCGTGCCGTCATTGACCGTTTCGCCGAGGCGGGGCATGGTGACGTCAGGCACTCTGGCCCACCTTCACATCATCGACGCGACGGCGGCGCGAACTCACGTGCTCGAAACTTGCAAGCACTTCGCCAACCAGTCCGCGCTCAGCGGCCGGTGGCGGTAGACCACATTGGCGCAGCCGTGGTTGCCCTCTTCGAGCAACACCAGGGTGGATTCTCCGCTGACCTCGTTCGCCAGTCGCTCGCCGTCCTGCCACGGGAACAGTCGATCGCGCTTTCCCATCACGACCATCAACGGGGTGGTGATCTTGGACGCGAATCCTTCCAAGGTCATGTCCCACGCTCGTTCTTCCGCCTCTTCCGGCGAGGAAGAGAACGTGCGGACCTCGAACGCGTGCCGGGTGAGGGGATTGAGATCCTTCCACGTCGCGCCGAGATTGTACGGGCCGGCCAAGGCCACGGTGCCCTTGAGAGGCAGGTCGGAGCTGGCCATGCGCGCTGCGTAGAAGCCGCCGAGGCTCACCCCCCATACCCCGATTCGCTCGCCGTCGACCTGGTCCATGGTCATGAGGTGATTGTAAACGGCCTCGCCGACGATGTCCCACTCAGCGCGGATCGCCAGGGTCCACTCCGCCTCGCCCTGCCCCGGTCCGTCCAGCGCGAAGATGGCCATGCCGCGGTCGAGGAATGCCCGCTCGACGTCGCGGAACTCCTCCTTAGTCGAATCGAGTCCCGGAATCAAGATGACCGTCGGGTGCGGGCCGTGCTCGTTGGGGGCTCGGAAGATCCCCACCAATTTGGAGCCGGCGAAGGGGATCTCCTCGCGGCTCGCGGGCGGGTCGAAGAAGGGGAGCGCCCGGTTGAGCGCATCCACCGCGCGCGCGTGCGCCCGCTTGGACTGCTCTTGATCGTGCACGAAGAGGAATTTCCCGAAGTGGAAGTACGTGGCCGCGCGCGCGTAGAACTCGCCGGCACTCCGCAGTCGTCCCTCCTCCAGCGCCGCCGTGGCGAGGTCGAAATGCTCCTGGGCTCCCGCACTCCAGGCAGTGCACCAGTCGTCCCATCGCTCGAGCCCCTTGGTGATGCGTGAATAGTCACTGGCGTCGACGCCGTTGGCGGTGAACCGGGGCTCCCAATTGGCGATCGCGGTCTCTAATAAAACATCGGCCATGTTCCCCCCAAAATTGCACGTAGGTGCTGATGGTAACGGAGAAAGAAGCCTGTTGGACACGGTTAAACCCTTGAAAACTTTTCAGTGGATATAAGCAATATTGCGCTTCCTCGCCTTGAATATAGGGCGCGTCATCATTAGGGTTACGCCATCACTCACCGAGTGGTCGATTCTGGTTACGCGACATTTTTGGGGGAGCGCCAGGGACGCTAAAGCGTAGGGGGAATTTAATGATAAGTAAAGGGAAACTCTTTCGTGCTCTTGGTGTGACTACGGTCGCCGCAACCTCGATGATGATGTTGGCTACGTCGAGCGGCGCAAGTTCGAGCGGCACGCTCGCCAAAGGCGCGCCGGTGACGATCGGGATATCGCTCTCATTGTCGGGCGACTTCTCCGCAGACGGTCAGGCGTACCAGCAGGGTTACGAATTGTGGGCCGACTCGGTGAACGCCTCGGGAGGACTGCTCGGCCACAAGGTCGTACTGGACATCGTCTCGGATGCGTCGAGCCCGACCCAGGTGGTCACCAACTACCAGGACTTGATATCGGTCAAGCACGTCAACCTGACCTTCGGTCCGTTCTCGACGTTGCTGACGCTGCCGGCCGCGCAGACCGTGAACCGCTACGGCTACGCGATGCTGGAAGGCGCTGGCGGAGGCCCGTCGGTATTCCAAGCTGGCTTGAAGAATGTCTTTGACGTCACACTGCCGGTGTCCTACGACCTGGCGCCATTCGCGCATTGGCTCACGACGCTGCCGGCCAGCACGCGCCCGAAGACCATTGCCTACGTGACCTCCAACGACCCCTTCACGCAGCCCGTGGTTCAGGTCGCCCAAAAGCTGATCGGCACCTCCGGCATCAAGACCGTCTACAACAAGGTCTTCCCAGCCGAAGCGACGGACTACACGGCCATCGCTGATGCCGTGGCGGCCGCCAAGCCTCAGGTTGTGGTGCTCGGCTCCGTTGACGTGCCTACCGTGTCGGCGTTCATGCAGGCGTTCGAGCAGGCGCACTTCACGCCCAAAGCTTTTGTCGCGACCGCCGGTCCCGACCAGGGTCAGGCCTTCATCAAGGCCGTGGGCCAAGGCAATGCGGACGGGATGATGGTACCCAACTCGTGGTACGGGAGTTCCTCGAATGCGTTGAGCAAGGCAATGGTCGCCGCCTACATCAAGAAGGACGGCGGAACCGCGGTGTGCACGAACCCTTGCACGCCCGCGAGCGTCAACGCGGACATCGCCGAGGCGTACAGCGTCGGTGAAGTGATGGCCCAGGCCGTGAAGGCGACGGGTGGATTCAGCAACGCCAAGATCATCGCGTACCTCCACTCGGGTGTAACCCTGACGAGCGTTCAAGGCGGGGTGAAGTTCAACGCCCTTGGTGAGAACCTCGCGCAGACGGCGTACACCTTCCAATGGCAGGGAGCGAAGTTCGTAGAAGTCAACCCGACGACTGACAAGGGGGCCGTGCCGGTGCTCTTCCCCAAGCCGGCTTGGACTAGCTGATCCTTGAACAGTTCTGCTCTCATTCATGCCCTCATTGATGGCGTCCTCACCGGTTCGGTGTACGCCCTCATGGCGACAGGTCTGACCCTGATTTTCGGAGTCATGGACATCATCAACGTGGCGCAGGGGATCCTGGTGATCCTCGGTGCCTACTTGAGTTACGCCTTGTCCGTGCATTTCGGGATCGACCTGTTCGCCGGGCTGATCATCACGATCCCCACGCTTTTCGTCGTGGGGGTCGTGGTGGAGCGGGTCTTCATCACGCGCCTGAAGGGACCGGAAAGAACCGCGATGTCGATTCTGGTCACCTACGCGCTCTCCCTGGTCATCGAGGGCGCGCTGAACATGATCTTCACGGTCAACGACGTGCAGCTCCAGGCCTGGTACGTGGACCGGTCGTTCCTGCTCTTCGGCGTCTACTTTCCTTATATATACGTCTTCGGCTTCATCATGGCCGCGGGCATGCTGAGTGCCTTGTACGTCATGCTGTACCGCACGAGATTCGGAGCGAGCATTCGCGCGTCGTTGGCGGACCAGACGGCTGCCGCGCTCGTGGGCATCGACGTGAAGCGCGTGGCGACCCTCTGCTTCGGGATCGGCGTGGCGGTCACGGCGGCCGGCGGTATGGTCTACGGCGCGACCAACACGTTCAACGCGAGCACCAGTTATGACCTGATCACGAGGCTGCTCACCATCATCGTGCTCGGTGGCATGGGGAGCCTGGGCGGTGCCCTGCTCGCCGGGATATTGATGGTGACGCTGGAAGACATCGTCTCGGTCGTGTGGTCGCCGGTGTGGTCGACCATGTCATTCTTCATCGTGTTGGTGATCGTCCTGTCGCTGCGTCCCCAGGGCATATTCGGCAAGCAGACGGCGAGAGTCGCCTAGTGGTTCGACTGAAGGCCGGATTATGGGCGGTGGCCTTCCTGGTATTCGCGCTCTTCCCGACGGTGGTCAAGAATCCGGCCTTCATGACGATTGCCGTGTACACGCTGGTCTATATGGCCTGCGCCACGTCCTGGAACATGTTCTCCGGGTACTCGGGCTACGTGGCGCTGGGTTCCGCCGCCTTCTTCGGCACCGGCGCCTACACCATGGCGCTCTTCTCGGTCCACCTTCACATGGCGGGCGGTGCGGCCATGTTCTGGCTGGTGCCCGTGGGCGGTCTGGTCGCCATGGTGGCGGCCGTGTTCGTCGGTCTCGTGGCGCTTCGTGTTCGCCGGCACACCTTCGTCGTGATTACGATCGCCATCTTCTTCGTCTTCCAGCTCGCGGCGATCAATATGTCCTACACGGGCGGTTCCTCGGGGCTGACGCTGCCGTACGTCCCGTGGTTGATCAGCTACTTCGACGTGCCGTTCTACTACGTGGCGCTGGGCATCTTGATCGTGGCGGTCGTGCTGTCGTCGTTGGTGCGGCGGTCGCGCTTCGGCCTGCAGCTGCTGGCGATCCGCGACGACGAGGACCGGGCCCTCGGGCTGGGCGTGAAGGTCTTCCCCGTGAAGCTGACGGGCTTCGTGCTTTCTTCATTCACCATCGGCATGGCCGGCGCCCTGTACGCCATGTTCCAGGGTTCGATCTATCCGCAGTTCGCGTTCGATCCGATCTTCGACATCTCCGTCGCCTTGATGGCCTTCTTTGGCGGCTTCGGCACCTTGCTCGGACCGTTGATTGGCGCCCTCATCCTCGAGTCGCTCCAGCAGTACCTGACCTTGACGTTCTCCAATGGTTCGCTCTACCTCATCCTCGAAGGTTCGCTCCTGCTCTTCGTCATTCTCTTCATGCCCCAGGGAATCGTGGTCTACATCCAGCAGTGGTGGACCAAGCGGGCGTTGAGGGCCGAGATGGCCACGCCGAGCGGCGGCGCCGTGGCGGCGCCCGGGGTCAGCTCATGACGACCCTGCTCAGCGCGCAGAGCGTGTCCAAGTCCTTCGGCGGCGTCCAGGCGCTCAGGGACTGTTCGCTCAGCGTGCAGAAGGGGAGCATCACCGGCCTCATCGGGCCAAACGGTTCGGGCAAAACCACTCTCTTCAACGTGATCACCGGGTACGTCAAGCCCGACGTCGGCACCGTGAACTTCGACGGCAACGACATCACGAACAATCGACCGGACAAGGTGTTCGCGCTCGGCGTGGGTCGGACGTTCCAGCTCACGCGTATCTTCGCCCGCATCAGCGTCTTGGAGAACATGCTGGTCGCCACGCAGCGTGATGAGAGTTGGCTGCGGGGGCTCACCCGGTCCAAGTCGTCCAAAGGCGAGCTGGAGTCGGCGATGGAGGGTCTCGACTTCGTGGGTCTTTCCCGGCTGGCGTCGCTGCCGGCCGGGTCGCTGTCCTACGGCCAACGCAAGCTGCTCGAATTGGCCTACGTGCTGGTGGCCGGTCCCGAGGTCATCCTGCTCGACGAACCGGCCGGCGGTGTCAACCTCACCCTGGTGAACCTCATCGCCGACAAGATTCGGGCGTTGAACAAGGAAGGCAAGACCTTCGTCATCGTGGAGCACAACATGGAGTTCGTCATGAGGCTCTGCACCAGCGTCACGGTGATGCACCAGGGCACCGACCTGGTGAGCGGTTCGCCGGCGGAGGTCCGGGCCGACCCGCTCGTCCTGGACGCCTACCTCGGCGGGGGCGATGACCCGGACGACGAGGCGGAGCAGAGCGATGACTGACTCGAGCCCGTTCGTACGCTTCGAAGGGGTGGTCGCCGGCTACGGCGGCGGCGACGTCCTCAAAGGTGTGGACTTCGACGTGCCCGAGGGCGGCGTGACGTGCATCGTCGGACCGAACGGTTCGGGAAAGTCGACGCTCCTTAAAACGGTGAGCGGGCTGCTGCGCCCCCGGCTCGGGGAGATCTGGTTCAAGGGCCGATCCCTCGTAGGCCTCAGCCCACGCGAGATCCTGAGGCTGGGCATCGTGCAGGTGCCACAGAATCACAGCCTGTTTCGCGAGATGTCGGTGCAGCTCAACGTCGAGCTCGGCGCGTTCCTGGTGAAGGATCGCAAAGTGATCGCCGAGCGCCTGGAGAGGGTACGCGAGCTGTTCCCGATCGTGGCCGAGCGGGCCAAGGACAAGGCCGGCAGTCTTTCGGGTGGCCAGCAGCGCCTGGTCGAGTTCGCCCGATGCCTGATGCTCGAACCCGAGCTGGTGGTGCTCGACGAGCCATCGATGGGCCTGGACCCCAAGACGCTTCGCGCTATGTTCGCCACCATCAAGTTGATGAACAGTGCGGGTCGTACGGTATTACTGGTGGAACAGAACGCGCGCCAGGCCTTGCGGCTGAGCACCTTCGCCGTGGTGATGGAGAATGGGCAGGTTCGCCTCTCGGGCACCGGTACCGAGGTGCTGCACAATCCCGAGATCGGTGCGCTCTATCTCGGTGGCACCATTGAAGAGAGCGCCGGCGCATGACTGCTTCGGTGAAGTGCCGGGAAGGACGAGTTCATGACTGAGGACAAGATGCGCATTGGCTGGATCGGCTGCGGGCGGATGGGGACCGCCATGGCCTCGAGGCTGGTGGCCGCCGGCAACGACGTGGTGGTGACCAACCGCACGCGAGCCAAGACCGACGCGGTCGCGTCGCTCGGGGCGACCGTCGTGGACAGCCCGAGGGACCTGGCCACCTGCGACGTCGTCTTCATCATGGTCTCGGCCAACGCGGACCTGGTCGACGTCACCAGCGGTCCGACGGGCGTGCTGAGCGACCGCGCACGAGCACCTCGAGTAGTCGTGGACTGCTCGACCGTGTCGAGCGAGACCTCGGCCGCGGTGCGCGTGGCCTGCGCGGCGCGCGGCGCCGGATTTCTCGCCGCTCCGGTGAGCGGCAACCCCAAGGTGGTGGCCTCCGGACGGCTCACGATGGCCGTCTCAGGAACGCGCGAGATGTTCGATCTTGTTCGCCCCTACTTCGACCAGCTCGGCCACGGGGTGACCTACGTGGGCGACGACGAAGTGGCTCGGCTGGTCAAGATTTGCCACAACATGTTCCTCGGCGTGGTCACCCAGGCCCTGGCCGAGATCACCGTGCTCGCCGAAAAGGGTGGGGTGCGACGAAGCGACCTCTTGGCGTTCCTCAACGACTCGGTGATGGGCTCCACGTTCACTCGCTACAAGACGCCGGCCTTCGTGAACCTCGACTTCACGCCAACCTTCACGCCGGTGCTGCTTCGCAAGGACTTCGACCTGGGCATGGCGCAGGCGAAGAAGATGAGCGTCTCGATGCCATTGTCCGCACTGTGCACCGAACTGGTGGTCAGCGCCATCGGTGCCGGGCACGTGGACGAGGATTTCGCGGTTCTCCTGCTGGAGCAGGCTCGCAGTTCGGGTCTGGTCCTCGAGCCCGAGAACATCAAGGTTGACGATGGACTGAGTGGAGGTAAGGCATGAGAGAGGGATTTGGACCCACGGTCATCACGCCGGGACACATGGGCGTCGATTTCGAGACGCGGGTCGATTTCGATCGACTCCGGGACTACCGGATTGCCCGGGCCCGCGCGGCGCTTGAGGCCAGCGAGTTCGGCTCGTTGCTGCTCTTCGACTTCTACAACATTCGCTACGTGTCGGGAACCTGGATTGGCGGGGCGCTCGGCGACAAGATGTCGCGGTACTGCCTCTTGACCCGCGACCACGAGCCCATCGTGTGGGACTTTGGCTCCGCCGCCCGACACCACCAGCTCTTCGCTCCTTGGCTCGAACCGGAGAACTGCCGCGCCGGGATGCTCGGGCTCAGAGGCGCGATCGCGCCGCGAGCCGGGCTGTTCGCGTCGGCGGTGAAGGAGATCGTCTCGATACTCGCCGACCACCAGGTACTGGACCAGCCCGTGGGTGTCGACATTGTCGAGCTGCCGTTCCTCTTCGAGCTGCAGGGCGCCGGCGTGGACGTGCGCGACGCTCAGCAGACCATGCTCGACGCGCGCCAGATCAAGTCGAGCGACGAGATCATGCTGCTCTCCCAGGCGGCCTCCATGGTCGACGGCGTGTACCAGGACATCTTCGAGGCCTTAAAGCCCGGCGTGCGCGAGAATGAGATCGTCGCGCTGGCCAACAAGCGCCTCTACGAGATGGGCTCGGACCAGGTCGAAGCGATCAACGCCGTCTCGGGCGAACGTTGCAATCCCCATCCGCACAACTTCACCGACCGGATCATCCGTCCGGGGGACCAAGCCTTCTTCGACATCATCCACTCGTTCAACGGGTACCGGACGTGCTACTACCGCACGCTCTCGGTGGGCAGCTCGACCGGCCCGCAGCGCGATGCCTACACCCAGGCGCGCGAGTGGATGGACAAGGCCATCGATCTGGTGCGCCCCGGCGTCGGCACGGACGTCATCGCCAAGTCGTGGCCGGCGGCCACGGAGTTTGGATTCGCGAACGAGATGTCGGCCTTCGGCCTGCAGTTCGGCCACGGTCTCGGGCTAGGGCTCCACGAGCGTCCGGTGATCAGCCGCCTCAACAGCTTGGTGGATCCCATCGAGCTCCAGGTCGGCATGGTCTTCGCCCTGGAGACGTACTGCCCCGCGAGCGACGGCGTGTCCGCCGCGCGCATCGAAGAGGAGATCGTGATCACCGAGGAGGGGCCCGCGATCCTCACTCGTTTTCCCGCGCAAGAACTTATGATCGCTAACGAGTATTAGGAGATAATCATGGCTACTACCACCGTTGTATCCGGCCCTACCGACTTCCAAACGAAGTTGGACATGTACCGCAGTCAGGTCGCGCTTCGTCTTTTCGAGACGCGCGCCTACGACCTGTTCCTGGAGAACCTCGTCAAGGGAACCAGCCATCTCTCGCTCGGCCAAGAGGCGATAGCGGCCGGGTTCGCGACGGCCATGAAGAAGGACGACTGGACCTTCGCCACCTATCGGGGCCACGCGCACACCCTGGCCCGCGGCGTCCCCATGACCCCAGTACTGGCCGAGCTCCTGGGACGCAGCAACGGCCTGATGGCCGGCAAGGGCGGTTCGATGCACCTCACGAGCGTCGAGCACGGCGTCATGGGCAGCTACGCCATCATCGGCGCGCATCTGCCCATCGCGTGCGGGGCGGCGTGGAGCGCCCTCTATCGCGGCACCGACCAGGTGGCCGTGTGCTTCTTCGGCGACGGTTCGACCAACATCGGGGCGTTCCACGAGGCCCTCAACCTGGCCGCCATCTGGAAGCTGCCCGTGGTCTTCGTGTGCGAGAACAACCTGTGGATGGAGTACACCCGCACCACCGAGGTCACCTCGGTGGTGCACCCCGCGGCGGACCGCGCCGTCGCGTATGGGCTCGAACGGATCGTGGTGGACGGGAACGACGCCGACGCGGTCTTTGACGTCGCGACCATCGCGCTGGCCCGCGCCCGTGCGGGCGAGGGCCCGAGCATGATCGAGGCGATGACCTACCGTCACGGGGGACATTCGCGCGCGGACCCGGGCAAGTACCGCCCGGACGCGGAAGTCGAGGAGTGGATGGCCAAGGACCCCATACCGCGGTATCGGTCCCGGCTCCTCAGCGAAGGGGCGAGCGAAGAGCAGCTCACCGCCATCGAGGCGGAGGTGGCCGCGCAAGTGGACCTCGCGACCGAAGAGGCGAAGGCCGGCGCGATCCCCGGTGAGGATTTGTTAATGAAGGACGTGTGGGCGGACGGAGGATCATCATGGCGCAACTGACGTATCGCGAGGCGATCGCTCGGGGCATCGCGCAGGAGATGCGCCGCGACGAGTCGGTGGTATTCCTGGGTGAGGATATCGGCGCCGCGGGGGGAGTCTTCAAAGGCACCGTGGGACTGCTCGAGGAGTTCGGAGGCGTTCGCGTTCGCGACACGCCCATCAGCGAACAGGCCATCCTGGGCGCGGCAATGGGCGCCGCGATGACCGGGCTTCGACCGGTGGCCGAGATCATGTTCGCCGACTTCTTCGCCGTGTGCTGGGACATCGTGGCGAACGAAATCGCCAAGAGTCGCTACATGACCAATGGTCAATTGACCTTCCCGTTGGTGATCAGATCGGGCAACGGAGGGGGATTGCGCTTTGGGGCGCAGCACTCACAAAGCGTCGAGAACTGGGCGATGATGGTGCCCGGCCTCAAGGTCGTGGTGCCGTCGAACGCGTTCGACGTCATCGGTCTCATGGCGGCCTCGATTCGTGACGATGATCCCGTTATCTTCCTCGAAGCCAAGGTGCTCTATTCGACCAAGATGGACGTACCCGACGGCGAGATCATCGATACCCTGGGCACCGCCAAGGTGCTTCGTCAAGGTGGCGACGCAACGCTGGTGGCCCTGGGCGCCATGGTTCCCAAGGCTCTGGAAGCCGCGCAGGAACTGGCCCTGTCGGGGATCGACTGCACCGTCGTCGACGTGCGTTCCTTGGTGCCGTTGGACACCACCACGATCCTTCGCGAGGTGAGCGCCACCGGTCGTCTTTTCACGGTGGAAGAGAATCCTCGCCTCTGCGGCTGGGGTGGAGAGCTGGCCTCGATCGTCAGCGAGGAGGTCTTCTACGACCTCGACGGTCCGATCGTGCGCATCACGACGCCGCACATTCCTTTGCCCGCGGCGGACGCGCTCGAGGATATGGCCATCCCGTCGGTGGAGAGGATCGTGACCACCGTCACCAAGTCGATGAATTCCTGAGGCGCCCTTCGTCGTGACGGCAGCGTCGCATCATCGACGTCACGGCGACGTCGTAGGGTGAGAGGTATCGCGAAATCTTCGGGCTTCTCCAGCAACAACGAACTCCAACGCATCATCGACGCCGCACGGTCGCCCGAGTGGAGCATCGGTGTGGGTCGTGGCGGCGAGATCATGGCCACCAAGGACTCGGGCGAGATCGGGCGGCCCTGGGTCGTGACGGCGGCGAGGATAGGTCGGGCCATGAGGATCTCGCTGTATCAACCCGGCGACGATACCGACGTCGAGGGCGAGGTCATCGACGAGATCAAGGGCAATCCGCGCGAGATCGGCCGTCAGTTCCGAACGATTCTCGAAGAGACGAGGCTCGACTCCCGAGGCTGAAGCGGCTAGGCATCACGCCTAAAATGAAGTCGTCGTGAAGGCCGATTGAGGAGAGCACCGACCGATGAACCTTCGTCCCGAGAGCTTTCCCGCGATCCTCCAGCGTCCTCTCGCCTGGCTGCACGTCGATTTCAATCCTCCCCAACCACCGTCCAACGTCGAGGTCGTGGTCGCCGCGGTGGTCGCCCTCGCCGCCAGCCTCCTGGCGGACGCCCTGCTGGTGGCGATCGGGACGCACGTGTTCCCGTCGACCAGGACCTACGGCCATTTTCATTTCTCCGATTACGCGAAACTCACCAGTATCGGCGTGGTCATTGCCTGTCTCGGCTGGCCCGTCGTGGCGCGGATCACCTCCCGGGCGAAGTGGCTCTTCCTGCGCCTGGCCATTGCCACGACCCTGGTGCTCTTCCTGCCCGACTTGTACATCTTGCATAACGGTCAACCCTTGAAGGCCGTGGCGGTGCTCATGTGCATGCACGTGGCCATCGCCGTCGTCACGTACAAGTCACTGGTGGTGCTCGCCCCGGTGCGCGGGCAACGGCATCGATTCCACTGAGACTCACGACCGCGGCCTTGGCCGGCTCCATGGAGGTGCGGTAGCATCGAAATTGCGATCATTGAGCGTTTGTGTGGAGTGAACAGTCAGTGAAAGTCCGAACATCAACGTCGATATTCAAAGAAGGTCTGTCACTGTCATGAGTAACCCCAGCGCTTCCTATTCCATCACCATGCGTGTCGCCCTCGACAGCGCATCGGACATTCCAGCCATCGCCAGCGCGGTGAGTGGCGCCGGTGGCCTGGTCACGGCCCTCGACTTCGTCGAGCCGATAGAGGGACGAATGGTAATTGACGTGACGTGCAACGCCACCGACGAGGGCCACGCCGAGGTGCTGGGGGCGACGGTTGACTCGGTGGAAGGGGCCCACGTGCACGCCATCAGTGACCGCACGTTCCTCCTGCATCTCGGCGGGACCATCGCGGTCGAGCCCAAGGTGGCGCTCAAGACCCGTGACGACCTTTCGATGGCTTACACCCCGGGCGTCGCCCGCATCTCCATGGCCATCGCGAAGGACCCCACGCTCGCGCGCAAGCTCACCATCAAGCGAAACACCGTGGCCGTCGTGACCGACGGTTCGGCCGTGCTCGGGCTCGGCAATATCGGTCCTGAGGCCGCCCTTCCCGTGATGGAAGGCAAGGCGCTGCTCTTCAAGCGCTTTGCCAACATCGACGCGTGGCCCGTCTGCCTCGCGACTCAGGACGTCGACGAGATCGTGCGGATCGTGCAGTGCATCGCCCCGGTCTATGGCGGCATCAACTTAGAGGACATCTCCGCGCCCCGTTGCTTCGAGGTCGAGGCCCGTCTGCGCGACCTGCTAGACATTCCGGTTTTCCACGACGACCAGCACGGGACCGCCACGGTGGTCTACGCCGCCCTGCTCAACGCACTTCGCGTCGTGGGCAAGCAGATGAAGGACGTGCGCGTCGTGGTGTTGGGTGTCGGGGCGGCCGGTGTCGCCATCAGCAAGCTGCTGCTCGCCGAGGGCGTCGGCGACATCGTCGGTGTGAACCGCCACGGAATCCTCGATGAGAATGACACCAGGCTCGACGAGGATCGTCGTTGGCTTGCGTCCCACACGAATCACGAGAAGCGCCGGGGTGACCTGACCGACGCCATGACCGGGGCGGACGTCCTGATCGGAGTCTCGGGACCCAATCTCGTCTCGGAGGCTCAGCTCAAGG
The DNA here is from genome assembly GCA_963827115.1 of uncultured Acidimicrobiaceae bacterium. GTDB lineage: Bacteria > Actinomycetota > Acidimicrobiia > Acidimicrobiales > RAAP-2 > RAAP-2. The sequence goes on along the minus strand of CAWGZS010000001.1, from coordinate 1,958,734 downwards.
TGCTCGCGCCGGATTCGATCGTGTTCGCTCTGGCCAATCCCGATCCCGAGGTGGATCCGGTGTTGGCTCGCCAGTACGCGGCCATCGTGGCGACCGGCAGGAGCGACGAGCCCAACCAGATAAACAACGTCCTGGCCTTTCCCGGTATCTTCAGGGGCCTGCTCGACGTGGGGGCGTCCAAGATCACCGAGCAGATCGAGATTGCGGCCGGCCGCGCGATTGCCGGCGTGGTGAAGGAGAACGAATTGTCGGCGGACTACATCGTGCCGACCGTGTTCAACGCCAGCGTGGTGAAGGCGGTCGCGGCGGCGGTGGAGGCGGTAGCCCGGGAGTCCATGCGCGTCTCGTCGTAGCGGTCGTTGGCCCGAAAGGGCTGTTTTGTGAGCAAGTACACTCCGACTATCGGGCAAAATACCTGAAAGTTGCCGTTGATGCGGTGCTTCCTTGGAGGAGAACCAAATGGTGGGAATCGTTCTAGCAGTTATCGCTGGCGTCGTGGTCTTGATCGTGCTGGCCGGGATCCTCAAGGCCGTGCGGATCGTCCAGCAGGGCTTCGTGGGCGTCATCACCCGCTTTGGAGAGTTCAAGGACGTCAAGAATCCCGGCTTGACGTTCATCGTCCCCTTCATCGAAGTGATGAAGATCGTCGACGTTCGCGAGACGCCCCGCACCGGTGACCGTCAACAGGTCATCACCCGCGACAACGTGGCCGTCATCGTCAACGCCACGATCTTCAGCCAGGTGGTCGACGTGCGGTTGGCCCTCTTCACGAACTCCGACTACCTGGTGAGCGTGGACAACCTCGCGCGCACGTCCGTACGTGCGGTGTTCGGCAGCATCTCCCTGGACGAGGCCTTTTCCCAGCGTGAGCAGATCAGCACGCTGCTGCAGACGCAGATGGAGGAGGCGACGGACAAGTGGGGCGTGAGGATCAACCGCGTAGAAGTGCTGGAGATCACGCCGCCCGAGCAGATTCTCCAAGCCATGGCCCTGCAGAAGCAGGCCGACCAAGAGAAGCGGGCCAAGATCCTCGAGTCCGAAGGTCAGCAGCAGTCGGCCGTGAACGTGGCCGATGGACAGCGCCAGGCCGCCATCAAGGAAGCGGAAGGCGCCCAACAGGCGGCGATCCTGCGGGCCGAAGGACAGCGCCAGGCCCTCATCCTCGAGGCCGAGGGCCGGGCCCAGGCCATCGCGTCGGTGTATGCGGCGATCAAGCTGCAGGCCCCGGACCCCACGTTGGTCGCGATCCTGCAATTGGACACGCTGTCGAAGTTCGCGGAGAGCCCCAACACCAAGCTCATCATCCCCGCCGAGAGTGCGGCCCTGCTCGGTGCCGCTCAGGCCATCAAGAGCGTCATGGAGAGCGTCCCCGGTTCGGCGTGACCCGCGGCAGGAATTGAGCGAACCGCTACGTCAGCTGCGTGAGGAGACGGGATCCACCCAAAGTGTGGTGCCGAAGGCCTTGCGGACCACGATCATGGCGCCGTCGGGGATGGTCTCGGGCCAGTCGGTCACCGCCTTCCACGACTCACCTTGGATCTTCACCTTGCCGGGATGCTGTTCATCGCCCACGGTCTGCAGCACGACACCTCGAAGGTCGGTCATCGTGATACTGGTCGGTCGCGACATGTCGATCTCGTACTGATGATGATGAAACTTTCGAAGGGCGAACGGTCGCAAAAAGGCCAAAGTGCCGCCCGAGGCGCCGAGCCACACCACCGCCTGCAGGGCGAAGGGAACGCCGGCCAAGGCCAGGATGAAGGAGATGACCGCGCTCACGCCGATGAAGAGTCCGATGAAGGCGTTGGTGTGTATCTCAACCGCGAGGCAGAAGACCGCAATTATCACCCAGAAGAGCATCGCCATGAATCTGAGTCTATGACGAGTTCGCGCCATTTAATCAGTCGTCTTCGTTCTCGCAGGTCCGTTGATGGATTGCGCCAAAACGCCCACCGGCGTCCGTAATTCGGTGTCGGAACTACGAACTCCTATGCGACGAAGAACGACTTCACGTTGGTGAACTCGCGGATACCCTGCGTCGAGAGTTCGCGTCCGTAGCCCGAGCGCTTAATGCCGCCGAAAGGAAGTTCCGGCATCGAGGCGACGATCGCGTTTGCGAAGACCATGCCCGCCTCGAGGCCCTCGATGGCCTGTTCGATCTCGTCTTGGTCCGTGGCCCAAATCGAACCACCGAGTCCCCAGGGTGTCGAGTTGGCGAGCTCTATCGCTTCGGTGAGGTTGGCCACCACCTCGACGACGGCCACGGGTCCGAAGAGTTCCTCGCAGCCGGCCCGAGAGTCACGCGGCACGTTGGTCAGCACCGTCGGCGGGTAGAAGAACCCCTTCCCCTCGGGCTTCTGGCCGCCGGTGCGCACCGTGGCTCCCTTGGCCACCGAGTCCTGCACCTGGGCGTCGATCTCCTCACGCTGCGAGGCGCTGACCAGCGGACCCACGACGGTGGCGGGGTCCATCGGGTCACCCACGACGGCCGCCGCCATGGCCGCGACGAAACCGTCGATGAACTCGTCAGCGCGTTCCTGCACGACGATGAAACGCTTGGCGGCGATGCAGCTCTGCCCGTTGTTCTGAACTCGCGCCGTTACGGCCAAAGGAATCGTCCTTTCCAGGTCGGCCGAGGACGCCACGATGAAGGCGTCCGAGCCACCGAGTTCCAGTACGCATTTCTTGAGATTGGCTCCGGCGAGCTGGCCCACGACCTTTCCGGCACCCTCCGAACCGGTGAGCGTTACGGCCGCGACTCGGTCGTCGGCGATCATCGAGGCGAGGGTTTGGTGGTCAATGAAGAGATTGGTGAACACCCCGACCGGGAACCCGGCTCGCACGAAGAGTTCGCCGAGATAGTGCGCGGTCCCCGGGACGTTGCTCGCGTGCTTCAAGATCCCCACGTTGCCCGCCATGAGTGACGGCGCGATGAAGCGAATGGCCTGCCACATGGCGAAGTTCCACGGCATTACCGCGAGTATCGTGCCTAGCGGCTCGTAGCGAATGCCACTGCGCGAGCCGTTGGTCGCGATGACCTCGTCGGCGAGGATGGACTCCGCGTGCTCGGCGTAGTAGTGCATCGTGGCGATGCATTTCTTGACCTCGCCCTTGGCGGACACCAGGGTCTTGCCCATCTCCGAGGTGAGCAATTCGGCGACGGTGTCCAACTCTCCTTCGAGCAGGTCGGCGGCGTGGTTCATGAGGTCTGCGCGCTCCTTGAACGACGCGCTTCGCCACTGCTCGAAGGCGGACGACGCCTCGGCCAGGGCCGCTTCGACTTCTTCGGGGCTGTGCCCCTGGTATTCCTTGATTACTTCTCCGGTGGCGGGGTTGGTAGAGGTGAAGGGCATGGTCTCATTATGCCTGATTCGCGTCGAAGCGTGTCCGGCCACCCTGGCTTGTGAAAAAAATTCACGTTCGACGGGTCCGCCGGAGTGTCGAACCACGCCACATTGCCGTGCGCCGGACTAGGCGGTTCAAAAACTGGCTGAGAAATCCGGTCGTAGCGGCAACTCGCTCGAGCCGTCGAGAGGCCGCACGCAAAGGATCTGATGGATCTCCAGGTGGCGACGTTCAAAGCCCACCGCTGAGCCGCTCATATAGAGCCGCCATACTCGTGCGCGCTGCACGCCCACTTCCTCCACGGCCTCGTCGAAGCGCTTCGTGAGGTTGTCGACCCAGTAACGGAGAGTGAGCGCATAGTGCTCGCGCAGGCTCTCCAGGTGGCGGACCTCGAAGCCATGGTTTTGGAACACTGATACGAGCGTGCCCACCTCGTGGAGTTCGCCGTCGGGGAAGACGTACCGCTCGATGAAGGGGCTCCCGTTCTTCGATGGACCGCGCATCCCGAGGGCTATCTGGAGCTGGCGCGACGTCTCAGCCGCCTTGGACGGCTGAGGATCCTCGTCGAAGGAGGCCGGACGACCGATGGCGTGGTTGAGGAACCGTCCACCGGGACGAAGCAGGTCGAAAAGTCCCTGCGTGTAGGTGGTCAAGGAGCGCCTGCCCACGTGCTCGGACATGCCAATCGAGCTGATCGCGTCGAACGGACCGTCGTTCACGTCACGGAAATCCTGTAGTCGGAACTCCACCAGGTCAGCCACACCGGCGAGTTGCGCCTGTTCGGTGGCGTAGCGCTGCTGGGGCGCGGAGAGCGTCACGCCTACTACCGAAGCGCCGTACGTCTTGGCCGCGTGGATGGCCATCGCTCCCCATCCGCAACCCACGTCGAGCAACCGCATGCCGGGTTCGAGCCCCAGCTTGCGGGCGACGAGGTCGACCTTGCGCTGCTGGGCCAGTTCGAGCGAATCCTGGGGCGAGCTGAAGACGGCGCACGAATAGGTCATCGACGGACCGAGCACCATCTCATAGAACCGGTTCGACACGTCGTAGTGGTGTGAGATGGCCTGCTTGTCGCGCGAGCGGCTGTGCAGCACGCCACGCTGACTGGCTTCGATGCTCGGTGGCGCGATCGGTTTGAGCGCGGATACCCCCACGACCGAGAGCAATGAACGCAGGTTGTTGACCTTCAGGATTTGGTGCAGTGGGGGCACGGAGAGCTCGAAGAGCGCGTCCAGGTCCCCGTCGACGTCGATGTCGCCCGCCACGTACGCTCGGGCCAGTCCGAGCTCGCCGGGGTGGGTAAGGACCCGCGTCAAGGCGTCGCGGCTAAGGATCTTGATGGTTATGTCGTTGGCGGGCGAACTGACGGACGGCTCGGCGACACTTCCGTCATACGCTTCGACCCGAAAGGGCAGTTCGTTGGAGAAAATTGAACTGACAAAGGTAGCCACATTCACGGTTTCCCCTTTCTACCCTCTCATCTGAGATTTTAGGTGATTTCGGACCAAAAGAAAAGGGGCGCATGCTGTCCGGCGTTATTCTGCCGACAAGGCAGCGATCGGCGAAGGAGCACGCACTGCGACCCCAGTTCACGCGCGCCACAGGGATTACGTTGGTTGGCGCTCTTCTTGTGGTGGGGCTTGGCGCTTGGTTCTTCGTTGATTCTCAACACTCCATCGCGAATGGGAGCGAGATCTTCGTGAAAGTCGAGGCGATTCGTTCGGCGGTGCCCGAGGGCGCGACCAAGGTGAGCGTGCGCGCAACGTCGGCGTCGTGGATCGCGGGCTGCTCGGTGATCCCCAGGGCGCACGGCGGCTGGACTACGGACTACGTCACGGTGACATTCCGCGACGGCCAGTCCCGGACCGACGTGGTGAACCAGATCAGTCGCGCTCTCGTCCTTAGAGGTTGGCTGCGCCACGACGAGTCGCCGGGCCGCCACCAGGGACGACAGGCGCACTGGACGCTCGATGTCCAGAGCGCGCACGTCGTGCAGGCGTGGGCCTTTCCGGTTGGACCGGGAGGACACCACTGGTTCTTCAGCGCAGCGTGGAATCCGCCGGGCCCGAAGGGTCAGGGTTGCCCGTAGGGGAGGGTCGTGGCGGGTCGAACCTGACCCCGCTCGCCGAATGCAGGGCGCGGTGACTACGGCGAGCTTTCGGGAGCCCTCTCGAAGGTGAATCCCGCTTCGAATACGGCGAGGCAGCTGCTCACGACTTTGGCGTCGTACTTCGTCCCCGAGCCCCCCACAATCTCGGCGAGGGCTGCGTCGACACCGAGGGCGGCTCGGTAGGGGCGGGGCATCGACATCGCTTCGACCACGTCGGCGACGGCCACGATGCGAGCCGGCATGATGATCTGGTCACCTTGAAGACCCGAGGGGTAGCCGGAGCCGTCGAGACGTTCGTGGTGCTGCAACGCGATCTCGGCCAAGGGCCACGGCAGCGACGCCTGGGAGAGTACGTCGAAGCCGGTGGCCGCGTGCTGTTTGACGACGCCGAACTGCTCGGGGCTGAGACCGCCCGGAAAGGCGAGTATCTCCGAGGGAACATCGACCTGGCCTACGTCGTGGACTTCGCCGCTCTGCTGGATCAGCTTGACTGTCCTCTCATCGAGGCCGAGGTGCGTGGCGATGGCCGCCGCCAAGGTTCCAACGTGACGATGGTGCCCGGACGTGAAGGGATCCTTGGTCTCGACGAGTCGCGAGATGACGGTGAGCGTCCCGTCGAGGGCGTTTTCGAGCTGATTGACTGAACGCACGTGGTTGGCACCGAATTCGGCCTCGCGAGCGATGCTCTCGAGGCCACTGACGGTGGGCTCGTCGAAGATGTGAGGGCGGCGTCCGTAGATCGTGAGCACTACCTTTCGACGGCCCAGCATCAAGGGAATGGCGATGACCGAGGCGATCCCGAACTGGGCTGCCCGTTGGCGCCAGGCGGTCTCGAAATGCGCGTGCGTGGACAGGTCGTTCGCGATCTGCGTGACCCGAGTGCGAAAGGCGGTGGCCACCGGCCCCTGACCCACCGCGCGCGGTCCCATGTGGGCGAACGTCTCTTCGTGGACGTAGTCGGTGAGCCCGGCCATGTGGATGCCGACCATGTCGGGACTCTCCTCGGTCTCCCCCAGCACGAAGGCCACCAGGGCGTAGCCGCCAACGTCGACGAGCAAGTGAGAAACCTGGTCGAGAAAGTCGTCCTCGTTGTCGGCGTGGATGATGAGCTTGTTCATCTCGTTGACGAGTCGCATGACCTGTTGTTCGCGGCGACGAATGGTGACGTCGTTGAGGGAGCACACAACGCCCGTCACCTTCTCGCCGTCGACGATTGGGAAGGTGTCGATGGCGATCCATTTGCGCGACTTGTTGGCTGTGTCGATGCCGACGACGACGTCGAAGATCGGCGTCGCGGTTCGCAACGTGGCGAAGGCCGGCTGTTCCTGGAGGGGAAACGTCGAACCGTCCTCTCGTACGGGATTCCAGCGCGAGTCGAAGAGATTCTGGCCTTTTATTCCGTCGGCCGTGAAATTGAGAAGATCTTGCGTCGCGCGATTGGAGTCGACCACGGCACCTTCGCCGTCACGAAGCAGAAGCGCGATGGCGAAATTATCGAGGAACCCGCTGGCGAAGGCCAACGGAAGAAGGTCCTGGTGAGGGTCGAAATGGAAGTCGTCTGCACTCACTAACGGCATCCTCCACGGGCGTCACGACCATCGTGACGGGCCTGTTTCATCCTAAGTCGCGAAGATAAGGACAAAGGACCTTGCGGAGCACCATGTACCTCTCTCGTACGGTTGCGAACCGAGATTTACGGTCAATGCTCAGGTGTAGTTCGGGCAAATCTCACCATCGTTGACTTTCGGTCGGGTGTCCTCCGGCAACGGTTAAGTTGAGACTATTCGCATAGCGTTCATCTCCTCCGCCGTACCCCGCAGATGTGGGATCGCTACGTTCACGGGGGACCTGGTGGCGGCGGTTCGCGCGGCCGATCCAGCGACGACCTGTCGGATCGCGGCCATAGAAGAACCCGGGGTCCTGCGAGCCTATAAATCCGATGTGCGCTGGAGGATTCACCAGGGCGACGCCGACAGCTACCGGGCCGCCGCTCGTTCCATCAATCTCTCGAACGCGGACGTCGTCAACGTCCAGCACGAATTCGGACTCTACGGCGTATGGCACCCCCAGCTGGACGCCAAGGGCGACGTGGTCGGCCACGTGTACGAGGACAACCTCGCGGTCTTCCTCCAGGAGATGCGCAAGCCGGTCATCACGACCCTGCACACCGTGCTGCCCAAGCCCAACGCCTCGATTCGAAAGTCGATCCGTGCGATTAGCGAACTGAGCGACGAGTTGATTGTCATGGCGGAGACCGCGGTGACGCTGCTCAAGGAGGACTACGGCATCAAGGTCCCGCCCCGGGTCATCCCCCACGGCACGCCCGCCATCAATCCTCACGGCCGCGCCACCTTCAAGGCGAAGATGGGCGTCAAGGGGCGCAACCTCATCTCGACCTTCGGGCTGGTCGATCCGCGTAAGGGGCTCGAGTTCATGATCGAGGCGATGCCCGAGATCGTGGCCCAGCACCCCGACGCGCTCTACCTCATCGCCGGCCGGTCGCACCCCGACCTCCTCCGTGATCAAGGTGAGGACTATCGAAACAGCCTCATCAAGCTCACGAAGTCGTTGGACATGAGTGCGCACGTCGCCTTCATCGACCAGTACATGACCCAGCACGAGATAATCGAACTCCTGTTGGCCACCGACGTGTACGTGACGCCGTACCTTGACCCCAACCAGATAACCAGCGGCACGCTCTCTTACGCCCTCGGCGCTGGGAAGGCTATCGTGTCCACCAAGTACCTGCACGCCGTCGAAGCCCTGGACGAAGGACGGGGCGAGCTGGTCGACTTTCGTGACTCGGAGCAACTGGCGCACGCCATCAACGCCATCCTCGGCGATCCGCTGGTCAAGCAGCGCATGGAGCAGGCCACCTACGCGTACGCGCGCGAGGCTACCTGGCCTCGGGTCGGACTCTCCTTCTTGGCCATCGCCGCCGAAGTCGTCTCGGACTACAAGTCGCGCACCTCAAAACTCAAGGGCGGCGAACGCCCGAGGTCGTCGGATCTGGGTCGACGAGTCGCGGCCAATCCGCTTTTGCGGGCGTCGGACGTCGTGCCGTCACGTCCAGAAATGGAAGTTGTCTCGGTGACCAACGCGGCCGTCGCGCGAGTCGGCGACGAGGTGGTGTTGCTGCTACGCGTCAACGAGCGGCCCAAGACGGGCATCGAGCCGCCGGAGAATGCTTTGACCCTCGATCTCACGGTCTCGGACCCCCGGGTGCAGCAGTTGGGCGAGGGGTACCAGAGCGAGGACCTGGTCTCCTTCGCCTATCTCGATCCGGCGAGCTCGCCACGTCGCATCGTCGATATCTATCTTCCTCGCTCCTTGACGGGTCTGGACCTGAGTGATCCCCGTCGCATCCGTTTTCATCATCCGACCGGAGGGTTCAGCGCGGCGACGGATGACTTCAATGACTTCTTGACCCAGATGTCGCACCTCCGGGTGGCTCGGAGCCGCGACGGCGTGCAGTTCACGGTGGACGAGAAGCCCTCGGTGCAGCCGGAGAACCATTTCGACGAGTACGGCTGTCAGGATCCCCGCGCCACCTTCATCGACGGCCAGTGGCACATCACCTACGTGTCGGTGGGCCGCATCGGCATCACGACCAGTCGGCTCACGACCACCGACTTCTCCTCCTTCGAGCGCAAGGGCGTTATGTTCCTGCCTGACCACAAGGATGTCGCCCTCTTCCCCGAAAAGATCGGCGGCCGCTACGCGTCCCTCACGCGACCCATGCCGCAGTCGTTCGGCCGCACCGTCGGAATGTGGATCGCCTTCTCCGATGACTTGAGCAGCTGGGGCGACCACCGACCGGTGGCGCGCCCGCGCCCGGGCCTTTGGGATGAGGTGCGCATCGGCGCTGGGTGCGTGCCCATGCGGGTGGCCGACGGATGGTTGGAGATCTACCACGGCGTCAATCGCGACGCGCAGTATTCTCTGGGCGCCATGCTGCTCGACGCCGACGATCCCTCCAAGGTGATTGCCCGGTCCTCCGAGCCCATCCTGGCGCCGACGGACGTGTACGAGACCACGGGGCTGGTCAAGAACAACGTCTTCTCCTGCGGCCACGTCGCCCTCGACGTCGATGCGAATTCCATCCGCGTGTTCTACGGCGCGGCCGGCAGCGTGACGGCGGCGGCCGACTTCATCGTGGACGACATTCTGGACCAGCTTCATCCGTGCTGAGACAGATTGCCCGGCTCGGGCATGTCGTACCATCCATCTCGTCCAAGGCCATCGCGGTGGCCGTCTACGCCAGTGCGAACGACGACACCGTCGTCGCTCGCGAAGCCGGCTTCGAGGGTGTGGCGTGCGTTGACGACGCCGCACGCGCACTCGAACTGTACTGCGAGTTGTGGCGCGCGACCAAGTTGCCCTGGGCCCTGGAATGGTGCGAAGGGTTGTTGGACTTCGTCCTCGCCATGCAGGACGACGACGGTCGTTGGGTCAATTTCATCCGCGACTGGGGAGGGACGCCCAATCGAGTGGGGCGTACCTCGGTGGCGGGTGGAGAGTTCTGGCAGGCCAGGGCGATGCTGTCCTTGGCCACGGCCTCGGTGGCGCTGGACGATGCCCGCATCGTTCGGGCTTTCGACGACGGACTACCGCACCTCGTGGAGAACGCGGCCCCCTCCGACGTCCGCTCGCTGCACATATTGGCGGCGCTCTCGATGTCGCGCGACGGCGACTACCCGCAGTTGCGTTCGGTACTGTCGTCGTGGTGCGACGAGCTGGTGGCCTGTCGCCAGGGTGACATGCTGATGAACTCGACGATGGAGGTCGGTGAACCACACCTGTGGGCGCACTTCCAAGAGTCGGCCCTCGCCGACGCCAGCGTCTATCTCGATCGGCCCGAGCTGCTCGACGTCGCGCGTCGAAGTGCCGAGGCGATCTTCGTGCGATTGATCGACTCGGGTTTCGACCGGCCCCTCACGAGCCCGTTCGACGTCGCGACCTCCTACGACGTGATGATGAGGCTGGCGGCGTCGAGTGGCGAGACGACGTATCTCGACTTGGCCGGCGAGGCGCGCGAATGGTTCAACGGTCGCAATCCCTCGGGTCAGCCGGTGTACGACCGTGAGAAGGGTCGCGTGGCCGACGGCATCGACGGCGGGCGACTCAACACTCACTCCGGTGCGGAGTCCAACATCGTAGGGGCGCAAACCCTGTTCAGCGAAGTGAAAATGAGCGCGGGACGATACGCGCTTGATGGGGTAAGGCCGCCCGATTGGACGTAAGTTGTGGCGCCGTTGTGAACCTCCAGGACTAGCCTTTTTTGACACCCTTCATGTGAGGGTTTTCCCTTTAAGTCGGTGAAGAGATCGTGGCCAATGGATGACGTGATTAGCCGCAGTTCCAGACCGGAGTTCGACGGTCCAGTAGACCTTCAATTGAATTTTCTGGGTCTGGATTATGGCCCTCTGGTCACTGACGTGCGCCAGGTCAACGAATACGAAGGTCTGCTGCATTCACTGGTCGGCTCGCACAACTTCCTCAACTCGGTGCCTGCGGGAATCATCCTCCAAGATGGTTCGGGTCGGGTGATTGATTGCAACGACAAGGCCTCGGAGACCCTTGGCGCGACTCTGGAGGAGTTGTGGGATCGCCGTGCGGGAAGTCCGGGCTGGGACTGCCTGCGTGAAGACGGCTCAAACTTTCCGGTCGAAGAGCAACCGGCCAACGTCACGCTGCGAACCGGTCGACCGTGCTCGGAGGTGATTCTCGGCAGCACGACCCGATGGTTGTCACGGCGTTGGTTGTCGGTGAACACGCTGTTGGTGGAGTTGCCGGACGGGACGCCAGGCGTCATATCGTCGTTCTTCGACGTGTCGAGCCAGTTGAAACGCGAGCGCTCCTTGAAGCTGCTCACCGAGGTCAACCGCGTCATGATGGTCGCGCGCGACCAGGAAAACTGCTTTCAGCAACTGTGCGACGTACTGGTTGAGCATGGCAACTACGCGCTGGCCTGGATTGCGCTGATCTCCGGCGGCGACGACGGCGGTGAGCGGGGAGGGGTCAACATCGCGTGCTCCGCGGGGGCGACCGGCTACCTGTACCACGAGAACGAGAATTGGTGGGGAACGAGCAAGAGCGGGAATGGCCCTCCTGGCGTGGCGCTCAAGACGGGTCGAACCCAAGTCTGTAACGATCTCGTCAACGAGGCCTGGGGCGAGCAATTCAAGGTCCGCGCGGCCGTGCACCAGCTCGGCTCGATGGCCTGCATACCGTTCGCGGCGGGCGATCGAGGCGCGACCCTCAACGTTTATCACCGCAACGTCTACAACTTCGATGAGATGACCGTCGCGGGTCTCGAGGCCATGGTGCGCGAAGCCGAATTCGGCATCTCGCACGTGCGCTCGGTGCAACGCACCGAGGCGGCGCTAGAGGCGACGATTGAAGCGAACGCGGCGCTTAGGGCCACCGAGCTCGCACGCGCGGAAGCGGAAGAGCGGTTCAGACTGGCCTTCGAGAACAACATGGCGCCGATGCTCACGATGAGTCTCGATGGTCGGCTGACGGCGGTCAACGACGCGTTCTGCGAGATGGTGGGTCGACCCAAGGAAGAACTGCTTGGCTCGGACACTTCGGTGTTCACGCACCCCGAGGACCTCGGGATGATGCAAGCCATCCATCAGCGTCTCATCAATCGTGAGGTTGATGAATTGCGCTACGTCAAGCGTTACGTGCGCCGGGACGGGCGCGTCATCTTCGTCGAGGTGTGCAAGTCCTCCGTCGTCGACGCCTATGGCCGGATGCTGTACTTCGTGGTGTCCCAACGAGACATCACCGAAGAACGGATGCTCACCGACCAGCTCTCGCATCAGGCCCTGCACGACCCGCTCACCGGGCTCGCGAATCGGGCCCTCTTCGAGGACCACCTTACGAAGGCGCACCTGCGCATCGCCCGCGAAGGAGGGTTGGCGGCGGTGCTGCTCATCGACCTTGACGACTTCAAGGGGGTCAACGACACGTACGGCCACCTGGTCGGCGACCAGCTGCTCTCGGCGGTGGCCCGCCGCTTCGAACAGGTGACGCGGTCCTCGGACACCCTCTGTCGCTTCGGGGGCGATGAGTTCCTCTACCTGGCCGAGGGGATCTCGTCCTCGCAGGAGGCGGAGCAGGTGGCCCAACGGCTGCTCGGTTCGCTCGTGGAACCCTTCAACGTCGTGGGCGTGCACGTGGAACAGCGCGCCAGCGTCGGGCTGGTGGTGTGGGACCAGTCGAGCTCCGGCTACAACGAGATCGTCCAAGAAGCCGACCTCGCGCTGTACGAAGCCAAGCACGGCGGACGGGGCCAACACGTCGTCTTCACCCCGGGCATCCACGAACAGGCGATCAATCGTTTCGCCCTGATCAACGACCTGCGTCACGCCTTGGGCGCCGGTCAGATCTGCATGCACTACCAGCCGATCGTCGACCTCGTGACGACCAAGGTCGTAGGTTTCGAGGCCTTGATGCGGTGGACGCATCCCGAACGCGGGCCGGTCGAGCCGAACGTCTTCATCCCGCTGGCCGAGCAGAGCGATCTCATACTCGAACTGGGTGAATTCGCCCTGCACGCGGCGGTCGCCGCAGCGTCATTGTGGACCAACGACGACGGGACCGGTCCCTACGTCACGGTCAATCTCTCGGCTCACCAGTTCCGTGATCCAAACCTCGTCAGGATGATCGACGACGAGTTGTGCGGCGCCGGGCTCGCTCCCCAGCGTCTCATCATCGAGATCACCGAGAGCGTCACGTTGCTGTACGTGACCGAGACCCTTCGGGTGATGGAGGAGCTCAACCGTCTGGGCGTGGGATTCGCGCTCGACGACTTCGGCACCGGCTATTCGTCGCTTTCGTACCTCGCCATGACCCATCCCAAGATAATCAAGATCGACCAGTCCTTCGTGAGCCCGGCCGTGGAGAGTCTGCGCAACGACACGCTGCTCGAGGCCATCGTCTCGCTAGGTCAGCGTCTCGACATGACGATGCTCGCCGAAGGCATCGAGTCGCCGTCGCAACTGAAGCGCCTGCAGCGGCTCGGGTGTGAGCTGGGCCAGGGGTTCCTGTTCTCGCCCGCGTTGCCCGCCACGCTGGCGGCCTTGATGGTCGATCAGGTCTTCGCGCCGTCGTTGACCTAGTTCAGGTCCGACAGGATGTACTTGGCCACGGCGTTGGCGAACCCTTCGTCCTCGTTGGATGTGGTGACCTCCATCGCGGCCCTCTTCACCTCGTCGACCGAGTCGCCCATGGCGATGCTCAGCCCCGACACCGCGAACATCGAGACGTCGTTGTACATGTCACCGATGGTGGCGATGTTGGCCGTCGGGATGCCGTAGAGCCTCGAGAGGTACCGCACGACGTGGCCCTTGCTGGCCTCGGGGTGGGTCACGTCGACGAAGTAGGGCTGGGACTGGGTCGAGAGGACTTGGGAGGCGAACCTTTCTTGCATGGCCGCGTTGGCGGCGGCGCACGCGTCGGTGTCGTCGCTCACGCCGACGATCTTGTTGACGCCCGTCCTGATGGCCGAGAAGCTCGTCACCACCGTGGCGTCGCACAGGGTGGTGCGGGCTTCGTGGTCGACTCGCACGCCTTGCGCGTCGAGCACGTACCAGTCATTACCTTGGAAGATCCACACCGAAAGCTTGTGCTCGCTCAAGAGCTCGACGATCGGGTCGATCAGGTCGTCGCGGATGGTCTTCTCGTCGAGGAAGTGGAAGTTGGTGTCGGTGGTGAGCCCTCCGTTGAACCCGGCCAGCGGCGTGGTGAGGTGCAGCGGCTCGACGAACATGGCGAGACCCCGCGGGGGGCGGGCGCTGGTGATGGCGAAGAGGATGCCGGCGTCGCGCAGGTGGTCGACCGCCTCGATAGCCCTCTCGGTCAGGACCTTGTCGTGGGTGACCAGGGTGCCGTCGACGTCGGAGAGCAGGAGTCCGATCGGTTCGGCGCTCATTCGGGCAGGCACCATTCGTTGGGGGCCACGATCTGCGCGATCGAGTCCGGTCCCCACGATCCCTTGGCGTAGGTCTGCACCGGCGGCGGGTTGTCGAGCAAGGGCGCCGCGACCTGCCACAACCGTTCGATGCCGTCGGAACGCGTGAAGAGCGAGCGGTTACCCAGCATGGCCTCGAGAATCAGGTGCTCGTAGGCCTCGAGGTTGTTCGCCTCCTGGAACGAGTCCTTGTAGTGGAAGGTCATCTCCGCCGGCTCCAGGAGCATCTGGGGTCCCGGCTCCTTGGCCATGAAGTGGGCGTGGATCGAGCCCGGGTCGGCGAAGTCGACGACCAGCTTGTTGCCCCGCCACTTGGGCGCGTGATGGCTCTCGGGGAAGAGGCGCATCACCGTCTCGTCGAAGCCGATGGTGATGACCTGGCGGCTCTGGGCCAGGCACTTGCCGGTACGGAGGTAGAAGGGCACGCCCTTCCAGCGGGTGTTCTCGATCTCACAGCGCACCGCCACGAATGTCTCGGTCTGGGAATCGGGCGCGACGCCCTTCTCCTTGCGGTAGCCCTCGTACTGGCCGCGGATCACGTGCTTGGGGTCGATCGGACGCAGGGTCTCGAAGACCTTGTGCACCTCGTCGCGCAGCGGCGTAGCGGCCAGGCTGATCGGCTGCTCCATGGCGATGAAGCCCAGCACCTGGAAGAGGTGGCTCACGACCATGTCGCGAAAGGCCCCGGTCTCCTCGTAGAACGCGCCGCGATTCTCGATCGAAAGGGTCTCGGGCACGTCGATCTGCACGAAGCAGACGTGGTCGCGGTTCCAGAGAGGCTCGAACATCCGGTTGGCGAAGCGCAGGGCCAGGATGTTGTCGATGGACTCCTTGCCCAGGAAGTGATCGATGCGGTACACCTGGGTCTCGTTGAAGTTCGCGATGATCGCGGCGTTGAGCGTCTTGGCCGACGCCAGGTCGGTCCCGAAGGGCTTCTCGCAGATGATCCGCGCGTTCTCATTGAGCCCGCAGGTCCCGAGCATCTCGACCAGGGGCAGCACCGCGTTCGGCGGCACCGCCAGGTGGTACAGGCGCCGCACCTTGCCGCCGATGGCCGCCTCGGCGTCCTGCACCGCCTTGGGTAGGCCCTCGGGGTCATCGGTGTCGGCCATGGCGAAGGAGAGCGACGCGTAGAACTGATCCCAGAGCTTGCCTTCGGGCCGGTTGGATCCGAACTGCTCGACCGACGCACGGGCGTACGCGCGGAAGTCCTCGGTCGACAGCTCGTGCCCGCGGGGAGCCGAGGCGATGATGCGGTACTTCTTGGGCATGAGCCCGGCCGACGCGAGGTGGAAGAGCCCCGGAATTATCTTGCGCTTGGCTAGGTCGCCGGTCGAGCCGAAGAGCACGATGACGTGATTGTCGGGGATCTCGTACGCGGAATGGGCGCTGGGGGTGCTCATGGTGTTCCTTCCTTTGGTGCTCGTTGCACGCTAGTGCCGCGCCCCACGAGGACGTCGCTCACGAGGTCGGGCGCGAAGAGGCCGTGGCCGAGGACCCCGGGGGTGGCTTCGAACCAGCGGGCCAACACCGCCGGGTCGTCGAACTCGCCCTGGTAGTCCGCGATGAGGCCGCCGTCGGGACTCTTGACGCCCGAGCGCAGGACCGTCGGCTCGAGATGGCGCAGCGTGGCCGCGTGTCCGAAGTCCAGAAGCTCGAGCGGCACGGGGCCGTGGAGGAAGTCGACCAGCTTGGTCGAATCGGCGATGACCACGAAGCGCGCCGCGCAGCTCGCCACAATCTTCTCTCGGGTATGGGCACCGCCTCCTCCCTTGATGAGCCAACCGTTGGCGGCGATCTGGTCCGCGCCGTCGATGGCCAGGTCCAGTTGGTTGAAGGTGTCGAAGGGTTCGACGGGCAGGCCCAGCTTCCTGGCCGCCTCCTCGGTGCGAGGCGACGTCGCGATGAACCGTGCCTTCACGGCCCGACGCGCGAGCTCGGGCAGCAGGTAGGCCACGGTCGTGCCGGTGCCGAGTCCGACGCGCATGCCGTCCTCGACCAACGCCGCGCCCGCGCAGGCGGCGAGCAACTTCTCCTTCTCGACGTCCACGTCAGAGGGCCTCTTGGTCGGCCATGATGAGTGATCTCGTTGCCTCGACGCGTCCCGCGGGGATCGAGGTGTCGCCTTCGAGCAGCAGCTTGAGCGGACCCTGCTTATCCTCGCCGGTCACCAGCCACAGGATCTGGTCGGCCCGCGCGAGCGTGGGATAGGTCATGGTGAGACGCCGGCGGCCCTGGTAGGGCTGGGTCAGCGCGATCGGGCGATCGGTGACGTCGAGCACCGGGTCGCCGGGTATGAGCGACGCGGTATGCCCGTCGGGTCCGAGGCCCAGATGCACCATGTCGAGGCGAGCCGGCAGCATGGCGCCGTACTCCCGGGCGCTGGTGTCGAGGTCGTCGGCGTTGACGGGCATCGCCATGACGAGCGGCGGGGTCTGCGCATTGGCGATGGCCGCCATCAGGCTGGTCAGGTTGCGGTCAGGGTCGCCGTCGGGCGCCACTCGTTCGTCGACCTGGTAGATCACGGTGTGGGCCCACGGCATGTGGCACGAACTCAGCTCCGCGAACATCGTCCACGGCGTGCGCCCCCCGCTGACCGCGAAAGTGAAGTTACCCTTCGTGGCGACCGCCTGGCGGGCCCGCACGGCCACGAAGGCGGCCGCGGACCGGGCGAGGGTTCCCGCGTCGTCGTACTCGCGCAGCTCGTGCTCCACGTTAGGACGGTTTCTCTACGTGTCCGCCGAACTCCGAACGCATGGCCGAGAGGACCTTGGCCGAGAATTCGCCCAGGCCCCTCGATTCGTAGCGCTGCCAGAGCGCCGCGCTGATGACCGGGGCCGGGACCGACTCGTCGATCGCCGCTTCGACGGTCCAGCGACCCTCGCCGGAATCCGAGACCCGCCCGCTGAAGCCGTCGAGCTCGGGAGAACGGGCCAGGGCGTCCGCGGTCAGGTCGACCAGCCACGAGCTCACCACCGATCCGTGCCGCCAGACTTCGGCCACCTCGGCCACGTCGATGTCGTAGGCGTAATTCTCGGGATTGCGCAACGGGGCCGTCTCGGCGTCGGCCTGCGCGGACAGTTGCTTGCCGATGTTCGCGTGCTTGATGATGCTCAGACCCTCGGCGATGGAGGCCATCATGCCGTACTCGACGCCGTTGTGGACCATCTTGACGAAGTGGCCCGCGCCGTTGGGCCCGCAGTGCAGATAACCCTCGGGTGAGGTGCCGTCGGTCCTGGTGCGTCCGGGCGTCGGCTGTCGCCGGTCTACGCCGGGCGCGATGGATTTGAAGATCGGGTCGAGGCGCGCTACCACCCCGTCCTCACCGCCGATCATCAGGCTGTAGCCGCGCTCGAGCCCCCAGACGCCACCGCTGGTGCCGCAGTCGACGTAGTGCACGCCCTTCGCCTGGAGTTGGCGCGCGCGCACCAGGTCGTCCTGGTAGTAGGAGTTGCCGCCGTCGATCACGACGTCGTCGGGCGACAGGTGCCCGATCAGTTCGTCGAGGGACTGCTGGACGATGGCGGCGGGCAGCATCAGCCAGATGACCCGCGGACTCTTCAGTTTGGCCACGAGGTCCTCGAGCGACGACGCGCCCGCGACGCGATTGCTCGTCAAGGCCTTGACCGTGTCGGCGTTCACGTCGTAGACCACGCAACTGTGCCCTTCGCGCACCACGCGGTGCACCAGGTTGGCCCCCATACGCCCGAGTCCCACCATCCCTAACTGCATCGGCTTATTGGTCGCCACGGCCGTCCTCTTTCCTTTTCAGTGATCGATAGAGCGTAATCAGAGCGTTGGTTGAGGAGTCGTGCGAGAGCTCGGGCTCCGTACCGGCTTCGAGCTCGGGGATGATCGCCACGGCGAGCACCTTGCCCAGTTCCACGCCCCACTGGTCGAACGAGTCGACGCCCCAGACGGTCCCTTGGGTAAAGACCGAATGCTCGTAGAGCGCGATGAGCGAACCGAGCAGGCGAGGGGTCAGCACCTCGGCCAGTAGCACGTTGGTCGGTCGATTGCCTTCCATCACGCGGTGGGCGATCACGTGCTCGGGGGTGCCTTCGGCGCGCACCTCTTCCTCGGTCTTGCCGAAGGCCAGGGCCTGGGCCTGCGCGAAGACGTTGGAGGAAAGGATGTCGTGGTGCTCCCCGAGCGGGTTGAGGCTCTTGGCGAAACCGATCAGGTCAACGGGGACGATGGTCGTGCCCTGGTGGATCAGTTGGTAGAAGCTGTGCTGTCCATTGGTGCCCGGCTCGCCCCAGTAGATGGCGCCCGTCTGGTAGTCGATGCCGGTGCCGTCCAA
This sequence comes from uncultured Acidimicrobiaceae bacterium, assembly GCA_963827115.1. GTDB lineage: Bacteria > Actinomycetota > Acidimicrobiia > Acidimicrobiales > RAAP-2 > RAAP-2. The sequence continues at coordinate 1,939,996 of CAWGZS010000001.1, read as the reverse complement.
GGACACGTGCTTGCCGTTGGACTCCATGGTCAGCTGCTGCAAGTAGGCCGGGAGCCGTTTCAGATACTGCTCGTAGGGCATCACGCCCACGGTCGGGCAACCGAGGAAGTCGCGGTTCCACACCGCGAGCATGCCCATCAGCACCGGCAGGTTCTCGCGCAAGGGGGCGGTCCGGAAGTGTTCGTCCATCGCGTGGAAGCCGGCCAGCAGCTCGCCGAACCCGTCGGGGCCGATGGCCAGCATCGTCGAGAGCCCGATGGCCGAGTCCATGGAGTAGCGGCCGCCGACCCAGTCCCAGAAACCGAACATGTTGGCGGGGTCGATGCCGAACGCCGACACCTTCTCCTCGTTGGTCGACACGGCGACGAAGTGCTTCGCGACGGCCGACGCGTCGCCGAGCTGCTCGACCAGCCAGTCGCGCGCCGAGCGGGCGTTGGTGAGGGTCTCTAAGGTGCCGAAGGTCTTGGACGAGATGATGAAGAGGGTCTCGCCCGCCTCGAGGTCGCGCACCGCCTCCACGAAGTCGGTCGCGTCGACGTTGGAAACGAAGCGAAAGGTGAGATCGCGCCGCGAGTAGTGTCGGAGCGCCTCGTAGGCCATGACCGGCCCGAGGTCCGATCCGCCGATGCCGATGTTGACCACGTTCTTGATGGCCTGGCCGGTGTGACCCTTCCATTCGCCGGACCGGACGCGATTCGCGAAGTCGGTCATGCGATCGAGGACCTCGTGGACCTGCGCCACGACGTCGACACCGTCGACCATCAACGACGCCTCCTTGGGCATGCGCAGCGCCACGTGCAGCACCGCGCGGTCCTCGGAGACGTTGATGTGCTCACCGGCGAACATCGCGTCACGCCGTTGGGCCAGTCCCGACTCATTGGCCAGGTCGACCAGCAGGCTCATCGTCTCGTCGGTGACGCGGTTCTTCGAGTAGTCGAGGTAGAGCCCCTCGGCCTGCGCGCGGAGCCGTTCGCCGCGGCCGGGGTCGTCGGCGAAGAGATCGCGCAGGTGACGCGAGTTGATCTCGAGGAAGTTCGCCTCCAGGGCCTTCCATGATTTTCGCTGCCGCAAGGGGGCGGCGGCGCTCACGCCTGGCCCTGCGCGAGGGACAGCTGGACGTCGATGCGAGCGAGCAGCTCGTTCCAGGAGTTGGTGAAGGACGCGGCGCCTTCCTCCTGCAGCTTGAGCGCCAGGCCCTGCTTGTCGACCCCGGCCTTCGCGAAGGCGCTGAGCTGCGCCTCGAAGTCCCCGCCGTCAGGCGACAGGACACCGGCGATCGTGCCGTGGTCGAAGAGGGCCTCGAGCGTGGAGTCGGGCATGGTGTTGATGGTGAACGGCGAGGCCAGCCCCTCGACGTACAGGGTGTCCGAGGCGTCGGGGTCCTTGGTCTTCGTACTGGCCCAGAGCAGGCGCTGGGCCCGCGCGCCTTGGTTGCGGAGCCGCTGGAAGCGGTCCGAGGCCATGAGCTGGCGATAGGCCCGGTAGGTCTCGAAGCCGACCGCGAGGCCGAGCTGGTTCTTCAGTTCGTCGGGCACCGAGTTGGCCACGGCCGTGTCCCAGCGCGAGATGAACAGCGAGGCCACGCAGCCGACGGCCGGATTGAGGCCGGCCTTGACGCGACGCTCCACGCCGCGCAGGTAGGCGTCCGCGGCCGCGAGGTACTGGTCGGCGTCGAAGAGCAGCGTCACGTTCACCGGGATGCCCGAGGCGATCGACTCCTCGATTGCGGGCAGCCCCTCGGGCGTGCCGGGGATCTTGATGAAGAGGTTCGAGCGATTGGCCCGTTTCGAGATGGCCGTGGCCGCGTCGACTGTCTGGTGGGTGTCGTACGCGAGCAGGGGCGAGACCTCCAACGAGACCCAGCCGTCGACGCCGTCGGTGCGCTCGTGCACGGGCTTGAAGAGGTCGGCGGCCCGTTGCAGGTCCGCTATCGCCAGGTTGAAGAAGACCTCTTCGTTGGAGAGGCCCCGATTGGTCGCTGACATTATCTCCTGGTCGTACGCTCCGGTCTTGATGGCGCTGTCGAAGATGGAGGGATTGGACGTCAGTCCGGTCACCGAGTGCGTGGTGATGTAGCCCTCGATCGTCCCGTCATCGAGCAGCCCCCGGGTGATGTTGTCGAGCCAGAGGCTCTGGCCTAGGTCGTGCAATTCTTGGGTTGCCTTCATTTCTCTCCTTTGGTCGAAGCGAATGTATCGCGGGTCGCCAGAGCGACGCGTCGCGCGACGAAACCGAAAGCCGTGGGCGGTTCCCGGAGGGGGACCGTGGGCGCGGGCCGATCACGCCTCAAGTGATCGTCCCGGAAGGGGGGTCGGCCATCGGCACGTGAGGGATGTTAGGCGGGACGTCGATGCGCGCGACGCCGATGCGAAAGTCGTTGAGGCCGTAGTAGACGTCGTAGCGATGGGGCTGGTCGATGTCGGTTCGCCGGTCGATGCCGGTGGGGAACACCACGTTCGAAGGAGTGCCGCGAGGTCCCGTCGACGGCTGGGGAACCAGCACCGGCTTCATCGACCGGTAGACCAGCTTTTGGGGGTGTTCCTTCGACATCATCATTACGCCCGCCGAGTAGGTGATCCGTTCCTCATTGGTGTTCGGTTCAAGCATCTCGCTCACCCCGTGATAGACGATCATCCAGCCGTGGCGTGTCATCACCGGCGGCGTGCCGCTGCCGATCTTGAGGGCCTCCCACGGCGACACCGGCGCGGCGAGGCGATGGTGCGAGGTGAAGTTGCTCAGCTGGGCGGGATCGTCGCCGGTCAACTCCATCGAGCTGTAGGAGATCCAGATGCTCTCCTTGTGCAGGTCGATGATGCGATCCTCGTCCTTGTCGGCGTTGTCCTCGGGCAGGGTGTCGGGGAAGAGTGGCCGGTGAAGTATCGCTAGTTCCGGCCGGCCCGACGGACTGGGAATCGCAGCGGGGAAGCCGGTCGCGTCCTTGTTGTCGATGCCGTTGAACTCAAGACCTTCGAAGGGCTCGAAGGTCGCCAGTCCCAATCGCTCCCACGTGAGCAGGTCCTTGGACACCGCGAGGGCCACCCGAGGGCCCAGCGGCGAGAACGCCGTGTAGGTCATGAGGTAACGGTCGAGGGGCTGGACGTAGGTGACCCGGGGGTCCTCGCAGCCGCCGCCGCCGTCGGGGCGAAGTTCGTAGGGCTCCGTCGGTTCGAGGGCGATCCCCAAGCGTTCGACCCCGATGGGCTCGCCGGCGTGATCGAACAGGACCTTCAAGATACCGATACGCGAGTAGTTGTTTTCAGCGACGATACGTGGGAACAGGTACAGTTCGCCGTCCGGTCCGCGGGCCGCCGCCGGGTTGAGGATTCCTCCGACCTCGTGGGGGTTGTTCATGTCGGGTTCGATGACCAGACCCAGCGGCTTCATCGAAAAGGGCGCCACTAGTCCCTCCCGGGTGACGTAATCTGCACCGACCCGTCACCGAGGCAGGCGATCACCGTCTGGATCACCCGCGCGGTTTCCTTGGTGTCGCGCACCAGGATCGAGTCCACTCCGACCTCCTGGGCCGGGTAGTCGTTGCCGCCTTCGAAGATGGCGTCGCCGGCGAAGAGCATCTCCTTCAAGGGGATGTCCAAATGATCGCGCAGCTTCTTGATGCCGTAGGCCTTGTCGATGCCGGGCTTGGTCACGTCGATTGACGTGGTGCCGCCCATGCGGATCGAGAAGTTAGGCAGCATCGGCTCGAGCAGGGCCGTGATGATCTTGCGCTTCTTGAAGTCCGGGTCCCAGCTTTCCTTAGCGCTGAGCGGCGCCTGCTGACCCAACACGGAGAGCGTGACCTGGCTGCCGCGATTCTCGATGGCCTCGCCCCAGATCTTCTCCACCTTGATGCCCGACTCGTCCATGGCCTTTTGCAGGGAGTCGATGATCTTCTTCTTCTCGTCGTCGCTCAAGTCCTCGGAGTAGACCTTGTCCCAGTGCCCCACGTAGCGGTAGAACTGCGTGCCGCAGGTCGGGAGCAGGAAGAGGTTCTCGAAGTGATCGTCGTTGGGCAGCTTGGCCAGCAGTTGCGATTCGAACTGCTCCCAGGCCCCTCCCGAGATCACCGCGACCTTCATGAAGCGAAGGAGATCACCCAGCAACCCGGCGATCTCCGGGCTGAGCGAGGACTTGCTCTCCGCGAGGGTGCCGTCTAGGTCGAACACGAAGAGTCTTTTCACGCCATCTCATCTCTGGTCCCTGGCGCCGAAGGCGCGAAGTCGGCTGGCCACCACTGCTCCCTCCGGCTCTCATTCTAGGGTCGTCGAGTTTTGACGAGACTAAGGGTTTCCCCCGGCGGTGATCGGGCGCGGCCGCCACGATCGCCGCGACTGGCGTTCGATTCTTAACGACGATTTAGGATCGAGCGTCATCGGCCAATGATCTCGCGGGCGTAGGCCTCAATGGTTCCTTCGGGATCGTCGTGCATGAGGTAGAGCGCGTATTGGTTGACGCCGAGCGCCTCTAGCTCGGCGAGCCGCTCGCGGTGGCTCTCGACGGGACCGAGCAGGCAGAACCGGTCGATTATCTCGTCCGGCACGAATTCGGTCGAAGGGTTGCCCGCCCGTCCGTGATGGCTGTAGTCGTAGCCCTTGCGACCCTTGATGTAGTCCGTGAGGGCCGGGGGCACGACCTGCGAATCCGAACCGTAGCGCTCCACGATGTCGGCGACGTGGTTGCCGACCATGCCGCCGAACCAGCGCACCTGATCGCGCTGGTGCGCGAGGTCATCGCCCACGTACGCCGGCGCGGCCACGCAGACCGTGAAGTCCTTCGGGTCCTTGCCGGCCGCCTCCACCGAGTGGCGGGCGGTTTGAATGGCCCAGTTGACCACGAAGGGGTCGGCCAGCTGAAGGATCAACCCATCGGCTTTGGCGCCGGCCAGTTCGAGGGCCTTGGGGCCGTAGGCCGCCATCCAGACGTCCAGATGACCGTTCTCAACCCACGGAATCTTGACCGTCGTGTCGTGCAGCACAGCCTCGCGACCTTCGGCCAGGGCCTTGATCACGCCCATGCTTTCGCCCAGGGTCGCGAGCGACGATGGGCTGCCGCCCGTGTAGCGCACCGCCGAGTCGCCGCGGCCGATGCCGCAGACCGTGCGGGCGCCGAACATGTCGTTGAGGGTGGCGAAGAGGGACGCGGTCACGGTCCAGTCACGGGTCTGGGGGTTGGTGACCATGGGACCGACTTTGATGCGCGAGGTGGAGCTGAGAATCTGGGAGTAGATCACGAACGGCTCCTGCCACAGCACGCACGAGTCGAAGGTCCAGAAGTGGGTGAAGCCGGCCGCTTCGGCGCGTTGCGCCAGTTCTATGACCTGGCGGGCCGGCGCGTTGGTCTGAGCCACCAATCCGAAGTCCATTTACGCTCCTTCGTCCGCCGTGGGCGCGGCCCTCAACGCAGGCATCCGTTGAGACCGCGCTTCAGGAACTTCCCGGCACCGGCGTCGCCGACGTACCGGTCGTCTTCGACGATGACTGAACCACGCGAGAGCACGGTCGTCGCCTTACCTTTTACCTCCAGGCCCTCGTAGGCCGAGTAGTCGACGTTCATGTGGTGGGTGGCTGCGGAGAGGACGTGCGACGCGTGGGGGTCGTAGACCACGATGTCGGCGTCCGATCCGGGCGCGATGATGCCCTTGCGGGGGAAGAGGCCGAACATCAGCGCCGGGGTGGTGGCCGTGACCTCGACCCATCGGGCCAGGGAGATCTCGCCCTGGTGCACGCCTTGGAAGATGAGGTCCAATCGGTGTTCGACGCCGGGCAGACCGTTGGGGATCTTGGAGAAGTTCCCGACGCCGAGTTCTTTGTGCTCCTTGAAGCAGAAGGGGCAGTGATCAGTGGAGACGAGGCTGAGGTCGTCCGTGCGCAGTCCCCGCCACAGCCTGGCGTGGTAGCTCTCGGGTCGCAGGGGCGGTGAGCAGACGTACTTGGCTCCCTCGAACCCGGGACGTGCGAGGTCGTCATCGGAGAGGAACAGGTACTGCGGGCAGGTCTCGGCGAAGACATTCTGGCCAAGGTCGCGCGCCGCGACGACCTCCTCGAGCGCCTCGCTGGCCGACAGGTGCACGATATACAGGGGGGCGCCCGCGACGCGCGCCAGCACGATGGCGCGGTGCGTCGCCTCTCCTTCCAAGTCCGCTGGTCGCGTCAGGCCGTGATACTTGGGATCGCCTTCGCCTCGGGCCAGGGCCTGGGCGACCAGCACGTCGATGGCGATGCCGTTCTCGGCGTGCATCATGATGGTGGCGCCGTTGGACGACGCCTGCTGCATGGCTTGGAGGATCTCGCCGTCAGTGGAATAGAACACGCCGGGGTAGGCCATGAAGAGCTTGAAGCTGGTCACGCCTTCGCCCACCAGCTGGTCCATCTCCTTGAGTGACTGCTCGTTCACGTCCGAGACGATCATGTGAAAGCCGTAGTCGATGGCGCAGTTACCGTCGGCCTTGTCGTGCCATTTCTCGAGGCCCTCGTGCAGGCTGGCCCCCTTGGACTGGATGGCGAAGTCGATGATCGTGGTGGTCCCGCCGAAGGCCGCCGCTCGAGTGCCGGTTTCGAAGGTGTCGACGGAGTAGGTGCCGCCAAAGGGCATCTCCATGTGGGTGTGACCGTCGATGGCACCGGGAACGACGAACTGGCCGGTGGCGTCGATCACCCGGTCGGCACCCTCACTCCACGAGGCGGCGGTCGCCGAGCCCGGGGCGCCCAGGGCGACGATGAGCTCGTCCTGTACCAGGACGTCAGCCTCGAAGGGGCCGCTGGCGTTGACTACCGTGCCGCCCGAGATGAGAATCTTCATTGATCTACACCGCCTTCCCTAGGTAAATTGTGAGCCCGTTACGGCGTGACCAGGTCGTCGTAGCTGTCCGGCCGCCGGTCGCGATAGAAAGCCCAGGTGTGGCGCACCTCGCGCAGCACGTTCATGTCGAGATCGCGCACGATGACCTCGTCGTCACTGTCCGACGCGGCTTCGCCAATCTTTTGTCCCCGTGGGTCTACGAAGTAGGACGAGCCGTAGAAGCTGTTGTCGCCCAGTTCCTCAACTCCCACGCGATTGATCGCTCCGACGAAGTATTCGTTGGCCACGGCCGAGGCGGGCTGCTCCAGATTCCAGAGGTAGGCCGAGAGGCCCCGGCTGGTCGCCGACGGGTTGAAGACGATGCGCGCGCCGCCGAGGCCGAGGGCTCGCCAGCCCTCAGGGAAGTGGCGGTCGTAACAGATGTAGACGCCAATTGGACCGACGGCGGTTTGAAAGACGGGGAAGCCCAGGTTGCCCGGTCGAAAGTAGAACTTCTCCCAGAAGCCCTTCACCTGAGGGATGTGGTGCTTGCGGTACTTGCCGAGGTAGGTGCCGTCGGCGTCGATGACCACGGCCGTGTTGTAGAAGACCCCCTCCTGCTCCACTTCGTAGATGGGCACCACCAGCACCATGCCCGTCTCGCGCGCCAGGTCGCACATGAGAGTGGTAGTAGGCCCGGGGATCGACTCGGTGTAGGAAAAGTACTCAGGGTCCTGCACCTGGCAGAAGTACGGTCCGTAGAACAGTTCCTGGAAGCACAGCACCTGCGCACCTTGGCTGGCCGCCTGACGGGCCAGCGCGACGTTGGCCTCGATCATTGACGCTTTGTCGCCGGTCCACTTGGTCTGGACCAGCGCGGCCCGAACGATGTCCGGGACAGTCTCGACTTCACTCATGGCAACCCCTTTATTGCTCGCGATGCCGGCAGTTATTCGCTGACGATGGAATTCTTAACACGTTTGATCCACGGTTAGGAGGCTGACCAGTAGAGAGTCGGGTTAAGGATTCGGTCGTACCTAACTAGGGCTTAGCGAAGGTGCGGCCTACCAGTCCGTTTCCGTACATCCCGTGGAAACCTCACCGCTGGGGCGGCGTTCCTCACAGGTTCATCGTCCCCGCGAGATTCTCTTTCGAGCCGGGCACTCGCGTCATCACGTGAGGGATTGCGGGTGACATGATGGTGGTCAACGTCGCCCACTCAATGGCGGACCAAACGGCGCAGAGAGGGGATCGAATGAGCGCGTGGGCAAACTCGCGATGCGCAACGCTTCTTCTCGCTCTCTCGGGTGCGGTGTTGGTCATGGGGGCGGCGCAGAGCGCGGCCGCCAGTACGCGCGTCAACGAATCCAAATACGGGTTCTCGTTCACCCTTCCGCCGAAGTGGGAGCAGATTCCGCTCAACGGGCGCGACATCAGCGGCATCCTCGATCAAGCCTTGAAGGCAGATCCCGCGATGAAGGGTTCGATGACGAAGGAAGTGCAGGCCGCCGCGAAGAACGGGATCAAGTTCTTCGCGATCGGTCCGGTGCTCGACCAATTCGCATCCAACCTGAACATCATCGTGACGTCCTCGGCTGGTTACCCCAACAACAGTTCCTACTATGGGATCGCCGACTCGCAGATCAAGATCAACCTCACCGAGGCGGGGTTCAAGGATCTGAAGACGTCTTTGGTCCACCTGCCATTCGGCAAGGAGATTGAGGCGACGTACGAGCTACCTTCGTCGCTTTCGGGCGTCCCCGCGAACGGGTTGCAGCTGTACGTGAAGCACAAATCACACTTCGAAGTGATCACTTTCACGTCACACTCGAGTTCCGTCAATCAGGCGGCCGCGGAGATCCTCGAACAAAGTTGGAAGTGGGGTTGACGTGACGGAACGTTGGCGAGAGGTCGCCCCGCGGCCTTGAATGTGGAAGGTCTCGCCCTGCGACGAATCCCGCGTTGGGGGGCAGCGCCGCTTCTTGACTTACTACGTGTGACGTAGTAGTGTCATCGAGATGGCGAAGAAGATTGCATCGACCCAGGCAGGACTCGGGCGCAACAACGAACCCCCATTACTCATCCTCACCAGCCTGGCGTCTGGCGCCAAGCACGGCTACGCGCTCACCAAGGACATTGAGACGTTCGCGGGCGTCTCCCTGGGGCCCGGTGCGCTGTATGGCGCGATCGCTCGGCTCGAAGAGCGCCAGCTGATTGAGCCGACGCCGAGCGAAGACCGACGTCAGCCCTACTGCATCACGGCCAGCGGACGTGCTGCGTTAGCCGACGCCGTGAGAGAAATGCGAGCCCTCTCCGACGTGGGCGCGTCGCGGCTCGGTCTTCGTCTTTCGGCTCGTCGCACGGGACCGGCCATCGCTCAAGCCGGTGACGTACGATGACGGGCGCCGACCGCTTCGAGCGCCTAGTCCGATGGTTCCCGCCACGTTGGAGGGAACGGTACGGCGACGGCATGATCGCGTTGCTGGAGGACACCTATGGCGACGCTGATGTGCCGCGACGAGCGCGGGTGGCCCTAATCCGGACCGCGATGATCGAGCGAGTTCGAGAGTTCGGGTTGGTCGGCACCGCCTCGGGTGCGAACGACCGACTTCGCGCAGGGTCGCTCGCAATTCTCTGCGGGTGGGCCTGTTTCATGGTCGCCGGCGCGGACTTCGCTAAGTTCTCCGAGCACTGGAGCGCGTCCACCCCCCGCGCGCATCACGCGCTGCCCAGCCTCGGCTACCTGATCGTCCAGGACGCGGGCGCCGTCGGCATTGTGGTCGTGCTGTTTGCGGCACTGCTGACCGCCCCCAGCGCGTGGCGCTACGTGCGCGCGGGCCACTGGACGTCGGTTCGTCGCCCCGTCGTTCGATCGGTCGTCGCGGGCGCCAGTGTGGTGGCGTTCACGGTCGGCCTGGCCGTGTGGGCGCACGGATTGAGCACGAGTGATCGCAACGGCGGGCTCCACGTCTACGAGATTGCGTTCGTCTTGTGGTGCGTTGCGGTAGTCGTCGCGTTGGCTCTCGCAACGGGCGCCGCGCTCAGCGTGACCCGTCAGCTCGACCTGGCGGGGCGGACCCTTCGATTGCTCTCGGGCTTGGCCCTTATCCTGAGCGCGGCCATGATCGCCATCGTGGCCGGCACGGTCCTTTGGTGGGTGAGCGAGGCGCTCTACGCCCCGCACTTCCTGCGTCAGGGTATCGGCAGCGGCATCACCGCCGCGTCGAGCACCTTCCCTCTCTCCCTGATTATCGCGGCGGCCTTGATGTTGCTCGGCTTGGGAATTGGCGTAACGGGCGTGATTCGACTGGTCCCTTCGCTTCGAAGGCGCGAGGCCTCGGCCTAGCAAGGGTCTCGCGCGTCGCCGGGCGATTAGTTGGATGTGGCGTCCGCCCTCAAGCCGTCCCAGCCCCATCGGGGCATGGCCAGATTCTCGGGCACCACTGATCCATGCTCGGAGAAGGAGTGCACCTGGGACGCGGCCCACGTGATGTACTCGCGCCAGGTATTTCGGAATTCGTCGTCCGTCGGCAAGCCAGCGTCATCGGCGGCCACTACGAAGCATTCAATAAAGCGTGTCGCCAATTCTGGTTCGGCCCCAGAACACGCATGGATGGTGAGCATGGCAGAGTGACCTCCCAGGGCCTGCGAGTATCGCGGCGGCCCTCCGAAGACCTCGCCCAGGTACCCCGCGAGGTGCTCCAGGTGCTGAGGGTGAGCCGGGTGCGAGAAAGGATGATTGAGGACCGGGTCCTCGAGGCAACGCTCGTGGAGGGCGCTGGCGAACGCGGTGAAGGCGGGTTCACCTCCGACATAGTCATAGATGGAAGGCCGTACGTCGCCCACGTTCGCTCCTCTCGTGTCGAGACTTCGCCACGGCAAGAAATCTAGCGAAGTCCTCGCGACGTCTCAGCCACCGCTGGACGTCGGTCGCGATTCCAATGGGCACGTCGTAGACCTCTTAACAAAATGCCGGCTGATGCGGTGGATGCGAGACTTAGATGAGATGGAGAAGTTCCTTGAAGCGATCCGACACCGATCCCGGAAACCTGGGCGGCTCTCTCAAGCGCTCATGGCGCTCGGCTTCGTCGGGATCGCCGCCGCCGTGGTCGCCAACGCGTCGGACGCGCGGGCCGCCGCGAGTCAGGACTGGTCGCCCTTCGTGTTAGTGAGCGGACTCCTGCTGATCGGCTTAGTCGCGAATGACGACGGTCTCTTCGATAGCGCCGGCGGACAACTCGCGCGTCTCTCGACCAACGGGTTCGTGCTCTTCTTGGGTGCGTCGCTCATGATCGCCACAACGACCGCGCTGTTGAACTTGGACACGTCGGTGGCGTTCCTCACGCCGATCCTCATCTACACCGCGCGGAGGCGAGGCGGAGGCGAGGCCCCGCTGCTGTATGGGTGCCTGCTGCTGTCCAACGCCGGATCCCTCTTCCTGCCGGGATCGAACCTGACGAACCTGATCGTGCTGGGCCACTTCCACTTGAGCGGCGCCGCGTTCTTCGCCGACATGTGGATGCCAGCGTTGGCGGCGCTCGTCGTCACCGGCTTCGTCATTGCCTTGTTTGAGCACCGGACCCTTGGGCTTTCGGCTTTGGCGCCCGCGCCGGTGCCGCGACCGACGTGGGGGCTGGGCTTCGTCGCCGTCCTTCTCGCGACCGTGCTGGTGCTGGTGCTCTCGGCGCCAGCGCTGCCCGTTGCGGCGGTGGGCCTCGTCGCGGTCATCGTGCGACTCGTCAAGCGGCGTGAGAACATCCGCCACGTGCTCGAGGTGCTGGGACTACCGGTCCTCGTCGGGCTCTTCGGGGTGGCCGTGACGCTCGGTGCCCTCGGGCGGCTGTGGTCGGGTCCGAGCGTGATGCTGGGTCATCTCGACACCTGGGCCACGGCGGGTGTGTCGTCGGTCGTCTCGGTACTGGTCAACAATCTGCCCGCCGCCTCCTTGCTCGCGGCCCGCGTGCCGGCGCATCCTTTCGCGCTGCTTATCGGACTCAACCTCGGCCCGAACTTCTTCGTGACGGGGTCGCTCGCGTGGGTGTTGTGGTGGCGCGCGGCGCGCGGCGCTGGCGCGCGTCCGTCACTGGCGCGCGCCAGCCGGATCGGAGTGGTCGCGGCTCCGCTCTCGATGGCGGCGGCCCTTCTGGTGCTGTCGGCCAAGGGCCTCGCGTGACGGCCAGGAGGGCCTAACGCAACACGCCGCCATGCGGGGAGCGCATGGCGGCGTGTTGGGTGGTGCGGTGTTAGTGAATCAGTACCTTCAGTGCGTCATACTTCGACGCGTTACCGAAGGTGTCATACGCTTCGATCACCTGGTCGAACGAGAACTCGTGGGTCACGAACTTGTCGGCGGGGAGCTTGTGCTCGGCCACCAACTTGAGCAGCATTCCCAGGGTGTTGGTGTTCACCAGTCCCATGGAGATGTCGATGTTCTTGATCCAGAGCTCGTTGAGCTTGAGGTCGACGGACTTGCCGTGCACGCCGATGTTCGCGACATGGCCTCCAGGGCGCACGATCTCGGTCGCCATGGTGAAGGTCGCGGGCACGCCCACGGCCTCGATGGCCACGTCAACGCCGGCTCCGTCGGTGAGTGCGAGAACCTGCTCTTTCCAGTCCTTATCGCCCGAGTTGACCACGTTGGTCGCGCCGAACTCCGACGCCCTCTTGAGACGGGCGCTGTCGAGGTCGATCGCGATGATCTTGGACGGCCCGTAGAGGCGCGAGGTCATGACGGAGGAGAGCCCCACGGGGCCCGCGCCGACCACGGCGACCACGTCGCCCGGCTTCACCTGGCCGTACTGCACGCCGATTTCGAAACCGGTGGGAAGGATGTCCGACAGCAGGATGCCTTCGGCGTCGGTCATGCCTTCAGGAACCTTGTACACCGAGTTCTCGGCGAAGGGAACGCGCACGTACTCGGCCTGGGTGCCGTCGATCATGTAGCCGAAGATCCAGCCGATGCCGGCGATACCTTCCGCGTCGAGGCAGTGGCTGTAGAGCCCCTGGCGGCAGTTCGAGCAGCGTCCGCACGAGCTGACGCACGAGAGGATGACGCGGTCACCGACGGCGAGCTGCGTGACGCCCGAGCCCACTTCGGTGATGACGCCGATGCCTTCGTGACCGAGGATCCGACCAACCTTGACCTCGGGCACGTCGCCCTTGAGGATGTGCAGGTCAGTGCCACAAATCGTGGTGGCGGACATCTTGACGATGACGTCGGTGGGTTGCGAGATGACTGGATTGGGTACTTCTTCCCAGCTTTTTTGACCTGGGCCCTTGTATACGAGTGCCTTCATGGTGTGCCTCCTGGATTCTTCGTCGAAAAGCGAGATGCCCGTCGCGGGACCTGAGACTCAGACTCGAGCGTTCCAATCCCTATGACCGAACCTAACTACGGCCCAAATTGCGGGTCTAGGGTCCTAAGTCAGTTTCTGGAACGACGGGTAAGAGCAAGGGATCCGAGGGTGGTTGAGGGTTGGTCAGCTCGCCAGGGCTTCGAGTTCATTCATGTCGAAGTCGCGCGAGGTCGTCTGCTGGGACTCGACCACTTCCTTGGCCGGGGCTCGCAACACCACCGTCGTGACCACGAGGCCGAGCGCGGCGAAGAGGGCTCCGATGAAGAAGGTCAGGTGGTAGCCGCCGACCAGCGCCGAGGCCCTGGTGCTGCCTTGGTTGAGGAGGGAGGTGGTCCGGCTCGTGGCCAGCGTGCCGAAGACCGCCAGGGCCACCGAGGACGCCAACCACATCGAGACGTTGACGATGCCCGACGCGAGGCCGGCGTCGGCCTTGGGCACGTCGGCCATGGCGATGGTGAGCAGCGGCACGGCCGAGATGCTCATGCCGAAGCCCAGCAACAGGAACGCTGGGAGTATCGAGGTGAAGTAATTCGCGTCCACGGTCGTCCTCGTCAAGAGCAGCAGACCCACGATGACGGCCGACATTCCGGGTACCAGGAGCTTCATGGGGCCGTAGCGGATGAGCAGGCGACTGGTCGCGCCGAGCGACATGACAGCCATGGCCAAGGACATGGGCAGGAAGGCGAGGCCCGTGCGAAGCGGCGCGTAGCCCAGGACCTTCTCCAGGTACAGGGCGCCGAAGAAGAAGACCGCGAACATCGACGAGAAGGCGAGACCTCGTACCACACTCGATGCGGTGAGGCTGCGTAACTTCAAGATGCGCAGCGGCACGATGGGCCGCTCGATCCTGGATTCGAAGACCACGAACGTGCCCATGAGCAGGAGGGATACGGCACCAAAGCCGAGCGTGTGCCACGACAGCCATCCGTAGGACGACGCCTTCACCACCGCGTAGATGCCGATGATCAACGAACTGGTCATCATCAGCGAGCCGCTCAGGTCGAGGCCATCGCGCACGCCCAGCCCCGGGTTTTCCTTGATGAGGATCGAACCCATGACCAGTGTGAGCAGCCCGATGGGTACATTGATGACGAAGATCCAGTGCCAGTTGACGGCCTGGGTGAGAAACCCGCCGACCAGCAGGCCGATCGAGCCTCCGCCCACCGCGACGAATAGATAGGCGCTCATGGCCTTGGCCCGTTCGGCCGCGCCCGTGAACTCGGTGACGATGATCGCGACGATCACTGACGTGGAGATGGCCCCGCCCATGCCTTGGAAGAAGCGGGCGGTGATGAGCGTCGCCTGGTTCTGCGCCAGGGCGCAGACCAGCGACGACGTCGTGAAGAGGGCCACGCCGTTCAGGAAGACCTTCTTACGTCCCAGCAAGTCGCCGAGGCGGCCGGCCAGCAGGAGGAAGCTGCCGAAAGCGATCAGGTACGCGTCAACCACCCAGGTCAGGCTGGCCTGGGAGAAGTGGAGCTGGCGCTGGATGGAGGGCAGTGCCACGTTGACGATGGACGAGTCCAGGGCGCTCATCAGCATCGCCATGCACACCACGATTAGTGCGATCCAACGCCGGGTGTCGGTAGTTCCTGATGGAGGGAGGGGTGAAGTTTGCATGGAGGAAGTCCTTTCCTATTAGGGTGGGGCCACTGGACAATGAATCAGTATCATCTAGTTGGCGATATAATCACTATATCATGAATATCGACACATCGCTACCATTAGAAAATATGGATGAAAATTCGTCAACCGGGCCGATACTGTTGCTCACCCAACTGTCGCGTCTGGTGAGCCGGCGCAGCACGCCCGAGTTGCTGGGCCAGACGTTGAAGGAGCTGGCGGCGCTCTCCTTCCTTCGCGACTTCGACGAATCCACGCAGCAGGCCCTCACCGACGGTCTCTGCATCGACGCGAACTACTGCGTGCTGTTGCTCAACGATCTCGAATCGGCTGACTACGTCGAGCGGCGACGTGACCCCACCGATCGGCGACGCCACATCGTCACGATGACCGACGAAGGTCGCCAAGCGCTGCACCGTGCCGAGGCCGCCCAGCAGACCCTGGAAGACGAAATTCTCGTGGCCCTGGATCCGCAGGAGCGAGCGACCCTGGCGCACCTGCTACGAAAGGCCATCGACGGTCAGGGTGCCAACGCCGCCGCGCACGAGTCGGTAGCGAACTGACCTAAGGGTCAGACGTCAGTCGAGAATCGGCGCCTAGGCGCTGACGTGAGGCTGTATGCCGGCGATGACGATATTGATGAGGCGATCGAGACCGGCGACATCGATCCCGTTCTGGCCTGCCGCGTGACAACTGCCGACGACGAGGTTGAGGATGTCGGCGGTGGCGACGTCACTTCGCACCGCTCCCGAGGCCACCGCCCTCTTTCTCAGCTCGTCGACCTTGGCCAACCACTCCTCGATCAGCGACGAGTACTGGGCTTTGAAGTCGATGCCGGCTTGGCTCAGAGCCTCGAAGAGGTCCTTCTTCTCGGCGGCCTTCTCGGCGAACACGTGCAGGAACGAATACAGAGCTTCGCCGGCGTCCGGTTCCTGGATGTACTGGTCGGCGAGGGTGAGCAGTTGCGAGAATCGCGTGACGACGATGGCTTCGTACAGCGACTCCTTGGTGGGGAAGTGTCGATACAGGGTGCCGATGCCGACGCCTGCCCGTTCGGCCACCAGGTCGATGGGGGCGGTGACGCCTTCCAGGGCGAAGGTCTCCTCGGCGGCCACGAGGATCTTCTCGTGGTTCCGGGCCGCGTCGGCGCGCATCGGCTTGGGAGCGGCGTCGCCGTCCTCCCATGACACCACCACGGGCTCGGCGTTTTCACCGGACCCGGCGACGGGGACGCGGTTCGATGCGGACATGAGAATCGCCTCCCGACGGAATAGTTGACAAACGGAACCATCGTTACTATAGTGGATTTTATCCGGAACCAAAGTTCCGAATCAAGTGAACCGGCTCCCGCAGTGGTGGGGAAGGCGACCTGGACATCGATTTTTAGGGCGACGAGGCGTAAAGCCGAGAGGAGTTGTATGTCAATGAATTCCATCAACGAGGTGGCACCGTCCACGGACGTCGATCTCGATCCGAAGCGTTTCTGGACGCTGGCGATCATCGCGATCGCCCAGCTCATGATTGTCCTGGACGCCTCGGTCGTCGTCGTGGCCCTGCCGTCCGCGCAGCACGCGCTGCACATCTCGATCGCCAATCGCCAGTGGGTCATGAGCGCCTACACCCTGGCCTTCGGGAGCCTGCTCCTGCTGGGCGGACGCATCGCGGACTACCTCGGTCGCCGGCGGCTCTTCATCATCGGCCTTATCGGGTTCGGCGTCGCGTCAGCACTCGGCGGGCTGGCGCAGAACCAGGCCATGCTCTTCGGGGCGCGAGCCCTCCAGGGCGCCTTCGCGGCCGTGATGGCGCCCGCCGCCCTGTCGCTGCTGACCGTCACGTTCACCGAAGCGCGCGAACGGGCCCGGGCCTTCGGTGTCTACGGCGCCGTCGCCGGCGGCGGGGCCGCCATCGGCCTGGTGCTCGGGGGAATCCTGACTGAGTTCGCCTCGTGGCGCTGGACCTTGCTCATCAACGTGCCCATCGCGTTGGCCGCCGCCGTCGCCGCGCAGCGTGTCATCAAGGAGAGTCGAGCGGAGGCTCGCCACGGCTACGACCTGCCCGGTGCCGTCACTGCGACGGGCGGTCTCTTCCTATTGGTCTACGGCTTCACCATGGTCGCGTCGCACGGCTGGGCTTCCTCGTTGACGCTCACGCTCTTCGCCGGAGCGGTCCTGCTTCTCGGCGCCTTCGTCGCTATCGAGCTGCGCTCGTCGCACCCTTTGTTGCCGATGCGGGTCATCCTGGAACGTCGTCGCGGGGGATCCCTGCTCACCTCACTGTTGGTGGGATGCGCCATGCTCGGCACGTTCCTCTTCCTCACGTACTTCCTTCAGGGCACCCTGCACTACAGCGCGCTCAAGACCGGCTTCGCCTTCCTGCCGTTCTCGGGCGGCATCATCCTCGGTGCCAGTGCCGCCAGCAAGATCCTGCCCCGTTCCGGGCCGAGGAACCTCATGGTCACCGGCCTCACGATGGGCACGCTCGGCCTGCTCTGGTTCAGCCGCCTCGGGGTGCACAGCACCTACGCGGCGCACGTATTGCTGCCCGAGATCATCGTCAGCGTCGGCATGGGTCTGGTCTTCGTGCCGATGAACAGCACCTCGCTCTACGGCGTCGATCCCGCGGACGCCGGCGTCGCCAGCGCCCTCGTGAACACCACTCAGCAAGTGGGTGGGGCGCTCGGCACGGCGTTCCTCAACACCATCGCGGCCTCCGCGACGGCCAGCTACCTCGCCACCCGTATCGTCTCGGCGCCCGTCCTGCAGACGGCCGCCGTGCACGGCTACACGACCGCCTTCGAGATCAGCGCCGGGTTGGTCGCCCTGTCGGCCGTCGCGGCCGCGATCTTCATCGGTCCCAAGCGCAACCACGTGCTTTCCGGTGAGGGGGCGGACCCGATGAGCGTCGTGTTCGAACCTGTCTTCGCGATGGAGTGAGGGCGACCAAGTAGTCGCGATTTACGAACGACGAGGCGTCAATTCTTGTGTCGCCCGACCCGCTCCGTGATGTGGAGAACCTTTCGTCCGTGATGTCGCTGCGGCTTCACCGAGATTTTCCGCCTCCAAAGTGCAACCCACCTGATGGGAGTTGGCGCCCGATCGATCTCGGAAACAACGGTTCCCTATTCTTGAGATTGCCCTTGACAAACGAGTGATAACGATATATCGTTATAGTCACGTAACTATCGAAAGGATACGAACATGAGAAATCGAGATTTCGATCAGTCGCCAAGTGGGCGACAGAAGTTCACCGAGAACGGTGAAGGAGATCAGTTTCCAACAAGGCGCGGACGTCGTGACGGCCGCGGCGGACGCCACAGCGGCGGACACGGCGAGGGCCCGCACGGGCGGCCCGGCGCGATGAGGGGCGGACGGGGCCGTCGCGGCGACGTTCGCCTGGCCATCCTCGCGCTGCTCAACGAACGGCCGATGCACGGCTACGAGATGATGCAGGAACTGGCCGATCGGACCCAAGGATTGTGGCGCCCGAGCCCCGGCTCGCTGTACCCCGCGCTCCAGCTCCTGGAAGACCAGGGATTGGTGAAGTCAGAGACCGGCGATGGTCGTCGCGAGTTCACGTTGACCGACGAGGGCCGAGCCCATCTCGCGAGCCACCCGCACACCCAGGCCCCCTGGGAGGCATTGGTGCGCGGAGCGGATCAGGGCGACATCGCCCTACGTGTCGCGATGCGTCACGTCATGACGGCCGTAACACAGGTCGCCGAAGCCGGCACCGCCCAGCAGAAGGTTCGCGCGGAGAAGCTCATCGTCGAGCTTCGTCGCCAGATGTACCTGCTGCTGGCCGAGACGATCGAGCCACCCGCGAAGTAATCGAGGTTCGACGGACGGTGATAGCCGTCGCCGTTGCCAGCACCTAAAGAGCCGTTGCGGGAGTCCTTCGGGATTCCCGCAACGGCTCTTTTTGCTGACATCACGTCACACGCTTTTTGTCATGGTCAGATTAGGCTTCGCCAGATGACCAACCTCGAGGGTTCGTCGATGCGGGTGGCGTCGCTTTGGCGTTATCCCGTTAAATCCATGCAGGGCGAGACCTGTGACGAGCTTCGCTTCGTGAAGAGCGGCGTCGCGGGAGACCGAAGTTTTGGCGTCCTGGACCTCGCGTCGCGGACCATCATTTCGGCCAAACGTGAAGGACGATTGCTCGAGGCGTCGGCCTCCTTGGTGGATGGCGAACTCTCCATCCGCTTGCCGGGAGGGCCTGACGCCGATCCGGGCGACGCGCTGGACGAGTCAATGACTCGCTGGCTCGGTCGTCCCGTGAGGCTCGTTGACGCGCGATCTCACGGCGTCGCCACCTTCGAAAGCCCGGAGGACTTCGAACGAGACGACTCACAGCTTGAGCAGTGGGAGGGGATGGCCGGTTCCTTCGTCGACGACAGTCCCCTTCATTTTCTGACCACCGCAGACCTCGAGCTCTTGTCCCTTGAACGACCCGACCTGCAGTGGGACGTACGTCGCTTTCGACCCAACATCGTGATTTCGGCCAAGGCGAATGACCTCGGTCCAATGGAACGCGGTCAACGTCTGAACGTGGGTGAGGTCGTGATCGAGATCGAGAAGGGCTGCACGCGATGCGTGATGACCACCAGGCCCCAGCCGGGCAACCTGGATCGTCAGCTCGACATCCTGCGCCACACGCACGCCGTGCACGACAGCCAAGTTGGTCAACGCGCGCGGGTCGTGGGCGCGGGGGTGGTTCGTGTCGGTGATCCCGTGAGTCGTGCCGCTTGACTCCAGATGTCGCCAGTCAACGCCAAGGGCCATTTCTGGTGGGTGTCCGCACGCTCGATGCGATCTCACGCCTCGACGATACCCTGGGCGACGCGTTGGTTTCGGCCGTCAGGCGTCGCGCCGGTAGCGACGTATCGCCACGCCCGACCAGATGACCTCGGCCACGCCGAAGGGCCACGCCCCGGCGAGGAAACCGTAGAGGCTCGATAGCAGGCAGCCCAGGGCGAAGGCCGCGATGAAGATCCGGCCCCGACGTTCGAGCGCGTACATGACAATCATGAAGGTGACCGCGCAGACGCCGTAGATCGTTACGACCACGAGACCTCGCCGACGTTTCGGTCATCAACCGTCAGCACGCGTCGGCGCTCTTCGCGGGGCCATCCTCCCCGTGGGCGCGTGGCGATCATGGATGCAGCCCCTCTTCGTGCGCTTCGTGCGTGGGGGGCTCGAGCTGGAAGGTCGCGTGTTCGATGTCGAAGTGATCGATGAGGCATTGCTGGAGGGCGTCGAGGATCTGGGGGGCGTGGCCGCGGTCGAAGCAGTGTTCCTCCACCACCACGTGGGCGGACAGGGTGGTCTGACCGGAGGTGACCGTCCAGGCGTGAAGGTCGTGGACGTCAAGCACGTGGTCGACGTCCACCAGGTGGCCGCGCACGTGAGTGAGGTCGAGGTTGTCGGGGGAGGCCTGGAGCAGGATCTTGCCGGCGTCGCGCAGTAGCCCCCACGAGGTGACCAGCATCAGTGCCACCACGAACATCGAGGCGACGGCGTCGGCCCACTCCCACCTGGTCACCACGATGACCAGCCCGGCGACGGCGGTCGCGATGAAGGCGAAGAGGTCGGTGATGATGTGCAGGTAGGCGCCGCGAATGTTGAGGCTCGTTCGGTCGGCTCGAGAGAGTATCCATCCCACGAGCACGTTCACGACCGCCCCGAGGACGGCCACGGTGAGCACGACGCCACCGTCGACGTGGCGGGGGGTGACGAGCCTCTGGATCGCCTCAACCGCGATCAGCAGGGCGATGGCGAGCAGCGTCACCCCGTTCACCGCCGCCGAAAGGATCTCCGCGCGCTTCAGTCCGAACGTCCAGCGCCCCTGCGGTGGTCGCCGGGCCAGACGAATGGCCCACGCGCTCATGCCCAGCGCCGCGACGTCGGTCAGCATGTGTCCCGCGTCGGCGAACAGCGCCAAGGAGTTCGACAGAACGGCCATCAGCACCTCCACCAGCAGGAAGGCGCTCAGAAGTCCGAGGGCGAGCAGGAGCGAGCGGACGTCGTTGTTGGTCACTCTGATGTGGCTGTGTGCTTCGTGGTGACGCTCGCTCACAACGGGAGGCGATTCACGTGGTCGTACTTTGGCGGAGCCATTATCCCTAGTGTCCCACGGACGGACCTTCACCGGTCGTGGGACGGGAGTTCGCGAGCGACGTGACGCCCTTTCGGGCAAGTCGTCGCGGGAACCCCCGTCCCCGTGTCCACGGAAAAAACGTGCTTAGTCGCTCCCCACGGAGGTCGCGTACTCCACCGTGTTGGTCTTGATGGTGTCGCGATACCAGCGGAAGCTCTCCTTGGCCAGGCGCTCACCCGACGGGAAGTCGACCCAGACGATGCCGAAGCGCCGCGAGTAGCCGTAGGCCCACTCGAAGTTGTCCAGCAGGCTCCACACGAAGTAGCCCTGGACATTGACGCCCGCGTCGAGTGCGTCGTGCACGGCGGAGATGTGCTCTTGAAGGTACGCCACCCGGTTGTGATCGAGCACGTGGCCATTGGGATCGACGTAATCCTCGAAGGCCGCTCCGTTCTCGGTGATGTAGATGGGCAGGTTGGTGTACTCGTTCTGCACGCGCACGAGCAGCGACGTCAGCCCGAAGGAGCCGATCTCCCAGTCCATGGCGGTGCGGTCTCGGCCCGGTGTCTCGAGGGACTTGAGCCTCAGGTCCGGGAACTGCTCGCCCTGGGCCACGATGAAGCCGGCCATCCTGGCCTCGGACGCTCGTGACGCGTCGACCACCGTGGAGGGGAAGTAGTAGTTGACCCCCAGGAAGTCGAGCGGCTGGGAGATGACCCCCAGGTCACCGTCGCGAACGACCGAGAATCCGGGCTTGAAGGCGGCGTAGTGCTCGAGCATGTCCTCGGGGTACTGACCGTGGAAGACCGGCTCCAGGAAGAGACGGTTGAGATTGCCGTCGCTGCGTCGCGCGGCGGCGACGTCGAGTTCGTGGTCCGATCCCGGCCGGTGGTCGCCCAGGTTGAGCGTGATGCCGACCTTGGCGGACGGCACGGCCGAGCGCAGGATCGGGATGGCTAGGCCGTGGGCCAGCAGGAGGTGGTGGTTGGCCGCGGCGGCCTTGCCGATGTCCGCGATCCCCGGGGCGTGGCGTCCGTCGCCGTAGCCGAGCCACGACGAGCACCACGGCTCGTTGAGCGTGATCCAGCGCTCGACGTCGCTGCCGAGCGCGCGCGCGACGATGTCGACGTAGTCGGCGTATCGCTCCGCCGTGTCGCGAACGACCCAGCCGCCTTCGTCCTCGAGCTCCTGGGGCAGGTCCCAGTGATAGAGCGTGAGCGTGGGCTCGATGTTGCGCGAACGCAGCCCGTCGACGAGCCGTCGGTAGAAGTCGAGGCCGGCCTGGTTGGCCGGTCCCTTACCGGTCGGTTGGATGCGAGGCCACGCGACGGAGAAGCGGTACGCGCCGACCCCGAGCTCGGCGAGCAGGTCGAGGTCTTCCTCCATCCGGTGGTAGTGGTCGCAGGCGATGTCGCCGTTGTCGCCGTTCCAGACCTTGCCGGGCGTGTGGCTGTAGGTGTCCCAGATCGAGGGGCCTCGTCCGTCGGCCGCTGCGGCCCCTTCGATTTGATAGGACGCGGTCGCCGTGCCCCAGAGAAAGCCTGGTGGAAAGAGGCGAAGCGGACTGTCGGCGTTCGTGCCATTGGTATTCACGTAGGTACGTCTCCTAGTAGTGGGTGGTCAATATATGCTCAATTACCTCTGCGCACGACCTCGCCGGGTTGAGGATCAGCGAGGCCGCACGCGGAGGAGGCTTTGTGGGCCTTCTTGGATGCAGCCTTAGCGGGCGACCCCTCCCCCCTCAGGGAAGAAGGGAGGGGTCGCCCGCGTGAGGGCTCGGTTAAACCTTCTTAAGGTGCATCAAGATGATGGGCAATTCTGGGTCATTCGGCGACGGGTCCATGTAAGGATTCGACGGAGTGACCCAGCCGGTGAAGTGCGCCGTGCTGTAGACGTCCCAGTCCGCCCCGTACAACAGGGGAGCGTCCGGAACCTGCGTGGACATGAGGTTGCCGAGCGTTGCGATGGCACTCTTGACCGCCGACGTGTTCGACGGGTCGGTGGTCTCCAGTGTCGTCAGCGCCGTTTGGGCCGCTGCGCTCTGGTAACGACCGAAGTCTGCCGACGCGTTGGTGGGACTAGGCGCTACGAACGTGCTGTAGTCCAGCCAGTTCTGGTACTGCACGAATGGATTGCTACCACCCGCGCCCCAGTGAATCACCGTCTGGAACGTACCGGCCGCCAGGTCGGAATACCACTGCGAGGCCTGGACGCCATCAACCGTGCAGTTGATGCCGACGGCCTGGAGCTCATTGGACATGAGCTGGTCGTCCGCGTAGTAGTCCGAGTACGCCGTGGGGTCCTCGACGGTGAAGGAGATTTCCTGTCCGTTCTTGGCCCACATGCCCGAACCGTTCTTGGCGTAGCCGTCAGCCGTCAGAATCGACGAGACCTTGGCCGCGTCGCTGGTTGGCGAGATGTCGTTGGCCAACGTTGACGGCAGGTAGGAACTCTGGGCGGGCAAGATGAGTCCGCTTGACGACGATGCCGGCAGCTCGTAGCCCAGTTCACCTTCGGTGCTGAGCGCGGAGCGGTCGATGCCAGCGCTGATCGCGGCACGAACCGCAGGGTCGCTCAAGGGTCCGGTACCAGTGGTGTTGAACTCCAGCGTCACGGTGCTACCGGGCGCGTAGAAGTAGTGGTTGGTCTTGGGATCCTTGCTGACGAACACCGTCTGCAGGTTGGCAATCTCGTTACCCGCCCACTGCAACTGGCCATCCGCGAGGGCGGTGGTAGCAGCCTGGTTCGACGAGTAGAAGGGGACGTTGACCTGTCCTACCGCCTGCTTGCCACCCCAGTAGTGAGGGTTGGCCGAGTACTCCACCAGTGTCGACGAGTAGTTCTTCAACACGTATGGTCCGGTTCCGATCGGCTTGGGGATGGTCGCGGTGGCCGGGTTGGAGATCTTCGACCAGATGTGCTCTGGCACGATCAACGTCGAACCAGCAATGTTGGTGATGTCCTGGTACGCCGGTGACGTGAAGTTCAGCACCACGGTGTAGTTACCCTTGGCGATGGCCGCATTGGACAGCGCGGGCACGCCGGAGTAGTTGGCCGCTGGGTTCTCCGCGATGAGGTTGAACGTGTACGCCACGTCAGCCGCCGTGAAGGGCTTGCCGTCACTCCACTTGACCCCGTGACGCAGCGCGAAGGTAAGGGTCTTACCGCCGTTCGACCAGGTGAACTTGGTCGCCAGCCACGGGTACTGGGTGTTGGCCTTCAAGGTGTCAAACTCGAACAACGGCTCGTAGCTGAGTGACTTTACGGCCATCTGAGCAGCGAACGAGTTCGAGTTGAACGGGTTGAAGTTCTTGGTGAAGGTCACCCCGACGTTGTTCTCCATCGTCAGGATGCTGGGCTTGGCCGATGACGCCGAAGCCATGCCCACGCCCAGTATTCCGAGCATCGAGCAGGACATCGCGACAACGGTGATTGCTATCTTTCTGATCATTAGTATCCTTTTCTTGTCCAGTCGGTTTTGGCCGACTTTTTTTGACCGTGTGGGTCTTTATTGGTACTTCCGAGGCCGGCTGGACGCTTTCTCGAGTGGATCTCACTCAAAAGCGACCTTTTACTGCCGTTACCTGATGGCAGTGGTCATTTTTTCGTAATTGTCCCTCCTCTTTGCGTGTCAGGTAGCCCTACGTCTACTTCGACCCTTCCCGATTTGTTATGCAGCCAGCACCGCGACACGTGGCCGTCGCCGACCTCGATCACGGGTGGCTCGCTCGTGCGACAGACGTCCATCACGTGCGGGCAGCGCGGACTGAAGCGACAGCCCTGTGAGGCGATCGAGACCTGCGTCGCGTGTTCCACCTTCTCGGGCATCGCTCGCGTGGGGTCGGCGGGGTCGGGCACCGATGCGATCAGCAGCTGCGTGTAGGGATGGGTCGGCGCGTCGATAAGAGTGGTGCCGGTGGACTGCTCAACCACTTGTCCGGCGTACATCACGATGGTCTCGTCGGCGATGTAGCGCGCGGAGGCGATGTCGTGGGTGATGTAGAGGATTGCCAGATGTTCGTTGTCGCAGAGCCCGCGCAGGAGGTTCAGCACCCCTAAACGCACCGAGACGTCGAGCATCGAAATCGGTTCGTCGGCCAAGAGCACTCGTGGCTTCACGCAGAGCGCGCGCGCGATGGAGATCCTCTGGAGCTGCCCGCCAGACAATTCGTGCGGGTACCGGTCGAAGAAGCGCGCTGGAGGATCGAGCGCGACGCGTTCGAGCGCGGCAAAGGCCAGCGCCTCGACGTCGCCTTTCGTGGCTCCGTGAATGAGCAGTGGTCGCTCAAGGCTGTGACTGACCTTGTGCACGGGATTGACCGAGGCGAAGGGGTCCTGCAGGACCAGCTGCACTTGGGACGTGTAGTCAAGGGTCCGCTTGGAGTGGACATCAATGGGGACGCCGTTGAGCAGCAACTCTCCTGACGTTGGCACGATGATGCGCGCCAACATCCTCGCGAGCACGGATTTGCCCGAACCGCTCTCGCCCACGACCGCCGTCACTCGACCGGCGTTCAAGCGAAGGCTCACGTCGTCAACGGCCCGCACGACTCTTTTGGCACCAAAGAAGCCCGAGCCGCTGCTCGTGGTGAAGTGGCGGGTCAGGTGGCGTGCCTCAAGCTGGGCGGCGGTGGCCTCGGTCGTCACGACGCCTCCCCATGCGGGGCCACGTGGGCTCCAGAATGAAACTTCGGCGTTGCGGTGATGCCAACCGCCTGACGCAGGGGCTCGGGGACCTGGATCGCCGGATCGTCGTGCAGCCAGCAGGCAACCT
The DNA here is from genome assembly GCA_963827115.1 of uncultured Acidimicrobiaceae bacterium. Taxonomy (GTDB): domain Bacteria; phylum Actinomycetota; class Acidimicrobiia; order Acidimicrobiales; family RAAP-2; genus RAAP-2. The sequence continues at coordinate 1,914,373 of CAWGZS010000001.1, read as the reverse complement.
CGCGGCCCGTGTCGTCGAGCCGGCGAAGCGGGGGTACGTTGCTGGCGCATTTGTCCATGGCGTACGGGCACCGTGAGTGAAAGGAGCAGCCCGTGATTGCCTCGGTCAGGTCGGGCGGCGCACCGGGGATGCCCTCGAGCTCGACGCGCTCGCCGTGCAGGGGCGGTGAGGAGTGCAGTAGGCCCAACGTGTAGGGGTGGCGCGGGGCGGAGTAGAGGGCGCCCGCGGGGGCGCGCTCCACGATCGAACCGGAGTACATGACCGCGATCTCGTCGGCCAGTTCCACCAAGAGCGAGAGGTCGTGGGTAATGAAGATCATCGAGAAGCCGAATCTGGCGCGAAGGTCGGCGAGTTCGTTCACGATCTCTCGCTGGGTCACCACGTCCAATGCCGTCGTTGGTTCGTCCATGATGACCAACTGGGGGTCGAGGGCGAGCGCCATTGCGATCATGATCCGCTGGCGCTGCCCGCCCGAAAGTTCGTGAGGGTAGCGGTCGAGACGGTCCTCGTTGAGATCGACCATCGCGAGCAGTTCGATCGCTCGCGAGCGGCGTTCGCGCTTGGACATGTTGGGTCGGTGCGTCTTGAGGACTTCCTCGAATTCCTTGGAGATGCGCAGCACCGGATTCAGCGCGCTGAGCGCGCTCTGCAGGACGATCGACACCTGTGACCAACGAATCTTTCGAAGGTCCCGCTCTGAGGCCGCCAGAATGTCCAGATCGGTGACGTTGCCATCGGCGTCCTTGCCTAAGTGCAGCGTGACCTCGCCGCCCGCAATCACACCGGGGGAGCGCAGCAATCGGGTCGCCGCGTAGACGAGGGTCGACTTGCCACTGCCACTCTCGCCGGCGATCCCGAGTACCTGTGATCGGTGGACGTTGAGGCTGACCCCGTTGACCGCTCGCACTGCGTTCTCTCCCCATCCGTAGTCGACGCTGAAATCCTTGATCTCCAGGACGACGTCGTTGGTGGAGACGTGGGTCGAAACTGGGGTGCCGGTGAGGTCTTCTCCGACCGGCGTGTTCTTTTGGAGTTCGAGGGAGTTGGTCACGGCGTCGCTCACTTCGTGCTCGTTGTGGACAGTCGCGCGGACCGAATGGGTGGTCGCGCCGAACGAAGGACGGGCGTGAAGCCAAGGTGTGGGCGTCGCGGGAGACCTGCACGGCGGCGCAACTTTGAACTGAGTCCACTGGCGCGAAGGCGGGGATTGATGAATTCGTCGATTCCGAAGTTGAGCAACGCCAAACCGGTCCCGACGAGAGCGATGCAGATCCCTGGTGGCACGAACCAGTACCACTGGCCAGCCAGGGGCGCGTTGTTGGATTGGGCCCAGAAGAGCATCGTGCCCCAGTTCCACACGGCGGTGCTGGTAAGGCCCACGTAAGCCAGGGTCACGTAGGCGCCGATGGCATAAAGAATCGTAAAAAGCAGGGACGACGCCAGGACCGGCAATAGGTTCGGCGCCACTTCGGTGACCATGATCCGCAGGCGGCTTTCGCCGATGATGCGCGACGCCTCTACGAAATCTCGGTTTCGTAGCGACATCGTTTGCGCCCGCAGGACACGGGCCCCCCAAGCCCATCCGGTCAGACTGATGACGAGGCCGATGACGTATTCATTCGATCGACCTGAAACCGGCAAGTAGCTGTCGATCACGATGAGCAGTGGCAGCCCCGGAATGGCCAGGAAGACATTCGACAGCATCGTTAGTCCTTCGTCGGCCGGGCCTCCGAGGTAGCCCGCGGCGACGCCGATGGTGATGGACAAGGCCGTCGCCACGAGGCCGGCTAGGAGGGCGACGACCATCGTCGCGCGTGCGCCGACGAGCAGTTGGGAGAAGATGTCCTGCCCCAGGCTCGTCGTGCCCAACCAGTGCGTCCACGAAGGGGTCAGATTGGGCAGGAAGCTCGTGTCGCTCGGATTGTAGGGGGCGATCCACGGTCCGATCACCGTGAGAATAAGGAAGAAGCCCACGATTCCGATCCCCAGCAGAACCTTGGGCGAACGGGGCAGGCGCAGGGTCTTCATACAGCGGCCTCCGTACGGGTACGCGGATCAAGCGCGAGGTACACGAGGTCCGCGATCAGGTTGGCCGCGAGCACGGTCATCGTTATGACCAGGAAGATGCCCTGAATGAGCGGATAGTCCTCATTGAGTACGGCCTGTAAGAGGAGATTGCCGACGCCGGGGTAGTTGAAGACGAGTTCAACGAGCAGGGCCCCCGAGACGACAAGCCCGATGGCCAGAGATAGATTCGCGATGCTTGGCAGGACCGCGTTTCGCGCCGCGTGCATGATGACCTTGCGTCGCGGGAGGCCCTTGGCAACGGCCATTAGCACGAAGTCCTCGCCAATCATCGTGATCATCATGTTGCGCATGCCGAGCATCCAGCCCGCGACTGAACTGAGCACGATGGTGGCGACCGGCAGCTCGCCGTAGCGGATCAGGCTGTAGATGTACGTCCACGACCAGCCGGGCGTCACGTTCTGGCTGTACGCACCCAGCACCGGAAACCAGTGCAGCGTGCTGCCGAAGATCAACAGGACGATGGTGCCCAAGAAAAAATACGGCACGGCCTGAAAGAACGTCGCTACCGGGATCACCGAATCCAATCGCGAACCTCGGGTCCAACCGAGCAGGGCACCGCCAATCGTGCCGATCAGGAAACTGAGGATCGTCGAGATGCCGATGAGCCCTACCGTCCACGGAACGGCCGCGCGCAGGATCGTGCTTACTGGGGACGCCAACGTGATGGACACGCCGAGGTTGCCGTGAAAGAGCTGGGAGATGTAGCCCGTGTACTGGTGGATGAGATTCTGGTGCAGCCCGATGCCGAAGGACAACTCGATGGCGTGCACTTCCTGGGGCGTCACGCGTCCGGTCAGCTGACCGATGAGGGTCTGCACTGGGTTACCGGGCATCATCCGCGGCAGCAGAAAGTTCACCGTGATCGCGACCCACGCGGTGAGTGCGTACAGCGAAAGCTTGCGGACGAGCAATCGCATGGCTAGCCGATCTCGGTTCGTAGCGTGACGAGTTCGGCGAGCGGCGAGCGGACGTCGTTGTCGGATACGCATCCGCAACTTCCCCTTACCACCAGCTCGGTTGGCAGGACGACGGTTCGGTTCTTGACCTCCGAACCGTCGAGCATCGCCACCAAGGCGTCAACGGCGGCCTCGCCGAGCAGGCCGCCCGATTGACGGATCGTCGTGAGCGGGGGATTGAAGTAGCGGGTCAAGGTGATGTCGTCGAAGCCGGTCACCACGACGTCGTCGGGAATCTTCAGTCCCGCCGCGTTGAGGGCGTAGATCACACCGACGGCGGTCTGGTCGTTCGCGCAGGCGAAGGCCTGTGGCAGTGGTTCGGGCCGGCTCAATCGGGCTTGCATGGCCACTTCGCCGCCGGCCGAGGTCCAATCCGACTCCAGGAGATCGACGTCATTCAACGTCGCACCAAGTTCCGTTATCGACTCGCGGAAGGCACGAACGCGCGCGACGCTGTCGGGGCTATCGCCCGAGCCGGCCACGAAGCCCACTCGGGTGATGCCGTGGACGTGGACGAGGTGTTCGGCCAGACTTCGCATGGCTTGCTCGTTGTCAACCCGGATAGTGACCGCCGACGGCGAGTCTCCTCGACCCGCGAGCAGGACCACGGAGATCCGCTTCGAGAGGTACGCGACGTCGTCGTCGCCCAGCACGCGGTCCAGGAGAATAAGGCCGTCCACGGTGCCGGTCAGGCTGAGTATCGACTGCATGCCCGAGGGGTGCGTGTCGTAGGCGCTGCTCAGCAGGAGCGAATAGCCGTGTTCGGCCGCCCGGGTCTCGGCTCCGCGGATGACGATATCGGTATAGAGCAGGCTGGCCTCTTCGACGCCGAGCACGCTGCCGTCGACCGGTGCTCGCATGAAGACGAGGCCCAGGATCCAGTGCTTGCCGCTCGAGAGACCACGGGCGACCACATTGGGGACGAATTCGAGCTCGTCCATGGCCGCCATGACCTTGGCGCGGGTGGAGGGACGAACTGAGGAGAGAGAGTTGAGTGCTCGGCTCACGGTGGCGATGGAGACGCCGGCCAGTTCGGCCACGTCGTAAATCGTTGGTGGTGAATCGACCACCTTGCCCCCAATTTCCCCGCAAAGTCGCTATTTAGCAGTTATGTAACCGCTTACGTACTTTGTAACCGCTTACACAGTACACACGAGCCCTATTACTGTCAAGTCACTCAAAGCCCACAATTGTAGGGACGTTCACGTACTTGTTAGAAACTTCACAATCTCGTCACTCGATTGCAATACGCAGGCACACCCACATCCTCTGAGCCGTGGGGCAAAGGTGACCTCGCCCTCCTCTGCTTCTCGATTTGGCTCGGCGGCAAGGGAGCGTCGAGGTAGGACTCCCTCAGGGTCGACGATTGACGCGGAGTTCGAAAATACCCGGCACGTGCCATTCGGTCGACAGCACTATCGGGTGGCCGCCCCGGTTGAAGTCCACCTCGTTGATTCGTTGCAGCGCGCTGCCGACCTTGACGTCCAGGAGGGCCGCCAAATGCCCGTCGGCAATGACGGGAAGAAGCATGGCGTTGGCACTGACGACGGGTTCGTCGATGGACGCCAGGACGTCGTACAGCGAACGCTTGAATCGCTTGTCCGCCACGTTGGCGACGAATCGCTCGGGCACGATGTCGACGGAATACACGACGGCGCGTCCGTCCGCCGTCCGTAAGCGCTCGAGTTGACGGACCGACTCGTGGGGTTTCAGATCCAAGTCGTGGGTCTCTTGACGAGTAGCGGCGCGGGTCTGGACGTCGAGCAGTTGGAGACCCGGCTTCATTCCCGCTTGCGCGATCATGCGGGTGTAGCTGAGCGTTGCGTCGAGCGCGTGTCGGGGTCCCGGTAGGCCTACGACGTAGGTGCCGCTGCCGTGTCGCCGCTCGAGATAGCCGGCGGTCACGAGGGCCGATACGGCCTCTCTCACGGTGAGCCGGCTCACCGTGAACCTGGTGGCCAGTTCGATTTCGTTTACGAGTTTCGCGCCGACGGGGAGGGCTCCACTCGTAAGGTCGGTGAGAAGTCCGAGGCGAACTTCTTCGACCCGACTGCCGCGCGACGTGGCGACCTTACTCACGGGGTATCGATTCGTCGGGCGTCGCTCGATGACGTCGTCGGTTTCATGAGGTGGCCGCGACTTGAAGTACGTGTCGCACTTGCGCCGTGACGTCAGGGGCGCCCGGAAACAGGCCGTCGAAGATCGCTGAGCCGATGGTGAAGCCCCACGTGCCCGCGGAGGCGAGCATATTGATCTGCTCGTCTCGCACCACCGAACCGGCCGCGATGACCGGACCGGCCGAGGCATTGACCACCGCGCGAGTGAGGTCTTCGATGTTGGCGCTGCGATGCCGGTAGGCGAGCAAGTCGAGCCCGTGCACGCCCGGCATCGCCGTGAGCGACGCGGCGCTTCTGGAGATCTCGTCGATGCTTCCCTCAAGGACGCTCGGGTGGCCGACGACACGGCCGGGAAAGGGGCAGTAACGAACGCTGGATCCCGCGAGGAGTGGCAGCACCGCGTCCGGCTGGGTACCGCCCAGTATCCAATCGACGCCGGCGGAGAGCGCAGCTCTCACGGAGTTGATCTCGTCGTCCCGCGTCGTCGATACCACCTCCAGCATTGTCTCGAAGCCGGCGTCACGCGCGGCCTTCGCGATGTCACGCTGACGCTGCGGAGTGGCACCCACGTCTTTGAAGCCGATGTAACGCAGGCCGGTATCCGCCAATTCGCCGACGTAATCGAGCGCGTCGTCAATGGTGCTGTCGGAATGCGTGAGCATGAAGATGAAGTTCGTCATTCTTGGCCCCTTCTCTTGATCATTCGTTCGTGCCATGACGGATCGGCGCAAACGCGATCGACGTCGTGAGATTGACCGAGTCGGGGACGTGACGTTGTTCGGTACGCGAGAGGCGCGAGCGTGGTTAGGCCTGGCATTACGCGAGCTCGTCCAATTCTTTCATGAGTGCCGCAATGTTGTCGGGCGTCCAATATCCGATGAGCACGGCCAGGTCGATGATGGTGAATCGGTCTCTCATGAGATAACCGTTGGCGATAGACCAGGCGACCACGTCGCGCGGTGGGGCCGGTTCAAGCTGAGAAAAGCTCAAGGGAGCCTGCGCATCCCGAAGCATCGCCGCGATATCGCCGTCCGGCCCCAGAAGTTCACCGATGGCGTGGTCGTGCGACGACCACTCCGAGACCACCCGTTGAACGTCGTCAAGGTGAGTGGACGTCCAGCGGGCCTTTCGCTCGTACGCCGTCCAGCACTCTTCCGCGAGCGCTCCGGTTGTATCGAGGTGGGCGAAGGTCTCGAACACGCTCTCGCGGGACGCAATGTTGATTCCCTCCACTCTCCGGTCACCGGTCGTGAGGTGCTCGCGAAGTCGGCGCCACAGCAGCATCGTGAATACGCACGCGACGCCGACCTGCGATCCGTGCGACGCACTCGGCATTCCTAACGCATCGGCGTGCATCTCCAACAGGTGACTGATCAGATGCTCCGTTCCCGACGAGGGCGCGGTGCGCCCGGCCACACCCATCGTGATGCCACCGAGCGCAAGGCACGAGGCGAGTGAAGCCACCGCGACCGGCAAGCCCTCTCCCAATTCTCGTGACGTTGATCCCATCCCGGCGAAGCTGTCTCGCATCAGCGCAACCAAGGTCGGTGAGTAGCTGGTGTCGAAGCCGACCGCATCCGTCAGATACCAGTCAGCGGCCGCGCTGAACATCGAAAGCTGATCGCCCAGCCCCGAGCGGGTCATGGCCAGTGGTGCCTGCGCCACCACGATCGGGTCGATGATCAGCGCGTCGGGCCAGCGGCTTGGCGAGGAGCGCTTGACCCCTTTGACCAGCAGCACCGACTGGTCGTCAGAAAAGCCGTTCACGCTCGCCGCCGTCTGGACGACGACGTGGGCGAGGGAGAGTTGGCGAGCAACGACCTTGCCGATATCGACCACGGTCCCCGAGCCAACGCTGACCAGGGCGCGCGGCGCAAGACCCGTAACATCCTCGATCGCGCCCTCGACGGTCGATTCGTCGGCGAGCACGATGGAAGCCGGGGTTGACGCGGTCACCTTGACGACGTCGACGCGATATGCGCTGACAAGTACCTCCAACACGACGTCGAGGACGTCCAAGTCCCCGTACCTCTTCGCAGTCGTGTCGGACAAAACAGTGACGGGTGCTCCACGCTCTACCTTCAGTTTCTCCAGCGTCTCGACGATCGCTCGGGCGGCACCCTCACCGCGCACAATCATGCTCAAGCCGATCTCGCGAAATGACGCGGCGTCCGAAGCGTTGTGCAAGAACTCGCGCACTTCGTCAAGGGTGTCGATGATCACGATCTCGTTGCTCACGTCGTCGCACCCTCGACCGCGTCGAACAGTGATCGGTAGCGACCATACGCGTCGTCGTACAGCGACCTCTTTGAAGGGTCTGGTAGGTGGGCTTCTTGTGCCAACGTGACGGCGCGCGTGGCGGCGTCCTCAATGTCGTGGAAGGTCTGCGCCGCGACCCCCGCGAGCAACGCAGCCCCTAAAGCGGTCGCCTCTTTAACGAGGACGCGGCGGACGGGCCGTCCGGTCACGTCCGCTTTGATCTGCATCCACAAGTCGATGGCCGCGCCGCCGCCGACCACACGAATCTCGTCACCACCGAGCCCCATACTTTCGAAACGGTCGGTGATGTCGCGCAAGGCGAAGGCGCAACCTTCGAGAACCGCTCGCGCCATGTCCGACGAGCCGTGCGACATCGCGAGACCCGCAAAGGCGCCGCGCATGCGGGCGTTCCATCTCGGGGTCATAGCGCCCGACATGGCGGGCAGGAAGAGCAATCCGTCACATCCGGCCGGTGCGGCTCCGGCGAGGTCCAAGAGCTCCGCCTGCTTTATATTTAAAACGTTTTCCGCCAACCACAGCGTGCTGCCACCCGAGACGAAGCCTGGATTCTCCACGAGGTAGTAGCCGCTGAGCGCGTGCGCGTGGGTCTCGACGAGACCCTCATGGTCGAGCACGAGCAGCTCACTCGCGACCGTGACGGGTTCCGCGGTGCCGGTGACGTCGGTGATGATGCCCGGTGTTATGGCGCCCGACCCGATGGAACCGGCATGTTCGTCACCCGTGCCCACGAGCACCAGGCACGACGTCGTCAATCCGATCTCTCGCGCGGCGTCCGCACTGAGCGGGCCGATCACGTCGCTGGCCTCAACGATTCGACCAAGCTGAGCGGCGTTAAGTCCAGAGATCTCGAGCAACTCCTCGGACCATTGACGTGTCCTCAGGTCGTACAAGAGGCTGGACGACGCGTTGGCGTGATCGATGGCCAATTCGTTGGTAAGGCGTCGCAGCAGGTAGCCGGCGGCGGGAGGGAAGGCCTCCGCGCTCGCAAACACCTCGGGCTGGTGGTCTCGAAGCCAGATGATCTTGGGGCCCGAGTGCGAGGCGTCCGGGACGAGGCCAGTCGTCTCGAAGAGACGAGCGGCGCCGAAGCTCCGCGCCATCGCCGCCGCCTGCTCGTCGGCTCGTCGATCCAACCAGATGATGGCTGGTCCCAGCGCGTCACCTCGTGAGGAGATCGGGACCACGCCGTCCACTTGGCACGCCAAGCTGAGGAAACCAACCTCGCTGCCCGCGATGTTGGACCCGGCGAGGAGTTTTCCGATCACGGCCCTCACACCCTCGTCCCAGTCCCGAGGGTCTTGTTCGGCCCATCCGCCCAAGGGATGCGACATGACGAGTCCGTGCGACGCCGTGGCCACAAGCTCGCCGTGCGGGTCGAGCAGCACGCCTTTGATGCTCTGGGAACCGACGTCCAATCCGACGACGTAGGTCACGCGCTCGCTCCGGGCGCCGAGCAATGACCACGTGGTTTCGTTCGAGAGGCAAGCCCGGTGCCGAACCTATCGCGATGGCCGAGGACTGAAAGAGTGTTGAGGCTGACTTCACGGGAGTCGGCCGCGACCAGGCTGAGCCTTGTACGTTCGTCCACGAATCCCCCAGTCGACGCAACCCGTGTTCGTCCACTGAGCCGCCCGTATCTCTTCATAACTACCTCGCGCCATACAGTAAGTCATCAGATGACTTTGGTCAATTGATTTTGCCAGTGAGCATTGTGGAGGACATCGACACTCGAGTGTGCTATGCGGTTCGTCCTCGGTGCGGGTTTATCTTGAGGGAGCCGGACTCGACGTCCGCGGCGGCCTTTGTCGCCTGGCCTCCGTCAAGTTCGGAGGCACCGAATTGTTTTGAAAAACGTTTGACAGAAGTCATCAGATGACTTACTGTGTTGCAAAATTGTGCTGAGACGCGGGGGGCTTCTGTGGCAACTGAGGAACAACAGATAGAACAAGAATTGGGGCTGAAGGAAAACTCCGTAAGCCTCTGGGGTGACTTCGTTGTTTCGGTTGCCAACGTTGCGCCATCGAGCAGCGTGGCGTACACGCTGGCCATCCTGGTCGCGTTCGCCGGTCACATTTCACCGTTGGCCGTCCTTATCGTCGGTCTCGCGATGTGCGCGTGCTCGGTCGGTTACGCCAGCCTCAACCGGTGGCGAGCGCACGCCGGCGCACCGTACGTGTGGGTGGGCGAGGCGGTCACGCCGTCCATCGGCGTCGGAACGGGACTGCTCAACGTCGCGGTCTCGACCTTCGCGAACGTGGGCAACATCACCTTGGCGGGGGCGTACTTCCTCTTCGTGGTGGCGCCCACCGGCGACACGTTCTCCAATCCGCTGACCTGGGTCGTCGCGACGGCGATCATGGGGGTGCTGGTGTATCTCGCGATTCGCGGCATCAAGCCGTCGGTCCGTCTGCAGTGGGCGTTCGTCTTCATCGAGTACAGCGCCATGATCTCCTTCGTGGTCCTCGCCCTCATCCACGAGGCCGGGCACGTCGGAGGAGCCACCCTGCCGTCGATACACGACTTCGCGTTCTCCGGCGCCGTCCACGGCATCGGTGGATTCACGGGGTTGGCCAAGGCGGCCGTGCCCTGTGGGTTCCTCTACCTCGGGTGGGAGGCGACCGCCGTGCTGGGTGAGGAGTCCACGAACCGCAAGATCAACCCCGGTCGGGCCATGATCATGGGCACCGTCTTCCTGACCATCTGGTACACGTTCTTAATCGCGGTCTTCGAAGGCGTCTCAAGCCAGGCGAACGTCTTGAAGGACGGGACCGATGTGCTGGCCTACGCGGGACAGCTGCTGGTCCCCGGCTTCTGGGGTCGAGCGTTACCTCTCGCGGTCCTGGTCGCCGTCATCGGAACGTGCCAGATCCAGATGACCGAGCCCAGCCGCGTCCTCTACGCCCTGGCCCGGGACAAGTTGATCCCTCGCGTCTTCGGGTTCATCCACAAGAAGTACCAGACGCCGTGGTCGGGGCTGCTGATCCTGGCGGCCATCCCACCGGCACTGCTGATCCCCTATCTGGCCAACTCCTCGGCCAACCACGCCATCGGCGACATCATCAGCTCCGACGGGATGATCGGGCTGTTCATGTACTTCGTGGTGGCGTGCGCCAGTGTGTGGTTCTATCGTGATCACCTAAAGCACAACGCCACCAAGCTCTTCATGCTGGGAATCATCCCCCTCCTGGGTGGGCTGTTCATGGGTGCGATCTTCGTCTACGGCTTGACCACTCAAGCTCACATCGTGGCCGTGGTGGCGGTGATCATTATCGTCATCGTCTTCGCCCTGGGCTTCATCATTCGAGGGCTGCGCCCGACATCGGAGTACTTCACCTCCATCCGGGAGCGGCGCGAGCAGGGCATCAAGGGGTCCGACGAGTCGTAGTCGCATCGCGGCGGTGAGACACGTCCGGCGACGACGGCCTCTGTGCCGCCTCGGCTGGTCCGGCGCTACGACCGACGACGCGCCGCGGGCCAGCTCGTTGTGGTTCGATGGGGTCACGCCACGTGCGGACCCCGGGTTCGGTGCGGCTTGACGTCGAAGGCATTCCGCGCGTCGTCGACCCGAAAGGTTGGCTGACGTTGGCGACCGGGGAAGTCGTTGAGAGGAGAAGTGATGGGGAGATTCGACGGTAAAGCGGTGGTGGTGACCGGAAGCGCGCACGGCATCGGACGGGCGAGCGCTCTTCGCTTCGCGTCCGAAGGTGCGAACGTCGCGGTGGTCGACATCCGCGCTTCGGAAGGCGAAGTGGTCGCAAAGGAATGTGCCCGCGCCGGCGGGACCGGTCGCGCGTACGGCGCCGACGTGTCCGACCCGGAACAGGTGGCCGACGTCGTGCGACGGATCGTGGGGGACCTGGGCGGCATCGACGTGCTGCATTCGCACGCGGGTCGCCTGCGAGCGGGGACCGTCAACGAGACCGACCTCGAGGAGTGGAACCGCACCTTCGCGGTCAACGTGACGTCGATGTTCCTCGTGACGAAGTCCGTCATACCGGTCATGCAGGCGAAAGGGGCCGGAGCCATCGTGACGACGGGCTCCATCAGCGGCATGTTCGGTGAGCCGGCGTTGGCTGCGTACACGGCGTCGAAGGCGGCGGTGGTGAACCTGACGCGGAGCCTGGCCATCGACCTCGCGAGCTCGGGCATACGGGTGAACTGCGTGTGCCCCGGCTGGGTTGACACTGGGTTCAATGACCCGCAGTTCGCGCACGACGCGCTGAGCGAGCAGGACATCGCGACGTTGATCCAACGAACCGTACCGATGGGGCGCCAGGGGTTGCCCGAGGAGATGGCCGCGGCGGTCGCGTTCCTGGCCTCCGAGGACGCGTCGTACATAACGGGCCAGACCTTGTTGGTGGATGGCGGGCTGCTCAGCCACGTGTAGGAGGCGGCCGTGGTCACCGCTTCGCGGTTCCACTGTGCTGCGCTAGCCTGCGACTGCACTTGCTTCCCGTCGTCGTCAAGAATGGAGCGCAGTCATGAACATTCCCGTCGTGGAGGGCGGCTTGGGCCTCTCGTTGCCCGCCATCGGATTGGGCACGTACAAGCTCAATGGGGCGCAGGGGGCCGACGTCATGATCGAAGCGGTGCGCTGCGGCTATCGACTCTTTGACTCGGCCGTCAACTACGAGAACGAGGGTGCCGTCGGTTCCGCCCTTCGCCGCTCGGGGGTCCCCCGTGAAGAATTGCTCTTCACGTCGAAACTGCCGGGACGCCACCACCGTTTCGATGAAGCCCTGACGACCATCGAAGAGAGCGTCATGCGCTCTGGACTCGACAACATCGACCTCTACCTCATCCACTGGCCCAACCCGCTCGAGGACCTGTACGTCGAGGCCTGGACGGCCCTCATCGAGGCGAGGAACCGGGGCCTCGTCCGTTACATCGGGGTGAGCAATTTCCTGCCGGAGCATCTCGAGCGATTGCAGGCCGAGACCGGCGAGCTGCCCTCGGTCAACCAGATCGAGATGCATCCCAACTTTCCCCAAGCGCCGTCGCGGGCGTTCCACCAGGAGCACGGGATCCTCACCGAAGCGTGGAGTCCGCTGGGCCGTGGCAGCAATCTTCTGGACAGCCCGGTCATTGCCGAAGTGGCCGCCGAGCACGGCATCACCGCCGCCCAGACGATCTTGGCGTGGCACGTTCACCTCGGTGCGATTCCGCTGCCTAAGTCAGTGTCGTCGGCGCGACAGCGGGAGAATCTCGACGTCTTCGACGTCGCGCTCAGCGACCATGACATCGAGATGATCGGCACGCTCGCTCGTCCCGATGGCCGACTCGCCGGGCAAGACCCCGCCGCCTACCAAGAGTTCTAGGTCACCGTGTCTGATTCGGATCTGCTTAAGTCGCTGTTGGACGAGGAACGGCGCCTGGTGTTCCCTTACTTCGACTACTCGACCGCGTGGGACCTCGGCAGCGCCATGCGAGCGGCGGCGCTCGCGGCGCAGTACCCGGTGGCCATCCTCATTCGCCGCAGTGGTCAGCGTCTGTTCCACACCGCGCTCAATGGTTCATCGCCCGACAACGACGCCTGGCTGGAGCGCAAGTCGGCGGTCGTCGACCGCTTCGGTCACTCGTCGTACTACATCGGGTGCAAGGCGCGGGCGGAGAGCGACGTGGATTTCAATGTCGCCTCGCGACTCGACCCCGAGCGGTTCGCCGCGCACGGCGGCGCGTTTCCGCTGCTGCTGGCGAAGAGTGGGTGCGTCGGCACCATCGCCGTGTCCGGCCTTCCCCAGAGGGAAGACCACCGCTTCGTCGTCGAGCAGCTCCAACTCTTCCTCGATCACCTCGATGGACGTACCTCCTGAGACGGGATTGAGGCAGGTGGCGGCATAGTTCTCGACGAGCTTTGCCGAGTGGCCGTGGCGTTCTATAGGGTGAGGACGTGGCGGACAATCCGCGCACGCGTCGAAGACAAGAGGTGGCCCTATGCCAGCGCAGAACGCCAAGAACAATAAGAGCAATTCGACTGAGAGCACGGAGCCGGAGGACAAGTCGCACGTGCAGGAACAAGTGCTAGACGCGATTAAGCGAAGCCAGGACGCCACCGTGCAAATGGTTGCGGCCTGGGGCGAGAGCGTCTCCAAACTGGTGGCCAAGCTGCCGGATCTGCCCACGCTGCCAAAAATCGATTCGTTGCCCAAGCCGGGCGAAGTGACGGACCAGTTCTTCGACTTCGCGCAAAAGCTGATGGCTTCCCAACAGGAGTTCGTCAAGAAGCTGATCGACGCGTTGCCCGGGCACGAGGAGCACGAGGGCTGAACAACCTTCGGGTCGATCGCCAGCCGTCGCGGCGGCGGCCGTGGCCGTGGCCGTCGTGATCAGGGCTAAATAGGGGCCCCGTAAGAGTGCTTGACATACTTAGCAATTGGGGTGTATAGTGTGCTCGTGCCGGAAAAACCGTGCACGGATCAAGACTCCGAGGAGTTCACGATGGTAACCACCAAGACCACCACCACCACGGAAGTACCTGAGGTCGCGCAAAAGATTCGCGAGCAGATGCTTTCCACCGTTAAGCAGTCACAGCAGTTGCTGCTCGACGCTGCCGAGACCTGGACCAAGGCGCTTTCAGCCCTTCCCGTCGCCGACCTGCCCACCATTCCTGGTGTCGCCGCTCTGCCCGGTGCCGAAGCCGTCACCAAGTTCACGTTCGACTTTGCGAATGACCTCTTGAAGGCTCAGCGCGAGTTCGCCCTGCAGCTCGCCGGCGTGTTGGTGACCGACAAGGTCGCTTAGTTCCTCTCGAGGGACTCCGCTACGATGCTGTACACGGACGACCAAGAGAACAAAACAGAGAGTGACTCCCGCAACGTTTTGGGGAGCTTCATCAAGGTGCAGCGACAGATGGCAAATCTGTCGCTGCGCCAACTTTCTGCTTTAACGGAGATTTCCAATCCTTACCTGAGCCAGGTCGAGCGCGGACTGCACGAGCCCTCCATCCGTGTCCTTAAGTCCATTGCCGACGCGCTTAACGTCTCTGCCGAGATCCTCTTCGAACAAGCCGGATTGATCACGCCCGAGAAACAAGATGACGAGGCGACCGAGGCGGCCATTCGGGCCGACAAGCGCCTCACCGACGCGCAGCGCCACGCGCTGCTGGGCGTCTATCGCAGTTACGTCGAGTCCAACCGCACCACTTCCTAACTCCGCTTCCTCGCGACGGGTCGTCTCGTCGCGGTAGGCCGGTCGAAACGATCGCCACCGAAGAGAAGTCACCAAGCCTGACGAAGGAACCCCTCGAATGCAGGTATGCTTGACATGTCAAGCAACTGGTATGTACAGTATGCCGACTGGCCCGAGAGGCGTCACTTTCAGAGGGGTTTTACGATGGCAGTGGTGGAAATCGAAGGCACAGCAGACGAGGTCGCAAGTCCGCGACTGGAGGACCAGCTCCTCAACGCGATCAAGTCAACCCAGGACATCTCACTGCAGTTCATGAGCTTCTGGTTCGACAGCGCGGCCAAGTTGGTGACCGCTATCGCCGAAGCCCCCAAGCCCGTCCTGCCCGACCCGCCCAAGCCCGAGCAGATCGTTGAGTTCACGCGCAACCTCGTCGCCAACCAGCAGCGCTACGTCAAGGACCTCGTCGCGCGCAAGGACCCCGTCTCCTTCCTCAGCTCGCTCGGCGAAGCCGGCATGGCCCTGATGAAGAAACCGGCCGAGGTCGCCGCGGCCAACATGCGCCTCATGCTGGGCACCGGCGCCGCGATCCGGGCGACCGCCCAGTGCGCACTCGGCAAGACGCCGACGTCGCCCGTCACGCCACCCGTCGGCGACAAGCGTTTCGCCGACCGAGCCTTCGCCGAGAACCCGCTCTTCTTCTTCTTAGAACAGGAGTACCTGCTGGGATGCCAACTCGTGAACGAGCTGTTGGACGCCGCCGAGCTCGACGAGGTGCACGACGCCAAGGCCCGTTTTGCCGCCCAGTTCATCCTCGACGCGCTGGCGCCCACCAATACGCTGCTCGGCAACCCGGCCGCGCTGAAGGAGGCCTTCGACACCGGCGGCAAGAGCCTGGTGCGTGGCGCCAAGAACATGCTGAAGGACTTCCGCCTGCACAAGGGTTGGCCCTCGCAGGTCGACGCCTCGGGCTTCATGGTGGGCATCAACATGGCGGCCACGCCCGGGGCGGTGGTCTACCGCAACGAGTTGATCGAACTGATCCAGTACGACGCCCAGACCGAGCTGGTCCACGAAGTCCCCTTGCTGTTCTGTCCTCCGTGGATCAACAAGTACTACATCATGGACCTGGCACCCGGGAAGAGCCTCATCGAGTGGGCAATCCAACACGGGCACACCTGCTTCGCAATCAGCTATCGCAATCCCGACTCGAGCATGGCCGATCTCAGCTTCGAGGACTACCTGCGCCTCGGGCCCCTGGACGCGGTCAAGGTGATCCGCGAGATCACGGGGGCCCCCGAGGTCAATACCGTCTCGCTCTGCCTCGGCGGCACCTTGAGCGCCATCGCGCTCGCCTACAACGCGGACATCGGCGACACGTCGATCAAGACGGCGACCTTGCTCAACACCAATACCGACTTCAGCGTGCCGGGAGTCCTCGGCGTCTTCACCGACGAAGCCACGGTCGCCGGACTCGAGAAGTCCATGGCCGCCGAGGGGTACTTAGAGGGCGACTCGATGGCCCACGTCTTCGACACCCTGAGGGCCAACGACCTCATCTTCCAGTACGTCGGCAACAACTGGTTGCTCGGCCATCAGCCCCCGGCGTTCGACCTCCTGGTCTGGAACAAGGACAGCACGCGGATGCCGGCCCGGATGCACTCGGAGTACCTGCGCTCGTGCTATCTGAAGAACGCCTTCGTCAAGGGTGAGTTAGAGATCGGCGGCCGCGCCCTCGATCCCAAACGGGTGGCCATCGACACCTACGTCGTGTCAGCCGTGAACGACCACATCGTGCCGTGGCATTCGGGCTACAAGACGGCCCAGGCCTTCTCCGGTCCCAACCGCTTCGTGCTCAGCACCTCCGGTCACATCGCGGGCGTGGTCAACCCTCCGAGCCCCAAGGCCAAGTTCTGGTCCAACGACGCGCGCCCCGCCGATCCCCAGGAGTGGAAGAACGCCGCTGAACTCAAAGAGAAGACGTGGTGGGAGGACTGGAGCCTGTGGATTGGCGAACGAAGCGGCGGTGACGTCGCGGCGCCCAAGAAGCTCGGCAGCCGCGACCACCCCGTACTGGAAGCAGCACCCGGAAGCTACGTGCGCGCCCACTGATGGCGATCGAATCGGTGGTGGCCGAGTCTTCCTTGGTTGATGTGCGAGGACATCAACTGCGCGTGCGGGTCGAGGGGACCGGGCCGGCGTTGCTACTGCTCAATGGTCTGACCAGGCCGCTCGAAAGCTGGAATCCGTTCATCAAGGCGCTGAGCGGTCACACCGTGGTCCGTTTTGACATGCCCGGCGTGGGTGAGAGTCAGACGTCGCTGTTGCCACAGTCGATTGGCAAGATGGCGGAGATCACGGCACTGGTGCTTGACGAGATCGGTCTCGATCGCGTGGACGTGCTCGGCCTGTCGCACGGGGGTGCCGTCGCCCAGCAGTTCTGCCGCGATTACCCCTCGAGGGTGCGACGCCTCGTACTCGTGTCCACCTCGTGTGGCGTGGGTTCGACGCTCGGAAGCTGGGGAGCGCTGGCGAGCCTGCGCACCTTCAAGTACGGCTCATCCTTCACCGAGCTGGTCGGCGCATCGTGGCACTCGATGGCCATCTCCAACTGGTCGAGCATCCCCTTCCTCGGTTCGATCAACGCAACGACTCTCGTGGTGAGCGGCAGCGACGACCCCGTGGTGCCACTCGCCAACAGCCGCTCCCTGGCCCAACGCATACCGAACGCCTCGCTGGTCGTGCTGCCCGGGGGCCACGACCTGCAGAGCACCGAGCCGGCCCAGGCGCTCGCTCGCGCCGTGCAACATTTCCTCACCCAACCATCAGCCAACGAAAGAGAAGGATTCGACCATGACCGATTTGCGCTTTGACGGCCGCGTCGCCATCATCACCGGAGCGGGCGGTGGCCTCGGCCGCAGTCACGCGCTCGAGCTCGCTCGACGCGGCGCCATGGTGCTCGTCAACGACTTGGGCGGCGCCCTCGACGGCAGCGGCTCGTCGGCGTCCGCGGCGCAGCGAGTGGTCGATGAGATCACCTCACAAGGCGGTGTCGCTGCGGCGAATCACGACAGCGTCGCCAGCGCCGACGGTGGCGAAGGAATCGTCCAGGCGGCCCTTGACGCGTTCGGGCGCGTCGACGTGCTGGTCAACAACGCCGGCATCCTGCGCGACAAGGCCTTCCATAACATGGAGACCTCCCAGATCGACCAGGTCATCGACGTGCACCTGAAGGGCGCCTTCTACGTCAGCCAGCCCGCCTTTCGCTGGATGCGAGCGCAGGGCTACGGGCGCATCGTGAACACCAGTTCGGCGTCCGGCCTCTTCGGCAGCTTCGGTCAGGCCAACTATGGCGCGGCCAAGGCCGGCCTCGCCGGACTGACCCGCGTGCTCGCCCTCGAAGGAGCGGAGCGCGACATCAAGGTCAACGCCATCGCGCCGATCGCCTTCACGCGGATGACCGAAGGCATCTCCGGCGATTTTGCGTTCAACGCGGCGCCCGAGTCGGTCTCGCCGCTGGTGGCCTATCTCACCAACGAGGAGTGTTCGGTCAACGGCCACATCTACTCGGTGGCCGGAGGAAGGGTGGCGCGGATCTTCGTCGCCGAAACGTCTGGCGTGGTGCTCAAGGAGAACAGCGCCGAGGCGATCCGCGCTTCGATCTCAGCGATCGACGAGGTCGACGTCACGCGATTGCACGAGCCACTGTCGCTCGAGGATGAGACGACCATCATCGCCAAGGCGCTGGCCGAGGTCGCTTAAATCTCCTCACGTCGCTGCGGCGGCGAAAGAAGCCTCTTAGTCACGTCGATCCCTCGGTTTCGCCTGACGCCTCCTGGTGGCGAGAGCGAACGTGAACATTCTCACTTTGCCGGACTCGCGGGCTCTCGCTATGGTGAGTCCGGGGGTGATAGTCATGCTGGATCAAAAGGTAGCAATGGTGACCGGGGGCACGCGAGGGATCGGGCGCGCCATATCGTTGGCTCTGGTCGAAAGTGGCGTGCACGTCGCGGCGGGCTATTTGTCCAACGGCGATGCGGCCGATACCACAAGGGACATGGCCAAGGCCCTCGGGGGCTCGATCAGCCTGCACCAGGTGGATATCGGTGACCCCGACGCCTGCGCCAGTTACGCCAACGAGGTCATCGAGGAGTACGGGCGGATCGACTTCCTGATCAACAACGCCGGCATCAACGTGGACCGCACCGTGCGACGGATGACCGTCGACGAGTGGCACCAGGTGATGCGCATCAACATCTCGGGGTGCTTCTACATGGTCAAGGCGGTGATCGAGCACATGATCGAGCGCAAGCAGGGTCGGATCGTCAACATCAGTTCGATCATCGGCCAGACCGGCAACGTGGGTCAGGCCAACTACGCGACGGCCAAGTCGGGCATGTTCGGACTCTCCAAGACGCTGGCCCTCGAGCTCGCCGGCAAAGGCATCACGGTCAACTGCGTGGCGCCGGGATTCATCAGCACCGACATGATGTCGTCGGTGCCTGAGAAGATCCTCGAGCAGATCGTGGCGCGCATACCCGTGGGACGACTGGGCGAGCCGGAAGAGGTGGCCTTCGCGGTCATGGGGCTGCTCGACGAACGAGCCGCGTACATCACGGGGGCCGTGATCCCCGTCAACGGCGGACTGGACATGTAGTCAACGACGTATCGTGCGGCCGCCGCACGCCAAAGTGTCCCACTTCATCGTCTCCTGGCCTCAAGGCCTCCCGCGCCCGCAACGCTGACCATCGCTGAGGACGGAGCGATCCGACGATCGCCGACCGAGGAGAGCGCCTCAGAGCCCGACGGCGAGGGGCTTGAAGCGCCGGGCGCTCGCGAACACCGCCAAGTCCAGCGTGGCGAACGACACGATGACGATCGGCACGACGTGCACGCCGGCCAGCGACACCATGGCACTCTCGACGCCGGGACCGATGATGCCGCCCGCCATCATGCAGAAGATGAGCAGCGCCAGCCCGTTGCTGTCGTGCGGGCAGAGCACCGTGTACCAGATCAGCCCCATGGGGTAGACCGACGCCAGGGCCAGGCCCATGAGCGGGTACGCAAAGGGCGCGGCCAGCCCGGAATAGGCCACGACGCCGAGGATCGCCGACACGCCCAGGCCGCACAAGACCAACGACTGGTCGGAGAAGCGCTTGTAGAGCGGCCCTCCCATCGTGCGACCCAGCGCCAGCCCGAGCCAGAAGCCGCCGGTGACCAGGCTGCCCGTCGAGAGGGTGTGCCCCTCGCCGTGGAGCTGCGAAGCGATCCACCCCGAAGTGCTGGCCTCGGTCGCGACGTAGAGCACGTACGCGACGATGAAGGTCGCCAGAATCGGCCGGCGTTGGGCGTGGAGGGTATCGAGTTCCTCCAGGCGGGCCTCGGGCGTCTGGGGCGGCGCGATGATGCCGCGATTCAACGTCGAGAGCACGACCGCGATGACGGCCACGGCGGCGAAGAGGACGCGGAAGTTGTGAGGTCGCGCGACGATCACCATGAGTGGTCCGATGACCGAGCCCACGCCGTAGCCGGCGTTGGCCAGGCTGAGTCGATGTGCCCGACCTTGCAGGGCCGTTCGAGCGAGCAACGTATTGAGCGAAAAATCTAACGCTCCGAAACCGACACCGACGAGGAAGACCGCCGTCAGGAAGAGTCCCCATTGTGCGGCGGTGGCCACCCCCAACGCACCCGACGCGAGACACACCAGCGAGACCGCGAGGACGATACTTCCCTTGAAGCGTTTCGTCGTGATCCAGCCGATCGGCACTCCAACTAGGGCGCCGACGAAGTGCACGCTGAGCACGATGCCCGCCTGGGCCAGCGAGATGTGGAACCTTCCGGCGATGGTGGTGAGGAGGGGACCGTAGAGAGAAGCCGTCGCCCCAATCAGGATCATCATGGTGGTGACGTTGGCGAAGGCGATACCCCTAAAGGTGACCTGGGTTACCGACGTTGAGTGCTGAGGTGGTGCGGGTTCGAACATGGCTGACTTACACAGTTAGGGCGAAGCGGGAACGGGCGAAATCTAATGTTAATGCTCGCTATTGCTCGTTACGACGGCCCACCGAGTCAATCGTCCGACAAGGTCGTCGGTCGTAGATAGGTGCGCTGCTGGTTCACGTTCACCTCGTAGGTGTTAAGGGCTTCGCGCGTGGTTGCACGAGTCGAGACCTCGGCAATCGGCACGTCCCACCACGACTGCGAATCCGGCGCGCCGACGTGCGGGTCGGTGGTGATGCGAATCACCGTCGTGTTCGTATTGGTTCGCGCCACCGTGAGGGCGTCGCGCAGCTGTGCTATGGAGTCGACCCGTAAGACGTCGGCGCCCAGGCTCTCGGCGTTGAGCGCCAGGTCGACGGGCAGAAGGGCGCCGTCCAGTTGACCGGAGGCGTCGCGGAAGCGGTACTTCGTGCCGAACCGTTCAACGCCGACGGCCTCGGAAAGGGCGCCGATGGACTGGAAGCCGTGGTTGACGACCAGTACGACGATGAGCTTGATCCCTTCGGAGAGCGCCGTGACCAGCTCCGCGTTCATCATGAGGTATGAGCCGTCGCCCACCATGACGTAGACCTCGCGGTCGGGAGCGGCCATCTTGACGCCGAGCCCCGCGGCGATCTCGTAGCCCATGCAGGAGAACGCGTACTCCACGTGGTAGCCCTTCGGGTCGCGGGCGCGCCACAGCTTGTGCAGGTCGCCCGGAAGGCTGCCGGCCGCGCCGACCACGACGTCACGGTCGCCCGATGAGGCTTCGACCGCGCCGATCACCTCGGCCTGGGAGGGCAGCGGTTCGTGCGCTTGGGCGTAGGCCTCTTCCACGGTCTTGTTCCATCTCGCCGCGTGACCTTGGTACTCCTGTTCGTACGCACCTTGAACGCGCCAGTTCGCCAACTGTTCGACCAGGACGTCGAGGGCGACGCGGGCGTCGGCCACGATCGCCGCCGCCGCGAGCTTGGTCGAATCAAAGGGGGTGATGTTGATGTTGACGACGTCGACGTCCGGCTGCTGGAAGACGGAATAGGAAGCCGTCGTGAAGTCGCTCCACCGCGTTCCGACGCCGATGACCAGGTCGGCCTGTCGCGCGATGTCGTTCGCGCCCGGGGTGCCAGTGGCACCGAGTGCGCCGAGGCTGGCGGGGTGGTCGAACCGTAGCGCTCCCTTACCGGCCTGGGTCTCCGCGACCGGAATGCCGGTGGCGCGGGCCAGGGTGCTTAAGGATTCGGTCGCTCCGCTGTAGATGACGCCGCCACCCGCCACGATGAGTGGTCGCTTAGAGGCTCGGATCCGGCGAGCGAGATCGTCGATCAATCGTGCTTCGGGCGGCGGACGACGGACCTGCCAAACGCGTTCGAGCAGCAGCTCGTCGGGCACGTCGAAGGCCTCGGTCTGAACGTCTTCGGGAAGGGCCAGGGTCACCGCGCCCGTCTCGGCGGGATCGGTAAGCACGCGCATCGCGTGCAGCAGCGCCTGAGGGAGCTGCTCGGGTCGCCAGATTCGATCGAAGTAGCGCGACACGGGACGCAGACAATCGTTCACCGAGACGTCGAGCGAGGCGGGGTCTTCCAACTCTTGCAATACGGGGTTGGCGCGACGAGTGGCGAAAACGTCGCCGGGCAGCAGCAGCACCGGGATGCGATTCGTCGTGGCGACGGCCGCGCCGGTCACCATGTTGGTGGCGCCCGGTCCGACCGACGACGTGCAGGCGAACGCCTTGAGGCGATTATTCATGCGAGCGAATCCCACCGACGTGTGGACCATGGCCTGTTCGTTGCGGGCGAGATAATAGGGGAGGTCGTCGCCGGCTTCGAGCAATGCTTGACCGATCCCGGCCACGTTGCCGTGCCCGAAGATGCCGAAGCAGCCGGCAAAGAACTTCTGCTGGTGCCCGTCTCGTTCCACGGACTGCACGGACAGAAACCGAACCAGCGCCTGAGCAACGGTGAGTCTCACGATCGCGCTCGATGTGTGGTCATGGGGAGCCTCGGATCCACGGTCTGGCCCCGCCACGAGTCACGAATCCAACCATGTTCGGGGTCGTCACAGAATGCCATAGTTCGTTCGTCCGCGGGGCCCGCGAGCACGTTGAGGAAGTACAGGTCGTAGCCCGGGGCCGCCATGGTTGGACCGTGGTAGCCGTACGGGATGAGGACGGTGTCGCCTGAGGAGACCTCGGCGAGCACGTCTATCGGGCGGAGCGGATCGACTCCGTAGACGCGTTGGTAGCCGCCAGGCCCCGGCGCGTCGGCGGCCGAGCCGCCGTTCACCTCAAAGTAGTAGATCTCCTCGAGCACGGCCTCGCCTGGACGCTCCTCGTCGTGCTTGTGGGGCGGGTAGGACGACCAATTGCCGCCAGGCGTGAGCACTTCGACGGCCACCAAACGATCAGTCTCGAACCCCTCGGGCGACGCGAAGTTGTTGGCTTGGCGGCTGGCGCTCCCGGCGCCGCGGAGCTCGACCGGCACGTCCTCGGCCGCCCCGTAGCGCGCGGGCAAGGCTCGTCGGGCCTTCGCGCCCGTCAACGCAAAGCGACCGCCGCGGTCACTGGTGATGGTCACCGATGAGTCGCGCGGCGCGTAGGCGAAGTCCGTCACCCGATCGAAGACGCTGTCGCGTCCTTCTAAGGAGAATGTTGCGTCGTCGCATGAGACGACGCACGCTCCAGCGAGGGGCAGCACGATCCATTCCGAGTCGTGCGTGAGGAAAGTGAGCACCTGACCGGGCTGCAGAGTCACGACGCGCAGGGACGAATAGTTCCATCCAGCGCTCTCGGGGCTGATCGAAACGATGAAGCCGTCTTCATCGGCGGGACTTGCTTTGCGGTACCAGTCGCTCATAGCAAGTTGAGGGCTGTCTTCACTGCGGACACCACGTCATTGTCCTCGGGGTAAAGCAAATTACGTCCCACGACGAGACCGCGCACACCGGGCAGTTGAAGCGCCCTTTCCCATCGAGCGAACATCGCGTCGGGCTGTTCACTTCGTTCACCGCCGAGCAAAAGGATGGGAAGGGTCGATGCCTCCACGACTTGCTCCATGTCATCGAGCACGGGGACCTTGAGCCAACTGAAGGCGGACGTGGCGCCGAGCGCGCTGGCAATGGCCATTGAACGTATGAGGGCTTCCGTCGTGAGCACGTTCTTGGGCTTGCCGTTCGCGTGATGGCTCATGAAGGGCTCCAACATCGCTATGCGCCCTGCGGCCGCTAGATCGGTCACCGCCTTGGCGCACGCTTCCAGCGTGTTAACGGTGCCCGGATCCTCGTAATTGATGCGCAACAACATCTTGCCGCCGTCCAGTCTCGATTGGACAATGGATTCAGGCGTGTAGGCAGTGAACCGATCGTCCATCTCGAAGACGGCGCCCGGCAATCCGCCTCGATTCATCGAGCCGAAGACCGCCTTGTTGTCGAGAGCCCCGAGAATCAGGAGGTCTTCAATCACGTCGGGCGTTCCGAGAACGCCGTCCACCCCCGGTACACCTAGAGCCGATATCAGTCGGTCGAGGAGGTCGTAGCGGTTCCACATCGCGTTCTGGTGCTGTCCAACGTTGAGGACTCCCCGGGCAGCATGGTCAGCCGCGATAATCAGCAGTTTGCCCGAACCCTCGAAGGGGGCGTGCCCGGGTCGCTTCTTCGCCAGCTCGGCGATCAAACCGGGATTTGAAAATCGTGCCTCTAGGAGTAAATCTTTATCTTCACGTCGCACGTTTCGCTCCTTCAACTATCTCTTCAATCTCATTCAAGGTGGGCATCGCGTCAGAACACGCCAAGCGGGACGCGACGATCGCTCCCGCCACGTTCGCGAACCGGATGATTTGTTCCAGCGGCCATCCAGCCAGCACGCCGTGACAAAAGGCTCCACCGAAACCATCCCCTGCGCCGAGACCATTCACGACGTCAATGTGATGGGGAGGGACCTCCACCCGCTCGTCGCGCGTTTTCGCGAGTACTCCCAATGGGCCGCGCTTCACAACAGCGAGGTGCGGGCCTAGGTCCAGAAGTCGATCAGCCGCGACGTCCGGGTCTCGACTGTCGACTGCCATTTCTACCTCGTCGAGATTTCCGATAGCGATGGTGGCGTGCGTCAAGGCTGAGCGAGCGCAGGCCCGGGCGGTGGCCATGGACTCCCAAAAGGTGGGCCGGTAGTCGAGGTCCAGCACGGTGGCGAAGGCGCCGTTTCGAGCCTCCAGGGCCGCCAGGGTGGCGGACCGGCTGGGTTCGACGGAGAGGCCACTCACCGTGCACCAGAAGAGCCCGGCGGCCACAATCGACGGGAGGTCCAGGTCGGCGGGGTAGATCTCGAGGTCGGGAGCCTTGGGTTGACGATAGAAGTAGATAGGGAAGTGGTCGGGAGGAAAGATCTCACAGAACGTGACCGGCGTTTGAAAGCCGGCGCACGCGGTGACGAAACGGTCGTCAACCCCGTAGGTGCGAAGCGCGTCGTGGATGAACTCGCCGAATGGGTCCGGACCGGTCCGGGTGATCACGGCACTCTTGAGACCGAGACGTGCGGCCGCCACGGCCACGTTGGTAGGGCTTCCCCCGAGGAACTTCTCGAAAACGGCCACGTCCGACAACCGGCCAGTCTGGGTGGGATAGAAATCGACCCCGACTCGACCCATCGTGAGGACGTCGAATGACTCCGTCATGTCATACCCAGCGGGGCGGCGATTCGGATCCTCCCGCATCGTGCGCCCCGTCGGCGAGTCCCGGATTGACCGGTAATTGCCCTCAAAACCAACAATTCGGCCGCTGCGCGGAGGGAGCGACGCCGCGTGAAATCCCGGCCAGTGGGGCCAAACAAGCGTGCTGAATACGCTGGCGGACGCATATGTCAGAACAATAGCAGTTACGACTCCAAATTGGTATAGGGTGATGGCGTCTCACGTCACAGAGGATGCGAATGACCCGACAAGCAGTGCCAACTTACAATCCACTCGAAACGATCGTGCTCGATCGTGACAGCCCGGTGCCCCTCTACTTCCAATTGGCGCAACATTTTGAGAATGAAATCCACTCCGGGAGCCTGGAATCGGGAGACCGCCTGGAGAACGAGGTCAAGATCGCCGAGGATCTGGGCCTCTCGCGCCCCACCGTTCGGGCCGCCTTTCGCTATCTCGTCGACAAGGGCCTGGTACTGCGGCGACGCGGGCAGGGCACGATCGTCACCAAAGAGAAGGTCAGCCGTTCGGTCAAACTCACGAGCCTCTTTGACGACCTCGCAGTCGCTGGCAAGCGGCCCACCACAAAGATCCTTCACAACGAGGTTATTCGTCCCTCGGACCTGGTAAGAGGGGCTTTAGGGCTCGCCGACGATCAGCTTGTCATCTTTCTTGAGCGTCTTCGTTACGGCGATGATGAGCCGATCGCCCTGATGCACAATTTCATCCCGACGTCGTTGGTGACCTTGAGCAGCGAGATGCTTGAGGAGCACGGGCTGTACGAGCTGTTGAGGGCGAGCGGTGTCTTTCCGGGCCGAGCGTCGCAGCGGATTTCGGCCAAAAATGCCTCCACGGTGGAGGCGAGGCTCCTGAATGAGCCCAAAGGGACCGCACTCTTGACGATGGAGCGCACGACCTACGACGAGCGCGAGCGGGCCATTGAATTTGGGCAACACGTCTATCGCGCGTCGCGCTACGCCCTCTTAAGCAACGTGACGGCGGAGGGATTTTCCCTAGATAGGGCTTTGTAATGCCTATTGATAGTAGTTATTGACATACCTGATGAATTGCATTACAGTCGCACAAAACAAGAGGTATTGCATGCGTCGGGTCATAGAAGCGCGACATTGAACAAAACGTAGTTTGCACGCGGGAGGGGCGGTGGAAATGCGAGGCAGTAGTCCAACGTCGGGACGCTGGTCGACGCCCTGTGATTCTCTCGCGGTGGGGGGCGAGGTTCGAT
Organism: uncultured Acidimicrobiaceae bacterium; assembly: GCA_963827115.1. Lineage (GTDB taxonomy): Bacteria > Actinomycetota > Acidimicrobiia > Acidimicrobiales > RAAP-2 > RAAP-2. The sequence continues at coordinate 1,887,909 of CAWGZS010000001.1, read as the reverse complement.
CGCCGTGAACGAAATGCGCCTGGATCACGTCTGGAAGCTGTTCGAAGGCAATGCCGTGGTTTCCGATCTCAACCTCGAAATCCGTGAGGGTGAGTTTCTCGTGCTCGTAGGGCCGTCCGGATGCGGCAAAACGACGTCGCTGCGCATGCTCGCGGGCCTGGAGCGTCCAAGCCATGGGAGAATCTGGATGGGCGACAAGGACGTGACTGACGTCCCGACGGGTCAGCGGGACGTCTCGATGGTTTTTCAGAGCTACGCGTTGTACCCGAACATGTCGGTGAAAAAGAATCTGGCCTTCGGTCCCAAGGTCCGCAAGGAGCCGAAGCACAATTTGGACCAGCGGATCAATGAGGTCGCCGACCTGCTCGGGATCCGCCAACTTCTCGATCGGTCCCCCTCGGCTCTTTCAGGTGGTCAGCGCCAGCGCGTCGCTTTGGGTCGGGCGCTCATTCGTGAGCCCCAGGTCTTCTTGATGGATGAGCCACTATCGAACCTCGACGCGGCGTTGAGGGTGCAGATGCGCGCCGAATTGATTCGCTTGCACAAGAGACTGGAGAGCACGACCACGGTGTACGTTACGCACGACCAGGTCGAAGCCTTGACCATGGGCGACCGCGTGGCGGTATTGAAGGACGGTGTGCTGCTGCAGGTCGACAGCGCCAATGATCTCTACGAATATCCCGAGTCGGTCTTCGTGGGCGAGTTCATTGGTTCGCCCAAGATGAATATCCTGCCCGGCACACTCGAGATATCGGGCGGAACGGCGGTCATCGAATGTCTTGGCGTTCGGGCCACGCTCTCGCCCCACCTGACCAGTCGACTCGATGGGTCGGTCACAAACGGTCCGGTTCTGGTGGGCATCCGTCCGCACGACCTGCACCTGGCCGGCGAACTCAGTCAGGTGAGCAGTCGGGTGCAGGGACTGGTCGACATCTGTGAACACACGGGCACTGAGGTGTTCTCCACGGTCGACGTCGGCGACAAAAAGGTAATCGCGCGGCTCCCGCGCACACCGCTGCCGGAGCACGGGCAGCGCATTGAGCTGGCCTTCGATACCGATCGTGTCCTTTTGTTTGACGACTCGACTCACAAGAGTCTCCTGCGTCGGACATCGGAACGCGAAAAAGTCAGCGTCAAGCAGGGGGAGGCTGCGTCGGGTTGATTGGAGACAGGGTGTTTATAAAAGTACAAAAAAGGGGAAAATTAGAACCATGAAAATCATGAAGAAAGTTAGGTTACAAAATATTGTCGCCGGTTCGGCGATCATGGCCATGACGGCTGCCGTGGTGTGCGGAGGCGGAGCGTTGCCGGCCGGTGCGGCGAGCAACGTCACCATCTCGGTGGCGTATGCGGCGAACACCACCTTCGACACGACGCCACTCGGTCTCACCTGGTGGACGTCGGTGAAGAAGGAGTTCGAGAAGCAGTATCCGAATGTCACGGTGAAACTGGTGGCAGTGGACGGCGGTGAGCCGGACTTCCTCACGAAGTTGGCGCTGTTGTATCACACGCCCTCGACGGCACCGACGCTCGCACAGTTCCCGTCAACGGAGATTGCGCTGTACGCGTCGACCGACTACCTGATGCCGTTGAACAAGTACTTGGCCACGACGTCGTGGTTCTCGCAGTACCCAAAGGTCATCCAGAACGAGGGGAACATCGGCGGGAAGATCTACGCCGTCAGTTCGGGCGAGAACAACAACGGCCTGTACTACGACAAGGCGATTCTCACGAAGGCGGGGATAGCCCTACCGTGGCAGCCTAAGAACTGGAACGACATCATCACGGCCGCCAAGGCGATCAAGAAGGCTGAACCCAAGGTGATCCCGCTGTGGCTCAACGCCGGAACGGCCGCTGGACCGAACGGCGCCGGTTATGGCATCTTGAACCTGCTGGCCGGCTCGAGCACGCCGACCATCCAGACGTCGAGCGGCAAGATGGTAGTGAGCAGCCCCGGTATCCTGCAGGCGCTCAACTTCTACCACACCGTCTTCGCGGACGGCCTCGGTGCGCCCACGTCGCAACTGTTCAGTCCGAACAACGCCCCGAACATCCCTTCGACGGACTTCTACAAGGGAACGTTGGGCATCGCGGTGAGCGCCAACTTCATCGGCGGAAACTGGACGAAGCAAGTGAGCTTCCCCTACTGGGCGCAGGCCTCGACCGCCATGGGCGTCGCGGGACTTCCCACCGCCAGCGGTAAGGGGTACGCGTCGACACTGAGTGGTTGGGACTACGGCATCTCTTCGGGCGCCTCGGCCGCACAGGCCACGGCGGCGGAGAACTTCATGAACATTGCCCAGGGATCCACGAACTTGATTGACGCCGGCAACTGGGCCGGTTGGGTTCCCCCGGTCCAGTCCGACTGGACCGTTCCGCTCTACACCAACTTTGCGGCACCTTTCAACGAGGAGTTTGGCAAGCTGTTGCCGTACTCGTCTGAGTTGCCGTCGAGCTCTAACTACAACGTGTGGGTGCAGGGCATGGAACAGGTAAGTGGCGCGATAGCTCAGAAGCCGAGCACCACCGGGGCCGAGGCAATGGCCCAGTTGAAGAGCTTCGTTTCGAACCAGCTAGGTCCCAGCGAAGTCACGACGCTGCCCTAGATCCTCCGAAGGAACATGAGTAACTACGTGAGACGAGGGCGGTGACGGTGTCGACAATGCTTTCCGACACCGTCATCGCCCCTCCCGTAGCGGATCTCTGGAAAACGCGCCACGACAAGACGCGGTTCCAATGGAGCAGCTTGGCGCTGATGACACCGGCTTTCGGGTTGCTCGCCGTGCTTTTTCTCATCCCCATGGCGTACGCCGTCTACCTTGGGCTCACGAATCTCACGCTGGTCGGCCCGACGGCCATCAAATGGGGGTTCACCGGAACCCAGAATCTCATCCGGCTCAAAGAGGACACCACGTTCTGGAGTTCGCTGTGGACGACGGGATTCTTCATCGTCGGTTCCATCGTGGGCGTCGTGGTCGTCGGCTACGGACTGGCGTCGCTACTTATGCGCGCCCGTCCGTGGATGCGGATCATCGTAGGCGGCATCGTGGTCATCGCCTGGATGATGCCCGCGGTAACGGCGGGCATGACCTGGTACGCCTCGACCACCGGAGGCGGGACCTTTTCGACGCTGCTCGGAATACCCAATACCAATTTCCTTGACAATCAGCCTCTGCTCATCGTCACCCTCGCCAACATCTGGTCGATGACCGGTTTTGGAATGCTGGTCATGGGCGCCGCCCTTCGAAATATTCCAGGCGAAGCGATCGAAGCAGCCGTCGTAGAGAACGCTTCCGCGTGGCAACGATTCCGCTTGATCGTGCTCCCTTTGATGCGTCCGACCATCATCGCGGTGGTGTTGCTCGTGGCCCTCTTGTCGCTGGCTAACTTCTCGCTGATCTACATCATGACCCAGGGCGGCCCGGGTACCGCGACCAATATCCTGCCCCTCTATTCGTACGAACAGGCCTTCACGTTCAACAACCTGGCGTACGGCGCGTTGATCGGCAACGTGATGGTGATCATTGCGTCGATCTTCGGCGTTTTCTACGTGCGCATCGCGGGGCGACGCTGATGTCCGACCTCAAGACCCCTCCGCCCGACGCCCTGGACGTCGCGGGCGAACGGGATGGATCCCCGCACCTCCCGCCTGAGAATCGTCCCACGCAGCGCACCGCCGTCAGGAGCGTGACCATCAACACGATGCTGGCGGCGATCGGCTTGCTCTTCGTGGCCCCGATGCTCTGGCTCCTGCTGGCCTCGGTCGATTCGCACGCGTCGTGGGGAGTGGAGTGGCCTCACTTCTCGCTCATCAACTTCCGTCACGTTCTCACGGGCAGCCTTCTGCACTCCCTCTTCAACAGCGTGGTGCTGGCGGTCGTGTCGACCGCGATCGCCTCCGCGGCCGGGGTGCTCGCCGCCTATTCATTCTCGCGGCGCAAGATACCCTTCAAGGGACCGCTGCTGCTCTTCATCCTCTTCTCCTCGGGCGTGCCGCTCACCATCATGGTCATCCCCGTGTACGAGATCTTTGCGAGATTTGGCTACCTGAGCCTCTTTCCCACGGCAGTCTTCCTCTCGGTCACGTCGCTCCCCTTCGAGGTCTATTTGATGAAGAACTTCATCGATGCGGTTCCGGTCGACTTCGAAGAGGCGGCCCGCATGGAGCAGGCCAGCACCTTCCAAATCCTTCGCCGGGTGGTGGTGCCGCTGGCCATGCCCGGTATCGCGGCGGCGGCCATTTTCGGTTTCGTCAATGCCTGGGGGTCCTTCGTCGTTCCGCTCATCTTGATCAGTTCCAATAATCAACAGCCGGCGCCCATCGCCCTCTACACCTTCTTGACCTTGCCGAAGGTCGAATTCGGAAATATCGCTGCGTATTCGCTGGTGTTCTGTATCCCGGTGTTTGTCCTCTACGCCGCTTCGGCGCGGCTCTTCCGTGAGGGCTTCGTGCTCGGCGGGGGAGTGAAAGGATGACGTCGCCCCCGGTCCGTCGTTGGGCGGGCGCGATGATGCTCGCTCGTCGCGATCGAGTCAAGTTCGGAGACGTGTTGTGAATCAGAAGCTTCGAGTCGGCGTCATCGGCGCCGGCGTGATTGGTCAGGTCATGCACCTGCACTTCTTGCGCGAGCTGCACGATCGCTACGAGATCGCTGGGCTGTGCGACTTGTCGATGGTTACGGCGACGAGCTGCGCCGCGGACTACGGCGTGGCCCGCGTGTTCACCGACTGGCATGAACTGCTCGAGGAGCCTCTGGACGCGGTGTTGGTGCTCACCTCGGGCTCGCACGCCCCGATTGCCGTCGAAGCCGCTCGCGCCGGGCTGCACGTCTTCGTCGAGAAGCCGATGTGCTTCTCCGCACTCGAAGCCGCAGAGATGGTCGCAGCCGCCACGCAGGCCGGCGTCGTCCTGATGGTGGGCTATCCCAAGCGCTACGACCCGGCCTTCGCGCGATTCGTTGAAGAGGTGGGCACCCTGTCGGACAGAAGGTTGCTGCGCGTGACCACGACGGAGTCGTCCTTCCTTCCCTACATACGCCACTATCCGCTCACCGCGCCTTCGCACGACGTCGATCCGAAGCTTCTGGCCACCCTGTCCAAGGATGCGGAGGACCGTTTGCGGGTCGCCATCGGCACTGACGACGCGTTCCTCCTCCGCCAGTACCACGCCGTGTTGCTCGACACCCTGGTGCACGAGATCAATACCGTGCGCGGCGTGTTAGGCGAGCCCGCGTCGCTCGACTTCGTCGACCTGCGTGAAGGCCACGCCACGGTCCTGCTCGGCTTCGACGGCCCCACCGCGGCTATCCATTGGCTAGACACACCGGGGATGACGCGTTATTCGATGGAGTTCTCAATGCACGCGGCGGACGGTCGGGTCACCCTGACCTTCCCGTCGCCCTACCTCCGCAACGCCCCGACGTCGCTCGCCGTCGAAAGGGGCGACGCCGACGATGTCGCGTCGTGGCGTCGCGTCGAGGACATCTCGTACGAAAGCGGCTTCAAGGAGGAACTGCGGGTCTTTCACGACGCGGTCACCTCGGGCGGACCCGTCGTCACGGACGGCGTCGACGCGATGAAGGACATTGCGCTCTGCCAGGCGATCATCCGCTGCGCCATCGAGCGTGCGCCCATCAAGAACCCCACCCAGGTGTAGCCGTGTCGTATCGGAGTAAGAAATGTCTGTGGTATCACCAGAGAGATGAGGACGGTTTTCAATGAAAGTAACGGTCGCGAACGCGCCCATCAGTTACGGGGCTTTCGAACTCACGGTCGGTATCGACCCGAACGTGCCCGACGCGGAGTTCGTGCTCGATGAGGTGAGCAGCGCCGGTTACGCCGGCATCGACTTGGGCCCGGTGGGCTACCTCGGGGACGGACCCGTGCTCGCCGAGCGCCTGGCCAGTCGAGGGCTCGGCCTCGCGGGCGCGTACCTCGAGTTCCCCTTCACCGACCACGATGCCCTCAAGGATCTCTATCCCCAGCTCGACGCGATGCTCGACACCTTCGATGCGGTGCGAGGCGTCGTCCCGGGACCGCTGCCCCGGCCTACCATCGCCGACGCCAGCAGCGACGCTCGCCGCCTTCTTCCCGGTCGAAGCAATGCTGATCCGTCTCTTGGTCTGGGCAAGGACGCCTGGTCAGCGTTCGCGGTCGGGCTCGCGTCCGTGCTCGCCCGTTGTCGCGACCGCGGGTACGAGCCCACCTTCCACCCCGAGACCGGCACCTTCGTCGAGGCTCCCTGGGAAATCGAGAGGGTCCTCGACATCTCCGACGTGGGGCTTTGCTTGGAGACGGGCCACATCTTCGTGTGCGGGGGCGACCCGTTGGCGGTGCTGCGAAGTGCACCCGAGCGGGTGAACCACGTGCACGTCAAGGACGCGGTGCGCTCGCGAATGGACGCCGTGATCGCGGATGACGAGCCGACGCCGGCGATTTGGACGCGCGAGGTGTTCTGCGCCTTGGGCGATGGCGACGTCGACCTCGACGGGGTTTTGGGGGAACTCGAACGGCTCAACTTCGAGGGATGGCTTGTGGTGGAGCAGGACATATTTCCACAGACGTCCTTGAGGTTCGCCCAGGCCACCGATGACCAGCAGAAGAACCGTCGCTTCCTGGCGAGCCGTGGGATCTAACGACAGGGCGCCAGCCTTCCGACTGGGGCTGGTTGGCGCGGGTCGCATGGGTCAGACGCATCTTCGAGCGCTCGCGGATTCCCGCGACGTGGCGATCGTCGCGGTATGCGAACTCGTCGACGAGCTGCGCGAACGGGCCGTGGCTAGGTTTGGCGTGAAGGGTTTTGTGGCTCTCGAGGAACTGCTGGCGTCCCAGGAGATTGACGGCGTGCTGATAGTGACGCCGAGTGATTCACACGTTGGCGTGATTTCCCAGGCCGCAGCCGCGGGGTTCCCGATCCTGTGCGAGAAGCCCTGCGGCGTCTCGCCCCGGGACACTCGAAAGGCACAAGAGGTGGTGAGCGAGGCGAAAGTGCCCTTGCAGGTCGCGTACTGGCGCCGTTTCGTGCCGGAGCTTCAGCGTCTTCGTGAGCGAATTCAAGAAGGCGACTTTGGTGAGGTCCTCTCGGTGTCGTGCTTGCAGTGGGACGGCGAACCCCCGTCGGCCGCTTTTCGCGCGCGCAGCGGTGGAATCTTCGTGGACATGGGTGTGCACGAGTTCGATCAGGCCAGGTGGTTGACCTCGAGCGATTTCACGGGGCTCACGGCGGTTGCCTCCACCGTCGTGACCGACCCCGCCAGCGTTGGGGATCCTGACTGCGCCCAAGTGCTCGCCTCCACGACTAGCGGCGCGACGGTCGTCGTGTCGCTCGGTCGCCACTATGCCGGCGGTGACATGGCGAGCGTGGAGGTCTTCGGCACCAGCCAACACGCCATGAACATCTTCCTGGACCCCGTCGACGGCGAGCGCTCGCAACTCGAGGCGCTGCGACGTCAGGCGTCATCGTTTGCCGAGTACGCGACTGGAGGACCTTGCCGCGGGGCCACGGTCGAGGACGCGGTGGCCGCGCTCGACGCTGCGGCCAGTGCAGCCGCTCAACTGGTGGGTGCGCACGACTAGGACTCGACGCGTAGTGATCGCGACCTAGGGCGCAATGGTCAGCACTTCATCATCGACGCTCAACGCCGATCAGGATCGTACGAAGGCGACGAGATCATCCGCCGCGGCGTGGGTGATCTCAGGACAGAGCGTGGGGTAAAGCTCCGTGGCGTGTGTGGTGCCGAGCACCACACGCCCGCGAGCCGCGACGCCCGCCTCTAAGAGTCGGCGGTACAACGCGATGCCTTCGTCGCGAAGGGGATCGCACTCATTGACGCTAATCACCGTCGGAGGGAGTCCGTTGAGGTCGTGCGATGAGGCGAAGCCGGGCCAGGCCAAAGGATTCTCCTCATTGAAGGCCTCGATGCCATAGCCCATCGCACCGCGATTGTTGTGCAGCTCCAGCGCGTAGCCGTTGAACTCGATCGATGACGGGTAACGCTCGTCGGGCCAGTGACCGTTTATGTAGGGGCAGAGCGCGTAGAGGCCGCGCACGAGATGCAGTTTGTTTTGGCGTTTCAGCGTGAGGCCGGTCGCGAGAGTGAGATTGCCGCCGCCACTCTCGCCGGCGACGACAACACGCGCCGGGTCGATCGCCAGTTCCTCGGCGTTCGCGATCAGCCACTCGAGACCGCTGACGCAGTCGGTGAGACCGGCGGGGAAGGGTGCCACGTCGGGAACCGAGGAGGGGACGACGGCGTTTCGAAAATCGACCATGACGACCGCCACTCCCTTCGCAGCGAGGATTTTCCCCCACGCACTGAAGGTGCCCAGGAAGCACGACAGCCCCGTCATGGCTCCGCCATGGATGTAATACACGCAGGGGAGGATCTCGGTGCCGATGGGACGGATGAGTCGCAGGTTTATGAGGTTGCCGTCGGGCTGGGCGCTGATGGTCCGTTCCGTGATCGACAGCCCCCTCGAGGGGGCGACCGTCTCATTGTCGGCCTCGTTCATGAAGTCGTTCTCAAGGGCGGTGCTGCGTTGGCCCTCCTCCGAGTTCGCCGAAGCCAACAGCTCCTCGCGGCTCGCGACGTTGGTCGCGACGTCCATCGGCCAACGCGCGATGAACGCACGAAGACGAGGGTCCAGGCGAGGGTCGTGACTCGGATCGCCGATGGCGTGTGAATTCATCGCGTTGCTCGGCGTCCCTCGCGGAATTAGATGGTCGACGCGTCGATAACGAAGCGGTATTTCACGTCGCTCGCGACGGTGCGCTCGAAGGCGGTTGGAATGTAGTCGGCGTTGACGACCTCGATGTCGCTCGTGAGATCATGCTCGGCGCAGAAGTTGATCATTTCTTGCAGCTCCTTGGTGCCGCCCGCCATCGAGCCGGCGACCGACCGGCGCTTGGAAACCAGCGCGTGGGCGTTGAGCGCGTACGGGTGGCTGGGCAAACCCACTAGGACGAGGGTCCCGTCGACTCGCAACAAATCGAGGTACGGCGCGAGGTCGAGGTCCGCGGAGACAGCGTTGATGATCAGGTCGTACTGGCCGCGACGAGCCGTGAGTTGGTCGTGGTCGGAGGTGTCGACGAAGTGGCTCGCGCCGAGGCGAAGGGCGTCGTCACGCTTCTTACTCGAGTGGGAGAACACCGTCGCGTCGGCGCCGAGGGCCGCGGCGAACTTGACCCCCATGTGTCCGAGTCCGCCCAGTCCGATGATGCCGACGGTGCTGTCCTTCGACGCATTCCAATAGCGCAGTGGGGAATAGAGCGTGATGCCCGCGCAAAGCAGTGGAGCCACGCCAGCCAAGTCGAGTGACTCCGGTATTCGCACCGCGTAGGCCTCGTCGACCACGAAGCGATTTGAATAGCCCCCAAAAGCGATCGTGGTGCCGTCGCGCTCGTAGCCGTTATACGTGGGAGTGTCACCGGTGACGCAGTACTGCTCGTCGCCCTTCAGGCAGTACTCACAGGTTCGACACGAATCAACGAACGTGCCCACTCCTATCCGATCGCCCACCTTGAACCGCGAGACCGAAGGACCCAGTGCGGTGACGACGCCCACGATCTCATGCCCGGGGACCATCGGGAAGATTGATGGCCCCCAATCTTCGTTGATCTGGTGAATGTCGGAGTGGCAAATCCCGCTGAACAGGACGTCAAAAGCGACGTCCTGTTCTCGCAGGGACCTGCGCGAGAACGAGAAAGGTACCAGGCTCGCCCCGGCGTGGTGGGCAACGAAACCTCGGGCTTCCATGTTTTCCTTCCTTCATGCGATCGGCCTTCAGGACACCAATTCTAAGCAACCGTTGTTCCGCCCGCCTCTCGGACGAGAGTCGTTGGCGATCCTCGGACACTTCTAACTTCCGTGGCCAGTGCTCTGGCGCACGAATGCCGCCGATCTTCGAACGGGGGACGTGCGCGTCTCGCGCGAAAGAGAGTCGAACCGTGGTGATGACAAGCCCTTGTCGGCCCAGGGCTTCGTTGCAGACCTGGTGTTGAGGGTCTAGACCCAATCGCTCCAGGCGTTTCGAATCTTCTTCGCCGGACCGATAACGTCGTGTGAGTTCTCGATTCAGAAAGGGGTTTCGCCATGCCTACCGTTGGTTTCATTGGCTTCGGCATTATGGGGGGGCCTATGGCGACGAATCTCGCCAAAGCGGGGTTCGATGTCGTGGGGTACAGCCGCTCACTGGATCGAGTCGCTGCTCGTTCGGCCGACGGCGTTGTCGTCGCGGCATCGCTTGAGGAACTTGTTCGCAGGTCGGACGTCGTCATCACGATGCTGCCGGATTCGCCTGACGTGCAGACCGTGGTCTTGGGAGAGGGAGGGGTATTCTCCAACGCGTCGGAGGGTCTCCTATATATCGACATGAGCACCATTCGCCCTGACGTCGCCATGCGACTGGCGCTCGAAGGCTCGGCCCTCGGCGTCGACGCACTGGACGCACCGGTGAGCGGCGGTGAAGCCGGAGCGATCGAAGGGAGCCTGTCGATAATGGCCGGCGGGACGGCGGAGGCCTTTTCTCGGGCCCGACCGTACTTCGAAGCGATGGGCCGCACGGTGGTCCACGTGGGACCGGCCGGATCGGGCCAGACGGTCAAGGCGGCGAATCAGTTGATCGTCGCCGCGAACATCCAGGGTCTCGCGGAGGCCGTTGTCTTCCTGGAGGCTCACGGCGTGGAGATGGCCCCGGCGTTAGAGGTGCTCGGTGGCGGACTCGCGGGCAGCACCGTGCTGCAACGAAAGTCGACGAACATGCTCAATCGATCCTTCGCTCCGGGCTTTCGCTTGGACCTGTTTCATAAGGACATGAGCATCATTCAGGCCGCCGCCCGGGACAAGGGTGTGACCACACTCCTTGGATCCCTGGTGGCCCAAGTCATTTCGTCGCTCGTCGCGCAGGGAGACGGCGCGCTCGATCATTCGGCAATGATCAGGGTCGTTGATGAGCTCTCGAAGAAAACCGCGTAGTGCACCCGGGAGCGTAAGGAACAACATGGACCACTCGCGGTATTCCGTCAACTGCTCGATGATATTCACCGAGCTAGATCTGCTCGAGCGTCCGAGGGCCGCGGCGGCGGCCGGTTTTTCCGCTGTTGAATTCTGGTGGCCTTTCGCGGCTGCATGCCCGCCATCTCGCGAGGTGGACGACTTCGTGCGTGCGATAAACGATGCCGGCGTGCTCTTGAGCGGACTGAACCTCTTCGCCGGCGATATGTCGGCCGGGGAACGGGGCATCTTGTCGTTGCCGACCCGTGGCCGCGAATTCACTGACAACATTCCAGTCATCCAACATTTGGCCGAAGTGACCGGCTGTCGCGTCTTCAACGCGCTTTACGGCAACCGTGTGAGCGACGAATCGCCCGAAGCGCAGGACGCCGTGGCGCTTGAGCGCCTCGCCGACCTGGCGTCGTTCACCAAAACGACAGGTGCGGAGGTGGTGCTTGAACCACTGAGCGCGGTGCCCTCATACCCGCTGCTGAACGCTCTTCAGGCGATCAGCGTGATAGACGCGCTGCGTGCTTCGGGTGCCGCGACGAAGGTGAAACTTCTCGCTGACTTCTACCATCTCGCTGTAAACGGTGACGACGTCTCGAACGTCATCCGGACCTTCGGTTCCTATATTGGCCACGTGCAGATCGCCGACGCCCCCGGTAGAAATGAACCGGGCACCGGTGAGTTGCCGATCGCCTCGTGGTTGGAAGAGCTGACGACGTCGGGCTACACGGGTCGAATAGGTCTTGAGTACAGGCCGCGCTCGACGTCGGTCGACAGCTTTACGTGGCTCGAGACAATGGCGTGAGCTCGCCTGCGAGGCGCCATCCGTCGGGTCGGGGCCATCACGAGGTCGTCAGAGACGCCGAGAGTGACCAGCGAGCAGCTACCCTGACCCACGCTTCAAGGAGGTCGTTACTTCACCGATGTCATGAACGCAGACCCACGTTACGGGCTAGATAGTCATTGCGAAATTGGCCATCGGGGTCGAGTTCGCGGGCGAGTTCGATGAAGTTGGGCCAGCGCCGGTAGTGGGTGGTGATCTCCGAGGCGTCCATGGAGAACCATTTCCCCCAATGGGGACGAGCTGCGAAGGGCTTGAGGGCGTCTTCAATCGATGGCAAGAGCTCACGGACCGCTTCCGGGCGCTTCCTCCACGTGAAGTGGATGGTGAGCGAGTCTCGCTCAAAGGCGGGGCTCAGCCAAAGGCTGTCGGCGGCGACCGTGCGGATCTCGGAGGTCAAGAGGTGGGGTGCGAACTCGCCCGCTATTGGCTCGAGCGCGCGAAGCGCTTCGAGTCCGTCCTCGCGCGCGACGTAGTACTCACTTTGAATCTCGTCCCCGTAGCCCGGCGTCTCGTCGAAGCGGAAATGCGGCAATCGCTCGTTCCACGGTCCGGGCACTCCTCCTTGGACGGTCGTGTTGTCGTGGTCGTCGAACACCGGCGACACGTTGCCCGGCGCGGGCGTTGCTCCGTGCCCGGGCGTATGCGGTTCGAAGTTTCCTTCTCCTTCTCGAGACTTGAGCCACACCTGATCCACGACGCCGGTCCAGCGAGTGAAGAGGCTCACGCTGTACGCGCTCTCCATGATCGTGTCGAGGTTGGCGAGCTCCGCCCAGGGTAGGTCGAGGAAGACGTCCTGTCGTACGGCGTACGTTGGCTCGATGCGTAGCGTGACGGCCGTCGCGACGCCCAGGGCACCAAGGGACACAACGGCGCCGGGGAATCGCGGGTCACCCTCGTCAAGTTGGAGTCGCTGGCCCCGCCCCGTCACGAGCTCGATCCCACTGACGGCAGCGGCCAGGTTTTGATTCCTGGCACCTGATCCGTGGGTACCGGTGGCGCACGCGCCCGCCACGGAGATGTGGGGAAGCGATCCCAGGTTGTGCAAGGCCCAACCGCGATCCTCGAGGAAGCGCCCCAAGGCGCCGAAGGACATACCAGCCGGCACCGTCACTCGGCGTTGATCCACGTCAAGTATCGGTTCGAAAAGGAGCGCGGTGACGTCGATGAGCGTTCCGGCCGTGTCGGCGACGTCGTTGAACGAATGCCGGGTCCCGAGGGCTTTCATGGGGCCGCCTCGCGCAACGAGGTCCATCACGTCGTCGACGGAGCTTGCGAACGCGATCCTGGGGGCCTCGAAATGGTGCGTCCCCGCCCAGTTATCGCCCGGGTTGTCGGAAGAGACCGTACTCATTCAAAACAATCTTGGGGTTTCATTCGCCGTCCGCCGTTGCCCGATGTCGGGCGTACTGGCTGCGGATCGTCGGCTGAAGGTCCATCGTCGGGCGCGAGGCGATCGCGACGTCCCACTGCATCGGCTGGCCGAGCGATGCCCAGCCGGCCTGACTCGCCGCACCGTTCGCCACGTATTCGCCCCGCTCAGGAACCTTGACGGGAATATCGAAGACCTGGGCGGCGATTTGAGTCACGTCACTGTTCGAGGCGCTGCCACCAATGAGCAGGATTCGCTGGGGCTTGACGCCGCACGCTCGCAGTGCGTCGAGGCCGTCGGCGAGGCCGCAGAGCAGCCCTTCGATAGCGGCGCGCGCGAGGTTGGGGCGTGTCGTGGACGCGAGCGTCATGCCAAACAAGGTCGCGGTGGCGTCGGGAAGATTCGGCGTGCGTTCGCCTTCGAAATAGGGCTGCAGGACGAGACCTTCCGAGCCGGGCCTGGCCTCGCGGGCGAGGTGACCAAGCTCTTGATGGTCGACGCCCAGCAGGTCCGCGACGCAGTCAAGGATTCGCCCGGCGTTAAGAGTCGCCACGAGCGGGAGGAACGCCCCCGTGGCGTCGGCAAAACCGGCCACGGTCCCGGATGGGTCCGCCACGGGCTCATCGGTCACGGCATAGACCGTGCCGCTCGTGCCGATGGACACGATGGCGTCACCCACGGTGGCGCCGAGGCCGAGCGCGGCCGCGGCGTTGTCCCCGGCGCCGGAGCCGACGATCATCCCCGCGGGGATGACGGTGGCGACGCCACGCACCGTGACGCCAGCTCGTTCACCGGGCATCAGGACTCGAGGCAGTGCCGGAACATGCCCGAGCGCCCAGCGCAGAATCTCTTCGTCATACGATCCAGTTCGTGGGCTCCAGTACGATGTCCCGCTCGCGTCGGAGCGGTCGGTGACGAGTCCGGCGAAATCAGGCCCGAGCGCGGAATCTCCGGCCGGGCCGAAGCCAAGAAGCCGCCACGTAAGCCAGTCGTGGGGCAGGGCGACCGCGGCGACTCGCCCGGCATTCTCGGGCTCAGCGTCTTGAAGCCAACGGAGCTTCGTGGCCGTGAAAGAGGCGACCGGCACCGAGCCCGTCCGCTCGGCGAGCTCGGTGCGACCGAACTCGTCAATGAGTTCACGCGCCGCGTGCGCGGAACGGGTGTCGTTCCACAAGAGCGCCGGGCGGATAACGGCCCCTTGCTCGTCCAGAACCACCATGCCGTGCTGTTGCGCCGCGATGGAGATCGACGCCACGTCCGAAAGTCCGCCGGCGTTCTCCAGGGCCTCGAGGAGCGCTTCCCACCACGCGCTGGGATCGACCTCGGTGCCAGCCGGGTGCGGCGCTCGACCATCGCGAACGAGCGTGCCTGTCTCCAGCTCTCGGACGACGACCTTGCAACTCTGTGTCGAGGAGTCAATCCCCGCTACGAGAGTCACGGTTCAAATCGCGCCGAGAAGGTGCTCGGTTGCGAGCTGTTGAAGTCGAATGAAACCGAATCCCTTGGCGTTGAAGTAGGCCTCGGTGTCGAAGTCCTCCCACGCGGAGCGGTCGGCGCTCAGCGTGGCGACCGTCTCACCCGGGCTCAGCGTGGGCTGTTCGATCTCGAAGACCTTGGCGGCGGCGAGTGCTTGTTGCACTTCGGGGTCGGCGCGAAAGGCCTGGGCACGCTCCTTGAGCAGCAGGTAATTCCTCATGTTGGCCTTCGCCGAGTCCCACACGCCTGACTCATCCTCGGTGCGACTGGGCTTGTAGTCGAAGTGACGGGGCCCCTCGTACGCCGGACCGCCGTTCGGTCCGCCGTTTTCGAGCAGGTCGACGAGCGCGAAGGCGTTGTGCAGATCACCGTGCGCGAAAACCAGGTCCTGGTCGTACTTGATGCCACGTTGTCCATTGAGGTCGATGTGGAACAGCTTGCCGTGATAGAGCGCCTGAGCGATGCCGGCGGCGAAGTTGAGGCCCGCCATTTGCTCGTGGCCAACTTCGGGATTTAGGCCCACCAGCTCCGGGTGCGCGAGCGAGCCGATGAAGGCGAGGGCGTGCCCCACCGTCGGCAGAAGGATGTCGCCTCGGGGCTCGTTCGGCTTGGGCTCGATGGCGAAGCGGATGTCCCAGCCCTGGGAGAGCACGTGTTCACCGAGGAAGTCGACCGCCTCACGGTAGCGCTCCAGGGCGACGCGTACGTTCTTGGCTGAATCGTATTCCGCTCCTTCGCGACCGCCCCACATGACGAAGGTCTTGGCACCCAGCTCGACGCCAAGTTCGAGTTGGCGCAGCACTTTGCGGAGGGCGAAGCGGCGGACGTTCCTATCGTTGGAGGTAAAGCCTCCATCTTTGAACACGGGAGCTGAGAACAGGTTCGTGGTGACCATCGGCACGATGAGTCCCGTGTCGGCTAGGGCCTTCTTGAGCCGATCGATCTGCGTCTGACGCTGGGCGTCAGTGGATTCAAAGGCGAAGAGGTCATCGTCGTGGAAGGAGAGGCCGTAGGCTCCGATTTCGGCGAGCTTTTCGACCACGTGCACGACATCCATCGCGGCCCTGGTGGGCTTGCCGAAGGTGTCGATGCCGTTGTAGCCAATGGTCCAAAGCCCGAAGGAGAATCGATCACTTGGTGTAGGCGTGTTCGTCATTGATGCTCCTCGCTGAAGGCCGCGTTGGTGGCCGCATAATAAGTTGTCGGCTTCAACATATCATGGTCATGGATCGTTTGACTTGTCGATGACGGTACCAAACGGGCTGGCGTGTGGCACGTCGAAGTGTGACAGAACTGAGCTTCGTTCCGGCACTCGCGAACTGGAACTCGACACGCCGAATCGGTTGTTAATTCGACATTCGAGGCCAGCCACGGCGCTCAACTTGGACGTAATGGTGGCGGTAGCCCCCGCGGTTGCTCAGCTGGGTGAAAGTGGCCGGACCAGTGCCAGCCCGTCTATGAGTTTGCGCTTCCGTCGTGAGCGGTGGGCGAGTCCAGCATCGTCACCACGTCACCTTGCGGCACCGCGGGTGACCAGAGGAAACCTTGGCCGAGATTGCAGTGCAAGTTATTCAAGTGCTCAAGTTGCGCGGGAGTCTCTATGCCTTCAGCGAGGACAATCATCTCGAGCTTGTTGCCCAGCGTCACGATGGCCTCGAGCAAGGTGTCACTTCGTTCCTTGTCGTGCTTAGGTCTCACGAAGGATTGGTCGATCTTGATGATCCGCGGATTGAGGGCCGCGAGGTACGACAGCGAGGAGTAACCGGTCCCAAAGTCATCGAGTGCGATGCCTATCTTGAGTCGATTGAGGTGCTCCATAACGTTCATCGTTTCGGCGATGTCGAGGAGCGCCACGCTTTCGGTGACCTCGAGGATAAGCCGTTCGGGATCGAGACCGGCCGAAGCGAGCTCCCGTTCGATCATGGGTATGAGGTCGGGATCGTGAAATTGGTGCGCCGAGAGATTCACGGTGACGTACGGCAATGTCGAACGGTCACCCTGGGGCTCCCACGCGCTGGCCGCCGTGACCGCCTCGTGCACGGCGAATTCGCCCAGCTCGAGTATCAGGTCGCTCTGTTCGGCGATGGGGATGAAGACGTCGGGGGGCACCCAACCCTGGGTCGGGTGCTGCCATCGCATCAATGCCTCGAAGCCAACGACCTCTGAGGTGGTGAGGTCGATGATGGGCTGGTAGTGCATACGGAGTTCGCCCGAGGTGACGGCCTGGCGGAGTTCCTGGATGAGGGCGAACCGGCTGACCGCCTCTTGGCGGATCTCCGGGGTGAAGACGACGAGGTGGCCGTGACCCCGACGTTTGGCTTCGTACATCGAGGCGTCGGCGTTCTGAACGAGCTCGACACTGTTGATGTCGGTGTCCGCACCCGCCCACACCACAATCCCTACGCTGGCGCGTTGTTCGATACGCACATCGTCAAAGAGGAAGGGTTCGTCGAGCGCGCCGAGCAGCCTTTCGGCAATTACTTCGGCCTCGGCTGGCGAGTTCAATCCCTCGGCCAAGTAGAGGAATTCGTCGCCGCCGAAGCGACAAATGGTGTCCGTGGTGCGCGTCACCTTCTCGAATCGATGAGCAATCGAGACCAGCAGTTGGTCGCCGATGAGGTGGCCGTACACGTCGTTGACCCCCTTGAAGTCGTCGAGGTCTAGAAGCAGGACGGCGCCCATGTGGTCTTGGCGAACCAACCTTGATTGTGCTTGCGCCAGGCGATCATCGAACAGGGCCCGATTGGCGAGTCCCGTGAGTGGATCATGCAGTGCCTGGTACGAAAGTTGGTTGGCCAGTGCTCGTTCTTCGGTCACGTCGCGCACTGATGACACGAAGTAGAGCGTGTTTCCGCTCTCGTCGCGGGCGGTGCATATGGACACCTCGGCGATGACGATTCGACCGTTCTTGTGCAAGAAGCGCTTGGTGTAACGGACCTGGTCCGTCTCGCCGGACGTTAACTGTCGGTTGACATCTTCGGAGATGCCGATGTCCTCGGGGTACGTGAAGTGCTTTGAGTCGCGCCCGATCAGCTCCTCCCTGGTGCGTCCGCTCATTTGGCAGTACGACTCGTTGACCTCTAGAAAAATCCCCTGGCTGTTGCTGAAGACCATCGGTGCCATGTTGCCTTCGAAGGCCAGTCGAAACCTCTGTTCGCTTTGTGCGACGGCTGCCGCGACGGCTTCTTCGACCACGTGCGATTGTTCCTCGGGCGTCAACGAAGTGGCTGGCGTCGAACTCTTGGACGAACTCTCGTGAATGGTCACGATCGTCCAAAATTGGCCGTCTCGCTCGACTCTCGAACAGGCGAAATCGACGCAAAGGAGGCTGCTGTCTTCGCGGACAACTTCAAGTTCGCGATCGGTCCACGTGTGGAGGTCCCTCATTTTGGAGGCATCATCGCGACAGGTGAAGATCTTGGAATCTCGGCGAAAATTCGGTACGACCTTTTGGACATCCTGACCTATGAGATCGTCCACCGCGTAACCGGTCATGTCCGCCATTCGCTGGTTCAGATCGCTGATGGTTCCCTCATCATCGATCACGGCAGCCCCATTGGGCAGCATTTCTAGGACGTCGTGCGCGAGAATTTGGCGATCTTCGAAGTACTCCATGCAGTACTCGCTTTCAACTACATCATGGCCACCGAATCGATGGACGGTTGACCGCAATACTGACGAACAGTAGCCGCATTCTCTTTCGCCAAAGGGCATTCGACTGGCAGAAGAACATCGATCGTCGGCCATGCCTTTTACGCCGGAAGTTCATCTCATGGTGGAATGTAGGTTGGGGGACCTGGCAATAAGTTAGCTTCGCCTAACGCGGTTTAAGTTGGTACTTGTGGTTGTCTTCGTGCACCAGGTGACACGTATCGCCATGGTCTCTGGTCAGCCCGGTTGGAAGCGTGCCGCATCGTGGCTCGCTCGGAAACCAAAAAAGGAGTTGATATGCGGGAGGGCGGTGGAACGAATCAAAATTGTGGCGCTCCCGCAAGGCGGGCCATCGGACGACTTGGAGATCTTGACGATGGGCATCCAGAAGTTGGCCCTTGGTTGTGCATCTCGAGCGCCCAATATTTCATCGTTCAATTCTTGGTCGCCCTTCGCTGGTCGCCTCCGTACAGTCTCAGCAAGGACACCATCAGCGACCTCGGTAATACAGCTTGCGGCAAGTTCAACGACCGATTTGTTTGTTCGCCGCTTCATGCGGCTATGAACGTGTCCTTCGTCACTCTGGGCGTAACGATGGTCCTCGGGTGTGCGCTGCTCCATCACGCCTTTTCAAGCACCGGATCGCGCCTGCGCACGCTCGGGTTTTCCTTAGTCGGCGTCGGTGGCATCGGGGTGATCGTGGTGGGCGTCTTTCCCGAAAACAGCGTTCCGGCCTTTCACGGAATTGGTGCGGCCCTACCTTTCGTGCTTGGCAACATTGGAGTCGTACTGCTTGGCTTCTCTCTTAGCGTGCCCCTGGCGATGAGAATTTTGACGTTGTTCTTGGGTGCCGTAGCCCTGCTGTCATTGATGTTCTACGCAAGTACCCACTACCTCGGACTCGGAGAGGGTGGAGTGGAGCGACTGGTCGCGTATCCGCAGACGGTGTGGTTGATACTTATCGGTGCCTTTGTGCTCAGCAAACGCTGGTCTCATGAACGTCGCTGACACCGCGCGGTCGTGGCATGGCCTGGCGGGTCGCCCGGATTCGGACCCGAACTTTAGGACTATGGGTCTCGACGCGAGGGCGCACCGTTCAACTACGCGTGACTAACCAGGCTCCATTGTTAACGCCAATGGTGCGCCCGTCCGTCAAAGGTGAACTTGACACCAGCGCTTCCTCGTCCTCGGCGATGGTGAACGGTTCACCCGAGAAATTGACGACGCAGCGGAAGTGTGGACCACGTCGAAGGGTGAGGACCCCTGTCGGGCTCGATTCCCACGTGATGGTCCACTCGTCATCGACAAAGAGTGTTGATCGCAAGGCGAGAACTGACCTGAAGAAACGCAACGTTGATGATGGGTCGTCGAGCTGAGCGGCCACACTGACGTCAGCCCAACCTTGCGGCTGAGGCAACCATGAATCATGGTGCGCACTGAATCCCAAGGAGGGACCGTTCTCGTCCCATGGGAGCGGCACACGACATCCGTCACGTCCGAGTTCTTGCTTGCCGGTCCGGAAGAAAATAGGATCCTGCAACCTGTCCTTGGGAATATCCATGACTTCCCAGAGACCCAGCTCTTCCCCTTGAAAGATGCACGCGGAGCCCGGCAACGCCAACGCCAACAAGTAACCCGACCTTGAACGCTCGTGTCCGATCGGGGTGGCGTCAGCCAGCGCGCCGTCGACGGGGCCGTCCTGTGAGTAGCGCGACACCGAACGCTTCTCGTCATGACTCGAAAGCGTCCACGTCATCCACGAACGGCGCTCGAGGCATGCGCCCTGCAGCGTGTTGATCATCTGTCGGAAGGTGTCGGCGTTCCAGACGATCTTGCACAAGTCGAAAGAGAGGGTGGACTGTAACTCGTCGCGGCGAAGATATCGGGCCAGCCGATCGACGTCGCGCACCACGACCTCGCCGACTAGGAACTTTTCGTTGGGGTACTCCTGGGCCACTCGTCGCCACCTTCGCAGGACGTCGTGCACACCCTCGGCGTCGTAAAACGGGACGGGTCCCCAAATGTCGGGTCGATAAAGGTCATCGGGCTTGAAGCCCATGTCGCGGTAATCGTTGTCCTTGCCGATTGCCGACACGGCGTCGAGCCGGAAGCCGTCAATACCTCGGTCAAACCAGAAGCGCAGGATGTCGTCGAAATGCTCGAGCACTTCTTCGTTCTTCCAGTTGAGATCGGGCTGGCTGGAGTCAAAGAGATTGAAGTACCACTGACCAGGCGTGCCGTCAGGGTTCTGGGTCCGGGTCCACGCGGGCCCTCCGAAGATGCTCTTCCAATCGTTTGGCGGTTCGCTTCCGTCCTCGCCTTGGCCGTCCCTGAAATAGAACCAGTCGCGCTCCTTCGAACCTTCGGGGGAGGCCAGGGCCGATTGGAACCAGGGGTGCTGACTCGAACAGTGATTCGCCACCAAGTCGAGGACGACGCGCAGCCCGAGTTCGTGGCTCGCGTCAATCAAGTTCTTGACGTCCTTGAGCGAACCGAAGAGTGGATCCGTGTCGAGATAATTTCGGACGTCGTAGCCGCCGTCGAGCATCGGTGAGACGTACCAGGGCGATATCCATATTGCATCGACGCCGAGTTCCTTGATGTACGGCAAGCGGCTGATAAGTCCCGCGATGTCGCCCACACCGTCGTCATCAGCGTCCGCGAAACTTCTCAGATAGACCTCATACAGAACTGCGTGGTGCCACCAACGCAACGACGCCTCGGTGTCGACCTCGGCCGAAGCGACGTGGCTAGGTAAATGGATCGACTCGAGAATCTGTCTGTGCTCTTCTTCAACGACAATCATGAAACTTCCTTTTGATCTGAAATCCTGCAACATAGTGACTGCAAAAAAGCGAACTGAGTACCCCAACCAAGCGCCGATTATTGCGAAACTTTATGACTCCAAACCCGCCGCACCTCGCCGCGCCCGGGCCATGTCTCGAGGCGCGTCGTCATCAGAACTTTGCATGTAAGAAAAACCTTCCCTTGCACTTGACACCGATGTTAGTGCTCTGTAGCATCCTATGGAACCGGTTCCGAATTGGGGAATAAGACACCGGATTTTGGTTGGGGGAAGTCGTAGTGAGCAAGCGTCCGATCAGCATCGCCACCGTGGCCGCAGAGGCCGGCGTGGGCGTAGGTACGGTGTCGCGCGTGCTCAACGGCAGCGATCAAGTCAGCGAGGCGACTCGAAATCGCGTCCTCAGCACCATGGAACGCCTCGACTACCGCCCTCTGCGCAGCGCCTCATCGCTCTCCAAGGGACGTACCGACGCTGTCGGCATTCTGGTGTCGGTGATCACCCGACCGTCCGTGATGGCCCGATTGGTTGGCGTGATTGATGTCTTGAGCGACGCGGGGCTCGATGCGGTTGTCTTCAACGTGGAAAATCGAGCTCAGCTTGATCGACATCTTTCCTCGATCACGGACCAGCGTCGAGTGGACGGCATTATTTCGATCTCCCTGCGCATTCCCGATGAGCGCGTCACTCGCATCAGGAAGCTCGCTCTTCCATTGGTGCTGGTCGACAACAGCCTGCCCAATCTTCCCTGCGTCTACATCGATGACGTCGCGGGCGGCAAAATGGCGACGGATCACCTCCTCTCGCTCGGTCACCGGCGAATTGGATTTATCGGTGACAATGCCCACACCGATTTGGGCATGACCTCCTCGGAAGACCGCTACGTCGGGTATCTGAAGGCCCTTGAAGAGGCCGGTATCGAGCCGGATTTTGACCTCGTCGCGCGCGGTCCGCATTCCTCGGAAGCCGCCGCGGCTCTCACCAGCGCTTTGTTTGAGCTGGGCAAGCATCGTCCGACCGCGATATTTGCGAGCTCCGACACCCTGGCCGTGGGCGTCGTTAAGGCGGCGCAGCAGCATGGCTACAAGATTCCTGATGACTGTGCCGTCATTGGTTTCGACAATCTTGATATTTCCTCGATTCTCGACATCTCCACCGTGAACCAGCCATTGCTGGAGTCCGGGATCAAGGGAGCGTCGAAGATGGTTTCGCTGCTAAATGGCGAGATCGCAAAGCCTCACCGAGAGGAACTTTCTCTCGAAGTTGTCCCCCGAGGAAGTTCCCTGGGGAGCAAGAGGAACAGTTCCACCAAGCCTTACGGCGTCGTGGAGGGCCCTTATGGCCTGCACATTCTCCATGGGGGAGAGGGGCTGGTGTCATGAATGTGACAAGAACTACTGAGGAGGAAACGAATAATGAGTGCATTTAAGAGGTTGAGGTCGTCTCGTCAGGTTCTGATGGCCGCAGTTTCATTGACGACCATGGCGAGTCTTGCCATTGTTGCGTCAAATGGGTCCGCCGTGGCGTCGACGTCGAAGAAGATCGGCGGGACAGTATCGGTCTGGAACGAATTCTCCGGCGGTGAGGCGACGGGTTTTGCCACAGCGTTGAAACCCTTCGAAAAGGAGACGGGGATAAAGGTGACCGTTCGAAACATCGGCTCATCCGGTCCCACACTGATCGAAGCCGCAGTAGCGGGAGGAAAGCCGCCGGACATCGCAGCGGTCCCAACTCCCGGGTCATTCGATTTGCTTGCCGCAGGCAAGCGGCTGACTCCGTTGGCTCCAATTTTGGGTAGTGAAGTGAAGAACTTTTCCGCTGGGTGGAATGGGGCTGCTACGTACAATAAAAAACTGTACGGCCTCTGGCTTGATTCTTCGTCGAAGAACACCGTGTTCTACAACCCAGCAGTGTTTACCGCCGCGGGTATTTCTTCTGTACCCACGACCTACGAAGAGTTCCTCACCGACGCCGCGACGATTGCTCAGGCCGGTTACACCCCGATTTCCTACTGCAATGGAACGGCCGGCGCTGGCTGGTCAGCGACGGACCTCTTTCAAAATCTGTTCGTGAAGGCGAACGGAGCTACCGCGTACAACGATCTCGTAAGCGGAAAATTGAGTTGGACGAGTTCTGATGTCACCCAGGCACTTGCCGCGTACTCCCAGCTTCTCGGTACCAATGGAGCGAACGTGGGCGGCATCAGCAACGCCCTGGGCACGGATCAGGAATGGCCTACGTGCGTCAACCCAGTGTTCCCCACTTCGGGATCACCGACGGCCGCCATGGTGATTGAGGCTTCCTTTGTGGAGCAGACCCTTCCAGCGAACTACACGCCGTCTAATGCGTCATCGTGCACATTGACACAGGTGAAGCCCTGCTATGACTACTTCCCGTTCCCAGCTGCCGCTGGCAGCAAGTACGCAACGAACGACCAGTCGTCGGGTGACGTGGCCATGCTGCTGACGTCGACGAAGGCATCTCGAGCGTTGATCCAGTACATGGGTTCAGCGAAGTTCGCGACGCTGTGGGAAGAGGCTCCCGGTGGGACGATCACTCCTAACCTGGCAGTGCCCGCGAGCGCCCTTAAGAATGCCGTGACGGCGAGCATCGTGAAGAACTTGAATAGTGCTTCCGCGACTGTGTTCAGTATGGACGACGAATACGGTGGCACGCTTGAACCGCAGATGTGGTCGAACATGCTCGCCTGGGTTGGCGGCACGGACACTACGGCTCAGTTTGAGTCAGCTATGCAGAGTGAAACGCAGGCTTTCCTTGCTTCAAACGGTTAGTCGTACGTAGCGTCATCGGCGTGCGTGTAGTTCTTCAGAGAGTTACGCGCACGCCGATGAGGACACGGTGGCTGTGGTCATTCAATGCAGCCATATCTTTTTGAGTGGTGGGGTCCGTGAGCGATAGCACTTTAAACGTAAAGATACGAACAAGCGGGCATCGCTCGTGGATTCGTCAGCACGCCGTCTCGCTCGCCTTTCTCGCGCCCGCCGCAATCTGGATGTTGTTTATCGTGATCTACCCCACGATCGACACGATCCGCTTGAGCCTCTTTAACGAATCGGCTACGAAATTTCTCGGGCTTACCAACTACAAAACAGTGTTTTCAACGGATACAATTCTTACCGCTTTTCGCAACAACGTCATCTGGGTGCTGATTTTCCCGTTCTTCGTTACTACCTTGGGTCTCATTTTTGCTGTGCTTACCGAACGAATTCGTTGGGCTACGGCGTTCAAAGCGCTGATTGTCATGCCGATCGTTTTTAGTACCACGGCGTCAGCCTTGGTGTGGGCGACCATCTTCGATAACAGTCCGCATATCGGAGCAGTGAACGCAGCCGTACTTACGGTGAGTGATTGGTTTAATCCGCCCGGCGCATATCCCGTGAGCGCGGCGTCTGGTCAAACGGTCGCCAGCCTCGTGGGGGGTAATGCGCACTCCGAGAAGGGAAACAGTATCATTAGCAACTCCTCGGCTCGAGCTGGCGGAATGATAAACATCGGCCTGGAGGATGTCAGTCCCACGACCCTGGCTCTCCTCAAGGCCCAAGACGCGGTGAAGCCGCAGCCGATATCAGGCGCCATCACTGGTGTCGTCTGGCGCGCGTTTTCACCGAGTGATCCGACCAACAAGACCGACATTCTGCCCTCGGAGTTGGGCCTTCCGCTCGTTCGCCTTTCGTTGGTGAACTCTCAGGGTGCAAGCGTGGCAACGACAACGACTACGACGAATGGTCAGTACATATTCTCTAATGTCGGTACGGGTTCGTATTTCGTCGAACTTGTATCCTCAAATTTTAGTGCGGGCTTTACGGGTATTTCGTGGCTGGGCGGCAGTTCAATAACTCCCGTCTCTGGGCTGGGTCAAACCGAACAAGCACTTCTATCCGTTCCACTCGCCGATATGGCGATGATAATCGCCTACTTGTGGATTTGGGCAGGGTTCGCGATGGTGCTCATCGGGGCCGGGCTCGCGTCGCTGAACCGCGAGGTCCTCGAAGCAGCTCGGATTGATGGCGCGAAGGAGTGGCAGGTTTTCCGCAAGGTGACCGTCCCAATGCTCGCGCCAGTCCTCGCCGTCGTTTTCGTCACCATGATCATCAACGTGCTCAAGGTCTTCGACATAGTGCTGAATATGGCGTCTGGCGCTTCCGTCAACGCAACTCCCACCCTGGCAGTGGAGATCTATAACGATGGCTTCACTGGTGGTGTTCACTCAGGCGTGTCGAGCGCCATCGCGGTCATACTCTTCCTGCTCGTACTTCCCGCGATGATCATGAACCTCAAACGGATCAAGGGAGTGTGATGACGATCACTCAGGCGAAGGAAACCACGATGCGCCGCCACAAACTCCGGCGACTGTTGCCGGCACGAGGGCCATCAAATATAGTCCTCGGGTTTGTCGCCATCGTGTGGCTGGTACCCACCGTGTCCCTGCTCGTCATTTCGCTGCGTCCGGAGGCGGACTTCGGTGTGAGCGGTTGGTGGAAGGCGCTGCTGGCTCCGGCCAGCCTCACTTTTTCGAACTATCACGTCCTTTTCAGCCAAGGGTTTGTCGCTGGCGGACTTTTGGACTCTTTGATGACGTCGATAGAAATCACGGTACCCGCCACGCTGCTGGTGGTCTTCTTCGCGTGTTTCGCGGGACACAGCTTGGTCTTTGGCAGATGGCGAGGGCGTGACGTCGTGTTCTTGACGGTCGTGGGGCTCATGGTGGTTCCCGTACAAGTTGCCCTCATCCCAGTCGTGCAGTTCTACCGCGAGTTAGGCAATCTCTTCGGCCTAAACCCCTACGGGACGATACCGGGTGTGATCATCTTTCACGTGGCATTCGGGCTTCCCTTTGGGATTTTTTTGATGCGTAACTTTATGAGCGGCATTCCGAATGACTTGTTGGAAGCGGCCCGCATGGAGGGCGCAGGTGAGTGGAAGGTCTTCTATCGCATTGTGCTGCCGCTGGCTCTACCGGCGTTGGCGTCGCTCGCTATTTTTCAGTTCATCTGGGTGTGGAACGATCTGCTGGTCGCTCTGGTCTTCTTGGGAGGAAACGCTCACACCCCTCTCACCGTCTTTCTCTACGACCAAAATCACGAACTGCAGGCGAACTACTGGATCATCTCTACGGGCGCCATCGTTTCGGTGATTGTGCCTCTCATTGTGTTCTTCTCCTTTCAGCGTTACTTCGTCCGAGGCGTCCTCGCGGGCGCCGTTAAATAGAGGGTATACATGGCAAGCGTAGTTTTGAGAAATCTCACGAAGCAGTATTCCGGCAATAACGCACCTTCTCTCGAAATGCTCAATTTGGAGATCGACGACGGCGAGTTTGTGTGCCTGGTTGGTCCTTCGGGCTGCGGAAAGACGACGGCGCTGCGTATGATCGCCGGCCTCGAAGACATCACGAGCGGCGAAATCGAAATTGGCGGACAGGTCGTGAATGATCTTCCCTCGAGGGATCGCGACATCGCGTTGGTTTTTCAGAGTTATGCGTTGTACCCGCATTTGACCGTGGCCGACAACATGAGTTTTGGTCTGAAGTTGCGTAAGGTGCCCAAGGACGAGATTGAAGAAGCCGTGCAGAGCGCCGCCAAAATCCTCGATCTTACGAATCTGCTGAATCGTAAGCCTGCCCAACTTTCGGGTGGCCAGCGTCAACGCGTGGCCCTCGGCCGCGCGTTGGTGCGCGATCCGGCCGTGTTCCTGATGGACGAACCCTTATCGAACCTCGACGCAAAACTTCGCGTACAAACACGAGCAGAAATCGCCCAGTTGCACCATCGCCTCAAGGCGACCATGCTGTACGTGACGCACGACCAGGTAGAAGCTATGACCATGGCCGACCGAATTGCGGTCATGAACCTCGGTGTGTTGGAGCAGTATGGGACACCCCGGGAACTGTATAACTCCCCAAACAATAAGTTTGTCGCCGGTTTCATTGGATCGCCGTCAATGAATTTTGTGTCAATGCGTACCAATCGAGACGCTGAGCACGTCTATCTCACTGGCGTGAGTGCAGACTCGAATATCAAAGTCACGCTGACCGACGAGCAGTCAGACATTCTTCGCAAAAGTGATGGTAGTGACATAGTGGTCGGCGTGCGACCGGAACACCTGATCGAAGGATCCATCGACCACGCTGGTTTCAGCGCGGTGGCCAAAGTGGAAGTCATCGAGTTCCTAGGGAATGATGAACATATTCACGCTACGAGCGATGGTCTCGACCTCGTTGCGATCTTGAACGCGCACTCCAGCGTCGCCCGCGGGGATTCAATCACCCTAAGCGCCCCGAATGACGCCATCCATTTCTTTCACCCGGAGACGGGGGCTTCGCTGAAGCAGTCAGCGTGAGGATTTGCCTAATGAGGAAATTGACCCACGTGGGCTGCGTAGTGCGGCCGCCAAGGAGTCCGGCTGCATACTCGAACGTCCCCGTCGAGGCTCGACCGCGGTTCGGGCGCGTAGGTGCCGCCTCACCCTTCTCCTCCAGCGTCGGCCCCACCCACGGCGCTGGAGGACTTTCGACGATGAGACCGGAAGGCGCGGTCTGAGGGTCACTGCAGTTGCGGCGCGAAGTCCGTCGAATGAACGGCACCAGTTGGTATGCCCAGCGAGGAGGCCCCGTCGGTATATGAGAACTCCCTCCACAGGAAAAGAAGTGTGACCTCCCGCTCGGCTTGGCTCGAGGCGAGAGCGCCTAAATCGCTCATGCGTAACAAGTTCCTATTGAATCAATTCGACGTCGGTGTCAAGGATTGGTCCGAATTCGTGGCGACGGGCGTTGCGAGAATGATCCGAGTGCATCACCAAAGTCGCCATGACTCTGGTCGAGGTTTACTGTGTCGACGGCGCCATGGTGGAAGAGCGCTTCCTCACCGAGCGGTTCCCCGACACCTACCCGGAGTACCGTCGCTCGACCAAGATGCTCGTGCCCTTCATCTTCTGAATGGGCAAGGCCTGATGTGACCTCAATGGCGAGATAGCCGTACAACGTCTATTCAGCCATTTTCGGTAGGAAGAGAGCGGGTTACACTCACTATGTCCCCGCAAGCGAAAGTGAGTACGTGTCATACGTAGTTCAAAGTAATTCGCTCAGCAAACGTTACGGTGACGTTCTTGCAGTTGACGACCTCACCTTCGCCATAGAGACCGGAACCATCACGGGCTTCCTCGGGCCCAACGGCGCCGGTAAGTCAACGACCTTACGGATGTTGCTCGGGCTCGCCAAGCCCACCAGTGGTCACGCCACCGTTTTCGGGAGTCCCTACGACCAATTACAAACACCCGCGCTTCGCATCGGTGCGGTTCTCGAGGCGACCGATTTTCATCCCGGAAGGTCGGGACGCGATCATCTTCGAATGCTGGGTCGAGCCGTCGGGCTTTCGGACGCCAGAGCCGACGAAGTCCTATCGCTGGTCGAGCTTCAGGACGCGGCGAAGCGCCGGGTGAAAGGATATTCGCTTGGTATGCGCCAGCGACTCGGTCTCGCTACCGCTCTGCTCGGCGACCCGGAATTGCTGGTACTGGACGAACCGGCAAATGGGCTCGACCCCGAAGGTGTGCGATGGCTGCGGGATTTCCTTAGAGATTTTGCGTCGGGCGGACGCACGGTCCTTATTTCGAGCCACGTGCTCGCCGAGGTCGCTCAGACTGTGGATCGGGTTCTCATCATCAATCACGGAAGGCTCGTAGCCGAATCGACTCTGGATGAATTGACCGCTCGCGTCGGTTCAGTCGTGCGCGTGCAAAGTCCTGAGCTTGACCGCCTAGCCGAAGCGCTACAGCGGGAGGGAATTATCGCCACGAAGAGTAACGACCACGCACTGTTGGCCCAGGGAACGACGCGAGAGCGTGTCGGCGACATCGCCCACGCTGCGGGTGTCGCTATCCACGAACTCGCGACGGAAGGTTCGTCGTTGGAAGAGGTCTTCCTCGACTTGACGTCAGAAGAGGCACCACGGTGAATCAGTTGCGGGCCGAACTCCTCAAGATCCGTTCAACGCGTACCACTATCGGCCTCCTGGTGGGGCTGATTGCCTTGGCGCTGCTCTTTACCATCCTGACGTGCACGTTGACACCTATGTCCCAGCTTTTCTCCGAACAGGATCAGGTAAGCCTGCTCAGCTTCGGGAGCATCGCGGGCGTTTTCGCGGCGCTTGCTGGGGTCATGCTTTTCACCAGCGAGTACCGTTTCGGGACCATTCGTCCGACGTCATTGTTCAACCCGAATCGGGGCCGCCTCTTCGCCACGAAGATCACCGCGGGAGTTCTCTCTGGTCTCGTTTTTGGTGTCATCGGTGAGGGGCTCGTTTTTTCGATCGGCATCATGATCCTTAAGATCCGGGGAGTTTCCATCGTCATGAGCGGCGCCAACATGACCGAATTGATCGTCGGCGCGATCGTCGGAACGGCGCTGTGGGGCGCAATCGGTGTCGCGGTGGGCGCAATCGTCCCCAACCAAGTGGGCGCGGTGATTTCTCTGCTGGCGTGGGGCTTCGTCGTGGAGAATCTCGTTTTCGGGTTTCTGCCCAAGATCGGGCGCTTCCTGCCCGTGCATGCGTCGGATTCGATGATGGGACACATTGAAGACAAGTTGCTCCCAGGCAATGGCGGCACCGCCGTCGTCGTGGCGTGGGTTCTGATACTCGCCATCGCCGGTGTGGCATTGCTGAAGAAGCGTGACGTCAGTTAGGCCTTTAATTTGAACGGGCGAGCTGACGCCGAATCGGTCGGAGTTCGATTGGCGTGGCAGAGTCGCGCGACGATGATTCGCGACCGTTAAGAATATCTGTCGGTGAAGACAACTCGGTGGTCGACCCGGGTCTCAATCCCGGCACCTTGGGATTGTTTGGAACTCTCCAATAGTTGTTCTGGGTCGATCTCGTTGCGTGGTGCTGCAGAATTATGAGGACTGACAAGAGACGCTTCAGGACCGTGGCATCGATTACGGCGTGTTAGCCGTCATGCCTGGAAGCCGCAACTTTCGTGATAAATGCTCGTCAATTCAGCGGCCCGCGAATGAATTGAATATTCTTCTGCCTCCATAGCTTTCGACTCTCAGAGCGCCGGATCCCCAATCTTTTGGGCGCGACAAAAAGCGACAACTTTTCCGGTAATTCTTGTAACGCCTTTTTTGTTTCTAAGACAGTAGTGGTGGACGAGAACGTCCGATGTGTCTACATCACTGCGTCCTGCGCAGGAAGGAAACAGCAAATGAAAAGAATTCTTGCCGCCCTTGTCTTACCGGGAGCATTCGCCGTCGGGTCGCTTGGCCTTGGTGTCGCACTCACGACCGCGCCAGCTGGCGCAACCGAGCACGCTCATGCCACGATGGAACACACGTGGCACGGGACAATTACCAAGATCAATGCGAAAATGGGCACGACCAGTTCATTCAGCTTCAAAAAAGGCACCGAGACGTACGTCGTGCACTGGGACGCAATGACCCACTTCGTTATGGGCACGGCGAAGAACATTAAGGTCGGCGCGTTGGTGACGGTGACTGGCACCGTGAAGGGAATGATCATCACGGGCACCAAACTCGACGTGTAGGAACACACTCGGGACCTTCGACACGAACATCGTCGTAGGTCCCGAGTGCGTCAAGAAGACAAGACCCGCGGAAGGCCAAAAGACGGCAGGACGTCCTTACCGAATATCGTCACCGCCGAGATGAGTCCCCCCGACAATGTCAACACCGCGATACCAGTCGCGTGGTACAGGCCCGTTTGGGGATCACGAACGTAGGTCGCGAGTACGGGTTGACCATTCGCTCGGGTCGGTACAACCCGGGTTGAGCGTCCGGGGCGGAACGACGTCGTGCGGAAGTAGCGACCCGCGTCCTCGGGACCCTTGCACTCCCCGGGAACTGGGGGCATGGTGACTGAGACGTCTTCGGAGAGGAGAGCGACGAGTTCATCAGCGTTTCCGGTTTCGAACGCAGCGGTGACGCGGGCGACGATTTCTTTTTCAGCCACGGAGTTGGGCGCGGGCGGAGGTTCGCGATCCTGTGCGTCGACCAGGCGATCGTTCAAAGCCACCCGAGCGCGTTTGAGGGCGCTCTCCACTGATGCCTCCGTTGCGTCAATCATCGCGGCCGCTTCGCTGGCTCGGTAGCCGAGGACGTCGCGAAGCACCAGCGCCACCCGTTGACGAGGGGGAAGGAGCTGCAGAATCGTGATGAACGCCAGCGAGACCGACTCCCTCGACTCGTACCGAGCGTCGGGTCCGGGGCTGTCGTCGGGCAGCCCATCAAGGAGAATGTCGGGGTACGGCTCGAGCCAGGCAATTTCGCCCACTCGAGTCGGCTCAGGTCGAACGCTGTTGAGCGAAGAAGCCACCGCGGGTCGTCGGCTAGCGGCGCGCAGCATGTTCAAGCAACGGTTCGTAGCGATGCGGTAGAGCCAGGTTCTGATAGAGGCTCGCTCCTCGTAGTTTGCCAGCGCTTGCCATGCGGCGAGAACGGTCTCCTGGAGAGCGTCCTCCGCGTCCTGCGTTGAACCCAGGATCCGGTAGCAATGCAGTTGTATCTCTTGTCGATACCCGTCGGTCAACTGTGCGAACGCCTGCTGGTCCCCGGACTGGGCGCGACGGAGAAGGTCTGTGTTCACCGTTCCATTCTCTCATCACCTCGTTGTCGGGCTCCTTCTGATCCCACTACATGTACAGACACCGCCGAGCCGGAAAACTTGTCACTCCGGACCGAACAATTTTGTTTCGTTCCGGTGTCGGTATTAGGTGAGGTGCAGTACGGGTCTTTCGATCACAGGAAGGCTCGCTGGTGCACCGGACAAGCCTGAACCCAAAGGAGTGAGCCAGGTGAACCGAACTATGACAATTCAACCCGGAAGGAGGCAAGCCATGAATCCATTTATTTTGGGAAAGCTTGCCGAGATCCACATTCAAAGTCTGTTCGACAGCGCCAACGGGAGTCGCGCGACTCGGCGTGCTACCTCCCGGTGCCGTGACACGCGACCTAAACGCCATTTCCACTGGCGCAAGAAGAGCGTGCAACAAACGCCTCAAGCGGAGCAATGACGAAATGAGCCCGCGACTCTCTGGCAAAACTCGGTTGTTCCTCGCCGGAAACTTCCTTTCAATGCTCGGCACCGGCTTGGTGTTGCCGTTCATGATCATCTATCTTCACCAGGCGCGGGGGATCGCACTAGCGGTGGTTGGAGCACTGCTGGCGGCGGGCGCGGCGACCGGCTTACTGGTCGTATTGGTGTGCGGTGCGCTGATGGACCGGGTGGGCCCTCGGCCGGTGCTGGGCGCGATCCTGCTTGGTCAGGTCGTCGCCGAGGTCGGGCTCGCGTGGGCTCACAACACCCTGACCGCGTTGCCGGTCGTCCTGATCTACGGGGCGACGTGGGCACCGATGTTCGGCGCTATCGCGACGATGCTCAATGGTCTGACTCGGGAACCCGCGCTGCAGCAGCGCGCCTTCGCCGTGAACTTCGCGACCCAGAACATGGCACTTGGTATCGGTGCCGCGGTTGCCGCGGTCGTCGTCAGAGCCCACCATCCCGGAACCTTCCAGGTGCTCTTCCTGGCTAACGGCCTCTCTTGTCTTCTCTTCGCGGCCTTGCTGCCTGCACTGCCGAACCTACGGCGAGAGAAGGAAGTCAACGAAACCCGGGTCGGGTACCGCTACGTCCTAAGCCACCGGGGGCTCCGTTTGATGATTCTGGCCTCGCTGCTGCTCGCCTTCACCGGCCCCGCCACGTTCGATTCCGGGCTACCGGCCTTTGCTTCGGTGGCGGACCATATCTCTGACCACGCGATCGCGGTGTCCTTCACCATTGACACCGGCGTCATCGTGGCCATCCAGATGCTTGTGTTGCGTATCGTCGGGCGGCACCGGCGAAGCTCCGCTCTGGCCGCCGTTGGTTTGATCTGGGCGGTGTCCTGGGCGCTTCTTGGATGTGCCGAAATCGTCAATGGCCCGGGCTGGCGGATCGTAATTCTGTTCGCCTTCGTCAGCCTGTTCGCCGCGGGGGAGACCGTCGTCGCTCCTACCAGGAACCCGCTTATCAACGCTCTGGCCGATGACAGGATCCGCGGCCGCGCTAATTCGATCTCAGGATTCGCCATGTCAATGATGCTGATCGTCTGTCCGGCCATGGTCACCGGCCTGCTCGCGGCGCACTTAGAGGCAGTCTTGATCGGACTGTTGTGCCTCGGCTCCCTCGGCATCGTCATGATCGCCGCCCGGCTGCGCGGCATCCTCACCACCGAGCAGGATTTTGTCATGCAGCCGCCCCTGGTTGAGTCGCCGCTCGAGCAGTTGAGCGAATTACCTACTATGGCGGAAGAGATGGGCCTCTACCCGCCGATGGAGTGACCATGAGTGGTAGGGACATCGATGCCAGGGAAGCGTTGCGGGGTGAAAGCCGCCCTGCACGACCGCCTCGGCCTGGCGAGTGAAGTACTGCGTTCAACCGAAGTGGATCAACTCGAGCCCGGACGAGGCCAGATCCGATTAATTTGCGAGTGGCGTTGCCAGAATGATCCGGAGTGCATCACCAAAATCTGCAAGTTGCGTCGGTGATAACGCGGAGAAGGACGACGCGAGTGTGTTTAGCACGAGCTCGTTGCCGCGGCGTCGCTGCGATACGCCCTCCTTCGTGAGTCGGTGCTGCACGGCACGACCGGGTGCGACGATGCGCTCGATGAGGCCACGTTCAATCATTCGACCAGCCAGGGTACCGAAGGATTGGTCGCTTTGGTAGGTCAACTCGGCGAGGAGGTGAAGCGAAGCCCCCGGGTTCTCGTCGATGTGGCGCAGCGCGTCCCACTGCACAATGGTGAGGCCTAGCGGGGCCAGAGCCGCGTTGAGAGCTCGGTGATGGCGCATCTGCACCCGCTTTACGGATCGTCCGATCTCCCCAATATCGCTCGTCACGACATCATCGTAGCCGCCATTCTCAACTTGCTTATATCAACATATTGATATACACTGCATCAGACGAGCGCGCTCTAGCGCGCGAAACTATGGGAGGTGCCATGAGCAGTGTTTCGACTCGAACCCTCGAGGTCACGGGTATTGGACAGGTTGAAGTGACCTACGCCGATCAAGGGACCGGACGTGTTTTTCTCTTGCTCCACGGCGGCGCCGGCCCCGTTTCAATGTCGAGCTTCGCCGATCTGCTCAGTCGAGATCGGGCGGCCCGCGTCCTCACCCCCACGCACCCCGGATTCATGGGCACGTCCCGCTTAGAAGCTCTTCGTGATGTCAAAGGGCTGGCCGTTCTCTACGTCGCACTGATTGAGGATCTCGAGCTCTTTGACGTCACGATCATCGGTAACTCCGTTGGCGGGTGGATCGCCGCCGAGGTGGCCATTCTCAACTCTCCCCGAGTAAGCGCAGTGGTGATCATGGATGCGGTGGGCATCGACGTTGATGGTCACCCTGTCGCGGACGTGTCGACCAAAACGTTCCCTGAGATACAGAGTCTCAGTTACTTCGAGCCGGAGAAATTTCGAATCGATACGACCGCCTTCAGCGATGCGCAACGCGCCATGATGGCGGGCAACTTTGCCACCCTCTCCCTTTACGCCGGAGGCTCCTCAATGTTTGACCCCACCTTGCGTTCTCGACTTGGCACTATCCGTGTCCCGACCCTCGTGATTTGGGGCGAAAGCGATGGGATCGCCGATGTGCAATACGGTCGCGCGTACGCTGCGGCAATCAACGGTGCGGAGTTCGTGCCTATGGCGAGGACCGGACACCTGCCTCAACTCGAAGCGCCTGATCGACTGCTTCCACTGGTCTATGGCTTCGCCTCGAGCCTCCCTCCTTCACTCGATGGAGGTCGGACGTCAGGGGTATAGGCGGAGATGGCTGCCGAATGTTTCCGCGCTGGTGGTGGTCCGCCCGGGTCACGATTCCGGCACCTTGGGATCAAGAGATTCTTTCAATAAGTTGCAGTGCCTCGGTTTTGTCTCGCGGTTTTGCAGGAAATAAGGCCTGTTCATGGTCCCGCGGTCAAGCCACGTCGTTTTACAGGTGCTCGATTCAATTCTCAAGTCGAGCTTTCTCGAGACCGTCGAGAATCAGGTCGAGTCCGAATCCGAATTCCACGCCCCGTTCAAAGCCCGGCCGTAAAGCGTGTCCCATTGCGAACTCGCTGAGGTATGAGAGCCCCTTGGAAATGACTGCTACTATTATTTAAAGGTAGCAGTCAAAAGAAGGAGGCTTCATGATAAATAACGGAGCCCGTCGGTGGTGGGCACTGGGTGCAGTGAGTTTGGCCGTGCTCGCCGTGGGATTGGACGGCACTGTGCTGAGCGTGGCACTTCCGACCTTATCGAAGGCACTCAAAGCGTCTGAATCCGATCTTCAATGGTTCACCTCCATTTACCTCCTGGTGCTTGCCGCATCAATGCTTCCCGTCGGGCTACTAGGCGACCGTTACGGCAAGAAGAAGGTGCTGCTTATCTCTCTCGCGTTTTTCGGACTCGGTTCCGCAGCTTCCGGGTATTCGACATCGGTGGTCGAGTTCATGGCCGCTCGAGTCCTCATGGGTATTGCAGGGGCCGGAGTCATCGTGATGGCCATCTCAGCGCTGACTGTGTTGTTCGCGAAAGAGGAACGGCCAAAGGCGGTCGGCGTGTGGTCCGCAGCCAACTTTCTCTCCCTCCCGCTTGGCCCCATTCTCGGAGGCTGGCTGCTGACGCACTACTGGTGGGGTTGGGTCTTCTTGATCAATGTGCCCGTTGCCATGGTCGGACTCGTTGCGGGTGCCGTGTTGATACCCGAGTCTCGTTCGCTCGAGCGTCCGAACGTCGACGCGGTGGGAGTGACCTCATCGGCGGTCGGCCTGGTGGCGCTCATGTATGGCCTCATTGAGGCGGGGCAACATGGTTGGAGCAATGTGGGCGCGCTGCTCTTCATCTTCGTCGGGCTCGTGATTCTCGCCGGCTTCTTTGGCTGGGAACGACGTCTCACTCGTCAACCCGCAGGCGAGCCATTGCTCGATCTGTCGCTATTCGAATCGCGCTCGTTCACCTGGGGCGTTATTTTGGCAGCGTTTGTGATCCTCTCGATGTTCGGCGTGTTGTTCACCATGCCGCAGTTCTTCCAAGGTGTGCTCGGTACGAACCCGATAGGTTCCGGGCTGCGCCTCTTGCCGCTGATGGCTGGCTTAGTGGTGGGGGCGATTCCCGCCGCCAAGCTGGCCAGCCTTTTGGGCGCCAAAGTGGTGACCACGGCGGGCTTCGTGCTACTCGCCGCGGGCCTTTTCATTGGCTCGATGACCAGGGCCAGTTCGAGCAGCGTCTTCATAATGTGTTGGATGGCTCTCCTTGGGCTTGGAATAGGGACCGCGATTGCCACCTCGTCGTCCGCCGCCTTGGTTGAACTGACCGAAGAGCGCAGTGGCGTCGGCTCCGCGGTTCTTCAGGCGGTCAATAAGACGGGCGCGCCGTTAGGTGCCGCCATCCTGGGCAGCGTTCTCAGCGCCGGCTACCTCGCGCACCTCCACCTCTCGGGCCTGCCGGCGTCGGCCGCGGCCGCCGTTCGCCAGAGCGTCTTTGGGGGCGTGGCCGTCGCTCAGCAGCTTCATTCGACCGCGCTACTTACGTCAGTTCGGGCGGCCTTCGCCAGTGGTATGGACCGAGCGCTCATGGTGTCCGGTGGCATTGCACTGATTGGTGCGGTGCTCTCCGTGCTCTTTCTCCCACAGACGAACGTATCTTTGGAATCGAAAGATACTGACGCGCGCAAAGAGGGAGAGACCATTGGCATCCAATGAAGTAATGCCAGAAGGACTGCGTGAACGAAAGAAGGCCAAGACGAGGTCGGCGATTCAGGCGCTTGCCCTGCGACTCTTTCGAGAGCAGGGCTATGACGCGACGACTGTCCAGCAGATCATTGAAGAAGCCGAAGTCTCTGAAAGCACCTTCTTCCGCTACTTCTCGACCAAGTCCGATGTCGTGCTGTTCGACGACATTGATCCGCTCATCGTGGGGGCCTTCCGGAGGCAACCAAAGGAACTCAGCCCGCTCCAAGCGCTTCATCAGGCCTTCAGAGAAGTGTTTGACCAGCTGTCAGTTCTGGAAGTCGCGGATCAAATGGATCGGATGCAACTTAGCTTTTCTGTGCCAGAACTGCGATCGGCAATCCTGGATCAGTTGGCGGGGGCGATGCACCTCCTGGTTGAGGTGCTGGCGGAACGTACCGGACGGGCATCGGATGACGTTGGCGTTCGCACATTGGCCGGAGCGGTCTTGGGTGTCGCGATATCAGTATTGTTCGCCGTCGCAGATGATCCGACTAAGAATTTCGTCTCGTTGTTCGACGAATCAATGTCGTGTCTCGATGAAGGTCTTGAACTGTGAGCCGCCTGATCCGTGTAGAAAAGCGAGTGACAGCGGTGATGTCTAGAAATGTCCCTGATTCGCGACGGGTGTACGAGAGATTAATTCGCCATTAAACCGATGTTCTTTGCTGTCTGGCCGAACTCGAAATGTTGCAGAGGTACGAGGCCCAAAATGAACACTGTTCGGCCCGTCGCAGTCGACCTAGTCCCCACTCTGCGTCCGCCTCGGCGCAGTGCGATCCTCAAAGAGCACCGTCCCTTTTTCCTCCAGCGCGGATAACTTGATTGGGTGATTTGATTCGCACAGCGCTTGAAGGAGCCGCGTACTTGTAGTTTCACGCGGGTAACTTTGCGAACCGAGGAATGGTCACGAGTACACGGGTGCCCGTCACTCTGTCCGACACCAGGGAAACCTCCCCGAGGTGGGCGTCCACGATGCCTCGCACTATGGCGAGGCCCAAACCTGCCCCCGATCGGGATCTACTCGAGTCGGCTTGCCAGAACCGATCGAAGGCGCGGCTCGCATCTTCGCGGGTCATACCGGGACCTGAATCGGCCACCTCGAGCAGCGCATTGTTCCCCTGTTCGAAAACGTGGATCTTGACGCTAGCGCCATTTGGAGTATGCCGAACGGCATTGCTGACAAGGTTGACGGCGACTTGGCGAAGACTGGCCTCGTCACCCTGGACAACTACTGAGAGCGGTGCGTCGAGCACGAGATTGCGTGTCGGGTCAGTCGTCAAGACGTCGGCCACGACGTCGCGCACTACTTGACCTAAGTCGACCGGCTCACGCTCAAGGGGTCGGCCCTCGTCGAGTCGAGCCAAGAAAAGAAGGTCTTCGACAAGCCTTCCCATCTGGGAGCCGGAGACCCCGATGCGGTGTATGGCCTCATCACTTTGGCTGCCACTTCTTAACTCGCCTCTACGCCATAACTCGGTAATGCCCAGAATGACCGAAACGGGCGTGCGTAGTTCATGCGAGGCATCAGCTACGAATTGACGAAGGCGCGCCTCTGAGGCTTGTTGTTCGTCGAGCATCACGTTGAAGGCACGGGCGAGCTTTCCCGCCTCGGTTCCTTGATCTCGCCCCGCCACTCTCCTTGTTCTATCTCCATCGACGATGGCCTCAGCGACTTCGGTGACTTCAGCAATCGGGCGTAGTCCGAGCCGAGTGATCCAAATGCCCGTAGCCGTGAGCACGGCGAGAACGATGAGTCCAGTCAGGAGGAGCGAGAGTCGGAGAAACCTCATCGTCGCGTTGACCTGATTCAAAGACGCGGCGACGAGGACTTCGGTGTGCACGTGCGGCAGATCGACGAGGACTGCCCTCCACGAAAGTGAACCAGTCGTGGATCCGACGGTGACGATCACGACGTGATGAAGCGACGACGTGATCGATCGTGGAAGTTGAGGTGACGCGTGCTGCGTGCCAAGAGGCGTGGAGAGTACCTTTCGAGATCCATTGGTAATGGTCGCGAGGTACAGCGCACTGAAATGGCTGGTGCTGAAGGTTGGTCGCGCGGTTCCACTCTTTGGAAGCGCTGGCGGTTTAGCGGCAGCCGCGATTCGTGACGTTGGAAGAAAGGTCTCAAGCTGTTGATCGATCTGGCGGATCTCTGAGGTCTGTACTGAATGAACCAAAAAGAGTCCCAATAGGGAAATGACCACGACCAACACCATGGCCGCGCTGAGTAGTCTGACGCGAAGTTTCATCGCCGCGTCACTCTCGTTCGAATCGGTAACCGATGCTCCGAATGGTTCGAATAATCGACGGAGGCGACGTGTCAATTTTCTTGCGTAATTGGGACACGTAGGACTCGACAATTGTCGGGCCGCCCTCGTAGCTGTAGTTCCACACGTGATCGAGTATCTGCCAACGGCTCAAGACTCTTCCCGCGTTCGTCATGAGGAAGAACAAGAGCCGATACTCGGTCGGCGAGACGTCGACGAGCGCACCGTCCTTCATAACCGTGTGGGAACTTTCGTCAACGGTGATGCCCTGGCACGTCAAGGGCGGGTCCTCCGGTGCTTTGCCGAAGCGCCGGAGTTTCGCCCTGATGCGCGCGATGAGTTCTTCGCCACTAAATGGTTTGGCCAAATAGTCGTCGCCCCCGATGACGAGGCCTCGCACTTTATCGCCAACCGAATCCGCAGCGGTGAGGAAGATCACCGGGATAGTTGAGCCAGCTTCCCTCAATCGCTGGCAGACCTCGAACCCATTGAGGTCAGGGAGCATGACGTCGAGAACGATCAGGTCGGGTTTCTTGGCTTCGAGCGCGAGTTGTAGTGCCTCGCGGCCGTCTTTCGCGCGCGTTGCGTTGAATCCACCAAGGCGAAGCGTTGTCATGATGACGAAGGCGAGATTGTCGTCGTCCTCGACGGACAGTATCTCGATAATCACCGCCGAAGTATGACAGCGGTTCCTGAGGATTGTGTAAGAAAGGGACACAGGGGGCCTCAATATTCGATTCGTAAATGGCCCCGGATGAGTCCTCACGTTCGATCGTCCAGGGAATCATTATCGCGCTCTCAACGATTCTCCAGATTCGTTTCGCATACTGTCGCGATGACCAACTCTTATTCAAACGCGATACACAAGCCTCTCAAGTCACCAAGAACTCATGTTCGATTCTGTTCGGCTCTCGCAGTGATACTCGTTCTGGCAGTGTCCGGAGGCGGACTTCTTATCGGTGGAGGCGCCGCGTCGGCGTCGTCTAAGACCACGACGACCACCATTAAGGGGTTGAACAAGAAGTCGCTGAAAAAGTTCGAAACTTGCCTCAAGAAGCACGGTGTGAAGACGGCGTTCCCTGGTGCGGGCGGACCTCCATCAGGCGGTGCTCCTACCGGGACATTCCCTTCAGGTGGCGGTGCGCCGGGCGGCTTTAAGGGCGGAGGAAAATTCCAAAAGGCGTTGAAGGCATGTTCCAAGCTCCTGCCGGCGGGCTCGCAGTTTGGCAGCGGGGCGGGCTCGCCACCGAACGGGTCGTCAACCGCGTTGGCAGCGTTTCGCAATTGCATGACGCTCAACCACGTGACCCTGGCCAAGGGGGCGTACGGCACTAAGTCGTCGTCATCCACGGCGACCCCGACGTCGAGCTCGACCTACAAGAAGGCGTACTCGAAGTGCTCGGCGCTGCTACCTAAACCGCCAACCACGACCGGCTAATCCCGTGGCACCATCAAACTTCGCCGCTTCGGCCATCAACTACATGGAGATATTGACATGAGCATCAAGGCACTCGGGTTTCTCTCGCGCAAACGTGTTGGCTACGTCGTGCTTGCGCTCGCCGTCGCGCTCGGCGCGACGTTCGCCCTCTACTCGATCTACCACTCCCCGTCGTCATCGAGCGCGGCGGTTACGCGGACCGTCAAGGTGACCAAGGGAACCGTGCAGGCCAGTGTCTCAGCCTCGGGCAATATCTCGACCGTGGAAACCGCCAACGAAGACTTCACTTCCGGTGGCACGCTCGCCACGCTCACAGCGAGGGTTGGCGAGAAAGTCAAGGCAGGTCAAGTCCTCGCAAGTGTTGATTCAACCACGGCACGTTCGGCGCTTCTGCAAGCCACGACGTCGCTCAAGGTGGCAAGGATGAACTACGCGGACTCGCTCGTGACGTACACCAATGACGAACGGTCGCTCGCCAGGGATCGGTCAACGCTCGCCACCGCCGAGGCCGGTGGCACTCAGGTGCAACAAGATCAGAACCAAGAGACCCTCGACACCGCGCAACAACAACTGACAAACGACCAGAATCAATTGGCCACAGCCGAGACCCAGGTGGGCAACGACGAGGCGACGCTGTCGAGCGCAACGTCCACGTACAATGCTGACGAGGCGCTCGGCTGCCCTGCTGCGTCGACAAGCTCGGGCTCGTCGGGCATCTCCTCAGGTTCCGTGACGGCGTCTTCGGGCTCGGCGCCTTCAGTAGCTACCGACTCAGCCACGTCCGTTTCCACCACGTCGGCGGTGCTGAACGCTACCGTGAACCCCAACGGAGCGAGTACAACGTACTACTTCGAGTACGGCACGACTGCCGGATACGGGACGTCCTCGAACACCGAGACGCTGACGTCGAGCAATGCCGCGTCGCAGGTGTCCGCAACGATTACCGGCCTCAGTGCCAATACAACGTACCTATTCACGATCGTTGCGACCAATAGCGTAGGCACCAGCACGGGCACCGGAGTGACGCTGAGCACCGCCAAGACCTCGTGCTCCCTCGACAGTGCGGCGATCACGTCCGACCAAGCCCAAGTCAATTCCGACGAGAATCAGATCACCCAAGATCAGTCGAACATTACGGTGCAAGAGCTGGCGGTGAAGGTCGATCAGGCGAACATGAATGTGTCCTCCTCGAGTATCACGGCCGACAAGTCAACTATCACGCAGGATCAGTCCACGATTGCCCAAGGCAAAGTCGGTTTCGTGCAAGATCAAGGATCCATCGCCCAAGACGAGACGACTGTCGCCCAAGACGAGAAGTCGCTCCAGGAGACCCAACTCGTTGCGCTCATCAGTGGCACCGTGACCGCGGTCAACGGCTCAGTGGGACAGACCGTGAGTGGCGGCGGCTCTTCCACGTCGAGTTCATCGAGCTCCTCAACAAGTTCCTCGACGAGTACCTCGTCGAGTTCAGCGCTCGTCACGATTCAGAGTCTGGGCTCGTTCGAACTCGTGGCCGACGTGGCCGAGGCCGACGCGATGAAGATTGAGGTGCACCAGACGGCATCGCTGACCCTCGCCGCCCTACCTGACACGGAGGTGACCGGTGTCGTCACTGCGGTATCGCAGGTGTCGACCGTCGTCAACAACGTTGTGGAGTACCCGGTCACCATCGCTCTCGAGCAGGCCCCGAAGTCAATCAAGGATGGTATGACCGTCGAGGCGGCCATAGTCGTGCAGTCAGCGTCGAACGTTCTCCTGTTACCGAGCGCAGCGATCTCAACGACGGGGAGTGTTTCCACGGTGAAGGTCCTGAGCAAGGGCGTGCAGAAGACCGTCGTGGTCACTCTCGGAATCGTGGGCGCCTCCTTCACACAGATCACCAGTGGGGTCAGCGAAGGTCAGACCATCGTCGAGCCCACCGCGTCAGTCAGCGCGGCGACCAGTTCGGGAGCCGCTGGCATAACGGGCGGATTCGGCGGGGGCGGCTTCGGAGGAGGTGCACCGTGATGGTCTCGAGCGGGCTTGCCGCGCCCTACGAGGCTATTGATTCGAAGAAGTTGGCCCCGATCATCGCGTTGAAAAACATCGTGAAGAGTTACACGATGGGCGGTGTTGAAGTGCATGCGATACGTGGCATTTCGCTCATCGTGGAAAAGGGGGAATTCGTCGCGATCATGGGCACTTCGGGATCAGGCAAGTCAACGCTGATGAATATCATCGGGTGTTTGGACGTGCCCACGGCCGGTCACTACCGCCTCGACGGAGTGAACATCCGTCATCTCGACGACCGAGCCGTTTCTCGAATTCGGAATAAGAAGATTGGTTTCGTGTTCCAAGGGTTCAACCTGATTCCGCGGATGGCCGCGATTCAAAACGTCGAGTTGCCAATGGCGTATGCGGGCGTGAAGCCGGCCGAACGCCGAAGGCGTGCGGTGGTCGCACTCGGCATGGTGGGGCTCGGCGACCGTCTCGATCACTTCTCCAACGAGTTGTCGGGCGGCCAACAACAGCGAGTGGCCATCGCACGAGCCATGTGCACGAATCCTTCGCTGATCCTGGCTGACGAACCAACGGGTAATCTCGACTCTCGGTCCTCCGCGGAGCTGATGTCGCTCTTCACGGGTCTGCACGATCAAGGTCGCACGATCGTGATGATTACTCACGAGCCCGACATCGCCGAATACGCCTCGCGCGTCGTAGTGTTGCGAGACGGCGAGGTAGTCAGTGACCGGCCGCAGAGTGCTACTCACGCGGTGTCGTATGAACTCGAGCCATCGGCCAGGTATTCCTTTGGCAACACTGGAGTTGAACACTGATGGCGGCAGCGTTCGGGAATCTCGTCATGGCCATTCGAGGTATTGGGTCGAACTGGCTTCGAACACTGCTCACGATGCTTGGCGTCCTTATCGGCGTGGCGTCGGTGATC
Organism: uncultured Acidimicrobiaceae bacterium; assembly: GCA_963827115.1. Classification (GTDB taxonomy): domain Bacteria; phylum Actinomycetota; class Acidimicrobiia; order Acidimicrobiales; family RAAP-2; genus RAAP-2. Next base: position 1,844,341 of record CAWGZS010000001.1, on the reverse strand, counting down.
GTGCTGCTGGCCATCGGGACCGGGAGTTCACAGTCCATCGAGAAGTCGATCGAGAGCCTGGGGTCCAACACGTTGACTGTGTTCGGTAGCAGATCGAGTTCGTCGAGCGGCACCAGTATCCGAAACTCGACCTTGAACACTGCGTCGGTGACGGCGTTGTCCAACACCCTGAACGATCCCGACGTGAAATCGGTGTCGCCCGTAGTGACGACCAGCGTGACCGCCACCTACGACGGCTCGACGTACACGACCTCGGTCATTGGATCGACCGCCTCGTATCTTGCGGCGGAGAACTATACGGTGTCGGCGGGCCGGTCGATCTCGCGCGCCGACGTCACTGGCCACGCGCAGGTGATCGACATCGGAACCTCTGTAGCGAGTGCCCTGTTTGCGACCGGCTCGGACCCTTTGGGCAAACAGATTCAGCTCGGATCTTCTGAGTTCACCGTGGTGGGCCTACTCGCGTCAAAGGGGTCGAGCGGGTTGAGCAATGAGGACGCCGTCGCGATCGCTCCCTATACCGCCGTCCAGGATCAGCTCACCGGAGAATCACAGACGTTTTCCGAACTGCTGGTCCAAGGGAAGTCGTCCTCGACACTGTCACTCGCGGAGAGTGAAGTCGAGAGCACGTTGGCCTCACTTAACGACACGACGGTGGCGAATCTTCCCTTCACCGTGATTGACTCGGCCAGCCTGCTCTCGACTGCGACATCGAGCTCTAAGACCTTTACGGCGCTTTTGGGTTGGGTGGCTGCAGTATCGCTCCTCGTTGGCGCGATTGGGGTGATGAACATCATGCTCGTCACCGTTACCGAACGGACACGCGAGATAGGAATCCGAAAGGCAATCGGTGCACGAAAAGGGGTCATACTCACCCAGTTCCTGATTGAATCGACCGTGATTTCATTTCTCGGCGGGATCTGCGGTGCGCTCGCGGGCATCTTGGTGGCGAGATTCAAAATTGATGGCGTGACGCCAGTGTTGGCCTCGTACTCCATTCCGCTGGCGCTTGGCGTCGCGATTTCCGTGGGCATCGTGGCGGGTTTCTACCCAGCCCACCGAGCAGCCTCGCTGCGTCCAATCGACGCCCTGCGATACGAGTAGTGAACGAAGGAAGGACACGATGACGCAGGAACTGACAGACAATGAGAACGACGAGGGATTCGACATCTTGTTCGGCGACGAATCAGAAGAGTGGCCCGAACGCGCTGCGTCGAAGGGATATCGTGCGCCGTGGTTCGTCACCGTGCTCTCGGCGTTATTACTGCTCGTGGCGGGACTGTGGCTCGGTGCGTATCTGCAGCGTGGCCAGTCGTCGTCAACCTCGTCGTCACTCAGCAGCCTGTTCGCGGCTGGTGCCGGCGCGCGGAATGGAGCGACGGGATTCAGTGGACTCGCGAAGGCTGCAGCCAAGGAAACCACCGGCACCGTGACTGACATCGTAGGTCGCACGCTCTACGTGACGAACTCGAGCGGTTCGCTTGTCGCGGTGAAAGTGAGTTCTTCGACAACGATCGACCGCAATGCGTCAACCGCTCTCTCCGGGTTAAAGCCTGGCGACACCGTGACGGTTCAAGGTAAGAAGGAGAAGGGCGGTTCTGTTGACGCCACATCAATCTCCGACACCGCCAAGGGTGTGACGTCGACGGGATTTGGCGGGGGAGCGTTCCCATAGACGCTCTGACGGTATGCCGAATGCGACTCTCGAAGGCTGACGGTCGTTACTCCCACGAGGGGTTCCGCGCCTGTAATGGGATGCGACGTCGTACCGTCATCGAGCGCGCACTGCTGACTTTCGTGCCCGCAGCACTCCTTGGTTGGTTGGGGATCGCGCAGGCCGTGGAGGCCGTTCGCGGGGGGCTACTCTTGACGGCGAACCCGAGCTGGCCGATCGCCGTCGAGATGGTTCGTGAGATTCTCTACGGGTCATTCGTCTTCGGTGCGGCCGTATCCCTTTGGAAACGGCGCGATGCGCGGGCGCGTGATGGTCGTGGGCGGGTCATCGCTGCCTCACATTGCGCGAGTTTCCTCTTGGTGGGCGTGAGTCTCTTACCGACTGGACCCGTCGTGTGGGTGGCGTCGATCCGCGTGTCCGAGATCTGTCTTCTTGTCACCGTACTTGGCGCGGTGCTCGCTGTGATCACTCTGGCGAGTCTGGGTTCGCACTTCTCCATCGTCCCCGAAGCGCAGTCGCTCGTCACAACGGGTCCGTACCGGTGGTTGCGCCATCCGATGTACTTCGCGGAGCTTCTCATGATCGTTGGGATTGCCGTGAGCAACCTTCGTATCTCTTATTTAATCGGAGCAGCGTGTGTGATTTGGCTTCAGATCTATCGAATTAGCGTAGAAGAGCAACTACTGCGCAGGACCTTTACTGACGCATTCAAGGAGTTCGTCGCGCGCACTCGCTATCGACTCATTCCGTGCGTGTGGTAGTGACCCAGCGTCGGATCCCTACCAATGGAGCGCCGACAAAGCCCTCACAAGAGATTTCTCTGGGAGTTTTACGTTCTTTGTCGAACGTGTCTGAATCGCGACCGGTATTGCGTTGACGATGATATTTTCATCCCGCTGAGTTTTCTCTTCGGGTCGTCATTGTTGCGACCGTTGGTATCCACAAGCGTTAACGTTTTGAGACTTCGGTGGGCGCCCGGGTCTCGATCCGGGCACCTTGGGATTAAAAGGAACTTTCCGTCGGTCGTTGTGCGTCGGTCTGGTCGCGCATGTCTTTCGTTTCCAAGGAAACGCGTTGTTCCTTGTCAGTCTCGTCTCGTGGTGTTGCAGAAATATGATGCCGGCCATGATGGCTACTCGGAACCCTGAAGACGCAATCTGTTCGGCGTGGTTCAGGAGAGAATTGCTACGCATCGTGCGAGCGTCGAATTCGGGAAGCCACTTCAGTGCTAGTGCCTCGCTTCCTTTTCAGCTCTCTTGATTTGGTGGTCAGGGTTTCGTCAGCTACTGAGGGCAGGCGCACGATCACAATCAGTGCGCCCACGATGGCGACGATGGCTCCAATGACGAAGGCCACTTCGACGCCGCTCATGAACGCCTCCCGAGCGGCACGAGTCAGTAGCGCTCCGGTCGTACCGCCGACGCTCCGCGCTACGGCGAGTGCACCGCCTAAGGAACCCAGGATCTCCTTTCGGACCGCCTGCGAAATCGGATGGCCGTTGAGTGCCGCAGTTAGGTGACTCTGATAGCGGGTTGCCAGGGTGCTTCCGACCACTGCGACGCCGAGCGCTCCGCCGACTTGGAGCGCCACGGCATTGCTGGCCGAACCAATCCCTGAGTCTCCTTGGGGGAGGGAGCCAACTACCGAGTTTGTGGCCGTGGGTAGCAACAGGCCGGCGCCGAGACCGAGTAGCAGCAGGCCGGGAACGACTTGACCGTAGGTGGTTGCAATCGTGGAAGTTGCCGAGACTTGCCATAAACCACCCGCGATAGACGCGAGGCCGGCAGCGACAGTGAATTTCACGCCGATGAGGTGCACGAAGAATGGTGAGAATGCGGCGACTATGACCAGCATCGCGGCTATTGGCAGGATGCGGATTCCGGCCTGCAGCGGCGAATAACCAAGGTCAAATTGGAGGAACTGCGTCTGGACAAAGAGCGCTCCGAGAAGCCCAAACGTGCCGAGGGTTTCGCCTAGCGCGGCAATTGAGAACCGGCGATTCGAAAAGAGGCTGAGCTTGAGCATCGGGTGAGAGCTGTGAGCCTCCCAGCCAACAAATGAACCGAGAACAACGAGGCTGGCTACCAAGCCACCGATAACGGCTCCCGAAGTCCAGCCAATTGTCGGGCCCTCGATGATGGCCCAGAGCAGGAGACCCAAGCCCACGATGGATAGCGCGGCTCCTACGGGGTCCGGGTGTGCGGCAGCCGGGTTTTTCGAATCAGGCACGAGGAACAGTGCTCCGAGAAGGCCGGCGAGTACCACCGGTACATTGACGAGAAATATGGAACCCCACCAAAAACGTGACAACAAGAGACCCCCCGCGATCGGTCCGATGGCGATGCCGAGTCCAATGGTCGCGCCCCAGGCCCCGATGGCCTTCGCCCTTTCCCTAGGTTCACGAAAGACGTCGTTCACAATGGACAGCGACGCGGGAATCGTAAGTGCCGCCCCTAGGCCCATTACTGCGCGCCACGCGATCAAAAGGCCCGCCGAGCCCGAAAGTGCGGCGCCGATGGATCCGCTCCCAAAGATGATTAGTCCGAAGAGGAAAAAGCGCTTGCGGCCGAACCGATCGGCGAGGCTGCCTCCGACCAGCAACAACCCCGCGAACACCATCGCGTAGGAATCGACAATCCACTGAAGCGCACTTGAAGTCGCGTGCAAGTCCCGTACGAGTGTGGGCAAGGCGACGTTGAGGATCGTATTGTCGACATTGATGATGAGAGCCGATACAGATACCACGACCAAGACGGCCCATCGGTGGGTGCTCGGCGTCGTAGGAGTCGGCACTGGGTTATCCGCCGGATCCACCCTCTAAGACTGTCACCATTTGGTCCGGGCAATTCAGGGGCGATAGTCCTCCCTTTACCGTGTCTCCGCCTTTTCCATTGAGCGAAATATTGAAGAAGTATGATTCCCAAGATTCTTGACTTGCGTTCGCAACTTTCGCGACCGCTGGGATCCACGAGCGAGAACATTCAGATTTTGATAGTGGGCCGCCCGGGTCTCGATCCCGGCACCTTGGGATTAAAAGGCCACCGAGTTCACTATTCTCTATTCATTAGATTCAGAGAATCCCATATTCACAGGGTTTTGTGTTCAGTCCGTTCAGTGCGTTCAGTGGCTATCGAGAAATGTTAGGGATGTAATTAGGGATTTTTCCACCCGATCCTGGCGTCCGCGATTCGAGGATTGGCGCCGGTGGGTGGTCGGAACGATCGTGATTGCTATTCTTGTGAAAGTATTTGCGGATGAACCCGCGTGACACTCACCAAGAGAATCGGTCCCGGCTGCTCTGATTGAGGGGGTCGAGACAGGTCCGTAAGATCATGCGCGGATTCTTGAGCAAGCGCAATCGTTCAGCGTGCGGGTTCATGTCGGGCCCTCGACGTGACAGATATTGGGAGCATCAAGGAACGAAATCACCCAAACCTTGGCCGCAAGTCACAAAATACAAATCCATCGCGCTCAACGACATTGATCACACGTGGGCGTGGTGCGGGCCGGTTACTAGGGGCCGTCATATCATCAGTGTCGTCCCGTGGGGTGGTAATAATACGACGCGCTTCGCTTATTCTGGGCGAAGAAGGGGAAGTTCACTTCACACGTCGAGCGCAGGAGGTACCACGATGGCCTGGTCCAAGACGGCGTTCGCGCGCAACGGCGCCCCGTGCAGTAGTTGCGGGGGAATGGTGCAGAAGGGTGCCGAGGGCTGGACGGACGCATCCCGGCCCAGGGGACAGCGTGTGCGCTGTTTGGCGTGCGGGCCCGCAGAGATGTTCATGCCAACGCCACCAGCGGATCCGATAGCGGGCTCCTCAGCGTTACGCCAAGACAAGCGCTACCGCGGCGACAACAACTTGAAGGGTGCCCAGGGGGAGTACCTAATGGGCACGTACCTGGCCGCGGACCTCGCCCCGGGAGCCCACGTCCTCACCGACCGCAAGGTGCCCGGCGATTCCGAGGCGAACATCGATCACGTCGTCGTCGCCTCCACTGGGGTGTGGATAATCGACTCGAAGAAATGGGCCGGGGAGATCAGGTACCGCAGCCCCGGGTTCCCGAGCACTGATCCGCGCAAGTATCTCACAGTGGATGGGAAGGACAGGACCTCGGAAATCGCCAGGATCTACCGGTTAGTGATCCCGGTGGCCCAGGTCATCGGGGATACTAGCGTTCCGGTGCACCCGGTGCTGGCATTCGTTGAGGCCACGTGGGGTGTCAAGGAAGGCCTTCACTTCAAGAGAGGTAAAGGGCCTTATGAGCACGAGGGCGTCCTCATTTCTGGTGGGCACAGCTTCATCGAACTCATCAACGCAACTGGACCCCTGACACCCGATGCCGTGGAGTCACTCTGGCGAAGGCTGGACGCGGCAATGCCTCCTCATTAGCGGGGGCCACCCGGCCAACTCGGTTCTGATTCTGAATCCTCACAAGTTAGATGAGACCTAAAGCGACATCAGCCCCAAACGACTACATTATGTAGTCCTTCAAATTGTCAAACTCGGGTTGCCAGCTGCTGTTAACTGGAAATTCTTGGAGCCAGGAACGGATGGGACGCAGACTGCGTAAGACGTCTTGGAGGACATCGACCTGACGATGCACAAGCATCGAGTCCTCCACGTTTTGACGAAGCCTATGAGCGGGATCCTGCCTTGCGGCCCGTATTGAGACGAGTGGTGCCAGCACATCCTTCGCGTGAGCCTCTTTGACCCCGTTGCTCTCCATTAGACGCTGGAGCCTCTGGAGAGTTCCTAGACGTTGTTCGCCGTCGCGCTCCACAACCTTTGCTTTGGTGAGCGCCGGATCGCGAAGATTGTCTGAGAGAATCTTGTCAAGTTCTTGAACGAATTCATCCCAGTCTCTTTGGCCGGCTCGAAGAACCCATCCAAATTCGTCTGGCTTCTCGCTGACCCGGAATAGTTTCGCATCCCAAATGTTGTCGTACAGCTCATTGATCTCGCCAATCAATATGAATAGGCGAGTAAACGGGCCGATGCCGTCAGACCAATTTCCCATCTGGGTGTCGTACCAAAGTGGGTGGGGATTAAGGCCATCGTCGGCGATCTGATATGTCTTCCAGCGCTGCTGGTGTTCCGGGCTAAGCCGTCCAAGATCTCTATAGAAGGCAGTCGCACGACGAACAATCGGCGACTCTTCATCGTCTCTGACGAAATCTCTCAAGTCGTAGGCAAACCCAATATCTCCCAACGAAACCTTGTCGTGTTCGGGTTCAGTCGCGTCGAGGTAAACGTCGTCGCTTACCGCCATGTTTACGTCAAAGTCACCGTGCCTGAACGAATACCTGTGATCATTTCGGTAGGGCTCTAGGACATCCATACTGAAGAATGCAAGCTCGAGGACGCCACGTCCCCTTGCAATCTCAGTCTCATAAGGTCTCTCTGATAATCGGTTAGGGAGACGCGCGCCCTTCATTCCCGCCGAAGTTGGATAAAGACAAGCGTAATGCCCTGTCCTGAGCGATTGAATTTGTTCTTCAATTGATCTTCGAGAGGGCCAAGGTCGGATGTGAGGGTTCGGAAAATCAACTTCAGTTACCACTTGGACGAGGCCAGCATTAACTAGTGCGATAACCTCGTCGACGCGTTCGGGCGACGGGTTATTTCCGAATGGAATGCCGTTGAAGTCACCCGATTTCAAATAGAACTGGGGGACTGCTGCTGAATTAGTTGACATCTAACATCCAGAGAACTCCTCTGAGAAAGGATGGCAACAATAACAAAGAAATATGCTCCCGAGTTTCGCGACGACGTTGTTCGTGTGGCGAGACAACATCGGGCTCCAATGGCGCAGATCGCTAAGGACTTTGGGATCTCGAACGCGACGCTCTTTGAGTGGATGAGAAAGGCGGACGTCGAAGACGGGGTCCGTCCCGGTCTCAGTGAGGCCGACGCCAACGAGATGCGCGAGCTGAAACGCCGCAACCGCGTCTTAGAGCAAGAGGTCGAGGTGCTTCGTCGAGCGACCGCCTATTTCGCCAAAGATCACTCCCCAAAATGATGTACCCGCTGGTCCGCGAGTTGGCCGAGGACGGCATCCCCGTCACGGTGACCTGCCGGGTGCTCAAGTTCTCACCTCAGGGTTACTACCGGTGGATGAAGCACCCCATCACGGAACGTGACTGGGAGAACGCGCATCTGACGAACCTCATCGTCGACGCGCACCGTGACGACCCGGCCTTTGGCTACCGCTTCCTCGCCGACGAGCTTGACAAGCAGGATCAGGGAGTCGGCGAACGCCGAGTGTGGCGTCTGTGCTCGGACATGGAGATCTGGTCGAGTTTCGTGAAGAAGAGCCGCTCGGGCAAGAAGCCCGGACCACCCGTCCATGACGACTTGGTGCAGCGCGACTTCTCGGCGAGTTCGATAAACGAGCTGTGGTTCACTGACATCACCGAGCACCCGACGAGTGAGGGCAAGGTCTACCTCTGTTCACTCGAGGACGCGTTCTCCTCGCGCATCGTGGGTTACTCGATCGGAGATCGAATGACCGCGGATCTGGCGGTGTCAGCACTGCGCAACGCGATTCGACTTCGTGACCCGAAAGGCACGGTGGTTCACAGCGACAGAGGATCTCAATTTCGATCTACGGCGTTCGTTCGCACGTTGAAGAATAACGGACTCGTCGGATCGATGGGTCGTGTCGCGGCAGCTGGCGACAACGCGGCGATGGAATCGTTTCACGCGCTGTTGCAGAAGAACGTGTTGAACTCACAACGATGGGAATCGCGCGACGAACTCCGCCTTGCGATCGTCACCTGGATCGAACGGACCTATCACCGTCGCCGGCGCAAGCGCCGCCTCGGCAAGATGACACCAGTCGAATACGAAGCCTTAGCGGAGACCCTTGACGATGCTCTCGTCGCGGCCTAAAACTATGGAAAGCAACTGTCAACTAAAACGACAGCAGTCCCTGGCGCACTTCTTTCATTAAGGTTTTGGAGTCAGTTGTCATCAGAAGAGCAGTCAAAATCCATAGAGATGCCGACGAGCGTTGAAAACAGCATCTTATCTTCGTCTATGAAGTTGGCTGCAGTTGGAATGTAGGCAAGTGCTAATTCGTGGAGGGGTTTCTCAGTCATCCCGAATACCCTTTCAAGAAAAGACTTCTGAATTTTCTTTTGTGCCGCGTAAATGAAATCAAAGTGTTGGTTGATGTTTTGCAAATTCCTGTTACACTGAGCAGCGACGCATAGACCGTTGTGCCGAACGTCACATCCTATGTCCGCCCTTGAGGCGGACATAGTGCTTTATTGGGGGGTCGATTGTACATTTGTTATATTGACGAATCTGGCGGTTTCGAGATACCGGGTTCGAGTGGCGGAGCCACACCGCTCATGGTGTTTGCTGGCCTAGTCATAAAAGTGGAGGACCTTCAATCGGTCACGAGCGGCCTGCTTGACGCCAAGAGAAAATTCTTCCCAAGTCTTTGTCCAAGACCCTATTCACTCGACGATATTCAGGCTGAAGTGAAAGGGTCGGAAGTAAGAAAGGGACTTCGATCGTCCGCGCGCAACGATCGTCGTCACTCCATGAGGTTCCTTGAGGGAATCGTAAGGTCTTTTGAATCTCAGCGTGCGACGATAATCGGACGAATTTGGATTAAAGAAGTTGGCAAGACCATGCAGCCGTCGAGTAGTTATGCCTACGCCATACAAGACATGACTCGGCTATTTGAACGCTTTCTGGCAGAAAAGGAAAGTCTTGGTTCCGTGATTTGTGACAGCCGAATGCACAATCAGAACACGATGGTGTCGCATTCGATATTTACTCAGAAGTTCCGTAGTTCGGGCGACCCACTTTCCCACATCATTGACGTGCCAACCTTTGGCTCAAGTCAGAATCACGCCGGACTACAACTTGCAGATCTTGCCGCCTCGTCGTTGCTGTTCCCCATAGCTGCGCGCGTGTACTGTTCGCATCTCTGGAATGACGTTCATACGAGCCCATTCTTTGACGACGTAAGAGTGAACTTTTCGAATCGTCTAGCCGCTCTAGAGTATTCCTTCAAGGAAGGAGGAAGTGTTAGGGGCGGAATTGTAGTTAGTGACAAACTACGAAAACTCCCATCTAGTTTTCTCTTTTCCTCGCCCTAGCTTGTAAAAGAGGGCGGGCGGCAGTGCGTGAAGAATTGGAGGCCAATAACGAGGTCCAACGCACAGTCCAAACTAGATTTTGCACTCAGACCTCTTCTTCAAAGTTTTCGAGGTTTTACGATTCAAAATTGAGAATGCGACGACCTTTGTGATCCACGAACACTTAAACGAATATTCAAAAAATTTGGAGTGGTGGGGGCGCCCGGGTCTCGATTCCGGCACCTTGGTATCAAGAGAAAGTTTTCGTTGGTTGAGAGGCAGCGGTCTCCTCGCGCGTGTCGACTTTTTTCAAGGAATCAAGTAGTGCTGTGTCGACCTCGTCGCGTGGTGTTGCAGAAATATGAGGCCTGTTTTGCAACCCAACTCAGTCGTAATCCTGCTTTTCTCCGATGCTCTCAACTGATTGGTCGCGGACCGTACTTCCTGAGGACCGATTCAAGAGAGGCGCCAATGTTTGCGCCATTATCGATTGCCTCCTTAAGTCCTTGATTGTCATTGGTCGCTAGTGAAATCCACATGTCAATATTGGGATCCTTTCGTCCCTCGGCAAGTAACCTCCGTAGTTCCGGTAACGCAAGTTTGGGATCGGATTGTTGAACTTTACGGATGTGAGATGTGAACCAGATCCGGAGAATCATGTCCTTCGAACGGGTCACTCTCAGGGTGGCGAAGAAGCCGGGAAGATTATGAACTCTCTTGGCCATGGTACGGACATCTTTTGACGAAAGATCTTGGATCGTCAATTCAACATCGGCTGCGATTCCCCGCAATAGTAGATTGTCCTCGGAGACACTTGGAGGTGATGCGCCAGCCAACTCGGCCATTCGAAGTTCAAGAGCGCGCCAGCTCCCTTCTGTTTGGCCTTCTCCGACCCCTTTCTCAGCCGCCCAGCCAGCGAGAGCAATTCCGCTAACACTTGTTTGAAAATTGCTGAAGACGGCAATCTCGCTCGTTAGTGAACGTGGGCAATCGTCTTGGCTCGCCGCAATACCTTTGATGATTGTTGATCGAAGAGCCGCAAGAAGGTTAACTAAATCAATTTTGAGTTGCTCTTGTGCTCTAAAGCCACTGCCTCCTACCAGCCGCGCCACGTACGAGGTGATAATGATCGCGACAATTGAGACAATTAATGCCGCAATGGCCATGCCGCAACCCTTCACCACGTCTCGTAAACCATCCGGGCAAAATTCGGAATCCCTCAAGGTATACCTTAAAGGTGGCTCTGATGCAATGGGCGGCTATCGGTGCTCTGGAACGCGAGTCCGTCGTCCTGCGGGATTGAATCATTCCAATGACGTGCTTTGACCGAAAGTCTTAAATGGAAACGTTACGGAAATTGGAGGCCAAAGTTGTAGCCCGCTCGGTGACTAATTGAGACCTAAAAGATCTCGACCATTCAGAGCAATTTGACGGCACGCCTCTTTCGCATCCGCAACGCGATGAACGACTGCCTTCGGGAGGTAGCCCACCTCCGCCGCAACTACACCAAAGTTCTCCAACATGAATGCTTGCTGTAGGTCTTTCTGGATGAACAAGGTTGTCTTATGCTTAAGCGCTAGGGCGATACCGAGCTCAATAAGAGATCCAGTGGGGTGTCTGACCTCGGCGAACTGCAGGTATACAAAGGCCGCACTCCGCTGGAGGGCTTCGAGGTTGCGCCTAGTTGCCACTGTTGGAGCCTCAAGCTCGCTTAGATGTCGGATTGTCTCACCGGGCCAGAAGAGGGAGTGCACTTGTTTGCGAAGTTCATCGACGACACGGGCGACTGTTTCGTGGTGCTGAGAATATTCATTTTTACTAAGCCCGGTGATGGGTGCCGAAACATAGAGCTCAAACACGGGCAGTGACTTTTTCAAGGCCAGGGACAGGTCCACTTGGAGGAATTCTTCAATTCGTTCGACTGTGGCGAGATTCGGAACAGACTCCCCACGCTTCCATCGGCTCACTTGAGATGCATTCATGTGCAGCGCTCGCGCAAGGTCCGCTTGGCTCATACGCGAGTCAGTCAGTGCTTGATCAAGAGCGTCACCGAAGTCCGAAAATTGCGTAGCCACGACGCAATGATACGCAACTCCGCGCAATTTTGCACGCCTTTTTATGGGTGTCCGAGACGTGGGTGTGTCGCGCACTCCGAACCCGCACTTTTCGTAAGTCATTGAAGACTTGCGAAGAAAGTCTCACTTCGAAGCTATCGACTGATCGTGAGAGGCAATTTAGTGTCTTTAGATGTTGAGTCAAATCAATTCAACGTGGAGTCACTGGAGGTGCTCAATGCTTAAAAGAGTTGGGTCAGGGATAGCGGTGAAATTGGGCCTGAGCGAGCCAAACCAAAAATTCAGGCGGTTCTTCGTAGCCGGAATAATGTGCTTGGGAAGTCTGGGCATCGTGGGAACAGCAGTTACTGCTAATGACTTGCCAGCGGGAGCGGCGACTCGCATATCCGGAACGGTTTGGTGCAACGCCGATCAAGTCGTTGGCGTTTGGATTCAAGCCAGTAGTGGGGGTTCTGGATGGGCAAGTTGGGCGAGCCTGGGCACTGACACTAATCAGGCCAGCTATAGCTATTCATTGCCGAATGGAGGGGCTTGGACCGTGCACGTGGGCTGCTCCGGATCACCGTCCCACTGGCAGTACTCCCCGGACGGTGACGTAACAACGACTCATAGCGTTGTGAACTGGTTTTGTTTCACACCGGACGGAGGTACCAGTCGGTATTACTGTTACATCCTTTCATACTGATCAACGGCAAATCACGTTCGTTCTGCGCCCGAGCGATGCAGAACGGACGTGACTCCCCGCCGTTTTGTCCGATGCAACTGTTCGACAGTGCTCTCCTCGCCGCAGTGCCGAGCCACCTGAGCCGTAGCAGTACTTTGATCTAGGTAACGGTGCGAGCGTACAACTTGGAGCACTGCGGTCCCACTTTTCGAAGGCTTCCATCTGACCTTCTAACCGGTGCCGCGAAGAACGCAGAGGGCTGGTTCTAGACGTCGACGGTGGGAAATCGATCCGAAACCTCATAGCTCAACAAGGTTCGCCCGTAGAGGGACGGGGCCCCCTTACGTCTCACCACGAATGGCACGGTCTTCATTGATTTGTATACCTTCACCATCTGCGGGTTTCCGCCAATTGATGAAAACGTAGGATCGTCGATCATCTGAAGAAGAACCTCAAAGGGTTCCATGTCGAAGCCGCCCGATGACAGAGACCCATTCAGCTTAAGTAGTTCGATCAGTCGCGACTTCGCGCTCACCAGATCGTCACCGATAAGGGCGAGGCGTTTTTTCTGGTCGATTTGCCCCCGCCAGTTGACTGCGAGCAACGCTACAAATTTATTGGCATTCGAATCGAATTGAATTTTCCAGATGCGGAACCCTTGAAATTTCCAACAGTACCCAGCCAAGAGAAATGTGACTTCGGGCGGATTTCTTTTTCCAGGGGGAAAATGCGATTGCTTGGCAATCATGTCGTTTGCCACTCTCACCAAATGGCCTTTCAATTCGGTCAGTGGAAGTTGTCTCGAGGCGGACTTGTCAAAGCATTCGATTGAGTTATTCACTTGAATCATTATTGGATAAGCCAAATCTGTCCCACCGGCAAACGCGATGACGCAGTCACCTCTTGACGAGGAGATAATTTTCGGTGCCGTATCCCATCTGTGGCCCCCTGTGAGGCGACTGTCGCTCGAAACAATCAGTTCTTCGGTATTTCCTACGCTCCGAATCCACGCCATTGTGAGAGTCATCTCTACTGTTTCTCCTAGCTCGCACACAGTGTTTGAACTTCGATTCCATCATCGCTCATTATGACCACGGCGCGAGGTGCCCATCACATACAGGAATTTTAGATTCCCTCGACTTCCTCCGGACGAGCCGCGACCGCTGGGATCCACGAGCGTGAACATTCAGATTTTAAGTGGGCCGCCCGGGTCTCGATCCCGGCACCTTGGGATTAAAAGTCCCCTGCTCTTCCCGATGAGCTAGCGGCCCTGAACGTTTCATCGTAGTTGTTGGTGGCTGAGCGGGTTTTCACGAGTAAGTTTTCTTCGTGTCCGATTTCAATAATGAGAGTGTCACCGCAATTGAATCCACGCTGAACGATGTCGACCGAGCGCTCGAACGATTACGTGTTGGCACCTATCGATCGTGTCAGGTGTGCAACACGCCTATTTCAGACGCAGCCCTCATCGCCAATCCGCTGCTGGCTAATTGTCCCGCTCATCCGGAGTTGGCCTAGCCATCGAGATAGTTGTAAGAAAAACCTCGGTGTCCCAGCCACCGAGGTTTTCTCTTGATTGGCGTGACTTACTTCTTGGTGGCCCAGAAAATCTCGGCGATGGCGTCGATTTCACTTAGGAGGCGATCGGCGACTTCAACGTCCTGGGTCTTCTTCGCTTCGCCGGCGGACTTGGTGGCCATCCAGAATAGGTCGTGAAGGTTGGGAAACTGCTTCAGGTGCTCGACCTTGAAGTAGTCGGTCCAAAGAACCCAGAGGTGGTGCTTCACCATCTCGCAGCGCTCCTCCTTGATCAGGACCGCGCGCACCTTGAAGTCCGGGTCGCTCGACGCCGCGTACTTCTCCATGCAGGCCTTCACTGACTGGGCGTCAATCTTCGCCTGGGCCGGGTCGTAGACACCGCAGGGTAGGTCACAGTGAGCGGACACGACGAGCGGGGTGGTCGTGGAGTCCAGCAGTGTATTGATTCGTGAAAGAAGCGTCATGGCTTCCCCCTTCCATTATTGAGGTCCTCGGGATGGATAGACCAATTCCTACTCACCGAAGGTTAGCCAGAACGCTCGGTTAGCGTTCACGACGTGGCGTGGTTCCTAGGACTGTTCTTCCGGCGTATTACCGTGGAAGGCTCCTCGATGGTCCCCTCATTCGTGCCAGGGGAGCGGATCACCGCCGTAAGGCGCTGGCGGCAAGTGCGCGTAGACGACGTTGTAGTAGTACGGGACCCCCGTGAAGAGGGACGCATGATTCTCAAGCGCTGCGTGGCGCGTGATGGAAGGAATCTCGATCTTCGCGGCGACAATGCCGGGGCCTCCACCGACTCTCGTGAGTTCGGACTCGTGTCCGGCAGGGACGTGAGGTGGATCGTCGTGACACCAAAGGCCAAGTAAGCGCTGAAAGAACGCCACGTCGATTTCTTTCGGGCGCCGTTAGTCTGGCGAGATGGTTCGTTTGGCCGTCCTCTCCTATCACACGTCCCCGCTCGCCCAGCCCGGCACGGGTGACGGCGGGGGAATGAACGTCTACGTCCGCGAACTCTCCAGTGCCTTCGCTCGACTGGGCCACGAGGTCGATGTCTACACGCGACGCGACAATCCTCAGGTGCACGACACGGTGCTGGTGGAACCTGGCTTCAGGGTGCACCACGTGACCGCGGGGCCGGCCACGCCACTCGAGCGCGATGAGTTCCCCCGCTACGTGGATGAGTTCACGGACGCCGTGGCGACCTCCTTTCGATGCACCGGCACCCCGGACGCCATCCACGCCAACTACTGGTTGAGCGGGCTGAGTGGTCACCGATTGAAACACGAGCTCAACATCCCCCTCATCATGACCTTCCACACGCTGGAACGGGTCAAGGCCGAGCACTTTGAAGCCGAGTCCGAGGAGAGGGCCAAGCAGGAGGCCGCCATCTTCGCGTGCGCCGACGCCGTGCTGGCCAGCTGCGACGTTGAAGCGGAGCAGATCGTGCGCTTCTACGACGCGTCGCCGTCGCGCGTGCACGTGGTTCCACTCGGCGTGCAGCACGCGTTCTTCGCTCCGGGCTTCCGGCCTCAGGCGCGGCGCGCCTTGGGCATAGACCCTGCGGCCACGATGTTGCTCTTCGTGGGACGGCTGCAGACGCTCAAGGGTGTGGACCTGGCCCTCGAGACGTTGATCGAACTGCGCCGGCGCGGGCGAAACGCCCTGCTCGCCATCATCGGCGGCCCGTCGGGGCCGGATGGGCGCGCGACGCTGGCGCGGCTCCACGAGCGAGTGGCCGAGGAAGGCGTCATCAATCACGTCAGCTTCGTCGCACCCCAGGCGCACCAGCTGTTGTCGACCTGGATGCGCGCCGCTGACGTCACCCTCGTTCCCTCGAGGTCCGAGAGCTTCGGATTGGTCGCGCTCGAATCGTCGGGGTGTGGCACGCCCGTCGTCGCGAGCGACGTCGGCGGTCTCAAGACCTTGGTCGAACCGGGCGTTAATGGATACCTGATCGAGGAACGCGACGCCGCGGCGTGGGCGGACGCGGTCGAGGTGGCGATCGATCCCGAGCACTCGACCGCGATGTCGACCGGGGCCGTGCTGCTCGCCCGCAACTACACGTGGCGCGCGGCGGCCGAATCCCTGGCCGCGCTCACCGAGCGGATCGCGCTCTCGGGACTGCTGCGCTGCTAGCCGTGACGACCGCCCCCATCGCCGACGGCGACGCCTCGCTGCGCCTCGATGAAGTGGTGAACGCGTGGGCCACGCAGTGGCGCGGCGGCGGCATGTGGGGCGACGTCGAGCATCAGCCCTCGCCCGACGACAAGGGTCACTTCCATTGGCTCATTCGACTGCACGGTGAGGAGAAAGACGTCATCACCGTGTGGCTGTCCCTGCGTCAGCGCACGGTGCACGTCGAGACCGAGTTGATGCCGGCCCCCGAGGAGAACCGCGAGGAGCTCTATCGCTACATGCTGGTGAAGAACGCCGAAATGCGACTGATGCACCTCGCCATCGGACCCGAAGGCGGGATCTATCTCATGGACGAACTTCCGGTCGGTGAGCTGGGCGTCGAGCGCTTGGATGAGATCGTCGGAGCGACGATGACCTACGTGGACGAGATCTTCCCCACGGCCATGACCATGGGTTACGGTTCGCTCTACCGCCGCCGGCGCAAGTCAATCATCTGACAACTTGTAGCGTTGGTGCGTGACCTATCAGTTGATCATCGTCGGCGGTGGTCGGATGGGCTCGGCCCTGGCCGAGGGCCTGTTGAACGCCTCGTGGTGCGCCGCGGATCAACTCGCACTCGTTGAGGTCTCGCCGGAGCAAAGGGACTCGCTGGTCAGCCGCTTTGACGGCGTCGCGGTGCTGGCGAGCATTGAACCCGAACTCGTTGGAGAAGGCACGGGGGTCCTGCTCTGCGTGAAACCGGATCACGCCGAGGGAGCGGCGCGTCGAGTGGCCGACGCGGGTGTCACCCGGCTGCTCTCCGTGGTGGCCGGACTGTCGACCGCCCGAATCGAGGCCGTCTTTCCCGGCCCGGTCGCGGTGATTCGCTCCATGCCGAACACGCCGGTTCTGGTGCGCAAGGGCGTGAGCGCCATCGCCGGCGGTTCGAACGTGACCAAGGCGGACCTCGACTGGGCCGAGGGCATCCTCTCGGCCGTGGGGATGGTGGTGCGGGTGTCGGAGAGGAATCTCGACGCCGTGACCGGCCTGTCGGGCTCCATGCCCGCGTATCTCTACCTGGTCGTCGAGTCCTTGATCGATGCCGGGGTCCACCAGGGGCTCACCCGGGAGGTATCGCGCCAACTGGTCACGGGCACGTTCGAGGGTTCGGCGGTGCTGCTGCGCGAAAGCGGCGAGTTACCCGAAGAGCTGAGGGCGCAGGTGACGTCGCCGGGAGGTACCACGGCCGCCGGCCTTCGCATGCTGGAGGGACGCGCGGTTCGCGCCGCGTTCCTCGAAGCCGTTGCGGCGGCTAGCGAACGCAGTCGACAGTTGGGACGCTAGGGCCAACAACTACTCTGTTGCCATGGTGGTGACTCCGCGTTTGAGAACGAGGAAACTTTCGGAGCCGACTATCTCGCGCCTGCCCGTCTATCAGCGCATCGCCGAAGGTTGGCTGGCTCGGGGGCTGAGCCGCATCGATTCCAAGCAGATTGGCGAGCTGGCCGGCGTGACCGCCACGACGGTGCGCCGGGACCTGGCGGGGCTCGGTTCGCTGGGGACCCGCGGCGCCGGGTACGACACCAGCGTGCTGAGCGAGCGCATCGGCGACGCGTTGGGGCACGACCTTCACTACGACGTCGTCGTCGTGGGCGTGGGGAACCTGGGCCGGGCCCTCGTCAACTCCGCCCACTTCCTCATCCGCGGCGCCCAGCTCGTCGCGCTCTATGACACCGACCCCGCGGTGATCGGCACCGAGGTCGGAGGTCACGTGGTGCGATCCATGGACGAACCGATGGTTAACGCCACGGTGGGTGTGCTCTGTGTACCGGCCGGCAACGCCCAAGAGGTGAGCGACATCCTCGTGGGCGCGGGCATTCACGCGCTGCTTAATTTTGCGCCCCAGGTGCTCAACGTGCCGCTCGGCACCGCCGTGCACTACGTGGACTTCTCCATCGAACTGCAGATCTTGATGTATCACCTCAACAACGGCACGGGTCCGCTGGGCGGCGGCGTGCTGCATTCGTTGGGCATCGCCCGGGTCAACGCCGCGCGCGGTTCGTAGAGCGGTCGAGCGATGACGCTGATATCCGTGGGCGTGGACCACGAGCACAACACGCTGGACTTCCTCGAGCGCTCGACGGTCCTGGAAGACGAGTGGAGCAAGGTCCTTCGTTCGCTGATCAGTCATCGCAATATCCACGAGGTCGTCTTCCTCTCGACGTGCTTGCGCACCGAAGTGGTCGCCGTGGTCGATCGCTTCCACGGGGCTATCGAAGAGATCACGGCCACGCTGGCGCACGTGACGGGCCTCGACGTCAGTGAGTTCGAGGATCGGCTTACGATCCATTTCGATCGCGGTGTCGCTACCCACCTCTTCAGCGTCGCGGCCGGGCTCAAATCGGTCGTGCCCGGCGAGTTCGAGATCCTGGGCCAGCTCCGACGCGCCCTCGAGCTGGCGACCGACGAACAGACCGTGGGCAACGAACTCAACGAGCTCTTCCGTCGGGCCATCACGACCGGCCGTCGGGTTCGCAGCGAAACGTCGATCGCCCGCGGTACCACGAGCTTCGCGCAGGCCGCTGTTTCGATGGCGCTAGAGGAGCTGGGCGACCAACTCGACGGCGCCGAGGTGGCGGTGCTGGGCGCCGGTCAGTTGGCGACGGGGGTGGTGCGGAGCCTGCTCGACGCGCCGCGGCGTCTTAGGAGGCTGACGATCCTCAACCGGACGACTGCCGGGGCCCAGTCACTGCGAGACGACGCGGGCGACGATCGAGTGGAGGTCGGGCCATGGGAAGCTCGGGCGAGCGCGGTCGGTTCGGCGAGGCTCGTCGTGGTGGCGGTCGAAGTCGCGACGCCGGTGCTTCACCGAGCGGACTTCGAAGGACGCGTCGATGCGGTGCTCGTGGTCGACCTGGGTCTTCCGAGGGCCGTGTCGGGCGACGTTGAGGGCCTCTCGCACGTGCACCGTGTCGATATCAGCGACCTTCGACAACGGGTCGAGCGGGCCCTCGAGGGACGAAACGACGCGGCGCAAGCGGCCGCCAACATCGTGGCGGACGACGTGGAAAAGTTCATGGACGACCAGCGCGAGCGAGGCGCCGCAGCGATCGTGAGCGAATTACGTGACTACTTCGACGACGTCGTGGCGGGCGAGATGAAACGGCGCGAACACGAGCTGGCGGCGCTCAGCGAGGAGCAGCGGGAACTCGTGCGTTCATTGTTGCGCTCGGTGGTGGCCAAGATCGCGCATCGTCCAACGGTCGCCCTCAAGGACGCCGCCGGGATGGACCAGGGGATACGACTGACCGAGGCGACCCGCAACCTCTTTGACCTATGAGCCTTCGCCTCGCGACACGCCGTTCACCATTGGCGCTGTTGCAGGCCGAATTCGTGCAGGCTCAGTTGAGCGCCCACGGCATCAAGAGCGAGCTCGTTCACGTGGAGACCGGTGGCGACGCCCAGCCCGACGTGTCGCTCGTCACGCTCGGCGGTCAGGGCGTCTTCGCCGTGGAGATACAGCGCGCGGTGCTTGACGGTGCGGCCGACATCGCGGTCCACAGCGCGAAAGACCTGCCGAGCCTCACGCCTTCCGGACTGTCGTTGGCGAGCGTCCCCGAGCGACGAGATCCGGCCGACGTCCTGGTCGGTCGGTCGCTGGCCGGACTCGGTCCGGGCGCCACCGTCGCGACGGGTTCCCCTCGCCGACGGGCGCTCCTGCTGGAGCGACGTCCCGACCTGCAAATCATTGACCTGCGCGGCAATATGGCCAAACGACTCTCCAAGGCGGGCCACGACGGCGTCGACGCGGTGGTGACCGCCGCGGCCGCGTTGGAGCGCCTCGGCGAGACGGGCCGCATCGCCGAACGGCTCGATACCGAGTGGTTCGTGCCGCAGGTCGGCCAGGGCGCACTCGCGCTTGAGGTGCGCGACGACGATCACGAGACCATGGCCATCGTGGCCAAGATCACTGACGCCGACGCCATGGAGGCCGTGCTGGCCGAGAGGGCCTTCCTGGGCGAACTGGGCGCGGGCTGTTCCATCCCGGCGGGGGCGTACGCGACGCTGACGCAAGGCGTCATCTCGCTTCGTGGAGTCATGCTCGCGGGCGACGGCAGTCGCAGCGTGCGCGGTTTGATCGAAGGCAGAGATCCGTTGGTCCTTGGAAAACAGCTCGCCGTGCAGTTGCGTGACCACGAAGGCGGGGCGTCGTTGCCCGGGTGGGAGGGTGAGCCGTGAGGGTGGTCCTAACGAGAGAGCTCGGCAAGAACGACGAGGCGCGTACCTGGTTTCCGGGTGGCGTCGACATCGTAGAGGTGCCGCTCACGACGACGAGTTACTTCCCCATTGATGAGGTGCTGCGACAGCTCCAGTCGTCGCCCGACTACGGCTCGTTCACGGTGATGGTGGTGACCAGCGCACGCACGGCCGACTACGTCCACGCGGCGCTCGCGTCGATGGTCGAAAGAGCCGATCTGCTCACGGTCGGGCAAACCACGACGCGGGCGCTGAGGGAGCGGGGCATCACCGTGTCGGCGGAGGCGACGACGTCGGCTGTTGAACTGGAAGGCGTCATCACCAGGGGGCCGGTGTTGGTGGTCGGTGCGGTGGTCATGCAGGAAGAACTCACCGATGGACTGCGTAGTCGTGGAATCTCGGTGACCAAGGTCGCCTGTTACGAGACCCTGCCCGTCGAACTCGATGAGACCCAGATCTCTCTGCTCCGCGCCGCCGACGTCGTGCTGATCGGCGCCCCGAGCGCGTGGTCGATCGCGCGCGACCACGTGAATGAGAAGGCGTGGGTCGTCGTTCCCGGTGGAACCACGAAGCGGGTGGTCGCCCCGGACCATCCGAGGGTCATCGAGGGCTGGGGTCCGTCGCTGAGCGACATCGTCCCCCATTTGGCGACCTAGCCCGGACAACTCTTCGCGGGCTCTTACTGTTCTCCGTGGCGCCTCTTAAGGAAAGTCCGAAACGCGGTAATAGGCTGCGTGTGTGTTTCCGACCGAACGCCCGCGCCGACTGCGGCGAACCGCGGCCCTGCGCCGCCTCGTCGCCGAGACGACCCTGTCGCCCCACGACCTCGTCGCGCCGCTCTTCGTCGGCGAGGGATTTGACGAGCCTCGCCCGATCCACTCCCTGCCGGGACAGTTCCAGCACTCCATCGACTCGCTGAAGTCCGAGGTCAAGGCCCTGCACTCGCTCGGCGTGGGTGGCGTCATCCTCTTCGGCGTGCCCGAGACCAAGGACGAGGTCGGCAGCGGGGCGTACGACAGCGCCGGCATCGCCCAGGTGGCGCTTCGCGCCTTGCGCGACGAGTTCGGCGAGGACCTCGTCATCATGGCCGACCTCTGTCTGGACGAGTACACCTCGCATGGTCACTGCGGCGTGCTGCGAGCCGACGGCTCGGTCGACAACGACGCCACGCTCGAGCTCTACGCCCGCACCGCGGTCGTCCAAGCCCAGGCCGGCGCCCAGGTCGTGGCACCCAGCGGGATGATGGACGGCCAGGTGGGCGCCATTCGCGCGGCCCTCGACGGGGCCGGTTTCGAAGAGACGGTCATCCTGGCCTACGCCGCCAAGTACGCGAGCGGGCTCTACGGGCCTTTCCGCGAGGCGGTCAACGTGCAGATCGCGGACGGCGGCGATCGACGTTCCTACCAGCAGGATTCGCGCAACCGCCGCGAGGCGCTTCGTGAAGCCCGCAGCGACATCGAGCAGGGGGCCGACATCATCATGGTGAAGCCGGCCATGACCTATCTCGACATCGTGGCTGACTTCCACGCCGAACTCGACGTGCCTTTGTGCGCGTATCACGTGAGCGGGGAGTACGCCATGGTAAAGGCGGCCGCCGCCAACGGCTGGATCGACGGTCCCGCGGTCGCGCTCGAGCAGCTCACCGCGGTTCGACGGGCCGGCGCCGATTTCGTGCTGACGTACTTCGCGCGCGAAGTGGCCGAAGAGCTCGGCCGTTGAGCGACACCAACCAGTCGTGGTTCGATCGGGCGCAGAAGGTCCTTCCCGGTGGTGTCGACTCGCCGGTGCGATCCTTTCGCTCCGTGGGTGGCGTGCCGTACACCGTCGTCTCGGGTGACGGCGCCTACGTCACCGACGTCGAGGGCACGCGTTACCTCGACTACGTCCAGTCCTACGGCGCGTCGTTGCTCGGCCACGCCCACCCGGACGTCGTGGCCGTGCTGCGAGCCACGGCGGCCCAGGGCACAACCTTCGGCGCGCCGACGCCCGGCGAGGTCCTGCTCGCCGAGTTGATGACCGGTCGGGTCGACGGGCTCGAGCAGGTCAGGTTCGTCTCGTCGGGTACCGAAGCGGTGATGAGCGCGGTGCGCCTCGCCCGCGGCGTCACGCAGCGCGACAAGATAGTCAAGTTCGACGGCTGCTATCACGGTCACTCCGACGCCCTGCTGGTCGCCGGGGGCAGCGGCGTCGCGCAGATGGGCCTCCCGGGCTCGGCGGGCGTCACCGCAGGGGCCGTCCACGACACGATCGTGGCGCCGTACAACGTCGTGCCCGAGCTGGACGAGCAGGTGGCCGCCGTGCTCGTAGAGCCGGTGGCGGCGAACATGAACCTGGTGTCCCCCGCGGAGGGTTTCTTGCGGGGACTGCGCGCGGAGTGCGACCGCGTCGGGGCGCTTTTGATATTCGACGAAGTGATAACCGGCTTTCGATTGGACTACGCCGGCGCGCAGCACTACTTCGGCGTGTCGCCCGACCTGTGGTGCTTCGGCAAGGTGATCGGCGGGGGACTGCCGGTGGGTGCGTTCGGCGGATCACGCCGGTTGCTGGCCCACCTGGCGCCGCTGGGCCCCGTGTATCAGGCCGGGACGCTTTCGGGTAATCCGCTGGCCACCGCGGCCGGCGCCAAGGTCCTCGAGCTCGTGGAGCCACAGGAGTACCGGGACCTGAGCGCGCGCGTCGCGCGCTTCGCCGCGGAACTTAGCGAAGCCGTCGCCGGCGCGGGACTCTTCGCCCATTGCCCGGTGGAAGGGCCCTTGCTCGGTCTCTATCTCTCGCGCGAACCGCTGGGCGCGCCGCACGATTTCTCGGAGGCCAAGACCCTCTGCGAGAACGGCCTCTACGGTCCGTTCTTTCACGCGATGCTGCGTCGCGGCGTGGCCCTGGCGCCGGGGGCCTACGAGATCCTCTTCGTCTCGCTCGCGCACAGCGACGCCGATCTCGCCCGTACTGTTGAAGTGGCCGCGTTGGCCGCCAAGGAAGTTGCCACTATATGAGCTCCTCACTTCGTTCGCCGGGATGGACGGTCCAGCCCAGCTTCGTCCCGTACGGGCCCACCTCACCCGTGACGCTGCTGACCGACGACGTCGGCCTCACGCAGTTGGCCGGGGAGCCGGCGGTCGCGTGGCAGACCCCCTGGGAGGAGCTGGCCAACGTGCAGCTCACGCGATTCGTGCGGGGCATGGCGCTGTTCGCGACGACCGGAGGCGTGCGCTACTGCTGGCGAAAGAATGACCGCAGCGACTACGAGATGCTCCGGGCGGTGGTCGTGGCCCACGGCGGTCGGTCGGTGCACCAACGACGTCGAGGCGCGATCTACGCGGTGGTGGTCATCGTGCTGCTGGCGTCGGTGGCGGGCGGCATCGGGGCGTGGTTCGCGCGAGGTTCGAACGGCGCCAGCGACCTAGCGCGAGCCCGGGCCGTCAATCTGACGCTCAAGGACCTGCCGAGCAGTTTCACCACGACCACACTGTCGGCCTTCGCGGACCTCTTTCCTTCGAACGTCCCGGTCAAGGTGACGACGACCACGGCGCCGGCCACGCCCAATCCCAAATTTGAGAAGATCGTCAAGCAGTTCCAGTCCTGCATGGGGGTGTCGAACAAGAAGGACCGCGTCTACGGCGCCGCCGGTCAGGAGCCCCTCTACCAGGTCTCGTCGCAGTACTTCACCTCGACCAAGTTCCACGGCATCGAGGTGGCGTCCACCACGCAGTACTACGACACCACGTTGATGGTGCACAAGGACACCGCCGAGATGTCCCTGAAGCCCTTTGGCGGGTGCTTCGCGGCCTCCCAGGCCAACATCCTGCACACCTACGCCGGTGGATCGGTCCCGGGCGCGGCGGTGAACTTTCGACCACACACCTTTCTGGATGGTTGGTCGCGCGGGGGCGTCACCACGATCACCTTGCCGGGCATTCCCACTCCGGTGCACCTGGTGCTGGTGGAGATCACCAGTGGTCACTTCGAAGTGACCATGGCGGCGATCGTGGAGTCCTGGCCCAAGGCGAAGCCGTTCGTCTCGACACTGGTGAGCACGCTGCTCTCACGGATGAAGTCGACGAGCTCGGCCGCGGTCTAGCTTCAGGTCGGCAGGTGACGCGCCTTCTTTGGCGCCGGAGCCGTCGCTGGCCCCACGGGCTTGGCCGCCCGTGGTCGGCGGTCGCGACCTAGATGGATGAATATCGTCACGCTCGCCACGACGTAGGCAATCCACACCACCACCTGGAGCACGGTCGGACGGTCGGCGTAGCCCACCAGCGAGTGCAGCACATCGCCGAAGCTCGACGACTCGGTGATGATGCCGCTCGAGTTCCACACGACGTGGGTGCCGAAGGGCAGCCACTTGAGCTGCTGAAGGTTCTCGACGGCGTCCGAGAGAAGTCCGGCGGCGAAGACCATCAAGACGATGCCGAGCACCTGGAAGAAACGGCGCAGGTTGAGCTTGGCGCCGAACTTGAAGATGGCGAAGGCGATGGCCAGCGCGCAGGCCAAGCCCAGCACGGCGCCGACCAGCAACAGGTTTCCGTGGACCGGCGTCGCGGCCTGGCGGGAACTGGCGAAGACGATCGCCAGGGTGAAGACCATGGTCTCGAGGCCCTCGCGCCCCACCGCCTGGAAGGCCAGTAGGCCCAGACCGGCGCGACTGCCCCTCGAGAGTGCGACCTCGCTACGGTGCTCCAAGTCTTTGGCCATGGTGCGCGCGTGCTTGTGCATCCAGAACGTCATGTAGGTCAGCACCGCGGCCGCGATGACGTAGGTGGCGGTCTCGAAGTAGGTCTGGACGTTGGAACCTTCGTACTGCTTGATGAGGAAATAGGCCGCGACGCCGCCGCCGAGCACCAGGACGAACGCCGCGCCGACGCCGACCCAGACGTCGCGGAAGTGCTGGCGCTTGTCGATGCGCACCAGATAAGCCAGCAGGATCGCCACGATCATCGAGGCCTCGATGCCCTCGCGCAGGAAGATGACGAACGTGGGGATCACGGCTCAGCGATTCGTACGGAAGCGAATAATCATCTCGGTCAGGCTAACCGTCGTCTCGACGGGCGCAAACGACGGCTCATTGCTGCGTTTTCACGCCGCCGTCGCCAGAGTTTCGATCACCGAGGAGCATCGCGTAGGCCTGCTCGGGAATCACGTCGGCGAGACGCGAGAGCGCGCGGTAGCCAACCTCGGCCGGTCCCTTGCGGTCGTTGCGCATGAGGTTGGCCATGATGGTCAGCAGTTCACGCATCAGCGGTTCGATGCGAAGTCCGACGCTCAGACAGACCGTGAGGATCTTCGGCTCCGAGATCAGCCGCACGAAGGCCCGCGCGACCTTGTAGTAGTCGCCGTAGGCCTGTTCGATCAGTTCGTCGTAGAGGGCCAGCATCGAGGGGCTGTCGTTGAGCAGGGCCTCGGCCACGACGCCCGCCGCGAGGCGGCCTGTTTCGTAGCCGTAGGCGATGCCTTCGCCGTTGAACGGGTTGACCGTTCCGGCGGCGTCGCCGATGATCATGGTGTTCGCACCGACACGCGGTCCGATGGCCAGGCCCATGGGCAGGCGACCGCCGGTCGGCGGGCCGCACGAGGTGGCCTCGTTCAGCCCCCACGCGTCAGCGGTCTGGGCGACGAAGTACTCCTGGAGCTTGGTGGTGTTGACACCCTTCCATGCGCCGTCGGTGGAGAGCAGTCCCACGCCGACGTTGACCCGACCGTCGCCCAACGGGAAGATCCATCCGTAGCCGGGCACGACGGCTCCTTGGGGATCGCGGATGTCGAGGTGCGAGTCGATCCATGGCTCGTCGTGGCGCTCGCTGGTGTAGTAACCGCGCAGGGCCATGCCCATGGGCCACGATCGGTTCCTGGTCGTGCCCAAGTCCCGGCCCAGTCGTGAATTCTGCCCGTCGCCCACGATCACGTAGCGACCGCGGATCTCCGCGCTGGTGCCCGTGTGCTTGTCCTTCACCACCACGCCGCTCGCCCCGCGAAGCCCCCCGTTGCTCGAATCGACCGGTTCGAGCAGGCCCAGCGCCTCGACGCCGTTGAGCAGCACCGCGCCGTGCTCGGCGGCCCGCTGCGCCACCAGGCCGTCGAGGTTGAAGCGGGTGATGGTGTAGCCGTAGTTGGGAAAGACCGGGTGCTCGGGCCAGTTGAGCTCGAGTGAGGCGCCGAAGCCGAAGGCCCGCAGCCCGCTGTAACGGTGCGCGTGGGCGGCCACCTCGGGCTCCAAACCCATCTCGGCGAGCTGGTGTACCGCCCTCGGCGTGAGCCCATCACCGCAGGTCTTTTCGCGCGGGAAATCCTTCTTCTCCACGAGGCACACCGACCATCCGGCCTGGGCCAGCCAGTAGGCGCAGGCCGAGCCGCTGGGCCCGGCTCCCACGATCACGACGTCGAAGGACAATTGTTTCGAACGTATTTCCTCGAGCGTCGTCACGCATGAAGCCTAGGACAATCGTCACTGCGCTCTGTCCGGAGGGGTCTGTTCAGTCTGGTAGAAATGATGGAAGTGGACCAGTACTTACCAATACTGGGGCTTCTGATTCTCGGCGTGTTGTTCGCGGCCGGGTCGCTGGTGATGTCGTCGATGTTGGCGCCGCACAAACGACCTTCGGACGCGAAGTTGGCCCCGTACGAGTGTGGGATTGTCCCCGAAAATGAGCCCCCGCAGCGTTTTCCGGTGCGGTTTTACCTCGTGGCGATGATCTTCGTGATCTTCGACATCGAGGTCGTGTTCATGTACCCCTTCGCCGTGGTCTTCCGTCAACTCGGCACCTTCGGGCTGATCGAGATCCTGGCCTTCTCGCTTACGGTGTTCGCCGCGCTGCTCTTCTTGGTGAGCGAGGGCGCCCTCTCGTGGGGGCCAGTCCAGCACCTCACCAGGGGCATGCCCTCTCGCACGAGTTCTTCGACCATTGTGCGCATCGGCACCGAATCAGATCAGGCGGCATAGTTCGTGGCGTTGGAGGATCTGCAACATAACTTCCTGACGGGTCAACTTGAAGACCTGGTGCGTTGGGCGCGACGCGCGTCGGTGTGGCCGGCCTCCTTCGGGCTCGCCTGCTGCGCAATCGAGATGATGGCGGCTGGTGCCGCCGACTTCGATCTCGCGCGCTACGGCATGGAGGTCTTTCGCAACTCGCCGCGTCAGGCCGACTTGATGATCGTCGCCGGGCGCGTGTCGCAAAAGATGGCGCCGGTGCTTCGCCAGGTCTACGACCAGATGATGGAACCCAAGTGGGTCATCTCCATGGGGGTCTGCGCCTCGACGGGCGGGCTCTTCAACAACTACGCCATCGTCCAGGGCGTCGACCAGATCGTGCCCGTCGACGTGTACGCGCCAGGCTGCCCGCCCAGCCCCGAGACCTTGATGCACGCGATCCTCACCTTGCACGAGCAGATCCGCACCGGAGAGTTGATGAAGCGGCGAAAGGTCGGTCAACCGATCCATGTCGACGCCCAACAGAGTCCCTGGACGCCTGACGTCCCGGTGGCGGTGAGGATGGGCACGCCAAAGTGATCGCCCTTTCCCCCTCGGCCCCCCCAGGCGTCCTCACCAGCGAAGCTCACTGCGCGGACCTGTGCTGCTATCCCACCAAGGAGCAGTACTTCGCCCTCGTCGAATCGTTCAAGGACGACGGCTTTGAGATGTGCGTGGACCTCTGCGGGGTGGACTACCTCGAGCACCCCGAACGGGCGTTGCCCCAGGGCGTGGTGCGCACGCGCTTCGAGATCGTGGTGAACCTGCTGAGCCTCTCGAAGAAGCAGCGGGTCCGTGTTCGCGTCCAGGCCGGCGACGACGACCCCGAGGTGGTATCGCTGTTCCCGCTCTACCCCGGCACCGAGGCCATGGAACGCGAGGCCTTCGACCTCTTCGGCGTGCTCTTCGCCCACCATCCCGACCTGACGCGCATCTTGATGCCCGAGGAGTGGGAAGGCCATCCCCTGCGCAAGGACTACGGCAGCGGGCGAGTGCCCGTGCAGTTCAAGGAAGCCCCGGGACCGCGATGAGTGACGACACCGTGCGCACCGTCGAGCGCGTGGAACTGCTGACCGCCGAGACGTCCGAGGGCGACCAGGAACTCAAGCGACGCGAATCGACCAAGCCCTCCGAGCTGGGCCGCGAGGTCGGCTCCGTGCTGCGACTGGACGGTCACAGCTTCGATCCCACGTCCGTCGACTACGAACGACGTGACGACGAGACGATGATCATCAATATGGGTCCCTCGCATCCCTCGACCCACGGGGTGCTGCGGCTCATGCTCGAGCTGGACGGCGAGTTCGTGCTGCGCACCAAGCCGGTGATCGGCTACCTGCACACGGGCATGGAGAAGACCGGCGAGGAGCTCAGCTACGTCCAGGGCGCCACCAACGTGACGCGCATGGATTACCTGAGCCCGGTTATCAACGAGCTGTGCTACTCGATGGCCGTGGAGAAGCTGCTGGGCATCGACGTGCCCGAGCGCGCCGTGTGGATCCGCATGATGATGAGCGAGCTCAACCGCATGTCCTCGCACCTGGTGTGGATGGCCACCAACGGGATGGACCTGGGCTCGACGTCGATGATGATCTATGGGCTGCGCGAACGCGAGCTGATCCTGGCCTTCTTCGAGAAGACGGCCGGGCTGCGCCTCAATCTCAACTACGTGCGACCCGGCGGCGTCGCGGCCGACCTGCCCGACGGCTGGCAGGACGACGTGCTCGTCATCTGCGACACGATCTTCGAGCGAACCTTCGAGTACGACCAGCTGCTGACCGGCCAACCGATCTTCCGGCACCGCCTGGTGGGCGTCGCGCCCATGACGGCGGAGGAGGCCCTGGCCCTCGGGGTCACGGGTCCGCTGCTTCGCTCCACCGGCGTGCCCTGGGACCTGCGACGCACCATGCCGTACCTCGCCTACGACCAGGTCGAGTTCGACGTCATCGTCGGCACCTACGGCGACAACTTCGACCGCTACGCCATACGCCTGAACGAGATTCGTGAGTCGATCCGCATCGTGCGCCAATGCATCGAGCGGATGCCGAGCGGCGACTACCGCAGCCAGGACGCCAAGGTCACGCCGCCGCCGCGTGCGCGCATCGGCGAATCGATGGAGGCGCTGATCCACCACTTCAAGCTCTTCACCGAGGGATTCCACGTGCCCGCCGGCGAGGTGTACATGGCGGTCGAGTCGCCGCGCGGCGAGCTGGGCTGCTACCTGGTCTCCGACGGCGGACCCAAGCCCTACCGCATGCACACGCGCGCGCCGAGCTTCGTGAACCTCCAGGCCGTGCCGCTGCTGATGCGAGGCGGATCGGTCTCGGACGCCATCACGGTGATCTCGACCGTCGACCCGGTCATGGGTGAGGTGGACCGGTGAGCCACCTGCGCAGCGACATTCGCCAACGGTGCGTCGACGTGCTGGCCCTCTATCCCCAGGCCCGCTCGGCGATGCTGCCGCTGCTGCACCTGGCGCAGGAGCAGGACGGCTACCTGAGCGACGAGGGCATCGCCGAGGTGGCCGAACTGACCAACACGACGCCGGCCGACGTGCGCGGCACGGCCTCCTTCTACGACATGTTCCACCTAGAACCGGTGGGCAAGTACGTGGTCTCGGTCTGCACCAACATCGCCTGCCTGCTCGCCGGCGGCGAGGAACTGCTCGAGCACGCGGGCGCCACGCTCGGCTGTTCGGTCGGGGGCACCTCGGACGACGGCCTGTTCACGCTCGAGGAGGCGGAGTGCCTCGCCGACTGCGATATCGCGCCCTGCGTGCAGGTCAACCACCGCTACGTGCGCTCGGCCACCGCGGCGTCCTTCGACGCCATGGTCGACGAACTGCGCGCCGGTCGTCTCGACCACGACGTGCCGAGCCACGGCACGCTGGTGCGCGTGCGACGAAGCGTCGGCCTGCGCGCGCCGCGCGCGGAGGTCGTCGAACAGCGCGCCCAGGCCCGCGAGGCCCGCGCCGCGCGGACGCCCAAAGAGGAGAAGTAGTGGCCACGCTCGACGCCCCGCTCATCGTCTCGTCGCGCGCTCAGTACGCCGACTCCTTCACCCTGGCGCGCTACCAGGAGACCGGCGGCTACGTCGCGCTGCGCAAGTCGCTGACGATGTTCCCCGAGGACGTCGCCCACGAGGTCGACATCGCGTCGCTGCTCGGGCGCGGCGGGGCTGGCTTCCCGGCCGGACGCAAGTGGTCGATGCTGCGCAAGTCCCCCGTTTCTTATCTGGTGGTCAACGGCGATGAATCCGAGCCGGCGACCTTCAAGGACCATTTCCTGGTCGAGCGCGACCCCCATCAGCTGGTCGAGGGCGTGATCATCGCGGCCTACGCCCTGCAGGTGAGCCAGGCCTTCATCTTCCTGCGCGGTGAGTTCGCGTTGGGTCTCGAACGGGTCCAGCAGGCCCTCAACGACGCCTACGAGATCGGCGCCCTGGGCAGCCGGATCTTCGACTCGGAGTTCTCGCTCGACATTGTCCTGCACCCCGGGGCGGGCGCGTACATCTGCGGCGAGGAGACCTCGCTCATCGAAGCCCTGGAGGGCAAGCGCGGCTTCCCGCGCATCAAGCCTCCGTTCTTCCCGGCCGTCACCGGACTCTACGGCGAGCCCACGGTCGTCAACAACGTCGAGACCATGTCGAACCTGCCGTGGATCATCAACAACGGCGGCGCCGCCTTCGCGGCGCTCGGCGCCGGCCGATCGACGGGCACCAGGCTCTTCGCGCTGGCGGGGCGGGTCAACAATCCCGGCGTCTACGAGGTCGAGATGGTGAAGAACACCTTCCGTGACCTGATCTACGACCCGCGCTTCGGCGGCGGCGTCATCAACGACGGCGCGATAAAGGCCATCATCCCGGGAGGCGTCTCGGCGCCGTGGTTCGGGCCGGAGCTGCTCGACACGCCGCTAGGCCAGGACGAGGTCGGCGCGCTCGGTTCGATGCTTGGTTCGGGGTCCATCGTCGTGATGGACGAGACCTCGTGCGTGGTCCGCGCCACCTGGCGCATCACCAAGTTCTTCTCTCGCGAGTCCTGCGGGCAGTGCACGCCCTGTCGCGAAGGCTCCGGTTGGCTCGAACGGGTGCTGTACCGCCTCGAGCACGGGAGCGGGCGGGTCGAAGACCTCGACCTGCTGCTCGACCTGTGCGACAACATCGCGCCCGGGCTCGGCTGGCCGCCGCAGCAGACGACGATCTGCGTGCTCGGCTCGTCGATCCCGTCGTCGATTCATTCGGCCATCGCCATGTTCCGCGACGACTTCATCGAGCACGTGCAGCGCGGAGGGTGCCCCCATGACTGACGTCATTCGAACCTCGGTCTCACTCACCATCGACGGGCGCGAGTTCGACGCGAAGCCGGGCGAGCTGGTCATCGAGGCGGCGGAGCGTGCGGGCACGTACATCCCTCGCTTCTGCTATCACCCGCGCATGGAACCGGTGGGGATGTGCCGGATGTGCCTGGTTGAGATCGACGGGCCGCGCGGCGCCACCTTGCAGCCGGCCTGCTACCTACGCGTGGCCGACGGCATGAACATCACCACGGAGTCCGAGAAGGTGAAGAAGGCCCAGGACGGGGTGCTTGAGTTCCTGCTGGCCAACCATCCGCTCGACTGCCCGGTGTGCGACAAGGGCGGCGAGTGCCCCTTGCAGGACCAGACCCTGACCCACGGCTCCGGCGAGACCCGCTTCGTCGAGGAGAAGCGCCACTTCGTCAAGCCCATCGAAATCGGCGAACTGGTCCTGCTCGACCGCGAGCGCTGCATCCAGTGCGCGCGCTGCACCCGCTTCGCGAGCGACGTCGCCGGCGACGCCCAGATCGCCTTCGCCGGTCGCGGTGATCTCATCGAAGTCGCCACCTCACCCACCGTGCCCTTCGACTCGGTCTTCTCGGGCAACGTCGTGCAGATCTGCCCGGTCGGCGCCCTGACCGCCAAGCCGTATCGCTTCACCGCCCGGCCCTGGGACCTCGAGCAGGTCGAGAGCACCTGCACCACGTGCGCGGTCGGATGTCGGATCGCCGTGCAGTCCTCCGCCAACCGGCTGACGCGGGTGCTGGGCGTCGACAGCGAGCCGGTCAATCACGGATGGCTCTGCGACAAGGGACGCTTCTCCCTGGATTCGATCGACGGCAACGAAGCGTCGCTCGACATCCTCAAGCCGAGCACGCGCATCACCGAGCCGATGGTGCGACGCGACGGCCACCTGGTCGCGGTGGGCTGGGGCGACGCCCTGGACGTCGCCGCTCATCTCCTCCTTGACGCCTCGAAGTCTCCCGACGGGGTCGGCGCCATCGGGGGAGCGGCCCTCACGAATGAGGGGGCCTTCGCGTGGGAGAGGTTCGTGCGCGGGGTCCTGGGCAGCGAACACCTGGACGCCCAGTACGGCGACGGGCTCGACGCGGCGTTGCTGCAGTCGTTGTCCAAGGCCACCATTGACGAGGCGGCCAGCGCGACGACCGTGGTGACCCTGACCGGTGACCTGCGAGAAGAATTGCCCATCCTCTTCCTGCGGCTGCGCGAGAGCGCCGTGATGAAGCACAACAACATCCTGGAGCTGGCCTTCGGGTCGAGCGCGCTCTCCAGTGTCGCGCGCCTCTCGCTGCCGGTGCGACCGGGCGAGGCGCATCTGGTGGCTCAGTCGCTGGCCAGCGGCACGCTGGCCAAGGGCTTGGTCTTCGGCGAGAGCGACCTCGGAGTCGCCCGCGAACTGCTCGGCGACGCGGGCGAGGGCGTGGTGTTCGTCGTCGGCCGCCCCAACCTGGCCGAAAGCGCCACGGTCATCGAGACCGCCATTCGCATCCTGGCCCAGGCCTTCCCCGCGGCCACGTTCCTCAGCGCCCTGCGCCGTTCGAACGTGAACGGGGCGCTCGACATGGGTCTGGCGCCCAACCTCCTGCCGGGTCGAGGTTTCAACGCGGCGTCACACGGGCGCGACACGCTCGCTCAGATCGACGCCATGATCGCCGGCGAGCAGAAGGCGGTGGTGCTGCTCGG
Organism: uncultured Acidimicrobiaceae bacterium; assembly: GCA_963827115.1. GTDB lineage: Bacteria > Actinomycetota > Acidimicrobiia > Acidimicrobiales > RAAP-2 > RAAP-2. The sequence goes on along the minus strand of CAWGZS010000001.1, from coordinate 1,810,964 downwards.
GGGATGCCTGCTCGGCAACGTCGCGGACGTCGCCTCGGCCTCCAAGGCCCTCGAGGCCGCCACGGTCATCGTGGTGAGCGGACACGGCGGGGCCACGCTGGCCTACGCCGACGTCGTGCTGCCCGCGGCCGTCGCGCACGAACGAACCGGCACCGTGACCAACATCGAGGGTCGCGTGACCAGCGTGACCGCCAAGATCGTCGCTCCGGGCTCGGCCTGGTCCGACGTGGCCATCGCCGGTGAGTTGGCCGAGGAGTTCGGCCAGCACCTGGGACTGCTCTCGGTGCCCGAGGCCGCCAAGGCCATCGAGGAGACCACCGGCTACCCGGCCCTCACGGTGCTCAACGATGGATCATGCGACGGCGTGATGGTGGGCCGCGACGAGACCTCAACCACCCGGCGTCCGCTCGACCCGATGGCCTTCCCCGGCATCCGCTCGGCCTACTCCGTCGGCCTCGGCGCCCGGGCCGGCGCGATCGACGCGAATGACGCCGCCGCGCTGGCGTCGACGCCCGGTGCGTCGCTCGAGGAACTGGTAGTCGGACGGGGCGTCGAGGTGCCCTTGGCCGACGCCTACTCCCTGCGGGTCAACGTGAGTCGACGGCTCTACGACCGGGGCATCGCGATGCAGGGATCGCCGGCCCTGCTGGCCCTCGTTGAGCCGAGCGTGCTCGCGCTCAATCACTTCGACCTCGACCGCCTGGGCGTGGAGACCGGTGACCTCGTCGCGGTGAGCAGCGAACGGGGCACCACGACGCTGCCGGTTCGCCTCGATAACGGCGTGCCGCGCGGCACGGTGGAGGTGGCCTTCGCCACGCGGTCCAGTGACGGGGACAACGTGCTGGGGATATTCATGGACCCGGGCAACGTGATCAACCAGGTCCGACTGGAGACGCTATGAGGGCCTTCGCCTCGGTCGATCCGCTCCTCGCGGGACACTTCTCGTGGGTGGTGCTGCTCATTGTCGCGATCAAGGTGCTGGTGGGCTTCGGGGCGCTCATGGGGGCCGTCACGCTCATGATCTGGTTCGAACGCAAGGCCATCTCGGACATGCAGAGCCGCATCGGTCCGCAGCGATGGGGCCCCTTCGGGATCCTGCAGACCCTGGCCGACGGGCTCAAACTGATCCTGAAGGAAGACCTGGTGCCCGAGCAGGCGGACCGGTTCGTCTTCAAGCTCGCGCCTTACCTGGTGGTGGTCCCGGCCCTCATCACCTTCTCGATCGTGCCCCTGGGCGGCACGCTGACCATCGCCGGACATCCGGTGATGCTGCAGATCGCCAACCCGCCGATGGGCATCCTCTTGATGCTCGCCATGTCGGGCATCTCGGTCTACGGCGTGATGTTGGCCGGCTGGTCGTCGGGGTCCAAGTACCCGTTGCTCTCCTCGGTGCGCGCGAGCGCGCAGATGATCAGCTACGAGGCCGCCCTCGGCATGACCATCGTGACCATCGTGCTGGCCACGGGTTCGCTCTCGACCCACAACATCGTCGACGCGCAGGCCGGCGGCGTTTGGCACTGGAACCTCATCCGTCTGGGCGTCATCCCCTTCGCCATCTTCATCATCGCCATCACCGCCGAGCTCAATCGTCCTCCCTTCGACGTGGTGGAGGGGGAGAGCGAGCTGGTCGGTGGGTTCCACACCGAGTATTCGTCCATCCGCTTCGGGCTCTTCTACCTAGCCGAGTTCATGAACACCATCACGATGTCGGCGATCATCGTCACCCTCTTCTTCGGCGGCCCCGCCGGGTGGGTGCCGAACGTGCCCCACCTGCGCTGGGTCTTCCCGATCGTGTGGTTCCTCGCCAAGACCGTCACCTTCGCCTTCTGCTACATCTGGTTCCGCGCGGCGCTGCCCCGGTTCCGTTACGACCAGCTGATGGACATGGGCTGGAAGCAGCTCATCCCGCTGAGCCTCGGTTGGGTCCTCATCGTGGCCGGCTTCCTGGTGCGGCCGGCGTGGGGCTTCTTGATGATCGCGCTGGTGCTGTTCGCGTGGATCCTGCTGACGAGGGCCTTCGCGCTGGGGCATTCCCGCGAGCGCGGTGACGAATCCGTCCTGCGCACCGTGGGGCGCCGGCCCCTGCCGGGCGACGTGATCCGCGCCCAGTCGGACGAGGAGTCCTGATGTCGAATTTCATGACGTTCTTCGGCGGCTTCAAGCTGACCCTTCAGCACCTGAGCCGCCCGACGGTCACCACGAGCTACCCCCAGGCCAAGCGCGCCAAGCAGCCACGACAGCACGGCCGCCACGTGCTCAGCCGATACGAGGACGGCATGGAGAAGTGCATCGGCTGCGAGCTGTGCGCGGGGGCCTGCCCGGTCGATTGCATCTACGTGCGCGGGCTCGACAACCCGCCGGACCACCCGGTCAGCCCCGGCGAGCGCTACGGCTACATCTACGAGATCAACTACCTGCGCTGCATCCACTGCGACCTTTGCGTGGAGGCCTGCCCTACGCAGGCGATCACGGAATCCAAGATGTTCGAGTTCTCCTTCACCAACCGGGCGGACGCCATCTACACCAAGGCCGAGCTGCTGGTCGACGACCAGGGCCTGCCCCAGCGCCTGCCGTGGGAGGACTGGCGCGAGGGCGAGGCGGCCATGACCGGCGGATGGATGCGTGCGACGTCGCCCAACGGCGAGGCCGCCTTCGAAGGGGTCGTGCAGTGGACGGGGGACTTAGGCGTGGGCGTGCGCGCACCCGAGGGCGGACAGTCGTCCAACCGTGACGACGAGGCCACCGGCTCCAAGCAGCTGCGCAACGTGTTCCCCAAGCACCTGCTGCCCGAGGACGTGCCGCTCGACCAGCGCGGTCTGCAGGGCATGATGAACCAGGCCCGCGCCAAGATGCCCCGGCGCCACCGCCGAGACGACCGCTGATGCTGGCCGCGACGTCCCCGGGGGCCATCGTCGTGTTCGTGGCCGCGGCCGCGTTGATCCTCGGCGGCGCGGTGGGCGTGCTCACGGTCAAGAATCCCGTGCACGCGGCCTTGAGCCTCATCATGACGCTCTTCGGCGTCGCCGTGGCCTTCGTCGCCCAGTCGGCCGACTTCTTGGCGGCGGTGCAGATCATCGTCTACGCCGGCGCCATCGTCGTGCTCTTCCTTTTCGTCATCATGTTCCTGGGCGTCGATCGGCGCGATTCGGTGCGTCTGGACCCCCTGGTCGGGCAGCGGGCCTTCGCGGCGGTGGGCGTACTCATCACGGTGGCGGGACTCATCACCTTGATGGCGCGATCGCACTGGGTGACCGGCGCGCTCTCGGTGTCGACCAAGGGTCACGCCCTGGCCACCGGTTCCCAGAACGTCAAGCAATTGGGCACCGCCATCTTCACGACGTACCTCTTCGCCTTCGAGGCCACCGCGGCGCTACTCATCATCGCGGTCGTCGGCGCGGTCATGCTGGCGCGCCGCGAGCGGGTCGCCGACCCGGAGGAGGTCGACGTATGAACGTCCCCGCCGCCTGGTACCTCATATTGGCCGCCGTGCTCTTCGGTGTCGGGGCCTTCGGTCTCCTGACCAAGCGCAGCGCGTTGATCATGTTCATGTGCGTCGAACTGATGCTCAACGCGGTCAACCTCACCTTCGTCACCTTCGCGCGCACGCTGAGCGACGTGGGGGGGCAGGCGACGGTGTTCTTCGTCATGGTCGTCGCGGCCGCGGAGGTCACGGTCGGCCTCGGCATCGTGGTGGCGGTCTTTCGACGCCGCTCCTCGACCTCGGTCGATGAGCTCTCGGAGATGAAGGGCTGATGGCGCACGTCGCGACGCTGATCCTGCTCATGCCGCTGGTGGGCTTCTTGCTGGTGCTGCTCAACGGCCCGCACCTCAAGGAGAAGCAGGTCGGCTACCTGGGCACCGGTGTCGTCGCGGTCAGCTTCGTGCTGAGCGTGGTCGCCTTCTTCCTGCTGCTGAACCGTTCGCCGCACCAGGTGACCGTCAACCTCTTCTCCTGGATCAGCGTCGGCACCCTGCACGTGCCGGCCGCTCTGCTCATCGACCCGCTCTCGATCACCATGTGCCTCTTCGTCACCGGCATCTCGGCGCTGATCCACCTGTACTCGATTGGCTACATGCACGGGGAGAAGGACTTTCGAAAGTTCTTCCTCTACCTCAACCTCTTCGTCTTCTCGATGCTGCTGCTGGTCATGGCCAACAACCTGGTCCTCACCTTCGTGGGCTGGGAAGGCGTGGGCCTCTGCTCCTACTGGCTGGTGAGCTTCTACTTCGACCGCGACGCGGCCGCGTCGGCGGGCAAGAAGGCCTTCATCTACAACCGCGTCGGCGACGTCGGCATGCTGGTCGCGATGTTCCTGCTCTTCTCGCGCACCGGCACCCTGACCTACCTCACCATCTTCGACAAGGCCGGCACGCTCACCCCGACGGTCGCGACGTTGGTGGTGCTGACCCTGCTGCTCGGCGCGACCGGCAAGAGCGCGCAGATACCACTGTTCAACTGGCTGCCCGACGCCATGGAAGGCCCGACCCCCGTGTCGGCGCTCATCCACGCCGCCACCATGGTCACCGCCGGCGTGTACCTGCTCTGTCGCATGTCGCCGATCCTCGCGCTCTCGGTGCCGGGGCGCACCACGATCGCCATCGTCGGCGGCGTCACGGCCTTCGTCGCCGCGACGATCGCCTGTTCGCAGAAGGACATCAAGAAGGTCCTGGCCTTCTCCACCGTCTCCCAGATCGGCTACATGGTCCTCGCGGTCGGAGTGGGCGCCTACTCGGCCGCCATCTTCCTGATGATCAGCCACGCGTTCTTCAAGGCCCTGCTGTTCCTCGGATCGGGATCGGTCATCCATTCGCTCAACGGTGAACAGGACCTGCGAAAGATGGGCGGCCTTCAGAAATTCCTGCCGCTCACCTTCCCGACGTTCCTGATCGGCTGGCTCACCATCTCGGGCGTGCCGCCCTTCGCCGCCTTCTGGTCCAAGGGCGACATCCTGGCCAACGTGTTCGAGTACTCGAAGCTGCTGTGGATCCTGGGCGTGCTGACCGCGTTGCTGACCGCGTACTACATGAGTCGACTGTTCGTGCTCACCTTCCGGGGCAACGAGCGCTTCCGCGAGGTGACGGCCGGGCACGATCCCCACGAGTCGCCGTGGGTGATGACCACGCCCCTGGTGGTCCTGGCGGCGCTTTCAGTGGTGGGCGGGATCCTCGACCTGCCGTGGATCCATCACAACTCGCTGAGCGGCTTTCTCACGCCGAGCTTCGGCCTCATCCCCACCCTCAGCCACGCCAGCGGCCTGGCCCAGACCGGACTGGCCGTCGTGGACGTCGCGGTCGCCGTCCTGGGCATCATGGTGGCCATCTCCATCTGGCGCAAGGGCCCGGATCAGCCGCGCTACGAATCCTCGTTCTTAGAGCACGTGTGGCACTGGGATGACTTCTACGACGCGACCATCGGGCGTCCGCTCACGGCCGCGTCGCAGTTCGGCGACGACGTGGTCGAACCCAAGGTCATCGACGGGGCCGTCAACGGCATTGCGGTGAGCGTGCGTCGCAGCGCCGATGGCCTGCGCAAGGTGCAGTCCGGCTTCGTGCGCCAGTACGCGCTGGCCACCGTGCTGGGCCTGGCCGTCATCGTGGTCTACCTCGTGGCGAGGGTCGGATAGCCGTGCACTCCTCGCTGTGGTTGACCGCCCTCATCGTGGTGCCGCTCATCGGCGCCGCGCTGGCCATGCTCGTGCAGAAAACCGACGGCCGCGCCTACGGCGTCGCGGTGGTGACGGCGAGCGTCGAGATGGCCCTCACCATCGTCATCGCGGTCCTCTACAACAATCACATCGCCCAGGCGTCCACCTTCGACTTCGCCACCCGCCACGTCCTGTCGGCGCCCTTCGGTCTGGCCTACGACGTGGCGCTCGACGGCATCTCGCTGGTGATGGTGGTGCTCTGCGCGCTCGTCCTCCTGCTCGCCCTGCTCGGCGCGCGCGACAAGCGCGACGAAGGCCACTTCGTCGCGTGGCTCTTGCTGCTCACGTCCTTCACCATGGGCAGCTTCGTCGCGCACGACCTGCTCGAGTTCTTCATCTTCTTCGAGCTCACCCTGGTCCCGAGTTACTTCCTCGTCGCGATGTGGGGCGGCGCCCAGCGCGCCCAGGCCGCGCTCAAGTTCTTCATCTACACCTTCACGGGGTCGGTCTTCCTGTTCGTGGGGATCCTCTACCTGGGCTTCGCCCACCAGCACCAGTTCCAGGGACCGCTGAGCTTCGCCTACAGCACGTTGTCGGAGACCTCGATGAGCCACGGCACCGCCGTGTGGCTCTTCCTGGCCTTCGGCGCCGCGTTCGCGGTCAAGTCGCCGATCTGGCCCCTGCACACCTGGTCGCCCCTCACCTACGCCGAGGCGCCGACGGCCGGGTCGGTGGAGCTGTCGGCGCTGCTGGCCAAGCTCGGTTCCTACGGGTTGCTGCGCTTCACCATCGGGCTGCTGCCGCTGGCCTTCGTGACCATGCGCCCGATCATCCTGACCCTGGCCGTGATCGGCATCCTCTACGGCTCGGCGCTGGCCTGCGTCACGCCGGACCTCAAGCGGCTGGTGGCCTTCTCCTCGCTGGCCCAGATGAGCTTCATCACCCTGGGGCTCATGACCGGCTCTAAGATCGCCATGGTCGGCGCGGTGCTGTTGATGTTCAACCACGGCGTCATCACCATCGGTTTCTTCCTCATCATCGGCTTCGTCGAGAAGCGCCGGGGCACCGCCACCATCAAGGACCTGACGGGACTGCAGGGTCCCGCCCCGGTGATGGCCGCGATGTTCACGGTCGTGATGCTGGCCTCGATCGGCCTGCCGGGTCTGTCGGGCTTCGTGAGCGAGTACCTCATCCTGATCGGGACCTTCGCCACGCACGCGTGGTGGGGGGTCGTGGGGGCCTTCGGCGTCGTGGCGGCGGCGGTCTACCTGCTCTGGGGCTACCAGCGGGTCTTCCACGGGCGCGCGACCGGTGAGAACGCGGCGATGAGCGACGCCACCACCAAGGAGCGCTGGGTCATCGCGCCGGTCATCGCGCTCATCGTGGTGCTCGGGGTCTTCCCTCACCCCGTGCTCGAGCGCATCTCGCCCTCGGTGCAGCAACTGATCGAGCATGTGGCTCCGGGCGGGGTGAACAAGTGATCGCGTCCAGCGTCGCCATCCCGTCGATCCACTACCTGGCGATACTGCCGGTCATCATCCTCTTCGGCGGCGCGTTGGCGCTGCTCCTGGCGACCGCGCTGGTGCGCAGCAAGGTCACCATCCCCGTGGCCAGCGTGGTCACCCTCCTGGTGTCCCTGGCGGCCTTCGCGGCCACCTTCTGGCAGTGGCGCTGCATCGCGCGTTCGGGTCCTTCGACCACCATCGCGCACGCCATCGTGCTCGACGGCTTCTCGGTGGTGGCGACTGGCGTCATCGCGCTGGGCTTGGCGATGACCACCCTGGTGGCCCACGACTGGGCCCTGCGCGAGAAGGTCCAGGGCGCGGAGTTCCACATCCTGGCGCTGGCCTCGAGCGCCGGGGCGGTCCTCATGACCCAGGCCAACGACCTCATCGTCATCTTCCTCGGCCTCGAGATCCTCTCCATCGGCCTCTACGTGCTGGTCGCCTTCGATCGCCACCGCGCGACGTCGGCCGAGGCGGCGCTTAAGTACTTCCTGCTGGGCGGGTTCGCCTCGGCCATCTTCATCTACGGGGCCGCCCTCGTCTACGGGGCGACCGGCTCGACCAACCTGTCGTCGATCTCCTACTTCCTGGGAGCCAACGTGGTGCTGCGCCCGGGCCTGCTCTACGCCGGCGGCGCGCTGCTGCTGGTGGGTTTCGCCTTCAAGGTGGCGGCGGTGCCGTTCCATCTGTGGTCGCCCGACGTCTACCAGGGGGCCCCGACGCCGGTCACCGGCCTCATGGCCTCGATCGTCAAGGTGGGGGCCTTCGCCGCCTTCATCCGCGTGCTCATCTCGGCCCTGGGCACCCAGCTCGACACCTGGCGCCCGATCATCTGGGCCCTGATCGTGCTGACCACCATCGTGGGCGCGACCCTGGCGCTGGTGCAGCGCAACACCAAACGCATGCTGGCCTATTCGTCGATCAACCACGCCGGGTTCATGATGCTGGGCATCTGGGCCGGCACCATCCGCGGCACCGCCGCGACGCTCTTCTACGTGATGACCTACGCGCCGGTGGTGATCGCCACCTTCGCGGTGCTGACGCTGGTCGGGGGGCTGGGCGACGAGAACCACGGCATCGAGTTCTACCGGGGCCTGGCGCGGCGCCAGCCCTGGCTGGGCGGCGCCCTGGCGGTGCTGCTGCTCAGCCAGCTCGGCGTGCCGCTCACCACCGGCTTCTACGCCAAGTTCGCGGTGCTGGCCTCCGTCGTCGACGCCGGGAGCTCGACCTTGGCGGTCGTGGCGCTGCTCGGCGCGGCCATCGCGGCGGTCTTCTACCTGCGCTGGACCTTCACGCTCTTCGCCGACGACAACCTCGACGCCACGCGCATCGTGGTGCCGCCGATCACCATGGGCGTCATCACCTTCGGGGTGGTCGCCACGCTGTTCTTCGGGGTGTGGCCTGGACCGCTGGCGGCCCTGGCCCAGCACGCGACGGTCCTGTTCAGCCCGTGAGCCGGGTGGCGGTCGTCACCTGCCACGGTGACGTCGATCCCGATTCGCCCTTCCTGCTCGCGGCGCTCGAGGCCGTGGGCTTAGAGGCGTCGCTCGAGGTCTGGGACGACGACCAGGTCGACTGGGACGGCTTCGACCTGTGCGTCATCCGCTCCACCTGGGACTACACGCGCCACCTCGAGACGTTCCTCGCCTGGGCCGGCGGCATCGCCAGGTTGGAGAATCCCCTGACGGTCGTGCGCTACTCGAGCGACAAGCACTACCTGGGCGACCTGGCCCGTAGGGGACACCGGGTCGTCGACACGACCTTCTGCGACGTGGGCGAGGAGCCGGTCTTCCCCTCCGGCGACTTCGTGGTGAAGCCCTGCGTCGGAGCCGGGTCGATGGACGCCGACCGCTACGCGCCGCACGAGCAGGCCAGGGCGCGCGCGCACGTGGCCGCGCTGCACGAGCAGGGCCGCGACGTCCTGATCCAGCCCTACGTCGAGTCCGTCGACCACGACGGCGAGCGGGCGCTGATCTTCGTCGAGGGCGCCTTCTGCCACGCCATGAGGAAGGGCGCCATGCTCAACACCGTGGCGCACGACCGCCACCAGCTCTTTCGTCGCGAGCAGGTGTCGGTGGTCGAGGTCGAGGAGAAGGCCATCAACGTTGCCCGCAAGGTGCTCGAGAGCCTCGACTTCCCCGACCTGCTCTACGCGCGTGTCGACCTGGTGCACGACGGTCAAGGCTGGGCCGTCCTGGAGCTCGAACTGGTCGAGCCGTCGCTCTTCCTTTCCTATGACGCGACCACCACGGCCACCCTGGCCCGGGCCATCCAAGGTCGCCTCACGAGGCGCGCCGTCGACGACGCAGAGCGCCGGACCTAGCGCGAGGGGGTGGCGCTGCTCTGTCGGGCGGCCTCTAAGACCTCGGGCGGCACCACCGTGCCCGGCCGGTTCGAGGGGTCGCTCGCCAGGAAGCGCCCGACCACCGGGAACTCGGTGATCGATTCGGCGCGCAGGATGGCGGCCACCACCGGCACGAAACTCTCGGCGGCGGGATAGACCAGGTGGCGCGGCAGCCACGTCGGCTGGTATTTCGCGTTGAAGCTCCAGAGCGACTCGATGGGCAGGATGCCCGAGAGTCGCCGCAGGGTCCAGCGCTCGACGCGCGTGAAGGTGCCGTCGCCGCGCTCGCCGTCGAGCACGGAACGGAAGGCCGCGAAGTTGAGGCTCAGCGTGTGCACGCCCCGTTCTCCCAAGTACGCGATGGTCGAGCAGAGCGCGAAGTCGATGAGGCCGTTGGGGTGCTCGCCGGGGTCGCGCCGCATGAGGTCGAGCGAGTAGCCCTCGATGGCGGGGGTCGGCACGAACTGGCAGACGGCGACCGGCTTGCGGTCGGGACCGTGCACCACGGTAAGCAGCAGCCCCTTGTCCTTGGGGTCGAAGAGCCGGCCCAGCATCATCGAGAAGCCCCGCTCGTCCTCGCCGCGGCGCAGCATCGAGATGAGCTCGAGCAGGTCGGGCACGCGCGTGGGTTCGATCTCGGACGGGTCCAGGAACTCAACGGTGTAGCCCTTGCGCGTGAGCCGCGAGCAGGCCTGGCGCAGGCCCTTCATCTTGCCGCCCTCGAGCGAGAACGTGGGGCAGTCCACGATCGCCTCGTCGCCCAGGTAGAGGTAGTGGAGCCCGGCGGCGTGGTAAATGGCCAGCCACTCCTCGCCCGCGGCCATGATGCCGATGGTCCAGCCGTGCGTCTCGGCGAAGGCGCGAAAGGCGCTGAAGACCTCGGCCCGCTCGCCCTTGGGTCCGATGGGGTCCGGCGAGAGCAGGGCCACGCCGCCGTAGACGGCGTAGGCCACCAGCGAGTCGCGGTAGAAGAAGAACTGCTTGTCGTCGCGCAGCGCGAAGTAGTCCAGCGTCCCTCGTCCGTGGCGGCGCACGATCTCCCTCGCCCGCAGTTCGGCCAGACGGCGCTCGGTGCTGGTCCCCTTGAGCGAGAGTCGCCGGTCGACCACCGGACGGGTGATGAGATAGAAGGCGCTCACCATGAGCGAGATGCCGATGGTGGCCAGGGCCGGGTTAATGAAGTCCTCCACGCCGTCGGGCAGGTTGATGTTGTACTGGGCGAAGAGCCGTTCGACGCAGGCCACCAGCACCACGCCCCACGCGGGCAGGTGGTGGTGGGCTGGCGAGAACTCGATGCCGAGCGTCGCGGCCAGCACGGCCACCAAGGCGATGAGCCCGAGCCTCGGCAGGGCCGAGCGCACGCTCGACCGATCCGAGGTGCCCCGGAAGTGCTGACGCTGGAAGATCAGCAGACCCAGCAGCAGGGCCGCGAGCAGCGAGGAGTAGATGGTGCCCGCGCGGGCCACGTGCGCGACGATGGTGACGCCCAGGGCGACCACCACCAGGAACCAGGCGCGACGCTGCCCCCGGCGCAGGCCGCGCGCCATCATGATCATCGCGAAGCCGGCCACCGCGGTGACCGCGTCGGCCGACTGCGCGACGCCGAGAGGAAGGATCGTCAGGACCTGGTGGAGGCGGCTGTGCAGCGGCAGCGAGACCGACACCCCGACGTTGATCAACCCGACCAGGAAGATGAGTCCGCTGGCCCAGCGTCGGATGGTGCGTTGTCGACGCTGGTCGCGCAGCCGTCCGATCGAGACGGGAAACGGGTGACCGCCGGGCCATGAGCCGATGGTGGTCGTCGCCTCGGACGGCGAGGGCTGCAGCACGGCGCCGCCGACCAGTCGCTCGAGCAGCGTCGCGCGCCGTCGCGGTGATTGGCCCGCGATGAGGCGAACCTGCAACGAGCTCGCCGCCTCGATCTCCACGACGCCGAATCGGTCGACCGAGGTGAAGACGGGCGGCAGCCCCAGGCGGCCCCGCCGCTCCACGGTGACGGTGCGTGAGGGACCCGGGGCCGCGCATACGGCGTCCTCGAGGAAGGCCAGGGCCGGGCGAGGCGCCCCTCCGACGATGGCCCCGGCCCCGCCGCCTTCCGCGACGAGACGGGCGAACTCGGTGGCGTCGACGCCGTTGACCCTGGTCAACGCCAGTGGCTCACTCAGCGTGGGGGCGTCGGCCTGGCGGGCCTCCCGGTCGAAACGTCGCCGCACCACCAGCCCCGCCGCGACCACCACCACGGCTTCGCTCGCGGCGATGAGTAGCAGGTTGAGCAGCAGGTTCTTCCAGAAGCTGCCGGTGTGCAGCGTGTGCACGTGCATGTGTCGGTGCGTGACGTGGTCGAAGATCCGCGTCATCGTGCTCGAGAGGTCGAAGACGGCCAGGGCCAGCACGGGGAACCACACCCACGCGCTGAGCCGGCGATAGAGCACGCGCGACGCGACGAAGCGCACGAGTGACGGCGGGTCCTCCAGTCGACCCGCGTCGTCGCGGTCGTTGGGATCGGCCCGCGACCGGTCGACCTCGCAGGTGGCGGCGGTGACCACCAGGTCGTGCACGCCGTCGGCCGAGGTGACCTGGAGCAGCACGTCGCGGGCCACGGTGACGCCGAGCGATTCGACCCGCGCCTGGGCCGCCAGGTTGTGCTGGAGGTCGTGGTCGTCGCTGCCGGGCAGCACGATGAAGCGATGGCCCTCGTTGCGGGTGAAGGCGACGAGGGCGTCACACAGCGCGGGCAGCGACCTCAGGGTGGCGTCGGCGAACTTGGCGATGTCGGACGTCTGGTCGGGATGAAAGAGATTGCCGGCCACCACCACCACGGCGGGGTCGTCGATGTTGGCCAGCAGGTCCACCAGTTCGCGAACGGGTCGGCTCGACATCTCCGTCGACGGCGAGAGGGCCAGATCGCTCACCACGTAGACGTGGCGCCCGTAGGGGATGGGCAGCGTCAGTCGTTCGTTCGCTCCCACGGCGTCTAGTCTCGCAGACATCCCTCCGGCGAGCGCCGTGGGATCGAAACCACTGATGGCAGAGCACGACGACGGCGAAAATTGGCGATGGCGGGCCGGGTCCCTGACCCCGGGACCGGCCGTGATCTTCGACATCGACGGGGTGCTGGCCGACGCCGCGGGCCGCCAGCACTACCTGGATTGGGGCGACTGGCAGCGGTTCTTCGACGCCTGTGGCGACGACCCGATCATCGAGGAGATCGAACGCCTGCTCGAGCTGCTCGACCAGTCCCTCACCGTCATCCTGTTGACCGGCCGGCCGCGTCGCGTCCAGCCGCACACGGTGGCCTGGCTAGAACGCTACGGACTGCGCTGGGACCTGCTGATCATGCGCGAGTACGGCGACTACTCCGGTGTCGACCGGTTCAAGCGCAGCGTGCTGCGCGACCTGGTGGCCAAGGGCTTCGACGTGCGCCTCGCGCTGGACGACGACCCGAAGAACCACGCGATGTACGTGAGCGAGGGCGTGCCCTGCATCTACATCCACTCGGGCTACTACCTCTAGGATGAGGCCAGCGCCTCCAGGATCGCCACGGCGGCGGCCCGGCCCGAGCCGATGCTGGCCGGCACGCCCACGCCGTCGTAGGAGTTGCCCGCGAGGCACAGCGACAGCGACGCGGCGGCGGCTCGGGCGCGCGCCACCACCTGGTCGTGGCCCACGTAGTACTGGGGAAGGCCGGGCAGCCAACGCTGCACCAGCGACGCGGCGGGAGTCGAGAAACGCGACAGCAACACGCCGAGTTCCGAGGTCACCCGCGCGACGAGTTCCTCGTCGCTCAAGGCCATCCAACGCACGTCGTCGCTGCGGCCCACGTGCGCGCGCAACAGCACGTCACCGTCGCGATGCAGATGGGGCCACTTGCGGTCGAGCAGCGTGACGGCGGTCACCATCATCGATCCCTCGCCGGACCAGAGGGTCCCTAGCGGCACCAGCAGGCCCGTACCGTGCTCGGGCAGCGACACGTCATCGACGGCGACACTGAAGGTGATCATGGCCGCCGCGGCGGTGTCGATAGTCGCCAAGGCGCCGAAGGCGGGGTCCAGGTGCTCGAGGAGTCGGGCGCTGACCTGGGCCGGCGTCGTCACGATGAGGGCGTTGGCCGGGGTGGTGGTGGTCGCCGTGTCAACCTCCCAGGGGTAGCTGGCGGCGGGGGTGCGGCGAAGGGCCGTGACGTCGACGCCGGTGCGCACGACGACGCCGCGCGTGGAGAGCCGTTCGCCCAGCTCGCGCGCCAGTGAGCCGACGCCGCCGCGCAGCGAACAGAAGAGCGGACCCGGCGCGCTCGCCGGCTCCGGTACCACCTTGCGCAACGACTTCATCAAGGATCCGCCCCGGCGCGCGGCCTCCAAGAGGGGAGGGAAGACGGACTTGGCGGACAGCGCGTCGATGCGTCCGGCCTGGATGCCGCCGACCATCGGTTCGATGAAGGTGTAGGCCAGCTCTGGCCCGAGCTTGGTGCGCAGGATCTCGCCGATCGAGATGTCCTCGCCGACGCTCATGCGCCGGGGCAACAGTTCGTCGCGACGCGCGTCGACGCGCGCGTGCCAGCTGAGCCCCTTCATCGCGCGCACCATCTTCGAGGACGTCGGCACGCCCAGGATCATCCCCGCGGGCAGCTCGTGCAGCGCCCCACGCAGCCAGATGCTCGAACCACTGACCGCGATGTCCTCCAGGCGGTCCCGCCATCCCAGCTCGGCCACCAGCGCCAGGGCCTCGGGCCGACGCGCCAGGAAGCCGTCGGCCCCCAGGTCGATGGTGCGTCCGGCGAAGGTGGTGGTGGCCAGCGCTCCGCCGACCTGGTCGCCGTGCTCGATGAGTTCGATCCGCGGCGTCTGTTCGTGGGGACCCGACTCGCCGCCCGAGAGCTCCCAGGCCGCCGCGAGGCCGGCGATACCGGCGCCGACGACGACAACCGAGGGCCTGGTCATGCTCGGCGTACGACGTCGGCCAGGATGCCAATGAACTTCGGGTCGTCGTTGAGCGACGCCGTGCGGTACAGGCGCAGACCGATCTCGTGGGCCACGGCTTGGGCGGCGATGTCGATGTCGTAGAGCACCTCGAGGTGATCGGAGACAAAGCCGATGGGGCACGACACGAGGTCGGTGACGCCCTCCTCCTTCTTCACGCGCAGGACCTCGAGGATGTCCGGGCCTAGCCACGTGTCGACGGTGCGCCCGGCCGACTGCCAGCACACGTCGTAGCGCGTCACACCGGCGAGTATGGCCGCGCGCCGCGCGCTCTCCTTCAACTGGTCGGGATAGGTGTCGCCGTCGTCCAGGATCTTCTCGGGCAGCGAGTGCGCGGAGAAGATGACCTCGGTCGTGCGGTGGCGTTCGCCCGGCAGATGGTCGAGCACTTCGTGCACCCGGCCGGCGATGAGCTCCAAGAACCCCGGCGCCTCCCACCACTGCGCGATCTCGATGAAGTGAACGTCATCGCCCAGCGCCGCCCGGGCCCGCGACATGTACTGGCCGGTCGACATGGCGGCCGAGTGCGGGGCCAAGGCGATGCCGATCACGTCGGTGAAGCCCTCGTCGCGGAAGGACGCGGCGGTCTCTTCGAGCAGCGGCGGCTCGTACTTGGAGCCGAAGCGCACGTCGAAGGACCCGGGCGCCACTTCCTCGAGACGTCGGGCGAGGGCCGCCACCTGGTCGGCCGTGCGCGTGGCCAGGGGCGAGATGCCGCCGATCGCGTTGTAGCGAAAGACGAGGTCGGCCAGTTGCTCGCTGGTCGGCGCTCGGCCGTGGCGAATGCGGGTGTAGTAGGCCTCCACGTCCTCGGGCGTGGTGGGCGTGCCGTAGGCCATCACCAGGACGCCGACGCTCACGCGACACCGGCCTTTCCCTCATCGTGCACGACTTTCACGATCGCCTCGAGCACCAAGGGATCGGTACTGGGCAGCACGCCGTGGCCCAGGTTGAAGATATGCCCGGCGTCGCTACCGGCGCGCTGCAGCACCTCGCGCGCCGCGCTGACGCCGAGCGACACGCCGGCCAGGCACCGGGCCGGGTCGAGGTTGCCCTGGACCGCCTTGTCGCCGACCCGTCGCCTTCCTTCGTCGAGGTCGACCCGCCAGTCGATGCCCACGACAGAACTGTTGGCCTGCGCCATCAGTCCGAGCAGTTCGCCGGTCCCCACGCCAAACAGGATCGTCGGCACGTCGAGGTCGGCGACGGCGTCAAGCACCCGTTGGGTCGCGCCGAGCGCGAAGCGCTCGTACTCGTCGCGGCTCAGCGCCCCCGCCCACGAGTCGAAGAGCTGCAGCGCGCGGGCGCCGTGTTCGACCTGCGCGCGAAGGAACGTGACGGTGATGGCGACGAGGCGCTCGAGTAACTGATCGAAGAGCGCGGGATCAGCGTGCATGAGACCCTTGATGACGCCGAAGTCACGGGTCGGCCCGCCTTCGACGAGGTAGCTGGCCACCGTGAAGGGCGCGCCGGCGAAGCCGATGAGAGGCGTGTTGCTCTCGGCCAAGGCCTCCACCACCAGGTCGACGGTGCGCGTCACGTGGCTGAGGTCGTCGGAGGTGAGGTCGCGCAGGCGCTCTAGGTCGCTATGTTCGACGAAGGGTCGCGCGATGACGGGGCCACGTCCGGGGACCACGTCGACCCCAAATCCGATGGCGTGATAGGGCACCACGATGTCCGAGAAGAGGATCGCGGCGTCCACGCCGTAGCGGCGCACCGGCTGCAGGGTCACCTCGCACGCGAGGTCCGGATCGGCGATCGCGTCGAGGATGGAGCCCTCGCCGCGCAGCGCACGGTACTCGGGCAGCGAGCGCCCGGCCTGGCGCATGAACCACACCGGAACGTGGTCGACGCTCTCGCCCCGACAGGCCCGAAGAAACACTGGCTCGCTCACAAATCTCCTTTGATGACTCACAATCTAGGCCAGCACGACTCGGGATCATTTTGGAAAACGGTCAGCGTCGCCTAGGATAGACAATCCCCCAATCGAGGGACGTGGAGAAAGGTCTATGTGGCGCACGAGCGTGAGATCGCCGAAGAACAGTCGTTTCTCGACCTCTCTTTGGGCGCCCTCGACCACATGCGTGACGAGGCTCGCTCGCTGCGCGACAGCGCCGCGGTCGCCAACATGCGTGGTGCCGGCGACCTCGTCGAGCGCGATGTGGTCATGGCGACGGCGCTGTCGCGGCTCGATCAACTGGCCATCGGCGACCAGCCGCTGTTCTTCGGACGCATCGACTACGCGCCCAATGGCTCCGAGCACGCCGACACGTATCACGTCGGACGCCTCGCGGTGTCCGACGAACAGCTCAACGCCCTGGTGGTGGACTGGCGCGCGCCGGTGGCGGAGGCGTTCTATCGGGCGACCGGCGTCGAATCCCTGGGTCTGGCCCGTCGTCGTCACGTCGCGATCCGCAACAACGAGGTCACCGGCGTCGAGGACGAGTACTTCGCCGACGCCAACGGCGACCTGGCCTTGCCCGAGGACGAGGTGCGGGCGTCGACCGAGGAGGGGCTCGTCGACGGGGGCTTCGCGCTGGGTGGACCGGGCGCCCTGCTGGCCGCGTTGGGCCGTGCGCGCACCGGTCGCATGGGCGACATCATCGCCACCATCCAAGGAGAGCAGGACCGCATCATCCGCACGCCCCTGGCGGGGATCCTGCTGGTCCAGGGCGGACCCGGCACCGGCAAGACCGCGGTGGCGCTGCACCGCGCGGCGTACCTCCTCTTCACCCACCGCAATTCTCTCGAACGCCAGGGAGTGCTGGTCGTGGGACCTAACCCGTTGTTCCTCAACTACATCGAGAACGTGCTGCCCTCGCTGGGCGAGTCGGGCGTCACGCTCTCGACCATCTCGGGGCTGGTGACCAACGTCGCGGTGCGCGGCCGCGACAGCGAGGCGGCGGACTGGCTCAAGGGTGACCCGCGCATGGCCACGTTCATCACCCGGGCCCTGCGAACGCGGCAGCACCCGCTTCGTGACGACGTCGAGATACCCGTCGGACGCGCCATCGTGGTCTTGAAGGCCTCCTACACCAAGGAGATCGTCGAACGGGCCCGCCGTCGACCCGGCAACCACAACCAGCGACGTTCGGCGGTCGGTCGCGAGCTGGCCAATCGGCTGGCCAACGAGTACCACGAGCGCTTCGTGCACGAGGGTTCCGACGAGTTCTCCCAGGTGAGCGAACTGGCCGACCAGATCCGTGCCACTCCCCAGTTCAAGGAAGTGCTGCAGCGTGTGTGGCCCCGCCTGTCCGGTCAGGAACTGCTGTACGACCTCTTCGGCGCGCGGGCCCTGATCCGCGCCGCCGGCAAGGACCTGTTGAGCGACGAGGAGATGGAGCTGCTCTACCGCCCTCGCGACACGCCGCTCGAGGAGGTCGCCTGGACCAAGGCCGACGCGGCGCTGATCGATGAGGCGAGGACCCTGCTCGGGCCACGACGCCGGCCCCGGCCGGCGCCGAAGGTCGGCGAGTCCGACATCTTGGAGGGCGTGGACCTCGACGCCTACGCCTTCAACGTGCGCGCGGCCGCCCTGCGCGAGGCGGCGCGCCTGGCGCCCGCCGCCAACCTGGACCTCGACGAGGCCGAGTTCGTGACGTACGGCCACATCGTGATCGACGAGGCGCAGGACCTGTCGCCGATGGAACTGCGGGTCCTCAAGCGCCGTGACCTCACCGGTTCGATGACCATCGTGGGCGACATGGGTCAGGCCACCACGATTTCGTCGTCCGCTTCGTGGAATTCCCTCATCGAGATCCTCCAACCCCGTCGCGCGTTGACCAGGGTGGACCTGACGGTGAGTTATCGAACGCCCGAGGAGGTGCTCAACTTCGCCGCGCCCACGCTGGCGGCGGCCGCGCCGGACTTAGAGCCGCCCAAGCCGGTGCGCCGGGCCGGCACCGTGCCGGTGGTCGAGGTCGTCGCGCCCGAAGATTTCGCGGCGACGCTCGTCAAGGCCACTATCCGCGAGTGCCGGGCCGTGACGCCCGGGCGGGTGGCCGTGATCGTGGCCGGAGCGAGAGTCGCGGAGATCGTGGAGCTCTTGCGCGGCCACGGGCTCGACGCCATCGACCCGCGAGAGCAGGAGTCCCGCGGGCTGAGCGCCGACCTGGTGGTCCTGGCGGCCGAAGGGGCCAACGGCCTCGAGTTCGACGCCACCATCGTGGTCGAGCCGGCCCAGATCGCGAGCCGCGGCTCGTCGGACCCGGCCCTCTCGACCCCTCGCGGGCTACGGACGCTCTACGTCGCGATGACCCGCCCGACCCGTCGCCTGGCCATCGTGGCCTGCCAAGAGTTGCCCTCGACGTTGCGGTGAGTTTCACACCCCCGAAACCATCAGGAACCCTCCGGGGGTCTCAATTTCTACTAGAAATGTACCAGTGAGTCAGGCAATCCCCCTTAACGGCCTGGCGAAGCAAGAGAAGATTGTTCACGATCGACCACCGATGCTGGCCATTGGTGTGATGATCTGGCTCGGCAGCGAGTTGATGTTCTTCTCGGGACTCTTCGCCGCCCTCTTTACCATCCGCGCCCATCTGGCCGCGTGGCCGCCGGTCGGCACGAAGCTCGACACGCTCCAAGCCGGGGTCTTCACCATCATCCTCGTGGCGTCGTCCTTCACCATGCAGTGGGCGGTGTGGCTGATCGAACATCGCCGACGCGCCGAGGCCCGTCGCTGGATCATCACCACGATGGTCATGGGCACGCTGTTCATCTCCAACCAGGCGTACGAGTGGACGCACTTCGCCACCCGCTGGTACACCAACTCCTACGGTTCGATCTTCTTCATCACGACGGGGCTGCACGGCCTGCACGTCTTCCTCGGGCTCGTGGCGATGGGCTTCCTGCTCTTTCGCATGCGCGGCACCGAAGGGGACCCCGGCGAGCTCTCCACCTTCCAGGGCGTGAGTTACTACTGGCACTTCGTTGACGTCGTATGGATAGGGCTCTACTCGGCCCTCTTCCTACTCAAATAGGTCGCGACGAGATGACTTCGCTGCTCAAGCGCTTCGCCATTCTCTCCACCCTGGGTCTGCTCGCTCTCGGCCCGCTCGTGCTCTTCGCGGGCAACGCCAACGCGTCGGGGCACACCCCCTACCAAACGACGCGCAAGAACGCGGGCACGCCCAACTCCACCATCGTCAAGCGGAACTCGGCCGGCGTCGTCATCAGCTATGGCAACAGCGCGATCATGTACAACGCGCCCTCGTCGGCGCTCGACAGCCTCGGCGAGGCGCTCTTCATGCAGAACTGCGCGTCGTGCCACGGCACCAAGGCCAACGGTGTGCCGGCCAACGGGGTGTCGGGCGCCTATCCCGACCTGGTCGGTCTGGGACCGGCCACCATCGACTTCTGGGTCGACTCGGGTCGCATGCCCGCGGCCAACCCCCGCGCCATCGAAGCGCCGCGCCGGTTCCCCCGTCTGACGCCCAGCCAGGCCGTGGCCATCGCGGCGTGGGTCAACTCACTGGACCCCAGCTACCCCGACATTCCCACGCCCAACTTGAAGGACGCCAACGTGGCCGACGGTGCCGCGCTCTTCGCCCTCAACTGCGCGGCCTGTCACACGATCGAGGGCGACGGTGACGCGCTCGCGGAGAGCACCAACGCCCCGTCGCTGCGCCACATCCCGGCCTTCCAGGTGGTGGAGGCGATCCGCACGGGTCCGGCCAATATGCCGAGGTTCACCGGCAACCTGAGCGACAAGCAGGTGCGCGACATCGTGGCCTACGTCACGACCGAGATCCAGCACCCCGAGAACCCCGGCGGCTTCGGCCTCGGCGGGCTCGGACCGGTGGCGGAAGGCTTCGTGGCGTTGTTGGTGGGCGTCGGGATCCTGGCCCTCGTAGGGTTCTGGGTGGGAGAGCGCGAATGAGCGACCACGAGCAGCGCACGCCCGTCGTCCTGCAGGGACTTTCGGAGAACGACCCGCACCTGCAGCCGGCGTCGAGGAACCCCGCGCAGGTCGAGCGCGTCATTGCGCTGTGCTTCGTGCTGGGCACGCTGTGCGTCGCCGGGTTCGGTGCCTGCTACTGGATCAACGCGAAGCCCTGGACCTTGGGCGCCACGCTGGGCGGCGGGCTGACGTTCCTGGGCATCGGCCTGGTCGCGTGGGGCAAGTACCTCATGCCCCAGGGCCCCTTCGTCGAGGAACGCCACGTGCTCGCCAACCCCCAGGAGGACCGCGACGCGCTGGCCGCGTCGATCGTCCAGCGCGGCGGCGACGTGATGAAGCGCCGCACGATGCTGGGCGGGCTCCTGGGTGGCGGCCTGGGCATCTTCAGCATCGTCGCGCTGTTCCCGCTGCTGCGAAGCATGGGCCCGCTACCCAAGAAGACGCTCGATCACACCGACTGGCGCAAGGGATCGTACGCCGTGGACATCACCGGTCGACGGGTGCACGTCGGTGACCTGGCCGTGGGCTCCATCGTGACCGTCTTCCCCGAGGGCACGCAGAACACCGACCGCGGCCAGGCGGTCGACCAGACCGTGCTGATCCGGATCTCCAACGAGAACTTCACCACCCAGAAGGGCCGCGAGACCTGGGGCCCCAAGGGCTACCTGGCCTACTCCAAGCTCTGCACGCACCTGGGCTGCCCGGTGGGCCTCTACGAGCAGGAGTTGCAGGTGCTGGTGTGTCCCTGCCACCAGTCCACCTTCAACGTGCTCAACGGAGCCGTGCCCGAGTTCGGTCCGGCGCCGAGGCCGCTGCCGCAGTTGCCGCTCTACGTCGACGCGTCGGGCTTCATCCGCTCACAGGACGGCTACGACCAGCCCGTCGGACCGGGCTTCTGGGAGCGCTCATGAGCGTCGACGTACCCAACACCAAGCGCACCAAGAAGCAGGCCAAGGGGCCCTACGGCTCCATCGGCAAGATGATCGACGAGCTCGACGACCGCCTGGGCGTGGCCAAGGGCGGGCGCACCTTCATGGACAAGATCTTCCCGGATCACTGGTCCTTCATGCTGGGCGAGATCGCGCTCTACTCCTTCGTCATCCTGCTCATCACCGGCGTCTTCCTGACGCTGTACTACATACCGAGCCAGGCGCTCGTCACCTACCACGGCGCCTACCTGCCCCTCGACGGCCAGCGGGTGACCGAGGCCTTCGCCTCGTCGGTCAACCTCTCCTTCGCGGTGCGCGGCGGACTGCTGATGCGTCAGATGCACCACTGGGCCTGCGACATCTTCGTGGGCGCCATCGTGGTGCACATGGCCCGCGTCTTCTTCACCGGCGCCTTCCGCAAGCCCCGCGAGCTCAACTGGACGGTCGGGCTCACGTTGTTGATCCTGGCCATCCTCAACGGGTTCCTCGGCTACTCGCTGCCCGACGACCTGGTGTCGGGCACCGGCATCCGCATCGCCTATTCGATCATCCTCTCGATCCCGCTGGCCGGCTCCTACGTCGCCTTCTGGCTCTTCGGCGGCAACTTCCCGGGCACCTCGATCCTGCCGCGCTTCTTCATCCTGCACGTCCTGATCCTTCCGCTGATCATGATCGGCCTGGTGGGCGCGCACCTCTTCCTGCTGGTGCGCCAGAAGCACACGCAGTTCCCCGGCAAGGGCCGAACCGAAGACAACGTGGTGGGCTCGCCCATGTTCCCCGTCTTCATGGCCAAGACCACCGGCTTCTTGCTGGTGGTGGGGGGCGTCATCGCGCTGCTGGGCGCCTTCGCGCAAATCAACCCGATCTGGCAGTACGGCCCGTACGTCGCGTCGCGCATCTCCTACGCCGTGCAGCCCGACATGTACATGGCGTTCCTGGACGGGGCGCTGCGCATCTGGCCGTCCTGGTCCTTCCATAGCTTCGGCCATACGATCCCGTTCGAGGTCTTCATACCCGCGATCATCCTGCCGGGCATCATCTTCAACCTCGCCTACGTGTGGCCGGCCCTCGAGCGCAAGTTCACCAAGGACAACGAGCTGCACAACCTGCTCGACCGGCCGTCCAACCGCCCCAAGCGCACCGCGGCCGGCGTGTCGATCCTGATGCTCATCGTCATGCTGTTCTTCGCCAGCTCCACCGACCTGCTGGCCAACTTCTTCCACGTCTCGCTCGAAGAAGTGCTGATCGCCATGCGCATCATGACCGTCCTGGTGCCGCTCATCACCTATCCGATCACCTACAAGATCTGCAAGGAACTCCAGGGTGTGAAGGGTGGCGGCAAGCGCAAGACGCCGGGCATCGTGACGCGCAGCGAGGAGGGCGAGTACGCCTCGACGCCCTCGCCGGTCTACGTCGACGACGTGCACCGCGCACCGGCGCCGACCGAGGTGCCTCGCTACATCTACCCGGCGCCCGAGGAGCCCGAGGAGATGAGCGGGACTCGCGTCGTCGATCGCTAGTCCGTCGGCCTTGGGGAGACGGCTCCGTTAACGTCTGTCGTGGCGTACAGGTCTGCGTAGCATGGGCATCGTGAGCGTCACGCCCGATCCGAATTGGCCGTCTGCGTCATCGCTGCTGTCCTCGTTCCCGATCGCCAATCGCCGCAACGCCGGCCTGCTCGGCATCCCGACCTTCGCCACCTCGGTGACCGCGCGATCCACGTTGAGCGCCCCGACCGCCATCCGCTTGGCGCTCGAGCGCTACTCCACCTGGTCCTACAGCGATCAAGTGGACCTGGCCGAGGTGCTGTGCCTGGTCGACTACGGCGACGTGCGCGACCCCGATGGCGACGGCGGCGCCCAGCGTGTTGCGGACTCACTGGCGGGCATGGACCCCTCGCTCGAGCTGCGGATCATCCTGGGCGGCGATAACGCGGCCACCTGGCACGCCCTTCGCGCCCTCGCGGGCGACGACCTCTCTCAGTGGGGGCTGATCACCCTCGACGCCCATCACGACCTGCGCGACGGCCGTTCCAACGGCTCGCCGGTACGTCAGCTCCTCGACGAGGGCCTCGACGCGCGTCACGTGGTGCAGGTGGGCCTGGCCGATTTCTCCAATTCCGCCCACTACGCCTCGGTGGCCCACGACGCGGGCGTCACCGTCATCTCGCGCGACTCCTTGCGCTCTCAATCCATCGAGGACGCGGCCACCCACGCGTTGGTGGTGGCCGGCGCCGGAGGGCGTCCGGTCTTCGTGGACATCGACATGGACGCCGCGGATCGTGCCGTGGTGCCGGCCTGTCCGGCGGCCGCGCCCGGCGGGCTGAGCGCCGACGAGATGCGACGCTTCGTGCGCGCCATCGCGCACGGGACCCAGGTGCGGGCGCTGGACATCACCGAGATCGACCCGCTGCTCGACAGTCACGACGAGCGCACGGTCCGCCTGGCCGCACTGCTCGTGCTCGAGGCCCTGGCCGGCCTTCGACGGCGGCAGTGATGGCCATCGAACTGGGCCTGGAGCCCCTCACGCGCGCCCAGCTGATCGCGGTGGCGAGGCAGTACGAGACGATCACCCTGTCGCACGACGTGCTCGAACGCCTCACCCGCCAGCGCGCGGCCATCGACGTCATGGTCGAGAGCGGCACGCCGGTCTACGGCCTCTCCACCGGTTTCGGGGCATTGGCGACGACGTTCATCTCCCCGGACCAGCGTCGCGACCTGCAACGCTCGCTCATCCGCAGCCACGCGGCCGGCGTCGGCGACGAGGTCGAGACCGAAGTGGTGCGGGCCATGATGGTCTCGCGCCTCACCAATCTCTGCAGTGGCGTCTCCGGCGTGCGCCCCTCGACGGCCCTCGCGTACTGCGCGATGATCAACGCCGCCATCACGCCCGTCGTGCACGAGTTCGGGTCGCTGGGCTGCTCGGGCGACCTGGCCCCGCTGGCCCACGTCGCGCTGGCCCTCATGGGCGAGGGCGACGTGCGTGACGCCGGCGGCGAACGCATGATGGCCGCGACGGCGTTGAGCGCCGCGGGCCTCACTCCGGTGGAGCTGGCCGAGAAGGAGGGCCTCGCACTCATCAACGGCACGGACGGCATGCTCGGCCAACTGGTCCTCGCGATCGAGGACGGCGAGCGGCTCATGAGGACGGCCGATCTGGCGGCCGCGCTCTCGGTGCAGGCCCTGCGCGGCACCGACCGGGTCTTCTTGGAGGACATCCACGCGCTGCGACCTCATCGCGGCCAGCGCGACAGCGCGGCCAACCTGGTGGCGTTGCTGGCGTCGTCGCCGATCGTCGGCTCGCACGTGGAGGACACCACCCAGGTGCAGGACGCGTACTCCCTGCGCTGCGCGCCCCAGGTGCACGGGGCCGCGCGCGACACGTTCGCGCACGCCGCGCGCGTGGCCGACGTCGAAATGGCTTCGGCCATCGACAACCCCTCGGTCCTGGCCGACGGCTCGCTGGTGTCCAACGGCAACTTCCACGGCGCGCCCGTGGCCTACGTGATGGACTTTCTCGCCATCGTGCTGGCCGACGTCGCGTCGATGTCCGAGCGGCGCACCGACCGCATGCTCGACGTGGATCGCAGCTTCGGCCTCCCGCCGTTCCTGGCGCACCAGGCCGGCGTCGACTCCGGTCTCATGATCGCCCAGTACTCGCAGGCCGCCCTGGTGTCGGACCTCAAGCGGCTGGCGTCGCCGGCCAGCGTGGACTCCATACCCTCTTCGGGCATGCAGGAGGACCACGTCTCGATGGGCTGGCACGCCGCGCGCAAGCTGCGCCGTTCGATCGAGGGATTCAGCGACGTCCTGGCCATCGAGCTGCTGGCCGGCGCGCGGGCCCTGGACCTGCGGGCCCCACTCGAGGCCTCGCCGGTGACGGCGGCCGTGGCGGACCGGATCAACGCGGTGAGCGGCGGGCCGGGTCACGACCGCTGGCTGGCGCCCGAGATCGCCGCGGTCGGCGCGCTCGTTCGCACCGGCGAGCTGCTTGACATCGTCCATCGGTTTCTCACCCTCGTCTAGTTCGACAAAGGAGTCATGATGCAAGGTGCCCGACCGGTGCGCGCGGCGCGCGGAACAGCCTTAAGCACGCTGGGCTGGCCTCAGGAAGCCGCCCTTCGCATGCTGCAGAACAACCTCGACCCCGAGGTGGCCGAACGGCCCGACGACCTGGTGGTCTACGGCGGCACCGGCCGCGCGGCGCGCGACTGGCGCAGCTTCGACGCGATCGTGCGCACCCTCACCACGCTCAAGGCCGACGAGACGATGCTGGTCCAATCGGGCCGGCCGGTGGGCGTCTTCCAGACTCACGAATGGGCGCCACGGGTCCTGATCGCCAATTCGAACCTGGTGGGGGACTGGGCCACCTGGCCGGAGTTCCGCCGCCTCGAGGCGCTGGGGCTCACCATGTACGGCCAGATGACGGCCGGCTCGTGGATCTACATCGGCACCCAGGGGATCCTCCAGGGCACCTACGAGACGTTCGCCGCCGTGGCGACGCGCCGTTTCGGCGGCACCCTGGCCGGCACCTTGACCTTGACCGGCGGCGCGGGCGGCATGGGCGGCGCGCAGCCCCTGGCGGTCACCATGAACGACGGGGTGTGCCTGTGCGTGGACGTCGACCCCACCCGCTTACAGCGCCGGGTGGATCACCGTTACCTCGACGAGTGGACGGACGACCTGGACGACGCGATCAGGCGGGTGCTGGCGGCCAAGAAGGAGCGACGCGCGCTGAGCGTCGGACTGGTGGCCAACGCGGCGACGATCTTCGCCGAGCTCCTGCGCCGTGGTGTCGAGGTCGACATCGTCACGGACCAGACGTCGGCGCACGACCCGCTGAGCTACCTGCCCGAAGGCATCGACCTGGGCGACTGGCACGACTACGCCGACAAGAAGCCTGAGGAGTTCACCGACCGGGCCCGGGCCTCCATGGCCAAGCAGGTCGAGGCCATGGTCGGCTTCATGGACGAGGGCGCCGAGGTCTTCGACTACGGCAACTCCATCCGGGGCGAGGCCCAGTTGGGCGGCTACGAGCGGGCCTTCGCCTTCCCGGGCTTCGTACCGGCGTACATCCGCCCGCTCTTCTGCGAGGGCAAGGGACCCTTCCGGTGGGTGGCCCTCTCGGGAGACCCCAAGGACATCGCGCGCACCGACCAGGCCGTGCTCGACCTCTTCCCCGAGAACGACGCCCTGCGCCGCTGGATCACCAAGGCCCAGGATCTGGTGGCCTTCCAGGGTCTGCCGGCGCGGATCTGCTGGCTCGGGTACGGCGAACGCGACCGGGCCGGACTGGCCTTCAACGACCTGGTGGCCCGCGGCGAGGTGTCGGCCCCGATCGTGATCGGCCGCGACCACCTCGACAGCGGTTCGGTGGCCTCGCCCTATCGAGAGACCGAGTCGATGCTCGACGGCTCCGACGCGATCGCGGACTGGCCCCTGCTCAACGCGCTGCTGAACACGGCCTCGGGCGCCTCGTGGGTCTCCATCCATCACGGCGGCGGCGTGGGCATCGGGCGCTCCATCCACGCGGGCCAGGTCTGCGTCGCCGACGGCACGGCGCTGGCCGGCCAGAAGCTCGCTCGCGTGCTGCGCAACGACCCGGGCATGGGCGTGATCCGACACGTCGACGCCGGCTACGACCTGGCCGACGAAGCCGCCGCCGAGCGCGGCGTGCGCATTCCCATGCGCGAGGGCTAGATGGTCACACGCCTGCTCGCCAATATCGGCGAGCTCACGACCAACGACCCGACGCTGGGCGACCTGACGGTCATGGGTCGACTTGACGACGCGGCCCTGGTGGTCGACGAGACTCGGGTGCTCTGGGTCGGTAAGAACGGCGACGCGCCGGCGGCCGACGAGTCGCTCGACCTCGACGGCGCCGCGGTGGTGCCCGGTTTCGTCGACTCGCACACCCACCTGGTCTTCGCCGGGGAGAGATCCCAAGAGTTCGAGGCCCGCATGGCCGGCACGCCCTACGACGGCGGGGGAATCAACCGCACCGTGGAGGCCACCCGTCGCGCCTCGACGGCCGAACTGCGCAGCCTGACGGCGGCCCGCGCCCGGGCCCTGGCCGCCAGCGGCGCCACCACGATCGAGATCAAGTCGGGCTACGAGCTCACCCTCGACGGAGAGCTTCGCCTGCTCGAGGTCGCCGGCGAGTTCAGCGACGAGGTCACCTTCCTCGGGGCTCACGTGGTGCCCGAGGAGTTCCGAGGCCAGCGCGACGACTACGTGCATCTCGTGGCCGGAGAGATGCTGGCGACCTGCGCGCCCCACGCCAAGTGGGCCGACGTCTTCTGCGACACCGGTGCCTTCAGCGTCGATGAGGCGCGCGAGGTGCTGCAACGCGCTCGTGAGGCCGGTCTCGAACTGCGCCTGCACGGCAATCAACTGGGCGAGTCGGGCGGCGTGGCCCTCGCCGTGGAGCTCGATTGCGCCAGCGTCGACCACTGCACGTTCGTCAACGACCACGACCTCGAGATCCTGGGCGCGTCCGACACCGTCGCCACGCTGCTGCCGGGGGCGGAGTTCTCGACCCGCTCGCCCTATCCCTCGGCGCGACGGTTCCTCGACGCCGGGGCCGTGGTGGCACTCGCGACGGACTGCAATCCGGGGACTTCCTACGTGACCAGCATGCCCTTCGTGATCGCCCTCGCGGTTCGAGAAATGCAAATGAGCGTTGACGAGGCGCTGTGGGCCGCGACCTTGGGCGGCGCCCGGGCGCTGCGCCGCGACGACGTCGGTCACCTGGGCCTGGGCGCGCGCGCCGACGTGCTCGTCCTCGACGCGCCACGCGCGGCCCACCTGGCCTACCGGCCGGGGGGCCAGGTGGTGAGCCGGACCTTTCGCGCGTCGCGCGCCTGATCAGGCCCAGGGAGCGTTCGCGCGTCGCCCTTTACAATGGGGCTATGGCCACCCCCAAAGTCCCCGCCCACCTGCCCACGACGTTCGCCGCCCTGCGCGCCAGCGGCTACCAGCCCACCCCGGTGCGTGAGGAGATCCGACTCAATCTCGAGCGGCGCCTAAGCGAGGGACTGGCCCTCACCTCGTCCGTGCTCGGCTACGAGGACTCGGTGCTGCCCCAGCTCGAGACCGCCCTGCTCGCCGGTCACGACATCATCCTGCTCGGCGAGCGGGGCCAGGCTAAGAGCCGGATGATCCGTTCGCTGGTGGAACTGCTCGACGAGTGGCTGCCCATCGTCGAAGGGTCGGAGGTGCGTGACGATCCCTACGCCCCGATCTCGGCCTACGCCATCGACCTGGTGGAGGAGAAGGGCGACGACACGCCGATCACCTGGCTGCACCGCAGCCAGCGTTTCGCCGAGAAGCTCGCGTCGCCCGACACCTCGATGGCCGACCTGATTGGAGAGGTCGATCCCATCAAGGTGGCCGGGGGACTCTACCTCGACGACCCTCGGGCCCTCTCCTACGGCCTGGTGCCCAAGTCCAACCGGGGCATCTTCGCCATGAACGAGCTGCCCGACCTGTCCGAGCGCATCCAGGTGGGCCTGCTCAACGTGCTCGAGGAGCGCGACGTGCAGATACGCGGCCACCTGGTGCGCCTCGACCTCGACCTCCTGGTGGTCGCCACCGCCAACCCCGAGGACTACACCAACCGCGGCCGCTTGATCACGCCGCTCAAGGACCGCTTCGGGTCCCAGATCCGCACCCACTACCCCTACGAGATCGCCACCGAGATCGCCATCGTGCACCAGGAGGCCAGGCTGCCCGTCACGCCCAAGCCCATCACGGTGCCCTGGTTCATCGACGACATCGTGGCGCGCGTGAGCCACGTGGCGCGCAAGAGCCACGTGGTGAGCCAGCACTCGGGCGTGTCGGTGCGCCTCTCGATCGCCAACTACGAGACGGTCATCGCCAACGCGCTTCGCCGTACGCTGCGCACGAACGACGACGCGGTCGTGCCGCGGGTCAGCGACCTCAGCGCGATGGTGCAGTCGACGCAGGGCAAGATCGAGTTCGACACCATGGAAGATGGGGACTCCGACCAGATCATCGCCGCGCTGGTCTCGCTCGCGGTGCGCCAGTGCTTCACCGAGCAGGTGGTGCTCGAGGAGGGCCCCGCGATCGTCGCGGCCTTCAACGACGAGGTCCTGGTGCACACCGGCGACGACCTGGCCGACCAGAGCTACCTCGACGTGCTCGAGGCCATGCCCGCGCTCGACGCGCCGGTGCGGCGCGTGGCCGGACCCTCGGCCACCGACGGTGAGCTGGCCTCGGCGGTCGAGTTCATACTGGAGGGCCTCTACCTCACCAAGCGCTTGGCCAAGGACGCGTCGGGGGCGAGGGCGCTCTACCGGGCTAGGAATCGTTAGTGCCCGTCCGTTACGGCTACCGTCGCTTCGGCGAGGATGACGATTTCGACGACCTCGACGCGCAGGAGTTGCTGCGTCTGCTGACCGACGACTTCCTCGAGAGCGGCGACCTGGACGAGGCCATGGAACGGCTGCTGCGCGAGGGCTTCGAGGCGCCCGACGGCACCCGCGCGCAGGGCCTGCGCGAGCTGCTCGAACGGACGCGGGCCAAGCGCCGGGAACTCGAACGACAGGCCGACCCGGACGGCGAACTGCAGCGTTACCGCGAGTGGCTCGAGGAGATCGAGGACACCGAGTCGAGCGAGCTCGACAACATGCTGGCCGAGGCCGAAGCCTCCGACGACGAGCGGCGCAAGGAAGTGACCCGCGACGTCGTGGAGCAGAAGTACATGCAGCGCAGCCTGATGAGCGAACGGCTGGGCGAGCGCCTCGGCAACTACCAGGAGTACGAGTTCGTCTCCACGCCGGCGCGCGAGCAGTTCGAGCAGCTGCTGGCGGAACTCCAACAGGACGTGCTCGACACGTACTTCCAGAAGAGCAAGGAGATGCTCGACGATCCTGATTCTGAGGAGTGGGCTCGGACGCGCGAGATGATGGACGCCCTCTCGACCATGATCGAACAGGATCGTCGCGGTGAGCCGCTCGATCCGAGCTTCCAGGACTTCATGGAGAAGTTCGGGGACTTCTTCCCGGGGGCCGAGAACTTAGAGGACGTCGTGCGCATGATGGCCGAACGGGCCGCCGCGGCCGAAGCGATGTTCAACTCGCTGTCGGGAGAGCAGCAGGGCGAGCTGCGCGCGTTGTTCGACCGCATGATGGCCAACATGGAGATGGACCTGGCCCTCAACCGGCTGGTGTCGAACCTGCGCCAGGCGACACCCGACATCGACTGGAACCGGGCCCACCGCATGCGCGGCAGCGAACCGTCGTCCTTCGCCCAGTCGGCGTCGGTCGCCGAACAGCTCGGCGAGTTGCGCGGGCTCGAGGCGTTCCTGGGCCAGGGCAACGCCGCGCAAAGCCTGCCCGAGGTCGATATCGAGGCGGTGCGGCGCAACCTCGGCGCGGACGCGGCCCAGCACGTGGTGCGCCTGCAGAAGGCCTTGAAGGCGCTGAAGGATCAGGGCTTCGTCGACCGCCAGGGTGGCCGGTTGACCTTGAGCGCCAAGGGCGTGCGCCAGATCGGCCAGCAGGCCTTGAAGGACCTCTTCGCGCAGCTACGCGACACGCCGACCCTGGGCAGCCATCGCGAAGCCTCGGTGGCGCGCGGGGGAGACCGCGAGGAGACGTCCAAGCCGTGGGAACCGGGCGAGCCTTTCTCGCTGCACATTCCCCAGACGTTGCGCAACGCCGTCTTCCGCCAGGGCCCCGGAACCCCGGTGCGGCTGCACCCGGACGACTTTGCGGTGGAGGAGTTCGAGGCGACGCGCCGTTGCGCCTCGGTCTTCGCCATCGACCTCTCGCTCTCCATGGCCATGCGCTCGAACCTGGTGCCCGCCAAGAAGATGGTGCTGGCGCTCACCCAGCTCATCCGCTCGAAGTTCCCGAGGGACTTCTGCGCCGTGGTGGGGTTCGGCGAGACGGCCCAGGAGCTGCGCATCGAGGACATCCCCGCGCTCAGCATCGACTACGCCTACGGCACCAACCTCCAGCACGCCCTGGCCCTGAGCCGGCACCTGATGCGTAACGAACGTGGCGAGCGCCAGATCGTCGTGGTGACCGACGGCGAACCGACCGCCCATCTGATGGACAACGGCGAGCCCTTCTTCTCCTGGCCGCCCGTGCGCGAGACGCTGGAGAAGACCATGGCCGAGGTCCTTCGCTGCACCAAGGCCGGCATCAAGATCAACGTCTTCGCCCTGGACATCGAACGCAGCCAGTTCCCCTTCGTCGAGCAGATCGCCCGGGTCAACGGCGGGCGGGCCTTCTACACGTCGATCGACGAATTGGGCACCTACGCGCTCGATGATTTCGTGAAGCACCGTCGCGCGAGTTGACGCCCTGGCGTAATCGCTTTTAATCAGGCTTTTTATAAAGTCCATTTGCTTTTTCCCCGAAACCCCGGCACAATGACACCGTTGTAATTACAACGGTGACGTACGTTGCCGCGGGAGGGAATACAGCATGGCATTCATCGACATATTGAGCGGCATGGAAGATCGTGGTTGGCAGTCGCGAGCGAACTGCATGGGCGTCGACCCCGATCTCTTCTTTCCCGAACGGGGCGCGTCAACCCGCGAAGCGAAGGAAGTGTGCCGCGGCTGTGTCGCGCGCGAGGACTGCCTGGAATACGCCCTGGACAATGGGGAGAAGTTCGGCATCTGGGGCGGCATGAGCGAACGGGAGCGTCGGCGTCTTCGCCGGGCCCGCGCTATCGAACGACGGGCCCAGGCCGGCTAGTCACCGTCCGGTCACCACCCCGTTTCACTTGATTCGTGACTCGATGGTGAGGTCGCGGGAGATTCCCAGTTCCTCCCAACGCGAGGGATCTTCGCCTTCCAACATCGAGGTGGGCAGCAGGCCCACCAGTTCGCAGTGGTCCAGGCGTCCCTCGCCGGCCAGCATGGTCTCGACCTGGTCGTAGATCGCCGAGAGCTTCACCGCGTGGGTGTCGATCACGTTGCAACTGACCTGCACGAACCCTCCGACCGCGAAGGCCAGCGAACGAACGGCGCCGCTCCGCACCGCACCGGCCATGAGCCGCGCGTCGCTCATCGACACGTGCTCGAGCCAGATGTTCCACGCCACGAGGATGGGACGCACGCCAAGAGCCACGCAGCCGAGCCGTGATGACGGCGAGGACGGACCGGCGTCGGGGGCTATGGAGGTGAAGGCGCCGCGACGAACCTCGGGCAGCGAGCGCGACGTGCCGTCGCCGAGCGGCCCGTAGAAGAAGACGGGAACGTTGAAAGTGGTCGCGATCCAACTCGCCAGTTCGTCACGCAGCAACGTCGCGTCGGACTGGCCGGAGGGCTCGAGCGCCACGAACGGCACCACGTCCACCACGCCGAAGCGCGGGTGCACGCCGTCGTGCGTCGTCAGGTCGAGGCGGTCGTAGGTGGCGGTGATGAGCGACTTCACGTCGCGATGAAGGTCGTGGGCTTCGTTGATGAGCGTGAAGACGGATCGGTGGTGGTACTGGTCGGCGTGCACGTCGCGCAGCGACGAGCCCGACGCGTCGGCGAGCTGGTGCAGGACGTTGGTGTCACGCCCTTCGGAGATGTTGATGACGCACTCGAACACAGTGCGTCTCAGGTTATTGGTTGCGGTCGGTCAGCGCCAGGCGCCGACGTGAACTGCGCAGGCGGCGGCGTTCCCGTTCGCTCTTGCCGCCCCAGATACCGTGATCGACGTGGTTGTCGATCGCGTACTCCAGGCACTCTTTTTCCACCGGGCATTCGTCGCAGATCTTTTGCGTGAGGAGCACGCCAACGCCGTCGCGAGGGAAGAAGACCTCGGCCGGGTAATCACGACACTTGGCTTGGGCCATCCACTCGGTACTGGTGTTCATGTCCTCATGGTAAGGGGCACTCTTGCGCTACCCACTCAACTCACAGGACTGTCACACCATTTGTCACGCCATTGTCATAGTGAAAAATTCGCATGCACTACTCACGAAATTTTTAGTTATCAAAAACATTTGTACACGAGAAAGTTAATGGTGGTCCTTCCTCCTGATGGCGTCGACATTGCCACACACGCACTCCACAATGGTCATGTGTTCGCAATGAATCAACGCACGTTTAGTGTCGATGGCGTGGACGTTCCTCTGGTGTGCACGCTCAATGAAATGGAAGCGCATACACGTGCGAACGAGTGGACGACGTTGGTCGCGCGCGACGTCGTGTCCATTTCTCGCGCGACATCCACGCGTCTCGAACTCGTCCTTCGACGAAGTGAGAGCGCCACGGCGGAGCTCGTGCACCTCGCGCAACAAGAGAAGACGTGCTGCTCGTTCTTTCGCTTCGTGCTCGAGATCGAGGCCGAGACCATGACGTTGGTGGTCGAGGTGCCGGAGCTGGGCGCGTCGATACTGGACGACTTCGCCCGCGTCATCGGGTAGTTCATCGGCTCGGTGGCCGCACGTGATTTGAGTGTCCCCGGAGTCCGGCGGCAAAGAACCGGTAGAATGGTCGCTCAGCAGTTCTAGTAATGAGGAGCATCGTGAGCCAGGTTCCGACCACTGAATCCACCGAGGTCATCGATCCGGTCGGTCACGTTCAAGTCATCTATCTGGGACCCGTGGCGCCCCACTGGGAATGCCGCATGGTCTTCGGCGACGAGGAACAGATTCAGGCCTTCGTCGACCGCATCGACGCGCGCCTGCGCTTCCTGCCGCCGCACGACCCCCAATTCCGACGTAACCGTGAGCGCGTGAATCGCGACGCGGAACGCGAGAACCTCATCGTCGAGTGGAACCTCGGGTACGAAGAAGAGAGTTAAGCGAGCGGCGAGTTGGTGACGCGCTCGTACCACGCGTTGGGATCCGTCAACTCCGATGAGCCAGGAAGTCCGTCGACGCGCAGCAACGCGTCGAACACCGAAAGGCCGTGATCGCGTTGCAGGGCCGCGACAAAGCCGTGGGCCTGCTCGTGGTGCGGGCCCTGCGTGGAGATGCCGAAGAGCGCGGCCGCCGCGTCTTCACCCCGGGCGTCGCTCAGTTGGTGTCGCTTGTACGCCTCGACCAGTGCCGGACGAGGCCCGAGGATGGCCTCGGTGACGTGGTGCGCCGCCGCTTCAAAGAACGCGGACAGCACGCTGGCGGCCGCGTTGATCGCCCTCGTGGCGTCGGTCTCGTCGGGGACCTCGATGCCGTCGAGCAGGGCCTCGGGATTGTTGATGAACGAGGTGAGGTCCTCGGGGTTGACGATGGATTGAAGCCGGGTGAGCAGGTCGCCCTGGGCTTCGGTGGCTTCGCGCACCGCGTCGAACAGCAGGGCCCGAAGGGCGTCACCCGTTCCGGGTTGGGTCAGGACGAGCGAGGCGACGAACTCTTGGGCGAGCGCGAAGACGTAGACCTCGTCCTTCTCGAGGGTCCAGGCCTCGGCGAAGCCCGCCAAGTTGTTGACGACGAGGAGACGCTGAGCGTCCTCGCGCGGTAGCGGCAGGATCGCGAGCGACCACGCCCGTTCCGAGAAGTGACCGGCGACCGAGCCCATTTGAAAGCCGGTGAACAGCGGTCCGAGGGTGGACGCCATCTGGGCCATCATGGGATTCGTATCGGGGTCGAGCAGTTCGCTGGTGGCCGACGGCGAGGCCACCAGGGGAGCGATCAAGGGGCGCCACTGCGCCAAGGCCGCCGACGTCAGCGCCGTTCGGTTCACCGCCGTGACGGCGGGCGTGCTCGAGACGCCGAAGATCGCGTCGACGTGGCGTCCCACCAGCGGGGCCAACTCTTCAAGTCGTTGGCGCTCGATCGGCGAGGGATTGGGGTCGCCGTCGTTGCCTCGCGCGATGTTCATCGCGAGTTGGGTGGCGGTGTCGAACCAGGCGTCCGGGCCCTGCTGGCCCAGAATATTGAAAATATCGCCGAACATTCCTTCGAATGGGTTCTCACTCACGTCTACAACTTAAAGGCCGGTGTCGCGCGCCGCCACGGCGGTTGCGGGGTTCAAAAGTTTCGTTGCCCGTACGGGGTTTCCAAGACCGAGGCTCGGGCCTCGTAGCATTGTGCGACATGGCCACCGACGTCGCGCTTGATATTGGCACCGCCAACTGCCGTCTGGCGACCGCGCAACGAGGCATTCTCTTCAACGAGCCGACCGTGGTGGCCATCGATACCAATTCCGGTGAGGTGGTGGAGGTCGGCTTCGGGGCGCTCGACTCGGTGGGGCGAACGGCGCGTCACATCGTCGTGTTCCGTCCCTTCTCCCAAGGCACCACCGTAGATTTCGACGTCACGGCGCGACTGATCTCGGGCCTTTTCGACCGGGCGGGTATCTCCAAGATGAGCCGCGCGCGCGTGGTCATGAGCGTGCCGTCGCTGGCGACGGCGATCGAGCGGCGCGCGTTGCGCCAAGCGGCCATCCAAGCGGGCGCGCGCGAGGTCAGTCTGGTCGAAGCACCCATCGCCGCGGCCATCGGCCTGGGCATGCCGGTGCAGGACCCCGTGGGGTCGGCCGTCACCATCCTGGGAGCTGGTGCGTCGGAGTCCGCGCTCATCTCCTTGGGAGGGATCGTTACCGGGAGCGGACGACGACAGGGAGGCAACGACCTCGACAGCGCCATCGCGTCATTGCTGCGACAACGACACGGCGTCGTGGTGGCGCCGGCGCTCGTGGAGATGTTGAAATGGAACCTCGCCTCGGCGCTGGGACGCACGCACGGCAGCTCCGAAGTGGTCCAGGCGCGGCTCGTCGACAGCGGGGTGCCGGTCGAAGTTGAAGTGGGGGCCGACCTCGTCAATCTCGCGCTCGGCGACGTCCTCGCGACCACCATTCGAATGGTCCAGGACTGCTTGAGCGACGCGCCCCCGGACCTCTCCCAGGACGTCAGCGCGGGTGGCCTCACGCTCGCGGGCGGGCACGCCTTGCTCAACGATTTTGCCGAACTTATCGCTACCGGCACCGGCATCGAGGTGATCGTGGCCGACGAGCCGGATCTCGTGGTCATCCGAGGCTTGCAACTCTGCCTCTCGGAGATGTCCTCGCTGCACGCCCTCTTTCGAAACGTCGACCGTTAGTCAGTCGTCGTCGCGCGTCAGTTGATCGACGGCCGCCCGGACCTGCCAGTCGCGGTCCTGCGCGGCGCGCTGCAGGGCCGACTCGATGTCGGGGCCTTCGAAGTTCGACAGCGCCACGATGGCCCGTCGGCGCACCGGCGGCTTGTCCTCGAGCGCGGCGAGCACGGCGCCGCGGCCGCGGTCGTCACCGATGGCGCCGAGCGCGGCGATCGCCGCCTCGCGGCATCGCGCATCGTCGTGACCGGTGGCGACAACGATGAGTTCTGTCGACGGCGTCGCCGCGAAGATGCTCGCCTGACGCGAAGGCCGCGGCGTCAACGACCAGCGCGTCGTCGTCTCGTAACGCGTTGATGATCCCCGAGAAGATCCGCTCGTCACCAATCTCTTCGTACGCCAGCAGCGTGAGCGTCTCACGTCGCACCTCGACGTCGGGGTCGCCCAGTGCGGTGAGCCACGCCGCTGGCGTGAGCAGCGACTGATGCGCGCCCGCGCGCAGGGCGAGCACTCGGTGTCGTGCGACGTCGGAGCGCAGGTTACGTTCGATCAGTACACCGACGTCGTCGCCGCGTCCGAATCCCGCTCGCACGAGAGCCTCTTCGACGCCCTCCGGTATTGTGGGCTCATCACTCTGCACGACTCCATCTCAGCACCTGTGCGCCGTCGAGGGCGATTCTTCTGGCCGCTGGTGGCGCTGGTGGTGGTGCTCGGCGCCGTGGTGGTGCTGGGGAAGTGGCAGATTCAGGAGTACGCGATCACCCCGGGTAACGCGACGCCGGTGGCACCGCTCGTGAAGATCGAGGGTCTCAAGACCGATTCGCATAACGACAAGATCATGCTGGTGGACGTGTACCTCTCTTCGATGAATGCGTGGCAGTGGATCAAATTCCATTTCGAATCGCACGTGCAGTTCGTCCCCGCGAACGAGCTCGTCGATCCCGGCATCCCCGACGCCGAGCTCGGGCCGCAGGGCTTCCAGGAGATGAGCGATTCGAAGCAGGCCGCCGAGGTGGCGGCCCTGCGGGCACTCGGCTGGACGATTCCAGCCACGTCGACGGGCGCGATCATCAATGGCGTCGTCGCGCCGTCGCCGGCCCGCGCGGCCGGGCTGCACGTGGCTGACGAGATCGTCGCGGTTAACGGCCAGGCCGTGCGCTCGACGTGCGGTCTGATCTCCCTCGTGCATTCCATCAAGCCGGCCACCGCGCTGCACCTCAGCGTTCGCCGGGCCAGGATCAGTCCTTCGGGCGCTATCTCCCTCAAGGCTCCCACCGCCGTGACCATCACCACGGGCCGCGAGCCGCGCGGCCTCGGTGCGACCGGCTGCGCCGGGGTGAACGGGCCGAATCAGTCGTGGCTCGGCATCACCATCGAGGATGGCGTCAGCTACGCGCTGCCGGGCAAGGTCTCGATCAATACGGCCAACATCGGAGGGCCGTCGGCCGGGCTGGCGATGACGCTGACGATCATCGACAAGTTGAGCCGCGGATCGCTCACGGGTCATCGGGTCATCGCGGCCACGGGAACCATCGCGCCCGACGGCCAGGTAGGCGACGTGGGCGGCGTGGCCGAAAAGACGGTGGCCGTGCAACGAGCGGGAGCCACCATTTTCTTCGTACCCGATGTTGAAGTATCGACCGCGCGCGGCGCGGCGGGACCGGGTCTTCGCATCATCGGTGTCAACAGCTTGCACCAGGTGCTGACTGATCTTCAGCGCCTGGGCGGGGCGGCCCCCGTGCCCCTTACCGCGCCCCATTAGCCGTTCTTTTGGTGCCGCACGCCGTAGTCTTGAAGGAATGGACGAACGCCGAATTGTTTCCGCTACGCGCCAGTCGTCGACCGAAATAACCAGAGTTAACTTCACGACACTGCGCAAGGGCGGTATTGACCCTCAGGAGGTTCGTCTCCACCTTGAATCGGTGGGCCGAGAGATGGCCCACCTCGAGACCAGGGTGCGCGAGATGCAAGACCAGCTCATCGAAGCCCAGCGCAAGGTGGCCAACCCGACCTTCGACGAGGTCACCCTTACCAACGCCCTGGGGTCCCAGAGCGCCGCCATACTTCGCGGCGCCCACGAGGAGGCCGGTCGGGTGACCGCGGAGGCGCAGGAGCGCAGTGCGCAGCTTTTCTCCGAGAGCCAACAGCGCAGTGCCTCGCATCTCATCGAAGCCCAGGAACGCGCGACGAGCATCATCACCGAGGCGGAGAACACCGCCGCTCAGATCGATCACGACGCGCGATTGGGGGCGGAACGACTCATCGACTCGGCGAAGGTGAACGGCGAGGCGCTGGTGGACCTGGCGCGCGAACAGGGCCGGGCGATCCTCGAGCAGTCCAACGAAGCGCGCAAGTCCGTGCTCAACGACCTCGCCGTGAAGCGCAAGGCGCTGCACATGCAGATCGACCAACTGCGCGCCGCTCGCGATACCTTGGCGACGTACCTGGCGACGCTGCGCGAACAGGTCGAGTCGGTGCTCGACGGCATCAACAGTTCGGACGACGCCGCGCGCAGCGCGGCGCTCGAAGCCTTGCGCCAGCGTCCCGCGACGCCGGAACTCACCGAGGAGGAGCTGTTAGCCGGCACCCCGCTGCGTCACGTGCCCGACGCCGTACTGGAACCCGCGCCCGAAACCTCCGCCATCATCAAGGAGAAGGAAGTTACGCCCGCCAAGGCCGAGGAGTCAGGCGAGCGCATGCTGCTCGAGGACGATCCTTCGGGGACCGACGTAGTGAACGAGATCTTCGCCCGGCTTCGCAAGGCCACGCTGGAAGAGCGCGGCGCGACGGCCGCCGCCCCCCGAAAGGCCACGCCGACCAAGCCGGCGACGCCGGTGGGAGAGCTCTTCGAGCGCCGGGACCACGCCATAGAAGGTCCCTTGGCGGTCTTGACGCGCAAGGTGAAGCGGGCGCTGCAGGACGACCAGAACATCATGCTCGAGCGCCTGCGCGACGTGAAGGCGATGATCACCACGGAACTCGAGGACGAGCACGCCCAGCGCGCCCGTTACGCCGAGGCGGCCTTCGCGGCGCTGGCCAGCGCCGCCGACGCCGGCGTGCAGTTCGCCTTCGACGAGGCGGGCGCCACCGGGGGCGCCCTCAACCGAAGCGACCTCGACGACTGCTCTGCCGATCTGGCGGTCACCATCGTTCTGGCTCTTCGCAAGAGGATCTTGGCCGACGGCAGCGGCGACGGACCCGAGCGCGTCAACGCCGCCTACAAGGAGTGGCGCGGTGCGCGCGTCGAACGGCTCTGCACTGACGCGGCCCGGCGGGCCTTTCACGTGGGCGTCGTGGCGGCGGCCCAGGGACGATCGATTCGTTTCGTCGTGGCACCCAACGACGCGCCGTGTGACGCGTGCTCCCTCGACGCGGGCGCCGGTGAACGGCTCGCCGGTCAGCCCTTTCCGAGCGGCTCGCTGTATCCCCCGTTGCACGCCGGATGCGCCTGCACGATAGTGCCGGTCTAAAAACGCCCCCCTTCAGGACCCATTAGGCTCACGTCGTGCGTAGCCCCACCGATGTACCCCCGCGTCCCCGTCGCCTGAACCGACTGAGTCGACGCTTTTGGATCGGCCTGGCTATCTTTGTTGTGCTCATCGGCTTCCTCTCGTTGCACAGCCTGGCTGTGCTGTGGACCGATCAGATGTGGTTCTCCTCCGTCGGCTACGGCAGCGTGTTCTCGACATTGCTGCTGATCAAGGTCGGCCTCGTGCTGGTCTTCGGGCTGGTCTTCTTCGTGCTGATGTGGGGCAATCTCCTGCTCACCGAGCGCTTCGGGGCTCGGGACCTCTCCTTCGAACCCGAGGACGAGGTCGTGCGGCGGTTCCAGACGATCGTGCGTCCGTACTACAAGCGCGTCTACGCCCTGATCGCTGCGGCCTTGGGGCTGGTCGCGGGCCTTAATTCGGTCAGCCAGTGGAACGCCTTCATCCTCTTCATGCACTCCAAGCCCTTCCACCTCCTGGATCCGCTGTTCCACAAGGACCTGAGCTTCTACATCTTCACCCTGCCTTTCCTGTCCTACATCGTCACCTGGACCATCGTGTCGCTGTTCGTCGTGCTTATAGTGACCGCCGGTTTTCACTACCTCAACGGCGGCATCCGCGCGACGCGGGGCACGCCGAGATTCTCCCCGCGGGTGAAGGCCCATCTGTCGGTTATCGGCGCCGCGATCGCCCTCATGAAGGCCTTCGGCTACGTGCTGGCCAAGTGGGAGCTGGTCAACTCGTCCAACGGCTACGTGCAGGGTGCCGGCTACACCGACGTGCACGCGCGTATGCCCGCGATGACGATCCTCTTCTACCTGTCCCTGGCGGCGGCCGTCATCCTGCTGGTCAACGTGCGTTCGCGCGGCTGGTCGCTGCCCGCGGTGGCGGTGGGCCTGTGGGTCTTCGTGGCCCTGGTGATCGGCGTGCTCTACCCGACGCTGCTGCAGGCCCTCAAGGTGAGCCCGGCGCAGGTTTCGCTCGAGAAGCCCTACATCGCGCGAAATATCGCCGCAACCCGCAGCGCCTTCAACCTCGACAAGGTGGTGCTGCACAACTTCGCGGGGGCGCAGACCATCTCCAGTGCGGACGTCAAGGCCGACAAGGCCACGCTCAACAACATCCGACTCTGGGACCCCGCGCCCCAGATCGCCTTGGAGACGACGATTCGTCGCGAGTCGATCCGTTCGTACTACACCTTCACCACCCTGGCCGTGGACCGCTACAAGATCAACGGCAAGCTGACGCCGGTCCTGATCGGTGCGCGCCAGATCAACAGTTCGAGCCTGCCCTCGCCGAGTTGGGTGAACACCCACCTGCAGTACACCCACGGCATAGGCGTCGCCGCGATCGCGGCCAACACCGCCGTCGCCGGCACGGGCAACCCGGTCTACGACGTCGGCAACGTGCCGCCCGTGTCGACCGACGGCATGCCCACGCTGACGCATCCGGACATCTACTTCGGCATCAACGAGGGCGGCTGGGTGGTCGCCAACACCAAGCAGCCCGAACTGGACTATCAGGTCGATTCCGGCGTCAACGCCGGTCAGCCGGTGGAGACCCACTACTCCAGCACCGGCGGCGTGGCCGTCGGCAGCATCTTCTCGCGCCTCGCGTTGGCGTTGCGCCTGGGTAACTTCAACTTCCTCATCTCGAGCCAGATCACGCCCAAGAGCCGCGTGATGTTCGTGCGCGACGTCCAGCAGATGGCCGAGAAGGCCGCGCCGTTCCTGACGTTCAACTCACAGCCCTACCCGGTCATCGCCGACGGATCGGTGCAGTACGTGCTCGACGGGTTCACCTCCACCAGCCAGTACCCCTACAGCCAGAACATCAGCAACCTCAACGTCAACGAGGGCGGCATCCCGAGCAACGCCAACTACGTGCGCAACTCCGTCAAGGTCGTGATCAACGCTTACACCGGCTCCATGAAGTTCTACGACACCGACCCCAAGGACCCGATCCTGCAGGCCTACATGGCGGCCTTCCCCAAGATGTTCCTGCCGATCAGCAAGATGCCCACGGCCATCCGCAGCCACCTGCGCTACCCCACGGACCTCATGAGCGTGCAGGCCGCCGTGTTGGGCGCGTACCACATCACCTCGCCCAACTCCTTCTACTCCGGTTCCGACAAGTGGGAGATCTCACCATCGACCGGGGCCGGCACGCCGAGCCAGGCGCTGGCGGAGAACATCCGCACCAACAGCGCCGGCGACGTGGTGGGCTCCTCCCTCGCGCCGATGAGCCCGATCTTCCAGGTTGGCGCCTTGCCACAGACCAAGAACCAGCAACTGCTCGAGGAGGTGGCCTACGTACCCTCGGGCAACTCGGGCACGGTCCAGGGCCTGACGGCCTTCATGATCGCCACCAGCAACAAGGGCAACTACGGCCAGCTCAACGTGTACGTGACGCCGCGCGGCACGTCGGTCACCGGTCCAGTGCAGGCGGACTCGGAGATGGAGCAAGCGCACCAGGTGAGCTCGATCATCTCCCTGCTCGACCAACACGGTTCACAGGTGCTGCTGGGCAACAACCTCATGGTGCCGCTCGACCAGAGCGTGCTTTACATCCGCCCGCTGTACATCACGAGCACGTCGAACTCCTTGCCGCAGTTGCAGTACGTCATCGCGGTCTTCAACCAGGATGTGGCCATCTCGCCGACCTTGGCCGGGGCGCTCTCGAGCGTCCTGGGCGCCAACGTGAGCGTGGGACCCGGTGGGGGCTCGTCGACCGGCACGTCGACCGGAACTGGTACGACGACGTCGGGCCAGAGCGCCCAGTCGTACCTCAAGCAGGCGACCGCCGACTACACAGCGGCGCAGGCCGCGCTCACCGCCGGCGACCTGGGCCTGTACCAGAGCGACC
Source organism: uncultured Acidimicrobiaceae bacterium (assembly GCA_963827115.1). Lineage (GTDB taxonomy): Bacteria > Actinomycetota > Acidimicrobiia > Acidimicrobiales > RAAP-2 > RAAP-2. The sequence continues at coordinate 1,768,305 of CAWGZS010000001.1, read as the reverse complement.
TCAAGGCGATGGACAAGCAGTTGCTGCTGGCCCAGAGCGCGTTGGGAACGACCAAGAAGTAGTCAGCGCCTCGCCATTCGCGCCGATTTCGCGATGCGGACGCCGTGGCGACTCCATCGTGACGGTGTTGTCATATTAAAGAGGAAAACTGCGGCGTTTTCCGTGTTAAGTTTCCCTTTAGGACGTCAAGACCCAGCTTCCTCGCCCTGACAACTGATCAGGCGACACGAAGAAAGTCGGCATCCAATGACGAATCCCCACAGCGTTCTCGGGCGCTCCACGACGAGTCATCTCGTCAAATCAATCACTTCGGTGGCCGCGTCGGCTCTGCTGATCGGTGCCGTCAGCCTGATTGCGGCGACGCCCGCGTCGGCCGCCGGCACGACGGCGAACGCCATCACCGTCGGCTCCGCCCCGGGGGCGGGGAGCGAGCGAGGCACCTACACGCCGACCGCGACGGCTACGTCGAAGGACACCGTGGTCGAAACCCTTGACAAGACCTCCACAGGCTGTTCCATCGCTGCCAGCAAGGTCACCTTTACCACGGCGGGAACGTGCCTGGTCGACTTCAACGACGCGGGCAACACCACCTACGCTGCGGCCACCCAGGTGCAGCAGAGCATCAAGGTCTACTCGGCCAATACCATCACCGCCAGCACCCCGCCCAGCGCGGGCAGCGCCGGGGGTTCGTATTCGCCGGGCGCCACCGCTACTTCCGGTGACGCTGTCGTCAAGACCCTCTCCAGCACGTCCACCGGCTGCTCGATCTCGTCGGGCAAGGTCACTTTCACCGGTGCCGGCACCTGCCACGTGCTCTTCAACGACGCGGGCAACGGGGCGTTCGCCCCGGCCGGGCAGCTCGAACAGAGCGTCAAGGTCTACGCCAGCAACCTCATCCACGCCTCGACCCCGCCCGCGGCCGGCACCATCCACGGCACGTACTCTGCCAGCGCCTCGGCCACGTCGGGCGACACCGTCGCCATCACGCTCGACGGCGCCTCGACGGGCTGCACACTGTCCAAGGGCAAGGTGACCTTCACTGACAATGGGTACTGTCGCGTGAACTTCAACGACCCCGGCAACGGCGCCTTCGCCGCGGCCGCCCAGGTCCAGCAGACGATCATCGTTGGCACGGGAGGCCTGCTGACGCAGGCGACGCTCTCGCTCTTCAGCACCGGGGGCAGTTACGGCAAGAGCCTGGTGCTGCTCTCGAGCGGCGGTTCGGGCACCGGTGCTGTCACCTTCGCCGTCACCACCATCGGCACCGCCGGCTGTTCCATCGCGAGCGGGACCCTCAGCTCTACTCGGGTGGGGACCTGCTCGGTGACCGTCTCCAAAGCGGGTGACGCCACCTACAAATCGGCCACCTCCCTGGCGACCACGGTGTCGATCGCGGCCCACTATCCCAAGAAGCCCAAGGCCTCGCGCGTCGGTTCGTCGGTGTGGACCGGCAAGACCACGGTGACCGAGATCATCGGCGCCGGCTTCTACGGTCGCCCGCGGGTCTCAAGCAACGTCTTTGGCACCAGGGTCGTGGTCACGCGCGACAGCGGACGGGTATTGACCGTCCACGTGACCGTGGCCAGCTCCACCCCGCGTGGCGTGCACACCTTCAGCGTCGTGTTCGCCCACGGGGAACGAACGTCGGTCCGCTACAACCAGCGTTGAGTTATCAGGGTCGCATCGTGCGCCGTTCGCCCACGAGGGCGAACGGCACACGATGCACCTCCTCGGCTAGAGGTATATAGAAAGTATTGAACGAATCGGGCCGGGCGAAGTGTGGCCGTTCTTCATATTGACGTGAGTCACGTTCACGAGACGGGGATCGCGCGCCGACTCCTTGCTCATAACGACGCGTCGAGCGCTCCTTGGTGTTCGGTGGGACGTACCGCTATCGCTGGGCGGGCACCCTTGTCGCGGAGGCCAGCGCGCCAAGTGAGAGGCCGAGACAGAGCGGGGCGTAGTAGAGATGGTCGAGACGGACAAACCTCTCCGAGTCGCTACCAGGCGAGACCAGAGCCGTCTTCCCCAGGAAACCGAGTGCGCTGCGCACACCGAGGACACCGGCCACGCCAATAAGCAGTGATCGTCGAAGGGGCCGAGGCAAGGGAATCACGTTGGCAACCAGCGCCGCGGCGACGGCGAGCGCACCGGCGACCCCAAAGCAGTCCAACGGTGCCGGAACGACCGGACCACCAACCACCGCGTCAGCCAGATCGTCACGACTGCGAAAGGGGAATGATGAGCCCAATCCCCAGGCGACGTGGAGCGCACTCAGCGCGGCCAGTGCCGCGCCTGTTAACCGAGCCGACATCCGCACCGCATCGATCGTAATGCTCGTGCCCGCAAGGGTGAACGGGTGTCGTTCTTTGAGTACCTTCGCGACCGTTACGTGAATGACTTTCGGCCCTAGCAATGCGGACCGCCGGTGGCGATGCTGGCTAGTGGAGTGCCCCATCAACGGAGGGCCAGGGATGTCCAGCACGTACGCAGCGCCTTCGCCCTCTCGGATCAAGGAGAGATGAAGATGACCAAGCCCAGCTATGTGAAGTTCTTCAATGAGTTCGGTATCGAGGACGTGTCGTCGGTCGGAGGGAAGAACGCCTCCCTCGGCGAGATGTACCAGAAGCTCTCCACGCAGGGCGTGCGCGTGCCCAACGGCTTCGCGACGACGGCCCAGGCCTACCGCTACATGCTCCAAGAGAGTGGCGCGGTGGACGAGCTGCACGAGGCGCTCGATGGCCTCGACGCGAGCGACATGGGCGACCTGGCGCGCCGGGCCAAGCGGGCTCGCGAGATCGTGTACGGCTCTCCGATTCCGGACGACCTGGCGGCGCAGATCATTGAGGCGTACCACCAGCTGCAAGCCGAATACGGCGACGACGTGAGCCTGGCGGTGCGTTCGTCGGCGACCGCGGAAGACCTGCCGACGGCCAGCTTCGCGGGACAGCAGGAGACCTTCCTCAACGTGCGCGGTGAAGAGAGCCTGCTCGACGCGTGCAAGCGGTGTTTCGCGAGCCTGTTCACCGATCGTTCCATCCACTACCGAGTGGACCAGGGTTTCGACCACTTTGACGTGGCCTTGTCGATCGGCGTCATGAAGATGGTGCGTTCGGACCTCGCGTCGTCGGGCGTCATGTTCTCGCTCGACACGGAGTCGGGCTTCCGCGACGTGGTGTTCATCACCGGCGCGTACGGACTGGGCGAGAACGTGGTCCAGGGCGCGGTTGATCCTGACGAGTTCTACGTGCACAAGCCCACCCTGGCCCTGGGCCATCGGGCCGTGTTGCGCCGCCTCCTTGGCGACAAGGCGGTGAAGATGGTCTTCGTCGAAGGCGGGACCAAGACCACCACGCGCAACATCCCCACGCCCAAGGCGGACCGTTCGCGGTTCTGCCTCAGCGACGCGGAGGTCCTCGAGCTGGCGGACAGTGCGGTCGTGATCGAGAACCACTACGGACGGCCGATGGACATGGAGTGGGCCAAGGACGGGCTCGACGGCCAGCTCTACATCGTCCAGTCGCGGCCCGAGACGGTCGCCTCGCAGCGCCAGGCCACCTTGTTGGAAAGTTACGTGCTCGATGGCGTTGGTGACCTCGTCATCGAAGGGCGATCGGTCGGGGAGAAGATCGCCTCGGGTCGCGCGAGGGTGATCGACAGCGTGGCCCACCTCTCCGAGTTCCAGCCGGGCGAAGTCCTGGTGGCCGACTCGACGACCCCGGACTGGGAGCCCGTGATGAAGACGGCGGCGGCTATCGTCACCAATCGCGGCGGTCGGACCTGCCACGCGGCTATCATCGCGCGCGAGCTCGGGGTCCCCGCGGTCGTCGGCACCGGTGAGGCCACGACCACCGTCCTGACCGGTGACGTGGTGACGGTCTCGTGCGCCGAGGGCGACGCGGGGCGCGTCTATCGGGGCGACGTGGGCTTCCACGTGGACCGCAGCGACGTGGGCGACCTGGCGCGCCCGATGACCAAGATCATGGTCAACCTCGGCAATCCGGACCTGGCCTTCAAGACCTCCTTCCTGCCGAACGACGGCGTCGGGCTGGCCCGCATGGAATTCATCATCAGCGAGTCGATCAAGGCCCACCCCATGGCGCTGCTGCACCCGGAGAAGGTCGGCGACCCGAAGGTCCGCGCCGAGCTGGACCGGTTGACGCGGCACTACGAGAGTGGCGAAGCGTTCTTCGTCGAGCGACTGTCCGAAGGCATCGGCACGATCGCGGCGGCCTTTTGGCCACGACCGGTCGTGGTGCGTATGTCGGACTTCAAGTCGAACGAGTACGCGAGCCTGTTGGGAGGCAGTGACTTCGAGCCGACGGAGAGCAATCCGATGATCGGATTCCGCGGCGCGTCGCGCTACGCCCACCCCGCGTACGAGGAAGGCTTTGCGCTCGAATGCAGGGCGATGCTTCGCGTGCGCAACGAGATGGGCCTCACCAACGTCGTGTTGATGGTGCCCTTCGTGCGCCGCGTGGCCGAGGCGGAGTTGGTGATCACTCGGATGTCCGAGTTGGGTCTCACCCGTGGCGAGAACGGCCTGCTGGTCTACGCCATGTGCGAGATCCCCAACAACGTCATCCTCATCGACCGTTTCGCCGAGTACTTCGATGGCTTCTCGATCGGCTCCAACGACCTGACCCAGCTCACGCTCGGCGTCGACCGCGACAGCGAGATCGTCGCCTTCGACTACGACGAGCGCGACCCGGGCGTCATGGAGATGATCCGCCTGGCCGTCGAGGGTTGCAAGCGCAACGGTATCCACTCCGGGTTGTGCGGGCAGGCTCCGTCGGACTACCCGGACGTGGCCGCGTACCTCGTCGAGATCGGCATCGATTCGATGAGCCTCAACCCGGACACGGTGCTCAAGACCACGCGCCAGGTCCTCGAGGTCGAGTCCCGGCTGAGCGCTCCCTTGTCGGCCTCGCCCGAGCGTCGTCTCGACGACGAGGACGATGTGCTCGACCCAGCACTCACCGTGGGCGTGTAGCCGGACTTACGATCCGGTCATCGTGCGTGCCACGCGCAGCAGCGCCTCGGGCACGGGTCGGGGGCCGCTCGAAACGACGTCGATCGGTGAAAGGGTCTGATCGTCGTCGCTCATCGACAGCAATGTCGCAAAGTTACGGTCGTGCACCGCCTCGACGGCCGCGACGCCGCAGCGAGTGGCCAGGAGTTTGTCCGAGGCCGTGGGAGGGCCGCCGCGTTGGATGTGGCCGAGCACGGTCAGGCGGGTCTCGAACCCCGTTCGCTGCGCCAGCTCCTTAGAGACCACCGAACCCGCCGACGCGTCGAGCGAACCGAGGAACGCGCCTTCGAGCGCGCCTTCGGCCACCACCACGACCGACGATGACGAACCGGCGTCGTGGCGTCGACGGATGGCCTTGGCGAGTTCGTCGAAATCAGTCGGAACTTCCGGCAGGCAGAGCGCGTCCGCGCCGGCGGCGAGGCCCGAACACACGGCCAGCCACCCGACGGTGCGTCCCATCACCTCCACGACCATCAGGCGGTCGTGGCTCTCGCCGGTCGTCTGCACGCGATCGATGGCCTCGGTGGCGGTCGCGACCGCCGTGTCGAAGCCGATGCAGCGGTTGGTTCCCGGCACGTCGTTGTCGATCGTCTTGGCGATGCCCACCAGGGGCACGCCGAGTTGGGACAACTTGTTGGCGGCACCCAGGGTCCCGTCGCCCCCGATCACGATGAGCGCGTCGAGTTGATTGGATTCGACCGTGGCGAGAACCGCCGCGACGCCACCCTCATGTTCGTGCGGGTGGTAACCGGCCGTGCGCAAGATCGTGCCACCACTCTGCAGGAGACCTCTGGTCTGGTCCAGGGTGAGCGGTGCGGCGTCGCCGTCGACAACTCCTCGCCATCCGTGGTGGAACCCAATGAAGTCGTCACCGCGGGCGGAGCCCGCCCGCACCGCCGCGCGAATCGCCGCGTTAAGCCCCGCACAGTCGCCCCCGCCCGTTAACAAGCCGATCCGCACGGTGCTCCTTTCGTTGGTCCAACTAGGAAAAGTGTGGCTGACGGCCCTATTTATTGTCAGAGGCGAAGGTCCCTAGCGTCACTTTCGCCCTAAAGTCCCATACTTGGGTCATCCGCCTCTAGCCACGCTCGTCACGAGCGGCAACAATCACGGGGGAGAGAGGTTTCGATGAACGAGTCCAGTGTGCCCGAATTCGAGTCGGAGCCTGCCGACTACCCCACGTCGTGGGAGTTCGACGGACTGTTGGTCGATGGCGGGGCTGCGCTCATCCGTCCGGTGCGGCCGGGCGACGAAGCGTCGCTTGCTCGCGCTTACACGTGCCCCACCTTTCGGACACGACGCGACCGCCGGCCTCGCGTACTCATCCGGCGCTCGTCTCGAGCGAAGTGTCGCAATTCACGGTGGTGGACTATGACAAGCGCATGGCGTTCGTCGCGGTGGCCGCCGACGAGATCGTCGCGTTCGCGGCGTACGACTCATCTCGGCGCACCGGAGTCCCCGGCCCGGGTCGCCTTCGTCGTCGACGACGCCTTCCAGCACCGCGGCGTCGCGACGCTGCTCTTCGAAAGCCTGGTGGCCTACGCCTACGCGAAGGGGATCGACCGATTCACCGGCGACGTCCTCGCGGAGAACACCAAGATGCTCAACGTCCTGGCGTCGAGCGGACTCAACGCCACCAGCGACAGCGACGGCGAGGTCATCTCGATCGAGATCGATCTGCACCCAACCGCCAAGTACCGCGCCCTCTGCGACGAACGAGATTCCGTGGCCGAGGCCGCCAGCATGTCCTCGGTCCTCTGCCCGCGCTCGGTCGCCGTCGTGGGCGCGGGACGCAAACCGGGTGGCGCCGGCCACGAAGTCGTGCGTTCCTTGCTCGCGGGTGACTTCTCGGGAACGGTCTATCCGGTCAATCCCTCGGCCAGAGCGATCTGCGGGGTCCCCGCATTCTCCAGCCTTTCGGCGATCCCCGAGCAGGTCGACTTGGCGATCATCGCAGTGCCGGCCACCGGAGTGCTGGCCGTCCTGGAAGAGGCGGCCGCCATCGGCGTGCGCGCGGTCACCGTCATCACGGCCGGTTTCGCGGAGACCGGTCGGTCGGGGGCCGACGCCGAGGCGCAACTCCTCAAGGTCGCTCGGCGCCACGGCATGCGGATCGTCGGACCCAACTGCCTCGGCCTGGTCAACACCGATCCCGAGACCCGTCTCAACGCGACGTTCACCGGGCTCGATCCGCGGCCCGGGCGACTCGCGCTCGCTTCTCAGTCCGGCGCGGTGGGGATCGTGCTGGCCGAACAGGCCAGTGCGGCCGGGCTGGGGATCTCTAATTTCGTGTCGGTGGGCAACAAGCTCGACGTGACCACGAACGACCTGCTCTGCTTCTTCGAGCGTGACGAGCGCACGTCGGTCATCGCGCTTTACCTGGAGTCCTTCGGCAATCCCCGGAGGTTCGCGCGAATCGCCCGTCGAGTTGGTGCGCACAAGCCGATCGTCGTCCTGAAGGCCGGTCGAACCTCGGCGGGGGCGCGCGGCGCGCGTTCGCACACGGCCGCCGCGGCCTCGCCGGAGGTGACGGTGACCGCGCTGTTGAAGAGCGCCGGGATCATCAAGGTCGACCGCCTCGAGGAGATGCTCGACGTGTCAGCCATCCTGCTGACGGGACGACTGCCGGGAGGCCGGCGCGTGGCGCTGGTCGGAAACTCCGGCGGTCCGCTCATCCTGGCCGCCGACGCGTGCGAGGCCGGAGAGCTCCTGGTCCCGGAACTGAGCGAGCCGACCCGGAACAAACTCAAGGAGATCCTCGTGCCGGCGGCGGCGCTGGCCAACCCGGTCGACCTCACCGCGGACGGGACCGGACTGAGTCTGGCGATGTCCATCGAGATCGCCCTCAACGACGACATGATCGACGCGGTCATCGTGGTGGTGACCGACCTCGTCGCGCTCAAGTCGACCGACGCGCGCGCCGCGATCGCCCGCGTAGCCGCTCGCTCGGACAAGCCGGTGGTCGCGTGCCTCATGGGGACCGAACCACCGTCCGCTTCGCAGGCCTCCTCGCTCTTCGCGGAAGTGCCGTCCCCGGAGAGGGCCGCGGCGGCGCTCGACCACGTCTGTCGCTACGCGCAGTGGCGACGCAACATCCAGCCGGTCCCCCAGGAATCCGGTCAGCTCCTCGGTAACGCCACGATCCGTGAGATCGTGGCCACCACGTTCGAGGAGAATAGTGAGGGCGGCTGGCTCGAACTCGAAGAGGCGGCCCGCCTGCTCGAAGCGTGCGGCGTGCCGGTCTTGGCGACCCGTGCCGCCGACAGCGCGGACGAGGCGGCCGACGTCGCCACCGTGATCGGTTTTCCCGTGGTACTCAAGGCGCGCTCCGGCGCACTGGTGCACAAGTCCGACGTGGGCGGGGTGGTCCTCAACTTAGGGAGTGCCGACGCGGTTCGCGCCGCGTACCAGGACATGTCGGACCGGCTCGGTTCGTCGATGGGCGGGGCCGTCATCCAGGCCATGGTGCCTTCGGGCGTCGAGGCGATCATCGGGCTGGCGGTCGACCCTAGCTTCGGCCCGGTGGTGATGGTTGGTCTCGGCGGGGTGATGACCGACCTTCTCGGGGACCACGCCTTCGCGGTGCCACCTCTAGATCCTTGGACCGGCGACGCGATGGTGGCGTCGCTACGCGCGGCCCCGCTGCTCGACGGCTACCGCGGCGCGCCCAAGGTCGATCGCGCCGCGCTGGTCTCGGTGCTCGAGTTGATCGCCAAGGTCGCCGAACAGGTCCCGGAACTGGTCGAGCTCGACCTCAATCCCGTCGTGGTGTCCGCGACCGGCGCACTGGTGGTCGACTGCAAGGCCCGTCTGGCCCCCAGTCACGCGGGTCCCGGCCCGTTGTTCCGCGCCATGCGTTCGTCAACTCGGGAGTGACGGCTTGCTGATCGGGCGGCTCGTGGGTGCCCGCGCGTCTACGTCGTCTGGTCAGATCTGCTCGGGCACCATGTCGATGGCGCCGCACGGGCATTCGCTCACGCAGATGCCGCAGCCCTTGCAGAAGTCGTAGTTGACCTCGTAGCGCAAGGACGGTCCGAGCTTGATCACGGCGTTGTCGGGGCAGACCCCGAAGCAGTTGTCACACTCGAAGCAGTTGCCGCACGAGAGGCAGCGGCGCGCCTCGAAAAGGGCGTTCTCCTCGGTGAGGCCGCCCACGATCTCGTCGAAGGTGCTCTGGCGCCGGGCGATCTCGAGCTCGGGACGGTGGGACCGGTCCGCGTCCGCGTAGTACCAGGTGTTGAGGCGCTCGAAGGTGGCCAGCTCCGCGCGGACCTGCTCGACGTCGTCGCGACCGGCCAGGAAGGCGTCGATGCCTCGCGCGGCCCGCTTGCCGTGTCCGATGGCGATGGTCGCGGTGCGCTGGGAGGGTACCGCATCGCCGCCGGCGAAGATGCCGCCGCCGGCCATCATGGCGGGGGAGACCTCCACCACGCCGTCGTCGATGGTGATGTCCGTCGATCCCTCGAGCAGCGAGAGGTCGGTGTCCTGGCCCAGCGCGAGCACCAGGGAGTCGGCGCCGAGCTCCTCGAACTCACCGGTGGGTTCGGGGAAGCCCTGCTCGTTGAGTCGCATCTTCTCGATAATGAGCTGGCCGTCGTCGTAGTGGTTGATCGTCGAGAGCCAACGTACCGTGATGCCCTCCTTGAGCGCCTCCTGGAGCTCTGACTCGTGGGCGGGCATCTGCTCGCGAGTGCGTCGATAGACGATCACGGCATCGCTGGCGCCGAGGCGGCGCGCGGTGCGCGCGCTGTCGAGCGCGGTGTCGCCTCCGCCGTAGACGGCGACGCGCCGGCCCAGGAGGGGCGGATCGTCACTGGCCACCCGGTGAAGGAAGGACACGGCGTCGAGGATCCGCGACGTGTCGCCCGAGGGGATGTCGACCCGGCGGGCCAACTGGGCGCCCACGCCCAGGAACACCGCGTCGTAGCCGCCCTCGCGGCGCTCGCTCTCGATGTCGTGCACGGTGTGGTTGAGCGACACCTCCACGTCCTGGGCGACGATGCGGTCGATCTCGGCGTCGAGCACGTCGCGGGGCAGACGGTAGGCGGGAATGCCGTAGCGCATCATGCCGCCCAGTTGCGGGCCGGCGTCGACCAGGTGCACCCGGTGGCCGAGGCGGCGCAGGTGATAGGTGGCGCTCAGTCCGGCGGGGCCGGCGCCGACGACCAGCACGCGCTTGCCGGTCTCCGGGCCTGGAGACGGCAGCGGCCAGTGGCGCTCGATAGCCAGGTCGCCCAGAAAGCGTTCGATGGCGTTGATCCCGACCGCCTCGTCGAGCTGGCCGCGGTTACACGCGCTCTCGCACGGGTGGTAACAGATCCGTCCCATCACGGACGGGAACGGGTTGTCCATCACCAGCTGTCGCCACGCGGTCTCGTAGTCGCCCGACTCGGCGTCGTAGAGCCACTGCTGGATGTTCTCCCCGGCCGGACAGCCGTCGTTGCACGGGGGGAGTCGATCGACGTACACGGGCCGCTCGACCCTCCAGGAACCGGTGTGATTCGCGCGGCTCGAACCGACCTGGAGCGTGATGGCGAAGGGGAGCTCGGTCATGCCAGCACCTTTACCGCGTGCGCCGATGGCTCGGCGTCGCTCAGGAGCCCGTAGCGCTCGATGTTCTCGTCGGCGATGGCTTGGATGCGCGCGATGATGTCGGGACGGCCGTGCTCGCCGAAGAGGTGGGCGTAGCGTCGCTGGATCGAGAGGTAGGGCTCGACCGGCGTGCGGTGTCGGATCGGCGAGACGCGGGTGACGACGCCGTGCTCCGCCTCGAAGACCGGGAAGAGCCCGGTCTCCTGAGCCAGCCGGGCGACCTTGATGGTGTCCTTCGAGGCCGAGCCCCAGCCGAGCGGGCAGGGGACCAGGATGTGCAGGTATCGCGCGCCGTGCAGCTGCATCGCGCGCTGCACCTTGTTCTCGAGATCGTGCAGGTCGGCCACGGTGGCCGTCGCGACGTAGGGGATGTCGTGGGCCATGGCCAGGCGCGGCATGTCCTTGCCCTGTCCGAAGACGTTGCCCGGATCGGCGCCGGCGGCGACGGTGGTGGCGGTGCGCGCGGCCGGCGGCGTGGCGCCCGAGCGCTGCACGCCGGTGTTCATATAGGCCTCGTTGTCGTAGCAGACGAACAGGACGTCGTCGTTGCGCTCGAACATGCCCGACAGGCAGCCGAAGCCGATGTCGACCGTCCCGCCGTCCCCGGCCTGCGCCACGACGCGAACGTCAACCTTGCCCTTGACCTTCAGCGCCGCGGCGACGCCGGTTGCTACCGCGGGAGCGTTCCCGAAGAGGGAGTGCAGCCACGAGATCCGCCACGAGGTCTCCGGATAGGGGGTCGAGAAGACCTCGAGGCAACCGGTGGCATTGACCGCGATCAGCTGGCCGTTCGTGGCCCGCATGGCCGCGTCGAGCGCGTAACGCGCGCCGAGGGCCTCGCCGCAGCCTTGGCAGGCCCGGTGACCGCAGTCGAGTGAATCCGAGCGGTTGGGATCGGACTGGACGGTGCGATTCGCGACGTCGAGCAGTCGATTACCGACGGCGAAGCTGCCGACTTGGTAGAAACGGATCGGTCGCTGCGTCATGGTTCAGCCGATCCTGGAGGCGACGGCGCCTAGGTCGGAAAGCACGTTCTCGGCGGAGGGCCCCGAGTGACGCTGCGCGGCGATCCGGGCTCGCTCGAGTTCGACGATCCCGTGGTCGAGGTCGAGGAAGGTGACGGGACCCAGTTGGTCGTGTGCGGCGTCGTCCAGCATGGCGTGCAGCGAGTGCTGGGTGATCGCCCGACCGCCCAGGCCGGCGATGACGGTGTGCAGCGAGACGTCCGCGCCGTGCGTGGCCATGGCGACGTCGGTCGAGAGCACGCCGGCGAAGCCCACGCTGAAGTCTTTTTCGACGATGACGACCTTCGTCGCCCCTTCCAGGGCGTCACGCACCGCGTCGAAGGGGAAGGGCCGGAAGGTGGTGAGACCGACCACGCCGATTGCCTCGCCCGCCTCGCGGCGCTGGTCGACGACGTCCTTGATCGTGCCCAGGACCGAGCCGAGCGCCATGACGATGGTCCTGGCGTCGTCGGTCTTGTAGGAGTGCAGTAGACCGCCGCTCTCGCGGCCGAAGGCCGAGGCGAAGCGCGTCGCGAGGGAGGGGATGAGCGCCAGCGCGTCCTGTTGGCGCAGGTGCGAGAGGTAGCGCACCTCGGTGAAGGCCTCGGGTCCCACCATGGCGCCGATGGAGACCGGGTGGGCGGGGTCGAGGACCTGACGCGGTTCGTAGGGCGGCAGGAAGGCGTCGACGTCGACTTGCTCGGGCACGTCGATGCCTTCGACGGCGTGGGTGAGGATGAAGCCGTCCATGCAGACCATCACCGGGATCGAGAGCTCCTCGGCCAGCGCGAAGGCCTGGACGTGCAAATCGGCCGCTTCCTGGTTCGTCTCGGCGAAGAGTTGGACCCAGCCGGTGTCGCGCGCAGCCATGGCGTCGCTGTGGTCGTTCCAGATGTTGATGGGCGCGCCGATCGCCCGGTTCGCGAGGGTCATGACGATCGGGAGTCCCAGACCGGCCGCGTTGTAGACGGCTTCCATCATGAACAGGAGGCCCTGGCTGGCGGTGGCGGTGTAGGCCCGCGCCCCGGCGGCGGACGCGCCGATCGAGACCGACATGGCGGCGAACTCCGATTCCACGTTGATGAACTCACACGGCGAAAGGGTGCCCGCCTTCACCATCGCCCCGATGGCCTCGATGATGTGGGTCTGGGGCGAGATGGGATAGGCGCAGACCACCTCGGGCCGACAGCGCGCCACCGTTTCGGCGACCCCGAGCGATCCCTCAATTTGTCGCAGCACGGGTGAGCTCCTCTTGTTCTTGTACGACGAGCTGGTAGGCCGCGGTGGCGGCGGCGACGTTTCGCTGCGCGGTTGCACCCTTGAAACGTTCGTGGATGGCCGCGGCGATGGACTCCAGGGTGACCTGGGAGGTGAGCGCGGCGAAACCGCCGAGCAGGACGGCGTTGGGCAGCGGGCGCCCCAGGTGTTCCAGGGCCAGCTCGGTCGCCGGACAGGTGAGCAGGCGTTCGCGGTGGAACGTACCCAGGTACTCGCCGAGACCCAGTTCGTCGAAGCTCTGCGAGGTGTTGATCAGGACGTAGCCCTCGCTCGAGAGCCCGGCGAAGAGGTCGACCTGGTGGATGAGCGTGGCGTCTTGGATGATGAGGGCGTCGGGCTTCATCACCGGCTCACGACTGCGGATGGGAATGGTGTCGATGCGACAGAAGGAGACGACGGGGGCCCCGGTGCGCTCCGATCCGAAGCTCGGGAACGCCTGGGAGAAGCGACCTTCGGCGAAGGCCGCCATGGAGAGCATCTCCGCCGCGGTGACCACGCCTTGGCCACCACGACCGTGGAAGCGGACTTGGAACATGCGGCGCCCGCTCTTACTTCGCCACGGCGGCGTTGAGGGTCGCCGTGGGGGGAATAGTGGTCAAAGAACGAGCCGAGTGACGGATTGAAGTCCTAGTTTGAGGCACCGGACCGCCACAAGGGACTTCGTAGAGTTCCACGTCCATCGCCATAGCGAGCCCCTCTGTTCGATCACGGATGCGCTACCAGTGACGTAGTCATCTTGGCGCGAACGCACCTCCGCGGTGTAGGGCCGAATGTCACTAGGTGCGACGAAGGACCACCCACGCCGGTGCCTTTGATTGCGCCGGCCCATCTCCACTAACATGGTGAAGCCATCGCGGGGTGGAGCAGTCTGGTAGCTCGTCGGGCTCATAACCCGAAGGTCGCAAGTTCAAATCTTGCCCCCGCCACGAAAATCGAGGGCCCAGGCATCGCCTGGGCCCTCGTGCTGCTTGGTGCGGATTTCGCGACGCATTCGACGGTCAACACGTTGCCATCTTGTGCTCTAAAGCCCGAGCGACATTCGCTGCTGGCACGGCACCCCTAACTGAAGGGGACGACAACCGGACCCGGTACGCGCTCGTAGACCGCGAAGAAGTCGCGGTCGTCGGGATAGAGATAGCGATCCACCGACTGTTCGGGCTGGGGTTCCACCATGGTGGGGTCAACGCCGTGTTCGTGGCTGTAGGTAATTAACGTATGCCAGTCGGCGTTGATATCGAACTCCATGGCGTCGATCGCTCCCGCGTGCCGAAGAATCTGAGCGAGCGAGACGACCGTCTGGTCGTTCGCCACCACATAGATGAGGTTCCCCTCCCGGTCGATTCCCACGCCCGTGCGCCACACTCTGACCGCGTTCCCGACCGTGTAGCCCCACTGGGGACTGTCGGGATTGGTGTTGAGTTCGGGGTTAAGTACTCGGTGCCACATGATCGGAGCGAGGCTTTGCCTGGCCCAGGCGACGTTGGATCCGGGGCTCGGACCGCCGTGCCACACGACGATCGAGACTCGTCCGTCTTTGTAGCCGATCAACGTGGCGTTGCCCTTGGTCAGCGGTTCGTTGGTGTGCCCGTTCACCGCTGAGCCGTTGTCGCCATCGGAGTAGATGAAGCCCGCGTTGAACGTAGCGAGCAGGCGGTTGCGCTGGTCGTACGGAACCATCGAAGGACCACGGTCGCTCGCCTTCGGCGGTTCGTAGCGACCGGGATAGTACGCCAGATCGACGAGGGAGTGGTTGAACCACGCAACGTAGGCGACCATTTGGGGATAGGCGGGGTCAGGTCGGTACGTCGTCACGAGCACCGGCGGTTTCCCGTCGACGGAAGGACCCGTGCGCTTCCACACCCCTTCGCCCGGCAATGGGGTGGCGAAAACCGGCGCAATGGGCGCTGGCCAGGCGCCCTGGGTGTGGTGCGTCCCGAGGGTTGTGGTTGACCCTTGACCGGCCGTTGTGCCGAGGCCGACGCTCGGCAACGTCGTGAGTTGAGGTCCGCCTTTCTTCGGCACGTGGTCGCTGTAGTAAATGTGTTCGGCCTCATCAACAGCCCAGTTTCCGAATGGGAGTGTGCGAACCCATTCGGCGCTCTTTTCTGAGAAGTTCATGCTGGAAGGTCGGAGCATGTAGACGGCGAAGGAGGAAACGAGCCACACCAGGATCCCGAGCAGTAGGAAGCCCAGACACAGCCGCACGCGGCGCAGCGCGCCTCGACGCTTACTCGTTCGCCGTGAACCAAGGTTGGATCGCGCCGCCTGCTCCGTGTCCACGTCTCTAGGGTAAGCCCACTCGTCGTCTCGCACCAAGGCTGTGACCCTGGCACAGCACGCAGACCGGCCCGGGACGATTGGAACAAGTTACAATTTGGGCATGATCGCGGCCACCCTTTTTAGGCCTGGGCAGTGGTCAGATTTCTTCCTCCTGGTCGGTACGGGCGCGGTCACCCTCACCGGGCTGGTGTTCGTGGCGATGTCGCTCAACCTCAAAGTCATCGCCTTTAACGCCACGCATCGCAACCGCGCGATCAATACCTTGACCGGTTTGGCCCTGGTGTTCATGCGCTGCGCGATTGTCCTCATGGGAGCTCAAAACCATCATTCGATAGGCGCAGAACTGTTCCTGGTCGCTGGTTTTTCATTGGCGGTCTTTGTCAGGGGCTACGCCAAGGCCATCACGTTGGGCAGTGGCCTACGACTCTCGCGCATAATTGGCGGAAGCCTTGTGCACCTGGCGGAAATGTTCGGCGCGGCCCTCTTTTATTTTGGCCACCTGGCCGGCCTCTACATCGCGGCGATAGCCATCGTGAGCAACACGTGCTACATGATCACGGCCGCCTGGCTGCTCGTGGTCGGCGCCTTCGATCAGAAGACGGCGCAGACGTAGGTCGCTGTAGTCCCTTTCGCCTGACCTCGGTTTGTGCGCAACGCGCACAGAAGGCGCTGCGCTACCTTGGACGCATGGAGGAGTCTGGCTCGGCCACTCGCGGTCCGATTGCCCTGGTGGGCTCCGGCGAATACTTGCCGGAGATGATGGCGATCGAGGCCTCTCTCCTGGAGGGCAGGCCTCCTCGCTACGTGCAACTGGCGACCGCGGCGGCCATGGACGGTGCCGACGTGGTGCGACGCTGGCATGAACTGGGCGCGGCCCAAGCGAAGCGGCTGGGCGTCGAGCAGGTCGTCGTTCCCGTGGTGAATCGCCAGGACGCCGAGCGCGATGACTTCGCCGACGCTATTGCCGGGGCCGGCCTCATCTATCTCTCCGGGGGAGACCCCGATTACTTGTGCGAGACCCTTAGGGGCACCAAGGTATGGCGATCGATTCTGGACGCGTGGCAAGCCGGAGCCGCATTGGCGGGTTGCAGCGCGGGGGCCTTGGCCCTGGGCTCGTGGGTGCCGTCGTTTGACGACCCTAGTTCGGGCATGCCCGCCCTCGGCCCGCTGGAGCACCTGGTGCTGCTGCCACATTTCAATAGATTGAGTTCCTTCATTCCTGATTTCGAGGCCCGGCTTTCGGTGCCCCAGGTGGGATCGACAGTGATCGGGGTGGATGAGCTCACGGCCATCGTCGGAGGACCCAGCAACTGGACGGTGCAGGGTCACGGGAGCGCGTGGCTCCTTAGTGCACCAGATCGCCGCGAGTTGGTGTCGGGAACCACCTTCACAGTTCCGGACGCCGACGTGTCCGACTGATCAACTTGATGGTCTCAGCCGATTGGTGAGGACATCGGCGGTCTGGTCAGGCCACGGCCGCGTAGTCCGTTTCGAGGTCCCTCGATGACTCGCTGGCGAGGGCCGGACGCAGCACGTCGGCGATGGTCCCCGCCAGGTGGAAGGTCATGGCGCCGCGCACCTCTTCGGGAACGTCCTCCAGGTCGGGTCCATTTCGTTCGGGCAGGATTACCTCGGTCAAACCTGCGCGGTGCGCGGCCAGGACCTTTTGCTTGACGCCGCCGATTGGCAGGACCCGGCCCTGCAGCGTCACTTCGCCGGTCATGCCCACGACGGGCCGCACCGGCACGCCGCGAAGCAGGCTCACCAGCGCCGTCGTCAGGGTGACGCCCGCGGAGGGACCGTCCTTGGGCACGGCTCCCGCGGGCACGTGGAAGTGGAAGCTCTTGTCCGAGAAGATCTTCGGATCGATGCCGAGCTCCTCGGCGTGGCTGCGCACGTAGGACATCGCGATCTGCGCCGACTCCTTCATCACGTCGCCCAACTGCCCGGTGAGGGTGAGGCCCTCGGGGCCCTCCGCCACGCTGGCCTCGACGAACAGCACATCGCCACCCGCGCCGGTGACGGCCAGTCCCGTCGCGACTCCCGGCACGCTGGTGCGGTCGGCGGGTTCGAAGTAGAAGCGAGGCCGACCGAGCCACTCGCGAAGGTCCTTCGCTCGGACGGAAATCGGCGCCTGGCGTTCGCCGGAGGCGAGCACGGTCGCGAGTTTGCGCAGCAATCGCCCAATCTCACGCTCGAGGTTCCGCACCCCCGCTTCGCGGGTGTAGTCGGCCACGATGGCGCGCAGTGCCTCGTCATCCATCTCAACCTCGTCCTCACGCAACGCCGCGCGAGCGAGTTGACGTCCCAGCAAGTGGTGGCGGGCGATGGCGACCTTCTCGGTCTCGGTGTAGCCATCGAGCCTGATTACCTCCATGCGGTCGAGCAGCGCGCTGGGAATCGTGTCGATCACGTTGGCCGTGGCGACGAACATCACGCGCGAGAGGTCAAGGTCGACCTCAAGATAGTTGTCCCGGAACGTGTGGTTCTGGGCCGGGTCGAGGACCTCAAGCAGCGCGGAGGAAGGGTCGCCCCGATAGTCCGCACCGATTTTGTCCACCTCGTCGAGCACGATCACCGGATTCATCGTGCCGGCCTCGCGAAGGGCGCGAACGAGACGGCCCGGCTGCGCGCCGACGTAAGTGCGCCGGTGACCCCGGATCTCGGCCTCGTCGCGCACGCCGCCGAGCGCGACCCGCACGAACTTGCGTCCGAGCGCGTTGGCGATCGACTGTCCCAGCGAGGTCTTGCCGACGCCGGGAGGCCCGACGAGCGCGAGGATGGCACCCGACCCGCGTCCGTCGGCGGGGGCGAGCCCGCGTTCCGACTGCAACTTCTTGACGGCGAGGTGTTCGAGGATGCGGTCCTTGACGTCCGCGAGCCCGTCGTGGTCGGCGTCAAGGATCCGCTGGGCTTCGCCGATGTCGAGACGGTCCTCGGACTCGACGCCCCAGGGCATCTCCAAGACCGTGTCGAGCCACGTGCGAATCCAGCCTGTTTCGGGGCTCTGGTCGCTGGTGCGCTCCAACTTGTCGACCTCGCGGATAACGGCCTTCAGGACCTGCTCGGGGAGGTCTCGCTCGGCGATCTTGGTCCGGTAATCATCCGGGTCCGCCTCGTCGTCGCTAAGCTGGCCGAGCTCCTTACGTATTGCTTCTAGCTGTCGGCGCAAAAGGAACTCGCGCTGGGTCTTCTCCATGCCGTCTTCGACGTCATTCTTGATCCGTTCACGCAAGGTGAGGTCGGCCAGCGTGTCGCGTGCCCAGGTGAGCACCAGGCGAAGCCTCGTCTCGACGTCGAGGGTTTCGAGCACTTCGACCTTCTGGGCCAGCGAAAGGTCGGGCGAGTAGCCGGCCACGTCGGCCAGCCGCCCCGGTTCGGTCACCTCGCGCAGCTGGGCCGCGAGTTGGCGGGCCCCTCGGCTGAGCAGGATGTTCTCAAGCACCGCGCGGTACTCGCGGGCGAGTTCCAAGGTCGCGGGCGTCGCGTCGCCCTCTTCGATTGGTTCCGCCTCCACCCAAAGGGCTTCGCCCGTCCCGGGTACGCCGGTGCCAATCGTCGCGCGCTGGTCCCCTCGAATGGCGATGGCCTCGAGTCCGCCCGGCAACGAGCCCTCTTCGAGCACTTCGGCGATCACGCCCACGCTGGCGTAACGGCCCTCGATGTGCGGCACGAGCAAGAGGTGTCCGCCGGCCGATCGCGCCGCGTCCACGGCCACCCGGGCTTCGTTTGATTCAAGCGCCATGGTGAAGACCATGCCGGGCAGCACCACACCCGAGGTCAGGGGGAGGAGAGGAAGGGTCACGTTCTGGTTGGTCATTGTCATTCCCTTTCGAGTGTTCGAATGCACTTAAACGGTCATTTTTCTGGCCCACAAGCCCATTCCCGTCTGGCTGGCCCCGTGTTCGAGGGCTAACCCAGGCGGCCGAAGGTGTGTTCGGGAGGTCAAGCATATGGGCTTGCTTCGAAATTCTGGCACTCGATGGCCTTGAGTGCCAGAAACGCCATGGCCGCACGGCGGAAAGGTCTCCTCGGCCCCGGGTCCGACTCTCAGTTCGGGGTGATGATCCGACGATTTCTGAGGTCGCGGGCGTTATGGTGAATGCCGACGAATTGAAGAGCTTGAGGGGATGACCGTGAAACCAGCCGCTGGCATGAAAATCACCGTCACAGAGAATGGTCCCTACGTGGTCGAGGGTTCGGTACCGCTCGCGAGGCAGACCATCGTCACGGACGACGCCGGCGACTCGGTCGACTGGCTGGAGGGTGAACCGTTCGACGCGGGGACCTCGTACCGGCTCTGTCGTTGCGGGCAATCCGACTCGAAGCCCTTCTGCGATGGCTCGCACGCCCGGCTGGGTTTTGATGGGACCGAGACGGCCAGTCGGTCGCCGTACGTAGAGGAAGCCCGCGTGCGTCGGGGTCCGACGTGGAACATGACGGACCTGCCGTCGCTGTGCGCGTCAGGCAGATTCTGCGACCCCAACGGCGACACGTGGCACCTCGTCAAGCAGGAGGGCGCCGAAGCTGCGGCCCTCACCTCCCGCCAGGCCTGTCTGTGCCCCTCCGGTCGATTGGTCGTGTGGGACAAGGAGACCAACGTAGCCCTCGAACCTACGTTCGAGCCCTCCGTCGGGCTGATCGAGGACCCTTCGCAGGGGGTGGCCGGACCGATTTGGGTCCGTGGCGGCATACCGATAACGGGCGCCGACGGCGAGACCTACGAGGTTCGAAATCGTGTGACGCTGTGTCGATGTGGCGGGTCGAACAACAAGCCCTTCTGCGACGGCACCCACGGTGAGATCGGTTTCACTGATTAAGTCGTGACGGTCGCTACGCGGCCGACCGACAGCCCAGGTCGTCACGGCATCACGGTGCGCGACGTCGGCTCGGTAGGGTGTACTGGCATGAGTGCTCGGATTCCGTACCTGAACGCCCGTCTTCAGGGCTTCACCAGCACGATCTTCGCCGAGATGTCCGCGCTTGGCCGCGGCCACCGGTTCGCTCAACCTGGGCCAGGGTTTCCCGGACAGCGACGGTCCTGACTCCATCAAACGGGCCGCCATCCGGGCCATTGAGGCCGGGCACAACCAGTACCCGCCAGTGGACGGCATCGGCGACCTGCGTTCGGCCATCGCGGAGCACCAGAGGCGCTACAACGGGCTGGATTTCGACCCGGACACGGAGATCTTGGTCACTGCCGGGGCGACCGAGGCCATCGCGGCGTGCCTCTTGTCGCTGTGCGAGACCGGCGACGAAGTCGTTTTGTTCGAGCCGTACTACGACTCGTACGCGGCCTGCACTGCCATGGCCGGTGCGCAGCGTCGCGTCGTGCAGCTCCGCGCTCCCGATTGGTCCTTCGATCCCGATGAGCTTGAGGAGCGTGGTCACCGAGCGCACGCGGCTCCTTTTGCTTAACACTCCTCACAATCCGACCGGCAAGGTGTTTAGTCTCGCCGAGCTCCAAGTGATCGCCGACGTATGCCGGCGTCACGATCTTCTCGCCGTCACCGACGAGGTCTACGAGCACCTCGTCTTCGAGTCGCCTCACGTTTCCTTGGCCTCCCTTCCGGGCATGGCCGAGCGAACGATCACGATCTCGTCGGCCGCGAAGATGTTCTCCGTCACTGGATGGAAGGTTGGGTGGGCGTGCGCGCGCCCGGGGCTCATCGCGGCCATCCGCACGGTGAAACAGTTTCTTACCTTCGTGAACGGTGCACCCTTCCAACACGCGATTGCTGAGGGCCTCACCACCAGCGATGATTACTTGATTGAGGCCGCACGGGTGCTGCGCCAGAAGCGTGACTTCCTCACGGCGGGTCTCGAGGCGGTGGGGTTCAAAGTTTTCCCCTCTCACGGCACTTTCTTCCTGACGACGGACATCACGTCGCTTTCGGACCAGGACGGCTACGCGTTCTGTTTGGCGCTTCCCGGAGCGGTGCGGCGTCGTCGCAATTCCGAGTTCGGTTTTCTACGATGACAAGGACGCCGGTCGTCCCTTCGTGCGATGGATGTTCTCCAAGCGACAAGAGGTGCTCGAGGAGGCGGTTGAGCGCCTAGGACAGCTGCGCTGACGCTCTGGCAGTGACACGGACGTGCGAGTCCAATGGTTCATCGCGGTGAGCCCATTCACAACATTGAATTATTTAGTTGACACTTACGTAAGCATATACTAATATAATGCCATGGACGCAGCCTTCAAAGCCCTCGCGGAACCTCGTCGTCGAGAGATTCTCCGGCTCGTCTGGTCTGATGAACTCCCCGCCACGGAGATTGCCGACTGTTTCGGCGACGTCACTCGATCGGCGATCTCCCAACATTTAGGCGTGCTTCGCGAGGCCGAGTTGATACTCGAGCGCCGCGACGGTGTTCGTCGCCTGTACCGGGCCAACCACACTCAGATGGACCGGCTCCGCCATTTCCTCGAGGAGTACTGGAGCGAGAGCTTGGCGCGATTGCGTTATGTGGCCGAATCGGCCGAACGAGAGAAAGGAAACACCGATGGCTGAAGTGGTGCGAGAAGTAGTGATTGGGGCCAGTGCTGCCACAATCTTTCCCTTCCTAACCGACCCGACCCAACACGTTTTGTGGATGGGCACCGAGGCCGAGCTCGATCCGCGTCCGGGGGGCCGCTATCGGGTCCTGGCCATGGGCGTGCACCCAGGAGTCGGCGAATTCACGGAAGTGGTGCAGGACCAGAAGGTGGTCTTCACCTTCGGGTGGGACGAGCCCAATCACCCGATACCTCCCCGTTCGACCGTCGTTGAGATAACCCTCTTCCCTGAGGGCGAAAAGACCAGAGTTCGTCTCGCCCATCGAGGGTTGCCCGAGGACGCGGTGACCGACCACACCGAGGGCTGGGACTTCTATCTCAACCGACTGGATATCGTCGCTACTGGAGGCGACGCGGGACCAGAGGTGTCGGAAGGCTAACTCTCTACGATGAGGAGAGCCTGGCCACTCGGGGGCGCCATAGGAATGGGCCATTTGCGAGAGTTAGTGTCAACTTTATTGGGTTGAGACCCGATAACGGGGAACCTAATGGTGGAACCCTCGGCGACCAATCGCTGAAAATTGACAGCGCTTGTTCTTTAAGAATTGGCCTGAGGGCAAATGGTGTGTTGGTCAACCATTTCGATCGGCGCGAACACGGATCGTCAGACAACGATATCGACTTCCTCGCTTTCGCCGAGTGAGCACCGCTTCGACCGAGTCGGTTAGTTCGAGCCGCCCGAAACGAAGTACGGCTGGGCGATGCCGGTCGCGATGAATTTGGCCAGTCGGTCAAGGGTCATGGCCCATGTCTGGGCGGTTCCCCCGACATTGTTTTCGTCGATACCGTCGACGAATCCGTAGTGTCGAAAGATCACGGTCGTGCTGTCTTCTGTGTCGCCGTTCTTCTTCAATTCCCATTCCCAGGTCGAGCCGTCCCAGAAGGGGAAGCCGGACGTCACCTTCATCTGGACCAACCTGTTCGGTTCTTGTTTGACGCTCACCTCTAGATCGACGGGGGCTTCGACGAATCCGAAACGAGCGTGGTCGCTCGACACCTCGCAGTCCTCGGTCCAAAAGCTCTTTTGACCTTCGGTCGATGTCAGAATCTCAAAGACTCGTTCTAGCGGTGCGTCCACGTTCAAACCGAGAATTATCGAGTGGCTCATTGAACCTCCTGAGAACTACTGCATAAGTGATGCGTATTCGATCAAGCGTCATCGTACACATTGGTCAAAGGCTTCCCACGTGCCAGTCTGCCGACTCGAAGAGGCGAGGGATGACTTGCGTTGAATCAGCTTGACCAATAGCGCATCGTCGCTCCGCGGTTGGAAGGCGTCGCCTACTCGGGTGGGGATTGTCCCGGAGCGAAACGACCCATTTCCGCGCCCACTTTCTTAGCGATGTTCGCGACGTGCAAATGGATCTCTTCCACGAGATCCGTATTCTTTTTCATGGCGGCCGTGAGTGCGGTGTTCTCCTCCACCAGCTTCTTAATGTCGTCGGTGTTCTTGGCAGTGTGTAGGGCGACCTCGGAGGAGATTGCGTCAGCCCTTTTGGCGGCGATCAAGAGTGCGGCCGCTTGGATCCCCGCCAGCATTGACAAAAAGAGGTTCAAAAGGATGTACGGGTAGGGGTCGAAGGCTTTGTGATGGAGAACGTGTTCGATGAAGACCGTATTGGTGAGCGCCCAGATGATCATGACGGCGAAGAACATGAAGACGAAGGGCCATGAGCCCATGGCATTTCGCATCTTGTCGGCCGCTCTCTCGCCTAAGGAGAGTTCGGCTCCAGAGCGAACGCCAGGATGCTTGTGCCAATGGCTCTTCCAGGCGGTTTCGTGCATGTTGCGAATTCTCTCACGGGTCAGTCGTTTCCTCGCGGACTAGCACCTTGATACTTCAGTCAGGTGTGGCCACGTCATCCACCCCGATTGGGCAACATTGGTCGAGAATTGCCAATTCAAGAATCGGGAGGCCGGCATCTCGATCGTCACTTTCAACCATGACTTTCACTCTCGGAGCGAAGCCACTTGATGGTTTTGTCGAGAATGCAAACTGCGGTCAACGCTTCCCATTGCCATCCTTCGCGGCCATAGTTTGCCTTGGCTCGCCAGTGGGTGGACCTACCAACAAGAGCCAGGCGAGACAGTATCCGGTCCCAGGTCGTACGAATGGATACCGCTAGGAATCGAGCCAAAATCCGCGAATATCGCTCGTTGCGAAAAGCGGTCGACGGATAGTTGCTGAGCGGAGGAACGGCCAACTTCGAGGATTCGGAGGTTAATTCGAGAGTTCCAAATCACCGCTGCTTTTCTTCGTTGAATGGGATTGAAAGCACTCACAATTAGCAGGGCATGTTGCCGCGATTTAAAGGGTATGGCCCGAGGAAAAAGAGGGTATGGTCAGGCAAAAGCGATGTTGACCCTTCGAATGTGGTCCGTTACGCTTCTCGTCAAGTTCGGCTGAATTTAGGCATTTTGAGCCATTTTCACCTTGAAGCCGATAGGTAACACGAAGCGTCAATGAGGAATTAGGAGGGTCGGGAATGAAGGTTCCTTACATACAGCGCGGTAGGTTCTCGAGAGCCTCAGGTGCCGTCTTTGGAACGGTCCTGCTCGCTCTCATTCCCGGGAGCGCCGCGTTCGCGGCGGGCAACGGGTACAGCCCCAGCGCTGCGCCGCCTTCTGCCGTTGCTGGAGGTTTTACGAAGATAGTCACCTCAAAGACGATCCATTCTGGTGGTGGCGAGCTCAAGGGTTCGGCCAATGGTGCAACGGCTCTCATTCTCGTTCCTGCCGGAGCACTTCCAAACGGTGGGCAGCTAGTACTTTCTGATGGGGCACTTAAGTCGATCCCGGTGGGTGGACTCTTGAAAGTTGTGGCGGACTTCAGTGTGGTGGTGCTGAACCCCAACAATGGAGCGAGGCTGTCTGGGCCTTGGAAGCCACCAATTACCGTGACCATTCACGACGCATCGATCAAGGTTGGCGACAAAGTGGTGGTCGTCGTTCGACCGGGTCACGTGACGATAATTTCTCGTGCCGACGTGAGCAATGGTATGGCCGTCGTGACGTTCACGAACGACCCCAATTTTGCGGTGGTCGCACCTAAATAGCGAACAATCACAGGTCGAGCCTTTGTCGGCTCAGTGAGAGGGCGAGAATCACAATTGATCGACAACGACGCCGAAATGAGAATTTGCCTTAAATTTGGGTGAACTGTTCGCCGTGACCGCTACGCCATCGCCATTGCGTCGGAGAAATCGTTGCGATTCATTTCAATAGGTTGACATCGGTCCGGCGTATGCTTGAAACGCCTTCATTATGAGGTGTATTCAACTTGAACGTGGCCGGCCTTGAGAGGATCATTCGTGAGTACCAGCGAAGGGTCACTTGGCGCACCTGAGTCTCAACTAGATGCATCGAGCGGTGCGGGAAAGTCAGTCATAGCGGCGGACTCGGCGGAGAATCTTCGAATCTATCGTGCGCTCTTGGTGATCGCGGCCATAGGACTTTTTGGCCCTGCACTTATTGCCTGGAGTTCCATTGTCCAACTTCAGCTGATTGGATTAATTGCCACTGCGGCGTGCATTGCGACCGTGGCCCTGGTTGTGGCGATAGTGACGTGTGAGACCAAGAAAGGCTTGGACCGCCTCAGTTACGCGGTCCTCATTTTGGGCCTCGTGCTTCTTGGCTCGTGGGCCGTCACCGAACTCTATTTCTACCCGGCTTACGGGACAGATGAGGCGGCCTTTGTTCAGTATTCTGCGCAGTTGCTAATGCACGGTCACAACCCGTACACGCACAACCTCTTGCCCGCATTGACCCAGTTTCGCGTTCCTATCCAATATGCGACTTACAAGCTGAACGGCACCCTTGTTTCAACTCTCGGATACCCTTCCTTGTCATTCCTTCTGGTGGTACCCGCCGTTTGGTTGACTCACGGGGTTCAGTCGATTATCTCCGAGAATGTGTTGTTCCTGGCGGTAGAGATGGCGCTCGTATTCGCCTTTCTGCCCAAGATGTATCGCGCGATCGGCGTGGTCGTCATCTTGGGCCTGCCCTTCCTATTTGACTATTCCATCGGTGGCGACATTGTCACCATGGCCATTCCGTTCATGTTGGTTCTGGCCTATAGGTGGACAGATACCGGCAAAGAAGGTCGTCTTGACCGGAGCGCCATACTGCGCGCGATCTGCCTGGGCCTCGCTGCGAGTATCTCTCAGTTTCCTTGGTTCGTCGCCCCCTTCATCGTCCTTGGCCTATGGCATTTTAGGGCTGACGAATTGGGCCGCCGCAGGGCTTCAGCCGTTGTTGCTCGTTTCGTGGCCATCGCCATGGCCACTTTCTTCTTGGTCAACGCACCATTCATCGTTTGGTCTCCCAAGGCGTGGCTGTTGGGCGTGCTCAGTCCATTGGATCAGCACGCGATCCCTTTCGGCCAGGGACTCATCGATGCCACCGTCTTCTTTCGACTGGGAGGCGGAAACTTGGCGTTCTATTCCTACGCTGCATTGTTCTGCCTGTTGGCCTCGCTGATATTTTTTAGTGAATACTTCGCGAAACTTTGGAAGGCGGCTTTTGTCTTCCCATCGGTCATCTTTCTCTTCTCGACTCGTTCGCTGTCGGAATACTTCATAATGATGGTGGCGATGTGGTTGGTTTCCATGCTTTCTCCTGGGAGCGGCTCGGTCAACCTGAACGGACAACGATTACTGGTTGGAGGGGGTATCGCCGAGATTCGAGATCGGCGACGCAAAATGTTGACTAGGACGGGCCTACTCACCGCACCGATCGTGGCCGTGGTCGTCCTCCTGGCGCTGGCCGTAACGTCGACGCCACCACTTCAAATAAAACTGGAGTCAATTCAGACAAATGGTCAATTTCGCTCGATATGGCAGATTCGTGCCTTAGTTAAGAATCAATCAGTTCGAAGTGTTGATCCACATTTTGCCACCGATGCGTCTGGCTATATGACGACATTCTGGAACGTTACGAAGGGACCACGTAATCTCGGGCCTGGAAAGAGTGCCGTGTACACCCTTGTCGCGCCGAATGTCGGATCTATGCCGGGCGTCACTCAGCCGTTCGTTCTGCAGGCAGTTACAGCGACTCCCGAATCAATCAGCTCTTCGACGTTGTTTACACCCGAACCATTCGACACGGCGATTTCACCGAGCTTCGTTAATCGTGTAGTCCACTTTGGGAAGAGCGTCACGCTACGAGTTGCGCTTCGATCGCCCTATGGTGCACCCGTGAATCAAAAGGGAGTACCAATTGCTCTGGGCCAAGTAATTTACGCCGAGAATGCGCTAATTCCAGGCGAAGCCGAAATTAATGGATCGGCGGAAGGCAAGTCTCCCGTCATCGCTTCCAGCGATGCCAATGGTGTAGCGACGTTCCACATTGTTGACTCTTCGGCGCAAGGAGGTAATCCGTTGTACTTCCAGGCTTACGTTGCTCCACGGCACGGCTTCCCGTTTGGATATTCGGAGGTCGTTTCTGTTCAGTGGGCGTCGACGTCGTCTGCATCGAACGGTTGAAATCCTTAATGCCAAGGACATCAACTATGGACCTTAATCCCCTGTGGCAAGGAGATATCCGATGTCGTGGGGTTTTCTGAGTCTGGTAACCATCCATCAAGACATGCAATCGACCCGACTGGACATCATGTTGCCCAGTCGGGTCGATTGCATGTTGGTTATCCCCAGAGTGCGGTGCCCGCGCTCCCGTTGACGCTCAGAACACCAGTGTCACTGAGCGCGAGGTACGCCCCCGGATATCCATACGTGTTGCTGGCCCACAGGGCTGTAGCGCCGCTGTACACCACGAGATTGCCGTCCGATTGCATAACGGCGATCGAACCCGCGGTCTTGGTTCCCGAGGCCCAGATGACGGTTGCTCCGTCGTATTCGACTAGGTTCCCGTCACCCTGCATGAGCAGTCGGTACGTGTGGTTGGGTGAGGTGATCTGCTGGCCAACGCCTAATTCCGCGCCAGGGATCACTGTGCCAACCGCACCCCACAGTTCGATCCCGCTGGGTGAATCCACGCTGAGGATGCCGCTGTCTCCGAGCACTAGGTATGCATTCGGAGTACCGGAGGTATTGCTAGCCCACTTGGCTGTGGCGCCGCTGTAGACCACGAAGTTGCCGTCACCCTGCAACACCGCCGTAGATCCGGCGACATTACTCCCCGACGCCCAGGCTGCGGTGGCACCGTCATATTCTACGAGGTTTCCGTCACCCTGCATCGTGAGCCGGTATTTTCCGTTCGGCGATGTGACGGATTGATTCACTCCAAGCGTGGCATTGGGGACCAACATTCCCTTCGCAGCCCAGATCGGAACGCCCGCGGCAGTGTCGACCGTCACGACGCCGTTGTTGGTGAGCAGCAGGTACGCGTTTGAGTTACCGGATGTACCAAGAGCCCACTCGACGGCGTTGGAAGCGTTGTAGATCACGAGATTTCCATCGCCCTGCATGGATACACGTGAGCCACTGACGTCCGTGCCGCTGGCCCAGGCTGCGGTGGCACCGTCATATTCTACGAGGTTTCCGTCACCCTGCATAGTCAGGCGGTACGTGCCGTTGGGCGACGTGATCGATTGGTTTGACGTGAGAGTGGCGCCAGGGACCAACATTCCTCGCGCGGCCCACAAGGGCACGCCGGCGGCAGAGTCGATGTTGAGGACGCCATCGTTGGCGAGCTCCAGGTACGCATTCGGGTTACCTGAGGTACCACTGGCCCATTCGGCCACGTTAGCGGCGCTATAGATCACGAGGTTTCCGTCGCCCTGCATGTTGAGGTGCGAGCCAGCAACTTTGGTGCCAGTCGCCCACGCTGCATTGTTGACGTCGTATTCAACGAGGTTTCCGTCGCCCTGCATGGCGAGACTAAATTCGCCATTTGGTGAGGTGATCGCCTCGCTGGAGTTGAGCTGTGCACCTGCGGCGAGAATACCGACGGCGGCGTCCAAGGTGACACCCGACGAAGTGACGCTTGTCCATGCCGACTGAGCACCCCCGTACGCCTGGCCAAATGCCGCACCGTTTATTGTCGTACCCGCTGGCGCGGTGATCGCTGCGTTGACGGTTGCGCCCGTGGTGTTGGATACGGTAATCACACCATTCTGTTCGGTGGCGACCACTTTGCCGGTCCCCAACGCCGTGGCCCATGCGGCCTGCTCGCCAAGAACTTGAGCTTCACTCGTGTCCGTCATCTGGACGAGCGGCATGTTGGTCCACGAGTCGTACTGCGACAACATGTCGCTGATCAGAGCCAAGATCGTGTAGCCCAGTTGGGTTGAAGTACCTGGCGCTCCGGTGCCGTCACCGATGAGGTTGGTCTGGTGGGCGTAACCGACGCGGGGATCGTTGGCGAGGACATGGCTCAACATGATGCGCGACTCCGACGCCAGGATGGTGGCCTCTGTGGCCGGCGTGGCGGAACACGTGGTTGACGAGGTGTTGTCGCAGTGGCCGACTTCGGTCGTGTACGTGGGGTCACCAAGGGGGTCGCCTTGGGTGACGTAGAGAGTGTTGTACTCGTTTATTTCGATGGGCCAGTTTGCGGCGTTGTAATAGATGTTGCTCGGATAACGCGGCGCTGACTCGGCAACCGGCGTTGTGCCGACGTTCTCCGAGTACTGCTGCGGTTGGCGCGATGCGTCGGCGGCGAAGGTTGTGACGCCAGTCGCCTGTAGGGCAGTGGGCATGTTGGGGCTCTCAATGCCAGAGTGCTCACCGGTAACGACGGCAGCTGCGTTGAAGTTTGGCAAACCATTGGCACTTGCGAAAGCCTGGTTGAGGCCAATCTCATCTTCGATCGAACCATCATTTGTGCCGCCGCCGTCGGACGCGGGGAACCAGCCGCTCGCAGGCGGAGTCGTGGTCGCACAGTCGATGCCCGGGTTGGTAGCCGTGGGATAGACGTCCGTTGCACCTGGCGCTGCCCCTGGGGTGGCCGTTGAACCCGTGTCGGTGTAACTGTACGTCGTCGCGGCCCCGGTTGGGTCCTCGGCTACTTGGGCAATGAGACCATAGGCAGTCCCACCTGGATTCTCACGGTAGACGTAGTAACCCCAGAAGCCCGTTCCCCCAGTGTGGATCGCCTCTTCCTGAGAGAGGGAAGGTCCGGCGCCCGCCGTGCCGGATCCGTTGGTGGCGTTCGGCCACGAGAGCGTCACCGAACTTGTGGCGGTCGTTGTCGTTGCCGTCACCGGAGTGGACGGCTCGGATTCGCCGTACGCCGTGGCGGCAGTAATCATGTAGCTGTAGGCGCCTATCGGAAGCGTGCCACCAGTGGCGCTGGGAGTCGCGCTCGTGAGCACCTGCGGTGCGAAGTCGGTGCAGCCTAAGAAGGCGTGTGACCACGTGTGGTTGATCCAGTTAAAGTCAGCCTTGTCGGCCAAGAGGGCGTTGACCAAGCCAGTGTCATCGGGATAGCCCGAGTCAATGGCGAGACCGGGATCGGTGAAAGTGTTGCTATTTTCAGTGATCGATCCGTTGCAGATAGCCGAGTAGCCCGCCGGCGTGGTTGGTTCCGTGCACGCGCCGACGCCATTGAAAGCCAAGTTCAACTTGATGCCGGTTGACTGCTCCCAAGTGACGACGTTTGCCACGTCCGTGGCGCTCATCTGCACGTCGGCCGGCCAAGCAGCTGAATCGGCGAGGACAGCGGCGGAGCAGGTGTAGTCCTGGGGGTTGGTCGCGGCCGGGGTGCACTGGTCCGCGTTGCTCCACTGGTTGTCCGCGATGAAGTTGTCGTCGATGTCCTGACCGAAGTAGTTGCGATAGAGCCCCAAGTGCGTGTCCTGGGTAACCCAGTTGATCAGTTCTGGAGCCAACAAAAGCCATTGGAGCGAGGTGTTGTTGTAGTCGAAGTTGAGCAAGAGCTCCGAGACGTTGCCTTGGGCATCGGTGTTCGGGTGGTTGTAGACGCCGGCTAAGACGCCCGTGGTGTTCGTAATCCACGGAACAAAGGATGCACTCGTTGCTGTCGCTTCGACACCGTAGGTACCGATGTCGAATGGGATGGTGCCGGTGAGAGCGGGCATGGCTGCAAGACCCGCGGCAGTGACTGTGCCGGTGGTGTTGTCGAGGGTGGTCACTGGAGAGGCCACCGCCGTCTCGCCCTCGGTGGTAATCGGGTAGGCGTTGCCATCGATTTGGCGTATGCCAAAGTTGGCTTCGTAGGTGTCAAGGACCGTCAATTGTCCGGCGGCGAAACCGGCAGGCGAATCAGCGATTACCACGCCGTTGTAATTGCCTACCGTCGCGCTACTAGTCAGCGCGGGCAATGTCACGGTCTCGCTGCCGTACGCACCAGTGGCGTCGACTTCGGTGTAGGGAACGCCTTCACTAGTGAGCCCGTCTTCCCACGCTACGGTCGTCGGATCGGTTGGACCGGCGCCGATCACGAGAACTTTGAGCGCCAATGTCGGTGCCGTCGAGGTAGCCGCGCCGGCGCTTTGAGCTGGCAGTGCGACGACTCCCAGCAATGCGACCGCCATGACCAGCTTGGTGAACAGCCACTTTGACTTAAACATATGAACTCCTTTGTTGCATAGGCCCTTGACGGGTAACTGCTTTGTGTGACCGGAGGATTGCCCTTGCGGACCCCCCGGTCACAGATCTGTTGGACGAGAATTGGTGGCTCATTTGACCGTCAGCGTGAAGGTCTGGGAAGCCGAACCGGCTGAGTTGGTGGCGGCGATCGTAAAGGTGTAGGTGCCAGGCGTAGAGATCGAGCCAGAAAGTGTGGCGGTGTCACCGTTGCCACCGCCGAAGAGTATGGCCAAAAGCCCCCCGAATCCGCCGAAGCCGCCAAATCCTCCGAAACCGTTTCCGGCGTTGGTCAAGGTCACGCCGACCGGAAGCGGGTCGGTGACCGAAAAAGTGACGTCCGGTGATCCCGTCGCGCTCACTTGGAAGTTGAAGGGGCTCCCATGGTTCACCGTGACCCCACCGGCGCTAGTGAACTTGGGCAACTGATTGACCGTCAAGGTGAAGATCTGGAACGCGGAGCCCGCGCTGCTCGTGGCCTCGATGATGAACAGTGAAGTCCCGCTCGCGGTAGGCGTGCCTGAGATGGTGGCGGTGCCGTTCGAGTTGGCAGTGAAGTTGAGCCCGTTCGGAAGATTACCGATGCGGTTCAACGTCGCGGCTGGATTGCCCGTGGTCGTCACCGTGAAGTTGAAGACACTTCCTACGGTCGCGGTCGCGGACGCGGAGCTTGCGAAGGCGGGAGCCTTGCTGACGCCAAGAGTGAACGTCTGCGTGACGGTTCCGGAGGCGTTGGAGGCGGTGAGGGTAACGGTGTAACTATTGGCGCTGGCCGCCGAGGGCGTGCCTGAGATGGTGGCTCGGCCCGAGCCGGTCGCACCAGCCACAAACGTAACGCCCGGCGGTAACCCTCCTGATTCGGAGATGGTGGGCAGCGGGACGCCACTCGCTGTGACGTTGAAGGTGAAGGCCCTTCCAGCGCTGAAGGTCGTCGACGCGGCACTCGTGAAGACCGGAGCCTGGCCGACGACGATGGTCAACGTCTGCGTCGCGTTGGGCGTGACGCCGTTGGCGGCGGTGAGCGCCAAGGTAGTGGTGCCCACGACGGTGGGAATACCCGTGATCGTGGCGGTGCCGTTCGAGTTGGCCGTGAAGGTTAGTCCCTTGGGCGGGGTACCGACGTCGCTCACCGTGGCGGTCGGCACGCCGGTGGTGGTGACGCTGAACGTCCCACTGGTGTTGACGGTGAAGTACGCCGTGGTCGCACTGGTGATCGCAGGAGCTTGGTCGTTCGTCAACACGAAGGATTGCGTCACGGTATTCGCGGCGCTGACGGCAGTAATCGTGATAGGGAAGCTTCCGCCAGTTCCGACAGCCGGCGTTCCGGCGATGGTGGCGGTGCCGTTCGTGTTGGCCGTGAAGTTGACGCCCTTAGGCAAGGCGCCCGACTCGCTGAGCGTCGGCACCGGGCCCGCGGTCGTTACGTTGAACGTGAAGGGCGTGCCAACCGTCGAGGTGGCGGCGGCGGCGCTGGTGATCGACGTCGCCCCGGTTTCACTGAGGATGAGAGTTGCGCCGTTGGCGACAGCGGTCCACTGCGACAGCGCCCCGCCGTAGGAGACACCGTAGGCACCGGCACCGGCCGTCGTGCCGAGCGGAGCCGTCACGGGCACGCTCACCGGCGAGCCCGAGTTGTTGGTGATCGAGATGATCCCGCCCACTTCGCTGGCGGTGACCTTGCCTGAGGCCAGCGCCGAGGACCACGCCGACTGGAGCCCCAGGATCTGGGCCTCGGTGGTGTCGGTCATCTGGATGAGCGGGGTGTTGGTCCAGGACTTGTACTGGGCCAACATGTCGTTGATCAAGGACAGGATCGTGTAGCCGAAGTCGGAACCATTGAGCGTCGCCGGGCCGATGAGGTCAGTCTGGTGGGCGTAGCCGACACGCGGGTTGTTGGCCAGGACGTGGCTCAGCATGATGCGCGATTCCGAAGCCAGGATCGTCGCTTCGGTGGCCGGCGTCGAGAGGCAGGTGGTGGACGACGAGGCGGCGCAGTGACCGGTCTCACCTGGACCGGAGGTGCCGAGCGACACGCCCGGGGCGACGTAGAGGGTGTTGTACTCGTTGATCTCGTCGGGCCAGTTCGACGCGTTGTAGTAGATGTTGCTCGGGTACCGCGGCGCGGATTCCGCGACGGGCGTCGTGCCGACGTTCTCGGAATACTGGTTGGGCTGACGCGAGGCATCGGTGGCGAACGTGGTCACGCCCACGCCGGACAGAGCGGTCGGCATGTTGGGGTTCTCGATGCCGGAGTGCTCACCGGTGACGACGGCCGCGGGGTTGAAGTTGGGCAAGCCGTTGGCCGCCGCGAATGCCTGGTCCATGCCAATCTCCTGCTCGATCGACGAGTCGGCCGCCGTCGAGGTAGCGGGGTACCAGCTGCCGGGCGCATTCGAGCAGTCAATGCCGGGGTTGGTGGCGGTGGGGTAGGTCACCGAAGAGTCCGACGCCGCTCCGGGTGGCGTGGCGCCCACGTCGGTGAAGCTGTAGGACGTCGCGAGGCCGCTCGGGTCTTCGGCCACTTGACCGACGAGACCGTAGGTCGAGGTGCCGGGGTTCTCTCGATAGATGTAGTACCCCCAGAAGCCCGATCCTCCGGTGTGGATCGCCTCTTCCTGAGAGAGTGTTGGCCCGGCGGCGCCGGCCGTGCCCGTGCCGTTGGTGGCGTCTGGCCAGGTCAGGGTGACCGAACCGTTCGGGCCCGTGACGTTGGCGGCCTGCGCCAACGAGGGCTCGGACTCGCCGTACGCCGTGGCGGCGGTGATCTCGTAGCTGTAGTTGCCGGTGGCCAACGAGCCACCGGTCGTGCTGGTCGTCACGCTGGTTACCGCCTGCTGCTGATAGACGTTGCATCCGAGGAACTCGTGGGACCAGGTGTGATTGATCCAGTTGAAGTCGGCCTTGTCAGCCAGGAGTTCGTTGATAAGCGCCGCGTCATTGGGGTAGCTCGAGTCGATTGCCTGACCTGGGTCGCTGTATACGCCACCGGGTTCGGTCACCGATCCCGTGCAGTTGGCGCTCGACTCCTCGTTTGCCGCGGGAGCCGTGCAGGCCCCCACGCCATTGAAGGCCAGGTTCAGCGTGATGCCTGTCGACTTCTCCCAGGCGGCCACATAGTCGACGTCCGCGGAACTCATCTGCTCGTCCGGAGGCGTGTCGGACGGGTTGTTGGCGACGCCCGCCGGGCACGTGTAGTCCGAGGGGTCGGTCGCTCCCGGCGTGCACTGATAGGTGGAACTCCACTCGTTGTCCGAGATGAAGTTGTCGTCGATGTCCTGACCGAAGTAGTTGCGGTAGAGACCGAGATGGGTGTTGTTGGTCACCCAATTGATGAGACCGGGTGCCAGCACCAGCCACTGGAGGGACGCGGCGTTGTAGTCGAAGAAGAGCGCCAGTTCACTCACGCCGGCTTGGGCGTCGGTGCTCGGGTGCTGGTAGACGCCAGCTACGACGCCCGCGCTGTCAGTGATCCACGGCGTGAAGGGAGCGCCGGTGTTGACCGTCGCTCCATAGCCGTAGGTGCCGGTGTCGAAGGCCAAGGAGCCCGTCAGCTGCGGCAGTCCGGCGAGCCCGGCCGCCGTCACGGTCGCGCTCTGGCCATCGAGCACGGCGCCCGGGGCGCCGGTCAGGCCGATCGAGGAGTCGGGGAACATGTAGCCGTCGAGTTGGCGCACGCCGAAGGTTGATTCGTACGAGTCGAGGGTGGCGAACTGACCCGCGGCGTAGGCGTTGGGGCCGTCGGCGAAGACGACCGCGTTGAAGTTGCCGACGGTGCCGGTTGTCAGAGCGGGAAGTGAGACCGTGTAGGTGCCCCAACCGCCCGAGGTGGTGGCTGTCACCTCGGTGTAGGCCACGCCTTCGCTCGACAGGGCTGACTGCCAGGCGGCGGTGGTCGGGTCGGAGGACCCCGCGCCGATCAACAGCACGTTAAGGGAGAGTTGCGACGAGGTGGCCGCTGACGCGGTCTCGATCTGGGCGGGCAGGGCGAGCGCCGTGAAGAGGGCGGCCGAGATGACCACCTTTGTCACGAGCCACGTTGGCTGTCGCATCCTTGTATCTCCTTTGACGGAACCCACCCCGGCGAGTTCCCAGTGAAATAGTAAGGAGGCGCGACACGTTCATCTACCCCAAGATTGTGGGCGTTTACCCTCTAACTACCCCCTATAGACCGGCACTTTCCCCTTGCCTTTAGCGTCGCGCGACGCGTCAAGTTGGTCGTCGGCGACGTCGCGCGACTCCGTAATTCGCCAGGTCCGCACGCCAAGGCCTAGGTGGACAAGGAGGCGGCGATATCACAAGGGGTTGGGGCGCTGTCGCAAGGGTGGTGACCGGTAAAGCACGGGAGTATTCCCAGTGATTCATTGGCAAAGTTGTGGGTAGGCGCCGTCGTTTGCTTCACGTACCGTTCTCCTGATGACATCCGCGGACCTCCCGACGACTGAGGGCGACCACCAGAACCTGCACGTGGCGTTGCTCACTGAGGGCACGTACCCCTTCCATCCCGGAGGGGTGAGCGTGTGGTGCGATCAGCTCGTGCGCGGGATGGCGCCGCACCGATTCACGATCTATTCGATCGTGGCGATCTCGGGCATCGAACCCACGTGGGAGTTGCCCGACAACATCGTCGATCTCCATCCGATTGCCTTGTGGGGTGAGCCGCCGGTCGCCGCGAGGTCGACCATACGGCCCGAGGTGCAGAGGGCGTTCACGAACGTCATCGCCTCACTCGTCAGTCCTGACGGGGGCGAGGATTTCCTCGAGGCCCTGCACGAACTCTTCGACCTGTCCCAGGAGAAGCCGATCGATGGCACCCTGCGCACGCCGGCGACGCTCGAGGCATTGCTCGAGGCGATGAAGATCGTACGGTCACGCGAACGGCCTTGGTCGAACGCGCGTCGAGTGGTGACGATCGCCGACGCGTGCTTGGCGATGGATCTCATCGAGCGTCAACTTCGCCCGCTCTTCAAGGCGCCGCCCCAGGTCAACCTTTGTCACGCCACGTCGAACGGCTTGGCGGTCTTGCCCGGTCTGGCGGCGAACTGGGCGTACGGCACGCCACTGGTCATCAGCGAGCATGGCATCTACCTGCGCGAACGCTACCTCTCCTTTGACGCCGCGACTTATACGCGCCCGGTGCGCAACATCATGCTGCGCTTCTTCAAGCACCTCACCTGGACTGGCTATCAGGTCGCCGCGGCCTTGGCACCGGGCAGCGAGTACAACTGCCAGTGGCTCGAGGCCAACGGCTGCGATCCGGCGCGGATTCGTCCGATCTACAACGGCGTGGACGCGCCGAACTTCATCCGCAGCACGACCGAACCAGACGTGCCCACCCTCGTCTACGTCGGACGAATCGATCCACTGAAAGACATCGAAACATTGCTGCACACCTTCGCTCGGGTACGTCAGGAACTGCCCGAAGCCCGCCTTCGCATCTTTGGCACCGCGTCAAAGGAGAATCGCGAGTACCTAGAGCTGTGCCTGCATCTGGCGGACGCGCTCGAGCTGGGTGACTCCTGCACGTTTGAAGGCCACGTCGAATCGGTGCTCGAGGGCTATCACGCCGGTCACATCGTATTGCTCACCAGCATCTCGGAGGGTTTCCCCTACACCCTGATCGAAGCCATGGCCGCGGGCAAGGCCACGGTAGCGACCGACGTCGGTGGCGTGCGCGAAGCGACCGGCGGCGCGGGCATCATCGTGCCGCCCCAGGATCCCGAACGAATGGCCGAGGCCTGCCTCATCCTTTTGAAGGATGCCAGCCTTCGTCATATCGTGGGTCGCGCCGCCCGCGAGCGAATTCTCTCGCGCTTCACGTTGGTGCAGAGCCTGGCCGTCTTCAGTGACCTCTATCGCGAGGTCACCGGCGACATGTCGAGCGCGCCGGTCTTAGAGCGCCACCAGGCGTCGACCGACGAGCAACTGCTCGAACAGTTCGTGCGTCAACTCGTCGAACGCTTCGTCGGCCAACTCGTCGAGGCCGAAACCGTCGACGAGCTGGGCGCGGCACGACGCTACGACGACGGCGTTGCGGAGTCCGCGTGATGAACGTCATCAATTCCCGGGAGCCCTCTGGTGGCTCGTCGCGTGGCTCACGACAAGTGAACCGTCGCAAGCCCGAGCTCGTCCCACAGACCGGACCCAAACTCGTCAAGCAGACCGTGCCCAACGTCGAAGGGCTCCTCGAGTGGGTAATGAACGACGAACGCCTCGTAAGTTTCTGCGCCTCGGCCGTTGACCCCTTGGAGGTCGCCGCTCGCCTCGAGACGTTCGGTCTCAGCGCTCGGGTGGCTCGCAATCGGTTCGGCTTTCCCCACGTCTTTGCGGCGGCGGAGATCGTCTACGACACGATTCCCAATTTCGACGTCGCGGTCGAGGACCGCGAGATGCCGAAGATGGGTCGACCGATGGACCTGCTCCGCGGGGCGCTCTACGCGATCCCGGCGGTGTTCTTCTCCGTCATCATCCTGGCCTACGGCCTGGGGGCGCACTGGTGGCTCCTGCCGGTGGGTCTGACCACCTCGTGGGGGGTGTCGCAAGGGTTTTCCTCCCTGGGCTGGGCGCTGCGCGCCCGAAAGGACACGAGGAGCGACGCCTTCCTGGCGGCCTGTTCGATGCTGGTCACCTTGGCGTTGTGCCTGGCCCTCTCGCTCGTGGTGGCCGCGTTCTACGGGGGGAATCGCACCTGCATCCTGGTGACCGTCTCACTCGGCCTCTACATCTCCGCGAGCAGCATCTTGGTGTTCCACGAGGCGGAGTACATCCTGGTCCTCTGTCTGGTGCCGGCGATCATCGGTTCCACGCTCTCGCTCTGGGTCATCACCTATCGCGACGCCGCCTGGTGTGTGGCGGGCTCCGCGGCGCTGGTGGTCGTCTTCGCCATTGGCCCCATTGCCTCGCATCGCTGGCGGATCCCGAAGTTCGCGCGGGCCTCCAAAGTCCAGGCCTTCAAGTTCGTGCTCTACGGCGTGGGCTGCGGACTGCTCACCTCGGCCGTCATCGCCTTCGGTACGCACGGAGCGCAGACCTCGGGCACCATCGCGGTGGCGGCCGGTCCGCTGCTTCTTGACCCTGGGTCTCATGGAATGGCAGTTGCGCTCACTGCGTAGCCGCACCGCAGCGGCCATGGACGCGACGACCGAATTGGACCAATTCGCGCTGCGGGTTCGTTCCGCTCTTCGC
This sequence comes from uncultured Acidimicrobiaceae bacterium, assembly GCA_963827115.1. Classification (GTDB taxonomy): domain Bacteria; phylum Actinomycetota; class Acidimicrobiia; order Acidimicrobiales; family RAAP-2; genus RAAP-2. The sequence goes on along the minus strand of CAWGZS010000001.1, from coordinate 1,729,878 downwards.
CGTTCCATCGTCACCTACGTCGGCGTGCTCATCCTGGTATCGGCCGGCTCGGTGGTGGCGGCCCTCCTGGGCCACATAAAGGTAGCGCCGATGCTCGTCGCCTCAATCGACGCGCTCGGTATCTCGTTCTTCCTCGCCCTCATCTTGGTATCGGCCGGACTCATCGGCTCGGTGCTCGTCGGTTGGTCCATCACCTTCGCCGTCTTGGCCGCGACGTTGACGGGCGCGTACGTCGCCAAGGGTGTGGTCACCTCCGACGCCGGTCTGCTGGCCGTGCTGCTGGCGGCGGGGTCGGGCATCGTCACGCTCGCGTTCCTCTCTCGCAAGGTCCTAAGTTCACCTCTCACCTATGAGGGCAAATCATGAAGGCGGTCCCCATGTCGACGCGTACCGTTGCCGTAACCGGAGCCGACGGGTTCATCGGTTCGCACTTGGTCGAGACCCTCGTCGCCTCGGGCTACCACGTGAGGGCCATGGTCCAGTACAACTCGGTGGGCTCGTGGGGATGGCTGGAGAACGTGGACCCGGCGGTGATGGAGAACGTCGAGGTGTTGTTGGGTGACGTGCGAGACCGCGATTCGGTGGCCGCGTTGATGATCGGGGCCGAGATGGTCTGCCACCTGGCGGCGCTCATCGCCATCCCGTACTCGTACCAGGCCCCGTGGTCGTACCTGGAGACCAACGCGTCGGGCACCTTGAACGTGCTCGAAGCCGCGCGAACCTTCGGGACCTCGCGGGTCGTCGTGACCTCGACCAGCGAGGTCTACGGCACCGCCCAGTACGTGCCGATGGACGAGTCGCATCCCCTTCATGCCCAGTCGCCGTACAGCGCGTCGAAGATCGCGGCCGACAAGCTGGCGGAGAGCTACCACCTGAGCTTCGGATTGCCGGTCGTGACGCTGCGGCCCTTCAATACCTACGGCCCTCGCCAGTCGGCGCGAGCCGTCATACCGACGGTGATCAGTCAGATCGCGGCGGGTAAGCGCTCGATCTCGCTCGGTTCCCTCACCCCGACGCGCGATTTCACCTTCGTGCACGACACCGCCGCGGCGTTCCTGGCGGTCTGCGAGGCGCCGCTCGAGCAGGTGATCGGCCAGACCTTCAACGCCGGGTCCGGCAACGAGATCTCGGTCGGCGACCTGGCCCAACGCGTGGCCGAGATCGCGGGAGTCTCGATCGAGATCAAGTCCGAGGAGCAGCGCCGTCGTCCGGAGAACTCCGAGGTCGATCGGCTCTTCTCGGACTCGTCGTCGATCTCGCGCGCGGCGTCGTGGAAGCCCAGCCACACGCTGAGCGAAGGACTGCACAAGACCATCGAATGGTTCCGGGACCCCCGGAACCTGGCCCACTACAAGGTTGATCAGTACACGGTATGAGTACTGAGCGAGAAGGAGGAGATATGGCTTCGCTGGAAACTTCGGTAGGCGTCGAAGCGGCGTTAGAGGACCGTCACGTCTTGATCGTCTGCGGCGGCAAGGGCGTTCGGTTGCGCCCCTACACCACCGTGATACCAAAGCCTCTGGTGCCGATCGGCGACCGCTACTCAATTCTCGAGATCGTGATGCTGCAACTCGCGGCGTGCGGCTTCAAGCGAGCCACGCTCGCCATCGGCCACCTCGGTCACCTCATCAGGGCCTACGTGGGTGACGGTTCGCAGTGGGGACTCCAGGTCGACTACGCGGAGGAGGATTCGCCGCTCGGCACTGTTGGTCCGGCCCTTATGATTATGGATCGTCTTCCCGATCACTTCTTGCTCATGAATGGTGACGTCTTGACTGACCTCGACTACGCCGACCTGCTCACCACCCACATCGCGTCGGGCGCGCCGCTGACCGTCGCTACCAACGAACGCGTGTACCAGGTTGACTTCGGCGTGCTCAACGTCGGGGAGGAAAACCAGATCACGTCCTTCACCGAGAAGCCGTCGCTCGGCTACACCGTGAGCATGGGCGTGTACGCCATATCCAAGAGCCACCTCGAGCGTTACACCCCGGGTTTGCCCTACGGCTTCGACGAGATCATGCTGGACCTCATCAAGCGCGAAGAGTACCCCGCCAGCTACGCCTTCAACGGGTTCTGGCTGGACATCGGTCGTCCCGAAGACTACGACCGCGCCAATGAGGAGTTCGCCATTCTCGCTCCACGATTGCTGCCCGGAGCTCGATGACCACGTATCTCGTTCTCGGAGCCAGCGGGTTCTTGGGCAGCCATGTCCACGAAGCCATCAAGCGCTCCGCTGACGCGCCGTCCATGGTGGCGGTGAGTCGAAGGCCGCCGCGGATCTCCCTGCCCCCGCGCAGCAGCTGGGTGCCGTTGGACCTCAACCGGGCGTCGGTGGAGGAGCTGGTGATCCTGATCGAGGCCAGCCGCTCCGACGCCCTGATCAACTGCGCCGGGCTGACCACGGGCACGGCGGAGCAGATGTGGGAGACCAACACGACCTTCGTCGACAAGCTGGTGCAGGCCCTGCGCCAGTGCGGCCCGGTGCCGCTGGTGCACTTCGGCTCGGCCGCGGAGTACGGCGTGCAGGGGTCCGATGAACCGATCAAGGAGACCGCCGCCGAGCACCCGGTCAGCGACTACGGCCGTTCGAAGCTAGCCGCGTCGCGCAAGATCACCTACGCGACCGAACAGGGCGACATCTGCGCCACGGTGCTGCGGGTCTTCAACCCCATCGGACCGCGCCAGCCGGTCGAGTCGCTCGCCGGCAAGGCCGTGCAGGAGCTAAGCCAGGCGCTCAAGTCCAAGAGTCCTTCGATCACCATGGGTCCGCTCGGGGCCTACCGCGATTTCGTGGCGGCGCGCGACGTGGCCAGCGCGGCCCTCGGGGCCACGCAGCTGCTCGGACGCGCGCCGATCATCAACGTCGGTCTCGGCAAGGCCATGTCGTGCCGCGCCATGGTTGAACTGCTGGCCGAGGCGGCGGGCTTCGACGGCGAGATCGTGGAGGAAGGTGCCGGATCGGGTAGGTCCGAGGAGGTGCCGTGGCAGCAGGCCGACGTCTCTCGGATGGGCCACGAAATAGGTTGGATGCCCCACACCCCGGTCTCCCAGGCCGTGGACGACCTGTGGCGCTCCGACGCCGAGCCCAAGACGACCAGCGGGGGAATCGCTGATCAGTTGAGCAGCTGGTAAGTCGCTCGTTCGTATTGCCGCAGCTAGCTGCAGGGGCTGCGGGCACCCGAGAGCGCGACCGGGAACTTCGCCCCGTTGATGTCCGCCGCGATGTCCGCCGCACAGAAGGCCGACGTGCTCAGGTTGTACTCGGCGTTGAAGATGGCCTTGTGCCCGAAGTACGCGCTCAGCGCGGAGCAGGTCGAGTACTCGTTGCACTGTTCGGTCAGGACTCCGTCGGCCAGAGGTTCCATCAGGGTCGCGTAGTTGTCACCGGTGTCATCGGGGTTCTTGATGATCCACGCGAGGCCGAGACTGTGCATGTAGTTGGCCAGCGTCGACATGTAGGCGACCTCGTTGGCTTGGGTCAGGTTGAACCCCGACGCGCCGTCGGAGCCTGAGTAGGTCTCGTCGAGGTCGGTTTCGACGGCGTCAAAGCCCTTGGCCGCGCACTGCTGGGCGATCATCGCCTCGGTGATGGAGACCGTGGCGGGCGAGTTGATGTTGAGGAAGTACTCGGGGTAGCCCGACAGCTTGTTGCCGAAGACGCCGGCCGCCTGATACTGGGCGTAGTACGTCGTGGGTATCCCTTCGTCGCTCGCCGAGTAGTAGTTCCCCGCCGTGCCCACCTCGATGTAGCACACGACGTGCGCGCCGAGGGCGTGCAAGGCGCTCACCGTCGATGCGGGATTGTTGATGCCGTCGATGTCGTAGACCTTGGGTGACGGCGCCGGCTGGCCGTTGGGCAGCGTGTCGTTGGTCCCCATGTCGGTCGCGCTGGTGAGGCTGAGTGCGTGATCAATTTCCCACTGCCAGGGCAGGTTGCCGAGTGGCGGGTGCCACCAGGTGCCGCTCGGGCTGGGGGAGGGAGCCAACGTCGTGGTCGTCGTCGTCGAAGTCGTGGTGGTCGTCGTCGTTGACGTTGTTGACGTCGTCGTGGTCGAGGCCGGTGGGGCCGAGGGTGGAGCCGGCGTCGTCGTGACGGGTGGCGGTGCGGATCCACCGGTGACGTTCACGGGAGCCGCGGGGATCACGCCGGCGGGGGGAGCGACGAACGTGGTGGTGGTGGTCGTGGTGACCGGCGCCTTGACCTTGCGCTTCACCGGCTTGTCCTTCTTGGTCTTGGCGTGCTTCGCGTGGGTGACGACGTGGCGAGGCGCGCTAGTGAGGGCGAGGTACTTGGCGACGATCGTGTGCGGGGGCGCTTTCACCGGCGGATTGGCGCTCACCGGCACCGCGAACGCCAGCATCACGGGCACGCAGAGGGTGAGGGCGAGCCAGCCGACGATTCCCGACCGCTTGGTCGCTCGAAGCCGCTTCGCTCCTGATCGGGAGCCGTGCCAGAACTCGGGGAGTAGATTCTTGAGCCGTCCAACTACTGCTTGCCCTCGGGGATAGTTGCGCATTCTGACGAGTCTTGGGAGCCAGAATCACGCGATCCACTACGTCATCACAACGAGACCACATTTCTCCTGAGATCGTGTTGAACATGGCGCCGTGATAACCGGGACCTTACAATCGCGAGGTTCCTTCGGCGTGAGGAGAGGTCAGCTGCAGGGGCTTCGCGCACCGTTCAAGTTGACGGGAAACTTGGCGCCGTTGATGCCCCGGGCGATGTCGGACGCGCAGAAGGCCGACGGGTCAAGGTTGTACTCGGCGTTGAAGATGGCCTTGTGCCCGAAGTAGGCACTCAGGTCCGTGCAGGTCGAGTACTGGTTGCACTGTTCGGTCAGGACACCGTCCGCCAGGGGCTCCATGAGCGTCGCGTAGTTGTCGCCGGTGTCGTCAGGGTTCTTGATGATCCACGCGAGTCCGAGACCGTGCATGTAGGTGGCCAAGGTCGTCATGTAGGCGACCTCGTCTCCCTGGGTGAGGCTGAAGCCGGTCGCGCCGTCGGAGCCCGAGTAGGTCTCGTCGAGGTCGGTCTCGACGGCGTCGAAGCCCTTGGCCGCGCACTGCTGGGCGATCATCGCCTCGGTGATGCGCACGGTCGCGGGGGAGTTGATGTTGAGGAAGTACTCGGGATAGCCCGACAGCTGGTTGCCGAAGACGCCGGCCGCCTGGTACTGGGCGTAGTAGGTGGTGGCGATGCCCTCGTCGCTGGCGGAGTAGTAGTTGCCCGCCGTGCCCACCTCGATGTAGCAGATGACGTGCGCGCCGCGAGCCTGCAGTGCCGCGACCGTCGACGCCGAATTGATGATGCCGTCGATGTCGTAGACCTCGGGCGCCGGCGCGGGCTGGCCGTCCGGCAAGGTGTCGTTGGTGCCCATGTCGGTGGCGTTGTTGATGTCGAGCGGGTGGTCGATCTCCCACTGCCAGGGCAGGTTCCCGGTGGACGGGTGCCACCACGATCCGCTCGCCGCGCTCAAGGTGGTGGTGGTGCCTTGCGTCGTCGAGTTCGTGGTCGTCGGCTCGGTCGTCGTGGTGACCGGCCTCGTCGTCGTGGTGCCGGGCTTGGCGACCGTGGTGACCGGCTTCGTCGTGGTCGTTCTCGGCGGCCTGGTGGTGGTCGTCGCCGGTCTGGTCGTCGTGGCGCGCGGCCCGATGGTGGTTGTGGTGCGCGGTCTTGTGGTCGTCGTCGGGCCAGCGGGCAGCGTCGTGGCGGTGGTGCTCGACGTGTGGTGGGTGCTCCATTCGTCCCCGGCCCACACGAGCGCGGCCGCGATCACCAGCAGCGCCACGACGGTGCGTGCCGCGGACTTAAAACTTTGCATGGCCGCACCCGCCAGGGTCCTTGTTGACTGCGTAGCGGCCCACGGAACCTCGAATCGTTACGGTGATGCCGTGCGTGCACCTTCGTTGTCATCTTGTCCGTCGTATCGACCGCGCGGGCCGAGCGCTTCGGCCAGTTCGAATCTCGACGTGACGCCCAGCTTGCGATACGCCCTTGAGAGGTGGCCCTCGATGGTCTTGACGTTGACGAAGAGTTCGTCGGCGATGGCGCGGTTGGTCACGTTGGCGGCCGCCATATGCACGGCCCTCAACTCGGCCGGCGTAAGCGAGTCGACCCCGGTGGAGCCGAGGCGGCGAGGGCGCGCCCCCGCGGCGCGAAGCTGGGAACCGGCGATCTCCACCAGGCGATGAGCTCCGCACAGCGACGCCAGGGTCGCGCCCTTGTGCAGGATGTCGCGCGCGCCTTCGGTGTCCTGGCGATCGACGAGCGCCGAGCCGAGATCGACCATGGCTTCGGCGGTTTCCAATCGCGCGGGCGACCCGTCGAGCACGGCCACGGATTCCGTCAGCCAGGCCGTGCGCTCGTCGAGGTCGCGGCTGGTGGCGCCCATGGCCCGCAACGCGGTGCCGAGGCTTCGCCGAGCCCCGAATGCTCGGGCCGCGACGAGGTGGTCCTCGGCCAATTGGTGGGCTTCGTCCCAGTGACCGATCGAGGCGAGGACCCGAGCGGCCGGCGGGTGCCAGGCGACCAGGACCGGGTTGGTGATGCCCGCGCGCGACGCGGTCTCCCCGGCGCGCTCGAACTCATCCAGCGCCTCGTCGGACTGGTTGCACATCGAGAACAGGCGACCACGCTCCACGTGAGCCGTGGCGCGGTCCAACGGTTCGTCGATCCTCTCCGGATCGAACGAGCCCAGTTGGTACAGCGCCTCTTGCGTGCGGCCCTGGGCGATCAGCAGATCCACGAGCCCCACGACCGGTCGCGAGCTGAAGGTGGTGCCGAGCTCGTGGTGGCGTTGCAACGCCTGCTCCGATTCGCCGAGCGCCCCTTGCCAGAGCTTGGAGAGGACCACCAGGCGCAGCATGTCGTCCTCGCCCGGCAGGTCGCCGGAGGAGAGGGCGCGCTGACGGCCGGTCTCGAGAATGCGGTCGACGGTGTCAAACTCGTCGGCCCCGAGCAGGATGCGGCAGGCTCGCGTCTGCACCATCTCGCTCGAGAGGTCGCCGTACACCATCTGCTGGGGATCGATCACCGAGCCGAGCATCTGGGCGATGGTCTTGGCCGACATCTTCGGATCCGATTCGAAGCGGTGGATATCGAGGAAGGCGCGCGCCACGTGGGAGGCCTCGGAGTTGCCATTGGACTTCTTCAAAAGCGTTTGAATCTTGGTCACGCCGTCGCTGCGCTGCCCGGGGTGGCTCGCCAGGAGCGTCAGGCCCATCTCAAACTCGAGTTGCAGGGCGGGATCGACGTCCTCGTGGAAGGTGGTCAGCTGGTGGAGAGATGCCACCGCCTCGGCCCGTAGTTCGGGCCAGCTGCGCAGCGCGCGCATCAACGCGATGGCCACCGTGAAGACCTCGGTGCTGTTCGAGGCGCCCAGGGCGAGTGCGTGCTGGAAGGAGGAGACCGAGGTCCGCAGTCCGAGCTGGGTCTCGCAGCGGGCCAGGTCGAGCCAGACGGGGGCCTGCTGCAACGAGGCAGCACCTTCATTGAGCGAACGGCGAAGGCAGAGGCTGGCCACGCGGTAGTCGCCGCGTTCCATCAGGATGTGGCCCGCGCGCGCCAGTCTCTCGGCGAGCTCGCTGTTGCCGGCGGGCTCTGAAGCCAAGAGGTGTTCGACCACGAGCGACTCGTCGGCCCCGCTCTCGGAGAGATACTCGGCGCAGCGTGTGTGCAGCTGCGAGCGACGAGCGGGCGGGATGTCCTGGAGCAGCGCCCACCGAACGATTGGCGCGATGAAGGTCAGCGGCCGGCCCGCCTGGAGTAGTTCGGCCTGTGAGGACACGTCGGCGGCCACTTCCGCCGACACCGGATCGATCTTGCCCAGGTGGCACGCCAGACCGAGGTCGGTCGAGTTGCCGTGGATGGCGCACGATTGCAGTAGGTCGGTGACGGCCACCTGCAGACGCTCGAGGCGAACGAGGACGCGCTGCGCGATTCGCGGCACCGGCAATCGATTGAGGTCGCCGGCCGACTTCGCGTTGGGCGTGAGGTGTTCGAGCACGCAAGCCTTGGCCAGTTCCACGACGAACTCGGGTCGTCCGTTGGTGGCGTCGAAGACCGCGTTGACGAACTCTTGGTCCGGCGCCTGCTCGAGGTATCCCGTCAGCACGGCGCGCACGCTCTCGACGCTCAGGGACTTGAGGACGAAGTGTCGCACTTGACGGTTGACGAGGAGGTGGTCGACGACGCGCGGACCGACGCCGGGAAGTCGAGGCGGAGAAGCGACGAGCAACCAGATCTGTTGGTCGTCGACACGATGGAACACGTATTGCAACGTCATCAGCGTCGCGTCATCGACCAGGTCGGCGTCGTCGATCGCCAGCAACACCGGACCGAGCCGACGAACCGCGATCAACAACGAGTAGAACGACGCGCCGAGTTGTCCGAAGTTTCGCTCGCCGTTTTTGTTGATGAGCGCGCATACGGCTTCGACTCGTTCGGAGATCTCGTCATCCGCATTGCGCATCGACGCGATCACTTCGATTATCCGCAGCAGCGCGCCGAAGGAGGCGTGCTGCTCGAGGTCGCCACCGCGCGCGCGCAGCACGAGGCATGACGATCGGTCCGCGATGAGGCAGGCCTCGTTGAGCAGGGTGGTCTTGCCGGTCCCCCAACCGCCTTCGATGGAGAGGCAGCCATTGTGCGACGGCACCGTGCGGCTGAAGATCGACTCGAACTCCTGGAGGAATTGACTACGTTCGAAGAGCAGGGCGGAGTCGCCACGACGCGTTGTTCGAAGCGCTGACCACGCGGGGTCCTCGGTCTCGAGTTTCACGAACGTTCCTCTAACTTTCGACATCAACAACGGTATCCACGATTATGGATCGGTCAAATATCACTTTTCTGGACAACTCAAAGGGCACTTCAAGTTGTCGCTCGTCGTGCCTAGTGTCCTTGGGATAGTAATGCCAAAAGTGGTCAAAATGCAATAGGCACAGCGCTTTCGCGCATCCCTTCGGCTCGTTTTACGACAAAAAACTGGCAAATCTCCGGCAAACGAGCGACACAATTTTTACGCACACTTGGGATAAAAATACGAACAACGGTTCACGATCGCGGGTCCGTGCATCGAGGTCGTTCGATTTCGAACTATCGCCCCGCGTTGAAAAGATTCTCGCCGATAGCATTCGCTCATCGCCCGCGTGCTGATGCCTTTGCCCGATCGTGACTTCGACGTCACCGAAGTGGCCGTTCCGTGGCGACTGCTCACGCGCGCGGGACACACGGTGCACTTCGCCACGCGCGACGGCGCCAACGCGCCCGCCGCGGATCCGTTGCTCTTGCGCGGCGTGCTGTTCGGCCAACTTGGTGCCGACGACGAGCCCAAGGCCTTCTATCGCGAGATGATCGAGGACGACCAGTACCGCGACCCCGTGTCGTGGATGAACGTGCGGATGTCGGACTTCGACGGACTTCTGCTGCCCGGAGGGCACGCGCCCGGCATGCGCCAGTATCTGTCGGATCAGGTTTTGGGTCAGAAGGTCACAGAGTTCTGGTCGCTCCGGCGACCGGTGGGTGCGATCTGTCACGGCGTGCTCGTCCTGGCGAGGGCTCGAGACGAGGCGACGGGCCGCAGCCTGCTCTACGGTCGGCGCACGACGTGCCTGCCCAAGTACATGGAGAGGTCGGCATACTTCCTCACGTCGTGGCGACTCGGGCGTTACTACCGGACCTACCCGGCCTACGTGCAGGACGAGGTGCGCGCGTCGTTGGAGAAGCCGTCGGACTTTGTGCGTGGTCCCTACGTGGTCTCACGGCGCGGCAGCGCGAGCGACGACCGGCCAGCGATGCTGGTGCGCGACGCCAACTACGTGTCGGCGCGGTGGCCGGGCGACGCGTACCTCTTCGCCAAGGGTTTCATCAACCTGCTCGGCGAAGGTTCCTGACTTAGCGAAAGCCCTTCTGCATGGCGGTCAGCTCTGCTCCGCCCGGGCACAGCTTCTCGAAGGGCACCTTGGTGAGACCCTCGCTCGGCGTGTGGTTCATCTGGTGGACGTCCTTGGCGGACTCGTCCACGTAGAGAAGGCCGGTGACGATCTCGCCGCGGCTCTGGCGGTCGTGGATGTACTGCTCCACCTTGAGCCGGTCGGTGGGGTCGTAGCCCTCCGGCAGGGATCGGAACCGCACGACGCTGCCGTCGTGCATCGGCACCGAGACGACGTCGTTGTCTTGAATCGAGACGTGGATCTCGTTGCGCAGCGGAATGAAGTCGGTGTGCACCTCCTTCACCTCGTGCTCGCGCGTGAAGAGGTAGCTCTTGGTCGAACCCTCGTGGTCGTTGAAGGTCACGCAGGGCGAGATGACGTCGATCAGGGCCAGCCCATTGTGAGCCACCGCGGCCTTGAGGATGGGCACCAGCTGCTCCTTGTCGCCCGAGAAGCTCCGCGCGAGGAACGTCGCGCCCATCGCGAGGCCCAGCAGGATCGGGTCGATGGGCGCTATCTCGTTCGGCTCGCCCCGCTTGGCGCGGGTGCCGATGTCCGCCGAGGCGGAGAGCTGGCCCTTGGTCAGTCCGTAGACGCCGTTGTTCTCGATGACGTAGACCATGTTGACGTTGCGCCGGATGGCGTGGGCCAGGTGCCCGAGGCCGATCGACAGCGAATCGCCGTCGCCGGAGATGCCGATGTACGTGAGCTCGCGGTTGGCCGCGTTGGCCCCCGTGGCGATCGTGGCCATGCGCCCGTGGGCCGAGTTGAACCCGTGGGCGCCGCGCACGAAGTAGGTGGGCGTCTTGGAGGAGCACCCGATGCCGCTGAGCTTGGCGATCATGTGCGGTGGGGTCGAGAGCTCCCAGAAGGCGTGCACGATGGCGGCGGTGACCGAGTCGTGCCCGCACCCGGCGCACAGCGTCGACATCGCGCCCTCGTAGTCGCGAATGGTCAGCCCGAGGTCGTTCTTCGACAGCAGGGCCAGGGGGATGAGGGGCTTGACGATCGAGGGCATGGCTAGTTCTCCAACTTGTCGATGACGGTGTCGACCACGAACTGGGCGCTCAGAGGGAATCCGCCGTAGGCCAGCACCGGACTCATCTTCTCGATGGCCACCCCGGTCTCGATCGAGATGAGGGAGCGCAGCTGGGCGTCGCGGTTCTGCTCCACCACGAAACAGCGGTCGTGCTCCTCGACGAAGAGGCGCACCTGCTCGACGAAAGGAAATCCCCGCACGCGCATGTAGTCCGCGACGACGCCCCGGGCTTCGAGCGCGTCGACGGCCTCGCGCACCGCCAGGTCGCAGCTGCCCAGGGTGATGAGACCGACCGTCGCGCCGCTTCGGCGTTGCACGACCGGGGCGGGCACGTGCGGCGCGGCCGACGCGTGCTTGACCTTGAGGCGATCCACCACCTGCTGGTACTCGACCGGGTTCTCGGTGTAGCGCCCGTACTGGTCGTGGCCGGAGCCGCGGATGAAGTAGGCCCCCTTCGAATCCGAACCCGGCAGGGTCCGCGGCGTGACGAATTCGTCGTCGGGGTCGTTGTAGCGGAAGAACTCCTTCATGCCCGCGAGGTCGGCGTCGTTGAGCACGCGGCCCCGGTCCGGCACGTAGGCGTCGTTCCACGTCAACTGGGGAACGACCCAGTCGTTCATGCCGATGTCGAGGTCCGACATCAGGAAGACCGGCGTCTGGAACCGCTCGGCGATGTCGAAGGAGTTGACCGCGAACTCGAAGCACTCGGCGGGGTTGGCGGGGAAGAGCAGGATGTGCTTGGTGTCGCCGTGCGAGGCGTAGGCGCAGAGCAGGATGTCGGCCTGCTGGGTGCGCGTCGGCATCCCCGTCGAAGGACCAGTGCGCTGGACGTCGATGATGACCGCGGGAATCTCGGTGTAGTAGGCGAAGCCCAGCAGCTCGTTCATGAGCGAGATGCCCGGGCCCGACGTCGAGGTGAAGGAGCGCGCCCCGTTCCAGGAGGCGCCGATCACCATGCCGATGGCCGCGATCTCGTCTTCGGCTTGCAGGATGAGGTAGTTGTTCTTGAACGTGGTCGGCTCGTCGGGCGTGGCGCCCGGCACGGCCTCGCGGCGGTATTTCGCGCAGAGGCGGATGAAGTTGTCCATCACGGCCGTGGCCGGCGTGATGGGGTACCAGGCGGCGACGGTGGCACCGGCGTAGAGGCACCCGAGCGCGGCCGCGGTATTGCCGTCGATGAGGATCGAGTCCTTGGTCGCGTCCATGGGCTCGACGCGGATGTCGAGAGGGCACTCGAAGTGTTCGACCGCGTAGTCGAAGCCGAGGCGCAGGGCCTTCTGATTGGACTCGCGCAGCAGCTCGTTGCGCGCGAAGGTCTCGCTGAGCAGGTCGCCGACGAGGTCGACGTCCAGGCCGATGAGGGCCACGATCACTCCGGCGTAGGCCACGTTCTTCATCAAGATCCTCTCGCGCGGCGCGTTGAAGTTCTCGAGGCACATCTGAGCGAGCGGCACGCCGATGAACGTGACGTCCTCGCGCAGCAGTTCGTTGTCGAGCGGCCACGACGAGTCGTAGAGCACGTAGCCGCCGTGGCGCACGTCGGCGATGTCCTGCTCGTAGGTCTGCGCGTTCATGGCGACCATCAGGTCGTAGTCGAGCGCGCGGGCCGTGTAGCCGGTCTTGTTCACCCGGATCTCGTACCAGGTCGGCAGGCCCTGGATGTTCGAGGGGAACAGGTTCTTGCCCGAGACCGGTATGCCCATCTTGAAGATCGCCTGCATCAGCAGGCTGTTCGCGCTGGCCGATCCCGTGCCGTTGACGTTGGCCAGCTTGACGGAGAAGTCGTTCACCCGGGTGGTGACGTGGGGAGTCAGATCGAGGGCCATGACCTATTTCCCCGCTGACGTGGCGCTCATGGAGCGCACCGGGATGTTGAGGAAATGGCCGGTGGAAGCGTAGGGGATCTGGAGTTCGAACCTCTCCATGTCCCACGCGGCGGTGGGGCAGCGCTCGGCGCAGAGGCCGCAGTGCACGCAGACGTTCTCGTCCTTGATCATCACGCGGCCGGTCTGGGGTAGAGGCCCCGAGACGAAGAGTGACTGGTCCAGGTTTGTCGAGGGGGCGGACAGGCGACCTCGAAGGTCCGCCTCGTCACCGTTGGTCGTGATGGTGAGGCACTGCACCGGACAGATGTCGATGCAGGCGTCGCACTCGATGCACAGCTTCTCCTTGAAGCCCGTCTGGATATCGCAGTTGAGGCAACGCTGCACTTCCGACGCCGTCTGCTCGGCGCTGAAGCCCAATTCGACCTCGAGGTCGAGGGACTTGAAGCGCTTGGTCAATTCGACGTGGGTCATCTTCTGGCGCGGCGACGGGTTGTAGTCGTTGTGATAGCTCCACTCGGTCATGCCCATCTTCTGACTGAGCAGGTTCATGCCTTGGGGCGGTCGTATCTCGAGCGGCGCGTCGGTGCACAGGCTGTGGATGGATATGGCGGCCGCGTGACCGTGCGCCACGGCCCAGATGATGTTCTTGGGTCCCCACGCGGCGTCCCCACCGAAGAACACCTTGGGCAACGTCGACTGCATTGTTACTTCGTTCACGACGGGCATGTCCCATTCGCCGAACTCCATGCCGAGGTCGCGCTCGATCCACTGGAAGGCGTTCTCCTGTCCGATGGCGAGGATGACGTCGTCGCAGGGGATCACGACGCTGTCGACGACGGTGGAGTGCTTGGCCCCCTCGTCCCACTCGAGCACGTCGAACTCCATGCCCACCAAGGTGCCGTTCTCAATGACGAACCGCTTGGGAGCGTGATTGACCACGATCTCGACGTTCTCCTCTTCGGCGTCCTCGAGCTCCCAGGGTGACGCTTTGAAGTAGTCGCGGGGTCGACGGGCCATGACCTTGATGTCCTTGCCGCCGAGGCGAAGCGACGAACGGCAACAGTCCATGGCCGTGTTGCCTACGCCGATGATCAAGACCCGCTCTCCCACGCTGGTGGTGTGACCGAAGGCCACCGATTCGAGCCAGTCGATGCCGATGTGAATATGCGCATTTCCTTCGTCGTGGCGGCCGGGCAGGTCGAGTTCCTTGCCCCGCGGCGCTCCGACGCCCACGAAGATCGCGTCGTAGTCTTCGTCGAGCAACGAGCGCAGACTGGTGATCGGTGAGTTGTAGCGGATGTCGACGCCCATGTCGAGGATCACCTGCGTCTCGTCGTCGAGGACCTGAGCGGGGAGGCGGAACGAGGGGATGTTCGTCCGCATGAGTCCGCCGGGCACGTCGTACTGCTCGTACATCACGATGTCGTAGCCCAGCGGCAAGAGGTCGTTGGCGACGGTGAGCGACGACGGACCGGCGCCGATGCACGCGACACGCTTGCCGTTCTTCTCGCTCGGTATCACCGGCAACAGGTCGCTGATGTCGTCCTTCAAGTCCGACGCGACTCGCTTGAGCCGACAGATCGCCACGGGGCTGCCGTCGACGCGATCACGGCGACAGGCCGGTTCGCAGGGCCGGTCGCACGTGCGGCCCAGGATGCCGGGAAAGACGTTGGACTCGCGGTTGAGCATGTACGCGTCGGTGAAGCGGCTCTGCGCGATCAAGCGGATGTAGCCGGGCACGTTGGTGTGCGCCGGACAGGCCCATTGGCAGTCCACGACCTTGTGGTAGTAGTTCGGATCCTGGTCGTTTGTGGGCTCCACGCCGTTTTCTCCTTCAAAAGGGCCTCACGACGCGCAAAGTACCGCGAGTTACTCTTCAAAGCAACTGTAACCCCCTCTAAACGCTAAGCGTTCGCATTAGGCAAGCCCGGGGCCACACAGAAACGGGTGTGTGAGGCCGACGACGGCGAATGTGACCAAAGACCCTAGGGGAGTAGTCACGATTTTCGTGGGCTGGTCCCGGCTGATCGCTCCGAGAGGAGCCGGCGGCTCAGCCCTCGCCGGGAGAGATGCCGAGGCGCGCCAGGTACCCCATCCCCATGACCGCCGCCTCGCATCCCGCTTCTTCCAGCCGGGCCAGATCGTCGTCGTCGCGCACCCCTCCGGCCGCCACCACCGCGATGCCGCTGGCGCAGACCTGCTCGTACAGGGCGAGGTCGGGACCGTTCATCGTCCCGTCACGCTCGATAGCCGTCACGTGCACACGAGTGACCTTCGCCGCGACGCAGCGCTCAAGCGCCTCGTCCACGCCGAGCCCCGCGGACGCCAGCCAGCCTCGCACGGCGAGCTGGCCGTCTCGAACGTCCAGGGCGACGACCAGTCGCGGGCCCAACGCGTCGACGAAACGCGCCAGGGCCTCGGGATCGGCCCAGGCGGCGGTGCCCACGATGACCCGAGACGCACCGGCGTCGAGCGCGTGTCGGGCCACCTCGAGGGAGCGGATGCCGCCCGACACCTGCAGCTTGATGTCGCCCGCGGCCCTGACGCAGCGCCCGACGACGTCCAAGCGGATCTGTCCGTCGCGGGCCCCTTGCAGGTCGACGATGTGGATGAGCGACGGCGCGCTCGCCACGACGAGGCCCACGAACTCCTCGAGCGGCGCGCGGAAGATCACGCGGTCGTAGTCCCCCTGCTCGAGACGCACGGCGTCGTCGCCCAGGAGGTCGATGGCGGGGATCAATTGCATAGTAGCGTGGTAGCATGCTATCATGTTGCTATGACTTCAGGCAAGGTGGTTCCGGCCGAGACGAAGCCGGAGACGGCGACGCGCTTCGACGAATTGGTGGAGGCCTTCGCGCGATTGCGCGACCCCGCCCTCGTGGCGGCCTTCCTGCGCGACGTGTGCACCACCAACGAGCTTGACGCTATGGGCCAGCGTCTACAGGTCGCGCGGCTGGTGGATGACGGGGTGCACTACCAGGAGATCTCCCGACGCACCGGCGCCTCGACCGCCACGGTGACCAGGGTCGCGCACTGGCTGCGCTACGGCGAAGGCGGCTACGCGGCGGTGCTCAAGCGGGTGAAGAAGTGACGCGTCGCCTCACCCTCGCGCTGCCCTCGAAGGGCCGACTCCGCGAGCCGTCGTGGTCGTTGCTCGAAGCGAGCGGCGTCGCTCCCCAGGAGCCGGGCGAGCGGGTGCTGCAGGCCCACTGCCGCAACGCCGACATCGACCTGCTCTTCGTGCGGGCCGACGACGTGCCCGAGTACGTCCAGGACAGCGTCGTGGACTGCGGCATCACCGGACTCGACCTGGTCTCGGAACGCGAGAGCAACGTGGAGGTGCTGTTACGCCTGGGCTTTGGCACCTGCTCGCTGCAGGCCGCCGTCTCGATGGAGGACAGCGCCACGAGCATTCAAGACCTCGAAGGTCGGCGCATCGCGACGTCGCACCCTCGCATCGCGGCCAAGGCCCTCGCGGCCCGCGGGGTCACGGCCGAACTGGTGCAGGTCGCCGGGTCGGTAGAGATCTCGCCGCGCCTCGGCCTGGCCGACGCGATCATCGACCTGGTCTCGACGGGCAGCACCCTTCGCACCAACGGCCTTCGATCGGTGGGCGTGCTCTTCGAATCCGAAGCGGTGCTGGTAGGACGGGCGGGGTCCACCGACCACGAGGCCCGCGCCACGCTGACCACACTGCTCGGATCGGTGATCAACGCCCGCGCCAACCGCTACCTCTTGTGCAACGTGGCGAAGGAACGGCTGGCCGAGGTGACGGCCGTCCTGCCGACGAAAGGTTCGCCCACGGTCATGGACCTGGCGACGCCGGGCATCGTGGCGGTGCACGCCCTCGTGCCGGCGGCCGAGATCTGGTCGTTGCTGCCCAAGCTGGCGGCCTGCGGCGCCACCTCGATCCTTACCCTGCCCGTAGAACGGATGGTGCCGTGAGCAGTCCCGTCAAGACCGATCGAAAGGTGTCCATCGAGGAGATCGTGGCCGACGTGCGTGAGCGTGGCGACGCCGCGGTCGCCGAATGGTCGCAGCGTTTCGACGCCACGAGCGCCACCACGCCCGAGCGGGCGGTCGCCTACGGCGATATACCGACCGCCGCGGTGCTGGCCGCCGCCGCGTCGGTGCGCACCTGGCACGCGGCCCAGCGCCCCGCCGACCTCATGCTCGAGGTCTCTCCCGGGGTCACGCTCGAGCGGCGCTGGACGCCGCTTCGATCGGTGGGCATCTACGTGCCCAAGGGCCTGGTCTCCTCGCTCATCATGACCGCGGTGCCCGCCCAGGTCGCCGGGGTCGAACGAATCGTGGTGTGCACGCCGCCAAGCGGCGCGCCCGCCGTCGCGCAGGCCGCGGCGCTGCTGGGCATCGACGAAGTCTGGGCCGTGGGCGGCGCGCAGGCCATCGCCGCGATGGCCTACGGTACCGAGTCGATAAAGGCGGTGGACAAGATCGTGGGCCCCGGCGGTGGCGCCGTCAACACGGCCAAGCTGCTGGTCAGCCGTGACGTCGCCATTGACCTGCCCGCCGGTCCCAGCGAGATCGTGGTGGTCGCCGACGAAGGCATCTCCGAAGCCCTCATCCAACAAGAGATCGCCGCCCAGATGGAGCACGGCCCCGACTCGCGTGGTTTCGTGGTGCGCGTCGGCGACGACCTCGACGCGGCTCTCGCGCAGGTTGAAGGTTACGCCGCCGAGCACGTCGCCCTGCTGGGCGAGCGGGCCGAGTCGCTGGCCGGACGGATCCGTAACGCGGGGGCCGTCTTCGTCGGTCCCTATTCGCCGGTGCCGGCCGGCGACTACGCCACCGGGGGCAACCACGTGCTGCCGACCGGCGGGTGGTCCAAGTCCACTGGCGGCCTCGGTCTTGAATCGTTCATGAAGACGGTCACGGTGCAGCGGGTCACCAAGGAAGGTCTCGAGCTCCTGGCTCCGGTCATCGAGGCATTGGCGGAACTCGAAGGCATGCCCGCGCACAAGGCCACGGCCCGCCGTGACTGAGCCCGTCGCGCTCGACGCCTACCAGTGGCCGCCCTCGAGTGAGGCGCTCGCGCTCACCTACGGGCTCGACGTCCGTGAGATCCTGCGCTTCGACGGCAACGTGCCGCCCTCGCCGCCGGCCAGTGCCCGACCGGCGGCCCTGGCGCGAGCCCTGGCCGACGTCAACGAGTACGACCGGGGACGTTACGAGTCCTTGCGCCAGGCGATCGCGGACCAACACGGCGTCGGCCTCGATCAGGTGGCCATCGGCGCGGGCAGCGACGAGTTCATCGTGCTGTTGGCGAGGATCTACGCGTCCGGGGGCACCGTCGCGACGGTGCCGGCGTTCTCGTACTCGATGTACCGCTACGCCGCCTTGATGGCTGGCGCGACGGTGATCGATGATCCGGCCAAGGCCGATCTGGTTTTCGTCTGTCGTCCCAACAACCCGACCGGGGAGTTGCCCGACGTGCCCGACGTGCCCGGGCAGCTGGTGATCGACGAGGCCTACGCGCACTACGCGGGCGTCGACGCACTCGACCTGGTGGACGCCGGCGCGATAGTGCTTCGAACCTTCTCCAAGGCCTACGGTCTGGCGGGCGCTCGCGTGGGCTACGCCCTCGCGAGCGCTGAGAAGATCGCGGTCATCACCTCACGCCAGGCGCCGCTTTCGGTCTCCTCGCTGTCGGCGTCCCTGGCCTTGGCGGCGCTCGGCACCGAGCCCGACGTGTCCGCGCAGATCGAAGAGCGCGAACGGATGGCCGGCGAACTGAAGGTCCTTGGTCTCGAGCCTCTTCGCTCCTTCACCAACTTCCTCTTCATCCCCATGAAGGATCCCCAAGCCCTGGTGGAGAAGCTGCTGGTGCACGGCATCGTCATGCGCGCGTATCCCGGCGGGCTTCGCATCAGCGTGCGCGACCAGTGGGATGACGACCTCCTGCTCGACACCCTTCGCGCGGTGCTCGAGGACGGCGAAGCGCCTCGGGCGCCCCTGCGCTACCGGCGCGCGACCGCCGAAACGCTGCTCAACGTGCGCCTTCGCATTCCCGGCGAGGGTCGGGTCTACGTCAACACGGGCCTCGGCTTCTACGACCACATGCTCCAGCAGCTGGCGTTCCACGGCGGGATGGACCTGCGACTCGAAGGAGTGGGCGACCTCGAGACCGGTGATCACCACACCGTCGAGGACATGTTCCGCACCTTCGGCGAGGCCCTCGACCTGGCGATGGGCGATCGGCGCGGACTCACCCGCTACGGCGAGGCGAGGGTGCCGATGGACGAGGCGCTGGCGCACGCGGTGGTGGACCTCTCGGGACGGGCAACCGCCAACATATCGATCACACCGGACCCGGGCATGGCCGCGCACGCCTTCGTGTCGCTGGCCCAGACGGCGCGCATCACGCTGCACGTCACGGCGCAGGGCGAGAACGACCATCACGTGGCCGAAGCTTCCTTCAAGGCCGTGGGCCGCGCCCTGGCTCAGGCCCTGGTGCGTGACGGCTCCCTGGTGCGCTCGACCAAGGGATCGCTGTGAGCGTCGTGGTCGTGGACTACGGGGCCGGCAATACCCACTCGGTGCGGGCGGCGCTGGCCCGGCTGGGCCGCACCAGCATCGTCTCGAGCGACCGCGATTCGTTGCTCGAGGCCGAACGCGTGATCCTGCCCGGCGTGGGATCGGCGCGCAGCGCCATGGAACACCTGCACGAGACCGGGGCGGCCAAGGCCCTGCACGAGCGGTTCAAGAGCGGCGGCTCCATCCTTGGCATCTGCCTGGGCATGCAGCTGGCCCTCGAGACCACCGAAGAGGATGACGGGGTTTTCGGGCTCGGTCTGTTGCCCGGCCACGTGAAGCGACTGACCAGCGGGCGGGTGCCCCGGCTCGGCTGGGCCATGGTCGAGCCGTGGGACGAGGCCTACTACTTCGCCCACTCCTACGCGGGCGAGTCACCGTACACGGTCGCCACGTCCGAGGGCGTGTCCGTCGCGGTGCAGTACGGACCGTTCTTCGGCGTCCAGTTCCACCCGGAGAAGAGCGGTGAAGCCGGACTCAACATCCTCGAGCAATGCCTCTCCCTCGCCTGATCCCCTGCCTCGACGTGGCCCACGGGCGCGTGATGAAGGGCGTCAGCTTCGTGGGGCTGCGCGACGTCGGTGACCCGGTCGAGCTGGCGACGTTCTACAGCGCCGGCGGGGCGGACGAGCTGGTGTTCCTCGACATCGCCGCGACCCCCGACGACACCGACACGATGACCTCGGTGGTCGTCCAGGTCGCCGAAGTCCTGGACATCCCCTTCACGGTCGGAGGCGGTGTGCGCAGCGTGGAGGACGCGTCGCGCATCATCGAGTCCGGGGCCGACCGCGTCTCGTTCAACTCGGCGGCCCTAGCCAACCCCGAGCTGATCACGGCGATCGCCAATCGCTACGGCAGCCAGGCGGTCGTGGTGGCCATCGACGCCGGCGGGGGCGTGGTGCACACGCACGGTGGGCGCGTGGCGACGACGACCAAGGTGGTCCCGTGGGCCATCGAAGCGGCCGAGCGGGGCGCGGGCGAGATACTGCTCACGTCGATCTTCCACGACGGACAGCGAAAGGGCTTCGACCTCGAGCTGACCGCGCAGGTGCGCAGTGAGATCTCGATACCGGTTATCGCCTCGGGCGGGGCCGGCAACGCCGAGCACGTGGCCCAGGCCCTGAGGATCACCGACGCCGCACTGGTGGCCTCGATCGTGCACGAGAATCCGGCCGGGCTGCCCGGGCTGCGGCGCGAGCTCGAGGGCCTGGGGATACACCTTCGCCCGGCGGGAGAACGGGTATGAGCGAACCGTTGAAGGCGGCCATCGTCCAAGACGACGTCTCGGGCCGCGTGCTGATGCTTGGTTGGATGAACGAAGAGGCGCTGGCGCTCACGCGTTCGAGCGGTCTGGTCCATTTCTTCTCGCGTTCGCGCCAGCAGCTCTGGCAGAAGGGCGAGACGTCCGGCAACACCCTTCGGGTCGTCGAGGTGGTGCTCGACTGCGATGAGGACGCGGTGCTGGTACGGGTGAACGCGGACGGGCCGACCTGCCACGACGGTTCGACGTCGTGCTTCACGCCGTGGCTCTGGCGGCGCATCCTCCAGCGCGAGAGTGCGGACTCCCCGGATTCCTACGTCGCGACCAAGCTGCACGAGGGAACGCCGACGCTCGCTCGCAAGGTCGGTGAGGAGGCGGTCGAACTGGTGGTGGCGGCGCTCGACGAGAGCGACGAACGCGTCGTCAGCGAAGCGGCCGACCTTTGGTTCCACACCCTGCTACTGCTACGCAGCCGGGGCGTCGATCCCGCGGCGCTCGAAGACGAGCTGCGCCGCCGCGACCACACCCGTTAAGGCCGTCAGCCCGCCAACCGATAGGCGGTCATGGACAGTGAGCCCATCTCGTAGCCGTCGATGAGCGTGGTGGTGGGCGTGTTGGCCGCGGCGCTGAGGCCGGCCACGTAGGCCAGCGGCAGGAAATGGTCGGGCGTGGGAACGGCCAGGCGGTAGTCGCGATGCTCCGAGGCCCGACCCAACTGGGCGGCGTCGCTCTTCATCACGGCCGCGATGTCGTCGTCGAAGCGATGGGCCCAGTCGGTACCCTGCCCGGGCGAGTTGAAATCGACCAGTCGAAGGTTGTGCACCACGTTGCCGCTGCCCAGGATCAGCACGCCCTCCTCTCGAAGCGCGTGCAGCTTGGCGCCGAGGTTGAAGTGGTAGTCGAAGGGCAACTCGGCGTTGATCGAGAGCTGCAGCACCGGCACGTCGGCCAGGGGGAACATGTGCACCAGCACCGACCAGGTGCCGTGGTCGATCCCCCAACTGTCCTCGTCGAGGCCGACGTAGGTGGGCTGGACCACGTCGACGATGCGTTGGGCGATGAGCTCGTCGCCCAACGCCGGGTACTGCACGTCGAACAACGCCTGGGGGAAGCCGTAGAAGTCGTGGATGGTGCGCGGCACGTGCATCGCCGTGACGGCCGTGATGTTCACGTACCAGTGGGCCGAGATCACGAGGATGGCCCGGGGCTTGGGTATCGACGCGCCGAACTCGGACCAGGCTTGCGTGTAGCGGTTGTGCTCCAGGGCGTTCATGGGGTTGCCATGGCCGATGAAGGCCGCCGGCATCAGCTGGGTCATGCGAACCTCACTTCGACGAAGGACCTTTTCAGCGTAGTTGGGGTCCCCACGGCCCGATTCGCTCAGAGGTAGTGCGGCGGGACTTCGTGGTTCTCACGGCGCAGCTGGCGGATCTCCTCCTTGAGGCGCGCGACTTCGTCGCGCAGTTCACGCAGCAGCGCCTCGAGCTCTTCTCTCGTGGGCTGCGCACTTGACATCGGGGCGGCTCAGGGAAAGAGGCCGCGAAGCTCCGTGGCTTCGGCGATCCGTTCGACACCGACGGCCAGCGCCGTCTCGCGCATCGTGACGTTGAGCTGCTTGTGGCGGGTCCAGATGTGGTCGAAGGAGTCGAACATCGCCTTCTCCAGGCGCTGCTGGAAGAGCTCGGTCTCCCACATGTAGCCCTGCAGGTCCTGGGCCCACTCGAAGTACGAGGCCACCACGCCGCCCGCGTTGGCCAGGACGTCGGGCACCACGGGGATGCCGCGGCTGTCGAGGATCTTGGCACCCTCGCCGGTGGTGGGTCCGTTGGCCGCCTCCACCACGATGGAGGCCTCCATGGTCTCGGCGACCTTCTCGTCGATGCTGCCGCCGAGGGCCGCGGGTATGGCGATGTCGCTGGCGATGGTGAACAGCTGCTCGGGCGGGACGTCGTCGCTGCCCGGGTAGCCGACCACGGTGCCCGCCTCGGCGTAGTGCTCGGCCATGGTGATGTGATTGATCCCGCCGGGCACGTGGATGGCGCCCTTGACGTCCGCGATGCCGACGATCTTCATGCCGCGATCGCTCAAGAGCTTGACCAGCGGCGCGCCGACCTTGCCGTAACCCTGGATCACGACGTGCTGCTCGTTGGCCATGCGCCCGAGCCGCTGGAGGATGGCGCTGATGCAGATGGTGACGCCGAGCGACGTCGCGCCGGCGTGTCCGGTGGTGCCGCCGATGGCCAGGGGCTTGCCGGTGACGACCCCGGGCGTGTTGTGGCCGCGCAGCATCGACACGGTGTCCATGATCCAGCTCATCACCTGCATGTCGGTGTTGATGTCGGGGGCGGGGATGTCGCGGTCCGGGCCGATGACCGGCGCGATGGAGAAGGCGTAGCGGCGCGTGAGTCGCTCCAGCTCGCCGCGCGAGAGCAGGTTGGGGTCGACCTTCACGCCGCCCTTGGCGCCGCCGTAGGGGATGTTGACCACCGCGCACTTGATCGACATGTCGGCGCTCAGTGCCGCGATCTCGTCGGTGCTCACGCTCGGGTGGAAGCGAATGCCGCCCTTGCCGGGCCCGCGCGAGGTGTTGTGCTGGATGCGCCAGCCCTGGTACATCTCGATGTCGCCCGAGTCCATGCGCACGGGCACGGCCACTTCGAGGATGCGCTCGGGGGTCACGATCCGCTTGATCATGCCCTCGTTGAGGCCGAGCAGACGACCGGCGGTTTCGATGAGTGAGACGACATTGAGCCACGGGTTGTACTCGTGGGCGTGCGCCTCTTCTGGACGTGTGACCACGTTGTCACCAGCCTTTGAAATTAGAGAGGGCGACGTCGCCCTCACCTCCAGCGTAGGCCACCCTGCACTGGCTTCCAGACCAGGCGCGCCTTACCCTCAGGTATCGTGACAAAGGTCCCGGGAGACGGAAGGTCATCATGAAGGTTTCGACGGCGCTCGACTATTCCAAGGGCTTCAAAGAGGCCGCGCGTTCGGTCGCCGAGATGGAAAAGGCCGGCCTCGACCTGGTCTGGGTGGCGGAGGCCTACGGATTCGACAGCCCGTCACTCATGGGCTACTTGGCCGCGCTCACCGAGACCGTGGAAATCGGCTCGGCCATCCTGCCGATCTACACCCGTACCCCCACGCTGATCGCCATGACGGCCGCGGGCATCGACGCGCTCTCTGACGGGCGCTTCCACCTCGGTTTGGGGGCGTCGGGCCCCCAGGTCATCGAGGGTTTCCACGGCGTCGTCTATTCGAATCCGCTGGGCCGCACGCGCGAGATCGTCGAGATCTGTCGCGAGGTGTGGAAGCGTGACGCGCCCCTGACCCACCAGGGCAGGAACTACACGGTGCCGTTGGCGCCGGGCGAGGGCACGGGACTGGGCAAAGCACTCAAGATCATCGCGCACCCGGTGCGCCGTGAGATCCCCGTGTGGATCGCGTCCTTGGGGGAGAAGAACGTAGAGATGACCGCCGAGGTCGCCGACGGGTGGCTGCCGATCTTCTTCATCCCCGAGAGGGCGCAGGAAGTGTGGGGCGCCGCGCTGGCCGCGGGCAAAGCCAAGCGCTCATCCGAGCGGGGAGAGCTGATGATCAGCGCCGGCGGGCTGCTCGCGATCGGCGAGGGCGAGGAAGTGACGAAGCTGCGCGAGCTGCAGCGCTCGGCGGTGGCTCTCTACGTCGGCGGCATGGGGGCCAAGGGCAAGAACTTCTACAACGAGCTGGCCGTTCGCTACGGCTTCGAGCAGGCGGCGGCCACCATCCAGGACCTCTACCTCGACGGCAAGAAGAAGGAGGCCGAGGCGGCGGTGCCCGCGGAGTTCCTCGAACTCACCAGCTTGTGCGGTCCGCTGAGCTACGTCGCCGAGCGCATCGAGGCCATGAAGGACGCCGGGGTGACGCACCTCCAGGTGCTTCCCCTGGCCCAGCCGGGACAGAGCGCGGTCTCACTCATCGAGACGGTCAAGGGCCTGGTCTGACGCCGCCGGCGTCGGATACCGGGTCGAGGTTGGCGGCGTCAACCTCTCGACGCGTCGCGTCCTCCCGACGCCAGCCACGCGTCGTACATGGCGGCGTAGGCGCCCTTCGCCTGGCGCAGTTCGCCGGGCGTGCCCATCTCCACGATGGCGCCCTGGTCGATGACCACGATCCGGTCGGCCCGCTGGGCCGTGGTGAGTCGGTGAGCGATGAGGATGGCGGAGCGCCCTTCGAGCAGGCGGTCGAGCGCCCGCTCGATGACGGTCTCGCTTCGTAGGTCCAATGACGAGGTGGCCTCGTCGAGGATCAGCACGCGGGGGCGGGCTAGGAAGGCCCGCGCCAGGGCCAGGAGCTGCCGTTCGCCCGCGGCCAGGGTCTGACCTCGTTCGTGCACCTCGGTGTCGAGTCCCTCGGGCAGGCGTTCGACCAGTTCGCGCAGTCCCACCACGTCGATGGCCTCCTCGATCTCCTCGTCGGTGATGGTCGTTCGACCGAAGCTCAGGTTGGTGCGGATGGACCCGGCGAAGAGGAAGGCCTCCTGGGGCACGACACCCAGCTGCGAACGTAGCGAGCGCAGGGTGACCGTGCGGATGTCGATGCCGTCGAGCAGTATCCGGCCCTCGGTCGGGTCGTAGAAGCGGTTGGCCAGTTTGGCCATGGTGGACTTGCCGGCGCCGGTGGGTCCCACGAAGGCGACTGATTCACCCGGGGCGATCTCGAGGTTGATGTCGTGCAGGACGGGTTTCCCCGCCAGGTAGGCGAAGCCCACGTTCTCGAAGGTGATGCGCCCGTCGATGGTGGGCAGCGCCGGGGCGTTCTCGACCTCGTCGACGGTCGGCGGCGTCTCGACGAGCTCGCGCAGGCGGATGATGGACGAGCGGCCCTGCTGGAGTGCCGTGTACTGCTGGGTGAGCAGTTGGATGGGCGCGAAGAATCGGTTGAGGTACAAGAAGAAGGCCACCAGGTAGCCGAGCTTGAGGTGGTGATGCAGCACCATGTCGCCGCCGATGCCGAGCAAGAGGCCCTGGCCGAGTATCCCGATCATGATGGTGGCCGGGCCGTAGATCGAGTTCACCCGACCGGTGTAGAGGTTGGCGTCGCGGTAGGCGCCCACCACGTGGCGATGGTTGCGGATGTTGCGGCGCTGGCGGTTGTTCGACGTGACCACGCGGATGCCGTACAGGGATTCAGAGAGGTCGGCCAGCACGTTGGCGATGCGGTCGCGCACCAGCAGGTAGCCCCGCTCGGAAGCGTGATGGAACCAGATGGAGAGCACGACAAGCGCGGGCACCACGAGCAAGATGGTCCAGGTGGCCAGGGCCACGTTGAGCGAGAACAGCACGACCGTGATCACGATCATGGTGAGTCCCTGGATGGCGAAGGAGCTGATCCCGTCCTGGATCAGTTGCTGGAGATTCTCGACGTCGCTGGTCATGCGGCTCATGAGGACCCCGGCCTTCTCCTCGGTGAAGAAGTCGAGGCTGAGACGCTGGAAGTGGGTGAAGACGCGAATGCGAAGGTCGTGCATCACCCTCGAGGAGAGCTTCCCGGTGACGTCGACCTGCAACTTCTGCAGCGCCACGCTCACCAGCGCCGAGGCGAGGTAGAGGAGGGCGCACACCGCGATCACGGTGAGTGAGCGATGACCAAGCAGGTGGCGGTTGGAGCCGCCCATGCCGTTGTCGATGGCGTAGGCCGTCAGGAGTGGACCGACCTGCATCACCAGGCTGAGGACGATGGCCAGCAGCGACCCCGACGCCACCCAGCCCGGATAGACCCGCAGCAGGCTGGGCAGCGTCAGTCGCTGGCGTTCCTTCGCACTGGGCCGTTGGGTGAAGGTGATCGCCGAGGGCGGGTGCACCGGCTCGGTCTCGAGTATCTTCGTCGCGCCGTCCATCAGTTCGCTGGGGATTCCGCCGAAGGGCAGCCCCGGCGCCGAGGGCCGACCGAACATCCCTCCGCCTCCTCCCCATCCGGCCCAGGCCATTACGTCGCCTCCGCCCTGGTCTGGGCCAGCACCTGGACGTAGAGGGCCGAGTTCTTGAGCAGGTCGTCGTGGGTGCCGGTCGCCACGACCCGGCCCTCGTCGAGCAGGATCACTCGACTGGCCAGCGCGATGGTCGAGATGCGGTGCGCGATGACGATGGTCGTGCGCTGGCGCAGCAGCGTCGAGAGCGCCTCGTAGATGCCGGCCTCGATGTGAACGTCGATGGCGCTGGTGGCGTCGTCGAGGATCAGGATCGGCGGATTGACGAGCAAGGTGCGCGCGATGGCGATGCGCTGGCGCTGGCCGCCCGAGAGCGTGTAGCCGCGCTCTCCCACGACGGTGTCGTAGCCCTCGGAGAGCCTCACGATGAACTCGTCGGCGTTGGCCGCCTGGGCCGCGTTGCGCACCTCGTCGAAGGTGGCGTCCGGGCGACCGTAGGCGATGTTCTCGAAGATCGAGACCGAGAAGAGGAAGGGCTCGTCGAGCACCACGCCCACGTTCGCGCGCAGCGAACCGAGCGTCACGTCGCGCACGTCGTGGCCGTCGATGCTGACCGCGCCGCCGCTCACGTCGTAGAAGCGGGTGAGCAGCCGCGCCACGGTCGACTTGCCCGAGCCGGTGCGGCCCACGATGGCCACGGTCTCGCCGGGTTCGATCCGCGCGTCGAAGTCGTGCAGGATCTCCACGCCGTTGTCGTATTCGAAGCTGACGTGGTCGAAGCGGATGGCCCCGTCCACCGCCGGCAGGTCGTAGGCCCCGGGACGTTCGACGATGTCGGGATTCTCGTCCAGGATCTCGAAGATGCGCTCGGCGCTGGCACGGGCGCGCTGTCCCATCATGACGAGTTGTCCCAGCATCATGAAGGGAGCCTGGAGCATCAGGAGGTAGAGGTTGAAGGCCACGATGGCCGACACGGGGAGGTTCCCCTGCAGGACCATCCACCCGCCGAAGAACAGCACGAGCGCCAGTCCCAGCTGGGGGAGGTTCTGCACCCACGGCGACCAGGTGCCGCGGATCTGCGCGTCCTTGATGTAGGACCAGGCCACCCGCTCCGCGGTGTCGGCCAGGCGGTTGACCTCGGCCTCCTCCTGGGCGAAGGACTTGACCACGCGTACGCCGTTGACGTTCTCGTCGACGATGGTCGCGACGTCGGCCAGGCGCGATTGGATGATCCAGGAGATCGGGAACATCACCCGGCGCATCTTGATGCCCACGAAGTAGAGGATCGGCATCACCACCAGCGCGATGAAGGCCAGCACCGGCGAGATGAAGAGCATGAAGATGAAGGCCAGGATGCCGCCCAGGCACTGCACCACGATGAGTGGCGCGAAGGTGGCGTAGGCCTGGACGCTGCGGATGTCGCTGTTGGCGCGGCTGATCAATTGGCCGGACTGCACCCGGTCGTAGAAGCTGAAGGAGAGCCAGGTCAGGTGCTCGTAGATCAACGAACGAAGGTCGGCTTCGACGCTGTAGGCGGTGTAGAAGAGATACCGGCGCGAGATGATGCCCGAGACGCCCGTCAGCAGCCCGATGACCAGGATGAGCACGACGTAGTGATGCAGGGCGCTCGAGCTGTGCAGCAGCCCCTTCTGGATGGCGGTGTCGAGAAGATACGGAATGAAGGTCTGCAGGATGAGGCTGACGAAGGAGAGGATGATGGCGACGAGGAAAGTGAGTCGGTGCGACGCGATGACCGGCAGCACCCGTCGCCACCACGGCAGGCTTTGGTCGCGCAGGATCTGCTGACGCGGGCCCTCGTACTTTGAGTAGACGCCGCCTAGGGGGTTGGCCCCTTCTTCCTCCCCTCCCGACGCGGGAGCGGGAGAAAGGGAAAGTGCCACCGAGCGATTCTAAAGGAACCCGCGTGGCACGATTCCTGCGCTCGGCTTTCGCTCGGGGCGACGATGGTCCGGCGATAGTCTGACCACGTGAGCGGACCACACGTCATCAGTCACCCCATCGTCGCCGACAAGGTACGTCAGCTGCGCGACGTCGACACGTCCAACGCCGACTTCCTGCGACTGGCCGGCGAGATCTCGCGGTTCGTCACCTACGAGGCCTTTCGCGACACCCCGGTCACCCAGACCACCGTCGACACGCCGGTGGTGAAGGGTGCACCCGCCGTGCGGGTGGAGACCGAGTACGTCATCGTGCCCATATTGCGCGCCGGGCTGGGCATGTCGCCCGCGGTGCAGGAGGTCCTGCCGCATCACCGCGTCTGCCTGGTCGGGCTTCGACGAAACGAGGAGACGCTGCAGCCGAGCGTCTATCTCGACGGTCTGCCGGACTCGTTGGCGGGAGCTCACGTGGTGTTGTGCGATCCCATGCTGGCGACCGGTGGATCCCTGGTGTGCGTGCTCGACATGCTGGTGGAACGCGGCGCCCACGACATCACGGTGCTGTGCCTGATCGCCGCCCAGCCGGGCGTCGACTTCGTCCTGGAGAGGCACCCCAACGTCAGCATCGTCGCGGCGGCCCTGGACGCCGAACTCAACGACGTCGGCTACATCACGCCCGGCCTGGGCGACGCGGGCGACCGACTCTTCGGCCCTCCCGTTCGCTGACTCAGAGGCCGATGTCCTCGTTCCAGAGGGCCGAGTGATCCTGGATGAAGGTGCCCAGCACTTCGATGCACCCGGGGTCGTCCAGGATGATGATCTCGACGCCGTGTTCGCGCAGCCAGTCGTGGCCGCCGTGGAAGTTCATCGACTCGCCGATCACCACCGCGCCGATGTTGAACTGGCGTACCAGCCCCGAGCAGTACCAGCAAGGCGAGAGCGTGGTGACCATCACGCACTCGGGGTAGTCGCGCCGGCGCCCGGCCTTGCGGAACGCGTCGGTCTCGGCGTGCACCGACGCGTCGTCCTCCTGCACCCGGCGGTTGTGGCCGGAACCGAGCAACTCGCCGTCGCGGGTGAAGAGTGCGGCGCCGATTGGAATACCGCCCTCGCGCAGGCCCGCGAGCGCTTCGTCGTAGGCCGTCGAGAGCATCTGACGGGCTAGGTGGGTGGGGAGCGGTGTCTTGGGTGCGTGCACTGGCTAAGTATGCTCCAACACCGTGGGTGAGCGCACGTATTCAACCGAAATCGGTACCCAGCACGTGGCCTTGCCCGTGGTGTCCCTGAACGATTCGATTGCTTTAGCGCTGCTCATAACGGTCGACATGGGCGTCGAGTTCATGTCGACGGCGGGCCGCGAGCTGGCCGATATCCTGCGCCCGTACGACGTCGACATCGTCGCCACCGTTGCCACCATGGGTATCCCCGTGGTCGTGGAGGTGACCCGACACCTAGGGCTCGACCAGTACGTCATCCTGCACAAGACGCCCAAGATCCACCTGGCCGACGCCGTCAGCGAGCCGGTGCGTTCGATCACCACCGACGTCGACCAGCGGTTGCTCTTCGACCGGGCCCGCATCAAGGACGTGGCGGGACGTCGCGTGGCCCTGGTCGACGACGTGATCTCTACGGGCGCGTCCACCGGCGCGTCGCTGCGCCTTCTGCGCGGCGTGGGCGCCGAGGTCGTGGCCATCGGGACCCTGGTCACGGAGGGATCGCTGTGGCGCAGCGCCCTGGGTGAGGACGCGGCGATGGTCCGCGCACTCGGATCGATCCCCGTCTTTCGCCCCGACGGTTCGGGCGGGCTCGTCGAGGACTGGGTCGGCTAGGTCCTACAACAGAAAACCCCGGGCCACGCCCGGGGTTTTCTGCTTGCCCTTGCCCTAACGATTCGGTTCGAGTTCTCGCTGGTGCTTCACCTGCTTGGCGACCCGGCCGGTGGCCTTCTCGAGCAGGAAGTAGATCAGTCCGGCGATGATCACACCCGTGGGCACCGAGAAGTCGGCCCCGCCGTACCATCCGGCCGTGCAGACGCTGTGCACGAGGTTGCCCGCGCAGGCGCCACCGTAGTGATTGGCGATCGGCGTCATCCAGTGGAAGGGGAAGTTCACCGGTGGCGGCGCCTTGGAGTAGCAGAGCGTCGCGCAGACCACGCCCACCACGAAGGCCACGATGGCGTTCCAACTGACGCCGCCCGCTCCGCCAAAATAGATGCTGTTGCGGTCGGTGCGCTGCAGTTCGGCCGGGTTGTAACGGTATCGGCGCAGTATCCAGTCCATCAGGAACACGCCCAGCCACGGGGCGATCCACAGAATGATGACGCCCACGAACTCTTTCATGTAGAGCGAGAACGTGGACTGGAACATGGCCCAGATCGTCAGGCCGCAGGCCAGGACGCTGTCGAGGATGACGGCCTGGTAGCGCCGCAGTCGAAGGCCCATGGCCTGGAGCGACACGCCCGAGGAGTACAAGTCCAAGGAGTTGATACCGAAGAGTTGCACGATGGCGAAAATCAGGAAGATCGCCACGACCCAGCTGGGTATGAAGTGCTGGCCGTGCAGCGCTTCGAAGGGGTTGGCGCCGTTCCAGTCGGCGACCTGAGCGCTCGAGGAGAGGAACGTGAAGGTAGCGGCACCCAGGAGCATCATGATGATCTCAGGCACGGCCGTGCCAAGGAAGACCCAGCCGACGATCGACGACTTGGACGCGTCGCGGGCTACGTAGCGCGTGTAGTCGTTGCCGCACTCCGTCCAACCGAGGCCCGAAAGGGCGAAGACGAAGGCCAGGCCCGCCGTGTAGAGCTCCCAGCCGCCGCCGAAGCCCTTGAAGCTGCTGCTGCCGTGCTGGAAGTCGAAGATCGCGAGCAGCACGAAGATGGCACCGAAGGGGATGATCAACGCGCGAAGGACCTTGACCATGGTGGCGTGGCCGAAATAGGGGACCACCGCCTGGATCGCGGCCGCCAGGATGATGTAGAGGACCTTGAGCCCGCCGTTGACCTGGAAACCGGCCATCTGGGAGAGCACGATGGCGGCCCCCACTATCAGGATCAGGCCCTCGGTCTCGAAGCCGATCTGGGTGATCCAGTTGAAGAAGCTCACCAGGCGAGAGCCGTGCAGGCCGAAGGGGGCGCGACTGATGGCGAAGGCCGTGGTGCCGGTTTCGGGCCCCTGCAGGGACGCCAGACCCAGCAGGAGGAACGAGACGTTGCCGATGATGATGATGCTCACGGCGGTGGTGAAACTGAAGCCGAATCCCATGAGTAGGGCGCCGTAGATGAAGTATTCGACATTGATCGCCGAACCCGTCCACAATGCGCCGATGTTGCGCGGGGTCGCCCAACGCTCGCTTTCCGGCACGTAGTCGATGCCGCGCTGTTCGACGTGGAACGGCTGGTCGTCCGCCGATCCTTCGTGCCTATCCAAAGTTGAAGCCACTCGGTGAGTCCTCCCTAATAGATGCCCTTGGCCGGTTACGGCCCCGCGAGGGGCAAACCGTACGCGACATGTTTACCCGATGGCGACCAGTACGTGAGGGGAAAGCAAAAAAATTATTCGTCTAGAAATATTGGGCGCGCTTAGGCACGTCGAAGCCGCCGAGCGAGGCGGGCATCCTGAGGGCGTTCTCATTGAACGGGCGGGCTCGCGCGACGAGGCGAGCCGACGTCACGGTTCCGGTGCGCGACCACCCGGTCTAGAGTCCTCTCATGGTCGCCGTCGTGGAAGTGGAGGAACTCCACAAGTCCTATGGGGCGGTCGAAAGGCTGCACGGCATCAGTTTCGAGGTCCAGGCGGGGGAGATCCTGGGCTTCCTCGGGGTCAACGGTGCGGGCAAGACGACCACCATCGAGATCCTCGAGGGCTACCGCTCGCGCGACGCTGGCCGGGTGTCGGTCCTCGGCGTCGATCCGGCGAAGGCCACCCGGGAGTGGCGAAACCGGATCGGACTGGTGCTCCAGGAGTGCGAACTCGACCCCGTCTACACGGTGCGCGAAACGGTGTCCATGTTCGCCCGGTACTTCCGGCGCCCGACCGACATCGCGGCCACCATTGCCTCGGTGGGCCTTACGGAGAAGGAGAACGACCGGGTCGGGCGACTCTCTGGGGGCCAGAAGCGGCGCCTCGACGTGGCCTTGGGACTGGTGGGTGATCCGGAGGTGCTCTTCCTCGACGAGCCGACGACCGGACTCGACCCGGTGGCCCGCCGCGAGATGTGGACCATGATCGAGGGACTTCGCAGCGCGGGCAAGACGATCTTCCTCACCACCCACTACATGGACGAGGCCCAGCACCTGGCCGACCGGATCATCATCCTGAGGGCGGGAGGGATCGCGGCCCAGGGCACGCCCGACGAGCTGAGCGAGACCCTCGGCTATCACACCGAGGTCACCTTCGAGGCTCCTGCCGGCGTCGAGATCGGGGCCTGGACCGACCTGCTGGGTGCGAGCGCGAGGGTCGACGGTCCCTTCATCCGATTCCGCACCGATCAGGTGCAGGCCGACCTCAAGGTGCTGCTCGATTGGGCGCAGGCCCGGGACGTCGAGCTCGCGAACCTCCAGGCCGTGCGGCCGACCCTCGACGACGTCTTCGTGCAGCTGGCCGGCGACGGGACGGCGGACCGACCGTGAGCGACCTCGGCCTCGCGGTCGCCCAGACCCGATTCGCCGTTCGCGGCTTCCTGCGCCATTCGAGCGCGTTCGTCTTCACCGTGATCTTCCCCATCATCCTGCTGCTGTTGTTCAACGCCATCTTCAAGGGCACGACCCCGTTCGACGGTCACAACGTCGGCGAAGCCCCCTACTACACGGCCTCCATCGTTTCCTACGAGATCATGCTGGTCAGCTTCGGCTCGCTGCTGGTGCGCGTCACGACCGCGCGCGAGCAGGGCCTGCTCAAGCGCTTTCGGGGCACCCCGATGCCCAGCTGGGTCTACCTTTTCGCGGAGATCGGTCGCACGGTGGTGGTGGTCTTCTCCACCGTCGTGCTGCTGGTTGCGGTGGGCACGCTCTTCTACCACGTGCACCTGTCCGGCCACCTCTTGATTGGGCTCCTGGCGTACCTGGTGTTGGGCGTCACGTGCTTCAGTGCGCTGGCCCTGGCCCTCAGCAGCTTCTGCACGACGGCCGACACGGCGTCGGCGATCGGGCCGCTGTCGGCGACGATATTGGCGTTCCTCTCCGGGGTGTTCATCCCCACGTGGATCATGCCGACGTGGCTGATTGACCTCGGCAAGGTCTTCCCGCTCGAACACATGGCGCGCGGGCTCCAGCTGTCCTTCCTCGTTCCCGGGTCGACGGGGCTCACGGTCGTCAACGTCGGCGTGATGGTGGCGTGGGGGCTGGTCGGGCTGTTGGTGGCGGTGCGGAGTTTCCGGTGGGATTCGCGAGTGTCGGATTCCAATTAACGAAGGGTGAACGTTGGCTCAGGAGCAGACCGGGCTGGCGTAGCCGGGTCTGCTCCTGAGGGGGAAACTAGGAGAATCTCTCTGCAGCGATTCTCGGATGCGCCGCCCAGGCTTTGGGTGCTCGGCGACGCGACCTTCTAGTTTGCCAACGAGTACACGACGCTCACCTGCACGCTGAGCGATTCACTGCCGGCCTGGATCGGCACCGACCGAACCGCGGTAGCGGCGGCGGAGAAGTTCACGGGAGTGGGCAGGATGGAGCTCTGGTTCTCCTGGTCGACGATCTTCACGATCCCCGTCAGCGTGGTGCCGCCCGCGGTGGCGATGTTGCTGGCCTCCGTGTGAGCGTTGCGCATGGCGTTGGCGCGGGCCTTGGCCAGCAGCTTCGAGTCGTTGGAGATCGAGAAGTTGATGCTGTTGAGCTCGACGCCGTTGCCACCGGCCTGCGCGGCGGCCTCGATCGCCGATCCGGCCTTTTTGAGATCGTGCATGGTGATGTTGAGGTCGTCTTCCACCGTGAATCCGGTCACCACACCCATGTTGTTGGTGTTGGCCGAGATGTTGAGGCCGGAGGTCTGCATCTCCTTCTTGGTCACGCCGTTGCGCAGCAGTGCGGCCTCCAGGGCCGCCACCCTTCCGTTGTTCATCTTGAGGGCCTCCGCCGCATTGACGTTCACCGTCTGCATGCCGATCTGGAAGCTCACGGTGTCCGGCGTGCCCATCACGGTCGCGGTGCCGGTGACCGAGATGGTGTTGGCCGACGCCTTGGCGGTGTGCTTGAGGGCGGCCCCGACGAACCCGACCGCGATGATCGCGATGAGGGCGACCAGGGCCACCAGCCAGTTCATGGCCGTGAAGGGACGGCCCGATGGCGCGGTCCTCGCTGCTCTGCTCTCGGTTGCTTCGTTGTTATCACTCATGGTTTCTCCTTGTTGAGGTTGCTTGGTTCATTCGCTCGCGCCTACTTCGGCGCTTCGACTCGGTAGTAGTTGGGATTAAGGGCCAGGACCTGCTCGTTCACTCCATTGCTCGCGCGATAGATGTACTGGGGTACGAAGACGGCCGAGCCGTCCTCCAGCCAGAGGAGCTGGTAGCGCAACGTGGCCGAGGTCAGCGTCACGACCTTCGACAACGGCGTGTTGCCCGATGACGTGACCGTGGACGTGGTGGTGGTCGGAGCGGGGACCATCGGACCGCCGGGATTGACCGTCGTGGTCGTTCCCGGTGCGGGAATCATGGGTCCGCCGGGATTCACGCCCGATCCGCTCGCGTGCAACAGCGCCACACCGCCGGCTTGGGAGAGTGCGGGGTAGGTGGTGACCAGCGTCGTTGAGGCGAGCATCCCGGTCGCGTAGACCAAGGAACCGGCGATGCTGAACTGGAACGCCTCGTACTGGTCGGAGGCTTGACCGCCGCTCGTCAACAGCGGATACAGGACGATATTGGTCCCGTTCGTGAATGACGGCCCACCTAACGTCATGCCGGCGGGAACGACGCCGTGGCGGCGCAGTGACGCCACCAGTCGTGACGACCACAAGGTCAACTGTTGGCGGGACGCAACGCGCTGTTGGGACGCCGTCGGGGCGAGCGTGCAGGCACTCATGCTGTTCGAAAGTGACGAGGGCCGCGGGCACTTCGAGCCCTTCAGGTTGTAGGTCCAGGTGAGCGGGCCGCTCGCGCCGTTGGCACCCTTCGAGCAGCCGCCCGCACGATACGGGGCTTCCGTCACCACGGCGTTGGTCCCGATGGCGTTCGCGCCGAGCATCGGTGTGCCGGTGGCGCCATAGGTGCACTCGGCGTTGAGCTTCGCGTGACGCACCCCGAGCGCGTCGGCGACGTTCGAGAGACTGGTCGACGGGTCGAGGACCGAGAGAACGCGGTACACGGCGAGGGACGGCGCCGACGTGGCGAGCCGAGGTCCGCCGACGAACGTCGAGTTCTCTGACGCGCCCGCCCTCACGGGCACCTGCGTCGTGGCGAAACTGGTGGGGGAGGGCGTTATCGACGCGTGGGTCACCGGACCGGCGATGGAGGCGGCGGACCCGAGGGTTAAAACCGTGAGCGCCGGACCGCCGCCGATCGACACGAGCACCGCCGCTACCGCGACCACGGCCGCCGCGAGCGCTGATCCCGCCCTCATCTGCCAGGTACGAAGAAGGGGGAAGCGGGAAACCGGGGCGGAGGACACGCGGGTGATCATCTCGTCGAGACGTGATGGTTCGATCTCGTAGGCGACGTCGGGCTTAGCGCTCGCGAGCAGTTCGGTGGGATCGGGTGAGTCGGGCATCGTCATTCCTCCTTTCACATCCCTCTTGTACGTTCGAACGCGTCCTTGTCACCGGAATGCGGGATTTCTTCGAAGGCCTCACGAAGACGGGCCGCCGCACGCGAGAGACGAGTGGCCGCGGCACCCGAGGAGATACGCAGTACCACTCCGAGGGCCGTTGCGTCGAGGCCCTCCCAGTAGTGCAGGAGGAGGATCTCGCGATCGTCGGCGCTAAGCGAGTCGAGGGCTCCGCGAAGCTGTTCGTTGGCGATGACGTGCTCTTCGGCCGACGCCTCGTAGCCCACGGGAGCCAGCTTGCGATGGGCGTTGAGACGCCGGGTGTGCTTGCGCCGGGCGTTGTTCAAGAGGTTTCGGGCCACGCCGATCATCCAGGCGATTTCGGCGCCCTCGGGCACGTCGTCCAGTCGCCGCCACGCGACCACCAGGACCTCTTCAACGAGGTCGTCGATGTCGGCGTTGCTCAATGGGTAGGCCCGTCGGGCCAGAAAGCTGGTCACCGCGGGCGTGGACCGGCGCGCCAGGTCCCGTAATCGGTCTTCGCGCGAGTCCGCCACGACTACATCATGTCCGGTCCGACTATTTATTTACGTGGTTCTGGACCCGCGGAGAGAGAGAAACGTTGGCTGACGCGGGTGTCGACCCGGGGCTGAACGAATCCCAGCGTCGAGCCTCGGGGTGATCTCACTTGTGAAATTTGTGGGAAGGCGCGCGGCGCCGCCTAGCGAGAAGGGTTTTGGTGACTCGCGGACCTCAAAACGAGAGTTGTCAAGAAGTTTTCATAATCCTCCTTATTTAGTCAGTTCTTAGTGAGTTCCTAGAGGCACTTGAAGGTGCTCGCCAATGATGAATACACGGCGAACCTCCCTCGTCGTCGACGAAAGGGGACAGGGATGCACCGCTGCACTTATGGCCGTGGCCCCCTCGTCAGCGACGGCGCGAAGAGCGCGGATTCCCTCAGTATTGCGATGTTTCGTTCGAAAGTGGTGCGCTTTTAGCGTTCTCGCCAGCGAGCGGGACGCCCGGCATTTCGCGGAGATTCGTTAGGGCCACAGGCCCTCGATCTTCCATTTTTTCAGGGCCCAGGCGGTTCCTCCCTTCCTCCTGGGCCCTGAAGCAACATTCAGGTGATCCGGTCACCATGTCCTTTTAATACGTGCAAA
The DNA here is from genome assembly GCA_963827115.1 of uncultured Acidimicrobiaceae bacterium. Lineage (GTDB taxonomy): Bacteria > Actinomycetota > Acidimicrobiia > Acidimicrobiales > RAAP-2 > RAAP-2. The sequence continues at coordinate 1,692,608 of CAWGZS010000001.1, read as the reverse complement.
TACGGCTAAGTTGCGCCCAAGAGCGAATTGACGAGAGGTCGGTTCACAGGGGAAAGCAGGGAAGAATGTCATCCAAGTTCGATCGTCGGTCATTTCTTACGCAATCGGCGGCGACCATCGGCGGGGTAGCGATGGCCGGCAGCGTGGCCGACGGGCTTTTTGCCAATACCGCGGGCGCGACCGTGGGCGTGAGCTCCAAGAAGCCCAAGATGGGTGGCACGCTCACCGTCGGGTTGATCTCGGACGTGCTCTCCTTCTCCAACTTCAACGGCCAGCAGGCTTCCTGGGACCAGTCGGCGTTCTGCAAGGGCAACGCCTTCTTCGACCCGCTTTTCGTCACTTCGGCCAACGGCAACGCCATCTTGCCGATGTTGGCGCTTTCGGCGACCCCCAACGCCAACTACACCGAATGGACCGTTCAGCTTCGCCGAGGGGTCAAGTTCACCAATGGCGAGCCCTTCAACGCCGCGGCCGTCGTGGCCAACTACGCCGCGACGCAGGTCCCGACCAGCCCGGTGGGACCGGCCATCGTGCCGATCATCGCTGACGTGGTCTCGACGGGGCCCTACACCGTGGTCTACAAGTTGGTCATCCCGTACTCGACGTTCAACATCCAGCTCTCGGAGCAGCAGATTGCCTACATCGCGGCGCCCAGCACCTTGGGAGCCAACTACAAGGGCCACCCCATCGGCACCGGACCGTTCGAATTCGTCAGCTGGTCCCTTGGTTCGACGACGGTCGTGAAGCGCAACAAGAACTACTGGCGCAAGGACGCCAAGGGCCGCCAGTTGCCCTACCTCGACGGCATCGTGTTCAAGACCATCCCCGACGACTCGACGCGCAACGCCGCGTTGGCTTCGGGCGAGATCGACATGCTGCTGACGACCAACGCCGGCAGCATCGTGACGCTCAAGAAGATGAAGGGCATCTCCTATCGCGACGACATCCACGACCCGCGCGACCCGGCGATCAACTTCATCATGTTGAACAACTCGGGCACGCTGAACCAGTTCGGCGCGTGGGACCAGTCGGCCCTGCCCTACATTGAAAAAGGTCAGGCCGTGCCGACGCCCATCCAAGACGTCATCGCGGGCACCGCTCCCGGCATCAAGGGTGCGGTCAATCCCTCGACGCTGCAGTGGGACTTGAGCCTGTCGCCGGTGCTCAACGATCAGTCGATCCGCCAGGCCTGCGCCATGGCGATAAATCGCGAGACCTACCTCAAGGTCATCGCGCTGGGCGTGGGGACGGTGTCGGACGGCATCTATCGCAAGTCCTCGCCCTACTACACCAACCCGAACTACCCGGCCTACAACCCTGCGGGAGCGTCGGCCTTGGTGGAGGCCTACAAGAAGACCAACAACGTCACTACCGTGAGCTTCGTCATCGACACCATCGCGGACAGCGCCGTCTACACCGAGCAGTTCGCGTTCATCCAACAGCAGTTGGCGGCGGTGGGCATCACGGTCACCCCCCGATCGATCGAACAGGCCGCGCTCATCCAGAACGTCGAGCAGGGGTCCTTCGACGCGGCGGTCTTCAACGAGTTCGGTGGCATAGACCAGGGGATCAACTACGTCTGGTGGGACTCGGTGCCCGCGGCCCCGGCCTACCCCAACGGCCTGGGCCTCACGACGTTGCCGGCGTCCACGTTCATTCCTGGGGCCGTCAACTTCGCCCACCAGGCCGATCCCACCATCGAAGAGGCCATGCTCGGCGCCCTCGCCAGCCCCAAGGGCTCGGCGGCCTACGCCGCGGCCTGGGGGAAGGTGAACGACATCTTCGCTCAGGACTGCACTTACCTGTTCCTCACCCAACTGGTCACCGCCTTCGCGGCTCGCGACAAGGTCGAGAACTGGGCGTACAGCGTCGGTTTCAACGGAGAGCGCCTGCTCAACCCCGACGGCGGGTCCGCCCGCTGGGACTACATCTGGATCAGTTGAGCGCTGTTTCGTCGTTCGCGTAAGAGCGGGGCCCGCGCCCCGCTCTTACGCGTTAGACGGCTCGCGAGTGATGTTGCCGGTGACGTGTCGCCACCACCACAGCGTCGACACCGCAAGGACGGCCGAGACGATGGCGATCACGGTGAAGGGCAGCGCCGAATTGATGGTGAAGAGCACCCCCGAGAAGCTGGCGCTGAGCGCGAGCGCCGCCGTGTTGGAGGTGGCGTAGAGACCCTGTCGGCGGCTCAGTTCCCGGTCAGCCGCGCCCTGGGTCAGCAGCGAGGCGATCGAGGGGACCGAGAGTGCCGCGCCGATGGACTCCAAGGAACCCATGAAGAGTATGACCACGTTGTTGTGGATGTGGGGGTAGATGGCGAGGAAGACGGCGCCGTTGACGAGACCGGCCAGGGTGATGAACCGTCGATTGGAATGGTCGGCCAGCCACCCGCCGAGCCGGCTGAGGGCCACCCAGGGCAAGGAGAACATCGTCCAGCTCAGTCGAATCTGGAGCGTGGTCGCGTGGTGGGCGTGCAGCAGGAGGCTCCAGCACGTCTCGTAGACGCCGATGAGCAGGCCAATGGCCGCCGCGGCGACGAGCGATCCGGTCAGCTGTCTGGTCCACTGCATGCGCGGAAGCGGGGTTGGATCGAACGCCTTGTCGCCAAGGTTGGTACGCAGGGCTTGGAACGCCGCGATAAGACTGACTACGCCGGTGACGAAGAAGGCCCATCCGAGGTCGCGCACCGAGGCGAGCACGCCGGCGACGGGACCGATGGCGATGCCGAGCAATTGCGCCGCCAGGATTCGCGAGACGGCGCGGCCCCGTTCCGCCTCGGAGAAGAGTGCGGCGACGGCGGAGAGCGACGCCACCTCGATCGCCCCCGCGGACGCGCCTTGAATCACGCGGGTGAGGGCGAACCACGGCGCCGCGACCGGGAGCAGGTACGTCATGCTCGCCACGCCGTAGGCCACGAGACTGCCGACGAGGATCGGGCGGCGGCCGAATTTGTCGGCCAAGCGACCGAGGAAGAATTGTGTCGCCACGCCGGCGATGAAGAAGGAGGCCATAATGAAGCCGATGACGCTCGGTGTGCCGCCGCGGTGCTCCAAGAAGAGCGGCAGCAGCGGCAGCCCCAGCGTGGCGCCCATCCATTGGATCGCCACGATGATCGTCAGGCGACGCAGCGTCTGTTGCGGTGAATTAGGCACTCAGCAACGCTAGCCGTGCGCGTTGATGTTGACGAGAATCAGCGAAAGGTTCCGCACTCGACGAGTATGAGCACCCCCAGGGCCACGTAGATCCACGGGACGAACGACTTCGCGTGCCGTTCGCCCCACGTGACGACCCGCGGGTGCGTGACCAGAGCCTGGGCGGAGAGCACGAAGACGATCTCCCAGGCGGCGAACACCGCCACCGTGACCAGGGCGTGCACCACACCGTTGGCGCGCAGTAACGGGATCCACACGGCGATGTTGTCGCCGCCCAGGGCGAGGGTCAACGTGAAGGTCGTCAGCGCGCCACGCCGGAACTGCTCGTGGGTCGGTTTGTCACGATTGCGCCACGCGTGCGCCGCGAGGGCCCACGGCGCGATGGCGAAGATGCCGATCCATCGAGTCGGTATCGGCGCCAGGAGCGAGCCGATCGCACCCGAGATGAGGATCAAGAAGAGTATGCCCGAGGCTTGGGCCCAACTTACCCTTCGGTAACGCGAACGATCGGTGACCAAAAGTTGCGCGGCGAAGGCGAAGTAGTTGTCGCACATCGTGCCGACGAACGCCAATGAGGCGATGAGCACGACGGCGAGGAGGGAGTGCACGTGCCGACATTACTTGGCGGTAGTGAGGCTCAGAAAGCGAGAAGGGTAAGGTGTCGGCGGAGGTTTTGATGATTCGCCACGTTTCCGCGCCCACCACCGATCAGCTCGACGCCGCGCGCCGCGTCGTGGCCGATCATCTCGTGCCCACGCCGACCGTGTCGATTTCGCTACGCGGTCGCGCGGTGCTCGCGAAGCTGGAGTGCTTCCAACCGACCGGTTCGTTCAAGGTGCGAGGCGCGCTGAGCGCGGTCGACGCGTCGCGTCGCGATGACCCCACGGGCGCGGTCATCACTTCGTCGGCGGGGAATCACGGCCTGGGCATCGCGCACGCTTGCATGGTTCTGGGCGTTCCGTCGACGGTCGTGGTACCCAAGAACGCGTCGTTGGCCAAGGTCCGCAAACTGCGCGAATACGACATCGAGTTGATTCAGTTCGGCTCCTCGTACGACGAGGCGCAGTTGCACGCGCTGGAGTTGGCCGACCTGCGCTCGATCCACTACATCTCACCCTTTAATGACGCGAACGTCATCGCCGGACAGGCCACGGTGATGGACGAGATGTTGCTCCAGGCGCCGGAACTGGAGCACCTCGTCGTCCCCGTGGGCGGCGGCGGCCTCCTCTCGGGAATCCTCATGTCGCGCGAAGAGAACGCCCGGGGTGACGTTCGCCTCACCGGCGTGCAACCCGAGGAGAGCGCCGCCCTCTACCACGTGCTGCGCGGCGCCACGATGGACCAGATCGTCCATCACCCCACCATCGCCGACGGGCTCGCGGGCGGGGGCGACGACGGCGCCATCACCAACGAGTTGATCGCGAAGAACGACGTGCCATTGGTGCTGGTCCCCGAGATCGAGATCCGTCGCGGCGTGCGGGAAGTCGCGTTGAACAACGGCCTGGTGTTTGAAGGCTCTTCCGCCGCACCCTACGCCGCGATCACCAACGACCTCGTCGACGACACGACGTCGCGCATCGGTTTCATCGCCAGCGGCCGCAACATATCCCACGAACTTTTTGTTGAACTCTTGAGCGCGTCCACGAACTAAGGCCGAATCTGGTCGAAAGTGCCGAACGGTAGGGTGGTGGCATGGCTGTATCCAAGCGTCTCGCCCCCCTGACCCTCGCCGTCGTCGCACTCGCCCTCACGGTCACCGGCGTTGTCTACGCCGCCACGGACTCCAACCCCGCGAGTTCGCCCAAGGACCCGCTCGCCCTCAACGGCTATCCGCCAAAGACGGCCGACCTCGAGTTGAAGATCTCCTCGGGCCAGCCCTACAGCGTCGACGCCAATATCAACGTGAACTTCCGCAAGAACACGGCGGAGGCGCAGTTGCTCGTCCCGCTCTTCTTCTCGGCGGCGCAGGTGGACCTGCGGATGGCGGACGGACATATCTATCTCGGCTCGCAGAACCTGTCGTCGGTGTACGGCGCCCCGTGGATCGCCACCAAGGTGTCTTCCCCTCCGCTCTTTGGAATCTCACTGGAGCTGACCAAGCCCGACGTGTCCCTCATCAGCGGCTTTAGCAACGAAACCGTCACCAAGAACGGTTACCTCACCACGTACGACTTCCGCCGCAACAACGTCATCATTCCGACGCCCAGCGCCTCGCCGGTGAAGATGCCGGCGGCGCTGAGCATCGACGTCAGCATCACGGTGGGGAGTGAGGGCGAACTCAGCGCCGCGTCGGTCAGCGAGACGTCGAACTCGTCGACGGTGACGATCAGTCTCAACGTGCTCTCCTACAACCAACCCGTGCAGGTAACCGCGCCGCCGGCTGGCCAGGTGAAGCAGGTGAACCTCTCGCTGTTGAAGGGTCTGCTCAAGGGGACGCCGCTTAATGGATTGGCGCTGCCCAACATTTTGGGAAGCCTGGGAAAGATCCAGCTCAACTAAGTTGAGCGCGGTGCCCACTCCCCACAACGAGCCGCGGTGGCCAGCCTCGTTGGCGCTGGTCACCTGTGTCCTGCTGTACATCGTGCTGCCGAGCCGTCTGGTCGTGGGACCGCGGTGGCTGCTGCCGGTCATCGTGGCGCTGCCGCTGCTGCCGCTCTCCGCGCGTCGACATCGCCATCCCGACGAGGCGCCGTGGATCCGCCGCGTCGTGCTGGTGCTGATCACCTTGGTCACCATCGCCAACATCACGTCGGCGGCGTTGCTCGTTCATCGACTGCTCAGTTCGAACGTGTCGAAGGGCACCCAGCTCATCTACTCCGCCGTCGCGATCTGGCTGACCAACGTGATTATCTACGGCGTGTGGTTCTGGGAGATTGATCGCGGGGGGCCGCATAAGAGGGCGGGCGGCGACCACCTCTGGCCCGACGTCCAGTTCCCCCAGATGGAGAACCCCGACCTGGCCCCCGCCGACTGGCGACCGCACTTCTTCGACTATCTCTACACGTCCTTCGCCAACGGCACCAGCTTCGCGCCGGCGGACGCCATGCCCCTGACGTTGCGACTGAAGGTCCTTTTCGCGACGGAATCCGCGGTGTCCCTGGTCGCCATCGTCGTGGTGGGCGCGCGCGCCATCAATATCCTGCGCTAGCGGCCAGGCACGTTCCGGCGATGATCTGCCTATCGTGGGGTGACGAGTAGTTCGATTCGAGGGGGTTCTGGGAAGATGACGTCCGCCAAACTCATAAGCGCCGACCAACTGTTTGAGGAACTGCAGGACCCAACGCTGCGGATCCTCGACGCGACGACCTTCCTGATCCGCGAGTTCGACGGCGGTCCCTACACGGTCGAGAGCGGGAGGGCTTCCTACGAGGAGGCTCACATCCCCGGGGCGCTCTTCGCCGACATTCCGGGCGCGCTCTCCGACCAGGACTCGCCGTACCCGTTCACCCTGCCCTCACTTGAACAGTTTTCGTCGGCCATGGCCGACCTGGGAGTGGGCGAGGGGACCCGGGTCGTCACCTACGCTCAGGCTTCGCCGATGTGGGCTACGAGATTGTGGTGGATGCTCCGATACTTCGGCTTCGACGACGTCCGGGTTTTCGACGGTGGTCTGTTGGGATGGCGCGAGAGCGAGTTCGAGGTGTCCTCCACCCCCGTGGCCCCCCAGCGGGCGAACTTCGTGGGCCGAATCCGCCCCGAACTTCTCGCGACGAAGGACGACGTGCTCGATGTGTTGGGCGGCGCACCGGCGTGCCTCGTCAACGCGCTTCCCACGAAGGCCTTCGTCGGCAACGGCCCGGGAGCCTACAGTCGACCGGGCAGGATACCGGGGTCGATCAGCCTGCCATCGGTCGATCTGCTCGATGCTCCGACGGGACCCTTTCGCCCCATTGAGGCGCTCCAAGAGGCGTTCAGCCCGATGCTGTTGGCCGCGGGGGACCGTCCGATAATCGCGTACTGCGGCGGCGGGATCTCGGCGACCGTCGACGTCTTCGGTCTTGCGCTGCTCGGCCACGACGACGTGAAGCTCTACGACGGCTCGTTGACCGAGTGGAGCGCCAACCCTTCCTTACCCCTCGAGGTGGGCTGAGCACGTACGTGGTGCCCGCATTACGGCTGGTGGTTAATCCGATTCTCCGGTGAGCCAGTCGAACCAGCGGCTGGTCCGGCTCTCGACGCCACGTCGTGACTCGGTGGTGTCGGCCCTCGCGGCGAGCGTGAGTCCGGCGGAGATCCCGAGCCAGCGAAGGGGTTCCACCTCCCAACGCCGCGATCGGCGCTGGACGAAAGGTAGTTGGGTGTACTCGGTCTCGTCGTCGGGGCGCGTGAGCAGGTCGGCTAGGGCGCACGCCGCGACCCGGCTGAGCACCACGCCGTCGCCGGTGTAGCCGCCGGCGCTGGCGAGGCCCGTTTCGTAGTCCACGATCACTGAGGGGGTCAGGTCGCGGGGCATGGCCAGCGGGCCGCCCCAGCGGTGGGTGACGTCCGCGCGCAACGAAGGGAAGAGTTCACGAAGGGTGTCCTCCAGCAGGGCGAACACTCTGGCGTCGCTGTCGAACCTCTGCTCGACGGTGGAGCCGAAGTGGTACGGGGCGCCGCGGCCGCCGAAAGCCAACCGGTCGTCCTTCGTGCGCTGACCGTAGATGATGAGATGGCGGTCGTCGGCGAAGGTTTCACCGTGTGCGAATCCCGCCTCCGCCCAGAAGTGCTCGGGCAACGGCTCGGTGGCGATCATCAACGAGTACAAAGGAGCGACCGTGCGTCGCTCACCGGGCAGGGTGGGAGTGTAGCCCTCGGTTGCTCGCACGACGAACTCCGCGTGCACCGATCCACCGATTGTTATTACTTCCGCTTGGCGGCGGGGGCGGCGAGGCAGGATCCGCGTGGCGGCGGTGTTCTCGAAGACCTCCACGCCGAGAGCTTCGTCGACGTCGCTCAGTCCTCGCACCAGCCGAGCGGGATGAACGCGCGCGCAGTGGGGCGTGTACATCGCGCCGAGCATCGCGCTCACCGAGCCCCGTTGTCGCGCGTCTCTCTCGTCGAGCCACGCGATGTCGCTCTGGTCGGATCCGAGTTCGATCGCCGAGGCGACGTGGTCGCGTAGGCGGGTGGCCTGAAGTTCGCTGCGCGCGAAGGTGAGCGTGCCGCCCTGCATGAAGTGGGCGTCGATGCCGTCGTCGCGCGCGGCGTCTCCAAGTTCGTGAACGGATCGGCGCAGCAGTTGACGCTGATGGGTGAAGGCGTCGACGCCGTAACGCTGTACGACCGCGTGGTCGCCCAGGGGGAACAGCGCCGACGCCCAGCCGCCGTTGCGCCCCGAGGCGCCGAAGCCGCACACCGACTTCTCCAGCACGCAGACGCGTAGGTCGGGGTCGCGCCGCTTTAGTTCGCGGGCCGTCCATAGGCCGGTGAAGCCGCCGCCCACGATGGCGACGTCGACATCAAGATGGTGATCGAGGGCTGGACGGGCCACGACGGGCCGGTCCAGTGTTGACCACCACAGGGACTGCGGCGGTCGCACTAGCTAGTGTGCTTGACGGCTCCGGTGAAGACCTCACGCATCGTGCCCACCATGAAGTCGATGTCTTCGCGCGTTGAGATCAGTGGCGGTGCCAACTGGACCACGGGATCGCCTCGGTCGTCCGAGCGACAGATCAGCCCTCGACGGAACATCTCGGGCGACACGTAACCGCGAAGGAGTCGCTCCGCCGCGGTGCCGGCCCATGTTTCCTTGGTCTCCTGGTCCTTCACGAGCTCGACGGCCCAGAAGTAGCCCGTGCCTCGCACGTCACCCACGATCGGGATGTCCTTGAGGGCGAGCAAGCTGTCCCGGAAGTAATCCTGGTTGGCCAGTACGTTCTCGAGGACGTGTTCGTTCTCGATGATCTCGATGCTCTTGAGGGCGATGGCGCACGACACCGGGTGTCCGGACCAGGTGAAGCCGTGGATGAACGACGTGTCGTCGTGTTGGAACGGCTCGGCCAGACGGTCCGAGACGATCATCGCGCCGATGGGCGCGTAACCGGAACTGAGACCCTTGGCGCAGCAGATGATGTCGGGTACGTAGTCGTACTTCTCCCCGCCGAACCACGTCCCGAGGCGCCCGAAGGCGCAGATGACCTCGTCGGATACCAGGATGACGCCGTAGCGATCGCAGATCTCGCGCACGGCCTGCCAGTACCCCGGCGGGGGCGTGAAGCAGCCTCCGGCATTCTGGACCGGCTCGAGGAAGACGGCCGCGATCGTCTCGGGACCTTCGCGAAGGATGGCCTCTTCGATCTGCTGCGCGGACCACAGGCCAAACTTGTCGACGTCATCGGCGAACTGCTCGGCCCGATAGAAGTTGACGGCGGGGACCTTGACGGCGCCCGGGACGAGAGGCTCGAAGGGCTTGCGGTACGGGTCAAGAGACGTGATGGTCAACGCGCCCAGCGTCGTGCCGTGATAGGCGATGTCGCGGCTGATGACCTTGTACCGGTCGGTGTCGCCACGCATCTTGTGGTACTGGCGGGCCAGTTTCCACGCGCTCTCGATCGCTTCGGCGCCGCCGGTGGTGAAGAACACGCGGTTGAGGTCTCCCGGAGCGAGGCTGGCCAACTTCTCGGCGAGTTCGATGGCCGTGGGGTGGGCGTAGGTCCAGAGGGGGAAGAATCCCAGCTCGCCGATCTGCTTCGCCGCTGCTTCGCCGATGTCGTGGCGGCCGTGGCCGAGCATGTTGGTGAAGAGGCCCGAGAGGCCGTCGAAGTATTCGGTGCCGTTCGCGTCGTAGATCTTGGTTCCTTCGCCGCGCACCATGATGGGTATCTCATTCGTCTCGGAGTAGGCACCCATGCGTGACATCTGGAGCCACAGGTGACGGCGTGCGCGCTCCGAGTAATTCTGGCTCTGATGCTGTGGACCGGACACGACAATGCCGTCCGAGATCACTTCGTTGATTGTCATTTTGTCCCCCATGCGTAGGTTTGCTTCGCTAACTTCAGATAAAGAAACGTTTCGACTTCGGTGACGCCGGGAATGCTGCGTATTGAGTCGTTGAGCAGGTGCACGAGGGCGGCATCGTCGACCGCAATCACTTCGGCGATTATGTCGAAGCTTCCGGCGGTCATGACGACGTAGTTGGCTTCGTCGATGGCGGCCACTTGGTCGGCCACGGTGCGCACGTCGCCGTGCACTCGAATGCCCACCAGCGCTTCGCGGCCGTAGCCGAGGAGTTGAGGATCGGTGATGGCGACGATCTGCATCACGCCGCTGTCCTTCAGGCGCTGGATGCGGCGGCGAACGGCCGCTTCGGAGAGGCCGACCTCTTCGGCGATGGCGCCGTAGGCACGCCGTCCGTCGATTTGGAGCAGACCGATGATCGCACGATCGATCATGTCCAGCCCGCTAGGCGTGGGGATGAGTTCAAGGTTCGAGCGCTCGGCTCCTTTTGAACTCTTTCGTTTCGGCGTGGACGCTGGCATTGTGTGCTCCCCTCCGTACGGTCCAAATGGACCAACGGCTGCGGATACAGACAGCATAGCGCATATTGACGCCGGATACAGGCGCCATTTACCCCAGGGGGTACTAATACGGTCCTTGCCGGCGTTTGCCATGGCGAACCTTTTCTGGCAGAGTGGCTAGGGGTGTTGCTACTTCGGCTGCCTTTTTGGAAGGGGAATCATGCGTCGATTGACCAATTTCATCGGGGGCGAAGCAGTCGCCCCGAAGGCCGGGAAGTACGCGGAGCTCATCAATCCTTCGACCGGTGAGCCCTTCGCCGAGACGCCGGTCTCGGACGCTTCGGACATCGACGCGGCCCTGCGAGTCGCGGCCAAGGCCTTCGAGTCCTGGAAGCGGACCACGCCCGCGGAGCGCAGCATGGCGCTACTTAAGATCGCCGACGTCTTCGAAGCGCACGCCGAGGAACTCGTGGCGGTGGAGGCCGAGAATTGCGGCAAGATCATCGGCGTCACGATGCAATACGAGATGCCACCGATGATCGATCAGATTCGCTTCTACGCCGGGGCCGCTCGTTTGCTCGAGGGACGCGGCGCGGCCGAGTACATGCAGGGCATGACCAGTTACGTGCGCCGCGAGCCCATCGGGGTCTGTGGTGCAGTGACGCCCTGGAACTATCCGATGATGATGGCCGTGTGGAAATGGGCGCCTGCGCTCGCGGCGGGTAACACCATGGTGCTCAAGCCCAGTGACACGACGCCGGCCTCAACGCTGCTGATGGCCGAGTTGATGGCCGACGTCTTTCCCGCGGGGGTCTTCAACGTGGTGTGCGGCGACCGCGACACGGGCGCCGCATTGGTCGAGCATTCCATTCCGGCCATGGTGTCGATCACCGGTTCGGTACGGGCCGGCATGGCGGTGGCGGCCACGGCGTCCAAGACGCTCAAGCGAGTGCACCTGGAGTTGGGCGGCAAGGCTCCGGTCATCGTCTTCGACGACGCCGACATCGCCGCCGCGTCGGCGGCGATCGCGGAGGCGGGTTACTACAACGCCGGTCAGGACTGCACCGCCGCAACACGGGTGATCGTCGGACCGCACCTCTACGGCGACTTCGTCGACGCCATTACCGAGCAGGCGAAGAACACGGTGACGGGCATGCCCGACAACGAAGACGCGCTGTATGGACCGATGAACAACGCCACGCAGCTGGAACGGGTGACGGGCTTCTTGGGTCGCGCCCCGGGACACGCTTCCGTGGTCACCGGCGGCGCACGGGTGGGGGAGAGCGGCTACTTCTTCGCTCCCACGGTGGTGGCCGACCTTCATCAGGACGACGAGATGATCCAAAATGAAATCTTCGGCCCGGTGATAACGGTGCAGAAGTTCAGCGATGACGCGCAAGCGTTGGAATGGGCCAATGGAGTGGAATACGGCCTGGCGTCCTCGGTGTGGACGAGCGACCACGGTCGGGCGATGCGCTTTGCCCGGGACCTTGACTTCGGGTGCGTGTGGATCAACACGCATATTCCGTTGGTCGCCGAGATGCCTCACGGTGGATTCAAGCAGTCCGGCTACGGAAAGGACCTCTCGGTCTACGGCTTCGAGGACTACACGCGCATCAAGCACGTGATGCACAACATCGAAGCCTGAGCAGCGCGGACGTCATCGTCGGGTAGCCACGTAAGGCGCCTCACGGTCATTCGCGCCGTTCAACCTGCTGTGACACAATCAGATAGGTCTGGCCCAAGAGAAAGGATGATCAACGATGATCATCGGCGTACCCAAGGAAATCAAGAAGGACGAGAATCGAGTCGCTCTGACGCCGCCGGGGGTGCGGGAGTTGACCAACGCGGGGCACCAGGTCCTCGTGGAACGAAGTGCCGGCGTTGGTTCGTCGATCACCGATGAGGACTACGTGGCGACCGGCGCGACGATCATCGACAGCGCCGACGACGTGTGGGCCGATAGCGAGCTGGTACTGAAGGTCAAGGAGCCGATCGCCGAGGAGTATCCGCGTCTCGCTGCGGGCAAGAACCAGGTGCTTTTCACCTACCTGCACCTAGCCGCGGGCAAGGAGTGCACCGACGCGCTCGTGAAGGCCAACAATGTCGCCATTGCCTACGAGACCGTGCGTCTGAGTGACAATTCCCTTCCGCTTTTGACTCCCATGAGCGAGGTGGCCGGTCGAATGGCCCCGTTGGTGGGCGCCTACCATCTCATGCGTCCGGGCGGAGGACGAGGCGCGCTTATTGGGGGGGTCCCCGGGGTTGAGGCGGCCAACGTCGTCGTGATCGGGGCCGGAGTGGCGGGCCTGGCGGCCGCGACCATGGCGGTGGGTCTGCACGCCAACGTCAAGATCCTTGATCGCAACCTCGACCGGCTTCGCCAGGTCGATCATCATTTTGATGGACGGCTGGAGACCATCGCCTCGTCGACGCACTCGGTCGAGGTCGCCTGCCTCGACGCCGACATCGTGATCGGCGCGGTGCTCGTGGTCGGTGCGAAGGCGCCCAAGCTGGTGAGCAACGAACTGGTGGCGCGGATGCGACACGGTTCGGTGCTGGTCGACATTGCGGTCGATCAAGGGGGCTGCTTTGAGGCCACTCGTCCCACGACGCACTCCGACCCGGTCTTTGAGTTCAATGGCTCGATCTTCTATTGCGTCGCGAACATGCCGGGAGCGGTTCCCAACACCTCCACCTACGCGCTGGCGAACGCGACGTTGCCCTACACGCTGGAGTTGGCCCGCCACGGTTGGCGCGAGGCCGTCCTCGCCGACGAGGCGCTCGCCGAGGGTGTCAATGTGGTCCACGGTTCGATCACCTACGGTCCCGTCGCGGAAGCGCTGGGCATGGAGCACACGCCGCTCAGCTCGACGCTGCAGTAGTTAGTCGAGGTACGGACAGTGGCGACAGCCGCTGTCGCAGCAGGTCCCTCGTTCGAGGTGGGTGGCGACGGTCAGGACCGTCAGGTTGGTCGTGGGATCGCGGTAAGTGGGCTCGCCCCTGCGAACGGCATCTTCGTGGGCTCGGATGATCGCGTCATAGTCGTCTCGCGAGGGTGAGCACCGCGACGGGTGCGGCCGCGGGACGGGCGAGGAGTCGGGCCACTGGCCGTCGCTCATTCGTCGACGCGCAGCATCACCTTGCCGAACTTCCCCGGCTGGGCGAAGAAGTCGTACGCCTCCGTAGCGTCGTCGAGCGCGAAGGACCGTGCGAGCGGCACGTTGAGCTCGCCGCTGGCCCACATCGGCACGACGGTCTCGTTGACGCGCGCGACCACCTCGGCCTTCTCTTCGCGGCTCCGAGACCGCAGAGTGGAGCCGGTGTACGTCGCACGTTTGGTCATGATGACGTGCAGGTCCACCTCCAGTCGGCTGCCCCCGTTCCCCACGCCGATCGCCACCACTCGCGCGAATGGTGCGAGGACCTGTTGGGCCAAGAGCAGATGCTTCGCGCCGACCAGCTCGAGCACGAGGTCGACGGGCTCAAGGCCGAGCACGTCGTCCAAGATGATGGTCTCGTCGGCGCCGAGTTGGTGAAGCACGTCGTGGTGTTCCGGCGTGCGGGTGACCGCGGTCACGTGCGCTCCGAGAAGGTGCGCGATCTGAATCGCCGCCGTGCCGACGCCCCCGGTGGCTCCCGAGATCAGCACGCGCGCGCCTTCGCGTAACTCGCCCTGGGTCACCAAGGCGTCGTGCGCGGTCGTGAAGGTTTCCGCGAAGCCACCGGCCTCGCTCCACTCGACGTTCTCCGGTACGAAATAGAGGTGTTCGACGGGGATGGCGCAGTGCGTGGCCTGCCCACCACCGCCGACGATGCCGCAGACCCGTCGACCGAGTATCGCGCTGTGGACGTCGACGCCGACCCGACTCACGATGCCCGCCATTTCGAGGCCGGGGATCTTTTGCGGCCACCCGGGTGGTGCCGGATAGAAGCCCTGTCGCTGCAGGAGGTCGGCGCCGTTTATTCCGGCCGCCCGCACGGCGACCACGACGTCGCGCGGCCCGGGCTCGGGCTCGCCCTGCTCCACGATCGCCAGAGCGCCGTCGTGAATCTCTACCGCTCGCATCGCCTCAGCCTACGGGCGACACGGAATGCGGGCTCACCCTTAAGGTCGTTGAATGACTCTTTACGACATCCCCGTTCGCACGCTGTCCGACGAACCAAGTTCGCTCGCGGCGTTCAAAGGCAAGACCCTGCTGATCGTCAACGTGGCCTCCAAATGCGGGTTCACGACCCAGTACGAGGGTCTTGAAGCCCTTCAGAAGCGCTACGAAAGTCGGAACTTCAGCGTGGTGGGCTTTCCGAGCAACCAGTTCAAAGGTCAAGAACCTGGAACGGCGCAGGAGATACAGGAGTTCTGTTCGACGACCTACGGCGTGACCTTTCCGCTCTTCGAGAAGATCGACGTGAAGGGCGAGGACCAGCACCCGATCTACGCCGAACTGACCAAGACCACGGGTGCCGATGGCTACAACGGCGACGTCCGCTGGAACTTCGAGAAGTTCTTGGTGGGACCTGACGGCACGATCCAGCGATTCTCGTCCAAGGTCGAGCCCGACGATCCCTTACTCGTCGACGCGATCGAGGCGCTGCTGGACTAGAACTCGCCAATCGTGCGATGAAGTCGCACGTAGGTGGTTTGAAAGCCGTAGTCCCTCCAGAACTTGTCGGCCGTTCGATTGGATAGGCGCCAGTTCGTCTCGCCGTAACGGAAGCCCTGCGATCGCGCGTCGCTCAGGGCCAGGTCAATCATCGCCTTGGCTACCCCTCGACCCCGGTGTTCGGCGCGCACTAGCACGGCGCTCAAATGAATGGTGCGCTCGAACGCGCCGCGCAGGCTGGGCAGTGGAAAGGTGACGCAGTGGGCCGCCACGTCGTGTTCGTGTTCGACGATGAAGTGACGTGAGTCGGGGTCGCTCAAGGTCTCGAGCCAGTCGTCACGTTGCGCGAGAGTCGCGGGTCCGAGCGAGAAACTCGGCCCTTCACGTTGGAACGCGTCGAGTTCGTCGTCGAGCTGCAACGCGAGGTCGAGGTCGTCGAGGGTGCCGAGACGAATCGCGTAACCGCGGGGTAGCTCCCGACACCTCGGGTCGAGTTCCATCACCCCACGGGCGTGCAGCAATGCAAAGCCCAGATTGAACCACTCCACCGTTGACGCGGGGTCGTCCAGCACCCAGACGAAGTGTTCGTTCGCTCCTTCGTCTATCCACTGCTGCGCGGCGGTGGCGTAGAGGGCGTCCAGCACTTCGGCGTGGTCGAAGGAGACGCCGTCGGGTCCGACCCATACGCCACGTCCGTGCGTGGAGTTCTCGAGCAAAGCGCCGTAGAGGTGCCCGACGATGCGACCCTCGTCGAGGGCGATCCACGTCGGGGCGGCGGCGGAGGCCAACGCGTCGCGCAACTGCTCGAGCGACGTCTCGGCGTTGACGAGCCTATTTTTCGAGGCATCGCTGCGCAATTGTGTTGCGGCCCGCAGGGCGACGTCATGGGCTTCGCGCGGTTCCAGCCGTCGTATGTCGAACACGGGCCCACGCTACTGAGCCTGGATGTGCCAGAGTTGCCAGGTGACTTTGCGCGCAACCCTCTTTGACATGGACGGACTGCTGGTTGATTCGGAGGTCCTTTGGCACAAGGCGGAGGTGGAGATATTCGGCCAACTCGGCGTGCCGATGACGCAGACGGAGCACCGTTCGACGAAGGGCATGTACGTGTCCGAGGTAGTCGACTACTGGTTCTCGCAGTACCCGTGGACCGGACCCTCCCTGGATGAGGTCGTTGACCTGCTCTTGGCGCGCGTGGGTGAGTTGGTGGAGACCGAGGGCCGCCTACTCCCGGGCGCGACGAGGGCGTTAGACCTGACGAGTGAGCGAGGCCCCGTCGCGCTCGCGAGCTCGACACCGCTGGCGCTGATCGTGCGAGTGCTCGATCACTTCGAACTGCGCGAACGTTTTCAGTCGATCCACTCCGCGGAGTTCGAGCCGTACGGCAAGCCGCATCCGGGCGTCTTCCTGAGCGCGGCGTCCTCGCTGGGCGTGTCGCCCCTGGAGTGCCTGGTCATCGAGGACTCCGCCGCCGGCGTCCTGGCCGCCAAGTCCGGATCGATGACGGTCGTAGCGGTGCCGACGTTCGAAGATCGGTCCCAGATGATTTTCTCCCTGGCCGACTTGGTCCTCGAGTCGTTGGAGGACCTGTCGGCGCAGTGGCTCGACGAGCGGTTCGCCTAGAGCATCTTGGTGAAACGAAAGGCGTGGGGATGGCTATAGGCGCCCGGCGGGAACTCGTCGACCGACGTCCAGTCGAGCTTGGGATAGAGCGCTTGCGCTTCGGGCTGAGCCTCGCCGGTCTCTAGGTACAACTGGAGGTAACCCGCGGTGCGGGCGTGATCCTCGACCGCGGCCATGAGCGACGCGGCGACGCCGGCTCGGCGCAGGTCAGGCCGGACCCAGAGCCTCTTCACCTCGCCCAGATGAAGAGCGGGGTCGCCGATCGCACGCAGGCCCACGCAACCAGCGGGGTGGGTGTTGACGCGTGCGACCAGAAAGAAACCCGGCGGGACCTGGAACTGCGTGAGGTCCAGCTGCCAGAATTCGTCGCCGGCACCGTAACGTCGCTTGAGCTCATCGATGGCCGATTGGTACACGCTCTGCGCACCGCTCGACTCGATTGGTTCGGTCTCGATCGAGAGCGTGAGCACCCCTCAAGGATAGAGGTCGGTCGTCGCGGGTCCGGCCGTTCACTACGATTAGAAGATTCATTGAAGGAGACCAGTGTTTCGCCCTGTCAGCGCTGATATTGATTTTGTGGCCGTCGAGGAGGCCGAACTCGCTCGATGGCGGGCGAACGACGTCTTCGCGCGGTCCATGAAACACCGCGAAGGCGCAACCCCTTGGGTCTTCTACGAAGGGCCTCCGACGGCCAACGGAATGCCCGGTCTCCACCACGTCTGGGCCCGCGTCTACAAGGATCTCTTCTGCCGCTATCAGACGATGCAGGGACGATTCGTGGCCCGCCGGGCCGGCTGGGACACCCACGGGCTGCCCGTCGAGGTGCAGGTCGAGAAGCAGCTCGGCATATCGGGCAAGAAGGCCATCGTCGAGCAGATCGGCATTGCGGAGTTCACCAAGCTGTGCCGAGAGTCCGTGCTGACCTACATCGGAGAATTCGAGCGGCTCACGGATCGCATCGGGTACTGGACCGACACCGAGCACGCGTACTACACGTACCATCGCTCGTACATCGAGTCAGTGTGGTGGCAACTCCAGCAGCTCTTCGATCGCGGGCTGCTCTACAAGGACCTCAAGGTGGTGCCGTACTGCCCGCGCTGCGGCACGGCGCTTTCCAGTCACGAGCTGGGCCAGCCCGGCGTGCACACCGATGAAGTCGACGAGAGCAGCTACGTGAAGTTGGCCATCACCGACGCCGACACGCACGGCGGCCTCGGGGGAGCCACGCACCTCGCGGTGTGGACGACGACACCGTGGACCCTTCTGTCGAACGTGGCCGTCGCGATCAACCCCGACGTCACCTATGCCGTCGTCGACGGCATCGTGGTGGCCGAGACGCTCGTTGAGTCGGTGTTCGGCGAGTCGGCGTCGGTGAGCGCTCTTCTGTCGGGCCGCGCGCTCGTGGGGGTGCACTACCAGCGGCCCTTCAGCGACGTCGCGCTTCCCGAAGGCGTCGACGCCTGCTACGTGGTCGAGGCGGAGTACGTGACCACCGAGGACGGCACGGGACTGGTGCACCAGGCGCCGGCCTTCGGCGAGATAGACCGTCAGATCGCTCGGGACCACGGGCTGCCCACGGTCAATCCGGTCGGGCCGGACGGCTGTTTCACCTGGCAGGTCCCTTGGCTCGAAGGCCAGGGCGTTCGAAGTGCCAACGGCGAGATCAACGACGAATTGGAACGCCGGGGAATCCTCCTACGCCGCCACGACTACAGCCACTCGCTGCCCCACTGTTGGCGCTGCGGCACCGTGTTGATCTATTGGGGCAAGCCCAGTTGGTACATCGCCACCAGCCAGTTCAAGAATGAGATGCTGAGCGAGAACGCCACCGTCGACTGGCACCCGGGCCATATACGCGACGGTCGATTCGGCGAATGGCTGGAGAACAACGTGGACTGGGCGCTCTCGCGCGATCGGTTCTGGGGCACGCCGCTGCCGATCTGGCGATGCGCAGACGACCACTTCACCTGCGTCGGGTCCCTCGTCGAACTGGGTGAACTGTGCGGCCGCGACCTCGACGAACTCGACCCGCATCGTCCCGCGATTGACGAGATTGTCGTGCCCTGTCGCACCTGCGGCCTCGACGCACGTCGCGAGGAGCCGGTGATCGACGCGTGGTTCGATTCGGGCGCCATGCCCGCGGCGCAGGTGGGCTACCCCCACGTGCCCGGCAGCGCGCAAGCCATGCAGTTCCCTGCCCAGTTGGTCGCTGAAGCGATCGACCAGACGCGCGGCTGGTTCTACTCGCTGCTCGCGATTAACACGCTGGTCTTCGGCGCCACGCCCTACGAGCACGTGCTCTGTCTCGGCCACATCGTCGACGAGAACGGGCGCAAGATGTCCAAGTCCGTGGGCAACGTGATCGATCCGTGGGAAGTGCTCAACACCCGCGGCGCGGACGCGCTGCGCTGGTGGATGTTCTCCCAGGGTTCGCCGTGGACGTCGACGAGGGCCAGCCTCGGCGCTATCGATTCGTCGATGCGCCAGACGCTGGCGACGCTGTGGAACACCTTCAGCTTCTTCACCACCTACGCGTCGCTCAACGCCTTTGATCCCTCCGACGCCGAGATTCCCGAAGCGTCACAGCGCCCGGCGATGGACCGGTGGATACTCTCACGCCTCGAGAGCGTCACCGTGGAGGTGACGAAGGCCCTCGACGGCTACGAGCCTCTCAGTGGTACCGACGCGCTGGTGGACCTGGTGGACGACCTGTCCAACTGGTACGTGCGCTGCAACCGGCGTCGGTTCTGGCGTACCGATCCGACCGCGCCACGCTCTGATTCGCTGGCCGCCCAGGCCACCCTGCTCGAGGTGCTGCGACGGCTCACGCTGTTGTTGGCCCCGTTCTGCCCCTTCCTGAGCGAGCGGCTGTACAGCGACCTCTTCGACGGTGACGATCGGGCCTCGGTGCACCTCGCGGACTGGCCGGTCGGCGATGTCGCGCGTCGTGACGAGTCGCTGGAATCCTCCATGGACGTCGCTCGACGCCTGACCTCGCTCGGGCGCAGCGCTCGCGCCGAAGCCGGGATCAAAGTGCGCCAGCCGCTCTCCAGGGCGCTGGTCTTTCTGCCCGCGGGCGCCCCCATGCCTCCCCAGGGCGTGGTCGAGGAAGAGCTCAATGTCGATCACCTGCAGTTCGGCACCAACCTCGCCGAAGTGCTCAGCTTCGAATTGGTGCCCAACTTTCGCACCGTCGGCCCACGCCTGGGCGAGGGCGTCAAGGAACTCAAACCAGCGCTTCGGAATTTGGATTCGGTCGCCGCCGCAGAAACCCTCGAGAGCGGCGGCACCATCACGGTGACGCTGTCGACCGGCACGTTCGATTTAGGCGGCGACGATATCGAACTGCGAGTGCGCAGCCAAGGCGGCTACGCCGTCTCGCGCGACGGGGGCGAGGTCATTGCCCTGGACCTCACGCTGGATGATGAACTGCGTCGACGTGGTTATCTGCGAGACGTGATCCGACAGGTCCAGGACCTTCGCAAGAACTCGGGCTTCGAGGTCAGCGATCGCATCATCCTGCACGTCGCGGGCATTGAGGACCTCGCCGACGGGTTCGAGCTGCTGGCGAGCGAGGTCCTGGCGGTTGAGATCATCGCCGGCGAGGGCTTGGGCGAGGGAGCGAACCTGGAGCTTGACGACGGGCGTGCGGCGAAGGCGTGGGTGACGCGGCTCTAGCGCGACGCGTTGAGCTTGGTCAACAATCCGGCCAGTGCGTGGCGCTCCTCTTCACAGAGGCGCGACGTGAGATTGATTTCCAGATAGTCCAGGTGCACGTCAAAGGCGCTGTCCAGTTTGATGTTGCCCAGGTCAGTGATGGCGACGTGAATGGCTCGCCGGTCCGTGGGGCACAGTTGACGCTGGACCAGTCCGGCCTCTTCCATGCGATCGATCAATCTGGTCGTGCCGCCGGTCGAGTGGACGATGGCGTCGGCGATCTCGTTCATCTTGAGACGCCCATCGGGGGATTGGCGCAATTGCACCAAGACCTCGAACCAGGCGAGGGGCAGGTCGCATTCCGCTTCGAGCTGGGCACCCAGGCTTCGTGACAATCGCGCGTTGGTCTCCAGCAGCAGCCCGAAGAGTTTGACTCTTTCGTCCCCAGAGGGGCATGACGACGGCAGTGCTGACATGGTTTAATCTTACCACTTTCTTAGTCTTGCAATTGTTGCTTGACAAACAGTTGCATATGCAAGTATACTGCAGGGAGCACAGAAAGTGCACGGAAAAATAGGAGAATTACCATGAGCAACCTTCCCGCTCCCGGCATTTACAACGTGGACGCAGTTCACTCCAACGTCAGCTTCATCGCGCGCCACCTCGTCGCCTCGAAGGTTCGTGGCAGTTTCGCTGACTTCTCCGGCGTCATCGTCGTCGGCGACAGCCCCGAGACCACCACGGTCGAGGCGTCCGTAAAGTCCGCGAGCATCACCACGAACAACGAGATGCGTGACGGCCACCTCAAGAGTGGGGACTTCCTCGAAGAGGCGAAGTACCCGACCATCGAGCTGGTGTCCACGAAGCTCACCCCCAAGGGCGACGCTTTTGAGTTGGTAGCCAACCTCACCGTCAAGGGCATCACCAAGCCGGTCACCTTCGACCTCGACTTCCTCGGCGAGGGCCCCAGCATGACGCCGGGCGTCACCGTGGCGGGGTTCGAAGCCCGCGCAGAGATCGACCGACGTGACTTCGGAATGAACTTCGAAGGCTCACTCGAGAACGGCAGCCTGATCGTCGGCAACAAGATCGTGATTGAGATCACCGTCGAGGCCGCCAGGTCCCTGGCTGAGGTTTCGGCCTAACGCCACTCGCACGACCGCTTTATCGAAACGCCGGGGTTTAGAACCCCGGCGTTTCGCTCGTTACGATGGGTGCGTGACGAAGGAATCGAAGGGCAATGGCGTCAAATCATCGCTCGGGCTGCTCGGGGCCTTGGCGACCATCATCTCGGTGTGGTGGTTTGCGCTGCGGCCGCGTTCTAAGAAGCACGATCAGTAACGCACCTTTTCCTCGTGCGTGCCCCGTTCCCTCGATGAAGCGGGCGGGGACGTTGATCGGGGTGCCGCGATGATCCCCATACTCACCGTGGAGGCCATGCGCGACGCCGACGCGCGCGCGGTCGCGGACCGGGGAGTGGACGCGCTCGTCGGCGCCGCCGGCAACGCGGTGGCCCTGACCGCCAAGTCGATGCTGGGCCGCTGTTACGGTGCGCGCGTCGCCCTGCTCGCCGGCCCTGGCCTCAACGGCCAAGACGGACGCGTGGCCGGACGTTGGCTCGCGTCGCGCGGCGCGCGGGTGCACGTCCACGACGTGGCGAGCCAACCGATGTCGCTCGACGGCTACGACCTCGTCGTCGACGCCGCGTTCGGGCTCGGCTGCTCGCGCCCCTACCACGCGCCCCAGGTGGCGCCGGGCACGTTGGTGCTGGCCGTCGACCTGCCGTCGGGGGTGAACAGCGATACGGGTGAGATCCTCGGTACGCCGTTGGCGGCTGATGTGACGCTGGCTCTTGGCGCCGTGAAGCCGGCCCATCTCACCGGACCGGCGGCCGCGCTGGTGGGTGAACTTCGCTTCGCCGGGTTGGGCATCGTCGAGCGGTTCGAGGACGGCCTGATGCAGGACGGCGACCTCGAGTCGCTGATCAACGTTCGTCGTGACGACCACAAGTGGGTCCACGCCGTGGAGGCCTTCGTCGGATCGCCCCTCATGCCGGGGGCCGCCGAACTGGTGGCGCGTGGCGCCTTGGCCGGGGGAGCGTCGATGATCCGTTTGGCCAGTCGCGGCGATATCTCCAGCTTCGTGCGGTTGCCGCCGGAAGTGGTGCACGGCATCGAGTTGTCCGTGGACCGTCGCTGTCGCGCGGTCGTGGCCGGACCCGGTCTCGGATTCGACGCCGCCTCGTGGTTGCGCGAGCGATTGGCCAACGTGGCCGTCCCCGTGGTGCTCGACGCGGACGGATTGGACCGGTCGCTGCTACCCGGACGATCGACCGCCGAAGGCCGATGGATTCTTACGCCCCACGACGGGGAGTTCGCCCGACTCACCGGACGGCCCGTTCCCGCGAACCGTTTCGAGGCGGTGCGCGCGTTGGCGAAGGAGACCGGGTGCGTGATCCTGTTGAAGGGGCCCGTCACGGTCCTGGCCAGTCCGTCGGGGACGCTGCGGGTCGTGAATTCGGGGACGCCGGCGCTGGCCACGGCGGGATCGGGCGACGTGCTCGCCGGCCTCATCGCCGCGACCATTGCCAGGGGTCACGACGCGCTCAGCGCGGGGGCCATGGCGGCCCATCTTCACGGTCGCGCGGGCGCCCGCATGAACGTCTACTCGCCCGCGTCCGACCTGGCGAACGAGGTGCGGGCGGTCATCGCCGGGCTGGTTCGGGAGCCCTCGAACCGCCGTTGACCTCGTCGCGGCGGTCGTCGACATTGCGATAACTGGCAGACTGGTTCCATGCCTTTTGAGTCCGTCAATCCCGCGACGGGAGAGTTGTTCTCTCGTTATCCGTCGCACTCGCCCTTGGAGATTGACGCCCTGCTCGCCACCGCGAGCAAGGCGTTCGACGAATGGCGAGACGTGGCCAATGAGGAGCGCGTCCATCTGATGGAGCGCTGCGCGGAACTGCTCGAGGGTGAAGTGCCGGTGATCGCCCAGCTCATGACCAGCGAAATGGGCAAGACGTTCGCGTCCGCCAAAGGGGAGGTCGCCAAGTGCGCGGCCATCATGCGCTACTACGCGCACCACGCGCCGGCGCTGCTCGCGCCCGAGCCGATCGTCACCAGCGGCTCGCGAAGTGGCGTGCGTTACGAGCCGCTGGGTCCGATCTTGGCGATCATGCCCTGGAACTTCCCGCTCTGGCAGGTCTTTCGCTTCGTCGCGCCCAACCTGATGACGGGCAACGTGGTGTTGGTGAAGCACGCGCCGAACGTCCCGGGGTGCGCGCAGTTCATCGAGGAGCTCTTCGTCCGATCGGGCTTCCCGGCCGGCGTCGTCACCAACCTCTTCGCCGAACTCGAGACGGTGCCCGACATCATCGCGGACCCTCGGGTGGTCGGCGTGACCCTCACGGGTTCCGAACGGGCGGGCCGGGCGGTCGCCGAACTAGCTGGTCGCCACCTCAAGAAGTGCGTGCTGGAACTCGGCGGCTCGGACCCCTTCATCGTCGCCGCGTCGGCCGACCTCGACCTCACGGTGCCGATGGCCGTGGAGGCGCGGGTGCAGAACAACGGCCAGGCCTGCATCGCGGCGAAACGCTTCATCGTGGTGGCGGAGAGGGCTTCAGAGTTCATCGAACGATTCACCCTCGAGATGTCCCTGGTGCCCACGGGTGATCCCATGGATCCCTCGACGGTGCTCGGGCCGCTGGCGTCACGGACCCAACGCGAGCTGCTCAGCGATCAGGTCTCGGCGTCGGTGCGCGACGGCGCCGTCGCTCGCACCGGGGGCGTCGCCCTCGACGGGCCGGGTTACTACTTCCCGGCCACGGTGCTGGTCAACGCGCCCGAGCGCTCTCGAGCGGCCCGAGAGGAGCTGTTCGGACCGGTGGCGGTGGTGCAGGTCGTCGACGACTTGGGCGCCGCGATTGAGCGGGCCAACGCGTCGCCGTGGGGGCTCGGGGCGTCTATCTGGGCGCAGGATGAGAAGGAGATCGACCTCGCCATCTCGCGTCTGGAGGCGGGCATGGTATTCGCCAACGCCGTCGTCGTGTCGATGGCCGAGCTGCCCTTCGGCGGCATCAAGAGCTCCGGCATCGGGAGGGAGCTCGCCGGTTTCGGCCCACGGGAGTTCGCCAACGTGAAATCCTTCTACGTCGCATGACGAACCAGTACTACTTCGACCACGCGGCGTCGGCCCCGCGTCGCGACGAGGTCGCCGACGCCATGCAGCGCTGGCAGCACGGCGTGGTCGGCAACCCGTCCGGTTCGCATCGCGCCGCCCGGGAGGCCCGCCGCGCGGTCGAGGAGGCCCGCGACGAGATTGCCGCCTTCGTGGGCGCCAAGCCGGGTGGCGTCATCTTCACGGGTGGCGGGACCGAGTCCTGCCACCTGGCCGTCGCGGGCGTCGCCAGTCATCATCGTCGCCATCACCAGACGACGTCGATCGTCGTGTCGCGCATCGAGCACCACGCCGTGCTCGACGCCGTCGAATTGATGGCGCGCGACTACCCGAACGTGTCGGTCCACTACGTCGACGTCGACAGCGACGGCGTGCTCGACTTGGAATCCCTGGCGGGGGCGCTCGACGGCGACACCGCGGTCGTCAGCGTCATGTGCGCCAACAACGAAACCGGCGTCCTCCAGCCGCTCGACGGCGTGAGCGCGCTGGTGCGCGAGAGGCCCGCCGGCATCCTCACGCACAGCGACGCCGTCGCCGCCGCGCCGTGGCTCGACCTGGCCGAGGCCACCGCGGGCGTGGACATGGTTTCGATTTGCGCGCACAAGATCGGGGGACCCGTCAACTCGGGCGCCTTGATCCTGCGCAGCGACGTGGCGATCGACGCCGTGGTGCCGGGCGGGGGACAGGAGCGGGGCCGTCGAGGCGGCACCGTGGACGTGGCCGCGGCGGTGGGACTGGCCACGGCGGCGCGACTCACCGCCACCGAGCGCTGCGAGGTCGCCGCACGGGTGGCGCGCTACCAGCAGGAACTCTTCGCCGCGCTGGGGGCGATGGCGGGTTGCGCGATCACGGCGCCGGGCACCGCTCGATTGCCGGGCACCGTGCACGTGACCTTCGAGGGCCTGGCCAGCGACGAGTTGCTCTTCCTTCTGGATCAAGCCGGCGTGTGCGCCGCCGCGGCCTCGAGTTGTTCGAGCGGCGCGGCGGTGGCCAGCCACGTGCTGGCCGCCATGGGCATGGCCCCCGAGCGGGCGCGGGGTTCGCTGCGCCTCTCTATGGGCGCCGAGACGACCCAGGAGGATGTCGACGCGTTGATCGTGATCATGGCGTCCGTCGTCGAGCGCCTGCGAGCCGAGGCGTAGGCCCGAGGGCTGGCAGACTGGGACCATGAGAGTACTTGTGGCGATGAGCGGCGGCGTCGACTCGTCGGTCGCGGCCGGTCTGCTGCTCGAACAGGGCCACGAGGTCGTCGGCGCCACGCTCAAACTGTGGGGCGGCGCGTCGGACTCCGGCTGCTGCTCGGTCGCGGATGTCGATGACGCGCGCCGCGTGGCCCAGACGCTGGGCGTCGACCACCATATCTTTAACTACACCGAGGAGTTCGAACGCCACGTCGTGGCCCCCTTCGTCGCCGGCCACGCGGCGGGTCAATCCCCGAACCCTTGCATCGAGTGCAATCGACACATCAAGTTCGACCTGCTGTTCGAGCGCGCGGCGCGCCTTGGTTTCGACGCGGTGGCCACCGGGCACCACGCCCAGGTCCTCTCGCGCGGCGGGCAGTATTTCCTCGTGCGCGGCGCCGACGACCAGAAGGACCAGAGCTACGTGCTCGGTTACCTGGGCAACGAGCAGCTATCCGTGCTCCTGCTGCCGATCGGTGCGATGCGCAAGAGTGACGTGCGACGCGAGGCGGAGCGACTGGGGCTGCGCACGTGGGACAAGCCCGACAGCCAGGACGTGTGCTTCATCGAAGCCTCGAAGGGCCGCGAGGTGTTCCTGCGCAGCCGCATCGACGTCACCCCCGCGACGATCGTCGATCGACAAAGCGGCGAGGAGCTCGGACGCACGTCGGCGGCGGAACTCATGACCGTCGGACAGCGCCGGGGCGTCCTGCCCGGGCGCGACGGCGAAAAGCGCTACGTCGCCAAGGTTGACATCGCCGGCAAGCGCGTGGAGGTGGGTCGACTGGAGGAGATCCTCGTCTCGGAGATACTGCTCGACGAGCCCTCCCTGACGTTCAGCCACGACGTACTGGCGGACGAGACGCAAGTGTTGGCCCAGTGGAGCGCGCACGGTCGCGCGCAGTTGGCCACGCTCCACCACGGCCGCGAGGGCGGCCGCGGCTGGCGGCTGATGCTGCACGCGCCCGCCCGTCCGGTCGCCGCGGGCCAGACCGTGGTGTTCTATCGGGCCGGCGAGCCCGAGATCGTTGAGGGTGCTGCGATCGTCGTGGGATCGTGAAGCCCGCGGAGCGCGTCATCTGGTTGCGCCAGGAGCTGGCTCGCCATAACGAGGCGTACTTCACTGAGGACGCGCCGCTCATCCCCGACGCCGATTACGACGCGCTCGCCCGAGAGCTGCGGACCCTGGAGGCGGAGCATCCCGAACTGAAAGACGCCGCCTCGGTGAGCGCGAAGGTCGGAGCCCCTCCGTCCACCGTCTTCAGTGCCGTGACCCATTTCGAACCGATGCTGAGCCTGGACAATGTCTTCGACGAGGACGAACTGACCGCCTGGGCTCAACGCTGCGCCAAGTCGCTGGATTCGGGTTCCGAGGAGATCTCCTTCGCCGTGGAGCCGAAAATCGATGGGCTGGCGCTCTCCATCTCCTACGTCGACGGCGCGCTGACGCAGGCGGCCACCCGCGGCGACGGCCGGGTGGGTGAGGACGTCACCGAGAACGTGCGCACGATCTCGAACGTGCCCGACAGCCTGGGCGGCCACGTCCGAGGGCGCGTCGAGGTGCGCGGCGAGGTGTTCCTGGCCAAGGCGGACTTCGAGGAGTTGAACCGTCGCCAGCGCGAGCTCGGCGCCAAGGAGTTCGCCAACCCGCGCAACGCGGCGGCGGGTAGCCTGCGCCAGAAGGATCCCAGGGTTTCCGCGAGCCGCCCGCTTTCGTTCTTGTCGTATCAGCTCGTCGATCTCGACGGGGCCCTCTCCTTCACCCGCTACGCCGACACGCTGGCGCTGCTCAAGACCTGGGGCTTCCTGACCGCGGGCGAGACGAAGTTTGAGGCGGGGGTGCAGGCGATGGTGGAGCGAAGCACGTGGTTCCAGGACCATCGCCACGACCTGCTCTATGAGATCGACGGCGTCGTCATCAAGATCGACAATTTGGAGCAGCGCACGCGGCTGGGAGTCACCAGCCGGGCGCCGAGGTGGGCCATCGCGAGGAAGTTCCCGCCCGAGGAGCGCACGACGCGCCTGCTCGCCATCGAGGTCTCGATCGGCCGCACGGGCCGGGCCACGCCGTACGCGGTGCTCGAACCCGTGGTGGTTGCCGGATCAACGGTGGCGATGGCCACGCTGCACAACGAGGATCAGGTGGCGGCCAAGGACGTGCGCCCCGGCGACCTGGTCGTCGTTCGAAAGGCTGGCGACGTCATTCCCGAGGTGGTGAGCGCGGTCGTCGAGGCGGGTCGCAAGCGCGCCAAGCCCTGGTCGTTCCCCACCAACTGCCCGGACTGCGGGGAGCCGCTCGTGCGCGTCGGCCAGGAGAGCGACACCTACTGCGTCAATCCCTCCTGTCCCGCCCAGCAGCTGCAGCAGATAATCCACTTCGCGTCGCGCGGCGCGCTCGATATCGAGGGGCTCGGCGAGCAGCGCGTCGCCCAGCTGCTCAATGAGGGGCTCATCAGCGACGTCGCGGACCTTTTCACGTTGACGGTGAGCGACCTCTCCCCCTTAGAAGGGTTCGGTGATCTCTCCGCAACGTCCCTCGTCAACGAGATAAACCGGGCCAAGACGGCGCCTTTAAGCCGGGTGCTGGTCGGTCTGGGGATCCGTCACGTAGGCCCCGTCGCCGCGCGAGAACTCGCGCGGGCCTTTCGATCCTACGAGGCCCTGGCTCGCGCCCCTCTAGAAGAGCTCGAGGCGATCGAGGGCATCGGACCGGTGATCGCGGGCTCGGTCTACCAGGAGTGCAGGGAGAGCGAGAGCGTGGAGCGGATGGCTCGCCTCGTCGACGCCGGCTTGAGCCTGGAGGAGTCCGCGAGCGCCGACGGACCGCCGGCGACGCTGACCGGCCGAGCGGTCGTGGTGACGGGCTCGGTGGAGGGCTTTTCTCGCGACGAGGCCGAGGCCGCCATCGTCGCGCGCGGCGGCACGTCCCCCGGCTCGGTGTCCAAGAAGACCTACTGCGTGGTGGTGGGCGAAGCCCCGGGGGCGTCCAAGGTCACCAAGGCCCGAGACCTCGGAATTCCCATGGTCGGCGCGGCCGATTTCCAGCGACTGCTGAACACCGGATCGTGGTCCAGCACACTCTCATGACGGCGACTCGGTAGGGTTGGTTACGCCCATGCCGCCGCACACCTACTCTCCCGGCCACGAGATCGCAGGCCGCTATCGCATCGTCGAGTTGCTGGGCGTCGGACGCACCGCGGAGGTCTACCTCGCGGACGACCTCTCGCTCAATCGGACCGTCGTGGTGAAGGTCCTGTTGGCCGATTTGGCCGGCCACGAGTCGGTGCGCCGGGCCTTTCGTGACCGCATCGTTCGCAGCGCCACACTGAGCCATCCGCACCTCGCCCGCGTCTACGACGGGGGACAGGAGTCCGGATCGATCTTCATGATCAGTGAGTACTTAGGGGGCGGGTCGTTCGAGGATGTGCTCGCGTCCGGTCGTCGCTTGAGCCTCGATGACGTCTCCCGACTTGGTCGTGACGTGAGCGGCGCGCTGGCCTACGCGCACGTCAATGGCTTCATCCACGGTTCGCTGTCGCCATCGAAGCTGCTCTTCGACGGCGAAGGCCGGGTGCGCGTCAGTGACATCGCGTTGGCCGGCCTCAGTGACGGCTTCCGCGAGCGGCTCTCGTTGGACGACGTGCGCTACCTGAGCCCCGAACAGGTGACCGGCGAGATCGTCGGGCCCAAGACCGACGTCTACTCCTTGGCGCTCATCCTGTTCGAGGCGGCGACCGGCACGACGCCCTTCGATGGTGTGACGGCCGAGATTGTACTGCGCAGTCGGGTCAACTCTCCCTTGCCCGTGCGACCTGAATTGGGCACGCTGGACATGTTGCTCGCCCAGGCGGCCGTGCCTGACCCCCTGCTACGTCTTGACGCCGAGCAGTTCACCAATCGATTGAGCACGGTGCTGAATGACTCGGCGCCCTTGATCGTCGCCCCCGTGCGCGGCGACGTGCCGATCCTCGAGCGCATCACGCCGCTCGAACCTCGCACGTCGATCGGCTTCCGCCCGCCGTCGGCGGATCAGATCGTCGGAGTCAGTTCCGGTGTGCATCCGGCCACCGGGCAGTTTCCCCACACCGCGCGGCACGCGGCGCCAATCTCTCCGCGTACCGAGA
Organism: uncultured Acidimicrobiaceae bacterium; assembly: GCA_963827115.1. GTDB lineage: Bacteria > Actinomycetota > Acidimicrobiia > Acidimicrobiales > RAAP-2 > RAAP-2. Next base: position 1,662,652 of record CAWGZS010000001.1, on the reverse strand, counting down.
GCGAGTTCCGCCAGCTTCGCTCGAGCCCCGGACGCGGCTACGGGGTCCTGCCGCCCAATCGGACGCCGCGCAATCGACGGCTCGGGTTCCTGGTCGCCGCCATCGTTATCGTGGTCGCCGGCGTGGGCGGCGCCGCGGTCTGGAAACTCGGCCTGTTCTCGTCAAAGAAGACGGTGCCGTCGCTACTGGGCAAGACCCTGACGCAGGCCACTGCGCTGCTCAAGACCGACGGGTTTACCCTCACGGTCGACCCGCCAGCGTCGTCGTCGAGCGTGGCGGCGAATGAGATCATGACCCAGAACCCCGCGGCGGGCGCCAACGCCAAGACGGGCGCGGCCATCACGGTGCGGGTCTCGGACGGACCGAACATGGTAACGCTGCGGCCGTACCTGTTCGGCGAGACCTGCGCGGTCGCCACGCTGCGCCTGCACCGCCTTGGCGTCACCGCCACGTGCCCCACGACCAAGGAGATCGCCAGCACGCACATCGCGACGGGTCGGGTCGCGCGCATCCTCTACCGCAACAATTCGAATCCAGTCGCGGTGTCGAAGGGTTCGAGCGTGATACTCGAACTCAGCAGCGGACCCGGTCCTTCGTCGGGCACCACCACGACCACTACGTCGACCGCGGGGACCACGACCACCACTTCCACTACCACGACGACGCTGGCCGGTGAGGGTGCGCGGGCGGTGCCCAACGTCGTGGGCATGGATCAGTCGCAGGTCTACGCGGCGTTCCACAAGGCGAAGTTGTACTTCACGACCAGCGGTCCGGGTGCCGGTACGACCAAGTGGACGAAAGTGGTGTCCCAAGCTCCCGCGGCGGGCACCATGGTGCCGTGGCACTCGAGCGTGTCGTTGAATGTCGGGGAGTAGCACCTGCGATCTCTGTGAGGCGGCCGTCATCACCACCCGCTACTTGGAGAACGAGCTGTGTTGGATCGGCGACTGCGAGATCTGTCTCGTACCGATGGTGGTGTGGCGTCAACACGATCCTTCGCCGCCGGACGAGCTGAAAGAATTGATGCGCGAGTCGCTGTCGACGGTGGCCGACGGAGTATTCGGCGTCGGTGATTGGAAGTATGACGACCACATGAGAAACATTCCCGACCACTATCACGCCCACGCCCGCCCGCCCGGTTTCGTTCGTTTCTTATCGAGATAGCCACGACTTTTTTCTTCAGTACAATCGGTGAAACATAACTTTTCTAGGGGGATTGCCATGGGCGCTCTTGAGGGACGCATCGCCATCATCACGGGTGCCGGGCGCGGCATTGGCCGCGAGCACGCGCTGCTCTTCGCGAGCGAGGGGGCCCGAGTGGTGGTCAACGATTTCGGCGGCGCGCTCGACGGCTCGACCACCTCGGCGTCACCGGCGGAAGAGGTGGTCAGTGAACTCCGAGCGATGGGCGCCGAAGCGGTGGCCAACCACGACAACGTCGCGGACTGGGAGGGTGGCGCCCGCCTGGTGCAATGCGCGCTCGAGACGTTCGGAGACCTTCACGTGCTCGTCAACAACGCGGGCATCCTGCGCGACCGAGTGCTGGTGAACCTCAGCGAGGACGACTGGGATTCGGTCATCAACGTTCACCTGAAGGGTCACTTCGTGCCGACGCGCCACGCGGCCACCTACTGGCGCGAGCAGGCCAAGGCCGGTAAGACGGTCAAGGCGTCGGTGATCTGCACCTCGTCGACGTCGGGACTGCTGGGCAACGTCGGCCAGTCGAACTACGGAGCCGCCAAGTCGGGGATCGCGTCATTCGCCTTGATCGTCGCCGAAGAGCTGGGTCGTTACGGGGTGCGTGTCAACGCCATCGCCCCCGCCGCGCGCACCCGAATGACCGAATCGACGCCGGGGCTTATGGATTATGTGGTGAAGCCGGCCGACGCGTCGGTCTTCGACACGTGGGACCCCGCGAACATCTCTCCACTGGTGGCGACGTTGGCGATGGAGGACTGCGCCGCCACCGGTCAGGTCTTCTTCGTCCAAGGTGGCACCGTGCGCAAGTTCCAAAACTGGACGATGACCGACACGCTCGAACGAAATGACCGCTGGACGGTGAGCGAATTGGCGGCGCAGCTGCCGACCCTGTTCACGTGACCATCGACGTCGAGTAAGGGACCGCGATCGGCGAACCGGCGACGGTTCGAGGAATGCGGCCGGGGGAGAGCCCGGTAGAGTTGAAGCCTATGACGACCGACATTATGCCCGGCTGCGAGCCATTTTCCGCCCAAGGCGGCTCCTTCGGCGTGCTGGTGCTGCACGGCTTCACCGGCAATCCCTTCTCCATGCGTCCTCTGGCCGACGCGTGCGCGGACGCCGGTTACACCGTCGAGTTGCCTCGACTGCCGGGGCACGGCACGAGCCTGGCCGACATGATGACGACCAGCTGGAGCGACTGGTCGTCCACGGCCCTCTCGACCTTCGACGACCTAGCGAGCCGCTGCGACCGGGTGGCGATCGTCGGGCTGTCCATGGGCGGCGGCCTCGCCGCCTTCGTGGCGGAGTCGCGACCCGACGTCGCGGGCTGCGTGTTCATAAATCCCTGGATCAACCCACTCAACCCCGAGCTGCTCGACGGACTCAATCAGTTGATCGAGGCGGGCGTCGAAACGCTCGAAGCGGTCGGGTCCGACATCAAGAAGGAATCGACGTCGGAGTTGGCGTACGACGCGACGCCGCTCGTCTGCACGAAGAGTGCCTGCGACGGCCTCACGGAGGTGCGGGCCAACCTGGCCGCACTCGCCGCGCCGAGCCTCCTGCTGACCAGCCGCATCGACCACACGGTCAACTGGGAGAGGGGCGAGGACATCGTGGCGATGACCACGGGCCCCGTCGAGCAGATCTGGCTCGAGGACTCGTATCACGTGGCGACGCTGGACAACGACGCCGCGCTGGTGGAATCGTCCACCCTCGACTTTCTCGCGCGCGTCTTCGCCCGATGAGCTCGCCACTCCGCCGTGAGGACGTGGCGTACGTCGCCAAGTTGGCCCGCCTCTCGTTGAACGACGACGAGCTCGACCTCTTCACCGAACAGTTGGGTCAAGTGCTCGAGCACGCCAATGACATGAACTCGCTCGATCTGGAGAACGTGGTGGCGACGGCGCACCCTTTTGGATTGGTCAACGTGGTTCGCGCGGACGAGGTGCGGCCCAGTCTCGACCGCGACGAGGTGCTGGCGATGGCCCCCGACGCCAGGGAAGGGCGCTTCGCCGTCCCGCGCATAATGGGGGAGGCGCCGTGAAGACCGCGGTGCAGATCGCGCTTGACGTGAAGAGCGGTGCCAGCTCGGCCGCCGAGGAGCTCCAACGGTCTCTCGACGCCATCCGTGCTCGAAACGATGAGTTGCACGTGTTCTTGTACGTGGACGAAGAGGGCGCCTCGGCGGCCGCCGCGAAGGTGGACGCGCTGGTCGCCCGCGGTGACGACGCGGGCGCGCTCGCCGGTGTGCCGATCGCCGTGAAGGACAACATGTGCCAGAGGGGAATACCCACCACGTGCGCGTCGAAGATCCTGGAGGGGTGGCGTCCGCCCTACAACGCGACGGTGATCGACCGTCTGACGTCGGCGGGCGCCTTGCTCGTGGGCAAGACCAACCTCGACGAGTTCGCGATGGGTTCGTCCACCGAGAACTCGGCCTTCGGCCCCACGCGCAACCCCCTCGATCCGTCGCGCGTGCCCGGCGGCTCCTCCGGCGGTTCCGCGGCCGCGGTCGCGGCGGGCATGACGGCCCTGGCGATCGGCAGCGATACCGGCGGTTCGATTCGTCAGCCGGCGGCGCTTTGCGGGCTCGTCGGGGTCAAGCCCACCTACGGACTGGTGTCGCGTTACGGCCTCGTCGCCTTCGCCAGCTCGCTCGATCAGATTGGCCCCTTCGCCACGACGGTGACCGACGCGGCGGCGCTGCTGGAAGTGCTCGCGGGCCACGATCCGATGGATTCGACGTCGCTGCCCGAACCGTCACCGTCGCTCGTGGCGCACGTCAACGACGGGGTCGCGGGAAAGCGCGTGGGCCTCGTACGCGAGCTCATCGACGGGGCCGACCAAGAGGTGGTCGACGCGGTTAATCGCGCGCGTGACGCGCTGTGCGAGGCCGGTGCCACCGCGGTGGAGCTGTCGATTCCCGAACTGCGTCTGGGGCTGAGCGCCTACTACTTGATTGCGCCAGCCGAAGCGTCGAGCAATCTGGCCCGCTACGACGGCGTGCGATACGGGCTGCGCGTTGACGCCGACGACGTGTCGGCGATGAACGAGGCGACCCGCACGGCCGGTTTCGGCGCCGAGGTCAAGCGTCGCATCATGCTGGGCACCTACGCCCTGTCGGCCGGCTACTACGACGCCTACTACGGGCAGGCCCTCAAGGTACGAACCCAGATGATCGACGCGTTCGCGCGCGCCTACGGCCAGGTCGACCTCCTGCTCGGGGCCACGACGCCCTCGGTGGCCTTCGCCTTCGGGGCCAAGACGGCCAATCCCTTGACCATGTACCTCTCGGACGTCTTCACCATCCCCACCAACCTGGCCGGCGAAGCCGCGATCTCCGTGCCCTTCGGCACGGGCGATGGTGGATTGCCGATCGGCGTGCAGCTCCTGGGACCCGGCCGCAGTGAAGCCCGACTCTTCAGTGCGGCGCGCGTGCTCGAGCGAGCGGACGGTCGACCATGACGCTGGCCAACGGGTGGGAGATCGTGGTCGGACTCGAAGTCCACACGGAGTTGCGCACGGCCTCCAAGATGTTCTGCGGCTGCGCCAACGCCTTCGGCGCGGAACCCAACACGAACATCTGCCCCGTCTGCCTCGGGCTCCCCGGATCGCTGCCCGTGCTCAACGAGCACGCGGTCGACCTAGCCATGGCGATCGGCATGGCGCTGCACTGCACGATCGCTCCTTCGACGTTCCACCGCAAGAACTACTTCTATCCCGACATGCCCAAGGATTTTCAAATTAGTCAGTACGACTTGCCCATCAATGTGGGGGGTTACCTCGACCTGCCCGACGACAGTCGAGTCTCCATCGAGCGGGCTCACTTAGAAGAGGACACCGGAAAGTCGACGCACCTGGGCGGCACGGGACGTCTGCAGGGTGCGGACCGATCGCTGGTTGACTACAACCGGTCGGGGGTGCCGCTGGTGGAGATCGTGTCGGGCCCCGACATTCGTTCCTCGGCGCAGGCCCGCGCCTACGCGCAGGAGTTGCGCGGGATCCTGATCGCGACGGGCGCCTCGGACGGGCGCATGGAAGAAGGCTCGATGAGAATCGACGCCAACGTGTCGGTGCGCAAGGCCGACGAGGCCTTCGGCACGCGTTGCGAGATCAAGAATCTGAACTCCCTTCGAAGCCTGCAACGTGCGATCGACTACGAGGCGCAACGTCAGGTGGAACTTCTAGAGGGCGGCGGAACCGTGCGCCAGGAGACGCGACACTGGGATGAGAACGTCGGCGAGACCTCGACGATGCGGGTCAAGGAGGACGCGGACGACTACCGCTACTTCCGAGAGCCGGATCTGGTGGATCTCGCGCCCGACCAGTCGTGGCAGGACCGCGTTCGCGCCGGCCTGGGACCGATGCCCGCCGAGCGCCGTCGAGCGCTCGTAGGGCGATTGATGAATCCGACAACGGCGCAACTCGACGCCGTCGAAGTAGTGATCGACCTCGGGTTGGAACCGCTGGTCAACGCGGCGGCCGACGCCGGCGCCGACGTGACGCTCGCCATCTCCAGGGCGGCCAACGAGTTGGCGGCGGACTTAGGGGACGTGGCCATGCTGTCGCCCGAGTCCTTCATCGAGACGGTGCTGATGGAGCAACGTGGAGAACTGTCCGCGACGCAGGCCAAGACGGTGCTCGGCGAGGTCCTGGCCCACGGGGGTTCGCCCCGGGCGATCGCGGCCGCCATGGGTTTCGAACAGCTGTCGTCAAGTTCGCTGGGAGATACTGTCGAGGCCTTGATCGCCCAATACCCCGACGAGTGGGCTCGTTACCGCGAGGGCGACGAGAAACTCGCGCAATTCTTCATCGGCCAGGTGATGAAAGTGACGAAGGGTCAGGCTAACGGCAAGTCCGTCATCGACGAGTTGCAGGCGCGCCGTTAAGGCGCCTCCCCGTTCACCCCACCTTCTGAACATCTCAAACCGTCGCCTCGGCGTGACCACGATGGTAGCTATCGCAATCATGAATGGCGAGCATTCGCGACACTGATACGTGAGTCGCGCGTCCGGATTCGTCGGCGCACCCTCGCCGGTCAATGTGACTTTTGACCTCAATATTCCTGGGGTTATTTGATAATAAATGCCTAAGGTTTTTTTCATAGGCATTGCATATAAATCGCCAAAGTTAGGACAGTTATGAAGAGTCGTTCGACAGTAATCTTCCCGAGGAATTTCGCCCAAATCGGCTCCGTAGTGGGCGCCTTGGCGCTCGTCGCCGCAGTCGGCGTGGCCGCTCCATCGGGCGCGGCCACGGCTAAGTCGGTTAACGCCAGCGCGCACAGCTCGCTGACCAACAAGGTCGTCAAGAAGGTCGCCTTCAAGGGCAGTTACAGCGGGAGCATGTCGTTCCTGCTCACCTCGGTCGCCAGCACCTCAACGGCCGCGAGCGTGACGTCGGTCACGGGACGGGGCCCGTCAACTGATCTCGGGTCCGCCACGTTGACCGGGACGGGCAACGTGCCCGCGACGGCCGCGAGTGACGGTTTCCACTTCACCGGGTCGGGCAAGCTCGTTGGCGCCGGAAGCTCGTTGACGTTGCGCATCAAGAGTTCGTCGGGCGCGGCGCCGGAAAACGCCGCCGGCACAGTCACCATTTCGGGTACCGCCCTCGTCGTGAGCGGCACCGGCAAGTTGAAGGGTGCCACCGGGACGCTGAAGTTCAGTGGCTCGTTCGCTATTTCGAACGACGGGGTCAGCGGTACGCAGACGCAATCGTTCACGAGCAAGCTCAGCGGCACGCTCGTCATCAAGTAATTCAGTCCCCCTAGTCAGTTAAGAGAAAAGAGCAGAAAATGAACAGATTCATGAAGAAGGTCGGTGTCGGAACGGTGGCGCTGGGCTTGACCGTCGGAGGCCTCGCCGCCCTCGGCGTGAGTGGCGCATCGGCTCAGACCGGATTTGACAACCAGTACACCATAACGCTCGTGTCGAGCCTTGTTCCGGTGATACCGCCCGCCACGACGACGACGGTCGCGCCGACCACGACGACGACCGCCGCTCCTACAACCACCACCACGGCAGCGCCGGCAGTGCCGGCGTCGGCTGGAATCTCTTCGGACTTCGCGATCAACGTCGACACCGCGACGATCTCGGGTGAGACCGATGCGGTTAACGCCGCCTGCTCGCCGACCGACACGTTCTCGGTCGGACAGACCGTCCTGTGGCGCATGTACGGCAAGGACCTGCTGACCGGCAAGTTGCTTCTGCCCGGCGCCGCTCCAGGTGCGGCTGCAACGGCCGCCACGCCCGGAAACGTCAACACCGTCGTCGTGTCGCTTCCCGGCACCACGGCCGGATCGGTTGCCAAAGTGGCCATGGCGTACAGCACGAGGGATGGTTGGTGGACTGGCGTGTTGCCAATGACTGGGTACGCACCCGGTAACTACAACTACACCGTCACCGTGACCACCTACCCGGTGGCTGGTGTCAAGGGACACAAAGCCGCAAAGGCTACCAAGTCGCACAAGGCCATCAAGGCTGTGAAGACCGTCAAGGCGATTCCCGCGATGTCGTTCACGTTCCCCGGATAATTAGGGCAACACCGATTTCCCGTTTGTGAGTCACATCGTCGGCCGCCAGGCCGACGATGTGACGTTAGACCCCGGTTTATCGATGATAAGGATCGCTGCGGTCTCGTAAGTTTTGTATCAAATATCGATGTCGTAATTGAAGGGATAACCATGAAGAGCAACTTGACTTCGAGAAGGGCCAAAGTGATGTCGGTGAGCCTCGCCACCGCCGCACTGATCTGTTCCACACTGATGGTCGGCACGAGCGCCGGCTCGGCGACGGTCCACAAGCACAAGGCCAAGCACCCGGTCGTCAAGAAGGTGGTGGCACCCGTCGCAACCGCTACAACGCCCATTGTCCTGACCTCGCCAACCCTCCCGGGTGTGGCACCATTGCCCGGTCCGGTTGCGACTGCATCACTGCCAAGCGCGTCTATTTCGGCGCTGAGCGTCACGCCGTCGTCGGGCATCATCGGCACACCGATGACGATCGTCGGCGCCGGTTTGCCAGCCAACACCAGCGTGCAGATCCAGTGGGCAACCGCGAACGCGACGTGGGTCGTTGGAGCAGACCCGTCGACCGTCAACTACCTCGGCACCAATTACACGAAGCTCAATGTGGTTCTTGACACGGTCACGACGTCGTCGACAGGTGCCTTCTCGGTCACCATTGACGCCCCCAAGGACTTTGGAGGACAACACAGCATCTACGCGGTGGTGGGCACCACGGAGTTGAGCGAGGGTAGTTTCACCACTCTTCGCACGGTCACTATGACGCCAACGAGCGGGCCGGTGGGGACTCCGATCACCATCACCTACACCGGACTGGGCGACAGCCTCTACACCGGAGGCGCGTCGTTGCTCTATGACAACCACTTCGTGGGCGAATTGATGGCCAACTGGACGAGAGGCGTGGCCACGGCCACCATTCGCGCGTCGGGAGCCGTAGGGCCCCACACCGTCCAGATAGGTAACGCCATCAGCTACCTCTACCTCAACGTGCCACAGTCGCCCATCCCGTACACCAACGGCGCGGTCGACACCTTCACCGTCACCGCCGACAATGGTCCTCCTGCCGCTTCCATTGATTGGCCTGCGGCCGTTACGCCGACGCTTAACCAGATCACGACCCTCAACGAAGGCGGTCTGGGCCTCAAGTCCTCCGTCACGGCGACCGCGTCAGTCTCCAGCGGCCCCGAGGGCACCAGTGTCACGGTCAACGCGAGCGGACTTCCTTCCAACGACACCGCGTCAATCGAGTGGGCCACCGTCGTGGGCAACCGGGTCAACTGCGCGAGCACGTGCTGGGCCTTCACGACCCAGCCGCTCACGGCCGCAGTGACCCCTGCTGCGAACGCGCTCACCGACACCTTCAACGTGCCCTCACCGGCCCTGGGCGGATGGCACGCCATTCAGATTGTTCAGGACAACAAGGTGGTGGGTCAGGTTCCCTTCTACGTGAAGGAGAGCATTGTGGGCTATGAAGCCGCCGGCTCGACCACGCCCGTCACTTCGCTGAGCGTCGTGCAAGGCCAGCCGTTCCAGATCCACCTCGAAGGCGTCGGCTGGACCCAGCTCGATAACACGGTGGGCGTGGACTACGACAACAGCTACATGGGTTATGGTTGCGGCTTCAACTCCAACGGCGACGTGGTGTTGAACCTCATCGCGACCGGTGCCCCGGGCACCCACCTGATCGACCTCTACCCGATGCTGTACTCGCTCTCGCCGTCCTTCGCGGGCACGCCCTATGGCATGGTGCCCGTACTGACCTACGCCCAGGATGAGCCAGGTCTGGCGCTCGGTTACCAGCTCCCGGCTATGCGATTCGCCATCACGGTGGTAGCGCCGTAGGCGGTTAGCCGCTCGACGTCTCGTTCGCCCTCGCCCCTCGAAGGTCTCCGCCTTCGAGGGGCGAGGGCTTTACGACGAGAAGTCGGGCCACCGGCTGGGGGAGCCACCAGTTCCACGGCCCGATGATCGACATGAGGCTCGGCATCAGAAGGCCCCGCACGACCGTCGCGTCGACCAGCACCCCCACGGCGAGTCCCACGCCCAGCTCCTGGAGCCCCGCGACCCGGCCGAGGATGAGGCCGAGCAGGGCGCCGATCATCACGAGAGCGGCCGCGCTCACGACCCGTCCGGTGTGGGTGAGACCGTCGATGATCGCCGCGTCGGTGCTCGCGCCACGGTCGCGTGCTTCTCGCATGCGCGATACGAAGAAGACCTCGTAATCCATCGAGAGCCCGAAGAGCATCGCGAAGAGGAAGACCGGTACCCAACCCTCGATCTGCGACACGTGGTAGAGGCCCAGCGTGTCGGCGCCGACTCCGAAACGAAAGACCACCACAAGCAGGCCGTAGGTGGCCGCCACCGACAAGAGGTTGAGCAGCACCGCCATCAAAGCGAGGATCAACGAGCGGAAGGCCCTCAGCAGCACCAGGTAGGCCAGCAGGAGCACGATTAGGACGATCCACAGGGCGTTGTCGTAGACGCGATTGAGGAAGTCGACCCCCTGGGCCGGCGCGCCGCCAACCGAGACGCTGACTCCCTGGGGGAAACGGGCGTTCGCAATGTCGTGCCCGCGGATCCTTCCGATCAGCTGTTGGGAGGACTCGTCACCGAAGGCATTTCTTCCGATGACGACGATCTGGCGGTAGTGCTGGGTGGCGTCGACGTAGGGCGACACGGTCCCGGTTGAGACGAAGAAGACGTCCGGATCCCTCGACAAGGTGACCGCCAAGCGTTCGGTGGCCGCCGAGACCGCGGGGTCGAGGGCACGATTCGTCCGACCCGCGTTGATCACGACCTGGGTCGGCGTGAGGATCCCCGGACCACCCCGGTCGCTCACGATGGCTAATCCTTTGGCGGCCTGACTGTTCTGAGGAATCGCGCTGAGTGAGCCGGGAGTGAGTTGAAACCAGAAGATCGAGGCCGCGCAGAGCACCAGCATCGCCATGGCCGCCAGGGCGATGGTCCGCGGGCGACGAGTGACCTGCGTCGCGAGACGCAGCCAGAGCCCCGGCTTGGTGAGGTCGCGCCCGGCGCGGAAGGGCAATCTCACGGTGGCGACGCCGCGTCGCCCGAGGAAGGAAAGCAGCACCGGTTGGAGGGTGAGGGCGCTCAGCACCGACACGATCGGCACGACAAGACCGGCGAAACCGAGCGAACGCACGAAGGGCACCGGGATCAGGAAAAGGGTCGAAAGACCGAGCGTCACGGCGAAGCCTGATACCACCACGGTGCGGCCCGCCGAACGCATCGTGTTCACGATCGCGTCACTCGGCGTGTTGGACGCGGTGGCCAGCTCCTCCTTGTAGCGGTGCACGATGAGCAGCGAGTAGTCGACGGCCAACCCGAGCCCGATCAGCTCGACCAGATTCGGGATGTACAGCACCATCAGGTAGTGGTGGGCCAAGGCGAAGATGATGCTCAGCGCGCCGGCCATCGTGCAGCCGGCGACCAGCAGCGGCAGCAGCGTCGCCCACGAGAGTCCGAGTACCAGCGCCAGGACCAGCAGGGCCACGACGATGGCCAACAGCTCCCCGTGGCGTAGGTCCGAGGTCAGCACCGGGGTGATGTCGTGCTGCAGGGCCGGCGCGCCGGTGACCAAGGTCTGATGCAGTCCGTGGTCCGCAAGCGCCCGACGCAGCACGTCCGTGTAGTAGGACGCCCGCGCCAGATCGAGCGACGTCGTGACCTGGCCGTAGAGGATCCCCTCGGTCAGCGCCAACTTCGTCACGTGAGCGGTGGGCACCGACCGGGCGGCGTCGCGGAAGTCGCGATTCAGGTGTTGCATCTCTCGTCGGTCCGGCTTGGACTGGTGCAGAATCACCGTGAAGGTGCCCTCGATGTTCTCGTTGAAATGGCGGGCCAGGATCTGGTTGGCCTGGGCGGAACTGGTACCCGGAACGTTGAGCGAGGTGGTGAGCAGGTCCGGCAATTTGACCGCGGAGACCGCGCCCAGGAGGATGATCGCCACCCAACACGCGACGACTACGACGCGCCAACGCACGACGGCGCGAGTCCAGCGTTCGAGCACCTTTGAAGCGTACCGTTGCCTCAAAATTCACGAAGGCGAGCAACGGGCCCCCCGAACTTGTCAGTTTCACTTGACAACACTAATTTGTCAAGTTAAACTGACAGCATGGACGAAATGGACATCAGCAATCTGGTCAATTCAGACGACCCGGCAGTCGGTCTTCGCGCCGCACTGGCGCTTCATCGGATGGCGGAACGAGTCGAGGCCAATCACGTGCGAGCCGCGAGGCAGCAGGGTTGGTCCTGGCAGTTGATCGGAGACGCTCTGGGAGTGACCCGCCAATCAGTGCATCTCAAGCATGGGAAGGAAAACCAATGACGAACGCATCAGCTCCGGAGCAGTATCACCCGTGGGTTACTTACGTCGCGGGGCGCCAGGAAGCCCAGAGTCGGGGCGACCGGCGCGTGGGAACCGATCACCTTCTGATTGGTCTGCTGCGGGACCCCGAGGTCGAGAGGCTGCTCGGGGTGTCGCTCGAATCGGCGCGAGCGATGCTGGACACCCTGGACCGCTCCGCGCTCGCCGCGGTGGGGATCGTGGCTGAGTTCGAAGCGCCACGCCTCGACGATCGGGCCCTGCCCAAGCGTCCCAGCGCGAAGGATCTCTGGGGGGTTCGGGACCGACTGAAGTTGACCCCGGCCGCCGCGGGGGCACTGAAAGAAGCGAGTCGTCCCGTGCGCCGAGGAAAGAACATCTCCGCCCAACAGGTGTTGGCGGCCCTCATGGAAAACCGCCCGCCCGATCCAGCCGCCGTCTTGCTCGACGCGTTGGGCGTCAACGCGGCGGCCGTGCGTGCACGCATGACCATCGATCCCCTGCAATAAAGGGCGACGCTCGAGGAGCGTGGTGTCGCGTGACGGATCGGTGAGGGTTTCACGACGGTGACGGCATTTCCTAGACTCCATCCATGACCATTCACCCCACGCCACGCAGTAGCACCGTCACCCTGGGTAAGGGCCGCGCCCCCGCACGCGCCATGTTGCGGGCCATGGGCCTCGATGACGAGGACATGCTGAAGCCTCAGATCGGAGTCGCCTCCAGCTGGAATGAGGTAACGCCGTGCAACTTGCCCCTCGATCGTCTGGCCAAGCGGGCCAAGGTGGCCGTACGCGACGCCGGAGGTGTGCCGTTCGAATTCGTCACGATCGCGGTGTCGGACGGCATCTCGATGGGCCACGAGGGCATGCGCGCGTCGTTGGTCTCGCGCGAGATCATCTGCGACTCGGTGGAGACCGTGATGCACGCTGAATGCTTCGACGCCATGGTCACCTTCGCGGGCTGCGACAAGTCCCTGCCTGGCATGTTGATGGCGGCGGCGCGTCTCGACGTGCCCAGCGTGTTCCTCTACGGAGGGACGATCCTGCCTGGCGAGCTCGACGGCGAAGCGCTCGACATCGTCTCGGTGTTCGAGGCCGTGGGGGCCAACGCCGTCGGCGCGATCAGCGACGAGCAGCTCAAGGCCATCGAGTGCGCGGCCTGCCCCGGCGAGGGCAGCTGTGCGGGAATGTTCACCGCCAACACGATGGCCAGCGTCGGTGAAGCCCTGGGCATGTCGCTGCTGGGCAGCGCGTCGGTGCCCTCGGTGGACAGCCGTCGCGATCAGTACGCCTACGACTCAGGTGTGGCCGTGCTCAACCTGCTCGACCAGGGCATCACCGCGCGACAGATAATGACCAAGCCCGCGTTCGAGAACGCCATCGCTGTCGTGATGGCCCTCGGCGGCTCCACCAACGCGGTGTTGCACCTGCTGGCGATCGCCCACGAAGCCCGCGTGCCGCTGGAGCTCGACGATTTCAACAAGATCGCCAAGCGGGTGCCGCATCTGGCGGACATGAAGCCGCACGGGAGGTTCCACATGAGCGACCTCGACAGGATCGGGGGCCTGCCGGTGGTCCTCGCGCACCTCTTGGAGAATGACCTCTTGCACGGTGACGTCATGACGGTGAGCGGCAAGACCATGGCCGAGAACCTCGCCGAGCGAACTGCGCCGCAGCCCGATGGCAAGGTGGTCTACGACCTTCAACATCCCATCCACGATCGCGGCGGCATCGCCATTCTCACGGGGACGCTCGCGCCCAAGGGCGCGGTGGTGAAGGTGGCGGGGCTGGACAGCCTCAGCTTCACGGGCACCGCCCGGGTCTTCAACGGGGAAGGCGACGCCATGACGGCGATCATGGCCGATGAGATCACGCCCAACACCGTCGTCGTCATCCGTTACGAAGGCCCGCGATCAGGCCCCGGCATGCGCGAGATGCTCGCCGTGACGGGCGCCATGACGGGTGTCGGTCGCGGCAACGATTGCGCGCTCATCACCGACGGCCGCTTCAGTGGCGGCACCCACGGCTTCTGCGTGGGCCACGTCGCTCCGGAGGCCCTGGACGGCGGGCCTATCGGGCTGGTGGCTGACGGTGATCAGATTCGCATCGACGTGACCACCAACAGCATCGACCTCTTGGTGAGCGAAGACGAACTCGCTCGTCGAGCCGCGCTGGTCGCGCCGTTTACTCCTCGGTACACCACTGGGGTGCTGGAAAAGTTCGCTCGACTAGTGCAGGGAGCGGAGACCGGCGCGGTCACGTCGGCGTAGGGCTTCTTGTGCCGGCGCGTCACCTGTGCTTAGATGAAGGTGTGACGTCCATTCGTGCCATCCCGGTAGTAGTAGGCAATAGCCACCGGTAGTCACGCGTTTACGTATACCGGAGGCCTCCCAAGAAAGGGAGGCCTTTTTCTATATCTGTAGAACAAAGGAACAACGTGCAACTCACCGGAGCAGAAGCGCTCATCAAGAGTTTGGAACAACAGGGGGTCGAGACGGTCTTCGGCCTGCCCGGCGGCGCCATCCTCCCGGTCTACGACCCGTTGCTCGACTCGAGCATCCGCCACATCCTCGTTCGACACGAGCAGGGGGCCGGCCACATGGCTGAGGGTTACGCCCTGGCGACCGGCCGACCCGGCGTTGCCATCGTCACGAGCGGACCCGGCGCCACGAACATCGTCACGCCGATCGGCAACGCCCACATGGATTCGACGCCGATCGTCGTGATCACCGGCCAGGTCGCGACGGGGGCCATCGGTACCGACGCCTTCCAGGAGTGCGACATCACCGGCATCACCATGGGCATCACCAAGCACAACTTCCTGGTGCAGTCCGCGCAGGAGCTGCCCCGTGCCGTCGCCGCGGCGTTCCACCTGGCCACAACCGGCCGTCCCGGACCGGTCCTCATCGACGTGCCCAAGGACGTCAGCCAGTCCAAGATGGATTGGTGGTACCCCACGACGATCGAGGAGTTCGACCTGCCCGGGTACCGACCCGAAGTGACGCTTGATGCGGATGCGGTACATCGAGCGGTGCAACTCATTAACCAGTGCGAGCGACCGGTCCTCTATGTGGGAGGCGGCACGCTCAAGTCCCGGGCCTCGGCCGAGTTGCTGGCCTTCGCGGAGCGGACCGGTATCCCGGTCGTCACGACCTTGATGGCCCGCGGTGCCTTCCCGGACTCGCACGAACTGCATCTCGGCATGCCGGGGATGCACGGCATGTACTCCGCCGTCACCGCGATTCAACGATGCGACCTGCTGATCTCGCTCGGTGCGCGATTCGACGACCGTGTGACGGGCAAGGTGAGCGCCTTCGCCCCCGGCGCCAAGATCATCCACGTGGACATCGACCCGGCCGAGTTCAACAAGGTTCGCTTCGCCGACGTGGCCATCCAGGGCAACGTGGCGGCGGTGTTGCGTGCCTGGGACGCGTTCAGCGCGCAACCCGCGCCGCTCAATTCGTGGTGGAAGCAACTTCGCGCGTGGCAGGAGGAGTTTCCCCTGGCCTACGACGAGCCTGACTTGGTCGGACCGCTTCGTCCCCAACTCGTGATCGAATCAATCGCCAGGAAGGCCGAACCGGGCACGATCGTCACCGCCGGCGTCGGCCAGCATCAGATGTGGGCGGCCCAGCACTGGAAGTATGAGGAGCCCGGCACGTTCATCAATTCGGGCGGCGCGGGGACCATGGGCTTCGGGGTGCCGGCCGCCATCGGCGCCAAGGTCGGCCGACCCGAGAAGACCGTATGGTGCATCGATGGCGACGGGTGCTTCCAGATGACGGCCCAGGAGATGGTCACGGCCCGTTCCCAGGGCATCCCCATCAAGGTGGCCATCCTCAACAACGCCAACCTGGGGATGGTGCGCCAGTGGCAGGAGATGTTCTACGACGAGCGTTACAGCCAGGTCTACCTATCGGCGGATTTGCCGGATTACGTGAAATGGGCCGAGGCCATGGGCTGCGTCGGTCTGCGGGCCACCAACGTCAAGGAGATGGACGACGTGATCGACGAGGCGAACCGGATCAATGACGTGCCCGTGGTGATCGACTTCCGCACCGACCCGCGCGAGAAGGTCTTTCCGATGGTGGCGGCCGGCGCGAGCAACGACGACATCATGACCTACCAGTCGTACCGGGACTCGCAATGACGCCTCCCGAGCCCTACCTAGGCGTCACCGACCGCACGCCGGTACGTCTGCACATCCTGTCGGTGCTGGTGGAAAACAAGCCGGGCGTGCTGGCCCGCATCGCCGGGCTGTTCGCCCGTCGCGGCTTCAACATCTACTCGCTCGCCGTCGCCCCGGCGGAGGTGGACGCCCGATTCTCGCGCGTCACCATCGTGGTGGACGCGGAGTCGACGCCGCTCGAGCAGATCGTGGGCCAGCTGGACAAGTTGGTGAACGTGGTCGCTATCACCGATCTGGCGCCCAAGAACGCGGTGGAGCGCGAGCTGCTGCTCGCGACGATCAAGACCGACGTCGACGATCGCACGAGCCTGCTCGACATCATCGCCGACGCCGGCGCAGCCATCATCGACGTCGACGCCGTGTCGGTGACGCTGATGCTGGCGGGCACGCCGGCCGGCTGCGACGAACTGGAGCACGCCCTCTCCGACTTCTCAATAGTGGAGCTGCATCGGACCGGCCGCGTGGCACTCCCTAGACTTGGCAAAGCCAACTCGGCCCCCTAGTCGACCGGAAAGAAAGTTAGTGACATGACCACGATGTACTACGAGAAGGACGCCAAGCCCGAACTCCTCAAGTCCAAGAAGATCGCCATCCTGGGTTACGGCTCCCAGGGCCACGCCCACGCGCTCAACCTGCACGACAGCGGGTACGACGTGAGGGTGGGACTCCGCCCGGAGTCGTCCTCGGTGATTAAGGCGGAGGACGCGGGACTGCGCGTGCTGAGCATCGCCGACGCGTGCGCCGAAGCGGACGTGATCATGGTGCTGGTGCCCGACACGGAGCAGAAGCGCACCTACGACACCGAGATCGCTCCCCATCTGACGGCGGGCAAGTGCCTGCTCTTCGCCCACGGCTTCAACATCCGCTTCAATCTGATCAACCCTCCGTCGGACGTCGACGTGGCCATGGTGGCGCCCAAGGGCCCGGGACACCTCGTTCGCCGCACCTACCTTGAGGGCGGTGGGGTGCCCTCGCTCGTCGCCGTGCACCAGGACGCCACCGGTCACGCGCACGACATCGCGCTGGCCTACGCGCACGGCATCGGCGCGACGCGCGCCGGCGTGCTCGAAACCACGTTCACCGAGGAGACCGAGACGGACCTCTTCGGCGAGCAGGCGGTGCTCTGCGGCGGGGTCACCGCCCTGGTGCGGGCGGGGTACGAGACGTTGGTTGAGGCCGGCTACCAGCCCGAGAGCGCCTACTTCGAATGCCTGCACGAACTGAAGCTGATTGTCGACCTCATGTACGAAGAGGGCATCACCGGCATGCGCTTCAGCGTGTCGGACACCGCCGAATACGGTGACCTCACCCGCGGGCCCCGCGTCATCAACGCGGACGTCAAGGCCGAGATGAAGAAAATCCTGACTGAGATCCAGGACGGCTCCTTCGCCGCCGAGTGGGTCAAGGAGAACGAGATCGGCCGTCCCCGGTACCGCGAATTGCGCGACGCCGGCAAGAAGCACCCGATCGAGGAGATCGGCAAAAAGTTGCGCGAGATGATGCCTTTCGTTTCGGCGGGTAAGCAGAAGGTAAGCGACATCTCCGGCGGCGACACGGACTAGATCGCCACCCGGTCGCCGTACCGTTCGGGGCGATGCCGGCATGAAAGTGACCGCCAGTGACTGAACCAATCATCATCGGGAGCGAGCGCAGCGAGGCCGGTCTCGTCGCAGGGATGGACCTGCTGCGTCAGGGTGCCAGCGCCCTCGACGCCGTCGAGTCGACGCTTCGACTCTGCGAGGACAATCTCGACGACCACTACATCGGCACCGGCGGCCTGCCCAACGCGCGCGGCGAGGTCGAACTCGACGCGTCGATCATGGTGGGGTCGAGTCGGGCCTTCGGTGCCGTGGGGGCGCTGCGCCATTTCCCCCACCCGATCTCCGTGGCCCGCGCCGTATTGGAGAACCTGGGACAGCACTGCCTGCTGGTGGGCGAAGGCGCGGAGCTCTTCGCGGACGAACAGGGCTTCGAACGACGAGAACTGCTCACCGACGATGCGCAACGAATCTTTCGAGAGGCCCTCTTGTCGTCGAGCGAGTCGGTCGAAGGGGAGAACACCCTCGCCGTCGAAGGCGACGTCGCCTACCGGATCGCCGCCGTCGACATGGTGCGACGCTTACGGCCCCACGACGGCCCCTGGGGCACGGTCAACGTCATCGCGCTCGACGAGGGGGGCGAGTTGGTGGTCGGCGTGTCGACCAGCGGGTACCCCTGGAAGTACCCCGGAAGGGTGGGGGACTCGTCGTTGCCCGGCGCGGGCAACTACTGCGACGTGCGATTCGGCGGGGCCGCCTGCACGGGACGAGGTGAACTGAGCATGAGAGTCAACGGCGCGCGGATGGTCGTCGACGCCCTGGCCCGCGGTGACGAACCGGTCGACGCGTGCACCGCGATGCTCCGCGAGGCGTCGACCCTGCCCGATGCCTTTCGCTCCGAGCTGCGCACCTTGTGCCTGACCCCCGATGGGCGCCACGGCGGTGCGGCCAGTCAGAGCGGCTCCACCTACAACGTCATGACCGCGTCAAGCCAAGCGCCCCTGGTCCTCGCTCGCACGTCGATCGAAGTCAGCCCCTAGAGATTGCCCACGATGTAGTTGATGCAGGCGCACAACGCCGCCACGTCCTCGGAGTCGATGCTCGGGAACATGGCAACACGCAGTTGATTGCGGCCGAGCTTTCGATAGGGATCCGTGTCGACGACCCCGTTGGCCCTCAGGATCTTGGCGATGATTGTGGCGTCGATCTCCTCGGAGAAGTCGATCGTTCCCACCACGTTGGAGCGTTGGGCGGGATCCGCCACGAACGGCGTCGCGAATCCCGACGCTTCAGCCCAGGTGTAGAGGATCTGCGCCGACTGTTGAGATCGACCGGCGGAGAACGCCAGTCCGCCGTTGTCGTTCATCCATTTGATCTGCGACGCCAACATGTGGATGGTCGCCAGCGCCGGCGTGTTGTAGGTCTGGTTGAGCCGGGAGTTGTCGAGTGCGACCTTGAGGTCGAAGAACGCTGGTGTCCAACGACCCGACGACGCGAGTTGCTCGATGCGCTCCACGGCCGCGGGCGAACAGATCGCCAGCCAGAGTCCACCGTCGGAGGCGAACGACTTCTGCGGCGCGAAGTAGTAGCAGTCGAACTGCGTGGGGTCGACGAACAGCCCCCCGGCGCCGGACGTCGCGTCGACGGCGACCAGTCCGGTGGCGCCCGAGGGCCGGGTGATCTCCATCATGACGCCCGTCGAGGTCTCGTTGTGGGTGAGCGCGTAAAGGTCGACGGTGTCGTCGGCCCGGGCCTGCGGATGGCTGCCCACGTCGCTGGTGATGACCTCGGGGTCACTCAGGTGAGGCGCCTGCGTGACGCAGGTCGCGAATTTCGACGAGAATTCGCCGAAGCTCAAGTGCTGGCTGTGGTTCGTGACGAGATGAAAGGTCGCCGCGTCCCAGAAGCAGGTCGTGCCTCCATTGCCGAGCAGTACTTCGTAGCCGTCGGGCAGGTTGAAAAGCGCGCCGAGACCGTCGCGGATTTCTCCCACCTTGCTGCGCACGGTGGCCTGTCGGTGCGACGTGCCGAGGAACGTGGTGCCGTCGGCGGCCAGTGCGTCCACTTGCTCGCGTCGGATCTTGGAGGGGCCGGAGCCGAATCGTCCATCGCGAGGCAAAAGATGATCGGGTAGTCGAAGGTTGTCAGGGGAGGTCATAGAATTACAGTCTTGCGGAAATCGAACGGAGCGAGCAATGACCCCAAGAGTGAGTGACCTGTTGAGTGGTCTGGCGCCCAGCGCCACGCTTGCGGTGGACGCCAAGGCCAAGGCCCTCAAGGCCGCGGGCGAGCCGGTTATTGGCTACGGGGCCGGGGAACCTGACTTCGCGACGCCCGACCACATCGTCGAGGCGGCCGCCCAGGCGTGCTACGACCCGAGGAACTACAAGTACACGCCGACCGCCGGCTTGCCGGAGCTGCGCGAGGCAATCGCGGCCAAAACCAAGCGTGACAGCGGTCTGACGATCGACGCCAGCCAGGTGCTGGTGACTAACGGTGGCAAGCACGCGGTGATTACCACGCTCATGACCTTGCTCAACCCCGGCGATGAGGTCCTGATTCCCGCGCCCTACTGGACGACCTATCCCGAAGCGGTGTACCTGACGGGCGCCACGGCGGTCCCGGTAATGACCAGCGAGGCCAACGGGTACCGCGTCACCGTCGACGAGCTGGAAAAGGCCCGCACCGAGAGGACGAAATTACTGATCTTCGTGTCGCCGTCGAACCCCACTGGTGCCGTCGTCGCACCCGAGGAGGTGGCGGCTATCGGCCGTTGGGCGGCCGAGCACGACGTGTGGGTGATGAGTGACGAGATCTACGAGCACCTCGTCTACGGCGATGCGACGTTCGCCTCGCTGCCCGTCGCCGCGCCCGAAATCGGTGACCGCTGGGTGGTGGTCAACGGCGTCGCCAAGACCTACGCCATGACGGGCTGGAGGATCGGCTGGATGATCGGCGCACCCGACGTTATGAACGCCGCGATCAACTACCAGAGCCAGACCACGTCGAACATCTCGAACATCTCCCAGCGGGCGGCCGTGGCCGCGCTCACGGGTGACCTCGGCGCGGTGGCGATGATGCGATCGGCCTTCGAACGCCGCTCCAAGACGATGACCTCGATGCTCAACGCGATCGATGGCGTGAGTTGCCCGGAACCAGAGGGCGCCTTCTACTGTTTCCCCAACGTCCAGGGCCTGCTCGGGCGATCGCTTGACGGTAGAGTGGCGGCTTCGTCGAGCGAGCTGGCCGCGACGCTGCTCGACACCATCAAGATCGCCGTCGTGCCCGGCGAGGCGTTCGGCGCCCCGGGATATTTCAGAATGAGCTGCGCTCTGGGCGATGACGACCTCGCCGAGGGCCTGGAGCGATTCGCCAAGTTCGTCGCCGCGGGCTGAGCATTCTTCATTTCCTTTAGTGTGAGAGGACCAAACGAAAGGTGTAGCGGTGGCTCGTGTACTTGTGTCAGAGGAGATTGCCGAGAGTGGCCTTCAAGAACTTCGCAATGCCGGCCACGAGGTGGACGTGCGTTTGGGGCTCACGCCCGACGAATTGATCGACGCGATCAAGGGTGCTCACGCCCTGATCATCCGCTCCGCGACCCAAGTTAACGCGGCCACGCTGGAGGCCGCCGAGGACCTTGTCGTCGTTGGTCGTGCCGGCATCGGGCTGGACAACGTCGACGTCACCAAGGCCACCGAGCTCGGCGTGATGGTGGTAAACGCTCCCCAGTCGAACATCCTCTCGGCGGCCGAGCAGACGATGGCCCTGTTGTTGGCTCAAGCCCGCAACATTCCCCAGGCCCACTCGGCCCTCAAGAACGGCAAGTGGGAGCGCAGCAAGTGGGAGGGCGTGGAACTGTACGGCAAGACCCTCGGCGTCGTGGGACTGGGCAAGATAGGCGCCCTGGTGGCCCAGCGCGCGATGTCCTTCGGCATGCACCTCGTGGCGTACGACCCCTACATCTCCGAAGAGCGCGCTCGTCACATGGGGGTCGAGCTGATGGACCTGGACGCGCTGCTCGCCCGCAGCGATTTCATCACCATCCACCTGCCCAAGAACAAGGAGACGACCAACCTCTTGAACGCCGAGTCGTTGAAGAAGGTGAAGCCGGGCGTGCGCATCATCAACGTCGCCCGCGGCGGCATCGTCAACGAGGCCGACCTGGCCGAAGCGATCCGCGACGGCCACGTCCAGGGGGCGGCGCTGGACGTCTTCGAAAAGGAGCCGACCACGGAGTCGCCGCTCTTCGAACTGCCTTCGGTCGTCGTCGTGCCCCACCTGGGAGCGTCGACCGCCGAGGCGCAGGACAAGGCGGGAGTGACCATCGCCGAACAGGTGCAGCTGGCCCTGGCCGGCGACTTCGTGCCCTACGCGGTCAACGTGTCGGCGGGCGAGGTATCCAACGTGGTGCGTCCCTTCATGGGGCTCGCCGAGGTCCTCGGTCGCTTCATCGGAGGTCTGCTCGATGGCGAGCCGGCCGACCTCGAAGTGATCTATCAGGGTGAACTCGCCGGTTCGGGCACCAAGATCCTGACGCTCTGCGCCCTTAAGGGCCTGCTGGTCGCGACCGGTCACGACGGCGTCTCCTTCGTCAACGCGCCCCAACTGGCCAACGAGCACAACGTGACCTACAACGAAGTCTCGACCGTGGATTCCCCCGAGTACGTGAACCTCATCACCGTGAGGTCAGGCCACCACGCCGTGTCGGGAACCTTGATGACCATCGGTAGTCGACTGGAGACGCGCATCGTCAGCGTCGACGCGCACAGCGTGGAGATTCCTCCGGCGGCGTCGATGCTGGTCGTGCGCAATGACGACCGGCCGGGCATGGTGGGAATTGTCGGCGTGGCCCTTGGGCAAGCGAACGTCTCCATTGCGTCCATGGCCGTCGGCCCCGACGCGATGTCCAAGACGGCCTTGATGGTCCTGTCGACGTCGACACCCACCCCGATCGACGTGGTGAATCATCTGCGCGAGACCGACGGGATCGTCGACATCCACCTCATCACCCTGCGGTAACGCGAAGCGCCTCCGGCCTGCGTGGTCGTCGGGGTGACGTCGCGACCAACGTGGGCTGAATCCGCTTCTCACGGCGTCAGCGTTACGCTTTAGCCCATGCCTTCGACCACGTCCACGTCGCGCGCGCCCAAATCGCGCCGCCGGGCCTTTATTGACTGGGTCGTCGTGGTCGTGGCGGCGGTACTCATCTCGCTGCTGGTGCGCACGTTCGTGTTCCAGACCTACTTTGTTCCGTCGGGGTCTATGATCCCCACCTTGCAAAAGGGCGACCGGATCATCGTGGACAAGCTGAGCGTCGATTTCGGCACGATACACACTGGCGACATCGTTGTCTTCAAGGCGCCCAAGGCCGTGGTCAAGGATTGCGGCGACGACGTGGCCGATCTCGTGAAGCGTGTCATCGGGGTGCCGGGGGATCACCTGACGTCAAAGGGCAACACGATCTACATCAACGGCGTCGCGCTCAAGGAGAACTGGAGCCACACCGAACCGTTTGGTCCGCCCATAAGTCCCATCACCCTCAAGGCGGGGCAGTACTTCATGATCGGCGACAATCACTTGACCTCGTGCGACAGCCGGTATTGGGGCACCGTGCCGCGTTCGAGCATCATCGGCAAGGTGTTCTTGGTCGTCTGGCCGTTTTCGAGAATCGGCTGGATCTGATCGGCCGAGCTCGTCGTCACCTGATGCTCAGTCAAGAGTAGTGAGACGGGCAATCGCGGAGTCAGCGGGGAAGTCGCCGCAGATATCTACGAGAAATAGGTGATGAGATCGACGCGGTCCATGATCTCCTTGGTCAGCAGCGGCACGGCGTCGAGCGCGGTCATGTTCTCGCGCACCTGGGCGGCGTTCGAGGCGCCGGTGATCACGGTGGAGACGTGCGGGTTCTTCACGCACCACGCCAGGGAGAACTGCGCGAGCGAGACGCCGAGTTCATCGGCGATGACCTTGAGGGCGGCCACCTTCTTGTTTCGGTCTTCGTCGGTCAGCATTCCCTTGAGCCACTCGTAGCCGGGCAACGTGGCGCGCGAGCCTTCGGGCACGCCGTTGAGGTACTTGCCGGTCAGCAGCCCGCTGGACAACGGGGACCAGATCGTCGTGCCCAGACCGATGTCCTCGTAGAGGCGGGAGTACTCCTTCTCCACCTTGTCGCGCCAGAGGATGTTGTACTGGGGCTGTTCCATGAGGGGCTTGTGCAGATTGTGGCGGTCCGCGATGTCGTAGGCGGCGCGGATCTCGTCAGCGCTCCACTCCGAGGTCCCCCAGTAGAGGGCCTTGCCCTGGGTGATCATGTCGCTCATCGCCCAGACCGTCTCTTCGATCGGCGTGTTGGGGTCGCCACGGTGGCAGAAGACGAGGTCTACGAAGTCCAGGCCGAAGCGCTCCAGCGAGCCGTCGATGGCCTGGCTCAGATACTTTCGGTTGAGCGTGTTCTTCATATTGATGTCGTCGTGGATGCCCCAGAACAACTTGGTCGAGACGATGTACTCGTGGCGCTTCCAGCCAAGGTCCTTGAAGGCCTGGCCCATCACCCTTTCGGATTCGCCACCGGAGTACGCCTCCGCGTTGTCGAAGAAGTTGACGCCGGCGTCCTTGGCGGCACTCAGGCATTCCGCCGCCTGCTGGGCGGTCTCCAGCTGGTTCGAATTACCGAACGTGACCCACGAGCCGAACGACAGGACGCTTACCTGCAGCCCGGAACGACCGAGACGGCGATATTGCATTTCGGACATGTTTTCTCCTTTATCGACGCGACGCGGAGTCGGTGGACTTACGCGGCGGGGTTTTGCACGACTGGTGGCCACTCGTCGTAGGTGACCGGGTCAGCGTTTTTTGGCTTCTTCACCAGTACGATCACCCCGGCCAGCGCTGCCGCCAAGACCAAGAGAATTGACAATTTAATTAGAGCTTTAAGTAGTCCCACGGAACATCAGGTTAGTGCCCTTGGATTAGGACCGGTACACGTTGTAGTGTGAATTCGTGACCACCAGCCAGAGTGTCGAGCTACTACTGCAATAGGACGAGCGCGAGTTCGTCTGACCCCCCGCGAATGCGGGGGTTTTTTGTTTCTCGCACAAGGGCACAACGAAAGGATGAGCATGGCGCGTACTACCCAGCAACCGAGCCCCATGGCCTTCGACAAGTACCGTCCCACGGTCCCCGTGGACCTTCCGGACCGCACGTGGCCCGACAATCGACTGACCCGGGCGCCCCGCTGGTGCAGCGTGGACCTGCGCGACGGCAACCAAGCCTTGATCGACCCGATGGACATGGAGCGCAAGAACGCCATGTTTGCTCACCTCGTGTCCATGGGATTCAAGGAAATCGAGGTTGGTTTCCCGAGCGCCAGCCAGCCGGACTTCGATTTCGTCCGCCACATCATCGAAAACGACCTCATACCCGACGACGTCACCATCCAGGTCTTGACCCAGTGCCGCGAGGATTTGATTCGTCGCACCTACGAATCCCTGCGCGGTGCCAAGAGGGCCATCGTGCACTTCTACAACTCGACCTCGACGCTCCAGCGTCGGGTGGTCTTCGGTCTCGACCAGCCGGGCATCCTCAAGATCGCCACGGACGCCGCGTCCTACTGTCGCTCCCTTGAGTCGACGTCGCCGACGACGGAGTTCTTCTACGAATACTCTCCCGAGAGCTTCACCGGCACGGAGCTCGACTACGCGCTGGAGGTCTGCAACGCCGTGATCGCCGTCATCGATCCGACGCCCGAGCGGCCCCTGATCTTGAATTTGCCGGCCACCGTCGAGATGTTCACGCCTAATCTCTACGCCGACTCCATTGAATGGTTCCTGCGCCACGTCGAGCGGCGTGACAGCGTGGTCCTGTCGCTGCATCCCCACAACGACCGCGGCACGGCCGTGGCCGCCGCCGAGCTCGGCGTCCTCGCCGGCGCGGATCGGGTGGAGGGAACCCTTTTTGGCAACGGGGAACGCACGGGCAACGTCGACGTGGTGACCCTGGCGCTCAACCTCTTCTCCCAAGGCGTCGATCCTGAGCTCGACATCCGTGACATCGACAAAGCCCGGCACGTGACCGAGTACGCCAACCGGTTGCCCGTGCACATGCGCCACCCCTACGTCGGTGAACTCGTATACACGGCCTTTTCGGGGTCCCACCAGGACGCCATCAAGAAGGGCATGGAAGCGATCGGCGACAGCTACGAGGTCTGGGAGGTGCCCTATCTGCCCATCGACCCCAAGCACACCGGCCGCACCTACGAGGCGATCATCCGGG
The DNA here is from genome assembly GCA_963827115.1 of uncultured Acidimicrobiaceae bacterium. Classification (GTDB taxonomy): domain Bacteria; phylum Actinomycetota; class Acidimicrobiia; order Acidimicrobiales; family RAAP-2; genus RAAP-2. The sequence continues at coordinate 1,636,581 of CAWGZS010000001.1, read as the reverse complement.
TGAACTCCCAGTCAGGCAAGGGTGGGGTCGCCTACCTGCTCAGCTCGGAGCACGGCCTGGATCTGCCCAGGGCCATGCAGGTCGAGTTCTCCAAGCACGTCCAGGAGCTCACCGAGACGTCGGGGACCGAGATCTCCCCGGCTCAGATCTGGGACGTCTTCACGACGACCTATCTGCCCGAGAACCCGAAGATCCAGCTCCTGTCGAGCGAGGTCGCCGCGGACAATCACATCACGAGGATTTTCGCCCAGGTCGTGGTCGATGGACAGCACGTCACGCTCAAGGGCGAGGGCAACGGCCCGATCGACGCCTTGATGGCGGGTCTGGCCAACGAGATGGACGTCCATTTCTCGGTGCGCGACTACCACGAGCACGCTTTGACGGCGGGCTCGGAGGCCTCGGCCGTCGCCTACGTGGAAGCCCAGGGCGACGACGGGACCACCTGGTGGGGCGTGGGCATGAGCTCGTCCATCCTGGACGCGTCGCTCGAGGCGGTGATTTCAGCGGCTAATCGCCGACGCTGACGAAGCCGGGCGATAGCCTGGAATGGTGACTTTTCATGCGCTATGCGCCACCCTGGGCTGGATAGCGATCACCATTGGCGTCGTTTCAACTTTCGCCCAGTTGGCCAGGGCTTACGCCGTCGGGATCGAGGGCATCTCCCTCGCCACGTGGTTCATGTTTTCCCTGCTCGGCTGCTTCTGGATCGCCTACGGGGCGTACGTGCACTCCTTGATCATCTCGATGGGCAGCCTCAGCGTTCTGCCCTTCCAAGTGGTGGTCATCGTTCGTCTCAAACCCTGGCTACGGTGGCCCGTCATCCAACGGTGCCTGCTCTTCTTTTCGGTCTTCTGCGTTGGACCAACCCTCGTCTGGGGATGGTCAGTGGGTGTCCTGGGCGTTGGCCTCGTGATGATCGCCACGCGACTGCCGCAGTTGATTGAACTGGCGCGCCACCGCGGTGCCATGGGGGTTTCGGTCGGCGCGTGGTCCCTTTCGACGTTCGGGTCCCTGTTGTGGATCATCTACGACGCGGGCTTCCACTTCTGGGCGGCGGCCCTTGTGACCCTCGGCTCGGGCGTCGCCAACGTCACCATCGCGTCACTCGCGGGCTGGCGTCACCGCCAGCGCCGTCAGGTCGCGCTGCGAGAGGTGATCTTCGCCACCTCATAGCGCGACGAGATGGCGTTAGGGCTTGAGGCGCTCGGAAAAGAACGTGAGCACCTGCTCGAGCGCCAGATTCGTGGGCGATCCTTCGCGTTCACCCAGTGGTTCGGTGAACACCGAGTGGGAATTCGTCGGGTAGCCCCAGGGATTCGACGGTGACGAATCGATCTCCACGCCGATGAAGGCGTCACCGAGCTCCGCTCGCAGCCGGGCGAAACGCTCCGCGGGCGCCTTCTTGTCGCCCGTGAAGCGGTAACCCAGCACGCAGACGCCTTGTGAGGCGCGTTCCTTGATGGCGGCCAGGTCTCTCTCGCTTACCCCTAACTCCGTCTTGGAGTGTCGCCCGACAGGTAACGAAGGCTGGGCCAGCACGGGAGCGACGACGACGGGGTCGACCATCATGGCCAAGGCGAATCCACCCGTCAGGCACATGCCGATGACTCCCACGCCCGGTCCACCGTTGCGGTCGTGCTCGGCGCGCGCGAGATCTCGCAACCAGGAGGTCACGGGGCTCGCCTGCTGCTTGGCGAACAGCGTGAATTCCCGCGACACGCAGATCTCTCCCAATGACCTGAGTGCTTCGGCCACGGTGAGGGGCGCACCGTCGCGGCCGAAGAGGTGGGGCATGACAGCGCGCAATCCCCGCTCGGCCACCCGGCGACTGAACTGAGCGACCAAGGGCGTGATGCCGGGTGCCTCGCTGATCACCAGCACCGCCGGACCCTGGCCCAGGTAGTACACGTCCCGGGTCGCGCCACCAGAGGAAAAGGGCTCCCGGATGAAATCGCTGAGGGCGGCCGACCGTTCAGATTTGCTCATGCGGTTCCGTTTCTCTCTGTTTGGAGCAGAACTTAGGCCATCGCGCCCGGCTGGCGGAAGCTCGCATTGCCGCCCCGACGTCGAAGCTCAGGAAGTGCTTCGGGCCACCGCGGCCTTCGCGGCGGTGCTCAAGAAGGTGGAGTCCGATCCGACGGCGTTGAAGTGGAAGCCCCGTTGTATGAGCGAAGGAACACGATCGGGATCGCCAATAAAGATGCCGGGCATCTTCTTTTCTCGACGGCACGCCTCGACGACGCGGTCGAGGGCCGTGAGGAACTCTGGCGCGTCGAACTGGCCGGGAATGCCCATGGCCGTGGACAGGTCGCTCGGTCCTACGAACAGGACGTCGACGCCCGCGCTGGCCGCAATGGTCTCGACGTCCTCGAGGGCGGGCAGCGTTTCGATCTGCACGATGCTCAAAATCGATTCGTCCACCTCGCGCGAGCTGCGTTTGTCGGAGCCGAATTGGCGCGCGCGATTGTATCCGGCGACGCCGCGGTCGCCTCGCGGCGGATAGAAGAGGTGTCCCACGGCGCTGGCCACCTCCTCGGGCGTGTCCAGCCGCGGGAACATGACCCCGAGCGTGCCGAGGTCGAGGACGTGGCCAACTCGAATGCGCTCGGCTGACTCGGTTCGCACGATCACGGGGACACCGTGCGCCGCTCCGGCCAGGATCTGCGTCACGAGTGCGTCCTCACCTCCCGCGCCGTGTTCGAGATCGACCAGGAGCCAGTCGAAACCCGAGAGCGCGCAGACTTCGGCCGCGAGCGTCGAGCCGAGATTGAGAAAGGTCCCCAGGGTCGGCGCTCCCGATCGCACCCGTTCGGTCAAGGTAGTCATGGGGCCTCGATTCAAGGTAGTGCGGCGTTCTCATCGCGTTTTCGATATTCGCCATCGATTTTTCTTGCGTTAGTCTTCCACACGGGTCGCAGGTGACACGGCGCCCTCTAATCCCACGACGACAGTGAGGCCGCTGGAAGTGAGCCCAACCCGGATTGAGAGAGTGACCATCACGCCGGTGGCCTTTCGCGATCCCCCTCTCCTCAACGCCGTGGGGGTGCACGAGCCGTTCGCCATCCGTTCGGTGTTAGAAGTCCACACGAACGACGGCATCCTCGGACTCGGGGAGTCCTACGGCGAATTGACGCACCTGGAGCACCTTCGCCTCGTCGCCGACGCCGTCGTCGGGACCGACGTCTGGGACCTCAACCGCATGTTCTCCCTGGCCGCATCGGCCCTGGGAGGCGCGGTGGGCGCCGACCGCCACGGACTTACGGGTCAGATCAGCCACGCGGGCACGGTGCTTCGCGCCTACTCGCCGTTCGAGGTCGCGTGCCTCGACATCCAAGGTCGCCAGTTGGGCCGGCCGGTGGTCGACCTCCTCGGAGGACCGGTCCGTCAGGCCGTGCCGTATTCGGCCTACCTCTTCTACAAATGGGCGGGCCATCCCGGCGAGGCACCTGATCGATACGGCGAGGCCCTCGACGAGCAGGGCATCGTGGACCAGGCCCGGTGGATGCTGTCGGAATATGGCTTCACGGCGATCAAATTGAAAGGAGGGGTCCTACGGCCCGAGCGCGAGGTCGCCACGGTCCACGCCCTGCGCGACGCCTTTCCCGGAGTGCCCCTTCGACTGGATCCCAACGCGGCGTGGAACGTCGCGACGTCGAACCTGGTGGGGCGTGAGCTGGAGGGGGTGCTCGAGTACCTCGAGGACCCGACCTTCGGCCTGGAGGCCATGGCGGACGTCGCACGTCACGTGGCCATGCCGCTGGCCACGAACATGTGCGTGGTGGGGTTCGAAGACCTGGCGCCCGCCATCGAACAAGCGGCGGTCGGCGTCATCCTGAGCGATCACCACTACTGGGGAGGACCGCGCCGCGTCCAGGGGCTTTCGGCGGTCTGCGACGCCTTCGGGCTCGGACTCTCGATGCATTCGAATTCGCATCTGGGCATCAGCCTGGCGGCGATGACCCACGTGGCCGCCGCCACCACCAATCTCACGTACGCGCTGGACACCCATTGGCCCTGGAAGGACGAGGACGTCATCGTGCCCGGCGTCCTCACCTTCCGCGAAGGGGCGGTGGCGGTAACGACGACCCCGGGGCTGGGCGTGGAGCTCGATCGTGACGCGTTGGACCGTTTGCACCGCCAGTACCTCAACTGCGGCATCACGGCCCGCAGTGACACGATCTACATGCGCCGCTTCGATCCCTCCTTCGACCCGACGCCGGCGCGATGGTGAAGGCCGTCGGCTACGCCTATCCCTGGGACTACCAGGACGATCCCGCGGCCGCCTCGCGCGCCGCGGACGTGGGCCTCGACGTCGTCGCCTTGGCCGCGTCCTATCACGCCACCCGTACGGTGAGCCCGCTCCATCCCTCGCGTCGCATTAGAGAGGCCGATCGGTCCGCGCTGTATGTCCCCGTGCGAGCCGAGGCGTGGCGGGGCCGTCGCCTGGCCCCTCGAGCGCCCGCGTCGGGCGGTCACCACGATCTCTTCACCCCGGCGCGAGATCAACTCGTGGCGCGCGGGCTGAGCGTGCACGCGTGGATCGTGCTGACCCATGACGACGATCTCGGCCGCACCACGCCCGACCTCGTGGTGCGCAACGCCTTCGGCGATTCGTACGAGTACGCGTTGTGCCCATCGTCACCGGAGGTGGTGGAATACTGCCGCACGTTGGCCTGCGAGGTCGTGGCGGCGTCCGCGTGCGAGGGCGTGGTCTTGGAAGCCTGCGGACCGATGGGCGTGGTCCACGCCAGCCAGCACGACAAGGTGGAGTTTGCGCAATGGAATGAGCCGGCCACACAATTGCTGTCGCTCTGCTTCTGCGACGCGTGCCACCGAGGGATGTCGGCGGCCGGCATCGACGTTGACGAACTTTCTCGCCGTGTCCGTGGCGGCGTCGACGATGGAGCCGCGTCAGTTCGCCTGGCGCTCGGCAGTCCGCTCTGCGAGGAGGTGGCCCTCTTTCGAACGGGCGTCGCCACGCAACTCAGGGAGAACGTCGTGGGAGGCCTGCTCGAGTTGGACGCGGGTGTCTCGATCACCGTGCACGCGTCGGCGAGCGAATGGGCGACCGGATCGTTCGCGTCCCTGCGCGGCCCGGGCTCGCTCGAGGGCATCACGTCGGCGGTGGCGAATTGCTGGGACCCACTGCGCGGCACGCAGGAACTGGCGGACCTACGCGAGCTGACGAGGGGGCGGTGCGAGGTCGGCGGGTACCTGCGCCTCGACGCGGGGTGGTCGGACGACGCCGAGGTGGTGCAGACCCTCGATCGCTACCGGGCCGTCGGACTCGACGAGGTACATCTGTACCACCTGGGCTTGCTGTCACGCTCGGGTCTCGAGACCCTCGCTCGGGTCGTGGAACTAGCAAGGAGGGTCTGATGGCGATGCAGGAGATTCTCATTACCGGGGCCAACGGTCAGATCGGCACCTGGCTGCGCCAGTCGTTGCGACAACCGAACCGAGTCCTACGCTTGCTCGACGTTGGCGACCAGCGGGCGCTGGAATCGGACGAACCGGGCGAACTGATCACGGCCTCGGTCACCGACCTCGACGCGATGGTGCGGGCGTGCCAGGGGGCCAGCGCGGTGTTGCACCTGGGCGGCCTCTCGACCGGTGGCTACACCTGGGCGCAGTACCTCGACGTCAACATCAACGGGACGTACAACGTGCTCGAGGCGGCCCGCCTGGCCGGCGTGTCCCGGGTGGTCTACGCGAGCAGTAACCACGCCGTGGGCTTCCACGCGGCGCCCTCCGACGTAGTGGTGCCCGACTACCTCTTCCCCCGGCCGGACACCCTTTACGGTGCCTCCAAGGCCGCGGGGGAGAGTCTGTGCAGCCTCTACCACGATCGTCACGGCATCGACGTGGTGTGCCTGCGCATCGGCTCGTATCGCCCCAAGCCCGGTGACGCTCGGGCCTTGTGGAACTGGTTGTCGCCGGGCGACTGTACGCGGCTCTTCGAGGCGGCCATGACCTGTCCTTCTCCGGGCTATCGGGTCGTCTGGGGAGTTTCGGCCAATAGCCGCAGAAAGATGTCGCTCGAGGCGGCCAGTGCGATTGGCTACTTCCCTCAGGATGACGCGGAAGATTTCGCGAGTGAACTACCGGCCGAATCGAAGATCGGCCGACGCGACTCGCGAGAGTTGATCGGTGGACCCTATACCGAGTCGACCTTCGAATGAGAATCCAGGGTCGCGCTGGTTTTCAAGGTGCGACGATCGACTCGTCGCGAATGGCTAGGCCCAGCCCAATTCTTTAAGTCGGGGATCGCTGATACCGAAGTGATGGGCGACCTCGTGGATGACCGTCTTTCGGACTTGCTGCTTGACTTCGTCTTCGCTGGAGCAGTATCGGCAGATGGCGGATTGGTACAGCGTGATCCGGTCGGGAAGCACGCCGCTGTAGGTCATCGGTCCGCGCTGGGTCAACGGGATGCCCTCGTAAAGCCCGAAGAGAGAACGGCCCTGCGCCTCGTCTTCGACGATGACGGCCACGTTCTCCATCATCGAGGACAGGGAGGACGGCAGTGTGGCGAGCGCTTCCGCCGCCAACTCCTCAAACCGCTCTTCGGAGACGATGAACATCAATGCATCGTATGGGTCGAGTCGATCGTCGAAACGCGGCGAACTGGTAGGGGCGAAGAAGATCGATGCGGTTTGTACGACGACGTTCGGACCGTTCAGCGTCCGAACGCGTGAAGCGCTTTTGCAACGTTCATGACGAACCAATTGAGGAGGAACGAGCGGTCGCGGGTGTCACTTTCATCTACGTGGCCCTTTGCGCGGAGTTCGACCGCGGGAAACTACGTCACTCGGTGAAGAGTTGGTCTCCGAACCGCTCGCTCGCTGCGCCTTCGGCTCCTCGTCGTTCCCTCTCGATGGGGCGCGCCATTGAGGCATCGTTCTCCGGGACGGTGTCCGTGACCTTCTCGAGCGGTGCCACGGGATCGCTCGCCGCCTCGGGCACGTGAGAGGCGAAGTAGGTGAGTGGGATTCGAGCGTCATCGGCGCTTCCGTTTTCGGTCGTCGGGGAGTGCGAAACGGGTAGGAGGCCTTCAGTGGTCGTTCGCGCGAAATGGCGTGAGAGGAGGTGAGCAATCGCGGCCGTCGCGAAGAGGCCCAGAGCGAAGATGACGAATCCGGCGGCCTCCAGGGCGCGTCCCTCCGTCGTGGAGTGCTTCTCGATGGCGAAGCCGACGAGGAAGATCGCCGCGCCGAGCACCAGGACGCCCTCCGACGCGTAGAGATCCTGGTCGAGGCGACGGCGCTTACTGACCTCTGGTTCTGCCATGATTGCTGCCTTTCCGGGGGCGCCTGGATGGTATGAGGACGAGTACGACGCTGCCAATGCTAGAAGAGATCATGTCGCCGCGCCGTCATGGCGAATGTTCGATACCGCGAGCATCGAAGTCAGCGACAACGCGGCTTCGACGATTTCAGAAACGTGGCGATCCCAGCGCGTAGTCGCCCCGCACGGTCGTCCACAGTGAGTGCGTCACCGTACCGGCGCTGGTGATGAGGCCGAGTTCGCGGTTGTAGTCCAGCGACGACGTGGAGAAGTTCTCGCTGCCCACGAAGGCTGAAGCGGTGCTGAGGTTGCAGTCGGCGCAGATGACTTTCGCGTGGATGTAGACCTGAGCGGCCGAGAGCACGTGCACGTGCACGCCGGCTTTCGCCAATTGGCCGAGGGCGTCGTGCCACTCGGCGTCGTACGTCATCACCACCTTGACGTCGACCCCACGTTGAGCGGCCGACTCGAGAGCGGACTCGATGACGGAGGAGTCCATCTCCTCGTTCTCGACCAGAAGCGAGCGCTTCGCCGAGTCGATGAGTCCCACGAGCGCGTTGGTGGAGCCGGGACTCCAGACGAGGTCGCCGCTGCCTGATCCCAGCGGCGCGTTGCGATGGGCGTAGTCGGCCGAGAACGTGGCGGTGGCCGCGGCGACGTCGTTGTGGTCTCGATCGAGGATCCAGAAATCCCGCGTCGACGAGTAGTACTGCGCCGTGAAGTTTCCAGTGCCCACGTAGAGGGTCGCGTCATCGGTAACGAGGTACTTGGCGTGAAAGATCTGTGAGCTCGGCGCCCACACGACGTGCACGCCTCCGCGCTTGAGGACCGCCGCGGCCGGAGCGTTGACGCTGGAGATGCCGTAATCCGAATCGAGCACCACTCGAACCTCCACCCCGGCGCGGGCCCTCGCCACGAGGTCATTCTCGATCGCGGGGTCTTCGAGCTCGTACATCGAAAGGTCAATCGTCCGGTGAGCCTCCGTGATGGCGCGGTCGATGAAGCCGTAGCCCGCCGCGGGTTCCACGTACAGTCGAAGTCCGGAGGCCGCGGCGCCGGACTGCGTCGCCGGCACAACGAAGGCGACAGCCAAGACGACGGTGACGAGACCGACCGAGAGTGGGATCCTGACGCGGCGGGTCATTCGCATACCGCACCGTAACGCGGGCCTGTCGCAGCGGCACGTTGCCAAAGAAATGGGCCGGTGAATCGTTGGAGGTTGGAGTGTGGCTCGGCCGTCGCCGGGGACTAGCGAACGTGTCCCGCGTCGTCGAAGACGCCGTCCAACGTCGGCGCACCGCTCAATGCTTCGTAGCGGGTGATGGCGTCTTCGCGCCTCATGGTGATGCCGATATCGTCCCACCCGTTGAGCAGACGTTGACGCGTCATGGGATCGAGATCGAACGAGCGCTGCCACCCGGCTTCGGGGACCTCGACGCGCAGGTGTTCGACGTCAACCACCACCAAGAGCGAGGGGTTCCTTTTCACCAGTGCGTTCAGCTCGTCGACGTCGCTTGCGTCCAAGGCGACGATGACCAGTCCCTGCTTCGAGGAGTTGTTGGAGAAGATGTCGCCGAAGGAAGGCGCAATGATCGCTTCGAACCCGTAGTCCATCAGGGCCCACACGGCGTGCTCCCGTGACGAGCCGGTACCGAAGCGCGGTCCGGCGAGGAGGATGGTCGCCCCCACGTACTCCTGATGGTTGAGCACGAAGTCAGGGTCGTCGCGCCATTCGCTGAAGAGCCCTCGCCCGAATCCCGTACGCTCGACCCGCTTCAACCAGTCCGACGGGATGATCTGGTCCGTGTCGACGTCCGAGCGATCGAGCGGCACGCAGCGACCCTCGACGATACTGACAGGCTTCATTCGCTGAGCTCGTTGGGCGCCGCGAAGCGGCCCTTGATGGCGGTGGCCGCGGCGACCACGGGGGAGACCAGGTGGGTTCGTCCGCCGCGGCCCTGGCGGCCTTCGAAGTTGCGGTTGGACGTCGAGGCGCACCGCTGGCCGGGGTTCAGTGTGTCAGGGTTCATGCCCAGGCACATCGAGCAGCCCGGTTCACGCCATTCGAAGCCGGCCTGCAGGAAGACCTGGTCGAGTCCTTCCTCCTCCGCCTGCTTCTTGACACGGTGCGATCCGGGCACGACGAGGGCGCGCACGTGCGAAGAGACTTGGTGACCCCGCGCGACCTCGGCGGCCGCCCGGAGGTCCTCGATACGAGAGTTCGTGCACGACCCGATGAAGACCACGTCCACGGAGATGTCGCGCACCGGCGTGCCTGGTTCCAGGCCCATGTAGGTGAGCGCTCGCTCGGTCGCTTCGCGCTGGTCGGCATCACCAATCGAGTCGAGGTGGGGGACCGCCCCGTCCAGGGCCACGACCTGGGCCGGGTTGGTGCCCCAGGTGACGAAGGGTGTCAGGTCCGCGGCATTGAGCGTGACCTCGGCGTCGAAGACCGCGTCAGGGTCACTGGTGAAAGTGCGCCATCGCGACGCGGCCTCTTCGAACGCCTCGCCATCGGGCACGCCGGGTCGCCCACGCAGGTAGTCGATGGTCGTGTCGTCGACGGCGACCAGGCCGGCCCGTGCGCCAGCCTCGATGCTCATGTTGCACACCGTCATGCGACCTTCCATCGACAGGTTGCGAATCGCCTCGCCTCGATATTCGATGACGTGGCCCGTTCCGCCGCCGGTGCCGAGACGACCGACGATGGCCAGCGCGATGTCCTTGGCGCTCACTCCAGGGGGTGTCGTGCCTTCAACACTGACCGACATTGACTTGGCCCTCTGTTGGGGCAGGGTTTGGGTGGCCAGCACGTGTTCCACTTCACTGGTGCCGATGCCGAAGGCCAGTGATCCGAACGCGCCGTGCGTGGAGGTGTGCGAGTCCCCGCACACGATGGTCATGCCCGGCTGGGTGACGCCGAGCTCGGGGCCGATGACGTGCACGATGCCCTGGTTCTCGTGACCTCGGGGGAACAGTGTGATGCCGAACTGCTCGCAGTTCTCTTCGAGCACTTCGAGCTGGCGGCGTGAGATGGGATCCTTGATCGGAACCGAGATGGGATCGGTCGGCACGTTGTGGTCCGCCGTGGCCAGGGTCCGGTCCGGTCGCCGCACGCCACGGCCGTTGAGGCGTAGTCCGTCGAAGGCCTGGGGGCTCGTCACCTCGTGGACGAGGTGAAGGTCCACGTACAGCAGGGTTGGCTCGCCTTCGGGCGCGACGACCACGTGCTCGTCCCAGATCTTCTCGAAGAGCGTGCGTCCCATGGCTTAGCGAAGGCCCACGATCTTGACGCGAAGCACTCCCGAGGGAGCCTCGTACTCAACGAGGTCGCCAATCGTGTGGTCCAGGAGCGCTTCTCCTAGCGGTGACGTCGGCGATGCCACGAGCACGCCTTCCGGCTTCTCTTCGATGGATCCGATGAAAAACTCCTGAAAATCCTCGTCAGCGTCGCCTTCGTACACCACCTGGACGATGGAGGCGTACTGCACGGCGTCGGCGTGCTCGTCGCGCTCGACAATCTCGTGGTTGCGGATCACGTTGTCGATCTGGCGGATTCTCGACTCCATCTTGCCCTGGGCGTCCTTGGCGGCGTGGTAGTCCCCGTTTTCCGAGAGGTCGCCCATCAAGCGCGCCGATTCAATGGTGCGGGCGATCGCCGTTCGTCCCACCGTCGTCAGCTCGAGGTACTCGGCCTCGAGTTTGTCCAGCGTTTCTTGGGTGATGCGGTGAATTTCGCCAGCCATGGCTCAACCTTCGTAGAGGAGAAAGCACGATTCTACCCGTCGTCCGTCTTTTGCCCCCCGCGGGTTTGCCCCCGGAGGGGGCGGGCGAGCAAACTAGTGGTTACTAAGGAGGCCTCGCGCATGAGTAACGACCGCACGTATCAGGTGGCCGTGCTCGGTGGTGACGGGATAGGCCCGGAGGTGTCGCAGGCTGCGCTCGAGGTCGTGGCCGCGGCCGGCGTGAGCCTGGCGACGACTTCCTACGACCTCGGTGCCGCCCGCTACTTGCGCGACGGCTTCGTGCTCGACGACGTCACGCTCGAGGAGCTGCGCGGCTTCGACGCCATACTCCTCGGAGCGATAGGTCCCGCCATCGGCGACACCCGGATCCCCGGTGGCACCCTGGAACGCGGTCTGCTGCTGCGGCTTCGATTCGGCCTGGATCTCTACATCAACTACCGGCCCTTCCACGGCGTCGCCGGTTCCCTGGCTCAGGGCTGCGACTTCTCGATCGTGCGCGAGAACACGGAAGGTCCGTACGCCGGCGAAGGCGGTGTGCTGCGACGGGGCACGCCCCACGAGGTGGCCACGCAGGGATCGGTGAATACGCGCTTCGGCGTGGAGCGCTGCGTTCGCTACGCCTTCGCTCGGGCGCAGGCCCTCGAGAATCCCTCGTTGACCCTGGTGCACAAGACGAACGTGCTGACCTTCGCGGGGGACCTCTGGAACCGCGTGGTGGCGGAGGTGGCCGGCGAGTTCCCCGGCGTCAACGTCGACTACAACCACGTGGACGCCGCGTGCATCTACCTGGTCGAGAACCCTCAGCGCTACGGGGTCATCGTCACCGACAATCTCTTCGGCGACATCCTTTCGGACCTGGCCGGCGCGGTGAGCGGGGGCATCGGCTACGCGGCCAGCGCCAACCTCAACCCCGCCCGTACCGGGGCGTCGCTCTTCGAGCCGGTCCACGGCGCCGCCCACGACATCGCCGGTACGGGTCGAGCCAATCCGCTGGCGGCGGTCTCCTCCGCCGTCTTGATGCTCGAGCACCTCGGTGAATCTGACGCGGCGACACGGATCGCCGGGGCCGTGCAAGACTTTGATGGTGACGTCGCCGCGCTCGGCACCCGCGGCGTGACGGATCAACTAATAGAAAGGCTGTAGACATGCCATTAACTCCCACGAAGAAGATATGGATGGACGGCAAGCTTGTCGCCTGGGAGAAGGCCACGACCCACGTATTGAGCCACACCCTGCACTACGGCACCGGGGCGTTCGAAGGCATCCGCGCCTATCCGAACGCCGATGGCGTGGCGGTGTTCCGGCTGCGCGACCACATGGCCCGGCTGCTCAAGAGCTGCAAGATCTTGATGATCGACGTGCCCTATTCGTTGAACGAGCTCTGCGAGGCGGTGGTCGAGACCATCAAAGTGAACGACCTGCACACGGGCTGCTACATCCGTCCGCTGGTGTTCCTCGGCTACGGCGAGATGGGCATCAACCCGTTGACGTCGCCGGTGAACGTGGCTATCGCCACGTGGCCGTGGGGTCCGTACTTCGGCGAGCACGAGCTCGAGCATGGCGTGCGCACCAAGATCTCCTCGTGGTCCCGCCACAGCCCCAACGCGATGCCCAGCGCTTCAAAGACGATTGGCGGGTACGTGAATTCCAGCCTGGCCAAAGTGGAGGCCCTCAAGGCCGGCTACGACGAAGCCATCATGTTGGGTGCCGATGGGCGCATCTCGGAGTGCTCGGGCGAGAATCTCTTCATCGTGAACAACGGTGTACTCGTCACGCCGCCACCTTCGGAGGCGGGCGCGTTGCGCGGTATCACTCAGGAGAGCGTGGTGCGCATCGCCAACGATCTCGGCTACCGGGTCAGTTTCGACGCCATGGTCCGCACCGATCTCTACCTCGCCGACGAGGCGTTCCTTACGGGAACGGCGGCCGAGATCGTTCCGATCCACTCGGTCGACGACCGTGTGGTGGGCGACGGCAAGCCGGGACCGGTCACCAAGGCCATTCAGTCGACGTACTTCCAGGCGGTCCGCGGCGAGTTGACCCAGTACGAAAGCTGGCTCACGCGGATTTGAGGCCGGAACGACGGGGGTAGTGTCGAAGTGTGACCCAACCCACGTTTTCCCCCATCCCCGCGTCGGGGGAGGTGCGCCCGTCGATGGCCACCCCGACGCCAGAAATCGGCCGCAAACCTAAGCCGGGGCTGCTACATTCGCTTCATCCCGAGCCGGGCGCCGGCCACGGCACGCCGGCCCCTGGGGAGGGGTTTGCTCTGACGATCGCTCAACGCGAATGTGCCAAGTTGACCTTCGGGCACAGCCACGACCGAGCCGATGTGGAACTCGGCGTCGCGCTGGTGGCGGCCAAGCGAGCCAGCCTGGTGGGACGGGGTCCGATCCTCGACGACGTGCGAGTGGCCATGGACCTGTTCGGGCTTCGTACCAACTCGGTCATCGGCCGGGACCTGACGGCGCCCTTCGCGGGACTCGCGCACAGCTACGTCATCCAGCGACGAGTGGTCGACGCGGTGTCGAAAGAACAGCTGCTTCCTGGCGCCCCGCAGTCACTCTCGTCGCACTAGTCCCTACGAAAGAACGATCATGAGTTTTGTCCTCGACGACGAACAACGAGCCTTCCGAGATGTCATGAAGTCCTTCGTCGACGACCGGATTACACCCCACGCGGCGCGCTACGACCGCGAGCAGGCCTTCCCCCAAGAGAGTTGGGAGGCGTGCCGGGCAATGGAACTGCCGGCGCTCTGGGTGCCCGAGGCCTACGGGGGCGCCGGGGCCAACATGGTGACCCAGGCCATTGCGATCGAAGAGCTGGCCCGGGGTTGCGCCTCGACGTCGGTCACGATCCTCATCTCCAAGCTCGCCATGCTGCCGATCATGAACTTCGCCTCCGAAGAGATCAAACAGCAGTACCTTCCGCGCATGGCCAGCGGCGAGATCCAGGGCTCGTACTGCCTTTCGGAAGCCGACGCCGGGTCGGACGTGGCTTCCATGAGATGTCGCGCGGTGCGCGACGGTGACGATTACGTGCTCAACGGCTCCAAGTACTGGATCACCAACGCCGGCGTGTCCGACACGTACACGGTCTTCGCGTCCACCGACCTCGACCTCAAGAGCCGCGGGATCACCTGCTTCCTGGTGGAGAAGGAATGGGGGGTGGAATTCCCCAAGTTCGAGGACAAGCTGGGCCTGCGCGCCTCGCCTACCGGTGAGGTGGTCCTCAACAACGTGCGCGTCCCGGCGACGCACCGCATCGGCGAGGAGGGCGAAGGCTTCAAGATCGCCATGCACACGCTGGCCCGTTCTCGTCCGACCATCGGCGCGCAGGCGGTGGGCATCTCCCAGGGCGCCATTGACTTCGCGGGCCACTACATGCTCGGACGCAAGGCCTTCGGCGCACCCATCAGCGACCTGCAGGGACTGCGTTTCATGCTGGCGGACATGGCCATCCGCAACGAAGCCGCTCGGGCGTTGGTGTACGCGGCGTGCGCGACCATCGACGCGGGCGACCCCGACGGCCAGCTCGGCTATCTGGGCGCGGCGGCCAAGTCGTTCGCCTCGGATACCGCGATGAGCGTCACAACCGACGCCGTGCAGTTGCTGGGCGGCTACGGCTTCACCAAGGAGTTCCCGGTCGAGCGCTTCATGCGCGACGCCAAGATCACGCAGATCTACGAGGGAACCAATCAGGTCCAACGCATCGTGGTGGCCAAGCACCTCTTGAAGTAGAACATGCCGGCTACCTCCACCAGTCCCGCGCACTACGTCCGGCGAGGTCTCTTGAAGATCGACGACGACGTGGTCCTCAGCGCCGTTGATTCACTCGACCTACGAGGCAACGCCAAGATCAGCGCCGTGATCGGAATGCCGCTGCGCAGCCTCCAACAGCGCCGCGACGTCACGGCCTTCGCCATTTCTGCGCCGATTGCCGCGGCGAAAGGGCTGCTCGAACTCCTGGCCGCGTCATCTCTCGAAAGGGTCGTCGCGTCGCTCGGCGACCACGCTGATTCGCCGTCGTACGAGCAGCTCGCGAAGGCCATCGATGACCTGCTGGCCCAGGGCGCGACGGATGACGACGTGGTGGCTCTACTCACCTTTGCGATCGGCGAAGAGTTCCCCGCGGCGCCGCACTGTCGACGCCTGCTCGAGGAGAGGCCGGCGTTCGCGCTGCCCGAGCTGCCCGAGGCGGCTAGCGCCTCGTCGATATTGGCACTCAAGACCATCGACCCCGAAGTTCGAGAGCAGCGTCGAGCCCGACGCGAAGAGGAGAAGCGAAGGAAGCGCAACACCGCTCCCGTTCATCCGGCTCGGCCCGTCAGGGTGAAAGCCAGCCCCAAGGCGACGATCGTGACAATTGCGAACACTCCCGTGGAAGTGATCCCTCAGATAGAGCGCCGACGAGTGACGTTGACGCCTAGCGAGCTCGAGCGCTTCAACGCCGAACACCCTTTTGTCGGCACGGTGGTGCTGGCGGAGGTGCCTTTCGACTCGATCGATCCGACGATGCCCGAGCAACGCGCCAAGCTGCGACCGGGCCTGGTGGTCGCGGCGTCGGACACGTCGATCCTGGTTCGTGCGATCTACTCCAATCCGTCCACGACGCGCGTCGTGTTTCAGCCCTGGCGTCGACTCGGATTCGACCACGTGTCCTACATCGACGACCATCGCACGGCGCTTTCCGTCGCGAACTTCGATGAGCTCGAGCGCCGGGGTCGAGTTACCGACGACGAGTGGAACGTCCTCTTCTAGCTCTCGCCGCGCTCGACGAACGTTCGACGTGGTTGTTGCCGCCCGGCCAGCGCTTCGACCGACGCCGCAATCCCGAGGTGTAGCGTTCAAAGGACCGTTTGAGCCAAGAACGAGGAGCCTTCATGACCACCCATCAGAACTACATCGCGGGGGAGTGGAGCACGGGAACTGAATCGTCGCTCGATCACAATCCGTCTGACGCCACCGACGTCGTCGGCGAATACGAGCGGGGCGACGCCGCGCAGGTGGCCACGGCCGTGGCGGCGGCGAAGGAGGCCGCCATCGCCTGGGGACGCTCGCCGATCCAGGAACGCAGCGACGCCCTCGACGCCATCGGCACGGCGCTGATCGCGCGAGCCCACGAATTCGGCTCGGTCCTTTCGCGAGAGGAGGGCAAGGTCCTGCGCGACGGCGTGGGTGAAGTCATGAGGGCGGGGCGCATCTTCAAGTTCTTCGCCGGGGAGGCGCTGCGCAACGCGGGCCAAAAGTTGCCCTCAGTGCGTCCGGGACTTGAAGTTGAGGTCTCCCGCGAGCCCCTGGGCGTCGTGGGGATCATCACCCCGTGGAACTTCCCCTTCGCCATTCCCGCCTGGAAGATCGCACCCGCGCTGGCCTTCGGCAACACCGTCGTCTTCAAACCAGCCGACCTGGTCCCGGGTTCGGCGTGGGAACTAGCGCAGTTGATCGCCGAGAGCGGCATAGCGCCGGGCGTCTTCAACCTCGTGATGGGTCGTGGATCGGTGGTGGGCGAAGCACTCATCACCAACCCGGACGTGGCGGCGATTAGCTTCACCGGCTCCGTCGAAACCGGTCATCACGTGGCCGAGGTGGCGGTGAAGAGGATGGCCAAGGTGCAACTCGAGATGGGCGGCAAGAATCCGCTGGTCGTTCTCGACGACGCCGACCTCGAGGTGGCCGTCGAGTGCGCCTACCAGGGCTCCTTCGAGCAGACTGGTCAGCGTTGCACGGCCTCCTCTCGGGTGATCGTCACGCCCGGCATCCACGACCGATTCGTAGCCGCACTCGTGGAGAGGTTGAAGAGGGCGAAGGTCGATGACGCGATGGTGTCCGATACTGACATCGGACCGGTCGTGGACGAGAATCAGCTAGCCCAGGACCTTCGCTACATCGAGGTGGGCCAGGCCGAAGGGGCCACGCTGGCGTTTGGCGGGAGGCCCCTGGAGCGCAAGAAGCAGGGACATTACTTGCAGCCGGCCCTCTTCGTCGACGCCACCAATCAGATGCGAATCTCTCGCGAGGAGATCTTCGGCCCCGTGGCCTCGATCATACAAGTGTCCAATTACGACGAGGCGCTCGACGTCGCCAACGACACCCCCTTCGGCCTGGCCGCCGGCATCGTGACGACGTCGCTCAAATACGCCTCAGATTTCCGTCGTGCGAGCCAAGCGGGCATGGTCATGATCAACCTGCCCACGGCCGGCGTCGACTACCACGTGCCGTTCGGTGGGCGCAAGGGTTCGAGCTACGGTCCCCGAGAACAGGGCAGCTACGCCGCGGAGTTCTACACGACCGTCAAGACCTCCTACATCAGGCCCTAACCCGGGGTGATCGATTCCCCACGCCGTGGCGAACCAATCAAGCGGAGATCCACACGGCGCGCCTACCGAGGACTTCGGCTGGCCGTCACGATCATCGTGGCCCTTTTCATCATTGGTCTGACGTCGCCACCGATTTTCGCCGCCGGAATCCTGCCGCCCGCCAACCCGGCCGCGAACATCGCGCCGCACCCCAATTTCGATGACAGCGGCGAATGCACGTCGGTGGGCGCTTCCGTGCGCTGTCCCAACCCGTGCGTGTCGACGACGGGACATTTCCCGGCGTTCGACGACGGCCATGCCTGCGCCCTGTACGTCCTTCGCGCGATCAACGCCGCCAGGGCGACGGAGCACGTGCGGGCCATGGTGCTGCCCACCAACTGGCAGCGCTTGTCCGTGACCGAGCAGCTCTTCGTGCTCGCCGACCTCGAGCGCACCGCGAGGGGCCTGCCGCCGTACCTCGGACTAAATCGCACGCTCTCCAACACCGCGCAACGAGCGGCGTTACTCACGCAGGACCCCGGTTTGGCCCCGGGCTTCGCGGTGGAGGTGCAGTCCAACGGCGTGGTCGATGCGAACGGCACCTTCGCCGCGGCCGAAACGGTCCTCGAGGCCGACTACGGATGGATGTACGAGGACGGCTGGGGTGGCAGCGTGTCCGCCACCTCGAACTTCGATTGCACGTCCGCCTCCGCACCGAGCTGTTGGGGTCACCGTGACGCGCTCTTGGGAATGTTTGACAATGGCGGCGTCGGCTTGAGCTGTCGTACCTGCGAGCTTGGTACCGGTTTCGCGCTCGTGCACGGCGAGTCGTCCTTCACCGACCTGCTGGAACGCCCTCGCGCCACCCCTCCGCCCATGTACTTCACGTGGGCTCGAAACGTGGCGCCGTACCTGCACGGCTGACGTCGCGTCTGCGAAGGACTACTGGAGGGAATCGTCAGATGGCATGACGTTCTTCCTAATCAGATTGTCGAGGAATCGTCTCCAGAGGCACATCGTTACAGTGCGGTAACCCAATCCACCAAGGACGCAAAGTACAGTGAACGGGTGAAATTATCCCCGCGTCCGTTTTTTCGCCGCGGAACCGTGGTCGCCGTTGCTACGAGTGCGCTAGTAGCGGCGTTCGTCCTGGTCACGCCGGTGATCGCCAATTCCACGACAACCACCACGACCACAATTGCTTCGTCGACCACCACGACGGTTCCCTCCTCGACCACGACCACCACCACATTGCCCGCCGTGATCCCGGGAAAGGACCGGCTGCCGTGGCCCGCCCAGGGCAGCGCCGCCGTGGCAATTCCCGCGCTCTCGATTGAAGCGCAATCGCCGTCGCAGCCGCAACAATCCATAGCGAGTCTGACCAAGATGATGACGGCCTGGGTGGCGTTGCAGCAGATGCCGCTGGCCTATTCCGATGCGGGTCCTTGTCTCATTGTCAACGGCGCCGACCTCGCCCTTTATCACTTCGACGTGGATACCGACCTGTCGGGCGTCGCCATCAAGCTCGGCGAGACCTTGTGCGAGGGGACGCTCCTCCGCGGCATGTTGGTTCACTCGGCGGCCGACTACGCGCAACTGTTGGTGATCTTGACGGGCTGGTCCAATTCGCAGTTCGTCAATCGGATGAACAAGGATGCCTCGGCCCTGGGCATGACGTCCACGCACTACGCCGACGTGACCGGAATCTCGCCCTACGACGAGTCAACCGCGCACGATCAGACCGTCATCGCCGTGGCGCTCATGTCCAATGAGCCCATCGTGCGCAGCATCGTTGCGCTGCCTCAAGTGAGACTGCCGGTGGCGGGCGTGGTCATCTCGTATACGCCGTTCATCGGTCGAGACGGAGTGGTCGGTGTCAAGTCCGGGTACACCACCCTCGCCGGCGGCTGCGACGTGATGGCGATCAACTACGCGATCGGGGGCACGGTGTTCACAACGTACGCCGTCGATCTCGGCCAGCACAGCGGCAATGCGCTCGGACTGGCCGGCGACGTGAATCTCGACCTCTCTCGCATCCTTCGTTCGCAGTTCGCCCGGGTGCATAGTGCCACCGGTGTGAGCGTCGAATGGCTCGGTTGGCCCGGATACGTGGTGACGCCGGTGACGACCACGACCACCACGACGACGACTAGCACGACGTCAACCACCTCCACGACCACGACGACCATTCCTTAGCGCGGACGCGTCGGGAACGGAATCGCGTCAGGATCGGAGTTGGTACACGAAGTACGCCCGCGAGGATTCGTCGGTGGGCTCAAAGCCTCCGGGATCGGTCTGTTCCAGAAGGTCGAAGTGCGGGTCGAGCGCCTCGCGTATCTGGGCCAACGGGACACCGAGCTCGGGGATGGTTTCGTGATGCAGCACGAAGTGATTGCCGTACTGCTGTTCGAAGACCCTGATATCCCACTGTGACATGTTGTGGCCGTCGAACTCAACGTCCATGATCAGCGTGTTCTCGTCGAAGTGGTGCACCCAAGGTGCCATCTCTCCCAGCTGGCGCAGCCTGCCCACGGTGTTGACGTCGAAGATGAAGATCCCGTCCGCGTGGAGGTGTTCGCGCACGGCCTCGAAGACCGATTGCCAGCCCTCGAAGGTTTCGACGTGGTTCAAGGTATCGAACACGCACAGCACCACGTCGAACTTCTCTGACAGTGAGAAGGACGTCATGTCGCCCAGGTGGAGGCGGGCCGAGGGGCATCGTCGCGTCGCGTAGTCCAGCATCTCGGGCGACAGGTCGAGGCCGGTCACGGCGAATCCCGAGCCGAGACCGGCGAGAATGGCGCCCGTGCCGCATCCGAGCTCGAGCACCGACGTCGATCCGGGACGATGTCGCCCGATGTTCTCGAGGATCTGTCGGCTTCTCGCTTCGGGATCGCCGTTCACGAGGTCGTAGAAGCGCGCGAACGTTGCGTAGGCACTCAACGCTAGGCCCCTCTAGTAGCCCATGTCCGGGTCCACGACGCCCACCAGCTCTTCGCCGGCGGCCAATCGCCGGACGTTCTCGGTGATGCGCGCGGCCAGCAGCGGCCAGATCATCTCGGTGGTGTCCGCCGTATGAGGCGTGATGAGACAGTTCTTCTGGCCCCACAATGGGTGTCCGTTGGGCAGCGGTTCGGGGTCGGTGACGTCAAGCGCCGCCCCCGCGATGGCGGAGGAGCGAAGGGCATCGACGAGCGCCTCGGTGTCAACCAGTGGGCCGCGACCCACGTTCACGAGCCACGCGTCGCGACGCATGACCTCGAATTCGGGCTGCGAGAGTAGATGAAATGTTTGGGGGGTCAGAGCGGGAGCCAGCACGACCACGAGCGCACCGCGCAATCCCTCGTGAAGCTGGTCGATACCGAGTGTGCGCGCGGCGCCTTCCAGCGGCTCGGCCTGCTGTCGAACAACCGTGACCTTGGCCCTGAAGGGCGCGAGCAGCTTGATCAATGCCACCGTGATGCCACCGGCCCCGACGATGGTCACGGGCTGGTCGTAGAGGCTCGTACCGGCGGGCGATCCCCAGGTCCTCGCGCGGACCCGGGTGGGAAGTTGCCGCAGTCCCGCCAGCGCCAACGTCAGGGCGTGCTCGGCCACCGGCTCCGCGTACGCGCCCTTCGCGGACGTCCAGCGACGATCGTGGTCGATGACGCCGGCCGCAAAGAGGTCTTCGACTCCGGCGAGTGGAAGTTGCACCCATCCAATGCCCGGGTGGGCCGAGAGGAAATTCTGGAGATTCTTGGGCACTCGAAACTCGATCCAGATGAGTCCGTCCGGTCGATCGTCGGCCGCCACAATCTCGCCGCCGCCTTTGCGGACCGCTTCGTCTACCCAGGCCGTCGTCTGTGGCCCTACGGCGATACGCGGCTTCATTCCTGAGACAGTACTCTCGCTGACCGTCGGAACGAACCTCGGCGAAGCTAATAGGTGCATCGCCTTTCTAGACAGGAAGTACAGACGTTGTCCCAAGAAGCGTGGCTAGGACGCCTGCTACAGCGCCGAACGCTGTGAGCGATCTAGAGCTGCGAGAGACCTTCGGTGGCGATGCGCTCGAACGTCGAGACGTCGCTCTCGTACAGGGAGCCCGGTTCGGGCCAATGGACGACCAATTCGGTGACGCCCAGAGCCTGGTAGCGACCGGCCCAGTCGACGAACGCGTCAAGTGACGCGAGGGGCGTTTCATCGTTGAGTCCGTCCAGCAGGACTCTCTCAAGGCTCTGCATGGGCCGTTGCGCTTCTTCCATGGCGACACGCAGTTTCTGGAGCTGCGACGTGACGACGCTCTGGCAGGACTCTTCGGCGTTCGAGGACCTTCCGATTGAGACCCAGGCCTGCCCGTATCGCGTCACGACACCCAGGCCGCGTTTTCCGGCCGCCGCGACGAAGAATGGGGGCCGTGGCTGTTGCACCGTGCCGGGCAACATTCGTGCTTCGACCGCGCTGTAGAACGTTCCCTTTTCCGTGGTGATCGGTTGAACCAACAAATGGTCCAACAGTTCGACGAAATTTATGAATCGGTCCATTCGCTCTTCACTTGACCAGGGCTCCTTGCCGAGCACCGTGTCGTCGCTGCCAAGTCCTCCGGACCCGACACCGACGATGAGTCGGCCGTCGGAGAGGTCATCGAGGCTCAGCAGGTCTTTCGCCAAGGGAACGGGATGTCGGAAATTAGGCGTGGTGACGAGGGTCCCCAAGCGGATGCTCGACGTGCAGAGGGCCGCAGCGGCCAGGGTGGGCACCGCGGCGAACCAGGGGCGGTCCTTCAAGCGGCCCCACGACAGATGGTCGTAGGTGTACGCCGCGAAGAATCCCAACTCTTCGGCGCGGCGCCACTTCTCCTTCGATGCGGGCCATCGCTCGAGAGGAAGTATGACGGTACTGAGACGCACGGTGCAACCTTACGTGGCGACGTGCCGACGAGGGGCGACGTCGCTGCGGCATGGAATACCCTTCGACATGATGGCGCTCGAAGCGTCTTTCGGTGGCGGCTCGATTATCTCGGTCGTTGAAAGCGGCACCCATTACACTCACCGTTCGTGATCATTCGAGAGGCGAGGGACGACGATTGGGCGGAGATCTTTCCCTTCTTTCGGGCCATCGTCGACGCGGGCGAGACGTACACGTACCCGTCAGGCCTGGGCGAGGACGAAGCGCGCGACTTATGGATGGAGCGCCCGCCGGCACTGACCGTCGTCGCCCTGGACGACGACGTTGTCGTCGGCTCGGCCAAGATGGGGCCCAACCGACCAGGCCGTGGCTCGCATGTCGCCACGGCCAGTTTCATGGTGAATCCGCAGCATCAGGGCCAGGGCGTCGGGTTGGCGCTAGCGAACTTCATGATCGCGTGGGCTCGCGACAGCGGCTATCACTCGATCCAGTTCAATGCCGTTGTCGAGACCAACGGCGGCGCCGTCCATCTGTGGGAGAGCCTCGGGTTCACGACCCTGGCCACGGTTCCCCAGGCCTTCGACCATCCTCAACGTGGCCTGGTGGGCCTAAAGGTGATGTATCTTCCACTTTGAGCGACGAGGACGCCGCATCGTGACCGGCGCACGGTAAGTAGCGCGACGAGAGCGACGACGAAGCTTGAGCAGGATGGGGTGTCGCCGACAGCCTTTTGTTGGTCCCGGCGCGCTTAGTCGCGCACCATCACCATCACTTTTCCACGGGCTTCGTCTGCGGGCGGGTGTCGAAGCGTACTCAGGGCTTGTTCGTAGTCGTTGAGTCCGAAGGTGTGGGTGACGAGGAACGAAGGAGTCACCTGGCCGTCGTTCAAGAGCGCGACGACGTCGGACCACGCCGTGCGGGTGTAGCCGAAGCTGCCCTGCAGGATGATGTCGTTGTTCACGAAGTCGTCGGGGACGATGGCCACTTCGGCTCCGTGAGGTGGCAGACCAAGCAAGGTAATGGAGCCGCCGCGGGACACCGACGACAGCGCGATCTTGACGGCATCAACGTGGCCGGCGGCTTCGATGATGACGTCGTAGTCGTCAGGAGATGGCTGCAGGAGGAAGCGGTCGGCTCCGGCGCGAAGCGCGAGGTCGCGCTGACGCTCGCGAAGACCGATCATCGTAATGCTGGCGACCTTGAAACGTCGAAGCAAGTATGCGGCCAGCAGCGCGACCGTACCGTCGCCGACGACGAGGCATCGGGCGTTGTCGCGAATGGCCGTGCGCGAAAGAGCTCGCCATACGACCGACATCGGTTCGACGAGGGCGGCGTCGAGCAACGACACGCTGGGGCGCAAGTGATGGACGAGCTCCTCGGGCACGCTGATGCGTTGCGCCATGGCGCCTGGTCGGGTGAAGCCGATCTCGTCGTACGTCCGGCATCGATTGGTGGCCCCGATGAGGCATTCGTCGCAGTGCCCGCAGGGGATGATGCCTTCCACCACCACGAGATCATCGGAGCGATTGTCGCCGACCACTCGGCCTACCCATTCGTGCCCGAGGACGAGCGGGTAACGCACGTACGCCGGATCAAGAGAGCCGTCGATGAGTTCGAGGTCGGTCCCGCACATGCCGCAGGCCAACGGCTCGACGAGCACGTCGCCGGGCTGCACTTGCGGCTCGCGAATGTCGTCCAATCCCACGTGTCCCGGCGAGTCAACGACGAGCGCGCGCACTAGAGCCGAACGTTTCCGATGAGCGTGGATATTCGTTCGGCGTACGTGAGGACCGTGTTGCACAGCGGAGCGATCACGCGCTGGGTGATGTCGACCTTAAGCCCGGTTACGCTCACGGCTCCCGCGCAGTGGCCGTTGTAATCGAAGATCGGCGCACCGACGCAAATGATCCCCTCAGCCTCCTCTTCGTTGTCGATGGCGTAACCGACCAACTGCACGTGCTTGAGCTCATTGAGTACGGCGTCCACCGAGGTGAGCGAATTGCCGGTGTGGGCCACCAACTCCTCGTTGGTAATGATGCGCAGCACCTCGTCGTCGGCCAGCTGCGCCAGAATCGCCTTGCCCGCACCCGTGCTGTGCGGTGATTCGCGCTGGCCGAGCGGGGTATGGAAGCGAACCGATCCTCGGCCGTCGACACGTTCGACGAAGACCGGATAACCGTCCTCATTGATGGCGAGGCGCGAGGTCAAGCCCGTCTCTTCCGTGAGCTCGTGCAGCAGTGGGAGGGCGATCTTGCCGATCGAGGTCATCTGCGAGACGAGGTCACCGTAGCGAAGGAGGGCCAGACCGAGGTGATAGCGAGGACCGGGAGATTCGATACGCAGAAAACCGAAGGAGGCCAGTGTGCGCGCCGCGGCCATCGTCGAACTCTTCGCCATCTCGAGCCGCTGAGCCATCTCGGTCAGCGTGAGTCCGGATTCACCACTTTCGCCCACCGCTTGGAGCATCTCGAGCGCTCGCGCGACGCTTCGTACTTGGTAGCGATCCGGAGTCTCTAGGTTCGGCATCAACGAACACAATACAGAATTTTGAATTAAATGTCGGAACGGCTTGAGAATAGGGGTTCGTTATGGTTAGATGTCGTAAACATTTACGAACGGAGTTCTGTGATACCGAACGCGACGGAGTATCGTCGGGCGCGGGTGCAACGTGCTCGCGACGCGATCCGCTCCATCCGTGCGTCGCATGGCGACGCCCCGCTCGTCGTCGGTTCGGTCGGTTCGGTGTCGTGGGCCACGGGGGGAGTGTCGCGGCCCATCGATAGGACGTCGAGCAGCGACTGCATGTGGCTCGTCGAGGCGGACGAACCGACGCTGCTCGTGAGTTCCGTCGAGGTGCCGCGCTTCGGTGCGGAAGGCGGACTCGAGGAACTGGGATTCAAGGTCGTGCCGGTCCCTTGGTACGAGGAGAACGGCTTCGAGCGCCTGGCGTTGGAGGTGGCTCGCTGCGAGCCCCATCAACTGTTGAGCGACGTCAACCTCGGTCGTGATGTGTCGCCTGAACTGACGGCGCAGCGCATGATCCTCTCCGGTGGCGAACGTGAGATCCTGCGATGGCTGGGCGTAGAGACCTCCCGGGTGTTGGAAACGGCGATCCGCCTGTGGCAGCCAGGGGTATCCGCTGACCACTCCATCGCGGCGGAAATTCAGTTCGGGCTCGAAGCCATCGGCGCGGAAGCGGTCTGTCTGATCGTGGGAGGCGACGAACGCGTTCGCACGTTCCGCCATCCGATGATGAACGGAGACGTGGTGCACGAACTGCTCATGGCGGTCGTGGTCGCGCGCTGGAGCGGCCTGCACATCGCGACGACCCGCATGGCCACCACGAAGAAGGACGAACGCCTGAACGACGACCTCTCTCTGGTCGCTTCGGTCGCGAGAGAGACGCTGGCGGCCACCAAGACAACCAACACCTGGGGAGACGCCTATACCGCGATGGCGCGGGGCTATCGCGACGTGGGTCACGGTCAGGCCTGGCGTGATCACTGGCAGGGCGGTCCCATCGGCTACGGGCAGCGGGAGTTCGAGCTTTCCCCCGAGGCGACCCGATCCCCGTTCTGGTCGCTGCCCATCGAGCAGAGCGTGGCGGTGGCCTGGAATCCGAGCCTGCACGGCGGGGCCAAGGTCGAGGACACGTTCTTGCTGGGTGAATCTGGTATTGAGTGTGTAACAACTACGGGACAGTGGCCGCGACTCGATAAGAGCGATCCATTGAGCGCCGCGGGTGTCTTGGTGATGACGTGACAAAGGGGGGCTATGAGCGGCAAGGGACTAGTTAGGGGCGTCGGCACGCCCGCAGGAAACCGCGGTCTTGACGCGACGATTGGACTGCATACCGTCGAGTTGACGGCGAGCCAGGTTCGCTTTCCCGACGGAGCGCAGATGCGCGTCGAGATCCCCTCCGTCGAGAACCCGACGGCGATGGCGGCGGTGCTCGACGAGGCCGACCGACTCGGCGTCACGGTGCACCGCGTCTCGCAAGGCAGCGGCGCGATGCTGCTGAGTGAACACGAACTGGCGGAGATGGCCTCCATGGGTGCCGATCGTGGCATCGAGGTCAGCCTGTTCATCGGACCGAGGGAAGAGTTCGGAACCGGCGGGGCAGTGCACGCCGCAGAAGGACGATCGATGTCGGGTCATCTGCGTGGCCTCCATCAGCTTCGCTACGCCCTCGAGGACATTCACCGGGCCCTCGAGTCAGGCATCCGAGGTTTCCTCGTGGCCGATCTAGGCCTCCTCGAGGTGGTCAACGACCTGGTTGCGACGAACCAACTGCCCAGCGACATCGTGTGGAAGGCCTCGGCGGTCCTGGCGCCTTCCAACCCGGTTTCCTTCCGTCTCCTGGCCAAAATGGGCGCCAGCACCATCAACATCCCCTCGGACATGACGCTGATGGAACTGTGCGAGGTGCGCGCGCTCTGCGAGACGCCAATCGACATCTACCTCGAGGCGCCAGATTCTCTCGGCGGCATGGTGCGCGGCCACGAGGTGGTCGAGACGGCGCTCGTGACGGCCCCCGTCTACGCCAAGTACGGTCTGCGCAACGCCCGTGCGGTCTATCCCGCCGGACAGCACCTCACGGCCGACGTGGTGGCCAACGTGCGAGAGAAGGTCCGTCGCGCGGCCATCTCCATCGAATGGATCAAGCGAAGCGAGAGTGACATCTCCATCTCGTTGCCGGGCGCCAAGGGCATCGGAGTCCCGCTGCGATGAAGCTCCGGAGCGACGCGTGGCTGAGTGGCGACGATGAGGTCGCTCTTGACGCCCGCGTCGCGATGACCATGGGCGGACAAAAGGTTCCCGCCCATGGCGGCGTACCGGTCATCGGGATTGCCAACTCGGCCAGCGATCTCAATCCGTGCAATCAACCTCTGAGCGACCTGATTCCCGCGATCAAGGAAGGTGTCGCTAGCGCCGGAGGAGTGGCCGTCGAGTTCCCGGTCATGTCGCTCGGCGAAGACCTCATGAAGCCCGCGGCCATGCTGTACCGCAACCTCGTGGCCATGGAGGTCGAGGAGTCACTGCGGAGCCAGCCCCTCGACGGCGTCATCGTGCTCGCGGCCTGCGACAAGTCCGTGCCCGCTTCTCTCATGGGCGCGATCAGCACCAACCTGCCCACCTTGCTGCTCACCGCGGGCCCCCGTCCCAGCGCCCACTTCCAGGGCCGGCGCATCGGTACCGGCACGGACTTATGGCGGCTTTGGGAATCGCGCCGGGCCGGGACCTTGAGTGATGAGCAGTGGGCGGAACTCGAAATCGCGTTGGCGCTCGGTCGCGGTACCTGCAACACGATGGGCACCGCGTCAACCATGGGAGCCATGGCGGAGACCTTGGGATTCGCGTGGCCGGGTTCCACGTCGATACCGTCCGGCGACCATCGCCACGCGAACGTGGCCCTATTGACGGGGCAGCGAATAGTGGCCATGGTTGGTGAGGGCGTCACCCCGTCGAGCACCGTCACCCGCAGCGCTTTCCTTAACGCCGCGCAGGTGCTCAGTGCGATCGGGGGCTCGACCAACGCCGTCATTCACCTCACCGCGCTGGCCCGTCGCCTCGGCGTGGACTTCGGCCTAGCCGATGTCGACGCCGCCGGTCGCTCGACGCCGGTGCTGGTCGACGTCGAGCCCACGGGGGCCGGCCTCATGGAGGACTTCGACCGCGCCGGTGGCACGCCGTGCGTATGGCGTTCGCTGGGCGACCGGCTGGACGGCGACATCGTCATGGCGGACGGTCGACCCTGTGCCGCGTGGTTGGAGGAAGCCGCCGCCCCGAGCGGGACCATCCGCGCTCTCGATGACCCTATTGACGCATCGGGAGCCTTCCGCGTGGTGTACGGGAACCTCGCGCCGGATGGAGCGCTCATCAAACGATGCACCGCGTCCGCGGCGTTGCTGGCGCACCGAGGACCGGCTCTGGTGATGCGATCGTCGGACGACGTCGCACGAGTGACCACGTCCGACGAGGACGTCGATCCCCAGTCCGTGCTGGTGCTGGCTGGAGCCGGCCCCGTGGGCGGGCCCGGCATGCCCGAGTGGGGCATGGTGTCGTTGCCTAAGAGCGTGCTGCGCGAGGGGCTGACGGACATGGTCCGCATCTCGGACGCGAGGATGAGCGGGACGAGCTTCGGCACGGTCTTCTTGCACGTCGCGCCTGAGGCCGCCGTCGGTGGACCCGTGGGACTCGTGGAATCAGGCGACATGATCAGGGTCGATGCGGACGCGGGCACGATAGATCTCGAGGTTGACGAGTCGGAACTGGCTCGTCGTCGCGAACATACAGTATGGAACGTGCCGAGCGCACGGGGCTACGAGTCGATGTATCTGGCGCACGTCCAGCAGGCACCGGACGGATGCGACTTTGATTTTCTGGCGGGGACGCCAGGCGAAGCACCGCGGCTGCGAGAGCCCGTGGTGGGGAGGTCTTGACCGGCGTCCGTCGGTCTAGAGAGCGGCGACCAAAGCGGCTGTCGTGAAGTGAAGGGTATAAGGGGACTGATGTGAGAAAAAATTGGAGGAGACGCCCAGCGACGTTTCTCGCCGCCGCGCTAATTGCCAGCAGTGTGCTCGTTGCCGTTCCGATGGTGGCGGGAGCCTCGTCGAAGGTGACACTGACCCTGTGGGAGAACTACGGCACCGAGTCCAACGCCACGGCGATCAGAGCAATCGCCAAGGCGTTCACGAAGCAAAATCCGAACATCTTGGTCAACGTGGTGTCGGAGCCGGCCGCGAACTACTTCCCGCTGCTGCAGTCAGCTGACGTGTCGAAGAGCGGACCGGACCTCGCCGTCATGTGGACGGGTCTGTACGCGCTGCAGTACGAAGGCATGATCCAGCCGCTCAAGGGGCACGTACCCGCGTCGGATCTCGCCAAAATGCAAGGACTGCAGTGGATGACGCCCAGCATGACCGGGACGTCGGACCCGCTCGTGGTGCCGCTGGAGACCCAGTTCTACATCGGCTTCTACAACAAGTCCCTGTTCGCCAAGGCGGGCGTGACGTCGGTGCCGACTGACTGGTCGCAGCTGTACGCGGCCTGCACCAAGCTGAAGAAGATCGGTGTGACGCCCTTCGCCTACGGCAACGGGGGACAGGCTCTGGGGGCGGAGTTCTACCCGTGGTACGACCTGAGTTACATGATGATCGGTGACTACTCGGTCGCCCAATGGAAGGGCCTGTACGACGGCTCGATCCCTTGGACGTCCAAGACGACCGAGGCATCCTTGGCCGCGTGGCAGAAGCTCGAGACCATGGGCTGCACGAACCCGGACGTACTGACCGACACCACGAACATCCAGCAGTTCGAGACGGGCAAGGCGGCCATGATCATGGACGGCACGTGGGACACCTTGGAGTACACCAAGGCCATGGGGTCAAAGGTGGCGGCCTTCGTGCCACCCTTCTCGGCCAAGCCCATCACCGGAGTGGTCGACTTTCCCGGTGACGGCATCAGCGTCATGAACTACTCCAAGAACCTGGCCGATGACTACAAGTTCGAGACGTTCTTGACCTCGGCCACGGCGGCGGCGATCACCAACCAGGCGGGGCTCATCCCGGATCTGCAGGGAACGACGACGAGCAACCCGGTCAACCAGGAGATGCTGAATTTCGTCACCCAGCAGCACATGACGGTGTATCCGATGTTGGACAACGTCACGCAGGGCAACGTGGTGAACGCCGGGACGAGCGAATTGCCGACGGTCCTCGCGAACCAGACCACCCCGGCGGCGGCGCTGGCGAAGATGAAGCAGACCTGGCAGCAGCTTCCGTCTAGTCAACGAGGTTCGGCGTACGCCGGTTAAGTAACAACGCGGTAGCGACGTCTGGCCTGGTGCACTCACAGCACCAGGCCAGGCGCGCATTCCTAGGAACGAGACGGGAGACGGATGGCGATCTCAGCGCTTGACCTTCGGCGCTCGCCGTCTGGCGCCCGGTCTCGCTGGCGTCCGTCGTATTCGTCGTCGCTGCTGACGCGGCGTCGACGGCGCATGGGGCTGCTCCTCACCCTGCCGGCGCTGGTCCTGATCATCTTGTTGATCGTCGTGCCCATCGGCCAGGCCATCTACTACTCCATGACCGAGTGGAACGGGGTCACCTCGACGTGGATAGGTCCGTCGCTGTGGAACCAGGCCTTCCACAACCCGACCATGTGGCGGGTACTGGAGAACAACGCGCTGCTTTTGTTGTCGGTGCCCTTCGCGCTGGGCATACCTTTGTGCATCGCCGTGCTGCTGCACCAGAAGGTCGCCGGCTGGAAGATCTTTCGTTCGATCTACTTCCTGCCCACCGCCATCTCGTGGGTCGTCATCGGTCTGGTGGCCGAGCATTTCTTCGCCTATAGCGGAACCCTTAACTCAATACTGGACTGGCTGGGCTTCAAGAACTCCCATACGAACCTGCTCGGCAACGAGTCAACGGCGTTGATCGCCTTGGGCATCACCTTCATCTTCTCGATGATCGGAACGAACACCATGCTGTTCCTCACCGGCCTCGCGACCCTGGATCCGAGCCAGGAGGAGGCCGCCCGGATCGACGGCGCGGGGGCCTGGAAGATCTTTCGACACATCACGCTTCCCCATCTCACGAGGTTCATCCAACTGGCCTTCGTCGTGACCCTCATCTCCGCGTTCTCCGCCCTCTTCAGCTTGATCTTCGTCATGACCGGCGGTGGCCCGGGCTATTCCACGACCACCATGGAGTTCCTGGTGTACCAGACCGGATTCTCACAGGCCCAGTTCGGCACTGCGGCCCTCTACGGTCTGATTCTCTTCGTCATCATGGCGGTGGTCGGCGTCTTCCAGCTTCGCCTCCTGGGGGCCAAGGACTGATGAGCTCGTCCACCATCTCCTCGCCGGTCGACGCGGTCGCCCCCGTGCGGCCCGCCATGACGTCGCGTCAGGTTCGTCGACGCATCGGCCGCGGTGTGCTGCTGGTGGTCATGATCCTGGTCGCGGGCGTGATGCTCTATCCCTTCGTGGTGATGCTGGTGACGAGCTTCAAGACGGAGAGCCAGTACCTGATCGGCCACGGCTCCTCCACGCAGAGCTGGAGGGACCTCAACCAGACCCTGCCGATCTACCAGGAGCTGCTCAACTCGACCATCATCTGTTCCGCCTCGATCTTCATCGTGCTCGTGGTCGGCGGGGCGGCCGGGTTCGCCTTCGCCAAGTTGCAGTTCCGTGGCTCCAACTTCGTCTTCCTGACGGTGGTGAGCGCCATGATGGTGCCGCTGCAAGCCATCCTGATGCCCGAATTCGTCAACATGGCCAAGGTCGGCTTGACCACCAGTTATTTCGGCGCGGTCATCGTGTACGCGGCGCTCGGGACCCCCTTCTCGATTTTCCTGTTCACCACGTATTTCCGGCGGATCCCGGACGAACTCATCGAAGCGGGGATCGTCGACGGGCTCGGCTACACCGGCGTGATGACGCGCCTCATCCTGCCGATGGCCCTCCCGGCCATCGCCACGGTCACGGTGCTCCAGTTCATTCAGATATGGGACGACCTGCTGGTCGGCCTGTTGTTCCTGCAGAACCCGAGCCAGCGACCCATCACGGTGGGCCTGGCCGCGTTGGCCTCCGGCCGCACGACCTCGATTCCGGAGCTCTTGGCGGGCTCCCTGGTCTCGGCGTTGCCGGCGATGCTGGTGTACCTGGGCTTCCAACGCTTCTTGATCCAAGGGCTCACCATGGGAATCGACCGATGACGCCATTCACTGGGGCGCGATGGTTCGTGATTCCACTTACGAAAGGTTCATGTCGTGGCAGACGTCAAATTTGACCGGGTGACCAAGATCTATCCGGGCGGTTCGGGTTCGAGGGCCGTGGAGGAGCTCTCACTCACCATCGCGGACGGCGAGTTCATGGTTCTGGTGGGTCCCTCCGGCTGCGGCAAGACGACGGCGCTGCGCATGGTGGCCGGCCTCGAGGAGATCACCGACGGCACCATCTCGATCGGCGGCACGGTGATGAACAACGTGCTGCCCAAGGACCGGGACATCGCGATGGTCTTCCAGAACTACGCCCTGTACCCGCAGATGACGGTGGCGCAGAACATGGGTTTCGCGCTCAAGATCCGCGGCGTGGCCAAGTCGGAGATCGCCCAACGGGTGCTCGAGGCGGCTCGGATCCTGCGACTGGATGAGTACCTCGACCGTCGCCCCAAAGCCCTCTCGGGCGGGCAACGCCAGCGCGTTGCCATGGGTCGCGCGATCGTGCGCGAGCCCCAGGCCTTCCTCATGGATGAACCGCTCTCGAACCTCGACGCCCAGCTGCGGGTCGAGATGCGAACCGAGATCGCCCGCATTCAGCGCCTGCTGGGAGTGGCGACCGTCTACGTGACGCACGACCAGACCGAGGCGATGACCATGGGGGACCGGGTCGCCGTGCTGCGAGGCGGGCTGTTGCAACAAGTGGACACGCCCCAGGACCTCTACGACTTCCCGGTCAACGAGTTCGTGGCCGGTTTCATCGGCTCGCCCCCGATGAATCTGATCGTGGCGACGATCGAGGAGGACCATGGCGTCATGACCGCTCGTTTCGGCGAGCAGTCGCTGCTCATCCCCGAGCGGTACCGCACGACCCACGCGCTGCACCAGTGGATCGGCCGTCAGATCGTGCTGGGTTTCCGTCCCGAGGACTTGGTTGACGACAGCTCGATGAGTGACGACCTCATCCGGGCGCGCGTGGACCTGCGAGAGGCGCTGGGCTCGGAGATCCTGGCCTACCTGGCCATCACGTCGAACACCGACCTGGTGCTCGACGCGCTCCCGACGTCCGACGCCGAAGCGGTACGCAAGCGATCGAGGGTCGTCGCACGGCTCAGCGCGCGCTCGAGCGTGACCGAGGGCGGACTCATCACCCTCGGCCTCAAGACGGACAACCTTCATTTCTTTGATCCGACGAGCGGCGCGTCGCTGCGCATCGTCACCAACTAAGACCGTCGAACGGCGAGCACGACTCAAAAGGGGGAGCCAGAACGATGACCAGGGAATTGTCGGGCGTATTGCCCGTGGTTCAGACGCCCTTCAAAGCGGACGGGACCATCGACGAGGAGGCGCTGCTTCGAGAATGTCGATGGGTGCTCGACCAAGGCGTGGCCGGGCTGACGACGGGCATGGTCTCAGAAGTCCTGCGCCTCAGCGAGGCTGAGCGGCACTACCTGACCGAGGTCGTGGTGGCCGCGGCGCGGGAACGTGGTGCGCTGTCGGTGATCAGCTGCGGCGCCGAGAGCACCCGGACCGCGGTGGCGCACGCCCGACACGCCGCCGACGTCGGCGCCGACGCGGCCATGGTCATCGCGCCGCTTTCGGTGGCCCTCGGCGACGACGCGCTCTACGGCTACTACAGCGCCGTCGCGGACGAAACCGAACTGGCCCTGGTGGTCCAGGACGCCAGCGGGTACGTCGGCCGTCCGCTCAGCATCAGCCTGCAGGCCGAACTGCTGGCGAACTACGGGGACCGGGTGTACTTCAAACCCGAAGCGCCCCCGATCGGGCAGCGCTTCACCATGCTGCGCGACGCCACCGACGCGAAGGCCAAGGTCTTTGAGGGCACCGGGGGCGTGGCCCTGGTAGACAGCTTTCGCCGCGGCGCGGTGGGCACCATGCCGGGAGCCGAGGTGTGCTGGGCCATCCAGACGATGTGGACGGCGCTCGCCTCGTCGAACTGGACGCTGGCCTACAACATCAGCGGGCCGTTGAGCCTGCTCATCGATCTGCAGACGACCATTGACTCCTACGTCGCGGTGGAGAAGCACCTCCTGCATCGCCAAGGTGTGCTGGCCTCGACGCTGGCGAGAGGACCATTGGGCTACACCCTGGACGACGAGACGCGCGACGAGGTCGATCGGCTCTTTGAGTTGCTCCGGGTCGCCGCCACCGGCTGACGCGGACGTCTGTCCCGTCGACGGTTTTCAACCTTTAAAATGCTGAGAGCCGAGACCCGCGCCGGTATCGAAGTCCCGAGGGCGACTAGGGGGAACGTGGCGGGACCGGGCCTTTTGTATACTTAACTCTACAAACGCGAGTTTATGATACAATGGGTCATGACCAAAAAGAACCCGAACCCCAAGAAGAACCGAGAACTGCCCGTCTCCGAAGAGGCCTTCGGGAAGATCACGGCCCTCACCGACATTTACAACAGCCGCCTGACCATCGAGCAGGAGCAGATTGCCATCGAACTCAACGTGGAGGTCGCACGCTCACGAGGTGCCACCTGGCAGGAGCTCGGCGAGGTGCTCGGCATTTCGCGAAGCGCCGCCCAAAAGCGATTCGGCAGCTACCTTGACGAGGCCATGCGTCCCTTGCAGCAGATGCTGGTCCAGCAGATCAAGGACGCCGAGCGGGCCATGGAGCCCGTCAAGCAGATGATCGCCCAGCAGCTGAAGGACGCCGAACGGGTGGTGGCGCCGGCGAAGCAGAAGATCACCCAGCAGCTGAAGGGTGCCGAGCGCGTCATGGAGCCGGCGAAGCAGAAGATCACCAAGCAGTTGAAGGACGCCGGCGGCGCAATCCGCCCCCTGCAACAGGACCTGGCTAAGCATTTCGAGGCCGCCAAGAAAGTTGCCAAAGGTCTGGGCAAGGAAAAGGACGCGAGCGAGGTCGACGAAGAAGAGTCGTCCGAGGCTTGACGTCGTAGCGGCGGGCGAAGCCGCCCCCGTTTGAATCGGGTCAAATAATTCGACTCATGCATCGTCGCGAAGGCGTCGAACCAGCGGTCGCTCGCGAGGAATTGCCCTTGCCAAAGATAAGGTTGATGGGTGATGATCGCCGGCCGTGCAGTGCAGAACGAACCGGGCGATCATTAATCCTTCTTCGAGAAATCAGACGATCGGCCTCGCTGGATCGGTGATGGCGGCCGTGTTGTGGGGCTTCGGCGGCATCCTCGCGGCCATCTCGTTCGCTCCGGGCTTGGTGCTCTGCTTCTATCGGCTGTGGCTCGGCGCGGCGTTGCTGGCCATCATCTCCTCGGCCACCGGTCGTGGCATGACCTGGGCGACGCTGAGGGCGTCGTGGCTGGGCGGCATCCTCCTGGCCGGCGATATGGCGCTCTTCTACAGTGCCGTCAAGCTGGCCAGCATCGTTGACGTCACCGTCATCGGGGCCTTCCAGCCCGTCCTCGTCATCCTCGCGGCGCGCCGGCTCTTCCGCGAGCGTCTTGGGCGTTGGGACGTCTTTTGGATCGTGCTCGCCATGTGTGGCGTGCTGGCCACGGTGTTGGGACCGGGCACGGCGAACCGGCACCAGCTGCTCGGCGATCTCTTGGCCGTTGGTTCGCTGTTGTGCTGGTCGGCGTACTGGCTCGTGACCAAGCACGCGCGCGAGGACCAGGGAACGATGCAGTACACGGCGGCGGTGACGTTGATGGCGGCCGTCGTGGTCACGCCCATCGTGCTGGTCTCGGGTCAGTCGCTCGGTCAGGTGAAGCTGGGGGACTGGACCTGGATTGTCCTGTTGGCCGTCGTGCCCGGCGCCGGACATCTCGTCATGAATTGGGCCCACCGCTACGTCGACGCGTCGATTTCGTCGATACTCGGCTGCCTCAGCCCGCTGGTGGCGGCCGTCGCCGCCATACCGATTCTCGGGCAGTCGCTGAGCGCCTCTCAGGTGGTGGGAGTCCTCATCGGACTCGGCGCGATCGCCGCGGTGGCGGCGCGTCATCGTCAGCCCACGCCCTCGCAGCTCGAGTAGGGGAAATGTGATGACCCCGGCGCGACGCGGCGAGCGGCTCGATCACTATGAACTACGGCACAGTGTTCGACGCCGGTAACGTCACTCCATGACCGCGGAGCCTGAAATCGACCGGCGTGATTTCCTTCGTCGGAGCCTCAAAGTGGGGGGCTACGCCGCCGGCGCGGTCATCGCCTCGGCCCTGCTCGACGGCTGTGGCCGCTCGACGCCGGTGGCTTCGACCACCTCGACCACCTCGACCATCAATGGTCCACCCACGCGCTCCCAGTGGTCCGCGCTGGCCGACTCGATGAACGGCACCCTCGTGCGGCCCTACGACGCCGGGTACGGTGTGGACCGGCTGCTGTACAACTCCAAATTCGCGGACCTGCATCCCCAAGCCGTGGCCTACTGCTCCTCGAGCGACGACGTGGCGCGCTGCATCGACTTCGCGACGGCTCACGCTCTTTCGATGGCAGCCCGCTCTGGGGGACACAGCTACGGCGGCTACTCCAGCTGCGACGGGCTGGTCATCGACGTCAGTCGCCTCAACGCGATCACCGTGGACGGTTCGGCGAACACCGTCACCATCGGCGCCGGCGCCCAGTTGATCGACGTCTACAACGTCGTGGGGAACCATGATCGATTGTTGCCCGGCGGGTCGTGCCCCACGGTCGGCATCGCCGGTCTCACCCTGGGCGGAGGGATCGGGGTCTTCGGCCGAAAGTACGGACTGACCTCGGACAACCTGCGTTCACTCAAGGCGGTCACGGCCGACGGCACCCACGTCACGGCCGACGGCTCTCGCCACTCCGACCTGCTCTGGGCCAGTCGAGGCGGCGGCGGCGGGAATTTTGCGGTCGCCACCTCGTTCACCTTCGACGTGCACCCGATGCCGCCGGTGACCCTCTTCACCCTGCAGTATCCGTGGTCGGCGGCGGCGTCGATGTTGAGTGCGTGGCAGCACTGGATAGGCGCCACGCCCGACGAGATGTGGTCGAACTGCCTGCTCTTCTCCCAAGGGGCGTCGGGCTACCTGGCGCAGGTGAGTGGCGTCTTCTGCGGTTCGCCGTCGCAGCTGACCGGTCTGCTCTCGCCGCTCAAGTCCGCCATCGCCACGGCGCCACTCGCCAGTTTCCAGGGTTCCAATGACTACCTCACCGCCATGCAGATCGAAGCGGGATGCTCGGGACTCACCATCGCCGCCTGTCATCAGAGTCCCGACGGCGTGCTGGGCCGCGAGGCCTACTCGGCCAAATCGAGCTACGTGGACGCGCCGATGAGCGACGCGCAGGTGGCGAAGAACGTAGAAGCGGTGGTCAACCTCCAGGGCCGCGCGCCGTCGCTCGGCGGCGGTCTGGCCTTCGACGCCTACGGGGGAGCCATAAATCGCGTGGCCCGCGACACGACGGCCTTCGTGCATCGCGACAAGCTCGCGTGCATCCAGGCGACCTATTCCTGGTCGCGCTACTCCGAGGCCTCGCAAATCGCCGGCGGTCAGGAGTGGCTCACGTGGTTGGGCGCCAACGTCTTCGAGCCCCGATCCGGCGCGTATCAGAACTACATCGACCCGACGCTGGCCGAATGGAAGAGGGCCTACTACGGCTCCAACCTCGAACGCCTCGTCAAGGTGAAGAAGAAATATGACCCGGATGACCGGTTTTCCTTCGCCCAATCGATTCCCGTGTCGCTGTAATTACTGGCTTCGTGCGACGCCCTAACGCCGTGACCATGACGCGACGAAGTTCACGAGAACTTCCCGCGCTCGTAATACCTGATTGGTTAGACTCGCGGCGAACGGGCGCCTTGTAGCCACCGGTTCACGATGGCGAGAGCGGAAGGGGCAGCGATGAGCGGAGTACGAGTTCTGGTGGGCACACGTAAGGGGGCCTTCATCCTCACGTCGGATGGCATGCGCGACGATTGGAAGGTGGAGGGCCCGATGTTCGGCGGCTGGGAGGTCTACCACGTCAAGGGCTCGCCGGTCGATCCCAACCGGATCTTCGCCTCGCAGTCCACGGGGTGG
This sequence comes from uncultured Acidimicrobiaceae bacterium, assembly GCA_963827115.1. Classification (GTDB taxonomy): domain Bacteria; phylum Actinomycetota; class Acidimicrobiia; order Acidimicrobiales; family RAAP-2; genus RAAP-2. The sequence continues at coordinate 1,598,654 of CAWGZS010000001.1, read as the reverse complement.
TTCGGCCAACTCATACAGCGCTCCGACGATGGAGGCGCGACCTGGCAGCCCGCGGGCAACCAGTTCACCTACGACGGCGTGACTGGCACGCACCAGTGGTACGACGGGACCCCGCACCCGTGGGAGTTCGCCCGGGTCTGGCACCTCGAGCCCTCCCTGAGCGACCCCGACGACGTGCTGGCGGGCGTTGAGGACGCGGCCCTCTTTCGTTCCACTGACGGCGGCCAGAACTGGGCCGAGTTGTCGGGACTGCGCACCCACGGTACGGCGTCGGCCTGGCAACCGGGGGCCGGCGGCATGTGCCTGCACACGATCATCGTCAGCCCCAAGGACCCGCAGCGGATCTTCGTCGCGATCTCCGCGGCGGGTGCCTTTCGCAGCGACGACGGTGGCGTCTCGTGGCGGCCGATCAACCGCGGGTTGCACTCCGAGGGCATCCCCGACGAGGACGCCGAAGTGGGGCACTGCGTGCACCACATCGCCATTCATCCGTCGCGTCCTGACGTGCTTTTCATGCAGAAGCACTGGGACGTGATGCGCAGCGACGACGCCGGCGACTCCTGGGTCGAGGTCAGCGGCAACCTGCCTACCGACTTCGGCTTCGCCGTCGACGTGCACGCGCACGATCCAGAGACGGTCTACGTGGTGCCCATCACCAGCGACTCACAGCACTTCCCGCCGGAGGGCAAGCTGCGCGTCTACCGCAGCCGCGAAGGTGGCCACGAGTGGGAGGCGCTGACCAAGGGGTTGCCGCAGGCCAACTGCTACGTCGACGTGCTGCGCGACGCGATGGCCGTGGACACGCTCGACTCGTGCGGCATCTACTTCGGCACCACCGGGGGACAGGTCTACGTCTCGGCCGACGCCGGGGACAGCTGGAAGGCCATCGTCCACGACCTGCCGGCCGTGCTCTCGGTGGAAGTGCAAACCTTGGCATGATCCGGGTTGTCCTCCCGGCCCATCTGAAGACCTTGGCGCACGTCTCGGGAGCGATCGACCTCGAGGTGGTGGGCGAGCCCACCCAGAATTCGGTGGTCGACGCGCTCGAAGCGCGGTTTCCCGACCTGCTCGGCACGATCCGCGACCCGGCGACCGGCAAGCGTCGGACCTTCATCCGGTTCTTCGCCTGCGAGGAGGATCTCTCTCACGACTCACCCGACGCGCCGCTGCCCAAGGAGGTCGTGTCCGGTGCCGAACCCTTCTTCATCGTCGGCGCCATGGCCGGGGGCTAATCGCAACGATTCGTTCGCCGACGATTCGACGCCGGGTCCGTCACGCTACGACGCGGTCGTCACGGTGCCCGAAGGGGCGTCGAGCGTAGGCTTCCTCTTCAGTTGCACGACCAGCAAGCCCGCACCCAGGACGGCCAGCGCAACTCCCGCGACTTGGACTCCCAGGGAGCCGCTGTGCGACTCCTGGCCCAGCAGCAGGCGCTCGTCGAGCGCTCGCACGAGCCCCCACACGATCATGGCCAGTGCGGTGATCACCCCGGCGCGCTGGACGAGCCGGCGGTGTTCGAGTCCGAGCAGGGCGAGCCACAGTAGGCAGTCCTCGGCTCCCTGGATCAAGGGAACGGGCACCCTCTTGCCGGCTTGGCCGGCGTAGGAGAGGCCGAACCATTGGTGGGTGAGGTGACCTCCACCATCGACCATGAACTGCGGGCCCAGGACCCGACCGAGCGCCCAGGTGGCGATGAGCGCCGGCACCAAGGCGTCGCTGAAACGCGCGAGCGAGGTCTGCGGCCACCATCGTCGCTGGAGGAAGAGGCCGACCGGCACGGCCAGCGCCAGACCGCCGAAGCTGGCCAGGCCGCCCTGCCAGACCTCGAACCAGCGCACGGGATGGCCCGAGTAATAGGACCAGTTGGTGGCGACGTGCGCCATCCTGGCGCCAATGAGTCCGCTGACGATGAGGGCCACGGCGTAGCGGGCGAAGGGTGCGACGTCAAAGCCCGCGCGCTCCAGCCGGCGGCGCGAAAAGAGGAAGCCGACGTAGGCGGCGATGGCCAGCCCGAAGCCGTAGAGGTGAAAGACCAGGGGTCCGAGGTGGAACGAAGTGGGAACGGGCGACACCTAGGCCCGCGGTCGTCCTAGGCCCGCGAATCCGTAACCGAGGCGAACGGGGGTGATGTGCACGACCTCGCCGGTCTCGGGCGCTTCGATCATCATGCCGTGTCCGACGTACATCGCGACGTGCTGGTCGCCGTCGTAGCCGTAGAAGAGCAGGTCACCGGGTTGGATGTTCCACAACGGCACCCGTTCGGTGTCCTGGTACTGCGCGCCCGAGTAGTGAGGGAAGTCGATGCCGGCGGCCTCGTAGGCCAGCATGATCAGGCCCGAGCAGTCGACGCCGTGGCGAGACGCCCCGCCCCACACGTAAGGAACCCCCAGGTAGCTCTCCGCCGCGTCGATGGCGATGTTGGCCCGCGAATCGGGAGGGGGCGCGGGGTAGCCGCCGTTGCCGGGCCGGGCGCCGTTCAAGGTGCTCTGGTTCCTGGCCGCCGCCGCCGCTTCTGCCGCGGCGATGAAGTTGGCGATCTGGCCCTTCACCTGGCCGAGGGTCCGCTTGAGACCGGCCTGGAGCAGCTTGGCCTCGTGGAAGGCGCCCGCCGCGGCCCTCGTGGCGTCGGTCGCTTGGGCGTCCTCGCTGTGCAGGATGTTGCGCTCCCGGGTCAGCTCGATCCGGTAGGTCTTGAGCCCGGCCAGGGTGGTGCTGACGTTGCCCTCGGCCAACTGGTTGTAGACGTTGGTGGCGCCCACCTTCGAGGCGCTCGAGGAGAAGAGGGGGTTGTTGGCCAGCGCCGCCCCGTTGGTGACGTAGGCGAAAATGGCGTCGTTGCGGAGCTGGGTGTCACCCTCGGCGACCTTGGCTTTGATGGTCTTGACGAAGGCCTTGGTGTTCATGATCTGGTTGTTGATGTGGTCGAGCTTGATCTGGGCCTCGTCGTACTTCTGGCCCAGGGCATCGACGCGGCCGTTGATCCGGTTGATCTGGGCGTAGAGCACGGCCGCCTTCGCCTTGTCGTTCGAGATGCTCGAGGCCGACGCGGGTCCTGACGAAATGGCGACGGCGCCCAAGCTCACCGCGCCGGCGGCCAAAATGGAACACGTCCACCGGAACCGTCCGAACTCCCTTGCTGGCCAAAGCGTCGAAAGGCGCGCAGCGCGCACGACGTCAGTCACGGGTCAAGGCTACCGGCTCGCTTGCGGGCGCGCCTTCGGGAAAAGTGTAAGAACTTCTGAATTCCCTGATGAAGTTGGACGGGCCGGGGAAATTTCGGTGGCGTCGCGGCATCATCCGTCGCGGGGGTAGCGCGTGAATAGGCTGACCGACATGTCAGAACGTTCTCGCACCCTTCCACGCCGCTCATGTCTTTCCACCCCAGGGTCCTCGGACCGCTTCCTGGCCAAGGCCGCCAGCGCGACGGCGGATATGACGTTCCTGGACCTCGAGGACTCCGTGGCACCGAATGAAAAGGTCGCCGCGCGCTCCAAGGTGGTCGACGCTATCCGCAACCAGCCGTGGGACGAGCGGGTGCTCTGCGTGCGTGTCAACGCCTGGGACACGGCGTGGACCTACGGCGACGTGATCGAGGTGGTCGGCAACGCCGGCCCACGCCTCGACGAGGTGATGCTGCCCAAGGTGCAGTGCGCCGCTGACGTGTGGGCCCTGGATTTGCTGCTCACCCAGGTGGAGAAGAACGCCGGGTTGCCGGTGGGGCACATCGGGATCGAGGCCCAGATCGAGACGGCGCGGGGGCTCATAAACGTGGACGAGATCTGCGCCGCCTCGCCCCGTCTCGAGACCATCATCTTCGGACCGGCCGACTTCGCCGCGTCCATCGAGATGCCGGTGTTGACCGGGGGCGTGGCGATCCCGGAGTACCCAGGTGACCATTTCAACTACGTGTTCTCGCGGATCTTGATGGCGGGGCGCGCGAACGGGCTCCAGGTGATTGACGGGCCGTTTCTCAAGGTGCGCGAGCTCGACGCGCTGCGGGAGTTCTCGATGCGTACTCGGATGCTGGGCTATGACGGCAAGTGGGCGCTCACGCCCGACCAAGCCCTGGTGCTCAATGAGGTCTACTCACCAACCCAGGAACAGTTTGACAAGGCCTGGGACATCCTCGAGGCGTACCGCACCGCGACGGAAGAAAATAACACCGGCGCGGTCATGTTTGGCGACGAGATGATCGACGAGGCGTCACGCAAGATGGCGACGAAATTTGTCACGCGTGGTTCACGCGCTGGTCTAAAACGCTCCGAAAATTAATCTCTTATTAGGAGTTGTTCCTAGTATGGTGGCCGCATGGCCGCAATCACGACCGCTCCGATCGCGCTGCGACAAAGGGTGCGCGACTCGTTTACTCCGAGAGAGTGGCGTTCGGTGTACGGGATGTTCGGCTTCATCGTCTTGCTGCACGTCGCCGGCTTCGCCCTCTTGATCATCGCGTCGAGCCAGCGCTACGGCGTTGGTTCGGGCAAGGTCTTGGGCATCGGCACCGGGGTCCTGGCGTACTCGCTCGGTATGCGTCACGCCTTCGACGCCGATCACATCGCGGCGATCGACAACACCACCCGCAAGTTCATGTCGGAAGGCAAGCGTCCGATGTCGGTGGGCTTCTTCTTCTCGCTGGGCCACTCGTCGGTGGTCGTGGCGCTCACGGTGCTGCTCGGCCTCGGCGCTCGGGCCCTCGGTTCGCAGGTCAGAAACAACCACTCCTCGCTGCACCACTACGGGGGCCTCATCGGCACGATGGTGTCGGGCGGTTTCCTCTACCTCATCGCCACGCTCAACCTGGTGATTCTGGTGGGCATCATCCGTCTCTTCGTCCAGATGCGTCAAGGTCGTTTCAACGACGCGGAGTTGGAGAAGCACCTCAACGCCCGCGGCTTCATGATGAGGTTCTTCGGTCCGCTCGCTCGCTCGATCGACGCGCCCTGGAAGATGTACCCCCTGGGCATACTCTTCGGTCTCGGGTTCGACACGGCCACCGAGATCGCGTTCCTCGTGCTGGCGGGAACCTCGGTGGCGGCCGGTCTGCCCTTCTGGGCGATTCTCAGCCTGCCGCTGCTCTTCGCGGCCGGCATGAGCCTGCTCGACACCATCGACGGATCGTTCATGAACTTCGCCTACGGCTGGGCCTTCTCCAAGCCCGTGCGAAAGGTCTATTACAACATCGCGATCACCGGACTCAGCGTGTTCGTGGCCTTCTACATCGGCACGCTCGAGCTGATGCAGGTACTGGCGGGGCAGCTGCACCTCAAGGGCGGCCTGTGGAACTACGCCGCGGCCTTCAACATCAACAAGGCCGGATTCACCATCGTCGGCATCTTCGTGCTGGTGTGGGGAGGGGCGCTGTGTTACTGGCGCTACGGCAAGGTTGAAGAGCGATGGGAGCGAGCGGCGCTGAACGCGCAGGCGAAGCGGGGCGAACGTCCGGACCTGCATTCCGCCGGCATCACGCTCGGGGCCATCCACGAGCCGTTCACCATCGACAACGACGAGGTGGACTAGGCCGTCTGCTCGAGCAGCCGGCGCGCGATCACCTTCAGGCAGAGCGTTTCGTCGGCCCCTTCGAAGATTGACAGGACCCGGGCGTCGACGAAGTAGCGACTCACCGGATACTCCTCGGCGTAGCCCATGCCGCCGTGGATCTGCATGGCCTCTCGGGTCACCCACTCCGCGGCGCGACAGACGTAGGCCTTGGCCATCGAGGCCTCCATCGTGCCCGCGCCGTTTCCCATGAGGCGCGCCACGGCGAAGGAGAACTGCCGCGAGCACTGGATGATCGCCGCCATGGTGCCGAGCTTGACCCTGGTGAGCTCGTAGTCGATGATGGGCTGGTCGAAGACCTTGCGATGCGTGGCGTACTCGAGGGCGGCCTCGTACGCCGCCTGCATCACGCCCACGGCCCGGGCCGCCGTCTGGAGGCGACCGTTCTCGAAGCCCGCCATCTGGAAGTAGAAACCCTGTCCCAGACCTCCCGCCTCGCCCACGAGGTCCTCATCGGGGACGAACCAACTTTCGAAACTGAGCTCGTAAGAATGCATGCCGCGATAGCCCAGGGTGTCGATTGGTCGACCCTCGAGGCGACCGTTGTCGTCGTCGCGACCGTCGCTACGCGCGTCTTGGGTGAAGCGGAAACCTTCGGAGTCACCTCGCTCCTTCTCCACCAAGAACAACGACAGTCCTCGATGGGCCTTGGACCGGTCGGGGTCGCTGCGCGCGAGCAGCACCAGCACGTCCGCTCGCGCCGCGAAGGTGCACCAGGTCTTGGTCCCGTTGAGCAGCCACCCGCCGGCGGTCTTGGTGGCGGTGGTGTTGATCGACGCCACGTCGCTGCCGAAGTCGGGTTCGGTGACCGCGATCGCCGCCAGCACCTCCGCGTTGGCCAGCCGGGGCAGCCAGCGCTCCTTCTGCTCTTGCGTGCCGCCGCTTAGGAGGGCCCGCGTCATGATCTCGGGTCGGGTGATGAGGGAACCGCCGATGCCCAGCCCGCCCCAGGAGAGCTCTTCGGTCGCGATGACCATGCCCAGGTACTCCGACTCGCCACCGCTGGCGTAGCCGCCGAACTCCTCGGGTACCGAAAGGCCGAAGCCGCCGAGCTCGTTGAGTCCCTTGATGATGGACTCAGGAATGTCGGCGTTGGCGCGATGCACGTGCTCGGCGTGGGGACGAACCTGCTCGAGCGCGAAACGATGGAAGAGGTCGGCGACTGATTGATAGTCCTCGTCGAGGTGGCGCGATCCCGGTGTCTCGGCCAGGGAGGCGAGGAAGCTCGGCGCTCGGTAGGTAGCCACGAAGGTGGCGAAGGGTGCGAACCAGTCGGGGGAGAGTCCCCAGAGCTCTTCACGTCCGAGGACCCGGGCCGCGAGGTCGCTCAGGGCGATCGCGAGGAAGGCGGCCGCGAGCCGCGATTCGTCGTCACCCTGAGCCGCGTAGTCGAGGGCCGCTCGGGCGGTCGCCAGGGCACTGGCTCCGTGGGCGATGTCGTACGCCAGCGTCTGGGCCCCGTCGGGTCCGCCATGCTTCTTCAGTTCGGCGAGCGCGGTGCCGATCACTCGTTGGGCGAGATCGACGAGATCGCTCGCGGCGTCGAGGTCGAGTTGTGGCGTGGGCATAGGTGAAAAACTATCGGTTGGCCGCCCGTGCAACGTCAGACGTAGGATTGCTCGGTGAACGTAACGATGATCCTGGCGGATTCGGCCCAAGTGGCCGACGGAAAGCTGTACATCCTGGGAGGCGGTTGGTCGATAACGGGACCGGACCCTACGCCGTCGGCGGTGGCGATGAAGGTCGCGGTGGACGAGCACGAGTTCAATGAGAATCACCATTGGGAGCTCTTCCTCGAGGACGCGGACGGACAGTTGGTGCAGTTCGAAACCCCCGAGGGCATGCAGACGATCGAGGTTCGGGGAGACTTCTCCGCGACCACGCCGATCGGCGTCGCGCCGGGTACCCCGGTCGACGTGCCCATCGCGGTCAACTTCGGCCCAATCCCCCTGGGCGTCGCGTCGCGCTTCACTTGGCGGATGGTGATCGACGGAGAGTCCCTGCCCGGCGGAACGGTGTCCTTCTCAACCCGTCCTATGGCGGAGTTGCCCGAAGAGGCCTAAGGCCCCCGCGCCCGGCAAGACTACGTCTATGACTACCTTTGAACGCCCCTTCGGTCGCTACTTCGAGCAGTTCGAGGTGGGCGACGTGTACAAGCACTGGCCGGGCAAGACCGTGACCGAGGCGGACGATCACCTGTTCTGCATGATCACCATGAACCATCATCCGCTTCACACCAACGCCTGGTTCGCCGAGAATGAGACCGTGCAGAAGAAGAACGTGGTCGTGGGCAACCTGGTCTATTCGTTGGTCCTGGGGATGAGCGTGCCCGACGTGTCGGGGTCGGCGATCGCCAACCTGGAAGTCGAGTCGTTGATTCACCGCTTCCCGACGTTCCACGGCGACACCATCTACGCCGAGACCCGCGTGCTGGAAAAGACCGAGTCGAAATCCAAGAACGACCGCGGCATCGTGCTGGTGGAGACCAAGGGCTTCAATCAGGAAGGCCAGGAGGTCTGCTACTTCCGTCGAAAGGTGATGGTGTGGAAGAGCGAGTTCGCACCGCAGCGCCGACGCCCGTACCGTGACGACGTCTGGGGGTAGCCAGGTCGTCGCCTTTCGCAGGGCGCTTCGCCGCGCGGCGGGGTCGCTCGAGCGAGACCTGCCCTGGGTAACGCACCGCGAACCCTGGGCCGTGCTCGTCAGTGAGTACATGCTCCAACAAACCCAGGTAGCTCGCGTCCTTGGACCATGGCAACGCTTCCTGCTCGCCTTTCCGACGCCGACGTCCTGCGCCGACGCGCCGCTCTCGGACGTCCTGAGGCTCTGGGAAGGCCTCGGGTACCACCGTCGAGCTAAGTCCCTGCACGATGCCGCGGTGATGATTCGCGATCACTTCGCCGGTGCGGTGCCGTCCGAGGTCGAGCAGCTGAGGTCGTTACCGGGGGTCGGGGAGTACACGGCGAACGCGGTGGCCTCCTTCGCCTACAACCGACCGGTGGCGGTGCTGGACACCAATGTCGGACGAGTGCTGGCGCGCGCTCTCGCGAATCGTCGCCTCACCGCCGTGCAAGCCCGAGCCTTGGCGCTCGAACTCTTAGGTCGTTCACCGAGTGCGCCGTTCAACCAGGCGATGCTCGACCTGGGTTCGCAGTTCTGCGCGGCGAAGCCGCGGTGCGCCACGTGTCCGCTCGCGAGGACGTGTGTCTGGCATCGTGACGGCGGCCCGGACCCCGCGATCGCCAGCGCGGCGGTCTCACGGCCCCAATCCAGTTTCCTCGGCTCCACCCGTCAGCTGCGAGGCCTGGTCTTGCGCCATCTGCGCGAAGGTCCGCAGTCGAAGAAGGCGCTGCTCGCTCACTTCGATGACGCGGACGCCGTGCGCGGCGAGGCGGCACTCGAGGGACTGGTGCGCGACGGCCTCGTGCGCACTAGCGGTCATCGTCTGTCGTTGGTCGGCGACTAAACCCCGCGTCGACCTGTAACGTCACCTTGGTGAGTTCACTCGACATAACGCACTACAAGGAGGTTGTCGGCCACTACGTGACGGGCGTCGTGGTGATCACCGCCTTAATCGGCGAGGAGCCAGTTGGTTTCACGTGCCAGACATTCAGTTCGCTCTCGCTCGATCCGATTCTGATCTCCTTCGCCGCCATTAGCGCCGGGTCGTCATGGCTGCGCATCCGCGAGGCCGACGCGGTTGGTTTCAACATGCTGGCGGCCGACCAGGTTGAATTGGCTCGCGTCTTCGCGACCAGCGGCATCGACAAGTTTGCCGGCGTGGCGTGGTCCAGGGCGCCGCATGGCTCACCGCTCCTCGAGGGAGCGCTGGCCCACCTCGAAGGTCGGATACTCAGCGTGACGACGCACGGTGACCACGATTTCGCGGTGGTGTCGATCGATTTCGTCCAGGCCGACGCCGGGAGCCCGCTCCTGTACTACCGCGGTGACTTCGGCTTACCCGATTAATCGGGTGTCACTACGCTTCGTTCTGTGAAGAGGGTGGTTCACTTCAAAAACGCCGGGTTCGATCGGGCATGAGCCTCACCCTGTACGTCGTCGTCGCGGTAGTGGTCGCCCTCGGGCTGATCGCCGTGGCACTGCGCCTGCGAAAGTTACGCCGCGACGAGATACGCCGGATCGCCAACCGCGTCGATCGCCGCCTGGTGGAGCCGCCGCCGTCGCCCTACACGCCGTCGAGGGGTTTTCGCCTGCTGGACGGACCGTTGAATTCGCCCGACCGGCCGGAACCGCCGCGGCCGAGGCTCGAACCCAATCACGAGTACGTGTTCAGCGAGAGTCAGATCGCTTCTTATCAAGAGAGCGTGTCGCCTCTGGGTAGGCACGACGAGCGCTGGGCGTTGTCAAAGTCCATGAACCGTTCACGCTTCTCGAGCGTCGGCGTGCGTTTCTCCCTCATCGTCCTGGTCGTCGTGGTGGTGGGAATCGTGGCCCTCTACTACGTCGAGCGTGGTCATCATCCCCATGCGGGCACCACTACCACCACCACGACCTTGGCGGCCAGCAGCGCCAAGCACTCGGACTCGACCGTCGTGTGGCCGACGTCACTGGTGGCCACGTCGCACAGCGGAGAGGACGCTACCTACGTCGTGCCGGTCGCTCGCTACCGGGTCACCGTGACAGCCTCGGCCGGTCCGGTGTGGACGGTCTATCAAATGGGTCCCCGCGACACGCTCGAGTGGCAGGGCAAGCTGCTACTCGGCAGCGACGAGTCGCTGTCGCTCAGCGGCACGTCGCGCATAACCCTCGGGTCGCCCCGCAGCGCCACGGTTCGCGTCGGGGCGAGCGACGTGACCTTCCCCTCGCCGCTACCGCCGACGCTGACGTTGATCCTTGAGCCCTCGACTACGTCGTCGGGCTGATCTCGTTGATGAGAAAGGCGAGGATCTGCGCCTCCTCGCGCCAGGCGTCGTAACGACCGGAGGGTCCGCCGTGCCCGGTGCCCATCTCGGTCTTGAGGTACGCGACGTTGGCGGGGTTGGTGTCGCGCAGCTTGAGCACCCATTTCGCCGGCTCCCAGAAGCCGACCCGAGAGTCGTTGAGCCCGCCCGCCGCGTAGAGATGGGGGTAGATGCGCGCGGTGCCGTCCTCGTTGACGGCGCGGACATTGTCGTAGGGCGAGTAGCCCTTCATCGTGCGGTACGCGCTGGCGCTGGCGTCAGGGTCGCCCCACTCCTCCCATTCGCCGATGGTGAGCGGCAGCGACGGATCGAGCATGGTGGTGACGACGTCGACGAATGGCACCTCGGCGACGACGGCCTTGAACATCTCGGGGGCCTGGTTCATCACCGCGCCCATGAGCAGTCCGCCGGCTGAACCGCCGCGCGCGGCCAGCGCGGTGCGGGTCGTCCAGCCCTGGTCGACCAGCGCGCGAGCCACGCTCAAGAAATCGCTGAAGGTGGTGGGCTTCTGCGCGAGGCGGCCCATCTCGTACCACGAACGACCCATTTCGCCGCCGCCTCGAATGTGGGCGATGGCGAAGAGGATGCCGCGGTCGAGCAGCGAGAGCGTGATGGACGAGAACACCGGGTCGATGGAAATTTCGTAGCTGCCGTAGCCGTAGAGCACCATCGGCGACGACTGCGTAGGGGCGATTTCGCCCGCGTGTGGTCCCAGCGTGAGCAGGTCCCGACGCCCGACGACCGAGACGGGGATCTGTGCGCCGTCGCTGGCGCCGACCCAGAGCCGTCCGGTCGTGTAGCGGGTGGGGTCGAAGTCGCCTAGGACCTTTTGCTGCTTGCGCACGATTACCTCGCCAGTGGCGACCACCACGTCGGCGACCAGGCGGGGTGTCACGAGGGAGGTGCCGATGAAGCGCACCTGGGGCGTGTCGTAGTTCGGATTGCCCGCCAGTGCCTGGGTGCTGGGAAAGCCGGTGTCCTCCACCAGCGTGGCCCGCTCCATCATGTCGTCGCCGAAGGGGTCCTCGCCCTCCAACGTCGTAACGAGGCGGAACCTGGCGCAACCGTCGAGACGCTCGCTGACCGCGAGGAACGTCTTGAAGGCGTCGACGCCGTCGAGACGGTTGCCGGGCCGTTCGCCGATCAACTCTCGCCATGCGCCGTCCTGCGCCAGGCGGGCGAGGAGGCGGAAGTCAGTCGCGTCCTCATTGGTGATCTTGAGCCACCAGCCGCGACCCAGTCCGTCGACGAAGTGCTCAACACCGTATTCGATGCCGTGGCGCCGGGGTTCCAACAGCGTCAACTCGCCGGTGGGCTCGTCGGCGGCGAGGAAGAGGACCTCGGTGGTCATGGACGAACCGACCACGACGCATATGACGGCGTCGTCGCGGCTGCGTCCGACGGCGACGTTGTACTGCTCGTCCTCCTCCTGGAGGACCAGCACGTCGGCACTGGCCGACGTGCCGAGTTCGTGGCGCCAGAGCTGCCATGGGCGCATGGCGTCATCCACACGGGTGTAGAAGAAGTGCCGCGAATCCATGGCCCACGCGAATCCGTAGTGCACGTCGTCCAGGGCGTCGTCGGTAGGGTCCTGCCCGTCGAGGGGGCGAACGGTGACGTGATGGCGCTCGTCGCCATCGAAATCCGTTCCCACCGCGACCCAGCGGTCATCGGGGCTGACGGAAAGTATCCCCACCGAGAGGAATTCGTGGTCGCCCGCCTCGATGTTCTCGTCCAGGATCACCTGTTCGCCTTCGAGGGTGGTCAGAGGATCAATGACGGGCGGCGTGAGGTCATCGCCCACCGCGGGCACCCGGGCACTGATGGGGTAATTGAGGCCCTCGCGGGTGCGATCGAAATACCACCAGGATCCTCGCTTGACGGGCACGGAGATGTCGGTCTCCTCGATTCGACCTTTTATCTCCTCGAAGAGTTCCTCCTCGAGCGGCTTGAGGTGCGCCAGCTCTGCCACGAGGTAGTCGTTCTCCGCGCGCAGGTGATCGAGGACCTCCTGGTTCTCCCGGTCCATGAGCCAGTAATACGGGTCAACGCGAGTGTCGCCGTGTCGGGTGATCGAGAAGGGTCGTTGGGGGACTGAGGGAGGTGTGCTCACAGACTCCACTTTTGCAGTATTTATGGCCCCATCGAGATGGCTAGTTGTTACTATGGGGATAGGGATATTCCCGGAGGAGCGCCATGACCACTGACAGTCTCGATTTCAGCCGCTACAAGTTGGGCTGGTCCGACGAGCAAATTCCCGTGTTCAAGCCGAAAAAGGGAATCAACGAGGCGATCGTCCGAGAGATGTCGGCCATCAAGAAGGAAGAGAAGTGGATGCTCGACTTCCGACTCAGCGCGCTGAAGCGTTTCGAGAAGAAGCCCATGCTCCCGTGGTTTGCCACCCGCATGCCCGACCTTGACTTTGACGACATCTATTACTACATCAAGCCCACCGAGAATCGGGTCGAGCGATGGGAAGACCTTCCCGACGCCATCAAGAACACTTACGAACGCCTGGGCATCCCCGAAGCCGAGCGCAAGTACCTGGCTGGCGTAACCGCCCAATACGAATCCGAGGTCGTCTTCCATCGCAACCGCGAGGACCTGGAGCGACTCGGCGTGCTGTTCTGCGACATGGACACCGCGGTGCGCGACTACCCCGACCTGGTGCGCAAGTACTTCGGCACCATCATCCCACCCAATGACAACAAGTTCGCCGCGCTCAATTCGGCGGTGTGGAGTGGTGGCTCCTTCATCTACGTGCCACCGGGCGTCAACGTCGACCAGCCCCTGCAGGCGTACTTCCGCATCAATACCGAGAACATGGGCCAGTTCGAACGAACGCTCATCATCGCGGACGAAGGCTCCCAGGTCCACTACGTCGAGGGCTGTTCGGCGCCGGTCTACTCGACGGACTCCCTGCACTCCGCGGTCGTCGAGTTGGTGGCGCTGCCCGGCTCGCGCATCACCTACACCACGATCCAGAATTGGTCGAACAACGTGTACAACCTCGTCACCAAGCGCGCGCGCTGCGAAGCCGAGGCCCGGGTCGAGTGGATCGACGGCAACATCGGGTCGCGTCTGACGATGAAGTACCCCTCGGTCTACCTCATGGGTCCCAAGGCCTCGGGCGAGGTCTTGTCCGTGGCCTACGCCGGTCCCGGCCAGGTCCAGGACGCGGGGGCCAAGATGGTGCACTGCGCGCCGGAGACCACCTCGACGATCGTCTCGAAGTCGATCTCCAAGGAGGGCGGTCTGACCTCGTATCGCGGACTGGTCAAGGTCGAAGAAGGCGCCACGGGGGCTAAGAGCTTCGTTCGCTGCGACGCCCTGCTTCTTGACGAGCAGAGCATCTCGGAGACCAGGCCGTACATGGAAGTGGGCGAGCAGGACGCGTCCATCGGCCACGAGGCCACGGTCTCGAAGATCGGTGACGACCAGCTCTTCTATCTGATGAGTCGCGGGCTCACCGAGGTGCAGGCCATGGGAATGATCGTGAACGGTTTCATCGAACCGGTGACCCGCACGCTACCGATGGAGTACGCGGTGGAGTGGAGTCGTCTCATCGAGCTGCAGATGGAAGGCGCCGTCGGCTAGTCCCACGCCTTCGTGCGCGGGTCCACTTTCACGCGAGAATTGGGCCGATCTTGCCGGTCTTCACGACGAGTACGCGGGGCCTCCTCGGACTATTTTGGTCTTCAGAACCCAATCGAGGCATGCGCTCGCCAACCGCGCGTCGGGCCTTTAGAATCTACCCATGGCAATGCGTGAAGAGTGCAAGCACTTTCAGAGCCGCACCTACGCGAACGGCGAGGCGGCGCGCTTCTGCGTGTTGGGACTAGCTCCCGATCAACCGTGGTCGTGTCCGGAGAACTGCGTGACCTACGAACGTCGCTTCGCCGACGTGGGCTGGGCGCACGGGACCCTCGTGAAGAAGCCCGTGGAGAAGGTCCCCGACTCCGACATCCCCGTCGATGATCGCCGTGAGATCCTTGACATGGCGAGCGACATCGTGAACGCCGTGGCGCCCGAGCTGTTCGAAGAGCGGCGACAAGAACTCGAAGAGCAGGAAAAGAAGCGCCGCAAGCGAAAGTTCCGTCGCCGCTAGTCTCCCGTGAACACGGGGGCACGGCGTTCGACGAAGGCCGTCATCGCCTCTTTGAGGTCGTTGCTGTGCAGGTGCATGGTGTTCCACCGGGCCGCGAAGACGAGGCCTTCGTGCACCGTGTGGCCGTCGTTGGCGTTCAAGACCGACTTGGTGCCGCGAACCGCCAAGGGCGAATTGGCCGCTATCTCACGCGCTAACTCGTGCGCCGCCGCGAGGACGTCGCTGGCCCCGGCGCCGTGCACCGAGTTGACCAAGCCAATCTGCGCGGCCCGCTCGGCCGAGATGTCCTTGCCGGTGAACGCCAATTCAGCCATGTGACCAGCGCCGATGATCTTGGGCAGTCGCTGCAGCGAACCTAGGTCGGCGACTAAGGCGACTTTGGCCTCGCGCACCGAAAAGACGGCGTCGCCCGACGCCAGGCGGATGTCGCAGGCGCTGATGAAGTCGACGCCGGCGCCGATGCAGTAGCCGTGCACGGCGGCGATGACCGGATACGGGAGCTCACATATCGAGGTGATCGAGTCCTGCATGATGCGCACGTAGTCGTACGTGATGTTGATGGAGGCCGATCGGGGCGTACTTTCACCCTCGTCGTGCAGCCAACGCTGACTGGCCTCCTTGAGGTCGAGGCCCACGCTGAAGTGCGGGCCCTTGGCGGCGATCACCAAGACGCGGATCGTCTCGTTGGCCCCCAGGGCGGCGGTGGCGCGAAGCAGGTCGCGCCAAAGTGCGCTACCCATCGCGTTACGCGCTTCTTCGCGGTCCAACCAGAGCGTGGCTACGTGCTGGTCGACTTCAAGCGAGATGACCTCGGACGTGAATTCCACGGTTCCTCCTTCGCGTTGCGAGGCCCAGCCTAGGCCGCGGTCCGATGTCGGTCACAAGGCGGTCCATTACACTGGCCAAGCCTCTCATCTATGAAACTCTTCGCTGATTCAGCCTCCTCCTTCATTGCCGGCCAGTCCGACGCGCTTCAGCGACAGTTGGCGTGGTCGGGCTTCGAAGCAGCCGGCCTGCCCCAGGTGAGCGATGAAGTGTGGCGGTACGCCCCGCTCTCGGAACTGGATCTCGACCGGTTCCGCGTGGCCGCCCAGCCATCACGCTCGACCGATTCGGCTTTCGCGAGCCAGCTCTGCGAGCGGGCGGGGCTGGTCATTCGCGTAGTCGACGGTTTTTGCACCGATGCGTCGAGTCATCTCGAGGGCGTCACCGTCCACGTCGACGATTCGGCGAACTCGCTCAGCGGCGAGAGCTTGACCACGCGCTACGAAAGCGACACCTTCGCCCTGCTCAACGCAGCGTTGTCCCCGGCGACCACGGTCGTTCGCGTGGCCCCCGGCGTGCTCGTTGAGGCGCCGATCGTCGTGCTCAACATCACCAATGGTTCGTCGTCGTTCCCGCGCACGCAGATCGACCTCGGTCGAGGGGCGAGCGCCACGGTCGTCGAGTATTTCGAAGGCGGGGACGACGCGTTGGTCGTGCCGCTCAGCGAGTACCAGATCGGCGAGAACGCGGCCCTGCAGCTCATCACGTACCAGCGCCTTGCCGCGAGCGCCTGGCACGTGGCGCGCACGACGGGCTTCTTGGGCCGCGACGCCCGGCTGCGCCAGGCCGTCATCGGCATGGGCGGCCACTACAACCGGTCGCGCAACGACGCCGAGATGCTCGGCCTCGGGTCCGAGAACGAGTTGCGCACCACCTTCCTCGGTTCGGGGAGCCAGGTCCATGACTTTCGCACCCACCAGCTGCACGTGGCGGGGCGGAGTCATTCGACGCTGCTCTCCAAGGGCGCGGTGGCCGACGACTCGCGTTCGGTCTACACGGGCCTCATCGAGATCGAAAAAGGCGCCAAGCGCACCGACGCGCGACAGACCAACCACAATCTCCTGCTCTCCCCGACGGCCCACGCCGACAGCGTGCCCAACCTGGACATCCGCGAGAACGACGTCATGTGCGCGCACGCCTCGAGCGTGGGACCGCTCGACGAGTTGCAGCGCTGGTACCTCGAATCTCGTGGGGTGCATCGCGACGACGCGGAGAGGCTCATGATCCAGGGCTTCTTCAACGAGATGCTGGTGGCCCTGCCACAAGCTCTGGCCGAGCTGGTCGAAGCGGACGTCACGTCGATCCTCATGTCGGTTCGGATCGTGACGCCATGAAGGCCGTGGACATCGGGGCCCTGGACGAGTTCGTCAGCGGCGAAGCCCGTCAGGTCCGCGTCGACGGTCGGGTCCTGGTCGTCGTTCGCATCGTCGACGACGTGTACGTGCTCGACGATCGCTGCAGTCACGAGGATTACAGCCTCGCCGAGGGCGAGGTCAACGTCGAGACCAAGGAGATCGAGTGCGCGCGACACGGCTCGATGTTCGGCCTGCTCGACGGCGCGCCGACGTCCTTCCCCGCCACGCGGCCGGTGGCCCGCTACGACGTTCGCCAGCACGAGGGGCGGGTTGAGGTGATGGTGCCATGACCTCAACCCTGACCATCGAAGGCCTGCGGGTAGAAGTGGCGGGCAAGGAGGTCCTTCGCGGGTTCAACCTGACCATGTCCTCCGGCGAGGTCCACGCGATCATGGGCCCCAACGGCTCGGGCAAGTCGACGCTGGCGCACGCGCTGGCCGGTCATCCGGGCTACAAGGTACTGGACGGATCGGTCCGGCTCGACGGCGTGGAACTGCTGGAACTGTCGGCGACGCAACGTGCTCGCCACGGTTTGTTGCTGGCGCTGCAGCAGCCGATGGAGGTCCCCGGCGTGCGACCGATCGACCTGCTGGTGGCGGCGGGCGCTGATCCGACGAACCTGCGTGAGCGAATGAACGACGAGGCTCGCAGCGTCGAGCTGCGCCCCGAGGTGCTGGACCGCTTCGTGAACCTCGACCTCTCGGGAGGCGAGCGCAAGCGCGCGGAGATGGTGCAGGTCGCGATCCTGCGGCCAAAGTTCGCGGTGCTGGACGAGATCGATTCCGGGCTCGACGTCGACGCGCTCGGCGCGGTGGCCCGACGCCTCCAGTTGGCCACCACCCAGTGGGACTGCGGCGTCATGGTCATCACGCACTTTCGCCGGCTGCTACTCGAGCTGGTGCCCACCATGATCCACGTGGTGAGCGGTGGGATCGTCGTGGCGACCGGGGGGCCGGAGCTCTCGCAGGTCCTGGAACGCGACGGCTACGAGCCCTTTCGCGCCGCGAATTGATGAAACCAGCCTCGACGGGGGCCTCGGTAAACTTGATCAATGGCTGACGGACGTGATGGCATACCCCCCGGCCAATCCAATAAACACAAAGACTCCAAGAGAGCTCTGGCCAACGAGAACCGTCTCGTCGCCCTGGGGGATGCCGTTGACCGTGAGTCGGGCGTAGAGCGCAAACATCGCCGGGCCCGTCCCGGGCGACGCCGCCGCCGAATTCTCATTGCGCTCGTCGCGGTCCTGGTGTTGATCGCCGGCGTCATCGGTGGCAGCTACCTCTACGCCAACTACCGCTTCGACCAGATACCCAAGGTCAAGGTGGCGGGCGAGCTTCCCCAGTTGTCGGGCAAGCCCTTCAACATCTTGGAGATTGGATCGGACTCGCGCGTTGGCCTCACGGGCAAGGTCGCCGTGGCGACGGGGGCCAGCAGCGTGTCGGGCCAGCGCAGCGACGTGGTCAAGATCATGCACATCGATCCGGCGGCAGGCACGATCACGGTGCTCTCGATACCCCGCGACACCATGGTGACCCTGCTCGCCAACCAGTCGCTCTACGGGAACTACAACCGCATCAACGTGAACTTCGCCAACGGCCCGTCGCTCCTGGCCCAGACCATCACGGCCAACTTCGGCATCCCCATCCAGCACGTCGTGGTCGTGAGCTTCGCGGGGCTCATGAACTCGGTCGACGCCATCGGCGGCATCTATCTCGATTTCCGTTATCCGGCCAAGGACGACTACTCCGGGCTGAACATCAAGACGACCGGATGTCAATTGGTGTCGCATTTCCAAGCGTTGGCCGTGGCCCGCAGCCGGCACTACGAGTGGTACCAGAACGGCGTGTGGAACTACGACCCGACGAGCGACTTCGGGCGCATCTTCCGCCAGGACGCCTTCATGCGGGCCATCATCAACCGCGTGAGGGGGATCTATAATCCCTTGACCATCAACGCCTTCCTGTCCAAGATCCCCCAGGGCATCACGCTGGACGACAACTTCACCTTGAACGATCTGCTCGAGTTGGTGGTGAAGTTCCACGGGATGAACCCCAACGCGATGCTCACCTACACGCTGCCCACTTATTCCGCGACGAACGCCAGCCTCGGTGACGTGCTCTTCGTCGACCAGCCGGCCGCCCAGCAGATGCTGGTTGACCTCTACGGCAATACGCTGCTGACGCCCACCAACCCGCCACCTAACTCACAACTCCAGACGCCCTTGCCGCCCGCGGTGGCGACGACGACCAGCACCACCACCACGACCCACGCGCCGACCACGTCCAAGAAGTCGACGGGCACGACGACGACATTGCCGACCAACCCGGTGCCCGGCTCGACCCAGGCGATCCCGCCGTACGACCCGGTGCCCTGTGCGCCCTAGGGGGCGCCGTAGTCGTCCAGACCCTGGCTCAGGGTGTTCCACGCCAGGGTGGCGCACTTGATGCGCACGGGAAACTTCACCACGCCCTGAAGGGCCGCCAGTTCGCCGAGCGTGCGTAGGTCGGCTTCGACCGGCTGACCGTTCTCCTGCAAGGTCGTGGCGTGCACGGTCATCAACTGTTTGAAGTTCTTGATGGCCTCTCGGACCTGATCGAGCGTCTTGCCCTTGACGGCGCTGCTCATCATCGAGCACGACGCCTGGGAGATTGAGCAACCCTGCCCGGTCAGCTTGATGTCGCTGAGCACGCCGTCGTCGATCTGCAGGTACGCCACGATCTCGTCACCGCAGAGCGGGTTGAAGCCTTCGACGCGCAACGCCGGTGGGGAGGGCAGCTCGCCGCGATTGCGCGGGGAACGGTAGTGGTCGAGAATGATTTCGCGGTAGAGCTCGTCGAAATTGGACATGGCCTAGCCGAACATCTTGATGGCGTGCTCCAACGCCTCCAGCAGGACGTCGGTGTCGTCGGTCAACGAATAGGGACCGTAGGAGACCCGTACGGTGGCCGTCAGGTCGAAGCGCCGCATCAGTGGCTTCGCGCAGTGATGGCCGGGGCGCACGCAGACGCCGAACTGGTCGAGCACCTGCGCGACGTCGTGGGCGTGCACGCCGTCGACGTCCAGGCTCACCACCGCGCCACGATCGGTGACGTCACCGGGACCGATGACCCGCACGCGACCCTCGAACTGCTCGTGCAGCCGTGTCAGGGCGTCAGCGGTCAGCGCCTCCTCGTGCTCGTCGATGTTCTTCATTCCGAGTCCCTCGAGGTAGCGGATGGCGGCCGCGAGCCCGGCGGCCTCGGCGATCGGCGGCGTCCCGGCTTCGAAGCGCGTCGGGCCGTTGGCGGGGGTGTAGCCGTCCAGGCGAACGTCGGCGATCATCCCGCCTCCGCCTAGGAAGGGCGGCATCGCGTCCAGAAGCGCGGCGCGGGTCCAGAAGACGCCGATACCCGTAGGCCCGAGCATCTTGTGACCGGAGAAGGCGAGGAAGTCCACGTCCAGGTCCACCACGTCGGTCGGTCCGTGGGCGATCGACTGGGCTCCATCGATGGCGATGAGCGCCCCACGCTCGTGGACCGCGGCGCTCAGGTCCTTGATCGGGTTGATGGTGCCGAGCACGTTGGACATCGCGGTCACCGACACGAGTTTGACCCCGTCGAGCAGTTCATCCAGTGTGGAGAGATCGAGCCGGTAGTCGTCGGTGACCGGTATGAAACGCACGTCGATGCCGCGCTCGGCGCGCAGTTGGAACCAGGGCACGATGTTCGCGTGATGCTCCATCTCGCTCAGCAGCACGACGTCGCCCTCGTGGAGGTTGGCCCAACCCCAGGATTTGGCCAGCAGGTTGAACGACTCGGTGGTGTTCTTGGTGAACACCACCTCCTCGGCGCCGCCGGGGGCGTTGATGAAGCGGGCCGTCGCGTCACGGGCGCCTTCGTACGCGGCCGTCGCCTCGGCGGCGGTCTGGAAGACGGAACGGTGCACGTTCGCGTGGTGCAACTCGTAGTAACGGCTCATGGCCTCGATGACGCAGCGGGGCGGCAGGGACGTGGCGCCCGAATCGAGGTAGGTGATCGGATGGCCGTTGATGACGCGCCCGAGCAGCGGGATGTCGCTGCGGACGAAGTGCGGGTCGAAGCTCGTCACGTGGTGACCGGTCGCCATGCGTCGTAGCCTTCGAGCTCGATCTGCTGGGCCAGCTCGGCGCCCGCCGAGTGCACGATCTGACCGTCGACGAGGATGTGCACCTGATCGGGCTCGATCTCCTCGAGGAGTTTCACGTAGTGCGTGACGACCACCACGCCCATGAGCGGGTTCTCGTCGCGCACGGTGCGCACGCCGCGGGCCACGATACGAAGCGCGTCGATGTCGAGCCCCGAATCGGTCTCGTCCAGGAACGCGATGGTGGGCTCCAGGAGCGCCATCTGCAGGACTTCGTTGCGCTTGCGTTCGCCCCCGGAGAAGCCCTCGTTGAGATGACGTTCGGCAAAGGCCGGGTCCATGCCCAGGCGGTCCATCCACTCGGCCAGGTCGAGGCGAACCTCGAGGATGCTCAGGTCGTCGATCCCTTTGCGAGCGGCGATGGCTTGGCGCAGGAACTGGATGACCGACACGCCGCTGATGGCCTCGGGATACTGGAAGGCGAGGAAGATGCCCGCGCGGGCGCGCGTGTCGGGCGACCACTTCGCGATGTTCTCGCCCCTCAATCGGATCTCCCCGTCGGTCACCGTGTAACCGGGGTGGCCCATCACCACGTTGGCCAACGTCGATTTGCCGGCCCCGTTGGGACCCATGAGCGCGTGCACCTCGCCGTCGTTCACGCTGAGGTCGATGCCGCGCAGGATCGGGGCGCCGTCCGCCTCGACGTAGAGGTTTTTGAGTTCTAGGAGAGGCTGGGACACGCGTTCGAGCCTACCGGCGGCTTACTGCACGCTGACCGGGCGCTACCAGCCGCGCGCGACCCACTCGTCGAGGTGCGGTCGCTCCGCGCCGATGGTCGATTCCTTCCCGTGTCCGGGCCAGAAGACCGTGTCGTCGTTGAAGACCCGGTAGAAGCGCTGCTCGATGGAATCGATGATGGTGGCGAAGTTGCCGCCCTCGAAGGTGGTGTTGCCCGGACCGCCGGGGAAGAGCGTGTCGCCCGTGAAAAGAAGGGGCGTCTCCTCGAGGGCGAAAGAGATGCTGCCGGGCGTGTGGCCGGGCGTGTGCACGGTGCGCACCTTGAGACGTCCGACCGTGTGTACGGTGTCGTCCTCGAGCAGGTGGTCGTAGCTCGGCAGCATATGTGCGTCCTCGTCGCGTACCCACACGTCGATGCCGGCGGCGCGTACCTGCTCCACGGCGCCGATGTGGTCCCAGTGCCCGTGGGTCTCCAGCACTGAGGTCACGCCGAGTGCGGAGGCCACGCGCAGAAGCCGGTCGTGTTCGTTGGCGGCGTCGATCAGGGTCGCCTCGCCCGTCGCCCTGCAGCGCACGACGTAGACGTTGTTCTCTATCGGACCCACCACGAAGCGGTGCACCTCGGCGTTGCCGTCGGACCAGACGAGTTCTACGTTGTCCATGGTCTCCAGAATGTCACTTGGACGCCGATCACGGTCAGGGTGCCGTTCGCGTCAGCGCGAGGGGGACCTTGGGCTGGTACAACGCCACGTCGCCTCCGCCGGGGAGGCGGATCCTCGTCACTGAGCCCCACCGCGGCTCCTCCACCGCCGAACACTCGACCCCCTGGTCCTTCAGCGACGCCATCTCCGCGGCCAGGTCGTCGGTGATCAGGAACAGTTCGTGGTTCCCGTTCTCGGGACCGGGGTGCAGCGCTACTTCGGCCGGGGGCAGCGCGAAGACCAGCCACCCGCCGCCCGCGTCCACCGAGTTGAAGTGCAGGACGTCGCGGAGAAAGGCGCGGTCGGCCTCGGCGTCCTGGCTGAAGATGATGACGTGGGCACCGAAGATCATGGGGCGACTCCTTCGCGGTAGCGGTCCGATGGTCAAACTAATGGACTGTGCCAGCCCCGGCGACATCGCGGGCGGCCCGTGGCAACCAGGCCCGGGCGCATCGCTGCCCCTAGCCAAGTTTCGCTATTCTCGCTACGGACGGCATTACTTGCCGGTAGTGAAAAGAAGGCGCGCGATGAACTTTGGTTTCAGCGAGGAACAAGAAGAATTGCGAAAGATGGTGAAGCGCTTCCTGGACGAGAAATCACCCGAGAGCGAGGTGCGTCGCCTCATGGCGACGAGCGAAGGCTACGACCCGGCGGTGTGGAAGCAGATGGCCGGCGAACTGGCACTCCAGGGGTTGGGCATCGCCGAAGAGTTCGGCGGACAGGGCTACGGTCCGGTCGAGTTGTACGTGGTCTTCGAAGAGATGGGAGCGAACCTTTTCTGCTCGCCCTATTTCTCGACCGTAGCGCTGGCTGCGAACGCGCTGGCCCTGGTCGGCAGCGAAGCCGACCAAGCGGCCTACCTGCCGGGCATTGCGTCGGGCGACACCATCGCCACGCTGGCCCTGACGGACGACCGGGGTGACTGGGATCTCGCCACGACGTCGACGACCGCCACTAGGTCGGGCGACGGATGGGTCGTCAACGGGGTGCGCAGCTTCGTCACCGACGGCAACGTCGCGTCGCTGATCCTGGTGCCGGCCATGACCGAAAAGGGACTCTCGCTCTTCGCGGTGAAGGGCGACGCGACGGGCGTCGCTCGCGAGTCACTGCCCACCATGGACCAGACCCGCAAGCAGAGCCGCATCGAGTTGTCGGACGCCCCGGCGGCCCTCATCGGCGTCGAAGGCGAGGCCCTCGGGGGCCTCGAGACGACGATGCAGATCGCCGAAGCGGCCTTGGCCGCCGAGCAGGTGGGCGGCGCCCAGCGAGTGCTCAACAACGCGGTCGAGTACGCGAAGAACCGCGTGCAGTTCGGACGACCCATCGGATCCTTCCAGGCGATCAAGCACAAGTGCGCCGACATGCTGCTCGACGTCGAGTCGGCCAAGTCGGCCGCCTACTACGCGGCGTGGGCCGCCCAGGAACGCAACGACGAGCTTCCCATCGCCGCCAGCCTCGCCAAGTCCTTCTGCTCCGAGGCGTACTTCCATTGCGCCGCGGAGAACATCCAGATACACGGGGGCATCGGCTTCACCTGGGAGCATCACGCGCACCTCTACTTCAAGCGTGCCAAGAGTTCCGAGCTGTTTTTGGGCGACCCCGCCTATCACCGCGAGCTGCTGGCCCAGCGCTTGGGCATCTAGCCCGACGTGCTCGCCCACGAGCAGCTCACGAGCGGCGACTCACTGCTCGACCTGAGGATCGCGACGTCCAACTCACGTCCCTTGGTGAGCCACGTGCTCGTGCTCGTCCACGGCCTACCGCGGATGATGGGCATGGGTCGTCAAGCGGCCGGCCTGTTGCCCGAACTGGCCGAACACTTGGCGAACGAATCGGGATGGCTGGTGGCGACCGGAACCCTGTCGGGCGTCGGGACGAGCACGGGGACCTTCTCGGCGACCCAGTGGCGTCGTGACCTCGAACTGATCGTCAATCGGGTGATCCAGGGCGATCGCCGCATATCGATGGCCGGCTTCGGCTTCGGCGGCGCGCTGGCGCTGCGCATCGCGGCGGGCGACGAACGGGTCCATGGCGTCGCCGCGTTCGCCGCGCCGGCTCATCTCGAGGCGTGGTGCGGCCCGGCTGAAGAGTTCCATCGTTCGGTGCAGATCGCGGGCGTCGTGGCCGACCCCAAGGAACTTCTAGGTCCCGAGGAGCTACGAAGCGACGTGCTCGAAATCAATCCCTTGGAAGCGATCGCCCAGATTCCACCGCGTCGACTGTTGATCGGACACGGCACCGACGACCTGGAGATCCCCGTCTCGGACGCCCGTGACCTGCTCAACGGCGCCGACGGCCGGGCGGAACTGCGATTGATCCAAGGCGCGGGTCACCAGCTGAGGGCCGATCCGCGCATGGTGGCGACGCTGCTCGGTTGGCTCGACCGGCACCGCTAGGCCAGGGCGAGGTCGAGGGCGCGACGAAGCTGACCGGCTGCTCGTTCCGGGTCCGGCGCGTCGCAGATGGCTCGCACCACGACGAAGTGGCGTAGCCCCGCTTCGACCAGCGCGCCGATGTTGTCGGCGTTGACGCCGCCGGTGACGAACACCGGCCGAGCGCTGCGCGATTGGCAGTCCACGGCGTAGGAAAGCCCGGTGCCCGGTCGACCGGCTTTGGTGGGCGTCGCGACGATGGGACCGGCGCTCAGGTACGTGGCCGCCTGGGCCAGCGCGGCGTCGAATTCGGTGGTGCTGTGCGTTGACAGTCCCACGATCGCCTCGTCGCCCAAGACCTCCCGGCACTGCGCCACGCTGAGGTCGTCCTGGCCCACGTGCACCCCGTCGGCTCCGGCCCGTAGCGCCAGTTCCGGGGAATCGTTGATGATGAAGGGAACGTCGAACTCCCGGCAGATGGGGGCCATCAGTCGAGCGGCGGCGAGTTGCTCGTCGACGGGCAGGACCTTTTCTCGCAGTTGGACGACGTCGACGCCCCCGCGCAAGGCGGCGGCCAAGAAGCTGGCCATGTCCTCACGCACACCGACGCACAAGTAGAGGCTTCGTTTGGTCAGATCGGGCATGGCGCCACCTTACGGCTCGACGGCGTTGTCTGATCTGCGGGGTCCGCGTAGGGCAGAATGGTGGGATGCAGATCCCCGCCAAGTCCGAGTACGCCATTCGCGCGCTCTTGACCCTGGCGGCGAACGACGTGTCGCTGAGCGCCGAGCACCTCGCGCAGGAACAAGAACTGCCCGCCAAGTTCCTCGGCGCCATCCTCTCGGACCTTCGCCGTGGCGGACTGGTGTCGAGCCAGCGCGGTCCCGAAGGCGGGTTCAAGCTGGCCCGCGACCCCGACACCATAATGATCGCCGACATCCTGAGAATCGTGAGCGGCCCGATGGCGGGCGTGCGGGGCATGCGCCCGGAGACCTTGCACTACGGCGGCGAAGCGACGCACCTGACCGACGTGTGGATCGCCGTGCGCGGCGCCCTTCGCGAGGTGCTCGAGCACGTGACCCTCGGCCAGGTCCTGCGCGGCGACCTACCCGAGGCCGTCACCAGGTTCAGTTCCAACCCTGATATGTGGGTCACGCGGCAGATTTGATGAGGATCTATACCGACGGCGCGTGCCGCGGTAACCCGGGTCCCGGTGGATGGGCCTGGGCCTGCGGTCAAGACTCCTTCGCCAGTGGTGCCGACCCGCACACGACGAATCAGCGCATGGAAGTGCTGGCCGTCATCGACGCATTGCAGTCCAACCCCGACGGCCCCGTCGAGATCGTCAGCGACTCCACCTACGTGGTCAAGTGCTTCGTGGACAAGTGGCACGTGGGTTGGCTGCGTAGAGGATGGAAGAACTCGCAGGGCCAGCCGGTGGCCAACCGCGACCTGTGGGAGGAGCTGTTCCCGTTGGCCTTGCGCGCGGATCGACAGGTCACCTTCTCGTGGGTCAAGGGTCATTCCGGTGACGTCATGAATGACTTCGTCGACGCGCTCGCCACCGACGCGGCTGACACTCAAAGAGGTCGTCGAACCTAATTCCCACCCGTTCTGGGGTTCGCCAGAAAACATTAGGATTCCTATGGTTTTCATTGGTTAGCGAGTGAAGGGAATGTCGTGGCGAACGAGGTCCAGCAGTTCGATGTCGTGGTGATCGGGGGCGGGCCCGGCGGCTACGCCGCGGCGCTGTATGGAGCGGCGGCCGGTCTCAACGTGGCCATCGTCGAGCGCGACAAGGTGGGCGGCACGTGCCTGCACCGCGGCTGCGTGCCGGCCAAGGAGTTCCTCGAGACCGCTCACGTGCGCCGAACGGTGGAGCACGGCGCCGACTTCGGGGTCACCGCCAAGGACGTGAGCGTGGACTTCGCCGTCAGCCAGGCCCGAAAGAACGAGATCGTCGATCGCCTGTACAAAGGTCTGTCGGGGCTCATCAAGGGCCGCAAGATCACCGTCTTCGCGGGCACGGGCCGCCTGGACGCGGACCTCAAGGTCACCGTCGCCGACGGTCCCGACGCCGGGGTGGTGGCCCAAGGTAAGGACGTCGTCATCGCGGTCGGTTCAGTGCCACGCACGCTGCCCGGCTTCGACGTCGACGGCACCACGGTGGTGACGTCCGACGAGTTCTTGGACCTCGCGGCGCTGCCCGCCACCGCGGCCGTCATCGGCGGCGGGGCGATCGGGTGCGAGTTCGCTTCGATGCTCTGCGACATGGGTACCAAGGTGACCATCCTCGAATTCCTGCCGACGATCCTGGCCGGCTGCGACGCCGAAGTGGTCAGCGTCGTTGGGCGGGCCTTCAAGAAGCGCGGCATCGATGTCCGCGCCGGCGTCACGGTCACCGGGCACTCGCCCAAGAAGGGCGGCACGACGATCGCCGTCGAGGGTGGCGACGACGTCAAGGTCGACATGGTCGTGATGTCGGTGGGCCGGCGACCGCGCAGCGAAGACCTGCTCGGCGAAGGCACCGGCGTGGTGATCAACGATCGGGGATTCGTCGTGGCCGACCGGTCTCAGCGCACCGCCAATCCCCACGTCTACGCGGTCGGCGACGTCGTGGCGGACACCCCCCAGCTGGCTCACGTGGGCTTCGCCGAGGCGATCGTGGCCATCAAGACCATTCTCGGTGAGCCGGTGGTGCCCGTCGACTACGACCGTGTGCCGTGGGCCATTTACTCCAACCCCGAGGTTGCCTTCTGCGGTCTGACCGAAGCCAAGGCGAAGGAAAAGGGCTATGAGGTGGTCGTGAAGAAGGACCCCTTCAGCGGTAATAGTCGCGCGCAGATCATCGGTGACACCGAGGGCGTGGTCAAGATCATCGCGGAGAAGCGGACCGACGGCACCGCTGGACAGATCCTCGGCGTGCACATGGCCGGTCCCTGGGTGACCGAGCAGTTGGGGGCGGGTTACTTCGCCGTCAACTGGGAGGCCACCGCGGAGGAAGCGGCCGCGCTCATACAGCCCCACCCCTCGCTGTCCGAGACCTTCGGCGAGACGCTGCTGGCGCTCGCCGGAAGGGGCCTACACGTTGGTTGACGTCACCCTGCCCTCGTTGGGTGAATCGGTCACCGAAGGAATCATCACGCAGTGGTTCAAGAAGTTGGGAGACGCCGTGGCTCGTGACGAGCCGCTCTTCGAGGTGTCGACCGACAAGGTCGACTCCGAGATGCCCTCGCCGGCCGCGGGCATCCTGACCGAGATCCTCGCCGAAGAAGGCGACACCGTGCAGACGGGGGCTCGCGTGGCCGTCATCGACGATGGGGCCACGGCGCCATCACTTCCGTCGACCGAGCCCGGTGAAGCCGCTCCCGTGGACGTGAGCGCGCCGGCGCCGAGCGCGCCGGCGCCCGCGGCGGTGCCGAGAGTGAACGACCCCGAGAATTCCGTTAACGGCGTCGTGGTGTCGCCGGTGGTGCGACGCATTCTGGCGGACGGGGGAGTCGAGCCCTCTACCGTGAGAGGGTCGGGCGCCGGCGGGGCCATCACTCGGCGCGACGCCGAGCGGGCCGTCATGGACGGCCCCACCGACGAGCTCGCGCTTCCACTCTCAAACGGCAAGCGGCGCATGGGACAGCACATGAGCGTCTCCGCCCAAAGCGCCCCGCACGGCTTCGTGGCAATCGAGGCCGATGGCGCCATCTTCGCCGACCTCGATGGACTCGGCCGGGTCACCCGCGATGGCATTGCCATCACCGACGAGATGGTGGTCGGTCTGGCCGCGGCGAGGGCGCTCGGCGAGTTCGAGTTCTTGAACGCGACGTTCGCTGGTGACGAGTTGATCGTGCATCGAAGCGTCAACCTGGGCTTCGTGCGAGTCGTCGAGAACGACGAGATGTTGGTGCCCGTCGTGCACGCGGCGGCGGGTCTGACGCTGAGAGCCCTCGCGAGGCGCGTGGGCGAACTGGGGGAGCGAGTCGCTTCGCACCATCTCACCACCGACGACCTCATGGGGGGAACCTTCACTGTCTGCGGCGCGCCTAGCGAGCACGCGCTGCTGAGCGTGCCCATACTCATCCAGCCCCAGGTCGCGGTGCTTTCGATCGGGGCGGTGCGCCAGGTGCCCGTGGTGACGTCGAACTCGGGCACGGCGGCCATCGACGTCGGACAGCGCTTTGTGCTGGGACTCTCGTTCGACCATCGCGTCTGTGAAGCGACCGCCGCCGCCGGGTACCTTGAACGGGTGGCCGAACTTCTGGCGGGACTTGATTTGGAGAGCGAGCACTAGATGCTGCGGCGACGTCACCTGGGGCGGATCGGCTTCGCCGAAGCCAATGACTTCCAACGTGCGTTGCTGCAAGCCGACGACGACTACGTGCTGCTCTTCGAACACCCGCCGACCTACACGCGCGGCGTGCGCACCCTCGAGGAGCATTTCCTCGTGCCGCCGGAGTCCCTCGATGCGGTGGTGATCGACGCCGACCGAGGCGGTGACGTCACGTATCACGCGCCGGGCCAGGTGGTCGCGTGGGCCATAGTGACGGTCGACGACGACCCCTCGGCTGGCAAGGCGCACGTCACGCGACTCGAGGACGCGGTCATCGCCACGGTTCGCAGCTTCGACCGCGACGGTCGACTCGGCCTGGTGGGCCGTCTCGAGGGCTATCCCGGCGTCTGGGCCAATGTCTTAGTACGCCCGTCGAAGATCGCCGCGGTGGGCGTTCGCACGGAGCGAAACGAGAAGGGCGAGCGGCGGACCCTGCACGGCGTCGCGCTCAACGTCGACATCGATCTCTCCGGCTTCAACGCCATAGTGCCCTGCGGCATCCCGGACAAGCCCGTGGCGTCGCTCGCCTCCCTGGGCCTCGACGTGACGTCGCTCGAGGTGGAGGAGCGACTCGGCGACGAACTCGAGTTGCGTCTGGGCGCTCCGGCGTCGGTCGCGCGCGTCGATCGAAGCGAGTCCACCATGTCGAACGAGCGCCCTCTGCTGCGGCGCCTGCGAAAGGCCGGCGTCGATCCCGACGCCGGGCTGGCGCTCAACGCGCGCAAGCCCGCGTGGCTGCGCGTGCAAGCCAACATGGGAAGTGAGTTCCAGTCCTTGCGTACCCTCACCGAGGACCTGCGTTTGGTGACGGTGTGCGAGGAGGCGGGATGCCCCAACATCTTCGAATGCTGGTCGGCTGGCACCGCCACCTTCATGGTCAATGGTGAACGTTGCACCAGGGCCTGCGGCTTCTGCCTGATCGACACCCGCAAACCACTGCCCCTGGACCCCACCGAGCCCGACCGCGTCGCCGAAGCCGTGGTGCGCCTCGGCCTCAAGCATGCCGTGGTGACCTGCGTGGCGCGCGACGACCTGGCTGATGGCGGCGCTGGGGCCATCGCCGCCACCGTGAGGGCCATTCGTGAACGATCGCCGGGCACCGACGTGGAGGTGCTCACGAGCGACCTCAAGGGAGACCCGGCGTCGCTGCAGCTAATCATCGACGCCCGTCCCGACGTGATGAACCACAACATCGAGACGGTCGCCCGTCTCCAGCGAGCTGTGCGACCGAGCGCCG
The DNA here is from genome assembly GCA_963827115.1 of uncultured Acidimicrobiaceae bacterium. Lineage (GTDB taxonomy): Bacteria > Actinomycetota > Acidimicrobiia > Acidimicrobiales > RAAP-2 > RAAP-2. Next base: position 1,568,412 of record CAWGZS010000001.1, on the reverse strand, counting down.
GGTACCTGCGTTCGCTGACCGTGCTGGCTCGAAGTCGCGCGGCCGGCCTAACGACGAAGTCCGGTCTGATGGTGGGGCTCGGCGAGACGCCCGAGGAGGTGCGGGAAACGTTGGTCGACCTGGCCGCCGTTGGAGTCTCCATCGTGACGATCGGCCAGTACCTGCGCCCCACGCAACAGCACCTTCCGGTGGCGCGCTGGTGGGAGCCAGAAGAGTTCGAAGACCTAGCGAGGCAAGGCAAGGAACTGGGTCTTTCCCACGTGCAGGCGTCGCCGCTCACCCGATCGAGCTACCACGCCCGCGAGGCGCTCAGCGACGCGACACCCGTGTCCTCGCCGACGCGACGTTAACCCTTCAATCGAAGCAGCGGGCCCCGAGATAGGGGCCTCGACGAACTAGGCCACGAAGTACTTGGCCATCGGGTGGTGGCAGATGATGGCGTCCGTCGTCTGCTCGGGATGGAGTTGGAATCCCTCCGAGACGACGACGCCGATGCGACTCGCCTCGAGCAGGTTCGCGACCTTGGCGTTGTCGGTCAAGTCCGGGCAGGCGGGGTAACCCCACGAATAGCGTCCGCCGCGGTACTTCTGTCGAAAGAGGCCCGCGAGGTTGGGCCCGTCCTCCTGGGCGAAACCCAGTTCCTCTCGGATGCGCCGGTGCCACAGTTCGGCTAGCGCCTCGGCCATCTCGACGCCGAGACCGTGCAGCATCAGGTAGTCGTGGTACCGATTCTCGCTAAAGAGTTCCTGGCACCGCTCCGACACGCGGGGCCCCATCGTCACCAGCATGAAGCTGGCGTAATCGTGATCGGGACTATCGCTCGGTCGAAAGAAGTCGGCGATGCACAGGAAGGGGGATTGGCGCTGGCGCGGGAAGGTGAAGCGCACGGTCTCATTGGCCCGCGAATCATCGTCAAAGAGGACCAGGTCGTTGCCGTCGGACGCGCAAGGGAAGTGCCCCCACACGACCTGGGGGACGAGCAGGTCGTCCTCCTTGGCGATCGCCACTTGCTCGCGCAATATGGCGCGCACCCGTTCCTTGAACGCGGGGTCGTCCTCGCCATCCTGGGGCCGGTAGCCCCATTGGTTGCGAAAGAGCGCGGTGAGGTTGAGGTACTCGGCGATCTCGTCGATGGCCATGCCCTTGGCCACTCGGCTGCCCAGGAACGGCGGCGTGAAGAGCGGGTTGTCCATCTCGACGTCCGGACTGCGGCTGGCCAGCGGGTTCGCCTCCTCGTCGCCGTCGCCGCGGATGCTGCGAAAGACCTTCTTCTCCGAGATCTGTCGGCCGAACTCGGGATCGTCGTCGCCCCCGCGTCGGATTTCGCCCAATCGGTCGAGGACGCGCAGGCCTTCGAAGGCGTCCTTGCCGTAGAAGACCCGCCCGTTGTAGATGGTGCGCAGGTCGCGCTCGACGTACGTGCGGGTCAGGGCCGCGCCGCCGAGCAACACGGGCACGTCCTGCATGCCCAGTTCGTTCATCAGCTCGAGGTTCTCGCGCATGATGAGCGTCGATTTCACCAGCAGGCCGCTCATGCCGAGCGCGTCGGCCCGATGCTCCTGCACCGCGCCGAGCATCTCGTTCACGCCGACCTTGATGCCCAGGTTGATCACCTCGTAGCCGTTGTTGGTCAAGATGATGTCGACCAGGTTCTTGCCGATGTCGTGGACGTCGCCCTTTACAGTGGCCAGCACGACGCGACCGCGACCGCCCTGGTCGCTCTTCTCCATGAGCGGTTCGAGGTAGGCCACGGCTGACTTCATGGTCTCGGCGCTCTGCAGCACGAAGGGCAACTGCATCTCGCCGCTAGCGAAGAGGTCGCCGACCTCGCGCATGCCGTCCAGCAGGATGTCGTTCACGATGGCCAGCGGCGCGACGCCGTTGGCCATGGCCTCGTCGAGGTCACCCTCGAGCCCCACGCGCACGCCGTCGATGATGCGACGTCGCAGTCGTTCGTCGAGCGGGAGTTCCGCCAGCGTCTCGGTGCTCGCGTTGGTGGCCGACACGCCTTCGTAGAGCCCCAGCAGCGTCTGGAGCGGGTCGTAGTCCTCGCTGCGGCGGTCGTAGATGAGATCGAGGCACACCCGGCGGGCCTCCTCGTCGACCCGGGCGAGCGGCAGCAGCTTCGAGGCGTGCACGATCGCGGCGTCGAGCCCCGCCTCCGCGCACTCGTGCAGGTAGACGCTGTTGAGGACTTGGCGGGCCGCCGGGTTGAGGCCGAAGGAGACGTTGGAGAGGCCCAGGATGGTGCGCACCCCCGGCATCTCGGCCTTGATGCGCCTGATGGCCTCGATGGTCTCGATCCCGTCCCGCCGCGACTCGACCATGCCGGTGGAGAGTGGCAGGGCCAACGCGTCGATGAAGATGTCTTGGGGACTAAGCCCGTATCGAGAGACGGCGAGGTCGGTGATGGCCCGCGCCGCGCGGACCTTCCACTCCGCGGTGCGCGCCTGGCCCTCCTCGTCGATGCAGGTGGCCACAACGGCAGCGCCGAACTCGGCCGCCAGACTCAGGAAGCCGTCCAGGCGCGTCCCCGGGCCGTCGCCCTCCTCTAAGTTCACCGAATTGAGGATCGCCTTGCCGCCAAGCCACGTGAGGGCCTGACGCGCGACGAGCGACTCGGTGGTGTCGACCATGATCGGCACGGACGACTGGGTCGCGAGGCGGCTCATCATCTCGTTCATGTCACTGACGCCGTCAGCGCCGGTGTAGTCGACGCAGACGTCCAGGATGTGCGCGCCCTCCTTGATCTGGTCTCGCCCGATCCCCACGCAGGTGTCCCAGTCGCCTTCGAGCATGGCGTCGCGGAACTTCTTGGACCCGTTGGCGTTCGTGCGTTCTCCCACCAAGAGCACCGAGCGGTCCTGCTGGTAGTTGGTCGACGCGTAGATCGACGCGACCGCCGGGTCGAGCACCGGTTGGCGGGCCGCGGCGCTGAGAGGTCGAACCGCTTCGATGACGCGGGCCATATGCTCGGGTGTCGTGCCGCAGCATCCGCCGACGACCTGGAGGCCGTACTCCGCGACGAACTTGGCCAGGTGCTCGGCCAGCGCGTCCGGGGAGAGGTCGTAGTGCATCTTGCCGTCGACCACGCTCGGCAGCCCGGCGTTGGGTAGGCAGGAGATCGACATCGGGGCCGTCTCGCTCAGTTGGCGCAGCGGCTCGTACATCTCCACCGGCCCCGTCGCGCAGTTGAGTCCGATGAGGTCGATCCCGAGAGCGCTCAGCGACGTGATGGCGGCGCCTATCTCGGTCCCGGGCAGCATGCGGCCGGTGATCTCGATGGTGACCTGGGCCTGGATGGGCACGATGCGCCCGTGACGGACCATGGCGCGATGGCAGGCCGCGATGGCGGCCTTGCCCGAGAGCAGGTCGAACATCGTCTCGACGAGCAGCAGGTCCACGCCGCCTTCGAGCAGCCCGTAGGCCAGCTCTTCGTAGCTCGCCGAAAGGTCGTCGTAGGTGATCTGGCCTAGCGTGGGGAATTTCGTTCCCGGGCCGATGGAGCCGGCCACGAACTTTGGTGCGCCCGGGCTCGCGTACTCGTCGGCCACGCGTCGGGCGATCGTTGCCGAGGCGAGCGCCAGCTCGTGGGCGCGTTCCGCGATGCCGTACTCGGCGAGCACGACGCCGAACGCGCCGAAGGAATCGGTCTCGATGACGTCTACGCCGACGTCGAGGAACGAACGGTGGAGCTGTTCGACGGCGCGCGGCTTGGTGACGGTGAGAATCTCGTTGCACCCCTCGAATGACGCGCCACCGAAATCGTCGGCGGTGAGTTCTTGGAGCTGGAAGTTGGTGCCGGTCGCGCCGTCGTAAATGAGGACCTGCTGGGCCAGGGCCGCGAGGTAGGGGTCGCTCGGTGTGGGACGGGCGAAGGGCGGGCGGATCGTTAACTCCATTGAGTAGTCAGGTTACCCGTGCCTTCATCGTTCACTACGCTGAGGTCGTGAAGATCTACACGCGAAACGGCGACGATGGCACCACCGGTCTCTACTTCGGAGGCCGAGTGGCCAAGGACTCGAGCGCCATCGAACTTAACGGCGTCGTGGACGAGTCCCAGGCGATGTTGGGTTGGTCTCGTTCCCTCTGTGACCCGTCGCAGCCCCTCAACGACCTGCTGATCTCGATTGAGCGGGACCTGTGGGTGCTCATGGCTGAGGTGGCGACGTCGCCGGAGAACCGTCACAAGCTGGTCGCGGACAAGTCGCGGGTGACGCCCGCGATGGTCACGCGACTGGAGGACGAGATCGACCGACTCTCTAAAGAGTTGCCGAAGCCTACGGACTTCGCGGTTCCGGGCGAGAATCAGCTCTCCGCGGCGCTCGATATCGCGCGAACCGTCATCCGCCGCGCGGAGCGTCTGGCGGTCGCGTGTGCGCTTGATGACTCGTTGGTCGTAATGTATCTGAATCGATTGAGCGACTTGGCGTGGACGATGGCGCGCTGGGCCGAAGGACCCAATCACCGAACAACTCGTTCGGGAATCTAGAGAGGACAACGATGTCACGCACCGCCCGAGTCGCGACGCCCACGGAAGGCGCATCGAGGCCGACGATCTGCGTGCCGGTCACCTTCGACGGCGGCACGGCCTTTATCGCCGAGTCGATCCCCAAGGCCCTCGCCGACCACACCCTGCCGCGCACGTTCTCGAAGGAGTGGTGCGAGCAGCAAGGTCTCAAGGAGGAGCCGGGGAGCGCGGCGGTGATCCGTTCCTTCAATGGATCGAGTGTGGCGCTCATCAGCCTCGATTCCACCTACAACAAGCTCGAGCACTACCGACTGGCCGGGGCCGCCGCCGTGCGAGTCGCGCGCGATACCAACCTGGCCTTCTACCTCCCCACCGACGGCATCGAGGAGCCGGGCGAAGCCGCCCAGGCTCTGGTCGAAGGGGCGCTGCTGTCGGCCTACCGCTTCAAGAAGGCGGACGACGTCGAGGCGACCTTCGACGTGGTGCCGTTGGGCTCGCCGCTGCCCTCGGTCGAGACGCACGACGAGGTGGTCGACGGCGTGGCGCGCGGCGTGGTCGTGGCCGAGGGTGTCAACTGGGCCAAGCGGCTCATCGACACACCTCCGGGAAACATGACGCCCAAGGAGCTGGCCAAGCAGGTGGCCAAGTACTTGAAGGACGACCCCAACGTCAGGGTCGACGTCTGGACGGAATCCAGGATCCGCGAGGAGCGTTTGGGCGGACTGCTCGGCGTCGGTGCGGGTTCGGCGCAGCCGACCCGCTTGGTCTACGCCACCTACCGGCCCAAGGGCGAGGACCTGGTGCACATCGTGTTGGTGGGCAAGGGAGTCACCTTCGACTCCGGCGGGCTCTCGCTCAAGACCGGCGTGGGCATGATGACCATGAAGACCGACATGAGCGGCTCCGCCATCGTGATGACGGCGCTCGCCATTGCGAGTCGCTTGGGGCTCGAGGTGCAGGTGACCGCCATCGCACCGATGACCGAGAATCTGCCGAGCGACCGTGCCACCAAACCGGGCGACGTGCTGACGATTCGAAACGGGATGACCATCGAGGTGCTCAATACTGACGCCGAAGGTCGCCTCATTCTGGCCGACGGACTGTCCTTGGCGGTGGAGGCGAATCCCGACGCCATCGTGGACGTGGCCACGCTGACGGGAGCTCAGGTGGTGGCGCTCGGCGACGAGGTCGGCGCCATGTACGCGACGACCGAAGAACTGGCGGACTATTTCGCGGGCGCCAGCTCGAGGAGCGGCGAGGTCCTCTGGCGCATGCCGCTGGCGGCCGGATACGAGTCGCATCTCGAGTCGGACATCGCGGATATGAAGAACATCGGCAAGACCGGTCAGGCCGGATCCATCTCGGCCGCGCTCCTGCTGCAACGTTTCACCGATGGTCGGCCCTGGGTGCATCTGGACATCGCGGGACCGGCCCGGGCCGAAACCGGACGGGGCTACGTGACCAAAGGCGCCACCGCGTTCAGCACGAGGACGATCGTTGAGTTCCTCTCCGCCGTGGCCGCCGAGTCGAATGGTCTGGGCGACGGCGACTTCTTCGAAGATGACGTTGACGATGACGATGAGGTTGTGGTCGACGTCGACGTCGACACGCCCAGCGACGATGACATGGTCCTCGACGATGCCAGTGAGCGTGGCGCCGAGGGTGACGTCGAGGTTGAGGGCGACGCGGAGAACGAAGGCGACAGCTAAGGCGAGACGCGCCGTACGCGAGACGCTCGCGACGGCACCTCGCGATCGAGCGAAGCCGAGGGCACGTCCGCACCATCACTTCGTCCGATGAGCACTGTGGCGAAGAGCTCCTCGTCCTCGATGCGCGCCCAGGCCAGCACGGGCACGCTGTTGCGGAAATTGCCCCAGATCGTGGCCTGCCATCCGCTCTCCTCGATGAGCAGCAGGAGCGCCATGGTCGCCATGGCGGCGTCGGTATGCCAGTACGGCACGGGCCAGCCGGCCTGCTCGTAGAGGCCGGAGGTCGACTTGTCGCTCTCGGCGTAACGACTGAGGTAGTCCTGAGGTCGCGAGGTTATGAGCACCACCGCACCGGCCCTCTGCAGCCCGGGAGAGCGGCGCGCATTGGCGCGCCAATAGTCGTCCGTGGCCACGTTGAAGTACCCCGCCACCTCATCGGGTCCGACCGTGTGCATCCGCACCCCGGCACTGTTGCCGGCCGTAGGGGTCCACAGGGCCTGCGCGCAGCATTCGTCGAGCCAGTCCAGGTCGACCGGTGATCCGTCGAAGGAGCGCACCATCCGTCGGCGCGAGAGCAGTTCGTGTAGTTCCATCCGATGGGTTTAGCATGCACCGACGAGAATTCTGACTAACCCCCTAGGATTTGTGGTGGAAGAAGGAGTGACGGTGCCCACACCACGAGACCTGCTCAATACGGCCAAGTCCGAGATACGCGAGATGGATCCACACGACGTGGCTGCACGCCTCAGCCACTACAACGTGCTCGACGTGAGGGAGCCCGACGAATACGACCAGGGCGCGTTGCCCGGCGCCGTGCACATACCTCGCGGCAATCTGGAATTCGCGGTCGAGGGCCGCCTGCCCGACAAGAATGCTCCTGTCGCGGTCTACTGCGCCGGCGGGGTCCGATCGGCGTTCGCCGCCAAGACCCTCCAAGACCTCGGCTACACCGACGTCGTCTCGATCATCGGCGGCTTCAACAAATGGAAGGACGACGGGCTCGAGTGGAGCACGCCACGCACCATGACGGCGGACCAGCGGATCCGCTATCACCGCCATTTGCTACTTCCCGAGGTGGGTGAGGCCGGCCAGATGAAGTTGCTCGACGCCAAGGTCCTGCTGCTCGGTGCGGGCGGGCTGGGCTCCCCGGCCGGGCTCTATCTCGCCGCCGCCGGCGTGGGGACCATCGGCATCATCGACATGGACGTGGTCGACTCGTCCAACCTCCAACGCCAGATCCTCCACAACCTCGATCGCATCGGGATGCGCAAGGTCGACAGCGCCAAGCAGACGCTGACCGCGATGAACCCCGACGTCAAGGTGATCACCTACGACACGCGACTCGGGGCGGACAATATCCTCGACATCATCGACGGCTACGACGTGATCGTCGACGGCACCGACAACTTCCCCACGCGCTACTTGGTCAACGACGCGGCGCTGTTGAAGAAGATTCCGGTCGTGCACGGCTCGATCTTCCGTTTCGAGGGTCAGATCACCGTCTTCAATCCCTACGTCGGTCCCTGCTATCGCTGCATGATCCCCGAGCCGCCGCCCGCCGAACTGGCGCCAAGTTGCGCCGAGGCCGGCGTACTCGGCGTACTGCCCGGCATCGTCGGTTCGATCCAGGCGGTCGAGGCGATCAAGCTGCTGCTCGCGCTGGGCGACCCGCTGGTGGGTCGGCTCTTGACCTACGACGCGCTCGACCAGAGCTTCCGCACGTTCAAGGTGCGCCGCGACCCCACGTGCCAGGCCTGTGGTGACGACGCTGGCGAGATCGTCATCGCCGAGTACGACGACCTGTGCATGCCCCACCCAACGGTGAGCGCCTAACTCGTTGCCGCGACCGGGACGGCCACCATCTAAGAGGCACCGGGAGTAACGGATTCACCACTGTCGTCAACGGAAGTGGGGGACGACGCACCGCGTAATCTTGGGATTGTGACCCGTGAAGAACGAAGTACCGATTCCGGCATCGAGATCCGCGAACTCTACGACGAGCGCGACCTCGAAGGATTCGACGAGGCCACGTTGCTCGGTCGCCCCGGCGAGTTTCCTTACACGCGCGGCGTCCAGACCTCGATGTACCGCGGACGACTGTGGACCATGCGCCAATACGCCGGCTTCGGGTCCGCCGAGGCGACCAATCAGCGGTTCAAGTTCCTGCTCGACGCGGGTCAAACGGGGCTCTCGTGCGCCTTCGACCTGCCGACCCAGATGGGCTACGACGCGGACCACCCGCGCGCCGAAGGCGAGGTCGGCAAGGTGGGGGTGTCGATCTGCTCGCTGGTGGACATGCGGGCGCTGCTCGACGGACTTCCGCTGGGCGACGTGACGACGTCGATGACCATCAACGCGACCGCGTCGACGCTGTTGCTGCTCTACCAGCTGGTGGCCGAAGAGCAGGGGGTCGCGCCCGACCGGCTGCGCGGCACCATCCAGAACGACATCCTCAAGGAATACGTGGCCCGCGGGACCTACATCTACCCACCGCGCCAGTCGATGCGCCTGGTGGTGGACACGTTCTCGTACTGCGCCAAGGAGCTGCCCAGCTGGAACACGATCTCCATCTCGGGCTACCACATCCGCGAGGCCGGGTCGACCGCGGTCCAGGAGATCGCCTTCACGCTGGCCAACGGCATCGCCTATGTCGACGCGGCGCTGGCGGCGGGCCTCGAGCTTGACGACTTCGCCCCGCGACTGAGCTTCTTCTTCAACGCCCACAACAACCTGTTCGAAGAGGTCGCGAAGTACCGCGCGGCTCGGCGGCTCTGGGCCAACATCATGCGCGAGCGCTTCGGCGCGAAGGATCCCAAGTCGATGATGCTGCGGTTCCACACCCAGACCGGTGGTTCCACGCTCACCGCCCAGCAGCCCGAGAACAACATCGTGCGCGTCACGGTGCAGGCCCTCGCGGCCGCCCTCGGGGGAACCCAGAGCCTGCACACCAACGGGTTCGACGAGGCGCTCGGCCTGCCCACCGAGTCGGCGGCCAAGCTGGCCCTGCGCACCCAGCAGATCCTCGGCTTCGAATCGGGCGTCGCCGACACGGTCGACCCCTTGGCGGGATCGTATTTCGTCGAGTCGCTCACCTCGGAGGTGGAGAGGTTGGCGGCGCTTTACATCGCGGCCATCGACGATCAGGGCGGCGCGGTGGCGGCGATTGAGTCCAACTACATGCAGGGCGAGATCGAGGCGGCCGCGTACGAGTTCGCGCGAGGCGTCGACCGCGGCGACAAAGTGGTGGTGGGCGTGAACCGCTTCAACGAGAGCACGTCGACGAAGACCGACGTCTTCCCCATTGACGAGGCCCAGCAGATGGCGCAGATCGCCCGGGTCACGGCGCTCAAGACCCAGCGTGAGGACGAATCGGTGCGGGCCGCCCTCGCGGACCTCGCCACGGCGGCACGCGGAACGGCCAACGTGCTCTACCCGATGAAGACCGCTCTCTCGGCCATGGCGACACTTGGCGAGGTCGCGGACGTGCTGCGCGAAGAGTTTGGTGTCTACCAGGCGAACTAGCGCGCCAGCGGTTCGTGGAAGTGCGTGACCGTCGGCGGCTCGCTGTAGAAGTGGTGGGTGAGCCCGCGCCAGCGATCGAAGAGCTCGGTGCGGCGGAACGCCATGTGGGCCTCGACCGACGACCAACGCACCAGCAACAGATAGACCGATCCGTCCTCGGCCTGGCGGCGAACCTCGGCGCCGTGGCAGTCGGGCGCTGATTCGATGACGGGCAGGGCCTCGACTATCGACCTTTCGAACTCCTCTTCCCGGCCTTCGCTCACGCGCAGCAACGCGTGCTCGAGCATCACGGGCGGGCCGTCAGACGGGCGCGCAGTTTCTCGTCCTGGGCCACCGCGATGGCGGCGTGGGCCAGGGCGGTGGCCCCGTCGATGACCGCGCGGTCGGCGCTCTCGGTGATGCAGGCGGCCGTGAACTCGGGCTGGTGATTGACGGCGCCGTGGGTCTCGATCCCGAGCAAAGGATGGATCGACGGCACGACCAGCGACACGTTGCCCATGTCGGTGGAGGCGGTGGGCAGGGGCACTCCCTCGTCGTCGAGCTCAAAGGTGCGCCCGAGCGTCTCGGCGGCGCTGCGGTAGTGGGACAGTAGGTCGACGTCCGATTCCATGTGCGAGAAGGGGCTGCCGAGGTCCTGGATCTCGAACGACGCGCCCGACGCGAGGGCGCCCGCCTTGAAGCACGCCCATAGTTTCTCGCGCAACGCGACCAGGCTTTGGCTGGTGAGTGAACGGGCCATGAACCGCCCGACCACGCGGCTCGGAATGATGTTGGCGGCGGAGCCGCCATCGGTCACGATGCCGTGCACCTGGTCGCCCGATCGGAGCTGCTGACGCGCGAGGCCGATCGCCACCTGACTGATCGTCATGGCGTCCAAGGCGTTGACGCCCTCCCAGGGCGCGGCCGACGCGTGCGCCTCCTTGCCGTGGAAGGTGACGTCGAACTGTTCGACGGCCAGGCACTTCACCTCCAGGCGGTCGACGGGCCACGGGTGCACCATCATGGCCGCGTGGACGTCGTCGAAGTATCCGGCGTTTATCAGGTCGATCTTTCCGCCACCGCCTTCTTCCGAAGGGGTACCCAGCAACGTGACTCGGACGCCCACCTCGTCGGCGACCGCGGCGAGACCAATGGCGGCGCCGAGCGAGGACGCCGCGATGATGTTGTGCCCGCACGCGTGCCCGACGTCGGGTAGTGCGTCGTACTCGGCGCAGAACACCACGTGCAGGTCACCGGTCCCGGCGGTCGCTCGAAAGGCCGTGGGCAGTCCGGCGATGCCTCGTTCGACGGTCAGTCCGGCTCCCTCGGCCGCCTGGGCCACCGCCTCGGCGCTGAGGAACTCCTCGTAACCCATCTCGGGGTGGGCGTGCACGAAGTGACTCAATTCGAGCAGGGCCTCGCGCGAACTGTTGATGGCGCTGGAGGCCGCTTCGCGGGCGCTCATTCGATCACCGCCACGACGTCGCCGGCGCTGACCGAGTCACCGGTGGCCACGTTGATGCTTTTGACCACGCCGGCCTTCTCGGCGTTCACCGAGTTCTCCATCTTCATGGCCTCGAGGATCATCACGGTGTCGCCGGCCTCCACCGTCTGGCCCACCTCGACGCTCACCTTGACGATGGTGCCCTGCATCGGCACGGTCACCGTGCTCGAACCGCTGCCCAGGACCCCGGCGTGGTGCTGGCGGCGTGGCTTGGCCGCCGTACTGATGGGTCGGGGCAGGCCGTCGTCACTTATCTCGGGCACCCATAGGGCCACCGTGATGCGACGCCCGTTGACCTCCGCGGTCACGTCCTTGCGCACGTCGCCGGTGCCCACCGTCACGACCGGTAGGGCGTCACTGCTGAGGGCGGAAAAGTCGAGGCGCTCTTCGACCGTCTTGGTGGAGTGCGTCGCCGTGACGAACTCCTGGCTGGTCAAGATCACGACGTCGGCCGCGAGCGTCGTGTGGACGCCCTCGATCCGGGTCTCCTCGATGGCGCGCAACATTCGCAGTCGGGCCTTCTCGCGGTCCTCGCCCCACACGACGAGCTTGGCGATGAGGTTGTCGTAGTACTGCGACACGGTGTCGCCCGCGGCGTACCCGGCGTCGAGTCGCACGCCGGGGCCGGCGGGCTGGTCGAAGCGCGTCAGGGTCCCGGGCGAGGGCGTGAATTTTCCGCCAGCGGGGTCCTCCGCGTTGATGCGCACTTCAATCGCGTGGCCGTGGTGGCGGATCTCGTCCTGGGAGAACGTGATCGGCTCACCCGACGCGATGCGCAGCTGCCACTCGACGAGGTCGAGCCCGGTCACCAGTTCGGTCACGGGGTGCTCGACCTGCAGCCGGGTGTTCATCTCGAGGAAGAAGAACTCGCCGTCCTGGTAGAGGAACTCCACGGTGCCGGCGTTGACGTAGCCGCAGGCTTCGGAGACCTTGACGGCCGCTTCGCCCATGGCCCGACGCACGTCGTCGGGGAAGTTGGGAGCCGGAGACTCCTCGATCAATTTCTGGTGGCGGCGCTGGGCGGAGCAGTCGCGCTCGCCGAGCCACAGGGTGTGGCCGTGCTCGTCGGCGAGCACCTGCATCTCGATGTGACGCGGGGCCGTCAGGTATCGCTCGACGTAGCACTCGGAGCGACCGAAGTAGCTCTGGGCCTCGCGCTGGGCGCTCTCGAAGGCGTCGGGCGCGCTTTCGGGCCCTTCGACCACCTTCATGCCCCGGCCGCCGCCGCCGTAAGCCGCCTTGATGGCGATCGGCCAGCCGACCTCGGTGCCGAAGGCCACCACGTCGGCCGCGCCCTTCAGGCTTTCGCTGCGCCCGGGCACCCCCGCGACGCCGGCCGCCTCGGCGGCCAGGCGAGAGGAGATCTTGTCGCCCATGATCTCGATGGCCTCAGGCGGCGGGCCGATGAAGGTCACGCCCCGCGAGGTGATGGCTCGCGCGAAATCGGTGTTTTCGGAGAAGAAGCCGTACCCGGGGTGCACGCCGTCGGCGCCGCTACGCGTGATGACGTCCAGGATGGCCTCGGTATTGAGGTAGCTCTCGGCGGCGCTCTGTCCCCCCAGGGCGTAGGCCTCGTCCGCCAAGCGCACGTGCAGGGCGTTGCGGTCGAGCTCGGAGTACACGGCCACGGTGGAGATGCCCATCTCTCGACAGGTGCGCATGATGCGCACCGCGATCTCGCCTCTATTGGCGATCAGGACTTTCTTCAACACGGCAACCTCCGTACGGGGACTGACATTTTCTAGCAGCCGACTCCCAAACTCTAATCTTTGCCTATGGACCATTTGATTTGGCGAGTCGAACACTTTAACGAAATTGACTCGACGAACTCGTGGCTGGCCGAGCAGGCGCGTTCGGATGCCCCCGAGGGCCTGGTGGCGTACTGCGACTTCCAGTCGGCGGGGCGCGGCCGCCTGGACCGCCAGTGGCACGCGCCGCCGCGGTCATCCCTCTTGTGCTCGATCCTCTTTCGTCCGGAGCTGAGCGTGGACCAACTCCAGTTGGTGGTGGGTGCAGTCGCGCTCTCGATCCGCGCTGCGCTCGTGCGACTCTGTGGTCTGCGGCCCGGGCTCAAGTGGCCCAACGACCTGGTGGTGGGGGATCAGAAACTGGCCGGGCTGCTGGCCGAGGTCGTGGCGACGTCGCAAGGCCCCGCGGTGGTGGTGGGCCTCGGTCTCAACTTGACCGACAGCCCGCACGACGTCGCGGCCACTGATGTGCTCAGCCGCACCGGCGTTACCTTGAGCGCCCGCGGGCTGCTCGACATCTTCCTCGAGGAGCTCGAGTGGCGATACCTCCAACTTCGCGACGACGCCGGTCGCGGCGAGCTCCGTCGTGAGTACGAGGGCGCCCTGGTGACGATCGGTCAGGTGGTGCGCGTCGAGCGAGCGCAAGGCGACGCCGTCGGCGAAGCCCGGGGTGTCGACGAGTTTGGACGTCTGGTCGTCGACGTCGACGGCCACGAGATGGTCTTCTCCACGGGCGACGTCGTACACGTGCGTCCTCAACTCGGTGCTTCATCGTGAGCGCCGTGCGCGTGCTGGTCACCGGCAGCGCGGGTCAGGTCGGGGTCGACCTCACAGACACCTTGGTTGGCCTGACGCCCCTGGGGGGTGACGGGCAGTTCCAACCCGACCGGGAAAAGGTCCAGGACGGCGAGTTCGACGTGGTGGGGCTCACCCGTCATGACCTCGACGTGACCAACCGTGACGCCGTCTTTCGAGCGTTCCAGGCGGCGCGTCCGGACGTGGTGGTGAATCTGGCGGCCTACACGGCGGTCGATCGCGCCGAGATCGAGGTGCCGGAGTGCTACGCGGTCAACGCCATCGCGGTCGAGTCGTTCTCGCAGGCGGCCCGGGAGGTCGACGCGCACCTGATCACCATCTCCACCGACTACGTCTTCGACGGCGAGAAGGCCAGCGCCTACGTGGAAGATGACGCCATGAACCCGCTTAACGTTTATGGCGCGTCGAAGCGGGCCGGCGAGCTGACGTGCACGTCGCGCGACACCATCGTGCGCACGTCGTGGGTCATGGGCGCGCGCGGAAAGAACGTGATGCGTCTGATCGCCGCCAGGGCCCGCTCCGGCGAGCACGTGCGATTCGTGGACGACCAGATGGGCACGGTGACCCTGGCCAGTGACCTCGCGCGGGCCCTGGTGACCCTGGTGCGCGAGCGCCCGGGTGGGGTGTGGCACGTCGCGAACACCGGCGCCACGACCTGGTTCGAGCTGGCCCGGTTCGCCGGTCAGTCGCTCGGGCGTGACGACCACTTCGCCACGCCCATTGCCACCTCCGACCTCGACCCGGCGCCGCTCGCAGCGCGGCCGCCGCGAAGCGACCTGGACACCAAGAAGTGGTCGGCCCAGGGCTGGCTGGCGCTGCCGGCGTGGCAACGCGGCGTCGAGCGCCTGCTCGACGCCTGCGCGCGAGAGGAGCTCCAACCGTGAGCCCTCTCGACCTCGACGTAGCCGGCGTGGTGGTGGACTACCACGCCGGGGCGGCCCTGGGCGACTGCATCGACTCGCTGCACGCCAACGGAGTCTCGACGATCGTGGTCGTCGAGAACGGCCTGGCCGGCTCGTCGCCGCCCGCACTCGCGCAACGTCAGGTGGTGCTGGTCGAACCGGGACAGAATCTGGGCTACGGCCGTGGGGTCAACCGGGGGGCGGCCGCGACGGGTCCGGCCAAGTACCTGTTGGTGGCCAATCCCGACCTCGTGCTGCATGACGGGGCCGTCAAGGCCATGGTCGACTACCTGGAGGAGCATCACGAGGTGGCCGTGGTAGGCCCCCAGATCGAACGTCCCGACGGTTCGATCTACCCCTCGCACCGGGTCTTCCCGAACCTCTGGTTGGCCGGGGCCCACGCCCTGCTCGAGTCGCCCTGGCCCGACAATCCGGCCACCCGCATCTATCGATCGCCCCGTCCGGACGGCACCGTCGACTGGGTGTCGGGGGCCTGCTTCGTCATTCGCCGCGACGTCTTCGAGGAGATCGGCGGCTTCGACGAGCGCTATTTCATGTTCGCCGAGGACATGGCCCTGTGCTGGGAGGTGCGAGAGCGCGGCTATGGCGTCGCGGCCGTCGCCGAGGCGGTGGTGACGCACATCGAGGGCCTCTCGCGCCAGCGGGCCTCTCGCGTGATGGTCATCGCGCACCACAAGAGCGCCCTGCGCTTCGAAATGCAGACCGCCCGGGGACTGCGCCGCGCCCTGGTGCCGCTCGCCGCGCTCGTGCTGGGGCTTCGCCTCTTCCTGTCGCTGATCGTGCGACCGAAGCCGAAGGCCGAAAACGTCTAGAATGCCCCCTAGGGCTGTGAGTGGTTCTGTGGTTGAAAGTCGATGCCAGTCGCGGGCGAAACGACCCACGTAAGGCGTCTTATTGACGTTGAGCATGGCGCGGTTTAGAAGTAAGTCCTGCCTCGGAAGGGCCAAAGTGGCCCGCCCGAGAGCCGGTGAAGTGTGCGGTTGTGTTGCCGGAGAGCCCCGTGCTGCCGGCGATTCGCACGGACACCGCTGCAGGCAGGTGTGGGGTCAAAGACCAGGTCAGACACTCACAGCCCTAGAGCAAGAAAACGTTCGACCGTTAGGCTGAGTCACGATATGGGTGTTTTTAACAAGATTTTGAAGGTCGGTGAAGGCAAGCGGGTTCGTCAGCTGGCCGAACTCGTCGGACCGATCAACGAGCTGTCCGACGAGATGGCGGCGCTCAGCGACGCCGAACTGCGCGACCAGACCGACGTCTTCCGTAAGCGCCTGGCCGACGGGGAATCGCTCGACGACATCCTGATCGACGCCTTCGCCGTCGTGCGTGAGGCGGCGACCCGCGTGCTGGGCCAGCGCCACTACGACGTGCAGCTCATGGGCGGCATGGCCCTGCACTTCGGGTGGATCGCGGAGATGAAGACCGGTGAGGGTAAGACCCTGGTCTCGACGCTGCCGGTCTACCTCAACGCCCTCGCGGGCAACGGCGTGCACGTGGTGACGGTCAACGACTACCTGGCGACGCGCGACGCGAACTGGATGGGCCAGCTGCACCGCTTCCTCGGTCTCACCGTGGGACGGGTCGGTCCGGACCTGTCGGAGTTCGAAGAGAAGCGCGAGGCCTACAACTGCGACGTGACCTACGGCACCAACACCGAGTTTGGTTTCGACTACCTGCGTGACAACATGGCCCGTCGCCGCGAGCACATGGTCCAGCGAGGCCATCCCTTCGCCATCGTCGACGAGGTCGACTCGATCCTGATCGACGAGGCCCGCACACCGCTCATCATCTCGGGGCCGGCGTCGGACGTCACCAAGCTCTACTACCAGTTCGCGTCCATCGCCCGAACCCTCGTGCGCGACAGCGACTACGAGGTCGACGAGGAGAAGGAGACGGTCATCCCGACCGAAGCCGGCATCGAGAAGGTGGAGCGCCTGCTCGGCGTCAACAACCTCTACGACGCCGTGGCCACCAACTACGTGCACCAGTTGGGTCAGGCCCTGCGCGCCAAGGAACTCTTCCACCGCGACAAGGAGTACCTCGTGGACGCCGGCGAGGTCAAGATCGTGGACGAGTTCACCGGCCGCACCCTCGACGGTCGGCGTTGGTCTGACGGCCTGCACCAGGCGGTCGAGGCCAAGGAGCGTGTCCGCATCCAGGAGGAGAACCACACCTGGGCGACGGTGACCCTGCAGAACTACTTCCGCCTCTACGAGAAGCTGGCCGGCATGACCGGGACCGCCGAGACCGAGGCCAGCGAGTTCGGCAACACCTACGGGCTCTCGGTGGTGCCCATACCCTCGAACCGCGAACTGGTGCGCATCGATCAGCCCGACCTCATCTTCAAGACCGAGGAGGCCAAGTTCGCGGCCATCGTCGAGGACGTGCGCGAACGCAGCGACCGCGGCCAGCCGGTGCTGCTCGGCACGGCGTCGGTCGAGAAGTCTGAGCTGTTGTCGCGCGCGCTCGACAAGGCGGGCATCGCCCACGAGGTCCTCAACGCGAAGCAGCACTTCCGCGAGGCTGAGATCGTGGCCCAGGCGGGCCGCAAGCACGCCGTCACCGTGGCGACCAACATGGCCGGACGAGGCGTCGACGTGGTGCTCGGAGGCAACTTCGAGGGACTGGCCACGCGCGAGGCGCTGGCCCAGGGCTTCACACCGGGCACCGAGGAGTACGACGCGGCCTACAAGGCCGCCGCCGCGGTGCTGCGTCCCCTCTGCGAGGCCGAAGGCGACGAGGTCCGAGCGGAGGGCGGGCTCTACGTGCTCGGCACCGAACGCCACGATTCACGGCGCATCGACAACCAGCTCCGCGGACGCTCGGGCCGTCAGGGCGACCCGGGGGAGAGCCGCTTCTACCTCTCGCTCGAAGACGACCTGCTGCGACTCTTCGCCACGGGCGCCGTCTCGTGGGTGATGGACCGCACCATGCCCGAGGACGAGGCCATCGAGGCCAAGATGGTCTCCAAGGCCATCGAACGCGCCCAGAACACGGTGGAGGGCCGCAACGCCGAAATCCGCAAGGACGTGCTCAAGTACGACGAAGTGATGAACGAGCAGCGCAAGGTCATCTACGCCCGGCGCCAGCAGGTGATCGACGGCGAGGACATCCACGACGCCACCATCGAGATGATCGAGGAGCGCCTCACCGCGGCGATCGACGAGCGCCTGGAGGCGCAGTTCGCCGAAGAGTGGGACATGAACGCGCTGATGATGGACCTGCAGACGTACTATCCGACGCGCCTCAGCATGGAGACCCTGGAAGAGTACGAGGACCGCGACGAGGTGATCGCGCTCGCCGTCGACGACGCCCTGTCGCTCTACGAGGAGAAGTGTGAGAACTACCCCGGCGGCGAGGAGATGGCCAAGGAGATAGAGCGCGACGTCATGCTCCAGTTGCTGGACCAACGCTGGCGCGAGCACCTCTCGGACATGGACTACTTGCGCGACGGCATCCACTGGCGCCAGGTCGCCCAGCAGGACCCGCTGTCCGCGTGGCAAAAAGAGGGCTACGTGATGTTCGAGCACCTGCTGCGCGAGGTGGACAAAGACTTCGTGCGTTACATCACCCACGTCGAGGCGGCCGTGCCGACCGCGGCTGAGGAGGACGTCGACGAGGGCCTCGAACGAGCCGTCACCAACGCCGACATCGTCGCCCCCGGGGCCGCCGAACTGGTGGCCCACGACGCGCCCAAGACCGCACCCAAGACCGCGACCACGCAGGTCAAGACCGAACGCGCCAAGATCGGTCGCAACGATCCGTGCTGGTGCGGATCTGGACGCAAGTTCAAGCAGTGCCATGGCCGACCTTAAGGCGGAGAACGCACTGCGCGAAGCCGCCGCCACGCTCGAGGAGCTGGAAGCGCGCTGGAGCGCGGCGCGCCAGTACTTGAACATCGACGAAGGCCGCCTGCGCCATAAGGAACTGAGCGTCGAGGTGGCCGACCCGCACCTCTGGGACGACCAGGACCGGGCTCGCGAGGTCACCACGCAGCTCGGACGACTGGCCAACGACCTCGAGGCGTTCGACGGGCTCCGTCATTCGCTGGATGACTCCCTGGTGCTGGCCGACTTCTCGCGAGAGACGCTGGCGACCGGGGAGGTCGACTGGTCGCTGCTCGACGAGCTCTCCCAGACGGTCACGCAGCTCGAGCGCTCGCTGGACGAGCTCGAGATGCTGAGCCTGCTCAGTGGCCCCTACGACCAGAACGACGCCATCGCCGAACTGCACGCCGGCGCGGGCGGCACCGACGCGCAGGACTGGACCGAGATGCTGCTGCGCATGTACTCGCGCTGGGCGGAACGGCGGGGCTTCGGCGTGGAGATCGACGAAGTGACCGAGGGTCAGGAAGCCGGCCTCCTGTCGGCGACCTTCATCGTGAAGGGCCGCTACGCCTACGGGTGGTTGTCGACCGAGCGCGGCGTACATCGACTCGTGCGCATGAGCCCCTTCGACTCCCAGGCGCGCCGTCAGACCAGCTTCGCCAGCATCGACATCACTCCTTTGCTCGACGAGGACGCCAGCGAGGTGGAGATCGACGAGAAGGACCTGCGCATCGACACCTTCCGCTCGTCGGGCGCCGGCGGTCAACACGTCAACACCACCGACTCGGCCATCCGCATCACGCACCTGCCGTCGGGGATCGTCGTCAGCTGTCAGAACGAACGCAGCCAACATCAGAATCGCGATCGCGCCATGCAGATACTCGAGGCCAAGCTGGCCGAGAGGGCCAGGGTCGAACGCCAGAGCCAGATGGACTCGCTGAGCGGTGTTCGCAGCGACAACGCGTGGGGCTCGCAGATTAGAAGTTACGTCCAGGCGCCGTATCAATTGGTCAAGGATCATCGCACCGACTACGAGACCGGCAACGTCGACGCGGTGCTCGAAGGTGATCTCGACGGCTTCATGGAGGCCGAACTGCGCCGACAACGCGCGCGTTCCTAAGACTCTTTCTTAGAAACAGCGAGCTTTCGGTGGTACGGAAGCGACTTTTCATCAAACTAGAATGATTGTCACGTATGTCAGCGCCTGCGCACTGATTCCAATCAGCCCGAAGGGGGTGTTGCCATGATTCGCTTTGAGAATGTTTCAAAGACCTACAAGAACGGCACCTCCGCCCTGAAGGACATCACTCTCGACATCGAGAAGGGTGAGTTCGTGTTCCTGGTCGGCGCGTCGGGGTCGGGCAAGACCACCTTCCTTCGCCTGCTGCTGCGCGAGGAGCTGCCCGACCGCGGGCGGATCCTGGAGGCCGGGCGCGACATCGGCGAGCTGCCGAGGTGGCGCGTGCCCTATCTTCGACGCAACATCGGCTGCGTCTTCCAGGACTTCCGGCTCCTGCCCAACAAGACGGTCTTCGAGAACGTCGCGTTCGCCCTCGAGGTGATCGGCCGGCCGCGATCGACCGTCGAGTCGCAGGTCCCCCAGATCCTGGAGCTCGTGGGCCTGACGGACAAGTCGAGGAACCTGCCCCACGAGCTCTCCGGTGGCGAGCAGCAGCGCGTCGCGGTGGCGCGCGCCTTCGTGAACCGACCACTGATCCTGCTGGCCGACGAGCCGACGGGAAACCTCGACCCCACCAACTCCGAGTCGATCATGGCGCTGCTCGAACGCATCAACCGCACGGGCACGACGGTGGTCATGGCCACCCACGACAAGGGATTGGTTGACCGCATGCGTCGTCGCGTGGTGGAACTCGACCGGGGCGAGATGATCCGCGACCAGGTGCGTGGCGTCTACGGCATCGACGAAGCGAGCGTGCTGTAATGCGCGTGTACTTCCGCTACGCCATCAAGGAGACCCTGAGCAACCTCTGGCGCAACCGCATGATGACGATCGCCGCCGTCCTGACGGTGGCGGTGTCGTTGTCCCTCGTCGGCGGGGCCCTGCTCTTGAAGCAAAGCGCGGCGCAGGCGTCGGTGCAGTGGCAGCAGGGCACTCGCGTCACGGTCTGGATGGCGCCGACCGCGTCCACGGGGGAGATCTCCTCGATCAAGACCCAGTTGGCCAACCTGCACATCGTCAAGAGCTGCGAGTACTTCACGCAGTCCCAGGACTACCAGGAAGCCAAGAAGCTCCTGCCCCAGGACGAGTTCTCGGTGCTGACGGTGGCGGACATGCCCTCGTCGTTCCGTTGCATCCCCACGGTGCCCGCCAACGCCTTCGTGGTGGTGTCCACCCTCTCCAACGAGCCCGGCGTCTTCAAGGTCACCGCCCCCGAGCAGCAGATCCGCGAGATGAACCACGCCATCCGCATCGCGCAGATCGTCATGCTGCTCATCGCGGCGGTGCTGTTGCTGTCGGCGACGGTGCTGATACTCAACACCATCCGCATGGCCATCTTCTCGCGGCGGCGCGAGGTCTCGGTGATGAAGCTGGTCGGCGCCACCAACTGGTTCATCCGCATCCCCTACATCACGGAGGGCTTCATCCAAGGCCTCATCGGCTCCGCGGTGGCCATGCTCGCCGTCACGGCGTTCCATACCTGGTATCCGCTCAACAACGAGTTCCAGCTCAACACCAGCGAGGTGATCGGCACCAACGCGGTGGTCTTAATCGTGGGGGTGGTGATCGGCTCGGTCGGATCGGCGATCGCCATCCGACGATTCCTTGACGTCTAGTCGTTGGCTTTCGTGAAGTCGATCGAGGCCGAGTTCACGCAATAGCGCAGCCCGCTCGGCGTGGGGCCGTCGTTAAAGACGTGCCCGAGATGACCTCCGCACTTCGCGCAAAGGATTTCGGTGCGCTTCATGAAGAGTTTGCGATCGGAGCGTTCGAGAATCGTGCCCGGCCGACACGCGTCGAAACTCGGCCAGCCGCTGCCCGAGTCGAACTTCTGATCGGTGGTGAACAACTCCTGCCCGCACCCGGCGCAGGAGAAGACCCCGTCGGCGTCCACGTGCAGCAATGAACCGCTGAAGGGCGGCTCGGTGGCCGCTTCACGCAACACGGCGTAGCGTTCGGGCGAGAGTTGAGCGCGCCACTGCTCAGGGGTCTTCTCGATGTCGAAGCTCATGACATCAGCGTAGAGGTCGCCTCGGACGGGTCTACAGGAAGTGCGCGCGTGGCGTCTCGGGCAGGACCCGCGGGAACTCCGGCTGGTCATCGAGCAGGCGCAGGAACGCCCCCGACAGCCCGGTGGGATCGAGACCGAGCTCGCTCAGGAGCGAGTCCGCGTTGTCGTGCTCAAGGAAGGCGCGGGGCACACCGAGGATTCGGGTCGAGGGGAAGGGCTGGTCCAGCTCCTGGGCCCGGTTGCGCAGCGCGGAGACCATGAGCGTGCCGGCTCCGCCGTGGCGGGTGCCGTCCTCGACGGTGATCACTCGCGCGTGGCCCAGGGCGTCGTCGATCATGGCGGGGTCCGGCGGCAGTACACGCACGTCGTAGAGCGTGATCCGCGTGGCCTCGGTGCCGAGTAGTTCGAGGGCCTTGTAGGCGCTCGGCGCCATCTTGCCGAAGGCCAGGACGCAGAGCGACCCGTCACCGCGGACTACCTCGCGCGCCGAGAGTCCCTCGCCCGTCTGATGGTCGAAGGGCTGGGGCAGGGTCTTGGGGAACCGGATCATGGTGGGCGTCGACATGGACAGCGCCGTGGCCAGCATGCAGGGGATCTCCTCGGCCGTCGACGGCGCGAAGATCGTCATGTTGGGGATGGCCAAACCGAGGGCGATGTCCAAGAGTCCGTGATGGCTCGGCCCGTCGTCGCCGGTGATGCCGGCGCGGTGCAGCGCGAACACCACGGGCAGGTTCAACAGCCCCACGTCCAGGTGGGCCTGGTCGAAGGCGCGCGAGAAGAAGGTGGAGTAGATCGACACCACCGGCTTGAGGCCGCCCATGGCCATGCCGGCCGCCGCCGTCACGGCGTGCTGCTCGGCGATGCCCACGTCGAAGAATCGTGAGGGGAAGCGGTCCTGGAAATTGAGCAGTCCCGTGGGCCCGGCCATGGCTGCGGTGATGGCCACCACGCGCTCGTCCGCGCTGGCTTGCAAGAGCAGGGCGTTGGCGAAGCTCTCGGAGAAGGACTGGGGTGGGACCACCTCGTCCTCGACGCGGGGCGCCAGCTTGTAGTCGTGCATCTTGAGGTCGTCGCGCAGGGCCGGGGCGTAGCCGCGACCCTTTTCGGTCAGCACGTGCACGACAATCGGCCCGTCCCACAGGGAAGCGCTTCGAATGGCCGTCTCCAGGGATTCGATGTTGTGGCCGTCGATCGGACCCACGTAGCGCACGCCCAGGGTCTCGAAGAACGTGTGGGGCGTTACCATTTCACGCATCACCGACGTGAAGCCGTGCATGCCCAGGTAGGCGACCTGCCCCACCGCCGGGATCTTGGGCACCGTGCCGCGGATGCGCTCGCGCAGTTGGACGTAGGTACGGTTGAGGCGCAATGACGTGAGCGACTCGGAGAGCTTGGAGATGGTTGGCGCGTAGCTGCGGCCGTTGTCATTGAGGATTATCACCACGCGCTGGTTGGCGTGGCCCAGGTTGTTGAGCGCTTCGAAGGCCATGCCTCCGGTGAGCGACCCGTCGCCGACGACCGCCACGACGTGGCGCTGGCCGCCGCGGCCGATCAGCTCCTTGCGCTGCTCGAGCGCCACCGAGAGACCGTGGGCGTAGGAGAGCGCCGTGGACGCGTGGCAGTTCTCGATCCAGTCGTGCTCGCTCTCCGAACGACTCGGATAGCCCGAAAGTCCCCCGCGCTGGCGCAGTTTCTTGAAGCCGTAGCGCCGACCAGTGAGCAGCTTGTGCACGTAGGCCTGATGGCCGGTGTCCCACAACAGGATGTCGCTCGGTGAGTCGAAGACCCGGTGCAGCGCCAGCGTCAGCTCGACCACCCCGAGGTTCGAACCGAGGTGACCGCCGGTGGTGGTGACCGCCTCGATGATGAATTCGCGAATCTCGCCACTTAGCTCGTTGAGCTCGTCATAACTGAGCCCCGCGAGATCGGCGGGGCTTTCAATTGACGCAAGAATCACGGTTCCAGCCTACCGTTCCTCGATTATTTGTAGTGAGCCGCCAAACCCCAAGGGGCCATTACGCTTTGCACCATGTCAATTCTCGTAGAACAAGACGTGCTGCAACGGGTCCTCGGGACCGCCCTCGAGCGGGGCGGCGAGTTCGCCGAGGTCTTCGTGGAGGATCGCACCACGTCCTCGGCCATGCTCGATCAGCGCCGAGTCGAGGAGTTGAGCTCCGGCCGCGATCGGGGCGCCGGCATCCGCGTGGTGGTCGGCGAGACGACGGGCTTCGCGCACACTGCCGACCTTTCCGAACGCGGGCTGCTGGCAGCCGCGCAGGCGGCGTCCGCGGTGGCGCGCCAGGGCGGAGGGGGAGTGCGCGAGATAAAACTCGGCGACCTCGTGGACTACCCGTCGCCAGCCCGGACGGCCCCCGGCGACGTGGCCAAGTCCAAGAAGATCGAACTGCTCCTGCACGCCGATGACGTCGCTCGGTCCCAGGGATCGTCCATCAGTCAGGTGCAGGTGGCACTGGGCGACTCGACCCGGAACTTCGTGGTCGCCAACTCCGACGGCGTGTTCGCCCAGGACCACCAGGTGCGCACTCGCTTCAACGTGTCGTGCGTGGCCGTGGGCGATGGCGGCATGCAGACGGGCTATCGGCCGATCGCCGGCACGCGCGGTTTTGAGATCCTCACGCCCGAAGCGGTCGCGGAGGCGGCCAGCGGCGCGGCGCGACAGGCCATCACCAAGCTGGACGCCCGTCCGGCGCCGTCTGGCGAACTTCCGGTGGTCCTGGCCGGTGGATCGGGCGGCATCCTCTTTCACGAGGCCTGCGGCCACGGGCTCGAAGCCGACGCCATCATGAAGCAGGCGTCGGTTTACGCCGGACGGGTCGGCCAGCTGGTGGCGAGTCCGCTGGTCACGCTGGTCGACGACGGGACGGTGAGCGGGGAGTGGGGCTACCTCGCCGTCGACGACGAAGGCCGCCCCGGCGCGCGCAACGTCCTGATCGAGAACGGGGTCCTCACCGACTACATGTGGGACTACCTGCGCGCCCACAAGCAGGGCCGCCGCTCGTCGGGCAACGGGCGCCGACAGAGTTACCAGCACCTGCCCATGGTTCGAATGACCAACACCTACCTGCTGGAAGGCGAGAGCGACGCGGACGAGATCGTGGCCCAGACGCCGCGGGGTGTCTACGTGGCGCAGCTTGGCGGGGGCCAGGTCAACACGGCCACCGGGGATTTCGTCTTCGGCATGACCGCGGCCTTCCTGATCGAGAACGGCCAGATCACCGCGCCGCTGCGCGACTGCAACCTGATCGGCAATGGTCCCGACGTGCTCCAGCGCGTCGACGCCGTCGCCACCGACTTTTCGATGATGCCGGGCACCTGCGGCAAGGACGGACAGAGCGTGCCGGTGGGCTGCGGCCAGGCCACCATGCGCCTGAGCGGCGTGACGATCGGAGGGACGGCGTCGTGAGCGAGCTGCTGGCCGAGGCTGAACGAATCCTCGATCTCGCGAAAGGTTCCGAGCAGATTGAGCTCTATCTCTCGCGGGGCGTTGACACGGAGGTCCAGGCCTACCAGGGCGCCATCGAGGAGCTTTCGACGGCTTCGTCGGCCGGGATCGGCATCCGTGTGCTGCGAGAGAGCGCGGGCGGGGCTCAGGTGGGCACCGCGTGGGCCGGATCGCTCGACCCCTCCGCCATCGAGGACGCCCTTCGCGAGGCTCGCGACAACGTGCGCTTCGCCACGGAAGACGAATACGTCGCCTTCGCCACGCCCGACGGCGTCGCTCCGGCCACCCTGCAGTTGACCGATCCGGGCGTCACCTCGACGCCCCTGGACCAGAAGATCGCCATGGCCATCGAGCTCGAGCGGATCGTGCGCGACGGCGACCCGCGCATCCGCCAGGTCGAGGCGGCCAATTACTCGGACTACGTCGCCGAGGCGGCGATCGTCTCGACGCTCGGGGTGCGCGCGTCCTACGAGCGCTCGGGGGCCTACGTGTCGGTGGAGGCCATCGCCAACGACGGGGGGAGCGACCAGACCGGATGGGGTCTCAGCGCCGGGCGGGCGCCGGGCGACCTGGACGTCCAGCGTGCCGCCTCGGACGCCTTGACGCGCGCCACGCGGATGCTGGGGGCGGTCAAACCCGCGTCCATGAAGTGCACCGCAGTCTTTGACCCGCGCAGCGCCGCCACGCTGCTGGCGATCATCGGCGGGTCGCTCAGCGGTGAGGCGGTGGTGCGGGGTCGTTCATTCTTCGCCAACCGCATCGGCGAGTCCGTCGCGGCGCCGTTGTTCACCTTGATCGACGACCCCACCGACCCCCGTCACTTCTCGGCGTCGGTCTACGACGGCGAGGGCCTGGCGTGTCGACGAAACGTGTTGATCGAAACGGGACAGTTGAAGGCCTTCGTCTACGACACGGTGTCGGCGCGCCGGGCGGGCACCGTGTCCACCGGCAGCGCCGTGCGAGGCGGGATCGGCGGATCGCCCTCGGCGGGATGCCGGGCGCTGCAGTTGGTGCCGGGCGAGCTCGACCAGGCGGAGATCTTCGCCCGGGTGGGCCACGGCATCTTCGTCGAATCGCTCACCGGCGTGCACTCGGGCGTTAACCCGATCTCGGGCGACTTCTCGGTCGGGATCACCGGACTCATGATCCGCGACGGCCAACTTTGTGAGCCGGTGCGAGAGATCACGGTGGCGTCAACCCTCCAGCGAATGCTGCTCGACATCACCTACGTCGGTGGTGACGTCGAGTGGCTGCCCGGCAACGCCGCCGGTCAGTCCCTGGCCATCGAGGGAATCTCGGTCTCAGGCTCCTAGTCGGACGTCGACGTCGACGAGGTGCTGGCGCCGGCGCTCGTCGTAGCCGCCGCGGGCGCGGGCGCTGACGGGGTCTTTGACGTGTCGGGAGCTGGCGCCGAGGACTCGGAGGGCGTGGCGCTCGAGGGGGTGGCCGTCGATTTGGCACCCCGGCTGTCGTTCTTGTAGAAGCCGCTGCCCTTGAAGACGATGCCGACGGCCGAGTAGACCTTGCGCAGTTCGCCCTGGCAGTGGGGGCAGGTCACGAGGGGGGCGTCGGTGAACTTTTGCACCGCCTCGAGGGGCTGGTGACACGACTGGCACTCGTATTCGTAGGTCGGCATAGACGCTCCATTACTGCACTGTGATCAGGGCAGTGTACCGTCCTTCGACGACCGGCCAGTCAGGGGCTCACTAACATGGCGCCGTGGGCGACTTCCACCAATTACGCAGAACACCGGGCGATGGGGCCTTCTCGCGCGATCTGGGGCCCTCTGAGGTCAGTGCGCGGCGCGCCCTCGCGCGCTGTCGCATCACGATGTCGGCGTCGACGACCGCGAGCGTCGCGGCTAACGCCACCAACAAGGGTGACGTGCTCGCCACGGCCCGGGTCGCGGGTATCCAGGCGGCCAAGCAGTCCGCCACGTTGCTGCCCATGTCGCATCCCGTGCTGGTGGGCAACGTGTACGTCAATTTCGCCATCGCCGATACTCACATCGACGTCGAAGTCAGTGTCGACGCGCTCGACCGCACCGGCGTCGAGATGGAGGCCCTGACCGCGGTGACGGTGGCGGCCTTGACCATCTACGACATGTGCAAGTCCATCGACCGCACCATGACCATCGGTGAGGTGGCGCTGTGGGAGAAGTCCGGCGGTCGATCGGGCACGTGGCGGCGCGAGGACGCGCTGGACGACAGCCACAAGCACGACGCCTAGACCGCCGTCGAGGCCGTGCGGGACGGGTCAGTCCGCGGGTACCCTCGGGGTGAAAGATACGGAGTTCCATGAGCGCATCGACGGGCACTAACGACCAGAGCCGCGAGCGGATCGTGGCGCTCGTGCTGCTGCTGCAGAGCGTGTTCCCTCATTCGTCCCTGAGCCAGGAACAGATCGTGCGCAACCTCGAGATCGACGCCTATCCGCAGAGTTCCAAGGGCCCCCAGAAGGTCCGCGCCTACCAGGGTGGCGACACCGCGGTGCGCCAGAAGTTCGAGCGCGACAAGGCCCGGATCCGCGACCTCGGTTTCGACATCGAGACGGTGACCTCGAGCGAGGGCGTGGTCGGCTACCGAATCGATCCCGCCAGCGGTTACGCGCCCCCCGTGGCGTTCAGCCCGGAGGAGGAACGCGTGGTGCAAATGGCCCTGCGCTTCTGCGGCTTCGGGGCCTCGGGCGTCTTCAGCCTCTTCAACGACGGTCCGGCCGGTGACGGCGGCCTCGAGTTCACGAACTACTACACGCCGGTGCTGCGGGCGCTCCACCTGCGTCGGGCGCTCAGCTTCGACTACCGGTCCTCCACCAACAAGAATCGCCTGGTCGAGCCGCTGACCATCGGTCATTTCAAGGGCGCGACGTATCTCGTGGGTCGCGTCAAGGGGACCGACGAGGTGAAGGGCTACCGATTCAATCGAATGACCTCCATGCCCCTGGTGCTGCCCGACCGCTTCGAGGTCGACGCGTCGGTGGCGGAGATCGCCAAGGCCTGGCGGCCGGAGTTCTCCCGGTCGCCCAGCCCCCTCGACGTCGTCATAACCACCAACGAGAACTACGCCGACCTGCTGGTTCGACAGTTCCCTCACGCGCTCGCGGCCAGGAAGAAGGGCGGCGTGGTCGAGATCGGCATCTCCTTCGAGAGCCCCCGCGGCGCCCTGCGCTTCGTGCTCGAGGCGGCCGACCGGGTGCGCCTGCAGAGTCCCAAGTCGCTCAAAAGCGACCTGGCCGACTGGTTGCGCGACGTCAACCGGGGCAAGGTCCCCGCGCTGGACGACCTGCGCTTCGAGGGGCCGGCCACCAACGACGTCCTGGGCCAGACCCTGCAGCTGCTGCACGCCGTCTACCTGTCCGACGACGGCCTGCGTATCAGCGAACTGGCCACCCGTTTCTCGATGGATCCGGGGCTGGTGCGCCGGACCATGGACCGCCTGGTGTCCTTCATGCCCATGGACGGCCAGTTCGGCTATCCCGCGCACGTCGTCAAGGAGTGCGACGACTGGGACCACGAGTCGACGGACGACTCGACCTACCGCGCGGAGGAGTTCGACTGGACGGGAACGGTGGAGAACTCGCCGCTCATGTGGCGCGACCTCTTCGAGCTGAACGTGGCGTTGCGCGAGGCCTCGCGGGTCTACGACGACCCGGCCCTGCAATCAGCCATCGACAAGATCGAGGCCACGACCGAGGGCTTCGTGCAAGTGGAGTTCACGGCCAATGAGACGTTGCTCGGGCTGGTGCTCGAGGCCGTGAAGAATCAGGAACAGCTCAAGATCCGCTACACCCCGGGCGCCGCCGAGAAGTCCCAGGTGCGCATCATCGAGCCCCGCGAGATAAAGGTGCTCAACGGGCACACCTACGTGCGGGCGTACTGCACGACCCGCGAGGCGTGGCGCACCTTTCGCGTCGACCGGATCAATACGATCCTGGCCAAGTCGCCGGTCGACGAGCTGCGGCCAAGCGACGAAGTGGCCAACTGGCTGACCCAGGTCGGCGACGAGGGCGACGAGGTCATCGTGATCATCCAGCCCTACCTGCGCTGGCTCTTCGAACCGCTGCCCAACGCGCAGTGGTCGATGCTCGACGACCGCCGTCACGCCGTCAAGTTCCTCATCACTGACGCGACGTTCCTGGACCACCTGATGCTCCAGGCGGGAGCCGGGGCGGTCGTGGCGACGCCCGCGTACGCCAAGGCCGGCCACGAGCTAGCCCGAAGGATCCTGCAGCAACTCTGACGACCGTTGGGCACCTCTCGGAGGTGTCCCCTGCTTCGTCTCTTCGTGCGTCGTTCCAACGACGTCAGCTACTTCACCAACGACGACGCGCGCGAGCTCGATACGCTGCGCGACGGCGGCCCCGGGTGGTGGCTGCGGGGCCGGGGTGACCCGCGCGACCCGCGCGACGTCGCGGCGGTCTTCACGACGACGGACCGCTCCTCGGTCCAGGGCTACGACGTGGTGCTGGCCGCGCCAAGACCGATCTCCATCCTGGTGGCGCTCGATCAGGCGCAGGCTCCAGGGGTGGTGGCGGCGCATCGCGCCTCGGTCGCCGCCGCCATGGCCTATCTGGAAGAGCGCGCGTTGGTGGTGCGGGACCGGCGTGACGGGAATGACCGCGAGGTGAGCGCGCGATGGCAGCGCGTCGTGAGCTTCACCCACGGGCTCAACCGTCACGGGGATCCCCACTTGCACGATCACGTGCTGGTCGGTGCGCGCCCTGATGGAGCGCGCAGCGTGCTCGACGGCCGGGCCCTGTTCGCCCACGGGCCGGCCGCCGACGCGCTCTATCGTGCGTCGCTTCGCCTCGAACTGCGCGAGCGAACCTCGTGGGTCGCCTGGCGGTCCTTCAAGGGCATTGATCACGTGATGGGGGTTGACGAGGGCTACCGGTCCCTGTGGGGAGGGCATCACCAAGGGCGAGGCGAGAAGTTGCGGTGGCAGCGGGGCGAGACGGTCGAGCAATGGCGCCGCGACCTCGAACGCTTCGAGCCCGAGGGTGTCGTGCCTCTGCCGCGGCGCTCGCGCGATCAGCTCGACGAGCACGCCTTCTCCTCCCAGCTCGAGGGGCGCCCGGACGTGGCCCGCCGCCACGTCGTCGCGGCCTGGGCCAACGCGGCGGTGTTCGGCCAGTCACCGAGGGATCTGGCCGCCGCGGTCGACCGGCTCTACCCGGAACTTCGTGAATCGCGGGGGGTTCGCGAGCCGACCATCGCCGTGTCGCGGGCCCGGATGGTGGCGGCGGTTCGCGAGCGCGGGGCTCGGCCCCTTGAGGGGCGCGAGCTGGACACGTGGGCTCAGCGTTCGCGCGACCGATCGGGCGCCTGGTCGGAACGTTCGCGGTAGCGCCGGAAGCGCTCGTGGGAGTGAGCCGGAGTTAGCTCCACCCACCTCATGGCGTTGCTGGCGTCCAGACCGAGTCCGAAGCCCGCACGGCCCCGCGCCAGTTCGCCCACCGTCGCCGTGTCGCGCTCGACCCAACTGGTCGAATGTCCGCCGGCCCGGCCCTTCGGGCCTACCTGGACAGTGGGTGTTCGCACCAGCGTTCGTCCCGCCAGCTGGGAGAGGAGTTCGAGCGTCGGGCGGTCCGCGATCCCCGGCAGGACGACGGTGGTCGAGAAGAGGGAGAGGAACCCCTCGGCGGCCGCCCCCCAGCGGCTGCGGGCCTGGCTGAGATCCTGCAGGCAGGCCAGGGTCAGCACGCCCTGGCCCCCGCCCTCTGACACGATGCCGGCGAGGCGGGGCAGGGGCGCCACGTTGGCCAGTTCGTCCAGGGCCAGGAGCAGTCCCGCCCCTTGCTCGTGGCGGTCGTAGGTCGCGTGCACGATCTCCTCGATGAGCCCCACGACCAGCGGGATGGTCACCGCCTGATGCCGGCTGGGAGCCACGATGTGCAGCTGATGGGGGCCGGCTAGGAAGTCGTCGATGTCGAGCGGCGCCTCGCGGGCCGACGCTCGGGCCGCTTCCGTACGGACTCCCGCGAACAGCCCGGACGCGGTCGACCAGATGCTCGATCGCTCCCGTTCCTCGGTCGCCATCACGCCGTGCAGCAGGGCCACGGCGGGATGGTGATCGCCGTAGCGATCCTTCAGTTCGTGCACGACATCGTCGCACGATCGTTGGTCCACGCGCGACGCGAGCGCGCCCAATGACTCGTCACGCAGGGCCGCCGCGTGCAACAAGGGCGCCACGAGCGCGCCCGCGCGTTCCGTCCAATGGTCGTCGCCGCGGTCGCCACGCCCTCGACGCGCGACGTCAATCAGGCTGCGAGTGGCTAAAACGGCTCCATCCCAGCTCAACGATTGACGAATCGGAGAATAGCCAATACGTTGCACGTTCGCCGGTGCGTCCACTGTTCCTGACGGATCGAACAGCAGCGTTGCGCCGCGGCGATGCAACAACGACATGCGCGACACGACATCGTTCTTCGTTGAAGTGACGACGCAAGAACGCGTTGTTATCAGGAGGTTTGGAATGATCAGTGATGATGTCTTGCCACTTCGACTTGGACCGAGCACGAGTGTTGATCGTTGCGCACCACTCGTTGCATCACCATTGACACCGCGTCCTAAGTAGATGCCGCGATCAACATTCACGAAGCACACTCAACACACACGAAAAACAAATGTCGTAAAAAAGTTCGAAATGCTTGACATTGGTCTCTAAAGCGAGTGAACTTTTGTTTGTCCTTCTGCGGAGGAGGTCAACGTTTTGTAATTGTGTTGTGATCAACACGACTGCAAGATGCTCCTGCGCGTTTGGACCGTGCACTGCGTTTGGTCGTCGCACAGCCGGGAGGCTGGGTGGTACACGGGCGAGTTCACGTTATCAAGGCGGTACCAGATTCGTGATCATCACATTGGTGTCATCGAGGTCCCAAATTGATTCAACGTTGAGTCCCAAGGAGGGAAAGTGGCAATAGCCGCGAAGAAAAAGGCTCCGGCCAAGAAGGCAGTAGCGAAGAAGCGTCCTGCCGCCAAGAAGGCTCCGGCCAAGAAGGCAGTGGCGAAGAAGGCTCCGGCCAAGAAGGCGCCTGCGAAGAAGGCTCCGGCCAAGAAGGCCGCCGCCAAGAAGGCTCCGGCTAAGAAGGCTGTAGCGAAGAAGCGCCCAGCTGCCAAGAAGGCTGCCGCCAAGCGTCCTGCTGCGAAGAAGGTGGCCAAGAAGGCTCCTGCTCGCAAGGCCGTAAAGCGCGCCGTAAAGCGCTAGTAGTCAATTCCCTTCGGGGAGTTTCATTTGAGGGGGCCCTTTGGGCCCCCTCAAATGCCGTCCGGGCCCTGGACGAGATCGTCCGGCTCGTCGACGTCAAAGCGCCACGGGCTGTCGGCGATGACGGAGCAGTCAAGCCCCAATCGGGCGGCTTCGCGCTCGTGACGGTGCAATGACCCTGGTCCGTACGAGAAGCGGAAGTCCAGTCCGCCGGGAAGGGACAGGACGTTGGTGCCGTCGCGCCGTTGGTCGGTGACGATGGTGACGCCTTCTCCCGGGTCGAAGCGACCGATTCCTTCGGGGCTCCGCAGGTCGCCGTGCACGACGATGACCTGGTCGTAGTCGACCAGGTTTCGATAGGCGTCGTCCACGGATCCGTTGAGGCCTAGGGCCGAGGAGCGAAAGACCTCCGCCCCGTGGCGTCGCGCGAAGTCGGCCACGTCGTCGTCGTCGCACACCACCACCGTCAACAGGGGTCGGGCCGCCTCGAGTACCCCCGCGGCGAGGCGCATGGTGAGTTCCACCACCTCGTCATCGGTGAGCTGGTCGCGAAGCCGGCTCTTGGCGGCGTCGAACCTCTTGAGGGGCACCAGCACCACTCGCGTAGAAGAGTGCGAAACCGGCATGGGTGTCACCTTAGGAGGTGGCAGACCTCGTTACCCTTTAGGGGTGACGCCCACGCTCGAGTTCGAGGAACGCGAGCTCCGCCGCGGACCGGTGGTGGGGATCGACGAAGTGGGGCGAGGCGCGCTCGCCGGACCGGTCATGGTGGGCGCGGTGGTGCTCGACGGGCTGCGCGACGCCCCCGCCGGGCTGGCGGACTCCAAAGTCCTGTCGGCGAGCCAGCGCGAGAAACTGGTGCCGCTCATCGAGCAGTGGGCGAGCGCCTTCGCGGTGGGGATCGCGTCGGCGCACGAGATCGACGAATGGGGACTTCGCGTCGCGCTGGCCGTGGCGACCGACCGGGCGTTGAGCCAACTGACGCTCGCCCCGGAAAGCGCCCTCATCGACGGCCCTCTCAATCTGTTGCGTACGCCACCGGCGATGGCCTTGGGCGAAGTGCCGCCCTGCGTGGTGTGGTCCGAGCTGCCGGTCGTGACGATCGTGAAGGGGGACCAACGCTGCGCCACCATCAGCGCGGCCGCGATAATCGCGAAGGTGCGTCGCGACGCGCTGATGCGAGAGCTCCACGAAGAGGCGCCGCTCTTCGGATGGTCCACGAACAAAGGCTACGGCTCGCTCGAGCATCGACGCTCACTGGCCCGTTACGGGCCCACGCCTTGGCATCGTCGGTCGTGGGCGTTGCCCGAGTTGGGGTCGACCATAGAGGGCTGAGCCGCTGGTTGTAGGGTGGCTGAATATGGGTGTGGTCCTTTCCGTGCGTAATCTGCGCACCGAATTTCGTATGCGGACCGCCACCGTCGTGGCCGTCGACGACGTGACCTTCGAGATCAGCGAAAGCGAATGCGTAGGTCTGGTGGGCGAGTCCGGCTGCGGCAAGACGACCATCGGTCTTTCGATCATGCGGCTGCTGCAGAACAACGGTCACGTGATCGGTGGGGCGATCGAGCACTTCGGAAAGGACCTGGCGAACCTCTCTGAAGAGGAGATGCAGAAGGTCCGCGGCAACGAGATCGCCTTCATCCCCCAGGACCCCATGACCTCGCTCAACCCGACCATGAACATCGGCCGCCAGATTGCCGAAGGCTACATCGAACATCGCGGCGCGAGCGACGAGGAGGGCCGCCAGCGCGCCCTCGACGTGCTTCGACTGGTGGAGATGCCCCGTCCGGAGGAGCGGCTCAACCAGTTCCCCCACGAACTCTCCGGCGGTCTTCGCCAGCGCGTCATCATCGCGATGGCGCTCGTCTGCGAGCCGAAGTTGCTCATCGCCGACGAGCCGACGACCGCGTTGGACGTGACCATCCAGGCGCAGATCCTCGACCTGATCGACCGGCTTCGCCGAGACCTCAAGATGGCCGTCCTGCTCATCACCCACGACATGGGGGTGATCGCCGGGCGGACCGATCGGGTGGTCGTGATGTACGCCGGAAAGAAGGCCGAGTCGGCGGCGACCTACGACCTCTTCTCCCAGATGCGCCACCCCTACACCCAGGCGCTGCTCAACGCCGTGCCCAAGATCGAGGAGTCGCACTACCGCCTGCTCTCGATACCCGGTCTGCCGCCCGACCTCTCGACCGAGCTGGTCGGCTGCCGCTTCGCCGAACGCTGCTCCTACGTCACGTCGAGATGTCGCGAGGTGGAGCCTCCCATCGAGATCGCGAAGGATTCGAGGCGGCACGAGTTCGCCTGCTTCAATCCCATTCTGGGCGCCCGCGTCAGCACCGAGGAGCGGGTGGTGGCCAACCAGGTGAACCTGAGCCAGGCCCCCGTGTTGATCGAGTTGCGCAACGTCGTCAAGCTCTTCCCGGTGCGCTCCAACGGGCTCATCCGGCGAAAAGCCGGCCACGTGCACGCCATCAGCGATGTGTCGATCGTCATCCGAGAGGGCGAGACGTTCGGTCTGGTGGGCGAGTCGGGCTGCGGCAAGACAACGACCGGCAAGGTCATGGTGGGGCTGGAGGCGCCCACCAGCGGCACTTTGTTGTTCGAAGGGGAGGAGCTGGGTTCCTTGAGGGGTGAGAAGCGTCGCAACGCCCGCCGCAATATCCAGATGATGTTCCAAGACCCCTACTCCTCACTCAACCCGCGTCAACGGGTAGGTTCGATTCTCGAAGAGCCCCTGGAAATCCAGAAGGTCG
Organism: uncultured Acidimicrobiaceae bacterium; assembly: GCA_963827115.1. Classification (GTDB taxonomy): domain Bacteria; phylum Actinomycetota; class Acidimicrobiia; order Acidimicrobiales; family RAAP-2; genus RAAP-2. The sequence goes on along the minus strand of CAWGZS010000001.1, from coordinate 1,533,295 downwards.
GATCGTCCAAGGAGCGCCGTGCGCGGGTGCTGGAGCTGCTCAATCAGGTGGGGCTCTCCGCGTCGGCGCTGGTGCGCTATCCCCACGAGTTCTCCGGCGGCCAGCGACAACGCATCGGTCTGGCTCGGGCGATCGCCTTGAAGCCCAAGCTCCTGGTGGCCGACGAACCAGTGAGCGCGCTCGACGTCTCGATCCAGGCCCAGATCCTCAACTTGATCAAGGACCTGCAACGTGACCTCGGCCTCTCCTTGCTCATGATCAGTCACGACCTGGGTGTCGTGCGCTACATGTCGGACACGGTGGGGGTGATGTATCTGGGCAAGCTGGTTGAAGTGGGCCCCTCCGACGAGATCTACCTCAACCCCTGTCACCCTTACACGCGGGGACTGCTCGATTCGGTGCCCAAGCCCTTCGCCGCCGATGCTCCCGACGACGTGGAGATCAAGATCAAGGGCGAACTGCCTTCGTCGGTGTTCCCGCCGTCGGGGTGCCGTTTTCGCACTCGTTGCCCCAAGGCACAGGAAGTGTGCGCGAGCGAAGAACCCGCATTCAGGGAGTTCGGCCCCGACCATTCGGCGGCCTGTCATTTCCCGCTTCGCACGCCAGTGGCCGGTGACCTCGCCCGACGGATCTCGTTTCCCACGTGATGGTCGGCCCTCCGGGAAGGGCCTCTCCGCTAATGCTCAGCGCTTTTGCAGTCGCACCTCGAAGGCGTCGCGCATCGCGTCACCGATGTAATTGAGGGCGATGACGACGACGATGATGCAGATGGCCGCCGGAACGATCTCCCACCAGTAGCCGTCATTGGCGTACGTGACGCCGGTGTTCAGCATGTCGCCCCAGTCGGTATTGGGCAAGGGGATGCCGAGACCGATGAAGCCCAGCGCCGCCAGCGCCAGTATCGAGTCCGCCACGGCGAACGTGCCCACCACGATCATGGTGCCCATGGTGTTGGGCAGGATATGGCGGAAGATGATGCGACGGTTCGAACCGCCCAGCACCTTGACGGCGTGCACGAACTCGCGCGACTTGAGGCTCAGGGTCTCGCCGCGAATAAGTCGCGATGATCCGAACCAGGAGGTGAAGCCGAGGGTCAGGATGATGGTGGTCGACGACGCTCCAAAGAGCACCACTATCACGATGAGCAGGAACAGACCCGGCACGGAGAGTCCGAGGTCCACGAAGCGCATCATCAGGGTGTCGAGCACCTTGCCTCGATAGCCCGACACGGCGCCCCAGATCGATCCCACCACGGTCGAGATAAGGCCAGCCAGGAAACCCACGACCAGCGCCGTGCGCCCACCCATCATCAGGCGTCCGACGATGTTGTAGCCGCTCGAATCCGTGCCGAGGATGTCCTGCCACGAGTGGAACCACGGATAGTTCACCGCGGTCTGACCCTTAATGGTCGACGTCAACGCAGCGAATTGATTTGTTTGGTTCGTGTGGTAGATGTCCGGACCGACGAACGAGAAAAGCACGAAGAACACCAGGACCCCGAGGCTGACGACGGCGAGCCGGTTCTCCTTGAACGTTCGCCATAGGAGAGAGAACATTCCGCCGATGTCCGTGCTTTCACCCCCCGAGGGGCTGAGCGGGGCCTGTTCGATGATGATCGACATGGTCCTACCTTCCGCCGCTGCCGAGCCGTATTCGCGGGTCGGCCATCGCGTAGAGGATGTCGGCAACGATTGATCCGATGACGGTGACGGCGGCCGCCACGATCGTGGTGCCCACCACGACGGGCGTGTCGTAGTTGGTGGCCGAGCGCAGAGTCAACAGACCCATGCCCGGTATGTCAAAGATTGTCTCGGTGATGAGGGCGCCGCCGACGATGGTGGGAAGGCTAAGGCCGACGATGGTGATCATAGGCAGAATCGAATTACGTATGGCGTGGCGATTTATGACCTTGCGGTGGGGCAGCCCCTTGGCCTTGGCGGTGCGGATGTAGTCCTGCGTCAAGGTATCGAGCATCGAGGAGCGCTGGTAACGACTGAGGCCACCTACGCCCAGGAGCGAGAGCGTCAAGACCGGAAGTACGTACTGCATCGGGCTTGAAAAAATCGCGAATGCACCTTGCGCCGAGTTCACGGTCACGGGAAAGAAATGGAACTTGATGGCGAATATCGAGATGAGGAACTCACCGATGAGAAAAACCGGCGTGGCGTATAGCACGAAAGTGACGCTGGTGGCCACATAGTCGAAGTGAGAGTTGCGTCGTTGTGCTTGCATGTTGCCCAAGGGCACGGCGAGCACGAACTGAATGATCAACGCCACGGTGATCAACAACACTGTGTGGCCAAGGGCCGACTTGATGAGATACCACACTGGCGCGTGCTGGATCAACGAGTAGCCGAGATTAAGGTGTATCGCTTGGTTGAGATAGCTCAGCAGTTGGACGATCAACGGCCGGTTGAGTCCGTTTTGTACGTTATAAATCCTTATGTTGGCCGGCGTGGCGCGGCGTCCGAGGGCCACCACGGCCGGTCCACCGGGCACGAAGTGCTCCAAGACGAAGGTGCCAGCGATCACCAGCAGAATGACCACGATCCCCTGGAAGATTCGTCGAGCCAGGAACGAAATCATGAGCGAAGGCTACTAGTGAGGACGATGAGCCGCGGTCTGGCGACCGCGGCTCATCGTCCTCGAGAAGATCACCAACTATCCCTTCAAGTACCAGAGCTCCGGATTCATGTTCGATGTGTCTTCTTCGACGAAGCCGCCGATGTTCTTCAGGTGCTCGTCGGTGTAGGGATTCCAGTAGTTCCAGATAACCGGCGAGTTGTTCACCATGAAGTTCTCGTAGGTGTTCATGCTCACCGATCCGCTGAGTGTTCCCATGATGTCCTTGTTCGCCGTCGCGTTGTTGTAACTACCAACGTTTTCGGGGTCACCCGTCAGCCAGAGGTCCTCGCCGCTCGGATAGTAGTCGGGCGCGTACTCCCAGCCGCTGCCCGTGTACAAGTCCCACGACGTCGACGTGCTCGTGTCGGCTGAGATGACGGCGTCAAAGGTTTCGACGTGCAGCACGATGTTGATGCCCAAACCCCTGGCCGCCGAGACCCACGCCTCATCGGCGGCTTGCGCCGTGGGGATGCCCGAGACGCCAGCGTCCGCCCGGAACGTCATCGTGGCACCCTTGGCAATGTGAGCGCCGCACTCCGACGCGCCGGTTCCTGGCTTTTCGCAGGTGTAGATTCCATTCATCTTCGACCAACCATGGGGCGTCATCTGGCTGGCGACCTTGCTCAGGGCGTACGGCGAATGCTTAAGCGAGGTGTAGTTGCTGGGCGGATAGGGCGGAATGGGGCCGTACGTCGAGTAGCCGTAGCCGCGGTAGACGTCATTAACAATCGCCTTGATCGGATACGAATCGTTGAGGGCCTTGACGATGTAGGGCTGCGACAAGAGTGCGCCTCGCGGTGTCGTGTCCCCTGACATTGCGGAGTCTTCGCCGACGCCGGTGTTGGTGGAGACGAAGTTGAGCGGGCTGTAGCCGATAACCGGTTCGTAAGTAATCGAGAGGTTGTACTTCGAGGCCAAAGCCTTGTCCTGCGATTTTGCCACTTGAGAGAGCGACGTGATCGGCGGCAAATCGGCGGAAGGAACGCCGACGAGATACGTCCCGCTCACCGTGCCGTTGAGAAGAAGGTTGTAGCAGTCACCCGTTTCTGATTGGCAGGGGATGTAATCCAGCGCCTTGGCGTAGGCCTTCGGTCCACCGAAACTGGGGTTACGACCCCACGACATCGCCGCGGTAGCGCTGTTGTAGCTGGTCAATTTCCAGGGACCGTCGGAGGTGCCCCAGATCTTGCCGGTGTCGGTCGACGTCTTTGCGTAGTTGACGACGTCGTTGGCGAATGAGTTCATCGTGGCATCGACTTCTTCGCACTTCTCGGCCTGCGCGATGTTCGCCTTGGGCACGACGGTGTCGAAGCCGTTCTGGTCGGTGAACGCGGCGGTGGGACCGGTCTTGTTACCGTCGCCGATGTACGTAGAAGACCAGCATCCGCCCGGCTTCGTCGCGAGGTTTCCGCCGGCCTTGGTCACAGCCGTTGACGCGGTGAAACCGGCCGCGTTGTTGGTGGTGAACTTCCAACTGGCGTCCACGACGTCCCATGACTTGGGAAGCGGCGTCACCTCCGACAGCGGGTTGTTAAGGAGCCATGACGGGCTCACCGGCCGGATGAAGTTCATCACGATTGTGTGCGTGTTAGGCGCGGTCACTGACGAGAAAAGGTCGGGAATGGTTACCGGCACACCCTGGACGGGCTTGGCGTAGGATGCCTCGCCGGACGGCTCGGCGGCGAAGAGGTTGAGGAACTCCATGACGTCGTTGGCCTGGACGGGTTCGCCGTCGCTCCACTTGTATCCTGACTTGAGCGTGATGGTGGCGGTCTTGTTGCCGTTGGACATTTTGGGCAACGAGGCCAGCGACTCGGCCTCGTTGACCTGCACCGCGCCGGTGGTGGTGTTACCGAACCAATAGAGAGGGCGATACATCAGGTATTGGAACCACGAGACGTTGCTGACGGTGAAGTCCGCCGGCCCAATGAACGGGTAGGCGTAGTTGGGGCTGGCCGCAGTGAGGTTGGCGAGCTTTATCGTCCAGTTCTTGGACGCGGCATACTTTGATTGTGTCGACGCACCCGCCGACGATAGCGACATGGTGAGGCCCAGCACCGTCAAACTCAGCGCGAGCCCCGTTATCGCCCAGCGTGCTCCCCGAGATCCTTTAAACATTGGCGTTCCTCCCAGCTGGAAATCACTTCCAGTTCACAAAAGTGTTACCAATCGGTAACCTGGCTCACTCTAGTGACGGCGGTGTGGGGGCGCAATTGCAGGGACGACACATAATGGATGCGCTTACATTCGAAGCTCGTGTCTCGAGTCAGCCTTGAGGCGACGAACGCCGCCGTCTCGGGTGGGAGCCGCAGCGGTCACGAGCTCGCCTTATCGGGACCGACATGTTCGAAGCCAGCCCCGCTGGTGCCGAGACGACGGTGATGTGATCGCGCCTGGGAAGAGCTATTGAACGTCCGGGCCCGGCGATGTCTCTCCGTGTTGCCGCCGGCACGTTGACCTGGCCTCACCAGATTGGAGACGGGGTCGTTTGACGGATGAAAGCCACCTCGTGGGTCATTGACCGTGACGCAATGACGGGATCCTTACTGAGGATGGCTGGTTTCAGGGGCCCGTCGCGGGCCCTTTCACCCGGGGCGCCTAGACCACAAAGAGTAGGATTTGTCAACTATGCCGTCATTGCTCACCGTGAACAATTTGAAGGTCCAATTCGCTTCTCGCAAGACCTTCGCCACCGCGGTGGATGACTTTTCACTCACGATCAACGCCGGAGAGTGCGTGGGGTTGGTCGGCGAATCAGGATGCGGCAAGACCACCACCGGACTGGCCATCATGCGCCTGCTGCCGGGCACGGGAAAGATCGCCGCCGGCAATATTGTGCTGGACGACGTCGACCTGGCCAGCCTGAGCGAAAAAGATATGCAGCGCCAACGAGGACAGAGCATCGCCTTGATTCCCCAGGATCCCATGAGTTCGCTCAACCCGACGACCAAGATCGGCCGACAGATAGGTGAGGGTCTACGGATCCATCACGGCGCGAGCGACGCGGACGCGAGGAAACGGGCGCTCGAGGTACTCGAGATGGTCGAGATGCCTCGACCGGCCGAACGCCTCGATCAATACCCTTTCGAACTCTCCGGGGGGCTTCGCCAGCGGGTCATCATCGCCATGGGCTTGGTCTGCAGTCCGACCATTCTCATCGCCGACGAGCCGACGACGGCCCTGGACGTCACGATTCAGGCGCAGATCCTCGACATCCTGGACAATCTGCGAAAAGAACTCGGCATGGCGATGTTGCTCATCACCCACGATATGGGTGTGATCGCGGGTCGTACCGACCGGGTGGTGGTGATGTACGCGGGCAAGAAGGCCGAAGAGGCGGCGACGCCGGAACTCTTCCACTCGATGCGTCATCCCTACACGCAGGCGCTCCTGGCGTCGATGCCCAATCTTGAGAACACCTCGAAGCACAAGTTGGCGTCCATCGCCGGCATGCCGCCTGACTTGACCAAGGAGATCGTGGCTTGCCGTTTCGCTCCGCGTTGCGCCTACGCCACCGACCAGTGCCGGTCCGAAGAGCCGCCGATTACGATGCAGGGCCCGCACGCGTTCGCCTGCTTCCACCCCACCGACGGACCCAAGCCGGTCGTCGCGATCACGCCCTCGCCCGTCGAAGTCCGGGCATCGGACGGCACCAAGATCGAGCTCGTGCGCGCTGAAGGTCTGGTCAAGGAGTTCGACGTCAAGGGCGGGCTCGTTCGCCACAAGGTCGGGGCCATCCACGCCGTCTCGGACGTGAGCTTCACGCTCACCCAAGGCGAGACCTTCGGTTTGGTGGGCGAATCCGGTTGCGGCAAGACCACCATCGGACGGATGCTGGTGGGTCTGGAGCCCTTGACGGCCGGGAAGATCTTCTTTGACGGCAAGCTGGTGTCGGCGCGCGGCCACAAGCCCTCGAGGGTCGAACGTCGCGACCGCCAGATGATGTTCCAGGACCCCTATTCGTCCCTCGATCCGCGCATGAAGGTCGCCCAGATCTTGGGCGAGCCCTTGGCCGTTCAGGGCGAGGGCAACAAGACCCAACAGATGAAACGGGTTTATGAGCTGCTGGCCTCGGTGGGGCTGGACCGGATGGCGGCCGACCGGTACCCGCACGAGTTCTCGGGCGGGCAGCGCCAGCGTATCGGTTTCGCGCGCGCGCTGGCGCTCAACCCCCGGCTGATCGTGGCCGACGAGCCGGTGTCGGCGTTGGACGTCTCGGTCCAGGCCCAGATCCTCAACCTGATGAAAGAGCTCCAGCGCGAGCACCACCTCTCCTACGTGATGGTCAGCCACGACCTGGCCGTGATCTACTACATGGCCGACACCATCGCCGTCATGTACTTAGGCAAGATCGTCGAGATCGGCGACGCGGAATCCGTCTTCCGCTCCCCGGCGCACCCCTACACCCAGGGCCTCCTGGACGCGGTGCCCGTGCCGGACCCCTCCGAGGCCCGCAAGCGCCGGGGCAGCCAAGTGCGCGGGGAACTGCCGTCGGCGGTCAACCCGCCGTCAGGGTGTCGATTTCGTACCCGCTGCCCCAAGGCCCAGGAGATCTGTTCGGTGGAGGAGCCGCCGCTACGCAGTTTTGGCGAGACCCAGCAGGCCGCCTGTCACTTCCCGATGAAGACGCCGGTCACGCTGCATCCACACCCCTAAGGGCAGAACTCGACGCGGCTTAACGTTCGAGCAGACGCACTTCGAAGGCGTCGCGCAGGGCCTCACCGATGTAGGTGATCGCGACGATCACCACGACGAAGAGGAACGCGGTGGGGTAGATCTCCCACCAGAAGCCGTTGGTCTGCTGGACGGAACCCGCTTGCATCATGGTTCCCCAGTCGGTCTGGGGAGCCTGGATGCCCAGGCCAAGGAAGCCCAGCGTCGAGAGGAACAGAATTGCGTCGGCCACGGAGAAGGTCGCCACGGTGACGATGTTGCTCATCGAGTTGGGAAACACGTGTCGCCAGATGATGTGCCACCGGCTCGCCCCCATTGCGGTGGCGGCCTGGGAGTACTCGAGTTTCTTTATGAGCAGCGCGTCGCCCCGGATGATGCGGGCGTTGGCGAACCATCCGGTCACGCCGATGAGGACGATGAGAAACACAGTGGAGCGCTCGAAGACCGATATCAAGGTGATCAGCAGGAAGAGCAGCGGAATCGACAGGAACGCGTCGAGCAAGCGCATCATCAAGGTGTCGACGATCCCGCCGAGGAAACCCGAGACCATGCCGTAGATGGTGCCCACGACGATGGTGATGAACCCGGCCAGCATGCCCAAGCTCAACGAATACTCGCCACCGAACATGATGCGACCGAGTTCGTCGAATCCCGAACTGTCGGTGCCGAGCCAGTGCTTGGCCGAAGGCGCCGCGTTGAAGGCCACGTTGAGAGCCGTGGACTGATTGGTCTGATTGGTGTGGTAGAGCAGCGGACCTAGGTAACAGAACAGCACGACGCCGACGAGAACGGCCACCGACGCCACCGCGAGCTTGTTATGAATGAAGATGCGGGTGCGCTGTTTCCACATCGGCACCACTTCATCGCTGGCCTCGGTGTCGGCCAGGTTCTCGGTGACCAGGCTGTGCGACAACAGTGGCGGCTCGGGACCCTCGATCATCGGGTGCCCTGGATTCGGATACGCGGGTTCACGATGCCTAGCGCCACGTCAGCCATCAGGTTGCCGAGCAGGGTCAAGATGGCCACCAGCAGGGTGATGCCCAGCACCGTCGGCACGTCGAGGATGGTCGCGGCGTTGACGATCTGGATGCCCAGGCCGCTGTAGTTGAAGACGGCCTCGATCACCACGGCGCCGCCCAGGAGGCCCGGGAAGTAGAGCCCCAGGATGATCACGATCGGACCGAGGGCGTTGCGGATGGCGTGACGGATGAGCGTGCGGGCGTTGCTGCAGCCCTTGGCCTTAGCCGTTCGCACGTAATCCTGGACGAGCACCTCGAGGACGGCACTGCGCATGAAGCGGCTGAGGAACGCGATGCTCAGAAGGGTGAGGGTGGCCACGGGGAGGATGAAGCCGAGCGGACTAGTGAACATGGCCCACGGCGCCACGCCGGACGGTGGGGAGGCGGGCAGATGGGGCCACCCGAAGCTAAAGAACTGCAGCATCAAGATCCCGAGCAGGAAGGCGGGTATGCCGTAGAGGATGAAGGCGGTGCTGGTGGCCACGTAGTCAACCGTGGTGTTGCGCTTCGAGGCCTGGTAGATGCCCAGGGGCAGGGCGATCACGACCGTCAGGATGAGTGATGAAAGGGCCAGCCAGATCGTGCGCGGCACGTAGAGCGAAATGATCTGCCACACCGAGAGGTTCTGCTTGTAGGAGTGGCCCAGGTTGAAGTGGACGAAGACCTGGTTGAGGTACTCCCAGAACCGCACCAAATAAGGACGGAACATTCCGTGCTGCACGCCCCACGTGTGCACGGTCTGCGCGTTGGCGTGCGTACCGAGCACCGCGTACGCGGGTGCGAGAATACCCCCCACTTCGAAGTAAGGAAGTGTGAACGTGATCAGCATCACTATCAGCAACACGATGAACGACTGGCCGAGCCGCCTCAGGATGTAGTTGAGCACCGGGCGAGTTTACCAGCACCGTTCCTCCCCGCTGGTGGGAACAACACCGGCAAAATGACGGCCTGACGTGGCGAGTGCTTCCCTAACAACGAATGGCCCCCTCTTTCGAGGGGGCCATTCGTTGTTAGGGCTAGACCCTTAGCTTTTGAACCTTATTTGAAGGAGTAGTACTCCGGCATGAAGGTCTCGAGCGGGTTCGGCGAGAAGCCGATCGAGCTCTTAAGGGTGTTGATGACCTCACCGATGCCGCCCGCGACGAAGTCGTTGGTGACGTTGGGCTGGTACATGTCCGGCAGGTCCTTCGCCGCAATGTTGGCGAAGTTCCCGAGGCTGGCGGTACCGAAGTCGGTCTGCTGGACCGCGGCGTTCAAGACCGGGTCGTTGAAGTTGCCGATGTTGAAGCTCGCACCAGGCGTGTACAGGGTCTCACCCGACGGGTAGTACTCGGGGGAGTAAATCCACCCAGCACCCCAGTAGCAGATGCTCCACTTGCCCGAATTGGCCGCGCAGGTGGTGATGACCGAGTTGAAGGGCGCCGAGGAGACCTTCATGGCGATCCCGAGGGAAGCCCACTCCGAGACCTCAGCGTCGACCTGGAGGGTCGTCACCGGGGCACCCGAGTCGTACAGGAAGGTGAAGGACAACTTCTCGCCCTTCGTGATGCCCGCACCACAGTCAGTCGCTGCCGTGCCCGGACTCGAACACACGAGGGTCGAACCCGACTTCGTCCAGCCGTGGCTCTTTAGCAGCGCCGAGGCCTTGGAAGGGTTGTACGGGTAGGGGTTGACCGTCGACACGCCCGTGTCGATCGAGGCCGGCGTTACCGGCGGTAGCGGGTTGATCTGCACGTAGCCATAACCCTTGAAGACCTTGTTGATTATCTGAGGCTGGTTGATGCTCAACTGAAGGGCTTGGCGGATGTAGAGCTGCTGGAGCAGCGGCGCCTCGGGACTCAACTTATTGAGGTTGTAGGCGGCGTAGTCAACCGACCACGGTGCCGAGACGTGCAAAGAGTACGTGCTGGCGATCGGAGCCCAGTTCGCGCCGGGCTTCGAAGGCGTCCCGTTGGCGGTAAGCACCGTGTTGTCCACGTAGCCAATGTCAACCGTGCCGGCGCGCAGCGCGTTCTGCTCTGCGGTAGCTGACGCGAACGCCTCTTCCTTCACTTCGGCGACCTGAGCCTTCTGGGGACCCGAGTACTTGGGGTTCGGCACGAAGGTCGCGTTGCCCAGGTTGTCGAAGGCCGTCAACTTCCACGGACCGGTGTCACCGCTCTGCCAGAAGGAATCGGTGAACGTTGAGGTGTTGGAAGACTCCTTGTTCAGGTACTTGTAGACCGCCGCACACGCCGCGTTGGTGGACTTGGCGTTGTAGGCACCCGACGCACAGGTGGATGTCTTACCCGGAGCCGTCACGTCCCAGGTGTTGGGCATCGGGGTGAGCTCGGCCAGGTAGTTGTAAAGGATCCAGTACGGGTTCACCGGCGTCGTGAAGTGAAGAACGACCGTGTTACCCGATCCCGACGCGCTCTTGAGCATGTTGGGAATGCCGTACTTGCCGTTAAAGCCGCAGTAGTCGGTGGGGACGGCCCGGTACATGTTCAGGAAGAACATGAGCGACTCGGCGTCGACGGTCTGGCCGTCGGCGAACTTCCAGCCCTTCATCACGATGGTGGCCGTCTTGTTGCCGTCGCTCATGGCTGGCTGGTTGGCCAGGGAAAGCGATGGCTGGATGGCCGCCGAGGATCCGAGGCCGAACCAGTAGGCCGGGCGGAACATCTGCTGGTCAAAGCCGTCGATGTTGGCAACCGAGAAGGTGGCGCAACTCATATACGGGAAGATATAAGTCGGAGTCGTTCCCACCTGTTCAGCGAACGTGATGGTGCCCGTCGGGGCGGCTCCGGCTCCTCCCATGGATAGTCCGACGAGGCCCACGGATAACGCAGCGGCCGCAGAGCCGATGGTCACCAGGACCCGAAGCTTGTGTCTGAATTGCATATTAATATTGCCTCCCCGTACCACCGAAGTGGTCACGTCCAATTTGCCCACCCGTTGAGGATGATTGTTGGCAACTGTATCGGGCGATCTAGGTTCACACAAGTTCATGAAGGCCGGATAATTGTGACAATGACGTAATCAGAGCCCTTTTATTGTCCGAAAAATCCGAAAACCTTCAAATTGTTGGCTTTTAGTTGGTTCGGAGCCTAACGACCTCGCCGACGATGGCGTGGGTGTCGTGATTCTGGAAGACGAAGCCCGCCTGGCTCAGGACCTGCGGCACGACGCGCTGGCTGGCCAGCGCCGCTTCCCGGGCCAGTTGGCTGCCGAGGACCATCCTGAGCGCGAACTCCGGGACCCGCACGACGGCGGGGCGGTGCAGCGCTTTCGCCAGTTCCTTGGTGAAGAGGAGGTTGGTAATCGGCTCGGGGCAGGTCAGATTGACAGGCCCCGACACCCGGTGGTCGACGGTCCAGAGGATGGCTCGAACCTCATCAACCAGGGAGATCGGGCTCAGCCACTGCCGTCCGCTCGACAACGGCCCGCCGACGCCCAGTCGAAACAAGGGCAACTGACGCCGCAGGGCCCCTCCGTCGGCGCTCATGACGATGCCGCTGCGCAAGGTGGCGACGTTCGCCCCGTCGTCGCTCAGCGCCCGCGCCGCATCCTCCCATTGGACGCACGCACGGGCGAGGAAATCATCCCCCGCGGTCGAGGTTTCGCTCAGCTCCTCGTCACCACGCGAGCCGTAATAACCGACTGCCGATCCGCTCGCCAGCGTCGAGGTGCCGTTCGAGGTCGATCGAAGGGCTTGCACCAGGAGTGACGTCGAATCGACCCGCGAGCGCAGGATCTCCCGCTTGCGATCAGCGCTCCAGCGTCGGTCGCCGATTCCGGCTCCGGCGAGGTTGACGACCGCGTCGAAGCCGCCCGCCCGCGAGAGGTCCTGCTCGTCCACCAGCTGGCGGGAGGGATCCCAGCGGATGACCGGTTCCCCCTGAATCCCGCTGTCGGGGCGCACGAAACGCACCACCTCATCCCCTCGCTCGCGCAGCGCTTCGACGAGCGCCGTGCCGATGAAGCCCGAGGATCCGGTCAGGCCTACTCGCACCGGTGCTCCCATAGTTGCTGCATCAGTGTCGCCAGTTGGTCCGGATTCGCCAGGTGCGCGCCGTGACCGGCGTTGGTTATCTCCACGGGGGAGATGAGATTGTTCAACTCGCTCAGCAGGAGACTGAGCGCGCGGTAGTAGTCCCGAAGCACGCCGTCGCCGTGGACGTAGGACGTAGGGACCTTGAGTTGGCGGATGTCAAAAGGCGGCTCTTGCGTCAAGATCGTGAGGTCGCTCAACAAGGCCGGACCATCGAGCCGTCGAGACTCGCGTTCGGCGTCGCTCAGGCGCTGCCACGCGCTCTTGGACACCATGCGGGTGAAGAAGTTCTCGACTTCCTTGGCCGGATCATCGCCCAAGGGCGGACGCCCACTCTGGCGGGGCAGGACCCAAGGTAGGGGTGATTCATAGGTGATGACCATGCTCGCCAAGGGCTGGGCCACCGCCGCACCGAGCGCGACCAGCCCGCCGTAGCTGTGACCCAGATAGATGACGGGCCCCTTCGCCGATTCGACCTCGGTGATGGCCAGGAGGTCGCTTATGTGTCGATCGAGTGAAAGGGGCGTGAGGTTCCGCGAGCGCTGATAGCCGCGTCGGTCGTAGGACACGACGTCGAAGTTGTCGAGTCGGCGAGCCAGGCGGCTGAAGGATCCGGCGCGGTCGAGGCCCCCATGGATGCAAAGCAGCGTGGCCTCGGGATTGCCCACCCGCCGCTCGGCCACGGCCAGACCTTCGACCGGCGTGCTCTTCGTGTAGTGGAGGGCCAGGGGGGCCGCCGGTGTCGGGCACATGGAGAGAACCTACCCGTTCGTCTTCGACGCCCCTCCATTCGATTGGTCCGATGGCGCCCCTAGGCTGGAGGGGTGAGTACTACCGGCGACCCCTCGTCATCCCACTCAAACAAGGGGTCATTTGGGCCCAACGCGTGGCTCGTCGATGACATGTACGACCGATTCCTGGCCGATCCCAACGACGTATCACCCAGCTGGCGCGAGTTCTTCGCTGACTACCAGCGTTCGACGGTCCCGGCCGTCGCCACGGCCGTGGCGAACCCGGTGGCGTCGCCGCCCGAGGCGACGTTCGACGCCGAGGCGACGCCCCTGCGAGGTGCGGCCGCGCGAATCGTCACGAATATGAACGCCAGCCTGAGCGTGCCGACGGCCACGAGCGTGCGCAGCGTTTCGGCCCGGCTGCTCGAGATCAACCGCGCCGCCCTCAACGAGACCCTCTCGCGTTCGAGCGGCGCGAAGGTCTCCTTCACTCACTTCATCGCCTACGCCATCGTCAAGGGATTGATCGCGATTCCCTCGTTGAACTCCTCCTTCGTGGAGGCGGTCGACGCGAAAGGGACACCGGGCGTACGCCATCACGAGCACGTGGGCCTGGGACTCGCCGTCGACGTGCAGCGGCCCGACGGCACTCGCAACCTGCTCGTGCCGGTGATCCGCGACGCCGACACCCTCGACTTTCGAGGTTTCCTACTGGCGTACGAAGACCTGGTGCGCAAGGTGCACGCGGGTTCCTTCGGGGCCGACGACTTCGTCGGCGCGACGGTCTCCTTGACGAACCCCGGCACGCTCGGCACCGTGCAGTCGGTGCCGCGGTTGATGGCCGGCCAGGGCGCGATCTTCGGCGTGGGCGCGCTGGGCTGGCCCGCGGGCTTCGAGGCGGCCGACCCCCGGGCGCTGGCCGAATTGGGCGTGGGCAAGAGCCTGACCATCACGTCGACTTACGACCACCGGATCATCCAGGGCGCGGAGTCCGGGTTGTTCCTCAAGTTCGTGGCGGAGTGCCTCACCGGCGGCCACGAGTTCTACGACGAGGTCTTCGCTTCCCTCGGCGTGGCCTACGAGCCGGCTCGCTGGGCCAAGGACCACAACCCCGCGGCGGGCGAGGGGGACCACGAACGCATCCTCAAGCAGATCCGCGTCCAGGAACTCATCAACATGTACCGGGTGCGGGGGCACCTGAACGCCCATCTGGACCCGCTGCACAGCGATCCGCCGGCCCTGCATTCCGAACTCGACCTCGCGACCTACGGGTTGACGATGTGGGACCTGCAGCGCAGCTTCGTGGTGAGCGGACTCGCCGGTCGCAGCGAGGCCACGCTCGAGGAGATCCTGGCCATCCTGCGTGACGCCTACTGCCGCACCATCGGCATCGAGTACGGCCACATCATGGATCCGGTGCAGAAGCGGTGGATCCAGGAGCGCGTCGAGGGCGTCAATCTGTCGATGTCGCTCGAAGAGCAGCACCGGATCCTCGAGGGGTTGAGCGAAGCCGAAGTCTTCGAACGCTTCCTGCATTCGCGCTACGTGGGACAGAAGCGTTTCGGCTTGGAGGGCGGCGAGTCGACCATCGTGGCGCTGCGCACCATCCTCGACGTCGCCGCGGACCAGGGCACGCGAGAAGCGGTGATCGCCATGGCTCACAGGGGTCGCCTCAACGTGCTGGCCAACGTGGTGGGCAAGTCCTACAGCGACATCTTCTCGGAGTTCGAAGGCAACCTCGATCCCGAGAGCGTGCAGGGTAGCGGCGACGTGAAGTACCACAAGGGCGCGCGCGGCGTCTTCAAGAACCCCCGGGGTGCCACCATCGACGTCTCGATGGCGTCCAACCCCTCGCACCTCGAGGCCGTCAGCCCGGTGGTCGAGGGCATCGTGCGCGCCAAGCAGGACCTGGTGCTTCGTCCCACGGACGGCACCCAGACCACCGTCATGGCCGAGCACTTCCCTTACCTGGCCATCCTGGTGCACGGCGACGCCGCCTTCTCCGGTCAGGGGGTGGTGGCCGAGACCCTCAACCTCTCGCAGCTGTCGGGCTACTACGTGGGCGGAGCGCTGCACATCGTGATCAACAACCAGGTCGGCTTCACCACCGCTCCGGAGTCGGCGCGCTCGAGCGTGTATCCGACCGACGTGGCCAAGATGATCCACGCGCCGATCTTCCACGTCAACGGTGACGACCCCGAGGCCTGCGCCCGGGCGGCCCGGTTGGCCTACGACTATCGAGAGACGTTCCATCGCGACGTGGTGCTGGACATCGTTTGCTACCGGCGACACGGCCACAACGAGGGCGACGACCCGAGCTACACCCAGCCCCAGATGTACAAGATCATCGATCAGATGCGCTCGGTGCGCAAGATCTACACCGAGACCTTGGTACGCCGCGGTGACATCTCGATCGAGGAAGCGGAGAAGGCCCTCGATGACTTCAACACCCGTCTCCAGCACGTGCTGGACGAGGTGCGCACGGTGCCGGTGCCCGAACTGAGCGGCGTCCCCGTCCTCGACGTGGTGGCGGACCGGCCGGCGCCCGAAACCGGCGTCGCGCGCGCGACGCTGCTCGAGATCGCCGGGGCCACCATGACGGCGCCGGAAGGTTTCACCATCCATCCGAAACTGGAGCGACAGTTCGCCGCCCGTGCGGCGATGCTCGAGGGCGGCGAGGTCGACTGGGCCCTGGGCGAAGCCTTGGCCTTCGGCTCGCTGGTCAAGTCCGGTTCGAACGTGCGACTGATGGGCCAGGACTCGCGCCGCGGAACGTTCTCCCAGCGCCACGCCGCGCTCATCGACTACGAAAACGGAGACCAGTACATCCCGCTGTGCCACCTGAAGGACGCGACGGGTTTCTTCACCGTGCGTGACTCCTATCTGAGCGAGTACGCGGCGCTCGGCTTCGAGTACGGCTACTCGGTGGAGGCCACCAACACGTTGGTGGCCTGGGAGGCGCAGTTTGGTGACTTCATGAACGGCGCGGAGATAATCATCGATAACTTCCTCGTCGCCGCGGAGGACAAGTGGGGCCAGTCGTCGAGCCTGGTGATGCTGCTGCCCCACGGCTACGAGGGCCAGGGTCCGGAGCACTCGAGCGGACGAATCGAGCGCTTTCTCTCGCTGTCGGCGCGCAACAACATGCGCATCGCCCAGCCCACCACGGCCGCCCAGTACTTCCATCTGTTGCGCAGCCAGGTGCTGCGAGAACACGTCACCCCGCTCATCGTCTTCACGCCCAAATCCCTGTTACGTGCGGCGCAAACCCGTTCGACGCTGTCCGAATTCGAGCACGGCTCGTTCCAGAGGGTCCTCGACGACCAGGTGAAGGATGCGTCTGCGGTCACCCGGGTCGTCCTGGCCACCGGCAAGGTAGCCCACGAGGCCATAGCCCGGCGCGACGAGATCGGCGCCGAGTTCATCGCGGTCGTTCGTATCGAGCAGATCTACCCGTGGCCCCATGAGGACCTCGCCGAGGTGCTCACGCGCTACGTCAACCTCGAGGAGCTGGTGTGGTTGCAGGAGGAACCCAAGAACATGGGCGCCTGGCCCTTCGTGCACCACGAACTGCACCGGCATCTTCGTGAGATGAAGGTGCGCCACGTCGCCCGCGCCGAATCGGCGAGTCCGGCGACGGGCAGCTCGCTCGTGCACAACGCCGAACAGGCTGACCTGTTGTTCCGAGCGATCGGATGAGTCCTCCACGCTCGCCA
Organism: uncultured Acidimicrobiaceae bacterium; assembly: GCA_963827115.1. Lineage (GTDB taxonomy): Bacteria > Actinomycetota > Acidimicrobiia > Acidimicrobiales > RAAP-2 > RAAP-2. Next base: position 1,516,497 of record CAWGZS010000001.1, on the reverse strand, counting down.
CGAGTCCGCGTCGTCGTCGACGGCTCGAACTTCGCCACGGAAGGTCGCACGACGCCCAGCCTGGTGCAGCTCGACGAAGCCGTTCGTTCTTTCCTCGAGGAGAATCCCTCCGTCGAGGTCATCGTGGTCGCTGACGCCAGCTTCGAGCACCGCGTGGCGGCCGGGGAACGGGCCCGCTTCAAGGAGGCCGAACTGGCGGGCGAAATCGTGACACCGCCCGCCGGGGCCGTGGGGCGAGGCGACGCCTTCATCCTCAAGATCGCCGACCGGATCAATGGCGTGGTGCTGAGCAACGACTCCTTCCAGGAGTTCCATGATCAATATCCCTGGCTCTTCGACATCGGGCGCCTCATTGGCGGCAAGCCGGTGCCGGGGGTGGGTTGGATCTTCACGCCCCGCCAGCCGGTGCGCGGCGTCAAGAGCGGGCGCACCGCCAAGAAACTGACGGTGGCCCTGCCCAACGGACAACTCCCGACCATCGGCACGACGTTGACGCCGGTCAAAGCGACGAAGCCGACGCTCAAGAAGGTGCCCGCGAAGACCGCAAAGGCACCGGCCAAGGCCGCGAAGAAGGCCGCCAAGGCGCCCGTCGAGGGACCGGCCAAGAAGACTGTGGTCAAGCACGCGGCGGCCCCGCTCAAGAAGGCGCCCGCGAAGAAGGCCGCGAAGAAGGCCGCGGCGAGGGCGGCGAAGACCGTGGCCAAGGCTCTCACGCCGGTCGAGGCCCCGCTCAGCGTCCCGTCCACCGTGGTCCCGGCGGTGGCGCTACGTCGCGGACGTCAGCCCGTCAATCCCGAGGGTGAATTCGCCCTCTTTCGGGCCTCGCACCGTCTCGGATCGCGCGTCGAGGGCGAGGTGACGACCTTCACCTCGCACGGCGCCGTCATCAAAGTGATGCTGAAGAATGGTCAGCACGTGGAGTGTTACGCGCCCACCACGCTGCTGGGCACGCCGCCGCCCGCCCGGGCCCGTGACGTGTTGAAGCGTGGCGACAAGCGGACCTTCCGCCTGGTGACCGTGGACAGCGAGCGCCGGATCGCCGAGTTGGCGTTGCCGTGAGCGAACTCTCGTTGAATCCGGTGGACTGGCTGCCCCATCGTGCGCCGTTTCTCTTCCTGGACGTCATGACGAGTATCGAACCTGGCGTCAGGGCCGGCGGGACGTGGACGCTCTCGGGTGATGAGTGGTTCTTCCCCGGGCACTTCCCGGGCCGACCGACCATGCCGGGCGTGCTCTTGCTCGAGTCGATTGCGCAGTGCGGCGCCGTCGTGATATTGAGTGAACCGAAATACGCCGGACGGCTCCCGCTCTTCGGCGGCGTGGAGCACGCCCGTTTCCGACGCCAGGTGCTGCCCGGGGAGACCGTGACGCTCGAATGTGAGATCACTCGATTGTCGGCGCGAGGGGGCAAGGGTCACGGTCGCGCCACGGTCGACGGGCAACTGGCCGTGGAGAGCGACCTTTTCTTCATCCTCGCCGACACGCAGTGAACGTCGCCACCTGGAACGTCAACTCCTTGACGGCCCGATGGGCCCGGGTCGAGCAGTGGCTGGTGGAGAAGAGCCCCGACGTGCTCCTGGTTCAAGAGACCAAACAGGACGACACTAAATTCCCCTTCGGCCCGCTTCGCGCACTCGGCTACGAGTCGGCCCACTACGGCCAGGGCCAGTGGAACGGGGTGGCCATCCTCTCGAAGTCCGGCGTCGAGGACGTGACGAGGGGGTTCGGTGACGACGATCCGGAGGCGCGCCTCATCGCCGCCACCTGTTCGGGTGTGCGGTTCTACTCCTGCTACGTGCCCAACGGACGGGCCCTGGATAATCCCCACTACGTCTACAAGCTCGAGTGGCTGGCTCGCTTGCGGGACCTCCTGGCCGCGCGCGACCCGGACCAGCACGTGGTGGTGGGCGGCGACTTCAACGTGACCCCGCGCGACGTCGACTGCTACGACCCGAGCGTCTTCGAGGGCGCCACGCACGTCAGCGAACCCGAGCGCGCGGCGCTGCGCGCCATCGAATCGACGGGGCTGGTGGACCTCACGAGGGCCCTGCATCCCGACGAGCGCCTTTTCACCTGGTGGGACTACCGCAACGGTTCCTTTCACCGCGACTGGGGGCTGCGCATCGACCTTCTCTTCGTGGATCCCGGCCTGGTGGCGAAGGCGACGTCGACCTACGTCGACCGCGAGGCCCGCAAGGGCGAGAAGCCCTCAGACCACGTCCCGGTGGTGGCTGACTTCGCCCTCTAGGAGAGGCCCTTGGGCAGCACGGCCTCGATGAACATCGGCCCGGGTGTGGCGTAGGAACGCTGGAGGGCGCTCACCAGGTCCTGCGCCGTCGTGACGCGGGTGCTCGGTACGCCCTGGGCGCTCGCCAGCGCGCACAGGTCGAGCGCGGGGTGGTCGAGCTCGAGCATCCGCTGGCTCGTGGCGCCGTCTCCGGAGGCGCCGACGCGCTGGCGCTCCAGGTTGAGAATGGCGTAACTGCGGTTGGAGAGCGCGACCACCGTGACGTCCAGGCTCTCGCGCGCCATGGTCCAGAGGGCCTGCAACGTGTACATCATCGAGCCGTCCGCCTCCAGGGCGAGCACGCGCTGGCCGCTGGCGACCGCGGCGCCCAGCGCGGCCGGTAGCCCGAAGCCGATCGATCCGCCGGTCAGCGCCATCAGGCGATGAGGCGGCGAGAACTGACTCACGCCGTAGAGGTGTAGGCCGCCGGTGTTGGATTCGTCGGACACGATGAGGTCTTCGGGGATGGTCGACGCGACGGCCGTGGCGAGGTTCTGCGTGGTGAGCTCACCGTAGGGTGCCTCGGGCTTGTCGCCGCTCGCTGCCGGAATGCGGGGAGCGCTGAGGCCCTCGACCAGCGTCTCCAGCGCCGACCGGGTGTCAACGCCCGGCGGCGCGAGGTTGATCACCTGGCAGCCTTTGCTGACCAGGCGGCTCTCGACGCTGGGGTAGGCGAAGAAGCCCACCGGTTCGCTCGACCCAATCAGTATCAGCGTGTCAATATCCTGCAGCTGCGCGATCGCGAACTCGCTGAGGTAGAGGAGCCTCTCGGGATGCACCACGCCCGCACCGCGATCCATGATTGCCGGAAAGGTCTCCATCAACAGGCGCGCACCGCTCGACTGCGCGATGCGGTGCGCCAACGCGAGTTGCTCTGCGTTCAAGGCGGAACCGCCCACGAAGAGCGCCGCCCGTGGCTTCTGCAGTCCGGCCAGCGCGTGAGCGAGGGTCGCCTCGTCGGGCGACACAGGCGCGGAGCGGGTGGCGGTGGGCCACGGCGTTGGCTCCCCCGTCACCTCGCTCCACGAGACGTCGGCCGGCAGGATCAAAGTGGCGACCTGGCCCGGCGGTCCCCACGCGGCGCTGATCGCGTCGGCCGTGTCGTTTGCCACGTCATTGGAGTGTTGGGTGCTTCGCTGCCATCCCTTGAGCGAGCTGGCCATCGGAGCGATGTCGCTCTGCAAGGGCGCGTCGAAGGTCGCGTGGTAGGTGGCGTGATCGCCGACGATGTTGACCAGCGGCACGCGTGCGCGTCGGGCGTTGTGAAGGTTGGCCCAGCCGTTGGCGAGGCCGGGACCGAGGTGGAGCAAGGTGGCGGCCGGTCGGGCGCTCACCCGGGCGTACCCGTCGGCCGCGCCGGTGGCGACGCCCTCGAAGAGGCAGAGGATGCCGCGCATCTCGGGCACCTCATCCAGGCCGGCGACGAAGTGCATCTCCGACGTGCCGGGGTTGGCGAAGCACGTCGTCACGTCGTTGGCGACCAGCGTCGAGAGCAGGGCGTGGGCGCCGTTCACGGCAGCGGCCGCTCGTCGAGCAGGCGGTACGGGTTGAGCAACTGGCGAGGATCGAACGTCGCCTTGATGCGCCGCTGCAGGTCGAGCGCGACAGGGTCGCTGAGCGCGAGGAAGTAGTCCTGCTTGTCGCGACCGATGCCGTGTTCGCCCGAGACCTGGCCGCCGAGCGAGAGGGCGAAGGCGAAGATCTCGTGGAGGAGTTTGGACCGGCGATCGTCGTCGGGCTGGAAGACCGAGAGGTGCACGTTGCCGTCGCCGATATGGCCGCACCCTAGGACCAGGGAGTCGTAGCGTTCGGCAATTCGGGTCGTCTCCTCGAGGAAGAGAGGGACGCTGGAGCGCGGGACCACGGCGTCGAGGATGTCGTTCGCGTTGGCCGCCTTGGTGACCCAGAAGAGCCGCTCGCGGGCCTTGATGAGCTTCGCCGCCACGTGATCGGGCAAGACGTAGACGTCGAGCGCGCCAGCGCCGTCCACCATCTCGGCCAGGTGCGCGATGTCGCCGTCCAGCTGTTGAGCGGTGCGCGTCTCGAGCACGATGATCAGGTAGGCCGACGTATTCTTCGCGACGTCGGGGTTGACGCCGAGCTCCAAGGAGGCGGCCTGGGTCATGGCGGTCATGGTGACGCCGTCGGCGTATTCGAGGATGGACGGCTCGAGTCCCGACGCCACGATCGACGGGACGACGCGCGTGACGGCGTCGAGGGTGGCGAACGGAACGAGCAGCGTGGCCGCGTGGGCAAACGTGGGCGAGAGTTTGAGGGTGATCTCGGTGACCAGGGCCAGGGTCCCCTCGCTGCCCAGCACCAGCTGGGTGAGGTCGTAACCCGACGAGGACTTCATGACGGGTGCGCCGGTGCGCACCACGGTGCCGTCGATGAGCACGAGTTCCAATCCGAGCACGTGGTGGCGGGTCACGCCGTGGCGAACGGCGCGCATGCCGCCGGCGTTGGTGTTGACGTTCCCGCCGATCGACGAGGAGATCTCACCGGGAAAGACGGGGTAGCGAAGGCCGCTGGGCGCCAGCAACTCATTCAGCCCCTCGATGGTGATGCCCGGCTGCACCACGGCCACGTGGTCGTTTCCGTCAAGTCGCAGCAGCTGGTTCATGCGCGTGAAGCTCACGACGATGCCGCCCGGCACCGGGGTCGCGCCGCCGGACAGGCCGGTCCCGGAACCCCTCGGCGTGACGGGCACGCCGTATTTGGTGGCGAGCCTGGCGACGTCCGCGACCTGCTGGGTGGAGGCGGGTCGCACGACCGCGAACGGCTCGGCGTGGCTGGGGTGCAGGGTCTCGTCGTGCAGGTCGTCGTCGTGGTGATGGGGCGAGAAGGTGGCGGCGTCGGCCCCGACGACGTTGATCAGTTCCTCACGCAGTTCCAGGTTTTCCATTCGCTGGCAACGATACCGTCGCGGACGCCTCTTCGAGTTCGCGACGAATGGCGGCGAGACGGGCCCTGCGGGCGTCACCCGTCAGCGGGGCGTTGCGCTGTTCGATCTCGCCGATCACCCGTTCTATGGGCGCGAGGAAGCGCGAGGGGGATCGGTCGGGGTAGCGGGGGTCGTTGCGGCCTCTACTCCAGGTGATCAGCAATGAATCCTCGGCCCGGCTGAGCGCGACGTAGGCCAGGCGCTGCTCCTCGGCCAACTCTGCGGGCGTGGTGGCGTTGTAGTTGGGTAATTGACCTTCCGCCCAGCCGATCGCGGCCACGTGCTGGAACTCGAGCCCCTTCGATCGATGGATCGTCGACAGCGCGACGACGTCTCGCTGGTCGTCGTCGAGGCGGCGAAACGTCGTATCGGGGGTATTCAGGTCGGACGCGGGGGAGTGTTCGGGACCGCGCCGCTCGAACGGGATGTCCGCAGCCTCGAGGTACCCCGCGACCAGTTCTAGTTGCGCGTTCGTCCGCGCGAGCACCGCCATCGAGCGCCACGGGCTGCCCGGCTGATGCTTGGCGCCGAGCCAGGTCGCCACCCTGGCGGCTTCCTCCTCGTCGGTGTTGTAGCTGCGCACCATCGGCACTTCACCTTCGTCCTTGGCCGGCACGATTCCCGCGGCCCCGGCTTCGAGCAAGGTGTTGGCCACCGCGATGATGTTGGCCGTCGAACGATGATTGCGGGTGAGGTCGAGGACCACGGTGTCGGGCCAGGTGCGCACGATGTCGTTGAGGAACTTGGGGTTCGCTCCGTTGAAGCCGTAGATCGACTGGTTGGGGTCGCCCACACAGAACAGATCCGGATCGTCGCCCGCCATCTGGCGCAGCATCATGAACTGCAGCGGGTTCATGTCCTGGGCCTCGTCGACGTAGAGCGAGCGGTTGCGATGCCGGAACGACGCGAGCACGTTGGGTTCGTCGCGCAGCAGTGAGATCGCCTCGCTCAACAGCAGGTCGAAATCGAGCACGCCGCGGCTGTGGCACAGTCCGACGTAGCGATCGAGCACGTCGGCGAACTGCGAAGGCGCCAGCGGAGCGTCACGACGAAGTTTGCGCACGCTTTTTACGTAGGCGGCTCCGTTGAAGCCCTGGCTGAGGGCCCAACTGATCTCCTGTTCTAACCGGGGCAACTGCCAGTCCTCGAGCTTGAAGTCGCCGCTCTCACGAAGCTGTTGGGCGAGGGCCGTCACCAGGCGGCGACGATTCGCCTCCAGCACCAGGGGCTTGAGATGGTGGTCGTCACGGTATTGATTGACCAGCGTCAGCGCCGCCCGGTGGAACGTCCCGGCGCGGACGTCGCGAATGCCTGTTTTAGCCAGTCGACGCCGCAACTCGTCGCCGGCTTTGCGCGTGAACGTCATGGCGAGCACCTGATCGGCCGCGACGTCGCCGTCAGTGATCCGGCGCTGGATGCGCAGCGTCAGGACGTGGGTCTTTCCCGACCCGGCGGTCGCGCGCACGAGGAGACGCCGGGCGGGTGACATGACGGCCTCGCGCTGCTCCGGGGTGAGCCCGATCAGCAGATCGTCGCTGAATGCAGTTTCGTCACTCATAGTCACTCTGACGCTACCGGTAGTGCGTGACGTGGTCCCGGTCGAGCGGGCCATCTCAGTAGCCTGAAGTACGTGCTACGTGCCTACGGCGACGGAAATCTCTTCGGCGAACCTTACGGCGACGGCCCCGTCCGAGTGGTCTTTCTCCACGGCTGGGCCCGCCGAGGCCAGGACTTTGCCGCCTGCGCGCGGGAACTGGCCGATCTCGGCACGGCGTCGGTCGCGTTGGATATGCCCGGCTTTGGATCGTCACCGCCCCCAACGGTCGCGGGCGGTGCGCGCCACTACGCGCAACTGATAGCGCCGATCCTGGCGCAAATAAGTGCCGAACCGGTGGTCCTGGTCGGCCATTCCTACGGCGGGACCGTCGCCACCGTGATAGCAGCCAGTGAACCGAACTTGGTATCCGGTCTGGTGCTCACGGGTGCGCCCTTGCTGCGCCCGAGCCTCTCGTCCAAGTCCCGGCCGCCGTGGCGTTTCCGACTGACGCGCTCCCTGCACGCCCGTGGCTTGCTCAGCGACCAGAAGATGGAAGCGGCCCGCCAACACTACGGCTCGTCCGACTACCGCAACGCCAGCGGGATAATGCGCGACGTGCTGGTGGCCGCGGTCAACGAGAGCTTCGAGGACGAGCTCGCCCGCGTGCACGCACCGGTCGTCATGGTGTGGGGCGAGCTCGACCGTGAAGTACCCGACCTCATCGCCACGCAGGCACTGGCCTTCCTTGCGGGGCCTCACCACTTTCGTTCCGTCCCGGGCGTTGGACACCTGTTGCCCACCGAGGCGCCTCATGAACTGTTGTCGTCGACGTTGGAGTTGCTTTGAGCACCGGCAGAATCGTCCTGGATTCGGCTCTAGGAGCGGCGCTCGGCGCCGCGTATGCCGCTCAGATGGTTCGATGGCTTCGAGTGCTGCAACGCGAGCACTACGAACCGAGTTCGATGCGACGATTCCTCGGTCGCTGGTCCACCCCCCAGGTGGCCTCGGCGAAGTCGCCCGAACGCTCCACGCAACGCCGACCGATCACGCTCACCCACGTGCTCGTGGTGGTGCTGGTGGTCGCGACGGTGCTGCGGGTGGATCCTTTCGTCGTCGTGGTGACGGTGCTCTACGGCGTCTTCTGTCCACGGGGACTCACCATGAAGGGGCGCACGAGCGCGCTGCGGTGGACGCGACGTCTTACATTGACCGCGGTCATCGCCACGATCATCTCGGTCCTGCTCGGCCTGGCCGGACTCTTCACACCCCGGCCTTGGCTGGTCTTCGTAGCGATGGTGTGGGCCGTGCCCGTCATGCTCGACCTGACGTCGCGACTACTGGCACCCTTTGAACGCCATCATTCACAACAGTTCGTCGATCAGGCCGTCGCGCGGCTGGCGAAAGTGGGGCCGCGCATCGTGGCGATAACGGGTTCCTACGGCAAGACCTCCACCAAGAACCATTTGGCCGACCTGCTGCGACCCGACGGGGGCGTCGTGGCGTCGCCGCGAAGTTTCAACAACAGAAGCGGCCTGTCGCGCGCCATCAACGAGAACCTTGAGGATGGGACGAGGGTGTTCATCGCCGAAATGGGCACGTACGGGCCGGGCGAGATACGCGAGCTCTGCTCCTGGTGCCCGCCCGAGTTGGCGGTGGTGACCGCGATCGGCCCGGTGCACCTGGAACGAATGAAGTCGTTGGACGTGGTCGAGCAGGCGAAGTACGAGGTCACCGAAAGGGCCACGACCGTCGTGGTGAACATCGACGACCTGCGTCTGTCGCGGTGGGTCGACCGGCTCAGCGGAGCCGGGAAACGAGTGCGCACGGCGGGCTCGACGACGGCCGGCGCGTCGGTGCGAGTGATCCCCCAGGGCCCATTGTGGTCGGTGGTCGTTGATGGAGAGAACGTCGTAGAGGTGGACGCCGTGAGCGGCATCCAGGCCACCAACCTGGCCTGCGCCATCGCCGCCGCCTTAGAGTTAGGACTCGGCCTCGAACAGCTGGCTTCTCGCGTGGGTCTGGTGACGTCGGTGGCGAATCGCTCGAACGTCGTGATGGCCCCGTCGGGCGTTGTGGTGATTGACGACACGTTCAACGCCAACCCCGCCAGTGCCCTCGCGGCCCTCAACCTCCTCGGGTCGATGGAGCTCTCGGGTCGCCGCGTCGTGGTGACGCCAGGGCTGGTGGAACTGGGCGACGAGCAGTACAGCGCGAACATGGAACTGGGCCGCAAGGTGGCGTCGCTCAAGGCAACCCTCGTCGCCGTGGGCCGCACGAACGCGAGGCCCCTGCAGGTGGGCTACGTCGGATCGGTCGAGCGATTCGACACGCGTGACGAGGCCGTGTCGTGGGTTCGAGCGACGCTGGTGCCGGGCGACGGCGTGCTGTACCTCAACGACCTGCCCGACCACTACCCTTGATTTCCAAATGAATGCGTCGCGAGGAATCTGATGGCTATCGCAGTGCTCTTCGGGGGACCGGCGCCCGAACACGACGTCTCGATCCTCACCGGCCTCCAGGTCCTGCACGAGTTGCGCGAGCAGCGTGAGGTGGTGGGCATTTACTGGACCAAGAACAACCTCTTTTTCGCCGTGGCGTCGCAGGTGGAGGCGGAGCAGTTCCTCGACGGGGTGCCCAAGGGCTCGAGCGAAGTGCAGGTGCGCGCGGGCGACCAGGGTGGCCTCTACTCGACGGGCCGAAAGGAACGGCGGCTGGAGATCGAAGCGGTCCTGCTGGCGACGCACGGTGGCCCGGGCGAAGACGGGTCGCTGCAGGCCGTGCTCGATCTGGCCGGCCTGCCCTACAGCGGGCCAAGCGTCGCCGGCGCCGCCTTGGGCATGGACAAGTGGGCCTTCGGCGCCGTCATCGCAGCCGCCGGCCTACCGACGTTGCCGAGGGCCTTGCTCACGGCCGATACGTCGTCGCTGCCTTTTAGCGGACCTTATATATTGAAGCCCCGATTCGGGGGATCGTCGATCGGCATCGACGTGGTGGCCGATCTGTCGACGGCGCTGGCCCGGCTCTCGACCAATGGGCACCTGGCGCGCGGTTGCGTCGTGGAGCCGTTCCGCGACGATCTCTACGACGTGCAGATCGCGCTTCGTACGTATCCCGTCCTGTCGCTGTCAGCCATTGAGAAGCCGCTTCGTCGCTCCGACGCCAACGAGATCCTCGATTACCGCGACAAATACGTCGGGGGTCAGGGGATGGTGTCGGCCCCGCGCGAGTTGCCCGCGGTCTTGGCCCCGGGACAGGCGCAGGATATCGAGCGGTGCGCCCGCGCCATCGCCACGGTGGCGTCGGTACGGGGCGTCGCGAGAGTGGACTTTCTGGCCAACGAGCACGAGTTCTTTGTCAACGAGATCAATACGATTCCCGGATCCTTGGCGAAGTATCTCTTCATCGCGCCGCCGTTGGCGTTCGCCGACTTGTTACGCGATCTGATTGCGGAGGCCGTGGAACGACCAGCTCACCTCTTCAGCGCCGCCGGCGCCGACGGCCTCGTGTTGCGTTCGGCCGGATCCATCGCTTCCAAACTCGCGTAGTCGAGGTACCCGCGCGAGGGCGTCGGCCAACACGTCACTGTAGGGATCGATGAGCCGTCCTCGCTCCAAAGCCCAATAGGCCACTTCGAAGTCACCCCTCGTCAGGGCGTCGTGGTGCAGCGCCAGGGCGGCCCACTCGCCGTCGCGGGCGAGTCGAGCGGCGTGGCCCTCGGCGAGGAACCATTCGAAACCACGAAGCACGCTGGCGAGCGGTTCGCCCTGCACCAGTGCGAGCGCCTCCGTGAGCAGGGGACCGGCCTCGGTCATCGACAATTGGCGGGCACGGCCCACCAGGCCGTGGAAGATCTCGACGTCGCTCACGAGCGCGTGCGTCACGTACAGTCCCGAAGGGGTAACGGGGTGGAGCCGTGGGCCCGCCTCGTCGCGCCCGAGGCTTCGACGAACCGCGCTCGCAGTGTTGGCCAGGGTGCGCGTGGAGGCGTCGGCGTCGGCGTTGGCGAGGACTCGAGTGCGTAGGCGATCACCGGTGACCGGTTCGTGCCGGTGCAGCGCGAGATACGTCGTCATCTCCACGCACCGGCGACGCAGGGTCGTCGTGAAGGGCACCTCAAGTCCTACGATCCGCGGATCGCTGCGCAGAAGCTCTGCGCGTAGCTCCCCGGCATTCACCGAGACGGGATGATCGTTGGCGACTGCCTTCCAGGTCCCGCCGTCGTCGCCACCGGCTTCGGAGTCGGCGTTGGTGAGCGTCACGGCGCAGCCACGGAGTTCTTCGTCGAGTTCGTGAGACGCCCCGAGATAGATGACGAGTGTCGTGTGCAGCGCCCTCGTTGCCAAGGCACGTAACAACTCGGTGTGGTCACGTGCGAACACCAGGCGTCCGCCGTCGTGCAAGGCCACCACGCCCGTGACGACGTCGTCGGCCCTCCAGTGGACAGGCACCTGGAGCTGGCAGCCTTCGCTCGCGAAGGAGATCACGGTGCCTTCAGGACCCTCACTCAGGATGCAGACGGCCCGCGCCCCGACGTCAAGTGACGCAGGGGCGTAATCGTCGTCGCCCGTCAGTACGACGGTGCCCGCCTGACGCTCGCCAACGAGAGAGCGCAGGCGAGCGATCAGGTTGGTGTCGTAGGACTTGAGCAACGCCACCGTGTCGTCGATCTCACTCTCGCTGAGTGAGAACTGGTAACGCCGCAGTGAGTCCCTACGCTGCTTCGCCACCAACGCCAGCGACAATGCCGTCGGGGAGGCGCCGAAAGGGGGCCCGAGAGGTGATGATGTGGCGATGACTTAGGAGACACCGCAGTGGAGTGGAGCGACCACGACGCCGGAGTGAGGGGGAGCGCGTAGGGAATGGCGACGCCGGTGTCGGGCCTCGTGGTCGAGCTGGACGAACTGGCCAGAAGGAAGGGCAGCACCATGACCACGAGTCCGGCCAGCCACGCGCTGCCATCGCGGCCGATGAGTCTCCCGTGGCGCAAACGCACGACGTCATTGAGGACTCGCAGGAGAAAGGCCAGCCAAAAGCAGCTCAAAACCACGAGCAACAGACGCAGCAGTAACGCGTCGCCCTGACGGGCGCTCAACTCCCATTTGTCGACGACCACGTACGGGAGCAGCACGAAATAGAGGGCCAACGCGGTGCCGTGCAGCGGTCCTGAGGTGAACCGCCTTACTTGACGGGAGTCAGTTGCCACGTCAGGGTCACCCCTCGATCGATCGAGGCGATCTGAAGCTGGCAGCCCTGGCTGGTCATGATGACGACGCGCGTATTGACCGACGCGGTCCTTGACGCGCACTGCAAGTGGGCGCCAACGTCGGCGCTCGCCTCCAGGACCCACAATCCCGGACCCTGCAACGGCACGTCCGCCACGCTGAAGCCTGGGTTCAGGGTGCCGCTCAGTGCGCCGCTCGAGACGACGGCGACGGTCTTGATCACGCGAGTCGCGGCGATCGGACTTGTCGCGCTGACGTATTTCGGCGCGTTCGTCGCGGGCCGGTTCGGGTGCGTCATAGGAGTCGTCGTGGTGGTGCTCGTTGTTGCCGTCGACTCGAGGTTCGTGGTCGTCGTCTGGACGGTCGGACGGTGACGTTGCGTGATTGTTTGGCGCGTCGTCGGTGAAGTACCGGTAGTCAACGTGAAAACCAATACGACGAGAAGGAGGGGGCTTGACCACATCAAGAAGTGCGCGCTTCGAAGCGAGGTCGGCGGGCGCGTCATGGTGCTCAAAAGGTATCGGAGTTGACGTCGAATTGGAAATCACGAATTGTCCGCTCTGCTTCCTAAACAAGAAATCTAATTGCGAAGTGTTGCAACTCCGCTTGCAGTGAACTCGGTGCGGAATGATCGTCGCGGGCGAGTTCTCGCAGGGAACGTCCTTCGAAGATTCGTGCGTAGGTGATTCGAGCGATGCGGTCATATTGGCTGCCGCGATAACTCTCGAGTCGGGCCAGCAGTGGCGAGTTGATGGCGGCTGGTTCATCCATCTGGTCGAAGTGCGTGATGCTCGACAACGCGGCCTTCTCCTTAAGGAGCCAGCGACGAAGCCGTCCCCGCAGCGCCGAAAGGATGTCGGGTGCGCAGTATTGGCGCGACTGGCCGGCCCAGTCCACCAGCAGCTCGCAGGCCAGTGCGACCGCCACGCCGAGGGTCTCGCTCGGATCACGGATTATCCCTTCGCCGAAACGAAACTGGCGACAGACGCTGACGATGCCGGGGAGGAGGGTTTGCAGCAGCGTGCGTCGAATGAGTGGGTCGCCCGACTCTTCCAGCAGTGCGCGCACGATCTCCGCGCGCTCGAGCGCGCTGTGGCCGCCCTTGATCTCCAGGACGTCGACCACCGCGCAGAGGTCGTTCGCGTGGCCCAGGCCGATCGTCGGGTGGCGTTCAACGAGGCCTTCGAGCGCCACCTGGGCTGCTCGTGTGCGCCCGATGCCTGGCCATTCTCGTCGAAGCTGCCCTAAAAGGTCGTTGTTGTTTGTCATGGCGCCCAGTACAGGTCCTGCGTCGCACGCGAACGCTCCATATCGCGCGACCCAAAACGCTCCATTTCTCATGCCGGTGAGCGTGCCACGTAAAACGCACTTCACAGCGCACATAAGTCGCAATAGTGTTAGGCCCATGGACATCGAATCCTTTTATGAACAGAATGAGGCTCGTCGTGAAAGCGCGGAGTTCGAGTTCGGCAGTGAGTGGACCGACGCGTCGGACAACGAATACGAGCTCTCGTGGGTCGAGGCCACGGGAGAGCTCTATCTCATGGTGGAGCCCGAGGCTCTCGTCAACGAGGACATCTTCGGCGACTTCCTGGTGTCCGATGAAGTGATCAATGACCTGACCGTCGTGGTGATCGGGAAGGTCGCCTCACTGGTCGCGCTTGAGGATGCCCTCCAGGGCTGGGAGGACGCGATGCTCGAGGAGAATTCGCTCGAGTGGCTGTACGAGAGGTACCCGCAGAACTAGAGGTACGGTGAGGTCGAGTCGGCGACCTTGCACAGCCGAGTAAGGGCGGGTACGAGGTTTTGGAGTGGCACCCGCTCGGCCTCGTTAATCGTCGTCATCAAGGGGTTCCAACTTCCGTCCAAGGACGTGGCGTCGGCCGCTGGTTGCGTGGCTTTCAGGAGATCGCTCATGGCCTGCGCCTGGAATTGCGATTGCTGCGATGACGTGAGTCCCGGCTGCTGGCTTTCCTTTTCGACAACCAGGGCGGCGTGCACGCTGCGGCAGGACGCGCGCGCGTCGCTCACGGCTCCGCCGCTGCCGCAAGAACTCAATACGATGCCCGCCGTCAAGAGCGGTACCGCTACTACGAAGCGTCGAATTAACCGAGCCACGAGTCAGCCGCTTGCAACAAGAAGTCGCTCACGCTGTGCCCGCGCTCGAAGATGTCGCAGAGGGGATCCTCACCCTTGGCTACCTGGCTGAGAGAGATCGCTCGGCGGGCCACGATCGAGATGCGTCGCTCACTGGCTTCGGTGGGCGAAGCGAACGAATCGCTCGCCGTCACTTCGAGCGGCATCTCCAGGCCGCCAATGGGCGCAAGGTCGATCGCCAGTCGCAGCAGGTCCGGACTGTGGGGCATTGGAGGCAGACTCCACGTCAAGACGAGCGGGAAGTGGAACTCGTCGGGCGGATCGACGTCGTCGGGCAGGCCGAGCACGGCGTCCTCGAAGGCGAGCAGCGTGCGCGGATCGACGTCCAGTTCGATGTGGAGGTCCACCGGACCGCCGCACCCATCTTCGGGGTGGAGGTCGACTTCCCACGCTTGGCGCAATGAGTACGTCTCTACGAAGTGCCGTTCGTCGTGCACGTGGAACCCGTGCGTTACCGCATGGTCCTTTAGGTCAGCGACGAATCCAGCGACATCAATAGCGGCCATTGCCCCTCAGGTTAGTCTCCAGCACTACTAGCGTGTTCGTGTGACGGATTCTCTTTTGGCGCTGCTTCGTGAATGTGCGCACGAGATTGGTGAGGTCGTGAAATCCGAACGGGGACGGGGTCTCTCTGGCGAACGCGAAGGCCAGTACCACCTCGACGTGGTCGCCGACGAAGTCGCACTTCGTGTGCTGAGCGCGCCTGGTCGTCGCGTGGTGAGCGAAGAGTCGGGCGTCACGGGCGATGGCGACATCACCGTCGTCGTGGATCCCATCGATGGTTCGACCAACTGTGATCGAGGAATACCATTTTTCGCGACCAGCCTGGCGGTGATGAAACGTGACGAGTTGGTGACGGGATTGGTGATGAACCAGGCCACTGGCACGGTGTTCGAAGCGCAGAAGGGAGCGGGCGCCACGCGCGATGGAGTGTCCATTGCCACGAGCGGCCAGCGCGACCTATCCAAGGCCGTCGTGGCGTTTTCGGGTCTGCCGTCGCGGCACCTTGGTTGGGCCCAGTGCCGGGCGCTGGGTGCGGCGAGTCTGGAAATCTGCCTCGTGGCCGATGGCTCGCTTGACGTCTACGGCGTCGCCCAACAGTCGACGCTCAACCCTTGGGACTATTTGGCCGGTTTGTTGATTTCCCGGGAGGCGGGAGGCGTGGATCACGATTATCGAAATGAAGAGCTCGAGACCTTCGCGCCCGTCGTTCGTCGGCCCGTCTTCGCGGGAACGCAGGAGTTGCTCGCGACGATGATTCGTGCAGGCACCATCTAGGCTGGTGACTCTCGGGCGCTTAGCTCAGTTGGTTAGAGCAGCTGATTTACACTCAGCAGGTCGGGGGTTCGAGTCCCTCAGCGCCCACAAAATGTTGTCAAAACGACAACGCCGCACCTGATGAAAATGGAGTTCCCATTTCCGTTCGCACGGATGAACTGTGCTTTGTTCGAACCCTTATGGCGCAAGGAGCACGTCCCACCGGAGTTGACTGAATCGCGACTCGCCTAAACCTTCATCGAGAGTCTGATCACATCCGCGACGACTTCGTCCAAGCTTCGATCTGTGCGTACCTCAGCGCCAGCGCTCGCGCGCAAGAGGGGCTCTACCAGCTCAAGATCGGCGAGAAGCTTGGACATCTCCTCAGGCGACTTCCCGAATGGATTCTCCTCACGATTCTCGATACGTTCGATAATCAGATCCGTCGGAGCGCTGAGAAGAATTACTAGGTCAAACTGTTCGTAGAACTTGCCTTGGTTTGAGGCACAACCAGCGATGAACAACACTTCAGCATCCTCATGCGACAGAAGCTCTTGGATCTTTCCTTCGTCCCAGATCCACTCACCGTCAGAGGCAGTTTCGCACCATCCGTAGTCGGAGTCGACCGCTTTGATTCCTAGGGCCACGAGCGCGACGACGACCGCTGACTTGCCAGTTCCCGACATTCCTGTAAGGAGAACTCGCTTCACGAGCGAACTGTACGGGATAGTTCAACGTCTCTGTGACAGCGTGGACGTCTAGGGTCCATGCAGGCTGAGTGTGACGCGCCTTGGAGAGGTTCGAGTGGATCTCAGCCGAGACGTCACAGTCCCAATCACAGCGGCTCAGGCGGCCATCGACGACAATGAGTCCACCTGATGGAAGGGAGTGCAAGGGGGTTCAAATATCGGCAACTCCTTCAATACCATTGTGCAACGCAAAATGGTATTCTTTTTGCATGGCACAATTGGTAACTCGCATCGATGAACAACTTGCAAGCGATGTCGACGATCTCGTGAGAGATGGTGTGGTTAACAGTCGCTCCGAAGCGGTGCGTATGGGGCTGGAACAGCTGATCGACCGCCACCGAAGGCAAAGGGTTGGAGCGCAAATCAGCGCAGCGTACCGACGTTCACCACAGACAGTTGTGGAGACGGCCGGCCTCGACCGGGCGACGAGGGCGCTCGTTGAGGAGGAACCGTGGTGACCACACCCCGACAAGGCGAGATTTGGTGGGCCGAGGTCGACACCGCTCGTCGGCCAGTCCTCGTCGTGACCCGATCGGAGGCAGTCGAAGTTCTCACCGGGATCGTGGTCGCGCCCGTCACTCGAACTATCCGCCAAATCCCAACTGAAATTCCACTCGGTGAAGCAGAAGGACTTCGAGAAGATTGCGTCGCCTCGTTCGACAACCTCCAAAGGATCCGTCGAAGTTCGTTGACCGAAAAGGCTGGCGATCTCGGCCTGCGGCGAGACGAAATCTGCCTTGCGGTCAAAGCGATGACTGACTGCTGAGAAATTCAGCACTGTCTCTCCGGATTGGACCGTTCGGCTTGTCCGTCCAGTGCCTTGATCGACTCCCGTCAGAGGTTCCATGGTTCGACAGGCCAGGGGTGCGAGGGGGTTCGAACAAAGTCACGTTTCCTCCACGGATCGTCAGCAATGCAGCACGCATTGTCCATTAATCGGTCGAAGGGACGCCTGGAAATCCCGGCAAAGATCAGAGGATGGCGTAATCGAGTTCGCGCAACTTATCGGGGTCAGCAATCAAGTCCATCCTCACTAAGACCCCGCGATCGAGGTCGAAATCTAGAACCCCGACCAGGAGCAACTTTCCCGACGGAGCGACGACAAAACCAACGTCTCCATTAACCAGCGCTGGTGCGGTGAACCGCGCTCGTCTCGAAAACGCCGCGGCCTGACTAGCGACGTTGGGCGCACCGTGGATCTCGTTGGGCGCACCCGATGGCATGAGGGAGCCATCCACTCGCAGGGTGACGTCGGGGTCGAGGACCAAAAGAAGGGCATCGAAATCGCCGTTTCGAGACGCCTCGAGGAAGGCGTCGACCACTTCGCGCTGGCGGGCGAAGTCCGAAGGCGATTTTGTGGACCTGCCTTGCACCCGACGCCGTGCGCGACTAGCTAGTTGACGTGTCGCGAGAGGCGAGCGCCCCACCATGGGGGCAAGTTCGTCGAATGGCACCCCGAACATGTCATGCATCACGAAAGCCAGGCGTTCCGCGGGAGTCAAAGTGTCGAGCACAACGAGTAGGGCGAGGCCGACAGAATCGGCCAGGACCGCTTCGTCCTCTGGTCCAAAGTCGTGCTCCCGTATCGATAAAGGCTCGTCGACTTGCAGAGGCTCCTCTTTTCGCCGCTTCCGCGAACGAAGTGAGTTCAGGCAGACTCTCGCCACGACCGTCGTCAGCCATCCGTCGAGGTTTTCTACATTGCTGGTGTCAGCGCGACTGAGACGAAGCCACGCCTCTTGAACGGCGTCTTCCGCCTCGCTGAGTGAACCCAACATCCGATAGGCAACTGCCCGTAGCCGGTGTCGGTTTTCCTCGAAGCGTTTCGTCAGCCATTCTTCGTCGTCCATTGGTCACATTCTTCCGTCGAGCGGTGTCATAAGTATTGACCCGCCAAGACACCTTGGTGTGACAAGGAGACACCGTGCAAGCAAGAATTCCAAACCCCGCCATGAGCGTTCCGGGGCTATTCGACGCACTTCAAGCCCTCGCGGCGGCCGGAGTTGCCGAGGGATTGCCCAAAGCAACAATCGATCTCGTTCATCTCCGGGCTAGCCAGATCAATGGTTGCAGTGTCTGTGTTGATATGCATACCCGCGGCGCGAAAAAGGCTGGAGAAGCTGACGAGCGCCTCTTCACGGTCGCTGCGTGGAGGGAGGTGCCGTATTTTACCGATGCCGAACGATCCGCACTAGCACTTACCGAGGCGTCTACCCGGCTCTGCGATCGGTCTGACCCGGTGCCGGATGATGTCTGGAACGCCGCCGCGGAGCACTTCGACGAGCCAGCACTTGCGGCGTTGGTCGTGCAGATCGCGTCCATTAATCTCTGGAACCGCCTCAATGTCCTGACGAAACAGATTGCCGGCGAGTGGACCGGGCAATGGGCGTGAACATTCTGTCGCTCCTCTCCTTCAAGGACTTCATACGTTGAGGAGCATGGCAACTCATATCCATTGCAGTGCCAATATGAGTACAAGTAACAAGACGGTGGTAAAGACCGCAGGGTGGATCACGCGAACGAAAGAGAGGCAATCGAAGGCGGTCCTATGTAGAGTTTTGCACCATGGGGATGGCCCCGAAGGCGGGATGTGGTTCGAAGAAGGGGAAGTGGGTATGGAAAAGGGCAGCTCGAAACAAAGTAAATCTCCATCACAATTGATAGACGCAAGAATCGACGAGCTCGGTGATTGGCGGGGTTCCATGCTCAGTCGACTTCGCACCCTGGTCCAGGAGGTCGATCCTGATGTCGTCGAAGAGTGGAAGTGGAGAGGCGTCCCGGTGTGGTACGACGAGGGCATGATTTGCACGGGCGAGACGTACAAGGCCATCGTGAAGATCACGTTCGCCAAGGGGGCCGCTTTAGAGGATCCGGCGGGCCTCTTCAATTCCAGTCTCGACGGCACCACGAGGCGGGCCATCGACTTTCACGAAGGTGAAAAGATAAATGTGCGGGCGTTCAAGGCTCTCGTTCGGGCCGCCGTGGTCCTCAACAAGTCCAAGGTCAAGCGATAGTCCAAATCTGCGTCCTTGGAAGTTCACTCGCGCCGAGTCTTTGATCGGTCGTCGGGATACCTATCTCGAAGCGGCCGATGCGCTGGGCCTTCGTTGTCAGTCGCTGAACCTTTGGCCCAGGGTGCGGGCTACCTCGCTGGCCGGAACCGCAGTGGAGAACAGGAAGCCCTGTCCAAGCTCGCAGCCCGATCGTCGCAGTCGTTCGAGCTGGGCCGAGGTTTCGATGCCTTCAGCGAGCATCGTCACACCCAACTTTTTGCCCAGCGACACGATCGTCTCGAGCAGCAGGTCGTTCTGGTCGCTCTCGTACTGGGGCCTCACGAAAGACTGGTCGATCTTGATGATCCGGGGATGCAGCATCGCGAGGTAGGAGAGCGACGAGTAGCCAGTGCCAAAATCATCCAGGGCGAGACCTATGCCCAGGCGGTTGAGCAGCTGCATCGCGCTCAGAGTCTCCGCGATGTCGAGCAAGGCCACGCCCTCGGTGATCTCCAGGATCAGTCGCTCCGGCGCGAGGCTGCAGGCCGTGAGCGCTCCTTCGATCGTCGGGATCAGGTTGGGATCGTAGAACTGATGAGCCGAAAGATTCACGGTGACGAACGGCTCGATTGCTCTCGTTGCCACGTCCCAAGTAGTGGCCGCGGACACCGCTTCGCGCAACGCGAAGGTGCCGAGGTCCAAGATGAGGTCACTCTGTTCGGCCAAGGGAATGAACTCGCCCGGCATCACGAGCCCGCGTTCGGGATGGTCCCAGCGCATCAGCGCTTCGTAGCCGAGTACGGCCCCGGTGGTGAGGTCCACGATGGGCTGGTAGTGCATAGCGAGCTCACCGGTCTCGAGCGCCTGGCGCAGCTCCTGGATGAGAGTGAAACGGCCGACCGCCTCTTGATGCATTCCTGGATTGAAGAGTGAGTACTTTCCTCGCTGCTGGCGTTTGGCGTTGTAAAGCGCCACGTCGGCATTCTGGACGAACTCGGCGCTGTCGGGGCTCGTCGAGTCCCACACCACGATGCCGACGCTGGCGTTCTGCTCCAACCGCAGTCCCCCGAAGAGGAAGGGCTCGGCGAGCACGTCGAGCAGGCGAGTCGCCACCTCTTCGGCCTCGGCAATGGAGCTGAGTCCTTCCGCCAGATAGAGGAATTCGTCGCCGCCGAAGCGACTGAGGGTATCGGTGGAACGGGTCACCAACTCAAATCGCCGCGCGATACCTATGAGGAGTTGGTCACCTATCAGGTGGCCGTACGTGTCGTTCACTCCCTTGAAGTCATCGAGGTCCAACAACAGGACGGCGCCTATACCGTCCTGCCTCACTACCCGGGCGTGGGCCTGCACGAGCCGGTCTTCGAAGAGCGCACGGTTGGCCAGACCGGTCAACGGATCGTGGAATGCTTGGTGGGAAAGTTGCGCCGCCAGCACCCGCTCCTCGGTGATGTCGCGTTCGGAGAACACGTAGTAGAGGATCTTGCCATCGCCGTCGCGCGCGGCCGACCTCGAGACCTCCGAGACGATGACGCGCCCGTCCTTGCGCAGGTACCGTTTGACGTAGCGCATCTGGTCTGACTCGCCCAACGACGCACGACGTAGCGTCTCTTCGGTAATGCCGACGTCGTCGGGGTAGGTGAAAATCTTGGAGTCCTGGCCGATGAGTTCCTCGAGGCTGTAGCCGACCATCTGGCAGAAGGCGTCGTTGGCCGTGATCAACCGGTCCTCCAAATCCGCGAACGTCATCGGCGCCATGTTGTTCTCGAAGGCGATACGAAAGCGCTGCTCCGCTTCGTTGAGGGCGTGCTCCGTCGCGCGTTGGGCGTCGATCGCGGCGATGGTGCTTTCCAAGGCCGCTTCCGAGCGCTGCACCGAACGCACGTACGCGACGCCGAACCCGACTTCCTTGGTGATCTGTTCCAATCCCCGCACCGTGGCCTCGTCGAAGGCGAACTTGTCCTTGGCGTAGACGAAGAGCCCGGCGGGTTGCTCGCCGATCATGAACGGTATGGCCACCGAAGAACCGAAGCCGAATTGAGCGGCCCGCTCGCGCCACGGCTCGAAACCGGGATAGTTGGCCAGGTCGTTGGCCACCTGGCTTATGCGCGTACGCATAGCTATCCCGCTCGGCCCTAGTCCGGTCTTTTTCTCCGGTGACCAGGAGATCATGCCCTCTTGGAGGTACTCGGTCTTGCCCGAGGAATAGGTAACGCCGATGCTGTGTTGGTCGTCATCACTCGCGACGCCGATCCACGCCAGCAGGTAGCGGCCGGTTTCCACCAGGGTGGTGCAGAGGTGCTCGAGGCCCTCCGCCTCATCCACGGCCGACATGACGACACGGTTCACCTCGGCCAGCAACTTCAAGAGGTGACGTTCGTGCCACTGGTTGTCGATGTCGTCAAAGGCCGAGACGACGCCCAGCACTTCCTCACCATTCTTTAACAGATACGTGTCGACCGATAGCCAGCGACGCACCCTTCCGGGAACGTCGACGCCGACCACGACGTCCAGGTTGGACCTGCCGGTTCGCAAGGTGACGGCGCTGGGGAGTTCGTCGACGGGGAATGGTGAACCATCTTCTCGGACCGCTCCTTGCTTCGGGTCGAACGTGACGCGACGATCGGTCGCGCCAACGAGACGCGCGGCGGCGTCGTTGAAATCCAACACGTTGCCGTTGACGTCTTGGACCACGATGCCGGTTCGAATGCTGTTCAAGAAGTTCCCCGCGAACAACAGCCGCTGAAGCTGGCTTAGCCCATCGCCGGGGGGGTCATCGCGCAAGTCGAACCTTTCGTGGAGCTCATTCCGCAATTCTTCTCTGGTTTTCATGGCGTCACGCGCATGCTTGCGGCCCCGCTGTGGAAGCCCTGACGGGCGACAATGGTGACGATTCGCTCAGATATCACGACCACGCACTGTCGTGACGAGCGAGGTTGCAGGCGATGGCGCCGTGGTCCGTCTGACGCGTGAACGACCGCCACGTGATTTTGCCCTCGCGAGTCCGACATGGCTCTAGTCTCCGCGCACAAGTGATCAATTGTGAAGATGTTGTCGTAAGGGCCAGGAACGGTATCCTGCAACCCTAACGGCGGCTCAGGATCTCAAGGTGAGGCTCACCGGGCAGTGGTCGCTGCCCATGATGTTGGCGTGAATATCCGCCGCCTCGACCCGGTCGACCAGTCCCTCGGACACGAGAAAGTAGTCGATGCGCCAACCGACGTTGCGTTCGCGAGCCTTGGAGAAATTGGACCACCACGTGTAATGTCCGTTGCCTTCATGGAACAGTCGGAAGGTGTCGACGAATCCGGCGTCCACGAAACTCTGGAAACCTTCGCGCTCTTCGCTGGTGTAACCCGCCTTGCCCACATTTGATTTCGGATTCGCCAGGTCGTCGGGCGTGTGTGCCACGTTCAAGTCGCCGCAAAAGATGACGGGCTTGGTGCGTTCGAGTTGCTGCAGGTAACGCAGGAATGTCGGGTCCCACTGGCTGTGGCGAAGCGTGAGTCGCCCTAGGTCACCTTTGGCGTTGGGCGTGTACACGGTCACGAGATAGAAGTCATCGAACTCGGCGGTTATCACTCGACCTTCACTATGGGGATCACCGAAGGAGTCGGCCATCTCGACGGCGCCACCGTCAAACCCGGCGAAACCCGCGGTCACGTTGAGGGGGGACACCTTCGAAAAGATCGCGGTGCCCGAGTACCCCTTCTTCTCGGCCGAGTTCCAGTGCTCCTCGAAGCCGTTCAGTTCCACTTCGATTTGGGATTGGTGGGCCTTGGTTTCCTGCAGGCAGATGACGTCAGGTTGGAGCTCGTCGACGAACGGCGCGAAGAGGCCCTTGTTGGTCACGGCTCGAATGCCATTCACGTTCCAAGAGACCAATCGCACGTACGAAATGTAGCAACCGTGACGACGCCCGCTCGTCGGATCCCCGGGCGATGGCGATTACCGTCATCGCTTGGTAGTCCGCGGGTACCGAGGAAAAAGTGGGGGGATGCCTTCCTGGCATCGCGCCTCCCACCTCAAGGGGAAGTGTAAATTGCCAAGTTTCCCCATACTCCGTAGTCTCGGCATCAGACATCCGACCAGGGCTTCGGCTCCGAATAGGTAGTGAATGCAAGAGTTAAGCGAAGCGAGCGACGCCCAGTTAGTGACGTTGATAGGACGCTACAGCGAGGTCGCGCTGGCGGAGGTCTATCGACGCCACGGCGGCGCCGTGTTCGGCCTGGCCCGGCGCGTGCTCAACAACGCGACGGAAGCCGAGGACGTCACCCAAGAGGTCTTCCTGAGGTTGTGGAACGAGCCGGACCGTTTCGATCCCGCTCGCGGGAACCTTCGCTCCTATCTCTTGACCCAGTCGCACGCCCGAGCAGTGGACGCGGTTCGATCCCTAAGTTCGCGTCGCGTGCGAGAGAACAACGACGCCTTCAAGACCGCGAGGGCGGCCTACGATATGCAGCACGAAGTGTGGGACCTCTCGATTGCCCATCACGTGGCGCGGGCGTTGGATGAACTGCCCGTGGAGGAGCGCGAAGCCATAACCTTGGCCTACTTTGAGGGACACACCTACGTGCAGGTCGCGCAGCTACTCAATCAACCCGAAGGAACCGTGAAGAGCAGGATACGAAATGGCATGCAGCGGATGAGAAGCGCGCTGGTCCAAGCCGGCGTTCAGGGAGTGGAGTGAGAATGACCCACGACGAAGCCAGCGAACTACTGGCCGCCCTGGCGCTCGACGCGGTGGAGGTCGATGAACGCACGGCAATCGAGGAGCACGTGGCGCAGTGCCCCCGGTGCCAAGCCGAGCTGGACGCGTTGCGAGAGGTGGCGAGCGCCATGGGCAACTCCGTGGAAGCGCTGCCCCAAGACCTCTGGGGAAGTATCTCGAGCCGAATCTACGAGGATCAGAGTGGCGAGACGAGAGAGGCGCCGCTCTTGCTGGTGGGACCGCGCGACGGCACGTCGCGGGCGAACGGTGACGACCGCGCTCTATCGAGATCAAAAAGCAAGATTGTCGTCTCCGCGTTCTCGGCCTTGGCTGCGGCGGTCATCGCGGTGCTAGCCATAAGCCTGGCGAGCGCCAACGGCCACGTGTCGCGTCTCAACAACGCCCTCGCGAGCGAGACCACCAGCGAAGTTCACGCGGCCCTCGTCGCTCCCGACCACCGCGTGGTGGATCTCACGAGCGCCTCCAATCAAGACGTCGCGCAATTCGTCTTGCTACCGGACGGCCGTGGCTTCCTCGTCAAATCAACCCTGCCCACGCTCTCCTCCGACAAGACGTATCAACTGTGGGCGATCATCAACGGCAAGCCCATCTCCGTCGGGTTGATGGGCCACCAGCCCACGGCGGTGACCTTCACCGTCTCGGGCAACCCCGTCGTGACGGCCCTCGACGTGACGGTCGAGCCGTCCGGAGGCACCTCGACACCAACGAGCCCCGTCGTCGCGTCGGCGACCGTGTAGCGCGGGATTCGCGTCGACGAGGCAGGAACGATTCATTCGTCGAAGGTCACCGATCATTACCGACGAGTAATGAGTAACGCCGCGGGAAATCGAGTGTGGAACATCAATGAGGCGAGCTCACCTGTTCGCCGAAACGACTTCGTGCCATAATGGATGTTCATGTTAGAACCCACTGAAGACAGTGGACCACGCCCGGATGAAGACTTTGACTTAAGGTTTTTCGGCGAGGGCCATCCAGCTGGATTGCCGGTATTCGAAGCTCCGGTCGGGGCGCACTTGCACAATCGCAAGAAGGTCAACAGCCCCTCGCAGTTATTGGCCCTTCAGGAGCAATTGAACTTCAAGCCGATCCACGTGCGTTGGCGTATCGCGAAGGATCTGGTCGGCCTTATTCGCCGGGGCAAGGCGGGCGAAACGGACGAGTCGTATCTCGACAAGCTTCGTCGCGAGACCGGGCGCGGAAAGTCCGAATCATCGACGTTCGGGCTCGCCACCGTGGCCGGTCGCCCGGTGGTGCTCTACGCCATGAACTGGGACTTCTTCGCCGGTTCGCTCGGTGTGGTCTCGGGGGAGAAGTTCCAGTCGGCCGCCGACTTGGCCATCAGCAAGAAACTGCCGTTCATAAGCGTGTACGCCTCGAGCGGCGTGCGCCAGCACGAGAACTTCGCGGGACTCACCCAGATGACGCGCATGGTCGAGGCCATTCGAAACTACAAGCAGAAGGTCGCGCTCCCGCAGGTGGCCGTGCTGCTCGGCAACGTGTGGGGCGGCGTGTCGGCCAGCGCGGTGCCAAACGCGGACCTCATTCTCGCGACGTCGGGCACCAACTTCGGTTTCGCGGGACCGAATGTCATCGAGGCCTTCGAAGGTTCGTCGGTGCCGAGTAACTCCCAGAGCGCCGAGGCGAACCTGCTCGATCGCAATATTGACGTGGTGCTGGCGGACGTGGACGAGCTGGTGGGCTATCTCGGCGAACTGCTCACCTCGACGGCACTGCCCGACAAGCATCACGAACTAACCGAGGACACGGCGCCGCTGATCAGAAACGTCACCGCGGCCGATCAGCGTCGAACCTTCAGTTTCGGTCCGGTCGGAATATTCGGCCCCCGCTTTGATGACGCCAAGGGTTCGGTTCAACTCCTGTCATCGACGGCGCGTCCGTTGCGGGCCCTCGACGATCCCGAGGCCCTGGAAGAGCAGTACCAGGACCTGATGACCGACGCCAATCGCGTCGACCTTGAGTTCATCGTGCGCTTTGCATTCAATGACCCGGTGGCCGTATACAACTACGTGCAGGAATCCGAGTTCAAGAGGTACCCGGCCATCGTCGGCGCGTTCGCCAAGATAGGCACCCAGCCGTTCGTGATCGTGGGTACCCAACCGTCGTACCAGCGCTTCGGCGATACGGTGGTCAAGCGACCGTCCAATCCGGCCCCGGAGGACTTTGCCTACATGGAGAGGATCCTCGAGATGGGGGAGCGTCTCCGCCTGCCCGCGCTCTTCGTCACCGACACCCTCGGCGCCAAGCCCACCCTGGAAAGCGAGCGCCGCGGCCAGTCTCGGGCCATCGCGCGTTCGATCCTCAAGGGGATCGACTACTCCGAGCCCGTAATCTCCCTGGTAGCGGGCGCCCTGGGCAGTGGCGGTGGGCTGGCCACGACGCCGATGGCCGACCACGTCATAATGCTCGAGAAGGCCATGGCCTACGTCGCCGAGCCGCGCTCGGCCGCGTCAATCCTGTACAAGACCCCGAATCCGACGCGTGACCAGATCAGGACCACGCTCGCGACGATGCGTTCGACCGCGCACGACCAGCTCGACCTCGGGCTCATCGACGAGGTCATCGCCGAAGACGCCAATCCCTTTGTCACGGTGGAGCGCGTTCACGACGCCATTCTCAAGTCCTATCTCGAGCTCTCTCCTCTGACCGAGAAGCGCCTTCGCGCGCGCCGCCAGGAGAGGATTCGCGGACTTCGGGCCTTCGAGATCATTCAAGAGTGAACGTCAACAGGTGAGACGGCACGTTTGTTCCGCGACTCGATAACGTGAAAGGACCGCCACGAAGGCGGTCCTATTTTTTGAAGGAGCACATGGTGGTCACCGAAATCGCAAAGGAGCTGTACACGGCGACGGCGACGGCCGTCGGGGGCCGCGCGGGGCACGTGAAGAGCAGTGACGGCCTGGTGGACGTCGACCTGCGCCGTCCCGTCGAAATGGGCGGACCTGGCGGCGCGACGAATCCCGAGCAGTTGTTCGCCTCGGGTTATTCGGCGTGCTTTCAAGGAGCCATGGGGTTGGTCGCCAAGAAGAGAGACATCAACACGGACGAGTCGACGGTGACGGCGTCGGTGACCTTGGGAACCGCCCTGGGCGGCGCGTTGACCTTGGCGGTCGTCCTGGAGGTACACATTCCGGGCATCCCGCTTGAACTGGCCCAGGAGCTCGCCGACGGCGCGCATCAGGTGTGTCCCTACTCGAACGCCACGCGAGGCAACATCAAGGTCGCCGTCGTCGCGGTGTAGGTAACGCGTCGTTGCCGATCACGCGCCTCAACCGCGCGGTCAACAGCGCTACATCACAGTCCCTCGTGCGTCGCGGTTGATCTTGCTCATCTCCACGAGTCGCTGGAACTTCGAAGGTAGAGACGGGCGCCGACCACGAGCATGGCGCTGGAGATGATGAGCGGCGTCAGCACCGGACCGATCCACGTCACGGGGATCAAGAAGAAGACGTCCTTGGTCAACAGGCTGCTCGGCCAGTTGTCGATGATCTTTAGGAAGACGTAGTACGTGATGTCCCAGCACGCGAAGCTCACCAAGAACGCTGCGAGACGTTGCTTAGGATTCTTGCCCGCGAGGTACGCTACGGCGATCAAGAGCACGATGGTGGAGAACTCGCGGGCCTCCTCGACGTGGGTGACGTGAGCGGAGATCAGCAGCGCCCGCTTGGGGGTGATGAAGGTGATGAAACCCAGGTTCAGCAGCACCTTGTAGTGGAGCAGTGGGTAGTTCTTGTGAAAGTCCATCAAGGCCCGTAGGTAGTACACCACCGCGGCTTCGACGAAGCCGAAGGCGACGCCGGCCAGCACGACGAATGAGAGGTTTACCACGTCGCCGCGGCGTTGACGGGAGGGCGGACTCACCTAAGAAGATTAGTTCTCGAGTTCCTTCTACCTATGGTCGATGAAGTGATCATCTGCATCAGCCCGAAAGAAGGAGTGGTCGGCGGGAAGTTCCGATAATGTTCGATCATCGGAGGATTCGATTGTGGGTGCTCTCGTTCTTGGTCGTGGGCCAGGCAATGACACGGAGGTCAGACCATGGGTAATCGGACATTGGGTGCCTTCCACTGCGTCCCCAACTCCTTCGAAGTTTGCCTTTCCGAGACGTGCGTGCGCGTGGGTCGTTCATGAAATTTCGTAATCGTGATGTGGCGTCTTCTCGGGCCGTTCCCAATGAGTTCGCCAAAGACCTCTTCGAGCCGTTGCCGCGTCGCTACAACCTGCTGGCGTGGCTCCTCTCCTTCGGACAGGATCGCCGATGGCGACTGGCGATGCTCGACCACGTGGTCGGTTCGGACCCCCGGCTGGTGCTCGACGTGGCGTGTGGCCCGGGCGCGGTGACCAAGTCGTTGGCCAAGAAGACGAAAGCTCGAATCGTGGGCATCGATCTCAGTGAGGACATGCTGCGCATGGGGCAGTCCAACGTGGAGAAGGCCGGATTGACCGACCGCATTTCCCTCGTCTTGGGTCGGGGCGAGCAGCTGCCCTTCGCCGACAACACGTTCGACGCATTGACCTTCACCTATCTGTTGCGCTACGTCGAGGACCCCAAGGCGACGATCGCCGAACTCGCCCGCGTGGTGAAACCGGGCGGACCGATCGCCAGCTTGGAGTTCGCCGTGCCTCGGTCGTGGGGATGGCACGCGATGTGGTGGATCTACACGCGCGCGGTGTTGCCCGTCGCGGGCCTCGTCACGGGCGGCCGAGGATGGTGGGACGTCGGACGTTTCCTCGGTCCCAGCATCTCCAAGCATTATCGCCAGTACTCGGTGGACTGGACCGTCGGGGCCTGGGAGCACGCGGGAATTGAACACGTGGAACATCGTTCGATGAGCGTGGGCGGCGGACTGGTGATGTGGGGCTATCGCTCGACATGACGATGCCCAGGACGCGATTCAACAGGACCAGAGCCAGCGGTCCGGCCTACTACGCCCAGCCCCGTTTCCTGAAGAGTCCGGCCATGCGCGACTGGTGGACGCTGCTCCATCCCCCGTACACCCTGTGGCACCTTTCCTACGTGGTCATTGGTGCGTGCCTGGTTGGTCCGGTGAGCGTCGTTCGCCTCGTCGCTTCACTCGGAGCCTTCTTCCTCGCGGTGGGCGTAGGGGCGCACGCCCTCGACGAACTTCACGGTCGGCCGCTGGGGACGCTCATCCCGGCCCGACACCTGATCATGGCTTCAACCATTGCCATCACTGGAGCCGTGGCGCTCGGGATCCTCGGCATGGTCAAGGTGAGTCCCTACCTCGGCATCTTCATCGGCGTGGGCGTGTTGTTGGCCGTCGGCTACAACCTTGAGCTCTTCCGAGGGCGTTTGCACACCGACGCCACTTTCGCGCTGGGGTGGGGAGCGTTTCCTTTGCTCACAGCGTATTTCGCCGAGCACGGTCGCCTGAGTATCGGGTCTATCGTGGCGGCACTCTTCGCCACACTCTTGTCCCAGGCCCAGCGACAGCTCTCCTCGCCGGCCCGCGAGCTTCGACGCAAGACCACGTCGGTTGAGGGAAGCGTTATCCGGGTTGATGGTTCGATCATCCCGATCGACAAGGAATCGATGCTGTTGCCGCTGGAGCTCGCGCTGCGATCCCTGTGCTGGGCGGTTGTGGCGCTCGCCATCGCGCTCGCCGCGTTGCGCTTTCATTCTGGTTGACGAGCTCCCGTCGTAGGGCGTGACTTAGAACGGTGCGAGAAGGCGAGCAACGAAGTGAAGCACCCTCGACGGCTATTGCGTGATGATGCCCTTCTGGGCCGCCTCGACGTGCAGGATGAGTGGACCGCGGTGCGAGCACGACGCGAACGGGAAGGGCACGAACTTCGATGCGGTTTGATCGGGAGGGTACACGCGCAGTCCGGCCGCAGCGACGGGACGACACGCCGACGTGGGGTAGTTCCCGGCGTCGGTGATCTGCAGCACCACCGTGGCGGTCGCGCCGGTCTGAAAACCGTCGAGGCCCGAGTGTGCCGCCCCGCTGCTGAGGGTGACCAACGCGGGTGAATGCTGCGAGTTGTGACCAGCGGCGTTGCCGAGTTGCTGTCCGGCGAGGTTGAGTGCCGAGACGCCGGGGTAGCCGTCGATCGTGCAGGCGTGCGCGGAGAGATTGGTGAATTCGAGGTTGTAGTACGAACTTCCAGCCGCCCCGTTGCCGGTGGTGTCGAGCCAGACCACGAGGTCGCCGGTGGTGCAGCGGGTCGCGCCCGTCGTCGCCCCGGCGGACGTGGTTGAACCCTGGAGAAAGAGACCCGCCATTATGGCCGCGACGGTCAAGGACGACGCCAATGCACTGGTGAAAATACGAAGAAACCGGGGGGAACAGTTGTTGGGCAGTCGCATTGGAAACCTCCTTGGACTTACCAAAAACGGTACTAGAGCCCCTGAGAGCTTCTTCCCGAACTGTGTTGCAATTAAGTTACGTTCGCGCAGTTCGATCGCAGCGTTAACGACCACTTCGCAGTATGCGTCAGCGCGACGTCGCGTAACACCATCGCAACATTCTCGACGCGATTTAGAGGAATCCGAAATGCGAGAACGGCCAGAACTTCATCACCGCTTCGCCGACGACGAGGTTCGAAGGAAGCGGGCCCCAGTATCGGCTGTCGCAGGAGATGGATCGGTTGTCGCCCATCATGTAGTAGTCGCCGCTCGGCACCGTCACGTTTCCGATGGCCTTGCCCAGTGACGTCAGGTGCGACCAGGGTTGTTCGAGCGCGACACCATTGACGTACACCGTGTTGCCCTTGGACGTGAGGTGGTCGCCCGGAAGTCCGATGACGCGCTTGACGAGATAGGGGACCGTGGGGCCGCCGCACACCTCTTCCTCGCCCGGCGGCCGTTTGAAGACCAGGATCTCTCCGATGTGCACCGATCCGAGTTCGGTGCTGAGTTTGGAGACCAGGATGTGGTCCCCGATGGCGAGGGTGGGTTCCATCGACGACGAAGGAATGTAGAACGTCTGGGCGACGTAGGTGCGCAGGAAGACCGCGAGCAGCACGGCGATGGCGAAGACGAACGCCCAATCGAGCAATCGAAAATCCTTCGGACTCCGACGACGGGGCTTGGGCTTCTCCTTTTGGGGAAGGCCATACGTCTGAAGTGACATTTTCTTAGCGTAGTAGTCGAGTCGGCGCCGCCATTGAGCGTTCGGGAGAATGTCTGATTATTTACAGAAAATTGTGAGCAATCGCCTCAGTCGCGCCCGAAACGATCGAGACGCCACGAGCCCGTCAGTTCGAAGTCGCAAAGTTCCGACGTCAACGCGCACATGACGTCGAGTACCTGCGTGGCCGGGGCCGTGGAGGGGACGTCGAGCAGCAGTCCGCGCTGATTGTGATCTTGACGAACGGTGAACGGCGCGCCACTAAGCAGCGTCGAAATTCTGTCTCGACCGAGTCGTCCCCTGGTGTGCAGGAGACCAAGTGACGATGGCGACGCGACGCCTTGACGAGGCGGGGCCGTGACGAATGACGCGACCGTGACGCCCGAGCTCACCCAAAGTCCGAAGACGCTCATCGTGAGGTCTTTGGCGTCTTCCGTCACAATCGGGATGACGTTGCACCATCCTTTGCCTGACCCGACCGAGTCGATGGTCACTATCGCGTCGCTGCGATCAAGGGAAAATGTCAGCTGACTCTTGGTGGTCACCCAGCTCCTCTGCGGATTGGCACTCAACTCAACGTTGATGGTGAGAATGCCTTTCTCGCGGTGAGGCATCCGTTGAGATGTTAGACCGGAGCATCGCGACTCTACCTTCCATCGATTGTTGATGACGGCGCCGTGGTGCTGTCCCGGTCACTCTTGG
Source organism: uncultured Acidimicrobiaceae bacterium (assembly GCA_963827115.1). Classification (GTDB taxonomy): domain Bacteria; phylum Actinomycetota; class Acidimicrobiia; order Acidimicrobiales; family RAAP-2; genus RAAP-2. The sequence continues at coordinate 1,484,805 of CAWGZS010000001.1, read as the reverse complement.
AAAGCGATCGTCGCGCGGGATGGACCGCTGAACTCGCGGTGGACGTTGCTCGCTCTAGGGGTCCGCGAGGCTCACCCTGGTCTTTCCGTATCGCCGCCGGAACAGGAAGTAGGAGATCGTGCCGGCCATGATCGGAAGCCAGTACGAAGCCAGTCGATAGGCCAGGGTGGCCAGCACGGCGCTGTCTGGTTTCACGCCCGCCAGGATGAGCAGGCCGCTCAACGACGCTTCGACGATGCCCAGGCCGCCGGGGGTGAGCGGGATGAGGGCGACCACTGCCGTGGCCGCGTACGCCAGGAGCACCAGTGACGGGTTGGGCCTCGCGCCGGTCGCGAAGAGCGCGGCGAGCAGGCAGATGTAGTCGAGCCCGATTCGTCCGGCCACCAGCAACACCGCCATTCGCCAGTTTCGTCCGAGGTCCTTGCGCACCAAATCCCTCTCGGCGATGAGGCGCGCGGCAAGATCCTCGCTCGGGGTCTTCTTGCGGTGGACCTTGTTGAGCACCCATTGGACGACGGCGCCGACCCGGTGGAGGATCCCGTCGAATTGCAACACCATGGCGCCCGTCGCCACGATGAGGATGAAGCCCCCGATACCCAATATTCCGGCGAAGAGAAGCCCCGAATTGACCGAGAGCCCTCCAACGATGGCGGGCAATACGAAGATCGGCAGCGAGAAGAGCCCGGCGATGCCGAGCAGCGACGACGTCGCCAGACCGCCGGCGGCCTGCACGGAATCGACACCGGAGGTCACCAGCATCTGGAACTGCACGCTGGCCCCGACGGCGTCGCCACCGGGCAGCACATTGGTGACGGCGTTGCCCGTCAGGGCGGCGGTGATGATCGCGAACCATCCTTTAAGTCGCAAGACCATCCTTTGCAGTGCGAGAGAGCAGAAGAAGCTCACGGTCTCGGTGACGACCATCACCACCAACCACGCCGGCGCCAACGAGGAAAGGTGAGGCCACGCCGAAATCACCCGTAGTAACGCGGGGAAGACAATGTAGAAGGTGAGTCCGGTGACCACGACCGCCGCGACGCGGCGAATCACGAGATTGCGTTGGGACTTTCTGGCCATGTCAACCAATAAACCTATGCCGAGTTGTCTTTCTCCGAACCGGCCGATTGCGGGTGCCATTTTTCGCCGGTTCCAACCGGTGACGTTCACCAGGCGCCCGTGATCGGCGCATGACATGATGAGTGCTGGCACGTGGGACTTACGAGGGGGTAGCCGATGGCTGATGAAAGTGCGAAAGACAACGCGGACGGCGAGCTCGAGTCGTTTGAGGTCGAGACGGTGGGGACCGACGGGGACGGGAACACGGTGATAGACGACGTGGTGGTCATCACCGACCACGAAGGCCACATCGTCGCGGTGGACGAGATTATTGCGGTCGTGGACGAGTCGGGAGACGCCGCGATCGACGAAGTGGTGTCGTTGGTGGGCGACGACGGAGAATTGCACGTGGTGGAAGAAAACCTCGAAGTCATAGCGAGCGACGAAAAGGATTAACCACGTCGTCGTAGCGTTGGGCCTACCGCGTCGCACCAGTGTTCATGGGTGTAGTAGTCGGGCGCCCGGAAAAGTACTGTTGGAAAAACAAATCAAGGAGGAAGTATGTTGAAGGGTTTTAAGAGTTTTCTCCTGCAAGGGGAATTGATCGTCATCGCCGTGGGGTTGGTCGTGGCTCTGGCCTTCAGCACGCTTATCTCCGCCTTCACGACCAATGTGGTGACGCCACTCGTGAATTCCTTCGAGGGTTCGAATTCTCAGGGCCTCGGCTGGACGATCAACCACCAGTTCATCAATGTCGGAGCGTTCATTTCGGCGATCGTGTACTTCATCATCTTCATCACGGTCGTGTACTTCGTCCTCGTGGTGCCGTATCGCGCCTACATGGCCAGGCGCGGGGTTACCGTGTTCGGTCAGCCGGTCGCTCCGGCGCCGACGAAGAGTTGCCCCCAGTGCCTGTCGAGCGATTTGCCCGAAGCCGCCACGAAGTGCTTGCACTGCGCGAGCGTGCTTTCATAGCCTCGCGCGTGACGCCGAGGTCCCCCTCCTCGTGAACGCGAGCGACGGGTGGGACCCGGTCCAGTACAACCTCTTCGCGGCTCAGCGCGAGCAGCCGTTTTGGGATCTGGCTCACCTGCTTCAACGAGTTGCGTCGCCGGCCGTGGTCGACCTCGGTTGCGGTGACGGACGACTGACCGTCGCGTTGGGCGAGGAGTTAGGCGCTGCGTCCATCCTCGGCATCGATGCCTCCCCAGCCATGATCGGCCAAGCGGCGGCGCACGCGAATAGACGTGCCTCGTTCGTGCTCGCTGACATCGGGACGTGGCAGGATCCCCATGCGTTCGACGTGGTGTTCGCTAATGCGTCGCTCCAGTGGGTTCCGGACCATGCGGATGTGCTGGCCCGATGGGCGCGGTCCCTCAAGGAGTGCGGACAGTTAGCGGTGCAGGTGCCGGCCAACTCCGATCATCCGTCGCATCAAGTGGCGGTCGAGCTGGCGCGAGAGATGTTCGATGACCCTGCGCCCGACGTCGTCGCGCAGAACGTGCTGGCGCCCGAAGAGTACGCAGCACTGCTCGACGCCCTCGGCTTCGTCGAGCAGCACGTCCGCCTTCAGGTCTACGCACATCGGATGGCGTCGACCAACGATGTCGTGGAATGGATGAAAGGAACCTCGCTCACGCGATTCAAGGGTGTCTTGGGCGACGAAGGCTGGGAGGACTTCGTCGCGCGCTACCGCGAGCGCCTGTTGGCCGAGCTGGGCGACCGGTCTCCCTACCTCTACCCGTTCAAGCGGATACTGATGTGGGCACGACTCGCGTGAGGCCGTCGGCGAGATTCATCAACTCGCCTTGAAACGAACCGGATCACTTTAGCTCCAGCCCGGAAATGCCATCGGCCCGACGGGAGCGCCTTACGTTACCGATCCCCTTCGTCGGGCGGTGACACCGGTGGTGAAGGAGTCTCGGCCGGGGGTGAGAACTGTCCGATCCCGGCGGCGAGCATCACCGAGTTGGGGATTTTGAGTTCACCGTCGTCGGTGCGCACCGTGACGTAGGTCAGGCCGATGCCTTGCACGTAGACGTCGATAACTCCCAGGGTTCCCGACCGGATGCGAATGTGGTCGCCCACGCCGAAGGGCCTCGCGACGAGCAGCACAATGGAGGCAAAGACGTTGCCGAGGCTCTGTTGGGCCGCGATGCCCAGGATCACACCGGCGAGGCCCGCGCCGATCAAGAGGCGCTGCACCGACACGCCGATGACGGCGAACACGCAGAAGATGAGGAGGACGTAGCCGATCCCTGAGGCGATGAGCCGCACGGCCGCACCGGCGGCGGGGATGGCGCGCTGAGTGACGAGCGAATCGAGTGCCGCGGCGACGCGGCGTACGGCGATGGTCCCGGTGACGATGAGGACGGCGGCGGCAACCCAGGCGATGACGTGCTTGTGGACCGAAGGCCCGTGGATCTTGCCGTAATCGGAACCCACGACGAGGGCGGCGGCCGCGAGGACGGCCGCAATGCTCCCGATCAGCCAATCGTGTTCGCGTGCGCGAGACGTCCCGCGTGAGCCTCTGGGTTTCACTACTGGTCACTTTAGTGTTGAACGACGCGTCATCCCTTTTCCTCGGTCCCGCACCTCATCGTCGTTTCGTCATCCTCGCGAGCTCATCGGCGCGTTGACGGACTGGCGATGCGGTCATTGTCATGGACGAAGGAAGATGATGCTTACCTCTTGCGACACACCAGTTCGCCCTTGCCGAGCGGGACGATCACCGCGTCGACTCGTGGATCGGCGAGGGCCGCGTCCAGCATGGGACGCAGCGGCTCCTGGTGGCTCACGGCGTTGTCGGCTACCAACAGACCACCTGACACCAACCGCGGAACGACCGCGTCGTAGCACGCCGCATAGATCTCCTTCTCGGCGTCGAGGAAGCAGAAGGAGATGTCGCCGAGCCGGTCGACGTAGGTCAAGAAGTCCTCTTCGACCAACGACACGACGTCGCCGACGCCGGCGGCTTCGAAGGTCTCCTTCGCTAAGGCGGCTTTGGTGGCCATGATCTCAAAGGTCGTGATGGTCTCGAGTCGCTCCCGACAGGCGAGGGCGAGCCACAACGTCGAGTAGCCGGCGCTGGTGCCGATCTCGATCCATCGTCCTGGCGGTGCGGACGCCGCGAGAAGGCAGAGGAAACGGCCCGTGTCGGGCGGAATCTGGCGCAGACGCTGCAGGCGCGCGGTGCCGTCGAGCCGGTCCTGGGCGTCGACGGCCTCGAGTCGTTGCATTTGATCGAGAATGAGGTCAGGAATGTCGTGGAACACGTGACCCCGCTTTCCAACGTAAAGGTGTCAACACCTTCGATGTTCCCAGAAATCCTCGCCGCGCGCCCGGAGGGCTTAGAGGGCTCTCATCTGATTGTTTCGTGGTTCGTGCGTCACCTCGGCGAGACCAAGTCGCTCCAGCAGTGGCGGCATGTACATGGCGAACCGGCCTCGGTAGCCGTTGCGAAGTCCGTACCAGCCCCCGACGGGATTATCCGGGGAGCGTCCCCACGCCTCCACCGTGCCGGGCGCCGCGGGCTTCTTTTCGTCGGCCGCGCCGAGCACCACCCAGTCGCCCTGCTCGACGAGCCAGGCGTGCAGGTCGTCTATGGCTCGCAGGTGGTACTTGAGCGTGGTGGTGCCCACCTGGCAGACGAGCACCGGCGGTTCGGCCTTCTCGTCGCGGTACATGGTGTAACTCGAGCTACCGGGAGGGGTCTGCAACTCCCACGGGTTCTCCTTCGTGCCTTCGGCCATCGTTGTCCCTTCTGCGCAGCGTGGGTCTCGGGCCCCACACGTATGTCTACGTCGATCTGGGCCAGACTAAACGACGTTCGTTCTCTCTGGCAATCACGGTTGGCCGGTCGAGACGCCGTCCCCGAAAGGTCTTTTGGAGCCGTCTCGTCTTTCGCGCCGAATATCTGCAACGATAAGCATTGCCGGCTTCACGGGTCGCGCCACGGTTTCCGAGGGGAGACGAATATGGTGTCCACGAACGAACTAAAGGCCACCGTCCTTGACGCGATCGGCACGACGCCGCTCATCGAGGTGGACGGGATCTTCCTCAAGCTGGAGTACCTCAACCCCTCAGGATCGATCAAGGCCCGCATGGCTCGCTACATCATCGAGCGGGCCGAGCGCGAAGGACTGCTACATCCGGGTGACACGATTGTCGAGGCCTCGAGCGGCAACACGGGAAACGCGATGAGCATGGTGGCGGCCGTGAAGGGGTACAAGATGCTCGTGGTGATGCCCGAAGGCATGAGTCCGGAACGGGCGGCCATCTCGACCGCTTTCGGGGCCCAGCTCATCAACGTCGGGAACTTCCACGTGAACGAGGCGCTGGCTCTAGCTAGCCGCCTGGGCGATCAACCCGGTCACTTCGCGCCTCATCAGTTCGAGTCCGAATGGAACGTCGAGGAGAACCGAACGTGGCTCGGACCGGAGATAATCACCCAGCTGGCACCGGGACGCACGCCGGACGCTTTCGTAATGGGCGTGGGCACCGGCGGCACCCTCATCGGCGTCGGTCAGGCCTTCCGAGAGGCGAATCCCTCGGCACTCATCGTCGGACTCGAGCCGAGCGAGTCGTGCACCATCCTGTGCGGCGACACGGGTCTGCACAAGATCGAGGGGATATCCGACGGCTTCGTGCCCGGCATCTATCAGCGCCACCACGAATTGGTGGACCGGGTCGTCTCGGTGCACAGTGACGACGCCATCGCCGAGATGCGCCGTCTCGCGCGCGATTTCGGTCTGTTGGTGGGACCGAGCTCCGGCGCCAACATGATCGCGGCGCGACGGATACGCGACGAGGTCCCCGAGGGCTCGACCATCGTGACGATCTGTTGCGACGAGGGGGAGAAGTACCTGAGTGAGTACTTCATCCCCGAAGTGCACGTCAATACCGCGGCGCCCTACGCCGAACGGTGAGGAACTTTCGAGCGGAACCTAGAGCGGCGTGACGTAGGCGCCGTGAATACCCCCGTCGACGAGGAACGTCGAGGCGGTGATGAACGATGAGTCGTCACTCGCGAGGAACAGCACGGCGCTCGCGATCTCCTCGGGTTCGGCGAAGCGCCCCATCGGCACGTGCACCAGCCGGCGCGCGGCGCGCTCGGGGTCCTTGGCGAAGAGCTCCTGGAGCAGGGGGGTGTTGACCGGCCCCGGGCAGAGCGCGTTGACGCGAATGCCCTCGCGCGCGAACTGGACGCCGAGCTCGCGACTCATGGAGAGCACGCCGCCTTTGGAGGCGGTGTAGGAGATCTGAGAGGTCGCCGAGCCCAGCACCGCGACGAAGGACGCGGTGTTGATGATCGAGCCGCCGCCGCGCCGCTGCAGGTAGGGGATGCCGTAGCGACAGCAGAGGTAGACCGAGGTCAGGTTGACGTCCTGCACCCTCTTCCAGGCGTCGAGCCCGGTGGTGAGGATCGAGTCGTCGTCCGCGGGGGAGATCCCCGCATTGTTAAAGAGCACGTCGATGCCGCCGTAGATCTCCGCCGTCCGGTCGTAGAGCGCCTCGACGTCCTTCTCGTCGGCGACATTGACGTGGATGTAGGTGCCGCCGATCTGCTCGGCGAAGTCGGTGCCTTCGCGCTCACTGAGGTCCGCCACGACCACCTTGGCGCCCTCGCTGGCGAAGCGGGTGGCGGTGGCCCGACCGATACCGCTGGCGGCGCCCGTGATGACGGCTACCTTGTTGTCCAATCGTCCCATTAGCTCTCTTCCTCCGTTGCTATAAAGACATTCTTTTCTTCGCTGAAACCCAAAAGGGCGTCGGGTCCGAGTTCGCGACCGATGCCCGACTGCTTGAAGCCGCCAAAGGGCGTGCTGTAGCGTACCGACGAATTCGAGTTGACTGACAGGGCTCCCGTTTCGACGCCCCGTGCTACGCGCAGCGCACGCGCGATGTTGCGGGTCCAGATCGATCCCGAAAGACCGTAGGGGCTGTCGTTGGCGATCTCGAGCGCCTCGGCCTCGTCCTTGAAGCGCACCACCGACACGACGGGGCCGAAGATCTCCTCGGTGAAGGCGCGAGACGTGCGGTCAGGAGTCTCGAGGACCGTGGGCGCGAACCAGTAGCCCGGCCCGCTCGGAGCGCTGCCGCGGAAGGCGACGTTGGTCTCCTCGACGTAGGCCGCGACGCTGTCGCGTTGGGCGGCGGTGATGAGCGGGCCCATCTCGCTCGCTTCGTCGGCCGGATCGAGGACGCGTACGCCCTTGACCGCTGGCTCGAGGAGCTCCATGAACCGGTCGTAGGCCGACGCCTCGACCAGGATCCGAGAGCGGGCGCAGCAGTCCTGGCCGGCGTTGTCGAAGACCGCGTAGGGCGCGCTGGCCGCGGCCTTCTCTAAGTCCGCGTCGGCGAAGATGATGTTGGCGCTCTTGCCGCCTAGTTCAAGTGTCACGCGCTTCACCTGCTCGGCGCAGCCCGCCATGATCTTGCGGCCGGCCGCGTTGGAACCGGTGAAGCAGACCTTGCGTACCGCGTCGTGGGTGACGAAACGGTAGCCGACCGTCGCGCCGTCGCCCGCCACGACCTGGAAGACGCCCTCGGGGATGCCAGCCTCGAGAGCCAGTTCCGCCAGGCGTAACGCGGTGAGAGGAGTCAACGTGGCGGGCTTCAAGACGACCGTATTGCCCGCAGCGAGGGCGGGCGCCAATCCCCAGCCGGCAATCGGCATCGGGAAGTTCCACGGCGCAATGATGCCCACGACGCCCAACGGCTCGTAGAACGTGAGGTCGACGCCGCCGGCCACCGGGATCTGGCGTCCGGAGTGACGTTCGGGCGCTCCCGAGTAGTACGCCAGCACGTCGCGCACGTTGCCGGCCTCCCAGCGAGCGTTGCCGATGGTGTGGCCCGAATTGGCGACCTCGAGCTGGGCCAGCTCTTCGTTGTGGCTGTCCACGACCTCGGAGAAGCGACGTAATAGGCGAGCCCGGTCGGCGGGCGTTACGGCGCGCCAGGAGCGTGAGGCCTGCGCCGCACGTTGAATGGCGCGGTCGGCCTCTTCCACGTCGGCCATGTTGACCGTCGTGACGACCTGTTCGTTCGAGGGGTTGATGATAGAGAGCGTGCTGCTCATAACCGTTCGAAACCTCGGTAGCGCTCCCAGTCGGTGACCGCGGCTTCGAAGGCGTCAACCTCAATCTGACCGGCGTGGACGTAGTGGTCGACAACCTCGTCACCGAAGGCGTCGCGCGCGACGGCGCTTTGGTCGAAGAGGCGGACCGCTTCTCGCAAGGTGGTTGGAACTCGGGACGCGTCGGCCTCGTAGGCGTTCCCCGTGAACGCCGGAGCCAAGGGCAGCGACTCCTCCACCCCGCGAAGGCCAGCGGCGACGAGCGCGGCGACCGCCAGGTACTGGTTCACGTCGCCGCCGGGGGTGCGGCACTCCATGCGGATCGACGGACCGTGGCCGACGACACGAAACGCGCAGGTCCGGTTGTCCAGTCCCCATAAGAGGGCGGTGGGGGCGAACGATCCCGTGACGAAACGCTTGTAGCTGTTGATGTTGGGAGCGAGGAAGAGGGACAGTTCACGTGAGTACGCGAGTTGCCCGGCGAGGAAGTGTTCGAAGACCTTGGAGAACCCGTGGGCCTCGTCGCCGGCGAACACGGGTTCGTCCTGCTCGTCGCGCAGCGACAGATGGATATGGCAGGAGTTTCCTTCGCGCGCGTCGTACTTGGCCATGAAGGTGAGGGCGTAGCCCTCCTGAGAGGCGATCTCCTTGGCACCGAGCTTGAACAGTCCGTGTTCGTCGCACTTGTCCACGAGGGTGTTGTACTTAAACGCCACCTCGTGCTGTCCGAAGTTGCATTCGCCCTTGACCGATTCCACGATCATCCCGGCGCCGCGCATCGAGCGGCGAATCCGGCCGAGCAGAGGTTCGATTCGTGAGGTCCCTTGGAGGGAGTAGTCCACGTTGTATAGGTTCACGGGCGTCAGGTCGCGGTAGCCGGACCGCCAGGCCTCCTCGTAGGTGTCTTCGAAGACGATGAATTCGAGCTCGGTCCCCGTGAGCCCGCTCCACCCGCGTTCGGCCAGTTCGGCGACCTGCTGTTGCAGGACCTGGCGCGGCGAGGGAGCAACCGGCTCGCCGGTCATGGTCTCGACGTCGGCGAAGATGATGACGGACTTCTCGTGCCAGGGCACGTGGCGAATCGTGGTGAAATCGGCCTTGAAGGCCAGGTCGCCGTAGCCTCGCTCCCACGACGTCAGGGCGAATCCGTCGACCGTACGCATGTCGACGTCGGAGGCCAAGAGATAACTGCAGCCGTCGATGGCTTCCTCGCCGATGTCGTCGGCGAAGAAGGAGGCGTCCAGCCGTTTGCCTTGGAGTCGGCCCTGCATATCGGTGATCGCCAGTATGACGGTGTCGATCTCGCCGTCACGAATCTGGGTGAGGAGCTCTTGGTAGGTCAGGCGACCGGGGGTCAAGGTAGTCACTTCGTCTCCTCATCCGTTGCGAGCGGGAACGTGCGTACGTTTGTCGCCGATACTACTGAAGATGGATACCAGCATCATGGCCGCAACCGAGCGTAGGTGGCGTCAGAGTGGTCGGTGAAGGCCTGGGTCGTCGAGGTCGTTCACTCGCGAGGTTCGTGAAGGGGACCTTGCACGGTCTGATGAGGCCAACGAGTTCGGTAGGCCCGAATTTCAACGCTCCAAAGGAAAGCGACGTCGAAGCCATTTGCTACGGGAGCACTCAACCAATATGCTCGCCGCAACGTAGTTTACTTTTCAGCGCCCAAGGGGGGACTGAATGGCCGATCAGATGAACACGCCGAGCGCGGTGACCTCACGGCTCACCGGACGGCTGCACCAATTGGCGGTCGCGAATCGCAACACGTCCCGCGGGACGAAGACATGGGGAGGCCCGGATGAGCGATAGCTCAAAAATGCAGTCGTCAGACGAGAAGCGGCTTGCCGCCCTCGGCTATAAGCAGGAACTCAACCGCGGCTGGAGCGGGTTCTCCAATTTCGCGATTTCGCTCACGATCATCTGCATCCTCAGTGGTTGCTTCACGACCTATGGCCAGGCGTGGAACGACGGCGGCCCGATCGCGATCTCGATCGGCTGGCCGGTCATCAGCCTCCTGGTCCTGCTCGTCGGGCTGTCAATGGCCGAGCTCGCTTCGAAGTACCCGACCGCGGGCGGCATCTACTACTGGGCCTACAGCCTGGGCGGCGCCGGCTGGGCGTGGTTCACGGGTTGGTTCAACCTGCTCGGCCTGGTCGCCATCACCGCCGCCGTCGATTACGGTTGCGCGTCGTTCCTGAACTCGGTGCTCGCCCTGTACGGGTTCCATTTCATCATCAACTGCACCACGACGAACCCCTCCACAATCCTGCACAACACGTTCATCCTCTTCTTCGTCATCCTCGCCCTTCACAGCATCATCAACGTCTTCTCCTCGCACCTGGTGTCGCTGCTGAACCGCATATCGGCGTGGTGGATGCTCGGCGGGGTGGTCGCGATTGTGGGCATTCTGATCTTCGGTCCTTCCACGCACCAGAGCATCTCCTGGGTGTTCTCTCACCGGATCAACAACAGTGGGTTCTCGGGCCACTTCTACTGGTTCATGATCTTGCCGCTCGGCTTCTTGCTCACCATGTACACGTTCACCGGCTACGACGCGTCGGCGCACCTGTCGGAGGAGACGCACGACGCCGAGCGCGCCGCCCCGCGCGGGCTGTGGACGTCGATCGCCTATTCAGCGATCGGCGGCTGGGCGGTGCTACTCGCACTCACGTTTGCGGCGACGCACATCGCCGCGATCAACGCGGGCGGCGGCGGCGCGGTCCCGATTATCGAGTCGGCGCTCAGCACCAGCCTGGCGAAACTCGTCCTTGACATCTCCACCATCGGACAGCTGTTCTGCGGGATGGGCTGCGTTGCGGCCGCCTCGCGAATGGTGTTCGCGTTCTCGAGAGACGGCGCCGTGCCCGGCCACTCCCTGTGGCGACGCCTGAACAAGAACCGGACACCGACCTGGTCGGTCTTGTTCGTGGTCGTCCTCGCTCTTCTGATCACGATCCCGGCGCTGTTCGGCAACAAGGCCGGACTCCCGGTGGCGTTCTTCGCGGTCACTTCGATCACGACGATCGGGCTGTACATCGCCTACATCCTGCCCGTCTTTCTGCGTTGGCGGATGGGAAGCAAGTTCGAGCCGGGCGTGTGGAACCTGGGCAAGCATTACAAGTGGATCAACCTCATCGCCATCGTGTGGGTCATCATCTGTGTGGTCATCTTCTGCCTGCCGACGTCACCCGGGGCGGTTCCGTGGGACAGCGGCTTCAGTTGGAGTGACTTCAACTACGCGCCAGTCGTCACCATCGTCTTGGCGCTCGGAGTCTGGATCGCCTGGGTGGCCGGCGCCAATAAGACGTTCAAGGGCCCGGTGAGGACAATCGACGATCCCGACGTCGGAACGCCGGAGGATTCGGCGTTGATGCCAACGAATTGACCTCGTAGGTACTTCAGATACATCTGGGCGACTGACGGTCAGACGAAAATCGTCGACGGGCTGCGAGCGATCTCGTGAGTTGAAGCGAGACGCGCCACCGCTATGGCGATTACTCAGCGGCCAGTTTCGGATGAAAGCTGTAGCCCACGCCGGGCGTCGTCTGGATTAATTCTCCCTGTTCATCGTTGAGTTTTTGTCGCAGCCGGTGCACGTAGGCGTGGACGTACTGCGATTCGTCGCTGTAGCCCGGCCCCCAGACCGCTCCGAGGATCATCTGGTAGGTGCAGGTTCGTCCCTCGTGTCGCGCTAGGAACGAGAGCAGATTGAATTCCTTGGAGGTGAGGTCGACGAGTGCACCGTGGAGTCGGGCTTCGTGGTGGATCACGTCGATGTCGATGGAACCCAGTGACAGGGTCGCCGGCATTGGATCCTCGTTGTCGGCCGTTCGATTGCGCATCACGGCGCGGATCCGGGCCTCCAGTTCGGCCATGCTAAAGGGTTTGGTGACGTAGTCATTGGCGCCCGCGTTGAGGGCGGTGACCTTGCGGTCCTCGTCCCCGGCCGCCGAGAGCACGATGATCGGCACCTCGCTCCATTGGCGGATCCTTTGACAGACGATCAGCCCGTCGAGGTCGGGAAGGCCCAGGTCCAGCACGATCACCTCGGGCGACGACAGGGCCGCCTGGGTCAATCCGCTCTCCCCATTGACGGCGGTGGTCACCTCGTGGCCCCCAGATTTGAGACCGAGGCGCAGCGCGCGGAGCAGGGAGGGGTCGTCGTCGATGACCAAGACTTTGGCCACCGCTAGTCGCCCGTCTCGGCGTCTACGACGTCTCCTAGGGAGAAGACGAATCGGGCTCCACCCTCGGGAACCTCTTCGTACCAGATGCGTTCACCGTGGGCCTCGACGAAGGTCTTGGCGATCGTCAGCCCCAGGCCTGCCCGGCCGCCCGTGTCGAAGTGGGCGAATCGGTCGAAGACGGTGGCACGGTTCTCGACCGCGACACCTGGGCCGTGATCGGACACGGACAGGGTGACGACATCACCGCGGCGCTCGCCCTTCACCTCGATGGTGCCGTCGCTGGGGGAGTAGCGATCGGCGTTGTCGAGCAGGTTGATGAGCACCTGGCCCATGATAAGTGGGTCCACGTTGACGGCCCCCAGTGAGTCGGGTACCAAGACCTCGATACGGCGTTCCTTCCAGGTGGGTCCCAACGCCCTGACCGCGTCCTGGACGAGACGAGTGAGTGACGTCGGTGTGCGATGCACCTCGAACACCCCCGCCTCGATGCGCGTCATGTCGAGCAGGTTGGTGACGAGGCGCGTGAGGCGGTCGGCCTCGATCTCGATGAGATGGTGCAGTTCGTAGACGTCGGCCTCGGAGAGCTGGCCTGACCGATTGGAGAGGGTGGACGACGCCACCTTGATGGTGGCGAGCGGGGTGCGCAGGTCGTGGGAGATGGCGCCCATGAGGCCGTGACGAAGCCGGTCCACCTCTTCGAGCAATTGCGTGCGCAGCGCCTGTTCGCGCAGTTGCGCCCGCTCCAGGGCCAAAGCCGCGTCGTTGGCGAACGTGTTGAGGACCGCCCGGTCGATGTGCGAGACGGTGCGACTTCGCATGGCTAGGATCCCCACCGGTCGGCCTGAGGCGGAGAGTGCGATGGTGCGAAGCTCGTCGAGGAAGCTCGGGGCGGTGCCTACGCTTACCGGCACGCCGGACTGGGGGTCCAGTCGGTGCAATTCGTCCGCGGTCAGCGGTTCGCCGGCCGTGGCCGCCACGGTCAACTGCCCGTTCTCAAGCACGAGCAAGGAGACGCCGGGCACGTCAAACATTTTCTGGGCGGTCTGCACGATCGTCTTCAAAAGATCGCTCACCGAATGGTCGGCCACCAGCAATTCGGAGATCTCGAAGAGCCGCCGGGTGGCTTCGGTGCTTCGTTGGGCCTGGGAACGCGCGGCGTCGACGCGCGACACGACCTGGGCGACGAGCAACATTACGACCACGTAGACGATCAGCGCCGTCCAGTTCTGCGCGGTCCCGACGTTGAGCGTCCGATAGGGAGGGATGTACGCGTAGTCGTAGACCAAGAAGCCCGCCGCGACGCTCACGACGCCCGCGACGAATCCCCCGATCACGACCCCCAGTACGACCGGTATGACCAGCAACAACGCGGCCGTCGAGACGCTTATGTGCGAGCGAAAGGGCAGCAATGCCGCGCCGAGGAGGACGGCGCACGCCACGCCGACTATCGATCCGAGGAGGCGTCTTCGCACGTCCGCATTCTTGTACGAATTCATTCCCGAGCGGGTTTTGGAGGAAATGAAGAGATTATGAAGAAGGATAAGGACCTTTTAAGAACCTACGCAGATTGCCCGCCGCACAATTGATGCATGGGAGATATCTATTCAGTCTTAGGTTTCGTCGGGTTCACCCTGGCGTCGCTCGGTCTCATCTGGTTATTGGAGCGCGTATGAGTTTCAGCCAAATCGTCCTCTTCATCATCGCCGTCGCCATGTTCGGCTACCTGGGCTACGCCATGTTCAAACCTGAGAAGTTCTGATGGGTTTCTTCTTTACGCTGCTCACGCTCGTCATCGCCCTTGGCTTCACGTGGCGCTACCTAGGTTCGTACATGGCGGCCGTCTTCGACGGCCGGGTGCACTTTCTCGGGTTCATCGAACGTCCCATCTATTCGCTGCTCAAGACGAGCCCCCAGCAGGAGCAGACCTGGAAGCGTTACGCCGGGGCGATGATGGTCTTCACCTTCGTCTCGCTCGTCTTCACCTACGTGATCCTGCGCATCCAGGGTTCGCTGCCGCTCAATCCCCAGCACCTGGGCGCGGTGGGACCCGCACTCAGCTTCAACACGGCGTCCTCCTTCATCACCAATACCAACTGGCAGAATTACGGCGGCGAGACGACCATGTCGTACTTCTCCCAGATGGGCGCACTCACCGTTCAGCAGTTTGTCAGCCCCGCGGTCGGCATCGCGGCCGCGATCGTGCTCGTTCGTGGCTTCTCCCGTCGCAAGTCTCCGACGATCGGCAATTTTTGGGTCGACATGACTCGCTGCATGTTCTACATCCTCTTGCCGATTGCCTTCGTCGCGGGTCTCATTTTCGTCGGACAAGGAGCGGTCGAGACCTTGGCGGGCACGGTGAGCTTCCACGACGCCATCAACGGCGTCACCCAAACCATCGCCCGAGGTCCCATCGGCTTCATGGAAGCGATCAAGCAATTGGGCACCAATGGCGGCGGGTTCCTCAACGCGAACTCGGCCACCACTTTCGAGAATCCGACCGGTCTCACCAACTGGCTCTCGATCTATCTTCTGCTTTCGATTCCTTTCGCACTCACCTACACCTTCGGAAAGATGGTGGGCAGCATCAAGCACGGGGCGGCGCTGCTGGCCGTAATGGTCATTCTCTTCGGCTCGTGGGTCGCTTTCACCAGCAACGCCGAGCACCAGAACAATCCGGCCGTCGCGGCGTCGGGCATCTACTCCACTGTCGGCAATACCGAAGGCAAGGAGGTCCGCTTCGGCGACACCACCTCGGCTTTGTTCGGCGTCTCATCGACCATGACCTCGACGGGTTCGGCCGACGCCGCCTACGACTCCTTCACGCCCATAGGTGGCATGGGCCTGCTCACCGGCATGATGCTGGGCGAAGTGACGCCGGGCGGCACCGGTAGTGGCCTCTACACACTGCTCATCTACGCCATCATCGCGGTGTTCATCGGTGGCCTGATGATCGGGCGAACGCCTGAGTACCTCGGCAAGAAGATACAAGCGAGGGAGGTCAAACTCGCGGGTCTCGGGGCCCTCGTCATGCCGATCACGGTGCTGATCGTCACGGCGTTGGCGGTGTCCCTAGTTGAAGGGCGCGCTGGACCACTGAACCATGGTCCGCACGGGTTCAGCGAGATCCTCTACGGCCTCACGTCCCAAGGCAACAACAACGGGTCCGCGTTCGGTGGTCTCACGGGCAACACGGCCTTCTACAACATCATCGGAGCGATCGACATGCTCATCGGGCGTTTCGGGATCATCATCCCGTCGCTGGCCCTCGGTGGAATCCTGGCCGAGAAGGAAGTTGTTCCCGAAGGCCTGGGCACCTTCCGCACCGATAACGGGATGTTCGTCGGCCTCACCATCGGCGTGATCCTCATCATCGGCGGACTTACGTTCTTCCCCGCCATCTCGCTCGGACCGATTGTCGAGCAACTAAGCCACTTGAGGTTCTTCTAATGACCACAGTTATGAATCAACCAACGGCGGAATCAGGCCCCCACGGCGTGGCCCAGGCTCGGGGCCTCTTCGACGGGCCGATCCTGCGCCAGGCGCTGAAGGGTTCGATCACCAAGCTCGATCCTCGCCAACAGGTCAAGAATCCCGTCATGTTCGTGGTCCTCGTCGGCTCGGTCATCACCCTCGTCGAGGCGTTCGCTCACCCCGGCACCTTCAGCTGGTCGATCACCGTCTGGCTCTTCTTGACGGTGATCTTTGCTAATTTCGCCGAGGCCATGGCCGAAGGTCGGGGCAAGGCCCAGGCGGAGACCTTGCGCAAGATGCGCTCGGAGACCGAGGCGCGCCGGCTCCTTCCGGACGGCTCGGAAGAACTGGTGCCCGCGGCGTCCCTGTCCAAGGGCGACCTGGTGGTCTGCGAAGCCAACGACGTCATACCGTCCGACGGCGACATCATCGAGGGGATCGCGTCGGTGGACGAGTCGGCGATAACCGGCGAGTCGGCCCCGGTCATCCGCGAGTCGGGCGGCGACCGTTCGGCGGTCACGGGTGGCACGAAGGTGCTGTCGGACCGCATTGTCGTGCGTATCACGGCCGAACGGGGCCAGACGTTCATCGATCGAATGATCTCGCTCGTCGAGGGCGCCAACCGCCAGAAGACGCCCAACGAGATCGCCCTGACGATCCTGCTCGCCGTGCTCACGATCGTCTTCATCCCGGTCGTGGTCACGCTGGTGCCCTTTGCGAATTTCGCCCATGGTTCCGTGTCGGTCGTGGTGCTGGTGGCGCTGTTGGTCTGCCTCATCCCCACGACCATCGGCGCATTGCTGTCGGCCATCGGCATCGCCGGCATGGACCGACTCGTGCAGCGCAATGTGCTGGCGATGAGCGGCCGGGCGGTCGAGGCGGCCGGCGACGTGCAGACGCTGCTCCTGGACAAGACCGGCACCATCACCCTGGGCAACCGCATGGCCTCGAACTTCTATCCCGTGGGAGGCCACAGCGAGCAGGAGGTCGCCGACGTGGCCCAGCTCGCGTCGCTGGCCGACGAGACCCCCGAAGGCCGCTCCATCGTTGTGCTCGCCAAGGAGCTCTTCGACATCAGGGAGCGCTCGCTCGAGGCCGACCACGTTTTCGTGCCCTTCACTGCCACCACGCGGATGTCGGGGTTGGACATCGGCTCGCGCCAGATTCGAAAAGGCGCCGGCGACTCGGTCAAGCGCTGGTCGGCCGAGCAGGGCGGCGCGACGCCGGGCGACTTAGACGCCATCATCGAGCGCGTGTCGCGGGCCGGATCGACGCCGCTCGTGGTAGCGGACGGCGGGGACATCCTGGGCGTCATCGAACTGAAGGATGTCGTGAAGCAGGGCATCCGCGACAAGTTCGACGAAATGCGACAGATGGGTATTCGAACCGTCATGATCACCGGCGACAACCCGCTCACCGCGGCCGCCATCGCCCAAGAGGCGGGCGTGGACGACTTCCTGGCCGAAGCGACCCCCGAAGCCAAGATGGCACTCATCAAGAAGGAGCAGGAGGGCGGCAAGTTGGTGGCCATGACCGGCGACGGCACCAACGACGCCCCGGCGTTGGCGCAGGCCGACGTGGGCGTCGCCATGAACACCGGCACCACGGCCGCCAAAGAGGCGGGCAACATGGTCGACCTCGATTCGAATCCCACCAAGCTGCTCGACATCGTGGAGATCGGCAAGCAGTTGCTCATCACCCGAGGGTCGCTGACGACCTTCTCGATCGCCAACGACATCGCCAAGTACTTCGCCATCATCCCCGCCCTGTTCGTGGTGGCCTATCCTCAGTTGCACGCGCTCAACATCATGAGACTGCACAGTCCCCAGAGCGCGGTGCTGTCGGCCGTGATCTTCAACGCCTTGGTAATCATCGCCCTCATCCCCCTGGCCCTGCGGGGCGTCAAATTCCGAGCGGCCAATTCCACGGCGATTCTGCGCAGAAACGTCCTCATCTACGGCGTGGGCGGCATCATCATCCCGTTCATCTTCATCAAGCTCATCGATATCGTGCTCGTCGCGTTGCACGCCTACTAAAGGAAGTCTGTGATGCTCGTACATCTACGCCGCTCGCTGGTCTTGGCAGTCATCTGCCTTGTTTTCTTCGGGTTCGTTTACGCCTTCGCCGGCGTGGGCCTCTCCCAGTTGCTCTTTAAGAATCAGGCCGACGGTTCACTGACGGCCAACGGATCGACGCTCATCGGCCAGAACTGGGCCGACACCAAGTGCCCGGGCAACCCGCTGGGCAGTTGCGTCTTCCACGGTCGCCCCGATGACACCGGACCTTACGCCGCCAACCCCAAAGACGACGTTGCTGGTGGAGACAACCCGCTGGTTGCCAATGGCGTCAGCGGTGAGTCCGGGGCGACTAATCTCGGTCCCCGTTCCGCGACACTCGAGGCCGACACCAAGGCGCTGGTCAAGTACTGGCACGCGCTCGGCGTTGACCCCACGCCGGACCTCGTGACGACGTCAGCCAGCGGCTACGACCCCGACATTTCGGCGCAGGACGCCATCGTGCAGATTCCCATGGTGTCCAAGGCGACCGGGATCGCTCCCTCAAGATTAAGGAGCCTGATAGCGAGCGAAACCCAGGGCGCCGAATTGGGATTCATGGGCACGAGTTACATCGACGTGCTGAAACTTAACGAGGCGCTTGTCAAGTTGCACTGAGCCCCTTTCGTCGGCCGTCCTGCGGCGAGGCGACTGGTTGGCGCGGTCCTTCGGGCCAACGGTCTCGACGGTGCCTTCGGCCGCCAATGAACACGGACGCGCATTCTGCTCGTCTAACGAGTGCAGACTGGGTCCATGGCAAAGGGTGAACTTCGGGTCTACCTAGGATCAGCTCCGGGCGTCGGCAAGACCTTCCACATGCTCGACGAAGGCTGGCGCCGGCGCGAACGCGGGACCGACGTCGTGGTCGGTCTGGTCGAGACCCACGGTCGCCCGTCCACCATCGAGAAGATTCGTGACCTGGAGATGATCCCCAAGGTCACGCGCGAGTACCGCGGTGCGCAGCTCGAGGAGATGGACCTCGACGCCATTCTGGCGCGCCGTCCTGAGGTGGTGCTGGTCGACGAACTTGCCCACACCAATGTGCCCGGCGGTACGCACGAAAAGCGTTGGCAGGACGTCGAAACCCTCTTAGACGCCGGTATCAACGTCATCACGACAGTGAACATCCAGCACCTGGAGTCGGTTTCGGACGTCGTCGAGAAGATCACCGGCATCCTGCAGAAGGAGACGATCCCGGATGTCGTGGTGCGTCGCGCCGAGCAGGTCGAACTCGTGGACATCACGCCCGAGGCGCTACGGCGTCGGATGGCCCACGGCAACATCTACGCGGCCGACAAGATTGACGCGTCGCTGTCGAACTACTTTCGCCCGGGGAACCTGACCGCGCTGCGAGAGCTGGCGCTTTTGTGGCTCGCCGATCGGGTGGAGGACTCGCTGCAGAGCTACCTCGCCGCCCACGGGATCAGCGAGGCCTGGGAGACGAGGGAACGGCTCATCGTGGCCTTGACGGGGACCGACACCGACGAGGCGCTGCTGCGCCGGGCGGCTCGCATCGCGTCGCGCACGGGCGCCGAACTCATGGCCGTGCACGTCGTCAACTCCGCAGGGAACTTCGAGGAGGCCGACACCACGAAGGCCCGCGAGCTGGTCCGCGAACTTGACGGCCTGTTCCAGGAGATCGTGGATGAGGACGTGGCCCGGGCGCTGGTGGCCTTCGCTCGTTCCGAGCGCGGGACGCAGATCGTCCTAGGCGCCAGCCGCCCGAAATCGAGGTACCACTTATCAAGTGGGGTAGTCGAGAGGGTGCTTCGCGAGGCGCGTGACCTCGACGTGCACATCATCGCCGTAGGGGGCGAGCGACCCGCCAAGGTCCGCCGACGGCGACAGAAGAGTCAGTTCTCTTGGACGAGGACCCTGGCGGCGTTGGCCTTGACGGCGCTCGTGATGCCGGCCGTCACCTGGGCGCTGGCCGAGGTGCGCCCCAGTATCTCGCTCTCGACGGTGTTCCTGGTCTACCTATTGGTGGTGCTGGCCCTCACCACGTGGGGTGGCACGATCGTGGGCATCGTGGCCGCGCTCGTCGCCTCGGCTCTGGAGAACTATTACTTCGTCCCACCCCTGCACACGTTCGCCGTGGCTCGACCGGACGACGTCGTGTCGATCGTGGCTTTTTTCCTCTTCGCCTTCGGAGCGAGCGTGGTGGTGAGTCAGTTCGCGAGCCGCACCAAGGAGGCCGAGCGGGCGAGGATCGAGGCGCAGATACTGGCCAGGGCGGCCGCAACCGTGGCGACCACCGACGACGACCTCTTGCCGTTGCTCGAGTCGTTGAGGGCTATCTTCGCCATTCCAGGCGTCGCGCTCTTAGCTCGACACGACGGCCAGTGGACGACGCAGATCAGGTGCGGCGACGAGGTCGAGGAATCCCAGGTGACGTCGCGCTTCGTCATCGATGACGACCACGTGCTGGTCTTCTCGGGAGAAGCGCTCGACAACCAGGATCGTCAGTTGATCACGGTGTTCTTGGAGCGCGTGTCAGCCGGGCTGAAGTCTCAGGCCACGTTTCACGACGAGCAACAACAGCGGGCGCTGGTGCAGGCTGAAGCCCTGCGCAGCGGACTCCTTCACGCGCTGTCGCACGAACTGAGCGCGCCGCTGGCCTTGATCGAGGCCGACGTCACGTCGTTGCTCAAGACCAACGTGACCTGGTCGCCGGAGGCCCGACGGAAGGTTCTGGTGGGTCTGGAGCGCGACGTGCGACGAATGACGCGCCTCATCACCAATCTGGTGGACCTTCGCCGTCTCGAGGCGGGCCTGGTCGACGCGAAGGTCGAGAGGGTTGACCTTCAGGAACTCATCGACGAAGCGATCGCGACGCTCGACGCGGGCGACCAGGTCTTCGACGTCGACCTGGCGCCGGACCTGGCGCCCTTGATAACCGACGCGGCCCTGCTCAGTCGGGTGCTGGTGAACGTCCTGGACAACGCCGTGCGTTTCGGCCCCGTCGGCAGCCCGATCCGAATAAGCGCTGGTCAATCGGGTGAGTTCGTGGAGGTGCTCGTCATCGACCGTGGCCCTGGCGTTGACGAAGCGGCGAAGGAACGACTCATCGCCCCCTCGGGGCAGCTCAACGACGAAGAGTCGGTGGCCGGGATCGCGCTCACGGTATCCGCGGGTTTCCTCAAGCCGCTGGGAGGCGAGTTGCGGTTCGAAGACACGCCCGGCGGCGGCCTTACGGTCTGCATTGAATTGTTGCGCGATGCGACAATGCACTCCACGTAGATCGTCGATCCCCGAGAACGGCCGCGGATGTCACGACGCCATGTCGCGACGATTTCCACATAGTGAATTTCTCGTTACTTTCAAGAAGGACCAGACGGTTAAACGCACCGCATTTACCGCTCTTTCACACGCGCGTCACGATTGTGTAATCGCCCAATATTAAATCTGCGTGGAAACAAACTTTCGTCATGCGCGCCGCGTCGCGACGGGATAGTCTGGCCCAGAATCACCACTCCGGCGGTTCGAAATCAGGGAGGTTGTACTAGTGGCATACCGAAGGTTCAAAGCGGCCCTCTTGGCTGCGGCGACGATGTCCAGCGTGGTGGCAGTGGGAATCTCCGCTGGCACTTCAACGGCTGGAGCGTCGAAGACAGTTAACTGGGCGAAGGTGACGCACCTCACCGCAACGGGACCCACTTCAATGGCGGCGCTGATCAAGGCCGCGAAGAAGGAAGCCCGACTGAACGTGATTGCCCTGCCCGACAACTGGGCGAATTATGGCACCATCATCAAGGACTTCAAGGCGAAGTACCACATCAACATCAGCGACCAGAACCCTGACGGCTCCAGCGCCCAAGAGATCACCGCGATGACCGACGACCAGGGTCGCTCCAATGACCCGGACGTGATCGACGTGGGGACAAACTTTGCGGTGACGGCTCAGACGGCCGGCCAGCTGGCCCCCTACAAGGTCCAAACGTGGAACGAGATCCCCTCGAACCTGAAGGACCCGAACGGTTACTGGTTTGACGACTACGGCGGCTACGTCGCTATCGGCTGCAACACGGCCGCAGTGACCACGTGCCCGACGTCGTTCGCCCAGATCCTGGCCGCGCCCTCATCGGCCGGCTACAAGGTGGGCCTCAACAACAGTCCGTTGTCGGCCAGTGCGGCGCTCGCCGGTGTGTGGGCGGCGGCCATTGCTGAAGGCGGGTCGTTGAGCAACATCGCTCCGGGCGTCACCTATTTCCAGAATCTCAACAAGGAGGGTTACTTCGTGCCCACCGTGGCGGGACCGTCGACGATTCAGTCTGGCGCGACCAACATCGTGATCTGGTGGGACTACCTCCAGGCCTCTGAGATTTCCGCCTCCATCAAGGGCTGGAAGGTGACGGTGCCGAGCGACGCGTTGTTCGCCGAGTACTACACGCAGGCCATTAACAAGAACGCTCCCGACCCCGCGGCGGCCCGCCTCTGGGAGGAGTACTTGTACTCGGTGACTGGACAGAACCTCTGGCTACAGGGTGAAGCCCGTCCCGCGGAGCTGGCCTACATGGAGGCTCACGGAACGGCCAACAAGACGTGGGAGGCTGCACTGCCCGCGGTGCCGAAGGGCTCGACCAACGTCCCGACCCCGGCACAAATAACGGCGGCTGAAACCACGGTCACGAGCACGTGGCCGACCGAGGTCACGACCGGTCCGTAGTAGCAAGTGACCGATAACGAACCACGCAACCAAATGCTGTTCTCGGACCTGGGTACTTCGGTACCCAGGTCCGAGGTTTTGCCCCCTGAATCGGGCGGGCGAAAAAGCAAACTACGTCGAGCCTGGCTCCCGGTGCTCGCGATGGCACCCTTCTTCATCTACACGGGTGTCGGTCTGGGCGTGCCGATCGTCTATATCATCCGCAACGCCTTCCTGACCTTCCAGGGGAAGTTCACGTTCAGCAATATGGACTTGCTGGTCCACGGGATCTACCTGAAGGGATTCGAGAACAGCCTTCTTCTCTCGGTGATCACGTCGATCATCCCGGGAATCCTCGGCGTCTTCCTGGCCTACGCCATCGTGACGTCCAACAGCGGCGTACTCAAGAGGATGGTGGCCACCGCGTCAGCCGTCCTGGCCAACTTCGGTGGCATCAATTTGACGTTCATTTTCATCGCGGCCTTCGGCGAGACCACGGGCATCATCACGGTGTGGCTCAACCACATCGGTCTCAACCCCTGGAGCCACGGCTTCGACCTCTACAACTTCTACGGCGTCGCGTTCGTGTACCTGTACTTCCAGCTACCGCTGATGGTGCTGGTCATTACGCCCGCGCTGGGTGGTCTTCGCCAGTCCTGGCGAGAGGCGGCCCAGAACATGGGTGCGTCGAACTGGCGCTACTGGCGTCACGTCGGCATTCCGGTGCTCATGCCCTCGATCCTCGGAGGAATACTCCTGCTGTTCGGCAGCAGCTTCGCGGCCTACGCCACGGCGCAAACGCTGACCGAGGGTACCGTGACGCTGGCGCCGATCCAGATCGGCGACACCGTGTCGGGCAACGCCATCGCCGGTGAGGCGAACGTCGGCTTCGCCATCGCCCTGGGGATGCTCATCGTGCTTTCGATCACCATGGTCTTCTACGGACTCGCTCGCAGGAGGGCCTCAAAATGGCTCAGGTAGCGGAGTCCTACTATTTCGAGAATCCCGAGGTGAATCCTCAGTTGCCGCAGCGACGGCGGCGTCGGCGCAAGAAGTTCCGGCTGTGGCGTTTGGTCGTCCTGGTCGTGGCGTTGGCGTACTTCCTCGCGCCCCTCTACGCCGGGGTCAAGTTCGCCCTCCAGAACGACCTGGGGAAGTTCTCCTTCTGGGCCTTCACGTCCCTGCCGTCGGAGCAGGGCTTCTCGGGGGCCTTCTTCTTGTCCATGCGATTGGCGTTCTTCACCGCGGCGGTCGAGTTGATCTTGATGGTTCCCACGGCCATCTTCGTGCACATCAGGGTGCCGAAGCTCCGTCCGGTCATGGATTTCGTCACGATCCTGCCCATCGTCGTTCCCCCCATCGTGCTCATCGTCGGTGTGCTTGGCTCGGCGCCACTGTGGCTCAAGTCGTCGCCGTACCTGCTCAGTATCTTCTACGTGGTGCTCGCGATGCCGTTCGTCTACCGGTCCCTCGACGCGGGACTGAGCGCCATCGACCTTAAGACCTTGGTGGAGGCCTCACGCTCCCTCGGCGGTTCGTGGATCCGCACCTTGTGGAGCGTCATCATGCCTAACCTTCGCGCGGCGCTGCTCTCGGCGACCGCCCTCACCCTGGCCTTGGTGTTCGGCGAGTACACCATGGCCAACCTGGACGGCTGGACCACCATGCCGGTGTGGATCGCCCAGTTCCAGCAGTCGGACGCCCACGTCACGCTGGCCGCCTCGATGGCCCTGCTCATCGGCACGTGGCTACTGCTTTCATTGATTGTGGCGGCTGACCGCTCGCAATCTCGACGATCACGACGAAAGGCGGGCACCCCGTGACCGACGTTCAAGCATCAACCACAGCGGGCTCGGCCCCCGGCGCCTCGTCCGGCGGGGCGAGCGTGCGACTCGAGAACCTGGTGCGCACCTACGGCAAGGTGCGGGCGCTCGACGGGCTGACGTTGTCGATCGAACCGGGGGAGTTCGTGGCCTTCCTCGGGCCGTCGGGCTGCGGCAAGACGACGGCGCTGCGCGTGCTGGCGGGCTTCGAGCACCCCGACAGCGGGCGGGTCGTGGTCGACGGCAAGGACCTCTCGAACGTGAACGCGCAGAAGCGCGACATGGGCATGGTCTTTCAGAGTTATTCGTTGTTCCCCAACATGAGCGTGCTCGACAACGTGGCCTTCGGGCTGCGGATGCGCCATCAAAACGGGGGGCAACGCCGGACCAAGGCGAGTGAGCTACTCGAGCTCGTGGGCCTGGGCGACCAGTCGACCAAGTACCCCCACCAGCTCTCGGGCGGACAGCAGCAGCGCGTCGCCCTGGCCAGGGCCTTGGCCATCGAGCCACGTGTGCTGTTGCTCGACGAGCCGTTGTCCGCGCTCGACGCCAAGGTGCGCGCCGAGTTGAGGGATCAGATCCGCTCGCTGCAGCAGCGTCTGGCCATCACCACGGTGTTCGTGACGCACGACCAGGAAGAGGCCCTTTCGATGGCCGACCGCGTCTGCGTGATGTCGAGCGGTCACATCGAGCAGATCGCCAGTCCCGCCACCCTCTACGCGCGCCCAACCACCGCGTTCGTCGCGCAGTTCGTGGGCATCTCCAGTCGGGTGCCCGTCCAGATGGACGGCAAGGAGGTGGTCATCTTCGGTCAGCGTTGCCCCGTGCGCACCAGCGAGTCCGGGGACGTCTCGGGCCCCATCGATGCCCTGCTCCGTCCCGAGGACGTGGCCATCGAGGTCGATCCCCAGGGCAGCGGCTTCATCACCCATAAGAGCTTCTTCGGCGCCACGACGAGGCTGGTCGTGCAGATCGGCGAGATTCCCGTGCGCGTGGACGTGCGAAGTGACGTCGGCGCGGACCTGGCCCTGGGCGAGCACGTTCGTCCTCGCATCATCGCCCGCGACGTGCTGGTCGCGCCCCGAGGTCAGGTGGAGATCCCCATCGAGGTGTGAGGCAGCGAGTGCTCGCGCGGACGTGCGCTGCGTCGCCGGTGCCGTCCTAATGTGGCGGTAACGGTGAGGAAATGAACATGATCAATCGTCAAATCATCCTGGCTCAACGACCCAGCGGGCTGGTGGACGCCACGACAACCGAGCTGGTCCAGTCGGCCGTGCCCGACTGCGGGCCTGGGGAGGCGCTCGTTCGAGTGGGGATGCTCTCCATCGATCCGACGATCCGCACCTGGATGAACGACGCGCCGGGCTATCTGCCCCCGATTGGTCTCGGCGACGTCATCCGCTCGGGCGGCGCGGGCGTCGTGACCGAGTCCCGGTCCGACCATTATCAGGTGGGCGACGTCGTGTCCGGCGCCACCGGATGGCAGGAGTGGGCGATCGCCAGCGAGACGAACCGCTTCACCGTGATGCCGACAGACACCGGATTCGACCTCGCCACGGCCATGCACGTGCTGGGCATGACCGGACTCACGGCGTACTTCGGTTTGACCGACGTGGGCGCCTTCAAGCCGGGCGACGTGGTGGTCGTCTCGGGCGCCGCCGGCGCCACCGGATCGGTGGTGGGCCAGCTCGCCAAGGCCCGCGGCGCGAAAAAGGTGGTCGGCATCGCTGGCGGCCCAGAGAAGTGTCGTGAGGTGGTCGAAGAGCTGGGCTTCGACGAGTGCCTCGACTACCGCGAACCCAAGATCGCCCGGCGGCTGCACCAGGCCTGCCCCGAGGGCATCGACCTCTACTTCGACAACGTCGGGGGCGAGATCCTCGACGCGGTCCTCGGCGCCATCGCGCTGCACGCCCGGATCGTGATCTGCGGGGCGATCTCCCAGTACAACGCGATGGAACGACCTAAGGGACTGGTCAACACGCCGATGCTGATCGCTCGTCGCGCCCGAATGGAGGGTTTCCTCATCTTTGACTTCGCCTCGAGGTTCCCCGAGGGGCAGAAGGAACTGGCCGCCATGGTGCGTGACGGGCGCTTGGTGCACCGAGAGCACCTGGTCCACGGGCTGGAACACGCGCCCGAGGCGCTCAACCTGCTCTTCAGCGGCGGTAACCACGGCAAGACGCTCGTGGTGGTGGACGACACGGTCCAACTTGGCTGAGAGCGACCAGTCGGCGCCGCCCGGCCGTGTGGCGGACCGCGTGACGGTCGTGCTGTTCCTGGCGGCCCTCGTGGCGGGCTTCGCCCAGTTCGGCGCCATCGACTCGCTCAACGACGTGGCCAAGCACTTCGGCCATCTTTCCTCGACCGGTTCCCTCCAGAGCGTCGTCGGCCTGTCCGGCTCGGTGTTGGGCCTCGGGCTGGCCGCCCTGCGCCTCGCCTCGCTGCTCTCCCTGCCGCTGGCCTCGCTGGCCGATCGCTGGGGACGCACCAAGGTCCTGCAGCGCACGATCGTGCTCGGACTCGTGGCGACCGCGGCGGCGGCCCTGAGCCCCAGCTACTGGTTCTTCGTGTTGTGCTTCGCCTTCGCGCGGCCCCTGCTCTCGGCGGCGTCGACGATCGTCCAGGTCATCACCGTGGAGCTCTCGAGCACCAAGCGTCGCATCACGCGCTTGGTCATCATGGCGGCCGGCGCGGGGCTCGGGGCGGGGCTCTCGGCTATCCTTCACGGCCTCATTCGTGGTCCTGACTCGTTCCGCTGGCTCTTTTCCCTGGCGCTGCTGCCGGTAATCGTCATCATGCCGCTGCTGCGGGTCATCCCCGAGCCGCTGCAGCGCTCGAGCGACGCGCCGCTGGCCCGCCTGGGGTCGGTGCCAAGGGCCTTGCGCGGGCGGCTGGCCATCGTGTCCATGGTGGTCTTCTCGGTGGGCATGATCACCGGTCCGGCCAACGGCTTCACCTTCGTCTACGGCGAAGGCATCCTCAAGATGAGCCCGCGCGAGGTGGCGACCGTGGTCACCCTGAGCGCCCTCACGGGCTTGGCCGGCTTGGTGCTGAGCCACCGCTTGGCCACCCTGGTGGGTCGGCGCTGGACCGTCGCGCTCGGCGTGCTGGCCACGGCCCTGACGGCCTGCTTCGCCTACAGCGGGGGACGAACCGACTTCATCCTCGGCTACATGGTCGGCATCGGCGCGGGCGGCCTGCTGTCGCCCGCCCTGACGGCCATCAGCACCGAGCTCTTCTCCCACGACGTGCGCGCGACGTCGGCCGGATGGATCGTGGTCTTCGGCGTCGTCGGCGCGGTGAGCGGGCTGGTGCTCTTCGGCTGGGTGGGCGACATGGTGCACACCTCGAGCGTGACGTCCCTGCGGGTGCCGGCCCTGGTGACGTTCCTGCCGTTCCTGCCCGCGCTGGCGCTGCTGCGCCGACTGCCCGAGAGCAGCCAGATGGCGCTGACCTAGGGCAGGGTCACGTCGACGAAGAGCGCCTTGTGGTCGCTGCCGCCGTCGCTCGCGCCGCCGCCCTGGACCCGCCAGGGACCGCGTCCCAGCACGTGGTCGATCTGGGAGTGGGGGAAGCGGGCGGGCCAGGTCCGCGCGCGCACCAGCGAGCGCCAGCCCGGCAGGAAGATGCGCAGCAGCGGCCGCCAACAGTTGAAGTCGCCGGTGAGGATGACCGGAATCCCGGGCTCGAACGTGGACACGATCTCGTTGACGCGCCGGTACTGCAGGAAGGACCCGTGCGTGATGTGCGCGCCGTGGATGGCCAGCACGTAGAAGGGATGCTGGCCGTCGTTGAGCCGCGCGACGATCAGGGAACGCTTGACCCTCTCCCTCGGTAGTCGGCCCAGGTCCTCGATCCGGATCTCCTCGATGGGCAGGCGGGTGAGCAGGGCCACGCCCCACTGGCCGCGCTGGGTCTCGTCCAGTTCGTCGTGCTCGAAGCGCTGGGCCTTGGTCAACTCACGATGCTCGTTGAAGAAGAGGCCGCGCTCGCCGGCCAGGTGGGCCATGAAGGGCTGCCAAGTCCGCCCGCCCGTTCCGTTGGTCTGGCGCTTGCCGGTGGCCAGGGTGGCGAAGGTGCCCTGCATGTCGAGCTTGGTCGCGAGCTCCTGGTAGAGGTCGCCGCCGTGGTCGCCGCGCCAGCACTCGGGACAGACCAGCACGTCCGCTCCAAGGGTGAGGGCGTGCTCGAGGGCGCCGGTCGGTCGACCCCATCCGTCGACGCCCGCGTGTATGTTAAACGTCGCGACACGCACAGCAAAACCCTACGCGGTGGGCTGTCCAGGTGTGGCAGTGTCTAAGGGTGGAATCTGTCAACGTGACGTTCGGTCACCGCATTTGGTGGGTCGACGCCTTCATCGGCAGTGCGGAGCGGGGAAATCCGGCGGTGGTGGTGCTGCTGGAGCGACCCATGACCGACCAGGAACTGCAGCAGATCGCCTTCGAACTGGGCGTGTCCGAGACCGCGTTCGTGCGCCGCGTGGGCGACACCTGGTCGCTGCGCTGGTTCACGCCGACCGTCGAGGTGGACCTCTGCGGCCACGCGACGTTGGCCACCTTGCACGTCTTGCTCACCGAACTGGGCGTGCCCGACGAAGAGTTCTACTTCCAGACCCGGGCCGGCGTGCTCTCGGGCCGGCGCAGCCGCGACGGAATGCTGGCCATCGACCTACCCCGCTCCTACTTAGAGCCCCTCGACGTGTCGGTGCTCAACGGCTCCCTCGGCCCGCTGGTCGAGGTCTTCCAGGCCGGGGCGCAGAGTTCCCTGGCCATCGTCGAGGACTACGACACCTTGTGCGGGCTGGCCGTCGACCCCATGGCCCTCTTCCTGGTGCCGAGTTCGATGGTGATCGCGGCCTGCGAGGGCGGCCCCGGCGTGGACGTCTCCATCCGGGTCTTCGCCCCGCGACTGGGGTTGGCCGAGGACCACGTGACGGGCAGCGCCATGTGCGCCATCGCGCCCTGGTGGGTCGAGAAGGTCGGGTCGCCCACCGTCACCGTTCGCCAGGCGTCGGCCCGCGGCGGGTTGATGCACGCGCGGCTCTTCGAGCGCAACGTGGAGGTGGCGGGCGTGGCCCGGACCTTCTTCGGGGGCGACCTGCGCGCATGAGCGACGATCTGGGCCCCGGGGAGCGGACCCGGGTGCGGCGCCTGCCCGAGAAGGCCCGTTACGACTTCGACACCATCGCCGCGATCCTCGACGAGGCCCGGCTCTGTCACGTCGCCGCCATCGTCAACGGCCAAGCCGTGACACTGCCGACCCTGCACGCGCGCGAGGGTCGGGTCCTCTACCTGCACGGCAGCCAGTCGAACGCTTTCATGAAGGCGGTCTTCGACAGCGAGATCGCCTACGTGAACGTGACCATCTACGACGGGCTGCGCCTGGCGCGCAGCGGCTTCGAGTCGTCGATCGCCTACCGGTCGGTGGTCGTGGTGGGCCCGGCGGCCAAGGTGACGGACTTAGAGGAGAAACGGCGCGTGCTGGACCTCTTCGTGGACGCCATCCTGCCCGGGCGGGCCCAAGAGGTGCGGGTCATGAGCGAACGCGAGCTCAACCTGACCATGGTGCTACGCGTCGAGATCGACGAGGCGTCGGCCAAGGTCTCCGCCGGTCCCACCGAGGACTTCGAGTACGACCTGGACCTGCCGATCTGGTCGGGCACCGTGCCGGCCCGACTGCACTTCGACGCCCCGATCCCGTCCTCGGACGGGGCCATGGCGAGCGGTGAGGTCCCGTGGCCCGCGTCGCTCGAGCGCCTCTACCGCGAACAGCAATGACCGATGAGGGTTTGATTCGCCAGTTGGGTCTTATCTCGCCCGTCGACGAACGCGAAGAGCGGTCGATGGTCGCCACCCTGGAGCGATTGTCGTGGCTCCAGGACCCCTTCGACGTCGACGCCAGCGACCACCATCTGACGGCGTCGTCGTTCGTCGTCTCCCCTCGCGGGGTGGTGCTGTTGGAGCACCGCCTTCTGCACATCTGGGTCCAACCGGGCGGCCACGTCGACGCGGGCGAGGGACCTGAGGACGCGGTGGTGCGCGAGACGCTGGAGGAGACCGGTCTCGTGGCCCGTCACGTCGATCCCGTGGAGCTGTTCCACGTGGACGTGCATCCGGGCCCGCACGGCCACACCCACTACGACCTGCGCTACGTGCTGGTCGCCCCGCCCGACGACCCGGTGCCCGGGGAGGACGAGAGCCCCCACGTGTTCTGGTTCGACATCGCCGCGGCCAAGGAGCGATGCGAGGCGGGGCTGGTTCCGGCGATCGACAAGCTTGGCCGGGCGCTTTCGCGCTGGAACGTGCAAGACTGACGCGGTGGATGAGACCGAAGAACTACGGGCTCTCATGCAGGCCGATCGGTGGATCGAACGGGTGTCGTCCCAGCGCGACCACCTGGACGAAATGGCCGAACTGGCGGCGCTCGAGGTCGAGCTGCGCTCCCTGGCCAAGGCCCTCCAGGCGGCCAAGGACGCGCAAACTCCCGTCCGCAGCGCCTACGAGGAGGCCCAGAAGCAGACCACTCGCCTGACCACCCGAAGTGCGGAGCTTGCCAAGACGTTGGCCGCGTCGACCGCCAACGCCCGCGAGCTGGCGGCCCTGCACACCGAGCTGGAGCACGTGCGCCAGTTACTGGCCAGCGCCGAAGACACCGAACTCGAACTCCTGATCGAGGTCGAACCCCTGGACGACGCCGTGGCGACCATCAAAGCGCAGGCCCAGCCGGGGCTGGCGCGCCGAGGCGAACTGCACACGGTCATCGGCGGGTTACAGGCCTCGCTCGACGAGGAGTTGGTGTCGCTGCGTCAGGGACGTGACGAGAGGGCCGCGGCGCTGTCAACCGCCTTGCTCGAGCGCTACGAAGGGCTGAAGAGGCGCGTCGGTATCTCGGGCGCCGCGCAGGTCGACGAAGGGCGCTGCGACGGCTGTCGGATCGCGCTCTCGCCGCTCGACCTCAGCCGCTTCAAGACCCTGCCCGCGGGCGAGTTCATGACCTGCGCCGAGTGCGGGCGTCTCCTGCTGCCGTGATCATCTTCATCCGACACGGCCAGAGCACCACCAACGCCCAGGGGCTCCTGGTGGGGCGCAGCGATCCGGAACTGACGCCGCGCGGTGAGCAACAGGCGCTGGCCCTGCGTCCCTACCTGAAGGGAGTAGAGGAGGTGTGGACCTCGCCGCTTCGCCGGGCCCGGGCCACGGCTGCCCTGGCCTTCCCCGAGATCGACGCGTCGGTCAATGCCGCCTTCATCGAAGTGGACTACGGGAGCCTCGACGGCCATCCCATCGCGGACGTGACGTCCGAGCAGTGGCGCGACTTCGAGAGCGACCACGCCATGGCCCTGGGCGACGGCGAATCACTCTCGGCGGTCGACCAACGGGTGCACGACCAACTCGACACCCTTTTGGCCGATCGCGACAGCCTGCTGTACCAGGCGGACCGGCATCTGGCCATCGTGAGTCACGTCTCGCCGATCAAGTCGGCGGCCACCTGGGCCATCGGGGTCCCGGGGTCGGTGGCCTGGCGCCTGCGCCTCGACAACGGTTCGATCACCACGATCAGCGTCCGGCGCTCGTTGCCCGCGCTGGTGCACTTCAACCTGGTGCCCGAACTGGGTTAACGCAGCGCCACGGCCAGGGCCCAGAAGGTGAGGGCGGCCCCCAGCACCGTGCAGGCGTGGAACAGCTCGTGGTAGCCGAAGACCCGGGGCGAGAGCCGCGGGCGCTTGGCGCCGAAGAAGGCCGCCCCGACGGTGTAGGCGAGGCCGCCGGCGGCCACCAGGAAGAAGCAGAAGGGCCCCCCGCCGCGGTAGATCTGGGGCACGACGCCGACGGCGGCCCAGCCCACCACGATGTAGGGCGCGGTGTTGACCCAGCGCGGCGTGTCCATGGTCAGCTGACGAATGGTGATGCCGGCGGCCGCGCCGGCGCCGATCACCAGCAGCAGGACCAGTCGAATCGTGCCGTGCATGGTCAGTCCGGCGATCGCCAGATAACTGCCGGTGATGGCCAGGAAGATCGTCGAGTGGTCGGCCCGGCGCCAGGCCCGTCGAGCGCGCGTCGACCAGTTGAAGCGGTGGTAGATGGCACTGGTGGCCATCATGGCGAAGACGCCCACGATGTAGCAGAGCACCCACCCCACCTGGGGCCAGGTGCGGGCTCGGGTGATCAGGATGGGGGAGCAGGCGAGCAGGACGAAGGCGGAGACCAGGTGAATCCATCCCCGCATGAGGGGTTTTGGCGGATACGAGTCGGGGGATGTCGCGGGCGAGGTCACGTTCGTCGCTGGAAACGCTGTCTCGGGGGCCGTCGGGGAGGGGATGTTCGAACCACTTACGTCATCGAGCGAACATTCACTGCATCCACTGTACCCGTGACGCAGCGAAGCCCGTCTGCCCTGTAGTCAGAACAGACGGGCTGTCGATGTTTGGCCCCCCTAGCCAATAGATAGAAATTAGTTCGTGCGCCACCCGCTACAGTGGCGCTAGAAGCCTGAAAATAGGGCTTTGTGAGCAACTTCACATGAAAGGGACGACCATGGAGCGACGCACGTTAGGACAGGGATTGCGGGTCTCCGCCGAGGGCTTGGGCTGCATGGGCATGAGCGAGTTCTACGGAATCGGCGACGACAACGAGTCCATCGCCACCATCCACTCGGCCCTCGATCAGGGCGTCAACTTCCTCGACACCGCCGACATGTACGGGCCCTTCGCCAACGAACTGCTGGTGGGCCGGGCCATCGCCGGCCGGCGTGACGAGGTGGTGATCGCCACCAAGTTCGGGAATCAGCGCCTAGAGGACGGCTCGTTCCTGGGCATCAACGGTCATCCTGAGTACGTGCTGCAGTGCTGCGAGGATTCGTTACGTCGCCTGAACGTGGACGTCATCGACCTGTACTACCAGCACCGGGTCGACCGCACGGTGCCGATCGAGGAGACTTGGGGCGCCCTCAAATCACTGGTCGAAGCCGGCAAGGTCCGGTATCTGGGCATATCGGAGGCGTCGTCCGCCACGCTCGAGCGCGCCCACGCGGTGCACCCGGTCGCGGCACTGCAGACCGAGTACTCGCTCTGGAGCCGCGACCCCGAGGATGGCGTCCTGGCGACCTGCCGGCGCCTGGGCATCGGCTTCGTGGCCTACAGCCCGCTCGGACGGGGCTTCCTGACCGACGAGTCAAGCAATCGCGAAGGGACTCAGGAGAAGGACTATCGCAAGAACCACCCCCGGTTTTCGGGCGACGCCTACGAGAAGAACCTCCACCTGGTGGCCAACCTCGAGGTGATCGCCAAGGAGAAGGGCGTGTCGATCGCGCAACTGGCCCTGGCCTGGGTGCTCTCGCGCGGCGACGACGTGGTGCCGATTCCGGGGACCAAACGGCGAAAGTGGCTGGACCAGAACATCGCCGCAAGCGAAATCGTCCTCACTGACGACGACATCGCCGCCCTAGAGGCGGCGGTGCCGCGAGGGTCCGTGGCCGGCGACCGCTACCACGCCCAGGGCATGACCACCATCAACGGGTAGGTGAACGGCGCCGTCAGCGCGCGGTCGCCACGAGGTTGCCGTCACGCAGCTCGTAGACCTGGTGGCACCAGTCCATGACCTGGTCGTCGTGGGTCGCGACGACGAACGTCGCACCGGTACTTTCGAGAAGTTCCAGCACGGCGCGGGTCTCCTCTTGGCCCAGTCCGCTGGTGGGCTCGTCCAAGAGGTAGATCTCGGGAGCGGTGACCAGGGCTCGCACCAGCGCCACTCGCTCTCTCTCCCCGCGAGAGAGCTCCTCGAACTTCGTCGTGTCGTCGACGTCGAGCCCGACGGCGGCAAGGTCGAGTAGCGAGTCTCGCTGGTTGACGCGTCCCATTTGGACCACGTCGCGGGCGAAGCCCCTCGTCAGGCCCGGTTCGCTGGGCACGTAGCTCAGGTGTCGCCGAAGTTGGTGCTCCTCGATCTCACCGAGCGGTGTGTCGCCGATGAGGATCGAACCGCCCTCCACCGGGTCCAGGCGCGCGAGGAGGCGAAGCAGCGTGGATTTCCCCGATCCCGAGGCGCCCGTGATGGCGAGCCGGCGGCCGAAGGGCAAGGTCACGTGGCCGTCGTTCAAGAGCACCACGCCGTTTTCCTGGATCATCAGGCCCTCGATCAGGATGGTCGGGTCGTTCGGCCAGGGCTGCGCGCCGAGAACGGCCGGGGTCTCGAGCGATTCGAGCCGTTCCGCCGCGGCGCTGATGGCGACCGCGGTATCGAGGGCGTCGCGCACGACGTTGAGGGCCTCGAAGGTGGACAGGGCCAACAGGGCGGCGACCACGATCCACGTGGGCGAGCTGGCCGGGTGCCGGGACCCCAGCAGCACGAGCGCCGCCACGGTGATGAAGGGGGCGATTCCCTCCGAGGCGCGCCGCTGCCGGCGCAGCACCGTCTCGGCGCGTTTGAGGGTCTCGCGCACGGGCGTCACCCGTCCATCAACGAAATCGCCCCGGCCCAGCAACGCTAGTTCGGGCGTCACCGCGCTCAACTCCACCAGGGCCCCCCGGTAGGCCCCGCGGGCGATGCGCAGCCTCCGGTCGCAGCGAACGAGCGGACCGACGTTGGCGAAGAGACCGACCAGCCCCAACGCCTGCACCATGAACAAGAGCGCCGCGAAGCTCCACCATTGGCCGTGGGGCGGGAGCAGCCCGATGATGACGTCGCCGAGTAGCGCCGTGACCAGCACGCTGAAGGTCGGAATGACGCAGCGCAGCCACAGTTCCTGCAGTTCGTCGGTGTCGCGCAAGGCCCGTTCGAGCAGGTCGCCTGACGCGTACTGGCGCCAGACGGCGTAGTTCCATCGACCGATGGTGACGACCAGCCAACGTCGCCATCGCGACACGGCGGCGAAGCCCAGCTGGTGCGAGCTCAGGCGTTCGTTGAAACGGATGGGGGAGCGCAGGAAGGCCAGCAGTTCAATGACGATCAAGGTGCCCGCGACGGCGCGCAGACCGGGACGGGTGGCGCTGTCGACCAACAGCGCGACGGCGCCCACCAACAATCCGACGTTGGTGGCGGTCGCGATCAGCCCACCGACCAGCGCCCGCAGCAGAGGTCCCGCCGGAGGCTGCGCGCGCCGCAACCAGCGCAGGAGACGGCGAATATCCTCGTTCATCAGCCGAGATCGATTCTCTTGGAGAAGGAGCCCAACAGCGGCCGGTCGACGCAGGCCTCGATGACGGCCAGTTCGCGGCGCTCTCCCAAGGCTTTCGCCACCAAGACCCGGCTCGGCGCGTCGAGGACCCCGGCCACGTCGTCAAGCACCAGCAACTTGGGATTGGCGAGCAGGCACCGAGCCAGCACCAGGCGCACCCGTTCGCCGTCGCTCAGGCCGCGCCCGTCGGGCAGCAGGGAACGACCCATGTCGGCGAACCGGTCTCCGACCAGGCCCAGAAGACGCAACTGCTCGTGAACGACCCCTTGATCGATGTCCACGCCCAGGGTCAAGTTCTCCCAGAGCGAGGCGGACAGCAGCTCGCTCTCGACACTGACGACCCCGACCCGGACGTTGGAGCGCTGCAGGGAACCGTGGAGGGGCTCGCGCCAACCGAGCAGGGTGTGCAGCAAAGTCGTCTTGCCGGCGCCCGACGGGCCGCTGACCAGGATTCGGTTGCCGGACTCGACGGCGAACGACAGGGGTCGCGTATCGGCCATCGACACCAATTCGGTGGCGATGATCAACGACTCGAAGAACCGTCCCGGGGCCGGTTCTTCGATGTCCAGCAACGC
Organism: uncultured Acidimicrobiaceae bacterium; assembly: GCA_963827115.1. Classification (GTDB taxonomy): domain Bacteria; phylum Actinomycetota; class Acidimicrobiia; order Acidimicrobiales; family RAAP-2; genus RAAP-2. The sequence goes on along the minus strand of CAWGZS010000001.1, from coordinate 1,448,741 downwards.
CAACGAGGCCGCGGCGTCCTCGCGGCGATGGAACTCGGCCCCGTAACGGCGCACGTGCAGGAAGAGTTCACCGGTGACCAGCACGGCGACCAGGGCGTGAAAGAGCGAAATTCGACCGCCGAGCAGGGCGAAGCCGACCACCATGGCGACCAGTCCCACGCTGACCCCGCTCAGGAACTCGGTGACCAGGGAGGATTCCAGGGCCACGCGGATAGCCCGCATCGCCACGTGGTGTTCCGAGTCCGAGATGGCGGCGATTTCACCGGCGCCGTACTCCACCGCCCCCAAGGCCCGGAGTTCGGGCCCGTGGTGCAGGATTTCGAGCTGGCGGGCCTCAAGGAACGAGCGGCGCTCGTGGTAGTCATGGCTCAGGGCCTCGCTGCGCAGGCCCGCCCGTCGGTACAGGGGAATGGAGAGCAGTAATAGGGCTATGGCGATGAGGCAACAGAGCCAGCCGGCGGCCCAGAAGACCACGAAGACGCCCAAGATCCCCGCTTGGGCGCTGCCCTGGAGCAACATCAGCCCCGGACCCTCACTGGCCCGATCGATGGCCACGGCCAGGTCACCGCGGCTTCCTTCGCCTTCGCGGCGAGGTCGCAGGAAGTGCGCTAGCAGGTTGGAGCGCCAATGGTCGCGGATCTGACGTCCGGCCAACTGACCCCATTCGTCGATGAGCAGGGTCAGCATCCAGCGAAAGGCGAGGACCGCGACCAGGGTCCAGACGCCGGCGTGGAAGCGACCATGGGCCAACTCGGCCAATCCCTTGGCGCTGGCGATCGCTAAGCCCAAGCCGATCAGGCCGTTCAGCGCACCCAGCTGGCGGGCGGACCGTCGAAGGGTTGCGCCCGGTGCGGGGGTCGAGGTCAGCGGGGCCACCTCACGATGCTAACGAGCGGCCCAACCCGTCAAAGAGGGTCGTCGCGATGGGCCAGCAGGCGGGCCGGGCCGTTCAGCCAGTTTCGCAGGGCCTTGGTGGCCCGGCAGTCATCCTCGTTGTACTCGAGAATCCGTTGGCGCGAGGCCAGGGCGTCGGGGAAATCGCCGCTGGCGGCCACTTCGTACCAGAGCATGGACGCCTCACCGCTCGGATTGGCGTCGCGCCACTCGAAACCGGCCGCGCCGGCCAGCTGTTTGAGCCCCAACGGTCCCTCGGTTTGGACCTGTCGCTTGGCGTACTCGTGAAGGTCGATCCACAACGCCGGCGAGGCGGAGCGAAAATCCTGCAATTCCTGGGCGCTCACCCCGCCGTCGATGCCCGTGGCCACCGCCCGATTCATGGCCCCGTCTTCGGCCTGGGCCCAGAAACAGTACGCCGCGAAGGTCACGCCCTGATCGCGGCAGCGCTGACGCAGATCGCTGAGCCAGGCCCAAAAGTCCGCGAAGATCCGGGCTTCGAGCTCGCTAGTCAAGGGTTTCCAGTCGAAAAACGCCTGGTAGCCGCCCACGATGCCTTCCACTGGTCGCCGTAGGGTCACGTTCGAACCCCATAAGTACGTCAGATCGTCGTAACTCTCCATGTCGATGTCGACTTCAACGTCGGCGACCGGACAGCCCATCAGCGTGGAATCGACGATTCGCAGTGATTCCCCCCGAACGTGGGCCCTAGAGCGATAGATGAGGTCGTCCAGTTTGTCGATCGTTCGACCCAGAAAATCCTCACGTTTCAGCTCGACGTGAGCGGTAGGAACCTTGTTTCGGGCCTGGCGAGCCCTTATCGGATCCAGCCGGGCAAGTTCGTCACGGGTGTCGATGCCCTGTTCGTGAAGGATCACTTGCTGCTCCAGGCTGGTGAAGCGCGTCAACGAGACGTCGTCGGTCGCTTCGAGTTGGGCTTCGCAGTGCTCGGAATAAGGACATTCCAGGCATTCGCGGTGCCAATAGGGCGAGGTGGGGAAGTCCGCCTCTCCCGCTTTCCACCGCAGGTGGGCCTCGACCACGGCGAGGCGTTGCAGGTAGTGCTCGTCGTAGGCGGCCAGATTGAACCTGGGGTAATTGGCGCTCGCGAGGTCGAACCACCAGACACGCCGATGACGGTCGACCATGGCCACGCGGGCGGAGGGATCGTCATGCCCGAGCGCGGCCAGAACCCGGGTCGCGTGGGACAGGACGATGCCGTTTCGCGTGACCGTCAGCGATGAACGGGGTCCCACGCCGTCGGTGAACGAAGCCTGGCTGGGCAGAAGCGCCTCGAGCGAGCCTTCCAGAATGCGCCGGGTGCTCGCAGTCTCGTGGATCTCGTTGTTCTTTATGAGGATGGGCGAATAGGCGAAGCGTTCGTCTACTCGACCCACGCGGATGAGAGCGTTGACCGAAGAACGTCGGCGGCCCGCCTCGTCGTTGGCCAGGCGCGGCCGCAGGATCAGCTCCGCTCCGTGGTCCATGAAGCTCGTTGTCTCCACGGGGCTCGAGGGCGTGGCGGCCTCGGGGTGAAGGTGCTCGAGGTGCTCGAGCGTCAATCGCCGGTGCTCCTCGGCGTCGCGTCGACGCCGTTGCATCTCTGGTGACGTCGCCGGACGGACGAATTCGAAGGGCTCGCCTCGGCTGAGGGCCACTCGGTGGACACAGGCGAGAATTTCGTCGCCGCGAAGCAAGTCGGACACGCAGTCAAGACTAGGAGAGAACTGGGGGCCAGCATTTCGAACTTCGACGCCGAGAACCCGAATTGCCTGGACCTCGACTGGCGCTGTCGACCATCAGGGACCTCGTCTCATCGGTTGCCACTGTCGAGTCAATCGACGGCATGAAACCGATACGTGTCGTCGAAGTGTCCGATTCTTGAAGGACAGATCTTCTGGCGCCGTTCAACACGCGAGAAGCGCCGAACCAAGATCACGAATCGTGGGCGGATTATGGAAGGTCCAGCTAGGTGGCGGTTGACTATCAGCTCTAACACGCGGTCGACGTGATCGAGTTCGTTGGTACGGGCACGAAGCTTGGTGATTCTCAAACCCAGCCGCAAAAGCCAACGGGGTCGCCGCGAGACGCTGGATGTCGAGAGACGCCGGACGGGTCACGGTCCGCAGATCTCGACGGGCGTGGCTCGTTAGCGGTTCGACCGACTCACCCGTTGTGAAGAGTGGCGGGACGAATCAAAGTCGCCAGCAAGACGCCGAGTCCAGGCGTGGTCAGCGCGGCGCCAAAGCAACGAGGGTTGCGGATCTCCATTGAACGCGAGCCTGGATTCATCGGGGTCAAAGCGGTGCCGTTGGATCTGATGCCATGAACGATGGTCGCCGTTGCACCGTGGACGCGCCTTCAGCATAAGTGGCCAACGCGGCCGAGGTCTTTCGCTGGACTCTGGTGGTGAAATTGCGGCATAGCGGTCCACGATCATTGGCGCCGATTAACGCGTGAACGCGAGGTCGCCGGGAGCGGATCCGGCGTGCGTGCGGTCGTGAAAACGCGTTCGTCGGCAATGAAAGGGATGATCGGGCAGTCCTCACAAAGCCGCCGCGAACGTGATGGGGCGGACTGCCGCGAGACCTCGTTGGCCCGGCTTGTCCTGTCAGACACTTCGCACGAACCGGAGGGTCGGAGCCACGCGGCATTGAAGCTGACCCCATGGGTATCTGATGCGCCTTTGGCTTTGACCGGATGGACCGTCAACGAGGATCTTCCTGGCCGTTTCATCTGCTCCACGTCGACTCTCATGACGCCTCGGACGAATGAGGTACCGCGACACTGCTTGCGGCTCCTCGGCCGCCGGGCTCTCCGATGAAGTTTCTGTTAGGGGTGGACCAACTGATCAACTCATCGTCCGAGTTGGTGGATCGAGTGCCATACTCACTCGTCGGGTGACGACGCACCGAACCAGGCGTCCCCGACCGAGCGGCCAACCATTGACATCGAATTGCCACATGTCTCGAGCGACCAAGGGAACTCTGGACAGCAGCGAGGAATTCGTTCAGTATTCAATTCGGACCACGACCGAGAGTTTGGACGCGGTGGCTCGTTGGATTGGGTGGCGGACGCTTGGCGCTTCAACGATGCGATGATCGTCGACGTCCTTTTCAGCCTCCTCGAAGGGGGAGCGGCCGAGGGCTTTCTTGAAGGTGACGGTCTCGCTGGTGTCCAGTCTCAGTAAGACAATCTTCGCGTGGAGCATAAAAGTGGAGGGTGACGGCGGGGAGATGACGGCAGGGATGGTGGTGGTGCGGGGGCGACCGAGGTTGTGAGAAGGGTGACATCAGAGGAAGGGGATGGCCGCACTCCCGGATTTGAGCAACGAAATGAAACGGAAAATGTGCCGTTATGAAATTTGCCACGGACTGATGAAGGTGCGAACACCGCACAAGTGTGCATGCTTTCACCTTCAATAATGGCGCGGATCGCCGCTTTGGGGTTCCAGACGGGGATTCGGTGACGAGCATTCATTATGTCTGGCGCACGGTGGGGGCCACTATACGGATTTGGAAATCTCTTTAGAAATAAGGAAAAGTGTCCGAATGAGCGCGGACTTCTCCGCGAGAAGTCCGCGGAGAAGTCCGCGGATTCTTGCGCGGTGTTCACAGTTTCGGCATCGTCGGTCATCGTGTTGTGTGAAACCGGGAAACGTCGTCAGTGGGTGGGGCGAGGAAACACGGTCGCTGTTCAGGGCGGAAGGTGCGCTAAGTAATTAGGGCATGAAGTGGCGGAGTAACGCCGGACGCGGCTCGAAAGACGTCTCGCTGGCAAAAAACAAGTTTCGCAAAACACTGTTGGTTTACCAGTGATTGACACAGATTTGATAGAAGGTCGGGCTAGATTTGGCGCACCTACGCATTTGAAAACGTACGAGTCCGACGAGGTGTCTGTGGCATTCAACAAAAAAAACCGTAAGGACGAACCGGGCGACCGCGGTTCGTCCATTGCCGTTGAGAAACCAGCTCCCCCCCAAATGGCTGGGAACGCTGACGGTGTGAACCGTGCCCCGGTCTCGAGCAATGGGTCGGCGCCCAGCCAGGGCGCCCAGGGATCCGCCGTGGCGACGATGGAGGGTACCCGCACGGCGGTGGTGGCGGACGAGAGCGTCCACCACGACAAGATCGCCACGCCCTTCAAAGGCCGCCTAGGTGACTTGTTGGTTCAAGGCGATCTGATCACCGTGGTACAGCTCGATGAGGCCCTGGCGAAGCAGGCGGAATCGGGAGGCAAGCTCGGAGAGGTGCTCGTTGGCATGGGCGCCATTGACGCGCGAGCGCTCGCCGACGCACTGGCTTCGGTCTTGGGCCTTGAGGTCTTGAACCTTCGACGGGAGAACGTCGATCCGGTGGCGCTGGCGCTCGTGCCCGAAAAGGTGGCGCGTGAGCAGTTGGCCATACCCGTTCGTTTCGAAGGTGCGTTTTTGCAAGTGGCCGTCGCCGAACCGAGCGAGGACGTTCGTTCGCTTCTCGCCCAGACGACGGGACGTCAAGTCCAGTTGATGCTCGCTCCGCTCAGTGACGTCATCTGGGCCATCGACAGCAACTACCGCGCGATCGGCAGCGTCGACAAATTGGTCGAGGCGTTCGTCGCGGTCGAGGACTCACGAAAGAAGGTCGTCGAGGCGGTCGACACCGACGCCGTCCCCGACAATGCTCCGGTGGTGCAGGTCGTCGACCGCATCCTTACTCAGGCCATGCGCGACCGCGCATCGGATGTGCACATCGAGGCGTCGGAGGATTTCGTGCGAGTGCGCTTCAGGATCGATGGCGCGCTCAAGGAGATCCTTCAGCTGCCCGTGTCGATCGGTCCCGGTCTCGTGAGCCGCATCAAGATCATGGCCAACATGAACATCGTCGAACGCCGTCGTCCCCAGGACGGTCAGCTCACCATCAACATCGACGGCAAAGAGGTCGACGTGCGCGTCGCGACGGTGTCGACGATCATGGGTGAGAACTGCGTCATGAGGATCCTCGACAAGACGCGATCGCTGTTCCGCCTTAACGACCTCGGCATGCCGGCCGACACCCACGCGGCGTACTCGAAGCTCGTGCGGTCTCCTTTCGGCATGGTGCTCTGCGCCGGCCCGACCGGTAGTGGCAAGACCACGACCCTCTACGCGACCTTGAGTGAGGTCAGCAACCCGACTCTCAACGTCATGACGATCGAGGACCCGGTTGAGTACATCTTCCCCTCCATCAATCAGATCCAAACCAACGAGCAGGCCGGGCTCAACTTCGCGACTGGTTTGAAGTCGATCTTGCGCCAGGACCCCGACGTAATCCTGGTTGGCGAGATTCGAGACGTGGAGACCACGCGCGTTGCCGTGCAGTCGGCCCTGACCGGCCACTTCGTCATCTCCTCGATGCACGCAACAGACTCGGTCTCCGCGCTACACCGATTCCTCGACATGGGAATCGAATCGTTCCTGGTCGCGTCCTCAGTCCTGGCGGTGGTGGGCCAGCGGCTCCTGCGGCGAATCTGCCCCTCGTGCAAGACCACGTACACGATGACCGATGAGGAGATGCTGTTCTACAAGGAAAGTGGCGGACCCGATAAGGACGTCTTCTACATGGGTACGGGTTGCAACTTCTGCAGCGACACCGGCTACAAGGACCGAATTGGCATCTACGAGCTGCTCGTCATGACGCCTGAAATCAAGCGCCTCATCGTTGGCTGGGCCACCCAGGAGGAATTGAGGACGTTGGCCGTAAAGCAAGGAATGCGAACGCTGAGCCAGGAGGCCATCAGCCTGGTGGCTCAGGACATAACGTCTGTCGCCGAAGTGATTAGGAGCGTGTACACCTTATGAGCCGACTCTCGAAGCGCGCCGAGGCGAAGAGCCAGGCGAAGCGCGAAAAGACCACCGTCAAGTACAGCTACAAGGCCTTGGACGGCACCGGGAAGACCGTGTCCGGCGTCGAGATTGCCGCGTCGACGGGCGCCGCTCATATTGCCTTGATTGGGCGGGGTTTTCAGCCGCTTGAGGTGAAGGAGCAGAAGAGCCTGCTCAAACTCGAAATCACCAAGAAGAAAGTCCCCAAAAAGGACGTCATGAACTTCTCTCGCCAGTTGGCGGTATTCATGAGGGCCGGTATCCCCATCATGGAAGCCCTGGAGGTCATCACCGAGGAGACCCAAAACAAGCTGCTGAAGAACATTTTGGGGGATATGGTCGACAGCCTGCAGGCAGGTGACACCTTCGCCGCCGCCGCTGCCGCCCACCCGGAGGCATTCCCGAATTACTACGTTGGTATTCTCGAATCCGCAGAATTGACGGGAAATCTGGACAAGGTCCTGAACCAGCTGGCCGATTACATTGATCGCGACACGAAGGCTCGTGGCAAGATCACGGCCGCACTGATCTACCCGGCGGTGGTCGCGTGCATGTCAGTGGTGACCGTCGGGGTGCTGGCGCTGTTCGTCTTGCCCCGTTTTGTGGTCTTTTTCAAGTCCTTCAACGCGAAACTGCCCCTGCCCACCCGAATGATGATGGCCATGTCTGGCTTCATTACCAAGTGGTGGTACGTGATTCTCGCGGTGATGGTCATGGCGATAGTGGGCTACATCATGATGCGCAGGTCCGAGAAGGGTAAAGCCCGCTTAGACGCGATTATCTTGAAGCTCCCGGTAGTTGGCGACCTCACCCAAACGGCGATTCTTGAGCGGGTTTGTCGGATTCTGTCCTCTTTGCTGAAGGCTGGCGTCGATCTGCCTCGTTCCATGGCGGTAACGGCTGAATCGGCCAATAATTCCATATATCGCACGGCGCTTGAGGGAATCCGCATCGAGATGATGGAGGGTCAGGGATTGGCGGCTCCAATCGCGAGAACGGGACTATTCCCTGGAGCCGCCCAGCAGATGTTCCGCGTCGGAGAAGAGACGGGAACCCTTGACCAGCAGCTGGAAGTGGCGGCGGAGTACTACAGCCGGGAGCTGGAGACCAAGGTAGACCGGGCAACGGCTCTTTTTGAGCCCGCAATCATCATTTTTATGGGGGTCATCGTGGGGTTTGTCGCCGTGGCCCTCATTTCGGCCATGTACGGTATCTACAGCCAGGTAAAGACGACCTAGGGAAGCGCTTAAAACCAGACGAATTGCCTGTGCATTAGTGCAGGTCTGCTGGTACTATTTCCCGTATGAGACTGACCGAACTCTCAAAACGGTTTCGGCACGCTCGAAGCGAGACCAGGTCGGATGATGGCTTCACTCTCGTCGAGCTGCTCATAGTGACCGCCGTCATCCCCGTCATTGTTGGCGCGCTCGCGGCGGGACTACTGGCAGTCTTCTCTCTTCAATCAAGTGCGGCGAGCCGACTGGGTGACACGAGCGACGCGCAGGTGGTATCGGCGAGCTTTTCTCCCGACGTTCAAGAGGCGCAAGAAATCACGTTGAGTCCGTCGCCGGTGTGCGGGGCCGGCACGACGAACCAGGTGCTCGGCCTGGAGTGGGGCCTCGTCCAAGCGACGGGTAACTACAACGACGTCGTGGCGTACGTCGTTGTGCCGAGTGGCACGACCTACAACCTCGTACGTCAGCTGTGTGTCACCAATGGCGCGTCGACGACCGAGACCGACACCATCCTGTCGTACGACGTGCCGGCTAACCTGAGCCCCCCGACTGTGACCTGCACCTCGAGCATCACAGTGGCCACCTGCTCGGGTATTTCAAATGCCACCACGCCGACGTGGTTGGCCACCACGGGAGTCCAGCAGGTCAGTTTTCCGATCAAAGAGCCTAAGAGTTCGTACTCGTACACTCTGACGGCTGATCCCGCGGCGACAGCGACCGTGAGCGACGCGGGGGCGCCCATCCAGGTGAACGCGACGACCGGTTGCAACTACGCGACGCCGGGATCCGGTCCGCTCGCGTCGTCACTGTGCATGATCGACTTCAACAACTTGGGCAACAACCCGGCGCTGCTGGCTGATGCCGAGTCAGCCCAGGCCACCGGATCTTGCGGGCTTGAGGAATCGATTCCACTGAATGGAAGCTTCACGCTGTATTTCTGTCTGGCCATCACCAACTCTCAAGCCGGCGAGATCATCGAGCCCTTTGCCCTGCCGACGTGGTGCGATGGCTTTCTGGGTAATCCCGGTACGTCAGCCGCGTGCGGTAATACCGGCGTCTATCCGAACTATTACGGTATCTCTGGAGCACCCGCGCTGTACCAGCAGGGAACCGGCGGGGGGGTGAACGACGGCTACGTCACGACCGTCACGCTGAGCAATATCAGCATCGTGAACAGCAGCGGTACACCGGCGGTCGGCTGGGACCTCTTCAGCGCCGACGCCGAGTCGACGGACAACGGCGGAGGCGGCTTCCAGGAGTCGATGACGTGGACTTCGGATCAAAACCTTTCCATCATCAACAATGGCTACACGGCGGCCAACGGCTACTGCATCGCGGGGACGCCCTGCGACACCACCACTTCTCCCTTCGGCACGGCCTGTGACGCGGGCGCATCGTGGCAAGTCGGCGGCACGACGTATTACGGCATCGCCGGATCGAGTGACGACAAGACGAATTACTTCTCGAATCCTGGCGGCACGAACACCATCGAGTGCACGGTGCCGCCAACGGGTGACAGCGTGGCACTTTCCGGTACTGCCATGGTCGAGGCCCCGGCGCCAACGACCTTCAGCGCCAAAATTGGGTGACGGCTCTGGAGGTCTCGAGGCCGTGGTATTCGGAGTGCTCTCATGACGACCTTGAGGCGACTTCGAACTCGTCATCAGGCGCGAACTAAAGGTGATGCCCTCGATCCACAACGTGAATCGGTCACGCGTGGTCGTCCGCAGGGCGATCCTCTCGTGACGCGTCGCCCGCGCCCACTTGTTAGGCGGAGTTACGGGCGAACCACGGCCGTAAAGCAAGGTCGGAATGAAAGAGGTGACACGTTAATCGAGGTCTTACTCGCGGTGGTGGTGCTCGGACTCGCCTCCGTCGCTCTCATTATCGCTTTTGGCACCTCGATTTCAGCCTCGGCGGATCACCGCAATCTCACGACGGTGCGAACCCTGCTGGCCAGTGCCTCCCAGCAAGCCATCGGTGAGATGCAGCAAACCGCGCAGCAGGCGCTGTTTGCTTCCTGTAACGCGGGACCCGGAACCGTTGGCAGTCCCTATACCACGGGGGCGACCGCGGTAATCCTTAGTGTTCCGGCCTCCTATTCGTCTCTTTACACGGTTCAGTTCGTGGCCGCTAGCGGGTCGCTCAATCCGGTGGAGTGGTGGAACTCCACGAGCGCCTCCTTTCAATCGACTTGCCCGGCCAGCTACCTGAACGGACCACAGCTCTTCACTATCTCTGTGACTCAGACATCAACGGGAGAGACCTATTACAACAGCTTCACCGTCACCCTTCCGCAAGACTCCACCAAGTCCTTGGTGGCGGGAACAGGCTGTCAGGCGACCAACCTGCAATTCGTCACCCAGCCGGGTCCTTCGCCGACGCCCGCCAACACGCCCCTCGGCCAGTTCACGGTCGCCGTCAACTGCGCCAACGGTGCTCCGCTTGGCCAATGATGACTCCCAGGTGGTTCTGACCCTTTCGGGAGGAACAGGCGCCGCCCTGAGTTGTAACCCTTCGAGTGAGATCAATGGCTACGTCTACTTCACGGGGTGCGCGGTGAACACCGCGGGCACCTACACCATCGTGGCATCGGACCCTTCCGATACCCAGATTGACCCGACGTTCCAGGGAGCGACCAGCAGCTCCTTCACCATCGGTGCGGCCGGGCTAAAACTTGTCTTTCAAACGGCGCCGCAAGCGGGGGTTTCGGGAGCGGTTTTCAACCAGTCCCCCATTGTGTGGGTTGAGAATGCGTCCAACGTGATCCAACCGACCTGGACGGGGACGATCACGGTGACGTCGTCGGGGGGTACCAGCACCGACCCCACGCTGAACTGTTCCGGAACGCTGAACAGCTATACGGGAACTGCGAGTGTTGGGCATATTCACGCTGCCGTCAAACTGCACGTTCTCGGGTGGATATCGCTACAACGCCGCGTCCCAGCAGTCCGAGCCTACGTCGTACACCCTGACGGCCACCGGGACACCTTCGGGCCTTTCGTTGGCGGTTACTCCCGGAACGAGTGGCCTCTTTTCGGTGACTTCGTTCGGTTTGGCGAAGCAACTGGTGTTCTCGACTGAGCCGATTGGCGCGAATGGCGCCGCTAATGCTGTCTTTACCACGCAGCCCGCAGTCACCATCGAGGACGCGTTTGGAAACGTGGTCTCGAACAGCACTGCCTCGGTGACCCTTACTCCGAGTAGTGGAACGACGCTGCAATGCGACAACAATACGGTTAGCGCGGTCAAGGGGCTGGCCACCTTCACTGGGTGTAACGAGATTGCCTACGGCAACAATCTGACACTGAGCGCAGCAAGTTCCGGCCTGACGGGCGCTACCAGCACCCCGTTCAATATCACGCCCATACCTAATCTTCTTGAATTCGCTACGCAACCGGTGGCTGGAGCATCAGGCTCGACCCTGGCCGTTGAGCCGATTGTCGACGTGTATTACTCCACGAATGGCCTTCCGTCGGGAACGCTCAGCCTGGTGACCTCCGAATTACCCCAGATCACACTCACGTCATCGACGGGTGGCTTATTGACTACGTGTTCGGGATTGGCTCCCAACGCGGGAATTGTCGACGTCACCACCTGCGCGTTCGCCGGGATAGTCGGGACTAATTACACACTTACAGCTTCATTGGTGACGTCGTCGGGCACCATAACGGTGACCAGCAACACCATCTCTCCCACGGTGGCCGGTGTCGCAACAACCCTTCAATTCACGACGGAACCGAGTCCCACGGTGATATCGGGGACGACCTTCGCGGCCGGACCGGTGGTGACGATCTACGACACGGGCGGCAACGTGGTCACAGCCTCGACTGCTCTCGTGACCTTAACCTCGTCGGCCGGTGGCAGCCTGCCATCGCAATGCGCCAGCTTGCAGGCTGTTTCCGGAGTGGTGGATGGTACAAGTTGCGCCTTTACCGGCCCCAACTCCAACAATGCGCCCTATACCCTGACGGCATCGTCGCAGGGTCTGACCAACGCCACCAGTTCGTCGTTCATCTCCCTCACGCCGCCGTTGGCACCGGCCACGCCAGGCGCTGCGGTGACCAATGCGACGTCCGTGGCGCTCACTTGGACCGCCCCGGCCAATGGCGGCGTGGCAATATCGGGCTACCAGGTCAACGACATCAACAACACCACGTCGGCCATTGGCACGAACGTGTGTCCGTCGTCCCAGACGAGCACTTCGCTCGCGTGCACCGTCACGGGACTCACCACGACCGACACCTACACCTTCACGGTGGCGGCCATCAACTCGATCGGCACCGGCGCCTTCTCGTCCTCCACGCCGGCCGTGTCACTGGTGACCCCGGGGACCCCGGCGGCACCGACGGTGACGGTACCGAGCGCCACGACGGCGGCTCTCACTTGGACAGCGCCAAGCGACAACGGCCCAGCAATCACGGGTTACCAGATCAACGACACCAACACCACCACGTCGACCGTCGGCACGAACGTCTGTACGGGGAGTCTTACCAGCACGGGAACGACCTGCACGATCACGGGCCTCATCACTGGTGATAGCTATACCTTCACCGTGGCGGCCATCAACGTGGTTGGTACCGGCACTTACTCGCCCGCTTCGCCCGCTATCTCCCTCGTGGTGCCAGGCGCGCCGACCGGTGTTGCCGGTACCAGCAACGCCAACACCCAGTCGGTGGTCTCCTGGACCGCTCCGACGGCCAATGGCGGGCCTCCGGTCGCCACCTACACGGTCCAGTACTCGGTGTCGCCGTTCACCACCTGGTCGACGTTCACCTCCAGTGCGACCTCGAGCCCAGTAACGGTGACCGGTCTCACCAACGGAACTGCCTATGAATTCAGGGTTTCCGCCACCAACACCGTTGGCACCGGTGCTTACTCGACGCCTTCGGCGCAGGCCATTCCCGCGACGCTGCCGGGGGCTCCGACCGGTGTCGCCGGCACCAGCTTCGCCAACACGCAGTCCGTCGTTTCCTGGACCGCTCCGGCCAGCAATGGTGGCTCGGCGATCACCGCCTACACCGTTCAGTACTCCTCGAACGGTGGCAGCACGTGGACGACGGCGACGATCGCGGCTGGCGCCAGCCCCTACACCGTCACTGGTCTTACCAACGGAACTGGCTACATCTTCGAGGTAGCAGCCACCAACGGCGTCGGCACCGGTGCCTTCTCCAGCCCATCGGCTACCGCAACGCCTGCAACGGTGCCAGGAGCCCCGACCAGCGTTGCCGGTACCAGCAATGCCAACACCCAGTCCGTGGTCTCCTGGACCGCTCCAGCCAGCAATGGTGGCGCCACAATAACGGCCTACACCGTGCAGTACTCGGTCTCGCCGTTCACCACCTGGACGACAGCAACAATTGTCGCTGGTGCCAGCCCCTACACCGTCACCGGGTCTCACCAACGGAACAGCCTATGAATTCAGGGTTGCGGCCACCAACGGCGCGGGAACGGGTGCCTTCTCTAGCGCTTCGGCCTCCGCCACCCCGGCGACGGTGCCGGGCCGCCCACGAGCGTCACGGCCACCAGCAACGCCAATAGCCAGTCCCTCGTCACGTGGGTGGATCCCGTCAACAATGGCGGCGCTACCGTCACGATTACCACGGTGACGCCGTCGCCCGGCGGCTTCACCTCAATAATTGGCCGTCGGTTCGACCTCCTGCACGGATCACGGCCTCACCAATGGCACGTCGTACACCTTTACCGTCACTGCGACGAATGCTGCCGGTACCAGCGTTCCGAGCGCCGCGTCGAACCCGGCCATTCCGGCCACGATACCCTGATGCCCCGACAGCCGTCTCGGGCACCAGTTTCGCCAACGGCCAGTCAGTGGTCACCTGGACGGCGGCCAGCAATGGCGGCTCGGCGATCACGGGCTACACCGTCCAGTACTCCTTCGCCGTGGCACCTCTTGGTTACATTCACCTCAAGTTCGCCCACCGTGACTCCCCTTACGGTTACTGGCCTGACCAATGGAACCACCTACGATATTCAGGGTTTCGGCCACCAATGCACTGGGCACGGGTGCGTACTCGACGCCACTCCGCCACTGCCACCCCGGCGACTACACCAGGAGTTCCGACGGCGGTTTCTGGAACCACTCACGCTAATGCCCAGTCCGTAGTCTCATGGACTGCCCCCGCCAGTAATAACGGCGCCGCCATCACGGCCTACACCGTGCAGTACGCGCCTCGCCATACACGACGTGGACAACCGCCACGACGACCGCCACGGCGAGCCCGTACACGGTCACGGGACTTGACCAATGGCACGTCCTACGAATTTGAGGTTGCCGCGACGAATGGAGCGGGTACGGGTTCATTCTCCGCCCTTCGGCAGCGGTCGTCCCGGCGACGACGCCCTGGACGCGCCGACCGGAGTCGCGGGTACCAGCAACGCCAATACCCAATCCGTCGTCTCCTGGACCGCACCGTCCAATGAAGGTTCACCAATTACGACGTACACCGTTCAGTCCTCCCCGTCGCCGTACACCTCGTGGACAACCGGGACACGACAGCAACATCCAGCCCGTACACGGTTACCGGTCTGATCAACGGAACATCATAAGTTCAGGGTCTCCGCTACCAATTCCATTGGGACTGGGGGCCTATTCACGCCGTCTGCGACTGCCACCCCGGCCACGGTACCTGGTCTGCCAACCGCCATGTCCGGCACCAGCAACGCCAATACCCAGTCCGTGGTCTCCTGGACGGCCCCGGCCAGCAACGGTGGTGCCACGACGGACTACACCGTGGAATACTCCGTACGCCGTACACCACCTGGACGACCGCAACGAGTTGCCACGGTGTTCCAGTACACTGTCACTGGCCTGACCAACGGAACCTCCTACGAATTCGGGTGTCGGCCACCAACGCGGCGGGCACGGGTGCGTTCAGCGTTTCGGCTGCCGCCGCCCCGCCAGCGACGGCCCCGGGGCACCGACGGTCGGCACTGCATCAAGTCGTCCAATACGACAGCCTCCGTCTCTGGACGGCCCCGGCCAGTAATGGGGGCCGCGACAATCACGGCCTACACCGTGCAATATTCCACCAATGGCGGAGGCTGAGCTGGACAACGTTCACCACGTTTCCCTGGAAGTCCTCGTACCGCAACCGTTCCTCAACCTGCACAACGTACATATTCCAGGTTTCCGCCACCAACGCGGCAGGGACTGGTGCCTTCTCAACCACCTCCGACTCCCTGTGCCTTCTAGAATGTGTCGATGGAAAGCCCGCCAATATCATGGCACGGATAATTGCGCTCTGCGCATTACCCAATTTCGGGATCCTGGGAAGTACGCTGAACGGGACGTTACGGTGGCGAAACGGAGTACACCGCGAGTTTCGTAGTGGCCGAGTGGAACCTGCATTGGACGTAAGTCCCCGGCTTCAGATGTTTAGAGGGTGACTGAGATGATGATGAATAGGCAAGTGATGCGGGAGAAGAAGACGGCTTACTGGTCGTTTGCGCCGCGATTCCGGCTGGGAGCCATTCGTGGACGACGTGGCTCGAAGGACGAATCTGGCGCCATCCTGATCTTGGCGCTGGTCTACATAGTGGTGGTCAGCGTAATTGTCCTCGCCATGAGTTCGTGGGCCACCAATGACCTTAAGAATACGACCGTCTTCACCAACGTCAATTCGACCAACTACGCAGCAACCAGCGCGACCGACGTAGCCATCCAGAGCATTCGATATAACCCGATACCATCGTCCACCCCGGGCGGCGGCGCTCCTACACCTTACGCGGAATGTTGGGTGCCAACCAGTGGAACGGTCTCGCAATTGACGGTGGATAATGTCAATATTGAGGAATGGTGCAGTACCACCGAGAATCTCGCGAGTCCCCAAACGAGGGTCGTAACGCTTGACGCCTGTGTGGGTTCCGGAGCGGCCTCGGTGTGCAGCAGCCCTTGGCTGGTCGCCGTTGTCGCATTCAATGACTACCCTCCGGGTGGCCAGCCATTGCTCCCGACGCAATGCAACCTCATGGCGCAAAAGACGTGTGGCGAAGGCGTCACGATCGAAAGCTGGACGTGGAATTGATGGCTTCCGAGGACCGAACCCTCATTCAGGGCCTTGGTCGCTGAGGTCTTAAAACCCCATTTGCAATACCTGAGGCGAACGTTCCTCTGGTCCATTCCTGAGTTTTAAGCACCGTCGATGCTCTCGCGCCTTCTCAAGTGGACCCCATCCCTTGGACAGCCTGACCGACTTCTTAAGAGGTGAGCAGGTTGTCACGGGCTCAGGCAGCTCGCTGGTTGATGCGTAACGAATAGTAGACCTCGTCGGGGGTGGCGTCACCGAGTGACGAGTGCGGTCGTTCTTCGTTGTAGTACTTGAGGAATTCGCTGATGCCGGCACGACACGTGGTCCCGTTCTCGGCGGGGTTCAAGTAGATGTGGTCGTATTTGAGCGTGCGCCAGAGGCGCTCGATGAACACGTTGTCGATTGCCCTTCCCACGCCGTCCATGGAGATCTTCACGCCAGCGTCCAAGAGCACCGAGGTGAAGGCCTCGGCGGTGAATTGCATCCTTGGTCGCTGTTAAAGATTTCTGGTGCGCCGTAGAGGGCGAGGGCCTCGTTGAGGGCGGCCACGCAGAAGTCCGCGGTCATGGTGTTGGCGAGGCGCCAGGACAACACTTTCGCGAGTGCCAGTCCATGATCGCGACCAAGTACCAGAATCCTTTTTCGAAGGGGATATAGGTGATGTCGGCCGCCCAGACCTGGTTGGGTCGAGTGACCCGAAGGTCGCGCAAGAGATAGGGGTAGACCGGGTGCGCCTTGTTCGGTGTGGTCGTCTTTGGCTGTGGACAAAGCTTCTGATCCCCATGAGGCGCATCAGTCGCTGGACGCGCTTGCGATTGATCTGGCGACCACGACGACGCAAGACTGAGGTCATCATCCGCGAGCCGTTCTCAGGTGGGCCAGGTAGAGCTGGTCAATCTCTTGCATGAGAGCGAGATTCTCTGGCGTTTCGGTGTTGGCGCGCTCGTAGTAATAGGTCGAGCGAGGAACACCAAGCAAGCGGCACTATCCGAGACGGGTAGTGCGTGGCCAGGGTCGATCAGCTGGCGTCTCTGCCCAGATGACCACTCGCTCCTGGCCGCGAGACTAAAAAATCGCGCTCCATCTCGAGCTTGCCGATCTTCTTGTAGAGCTCGTCGACGTCGACCGACGCGGTCTTCGTCTGACGACCCTCGAAGACGCTCGACGCTTGGTCGAGCAGTTGCTTCTTCCACTGGGTGACCTGGTCGGTGCACGCCATAGATTTGCTAGCTCGCCGTTGACTTGGCGCCCTTTCGATTCGACGGAGACCTCGGCGTTGAAGTCAGCCTTGAACTTGGTTCTCTTTCCTTGCACTTCGACCTCCGTGAGTTTGGTGCTCACATCTAAGAACGCGTCCAAGACTGGGTTCCACTTCATTCTTTACCACTGTTGCTTCCATTCAGCTGGCGCGCAAAGAGGAGAATAGCGAACGAATGTACGCTTGTTTAGTTGGTTCCTGAACGCTGACCCCGCTTCGATCTCTTCCGCAATGATTCGTTTAATTCTGAGCGCGAATCTTGATTTTCTGGGAATTCAATTCCGTTCCTTTTCAGGCGGGAAAGGATGTTCTGGCCGACGCATAAATGAACCGATATATCGTGGCGAGGAAAAATGTCCGTGCGTCCACCTGGCCCTCAAGGGCAGCACCTTGAAAGGACTTCGAACCCGGAAATTTCAGCGGTGAACGGCCCCGTTTAGTTGGTGCTTTGGGAAGTTGAAGTCATTCCGATATCCAGCCAATGAAGGGTGCCAGACCGGGCGAGTAAACCTGGGTAGCATGGACAAGCTTTCGGTGTGGATTCGTCGTTGAACTTCGGATTCTCGGTCCATTCACGGGTGGTGGCGGCCGGCGCAATTGCATGGATGGCCCAGCCTTTCAGCGAACGACGCCTTATCCGTCGATAGAAGGAATAGTCGGTTTCGCGGTGCCTTCATTGGGGCGATCTTCCCCCTGGGGGTAGCCCATGCGGTGATGGCCCAGTGCTACCGGATTTTTTGATCCGCTGGTAGCAAGGATGACCATCGTGACATTCTCATACCCCATATGGAGGATCTCGAAGACGGGTCGAGCTTCAGCCTGAGGCAATGCAGTACGTCCAAGACGACACGCAACCAAGCGACAACACGTTTCCGTACCACTTTCGTGCTTTGTTGGGCTGAGGCTTGATGGTGAGTGAACGGTCGTAGGTCTCCAGCATTGCGATCGTCGACCCTAACTCGTCGCGCATCGCCACCAATGTCCCTCAGTTGAACGTAAATTAACGAATCATTCGGTTCAATTCACGCATTGGAATTGAGGCCCTTTGAACCTCTACTGTGAAGTGCTCGTCGACGCATGCTCAAATGAAATATCAACCACGCACTGAGTCGTTTCGAAACGCCGTTTTGAGAATAGTCTTTTATCAGGAGCTTTACTCCTTCAATACACAATGTCGAGAACCACAAAATCCGGCCCCATCACCCACTTTGAGCCATGTTTGTGCAAATATTGCTTTTGCAGGTGAAGGAGTCTTCTAAACTTTTGACGGAAAGATTCGTGATTTTTATCGCAGATCAGGCAGTGAAACGAAATAAAGGGGGGCGGATCCGAGTGTCGGCTGGCCCATTGACGAAAGGCAATAAACATGATTCAGACTTACCGAAGGATTAAGTTACAAAGGGCCGAAGAGGGGGCCGAAGAGGGATTTACCTTGATCGAACTCCTCATCGTGATCGTCGTACTCGGAATCCTTGCCGCAGTCGTCATCTTCGCCCTCGGTGGTATCACTGGAAAGAGCGCAATAGCGGCCTGCCAGGCGGACGGTGCTACGGTATCGACCGCATTGTCAGCGTTTAACGCGCAGAATCCTGGGTTGTCGGCGTCGGTGAATTCCGCTTCGTTGACCTCTACAGCCACGACCTGGGGTGGACCGTATATCCAGTCCTGGCCGTCCAACGGAACGCACTACGCCTATACGATGGCAGCTGGAGTACTGCAAATTACCGTCGGGACCGTGGGACCAGTTAACTACGCCGGTCCTAGTTCGTGCGCCAACGTAAGCTAATTGCTCGAATTTTGGGTTAACTCGAAGTGCCCGGCCCATGGGCCGGGCACTTCGAGTTAACCCCCTATGGTCGGAGGTGACACTATGAGCCCAGAACACACCGCTATGGATCAATGGCTGGGTATCCTTTGGGATCAGGGCGGAAGCGACCTATTGTTGGCGGGCGGCTCTCCTCCTCGAATACGGGTGAATGGCCGGTTGCGGCCTATTGAAGGCGCACCCCCTCTGTCCGGTGACGAGATTGATGCCATGGCCCGACCTTTGCTGACCCCGGGTCAGATTGAGATCTTCAAGGAAGAACTGGACGTTGACTTCTCGTTCTCGTACCTGGATCGAGCCCGTATCCGCGGCAGCATCTTCACCCAACGGGGTCAAACCGCCCTCGCTCTTAGGTTGATTCCGTCGGAGATTCCCAGTTTTGATGACCTTGGCCTACCTATGGCGGCCGAGATGATCTCGGAGTTGCCTCGAGGTTTCGTGCTGGTTACGGGGCCAACCGGTTCCGGTAAATCCACCACCCTGGCCTCCATCGTGGATCGCATTAATACCAAACGGGCCTGTCATATTTTGACCATCGAGGACCCGGTTGAATACGTGCACAACCACAAGATGTCAGCGGTCAGCCAGCGCGAGGTCGGTCTCGACAGCCCCTCGTTCGACCGGGCCTTACGTTCGGCGCTGCGAGAAGACCCCGATGTCCTGCTGATCGGCGAGATGCGCGACATTGACTCGATCCAGATCGCGCTCACCATGGCCGAAACTGGCCACCTCGTGTTTGCCACCCTGCACACCAATGACGCACCGCAGGCGATCGACCGAATAATTGACGTCTTCCCCGCCTGGCGCCAGGAGCAGACCAGGGTCCAACTGGCATCGTCGCTGAGCGCGATCATCGCGCAGAGGCTCATTCCAAGGATTGGCGGCGGCATGGTGGCCGCCTACGAAGTGCTTATCGCAACAAATCCAGTGCGTAATCTCATCCGTGAGGGCAGATCGAATCAGATCTCGAATGTCATGTTTACCAACACTAAGGAGGGGATGCAGACGATGGAGAGCAGTCTGGCCATCCTCATCAACGACGGAGTCATCACCTACGAGGACGCCCTCGCGGTGAGCGGACATCCGAAGGAACTTGTGCGGACATTGGAGCAGATGGGTTCGTCGGCCGCAATGGGTTAATTAACTCGTGGCGTCTCGAAGAGGGCCGGAGCTGCCCTATAAAGTCGTGGCCGGGGTGACCCCTTGGGGCTCAAAATGGCTGGTCGGCAGCGCCAAGATGCACGCCGCGACCTTCGCCCCCGAGGAACCAAAGGTCTACTCCACTTTCATCGAGGTTCTCGACGAGCGGCCCTCATTTAGCGTCATCGTGGTGAATGCGCCGATAGGAAGCGCGGACAAACCCGGGATGCCGGCCCGCACGTGCGATCGCGAAGCGCGGGCCTTGCTCGGCCGTCGAGGTTCGGCTGTACATAATGCCCCGTCGCGCGCAACCTTGATGGGCGACATTCCCTTGGAAGAGAGCGAACTGGACGCCGTGAGCAGGTTGCTGCTGCCCCGATACCGTGAAGTTGCGCTGGAGATGTCGCCGTATCGACAGCGGGTGGTCTACGAGGGTAATCCTGAGTTGAGCTTCTATCAATTAAATGAAAATAAGGCACTTCGGCGGTCAAAGAAGATTGAGGAGGGTCGCGAGGAGCGGCGCCGACTGCTTCACGCGAAGATGCCAGGAGCCAACAAGATAACCGAAGCCGATCTTCGCGGGGTGCCTAAGAAGCACCTCTACGACGTGGCGGCTCTGGTCTGGACGGCTCGCCGGGTGTTCGGCCACGCCGCTATCCGCCTGCCACGCGAGGGAGAGTGGGACTCGGAGGGATTGAGGATGGAGTTAGTGTTCTAACCCCGCGTCCCAGGGTCAATCGTGCGTCGCGCCGAGGGTCCTTAACGGGCGGAGAGAACCCACCATTCGGTTTTTGACCGCCGGTTGACCGGACGAAGGCTGGCGCGCGAATCAGTCGTCGCTCATTTGCCTGACGGGCGCGCTCCGATCCCGAAGCCCAATCTGGTCCAAGAGCGGGCGTATAGCCAGTGCCAGGCCACTCCCAACTAACACGATCTGCCAGAACCATACGGTCATGGATCGTCGCAGGTAAGTGTGGACCCACGGCATTTTGACCAATGTGAGACAGTCAACCACGAGCCAGACCACGATGTACCAGCGGATGCGCTTGCGTAAAAGGTCGGCGGCGATGAGCAAAAGTGCGATCAGCGCAAACCACGCCGGCAATTGCTGGCGTGCCGCGAGTCCCCATGATTGACCGTTTGACGCGAAACCCCAAGGGATGGGATCGAACGCCAAAGTCACGAGAGCGAGCCACGCAATCGTGTACCCGCGAATCCGGCCCTTCACCACATCCAAAAGAATCAACATCACCGTGAGCGCTGTGAAGTAGTACCCGAAGAGGTTCTCCTCGAAGACGAGCCTCAATCCGAGCGTCGTGGCGATCAGCGCGACGAGAGCGACGGGCTCGAGAAGCTTTGGGCCGAGGCGACGTTGTGCCCACCAGGCGAAAGCCATGCCCAAGGCGATGGGGAGTAGACGAGCGACGACGAACAGGAACGTACCGTGCACGTTCAGTTCTTCCACCAGAGTTCCCCCATTGGATGGGGTTGATCCTGAACCTATCAACGCCGGGCGCAGCGCCCTACCCGGGGCGAACGCAATGAGTGGAATGACAACCACGGCAGTTGCTCCCACCGCCCCAACTGCCAGGCGTAACTTTTGGGTTCGCGGAGCCGACCACCAGAAGCGGGGCGAGCGCCAGAAGGGCGAACTGCTGAGAGGTGGTGGCCAGGCCAAGCAGAATGCCTGCCCAGACCCACGAGCCACGACGAACGAGCGCCAAAGCACCCAGGATGAGGCCTAGGGCTATCAAATCCTGCGGATGCAGGTAGATGACGATGCTTTCGAGCGCGGGCGGCGCAACGGCGAGTAGCAGAAGAGCAGCCACCTCCCAACGGGTGCGCCCTCGACCCGAAGCCCTCAGGAGCGCGATTGTCCCACCCATCAAGATGAGCCAGCCGAGGTAGGCGATTCGAATGCTCGGAAGGACCGCGTTGGAACTTAATGACCAGTGGTACATCGCCGTAACGGCCGCGGAACAGTTCGGGCCTAGCTGAGGAGTTGAAGGGAACGCAACGTCGTGACCGATCCGAAGAAGTGCGGCCACGGCGCCCGAGAGTAGGGGATAGAGGGGAGCAATGAACGTGGAGGGCCTGGCAATGCTCGCCACGTGATGCGCAGCTTTCAGGGGATAGACGCAGGAGAAATGGCCGTGGGCAACCGCCCACGTGGAGTACAAGGACTCAACGGCATCCCCTTCCGAGGGTCCCCCCAGCAACGCGCTGAGACCAAAGAACAGCGCCGTCGACACAATCCAGCCGATGAAACACCCGAGAGCTGAGAGCGGCCGATCCATCCACGATTTCCACTTCTCAGGCGAATCGTCAACTTTGTCGGGTAAGGGGGTTGTCATTGTCGCCTAACTGGAATGCACGGAGTCTCGGACGGGTTGGAAGTCTGGCGTAACTTCCTCCTTCGTCTGGCAGATTACATGAGACATCGCTGGGCGACGGGGATTGATGACGTAGTTTTTATGAAGAAGACGTTTGGAAGTGACGGTACGCCGGTAGTCAGGGCAAGGTCGAGAGAGCACGAAAGGTTCACCAATGTGTTCTTCGAGAGTCGTGGAGTCATTAGGACAGTGTCAATGCTGTTTTCACTTGAGTGAACGGGAGCAGAGGACGCAGTTCGGTTGCACGCCACTGGATGAAAGACCATTAGCCGATCGCTCCTGTGGCCGAAGGAAACTACACAATGGATAGCAACGACCAGCCAACGCCAGGAGACACTGGGCGACGAATATCGGTCATCGGAGCCGGATACGTGGGTTTACCCACCGCGGCGGTACTCAGCCACCGAGGTCATTTCGTGACCGTTGCCGAACGTGATGCTGAACGAATTCGTGAGATAGAAACCGGGAAGTCCTCAAGGGCCGAACAGGGCCTTGAGGACTTGATAACCGAAGGAACGTCGTCCGGTCGATTGCGCATTGTCGACGATGCTGCGGAGGCGGTCGCCGGAGCTGAATTCGTCTTTCTGTGCGTCGAAACACCGCAGGCGCCTGATGGTTCTGCGGATTTGTCGTCCATCATCAGGGCTGCCCAACAGATCGCACCGCGTTTGGCTTCAGGTGCTGTCATCGCCAACAAATCGACGGTTCCGCTTGGCACCGTGCGGCTCATCGAGCAACTCATCGGCCGAACGGATGTGGCAGTGGTCTCCAATCCGGAGTTCTTGAGGGAAGGCTCGGCGATCGCCGATTCTCTCAATCCCGATCGCGTCGTAGTAGGCGCTGACAACCGCGAAGCGGCACGCCGCGTGTCGGAGCTCTTCTGCGGGTCCGAGGTTCCCGTGGTCATTACCGATACGACGACCTCAGAACTGATCAAGTATGCCTCGAATGCCTTTCTGGCGACGAAACTTACCTTTGTCAATACGATGGTCAGCATGTGCGAGGAGGTCGGCGCGAACGCCAGCGATCTCCTGCTTGGGATCGGCTACGACAAGAGGATTGGCTTCGAGTTCCTGCAGCCAGGCCCCGGATGGGGAGGCTCGTGTTTGCCGAAGGACACGTCGGCCCTGGTCGCCATCGCCAACGCCGCCGGATCAAATGTGGGCATCGTTCGCGCCGCGATCGCGGGCAATGAAGATCAATTGGATCGTGTGACCGCCAAGATCCGCGCCGCCGCCGGAGGTGAGCTTCGTGGGCGCACCATTGGGGTCCTGGGCTTGTCCTTCAAGGCGAATACCAACGACCGCCGAAATTCGCCGGCCGTGTCGATCACGAAGCGCCTGGTGCACGAGGGTGCCGTAGTGAGGGCCTTTGATCCGACCGTTCATTCCGAAAACGCTCACCACGAGGATCTACAGCACCTTACGGTCGTCGATTCCCCTTACTCTGCGGCCGTAGGCGCCCACTCGGTGGTGGTGCTCACCGAATGGCCGGAATTCCAGGACCTCGATTTCTCGAAGGTCTTGGAATTGGTGGCTCGACCAGCCATTGTCGATGCGCGAAATTACCTCGATTTTGAGGCGCTGCTTCGACTCGGCTTCACGTACTCCTGTATTGGCCGAAAATGAGGGTGGTGGTGGCGGGGGGAGCGGGCTTTCTCGGCTCGCACCTATGCGATAGCCTCCTGGCCCGAGGAGACGAGGTGGTGGCGATCGACAATCTCTCCACGGGCACTCTGGAGAATGTGGCGCACCACGAGCCGACTAATCGCTTCCGCTTCGTGTTGGCGGACGTGACGCGCGATATTCCCCTAGAAGGGACCGTGGACGCCGTCGTGAATCTGGCGTCACCGGCATCACCCGCGGCCTATCTCGCCATGCCTTTGGAGACGATGTCGGTTGGGAGCGAAGGAACACGGCGCTTGCTGGAACTTGCGACCAGTAACAGGGCGAGATTCGTGCAGGCCTCGACGAGTGAGGTTTACGGCGACCCTCTCGTCCATCCTCAGCGTGAGGACTACTGGGGAAACGTCAACCCGATCGGTCCGAGAAGCGTCTATGACGAATCGAAGAGGTTCGCAGAAGCTCTCGTTATGGCCTATCGACGCGCCCGGGCATCGAATGTGGGAATCGCCCGGATCTTCAACACCTACGGACCGAGGCTCGCACCGGGTGACGGTCGCGTCGTGTCGAATTTCATTTGCCAGGCCCTTCGAGGAGAACCACTCACCGTGTACGGTGACGGTCACCAGACGAGAAGCCTCTGCTTCGTCGCCGACACGGTTCGAGGCTTGGTCTTGCTGATCGACTCGAAGGAAAGCGGACCGGTCAACCTGGGGAATCCCACGGAGCTGACGATCATGGCTTTGGCCCAAGAGATCCTTAAAGCCACGTCCTCGGCGTCCACCATTGAATTCAAAGACCTTCCCGTCGATGACCCCCAGCAGCGATGCCCGGACGTTGCCCTGGCTGGAGCTGCACTGGGTTGGGCCCCAGAGGTGGCGCTCCGAGCGGGTTTGGTTGAAACCATCCACTATTTCGAGTCGAAGATGGACGGTCATCCCGATGCTCCATCGCTGACCGCGTAGTGGCCCTCGTACGGAAAGTAATGAGATGATCCGACGCGATTTACCGTCCATCGACTACCAGTCGCTCACGGTGCTAATGCCCGTGTTCAACGAGGAAGCGACCATTCGTGAAATCGTTGCGAGGTGTTTGCGCGTGGAACTCCCCGTCAAGGTCGATTTGATTATCGTTGACGACGGATCGGCTGACATGACCTCCCAGGCGCTGGCGGAAATCGACGACCCTCGCGTGCGGGTACTAACGCACTCCATTAACCAAGGCAAGGGTGCCGCACTTCGAACGGGCCTCGCGGTCGCCACGGGGGACCTCCTCATAATCCAGGACGCGGATTTGGAGTACGACCCTAAGGACTGGTCGGCGCTCTTGGCTCCCGTGCTCGAGGGTCGAACCAAGGTGGTGTACGGCAATCGCTTTGGGGGCATGGGTCAGAACATGTCCGGGCTTCACCTCGTTGGCAACCGTCTCCTCTCCCTGGTTACGAGCCTCCTGTACGCGAGGAAAGTGAGTGACATGGAAACCTGCTACAAACTATTCGATCGACGGGTGATCGAGCCGATTCACGTGGTCTCCAATCGTTTCGACTTCGAGCCGGAGATCACGGCCAAGGTATTGCGCCAGGGCTTTGACATTCTTGAGGTGCCGATCAATTATGCGGGACGAGATTTTGCTGACGGCAAGAAGATCACGTGGCGCGACGGGTTCGCCGCGGTGCGAGCTCTTGTACGATTTCGGTTCACCAAGAGCCTCTAGATCGTAACGGGTCGGCCCACAAGAATCGGTCAAGCTCTTAAGTATTTGTGCTTTGTTAACGGTGACAAAAGTTCAATTTTTGGTGTGAATGAAACAAGTTGGTGCTCCTCGTCGGGTAAATTTCATGTAATGCATGACGTGCACGGACTTTTAATCCAAGTCCGGACACAACAGTCCGGCTTTTCCGTTGCTGAAAGGCAGACTCTATGTGCGACTCATACCCCGGGATCAAGTTGCGAATGACGCCGGAGGTGTCCGACGGTGGGTTTACCCTTTTGGAAGTCCTCATTGTGATCGTGGTACTCGGCATACTTGCCGCGGTCGTCATTTTTGCTCTCGGCGGCATAACGTCTAAGGGCGCTGTTGCGTCCTGTCAGGCAGACGGCACAACTGTACAAGTTGCCCTGGCGGCCTTCAACCAGCAGAACCCCGGTCTGTCGGCTGGGATAACCTCGACGTCGTTGACCTCAACGGCGACGACCTACGCGGGACCCTATATCCAGTCCTGGCCTTCAAACAGCACGCACTACACGTACACGCTTGTTGGCGGAGTTCTCAAACTGGCGATAGGAACTGGGGCGGCGAACACGTATACCGGACCAGGGATGTGCAGTACTGCGTCGTAGCTCTGGCCCGAGAGCTCATCGCTATCGAGCCTTGGAGTCGATAGCGTTTCTCGCAATGCTGATGGTCAGTTTTCGGCGTCGTTGCGGCAGTGGCAAAGATCTTTCGAGGGCAAGCCACGATATTGCTCTTCATTCTCATGGTCGTTGACGTGATCGGGCGCAGTCGGGCGTCGACGATTTCCGGTGATCAACAACTCGAATGATCTGATCCAACTACCTTGCATTGTTGTCGGCCGACGCTTGGAGTCGCTTGCGGCATCTCACCGAGGTCACGAGCGGACTGATGCAAAGCAGCATTCCCGAAGTCGCGAGAACCAATTGCCAAGACCATAGGGGGACCCATGGTGTTGACGGAGTCGTCAGGTCACTGTTGGCGCCAATGACGGGGTGAAATCCCACGACGATAAGAACCAGCCAAGCCAAGTATGACCATCGAAGTCGGCCGAGAATAACGTCCATGACCAGCACGAGCACGGCCACCGCCAGGAAGTAGTAGCCCCAGAGGTTGACCTCTAAGAGCAGTCGGAGAGAAAGCGACGTGGCCAAGATCGACAGGAGGGGAATTGGTTCTAGGACTAACGCTCCGAGCCGGTCTCTCGCCCACCAGGCGAGAAGCATGGCCCCGACGACCGGCAAGAACCTTGACGCGAAGAACAGCCACGGTCCTGAGAGGCGCGTCGTGTCCAATAGTGTTGCTGACGCCCACGTGGTCCCCGATCCGGCGAGCGCGGCATCGATCGCGGCCCGAGGTGCGAATAACGCCAACGGTGTGACCACCACAACAATGGAAGCAACCGTTGCCGAGACGAACTTGACGAGCTTTTCTGTGGGCGCCAGCACAAATAGCGGGGCGAGAGCTAGCAAGGCGAACTGTTGGGAGGTGCAGGCTAGTCCGAGGAGTATGCCTGCCCAGACCCAAGATTGTCTACGAACGCCGGCGATAGCAGCAAGGATCAACCCCATGGCCAATAGGTCTTGAGGGTGGAAATATTCGTGAAGACACATGGATACCGGCGGAACCGCCGCCAGGAGGATGAGCGTCAGAGGTTCCCATCCGCAGCGTCCTCGCCCCGACGATCGAAGCAGCGACACCACACCGGCCATGACGGCGAACCAACCGAGATAACCGATTCGAAGGGTCGGTTCGAGAGCCCTCGTATGCAGGGACCACTGGTACATCGCAGACACTGCGGTTGCACAGTGCTGCCCGAAATCCGTACTTGTGGGAAAGGCAACACGATGTCCAATCCGAAATACGGCCGCGATACCTCCGGATACCAACGGGTACAACGGAGCGCTGAAGGGAAGACCGTATTGGTTCCCCGGAGGGTAGGCGCATGAGAACATCCCGTGTGAGATTGCCCAGGTGGTGTTGGTCGAATCTGCGGCATCGCCGCTCGTGAGCCCGCCAAGTAGCTGGGTCCCTTCGATGAAGATGAAGGTAGCGGTCGTCCAACCGACGACGCACCAACTTCTCGACAGTGGACGGCTCAAGAAGGATGAATCTCTATCGACCTTATGTGGATTGGTTCGATTGAACAATGTCGACATATTGAGTACGAGGTTCTTTCATCGATCGGCAGACGCCAACCATGGGATAAGTGGTTGGATTCTCTTCGTGGTCAGGCTACATTCAATCTTCGACTTAGTCGTAGATCGGACCTCTGATTGCCGTCAACACCAAGGAGGGGAATTTTGGCCGACATTGTTGATGTAGATGAATGTCTAATTAATTGGGGCAGTTTTGACGTGGCGACACAGGGGTGTAGAAGCCAACGGCGACACCGAGGTAATTCCTTTTTATGTCAAGCCGATAACGGCCTCCGAGCACTAATGTCGCGGGAGTGCTGTCGAATTCGATGATGACCGCGGGCCTTTGTTGAAGTAGGACCCGACCTACCGGAGACGTTGACTTCGTCCAGGTTTGATCTTTGACGCCGGCGACCATCTTCATCGACGCTGGAGCGTTTCTTGCTATTGAACTGCTCGTCAAGCCGCGTAGGTCGAGCAGCCTCAAATCCTGTCGCGCGAAACCCAAATAGCCGACTTCGGTACTGGCCACAAGTTGTCCCGGACGGAGGCATTTGAGCGCCGACGGAATCAACGACCACATGGCCGACAGGGACCGGTATTGCCCCGACGCTATAAGAGATCTGTCGGAGACGCCAGTAATCAGCCAGATAGGAGCATTGACATAAGTGAGGGGGAGTATCGATGCGCTCATCAAAAGAAGGGAAATGATTACGACCGGATATCGTTCACCTCTTGCGCTGAGGTGATGGCGAAGGAAGGCCGTCGCTTCTAGGGCGCCCATGATTTCGATTACGATCACGGGAATCGCGGCTGCCGCGAGGAATCGGCCGCCCGCCATCCAGTCACCGCCGGATTTCAAGACGAACAGCACCTGACCAGCTATCAATGCGAGCAGGTAAGTACAACGTGGATGCCTACGCATCATCGAAAGAGTTCCAATTGCGAGAAAGATCGCTTCGATAATGGCGACGAGGTTCACCAAGATCGGTTGGCTAAGCACGGAATCAAAACCAACCGGCTGCAGTAGGTAATGAAGGTACTCCAATCCCTGTGCGAGAGAGCGGTCGAGGGGGATATTTTTTGCGTAGAAGGTATTCGGAAGAATCGATTTGAAATATAAGACTTCCCCAATGGTTGTCATTGATGCTGCAATAACGACGCCAATGAACCACGAGAACCTTCGAATGAAACCGATAGCACGTTCGACGTACAGGCTGGCAATTGCTATGCATGTGAGCGGTGCCACCGCGTCGGGTCGGGCAAGAACGGCGAAGAAGGCTAATACGGCAACCGTAATCATTGACTGTCGGCGAAGATCAAGAATGAGGCGACGAGCAATCGCGATGAGTAACCACATCTCTAAGGAAGTTTCAAGCCCATTGCCCGACGCGTACGCGATGACACCGCACGTCCCAATGGTGACGCAACCTACCTTAAACGTCCACATAGGTAACGGGAGTCGCCACAATAGGATTCCGGCTTCACGAATCGCGAGTAGGCCGAAGAGGATTGAAGCCAACTTCATCTTAAAGAGCGCAAGGCCTCCAGGAATGAGGTACGTCACGATCGCGACAAGAAGGTCGAGCGGACTGGTGAATCCCTGGACGCGCTCTCCTGGATTGAATACCAGGCCTTGGCCGTGAACAAAATTTGCGGCATATCGCAGCGTGATGAATACGTCGTCCGGTGTTGACGCGAATGTTAGGATGACGGCAGCGAGGAAGGGAAGATAGAGGTAGATGAGCATGTCGCGACGAGGCGGTGTGTCATGCGGCATCGAAGGCTCGGAGAGGTGCGTGGCTATCGCGTTAGACCCACCTCCATTTGTCCTCAGGACTCTTTAGGCATCGTCAAGTCACTCGCCAAAATGGACGCGAACAACGGTCCAGTCGTTCATGTGGCTTACGCTGGGCCACAATTATTTCAGCTGGTTGCAATTGATTGACGGGCTTTTTCGATATTTCTATTGAGTATCAGAAAACGTTGAGAAGACGCTCGCATCGTGGCAAGGTTCTCGCGACCTACGCCGCGAAACAACCAGTAGCGGGAGAGGGCGTGCCGACCGAACCGCGAGAGGCGGTCCCTTTCTCCGGTATAACGCTCAGCACCACTCCGTTCCAGACGATGTTGTAATACAAAGAATACGGCGGCCACTCCTGAATGAATGGTCCGCCTTTGGTGCTCGACGTGGCCCAGAGATGACCGGGCGGCGGCGAGGAAGCATTGACGGCTCGGTAGTTATCTAGTGCCGTCGTAATCGCCTGGAAATTGATTTCACACGCCGACACTGCAGCCTCATTGGCCCCACTTCCGATGCTCTGCGGAATGGTAGTCGTCGTGCCAGATATCGAGCCATTCACGGAGGAGCTGGGTGACTGCGGATTGATGGAGAGAGCGATGGACACCATGACGCCCAATATGATGACCACCATCAGGGTTCCCACGAGCGCCATGCCGAGTTCGCCTCTTCGGTCGTAAACCACTTCGCTCCGAACGGAATGCTTTTTGGTCATTTTGAGCAATGGTACCCGTGAGAGGGCAAAATAGTTGGCTTTTGTCGCTTCAAATGACTTCGTGCGGTATCAGGCGTCGATGCCGCGTAATGCCCTCGGAAACGGAGATGGTCACAGCGATAAACGGTGGTCGCATAGTGAACTACCTTCCAAAACCTCTCTCGAAGCTTCAACTGAGAATTACGGACTCGTTGACTCCGCAGTCGTCGAACCGCCGCACCAGTCCAAGTGGCCTAAGTGCTGGACTTGATGATGCTTCGAATCACGCAAGGACGACACCGCCAGTACGAAAACGAGATGCCCGATCGCCGCTTCAAACGGGGGAGGTACGAACCGTAGTCGCAATTCTTCGAGAACTCTCTGCGTCAGTGCGAGTTACGATTACTCGCGTTATTACGAGCAGCGATTCTCTTTGGGCAGCCACACCAGCACCTTCTTGTCCTCAGTTGATTTCACGGGCGTGCCGAGGGCTTGGCGGAAGAGTTTTTCCACTCGAACAGGGTGAGCACCGTCATGCCAATAGACGACCGCGCCAACCTTGTATTTCGTAATGAAGTCGCAGAGCGCTTTCACGGGATTGACGGTGGCCCTCGGCGGTGGGTAAAAGGGCACCCAACTGTAGGTACCCTGCGCCTTGGTGAGGTATTCCTGAACGAAGGCTGGCTTCAGCAAAGCCTGGTACTGCTGGCCCGCGTGTTTGGTACCTTGGACCGTCGCGTAACCACCGATTAGGCGAAAGCGCATTCCCGACTCCGCCTGCCAGCTCATCGCTTCGGTGAATTGGCTTAGCGTGAAAGGATACGTCAGCGTCACCGCTCCGGAAGGAATAACTCTCAACGTTGAGACCGTGTCCTTGGGCCACGTGGGTGGACCCGTGAGAAATGGCACTCTCGGTACGACGAGCAGGAGTGCGAACAGTAGGCCCAACACCCCGGCGACGTCAAAGAGGTTTATCGGAGAGGTCTTCTTGCGACCGGCCAGGGACCGTGCGTATTGGTCACCGCCCACCGTGACCGCAATCACCGCGAACAAGGCCACGACGTAGGAGAATCGTGCCGGAATGATGCTGTCCAACACTGGGAGGTGGGTGAAGATTGCCTCGGGCATGGCTATGCCGGTCGGTCGATTATTGATGAAAAGGGATGACCCCAACGAGAAGATGAAGCCAATGAGCGCGAGGAGCGCCGAGGTCAGAATCACTCGATTTCGGCGCCATCGAACCGCATATATTCCCACGAGCACGACGATGGGCAAACCCAAGTACGTCGAGTTCTCTGAAACGTTCTGTCCGACGTAGCCGAACGCGGCCACCGCTAATTTGACCGGTGTGATCAATTGGTCGGTGGGGTAGATCAATCCGAGCAGGTCGGCGTGATATTCCTGGAGATTCGCTATCGGCAGGGGAGTCCCTACAACGTGACCCTGCCCTCTAAGTAGGGACCAGATCATGAAGCCCGTGAGGAGGAAGAAGACGAGCGACGCCGGACCGAGCGCCTTCAACAGATTCCCAAATCGCTCTCGGAGGTCTCGATGGGTGTAAAGCGCAAAAGCGACGAGGAAAATTAGGAAGACTACAGCGAGCATGGCCAGGAGTTCGGGCTCAATGAGCGCCTGGGCCGCGGCCAGGACGCCTAGAAGTAGACCTATCCGGATCGGGTTACGCCGTTTCGTGACCAGGAGTTCGTAGAGACACCAGACCATCACCGGAGGAAGCGGTACGAAGACGAGGTTCAGATGTGATTGGCCATGCGTGACCATATAGGGTCCGAAGCCGTACACCAATCCGCCAAGAAATGCCGCGGGCCAGCGGCACCACGATCGAAGCACTAGGAACATCGACGTGGCGGAGCTGCAAAAGGCAAGGCGAAGCAGGACGTTGAACGCTGCCACCGGCCCCAGCGTGAGGGTGACGGGCATCCCCAGCAGGCCGAGCAGCGGGACACTCGTATTGCTCGCAAGATTTACGCCCGTTGGGTAGTCCAGGATGCGGGTGAAGAATGGATTGAGGCCGTGTCGAATCGCGTACGCAAACCATTCGAGGTACCACGTCATCTGCGCAGGATCTCCGAACGACGGCGAGCCCGACGGATAGGAAGGCAATCGCGTCGCATTCCATGGTAATGCGGGCAAGAATACTGCGACGGCGAGCACGCAGTAGAAGAGCACGCAGCCGGTGACTATCCACTTCCGGCGACTGACGGCGTCCGTTGTGTTGTTGGCGGCGGCGCTGGACCCTCGGTTGGCGTCGAGAGGCCCGTCCATGGTCTCAGTCGTCGTCATAGAGTCCAGATTACGGAGTTAAAGACGACGGACGTAGTACCTACTGATCTTCAAGACGCGGTAGAGCAATGAAGGGCCCAGACAATCATGCTGACGGCAGGCTCTTCAGCCTCCAGGGAGACCTGCGCATCCCTCCTGAACTCAACTCAATGCGAATCGAAACGGTTCGTTGATGATTCACGAAGGAATATGCCGAGTGCGAATGGCGTGTCACGAATTTTTCAGTCCAACGGAGTAGATCGAGATTTTCGAATGCCCGGGAGTTGAGACCTTTATCTCGATCACGTTTCCCGGAGGTGGCTCCGTTGGGTGTACCGTGAACGGTCCACGACCGGCGAACGCCAGGGACGGAGGTCCGTATTTGAGGACACCGGATATGGAGCGTGTTTCGATCGATCCGTGAGTCGATCCAAATGTTCTGCTGATCACGGGCTGGCCGGTTGTGTCATTCACGACTTGCATGGTGAAGCTTCCGCTCGACTTGAATTTCAGGGTTGCCGTCACCGGGCCAGCCTTCGGCCGCCAGTAGTCTCCCCACACGACGTAGCCTGCCCCTCCGGTCGTCTCCATGTGCCACTCTTTCGGTGGCCCTGACGTCGCGGGCTTGGACGCACCTGCGTCGAGCGTCCAAGCTGGAACGACGGTCGTCGGCTGGAAGGTGACATCCTTCTGACGAGACGGCGGGGTCCATCGAAAGACGAAGACGCCATTCGAGTCGGACACCAGTCGTGCGTGAAGATCATTGGCAATCTGGTCTAGCTCTGCTTCGGCGCCCAGCGTCGACTCCGTCTCAATTCCTTGGTTTGGTACGACGACAAACCACACGACTCTCGTGTGGATGGGAAAC
Source organism: uncultured Acidimicrobiaceae bacterium (assembly GCA_963827115.1). GTDB lineage: Bacteria > Actinomycetota > Acidimicrobiia > Acidimicrobiales > RAAP-2 > RAAP-2. The sequence continues at coordinate 1,414,972 of CAWGZS010000001.1, read as the reverse complement.
GTCGATGGTGGGTCGACGAAGATCGGATAAATCCATTGCCGTAGCGCAAAACGCCCCGCAACCCCTTGCGACACTATGACTTCGTCGTTTGAAGGAATCGTCGACAGGGCGTAATTCAATGAGTCGACTGCGCTGGCGCTAACGCTCGCGAATTGGAATTCGACCCTGGGTGACCAAACGATTGACCACCCGATTGCGTTCGCCACGGCCAGCACTAAAAGTATGCTCCCAAAAGGCTTTAGCCACCGTCGACGTGAAGTCGAAAGTGCGAGACACACCACCATGGTGCCCAGAGGCATAAGGAGGGCCACGGGCAAACTGTTTTGCACGTAGGGCTGAGCGTAATTGGCCAGTCCCGTCAGTGATCCCTCGAGAAGAGTAAGGAACACGATGCCGAACGTCCATGGATTTAGTAGTCCAATGAATCCGCCCGCGGAAATATTGGCAAAAATATCCAGGCGTACTGCCCACATTGCCGAAATAGCTCGAGAGGGATGCTCAATCATCGACTGGGCAAGGGTGAATGGCGTCACCGTCTTGAAGTGCGATCCCGAGATCAGGTTTTGGTATACCACGCCGCCTGCCTTGTTGGCTCCTACGGCAGAAATGAAAAGCAAGGCTAGTAATCCGACAACCGCAAGGGGGATGCCGATCTTGCGCCACTTTCTCCCGGCGAGGAAGGCGGAGATACCGGTTCCAATAACGTACGTGGCCCCGAGCGCCCCACCAAGCAGCGTCATGCCAGTCATCGTCCAACCTCGGCGGTTCCGACCTTGCCAAAAGGCATGAGCCATCCAGATCACCATTAAGAGATCGATCGATTCGGGGTGAAAGTCAAATGAGTTGATCCAGAGCGTCCATGGATTGACAATGAGGAGGATCAATCCCGCCAGCGGGAACGCAACGTACCAATCCTTGAGTTGTTTCGCATTGAACGCGACAGCGGTCGCCTCACACATCCAAGTGAAGAGCAACGCCTCTGTGGCAGCCGTTGCGGCATCTTGGACCCAAAGAAGGGTTACCGCGTGAGGCCACACGTACCACAAGAGCGCGATTGGCCACATTAGGAGCTCGAATGCATTTTGCCAAAAGAACGTGTTCGCCACTGACGAGAAGGGATCAAAGTGTCCGTGAGCGATCAGAAACCATGCTTGCCCATAGAAGGCGTAATCGAACGTGAGCGCGAAATGCCTTTCCAGAAATAAACTCCAAGCAGCGAGACCGAAGAAGCTCACTGCGATCACGAAAAGTCCAGCAATTCGAGTTTCTCGAAGAACCTTGGGCCACTCGGAATTGGCCGGCACACTCTGGCCTTCACTCTTCAAGCTCATTGCGCGGTCGCGCCAGGTGTGATACCGCCCGCCCTCGTTCATTCGTTCGGTGTCCGCATCAAATTGATCCGTCACGACACCCTTGCCTTTGGGCAATGCCAGGGGTTAGCGAGACGATTTACAGTATCAACGAAAACCACGCGCGATGGATGAGGATTTCTCGGTTTCGCTGTCAGAGTCGCGCATGGTGGTTTCTCATGTGAGAAAGTGCTCTGCACCCCGTTCGCCGGCTCATCCAAGTGACTTTCACATCTTGTCGACGGCGCCGTCTCCACGCTGCAACGTATCGCGCTGGTGGTCACTCGGAAGCGATTCACGAGCATGGCCCAGTCTAAGTGCTGTCGCTTGAATTGAAGGGGGACCGTGGAAGAACTTTGCGGCGAGACTTAGGTACCGACGACGCCTTTGCACAGAGTCCGTTCTTGGGAATGGCGTCCTTTATCTTCTCGGTGAACCTGCGGCGCGTAGGACAGGATCCCTGCCCTATATTTGCCGTGGACAAATTATTCGCCGTGCGACTCGCCACGTGTCCAGGTCACGCCGATTAAAGCCGCGCCGAGACGAAGATGGATTGTGCAAGTTGCTTCAGGCCAGGAGTTTTTTCAGCAAATCGACCGATATTCACTGAAGGGCGTATGAGCGAAGGTGCGATGCCGGGTAGCAAGAAGTCCCGATATTCGACGTTCACATCCGAGAATCCGGCCTCATGGAAACGCTTGATCGCAAAATGTCGAGAAAAGGCCATCTCGTCGGGCTCCAGCCGGGCAAGTCGATGGAGTCTGGGCTGCTTGAAGATTAAAAAGACGTATGGATTATGGAGGTTGGGTTCTAGAAACATCACGCGACCATTTTCGACGAGGAGCCGCTTTATTGCCTGCAGCGAGTCCTCGAGATTGAAGTAAAGGTGGTGGAGTATGCCATTTCCAACGACGTAATCGAATCGATGGTCGAGGATCTGCTCGGGTTTCGTGAAATCCAAGACTTCAAATCTGACATTCAGATTTTCCGTCCCGGCGGAGGCTTCTTGGATGAAGCGCTCGGAGAGGTCAATGCCCAAGACCTGCATCCCAGTCCTTTCGGCCAAGTAGCAAGACATCTCACCGCGGCCACAGCCAATCTCGAGGATCTTCTGACCTGGGCTGGGGGCCATTTTCGAGATTATGAGTTCACATCGTCGCGTGAATCGTGTCTGTGTTGCGAGCCCCCCGACCATCCCTGATTGAACCCACGCTCATCGCGAACGCTATGCATGCCCGGGTCCTCGGTGCTCATTTCGTGGCAACAATCGTGTAGCCAAGTGGGTCATCACTCGAACCTACGTCATACTGCGTGCAAAGACGGGCAATCAGTATGGCCAGAATGAAAATCGGGCTTGCGATTATCCACAGGGGAGCCCATGCAATTCGTCGTCGGCGGGTCGGGAACGCGTTGCGAAACCAGACCACTACGAGTTTGGAGCCAATCACGGAGAGGTCGGTTCCTCGGGCCGAAATGTCGGCAGCCGCGAAACCCTGGAACATCGAAGTCAGGCTCGAAGGCGTATAGCGAAAGAAATCGTACGGAACGTAGTGGAATCGAGCGGACCACGGCACGGTCACGATCGCTTCAGCTCCGTCCTTCATGACCCGGTGGATCTCGTCGACCAACTGCTGGTAATTAGAGGCGTGTTCGAGCACCTCGGTGCAGATCACCGCGTCGAAGTGTCCATCGGGGAATGGGATGTGCTCGCCGTCGAAGGGAACAATTTCTGGATTGGCGTAATCAAATCTCTCGGCTTCGAAGATGTCGATGCCGGTGTACGTTGTCGTGGCTTTGTCGAGGAGAAACCGGTACGGGCTTTGCCCGCAGCCGACGTCGAGCACTTCACCGCGGTACGCGGGTAGGCGCCGCTGGAGATCGCGAAACACCGTCCAGACTTGGAGATCCAACCACATGCGCCCGTAGAATCGCAGTTTGCGCCATGGTGTCGTCGGTGCTGTATTGGGACGCGGGCGAAATGACTCGGTGCTCACCGGTCGCTGTGCCCTCCGACAAAAGCGGCAATTCGGGTTGCGATAGCGGGGGCGGTGAGCCCGTGGAGCTGATTGAGGTACTCCTCGCTTCCTCCCCGGTGCCCGAATGGCTTGTCGACGCCGAGGCGCAGAAGACGACAGCCCGAGCCGTGGTCGGCAAGGATCTCGGCAACAAGTGATCCAACGCCACCGCTGCGAACGTGGGTTTCGATCGTTACGGCGTGACGACGCGAAGCGACCAGTTCGAGCACATCGTCTACGGGTTGAGGGTTAATGCTCGAGACGATGGCCACCGCCGCGGAGATTCCTTCACCGAGGAGCAAATCGGCGGCGTCCACCACGGCGGCGGCAATGCTTCCCGTGACGAAAATGATGGCGTCCTTGCCGTCGCGGATTTGTTGCACCCGACCGAACTCGAAGCGACCGTCGAGTCCGGGCACGACGAGTCGATCGTTCTTGCCTATGCGCACGTAGGCGGGTCCCGGCCATTGCGCCAGGGCGCGAACCGCCGTGACCGTTTGGGCCGCGTCAGCGGGGGCGACGACCGCTGTGCCCTGGAGTAGACGCGCGGCCCCAATGTCTTCGAGGCCGAAGTGAGTTGGACCGGCTGTCCCGTACTCGAATCCGCCGCCGATGCCAATGATGCGAACCGGCAATCCATGAAGCACAGGCCCATTTCGGATGAACTCGAAGGGACGTAGCACCGCAAACGGAACGATGGAATAACAAAAGGGCGTATACCCGGCATCGGCAAGGCCCGTCGCCACGCCAATCATGTTCTGTTCGGCAACACCCATGTTGAAGAACCGGTCCGGGAAACGTTCACGGAAGGGCTCCAGCGCCATGAACCCGAGATCGCCCGTCAGGAGCATGATCCGGTCATCGCGCTCGGCTTCCTCAATAAGGGTGCGGACGAACGCCGTCCTCATTGATTCACGTCGATTTCGCTCAAAGCCTGCTCATACTCGTCGTCCGACATGGGAAGGTAGTGCCATTTGATTTGGCCCTCCATGTAGGACACGCCCTTTCCGAATACTGTTTCGGCGATGATCACTCGGGGGCGATCGGTCGTTGGGGAGCGCAAGATGAGGGCCATCGCCGCCTCGTCGTGGCCGTCAGCTTCTATGACGTGCCAGCCGAACGACCTCCAGCGCGCGGGCAGGTCATCGCTCTTCAAGACGTCCGCCGTGTGCCCGAAGGCCTGCTGGTGATTGTGGTCGACAAGCACGCACAGATTGCCGAGGTGGTGCTGCGAGGCGAACATCGCCGCCTCCCAGATTGACCCTTCGTTGCATTCCGCGTCACTGACGATCGCGTACACTTTTCGCTCGGCGTGCTGTATCGACGCTGCGAGGGCGGCACCTACGGCCATCGACAGCCCTTGGCCCAATGAGCCGGTAGAGAAGTCGACCCCTGGCAGCAAATGATCGGGGTGGACACCGAGCAAACTGTCGTCGGCGCAGAAGGAGTTGAGGTCGTCCTCAGTGAGGGCCCCTACTGCACTGAGCGCAGCGTACAGGGCCAAAGCAGCGTGTCCCTTCGAGAGCACAAACCGATCTCGGTTGGGATCAGCGGGATTGCGAGGACCGATGACGGAGAACACGGCCCCGATCATGTCGGCTATTGAGAGTGCCGATCCGATGTGACCGACGTGGGCCCGCCGCGATTGTTCCAGGACAATGCGACGTATTCCCGGTCCGAGTTCTTTCACAGCGGTGGCGTCCGGCACGACTCGTAGTGATCACGAATGGCTTGATCCGACGTGATCCAGTTGGTGAACTCACGCAATCCCGCTTCAAGCGTGTGCGAAGGGGTCCAGCCGGTGGCGCTGCGAAAGTGGTCAGAATCGGCTACCCACACATCCGTGTCCCATTGGCGGGCGGGCATCGACTCCCACTCCGGCTCATTAGGAATCGATAGCTGCGTGCGAACGACCTCGACGAGTTGCGCCAGTGTCGTCTGCACGCCAGTGCCCACATTGAAGACCGAGCCCCGCTCAGCCGATTGCGATTGCGCGGTCAGCACGAAGGCTTCGACGGCGTCGTCAACGTACACGAAATCCCGAGCGATCGTGGGGGAGGCCAGAGGTGGAAGCTCGCCTCGTAGCCCATTCACCAGGAGTGTCGGTAGCAGTCGAGTGGGATCCTCCCATGGGCCGAACACCGAATAGAGCCGCAAGGTGGAGAGATGGCGATGGTGGGCCTGCGCGGCGTAGCGACAATAGAGCGTGGCCGCCGCCTTTGTTGCGGCGTACACACTGTTGGGCTCGGGCAATTCTGACTCCCGGGGGGCATGATCAACGTAGCCGTACTCCGAAGAGGTGCCCGCATTCACGAAGGCCTCGAACCCAGTCTTAAGGGAGGCTTCGACGATATTCACGGTGCCGTTGTAGTTGGTGGTGACGATGTCTTGAACGTTGCGCTGCGATGAATACGCGCCATACGCCGCGAGGTGGAATATCCATTCGGGGTCAATCGAAGCGACCGCTTGCTCGACGCGTTCCTCCTCCTGCAGTGAACATTCGTGGAGCGTGACCTGGTCAAGGATCGCCTTGATGCGCCATTGAGTGTCGCGAGGACGAACCATGAGGTGCACCTCATGACCGTCCCTCACCAGTCGACGAGTAAGGTTTGCGCCGATAAACCCAGTCGACCCTGTGACCAAGACGCGTTTTCGATGCTCAGGCATCAGACGCGTCTTCAATTTCATCTGCGCTTCGGTCAGCTCGAGGAATCGGACGATTAAGCACCGAATCCACGATGTAGGGCGGGCGCTTCTTGACCTCGGTGTAGATGTCTGCGACGTAGAACCCGATGGTGCTCAAGGCCAGGAGCGTCAGACCGCCCATCATCAGAATCAGAAGGATGACCGTGGTGAAGCCGCTGGGTACGCTCGAGGGGTTCGTCAGCCGGAGAACGATCTGTACGATACCGAGAATGACGGCGCCGACCACCGAAGCCAACGCGACTACGAGGATCAGCTCGAGCGGTGCGTAAGAGAACGAGACGATGCCTCTGCGCGCCCATTGAAGGTTCTTCACCATCGAGTTGGTCGTGCGGCCGAAGACACGCTTCGGTCGCACGTACGGCACACCGACGGCGCGGAACCCGACCCAGGCGCGCAGCCCGCGAATGAATCGCGACGACTCAGGTAGCTGATTCAATTCGTCGACCACGCGTCGATCCATCAATGAGAAATCTCCGGCGTCGACTGGAAGGTCGATATACGCCAGACGACGTAGAACTCGGTAGAAAGCTTTGTAGGCCAGTCGCATCAACCGCGGAGCTTCCCGATTGACCCGCTTGCCGTAAACAATGTCATAGCCCTCTCGCCATCGCGCATAGAACTCAGCGATCAGCTCCGGGGGGTCTTGAAGATCGCCGTCGAGAAGAACAACCGCGTCACCGGTGGCGACCCGCATGCCGCTGGTGAAGGCGCTCTGGGAGCCGAATGCCCTGGAATGTGTGATCACAACGACCTTTGGACTGCGGCTGGCCAGCTCCTCGAGCACTTCCCTTGCGTTGTCCGGGCTTCCGTCGTTCACGAAAATGATCTCGTAGTCAACGCCGATGCCTTCGAAGGTCTGCTCCAGCCTGGCGTGCATAATGGGCACCGCCTCGGCGTCTCGATAACACGCAACGACCGCCGTAATCCGAAGTGACGCGGCGGCGACTTCGTCAGTGGATTGCGTTGTAATCGGGAAGTCTTGCTCCACTTTCTGATGCTATCCGGCGCGTCCGCTCATTTGATGGAAGAAGGATCGACGCCGAGCAATGTTGATGGGACTGTCCAGTCGTCAAGCAATCGAACAACGACGCCTCGAAACCCGGTCGCTTGAATCAAGCTTGATTCGATTTTTGCGGGTGGTAGTCCGCTTTGCCGAGAGCAATGAGAACTTCGAATTCTTTCGAAAATGATTCCGCAGCTTTGAGTCTGGACCTCATCTCGGCAGCGATCACGAGGGGACCCGTAACTCGATTGTCCCGCATACCAATTGCAAAGATTAAGGGCCGCGGAGTTTGAAGAGCGTACCTCGAGGTAAACCGCGAACCGACCGAGGCTGATATATCCCGCAAACGCTGGTGCCAACAATGCCAGTCGCACCGGGTGCGACGATGAGCCAAGGTGAAGGATCGTCTCGAACGTAGTCACAACCCAGCTTGAGTGCCGTGGTGCTGTACTCAAGCAACGCGGGAGAATCGACGAGAATTCGAGGTTGGAGGTTGTCGGCGAGTGCCAAGTAGTTGGCGTCGGGGCCGAAATAACCTACGACACCGCCTCCGTGGTCCTTGGCGTACGCCCTGGACACGGTTATCTCGTGAGACGGCACCGCTTGGTTCTTAACGTACGCGGAGAACCCGATCGATGCAGGGGGAGACACCAGTCTGTCTAACGCAGCGGCGGGGCTTGGCAACTGGAGTGAAGCGGCGATTCCCACGGCAATTGGCAGGGTCACCGGCAACAGCCACAACGCCCTCGTCCTTAGAAAAGACGTGACCTCCGATCGAAGGCCGTTCTCGTCGAAAGTGACGGGAAGACAGAGTGAAAGAAGGGCGCAGCAGCACACCGAAAAAGGAAGCAGAAAGACTTGAAGTTGCCCCGATGCATAGGACCGATTGACATAATAAGGAAGGCTTGCAACGGACCACGCACCGACAAGTGCAAGTGTGGCGATGGCATACGACCGGTGTCGTGGCCATACCAAGTTCGCATCAATCGTGCGCCATAGCAAGAAGACGCCGACGACGGCGCTCCCGATTAAGAGCGGGAGTACGAGGAGGATAGGCCCAGGGTCCTGCATTAGGGCTTCACCGAAGCCGGTTCCGTAGGAGCGCGCAGCCAGGCCGAGGTACGCCCAATGCACGGGGTGACCGATGAGGACTGTCCACAACGGGTAGAGCAGAAGCCCAGGTGCGAGCCCGGAAAACCACAGAGCGGTCGCCCGTCGTCGGGTGGCGCCGCGGGTCGCGATGAGCAGCACGACGAAGTAGGCACACACGACGGCAACTCCAACATCTTGTGAGTTCCAAACCATCAGACCAGCAAGCACTCCGAGCGAGATGAGTATCACCCTGCGCACTTTGTTCTCCATAAGGGAAACCAGTGAGCCGACTCCTACGACGGAGAACACCATCGCGGGGAACATGCGCAGCGGATATTCCTGAAGAGATGATGCGATCGAACTATCGGCACTGTCAAAGCTGATCGGAGAATTCGGTATCCCGTAATGCCGCACCGTTACTCCGGCCAAGGGAATGATGATGGCTAGCACGATCCACATTGATCGCCTAGGAAAACATCTTCTGGCGAGGATAACCGCAAGTACTACGGCCACTATGCCAAGACAACTGACAAAGATTGAAGCAAAGTTTGCCAGTTGGTTGGCGGACATGAGATGGTGAAACGGAACCACCAACCAACCAATAAGTGAGGTGTATTGGGGGACGAAGTTGGCCGCTGGTACTCGGCCCGCAACAGGGGCAAGCACTTCGTTGAGGATGTAGCTGTTGTTACCTGCATCGGAAAAGTCGGAGAGGTTTCGTATGAAGCTGATGGCCACGGTTATCGCGGCCGCTGACAACACGATGTTCGCACAGACTGAAAAAATGCTGGATTTTATGGTGTCCAAATTTGAAGTCGGGACTACCAGACGAGTCGATAGCGGAACAATGAAGAACGATAGAGTCAGCGCCAGTAGGGCAACAGAAACACCGAAGCCTTCCCAAAAATAGTGCGTTAACTCAGGCCGCTCTATAAACGCGATGCCCGAGAACATACCTACTGCGCTGACAACGAGTGCGAGTCGGCTCGGCCCGATCGATGGTCGGCGAAGAAATCGGAGGCCAAGCAGTGCGGCACTCAAGAGCGAGAAAGTGAATGCCGCCCAATCCCAGGCCTTCGATCCCGTTGCTCCTCGAGCGGCAATGAAGGAAACGATTACGACAATCGTGACCGAAGTGACTCGCGGAAAGAGAGATGTGAGGGCACTGTCCTCAAGATCACCAAGAGTGCCGTCAAGTTGCGCGGGTGAAGTAGTCACGGATTAAGGAGCCTGGCTCGTACGAGCCAACGATGACTGGTAGTTAAGCGTTCGGCCGAACATTAACGAGGGTCCTCGCTGCAAGGGAGATGTTGGTCGACCGCGGCCTCTTCAGGGACCAGAAAAATCCTGCTAAAAAGCAGAAACTTGATAATCCAAAATACGCCGACACTGACCAAGTTTGCGCCATCAACAACGGCTGTATTGGTCAAGTGGCTCCACTGATGCTCGTGTACCAAATGGTGGGCATACGACGCGCCGACGATTGAAAAAGCGATTGAAATAAGGGTAAAAATGCAAAACGGAAGTACCTCCTTGCGAAAGTGACTTCGGCCCGATTTCCTCCACACCCATCTGCGGTTCAGCGAGTAGGAAGGAACGGCCCCAACCAGGTTGCCGAAGAGCGTTGCGTCAATCTCCCCTTTTATTATCTTGAGCCCGTAGACCAAAGAGATGACGCTAAAGGAGACCACCGTAGCCGCCACGGACACCGAAACGAATCGACCCATCCTTCGACCCTGATGGCTCCTGAGCCATGCAGTGGCCCTTGGGAATTGTCCATGCATTGTCAATAACCTACATACGGAAGTTGACCGCTCGGGCTCATCGTTCACCACTTTCATGACGATTGCCCTAGATTTCAGCCGCGAAGTTGAGGGTGACCTTCGCTGGTGAGAAGCTAAATACGACGCATCTCACGTTTGAGGATCCACGTGGAATGCGGTCCATCTTCGGAACGCCTGTGGAACCCTTGACCCATCCTGGATCCTGTGGCTGGCCACGTTCCAGCTTGTACCTCTTCGAAGTGCTGAGTTCCCTGAGAACGGAGCGCCACTATCTCACTCCCGTCAAATCGCGAGAGTTACACTCGTTTCTGAGATCAATTTGGCCTTTGATTCGACGAATACGGCGCATGGGGAGTCATTATGGACATGAATAACGTCATCGCCATCGTTTGGTTGGCCGTCGAGATACTCAGCCTTATCGCGGTAGCGTCGATAATCGACAAAGCGGGATACTCATCACTGTGGGTTGCCATTCCGCTCATTCCGGTAGTTTTGACAATCGTTCTCTACTTTCAAGAGATAAACGCATTGAGTGCCTTCACCCAAGGCGGAAGTGGTCTGGAGTTCTCGCGACTCGCACCCATCATGTACGGTCAGATGTTGGCGCTCGAAGGCAGTGTTGGCGTTTCGGCATTCAGCCTCACGTACTACATAGACCTTGCGAGCACCGCGGTGGCGTGGTTGTTCTTCCTCTATTTTGCGTTTGCGGCTTGGCCCGCCAAGATGGGGTCAGGTGCTTCCTCAGTTCAAACGTCAGTTACGTCAGGGGCTCCCGCGTCGTCTGCCCGACAGGGGTCAGCCGTCGCATCCGCTCCCGCACCGACCTCTACGTCGACCTTGAGTGGCATGAACGCGAAGCGATTTGGTCGCACGCCAAACTTGCAGGCGGCACCTTCGACAGGTGAAGCGATAGGTGACACGGCCCTCATGACGGAACAGGGCCCAAAACTGGAATATTGCAAATGGTGCGGCAAGGAAAGGGCGGTGGACTCATTTGCCATTCACTACTGCGGCCCGGCTGACCGACCGGTCGCGTTCTGCGCCACCTGCGGTGGTTCCATTCCCTCAGGGTCGAGCGTCTGCTCGTCGTGCGGGGCCGCCAACTAACTTCCCTCCGAAAACCGGGCGCGAGGCGGGGTATCAAAGGTGGCGTAAGGATCGAGCGAGTTCTGTTGTCTTACAAGCTCTAATAGCGATGGAAGTGCGTCACGATCTCCGGGCCTGCGAAGATTGCCACCGCCGCCCCGAGGGCCAGATAGACCCCGTAGGGGATTTGTTGGTCGCGGCTCATTTTCTTGGTGGCGATGAGGAAGCCACCGACGATAGCCCCGATCAGGTTGGCCGAGAAGAATCCGAGCACCACGAACTTCCACCCGAACCAACCGAGCCCCAGTCCCAGGACGGGCGCCAGACGGACATCACCAAAACCTAAATAGCGCGGGCTCAGGAAATTCAGAACGAAGAAAACGGCGAACCAGCCGAGGGCGAAGACGCCCGCCACCCACAGCTCATGCCATGCGCCCGAGAGTCCCGCTGCGAGGGTCAGCAATCCCGCCACGGCCGCCAAGACGGAATATACGATCAATTTCGGCAAGATCAGGAGCTCAACGTCGATGCAGGCGAGCGCGAGCAAGCCGGCGAAGAGGACGAGAAAAGCTGGCAAGTCCCAATTGAAGCCGAGGCGAGCCGCCGTGCCCGCGAAAAGGGCCGCATTGGCCATTTCAACCAGCGGATAGCGCTTAGAGATAGGGGAGTGGCAACTACGGCAGCGCCCCTTCAGGAGCACGTAGGACAGGACAGGGACGTTGTCGAGCTCGAGAATGGGGGTCCCACAGTTAGGGCAAGCGGAGCGGGGGGACACGATCGACTCGTGGCGCGGCACGCGGTAGATGACCACGTTGAGGAACGATCCTACGGCCAGACCGAACAGGGCGCACCCTCCAATCAGGAGACCTAGCACGAAAGTGTCGCCACCTGGTTATGGCGAAAGTGACCCTCATCGGGGCTGGTGAGGCGGGCCCCGTCATTAGACGGTGAAACCCGTGACGTCAAGTGCACGGCGAATTGGTCGGCATTCTCGTCGGCCGAGGGTCTCCCGCCAAGGTCCTGTGAGGAGTGCATCGTCACCAAGGTTAACCATCGATTTGTTGGATTCCGTACACGAGGGTCCACCAATTTCCGGCCTTAATTCATTAATGTTTAAAGGGATTGGGCGATGTTTTACGTCGCTGCCGATTCAATTTCGTGATGTGGAGAGGATCGCCAGTGGGAAGTCCCGTGGGCCACCGTTATCGCTACGGTGCGAGTTTCGTTGACCAGGCGTCGGGGGTTCGATTCGAGGGCCACCACCCCCTGGAACGGCCCGATCTTTGGAAGTTGTACCTCAACGGGGCCGAGGGCGTCTATCGGAGCCACGGCCTAGAGGGAACCATTCGACGCAAGGATTTCGAGGACGGCAACGGCGTTTCGCTGTTTTTCTTGGGCTTTGCCCCCGACGGCGACCCCGTCGCCGGGGTTCGATTCCTCGGGCCGCTGGAGGGGAGTTACCAGGCGATTCTGATCGAGGAGATGGCCGCGTCGCACGAGGTGGACATGATCGCGAGCCTCATCGATCAGGAAGTGCGCCACGGGGCCCTGGAGGCCAAGGGCGCCTGGTCCAAGGGAGAAGCGGTGACCGGGCACCGACTGATCTCAGCGATCTCACGATCGTTCGTGCACGCCATGAACTGGCTGGGCGCGGAATTCGCCGTCGCCGCCGTCGCCGACCGACTGATGCCCGTGGCCGACGTGACCGGGGCGCGCATGATTGGCACCACCTGGGTCCCGTTCCCCGATGATCGTTACAAGACCGTGGCCCTGGCCTGGCGGCGGACGCTGAGCTACGAGCTCAGTAGTCCGGAGAACCAGTTGGCCCTTCGCCAGGAAGGTGAGCAACTGGCCCGTGGGCCGCGCCGTCTCGGGATCGGACCCGTTGAATCCGATGAATCGCGCAACCACTCGAGGCGCCCGCTCGTCCTGGACGTGAGCCAGCGCTCCCAACGCGAGGTGTTGAGGGTCCTGAGGTCCGATCCGGCCCTGCAGGTCGTGGATCGTTACGAAGAGCAGAGGGAGCAGCTCTCCAAGGTCATCCCTACCCCCACCAGGATCCTGATGGACGAGGGCCAGCGCTGGGTCTACTACCCGTGGCGTCGAGCCGTGGTACGGCTCCTCGCTCCCAGAGCCTTTTCCACCCTTCGTCTGGACCGAAATCGCAATAAGTTGACCCGGGCGGAACAGGCTCGCCAGCGGACCCTTCGCATCGGGATCGTGGGCGTGAGCGCGGGGCACTCCATCGCCCACGTACTGGCCATGGAAGGTCTCGCGGGAGAGATCCGTCTCGCGGACTTCGACACCATCGAATTGTCGAACCTCAACCGAATCCCGGCGAGCGTGCTGGATCTCGGCGTCAACAAGGCGGTCGTGGCGGCCCGTCGGATCGCCGAAATCGATCCCTACCTCCACGTGACGGTGGTGCCCGAAGGCATCCAGCCTGACAACCTCGGCGTCTTCCTCGACGGCCTCGATCTGGTGATTGAGGAGTGCGACTCGCTTGACGTGAAGATGCTGGTGCGAGAGGCGGCCCGCCAACGGCGGATTCCCGTGATCATGGAGACGAGCGATCGCGGCGTGCTCGACGTCGAGCGCTTCGACCTAGAGCCGGACCGACCTATCTTCCACGGGTTGCTTGGGGATCTGGATTCGTCAAGACTTTCGGGTCTCACGACCGAGCAGAAGGGGCCCTACGTGCTGCGCATGCTCGGGCCCCGCGAGGTGACGTCTCGAGGCGCGGCCTCACTCTTTGAATTGGGAGAGACGATTACGGGCTGGCCCCAGTTGGCCAGCGAGGTGACCCTCGGTGCCGTGACGGCCGCGGCCGCGGTGCGCCGACTGGGACTCGAAGGAGAGTTGCCGTCGGGACGGGTTCGCTTTGACGTGGAAGAGATCCTCTCCGGACTCAAGCCAGTCGAACTGGACATGGAACGCGAAGCCAACCTTCTGACGCCCCTTCCTGACGACCCCGCACCGCAAGGACACGATCCCATCGAACACATCGTCGACGCCGCGCGACGTGCCCCGTCGGGCGGCAACGCCCAGCCCTGGCGCTTCGAAGCCGACGACGAGGAGATTCGTTTCTACCTCGTTCCGGAGCGGAGCAGTTCGGCGATGGACGTTCGTCATCGCGGGAGCTTCGTCGCCATGGGCGCGTCGCTCTTCAACGCCCGCGTGGCCGCCGCGTCGCTCAAGAGCCTGGGAACGATCCAGCTCTTCCCCGAGGGAAGCCCTTCGCACCACATCGCGACGATGCGCCTCGGCTCCCTGACCGACGCGGAGATATCACCCCTCAACTCGCGCGTGGCCACCCGGTCCGCCAATCGTCGCCTGGGGACTCCTTCGACGATCAACGAGTCGACGGTGCAGGTGCTCAATCGCGGCGTCGAGCGAGAGGGTGCGCGGCTTCACTTCGTGTCCGATCGCCATCAGATCGACGAGCTGGCCGAACTGCTCGCCGAGTCGGACCGCTTGCGTTTCCTCATCCCCCACGTGCATCAGGAGATGCTGGGTGAGTTGCGTTGGCCGGGTCGTGACTCCATCGAGGATGGCATGGACGTTCGCACCCTGGAGATGGACCCCTCAGGTTACGCCGCGCTCGAGTTACTGGGCCGCTCGGACGTGATGGAGCACCTCGCCGAATGGCGGGCCGGCAAAGCCCTCGGCACGCGTACCAGGGTGATGGTCGGTTCGAGTTCGGCGCTGGCCCTCATCACGGTTCCCCGTGCGGATCCGCTCTGGTACGTGCGGGGTGGCTCAGCCGTCGAGCGGTTTTGGCTGTCGGCCGAATTCCACGACCTCGCGGTGCAGCCCGTGTCCCCGGTCTTCCTCTTTGCCCGGGGCGAGGAGGATCTCCTCAACCTCGGAGGCGAGCGCTACCTGGACGAGATGTTCAGGCTCTCCGAGAAGTTCAACGGCCTCTGGGACCTCAACGAAGGCGAGACCATGGTCATGGTGATGCGCGTGATCCACGCCGCGCCGCCCTCGGTTCGCAGCGCCCGGCTTCCCCTGGCCCATGTCTTGAGTCGAGACAATGGCTTCAGCGGAGCCGGTGAGCCGGCCATCGCGCTCGGAATGTAGCGAAATAGCCCATTTTTAAGGGTTCGGAGTCGCCGGACGGGCAAATTTTCCCTAGTATTAGGGGAATTCTGCTGCTAACTTCTTAGTTCAGGCGTAGTAAAGGTGGCTTTCCCGTGGGTAGTCTCACGAACGCAAATTCTAAAAAGGCTGGTGAGGAGACTCGTCTCATCGTGGAGACCCTCCTCGAGGTCGTCCCGGGTACAGACATCGTAGCGGTCGTGACCAAAACGGACGAAACCATTCCTGGATTCAATTTGGAACCGCTCGTGGGCAGTGGCTCGCAGGGAGCCTTCGAGAGCATTCGCGATCGGGTCAAGGCCGATCTTAACGGTGACGGCTCAGTTGCTTCATTTTCTATCGTCGTCTCGGGCGTCGAATGGGGCGTCCTGGTGGACCCGATCGAGGCCCACGACAATGACGTGGTGGGTGCGCTCGTGGTGGCTCGTCACGGCCGCACTTGGTCCAAGCGCGAACGGTCGCTGACC
Source organism: uncultured Acidimicrobiaceae bacterium (assembly GCA_963827115.1). Lineage (GTDB taxonomy): Bacteria > Actinomycetota > Acidimicrobiia > Acidimicrobiales > RAAP-2 > RAAP-2. Next base: position 1,399,369 of record CAWGZS010000001.1, on the reverse strand, counting down.
AAGACGTTTGCCGGTCTCCTGAGCCACGTGGCGACCCAGGCGACCCGTGAGAACGTTCTGCTGCACCAGCGTCGCCTCGACGAATTGGTGAGCCAGGTGGCCGAGCGCTTGATGTCAGCGTCGTCGTCGAACCGCAAGGAAGTGCTGACCTGGACGACGCGAGTCCTGGCCGAGTTCCTGGGTGCCGACGTGGCGTTCCTGCGGCGCAACGACCACGTGCGCGGCATGAGCGTCCTCGAGGCCGAGTGGCCCTACCGCGAGGTTCCCGACGTGGACCCGCTGGGCGAGGTGGCCTTCGACGCCGACCCGATCTTCATGATGACCCGCGACCTCAAGGGACCGTACCTCGCGGGCATCGCGGACAACCCCGAGGAGTACCTCGAACGGGTCGAGAAGGGCACGGGCATCGCGCTCGTGGACGGTGCCGCCGTTCCCTTGCTGCTGGGTGACTCCACCTGGGGCGTGCTCGCGTTCTTGCACTTCGGCCTGCACGCCTGGGTCCCCGCGGAGATCAACGCGCTCCAGGCCGTTGCGTCGATGCTCGTCCAACTCCAGGGACGGATCGAAGCCGAGGAGCGCACGGCCTACAACGCCAACCACGACGACCTGACGGGATTGCCCAACCGGCGTGCCCTGATCCGTGAGTTGAAGGACCGCCTGGACGCCGGCCGCGGGACGGCCGTGCTCATCATCGACCTCGACCGCTTCAAGATCATGAACGACTTCCTCGGCCACGCCAGCGGCGACCGGCTGCTCATCACCATTGCCGACCGGATTCGCACCAGCATCCGGGCAGACGACTTCGTTGCGCGCCTGGGCGGCGACGAGTTCGTCTTCGTGGTGGATGACGCCATGAGCGAGATGGAGGTGTTCGCCAGCGCCTACCGCGTCCTCAAGCTGATCGCGGCGCCCGTGGACATCGGCGGCCAACTGGTCAGCCACACCGCGAGCATCGGTGTCGCGATGTCCGGACTGGGCTCGCCAAGCAGCCTCGACCTGCTCGGGTGGGCGGATGTCGCCATGTACGCCGCCAAGGCGCGGGGCCGCAACCAGGTCGTGGTCTTCGACGAAGCCATGCGTGAGGCGGCCAATGAGAAGTCGCGCACGGAGTTGACGCTCCGTGAGGCCATCGAAGGCGGGGGCCTGCGCCTGCACTTCCAGCCCGAGGTCGACCTCAATACCGGCAAATTGCTGGCCGTCGAGGCGCTGGTTCGCTGGCAGCATCCCTCGCGCGGACTGCTGACGGCGGCGGACTTCATCACGGTGGCCGAAGAGACCGGATTGGTCGTGAATATCGGCCGATGGGTCTTCGCCGAGGCCTGCCGTCAGTTGGCGGCCTGGAAGCGTGAATACCCCGCTCTCGACCTGGTCGTGCGGGTGAACATGTCGCCGGCCGAGTTCGTGATGGACGACCTGGTCGAGTTCGTGGAGGGCTGCATGCGCGTCAACGACGTGGCGGGTGAGAACCTCTGCATCGAGATCACCGAGTACGCCGTGCTGGACGAGCCCGAGAAGACGGCCCGGATCCTGCGCCGTTTCCAGTCGCTGGGCATAGAAGTGGCCCTGGACGACTTCGGGACCGGATTCGCCTCGATGTCAGAGCTCAAGAACCTGCCGGTGGACCTGCTCAAGCTGGATCTGAGCTTCGTCCAGGGCATCAACACCGACCCGTTCGACCGGGCCATCGTCGAATCGATCATCCGACTGGGCAAGGCGCTCAGTTTGGAGGTCATCGCCGAGGGCATCGAGAACGGGCAGATCGTCGACAAGCTGGTCGAACTTGGCTGCCACCGCGGACAGGGCTACCTTATCTCTATGCCCCGATCCCCGAATGACCTCATCCCGCTGTTAGTGGCGGGCAACGTTCCGATGTCGTTGCTGCAACCTGAAGAAACGGAGCCCCTCGAACTGGCGGCGAGGCCGTGTTGAGTTCGATGAACGACGCGGCTGCGGAGGATGACGAACTTTACGGACAGCACTATGAGCCGTGGCTGTTCCAGACGATGCTCGACGAGTTGTCGGCCAGCGAGCTCGGCATCGGTTTCGTCTACTCGGTGCTCGATCTTCTAGCGCAGCGCTATGAACTGACCGACGCGGTGGTGGTGCTCGTGCACGAGTCCTTCGGCACCCAGTCGTTTCGTCTCGGACGCAAGACCATGTCGGCGGACCTGGCCGAGACCCTCGGCGGCGCGGCGGGCGTCTACTGCGTGCCCGACATCGTGCCCGACGTGGAACGTGACGCCGTGCGCACGGCCTGCCAGCTCGCCCTCTCGCTGCACCTCGCTCGTTTCAGTGCGGCCCATGACCCGCTCACCAATATCGCTAACCGCCGAGCCTTCGACACCGCGCTGCAGGCGTCGGCCGTGCGCAGCGCCCGCTACGGCTGGGCCTTCACGCTGGTGCTGTGCGACCTCAACAACTTCAAGGCCGTCAACGACCGCTCCGGGCACGCCTTCGGCGACGACATCCTTCGTCAGTTCGGCTTCGCCCTGCGGCTTTCGGTGCGTCAAGGCGACACCGCGGCGCGCATCGGTGGCGACGAGTTCGCGGTCATCCTGAGCAACGCCGAAGGCAATGAGTCGGCGGGCTTCATCGAGCGACTGCGCGCCCAGCTCGAGACGGCCGACGTGGCCATCGAGTTCACCATCGGCATCGCCGCGTCACCACGCGACTCTACGGACCCCGCTGAACTATTTCGTATCGCCGACGCCCGGCTCTACGAGAAGAAGGGTATAAAGCACTGATCATGTCTCCCACTGAAGAAGACTTCGAACTCGAACTGCGCTCGTTGCCGGGCGTCTTGAACGTTGGCATCAGCCACCGCCCGAGCGGTGACGTTGATTCGGTCAAGCTGGTCATCCACGGACAGGACTGTGCCGCCATCAAGACCATCGCCTCACAGATCGCGAGCCTCTACTACCCTGAAGCGTCGGTCAGCGTGGAGGACGCCAGCCAGGCCCTGTCGGGCCGGGGAGCGGAGCGCGCACGCGTGGCGCTGGTGCGGGCGGACTTCAACGCCGACGACGGCGTCTGCGAGGTCCAGCTCAGCTACGACGGACGTACCGGTCTCGGCCGAGCGGGCAGCGGTCAGTTGTTCGGTGGTGCTGAGGCGACCCTCACGGCGCTGCGGGACCTCGGTTTCGACGTGCCCTTCTACTTGTTGGCCGCCGTCAGCGTGGCGACGGTTCGGGGCTGGCCCGTCATCGTGACGCTGCGCTCGCCGACGAGCGACCGCGACATGCTGGGCATCGCCCAGTCCGAGCGCGATCTGGTCTCGGCGTCGATGGCGACGCTCGACGCACTCAACCGTTTCCTCGCCATGAACCGGGATCAGGACTAGCGCCTTCACGCTGTCGCGGTCAGTGGATGGTGAGCCGACCTGTAAGCGGGGTTCTGTCCGCCTTCCAAATGGAAGGTTGGGCGGCCATCCATCTAAGCGATCTACCTCGGGAGTGTCTCGTTACCGAGACCAGCGGGCCGCTCTCCCACGTTCGATCTTGCTCCGGGTGGGGTTTACCTAGCCACCTTGATCGCTCAAGATGCTGGTGCGCTCTTACCGCACCGTTTCACCCTTACCTGTACTTGGGTATCCAAGTCATCGGCGGTCTCTTTTCTGTGGCACTGTCCTGCACGTCACCGCGACTCACGTTTCGTGAGCACCCAGCCCTATGGAGCCCCGACTTTCCTCACCGCCCGTTGCCGAGCGGCGCGGCCACCCAGTCGACTCACCATCCGGGTCTAGTCTGACACACCGATTCATGGTCGACAAGGGTTGACGAACTGGCGCGGGAGGTAGCCTCGCCACGTGGATTCCAACGAAGAGTTGAGTGTTGAGCCGATACTCGAGGTCGGCGAATATTACAATCTCTTGACGGCGCAGCTCGAATCGGCCTACGGGCGCCGGTATCCGCGCTGGGTCCGCGGCGAGGTGGCCAAGGTCTACGAGAAGACCCATCTCTACGTCGACCTCGTCGACGCGGGATCGTCGTCCTCGGACTCCAAGCGCCCCGTGCTCAACGCGCACTGCTGGGCCTCGCAGTGGAACCCCCTCAAGAAGAAGTTGGCCGCCGACGGCGTGACCCTCCAGGCGGGCATGATCGTCACCTTCTTCGGTTACGTCGACGTGTACGCACCCCAAGGACGCATTGGCTTCACCGTGACCGAGATCGACGTGGCGGGCGTGCTCGGCGATGTCGCGCGGCGCCGTCAGGAGCTCATCGCACAACTGGCCAAGGAGGGGCTGCTGGAATCCAATAAGCGGGTCCCACTGTCACCGGTCCCCCTGCGGGTGGGCCTCGTCGCCAGTCCCCAGACAGAGGGCTACAGCGACTTCACCGGTCAGCTCCTCAACTCTGGATTCGGTTTCGAGGTCCTGCTGGTCAAGACCGCCGTCCAGGGCGAGGCCGCCCCGGCACAGATCGTGCGAGCGCTCGAGACCCTCGACGCGGCCCACGTCGACATCATCTGCTTGGTGCGCGGCGGGGGATCGAAGGGCGACCTCATCTGCTTCGACGATGAACGCGTCGCCCGGGCCATCGCCGCGTCGACGACGCCGGTCTTCACGGGGATTGGGCACACGGGCGACGAGTCGGTAGCCGACCTGGTCGCACACACGCGAGCGATCACGCCGACGAAACTCGGTGAGGAGGTCGTCGCGTTGGTCGCCAACTGGTACGAACTCAACGTCCGCCTCAACGCGAAGAGGATCGCCAACTGGACCGAGGCGCTGCTCGACGAAGCGTCGGAGTATGTCGGCGAACGTCGCCGCACCATGATCTTCGCGGTCCGCGACCGCCTGCGCGGCGAAGAGCGACATCTCGCCACCACCCACCAGCATCTCTTGATCCAGGCCCGCCATCTCCTTGACGCCGCCGAGCGAATGCTGAGCGCCAATCGCCAGCTGCTCAGCGCCTACGATCCTACAAGGCGCCTGGCCCAAGGCTGGTCCATCGTGTCGGGTCCCGACGGCACGGTGCTGCGATCGATCAACGCCGTGAACGTCGGCGATCGAGTCCGGGTGCGCCTCAGTGACGGCACGTTCGAATCAACGATCAACGAGATGAATGGAGTTTCATGAGCGACATTGGTGGATGGAGTGAGGCGGCCGACGAGCTGAACGCGATCGTGATGTCCTTCGACGAGGGCGAGGTGTCGGTGGACGACCTCTTCGCCAAGCTGGAGAGGGCCACGGCGATCATCGAGGCGCTCGAGGCTCGGCTGGCCACGACCAAGGCCAAGGTGGAAGAACTGGCGCCGCGGATCGCGCGGGTGGCCGACGACGAATGAGCGAAGGGCTTTACTTCCGCCAGCTGCTTTCGGGTCGCGACTTCGCGGTGGGTGATCCGTTGGCCGCCCAGATGGTCAACTTCGTCTACGTCGTCGGCGACCGGGAATCGGGGGAGGCCCTGCTGGTCGATCCGGCCTATCGTCCGGCGGAACTGGTCGAGGTCGTCGAGGCCGACGGCATGAAGGTAATCGGCGCGCTCGCCACGCACTACCACCCCGACCACGTGGGCGGGATGATGGCCGGGCTCAGCATCGCGGGCATCGCGGAGTTGCTCGACGTGATCGACGTGCCGGTGCACGTCCAGGCGAGCGAGGTCGAGTGGGTGACGCGCTGCACCGGGGTGGGAGCCGATGCTCTGGTGGGACACGAGTCGGGTGACCAGGTCCAAGCGGGCGGCGTGTCCGTCACACTGATCCATACGCCCGGCCACACGCCGGGCAGCCAGTGCCTGCTGGTCGAGCAGAAGTTGCTGAGCGGCGACACCTTGTTCTTGGAAGGGTGCGGGCGCACCGACCTACCGGGAGCGGATCCCCAGGAGATGTACGTCACGTTGAGCCAGCGCCTGAACGCCATCAGCGACGACACCATCCTGTACCCGGGTCACTTCTACGCCAGCGAGCCGAGCGCGGCGATGGGTGAGGTGCGGGCGACAAATTTCGTCCTCGCGCCCTCGACGCCCGAACGCTGGCTCGCCATGTTCGCCTAATGACGACGTTGTCGTCGTCGGACCACGTCATCGTCGTCGGCGCGGGGCTGGCCGGCTGGCGCTTCGTAGAGGCCCTGCGACGAGAGGGCTTCGACGGCGCCGTCACGCTGGTGGGGGACGAGACGGACCCTCCGTACGACCGGCCGCCGCTCTCGAAGAACGTGCTGGTGGGCAAGTGGGAGCTCGATAAGACGGTCCTGGCCAGCGAGGAGCGAATCGCCGCGGCGAACGTGACGATGCGCCTGGGTGTGTCGGCCACAGGACTGGACGTCGCGAGCACGACGGTGCACCTAGATGACGGGTCGACGATTCGCGGCACCCACGTGGTCATCGCGACGGGCACCCGGGCGCGGACGCTGCCCTTTAGCGCGGGCGACCGTGTGCACACCGTGCGACGTTTTGATGACGTGCGGCGGCTCAACGCCGACCTGGCGACCTTGGATGCGGGCGCCGTGGTCGTTGTCATCGGTGGAGGATTCATCGGGGCCGAGGTGGCGACGGCGCTTCATACGAGGGGCTATCGACCGATCGTGCTGGAAGCCGCCCCCCGTCCGTTGATCGGCGTGCTGGGCGACGAGGTCTCCTCGTGGCTCCTGAGGTTGCCCGAAGATTTCGGCGTCGAACTTCGAGTCGCTCAGGAGATCGAGGACGTGAAGGAGTCCGACGGGGGACTGCGCGTCGATTTCGCCAGTGGTGTGCCGCTTGAAGCGGGCGCGGTCGTCGTGGGCGTCGGGGCGGTGGCCAACGTCGAGTGGCTGGCTGACTCGGGACTACGTATCGACAATGGAGTCGTGGTGGACGAGCACATGGTCGCCGCCGAGCGAGTCGCGGCCATCGGCGACGTGGCGCGCTTCGAGTGGCCGAGCGTGACCGGCTCGGAGCTCGTGCGCATCGAGCACTGGGAGGTCGCCAACGTGCAGGCGTCGACGCTGGCCCGTTACTGGATGTCGGGCGAGGCCGCGAGCGCGTTGATGGTGCCCTATTTCTGGTCCGATCAATACGGCAAGAAGATCCAGTTGCTGGGGCACCCGCGCGCCGGCGACGACGTGGTGCGCGCCAGCGTCGGCGATGACGAGGGCAAGTGGCTGGCCCTCTACAGCCGCGACGGCGTGGTGACGGGCGTGGTGACCTTGGGCAACCCGCGCGGGCTCATGCTGTCCAAGCCACTGCTCGAATCGCCGACGTCGCTCGATGAGGCGCTGGCCTCGTCGCCGTGGTCGAGCTAGAACTGGATCGCGCTCAGTTCGGGGATCGTCTTCTCCACCCGCGTCACGGTGCGGGCCCACGTGGCGCGCGACGCCGCCCGTTGCGCCGCGGTGAGCTGGGGAGTGAAGACCTCGGCCGGTGACCAGAGTCGCTCCACGTCATCGAGTGAGAGGAAACCGGCGCTGACCAGGGCCATGAGGCCGGCCCCGCGCGTCGTGGCCTCCCTTTCGGAGGAAACGGTGACGCGCAGGCCGCTGAAGTCGGCGAGGCACTGGACGAAGAATCGGTTGGCGGTCATGCCGCCGTCGACGCGAAGTTCCTCGAGCGTGACGCCGAGCTCGGTTTGCGCCGCGTCAACCAGGTCGGCGCCGCGCTGGGCGATGCCCTCGAGTACCGCCCGCACGAGATGCGCCTTGGTGGTGCCCCGGGTGATGCCGAAGAAGCCGCCGCGAGCGCCGAAATCCCACTGGGGCGTGCCGAGGCCGGAGAGGGCCGGTACGAAGCTCACCCCGTCGCACGAGTCGACCGACCTCGCGATCGCCTCGCTCTGGGCCGGCTCGTCGATCAACGCCAGGTCATCGCGCAGCCATTCCAGACACGCCCCGGCCGCGAAGACGATCGCCTCAACTCCCCAGGTGACGTCGCCGTCTTGGCTGCGCAGGACCGTAGGGAAGCACCCCGAAGGGAGAATCGAAAGCGACTGCGGTCGCGGCCGATTACTGACCATGTCGAGCATCGCGCCGGTCCCGAACGTGATCTTGGCGCCTCCGCTGACGCACGACAGCCCGAAGAGCGCGGCGGGCTGATCGCCAATGAGCGCGGTGATGCGCGGTGACCCCGCCAGCGCCGTCGCCACCCCGTGGGGCGCCATGGTGTCGACGATACGCGGCAACATCGCGGGCTCGAGGCCGAGGACCGAGAGGGTTCGTTCGTCCCACGTCGCGAGGTCGAGCGACACGAGGCCGTTCACGCCGGCGTTCGAGCGGTCGGTGACGTGCACCGCACCCTCGGTGAGCAGCCAGGTCACCCAGGTCTCGACGGTGGCGAATCGCAACTCCTCCTGTTCCCGCCCCGACGCGGTGACGAGCCATCGGGCCTTCGTGGCCGACTGGTTCGGCATGAGGTGAAGGCCCTCGCCTTGGAGGACGAGGCAGTCGATCACGGTGCGCAAGTCCTGCCAACCGAGGGCCGGGCCTAACGGAACGCCCGTGAGGGGGTCGAAGATGATGGTGGTGGCCCGTTGGTTCGTGATCCCCACCACCTCGCACAGCCCCCCTTCGTCCAAGGTCCTCGCGGCGAGCTCTAGGACGATCCGGCCAATCTCGATGGCGTCGAGTTCAACCTCTCCGGATTGGGGAGTCGTGACGGTGAGTTGTTGCTGGTGGACGTGACTAACGATTCCTTGCAGGTCCACGATGGAGGTGCGAATCGAGGTGCTGCCGACATCGATCGACAGGGCCCTCACCACGGCTCACCTCCCACCCCGAGCACGCCGGGGTTCATGAGGTGGTGCGGATCAAGGCTCTCCTTCAGTGATTCGAGCAGCGCGAAGGCGCCGCCCAAAGCCTCTTTGACGAAGCGGGCCCGATTTCTCCCCACGCCGTGATGGTGGCTGAGCGACCCGCCACTTGACAGCACGGCCCTGGTGGCGACGTCCCAGGCCAGGCGGTAGTACGCCACGGGGTCGGGTTCGGGTCGGCCGGCGAAAGTGAAGTAGAGGCACGCGCCGTCCACGTAGGCGTGCGACTGGTGAACCGAGACCACCAACGTCGAGGGCAACGCCTGGAGGGCGCTCACGACTCGATCGCGCATGGCCGCAAGGGTCGACCACGGTCCGGCGACCTCGATGGTGTCAACCACGAGGCCGCCTTCCCACAGCGGGGCCAGCGCGCTCACGTCATTGCGATGATCCAACCAGATGGTGGCGAGCGAGTCGGCAAGCGCGGTGGCGTGGTCGCACTCCTCGTGCACGACATCCATCGTGGCCTCGCAGAGCGTCGGGTCACCTTCGTCGAGGACTATGAGTACGTGGGCGTCGACGTGGAAGATTCGCTGGGATTCGCGTTCGTCGTAGAGGCGCAGCACGGCCGGTGAGGCCCCGCGCTGCAGTATCCGTCGGCACGCCCCAAGGCCCTCGTCAAAGGAAGCGAAGGCGAAGGCGCGACGCAAGGTGTGCGGCGCCGTGGCGCGCACCACCAGGGTGGCTCGCGTGATCACGCCCAGGGTCCCCTCGCTCCCTACGAAGAGCTGCAGGAGGTCCGGGCCGACGGCCTGTCGTGGTCCGCGATCACCGAGGTTGAGCACGTCGCCGTTGGCCAGCACGACCGTGAGGCCACGCACCATGTCCTCGATCTTGCCATAACGGTTGGAGAACTGGCCGGCACCTCGGCAGGCCAGCCAGCCCCCGACGGTCGAGATATTGAAGGACTGAGGAAAGTGACCCAGGGTGAATCCCCGGGCGTTGAGATACTCCTCCACCTCGGGTCCGAAGACGCCGGCCTCCACGCTGAGCGTTCCCGACACATCGTCGAGCTGAAGGATCCGGTCGAGGCCCGTGAGGTCCAGGGCGATCCCTCCGTCGGGCGCCACGGCGCCGCCAACGACACCGGAGCGTCCGCCCTGGGGGGTGACGGCCACGCGATGCCGGCTCGCGATAACGAGGACGCGGCTGACCTCCTCAGTTGATGTCGGTCGCACGACCACGCCCGGCCAATGCGGCACGCGGCCTTGGGCGACGTCGACGATGCTCAGCGGCCACCAGTCGCGTCCGTGGTCGGCACGCGTCGACAATGACGTGTCGAAGGCCACGCCGGCACTTTTGAGATCTTTGAGCACCGCGCTCGGAGACGGTTCGGGACCGGTGGCGGGAAGACCCGGCGGGTACTGGTTCGGCGGGGACGGTCTCGTCATTATGAACTTAGATCTGCAGGCCGGCACTCGAGAACTCGCGCGTCACCATTGTCCGGTAACCCTGCACCTGTCGCTCGCACTCCTCAGGGCTCCACCGCAAGGCCGTCGCGACCACTTGGGTGATGCCCGGTGCACTCGTCAACGTCGAGCGGGCGTCGTGGAGATGGGCTCGGGTGCGGCGCGTCACCAGATCGATGAGCGACGTCGCCATCTCGTGCTGGGCGCCGTAGAGGAACTCCACCTTGAGGTAGCTCTGCCCGGGAATGGCGACGTCAGCGAGGGAGGGGTCGTCGCGCACCAGTGCCAGCAGTTGAGCCGACTCGCTGCCGTAGCGCTGGTACAGGTGCGTTTCCATCTCATTGTTCGGACGCCACTCACCGGTGCCGTGGAGACGGAGGTTCTTCGTGCGCACCTTGCCCAGTCCTTCGAGGTAGGGACGGAGCGCGTCGACGGTGTCCTCGGCCATTTGACGGTACGTCGTCCACTTACCGCCGGTTATGTGCACGACGCCGTCCTTGGTATCAGTGACGCGGTGACGTCGTGAGAGGTCCGCCGTTCGCTCGCTCATAACCCGTCCAGACTTGGGCGTGAGCAGGGGCCGAAGACCCGCCCAGAGACCGGTGACGTCGTCGGGCGTCAGGTTCGAGGAGGTGGATTCATTCACTGTCCGCAGCAGGTAGGCGACGTCCTCGGGCGTGCACTCGGGACTGTCGAGGGTGCCGTCGTAGGCCGTATCGGTCGTGCCGATGAAGGTGAACGGCGCGTCCTCGAAGGGAACGATGAAGATGCTCCGTCGATCGCCGGGCACGCTCAAGACGGCGGCGACCTTGGCGTCCAGGCGAGTCTGGGACACCGCGACGTGCACGCCCTTCGCGGGCGTGATGCGGTGCGACGTCGTGGCCTCGGCCATGGTGAACACCTCATCGGCCCACACGCCGGTGGCGTTGACGACCGTCTTCGTCGTGATCGAGAACGTCGAACCGTCCAGTTCGTCGCGACAGAGCACCTCGCTGACGCGGCCGTTGGGGTCGTGCACGATGTCGAGCGCGCGCACGTAGTTCGCGACGTCGGCGTCATAGTCCAGCGCGGCACTCCGCGCCAAGGTGAGCGCCACGCGGGCGTCGTCGCCGCGGGCATCGAAGTAGAGGAAACCGGCCACGAGGCGCTCTGCGTTGAGCGACGGGAAGTACCCCAGCGCTTCGCCCTTGGTGAGCTTGCGAAAGCGCTTGCCGATGCGCCAACCGCCGGTCAGGTCGTAGAGACGAAGCGCGGTGGCGTAGCCCCTCACCAGGGCCTTGGACGCGACGCCATTACTGCCGAAGAGCGGGATGAGGAAGGGGAGGGGCCGCACCAAGAATGGCGCGTTCTCCAGGAGCCGCTGGCGTTCGCGAAGGTTCTCGTAGACCAGTCGGAACTCCTTTTGCTGCAGGTACCGCAAGCCTCCGTGCACCATCTTCGAGGATTTCGAGCTGGTACCCGAGGCGAAGTCGCCGGCGTCGATGAGCGCGACCTTAAGCCCGCGCGAGGCGCTATCGAGAGCAACACCGGCGCCCGTCATGCCCGCTCCGATGACCACGACGTCATAGTTCGAGTCGCCCAAGTGGCGCAACGATTGCGCGCGTTCGAAAGTGGCCATGCAGATATGTTGGCACACGGTTGGAAGTAACTTGAGGGGCATGGACTTCGCCCTTTCACCTGAACTACTCGCGCTGCAGGAATCGGTGCGCCGTCTCTCGCAAGACAAGATAAGGCCGAGGGCCCGCGAGATCGACACGGCCGGCGTCTATCCCCAGGACATCTTCGACGAGTTCAAGAAGGCCGATCTCCTGGGCCTGTGCATACCCGAGGAGTACGGAGGATCGGGCGCGGGGATGTTGGGATTGACCATCGCGATTGAAGAGGTGACGAAGTATTCGAACGTGCTCGGACTCATGCTGCTGTTGACCCGTCTGCCGACGGGACCCATAATGATCGCCGGTACCGAGCAGCAAAAGCAGCGTTACCTGCCCGGGATTGCCCGGGGCACCTCGCGCGCGGCTTTTTGCCTCTCTGAGCCGGGGGCCGGTTCGGACGTCGCCGGTATGCAGACACGCGCGATTCCCGATCCCGACGTGCCGGGTGGCTTCTTGCTCAGTGGCACCAAGTGTTGGATCTCGGGAGGGATGCAGGCCGATTGGTTCACCGTGTTCGCCAAGACCGGTGAGCCGTCCTCGCGGCTCCACACGGATATCTGCGGTTTCATCGTCGAGGCCGATAGCCCGGGCCTCACCAGACCGAGGGTGGACAAGAAGATGGGCGTGAAAGGCATCGACACGGCCGAGATCGTCTTCGACCACGTGGCCGTCGGTCCCGACCAGGTGATCGGTGGAGGTTTCATGTTGGCGATGCAGTCGCTCAACGCGATGCGTCCGATCGTTGCCGCCAGGGGGATCGGCCTCGCGGAAGGGGCGCTGATGTACGCGACCGAGTACGTGAAGAATCGCGCGGCCTTCGGCAAGACCATCGCTGAGTTCCAGGGCATCCAGTGGGAGATCGCCAAGTGCGCCACCGAGATCGAAGCCGCGCGACTGTTGACGTATCGAGCGGCGTGTCTGGCCGACGACGGCAAGTTCTCCAAGGAGTACGTGCCGATGCTGTCAATGTGCAAGTACTACGCCTCCGAGGTGGCCGTCAAGACGTCCGGTCTCGCGCTGCAGCTCTTGGGTGCGGCCGGATACATGGAGGACCACCCGACTGAGATGTACTACCGCGACGCGCGCCAACTGACGATCGTGGAGGGCACCAGCCAGGTGCAGTTGGGGCTGATCGGTCGAGGGGTGCTGGGCCACGACATGTGGTGGGACTGAAGCCCGATCGTTCGACGCAAACCTACACTGGCTCCGTGGGACCACTAGAAGGACTCAAGGTCCTGGAACTCGCGGGCATTGGACCGAGCCCCTACGCCTGCATGCTGCTGGCCGATCTCGGAGCGGACGTGCTGCGCCTGGAGCGTGGCGACGTCGACGCGGCGCCCGAGACGTCCTGGGATCTCCTCACTCGCTCTCGGCCCTCGGTGGCGATTGATCTCAAGAACGACGCCGGGCGCGAACTGGTGCTCGAGCTCTGTGCGCAGGGCGACGTGCTTATCGAGGGTTTTCGCCCCGGGGTGACCGAACGTCTCGGCCTAGGACCGCAGGACGTCTGGGCCCGTAATCCCCGTCTGGTTTACGGTCGCATGACGGGCTATGGACAAACGGGCCCGCTTTCGGCCAGCGCCGGACACGACATCAACTTCATCGCCGTCTCGGGCGCGTTATGGCCGCTCGGTCGAGCCGGCCAGAAGCCGTTGGCGCCGATGAACCTGGTCGGCGATTTCGGCGGCGGCGCGCTGTTCCTCGTCTTCGGCGTGCTCGCGGGCGTGCTGTCGGCCCGCGCCACGGGCCAGGGGCAAGTCGTCGACGCGGCGATGGTTGACGGCTCGGCGTCCATGATGGCGATGACGCATTCCTTCCTCAACGCGGGGTTCTGGCGCGAGGAACGTGGGGTCAACATTCTCGACTCCGGCGCCCCGTTCTACGAGGTCTACGAGACCAGCGACAACAAGTTCGTGGCGGTGGGCGCCGTCGAGGACAAGTTCTACGAGGCCCTGCTCGACGGCCTGGGCCTCGCCGACGAAGCGTTGCCGGCGCAACTGGACCGTTCGCAATGGCCGCTCGTGAAGCAGCGTTTCGAGGCGATTTTCCGCACCAAGACGAGGGACGAGTGGACCGCGATATTTCGCGACGTGGACGCCTGCGTCACGCCGGTGCTGTCGCCGCGTGAGGCGGCTCACCACCCTTACAACGTTGAGCGTGACGTTTTCGAGACGACGGGCGCGATTCAGCCGCGGCCCGCGCCACGATTCTCTCGGACGCCGGGATCGGTCCAAGGGCCGCCACGGACGCCCGGGTCGGGTACGCGCGAGGGACTGCTCAATTGGGGCGTGGACCTCGAGCGCCAGGCCGCACTGCGCGAGGCGGGCGCTTTCGGTTAGATGTTGACGACGGGGCAGGTCAGCGTGCGGGTGATGCCCGGGACCTTCTGGATGGCCCCCACGATGAACTTGCCCAGGTCGTCGACGCTCTCGGCCGTGCAGCGCACAATGACGTCGTACGGTCCGGTGACCTCATAGGACTCCAATACGCCCGGTACGGCGCGCGTCGCCAGTACCACGGCTTCGCTCGAGCCAATTTCGGACTGAATCAAGATGTACGCCTGGACCGACATAGGTGCCTTTCGTTTCGAGTCACTCCATATTGCCAGTTCGAAGGCGGCCTTCGCTAATCGTCGCGGAAGCGCTTGCCGATGTGCCACTGGAAGCAGTAGTCGCAGCGATAGCTGCCGAGTTCGACGCCGTTGAGGGTCCAAGCGAATTGGGCGGCGCTCTGCGCCTCGGCCTGCGTGCGGTACGAGTTCTTGGGCGTGCCGTCTCGATTGAAGTGAGACGCCACCCGACCGAGAGGGCGAGTGGCCGGGATCGGTCGGCGGCGGCGTTTCATGCATTTACGACGATACAGTGACAGTGGCTATGACCTTGAATCCTCAGCGCGATACCGAGCTCCTCGTTCGACCGGCGCCCACGCTCGACGACGGCGATCACGAGCGCTTCACTCATATCGTGTTGGAGGGCTACACACCCAAGGACGGTGAGTTTGTGGCTCTCGAGAACTCGGTGGTCGGGGCCATGATCAACTCGACACCCGTGAAGGCCCTCTGCGGCAAGGTCTGGGTCCCGGGCCGCGACCCGCAGAAGTTCCCGCTCTGTCCTACGTGCAAGGAGATCGCGGAGTCCATGGGCTGGACGCTGCCCACGGGGTAGCCGTCATCAGGCCCACCTCAACCCGTAGGCTGGGGCGCTATGAAAAGCATCCTCTTTCTGGTGGGATCGTTGCGCGCCGAGTCGCTCAACCGGCGCCTCGCGCTGGTGGCGGCTGACCACCTACCCAACGGCTACGAGTCGGCCTTCTTTGATCTCCAGGACGTGCCCTTCTTCAACGAAGACCTCAAGGGTCACGCGCCCGAGAGCGTGCTGCAGCTGCGCGAGGCCATTCGGGCCGCCGACGGCGTCTTTTGGACCACGCCCGAGTACAACTACGCGCTCCCTGGCATCGTCAAGAACGCGATCGACTGGACGACCCGGCCGATGCTGCCCCAGCACCCCATCGTCGGCAAACCAATGAACGCGGCCGTGGCCACCAATTCGGCCACCAACGGCATCCGTTCCCTCAGTGACCTCAAGCGGATCTGGGCCAACTGCGGGGGCGTGCCAGTGACGACCTTCGACTTCGTGCTCCAGCAGGCCTCGAGCAAGTTCATCGACGACGATGGTGTCGAGACCATCGAGCCCACGTCAATGGGGCTGCTGCACTTCGCACTGGACAGCTTGGTGCGGGCCATCGAGGGCGACGCTGGCGCGACGGCGGTGGCCAACTGGACCGCTAGGTTCGGTGCCGCGTGAACGGACGGGCGCTCTTCCTTCGACACCACGACGAGGACCGGCCCGGCCTGGTAGGCGAGGCGTTCGAAGCCCGGGGCTACGAGGTCGAACTCACGATGATGGACGAGCAGAGCCCGACACCGTCGCTGGAGGGTTACGACGTGCTCGTGGTGCTTGGTTCCAAGCACGCCGTCTACGACCAGGAGGTCGAGGCCTCCTGGTTCGGCCGCGAGCGGGAGGTGATCGCCCACGCCGACCGGATCGGCGTACCAATCCTGGGGATCTGCTTCGGGGCCCAGGCGCTGTGCCTGCATCACGGCGGCGTGGTCGAACGCTCGCCCAACCCGGAAGTCGGGTGGTACGAGATCGAGGCGCACAATGATTCCGGACTCTCGACCGGCCCCTGGTTCGAGTTCCATTTCGATCACTGCACCCTTCCGCCGCTGGCCCAGCTGTGGGCCACGTCGCCGCGTGCTATCCAGGCCTTCGCCGTCGGGAAGAACGTGGCGGTGCAGTTCCATCCCGAAATCGACGACCAGCAATTGGCTGACTGGTTCGCCAGTGGCGACGACAACGGCGCGCGAGACTTTGGCGTCGACCCGACGGAACTCCTAGAACAGACCGCTCGCGAGACGCCGGGCGCGCGGGTACGCACGGCGCAGCTGGTCGACCTCTTCCTCGCGCACGCCGGCCGCTAACCACCGCTTCCGCGATCCGCATACCCGATTCGGGCATCAGCGAGGGCGTCAGTAGGCTGTCCTGGTGAATAGCACCGTGGCTGTGGAGTCCTTGAGCCCCGTGCGCATCGAACGTCCGGCCACCGGTGGGGGTGTCGGCCGCCTGAGCGACGGCCGGGTCGTGTTCGTACGCCACAGCCTGCCCGGCGAGCTGGTCGACGTCGACGTCACCGAAACGACCGCCACGTTCGCCAGGGGCGAGGCCGTCAAAGTGCTCGAAGCCAGTCCCCAACGCGAGACAGCGCCCTGCGCCTACGCGCACCCGGGCGGCTGCGGAGGATGCGACCTGCAGCACGCCTCGCGTGACGCGCAGTTCTCGTGGAAGGCGGCCATCGTCGCCGAGCACCTCCAGCGCATCGCCGGGGTCGAGCGCGGCGTGGAAATCCTTGCGGCGCCGAGCCCCGCGGCGGGTTCAAGAACGCGACTGCGATGCGGCGTGAACGAGGAGGGTCGATTGTCGTTACGCCAGGCCCGTTCCCATGACCTCGTCGAGGTCGACCGCTGTTGGATTTCTGACAGCCGCTTCGCCCCGGCGTTCGAGACCGCCTGGGACGGAGCCGAAGAGGTCGAAGTGCGAGCCATCGGCGACGGCGAACCTTTTGCCGTCGTGCGGCGCGACACGCATCGCGGGACGATGTTCGAAGTCTGCTCGCTTCGCGGCGAACCGCTGGAACCATCGACCCAGTCGCGCGTGACGGTGCGCGGCACGTCCTTCTCGGTCTCGCCCCGATCCTTCTGGCAGTCGCACCGCGACGCCCCCGAGATGCTGTCGGCGACCGTATTGGAGTTCGCCGACGTGCGTCCAGGCGACCACGTCTGCGATCTGTACAGCGGCGTCGGACTCTTCGCCGTGCCGCTGGCCAACGCGGTTGGCCCCTCGGGCCACGTCACGGCCGTCGAATCGTCGCCCTACGCGGTGCGTGACGCTCGCCAAAACGGCGACGGACTTCGCCACCTGAAGGTGCGCGAGTGGTCAGTCACGCCTCGCGCGATCAACGACGCGGTAGCGCCGGGCGACGTGGTGGTGATGGACCCGCCACGCGGCGGATTGGCCAAGGGCGTCGCGAGCGCGATTCTGCGTCGCGCCCCACGAAGGGTCGTCTACGTCTCGTGCGACGCGGCCACCTTCGCCCGGGACCTGAAGCTCCTGAGGGAGGGCGGCTTCGAACTGTCCGATCTGCGTGTATTTGACCTGTTTCCCATGACCGAGCACGTCGAACTGGTCGCGGTACTTGACAGCACCATATAAAAGGTAGAGAGTGAAGTTGAGGGCGGAAGACCTCGGCCCTCATTCGAGGGGGTTGACCGTGTCAATCAAGTTGGATCACCACCACCGAATTACCGTCCAGAAGGTCTTCGGACACCCGCTGAATCACAACATCAAGTGGCACGACGTCTGTGTGCTGCTGGAGCGCTTTGGTGATGTACACGAAACACACAATGGCAACTGGGCCGTCACCGTGGACGGCGAGATTGTCTCCTTTGGATCGAGTCGCGCGCGTGACCTGAGTGAGGATCAGGTCATCAAGGTCCGGCGTTTCCTCCAATCGCTTGGGGTCACCCCCAAGGCCTCGAAGGCGGCCTAGCGCCCCTCCCTGTACGTTATGGTCCGTGGCTCGTCGACTCTTTGTACTCCTGCCACCTTCGGAGAGCAAAGAGGTCGGCGGCTCACGTTCTCGTAAGGCGGGGCCGTTCGACGGACCGCTAGAAGCTCCTCGTCGCAACGTCGTCGCATCATTGGCCACGCTCTTGGCCAGTGACGACGCAAGGAGGATCGAGAACACGCTTCGGGTGCACGGCGCACTGCTCGAGAGGGCTATCGAGGCCTCGCACGCCATCGTCGAAGGGCGCGCACGATTCCTCCCGGCGTGGCAGCGATACGACGGTGTCGTGTGGAACCATTTAGAGCCCCACACGCTGAAGCTTGAACAGAGGCGACGCATTATCGTACCGTGCGGCCTCCTCGGTGTCACGACGGCGCAGGACCCCGTTTGCGACTATCGACTCAAGATGAACGCAACCCTTTCACCGATCGGGGGTCTCGCTACGTACTGGAGACCTTGGATCACTCCCGCGATATTTCAACACTGTGAAGGCGCGACGGTGGTCAACCTCCTGCCGAAGGAGCACGCCACGGCTCTGGACGGTGCGTCCTTCGGCGCTCACCGTCGCCTAGTCAACATTCGATTTGTGTCGGACGCCGCAACCGTCGTCGCGGGCCACGAGGCGAAGGCGGTCAAGGGCGTGCTCGCCCGGCACCTGCTTGATGAAGGGCTCGGATCGCTCGACTCGTTCGCGTGGCAAGGATGGCGAGTGCGACCGGCCAGCGACGGTACGAGCCACGCGAGGACCGGGGCGAAGGTTCGCGAGATCATCGTCGAATTCGATGGTTCGTCTGAAGGACCTCGTCAAAGCGAGCCGCCGACGCCGCTCTGACACGCCTACGACTGAGGAGTCAATATCCACCCGTGACGGTGACCCGTCTTCGCGCGCCGAAGCACGCGAGGGCGGGCTCTTCGGATCCCTCGGTGGCGTCGCAAGAGCGGTTGAGCGTCGTTTCTCGGCGTTGCACTTCGCTTCTATGCTCTAACTGAGCCCGGCGGAACGAGGTGACAGTGACCGACTCCTACGAGAACTACCAGGAAGCCTTCAGGCGTTCGACCCTTCGCGACGCCAGTTTTACCACCATGTCGGGGATCGAACTCGACCCCGTCTACGGCCCGAAGGACGGTGAATTCCCCGGCGTCTACCCCTACACGCGAGGCCCGCACGCCTCGATGTACCGCTCCAAGCTGTGGACCATGCGCATGTTCGCGGGCTTTGGCATTGCCACCGATACCAACCAGCGCTTCAAGGAGATCATCCGGTCCGGCGGCGACGGGCTGTCGACGGCCTTTGACATGCCGACCTTGCTGGGCCTCGACAGCGACGACGAGATGGCCTTGGGCGAAGTGGGTCGCTGCGGCGTGGCCATCGACACGCTGGCCGACATGTCCGACCTCTACGACGGCATCGACTTGTCAAAGATCACCACCTCCATGACCATCAACTCCCCGGCGGCGGTGATCTTCGCCATGTTCATCGCCCAAGCTGAAAAGTCCGGCGTGCCCCGGGCCCAATTGGGCGGGACCCTGCAGAACGACATCTTGAAGGAATACCAAGCCCAGAAGGAGTTCGTCTTCCCGCCGCGAGCGTCCATGCGCCTGGTGCGCGACACCATGACCTTTGCGGCGAAAGAGATGCCCCGGTGGAACTCCATCTCCATCTCGGGCTACCACATCCGCGAAGCCGGCTCGACGGCGGCCGAGGAGCTGGCCTTCACCCTGGCCAATGGCTTCGCCTACGTGGAGTTGGCGAAGGAGGCGGGCCTCGGCGTCGACGAGATCGCGCCGCGGTTGAGCTTCTTCTTCAACGCCCACATCGACTTTTTCGAAGAGATCGCCAAGTACCGTGCGGCGAGGCGCCTCTGGGCGACGTGGACGAAGGAGCACTACGGAGCGAAGGAACCCAAGTCCCACCAGCTGCGCTTTCACACCCAGACGGCCGGCGTGTCCCTGACGGCCCAGCAGCCCGAGGTGAACATCGTGCGCACCGCCATCGAGGCCCTGGCCGGAGTGCTGGGTGGCACGCAGTCGCTGCATACCAATTCCATGGACGAGGCCTTGGCGTTGCCCACCGAGAAGGCGGCGCGCATCGCGCTACGCACCCAGCAGGTGCTGGCCTACGAGACCAACGTGGCCCACGTCGCCGATCCGCTCGGGGGTTCCTATTTCGTTGAAGCCCTCACCAAGGAGTTGGAGGACCAGGCTGAGGATATCTTTGCGCAGATCCTCGAGATGGGGCAGGGCTCGATGCTCGAGGGCTGCATCACCGGTATCGAGGAGAACTACTTCCAAGGTCGGATCGCCGACTCCGCCTACGAGCTCGAGCGCCGCTTCAACAACGGCCAGCGCTTCGTGGTGGGCGTCAACCGATTCGTGGAGGGCAACGACGACGAGGACTTGGCGACGTTGACCATCACCGCCCAGGACGAGCTGAAGCAACGTGAGCGGCTGGCCAAGGTGCGCCAGGACCGAGACGACGACCAGGTGCGCCAGTCCCTGGAGGTCTTGGCGAAGGAGGCCTCCGACCCCGAGGTCAACCTCATGCCGGCGCTGATCGAGGCCAGCCAGAAG
This sequence comes from uncultured Acidimicrobiaceae bacterium, assembly GCA_963827115.1. Taxonomy (GTDB): domain Bacteria; phylum Actinomycetota; class Acidimicrobiia; order Acidimicrobiales; family RAAP-2; genus RAAP-2. Next base: position 1,378,893 of record CAWGZS010000001.1, on the reverse strand, counting down.
ATGGTGAGCGTGGGCGAGATGATGTCGACCATGGCCGGCGTCTTTGGTCGCTACGTCGAATCCGTCTCCATATGACCGAGACGGCCCTTCGCGTCTTGGTGGCCAAGGTCGGGCTCGACGGCCACGACCGAGGCATCAAGGTCGTGGCGCGACTCCTGCGCGACGCCGGCATGGAAGTCGTCTACACCGGCCTGTTCCAGACCCCCGAGACCGTGGCGATCGCGGCCATCCAGGAGGACGTCGACGTGGTCGGGCTCTCGATGTTGTCCGGCGCGCACCTCACCCTGGTGCCCCTGGTCGTGCGGGCCTTGCGTGAACGTGGCAGCGACATCCCGGTCGTGGTCGGAGGCATCGTTCCTCCGCGCGATATCCCCCTGCTGCTGGAAGCAGGGGTCGCCGGAGTCCTCACCCCGGGGGCCAGCGGCGAATCGGTCGTGACGACAGTCAAAGAGGCCGCGGTGTCCCGTCAGTTCTGACGGGCACCGCCCATTCCGTAGTTTGACGCGACCGCGCGACGACGGTGCGTTGCAAGGACGACTTGTGTGGACGATGTCGTGCGAGGCGGTCCGACCGAATGATGACGATGGACCAGGATGTAACGCAATGGACCGGAGGTTCAACCCGATGACGAGAACAACATTGCGACCAGGAAACCGTTACGGGCGCCGCATCGCATGGTTTGCCCCCGCCTTGGTGGCCGTGACGCTGCTGGGGCTCGCGAGCCCCGTCGAGGCCGCGACCGGGCCAACCGTGGCCCTCAGCATCGCCCAGTACGCCGTCGCAACGGCCACCCATGAGCGGCCCGCTCACGTCGTGACGGCGGCTGACGTCAGCAACGCCGTTCAAGTGACGTCGGTCAACACCAAGCAGCTCTATCTCTTGTTCAACCTCGACCAGGTGTTCGGTTACTCGAGGGTTGTCCTCCTCTTCGACGAGAAGCCTTTTTCCGACATCTGCATCGACTTCCCCGACACCATCGGAGGCGCACCGCACATCATCCACTGCCCGCGACAGGCGCAGGGGATCTGGAACAGCCGTCCGGCCGTGATGTTGACCAGTGACAACGCCATAGCGGCTGCCGCGGCTCGGGGCCACGCCGTGTCAGGCACCGACGTGGTCGCGGCCGCCGTGGCCGACCATCTTTCGCTTCCTTCTAAGCCCACCTTTGCGGCGGGCCAGGGCGGCGTGGTGAAGTTCGCCACGCTGGTGGAGATGCCACCGAACGCCAAGTTCACGGTGGACATTTGCGTGCGGTTTCCACGGAACGCCTACGGCATTCCGGTGCAAGTTGCCTGTTGAGAGGCCCTGACGGCAACTCGGAGCGACGATCGGCTCTCACACTTTCACAGGAAATTCACATGATAGGTCGAAACACAATTTCTCAACAAGTTAAATGGTGCAAAAGCAGTGGGACAAATTTGCTGGTTTATGTTTTCCCAAAATTGCTTTTGATTACTGGGAATTATCCAGGTAAATATTAATTTTTTTCAATTTCATTTAGAACTGAATTAACCAGGCCTTGGTGCGCAATAAGGTATAATTTTCTACAAGAACGCGTGCTCACTGTTGTCAACCGTGCGATCAACGCGAATCCGAGAGAAGCGCCGTATGCCTACCGTTGCCCCTAGAGAAAATTTCCGCCCCACCCGTCACGTCCCGCCCCGAACTGCCGCTGTCCGCTTCCGCCGCCGTCCGCTCATTGGCGTGCTCTCCCTGAGTGCGCTCTCTTGTCTCGCGTTGGCGACCTTCGGCATCCAACCCGTGCAGGCCGCGACGCCGACGGTCAACCTGGGGACGGCGTCGTCGTTCGCGGTCCTCGCCGGTTCGGCCATTACCAACACCGGCTCCTCAGTGATCTCGGGCGACATCGGACTCAGTCCCGGCACCTCGATCACGGGCTTTCCTCCGGGAGTCCAGAGTGCCGGTACGACCGACCTCACCAACGCGGTCGCGCTCTTAGCGAAGAATGACACGACGGCGGCGTACCTCGACGCCGCGGGTCGTACTCCTTTCACGACGGCCCCCAGCGACCTCGGCGGTTCGACCCTGACGTCCGGCGTGTACCAGTCCGCAACCTCCATGTCGCTCACCGGCTCCGTGACCCTCGACGGCGGGGGTAACGCGGACGCCGTCTTCATCTTTCAAGCCGGCTCGTCACTGATCGCCGCGTCGGGCAGTTCGGTGGTCCTAGAGAATGGCGCCCAGGCGTGCAACGTCTTCTGGCAGGTCGGAAGCTCGGCCACCATCGGCACGACGAGCAACTTCTCGGGCACCATATTGGCCCTGACGTCCATCACCCTCAATACGGGAGCCACCCTTCACGGGCGGGTCTTGGCGCGCAACGGCGCCGTGACGCTGGACTCGAACGTGGTCACCGTACCCACCTGCCTAGCGTCGGCACCGGCCGCCACCACGACCACCACGGCGTCGAATTCGACCACCACCACGATCCATAAGTCCACGACTACCACCACGACCTCCGCGGCCTCGTCGAAGAAGCACAAGTCCACGACCACCACGGTCCACCCGATCATCCCGCGCGGGGCCCCTAAGACAGGCCTCGGTGACTCGTCGAGCACCGGTCTTTCGCCGAGGTCGATCCTGGGCGTCGCCGCCTTGCTACTTGCGGCTCTCGCGGGCACGATGTCGCTTCGTTCGCGTCGACGAAGGTTGGTCGCCAATTCAGACGGATCACGTGGCCCCGACGTTTCGTAGCGCCGTCATGGCGCGCCAATGGCTGTGGACAGCCCTGGCCGTCACGGCGCTGGTGGTCGGTGGTGTCGCCTTGATAGGGGACCGCGGACCGTCCAATCCGAGGGTGGCGGTGCTCGCTGGCCCGAGTACCTCGGTCCACGCGGTCGTCGTGTCGCTGCCGGCCACGAGCCGATCACAACCGGTCAAGCTCAAGATACCGGCCCTTGGCGTGTCGACCACAGTCGGAAAACTGGGCCTGCAGCCCGACGATCAGGTTATGGTGCCGACGTCGATTCACACGGTTGGTTGGTACATCGACGGCCCGTCACCGGGTCAGATGGGATCGGCCGTGATACTGGGACACGTCGATTCGACCCAGGGCGAGGGCGTGTTCTTCAATCTGAAATCGCTCAAGTCCGGCGACCGGATCATCGTGACCTCCACCAACGGCGTTATGACGACCTTCAAGGTGACCAAGGTGGTGCAGTATTCGAAGTCCGCGTTCCCCGATCGCTTGGTGTACGGGTCGCACGGCACCCGCTCGCTTCAGTTGGTGACCTGCGGGGGCGTCTTCGATCACGCCACCGGGCATTACGAGTCCAACATCGTGGTCTTCAGCAACCTGGTGAACGTGACGAAGCCCAAGGCCCTGACCGCTTCCTGACGCCCCAGGCCGTCTCAACCAGGGCGTCGTTGAGGCGCGACCTCGTAGCACCCCAGTGCCTCCGTCTTTATCAAAGACTTAAGAAAAGTCAGCCCGAAATACTTGACTCACATGACATATACTACTAAACCTATAGAAATTATAGATAATAGCGTTGAGGATGCGCGGTGCTGGGACCGGGAAAGGTCTGGCGACGGCACTCATCATCCGTTTGACGATGTTGAACTCTTGGAAGGAGTCGAAATGACCATCAATCTTGAGGAGCTTCGAAGTGAGGCGCCGCCGGTGCGGGCACGGCAGGTGCGCGACCTACTCGACGAGTTGGAACTGCCCGAGGGCCGTCTGAGCGGCCTCCAATTGGAAGAGGTCGCCCGACGCGTGGCGGCTCGGCCCGAACTCTTCGAGGATCTGCTCGTTGACGACGGATCCGTGCACTGGTCGATGCTCTTACTCCAGACCTCCGTTTTCGAGGTGAAGGCACTGGCCTGGCAAGGCGAGCAACCCGTGGACTGGCACGATCACGGCGGTTCCTCCGGAGCGATGGCGGTGGTCGCCGGACGGTTGTCGGAACGCAGTCGCGCGAGTGACGGCGTGTCCTTGGCGTCGAGGAGTTTCGCCGCAAAGGACAGCGGGTCCTTCGGCCCCGAGCATCTTCACGATGTCAGCTACGTCTCGGGCCATCCGGCGCTGAGCATCCACACCTATTCGCCGCCATTGAGCGGCATGACCCACTACGACCGAACGCGGTTCGGTTTTGTCGCCCGGGAGTACAAGCCCGAGGAGTTTCGTCCGGGGCAGGAATTGGAGGTGGGTCTCGGCGTCTGAACGAGGTCCGAACGAGGCGTGAACGGACGGCTCATCGTTTGACACGGCACTCCGTATGGTCGGCCCAGGTGCACCGCTTGCCCCGGTGGTTCACTCTGGGCCGACGATACGGAGTGCCGTGCGCGTTCACGGTGCGGCGACAGGGCGCCGTGGCGAGCGCCCGACGAGGTCGTGATTGGTACCGTGGCGTCAACGACTTCTTCTACCCAGGAGGTTCCAGGATGCCCACCTACGTCGCCCTACTGCGAGGCGTCAACGTCGGCGGACACCACAAGGTGGCGATGGCCGAACTTCGCTCCCTCTTCGAGTCGATGGGCTTCTCTGACGTCCAGACGATCATCCAGAGTGGCAACGTGGTTTTCGCGAGTACGAGGGCACCGGTGGCGCAGCACCTCGAGGCGGCGATCGAGGACCGCTTCGCCGTGGTGTCGAGGGTGGTCCTTCGCACGCCGGCGGAACTGGAGGAGGTCATCGACCACGCGCCCGAGACGATGGCCGACGTCTCGCGATTGCACGTTGCGTTCTTCACTGACCGTCCGTCGCCGGCGGACGTGGTGCACCTCGACCACGAACGTTTTTTGCCCGAACAGTTCAGCGTCCGCGACCACGACATGTACGTCCACCTGCCCAACGGCGCGGCCCGCACCAAGCTGCTCGACTACCTAAGTCGGCGACTCAAGGTGCCCATGACGATGAGGAACTGGAACACGGTGAATCGGCTCGCGCAACTCTCCCGTGGGTTGGAACCCGCCCCGATGCCGGACGTCTCGTAATCGTCGGGCGGCCTCAGGTCTGGTCGGAGCGTCGGCGGCTGCGCCAACTCTTGTCGCGCGCGTAGAGGCTCGGCAGTTCGTCCCGGCGCGTGCGGTACGCGTCGACGTCGCCGGGCGAAGGCGAGAACATCAGCCCCGGGGTGACGTGAGCCGCGACCTCATCGAGCTTGATCAGACCTAAGGACACCGACGCCAGCAGTGCCGCGCCGCGTAGTTGCGCGACCAGCGGATCGTGCACCTGCTCGATGTCGCGGTCCAGGGTGTTGGCGTAGATCTGGCACCAGAGGTTCGACTGCGCGCCGCCGCCCAGGAGCCGTATCGGCGTCAGTCGTTGTCCGGCGAAGCGCTCGACGTGACCGAACAGCCAGGCGCTGTTGGCGGCGACTCCCTCGAGCACCGCGCGAACCAGGTCCGCGGGCGTCGAGGTCACGGCGAGGTCGGTGAATCCCGCTCGGGCGCTCTTGTCGTCGACGGGGGAGCGTTCGCCGGTCAGCCAGGGCGTGAAGATGACCCCGTTGGCGCCCGGGGGAGAGGTGTCGGCCATCGCGGTCAGGTCCGAGAAGCTCAAGGCGGATCCCTGGCCGGCGAGGATGCCCTGGAGCCACTCCAGCGCCCGCGCGCCGGTCTCCTGGTTATTGATGACGAGGTACGAATCGTTCGTGAGCCCGGGGACCGTGGCGATCGAGTGCCGCACGTCGGTCTTCTTGCGAGGGAAGGGGCAGCTGATCCACGAGGTGGTGGAGAGCGCCAGGTGAGTGGCGAACGGTTCCGTGGCGCCCGAGCCGAAGGCCGCCGCGTGCAGGTCGGGTACGCCGGTCACCACCACGGTGTCGTGCGCCAGCCCCAATTCGTTGGCGACCTGGTCACTGACCGTGGCGATGATCTCGCCGAAGGAGATCAGCGGTGGAAGGCGGTCGCTCGAGAGGCCGATGCTGGCGAGCAGCGGCGCGTCGTACTCGAAGTGCGAGAGGTTTCGCGTGTCGGTCATCCACAGCGCCAGGCGCGAGGCGTGCGTGGCCGAGGCGACGCCGGTGAAGCGCATGGTGAGATAGTCCACCGGCTCCATGAACCAGCGGGTGCGCGCGACGGTGTCGGGCTCGGTGCTCAGGAGGTAGAGGATCTGGCTGACGGGATCCCCGCTGGAGGTCGAAGGGGCTCCCGCCGACTTTCGAATGAAGTGCAGCGCCTTGCGCGGGTTGTAGCCCTGGACGCGACCGCCCACCGCCTTTCGGCTCAGCGGCACGCCGCGCGTGTCGAGCCAGGTGAGGCAGGGTCCGGTGGGGATCCCGTTGGCGTCGACCGGCACCGTCGAGGCGTACTGGCCGGTGACGGCGACGGCCTTGACGCGACTGGCGTCCACGCGCGGCAGCGCCAGCAGCCGCTTGGTCGCCGCGGTGATGATCGTCCACCACAGTTCGGCGTCCTGGACGGCGCCTCCGTCGCTGGAGAAGACCGTGGGCACGTGGTGGACCTCACGGGCCAGCACGGCACCGTCGAGCGTGACGAGACCGATCTTCGGCCCGCCGGTGCCGAGGTCGATGCACAGGCACAGCTCGTCGAGGGTCACGTCACTCCGTCGGGATCGAGAGTTGGTCGTCCATCATCTGGGTCATGAAGAACTTGATGAAGGCGTCGGCTTCCTCGTTGGACCCGCCTTCGACGCCGCCGTAAATGGCGCCGGAACGCGCCGGCTCATCGCGGTGCTCGATCGCGTAGGCCACGCCGTCGGCCAGGTCGGTTCGCCACCGCTCGACCACGCCGGGCTGGGTCTGGGGGCGGGTGACGGCCATGTGCAGCGCGTTGGGGTACTGCTGGCCGTTCAGTCGCCAGCCCCTGGTGCGCAGGAAGTCGTTGACGTGATAGACGTCGAACTCGTCACTGGTGAAGGAGAAGAGGAAGCTCGGTCGTCCCATGAGGCGAAGCTGCGGGTGCGAGAGCACCGCCTCCTGCATGGCGGCCGAGGTCGAGAAGATCGCCTCGGCGTAGCGTCGATAGCCTGAGCGGCCCAATTGCACCATGGCTGCCCAGGTCGCCGCCAGCAGTCCACCGGAGCGCGACCCGTCCATGCCCGGCGAACAGTATTTTCCTCCGGACCAGTCAGTCTGGAAAAAATATTGGCTGTCACGCAGGGACTGGTCGGCGAAGCAGAGCACGCTGGTGCCCTTGAGCGCGTAGCCGTACTTGTGCGTGTCGGCCGAGATCGTGGTGACGCCCGGCACGGAGAAGTCGAAGGGCGCAATGTCGTAGCCGAGCTCGCGCCCGAAGGGCAGGATGAATCCGCCGAGGCAGCCGTCGACGTGCAGGCCGATGCCGTGCTCCAGCGCGAGCGCACCGAGATCCTCGATGGGGTCGATCGTGCCGTAGCCGTAGTTGCAGGCCGAACCCACCAGGGCGACGGTGTTCGAGTCGACGTGGCGACGTACCCAGTCGAGGTCCACCTGGGTCGTGACCGGGTCAACGGGGGCGATCCTCATCTCGACGCCGAAGAGGTGTCCGGCCTTGGCGAAGGCGGGATGGGCCGTTTCTGGTTTGATGATGTTGGGCACGCCCGTTGTGGCGCGTCGATGTTCGCGGTAGGCGAGCACCGCGTGAGCGATCGACCCGCTGCCGCCGGACGTGAGGAGGCCGCCCGGCACCGAATCACGAACGTGCTGCGCTCCCAGCAGATCCAGGGTCATGGCGATGATCTCGGCCTCGAACTTGGTGGCGCTGGGGCACATGTCGCGTTGCAGCGAGTTGACGTAGGAGAAATAGGAGAAAGCCTGGTTCAGGAAGTCGTAGTGGTCGTGGTCGCCGCAGTACATCGTCCCCGAACACTGGCCGCCCTCCCAGACCGTATTTTCGCTTGAGGAAAGGGAGCGAAGCATCGCCAAAATGTCCTCTCGATTGGCGCCTTCCTCAGGCAGGGTTCGGTGGATTTCGAACTGGTCGGCGTAGGGGAACGTACTCACGAATACTCCAATTGGTAGATAGAGAGAGTGTAGGACTGCGTACCCGGCGCCAGAAAAGACAGCGGGGGGCGAGCTCGATGTTTTACTCGTCCTCACCCCGGGAATCGGAGAAGGACTAAGTCCTCTAGTGGTGAGAAGAGGCCAGCGTCGAGACTGGATGAGTGCAATGGGCCCCATGCTGAACGCGACCCTTTCCGAGGACTATTCGGGGCGCCTCTCCGACGGCGCGTCTCACCGTGACCCCGCCCTAAGTCGCACGATGGCACGCCGACAGTTCGAGGATCGACCGCTCCTGGTCTTCTGGGAGATGACCAAGGCCTGCGGGCTGGCGTGCCTTCATTGTCGCGCGTGCGCGCAACTCGAGCCGAGCGAGGACGAACTCAGCGAGGCTGAAGGTCGTGCCCTGATCGACGAGCTGGCGGCCATGGGGCGACCCCGCCCGATCCTCATCCTGACCGGCGGCGACTGCCTCAAGCGTCCGGACCTCGTCAATCTGATTAGCTACGCGTCCGAGCGCGCGGTGCCGGTCGCGGTCGCTCCTTCGGTGACTGCCCTGCTCGACGAACCCATGATGCACGCGTTGCGCCAGCACGGCGTCAAGACGGTGTCGTTGAGTCTCGACGGAGCCGACGCCGCGACGCATGACGGCGTGCGCGGCGTGCAGGGCCACTTCGACGCCACCATGGCGGCCGTGTCGTCGCTCAAGCGATGTGGTTTCACGGTGCAGATAAACACGACCGTCATGGCTTCGAATCTCGAACAGCTCGCTGACGTGGCCGCACTGGTGCGCGATCACGGCGTCGACATCTGGGAAGTCTTCTTCTTGATCGTGACCGGACGGGGCGCGTCGGCGATGGCGACGACGGCCCAACAGAACGAAGACGTGGGAAACTTCCTGGTCGACGCCTCTCGCTACGGTTTCACCGTTCGCACCGTCGAGGCGCCGTTCTTCCGTCGCCTCGCCGCCGAGCGACGCGACGCTGGTGATGACGGGCCCGACCACGTCGGTTCCGCGCTCTACGCGAGCCTGCGCGAGCGCCTGGTGACGCTGCTGGGAGAACCCAGCCTCCCGGCTCGCACGCCGAGCGCGGCGACCCGCGATGGCAAGGGGATTATCTTCGTCGCGACCAACGGCGACGTGTACCCCTCGGGATTTCTCCCGGTGCGCCTAGGCAACGTGCGTGAGCAAAAACTGTCCGACATCTATCGCGGAAACGAGCTGCTGCGAAAGATTCGCGCCGCCGACTTCAGCGGCGTGTGCGGACGCTGCACCTTCGCTCAGATCTGTGGAGGATCACGGTCGCGAGCCTTCGCCACGTCGGGCGATCCGTTGGCGTCCGACCCCGGTTGCCTGTTGGTGGAGTCGGGACACCGTACGCTAAGCGTCGGTTAACCGCCACGTTCGAGCACGTGACCGCACGTGTTCATGGGTGGACGACTCTCAGTTATTGGCAGGGGCTGCGCGGTCCGTTGAGCGCCACCGGGAAGAGTGTCCCGTTGATGCCGGCGGCGATGTCGCTGGCGCAGAAGCTGGACGTCGCGAGGTTGTACTCGGCATTGAAGATGGCCTTGTGGCCGAGGTAGGCGTTGAGCGCCGAGCAGGTCGAGTACTGATTGCACTGCTCGGTCAAGACGGCGTCGGCCAGGGGCTCCATCACCGTGGCGTAGTTGTCGCCGGTGTCGTCGGGGTTCTTGATCACCCAGCCGAGGCCCAGTCGGTGCATGTAGTTCGCCAGCTTGGTCATGTAGGCGACCTCGTCGGCCTGGTTGAGGCTGAACCCCGTGGTGCCGTCGGAGCCGGCGTAGGTCTCGTCGAGGTCGGTTTCGACGGCGTCGAAGCCCTTGGCGGCGCACTGCTGAGCGATCATCGCCTCGGTGATGCGCACGGTGGCCGGCGAATTGATGTTGAGGAACTCCTCCGGGTAACCCGAGAGCGCGCTGCCGAGCACCCCGGCGGCTTGGTACTGGGCGTAGTACGTGGTGGCGATCCCTTCCTGGGCCGCCGAGTAGTAGTTGCCGGCCGAACCGACCTCGATGTAGCAGATGACGTGAGCCCCGCGCGCGTGCAGGGCCGTGACCGTGGACGCAGGATTGATGATGCCGTCGATGTCGTAGACCTTGGGCGCCGGCGCCGGCTGCCCGTTGGGCAGCGTGTCGTTGGTGCCCATGTCCGTCGCGTTGCCCAGATTGAGCGGGTGGTCGATCTCCCATTGCCAGGGCAGCACACCCGCGCCTGGCTTCCACCAGCCGGTCGTCGTGACCGGGCTGGCGTGAAGGACCGTGGTCCTCACGCGGTTCGAAGGACGCGAGTTCGGTCCGGTCGCCCGCTTGTTTCTCGCGACGACCGTGAACGTATAGAACGCCCCGTTATGGAGTTTCGAAATGGTGCACGTGGTTCCCGTGGTGACGCACCGCTTGTTCTGAGGATGCGAGGTGACCACGTACGTGGTGATCGGAGAGCCTCCATCTGACGAGGGCCTCGACCAGGTCACGTGGGCGTCGCCCCGCCCCGCGACGGCGTGGACCGAGAGGGGGGCCGACGGACGGGCCGTTGTCTTGGCGGCCCCGTTCGCGGGGACGGCCACGCTCAGGGCCAGGGCCATCAGCACGGCACCGACGAAGACCGGACGTTTCCATGGCTGGTGCATCATTGCTCTGCTCCGCTTCGTCGTCTCGAGTGTTCCGGTAGGGCGCCTGTGCTTAGCCCACGGCCGAATCACGTTCTCTGCAACGTGGTTCGGCCGTGGCCTGGCCTACTTGGTGGAGGTGCTGGGGATCGAACCCCAGGTCCGTCAGCTTTTTGGTGATTCTTCTCCGAGCGCAGCTAGCAGGAAGTTGTCGGGAGCGACACTGTTGCCAGCATCGGTGTCGTTCCGTAGTCAGCTGAAGTGTCCCAAAAAGACCACTGACGAGTCTCGTTGGTAAGCCCTACTTCATGACGCCCGATATCTGAACCGCAGGGCTGGGTCCAGGCGGACGTTGCTACCTAAGCAGCAAACGCAAGCTGAGGCTTGGCGTTTATTTTTGTTCCGGCTCTTTAACGTGGCTCCGGAGACCACGGCTCGCTTCATTCACCTCAACGACTAACGTCGAAACCAATCACCCCCTCTGGCACAACTTGACCGACGTGGTCACGACTCCAGCGTACCGGTTTCGTCCGGCGTCCGTCCCTGCACTACGCGGGGCTAGGCGAACTTCTCGTTGTTACGCACGCTGCGGGCGATCTCGCGCTCCGCGTCACGCTTCTTGATCGCCTCGCGGCGATCGTGCATCTGACGACCTTTGGCCAGCGCGATCTCGACTTTGGCTCGTCCGTCCTTGAAGTAGACCCGCAGCGGCACGATCGTGAGGGGTTGCAGGCGCGTCTTTTGGTGGAGCTGATCTAGTTCGTGGCGGTGCACGAGGAGCTTGCGCTTGCGGTCGGGATCATGGCTCCCGTAGCCCACGGCGTAGCTCCACGGCGGGATGTGCATGGCGAAGAGCCACAACTCGTCGTCGTCAATCCGCGCGTAGCTTTCGACGATCTGGGCCTTTCCTTCCCGCAGTGATTTCACCTCGGAGCCGCTCAGCACGATGCCGCACTCCAGCGTCTCGATGATCTCGTAGTCGTGTCGGGCGCGTCGATTGGAGGCGACCACCCGGTCGCCGTTCGTCGCGTCGGCCTTGTTCTTGGCGCGCCGCTCCTGGACTTGCTTGGCACGAGCCATTGGTCCAGCGTAGTGACAGAGCCTCGAGACCACGGGTCGCTGGCTAGGGTGTCGAGGTGCTGGTACTGACGACGACGCAGCGAGACGCGATGGTGGCGACGTGCGTCCGCGCATTGCCCAACGAGGGCTGTGGGCTGCTGCTGGGACGAGACGATGGCGTGGTGGTCGACGTGATCGCGAGTCCTAATGTGGCGAAGTCGGCGAAGCTGTACGAGATCGATAGCCGAATCCTGCTCCGGGCCTATCGACGCGCCGACGACGAGGACCTTTCGGTCATCGGGGTTTTCCACTCCCACACGCACACCGAGGCCTATCCGAGCCCCACCGACGTCTCCTTGGCGCCCGATCCCGCCTGGCACTACGTGTTGGTGTCGTTGCGCGACGTGCCAAGCGTCGTGCGCAGCTTTCACATCGTCGACGCGACCGTTGAGGAAGAACCCGTGGAAATCAAGTAGGGGAGGACTTTCCCCGGCCACCAAGAAGTTTGGTCACAATCGTGAGCGGTGGTGCTAAATTTGACCAAGTTAGTCATGAATTGGTGATCGAGGCGGAAGGCAGGCGATGACGGCGACAGTGAGAATCCCTACCGTGCTTCGCCCGTCGATGGGCGGAGCCACCACGGTCGACGTCGAGGGGCAGACCATCGGCGCGGTGCTCGATCAGCTCACGGCATCCTTTCCCGCGGTCAAGGGCCAACTACTCAATGACGACGGCACCCTTCACCGGTTCCTCAACGTCTACGTGAACGACGACGACGTGCGGTACCTGGGCGGCGTCGACGCCCCCGTGCTGAACGACGACGAGATCACCTTGCTGCCCGCGGTGGCCGGCGGAGCTGGTTAGTGGCGCGCTTCGCGTCGATACTCGATCTCATCGGTAGCACTCCCGTGGTGGACGTCAGTTCGTTGTCCCCCAAGCCCAACGTCTCGATCCTCGCGAAACTCGAAGGCTTCAACCCCGCGGGCTCGGTCAAGGACCGCGTGGCCCTGGCGTTGGTCGAGGCGGCGGAGAGCGACGGCCTCCTGGTGCCGGGGAAGCCGGACCAGGTCCTCCTGGAACCGTCTTCGGGCAACACGGGGATCGCGCTGGCCATGGTGTGTCGTCTGCGCGGTTATCACCTCAAGGTGGTGCTGCCGACCAACGTCTCGCCCGAGCGGCGACAATTGTTACTCGTGTGGGGCGCCGAGATAATCGACTCCCCGGGTGGCGAAGGTTCGAACGGCGCGGTGAGGCTGGCCCAGCGGTTGAGTGAACAGCATCCCGAGTGGGTCTTCCTCTATCAGTACGCCAACCCGGCCAACCCGCACGCGCATTACGCCACCACCGGCCCCGAGATCACCAAGGACGTGCCCGAGATCACGCACTTCGTGGCGGGACTGGGTACCTCGGGGACCCTGATGGGCGTCGGTCGGTACCTGAAGGAACAGAATCCCGATATCCAGGTCTGGGCGGTCGAACCGCCCAGCGGCGAGCTCGTGGACGGTCTGCGCAACCTCGACGACGGCTACATCCCGCCGATTTTCCTCGACAACGACGGGGCGGCGCTGCTTGATCGCAAGGTGGTGGTTCGACCTAGGGAGTCGATCGAGTGGACGCGTCGGCTGACCGAGGTCGGCCTCTTCGTGGGCATCTCGTCGGGGGCCATCATGGCCGGCGCCGTGAAGTGCGCCGCCACGGTTCCCGATGATCGTTCGGCCACCATTGTCTTCATGGCCCCGGATGACGGGTGGAAGTATCTCTCGACCGGCGCGTGGAGCGACGACATCGACGTCGTCGTTGAACGGGCGAAGAGCACCATCTACTTCTAAGGGATCGCGGCTCACTATCCGCTAGCGTTGCTACGCAGTCTCGCCGACCCAAAGGAAACCGATGTCCGTACTTCGAGCCGATGGCCGTACCCCCGAGCAGGCCCGCCCGCTCACCTTCGAGCGTGACTTCACCGAAATGGCGCCGGGATCGGTATTGGTGAGCTTCGGGCGCACGCGAGTGCTGTGCACCGCGTCGGTAGAGGAGGACGTGCCACGCTGGCTCAAGGGCAAAGGTCGCGGTTGGGTGACGGCGGAGTACTCCATGCTGCCCGGCTCGACACCCGAGCGCGCCAATCGAGAGGCGGCCAAGGGCAAGCAGTCCGGGCGCACCCAGGAGATCCAGCGTCTGATCGGCCGCTCGCTACGAACGGTCACCAACCTCGAGCTGTTGCCCGACGTGCAGATCACGGTCGATTGTGATGTGCTGCAGGCTGACGGGGGGACTCGAACCGCTTCGATCTGCGGAGGCTACGTGGCGCTGCATGACGCCGTCACCCGTCTGGTGCAGGCGGGCACTCTCAAGGAGCACGCGCTCACTGATCTGGTGGCCGCCGTCTCGGTGGGCATCGTCGACGGCGTCGCGATGCTGGACCTGCCCTACGAAGAGGATTCGAGGGCGGACACCGACATGAACGTGGTCATGACCGGCTCGGGCCGTTTCGTCGAGGTGCAGGGCACCGCCGAGCGCGAGGCCTTCACGCGTGCCGAGCTTGACGTGCTGCTCGACCTGGCTGCCGCCGGGATCGCCGGCATCCACGCGGCCCAGCGCGAGGTGTTGGCGACCGCGCCATCGTCTCGCGGGTCGTGACCACTTACGTCCTGGCGACGGCCAATCCCCACAAGGCCACCGAGATGCAGGAGATCCTCGCTCCGCTCGGCCTGCAGCTCGTCCCGAGACCGGCCGGGGTCCCTGACGTCGACGAGACCGAGGACACCCTCGAGGGCAACGCGCTGCTCAAGGCGCGGGCACTGTGCGCCGCGACCGGACTGGCCGCGATTGCGGACGACACGGGCCTCTTCGTCGACGCGCTCGGCGGACGGCCCGGGGTGTTCAGCGCTCGCTTCGCCGGCGATACGGCCAGTTACCGGGACAACACCCTCAAACTGCTTGATGAACTTAGCGGCGTCGAGCCCCCGCGCACAGCGCACTTCACCAGTGTCATCGTGGTTGCTTTCCCTGACGGTGATTGGTGGAGCGTCGAAGGAGTGCTCGACGGCACGATTGCCGAAACGGCGAGGGGGAACGAGGGTTTCGGCTACGACCCGGTCTTCGAACTCCTGGGGGAGGATCGGCGCACCCTGGCCGAACTGACGCCCGACGAGAAGAACGTCGTGTCGCATCGTGGCCGGGCCCTTCGGGCGCTGGTCGAAAAACTTGCCGCCGAGTAGGTCCGTTCACGCAACGTTCACCTTTAGGCTGGGGGCGTGACAAGTCGAGAACTCCCGATGTTCCCCCTCGGCATGGTTGTCTTCCCTCATCAGCAGTTGGGCCTGTACGTCTTTGAGTCCCGCTATCAACGAATGCTCACGGAGCTCGGACCGGATCGACGCTTCGGCACCTGTCTGATCGCCAGGGGATCGGAGGTCGGCGGCAACGACGAACGACTCTCGGTCGGCACCGTGGTCGAGATCCTCGCGGCCCAGCCTTTCGTCGACGGCCGAACGCTCATCCTCATCGAAGGGGTGCACTGCTGCGAGGTCACGCTGTGGCTCGACGACGCGCCTTATCCCCGAGCCGTGGTGCGCGAGCGACTCTGCGTGGACTGCGGCATCGATCCGACCTTGCTTAAAGCCACCGAGTCGACCGTGAAGGCACTGCGCGTCCTGCAAAGCGAGGTCAACGCCGACGAGTGCATCCAGTCCAACTGCGCCATGGACCCTGATCCCAGGGTGCGCAGCTGGCAGCTGTGCGCCATGACGCCGATGTCGGCGCTCGATCAATTCAAGGTACTCAGCATGAGCGACCCGAACGATCGCCTGCGACTGCTCGCGGAAATTTGCTGCGAGCGATACGGCGACTACCAGCGCATGCTGGCCGTCGACGCGTCGGATCGTTCGTTCAACTAACGGACGTCGACCAGGTCGACGACGAAGATGAGCGTCTCTCCGGGGGCGATGACGCCGCCCGCGCCGCGCTCGCCGTATCCGAGGTGGGCCGGTATGACGAGCCGACGACGGCCGCCCACTTTCATGCCGGCGACTCCCTGGTCCCAACCCGCGATGACGTGGCCGGCGCCGAGCGGGAAGGAAAAGGTGTCGCCGCGATTCCACGAGGCGTCGAACTCTTCGCCGTTGGAGGCCGCGACGCCGACGTAGTGCACGATGACCGTGCGTCCGGCCTCGGCCTGCTCGCCCGTGCCTTCGATGATCTCCTCGATGATGAGATCATCAGGAGCTGGTCCCAGGTGGGGTTCGACGAAGGGCTTCTCGGGCATCACGTGAGGTTATCGCCGTCGTGCCCGTCGTGCCCGTGCGTTGATCTTCGTACGAAGCGCCGACCTCGCGTCAGGCGAAATTAGCGCCGTTGGCGCCCTCCGCCGACCACGCGAACGTTTCGAGCCTCGCGACCCTTGGGTCCCTGAGACTCCTCGAAGGTGATCTTCTGACCTTGACTGAGTGACTTGAAACCGTCACCCTGGATGCTCGAGAAGTGGATGAAGAGGTCGTCGCCCTTTTCGTCGCTCGCGAAGCCGAAGCCCTTCGAGTCGTTGAAGAAGCTGACGACGGCTTCCTTGTCCTTCTGGCCGCCACGGGGCGTGACGCCGCGGTCGTTGAAGCGGGGCTGTTGGCGGTCGTTGCCTCGTTCGGGGCGAACGCTACGCTCGCCGGGCGCGCGCTCGACGCGCGAGGGTCGTTCGACGCTGCGCTCGACGCGTGGGCCGCGCTCCGCGAAGCCTCGGTCGCTGCGGGGTGCGCGTTCCGGTGTGGCGCCGCGTGGCGCGTACGTGCGGTCGCTGCGCGGTGCGCGTTCGGCGAAGCCGCGCTCACTTCGAACGGGGCGCTCGCCTCGGGGCGACGAGGTGCGCTCGCGTGGTTCACGCCGCTCGAAGTTCCGGGGACCACGGTCGTGGTCGCGCGGAGCCGATCGCTCGGATCGACCCTTGCCGCCACGGTCGTCGAGGCGTTCTGAGGCCACCGTGTCGTCGACGGCGCCCAGGCGGATCGCCGGTGCGTCCTCGCGCGATTCGATGGACATCGCGATGCCCAGGGCCTTCTGCAGGCGCTTGACCTGGCCGATGACGTCTTCGCCCACCAGGGAGATGACGGCGCCGGTGGCGCCCGCCCGCCCGGTGCGTCCCGAACGGTGCAGGTAGTCGGTCGCCTGCGCCGGCGGGTCGTAGTGCACGACTACCGGCAACAACTCGATGTGGATGCCTCGGGCGGCGACGTCGGTCGCGACCAGCACTCGAACCTGACCACTCTTGACGCTGCGCAGCGCGCGTTCGCGCTGGGCCTGGGTTCGGTCGCCGTGCAGGGGGACCGCGGAGATTCCGCGCTCCTCCAGCTGGCGCGCGAGGCGGTCGGCCCCGTGCTTGGTGCGAGTGAAGATGATGGCGCGCTCGTACTCTTCGACGATGTCGGCCGTTATCTGGGGACGCTGATCACGCGGCACCCGCCAGAAGAAGTGGTCGACGTCGCTGGGAGCCTCGTCGCCGACGACGTCGTGGATGGCCGCGTCGTGGGTGAACTCTCGGATGAGCGATTTGATGTCCGGCGCCATGGTCGCCGAGAACAGCATCACGTGGCGGTCGCGGGCGGTGGCGCCGATGATGCGGCGAACGGCGGGCAGGAAGCCCATGTCGGCCATGCGGTCGGCTTCGTCGACGACGACGGTGACCGTGTCGGAGAGGTCCAGCGCGCCTTGTTCGAGCATGTCCTCGAGGCGGCCCGGGCAGGCCACCACGACGTCAACGCCGTAGTTGAGGGCCTTGCGCGCCACGCTGTAGGAAGTGCCACCGTAGATGCAGATGACCCGTCGGCCGCGGTCGTCGGTCAGCTGGGCCAACTCCTTCTGCACCTGCGCGGCCAGTTCGCGGGTGGGCACCAGGACGAGCGCCACCGGCTTGCGGGGACGGGCTTTGGTGAGGCGGGCGATGAGGGGCAGGCCGAAGGCGAGGGTCTTGCCCGAACCGGTGATGGCCTTGCCCACGACGTCGCGTCCAGCGAGGGCGTCAGGAATGGCGGCCTCCTGGATGGGGAAGGCCTCGTAGATGTCGCGCGCGGCGAGACGTTCTACGAGGTTCGATGGCACGCCGAGGTCGGCGAAGGGCACGGACATATGACTCCTACGAGTTGAGATGAGCCCAACTCGAATTGTCATAGTCGAATCGGTCTCCACCGCATTATGCGGCGAAACAGCAAAGACCACGCTAGCAGAGCGGCGCCCCCATAGCCAGTCAATGGCCAACACGGTGGTGCGGGCGGAGGGACTCGAACCCACACTCCTAAGAACTGGTACCTAAAACCAGCGCGTCTGCCAATTCCGCCACGCCCGCAAGAGTCATCATTCTACGCCGTCAAGCGAAGAGTCCGCAGTCTCGCCGGTTAGATTGGTCGCATGAATAACTACTCCCGGGCCGAGGGATTCGGCGCCAATGACCTAAGCCAGCGACTTATTCGCGAGCGCATTGTCTTCCTGGGCACCGAGGTGGACCAGGACTCCGCCAACCGCATCTGTGCCGAGCTTCTCTTGCTCGAAGCGGAAGACCCGGACAAGGACATCAGCCTCTACATCAACTCACCCGGCGGCATCGTCTTCAGCGGGCTCGCGATCTACGACACCATGCAGTACGTCAACTGCGATATCCGCACCATCTGCCTGGGCCTCGCGGCGTCGATGGGCCAGTTCTTGTTGTGCGCGGGCACGCCCGGTAAGCGCTTCTCGTTGCCGCACAGTCGCATCCTGATGCACCAGCCTTCCATGGGCGGCATGCAGGGCCAGGCCTCCGACATCGCCATCCAGGCCGAGCAGATCGGCTACTCCAAGCACGTGCTGGCCGAGCGCATTGCCTTCCACACCGGACAGACGGTGGAACGGATCGAGGCCGATTCGGACCGCGACCGCTGGTTCACCGCCCAGGAGGCGCTCGAGTACGGGTTCATCGACGCAGTAATCGATCGTTCGGCGATTCGCCAAGGGGTCTAGTGAGTAGCGCCACGCCGGCGGGGGTCCCGCGGCGCCCCATCGAGGACGCCCCCGTGCGCGTGCTGAGCGCCCGACCGAACCTGCTGACGCGGCTCAAGAACCTGGCCAACCGGCGAGAACTGCTGACCAGTCTGATCACGTCGGACATCCGGATCAAGTACAAGAGTTCGGTGCTGGGCATCTTCTGGTCCATGCTCGCGCCCGCGATGACCTTGGGGATCTACTTCCTGGTCTTCTCGGTGTTCCTCAAGAACGGCATTCCCAACTTTTTCATCTACCTCTTCTCGGGTCTGGTGGTGTGGAATCTCTTCCAGACGGCCATCAATACGGCCACCGGCGTCATCGTCGACCGCGCCTCGCTGGTGAAGAAGGTGTCCTTCCCGCGCGAGATCCTGGCGCTGGCCAACGTGGGCGCGTCGGTGGTGTACTTCTTCATCCAGCTGGGCGTGCTGGCGCTGGTGCTGCTGCTGGTCGGCCACGCCCCGGCCTGGAACTACATGTGGATCCTGCCGGTCTCCTTCGCCTCGCTGTACTTCTTCACGGCCTCGGTGGCCATGGTGACCTCGGCGCTCAACGTGTACCTGCGCGACATCAAGCACCTGATGGAAGTGATGCTGATGCTGTGGTTCTACCTCACGCCCATCGTCTACAGCTACGAGAACACCATCTCGCTCAAGCTCCACCGCCACGGCATCGCCCTGCTCTACTTCTTGAACCCCGTCACCCTGATCGTGCTCACCTTCCAGCGCGTCTTCTACGTCGCCACCAGCGTCACCTCGACCGTGGCCCCGCATCCGATACTGAGCATCCTGCCCACGTGGTCGGTGTCCCACTTCCTCTTCCTCAACCTGGCCCTGCTCGCCATCATGGTCGTGCTCTTCCTCGTGTCGCTGACGATCTTCGGACGCCTCGAGGGCAACTTCGAGTCGGAGCTGTAATGACCAACGTCATCGAGGTCAGCAACATCTCCAAGCAGTTCAAGATCCACCACGAGCGCCACAAGTCGTTGAAGGAGCGGCTCCTGCACCCCAAGTCCGGCACCACGGAGCTCTTCAGTGCCTTAGTCGACATCGACTTCACGATCTCGGACAACGAGACCGTGGGCATCGTGGGCCAGAACGGCTCGGGCAAGTCGACGCTGCTCAAGTGCATCTGCGGTGTGCTGCAACCCACCACGGGCGAGATCCGGGTGCGGGGCAGCTTGGCGGCGCTGCTCGAACTGGGCGCCGGATTCCAGCACGAACTCTCGGGCCGCGACAACGTCTACCTCTACGGCGCGATGCTCGGATTCTCGCGCAAGATGATCGACAACATCTTCGACGACATCGTCTCGTTCAGCGTGCTCGAGAAGTTCATCGATACCCAGGTCAAGTTCTATTCCAGTGGCATGTACGTGCGCCTGGCCTTCGCGGTGGCGGTCAACGTCGATCCGGACATCCTGGTGGTGGACGAGGTGCTGGCGGTGGGCGACGAGAGTTTCCAGGCGAAGTGCCTCGACCGCATCGCCCGCTTCCAGGACGAGGGACGTTCCATCCTGCTGGTGACCCACCAAGCCGACCAGGTCCGCGCGGTGTGTGACCGGGCGCTGGTGCTCGACGGAGGCCACCTCATCGCCGACGGACCGGTGCAGGAGTCCCTGCGCATCTTTCGCGAGCACCTGCTCGACGACGCCATCGAGCACGACCTGGCCGGCGTGCAATCGAACGTGAGCATCGGCGCCATCACCACGCCGTCGGGTTCCTTCGACGTGCGCAGCGGCGCGGGCATGCACTTCGACGTGGAGATCAACTCGGAAGGCCCCTACAGCGGCAACTTCGTCCTGGAATTCTTCACCCGCGGCGGACTGCTGGTGAGCCGCAGCGACGCCCAGGGATCACCGGTCAACCTGCACCCCGGTCGTAACAGTGTCGGCGTGGACCTGGCGCAGATTCCACTGCTCGACGGGATTTACGACGTCAACGTGGGCATCGTCGACACGCACGGCAATACGGTGATCGCGTGGAAGGAACAAGGCGCCACCATCCAGGTCATCTACGACGGCCGCGAGGGCGGCATCGTTGAGATGGGCGCGTCGATCCAACAGCAGTGATCAGCCGTGGGGCAGCCGCGGATAGCGGCGCAGGGCCCCCAAGAACCCGAGACGACCCACGTTGAACGGGTATGTGGCGCTTTCGAGCATCCGACGGTCCCCCCGGGAGTTCCCGTAGGCGTAAATAGCGGGCTCGACGCCGTAGTGGCGCTCGTCGATCCACTCGCGAAGGCGGCGCATCTTTTCGGTGCCTCGGCAGTTCTTGCCGAGGTAGCCGCCCGTCAGTTGGCCCAAGGGGTCCACGGCCAGGCGCGTCCCCAGGGCGCCCGTGACCTTGAGGGCCTCGGCGACGACGTCCACGTAGAGCTGGGGCGACGCGGAGACGATGACCACGTCATGGCCCTGCTGGCGGTGCCAGTTGAGTCTCGCGATCACGGGAGTCCTCACCGCGTGTTCCAGGTGTTCGAGGGAAAAGCGCCGCGACTCGTCGCTCACCTCTTCGAGGTCGCGGCCACTGAGCAGGTCGAGGAAAAGCCGCTCCTTGGCGCGGTCGGCGCTCGGGCCGCTGCGAATCGCGCCGACGGTCAAGGGACCGGCCAGGCGCAGGGACGCCCTGAAGACGGCGGGCGAGCCCGCGAGGTCGCGCAGCCAGGGAAAGACGCTGCCGCCGCGGGTGAGGGTACCGTCCAGGTCGAACGCCGCGACCGAGGGTGTCAGCGCTTCGTCCATCCCTTCAGTTTCACAGGCTTCGGGACGCGGTCGGTGCAAACTCTATAAATCAACTAGATATTGTCCACATTGACGAAGAGCCCGCTACAGTAGTGGGGTTCAGTCAAGGGACTGACGTCTTTCATACAAGGAGCAATTTCATGGCAATTCGCCTTGGCGACGTGGCCCCCGACTTTACGGCGGAGACCACCGAGGGAACAATCAACTTTCACGAATGGCTCGGCGACGGCTGGGGCATCCTCTTTTCACACCCCAAGGACTTCACGCCGGTGTGCACCACCGAGCTCGGTGGGTTCGCGGCGCGCAAGGGCGATTTCGACAAGCGCAATACCAAGATCATCGGCGTCTCTGTGGACGACGTGGCCTCGCACGAGAAGTGGAAGGCCGACATCGCCGAGACGCAGGGGACCGCGCTCAATTTTCCGCTCATCGGCGACGAGGACAAGAAGGTGGCTGACCTCTACGACATGATTCACCCCAACGCCAACGACACGCTGACCGTGCGAAGCGTGTTCGTCGTCGGCCCCGACAAGAAGGTGAAGCTCACGCTGACCTATCCGGCGTCCACCGGCCGCAACATCGACGAGATCGTCCGCGTGCTCGACTCGCTGCAGCTGACGGCCAACTATTCGGTGGCGACGCCCGTCAACTGGGTGGATGGCGGCGACGTGATCATCGTCAACTCGATCAGTGATGAGGACGCGGTGGCCAAGTTCCCCAAGGGCTTCAAGAAGATCAAGGACTACTTGCGGGTCACGCCTCAGCCCAACAAGTAATTTTTCACCGCGCGCGGCGTCCGCTTTCGAGCGGCCGTCGCGCGCGGTTTTCTTTAGAGTGGCCGCGCCAGCGACGCCACCAACGCGTCGCGCAGTTCACGTTTGAGGATCTTGCCCTGGGGATTGCGGGGGAGTGGTGCGGGGCGAAAGAAGATGCGGGTGGGCGCGGAGAACGTGGCGATGCGCTGGGCCACGTGACGGGTGACCTCTTCGGCGTCCATGGACCGTCCGGGCCGCAACACGATGACGGCGGCGACCTCCTCGCCGAGGGTGGGGTGAGGAAGACCGACCACGGCGCAGTCGGCCACGTCGGACAGTTCGAAGATCGCCGCTTCGACGAGGACCGAGTAGACGTTCTCTCCACCTCGGATGATCATGTCCTTGGCCCGGTCGACGATGAAGATGAACCCTTCCTCGTCGATGCGCGCGATGTCGCCGCTGTGGAGCCAGCCCTTGGAGAAGGTTTCTCGCGTGGCCTCGGGCTTTCGCCAGTAGCCG
Organism: uncultured Acidimicrobiaceae bacterium; assembly: GCA_963827115.1. Taxonomy (GTDB): domain Bacteria; phylum Actinomycetota; class Acidimicrobiia; order Acidimicrobiales; family RAAP-2; genus RAAP-2. The sequence continues at coordinate 1,356,293 of CAWGZS010000001.1, read as the reverse complement.
CGCACGACGTTGGGTCCCTTGATCCAGAGTTCGCCCACCACGTCGGGGCCGCGTTCGAGGTCGTCGGTCGGCTCGTCGCCCGCGAACTCCTCGGGCACGATGGCCACTTCGTTGACGGGCAAGGCCGTGCCGCAACTCTCCGGACGGTGGACGTAGTCGGCCGCGACGTTCATCGAGATGGCCGCCGAGGTCTCGGTGAGCCCGTAGCCGTTGCCCGGCACGCCCAGCGAGAAGGCCGCCGTGATGCGCTTGACCAGTTCGGGCGGCGCGGGCGCGCCGCCGTAGGAGACGCTGCGGATGCTCGACGTGTCGTAGTTCGAGAAGGTGGGGTGATCGAGGACCTGCATCACGATGGTCGGGACGCCGCCGAAGTTCGTGATGCGTTCCGCCGCGATCAAGTCGAGCGCCTGGCCCGCGTCGAAGTGGTGCGTCATGACGAGTTTCCCCCCGGACGCGGTGTTGGGGACCACCACGGAGAGCAGACCTGTCGCGTGGAAGAGCGGTACGTGGAGCAGGTACGAGGACGGGAAGGCCTCCCCTGCACGGTCGACTTCGTCAGGGAAACGCAGCGCCTGGCGCTGGGCGACGTAGAACAGGTTCATTAAGTTGGTGACGGCGTTGCGGTGGGTGCCGACCGCGCCCTTGGGTCGGCCCGTGGTGCCTGAGGTGTAGAGCATGGTGGCGTCGTCGTCGGCCTCGAGGTCGACGACGGGCGGAACGGCCGAGGGATCGACGTGGCCGAGGAAGTCGCTGAAGGAGATAATGCGAACCCGCGCGTGCGGCGGTCCCGGCGCGGTGGGGTGCTGCCCGTCGGTGATGACCACCACTGTTGAAAGATCGGCCAGATCGTCCAAGACCGGTCGGAGACGTTCGAGTCGCTCCTCGTCCACGAAGACGATGGAGGTGCCCGAATCAGCCAGCCCGTAGGCGAGCTCCTCGCTCGACCACCAGGCGTTGAGCGGCACCACCACGGCACCGCTCACGACGCCGGCCCAGAACGAGCAGACCCACTCGGGGAGATTTCGAGCGATGATCGCCACGCGATCGCCCTTGTTGACGCCGGCGTCGCGCAGTCGATGCGCGAGGGTGGAGGCGCGACGGTAGTGCTCGTCGAAGGTGACGCGCCGGTCTTCGTAGATGAGGAACTCCTTGGGCGCGTGGTTGAGTGAGAGGTCGAAGACCTGGCGCAGGTTGAGAGGTGCGTTCTTCCAGACCTTCGTCTCGATGCCGTTGACGCGGGCCGTGCCGACCTCGAACATCTGTCCGGTCGCGGTCATCAGGGCGTCCGCGTCAGTCAGTGAGATCGGGTGATCCTGCACGCCGGGTCCTAGGTGGTGCTGGTGGGGCGGAAGAGCTGAGTCCGGTAGTACTTGAGTTCCTCGATCGATTCGCGGATGTCGTCGAGGGCGCGGTGCGCGCTTTCCTTCTCCGGCAGGCCCTCGAGGACGTCCGGATACCAGCGGCGGGCGAGTTCCTTGATGGTCGAGACGTCAACGTTGCGGTAGTGGAAGAAGGCCTCGAGCGTCGGCATGTGGTCCTGCAGGAACCGTCGGTCGGTGCCAATGGAATTGCCGCAGAGCGGGACCGCTCTCGCCTCGCTGATGTGCCCTTTCAGAAACTCGAGCGTGGCGGTCTCGGCGTCGGCGACCGAGATCGCGGACGCCGAGATCAATTCGATCAGCCCGGACTTGGTGTGCATCTCGGTGACGAAGTCACCCATCTGGGCCAATTGGTCCGCGGTCGCGTTGATGACCAAGTCGGGTCCTTCGCCGACGACGTTGAGCTCGTCGTCGGTGACCAAGGTCGCAATCTCGACGATGACGTGACGATCGGGCTCGAGCCCCGTCATCTCCAAGTCCATCCATACCAGCACGTTGGAAGGTTACATAATGACCTGCTTTCGAGGACGGAGGCTCGACCGGTAGCCTTCGGGCAATGGAAATCCTGGCGAAGAGGCTTCACGAGGAGGCGGTATTGCCCAACTACGCCCACCCGGGCGACGCGGGGTGTGATCTGGTGGCCGTGGAGACCTGCACGTTGGTTGCCGGCGGGGGACGGGCGATGGTGGGCACCGGCCTCAGCATCGCCATTCCCGAAGGTTTCGCCGGGTTGGTGCTGCCTCGAAGCGGGTTGGCTTCCAAGCACGGGGTGACCTGCATCAATGCTCCGGGCCTCATCGACGCCGGTTACCGCGGCGAAGTGAGGGTGGCGTTGGTCAACCTCGACCCTGAACACGACTACGTCGTGCACGTGGGGGACCGGATCGCTCAACTGGTGATCTCGCCCGTTGCGTCGGTCTCCTTTCGAGTCATCGATGAACTGCCGCCCGCGCAACGCGGCGACGGTGGATTTGGAAGTTCGGGACGATGACCCAGTTTCTCGATCCCCTCGACAGCGCCTTCGTCTTGCTCGAGGTGGCGGGCTCGGCAATGAACATCGGCGCCGTCATCGAGCTCGAACCTGGCGAACCGTCGGACGCTGAGAAGCGCTTCGAGCTGATCCGCGACAACGTGGCCTCGCGGATCCATGAAATCCCCATCTTCACCCAGCGGCTCGTGCGGGCACCCTTCGACATGACCTGGCCGATACTCGTGCCCGAGGAGAGGTTCGATATCGACCGCCACGTGGTGCGGGTAGTGGTGCCCTCGCCGGGGTCGCCGCAGCAGTTCGACGCGCTGGTGTCGGAGTTCTTTTCGAGGCCCTTGATCCCCAGCCGACCTTTGTGGCAATTGCTGGTCATCGAAGGCCTCCAGGGCGGGCACGCCGCACTCGCGTTGAAGGTCCACCACGCGCTCGCCGATGGCGTCTCGGGGGCGGAGGCCTTCGCCAACCTCTTCGACATCTCGCCCGAGGTTCGAGACCCCGCGCCATTCATCGAACCCGAGGACGGTGCCGCCGCCGTGGTCACCAGTTCGATGGGCCTGCTGCGCCAGGGGCTCGGCAAGATTCGCCGGCATCCCGCGATCATCATCGAGAGCGTTCGGTCGTGGGTCGCGCGTTCGTACGAGACGGTGCGCGCGGTGTTTCGGGTCGCGGTCGACCGCGGGCGCCACCGATCGGCTTCCGACCAGCCGTCGATCTTTGAAGCCCGACGCACGTCGCTCAACGGTGCTGCGGGCGTGGAGAAGACCTTCCATCGTGTCCGCGTGCCCCTGGCCGACGTCAAGCGCGCCGCCAAGAGTCGCGGTGCGTCGGTCACCGATTTTGTCATGGCAACCTCCAGCGGGGCTCTACGGCGCCTCTTGGACGACCGCGGGGAGGTGCTGCGAAAGGACCTGGTGGCCTTCGTGCCCATCAACGTCCGAAAGGAGGGGGCCCTGTCGGACCTCGGCAACCAGATATCTGGAATGCTCGTCCGTTTGCACACGGACATCAAGGATCCCGAGGAGCGCCTGGCGGCCATTGCTAAGGATTCACGGGCGACGGTCTCCAATCAGCGTGAGCACAACGCGAAAGTGCTCCAGAACATTCCCCGGGTGCTCGGCCCGATGGCGCTCTCCTTCGGCGGGAAGATGGTCTCGGCCTTCGAGCTCATGAATCGATTGCCGCCCATCGCCAACCTGATGGTTTCGTCCGTACCGGGTCCGCCGATCCCGCTGTGGATGAGCGGCTATCGGGTTGCCTCGGCCGCGCCCGTCGGACCACTGATCGGAAGCATCTCCCTTAACATCACGGTCCTCGGCTTCGAAGAGAACCTTGAATTCGGGTTACTCGGTTGCGCCGATCAAATGCCCGATCTCGCGACGCTGCGCGACTACATCCTCGAAGAGGCGAACGAACTTATCGCGGCCACTCCGCACTAGTCCGCGCTCCACGCATCCAGATTCTTGACCTTCGGTGATGGGAAGGGCCGCCGACGTCGGGTTCGTCGTCTCGGGTTGGCCGAACGAAGTCGCTGGGCTACTATGGGGGGGACGCGGACGTAGCTCAGTTGGTAGAGCGCGACCTTGCCAAGGTCGAGGTCGCCGGTTCGAGCCCGGTCGTCCGCTCCAAGAAAAAACGTCGCCCGTGCGGCGCACCCGTGCCGAATCATTCACGCCGTGCGTCGGTTGCTCATGACATCCCGTGGTCGGCGAACCGTCATCCCGGCAGTGCGACGAAACCTAGGATCCGGCCGCGCCGGCCCCCGCGCTATTTCGACCAGGCGTCCAGGATCTCGCGGGCCAGGACTTCGACCTCGTCAAAGTTCGGCACTACATCGTCCACGTCATCGAAACTCGGCAAGGGGCTGAAGAGGAGGAGTCGGTCTTGGTCGTAGACCGCCGCTTGGTCGTCCGTGTCAACGGCCGCGTCCGCCAACGCCCCGACGTCGGTGTCCTCGGGTAGCTCCGCCACGTAGACCGTGTAGGAGGGCTCGCCCTCGACGCCATCGGCGACGAAGCTCAAGCACCCGGTGCTGCCCACGTAGGAACCCGACACGGTGAGCGAGAAGCACGTGGCGGGCAACTGATCCTGCCGCAGGGGTCCGGTGATGGCCTTGTGGGAGTCGTCCAAGGCGTTGGCGAGGTTTACCGCAAGTTGGGCCAGGTTGGAGCGAGGCTGGAACTCGATCTCGTGGGCGCCGAGCTTGGGGGCTCTGCTTATGCCGCCGCGAGTGGCGTCGCGAAAAACCAGCATCTCGACGAACCCCACTCCGTGGTCGGTCGTGACTTCGGCCACGTGGCACTGCTCGAGAGAGCTGACCCGGTTCATGGCTTCGAGCGCCACGTCGAATCGCATAGCCGAATCCCCGTCCGCCAGGTCTCCGAAGCGGTTAGCGATTGCTGCCGGGTCTCCGCCCAGCGAGCGGGCGATGAAAAGGTTCGCTTTGAGCCACGTGTCCCACGGGACGTCGTGGTCATTCGACAGAAGCGTCCAGGCGTCGAGCGCCTCGAATAACAGCCCGAGCGACGATTGGCGACGACCTTGCAGGGTGCGGCGCGTGGCGAAGAGCAGCAACGCATCGGACCCATCTTGATCGAGACCGCGGCGAAACACCTCACAGCCCAGGTCGCCTTCGGCGATGGCCGCGCGAAGCACACCGGCGACGACCTCATCATTCGAGTCGACTTTGAATCGGACGAACTCGTCGGCTCCCGGCCCGTAGAGGTGCGATGAGAGGCGTGAGCAGAGCGTCGTGATCCGGTCTCTGGCGCTCGGGTCGATCATTGATCTGTCCCCCTGATAGTCGAAGTGGTGAGCGAGGCGACCACCGCAGGGCGGCACTCGCGTCTCGTGACATGCTTACCGTACTCGCAGTGGTCATCGATGCCGACCTTCGTCGAGCCGATCCTCTTGTCACTACCATGACGTGATGGAATTCTCAGAGGTCATTCGACGGCGACGGATGGTTCGCGACTTCACCGATCGCCCGTTGGATCCCGCGGTCATCGAGCGGATTTTGGCCAGCGCGCTGCGGGCGCCGTCGGCCGGTTTTTCGCAGGGCTGGAGCTTCTTGGCCCTCACCGAGCAAGGGGACCGGGACCGCTTCTGGCCGTTCGTGCCGACGCGCGTGCAGAACTCGCCGGCAATTCAGTTAGCACCCTTGGTCGTCGTTCCCTTCGCCAACAAGAGCGTCTACTTGGAGCGATACGCCCAACCGGACAAGGGATGGCAAGACCGCGATGAGGATCGTTGGCCGGCGCCGTACTGGTACATCGACACGGGCATGGCCGCTCTACTTATCCTCCTCAGTGCGGTGGACGAAGGGCTCGGCGCGTGCTTCTTTGGTTTCGAGCCGCAGTATCTGGGGCCCTTCGCACGCGAGTTCGACGTGCCCGAGGAATTTTCCGCTATCGGCGGCATCGCCGTGGGCTACCGAGCACCCGACTTGGCGGCACAGGGAGAATCGTTGACGAAGCGCAGAAGAGGAGTCGACCAGGTTATCCATCGCGGTGCGTGGGGTCGGCATTGACGGATCGCTCGACGTCGATGCAGCTGCGAAAGCGGTGACGGGGTCTACCTGACGACACGTCGACCCGGCGGGACGTGAGGCGATGACGGGAGCGGCGCGCCCTTTCAGTTGGTGGTAACGAGCCATCCCGTGAGGACTTTGACCGATATGCTTCGGCCAAGGAGGTGGTCATGATTCATCGTGCTCTCGAACCCTTCGTCCGAGCGGCTCACGATAACCCTTCGCCGCATCCTTCAACCTTGAGTCCGTCAGAGCGAAGGAGGCTCTTTCGCGAGGACGCCCAGTCGATGTGGGGCGAGCCGGAAGCCGTGGCCAGCGTCAGCGACGGGCGCATTGAGTTGGGGGATCGAACCCTCGACACTCGGCTGTACGTGCCGCTCCGTGATGAGGGAAAGGCCCTCGTTCTTTTCTTCCACGGCGGAGGGTTCGTGGCCGGCGATCTGGAGTCCCACGATGCCCTTTGCCGGCGACTGAGCGCGGACACCGGAATGCGATTCTTGGCCGTTGCCTATCGATTGGCTCCGGAACACCCCTTTCCGGCTGGCGTCGACGACGCCGTTGACGTCGTTCGCCACGTGGCCAACTCACTGTCATCGTTCACGGCCAACGGTGCCGAGCTGATCGTCATGGGTGACTCCGCGGGTGCGTCGCTCGTCGCCGTGGCGTCGGCGCTGACGCGCCACGAGAACCTTGGGGTTGCCGCGCAGGTTCTCATCTACCCGACGCTGGGACCGGACTTGGTGACGGAGTCGTCTCACGCGTACGCGTCGGGTTACCTGCTCGAGCTCGATCACCTGCGCTACGACTACCAGCAATACCTGGGCGGCTGGCCGGATCACACCGACCCCCGGATCACGCCACTTCTGTTCGATGACCTTTCGGGGTCGCCGCCGGCCATCGTGCTGGTGGCCCAATGCGACCCCCTGCGTGACGAAGGGGTCGCCTATGCCGGTCTGCTCGAGCACTTCCGCGTTCCGGTGGAGCTGCTGGAAGCCGAGGAGATGGTGCACGGCTTCCTCGAATTGGGAGCTTTGGTTCCCGAGACGCTCGACATCGTGGACGACCTGGCTGAGCACATGCATCGTTTTGTCGAGCGCGCCGCAAGTTGAACGTCCTCTTCGTCACGCTCGACCAGTTTCGCGGCGATTCCTACGGCGCCGCTGGCCACCCCCTGGTGCAGACGCCGACCCTGGACCGGATCGCGAGGGAAGGGGTGCGCTTGGCGCATCACTATTCTCAGTCCGCGCCTTGCGCGCCGGGTAGAGCCGCGCTGTACACGGGCACCTATCAGATGAACAACCGCGTGGTCACCAATGGCACGCCCTTGCCGACCGGCTTTGACAACATCGCTCTCGTCGCTCGAAGGGCCGGCTTTAATCCGACCCTCTTCGGTTACACGGATCAGGGCATCGATCCCAGCGAGGCCGATGGCTACGACGATCCACGGCTGGACTACTACGACGGGATCCTGCCCGGGTTTTCGGTGGGCCTCTATCTTCCGCTGAGTCAGGCCGGCTGGGTGCAGTACCTGCGCGCCAAGGGATTCGATGTGGCGCCGGGTTGGGTGCCGTTACTGTGGGACGAACCCAAGCGCCCCGCGGAAGACTCCCTGAGCGGGTTCCTGACCAATCGTTTCGTTCAGTGGCTGGAACAGCAGGACGGCGGATGGTTTGCGCACCTGAGTTACTTGCGCCCTCATCCGCCCTACGCGGCGGCGGGCGAGTACTCGAAGATGTACGACCTCGCCGACGTCGACTTACCGATCACGCCCGTTGAGGCTCACCTTCGACACGCCGTGCATGAATACTCGCTCGGTGTCAGGGGCCGGGCCGCGCCGCTCGAAGAGGAGAAGTTGCGCTACCTGAGGGCGCAGTACTACGGCATGATCACCGAGACCGATTTTCAACTCGGTCGAGTCGTCGAGGCAATTGAGGAACGCGGTGAGTGGCGCGACACGTTGGTGGTCATCACTTCGGACCACGGTGACCAGTTGGGCGATCATGGTCTCATCCAGAAGCTGGGCTTCTTTCCCGAGAGCTACCACGTGCTCGGTCTTTGGCGCGATCCGCGCACCGACCTAGTCGGACGTACGGTCACCGCCTTCAGCGAAAACGTGGATCTCCTACCCACCCTGTGCGAGGCCCTTTCCGTCGACCAGCCCGCGCAGTGCGACGGCAGGTCCCTGCAGGCACTCATGAAGGGGGAGCAGGGCAGTTGGCGGTCGTCGGCGCACTACGAATGGGACTATCGCAAGGATTGGATCAAACAGCGTGGCGCGAGTTGGACCAAGGACCAACGTCTCTCCAACCAAAACCTCTGCGTCTCGGTAAGCGACGACGTCGGCTACGTGCAGTTCGGCGACGGCTCGTTCAGGTGCTTCGACCTCACAGTCGATCCCACCTGGAGGACGGAATGTGTCGACAGCGACCGCATTCTCACCGCCGCCCAGGAACAGCTCGTGTGGCGCCAGGAACACCTTCGTCGAGAATTGACGGACATGCGCCTTGGACCGGATCGAAGTGGGCGATGGCCAGAAGGATTTGCTAGGGAGTCGTTAGGGCAGGACCTAAGCCCCGCAGCAATCCCGTAATCAGGCTTCGGAAGGTGCCTTCGTGGTCGGTCGAAAAATTGACGGACGTCATTTCGATCGACACGTAGCCGTGACAGGCCGACCACATCATCTGCGCCGCATTCGTGGCCGAATAGCCTTCGAAAAGCCCAACGGCCTGGCAGCGCTGGATGTGGTCCACCAGAACCTGGAACGTCTGGGCGGCCAGCTGGATGGCGGGGGGTGATGGTTCGAACCCATCGAAGTGGTGAATGAACATCACCGTGTAGTGCGCTCCATGTTCCAGCGCGAAGGCCCGGTAGGCGAGGGCGGCGGAGATCAAGTCGTGTGGCGGGTCGCCGGTCTCGATGCTGAGGGCATGCTGGAGTGCTGAGAATCCAGTGGTCCAGACGATCTCCAGCAGTCCGTTCTTGCCGTTGAAGTGGTTGTAGATGGTCATGGGCGCCACCCGGGCTCGTTTCGCGATGGCTCGTACGGTGAGGCCGTCGGGACCGTCCTCGTTCAGAATGTGCACCACGGCGTCCAGGACGGCGGGCTCGATCTTCTGTGAGGGTGTTCTCAACTTTTGGTGGGCCATTGGTACTAGTATAGAACAATGTTCCACTCAAGTGGAACATTGTTCTATGGGGGCCGTGTGGTTCGTTCGACGCAAGAGCGGCGATGGAAGATTCTCATCGTCCTGTGCTTGGCAGCGTTTCTGGTGGTCATTGACAACACGATCGTCAACGTGGCATTACCCACGCTGGCGAGAAACCTTCACGCGTCGAACTCCTCGTTGCAGTGGATAGTTGACGGTTACTCGTTGCCCTTCGCCGGTCTGCTGCTCGCGGGAGCCGGACTATCCGATCGTCTGGGCCGAAAGCGGGTCATGCAGGGCGCGATGTTCGCGTTCGCGATCTTTTCCTTCTTCGCCGCTCGCTCGAACAGTGTTCCGGAATTGTTGGCAGCTCGCGCGCTCATGGGGGCCTCCGCCGCGTTCATCTTCCCGGCGACCCTTTCTATCTTGACCACGACGTTTGAAGACGGTGCCGAACGGGCCAAGGCCTTTGGGATCTGGGGAGCGACGGCGGGCGTCGCCATTGCGGTAGGACCGATCGTCGGTGGCTCATTATTGGTTCACTTCTGGTACGGCTCAATCTTCTTGGTCAATATCCCGATCGTCCTGGTGGCCCTCGTCGCGTCGGCCCTGGTGGTACCGGAGTCCAAGAGCCCCGGCGCGCGGGCTTTGGACGTGGGGGGTCTCGCTCTCGGCACCCTGGGCGTCACCGCGTTGGTTCTCGCCATCATCCAAGGTCCCTCGTGGGGATGGCGCTCACCGGCGACGTTGTCGCTCTTCGCGGCGGCCGTCATTCTTGGCTATCTCTTCTCGCGCTTCGAACTGAGACATTCGGCGCCCCTGCTCGACGTGCGGGTGTTTCGCAACGGCATCTTCGCCGCGGGCGCGGGCACCATCGCCGCGAGTTACTTTTGCCTCTTCGGTTTCATCTTCCTCGTGACCCAATACTTCCAACTCGTCCGGGGCTACAGCGCGCTTTCGGCGGGAGTTCACACGCTTCCTTTCGCCATCGTGACCGCAGTGATTACGCCACTGGGCGCCGTGCTCGCTATCCGCATTGGCGCTCGCTACGTCGTGTGCGCCGGACTCTTGATCATGGCCGCGTCGATGGCGTGGGCGACCACGGTGAGCGCACTCGCTCCCTACTTCGGTCCGGTAATCGGGGTTATGACGGTGATGGCGGTCGGATTTTCGTTGGTGACCGCGCCCTCGACGGCGGCCCTCATGGAGACCTTGCGACCGGATCAGATCGGGGCGGGCGCGGCCGTGAACGAAACCACCCGAGAGCTGGGAGGGACGCTGGGAGTCGCACTCATTGGATCCGTCTTCTCCTCGATCTTCGGTCCCCAGGTCCGCGTCGCGTTGGCGAAGTTGGGCCTTTCCTTGCATCAGGTGGACGTGGCGCGCGGATCGATGGCCGCGGCGCAGGCCACGCTGGCGCACGTCCCGCCGGGCCTTCGGAGTGCCTCGAGCCAAGGGCTCACGAGGGCCTTCATGGAGGGGTTTCATCGGGGCTGCCTCGTCGCGTCGATTGTCACGGCGGTTGTGGGATGCGTGGTGTTTCGATTCCTCCCTACGCGCGTCGCACGTCAGCCTGGTGAGTCAGGTACCACCGATCGCTCTGCATCGCCGGGCTCGAACAATCGTCCCCTCGATATCGCAACCTGAGCGGCAGCGAGAAGAGATGATGATTCACGTGTAGTAGAACTTCAAACGTGGCAATGATTGGCAACGAACTCGCCGAGGCCGCAACCACTCATAGAGGTGACTGCATTTTCGTGTTCCAAGCCTGGGGAAGAGCGCGGTGATCTGGGAAATCGATCCGAGCAATCTCGCCACCGGATTGCCGCTCGAGGGAGTACGCGTCCTCGATTTCTCGCGCGTGCTCGCCGGCCCCTTGTGCGCCATGATCGCCGGTGATCTGGGCGCCGACGTCATCAAGGTCGAGAGCCCGGAGGGTGACCCGGTGCGCGGGTTGAAGCCACCGGCGTTCAAGGGAGACGCCACCTATTACTTGGCCGTCAACCGCCACCGCCGCAACGTTGTCGCGGATCTTCGCGAGCCCGACGACTACCAACACGTCGCCGAGCTGGTTCGTCAAGCCGACGCGGTGGTGGAGAACTTCCTGCCCAGCCAGGTTCGCAGCCTCGGCATCGACCGCCTCCGCGAGGAAAATCCCGATTGCGTGTGGATCAGCATCACGCCGGCGACGACGGGCGGACCGGTGGCGGACCAGCCGGCCTTCGACCTCCTGGCGCAGGCCCGCTCGGGGCTCATGGGGATCACGGGTGAAACAAATGGTGGACCGACGAAGGTTGGAGCGCCGCTGGCGGACGTAGTGACGGGCCTCTACGGAGCCATCGGTCTCCTAGCCGGCCTCTTCGCACGGCTGGACGGTCGCGCTGGTCGCCATTTTGAAGCGCCCCTGCTCGAGTCGACGATGAGCGCCCTCATCAACCAGGCCCAGGGCTACCTTTCCACGGGGAAGAACCCGAGTCGCTTGGGCAACGATCATCCCAGTATCGCCCCCTACGGTCCGGTGACGACGTCGGACGGGTTCCTCCTGCTGGCGGTAGGCACCGACGCGCAGTTCGCGAAGTTGGTGGCCGTGCTCGACGACGACTCCTTGAGCGCTCGAGGGGAGTGGAGAGCCAACGCCCAAAGGGTTGAATCACTCGATGAACTTCGGGGCTCGCTCAACTCGATCTTCGAGTCACGTTCGACGCTGGAGTGGCTTGAGCTCCTGTCCACGTCCGGGGTGCCGCACGCTCCGATCTTCGACGTGGCCGACGCGTTCGCTCAGGCCCAGATACGCGACGGTGATTTCCTCGGTCCGATGGAGACGCCCGACGGCCAGACCACGGCGATGCGCACGCCCTTGCTCATTGATGGGACGCGGCCCGCGATCCGTCGCGGCCCTCGACGCTTGGGCGAGGACACGCTCGACGTCTTCGGGCCGCCCTGACGGTCAGTCTTGGGTGAACGCCGGACCGTCGAAGGAGTCGACGGCGGTGAAGGCTTCGACGGGACGACGGCTTAGTTTTGTATGACGCTTCGAGGGGTAGCCCAGAATGACGATCGAGGCGACGGCGTAGTTCGAGGGGATCGAGAGGATCCCGCGAAGGACCGGTTCATTCCGGGTGGCCACCGTCGTCATGACGCCGGCCAGACCCCTCTCCCTCGCCGCGAGCAAGATGCTCCACACGAAGGGGTAGATGGATGCGCCGCCCACCAGCTGGTAGCGACCCAGGTCGCGGTCGGTCGCGGCCAGCACCTCTAGGTTGGCGCAGACCACCAGCATGACGGGCGCCTTGTCCATCCGCTCCGGAAAATCCTGGGGCTGAGAACGCGCTTCCGCGGCTGAGCGCTGGGCCAGCGCGGCCGAGCGGTCCTCGTCGCTGGCCAGCGGAGAGAAGGGGATGAGGCCGGCGAGCAGGTGCGCGACGTACTCGTGCCACGCGTCGAGGTAGGCGCCGCGAACCGCCCGGCGGAGTTGGCCGTCGCGCACCACGATGACCCGCCAGGCCTGACGATTGCCGCCCGAAGGAGCGAATCGGGCATCATCGAGTATCGACCAGAGCAGCTGGTCCTCCACGGCCTGGTCGGTGAAGTCGCGGATCGAGCCGGTCGTTCGAAGGGCGCTCGTCAGTTCCATGGCCTCACCCTACGGCCGGGCCCGGGGGACCGTCTAAGCGTCGCGGCGACGGAACAAGGTGACGCCCACGCCGATGAGCGCGACCACGTAAAGGACCATGATCAGGAGGGCGTGCAGGGGATCGAAGCTGTTGGGGTTCGGGACCACCGACATCATGGAGCCGCCGAGATTGATTGGTTCAAACTTTTGGAAGTGGTCCTGCCAGCTTTGGGGGAACGCGATCCCGATGAGGGGCACCAACAGGAGAAGCGAGACGAACACGCTGATGCAGGCGAGGCTCTGGCGCAGGATCAACCCGAGGGCGAAGCTGAAGGCGGCCAGCAGGGTGAGGTAGACGCCCGAAAAGAGGACGGCGCGGAGGTCCGAGGTGTTCGAGAGCGAAGGGGTTTCGCTCAAGACTCCGGAAAGGATTGTCGCGCCGATGAGGAAAGCCGTGACACAGACGATCTCGCAGATGACCAACATCGACACCAGGAGAACGAGGAGCTTGGCGAAGGAGAGTTGAAGGCGGTTGGGCACGGCCGCCAGCGTGGTGCGTATCGCGCCGGAGGTGTATTCACTCGTGATGAAGAGCGCTCCGATAACCCCTACGGCAAATTCGGCGAAGATCACCCCCACGAGGCTGGTGGAGACCGGATCGAAGGTCAGCTTCTGGATGTTGGGCATGGTGGACCAGTGCGCACGAACCAGCGAGGTGACGAGCACGCCCAGGCCGATGGTCAAGACGACCAGGACGATGGTGCCCATGATGGTCGAACGCACGGTACGGAACTTGATCCATTCGGACTTCGCGACGGACATCAGGGTCACTTGGCTACTCATGGCGGACCGGGTCCAACTTGGCGCCACCGAATTCAACGGCGCCCGCCGTGAGGTCCATGAAGACCTCTTCCAGTGACGCTCGCTGGGGGGTCAGTTCGAAGATCGTGATGCCCGCGTCGAAGGCGGCCTTTCCGACCTCGTCTGAGGTGAGACCACCCACGGTGAGGCCGTGATCGTTCTCTTCGTGCACCGTTCCCATGGCGTCCTTGATCGTGGCGCTCAACCGAGCGATATCCGACGCCCGAACGAAGACCGTGCCATTGGCGGTCGCCGTGAGATCGTCGACCGAACCCTGGGTGATGAAGCGGCCGCGACCGATCACGATGATCTGGTCGGCGCTCACGGCCATCTCGCTCATGAGGTGCGAACTGACGAAGACCGTACGGCCTTCCTTGGCGAGGGACTGGAAGAATTCGCGGATCCAGCGGATGCCCTCGGGGTCCAACCCGTTCACGGGCTCGTCGAAGAGCAACACGCCCGGGTCGCCCAGCAGCGCGGCCGCGATGCCGAGGCGTTGGCTCATGCCGAGCGAGAAGCCACCGACCTTCTTGTTGGCCACGGAAGAAATGCCGACAAACTCGAGCACCTCGTCGACTCGCGACCGTTTGATCTTGTTCGACGCGGCCAGGGCGCGAAGGTGGTTACGGGCGGTGCGTCCGGGATGGACGGATTTGGCGTCGAGGAGGGCGCCGACCTCGCGCAGGGGGTCCTTCAGATCGGCGTAGTCCACGCCATTGATCGTGGCCCGGCCCTTGGTTGGATGGTCGAGTCCGAGGATGATGCGCATCGTGGTGGACTTGCCCGAACCATTGGGCCCGAGGAAGCCGGTGACTACGCCCGGTTTGACCTCGAAATCGAGGTCATCGACCGCAAGGGTGTGACTGTACCGCTTGGTGAGGTGGTCGATTTTAAGCATGGGTTACTTGAACGATGCTACAGACTCTGGCGGTTTACTCGAATGGCGACCCCTAAGGGTCGGTTGGCGCAGCGTCCTCAGTTGGTGTGACGACGCGCGGCGGTACAGGGTGCACAGGTACCGGAGATGGCGACGTGATGACGGTCGAGAGAGAAGCCGAAGGTTTTGAGAAGGTCCTTGCTCAGTGCGTCGAAGTGCGCCGCAGAGATCTCCACGGTGGCGTGACACTGCTCGCACGTCAAGTGTCCGTGCACGGCACCACTCAAGTGATAGACGGCGGCCGACTGACCGAGATGGGTGTGCACCACCACGTTGAGCTCCTCGAACTCTTCGAGGATTCGATAGACCGTCGAAGGGCTGACGTCCGGACGGCGGTCCTGGACGGCGGACGTCACTTCGTCCACCGTCAGGTGGCCGTGTGCCCCAACGAGTACCTCCGCCACCGTTCGCTTGGCTGCCGTGACCCGCTTGGCCGCGCCCCGAATGGTCGAGAGAATCTCATCGATGTCACTTTCGCGAGTTTCCATGACCAGAGAATAGGTCCGACCTCGAGACAGCTTGCGCTCATGGCGTGGATGAAATGTCGTCGGGTCTGTCCGAATCTCGACGCCACCGCAGGGTCGGCACGACGGGCGAACACCGCTACGGTTCAGCCAGGCGAGAGGCCAGCCACGACGCGTTCGGCCTCCGACACCATGGAGCGAACGATGTCGCCCGCCGGCACGAGGCCGTGGATCGCTCCGACGGCCTGACCCGCCGGATAGCCCTCTCGGTGAGGATCGACGTCCGCCGTGTTCTCGTCGCCGCCCAGATGAAAGGTGCCGTCGCCAAGGGAGACCATGAGCTGCTCCGGAAAACCCTGGAGCAAGGTTGGATCCGCGTCGTATTTATCGGTGGTCTCATTGCGCAAGACGCGCATCGTCTTGCCGCTGAAGGCCCGCGAGATCACGGTGCCGTCTTCCTTCGCGGCGAGGATCCCTTCCTTGAATCCCCGCACGGTGCGCGCCTCCAACGTCGCGATGAATCGAGTGCCGATCCATACACCGTCGGCGCCGAGCGCCAGGGAGGCCGCGAGGCCGCGACCATCGAAGATCCCGCCGGCGGCCACGACCGGTATGGCGCCGCCCACCGCGTCGACGATGAGCGGCACCAGGGGCATGGTGGCGATGGTCCCGGTGTGCCCTCCCGCCTCGGTACCTTGGGCGATGACAACGTCGCAACCGGCGTCCAACGCCCGTTTCGCGTGGTCGACCTTGCCGCACATTGAGATGACGAGCACCTGGTGTCGGTGGCACAGTTCGATGACGTGGCTTGGCACGCCCAGTCCCGCCACGAACGTGGTGGCGCCGCCCTCGATGAGCAGCTCGACGTTGCTCGTCAGCGAGTCGGGAAAGACGGTCAGCAGGTCGACACCGAATGGCCGGTCGGTGAGAGCTTTGGTGGCGGCGATCTCCTCGGCCAGCTGCGCGCTCGACATGGTCGACGCTCCGAGGCACCCGTAGCCTCCGGCGTTCGACACGGCCGCGACCAGTGCGCTGTAGGCGACCCCTCCCATTCCCGCCAACATGACGGGGTGTTCGATCTTGAGCAGTTCTGTGAGTCTGGTCTTCATCGTCCCTCCGCCACCACAACCTAGCGACGGCCACGAGAGTGCGACGGCGCGCGCGCTGGCTCTCCGCGTGATCCGCTGCTCGGATTGGTGTCGATTTACCCGACTGAAACGGGCGGCGAAGGTTTCCGTTGCGTGACGATCCTCACGCAGGTTGTTGAGGACCACCGAGTCGAAACGAGACTGCATCGTAGGACGCATTCCTCGGCGGCGTAGGTTGTGATTTGAGGCACAAGGCTGGCGGAGGCGAAACCGGGACTCGTCGCTGAGGACGAAGTTTGACGTACGCGCACCTTCGGTGAGACGGTACAATATGGCCAAGAAGGCCTGGAAGGAGACGCGATGCCACTATCTGAGCACGAACAGCGAATCCTGGCCGAGTTGGAAGAATCGCTTTCCAAACAAGACCCCCGCTTCGCCAAGAATGTTCGCGAGACCAACGTGTATTCCCACGCCGGGCGGCGCGTGCGTTGGGGAATCCTGGGATTCGTCGTCGGATTGCTGATTCTCATCTTCTTCTTCTCCGAATCGATCCTGCTGGGATTGGTGGGCGTCGCGCTGATGTTCGTGGCGGCCGTGGTGATTGAACGTAATGCTCGACTTCTGGGCCGCGCGTCGTGGCAGGACATAACCCGTCCTGGCCACGGTGACGATGCTCATGCGAACTCCGGTCCTCGTACCAGTTCGCTTCGCGACTGGTTGTCGCGTCAGCGCCGCAAGAGCGAATGACCGACGCCGGGGTGGCGAAGCTCGCCGCCCCGTGTCTGGCTCTCGATATTGGTGCCACCAAGATTGAGGGAGCCCTCGTGTCGCCCGACGGGCGCGTGGAGAACCGAGAGCGCCTGCTCGTGCACGATTTAGGCGCAGACCTCATCTCTCCGATCGTAGAAATGCTCCGGCGGGTCGCGGCGGACGACTCCGTGAGTCTGCTCGGGGTGGGCTGTGCCGGTCCGATGACCCGTGGGGGAGAAGAGGTGTCGCCGCTGAATATCGCGGTATGGCGAAGCTTCCCGCTGCGGGCGCAGCTGCGCGAGCGTCTTGAAATTGACGTCTTCGTCGATGGCGACGCCCGGGCACTGGCGCTGGCTGAGGGTACCTTCGGCGCCGCGAGCGACGACGATTCGTACCTTTCAATGGTTGTCTCAACGGGCATCGGCGGAGGCTTGGTGATGGACGGCCGTCTGATCGATGGAGCGACGGGCAACGCCGGCCACGTGGGCCACACCAACGTGGTCACCAACGGACGCAAATGCGGATGCGGTAGCTACGGGTGTCTTGAGGCTGAAGCCTCGGGCAGCGCGATCGAGGCTATTACCGGGCGACCACCGAACGAGGCCGATGAGGCCACGCGAATCCGGACCGGCGAGCTCGTCGGGCGGGCGGTGGGAGTGCTCGCCTCGGTCCTCGACTTCAATCGCTGTTACATCGCGGGATCGGTGGCGCTGGGATTCGGCGACCAATTCTTCGACGTGGCGAACCAGTCGGCGCGTCTGATGGCGACCATGGTCTACTCCGATGACTTGCGGATCAGGCCATCCGGTTTGGGCAATGACGGACCGATCCTGGGCGCGGCTCTGGTGGGATGGCGGGGGGCGACCTCGTGAGGCGCTGGCTGGTGCCGGGACTCGGAACGTATCTGCTGCGCCATCCCAGTGACGTCACGGTGCTCGGCCGAGCCGGATGGCGATTCCGGGCCAGGGCGTGGTGGCGACACGCACCCTTCCTCCCACTTCCCGACCCCGCCTACTGGCGCTTTCGCATGACGACGTACGGCGCCGATGGCGCTACGCCCCCTTCGGCTCGGGCGATGGTCGATGCCGCGCGCTGGACCTTGCGCCAACCGGTGTCACGATAGGTCGACGTGGGCCGGGTTCTCCTCCTTAACGCCACCTTCGAGCCCCTTCAACTGGTGAGCGAACGCCGCGCCGTCGTCTTGATGCTGGCCGGTCGAGCCGAACCAATCGCGACCGCCGACGACCCGACGTTTTGCCGCTCCGCGATGCTGGTGGTGGAGATTCCGGCCATCGTCCGCCTCCACGAGATGGTCAAGCTCCCGACCAAGGTTCGCACCCCGCCACTCACCCGCCGCTCCCTGTTGCTGCGCGACAGTTACAAGTGCGCGTACTGCCTCGAGCACGCCGACACCATCGACCACGTGGTGCCCAAGAGTCGCGGAGGACGTCACGAATGGACCAACGTCGTCGCGGCCTGCCGACGCCACAACATGCAAAAGGGCGATCGCCTGCTCGAGGAGTTGGGTTGGCGGCTCCACTTTGAACCTCGTGCGCCAGACGGCCCGTGGTGGCGGTGGCGCCACGTCCCCGATCCCGATCCGCTCTGGGCGCCCTTCCTACCTCGGGCCTCGTGACGCCGGAGCTGGAAGAGCTTTACGACTACGACGCGCTGCGCTCCATCGAGGAGCCCACGATGTTCGTGGTGCGCTTGGGCGAGCCCACGCTCGTGCTCGGCGCTCGCCAATCTCGGGCGATTCTTGATGTCGCGAAGATCGGTCGGACAGCGCTGCGGAGGCGTCGGGGCGGGGGAGGGCTGGTCTTGCTGCAGCCTGACGATCTCTGGATCGATTGGTGGATCCCGGCGTCCGACATCCGATGGTCCGGTGACGTTCGCGTCAGCGCGCTGACGTCGGGGGGATGGTGGCTCGAAGCACTGTCGCGGCAGGTTGGCGGTGAACTTGAGGTGTACGACGGCCCTCTAGCGGGAGACGTGCGTCACCGTGTCGTGTGTTTCGCGGGCCGCGGGCCCGGCGAGGTGTTCGTGGATGGACGAAAGGCCGTAGGCCTCGCCCAATGGCGCGTTCGTGAGGGCATCCTCGTGACGTCGGTCCTACCGGCCGGGTCGACCGCGTCGGTCGTCACTCTCTTGGCCGAGCCGCCGCCGGGGCTTGCCGAGGCCCTCGATCACCACGTCATGTCGTCGCTTTCCCTGGATCCCGAGACACTGGTCGCGGACCTGTCCCGGATCAGCGGTCCGTGGCGAGAACAGCAGCTTTTCCTGACCGCTTAAGGCCAAATCTTCAACACTTTTTATCCAAAGCTGACCGGGTCGCGCCTGGTCCGTTCCGCCCACCCCTGTTTTAGTGACTTTGCCGACCCAGAATGGCGAAAGGTGGTGAAATGTGGTGTAATGTGGCGCGAAGTGGGGAATAGTGGTGACTCACCTGGAGGGAATTTCGATGCTTGGATTTGTAGGCCAGTTTCAGCACACGCTGGATGCAAAGGGTCGCCTCATCCTGCCTTCGAAGTTCCGCGCGGAATACGAACGCGGTGGTCACCTGAGCCCCAACACCGACGGCTGCGTGGCGCTGTGGACGCCGGGCGAATTCACTCGCCAGGCCGAGGAGCGTCTTCAGCAAGCTCGTAGCGGTGGCGCGGATGAACTTCGTCTCGCTCGCTACTGGGCGGCCAACTCCTCGGACGCCGAGTTCGACAAGCAGGGACGATTCGCGCTGCCCGCTTCGATCCGCGACTACGCGCACCTCAACGGCGACGTGTTGATCGTGGGATCACTCGATCACATTGAACTCTGGGATCCGGCGATCTACGACCAGAAAGTGAATCCAGCCGAAGAAATTTTCAAGCAGGGCAGTAACTAGTGAATGGAGTGAAAGAGAAGTGCCCGTCGCGGACCACGTGCAGCCTGGCAATCGCCAAAACGAGAGAGGACCCCTCCTCCGCCCACTCTTTCGTTTTGGCGATTGAAAGGCTACAGATGGCCCACGACACCTTTCACGTACCTGTGCTCGAGCGAGAGATCGTCGAGCTGTTCGCCGGACAGGACGCCGGCGTGCTCGTCGACGCCACCTTGGGAGGCGGCGGCCACGCCTCGGCGATCCTGCAGGCGGCTCCCCAGCTTCGCGTGCTGGGCATCGACCGCGATCCAGAAGCGCGCGACGCCGCCCGCGACCGCCTGGCTGGTTTCGCAGATCGAGTCCTCGTCGTTGACGCCACCTTCGCCGAGTTGGTCGGCGTCCTTTCGCGACACGCGGACTTCGTGGGCGACGCACCCGTCGTAGGCGTGCTGATGGATCTCGGCGTGTCGTCACACCAGCTTGATGAGTCAAGTCGGGGATTCTCGTTCCGGGTGGACGCGCCTCTCGACATGCGGATGGATCCGACGACGGGCGAAACGGCGGCGGAGTTCCTCGCTCACATCGATCAGCACGAACTCGTGCGAATCCTGCGGGCAAACGGAGAGAACCGGTTCGCCGGTTCCATCGCGAAGTCGGTCCTGACGCGCCAACCTCGAACGACGGCTGAACTGACCGAGGCCGTGGAACGGGCGGTGCCCATGGCGGCTCGCCGACGAGGCCACGTGGCGACTCGCGTGTTTCAGGCGCTGCGCATTGCCGTTAACAACGAAGAGCAGCAGTTGACGGAGGGATTGGACGCGGCGATCGATGCCCTGGCGGTCGGGGGAGTGCTGGCCGTCATCTCCTACCATTCGGGCGAAGACCGCGTGGTCAAGTCAGTCCTTCACGAGGCGGCGACGGGTGGTTGTCACTGCCCGGTAGAACTCGGCTGCGTGTGCGGGGCGATAAAGCGCGTCACGGTGTACAAGGCCAGCGCACAGCTCGCGAGCGCTCGGGAGATCGAAGGCAATCCGCGGGCGAGGTCGGCAAGGCTGCGGATCGCTCGGAAGCTGGACTCATGAGTGTCATTACCTTTCCGCGAAGGGCGGAGCTCCGCCCGCGACCCGTGGCGCGCCCGGCTTCCACCCGGGCCAACCGAGAAGCGCGCGCCGCCCATCGACGTGCGTCGGGATCATTCTGGCGAAGTTCGAGGGCCGTTCGTCGCTCGACGTTCGTTGTCATGGCGGCGCTCGCCCTGACCTTGGCCGGCAGCATGCTCGACGCCAATCGACAGGTGCAGATCCACGAACTGCAGAGCCAACTTCTCCAGGACCAGTCGACGTACGCGGTGCAGGTGGGCAACTTGACCATCATGTCCGCGCCTAGTCAGATCGCCACCAAAGCCGGCGCGCTTCATCTGGTTGACCCCGTCTCGGTGACGCAAGTACCCTCCACGTCGCTTGATGCGCCCTTGCCGCTGCCGAAATTTTCTGGCTACGCGCCGGTCACATCAAGGACGATTCGGTGACCTCGCTCCAGACGACGATCCAACCCCGAGTCCGTAACCGAGGTTCCGCACCGAGTCGACCCGTGTCGCCCATCGGGCGGCGCATGAAGCTCTTCCGGGCCCTCTTCATACTCGTCTTCCTCCTGCTGGGCGCGCGACTCTTCATGCTGCAGGTCAAAGACCACGCCCGTTACGCCGCCATGTCGGTCGACCAGGTACGCGAGAATTTGACCACCACCGCGCTCCGGGCGGGAATATACGATCGCTACGGCCAGATCCTGGCCGTCTCTCGGCCCACGTCCTTGGTCATTGCCGACGACCTTCAGATCAAGAATCCGGCGCGCGAAGCGAAGGCCATGAGTCCGGTCGTCAAATTGCCGGTGGCCCAACTGACCGCATTGCTCTCGCAGAATCGCGGCTACGTGATCGTGAACAACGCGCTCGACCTCAGCGACGGTCACAAGCTGGACGCGCTCGGCTTTCCCGGCATCGTGGTCGAGAACTCGTCGGTTCGAAGCTATCCGAACGGATCGCTCGCCACGTCGGTGCTCGGCGGGACGAACGCGGCGGGAGCGGGGTCGGCTGGTCTGGAGTACGAGTACCAGAAGCTCCTGGCCGGCCAGACCGGCGTCACCCGAGAGTTCGTGTCGTCGTCAGGCGTGAGCCTCCCGAGTTCGCTCAGCTCGGTCGTGCGAAAGGCCAAGCCTGGCGTGGGTCTGGAGTTGACACTCGACACGTCCTTGCAGTTCGTGACCGAACGCGACCTCGCGCGCCAGCTCGCGGCGACGGGCGGGCTGACTGGCGTGGCGGTCGTCATGGACGTGAAGACGGGCGAGATCCTGGCCGACGCGTCGCTCGTGAACACCAAGACCAAGGCGGGCGTGCTGGGACCGGTGCCGTCGTGGGGAAGGTCGGTCGGCGAGCCCGGGATCGAACAGTCCGTCAACAATCTGGCCTTTAGTCAGAACTACGAGCCGGGCTCCGTCTTTAAGGTGGTGACCTTTTCTGCGGCCCTCCAGGACGGACTCATAACGCCCACCACCGAGCTGACCGTTCCCAATTCCGTGGTCGTCGGGGGACGTTACTTCCACGACGCGGAGAACCACGGCGTCGAGCACTTGAGCGCTACGCAGGTGCTGGCCCTGTCGTCGAACATTGGAACCTACGAGATCGGCCTACGGGTGGGTGAGTCGGGCATCCTGGCTCAAGTCGAGCGCCTGGGCTTCGGACAGATGACCGATGTCAATTTCCCGGGCGAGTCGCCCGGACTGCTGGTCGACGCTTCCAATTGGTACAACAGTGACCAGGTGGCTTTGCCCATCGGTCAGGTCGACGCCATTCCGCCAATCGAGGTCCTGGATGCTTACAACTCGATTGCCAATGGCGGGGTCTTCGTCGAACCCAAGCTGGTGCGCGGCTACGTGTACGCCGACGGCACGGTCAAGGCGACGGCCCCGAGTGCCACGCGTCAAGTGATGTCACCCAGCGTGGCGGCGACCATGAACACCATGCTCCAACAAGTCGTCTTGGACGGGACCGGGACGAACGCCATTATCCCCGGCTACAGCGTGGCCGGCAAGACCGGCACGGCCTCGATGCCCGAGCCCGGTCATGATCATCTGATAAGTGGCGACTACAACGCAAGCTTCGTCGGCTTCGCCCCCGCCAACGCTCCGGTACTGTCGATGATCGTGGTAATCGAGCGGCCGCAGACCACCATCTACGGCGGTGCCGTCGCCGCCCCGATCTTCCAAGAGGTGATGTCGTACGCATTGCATCACTACAACATTCCCTCCAATGGCACGATGGTCAAGCCACTCAAAGGCGCGGACGCCAACATCGCCTCGGACGTGACCTGATGCAGCTCGGCGACGTGCTCGACGATTTCAGCCTCGACGTGCTGACCGGCAGCATCGAGATCGACAACGTCGAGATCGACTCGCGGCTCTGCGTGCCCGGGACCCTTTTCTTTGCGCTCGACGGCACGGCCACGCGGGGAGCGAGGTACGGGGCGGACGCGGTGCGTCGAGGCGCGGTGGCGGTGGTCGCGAGCGAACCCTTGGACCTCGAGGTGCCGGTGGTGGTCGTTCCCGACAGCCAGCTACGCCCCTTGGTCGCCCACGCGGCGGCCAGCGTCACGGGCCATCCGGAGTCCGACGTTGAGTTGGTCGGGGTAACCGGCACCAACGGCAAGACCACGGTGACGGTCCTCGTGGGCGCGCTGGCGAGGGCGCTCGAGTGGAACGGCGCCAACATCGGCACGCTGACGAACGAGCGCACGACGCCGGCCGCACCGGAACTCTTTCGTTCGCTGCGCTTGGCGGTCGATGGATTCGACACTGAGAAGAAACGATCAGTGGTGGCGCTGGAAGTGTCGAGTCACGCTCTCGTGCAGCACCGGATCGAGGGCCTGCGCTTCGCGGTGGTCGCGTTCACGAACCTGAGCCACGATCACCTCGACTATCACGGGACGATGGAGGCGTACTTCGACGCGAAAGCGCAACTCTTCACGACCGAACACGCCCAGTGCGCCGTCATCTGGTGTGACGATCCCTACGGACAGCAACTCTCGGCGTCCATCGCGCTGGGCGTGAGTGAGGTTCACCGAAGCGACGCCACCGAGGTGACGCCTTCCCTGTTCGGCACGACCTTCTTCTGGCGCAATCAACTGATCAACACGCCGCTGGTCGGGGACTTCAACGTGGACAACGCTTTGATGGCCATGACCATTCTGAGCTGCCTCGGCGCGAACGATGCAGACATCGCTCGGGCCATGCCCCAGGTGTCCAACGTCCCCGGTCGCTTCGAGGTGGTGAGTGACGGCGATCAGACCGTGATCGTCGACTACGCCCATACGCCCGACGGGCTCCGTCGGGTGCTGAGCGACGTCAGGTCCCTAGCCCCCGGGGCGCGCATCATCACGGTCTTCGGTTGCGGCGGGGACCGTGACCGTACCAAGCGCCCGGAGATGGGCCTGGTGGCGTCGACCTACTCCGACGTGGCGATCGTGACGTCGGATAATCCACGCTCCGAGGACCCGGACACCATCATCGACGCGATCATGACGGGAATCGCGCCGGGCACGACGGTCCTAAGGGAAACGGACCGCCGAGCGGCGATCGCCTTGGCCTTCGAAAACGCGCGGCGAGGTGACGTCATCGTGCTGGCGGGCAAAGGTCATGAATCCACCCAGATCATCGGCGACCAGGTGACGCCCTTTGACGACCGCACTGTGGCGTTGGAGCATTTGAGATGAGGACGCCATGTTGAGCTTGATGGAGTCCGGGGGAGTGGCGTTCGTCATCGCGCTGCTGGTCACGCCACTGTGGATCCGATTCCTGAGCATCCGTTCGATGGGTCAGTTGATTCGAGAGGACGGGCCGATGACCCACCACGCCAAGGCCGGCACCCCGACGATGGGCGGGGTCATCATCGTGGGCGCCGCGGTGGTCGGTTATCTGATGGGACACGTCGGCACGTCCGTGGTGTTCACCCGTTCTGGAATCCTGGCCGTGAGCGTGATCCTGGCGTCGAGCCTGCTCGGCTTCTTTGATGACTACCTGGCGATCCGCAACGCCCGCAATCTCGGACTCAACAAGACGGCCAAGTTGTTCGGATTGTTCGCCGTGGCCGCGGTCTTCGCGATCCTGGCGGTGTACTGGGTGCACACGTCGACGGACCTTTCCTTCACCAGGTTCTCGCTGCCCGGATGGAACCTCACGGCTGTGGGGTGGATCCTGTTGGCCATTCTGGTGATCATCGCAGCGTCGAACGCGGTGAACCTGACCGACGGCCTGGACGGCCTGGCCGCCGGATCGGGGACGTTCTGCTTTGGTGTGCTCGCGATCATCGGCTACTGGCAGTTCCGTCATTACCATATTTACCGTTTGCACGCTGCCCTGGACCTCGGATTGGTGGCCGTCGCACTGGTGGGCGCGTGCCTGGGTTTCCTCTGGTGGAACGCCGCGCCGGCCAAGATCATCATGGGCGACACCGGTTCACTCGCGATCGGGACCGGCCTCGGCGCGCTGTGCCTGCTGATGAATCTCGACCTCTTGCTGGTCGTGCTGGGCGGACTCTTCGTGGCCGAGACCGCGTCGGTGATCCTGCAGGTGCTCAGTTTTCGCATCTTCGGACGCCGGGTCTTTCGAATGGCGCCCTTTCATCACCACTTCGAACTTCGGGGATGGCCCGAGACGACCGTCATCATCAGATTCTGGATCGTCGCGGGCCTGTGCGCGATGCTCGGATTGGGCATCTTCTACGGGGACTTCTTGAAGATCGCGAAGGTGGTGTGATGACGCTGACCCAGTCACCCCGGACGGCGCAGCGACCACGACGTCCGCTCGACCACGAACTTCCGGCCGCGCCCGAAAGGCGCAGGCGCGGCTACCTGCAACCCCTGCCCCGAGGCAACTTCAACGGGCGCCTGCTGCTCGTGGTGACGGCGCTGCTGGTCACCGTCGGGACCATCGCCGTGGCGTCGGCCAGTGAGGGCCAGTCAGCGGCCAGCGGTGGCTCGCCGTGGTCCATCATGATTCACGACCTGATTTATTTGGGGTTCGGCTTCTTCGCGCTGTACGTGATGGCTCGCCTGCGCATCGACCGACTGATACGCCAGGCACCCCTCATGATGCTGGGCGGCTTGGGGTTGCTCGTCGCCGTGAAGGCGGTGGGGCTCAGCGCCAACGGCGGAAAGCGTTGGCTCAACCTTCGAGTGATTGACCTTCAGCCTTCGGAGATCTTCAAGCTGCTGACGGTGCTCTTCGTGGCCTGGCTGGTCGAGCAACATCACGATGAACTGAATAACTGGTTGCAGTTGGCCATCTGGACCCTTCCCGTGACCATCGGCTGTGCGCTCATCCTGCTGGAACCCGATATCGGCACGATGTCCGTGGTGGCCATCATCGGCTTCGTCATGCTGGCGGTGGCCGGGCTCCGTCCCAAGTTGATGGCGGCGATCGTCGGCCTCGGACTGGCTGGATTCTTCGCGTACATGAAGTCCAGCCCCTATTCCTACGCGCGGTTCTTTTCGTTCCTGCACCCCAACGCCGATCTCCAAGGCAACGGCTACCAGCTCCTGCAATCGAAGATCGGTCTCGGCGCCGGAGGACTCACCGGCCTGGGCCTCGGCCATAGTCGAGAGAAGTGGGGACTGCTGCCCAATCCCCACACCGACTTCATCTTCACGATCATCGGCGAGGAGCTCGGGCTCATCGGCACGCTGTTCGTCATCGCGCTTTTCGTCGCGTTCCTCTTCGCCGCGGTGCGCATCGCCGAGAAGTGCACCAACGACGTCTATCGATTGGTGGCCGTGGGGATCGCGACGTGGATCACCATCGAGGCCCTGATCAACATCGCGTCGGTGGTGGGCTGGTGGGCGGTGACGGGCATCCCCCTGCCCTTCTTCTCCTATGGCGGCACCGCGTTGATCACCGAACTCGCGGCGGTCGGGCTGCTGTACAACATCGCGCACGACAGGAGCCGATCGCCCGACGTCGCGCTCGAGCAGTTCGCGCATACGGACTTCCGCACCGCGATGGACCATCGGGCCCCCGTGCGCCTGGCCCCGCGGCCCGGTTCGAGATCGAGCCATTCGTCGCGCCGACGTCGGAGATAGTGGTGAGTCGGCCCATCGTCATCACGGGCGGGGGCACCGGCGGACACGTCTTTCCGATGCAGGCCGTGGCTGAACAGCTGCGAGACCTCGGCGTGGACGCCGAGCGACTGCGCTTCGTCGGCAGCCGCCGGGGCCAGGAGGCCACGCTGCTCGCCGGGGGAGCGATTCCCCTCACCTTGTTGCCGGGTCGGGGACTACGACGGTCCCTGGCCTGGACCGACCTGGTGAGCAATGTCATCGCCGTCGTGGGCCTGCTCGGCGCCGTGGGCCTCGCCGTGGTCAAGGTCGCGCGCTGGCGCCCCTCGGTCGTGGTGTCCGTAGGGGGCTACGCCTCGTTCGCCGCCGGCTTCGCGGCGGTCGTGTGGCGTCGTCCACTCGTACTGGTCGAGTTGGACGCGGCGCCCGGTGCCGCGCAACGCGCTCTCACGCATTTCGCCAGTTGGCGATGCACCGCCTTCGAAACGACTGACCCCCGATCGACCACCACCGGGCCTCCCTTGCGAGAGGCCATCGTGCAGGTCGACCGCAGTGAGTCCGCGCGCCACGCCGCTCGGGTGGCGGCGGCCCCCCCAATCGATGACGGACGCGCGGTGGTCGTCGTGATGACGGGGTCTTTGGGCTCGCGCCGGGTCAACGAGGTCGTGAGCCAACTCGCCCGCTCGTGGAAGGACCGGGAGGACCGCACGCTCATCCACGTCACCGGGCGCAGGGACTTCACGTTGATGGAGGCGGCGAGGCCCGCGCCCGGCGCGCTGGACTACCGCGTCGTGGCGTTCGCGGACATGGCGCAACTGTGGTCGCTCTGCGACGTCGCGGTCTGTCGAAGCGGGGCGATCACGGTGGGCGAGCTCACGGCGTTGGGCATTGCCGCCGTGCTGGTGCCTTTGCCCGGAGCGCCGGGTGACCACCAAGTGAAGAACGCTCAGGCGGTCGCCTCCGCGGGCGGCGCCACGGTGCTGCGCGACGGCGACTTGACCGAGAAGGCGCTGGGAGAGGCGCTTGACAGCATGCTCGACGCCGACCGGTTGCGGGCCATGTCCGCCGCCGCGCTAACGCTCGGCCGTCGTGACGCCGCACGAGAGATCGCCCTCGTGGTCCTGAGGGTTGGCGGATCATGAGCGAATTCGGCCCCGGCGTGAACATCCACATCGTGGGCGTCGGGGGCGCTGGCATGAGCGGTCTCGCGCTGCTGCTCAGCGAGATGGGCTGCGTCGTGAGCGGCAGCGACGTGACCGCTTCGCCCGTACTGGACAGCTTGAAAGCCGCGGGCGTGCAGGTGGACGTCGGGCACGACGGTTCTCACGGTTCCGGGGCGCAGGTCGTGCTGTGGTCGCCGGCCGTCCGCGAGGACAACGTCGAACTGATCGCTGCGCGCGAACGTGGCGCCACGCTGCTGTCCAGAGCGCAGGTCCTGAAACGGCTGTCTTCGATGCAGCCGGTCATCGGATTGACGGGTACGCACGGCAAGACCACCGCGACGTCGATGATGGTGCACGTCTTGCGCGCGGGCGGGCGAGATGATTCGCGACTGCTCGGAGCACCCGTGAACTCCGTGGGAGCCAACGGCCACTGGGGCAGCGGCTCGCTCGTCCTCGAGGTCGACGAGAGTTACGGGACCTTCGCGTTGCTCGCCCCTTTCGCGCTCGGCCTGCTCAACGTCGAAGTGGATCATCTCGATCACTACGGCACGCTCCAGAACCTCGAAGAGGCTTTCGCGCGGCTGCTCGTGCGCACG
Organism: uncultured Acidimicrobiaceae bacterium; assembly: GCA_963827115.1. Lineage (GTDB taxonomy): Bacteria > Actinomycetota > Acidimicrobiia > Acidimicrobiales > RAAP-2 > RAAP-2. Next base: position 1,327,822 of record CAWGZS010000001.1, on the reverse strand, counting down.
ACCGGGCCGGTGGTGGCGTGGGGCGATGACGAGGGTGCTCGACGCGTGTCCGACGCCAGCGGACGCGAGGTGATCCTGGTCGGCGCGGCGCCGCAGTTTGTCTGGCGGGTGGACGACGTGAGCCTTTCGCGTCGCGGCTGCACGTTCACCTTGGTCGGACCGCACGAGAGACTCGATCTTGCGCTTCGGGTCACGGGTTTGCACAACGTCGCCAACGCCGCTGTGGTGGCGGTGCTCGCCCGCAGTCTCGGCGTCGATGGGCCCGCGGTCATCGACGGTCTCGCGGCGTTCGAGGGCGCCCCTCGACGATTCCAGTTCCTGGGACGGTGGCGAGGTGTCGACGTGTACGAGGATTACGCCCATTTGCCCGGCGAGATCGCGGCGACCTTGGCGGCCACCAAGAGCATCGGCTACGAGCGAATCACGGCCGTCTTCCAGCCGCATCGAGTGACGCGGACCATCAACCTCGCGCCGCAGTTTGCTGCCGCGTTCGGCGACGCCACTACCGTCGTCGTCACCGACATCTATCGTGCCGGCGAGGACAATCCCACGGGCGTAACCGGAGAGATCATCGCGAACCACATCAGACTCAGTGGCCCGGACGCCAGTTGCGCGTACGGGGCGACGTTCAGCGACGTTGTCGAAATCCTCGAGGTCGCACATGACCGCAGTGACGTGATACTGCTGCTCGGCGCGGGCGACATCGCCGACGTCGCGGGGCAACTGAGCGGCGGACTTCAATCGTGACCTTGCAGGCACTCATCGAACGGGGCGGCGCGCGCGTCGAGCAGCACGCGGCCTTTGGCGAGCGCACCACCTACCGGGTCGGAGGTCGCGTGCGCGTGTTCGTGACCTTGTCGGACGTTGGTGACCTCGACGAGTTGGGCCCTCTCCTTGCGGGGTGCGGCCTACCCGTGGTGGTGCTGGGCAACGGGTCGAACCTGTTGGTGGCGGATGGTGAGGTAGCGGCCGTCGGCGTGCACCTCACCGGCGAGTTTTCGGGGCTGCACTGGCGGGACGAAGGGGGCGAGGTGATCGTAGCGGCCGGCGCGGCGTTGGACCTTCCGGTGGCGGCACGTCGCCTGGCGGGTGAGGGCATCGTGGGTTTCGAATGGGCGGTCGGCGTTCCGGGTACTTTCGGGGGAGCGGTTGCGATGAACGCGGGCGGCCACGGGTCCGATATGGCGGCCTCGGTGATTGAGGCGTCGGTCTGGAGAGACGGGGCGATTGACCGTCTGAAGAACCAGGACCTGGGTTTTGGCTATCGCCAAAGCGCGTTGCGACCCGGGGACGTCGTCATCGAGGTATTCCTTCGTCTTGAGCGAGGTGACGCTCCAGCGGCCAGGCAGCGCATCAGCGAGATCGTCCGCTGGCGCAGGGAGAACCAGCCGGGCGGTGCCAACGCGGGCAGCGTGTTCCAAAATCCGCCCGACGCGCCCGCCGGTCAGCTCATCGAGCAGGCCGGTTGCAAGGGACTGCGCATCGGCAGCGCGACGGTGTCGGAGAAACACTCGAACTTCATCCTGGTGGACGCGGGCGGTCGAGCGGGCGACGTGTTCGCGTTGCTCGAAGAGGTGAAGAAACGCGTGTTCGAGACGAGCGGCGTGATCCTGCGCAGTGAGCATCGGCTCATTGGATTCGAGGTGCGACCATGAGTCGACGCGGATCCCACGAGACCGTGGCGTCGTTCGTCGAAGAGACCCAGCGCGCCTCGCGGCGCCGGTTTCGTTCGCTCACCACGGTCGTGGTCGCCATGGGAGTGCTGGTGACGGCGCTGGTCCTCGGGGGCCAGTGGGCCCTGCACCAGTCGTACTTCGAAGTCCAGCACGTGAGCGTGGTCGGCGTCCACCACGAAAGCGTGAGCCAGGTGCTTGCGGTGTCGGGCCTCGAGGCCCATCCCGCCATGATCGACGTGAGTGTCAGTTCCGTCGAGAAGAAGCTGTCGGCGTTCCCTTGGATCCAGAACGTGACGCTCACCAAGCATTGGCCCAGCACCGTCATTCTCAGCGTGCACGAGAGCGCGGCCGTAGCGGTGGCGTTCGGATCGGGTCACGTCCTTAAGTACGTGGACGCGCGGGGGCGAGACCTCGGACCCGCGCCCCTCACGGTCAATCTTCCGACGCTGGCCTACGTCAACGCGTCGAAGAACACGTGGCCGTTCGAGCGAGCCGGACGGTCGGCCGCGTTCGTGGCGAGCAAGTTGCCCCGGGCCTTCGCGAGCCAGGTCGACCAGGTGACCGAGGACTCTTCCGGCAGCGTGACGCTCAAGATGACCACACCGGTGAGCTTCATTCTGGGGGCGCCCACGCAACTCGAGGCGAAGTTCGTGGCGATTGCCTCGGTGATCGCCCACAGCACCCTGCGAGCGGGCGACGTCGTCAACGTCACCGTTCCCGACGAGTTGGCGGTCAGCGGACCGCCGCCGTCGTAACGGGCACCATTTGACCAAAAACCAAGCGATGACTAGCCTTCAAAGACATTTGTTCGCGAAGTTCGTTCCCACGCTGGCGGTGGGACACAATAGAAGAGTCAACCCAAGGGGAGTTCATGAGTCTCAACCAGAACAACTATCTCGCCGTAATCAAAGTCATCGGTGTCGGCGGTGGTGGTGTCAATGCGGTCAACCGCATGATTTCGGCGGGATTGCGCAATATTGAATTCATCGCGGCCAACACCGACGCCCAGGCGTTGCTCATGAGCGAAGCTGACCTCAAACTCGACATCGGACGCGAGCTCACCAGGGGCCTCGGCGCGGGCAGCGACCCCGAGATTGGTCGTCAAGCGGCTGAGGAACATCGCGCGGAGATCGAGGACGCGCTGCGCGAGACGGACATGGTGTTCATCACGGCTGGTGAAGGCGGCGGCACCGGCACCGGTGCCGCCCCGGTGGTGGCCGACGTGGCGCGCTCCATGGGCATCTTGACCATCGCGGTGGTGACCCGCCCGTTCGGTTTTGAAGGCAAACGCCGAGCCAATCAGGCCGAAAAGGGCATCCAGGCGCTGCGCGACAAGGTCGACACCCTGATCGTGATCCCCAATGACCGCCTGCTCACCGTCGCGGCGGCCGACACGTCCATGCTCGACGCCTTCAAGATCGCCGACGACGTGCTGCTCTCGGCGGTGCGAGGCGTCACTGATCTCATCACGGTGCCCGGTCTCATCAATACCGACTTCGCCGACGTCAGCACCGTCATGCGTAACGCCGGCACGGCGATCATGGGTGTCGGCACCTCCACGGGAGAGGGACGGGCGGTCAACGCTGCCCGGGCCGCCATCACCTCGCCGCTGCTCGAGGCGTCGATCGACGGCGCGCGCGGCATCCTCATCAACATCGTCGGAAGTTCCAAGATGACCATGTCCGAAGTCACCGACGCCTCGGAGATCGTGCATTCCATCGCGCATCCTGACGCGAACATCATTTTTGGCAGCGTGATCGATGACACCATCGGCGACGCCGTACGGGTGACGGTCATCGCCGCCGGATTCGACCACAGCGCGCCGTCTCTGCCCACCACCACGAGCGCCCCGGTCATGACCGAAGGACCGCGCAGCGACATCTTCGCGAGCACCACCAACGATGACTTCTTTGACGTCGGTGGCGATGACGACCTCCCCAGCTTCCTCCGCTAACGACGAGCTGGTTCGGCAGGTTTCGGCCAATCTGGCCGTCGTCCGTGGGCGCATCGTCGCCGCCGGCCGCGACCCGCTGACCATTCGCATCGTCGCGGTGAGCAAGGGATTTGGACCGCACGTGGTTCGGGCCGCCTACGGCGCGGGACTTCGAACGATCGGGGAGAACTACGTGGACGAGCTGGCCCAGAAGAGGTCGGCGAACGCGGACCTCGACCTCGAGTGGCACTTCCTAGGCGCGCTGCAGACCAACAAGATCTCCCGCGCACTCGAGGTGAGTGACGTGCTGTGCGGCGTGTCTCGCGCGAAGGAAGTGGACAAGATCGCGGCGAAACGATTGGGCGCGTCGATCTACGTGGAGGTCAACTGCACCGACGTGGTGACTCGCAACGGCGCATCGCCGCAGGAGGTGACCGCGTTGGTGGACCACGCGCGTCAACGAGGTCTTGACGTGAGGGGTCTCATGACGGTGGCGCCGCCCGACCTCGCGGGGGCTCGTGAAGCCTTTCACATCACCAGTGAAATGGCCGATGAATTGGGCCTCCCGGAGCGTTCCATGGGCATGAGCGACGACCTGGAGTTGGCCTGCGAGTACGGGGCGACCGAGGTGCGGGTGGGACGAGCGCTCTTTGGTCCACGAGTCGCCGCGTGACGGCCCGGCCTAATATGAAGGTGGGCGAGAAGGCGTGAGGAGAACTCAATGAATGAAAAGATGCGTCACGTGCTCGGGTTCTTGGGCCTGGTCGAGGACGACTACGGCGACAACTCCGCGTCCGCCGCCGCCCGAGCCTTCGCCGACCAGCCCTCCTACGACGGCGAGCCCGAGTACTCGCAGCCTCCCGTGGCCAGTTCCTCCCGGCCCTTCCCGACGGTCGCCAGCGGCACGGGCAACACGCGCACGTCGGCGCCACCGCTGCGCATCTCCTCGATCTCGGTGCTCGATTCCTCGGGTCAAGCACCCCGGGTTCGTCCGATGGCCAGCGCCGGAGCCCGCGGCATCGCCACCGCCTCTCAGGACCGCGACGTCGCCGTCTTCTTTCCGAGCACGTATCACGAGTCGCGGCGCATCACCGACATGTTGCGCAACAACCGCGCGGTGCTGCTCAACGTGACCGAGATCGATCCCGGCCTCGCGCGACGCCTGGTGGACTTCGCGGCCGGCACGGCCTACGCCATGAACGCCAAGATCGAACCGCTGAGCAACGGCGTGTACCTGGTCAGTCCCCAGGGCACCCACATCAGCCCTGATACGAAGGATCGTTTGCGGGCGTCGAACTATCGGTCGCTCGACAATTCATGAATTTTGTCCACGAAATCATCTCCATCTACATCTGGGTGCTCTTTCTGACGGCCCTGCTCAGCTGGTTCCCCACGTCGAGCAGTAGCGGGGGTTTGTCGTCGGTGCGCCGGGTCCTGGCGGCGGTCACCGAGCCGGTGCTCCGCCCCCTTCGTCAGGTGCTCCCGCAGCCTCGCGCGGGTGGCGTTGCCGTCGACTTCTCGGTGCTAGTCGCCATGCTCTTGTTGTACGTCGTAAACCGCGTCATCTGAGACGTGGATTCACTCCATCGCCGCAATGGGGCGGTAGGGTGGCTGGATGGATAGTTCGAATAACGCAACTTCGGCTCTCGACACCATCGACACCGTTGCGTTCAAGGTTGGCCTCAAGGGCTACAACGTCGACGAGGTTGACGAGTTCCTCGAGCGACTCTCGGTCGAGACTCGACAGTTGAAGGACCAACTCCAGCAGATGCGTCAGCAGCTGCGACTGGGCGCGGAACGGATCAACCAGCTCGAAAGCGGTCGCCCTTCCGGCACCGGTCCCACCCCGTTGGCCCCCGCTCCCGCACCCGCCCCGGCCCCGCGCATCGTGACCTCCGGGGCCGGTCCCGAGCAGGTGACCGCGCTCATTGTCTTGGCCCAGCAGTTCATCGAGAAGACCCAGCAGGAGGCCGAGGAACAGGCCCGAAGCCTCACGGTCGCCGCTCAGGAGCGCGCCCGAGAGATCATCGGAGAGGCGCGGAGCCGAGCCGAGGATGAGGTCAATCGCTTGAACGGCCTCAAGCAACGACTCAGCGAGGACGTGGACCTTTTGACGCGCCAGCTCGACACCGAGCGCACCCGATTGAGTGCGGCCCTCGCGGAGTTCTCGCGCTGGGTCGAGAGTTCGCTGCAGGTCGGCGGTCCGCGCGCGAATCCGAGCACGCCGTCGATCGCGAAGCCCACCGCGCCGGTACCAACGTTGGCGTCGACACCACCGCCCGCGGCGCCACGCGGGGCCGCGCCGCAGAGCCAGCAACCGACGATTGGTCAAATTCTTAACTTCGATTCTCCGTCGAGCGACGATCGTCCGTAGCACCATCGCGCTGGCGGGCTGCTAGGGTCTGCGCGCACTCGTTCTCTACGTCAAGGAGTTGACAATGCCGCCGAACGCGAAGAAAGTGACCAAGACCCCCCTGAAGAAGACACCGGCAAGGATCGTGGCGACGGCCAGGACGGCAGCAAAGACATCCCCCAAGAAGGCTCCCATCAAGAAAGTACCCGTGAAAAAAGCGATATCGAAGGTTCCAGTGAAGAAGGTTGTAGCGAAGAAGGCGGCCCTCGACCGAGCGGCGGCCAAGAAGGCGCCCGCCAAGAAGACGCCCGTGAGGAAGGCCGCGGCGCCGGCCGCCAAGAAAGCGGTGGCCCTGACGGCGGCGCAACGCGCCCTCGTGGCGAAGCGGGCCGCGGCGGCCAAGGCCAAGGCCACGGCGATTACGAAGGCTCAGAAGTTGCGCGAGGATAAGTCCAAGGCGCTGGCCAAGGCCAAGGCTGCGGCGCAGGTGAAGGCGCAGAAGGAGCGCGACGCCAAGGCCAAGGCGTTGGCCAAGTCCAAGGCCGCTGCGGCCAAGGCCAAGGCGGTGGCCGCGGCCAAAGCCTTGCGCGAACGCGAGGCCAAAGCGAAGGCCGTCGCAAAGGAACGCGAGATTCAGGCCAAGGCCCGCGACAAGGCCGCCGCGGAGGCGAAGAAGCAGCGCGAGATCGACGCCAAGCGCAAGGCCATCGAAGCGGAGAAGCAACGCAAGCTTCGTGAGATCGAACGGCGTAACCAAGAAGAGCTCAAGCGTCAGGAGCGTCGCGAGGCCGAAGAGCGCCGTCGGCTCGAGGCCCTCGAGCGCAAGATGCTTTCGAAGCCCTACGGCAAGGACGAAGCCTTCTTGGCCGAGCTCCGAGTCCTGCTGCTCGAGGCGCGAGAGGCGACGTCGGCGCAGATCGTGGTCGCCGAGGCCGAGGCCGAAGAGATGCTGGTCGACCGCGAGCGCCTCGAATACGACGACGAGGACGGCAGCAGCGTCGCGTCCGACATTCAGCGCGATCAGCTCAAGGACTTCGCGACCGCCCTGCGGCTGAAGGTCGATGAGATTGACGTGGCCCTGGCCCGCGTGGACGATGGAAGCTACGGCCGATGTGACGAGTGTTACGAGCCCATCTCGAAGGCTCGGCTCCTGGCGCAGCTGCCCGTCTTCACGTGTGTCTCGTGCCGCGCCAGCGTCTGATCTACGGAGTTAATCCTGTTGTCATCCTGATGGCGTTGGCCGTGACCGGCGTCGACGCTTTGAGCAAGGTGTGGGCACGAAGGGCGTTGGCGACGCACGCGGTGCATCTCTTCTGGTCGGTGTGGTTGCGTCTGCGGTTCAATTCGGGCATCTCCTTTTCGATCAACCACTCGGGACCGCTCGTGACCACCGTGCTGACGGTGATCGTCGCTCTCATCGCCGTGGTGGTGGGGGTGCGGGCGGCGCCCGGTGCCGCGACGATCGGCTTCGGGCTGTTGCTCGGGGGAGGCCTGGCCAACGTCGTCGACCGTGTGGTGGCCTCGCCTCACCGGGTGACCGACTTCATCGCGGTGGGGAGCTTTCCGGTGTTCAACCTTGCCGACGTGGCCGTCACCGCCGGTTTCATCGTGCTGTTGGTGGCGGCCCTGCGCGGTGGGAAACTGTTGGTGCGATGAGCGACAACGACACGATCGACCCTTTTGACGGCGAGACGCTCGACCTCATCGTCCCCGCCACCTTGGGCGACATCCGCGTGGACCGGGTCCTCTCCATGCTCACCGGACTCTCTCGTTCCGAGACCCACAACATCTTGACCAGCGGCGCCGTGCACCTCGACGACAAGGTCGTCCTCAAGTCATCGACCATCGTGGTCCCGGGTCAACGTCTGGTCGCCGTGCTCCCCACGCCCGACAGCGGAGCCATCGAGGCCGACCCCACGGTCGTCGTCGATGTGGTGCTCGACGACGAGGACTTCGCGATCGTCAACAAGCTGCCGGGTCAGGTGGTTCACCCCGGGGCGGGCCAGCGTCACGGGACGCTGGTCGCCGGGTTGCTCGCCCTCTATCCGCAGATGCAGGCTCTGAGCGACGAAGGCCTGTGCGATCCGCTGCGCCCCGGCATAGTGCACCGCCTCGACAAGGGAACCTCAGGTGTGCTGGTGGTCGCCAAGACGGCCGAGGGATATCTCAATTTGACCCACCAGCTCGCCGAGCGGACGATGGAGCGCACCTACCTGGGCATGGTGGAGGGTCACGTCGCCGAAGAGCGCGGCGTCGTCGACGCGCCGATCGGACGTTCCACGCGGACCCCGACTTTGATGGCGGTAAGGGCAGACGGGCGAGCCGCGCGCACGGGCTACGAGGTGCTCGCGCGCATCAGCAAGCCCCACGCCATGACCTTGCTGCGGCTGCAGCTTGATACCGGTCGGACCCACCAGATACGGGTGCACCTAGCGACGATCGGACATCCGGTGGTGAATGACCCTCGTTACGGGCATCGACGCGACAAACGACTCGACGAGGAACGCTTCTTCCTGCACTCAACGACCCTGGCCTTCGCGCATCCCCGCAGTTCGCAGTGGTTGACCACGAGCGTGCCGTTGGCCGACGACCTAGCCCAACTGGTGCCCGAGGGAGTGCAACTCTGAGGCTTTAGGCGCTCTCGCGCGCTGCGATGACGGCGTTGTCGGCTCGCAGGAGCGCGAGCGCTTCCTCCTCGGCCCGGCGCACTCGGCGCACGCCGATGTCCATCTTGGTGGCCGTGGCCTGCAAGGAGAGTGGCGTGGCGCCGTTGAGACCGAACCGCAGCGAGAGCACGTCGCGTTGCAGCTCGCTCAGGTTCGCGAGCGCGCCGTGCAACTGGTCGTCCATCATGGTCTGCTCGATGTCGCCGACCCAGTCGTGCTGGCTGGGAGCGACGAGGTCGCCCAGCGTGGTGGCCGAGTCCGAGGAGGCGGGCTGGTCGAGGCTCGCGGTGACTCCCGCCAACCCGCGCAGGCTCTCGCGCTCGGCCTTGGACATGCCGGTCGCCTCCGTGAGCTCCTCGTCGGTCGGCTTTCGGGCGAAGATCGAGGTCAATTCCGCCGTGGTGGCTTCGAGGCGCTGGAGCTGCTCTCCCACCTCGAGGGGGATGCGAATGGTGCGACCGTGCTGTTGGACGGCGCGCTGCAGCGACTGGCGGATCCACCAGGTCGCGTAGGTGGAGAACTTGAATCCCCGCTCCCAGTCGAACTTCTCGACCGCTCGCAGCAGGCCGAACGTGCCTTCTTGCACCAGGTCGACCATTTCGACGCCGCGGTCTTGGTAGCGGCGTGCCCAGTGCAGCACGAGGCGCAGGTTGGCGGCCACCATCTGCTTCTTGGCTTCCTCGTCACCGGCGGTGACGCGCTTGGCCAACTCGACCTGCTCGTCGTAGTTGGGCATGGGGTAGCGGTCGAGGTCCCGCATCAAGAGACCCAGCATGTCGTTGGTGTTTACCGAAGAACGGTGGACTGTGGTCGTCATTGCATCTCCTCGCTAGTTGACAGCTACGGCGCCGAGGGGCGGGTATTTCTCCTATCGACGCCTCACTAATTTACCACGGGGTAAAGGCGACTTCAAGACTCATATATTAACGAAATGATAAGAAGTTCGCCCTAGGCGCTGTGGGTTTTCTTGACCTTCTGGCCTCCACGGGCCGAGTCGACCATGTCGGCCAGGGTGAAGCTGGCGAGGTGCTCGCGCATGTGATTTCCCACGTCGGCCCAGACCCCGAGCAGGACGCACTGGCCCTCGTGGTTGCAGGCGCCGTCCTTGTGGGGTTCGCCGAAGTCGCCGGCGACGATGGGGCCGTCGACCGCGGCCACGATCTCGGCCAGGGTGATTGCTTCCGCCGATCGCGCCAGGACGTAGCCGCCCCCCACGCCGCGCTTGGATCGCACCAGCCCCACGCTCTTGAGGCTGAGCAGGATCTGCTCGAGATAGGGCTGGGGGAGACCGGTGCGTTCAGCCAGGTCACGGACTGAAACGGGCATCGCCAAGTCGTCGCGCAGGGCCAGGCTGAGCAACGCCCGGCTGGCGTAGTCACCTCGCGTCGATACCCTCATAGAGCGCAGTCTATAGAGGTGCCTCGACCCCCACGAGCCAGGTCACGGGAACTCGCCACGTCTGGCACACTGGCTACGTGGATGAAAAAAACACCCAGGAGGAAACCGTCAACCCGGACGCGGTTTTGGACCCCGGGCAGGAGAGTGGGGCCGCGGCGCAGGACGAGGCCACCGACTTCATCAGCCAGCCGGCCAAGGTCATGCGCATCGGTTCGATGGTCAAGTCGCTGCTCGACGAGGCGCGCAGCGCCCCGCTCGACGAGGCCGGACGGACGCGACTTCGTGAGATCTACCAGACGTCGATACAGGAGTTGTCGAGCGCGCTCTCCCCGGACCTGGGCGAGGAACTGGCCCGGATGTCGCCGCCATTCTCACCCGAGGTGCCTTCGGAGTCGGAGTTGCGCATCGCCCAGGCCCAACTCGTTGGATGGCTCGAGGGCCTCTTCCACGGCATCCAGGCCTCGCTGTTCGCCCAGCAGGCGGCGGCGACCGCCCAGCTGGAGAAGATGCGCGACCGCTCGCTCAATTCCGGCGGTCCCGAACCTCGCGCCGGGACCTACCTCTAGGCGGTGCGCGTGGCGCGGGCTGGCGAGGTACTAACGTGCGAATTCCACGCATGTAATTTCATCAGTACGACCGTCGAAAGGAAGAGCGCAGCCCATGGCTGAGAGCTTTGTTCACCTCCACAACCACACCGAGTACTCGATGCTCGACGGGGCGGCCCGGGTGGAGGAGCTGGTTCTGGCGGCCAAGGCCGACGGACAAAAGGCGCTCGGCATCACCGACCACGGCAACCTCTACGGCGTGATCGACTTCTACGAAGCCTGCCGCAAGCACGGCCTGACGCCGATCATCGGCCTCGAGGCGTACATGGCCGCCAACTCGCGTTTCGACCGCCCGCCGAGGCGCGGCAAGATCGACGATACGGGTGGCGACACGGAGGGCGGCCAGAAGCTCTACCACCACCTGACGCTGCTCGCCACCTCCAACGAGGGATACCGCAACCTGCGAGAACTCTCGTCGACCGCCTTTCTCGAGGGCTACTACTACAAGCCGCGCGTGGACTGGGAGCTCCTGGAGCGCTACGCCAAGGGCCTGATCGCGACGTCGGGCTGCCTCGGCGGCGTCGTGCTCCAGGCCCTGGTCCAGGACAACTACGCCAAGGCCGTCGACCTGGCCGGACGGCTACAGACGATCTTCGGACGGGAGAACTTCTTCATCGAGATGCAGGACCACGGCATCCCCGAGCAGTTGAGGACCAACCCGCAGCTCCTGCAGATCGCCAAGGACCTGCACGCGCCCCTCCTGGCGACCAACGACCTGCACTACGTGCACCACGACGACGCCGAGATGCACGACGCGCTGCTATGCATCGGCACCGGCTCGCTGGTGGCGGACCCCAACCGGTTCCGGTTCCAGAGTGACCAGCACTACCTCAAGTCGGCCGCGGAGATGCGCTACCTCTTCCGCGACATCCCCGAAGCCTGCGACAACACGCTGCTGGTCGCCGAGCGCGCGGACGTGACCATCCAGTTCGACAACGATGCGCTTCCGGAGTTCCCGATCCCGCCCGAGTACCAGGGGGCCAGCCACAAGGACGGCGCCCACCGCTACCTGCGCGAGCTCACCTACCGGGGGGCGCAGGAGCGCTACGGCGTCGGCTTTGACGACGACGTGCGCCAGCGGATCGACTACGAGCTGGGCGTCGTGGCGGACATGGGCTTCTCCGACTACTTCCTGGTGGTGTGGGACCTGCTGCGACACGCGCGCGAGCAGGGCGTTCGCGTGGGTCCCGGCCGCGGTTCGGCCGCGGGGTGCTGCATCGCCTACTGCCTGCGCATCGTGGACATCGAGCCCATCCGCTACGGCCTCATCTTCGAGCGCTTCCTCAATCCCGGGCGTCGCCAGATGCCCGACATCGACATGGACTTCGACGAGCGCTACCGGGGCGACATGATCCGCTACGCCGCCGAGCGCTACGGGTCGGACCACGTGGCCCAGATCGTCACGTTCTCGACCATCAAGGCCCGCGCGGCGGTGCGCGACGCGGCTCGAGTGCTCGGCTACCCGCCGCAGCTGGGTGACAAGATCGCCAAGGCCATGCCGCCGCTGGTGATGGGTCAGGACCTGCCACTCGAAGCCTGCTTCACGCGCGTGCCCGGCCATGAGGGCCGCTACGTCGAGGCGGCGGAGTTGCGTTCCCTCTACGACAGCGATCCTGAGGTCAAGCACACCGTCGACGTCGCCAAGGGCTTCGTCGACAAGCGTCGCCAGGACGGCATCCACGCCGCGGCGGTGGTGATAACGAAGGAGCCCATCCTCGAGTACGTCCCGGTGCAGCGAAAGTCGGGACCGAACGGGTCGATCGAGGACGCCCCCATCGTCACCCAGTACGAGGCGAGCGCCATCGAAAAGCTCGGACTGCTCAAGATGGACTTCCTGGGGCTGCGCAACCTGGCGATCATCGAACGGACCCTGGAGCACATCGCGCGGCGCCACGGCGAGGGCGTGGACATCGATCACGTGGCGCTCGACGACGTCAAGGTCTTTGACATGTTGAAGCTCGGCAACTCGATCGGCATCTTCCAGCTCGAAGGCGACAAGATGCGCCAGCTGATGCGTCGTCTGGCCCCCACGAGCTTCGACGACATCGCGGCCCTCGTGGCGCTCTACCGTCCGGGTCCGCTCAGCGAGAACGTGCACAACGACTACGCGGACCGCAAGAACCACCGCCAAGGGGTGAGCTACGACCACCCGGACCTCGAAGCGATCCTCGGCGAGACGTACGGGCTGATGATCTACCAAGAGGACATCATGCGCGTCGCCACCAAGGTCGCTGGCTTCTCGATGACCGAGGCCGACGACCTGCGGAAAGCCTGCTCGAAGAAGAACCGCGAGATGATTCAGGCCCAACGCCACAAGTTCGTGGAGGGCGCGGAACGCGAAGGCTACGGACAGGAGTTGGGCGAGACCATCTTCAACAAGATCGAGCCCTTCGCCGACTACGCCTTCGCCAAGAGCCACGCGTACGGGTACGGACTCATCGCGTACCAGAACGCGTGGCTGAAGGCCAACTATCCCGTGGAGTACATGGCGGCCCTGCTGACGTCGTTTCGCGACGACAAGGACAAGGCGTCGGTCTACCTCAACGAGGCCCGCCAGATGGGCATCACGGTGGGCGTGCCGGACGTCAACGAGTCGTTCGCCGAATACGCACCCAGCCTTCGCCAGGACAGCACCATCCTCTTCGGCATGGCCGCCGTGCGCAACGTCGGCGAGGCGCTGGTCGACAAGATCGTGAGCGAGCGCGAGGTCAATGGGCCCTACGCCACCGTCTACGATTTCGTGCGCCGCGTCGACCCGATGGTGCTCAATCGCCGCTCCATGGAGTCGCTGATCAAGGCCGGTGCGTTCGATTCGCTCGGCGTGCCGCGACTGGGCTTTCTCCTGCGGGTGGACGAGATCATCGACGTCACGCTGAGCCGTCGCAAGGACTTGTCCTTCGGCATCTCCACGCTCTTCGCGGCCCTCGACGGTGACGGGACGGCCGACGACTGGGAGGGCACCGAAATAGCCCTGAGCGACATCGAGTTCGACAAGTCCGTGAAGCTGGACTTCGAGCGCGAGATGCTGGGGACCTACATTTCGGATCATCCGCTGTACGAGATTGAGAGCGCCTTGGCCTCGAGGACCGACGGTTCGATCATCTCGATTCGAGAACGGGCGGACGATCTGGCTCGGGCCAACAAGGTCGTCACCGTCGGGGGGATCCTGGCCGAGGTGCAGATTCGCACCACCAAGGCCGGCCAGCAGTATGCCCGCGTGGTGCTCGAGGACCTGGGCGGCTCGATGGAGATAAATTTCTCGGCGCGCAAGTTCGAGGAGTGCAGCGGATTCCTGGCCAAGGACAACGTGGTGCTTATTGAGGGCCGTCTGGACGCACGCGACGACGAGCTGAGGTTCAGCGCCCTCAAGGTCACCTTGCTCAAGGTCGACATCGGCGATTCGGAACTTCGCCTCGCATTGCGTCCTGAGGACCTCACGGCCCGCTCAATCGGCACGTTGCGCGAGATACTCTCGCATCATCCGGGCAAATCTCCGGTGATCGTGGAGACCGGTGAGGCCGGAAAGGCTTACAAGTTGGGTCCGGAATTCAACGTGAATATCTCTGCCGTAGTAGGGGACTTACGCTCGGAATTCGGTAGAAATGTGATCAAGGGATAGCAAAAGTTTCTTAGGGTGGCGAAGTCCCGTAGAATGGCTCTCTATGACAATGACCGTCACTACGAAAGACACCACAGCCCTCAGCGACGTCGAACTGGCCGAGATGGCCGATTTGTGCGTCGACCGCGAACCGAACTTCGACATTGGTTTCCTCTCCAAGCAGCGCGAGGACTGGGTGCTGGTCACCCAAGTACGCGAGGGAAACAAGTTGCGGGGTTATTCGTTCTGCACGTTGGAGCGCATCGGCGGCACGCCGTCGTTGCTGGTGGGGCTCTTGCTCGTCGACCGCAACGCCAAGTCCGATCAGACGCTCAAGTCAATCCTGCACGACCAGTTCCGTCGCGCCTTGCTGGCGTTCCCCGACGAGGACGTGCTGCTCGGGTCGCGGTTGATGTCGCCGGACGGCTTCCGGGCGTTCGCCGGGCTCGACGACGTGGTGCCCCGGATCGGCTACAAGCCCACAGGCGAGGACCGGGCCTGGGGACGTCGCCTGGCCAAGAGGTTCGGCTCCGAGAAGTCGATCGACGACAAGACCTTCGTGATGACGGTGTCGCCCGGACCGGTGGGTGGTCTCGACTACGTGGCGGCCAAGGGAGCGGTACCGCCGGGCGCGACGACGCACTTCGAAGGTGTGAAGCCCGACAAGGGCCAGCGCCTGGTCGTTTTCGGCTGGGCTATGGCCGAGTCGTTGGCGTCGGGCAAACTCCCCAAGTAATTCAGCCCCGCGGCAGAAGCCCGGTGCAGCTCTTGTAGCAGTGGCCTTCGATCGACTTGGACAAGGTTGTGAGCACGTAGGTGGGACGAAAACCGAGCGACGTGGCCAGTTCCTTGCCCGCCAGCGAAAATTGCCGCGCGGTCTCCATCGTGCGAATCGCGTGACTGTCCTCGCACAGCAGCCACACGTCGTCGCCGTACCAGCCGAATCGCACCCAGGTGGAGCCGTCATCGCTTCGTCGAAGCAACTGGGGACCGCTGTCCGCGGCGATCAGGGCCACGCTTGGTCGCTCGCCCCTGAACTCCCAGTAGGGGGCGCTCGGTCCGCGAAAGCCGAAGAGGTGGCCGTCCGCGGGGCTGGCGATTGTTTCCAACCACTTTCGTACGCGCCGACCACGATAGGAGCCGAGCCTTCTCGGTAGGTCCGCGAGCGTGACCGCCTCCGGTTGGGCCAGGTCGTTTCGTTCGATGTCGTCGGCGAGTTGGCCCTCCACGACGTCAAAGACCGCGAGGTCGGCCGCGAAGTCCTCGGGCCAAGGAATGCGCCAACGGACGATGGCCTGCGACGCCAAGTCGACCACGGTGGTCGATTCATTGGTCGAACCGAGCACGAGGCCGTAGACCGTCGAGCCGGGAGTCAGGTCGACGTCGTCTCGCTGGGGCATGCGTTGCACGAGCCTCTTTATGGCCCTGATCGAAGGGTCGCGATTGAAGAGCGCCATTAGCGGATGGACTCGCGAACTTGATCGTCGAGCTGGTTCACGGTGCTCGCCGGCAGCTGGCACGACCCGTTGCGACAGACGTAGGCCAGGCCGACCCGTCGGTCCTTGAGGAGGGGTGAGGCGCCGTCGCCAGTGATCAGAACGCTTCGAACCATGTACGACAATCGTACGTGGTCACTCAGGTCGTTCGTTTCGCCCGGAACGACGATCTCGACGCCGTCCATCGCAAAGCCGCTCGCTTCGACGAGGTCCGGCGCAGCGCTGGGATGGGTGGCCAACAATGACGCGGCGAGTTCGACGAGTCGTCGCGCGGCGAAGAGCATGTTGTCGTCGGCGAGGCACAGGCCTAGTCTCGCCAATGCTCGACACGCCACCGCATGGCTCGACGGAGTCGCTCCGTCGAATATCTCCTTCGGTCTCGTCGCCAGGTCTTGTACGAGGTCGCTTTGGGAGAAGAGTCCGTGGCCCTGGTCGGGAGCGAGAGCGGTCGGCACGGGTCCGTCCCAGTAGTGAGCGAGCAAGTACCGGGCGAGTTCGAAGGCCTCCCGGAGCCAATGGTCGTCGCCGGTCACTTCGAAGGCGTCGAGGTGCGCGTCACAGAGCCACGCGACGTCGCTCGCGGTGGCGTGCGAGGTTCGTTGTTCGGTTCGCCACCACATCGACTCCGAAAAGTGCGACCGGCGCAGAGATCCCAGCAGGGAGAGCGCCAGTTCGACCCGGGACGGCGCCGCGCTCATGAGACACGCGGATGCGAACATCGCGTTCCACTCGAGGATGACCTTCTCGTCACGACCCGGTTGGTTCCGACGAGCGCGGGCGACACGCAACGCCTCTCGAGCGGGCAACAGTTCTTCGGGGCAGAGGAACGGCTCACCGGGCGCGAGTCGGGGGATCGATCGGCCCTCGAAGGTGCCGGGCGCCGTTATTCGCCAGCGCGTGAGGACCCTGGTCAGATCGTCGGAGAGTCCCACGTCGCCCAGGGCCTGGGCCACCTCGTCGACGGCCCACGTGACGTGCGAGCCCTCGACGCCACCGGCGTCGGCGTCCAGTGACGAGGCGAATCCCCGCTCGACGGTCAGGTCCTCCACCACGAAATCAAGCGTGTTGAGGGCGACGTCACGCCAGTCGAGCCGGTCCTTAAAGCGACGGGCGGCCTGGAAGTAGACCCTGGCAAGCAACGCCTGGTCACTCAGCATCTTCTCAAAGTGAGGAACATGCCACTGGTCGTCGACGCTGTAGCGCGCGAAGCCGCCTCGCAAATGGTCGTAGAGACCGTTGCGCGACATGGCGTCGAGGGTGCGAATGATCGCCTCTTTGGCTTCCGGATCGTCGAATTCGAGCAAGGCCTGTACGTAGCTGGGTCGGGGAAACTTGGGCGCACCCCCGAAACCACCGGAGGCGTCGGTGCGCGCGACCAGTTCGTCGCGAAGGGAGCGTCGCACCGCTCGCAGATCGAGCGGTTCATCGTGAGGCGCTAGGTGGTCGACGAACGAGACTTCTCGCTCCATCGCCTGTTGCAACGACGCCGCCTGGGTCTCGACCGTGGCGCGCTGGTCCTTCCACGCGTCGCTCAGCGCGCGAAGGAGACGGCCAAAGCCGACTTGACCATGCCGATCGACGGGCGGGTAGTAGGTGCCGGCCATGAAGGGCCGGGTATCGGGCAACAAGAAGACGGACATGGGCCATCCACCGTTGCCGTTCATGACTTGCGTCGCCGCCATATAGACGGCGTCGACGTCAGGGCGTTCCTCGCGATCGACCTTGATCGCAATGAATTCGTCGTTGAGCAGTTGGGCGATCTCGGGATTTTCGAAGGACTCGTGCGCCATCACGTGACACCAATGGCAGGCGGCGTAACCGACCGACAGGAAGATTGGTCGATCCAGAGCCCTCGCCTGTTCGAGTGCGGGCGGTCCCCACGGCCACCAGTCGACGGGATTGTCCGCGTGCTGGCGCAAATAAGCGGAACTGGCGGTGGCGAGACGATTCACTTGATGATGCTATGGCGTCGGGAGCGTCCGATCTACGGTGACGGAGAACTCGCTAACGCTCCCGCAGATCCCACTGCTCTCTTCTGATCGCCAGGACCACCTCATCGGTCCACTCGCCTTTGACGAACTCGTTCTCGACGAAGTGCGCCTCTCGGTGCAATCCCGCTTTTTCGAGCGAACGGATCGAGGGACCATTTCGGCCGTCGCAACGGCCCACGATGCGGTGCAAGAGGAACTGCGAGAAACCAATGTCAAGAAGTTCGTGATAGACCTCAACGGCGAGCCCCTGGCCGTGGAAGTCTGGGTGCAGCGATCCTCCTATCTCTCCTTGTAGATGCTCGTTGCGAAGCCAACGCAGCATGAAGTCGCCAATGACCCTTCCGGACGACGAGAGGACCACGGCCACCGGAAGCACGTTCTCGTCGACGATCTCGATTGGTCGTTGCATGTGGCGTTGGAGAGCTTCTTGAGTGGCGATTCGATCACGCGGTTCCCAGTAGAGGTAGCGAGCGACGCCCTCGTTCGCGTAGATGGGTGCGAGGTCATCCACGTCGTCCGCCCCGAAAGGTCGAAGCGTCAATCGAGCCGTTCTGCGGTCCGCCAAGAGTTGTGCCATATGAAAGTTTTACCGCGAAGTGCACGGTCAACTCTCGTATTGCGAAATACTCCGGCCCTGGTTGATTACGATGCTTCGGGTACCGGTCGCGGAGTTCTGCTCAGAAGCGGCACGTGTGCGGAAGTTTGAATATCGGCACGAGAATGAACTGGAGTGAAAATGACGACGCCGCTTCGCTGGGGAATCATCGGCACGGGGGGAATTGCGCACACGTTCGCGCACGGTCTCGCACAAACCGACGATGTTGTGTCGGCGGTGGGATCGCGCTCCCAAGAGTCGGCCGAGGCCTTCGGAGCGGAGTTCGACGTTCCAGGTCGCTACGGTTCGTACCAATCGGTGGTCGAAGACCCGGCGGTCGACGTGGTCTACGTCGCCACCCCACATCCGATGCATTGTGAGAATGCCCTCCTCGCCTTAAAGAACGGCAAGCCCGTGCTGGTCGAAAAGCCGTTCACCATGACCGCCGACGAAGCCCGCGAACTCGTGTCGGTCGCGCGAACTGAGAATCTCTTCCTGATGGAGGCGATGTGGACCCGCTTCTTGCCGCACGTGATCGCCGTACGCGAGTTGCTGGCGAAAGGCGTGCTCGGGGACATCGTCTCGGTGGAGGCGGACCACGGCCAGTGGTTTGAGAAGGATCCGAATTTCCGCCTTTTTGCGCCCGAGCTCGGCGGCGGCGCGCTGCTCGACTTGGGCGTCTATCCCGTGTCGTTCGCCTCGATGGTCCTTGGTATGCCCAAGAGCGTGACCGCCAACGTGACACCGGCCTTCACCGGCGTCGATGCCACGACATCGATGTTGTTCGGCTACGAAGGCGGCGCCCAGGCCATTTTGACGTGCACCCTTCTGGCGCGCAGCGAAACGCGGGCGAGCATCGTCGGCACGGACGGGCGAATAGAGATACTGGGGGACTTCTACGCACCCACGTCCTTCATCTTGAAACTGCGCGACGGCGACTCAGAACTTTTCGAATTCTCGACGCAGGGCCGGGGCCTTCACTATCAGGCGATCGAGGTGGCTCGATGTATCCGGGCCGGTGAATTAGAGAGTGCCAGTATGCCGCTCGACGAATCAATCTCCATAATGGAGACGATGGAGAAAGTGCTGCGATTCCTTTGATTGGTCCTTCGTCGATCGAGTGAGTCGCGTAGTCCAGCGGTGCACGGCGCAACGGGGGTAAGGACGGAAGCTTTTGTGGTGCGCAAGTTACAAACTTCGCTGAATTTGTGACTTAACGCGTCCGAAGGTCTGACAATGAGCGAAAACCTCATGGAGCTGTTTGCGAAACGCAACTTTTAGCCATGAACGGGATGTTTTTGTCGGCCTTGTTGACGGACCGTTGGTGGGAAAGTCGAAAACGGCCCTGGTGACGTACAAATGCCGTAATTATTATGATATGTTGCACCTTGAGAAATTCTCGAAGTGAAACGGTGGGGGAAAAATGATTTCTAAAACAATTAGACGTGTTGCAACATCTGCAATCGCCGTAGTGCTGATGGGCACGATGGGTGTTGTGGTAAGTGCAACGTCGGCATCGAGCGCAACTAAGGTCAAGACGATTTCGCTTGCCGATATCAATAGTTCGTACTCGGCCATGAAGTTGCTGGTCCCGATTACGGCTAAGGGCAAGGGTGGCGTCGCGGTGATTTTGCCTGACGAGGTTTCTTCCAACCGTTGGGTGGACTTTGACGCGCCGGACATCAAGAAGGCCCTGCTTATGGCCGGAATGAAGTCCAAGCAGATCACGATTGAAAACTCACAGGGAAGTGACGCAACCGCGATCAGCATGGCTCAGGCCGCGATCCTTAAGGGCGACAAGGTAATCATCTACTGCGCCCTGGACTCAGCTACTGGTGCCACGATCGAGGCCGACGCTGCCAAAGCGGGCGTCAAGGTTGTTGACTACGACCGCCTCGTCCTTGGTGGTTCCGACAGGTACTACGTGAGCTTCAACAACGTAGCTGTGGGTACCCTCCTGGGTAATGGTCTCGTGGCCTGCATCAAGGCGTGGAACGTTTCATCGCCCAAGGTCATTGTGGGCGTCGGTTCACCGACTGACAACAACGCCACGCTGTTCGCCGATGGCTACGACGCGGTGCTGACGCCGCTGTTCACTGCCGGGACCTACAAGCTGGAGACAACCCTCGCGGGAACTTGGACGCCGTCCGTTGCCGAGACTGAATTCCAGCAGGCCTACACGGCCAATCCGACGTCGAACGCGTTGCTAAGTCCGAACGATGAGAACGCTGCACCTATCATCACGTACTTACAGACGCTGGGTGTCAAGCCCATGACGTTCCCCATCACGGGTCAGGACGCAACCGCTACCGGTCTCCAGAACATCATCGCTGGCTACCAGTGCGGCACCGTGTACAAGCCAGTTCCACTTGAGGCTCAAGCTGCCGTCGCGCTCGCGATGTACGCCCGTGCCGACAAGAAGGTCCCAGGGGGCCTGGACAACGGCAAGACGTTGGACTCAACGACCGGAAAAGAAGTTCCTTCGGCTCTCTTGGTTCCTTCATGGGTGACTGCTACGACGATTGAAAAGACGGTCGTCGCTGACGGTTTCGTGCCCGCTTCACAGATTTGCACCACAGCGGCCTTGCAGGCTGACTGCTCGACTTACGGAATTCACTAGGTTCAATAAGTCGGAGGTTTGAGAGAAGAAGCATCATGGAACCTTCTTTCCAGGCATCGCCCTCCGTTACCACGCAAGTGGTAACGGAGGGCGATGTTGCACGCACGCCGAGTGGTGTTGCAGAAACGCTTCTAAGCATGCGTGGAATATCAAAGAATTTCGGTGCCGTACAGGCCCTCTTTCAGGTTGATCTTGACATTCCGGCCGGTTTGGTGACCGCGCTGATTGGCGATAACGGTGCGGGAAAATCAACACTCATTAAGACCATCGCCGGCATTTGGAGCCCCTCAGAGGGGCAAATCTTCTGGAGCGGCGAGCCAGTCACCATCAAAACACCGCGAGACGCCGACGCGTTGGGCATCGCCACGGTCTACCAGGACCTCGCGCTGTGCGACAACTTGGACATCGTCGCCAACATGTTCCTCGGACACGAATCGATGCGCTATCGGTTGCTCGACGAGAACTCCATGGAAGCCGCCGCCAAAGTCACCCTGGGCGGCCTGGCGGTAACGACCGTGAAGTCCGTTCGGAGTCTGGTCGAGTCGCTGTCGGGTGGTCAGCGCCAATCCGTGGCCGTCGCGCGAGCTGTCATGCGTGACGCAAAGTTGGTCATCTTGGACGAACCGACGGCCGCGCTGGGGGTGTCACAGACCGCCCAGGTGCTGGCGCTTATTCGACGCCTGGCTGATCGAGGAATCGCCGTGCTCGTCATTTCGCACAACCTCAACGATGTGTTTTCCGTTGCCGACCGGCTGGCCGTGATGCATCTCGGTCGAATGGTTCACAGCGGCCCAATTTCTGAATACACTCCGCAGACCGCGGTTGAGATCATCACCACGGGAACCTTCGTGGGGGCTGGCTCGACTTCGTCGCGAAACTAGATACGCACAGGAGACCTACAGTGACACCAGAAGAGGCGGGTCTGCACGATGACGTGGCAGATTCAACTTCAGACGTAAATGACGGGCTGGAGAGTTCGTTCAACGCGTACTTTAAGGAAACGCTGAGAAAGATTCGCTCAGGGCAGAGCGGGCTTCTGCCGATCATGTTGGGCCTGGTCGTGCTGGTCATTTTCTTCCAGGTGAAGAACTCCTTGTTCCTTTCGGTGGGTAACCTCACCAACCTGCTGACCCAGGCCTCCTATCTCATCATGTTCGGATTCGCGGAAATATGGGTCCTCTTACTGGGCGAGATCGACTTGTCGGCTGGCTACAACGGCGCCATCGCCGGAGCCATTACCGCGGTTTTGGCCGGCACCTACCATCGCTATCCCTGGTGGCTCGCCATACTTTGCGGATTGGCGGTGTCAACCGGCATCGGTGCTCTGGTAGGCACGCTGGTGATTCGGTTGCGAATACCCTCCTTCATCGTGTCCCTGGCCTTCCTGCTAGGGCTCCAGGGCGTCCTCTTGAAGGTCCTCAACTTCGACAACTACCAGGGGAGCGTCTCGGTCCTGCAGGGTCCCATTCTGGACCTGGTCAACGGAAACCTAAGTAAAACAGCCGGATGGATTCTCATTTCGGGCGGGGTCGGTATCTTCGCGGTGGTGAGGATAGTGAGCGATTCGCGCCGCCGGCGAAGTGGGTCCGAAGGCGCGCCGCTCTTCGTCACCCTTCTTAAGGTCTTCGGCGTCGCCGCCAGCGGGCTGCTCTTGCTGTTGGTCTGCAACGCCAACCGCGGCATCATCGTGCCCCTCGCCGGAATACCGTTCTGCGTGCCGATTATCCTCGGTACCCTCATTCTCTGGAAGTTCATGTTGACGCGAACTCGGTTCGGGCGCAACATCTACGCCATCGGCGGAAACGCCGAAGCGGCACGTCGCGCCGGCGTAAGCCTCGGGTTCAACCGCATCACCGCCTTCGCCCTCACCGGCCTGACCGCCGGCGCCGCAGGCATTCTCTATACGTCGCGACTGGGTGGCGCCTCCACCTCGGTCGACGGTGGGCAGCTGGTGCTTCTCGCCGTGGCCGCAGCGGTAATCGGCGGCGTGAGCCTGTTCGGCGGGCGAGGCAAGATGATTCACGCGCTTATCGGTGGAATGATCATCGCCATTATCTACAACGGCATGGGCCTGATCGGTCTGGATGCCGCCACCCAGGACATCGTCATTGGCGGCGTGTTGCTCGCGGCGGTGAGCGTCGAGGCCATATCGCGTAGGGGTTCGGCGGTCCGAGGTTAGGCGGAATATTCGTGATGAGATGACGCGTGTCGGGCGTCAACGTGCTGGCGTAGGTTGATGGGTTGCGATGCTGAAGTAGGTGAAAGCGTGACGGGATCTCGATTCTGCGCCCAGAGGGCGGCGCGAGAAGGCTCAAAATCGCTCACGGAACTCGGCGGGATCGAATGTCGCGCTGGGGGACGATTCCCGGTCGTACACCGGCTCCCTACATCCGTCGTGCAGCTCGTGGTGCCGGTGCGGCCGTCAGTGGCCCCCTTCGACGGCACGCTCAAAGCGGGGACTACCGAGAAGTGGCGTTATGCATACAATCAGGGAAGACCCCACTTCCATACACAGCATCATTCAGAGTCATTCGATGAGGAACGATTATTTTGTTGGAGCACGGGTCTTTAGATCGTCCGGGTGGTGCGAGCGGGAATATGGGCGACCAGATTCACCGCAGGAATCTGGCCGAGGTCCTTTCCCTCGTGCACGAGGGCGGACCCTACACGCGCGCTGAATTGACGCGGCGGTCGGGCCTCAACAGATCAACCATCGCTCGACTCGTCAATGAGCTGATGAACCTCGACCTCGTTCGAGAGTCCGAGCCGCGTGATTCAGGCGTCGTGGGTCGACCGAGCCCGATAGTCCACGCGAATGATGACGTGGTCGTGGTATGCGTCAATCCTGATGTGGACGCCATCACGGTCGGGCTGGTCGGTCTGGGAGGCAAGATTCATTGCCGTGTCCGCTATCCCACCCAGAGCATTCCTACCGTCAAAGAAATGATCAAGATCGTCTCGAAAGTCGTCCGAGAATCGGTGGCTGGACTTGGGAACGACATCCGAATCGTCGCGATCGGCATCGCCGTGCCCGGCATTGTCCGTGTCGATGAAGGCGTGGTTGAATTCGCACCGCATCTGAATTGGCATAACGAGCCGGTGGCCCGCCTCATGGAGGCCGGTCTCGGTTACCCGGCCTTTGCGGCCAACGACGCCAACCTGGGAACCATTGCTGAGCGGCTGTACGGCACGGCGAGCGGCATGAGCGACGTGATCTACTTGCACGGCTCCCGCAGCGGGATTGGAGGCGGCGTCATCGCCAACGGTCGTCCGCTCAGCGGCGCCCATGGTTTTGGTGCCGAGCTCGGCCACATCGAGGTTGCGCCGAAGGGAGTGGCGTGCTGCTGCGGCCGCAGCGGCTGCCTCGAGACGGAGGTCAGCTTGTCGCGGCTGCTTGACATTTTGGGCCTGACGAGCATGGATCCCGACGATCTGGGTCAGGCAATCGAGGCGTCGGCGGACACGCGTCTGTGGCGCGAGATCAACCGCCAGCTCGATGTGCTGGCGGTTTCCATATCGAACTTCATCAGCGTCTTCAATCCCGAGGTCGTGGTCTTGGCCGGCTTCCTTGGCGGGCTGTTGGACGCCAATCCCACCCGACTGAAAGAACGGGTGGAGGCGAACTCGTTCCGCCAATTGAGCGTCGACGTGCGACTGGTGCGCGCACAACTTCGTTCCGATCACCTTCTCGTCGGTGCAGCCGAATTGGCGTTCGCTTCGATACTCCAAGATCCGAGCTCCATCGAACAGGTTGGCTCCTAGGCGCGGCTCTTTCTTATCGCGTCGTGCCCCGTGGCGTGATCAGAAGTGATCAGAAGAGGTGCGTGAGTTGATCGCGTTTGATCTTGCCGTTGGCGGTCCTCGGAATCGCCGTGACATAACGGATCTCCTTGGGCCTGGCCCAAGGGCCGATTCGCTCGTCGGCGAGAGCCGAGATCGCTTCATCGAGTGAACTCCCGTCTCCCACAACGAGCGCGACGACCCTCTGGCCCCATTCCGGGTCGTCGACACTCGTGACGGCGACGTCACGCACACCCGTCAGGGTTGAGACCACCGCCTCGAGGTCCTCCGGCCAGAGCTTCTCGCCGCCGGTGTTGATGACGAAGCCCAGGCGACCGCGCACGCTCACGCGTCCGTCCTCGATGCTGCCGGCGTCACCCGTGGGGAACCAATTATCAAGACCATCGGGACCAGTGGTATGAGGCCGCGCGCTGTCGCGGTACGAAGAGAAGAGCGTGGGCGAACGGACGACGAGTTCACCATCCACCTCCGCCACGTCGACCCCCGCCAGCGCGTAGCCGTCGTAGACGATGCCCGATCCGGTTTCGGTCATGCCCCACGTCGTCACCACGTTCTCGCCGAGATGCGAAGGCGGACGAGCGCCTCCCAGCAGGACCTTCTCAAACGCGCTCAGGTCATGGCGCGCCAGTTGCGTCCGCACGACCGCGACGTGCGTCGCCCCTTTCGCGGGCGCGCTCTCAATGCGGCCCACGTCATCCCACAGGAGCTCAGCGTCACTCAGAACGGCTCGAAGCAACACGGCCAGCCCGCCTATATGGCTGGCCGGGAGACAGGGGAACCAGACCGGTCCGCCGTTCGTTCGCAGGGCCTTTTCGGTCATGTCCGCGCTCGCCTTCAGCGCGCGCCACGTGAGCTGCACGGCCTTGGGCTCCGCGACCGAGCCGGACGTCAACATGACCAGTCCAACGTCGTCGTCCACGGACCGTCCAGCTTTGTGGATGTGTCGTCCGTTCGAATCGAGGACCGCGGTGGCACCGAGCAGGGAAAGCGTCTCGTCCTGGCGACGCGCCGAGAGTCGTCGGTCGAGCACACAAAAGGCCTCGTCGAGCAGGACGCGCTCGCGGATCGCTGCTTCGAGTTCAGGGCCAAGTTCGAAGTCGAGAGCCAGCAGGGGACGCACCTGGTCAGATTAGGCCTGGCGCGACGAGCAGCCCCAGGTCCGTACGCCGCAACAGTCGCATTGATCGGGTGGACGCGCCACCCGCCGGTTCGTGCAGGGCCACGCGGAGATTATGACTCGTCGATATCTGGGGCGCGGCGTCGAACGGTAGCGTTGTGCGTATGCCAAAGACTGTCATCCAAGGACCGCCCAACGATCCGCTCGACGAATTTCGCTCGACGCCGCTTCCTCAGTGGAAGCAGCCCTACGAGTACGGCGACATCCTCTACGAGGTCGCGGACGGCATCGCTCGGATCACCATCAATCGGCCCGAAAAGCGCAACGCCTTTCGCCCTCAGACGTTGTTCGAATTGGCCAACGCCTTCGAGCACGCCCGCGACGACATCACGGTGGGGGCGATCATCCTCACGGGCGCCGGTCCCGACGCGTTCTGTTCGGGCGGCGACCAGAGCATCCGTGGTGACGACGGGTACATCGGTGACGACGACGTGGCGCGCCAAGGCGTGGGTCGCTTGAACGTGCTCGACCTCCAAATCCAGATCCGACGCCTTCCCAAGCCGGTGGTGGCCTCGATCGCCGGCTACGCCATCGGCGGCGGCCACATCTTGCATCTGGTGTGCGATATCTCGATCGCCGCGGACAACGCGCGTTTCGGACAGACCGGCCCGCTGGTGGGTTCCTTCGACGGCGGCTACGGCTCGTCATTGCTCGCGCGCACCATCGGGGCCAAGCGAGCCAAGGAAGTCTGGTTCCTCTGCCGTCAGTACGACGCGGCGACGGCTCAGGAATGGGGGCTCGTCAACACGGTGGTCCCGCTCGACGACCTGGAACGAGAAACGGTGGCGTGGTGTCGACAGATGCTGACGTTGTCGCCCATCGCGCTGCGCATGATCAAGGCGGGCTTCAACGCGGCCGACGACGGACTCGCCGGCGTCCAGCAACTGGCCGGGGACGCGACGATGTTGTTCTACATGTCTGAAGAGGGTCAAGAGGGCCGCAACGCGTACCTCGAGCGCCGCAAGCCTGATTTCTCGAAGTTCCCCAAGCGTCCGTGATCGACCCTCCGGGACCGTGGCGTCGCTGGGTGCTGGCGGCGAGACCCAGGACGCTGCCGGCCGCGCTGGTGCCCGTCATGGTCGGCGCGGCGCTGGTACGACCCGCCACGATCAACTGGTTGAACAGCGCGCTGTGCGTGATGGTGGCGTTGGCGTTGCAGATCGGCACCAATTACGCCAACGACTATTCCGACGGTGTCCGCGGCACCGACGAAGTGCGGGTGGGACCGTTTCGCCTGGCCGCGTCGAAGCTCGTGGCGCCCGCGAGGGTCCGTGCGGCGGCGTTCGCCTGGTTCTTCGCCGCGGGCGTGGTGGGGTTGTGGCTGGCTTCGCGCACCTCGTGGTGGCTCGTGCTCATCGGCGTCAGTGCCGTCTGCGCCGGATGGTTCTACACCGGCGGACCGAGGCCCTACGGCTATTTCGGCTTCGGCGAACTCTTCGTGATGCTGTACTTCGGATTCGTGGCCACGGTGGGCACGTCGTACGTGCAGCATTTGGTCATCCCGCGGTCGTCCTGGTGGTTCGGCCTGGCCACGGGTTCCATGGCCTGCGCCTTGCTGGAGGCCAACAACCTGCGCGACGTCGACGGCGACCGGGCGGTCGGCAAGCGGACGTTGGCGGCCCGCCTCGGGCGACAACGCGCCCCCTGGCTCTACGCGGCCTTCGCCGCGCTCTGCGTGTTCGCGATCGTGATGGGTGGGGAAGGTGTGGCGGCAGCGTTCGCGCTCGCGCTCTACATCAATCCGGTGCGCATGGCGTTCTCTCCGCGCAATGGTCGAGAACTGCTGCCCCTGCTCGCGATGTCGGCGAAGTCCCAATTATTCATTGGGGCGGCCCTGGTGGTGTCGTTCTGGGTGACCCGCTAGGCCCCTAGGAACGCCTCGACGAGACGCGCCGTGGCGTGCGGCTGCTCGAGGTGCGCGGCGTGCCCGGCCGAGTCGATGAACGCAAACGAACCCTGCGGAACGCCGTTCGCGATAGCCCTCGCTTCGCCGGCGAACTTCTGGTCGTTCGCCCCGGCCAGCGCCAAGGTGTCGGCCGTGACGGTGCCCAACATTGGGCCCAGCCACGCCTGGGTACCGGTACCGGCGAAGCGCAGGGAGTCGGCCAGACCCGCCGCGTCCCGGCTGCGCGCGGCCCGCTCCAGGGGGTCGTGGGGCAGCGCAGCGAACATGGGCTGGGCGAGCCACTCGTCCAGGAACTCCTCGACGCCCAACAGTTCGATTCGTTCGGCCAGTGACTCGTCGTGTCGGCGCCGCTCGAGTCGTTGCGTCTCGTCCTCGATGCCACGGGTGGCGCCCAAGAGGATCAGCTTGCGGACCTTCTGGGGGTGTCGCAGCGCGACGTGCAGCGACACGCGAGCGCCGAAGGAGTAGCCGCCGAGGTCGACGGCCCCCTCGGGCATCACGGCGGCCACGAAATCGGCGCATTCCTCCAGCGTGGCGCGAAACGCGCAGCTGTCACCGTGCCCGGGAAGGTCGGGCGTCAGGAGTTCGTGGCTACCTGCCAGAATGGAACGGAACTGGTGTGCTGAGGCCCTGGTCTGGGTGAAGCCGTGCAGCCAGACGAAGACCGAGCCGGAGCCTTCGCGTCGGACACTGAGGAGTGACATTGCAACAGAGCGTACCGAGCCCGAATGACGTCCAGGCGACGTTCGCGGCGACGCTTTTCGATCAGTGGATCGCGAAAGGTCTTCGCGACGTCGTTCTTTGCCCCGGTTCGAGGTCGACGCCGTTGACCTTGGCGTGCGCCGATCGCGGGGAACTGACGCTGCACGTCCGCCTCGACGAGCGCAGCGCCGGCTTCTTCGCGCTCGGTCGAGCCCTGGTCACGCAGCGCCCGGTCGCCGTCGTGGTGACCAGCGGCACGGCGGCCGCGGAGTTGCATGCCGTGGTGGCCGAAGCGGACGCGGCCCGGGTGCCGCTCATCATTCTCACGGCCGACCGACCCGAAGAGCTGCACGGCGTCGGTGCTCCCCAGACCATCGAGCAGGCCCATCTCTACGGAGCGATGGTGCGTCGCTTCGAGGACCCCGGCGTCCCTCGTGCGGATGAGATGGCCGCCTGGCGAACGTTGGCGGACTCGCTGTGGCGCAGTGCGCTCGGAGCACCGGGTGCCGCCGGCCCGGTGCATCTGAACGCGCCGTTCCGCGAGCCCTTGGTGGGACGAGCCCTTCCTCTGCCGCCGGCACTCAAGGACGTGGTCAATGACACGCCGGACCAGACCGCCGACCTCGCGGTGGACGGGCGTCGGGTGCTGTGCGTCGTGGGGCCGGGGATTGATCTCGCGACGATTGAGAACTGCCTTGACCTCGACTGGGTGGTGCTGGGTGACGCGACGGCGCGCTCCACCCTGGCTTATTTCGACGCCCTGCTGCGGGACGAACGATTTGTCGCCCGGGCCAAGCCCGATCTGATCGTTCGTCTCGGAGGCATGCCCGCGTCCAAGGTGCTCCAGGGGCAACTGAAGGAGTGGAACGTCGACACCGTGGCCCTGGGATCCGTCGACGTGGCGGACCCCGACCGGACGGTTCGCCGACGTCTGGGCGGTGTGCCGAGTCGCGACCAACCCCGGCAACGCGGCGACGCCGCCTACGTAGGACTGTGGAGCGAGGCGTCTCGGCGGGTGGGCGAGTTCCTGGACGCCCGTGAAAGGGCCGATGAACGCCTCGACGAGCCGGGAGTGGCGAGGGAACTCGTGCGCGCCAGCAGCCAGTTTCGGGTGCCGCTGGTGATCGGCTCCTCCATGCCCGTGCGCGACGTTGAATGGTTCGCGCCGTCGCGCACCAGCCCGACGTACTCCAATCGAGGCGTCAACGGCATCGACGGCGTGGTCTCGACGGTCCTAGGCGTGGCCGCCGGATCCCGGGCCATTGGCCTGGTGGGCGACCTGACCATGCTGCACGACGTCTCCGCGATGGTCGAAGGTCTGGGCGAATCGGGTGGGAGCTGTGTGCTGGTGGTCGTGAACAACCGCGGGGGAGGGATCTTCTCCTTCCTGCCCCAGGCCACGTCGCTCGAGCCGACGCGTTTCGAACGGCTCTTCGGTACGCCACGACCGCATAACCTCGCGGCCATCGCCGAGGCCTTCGGGTACGCCAGCGTGAGCGTCACCTCGCGCACGGAGCTCAACGCCGTCGTGTCGACGGGGCTTGATCGCGAGGGCCTGACGGTGGTCATCGCCCAGGTGCCCTCGCGGGAGCAGAACGTGCGTCGTCACGAGGAGCTGAATCAGGCGTTGCGCGAGTGCTTCGTCATGGACGCCTCGTGATCGCGACCCTGCCCGGGTCCTTGCTGGTGGACATCCCCTTGGCCTTTGCGGCCGGTTTCGTCTCTTTCGCCTCGCCGTGCGTCCTGCCCCTGTTGCCGGGCTACGTCGCCTTCTTGAGCGGCGCGTCCGGCAGCCTGGAGGGCAAGTCCGGCCGCGGCCGCGCGTTCGTGGGCTCGCTGGCCTTCGTGTTGGGTTTCGCGCTCGTCTTCGTGAGCTTCGGGGCGCTGTTCGGCGAACTGGGCAGCAAGCTCGTGACGCATCAGCGTCCCATCGAAGTGGTCTTCGGCGTCGTCACGATCCTGCTCGGCCTCTTCTTCGCCGGGTGGTGGCCATCGAAGTGGCTGCAGCGGGACCGCCGGGTGCACCGGGTGCCACGGGTGTCGGTGCTCGGAGCGTCACTACTCGGGATCACCTTCGCCCTGGGATGGGCACCCTGCATCGGTCCGACGCTGGCCGGCATCCTGAGCCTGGCCGAGTCGTCGTCGGGCGCCTCGGACGTGCGCGGCTCGCTGCTCGCCTTCGTGTATTGCCTCGGCCTGGGGCTGCCCTTCGTGGTCGCGGCGTTGGCGACCGAGTGGATGGCCACGGCGTCGAACTGGCTGCGCCGCCACCATCGCATGATCGGACGCGTCGGTGGGATCCTCTTGATCGTCATCGGTCTCACTGAGATTACGGGGGCGTGGCACGCCTTCGTCCTGTGGCTGCAGACCCACGTGCCGGTGACGACGGCTCCGTTCTAGTTGCGCCCTCCCCGTAGACTGGCCCGATGAAACTACGTGACGACTGGCAATTTCGGGGCCTGGTCCATCAAGTGACCGACGACGGGGTTATGGACCGTCTGACCCAGGGCGGCGTCACGGCCTATATCGGCTTCGACCCGACGGCCCCTTCGCTCCACCTGGGGAGCCTGCTGCAGCTGTGCAACCTTCGACGACTGCAATTGGCGGGCAATCAGCCGATCGCCCTGGCCGGCGGGGGGACTGGACTCATCGGTGACCCGAGTTTCAAGGACGTCGAGCGACCCCTGCAGACCATTGATCAGCTGAACGCCAACGTGGAGGGAATCCGTGAGCAGTTGGGCCGATTCCTCGATTTTTCACCGAGTGCCGGCAAGTCCCAAGCCCTCTTGTTGAACAACGCGGCCTGGCTGACCACGGTGACGCTGACGGATTTCCTGCGCGACGTCGGCAAGCATTTCACGGTCAATCAGATGGTGGCCAAGGATTCGGTGAAGAGCCGACTCGATCGCGATGACGTGGGGCTCTCCTTCACCGAGTTCTCCTACATGCTGCTGCAGGCCTACGACTTTCTACGCCTCAACATCGACCACGGGTGCACGCTGCAGTTGGGCGGTTCCGATCAGTGGGGGAACATCACGATGGGCACCGAGCTGGTGCGCAAGGTGACGGGATCGCTGGCGGCCGGACTGACCTCGCCGCTCCTGCTGCGCGGCGACGGCAAGAAGTTCGGCAAGTCCGAAGGCGGCAACGAACAGGTGTGGCTCGACGCCACCATGACGCCACCGTTCGCCCTCCACCAGTACCTGTTGAACGTGGACGACGCCTCGACACCTCAGATGCTGCGCTTCTTCACCTTCCTTGATCACGAAAGGATCCTGGAGCTCGACGAGGCCGTCAAGACCGCGCCCCAGGAGCGGCAGTCCCAGCGAGCCCTGGCCAACGCCGTCGTGGCGTGGGTGCACGGTGAGACGGCCGCACTGCAGGCGGAGAGGGCCGGCGACGCCTTGTTCAGCGAAGCCATTAACGACCTGGACGAGGCGACCCTGCTGCAGGTGGTAGCGGACGCTCCGTCGTCCACCCTGTCGCGTGACGAGCTTCGCGAGGGCGTTGAGGTGACCGAGCTGCTGACCCACTGTGGTCTGGCGGCGTCCAAGGGCGAGGCGCGGCGTTTCATCGAACAGGGCGGCATCTACGTCAACAACGTCCGCATCGCCACTGAGGAGCCCCTCACGTTGGCCAACGTCCTGCATGACCGCTACCTGGTGCTTCGCCGGGGCCGACGCCAGATGCACCTCGTGGTCGTTGCGTGACGAAATCGGTGGCGGCGCTGCTGTGCGCCGGCCTCGTCCTGGCGGCCTGCGGCAACGTGAGCTTGTCCTCTGCGACAAAATCGTGGATCACCCAGAGTGGGTTCCGCCAGAACCTGCCAACCCTGACACGCGACGTGCAGCATTCGGCCAACGAACTTCACGACCTGCACGCGAGTGCGAACGACCTGCACACGGTGTGCGCGGTGCTGGACGTCGATTCGCTGTCCGCCAACTCCTCCTTGCCGACACCGGACAGCCAGGCGACCGCGCTGCTCTCGACGGCCTATGACGACCTCGGTGCGGGGGCCAACACGTGCTACAACGCGGTGAGCAGTCCCCACGCGCGGGCCTTGGCGCTGACCTTGCTGGCGCGAGGGATGGCCGCCCTGTCCGAAGGCACGGCCCGACTCCACGTGGCGACCGGGGCCGCGCCTTAGGCCGAGGGCGGACGCAGGTCGATCTCGAAGTGCAGGATGCCATCGACCAGCGTGGCCGTGGCGTCACCCAGCATGGCGAAGTCCTGGAAGTCGAGTTTCGCCGCCTCGAGGAACATCTGGCGTTCGGGGCCTTCCACGGGCGGGAGGCCCCGACGCTTGACCGCTTCGGCTCGTTCCCTGAAGCGCAGAACCATTTCATTGGGATCAAAGGCATCGCTCACGACACAACTCTAGGGGTCTGGACGCAACGTTCAGTTGGTATCATGGATACTCGGTGCAGTCATTCTGCACCGCGGTTGCCGCCAGTTATGGCCCGCGACCAGTGAGGAGTTGACGTGAAAAAAGGCCGCCACCGTCGGTTTGTTGAGGCTCGCGAACTTAAGCATTCGACGGGACCCCGCGCCACCACCTGCGACGAATGCGGCGCGGCGCCCGAAGACGTCCACGCCGAGTGGTGCCTTGCGGAAGAGGACCGTTTCGAGGAGATCCTGGGGTCGCTGCCCCGGTCTCCCTCCAACGAGGAAGACCCGCTGAGCGCCGAGGGCTAGGCCCGCTTACGGACGACCGGGTGCGCGAGACGGGTCGGTTTCGGCTGCGCCGCGCGGTGGTTCATGTAGGCCAACAACTGGCCGTAGACGGGCTTGCCGACCATAGCGGTGAGTTCTTCCGCCATCGAGTCGACGACGCGCGTCTTGCCCACGAAGGCGTCGGGTGACTCGGTGCACCACCAATGGAACTCCGCGCCGCCCTCGCCCCAGTCACTACGGTCCCATTGGGAGATGCGCGTGATGACGCGGCCGCTCTCCTGGACCTCGTCGACCCGGTGCAGCGGCAACTGCCAGCAGACCTCGGGCTTGAGGGGTATGTAGCTCTCGTCGTTGTCGATGGCCATCACGTGCAGCGCGCACCCGGGACCGCGGGCGAAGCCCGGCCGGTTGAGGAAGATGCAAGCGTCCTCGACCAAGCGGGTGACGATCTCGCCGTTCTTCTTCACCCGGGTGGTGCCGTTCTTGCCCCGGGACTTGAACTGCCACTGATCGGCGGTCAGACGGGTCGCGGCCTTTTCGACGCGCCGCTGGTCCTTCTCGTCGGTGAAGTGCGCGCCGTAGCTGCAGCAGCCCTGCACCAGCTGCGGCGTCGGGCCCGTGAGGACGCCCTGGCAGCCATTGCCGAAGATACAGGTCCAATTACTCTCCAGGAAGGTGACGTCGAACATCCAGGTGCGCTCACGCTTGGTGTCGTCAAAGCTGACCCACTCGTGGGCGTCCTTGGGGATTGAGGTCACAGAGAAAACTTAGTGCGCGTACATCCTCGCGGTCGACACCTTTAGAATTGAAACATGACCACGATCGAGACCTCGGACATCTTGAAGCTGACCGACGAAGCGCGCAACGTCGTGCTCGACGCGTTGCACGCAGAAGGCCAAGGCGAAGCACTCGCGCTGTGGGTCGAGGTGACGGGGACTCGCGGACCGGGCTACTCCTACGACCTCTACTTCTCCGATCTGGCCGACGCTCCCGAGGGCGCGGCGATCGGTGTCGACGGCGACGTCACGATCGTGATCCCCAAGAACAGCATCGAACGACTGCGCGGCAGTCGCTTGGAGTTCGCGAGCGATGGTGGCGGGGGACTGGTGCTGGTCAATCCCAACATCCCCACGCCCGAAGAGATGAACCCCGGGGTACCCGCCGCCATCTTGGCGCTCGGACTAGAAGGCCCGCTGGCCGTCTTCGCCATTGGCGTGCTCGACCAGCACGTGAATCCGTCGATCGCCTCGCACGGCGGCCGCGCCGACCTGGTGGCCATGGACGAAGAGAAGAAGGTCGCCTACATCAAGATGTCCGGGGGCTGCCAGGGCTGTGCCATGAGTCGCCTGACCCTCACCCAGGGCATCGAGGCCACCCTGCGCGACGCGATTCCCGAACTGACCGCCGTCACCGACGTAACCGATCACGCGTCCGGCGTGAACCCCTTTTACGCGAACGAGAACTGAGCAACCGTCCGTCCGCGTTCTAGAATCATCTGATGTTGCGCTTCCTCACCGCCGGCGAGAGCCACGGCCGTTCGCTCATGGTCATCGTCGAGGGCCTGCCCTCGGGCCTCGTCGTTTCGTCCGAACAGATCGGCGACGAGCTGGCCCGCCGGCGACTTGGTTACGGCCGGGGTCCGAGGATGCGTTTCGAGCGGGATGAACTCCACCTCGATGCCGGCGTGCGCCACGGTCGCACCCTCGGCTCGCCCGTTGGTGTGGAGATACTGAACTCGGAGTGGGTCAAGTGGGAGCAGGAGATGTCGCCGGAGCCGGGCGTGCCGAGCACGAAGCTGACCAAGCCGCGGCCCGGACACGCCGACCTGGCGGGCATGCAGAAGTACGCCTTCGACGATGCACGTGACGTGCTCGAACGCGCGAGCGCCCGGGAGACCGCGGCCCGCGTCACCGCGGGGTCGTTGGCCAAAGCGCTCTTGGCAACCATCGGCATACAGATTGTCAGTCACGTCGTGCGCATCGGGGCCGCCGCTTCGAGCGGCCCGCGGCCCTTGCCCGCGGAGCTCCCTCAGGTCGATGAGAACGAGGTGCGCTGCTTCGACTCGGCGGCCGCGGCCGCGATGATCAAGGAGATCAAGGCGGCCGCCAAGGAAGGTGACTCCCTCGGTGGCATCGTCGAGGTGGTGGCGTACGGGGTGCCGGTGGGACTGGGCAGTTACGTGCACTGGGACCGCAAACTCGATGGCCTGCTCGCGGGGGCGCTCATGAGCATCCACGCGGTGAAGGCGGTGGAGATCGGCGACGGCATGATCCAGGCGTCCCAGCGCGGCAGCGTCGCGCACGACGCGATCGCCGTCGACGACGATTTCGAGCTGGGAGGCGGCTACGTGCGTCGCAGCGACCACGCCGGCGGCCTCGAGGGCGGCATTTCCTCGGGCGCACCCATCATCGTCAAGGTGGCGATGAAGCCCCTGGCTACGCTCAACCGGCCCGTCCTTGAGACCGTGGACGTGGCGACCGGCGAGTCGACCGTCTCGTTCAAGGAGCGCACCGACGTCACCGCCGTCCCGGCTCTGGGCGTGGTGGCCGAATCAATGGTCGCGCTGGTGTTGGCCAACGAGGCCCTGCGCAAGTTCGGCGGCGACACGGTCGAGGAGTTCGTGCGCAACTTCACGTCGTACGTGGCGAATCTGGGTTCTACGGCCTCGGCCGCCCGTGGCGAATAGACGTGGCCCGGCTCGTCCTCGTGGGGCTGCCGGGAGTGGGCAAGACCACGGTCGCGCGACTGCTCGCGGCGACGTGGCAGTGCGAAGCGGTCGACACCGACGACCTGCTGAGTGTCGCGGTCGGTTGCCCGGCGCCGCAGTTCTTGCGCCGTGAGGGCGTCGCGGCTTTTCGCCAGGCGGAGCTCAACGCCCTTCGCGAAGCCCTCCAGGGTGACGTCGTGGTGGCGACGGGGGGAGGCGTCGTGACCACGCCTGAGGCACGGATGATCCTCCTCGACGAAGTCACGTTGTGGCTGGACTGTGACGACGCGACACTGGTCCCTCGATTGGGCGGCGTCGAGCGCCCCCTGCTCGGCGAGGACCCGGTGGCATCGTTGCGTCAGCTGCGAAGCGAACGGGAGGTTTTTTACCAGGAAGTCGCGCGGGCGCGTGTGGACGCGTCGGGTGACCTGGGCGACGTGACGGCGCGAGTCGCCGACACGCTGGCGGAGGTTACGAGGTGAACGTTCGGGTCGAACTCCAAGACCGCTCCTACGACGTGGTGCTGGGCGCCGGTGCTCGACGTCAACTGGAATCGGTCCTCATCGAACGAGTGCCCCAGGCTCAAGCCTGCGCCATCGTGACGTCGGCGTCGCTGCGGGCGCAGTCGTGGTTCGACCTGGACAGCGGCATCAGCCAACACGTCATCGAGGTGCCCGAGGGCGAGGCGGCGAAGACCTTGGACGCGGTGGGGCACGTGTGCGAGCAGCTCGCGGATCTGCGACTCTCGCGCGACGACGTCGTGGTGGGCGTGGGGGGCGGCGCGATCACCGACCTCGCCGGCTTCGCGGCCGCGGTCTACCTGCGCGGCCTCGCGTTGGTCCAGGTGCCGACCTCGCTGGTGGGGCAGGTCGACGCCGCGATCGGCGGCAAGACCGGTGTGAATCTCCAGGCCGGCAAGAACCTCGTCGGCGCGTTCTACCAGCCTCAGGCCGTGCTGTGCGACTTCGACGTGCTCGACACCTTGCCCGAACGCGAACGCCTGAGCGGCCTCGGTGAAGTGGCCAAGTGCTGGCTGCTCGAACGCCGGGGCGCCGCGGGACTGGTGGACACGCCGCTCGCCGACCTCATCACGCTGTCGGTGCAACTCAAGGCCGGCGTCGTGTCGGATGACGAGAGGGAGGGTGGTCGGCGCGCGTTGCTCAATTACGGGCACACGCTGGCGCACGCTCTCGAGTCCCTGGCGTTGGCGCGCGACGTCGATGAGCTGCGCCACGGCGAGGCCGTGGCGATCGGTCTCGCCTTCGCCGCTCGCCTGGCTGTCGAACTCGGGCGAGTCGACGCCCGGGAAGTGCAGCGGCACGACGACGTGCTCGAAGCGCTGGGTTTGTCGGGTCGTCTGCCGCAGCGCTTCGACGTGGCCGAGCTCATCGCAGCGATGGGCCACGACAAAAAGGCGCACCATGACCTAACCTTCGTCCTAGCGAGCGCAGAGGGATTCGACGTCGTGCCCCACGTCGATCCGTCGCTGGTCGCTGACGTTCTTACGAGTTTCCGAGGAGAGCAATGAGCGACGAGATCCTGCTGCTGTCGGGCCCCAACCTGGACCAGTTGGGCACGCGCGACCCCGAGGTCTACGGCCGAGCCACCCTGCAGGAGCACGTGGACCGCTTCAGCGAGCAGGCCCAGGCGCTCGGTCTTCGTGTGCTGCACGTCCAGTCGAACTTCGAGGGAGACCTCATCGAGGCGGTGCACGCGGCTCGCGGGACGGCCGTGGCCATCGTGCTCAACGCCGGGGCGCTGACGCACTCGTCCTGGGCCTTGGCCGACGCGTTACGCAGCTATCACGGCGTGAAGGTCGAGGTGCACCTCTCCAATCCCGCCGCCCGCGAGCCCTTTCGACACGTCAGCACGCTCGCCTCGACGGTGGACGGCACGATCGCCGGCTTCGGGGCGACCAGTTACGACCTGGCGCTCGAAGCCGTGCGCCGACTGCTCGACCTCACCTGATTCCGGCGCTTCGGCGCCGTTACGTAGAATGGGTGACGCAACTTTCTCGAAAGGTATCAAAAGCGCATGGCCGCAATTTCCACTAGTGACATCAAGAACGGCATCACCATCAAGATCGACGACGGCCTCTTCACGGTCATCGAATTCCAGCACGTCAAGCCCGGCAAGGGCGGCGCCTTCGTGCGGACCAAGTTGCGCAACGCCCGCTCCGGCGCGGTGATCGAACGCACCTACAACTCCAACGAGCGCCTCGAGCAGGCCATCATCGACAAGCGCGACACCCAGTACCTCTACCGTGACGGCGACGATTACATCTTCATGGACCAGGTGACCTTCGATCAGGTTCCCGTGTCGTCCAAGAGCTTGGGCGAGGCGTCGCACTTCCTCAAGGAGACGGGCAAGGCGATGCTGATCCAATTCAACGACGAGACCATCGGTGTCGAACTTCCCGCGTCGGTCGAGCTGGTGATCGCCGAGACCGAGCCGGGCATCCAGGGGGACCGCGTGTCGGGCGCCCGCAAGCCCGCGACCTTGGAGACGGGCTTCGTGGTGCAGGTGCCGCTGTTCGTGGGCCCCGGCGAGGCGATCAAGGTCGACACCCGCACCGGCGAATACATGACGCGGGCGTAGCTTGAGCGAACTCGGCACCAAGCGCCACCACTCGCGCGAGCGGGCGTTGGAGATCTTCTACGAAGCGACGATCAAGGAGCGATCGGTGGCGACGGTGCTCAACCAGCTGCCCGTGCAGCCCGACGCGTACACCATCGCGCTGCTCACCTCGGCCGCCGCCCATCAGGAGCGCGCGAACGAGTTGATCTCGCGCTTCTCGATCGACTGGCCGCTCGAACGACTCGCGATGGTCGACCGGCTGGTGATGACCTTGGCCATCGGCGAGATGCTGATGGACGATCCTCCTCCCGCGCCGGTCATTCTGGACGAGGCCGTCGAACTTGCGAAGGTGTACTCTACTGAAGGTTCCGCCTCTTTCGTAAATGGGGTACTTGCTGCGTGCGCAGAACATCTGAACTTATAGCGACTCACTAGAGGGATTTACTCAATGAATGGCATGTACGGGCGGACGCTCGATCTGACCAACTTCATCGTCGTGACGCTGTTCAAGCACACGTTGTTCGTGACCAGCGTGCTGTGGATCGCGGGGGTGGCCAGTGTGTTCCTGATCGCGCTGCTCTTCAGCCGACGGATCTTTACCTTCAATCTGCCTTCGAGAGGGGACGAAGAGCCCAGGGCGCGCACGTACCTGCGCTGGGCGTTTGGGTTGATCTGGCTAATCGATGGGATCTTGCAGTTTCAGCCAGCCATGCCGCTCGGTTTGGCCGACAACGTGGTGCGGCCGATGACCGTCGGCACCCCGTCGTGGCTCCATTCGCTGATGATCCACTTCATCAACACCTGGAACTCCCATCCGGTGTCGTTGGCCGCCGGCGTGGCCTGGTTCCAAGTCGGCCTCGGTCTGGTCATCCTGGTGTCGAACGGACGCACCGGTCGATGGGTGGCCGGAATCTCAGCGCTATGGGCGGCTTTCATATGGTTCGTCGGCAACGGTGCAGGCGGCATATTCGTGCACGGTGCGACGATCCTCTTCGGCTGGCCAGGAGCGACGCTGTTCTACGTCATCGTGGGTGGCTGGCTCTTCGTGAAACCGTCGAGGTTCCACGATTCATTCTCAACCTTCACCCTTCGGTTCTTCTCGATCCTGTTCGTGGTGGCCATCGTGTTCCAGTCGCTGCCCGCGGCGGGCTTCTGGCACGGGGGCAATTCCAACGCGCTCACGACGATGACTACGTCCATGACCGGCGTCGCCCAGCCCCACGCCCTGGCGTGGGTGGTGCGCCATTCGGGCACCATCGCCGGACAGCTGGGTGGGGGATTCAACATCATCGTGATCCTGTGGTTGGCGGTGTGCGCGGTCGGCCTCTGGATGTCGGTGACGACCCGTTGGAACTGGCCCGCGTACACCACGATGGTCGGTTGCGTGGCGTTCTGGGTGATCGCGGAGGACGGTGCCTTCTTCGGCGGGCTCGCGACGGACTTTAATTCTCTCATTCCGATGGCCGTGCTAATTGGCTGCGCGGCACCCCGTCTTCAGTCATTGGCGCCCCGGACTCGCCGCCTTCCGAGAGAGATGCTCAACAGCGCCGGTGCGGTGGTGGCGACGTTCGCTTCGGCGATGATTCTCATCGGTGCTGTCGCTATGGGCTGGGCTCCGCTCGCCGGCGCGGAGACGACGCTGTTTCTCGCGCAGAACGGACCCGCGTCGGCGGCCAACTCTCCCGCGGTCGGGTTTCACCTCACCGATCAGTTCGACCAGCCCTATTCGCTGGGCGAACATCAAGGACGGGTCACCCTGCTGACATTCCTCGACCCGGTCTGCTGGACCGACTGTCCCTTGCTCGGTCGACAATTGGCCGTGCTTCGTTCCGAACTTTCGAGCAACGCCAAACTCGATATCGTTGCCGTGGCGGCGAATCCCTACCACGAGTCCCTGGCCAACATCAGGCACTTCATCGCCATCCATGGTATGCAGCACGTGAAGAACTTTTACTTTGTCACCGGCACTCGAGCGAAGACGAGTCCCATCTGGTCGGACTACGGCATCGGCGTGTCGGCGACGCCAAGCGACGTGATGAGCATCCACTCGGACTTCATGTTCATCGTGTCGCCCAAAGGACTAATCAAGTGGATCATCCCGGACGACCCGCTGGCGTCGGTTTCGCTCACCGCGTCCGCAGTTTCGGAACTGAAGGACCTCCTCGCTACGCAAGGCGTCCGTTGATGACGTCGGTGAGAGACGTGGTTAGCCGAACGACGGCGTCAGCGCGAGGAAGATCAATTGTGGTCGCTCTGCTAGTGACCGGTGGACTGGCGCTCGGCGCGTGCGGGGGACCCTCCAATGCGTCGTCGTTACTGCACTCTTCGGACTGCAAAGTGCGCGCCACCAACCCGAACCTCGCCGGTTGCGATCTTTCTGGCCGGGACCTCAGTGGCGTCGATCTGCAGTCGGACAACCTACGTGACGCGAATCTGACCAACGTGAACCTCGACAACGCCAATATCCAGGGAGCCAAACTGAAGGGCGCCACGACGCGGGGCGTGCAGACCAATAAGTTCACCGTGTGCGTCAACGCGGAGCCGGGACCTTGCACGGAGTCTGGTCTTCGTTCCCCGAGCACGTCGGATGCGTCGCAGGGTCACTGAGCTGATGCTCACCGGACGTCCCACGGCCGCGGTGAGCGGTGGCTAGGTTGCGGTGATGAGGTGAAAGCGCGGGGCCATGCGCGGATTACAGCACGGGCCGTTTTTCCACCTAAGTGCCTACTCTCCGAGGCAAGTGCAGTAGCGTCCGGGGAGAAACGGATCCGCGATCGATCGTCAGCGGTGCGGCGTGAAGCCGACGAATCTTATGATTGCGCCTACCAAGAGCAATGAGGATGGATGATGAACTATTTGACGGCCAACTGGGGTTACCCGTGGTTCGCCGTCCTGATGGTGCTGTTCATCGGCGTGCACGAGCGGGGGCTGCGTTCGCTCAACCGACGTTCCACCAAGGCCCACGCGTTACGTCGCCGACGGCGGCTCTGGTTTAGTTACGCCGGTTTGGCGGTACTGGCCCTCAGCGTGTCATCGCCGCTCCAGTTCTGGGCCATGGAGTATTTCTGGGTCCACATGCTCCAGCACGTGACGGTCATGCTCGCGGCGCCGGCCCTCTACGTGGCTGGCGCGCCGTGGCTGCCCCTGGTGCACGCCGTGCCCGTGGGACCACGCCGGAGGCTCCTACGGAAGATCTTCGTCCGTGAGACGAGCCATCCCCTCCGTCGGCTGTTCGCCTTCCTGGTGGCGCCGTGGACCGGGGTGATCTTCTTCAACATCGTGATGGTGTTCTGGATGCTGCCGGTGTTCTTCAATCCGATCATGACCCGACCCGACCTCCACGTCGGTTTGATGCTCTCGACGTTCTTCGTGTCGGGGCTGCTCTTTTGGATCCAATTCATTCCCTCTGCGCCGCTTCGCCCCAAGCTCTCCCCGGCCGCCCAGGTGGGATCGCTGCTCGCCACCAACCTGATTATGACGATCATCGCCATCGTTATCAGCTTCCTGGTGTCGGTGCCTTCTTACGACTTCGGGGCCATGATGGTGAACATGGGGTCCATGTCGATGCCCGTGATCACGTTGAATCGACTGGCCGACCAGCAGATCGGTGCGGCCATCCTTTGGGTCTGCGGTGATTTTTGGTGTTTCCCCGCCCTGACCAGTGCCCTACGTCGACTGATGAAGGATGGCGACGGCCCTCAGGTGATCGACCGGCTAATTCGGGGTCACCGAACGATGAGCGTCGAGGAGTTCCGTCAAGGCAGGGCCGAATCCCTCGCGTCCTCGCGCAGGGGCATCGAGCCGGGAGTGAACGAAGAGAAGAGCCCCTGAGCCACCCGACGCGCGTCGTCGGGTGCCCAAAGGGGCGCCTAAGGCCTCGTGGTAGGAGTGAAATCTAAGCGCTCGCGGTACGGTCCGCGACGATCAATTCAATCGATCGCTATGAATTCTTGATTTCCGACGTTGGCGGTGGGATTTCGCTGGCGTCCTTCAAACCGTGTACTGCCAAGTAATACTCGTTTAGCGCACTCAAGGCTGGGTCGACAGCGTCGTCCGGGATCTCCAAATGCCCGTCTAACGGCTCTCGAGACGCCCTTTCTTCCCTCAAAAGGCGACGCCACATGTAGACGATGTACGCGGCGAAAAGTGGCCATTCAACGACGTAGGCCCACGAGAGGGTGTTGCCCCCCAGAGCTCGCCGAACCTCGACGTAGAAGGCCAAAGCACAGATGGCCTCGCCCAGGAGGAAACCCAAATAAATTCCAAGAGTTTTCTTACCCTTTTCGTTCATTAACCTTAACTTTACTGCCGCCAAGCGATACTCTCATTGCTAAGTCTCATACGAAGCGCTAGTCGCGAGGAGTGAACTATGTCAATGAGGGGGAGACTGACAACGGTTCTCGTGCTCTTTTTGGTGGCGGTCGGTCTTGTGGTGGTGTGTGTGGCAGCGTTCATTAGGCCGGGCACCCCAGGGGGTGTGACCGATTTCACAAAGAGCCAACCTGCTGGTCAGCCGGTGCATGTGTTGGCGCAAACGGTGGGTTCCATTGGTTACGGGCAGCACCCGACGTGGGTGACGTACATGGTTATGAATCCGACCACGCACAAGTGGGTGCATGACACGACCTGGCAGTTGCCGGCGCACACCAAGATCGACATGACCATCGAGCAGTTTGACAGTGGCAGTCCCATTCGTAATCAGGAATGGGGGCAGGTGCAGGGGACGATTGGCCACTCGATGTCGCTCAACGGCAAGACCGTGAGCGCCTACAACTCCTACTCGGGCAACGGTATCGGCCACACTTTCGCGGTGCCGCTGATGGGCATAAGCGTGCCGCTGGTTGGCGTGAGCCCGACGGCCTCCAACGTCTGTGGCGAAGCTCCGTGCAGCCTCAAATTGCCGCACGAGTTGATCAAGTTCAGTTTCATGACCGGCGCGGCGGGCGAGTATCCGTGGCAGTGTTTCGTTCCGTGCGGCCTTGGTTGGCTCTACGGTAACGGCGGCCCGATGTCGACGCAGAACTACATGGGCGGCTTCCTAGACGTGGTGAATTCATAATGGCGAATGAGGACTCTATGACAAGCGAACCTCGTCACTTCCGTCGCATGACCACGATTTGGGTCATCGTGTCGCTCGCGGTGGACGTGCTGTTCTGGACTCTGGTTGGTCCCCACATGGCGCCGGGACGGCTTACCTCAACCGCTGCCGCTGACCAGACGGACATCAACGTCCTGATGGTGATTGCGCTACCGGTCTTGCTAGGGGTATGGGTCTTCATGGGTTATTCGATCCGCACGTGGAGCTCGAAGAGGAACGGCCCTGATCCCATCGGAGGCGAAGCGGCCGCCGGGAACAAGAAAGCCGTGACGGCGTGGATCGTGACCACGACGGTCATCGTCCTGTTCCTCGCCGGATTCGGAACCGTCGCCTTGATAGAAGACCATGGTTCGGGCGGCGGTGAAGGTCCGAATCCGATCTGGGCGCCCGCTGGCGCGACGGCGGCCGAAACCGCAGCGTTGACCAAGAGCGATTCGTGGTCGCCCAGCAAGGTGCTCGTGGTCCAGGTGATAGCCCAGCAGTGGAAGTTCACCTACCGGTATCCCCAGTTCGGTGGCTTCGAAACGACGCAGCTGATGTTGCCGGCAGACACGTCAATTGCCTTCAACGTGACGTCACTTGACGTTATTCACAGTTTTTGGGCCTACCAGCTCGGGGTAAAAGCGGACGCCAATCCCCAGGAGAACAATGTGGCGTTCACCGACACCAAGAACCCCGGGAGCTTTACGGTTCGTTGCAGCGAACTCTGCGGTCTGTGGCACGGTGCGATGTACGACTTCGGCAAGGTCGTATCGGGATCAGATTTCCAAACCTGGGCCACCAATACCGAGGCGGCCAACGCCAAGAACACCAAGTACTTGGCACCCTTCGCGTGGACGTACGTGCCCGACGCCAATGGCGCCGCCGGTGGTTACTACATCGACGCCAACGTGACGCCGTACAGCAAGTCCGAGTTGTACGGAGCCAAGCAATGAACAAGATTCTCATGAGTAGCCAGGTATCGCGGTTTACGACGATAGAAACGGAGTGGGTCCGATGACGATCACCGCCGACCGACCGGAAACAGACGAGGGCTCAAGTTCGAGCGAAGCTCCACCCGCCTCGGGGGGAGGACAGCAGG
The DNA here is from genome assembly GCA_963827115.1 of uncultured Acidimicrobiaceae bacterium. GTDB lineage: Bacteria > Actinomycetota > Acidimicrobiia > Acidimicrobiales > RAAP-2 > RAAP-2. Next base: position 1,283,168 of record CAWGZS010000001.1, on the reverse strand, counting down.
CAGGCGTTCGCCCGCGATGGATGGGCCAGCACATCGGTACCGCACTCATTTGCGCCGCCATTGGCTACGCGATCGGGCACTGGTTCGGGAACTGGCTCTCCTCTGACTACATCTACATCGCCAACAGCGGTTCGAATTCGGTAGCGGACTTCCTCGCGCTGGCGTTTGGAGTGGTCGGGTGGTTGGCGGGCATTGGCGCCCTGAACTATCCGGCGGCCAAGTTGGCCGGCAAGGAAGCCAAGCCCCAGGAAACGGTTGATCACTGGAGCAAGTACGTCCGTTTCAGCATGGATCACAAGGTGGTTGGACTGCAGTACATCGTGGGAGTTCTTCTCTTCCTCTTTACTGGCGGCCTGCTCGCGATGGCGATTCGTACTGAGCTGCTCAACCCGACGACGCACGTGTTCGGTCCCGGCACGTACATAGAAATTGTGAGCGAACACGGCACGATCATGATGATGATGGCGTCATCGTTGGTGGTGGGACCGCTGGGGAACTACTTCGTCCCGCTCATGATTGGGGCGCGGCGCACGGCGTTCCCGCGCATCGAGGCGTTCAGTTTCTGGGTCTTCATGGCCGGCTACGGCGTGATCGTCTCGGCGTTGCCGTACGGCGGATTTCCTACCGGCTGGACGGGCTACGCACCGTTGCAGACCCAAGCGGGGGTCGGAATGATCTCGTACCTGTTCGGATTCGCTGTCATCGGGGTAGGAATGATGGCGGCCGGCTTCAATATTCTCGTAACGATTATCCATTATCGAGCACCCGGGATGACGTGGAGTCGAATTCCGATCTTCGTGTGGTCCATCCTCTCGACCGCGGCCTTGTTGACGTTGGCGACACCCGTGCTCTTCGCCGCGGGAATGTACGGGGTCCTCGACAAGACTGTGCAGACCGCCTTCTACGTGAGTGAACACGGGGGCAGTTCGTATCTGTGGCAGAACCTGTTCTGGTTTTTCGGCCATCCAGAGGTCTACATAATGGCCCTTCCGGGATTCGGCATAGTGGGCGAACTCATGCCCGTCTTCACGCGTAAACCGCTCTTCGCTTATAAGGTATCGGCGGCGGGAATGATTGGCGTGGCTCTGCTCTCGTTCTTCGTGTGGCAGCACCATCTCTTCCAGAGTGGCATCGACCCCGACATGCGTCCGCTGTTCATGTTGACCACCGAGCTGATATCGATACCGACGGGGTTTCTCTTCCTGGTTGGGATGGGGACGCTCTATAAAGCGAAGATCAGATTCGAAGTCCCGATGCTCTTCGTCATGGCCGTCTTCTTTAACTTCCTTATCGGAGGCCTCACCGGAGTGTTCTTGTCGGATGTACCGGTTGACGTGACGGTCCACGGTGGATTCTTCGTGCTTTCGCACTTCCACTACACGATCATGGGCGGACTCGTGTTTGCGTTCATGGCCGGCGTCTACTACTGGATGCCCAAGATGTCGGGCAAGATGATGAATAAGAAACTTGGACTCGCCCACTTCTGGACGATGTTCATCTTCTTCAACCTGACCTTCTTCCCGATGTTCATTATCGGTTTGCTCGGTCAGCCGCGGCGAGTTTTCACGTACGCCAAGAACCTGCAGGGATTGAACGATTTCTCCTCGATCAGCGCTTTCTTGCTCGGGCTTTCCTTCTTGCTCTTCCTGTTTAACTTGTTGTATTCGCTTTGGATCAATCCTGTGAAGGCGTCTTCGAATCCGTGGGACTCCCTGGGCTTGGAGTGGCAGACGGCGTCGCCGATACCCCCGCACAACTTCGATCGCATTCCGGTGATTATGTCCGACCCGTATCACTACAGCGAAGAGGGTGCTCCGCCGTTGGCTGACTTCGGCGATAACCAGCGAGTAACTGCGAGCAGTACAGCATCTGCCGGTGCACCGGCTTCGGCAAACGAACAGTAGAGGGCGACACATGACGGACACCTCCAAGAACATGCAGGGCTACAGCGAGACTCCCGAAGAGCAGGAGTTCGAGTTACGAGCTCAGATCGGATCGATGTGGACGGGAGGACGTCTCGCCATCGGGATGTACGTGTTCCTACTCGCGTCCGAAGCGTTCGCCTATTTCTATCTGCGATCCAGCAACAACGGCCAGCTGTGGCGACCGGACCACGTCACGGCGCCGACGGCCTTTGGATGGGCCATCTACTCGCTGGAGCTCTTGACTGCCCTGCTCGTCATCTTCGCTCAAATGCGACTTCGCAAAGGCGAGGTCCTGGACTGGCAGGTCGCAGGATGGACCGCGTTGGGTGCGGTTCTGCTCGCGCTTTTCCTTCAAATCTGGGAGTTCACGGCGGTACCCTTCAATCCCGGATCAAGCGGATACGCCTCGACGTTCATTGGTTGGGCCGTCATCAATATCATGACCCTCCTTCTCGGCGCCTATTGGATTGAGACCGTGCTTGCTCGATCACTTCGGATGCACAAGGAGTCGGGCAGCAAGTTCGCGGAGCTCACCATGGAGCCCTCCGCGCAGATGTTCCGAGCGAATGTGGCGTCGATGACCTACTTCTGGGGATTCGTCGCGCTCAGCGGTTTCCTATTCTTTGCGATGTTCTATCTGTTGTAGGACACCGTGGCAGTATGGTGTGAGGTTTTGAAGTACCACGTTTCGCTTCTCAATGGTTGAAGGGCTGGTGATGATGCAGGCAGTTGACAGTTACATTGGTGCTCAGGTCCAGACGTTGGTGGTGCTGCTTGGCGTGTTCATCGGCATTATGGTCTGGGGCTTTTTCCAGCGTCATCATTTCAAGTGATCCCGCTAGTACCGGTAGAACCAACTCGAGCTGAAGGCAGATTATTTCGAAGTGTTCTGGCGGTGCTGGCAGTGCTCCTTTGGATTTTGTGCCTCGTTCCGCCTTTCGCGTATTGGTCGCGTCAATATCAATTCGTTGAGTCGATTCAGTTCTGCCTTTTTGCCGTCTGCATTCCGGCCCTACTAATCATCGGGGCTCCCTGGCGTTGGCTCGGCCTCGCTTCGCGGGCACCCGTTGAGTTCACTGCGGACGGTTTCCCCACACCCGCCTCGAAGCCCCGGTTGATGGATCGACTGGCTGTCTCTCGACTGCGGCGCTCAGGGGATCATGTGACGTATGCGCTGGGCACCCTCTTCGTGCTCACCACCATCTTTTGGCGGATCGCCCCCGTTGTCGACTTCGGCGTGACGCACGCCTGGTTGGCTTCCGTTGAATCAATAGGTCTCGTGATCGTGGGTCTACTGCTCTGGTTGGATCTCGTTGAATCACCGCCGATGAAGCCCGGCGCCCCCCGGCCCTTCCGCATCGGTATGGCGGCGGTCTCGATGTGGGTGGTATGGGTGCTCGCGTACTTGGGCGCCATGTCGGGGCGATCGTGGTACCCGGCCTTCGCCCACGTCACCGGTCGCGGCGTGTCACTCGCCGCCGACCAGCAACTGAGCACGGGCTTCATGTGGCTGCTTTCGGCGTCATCGTTCTTGCCGGTCATCTTTTGGAATTTGATCCACTGGCTGCAATCGGAAGAGAACCCTGACGATGAGCTGACGAGGATGATGCGCCGAGAGAAGGTGCTCGGCACCATCGCGAACAAGGAGTAGCGAGGCCCTGGGTTTTGACCGCGTTCGGGTGACTAGGTGCCACTCAGGACAGGCAGGGAGGGGATTTTCGGCACTTTTAGGGTGAGGCCCAGTACTTTCTCGGCGGCCCTGAAATCCCCGTCAATCTTCACCTTTTCCTCGGCGAGGAAGGCTTCACGCTTAGAGAGCCGCGCAATTTTTGTCGCATTGCCGGGGTGCACGAAGAGGTATTGGATGTCCTCGATAGCGGCTAGAGCGTCGGAAGTCGCCCACGTGACGATGACGCTCAGCATGCGGTCTATATGTTTGCCTGCGGCGGTGTCGTTGACTTGGATGTTGTTGGTCAGGTCGTAAATGCCACCGCTCGCGAACGAACAGGCGGTCTGGTCGCCCACCAGGAGGGCCGGGACCTGCTTCAAGTGGGCGGCCGACATTTGGCCCGTGACGTGCTCCTGGTAGAAGCTGAAGCTCTGTTGGACGGCGAAGACGCACGGGGCGGTGTCGGTGTTGATCTGATGGATCGAGTCGTTCTGCTCCGCCGCGTCCTGTGCCTTGGTGATGTGCTGGGGAAGGTCAGTGATCACCGACACCCCGAGCACGACGACGACGGCTAGAGCGATGAGAAAACGTGGTCGCTTGTACCAAACGAGGGCGTTCGCTTCGGGGGAGGAGCCTGTCGAGGAATCGGGGTCGTAAGGACTGTAGGGCGAGTTTTGATTGTCGTCAGTCACTTTATGAGACTAGTGGCCTCGTTCGAAATGCCCCGGGCAAAACGTTGGATTTGCGCGGGGTCGAGACTCACGACGCCAAATGCGTTCGCATGGGCGAACGGGTCGATTTGGATCCGCAATTGGCCGGCGGGGTCAATAAAATACATGAGGTTGTTGTGCGTCTCGTCGTCGGGATGGGCACCCACTCGAATAGATATGCCGTAGGCGCTCCAGACCGCGTTGATCGTAGACAGTGGGCCCGTGACGAAGACAACGTTTGAAGCTCCCGCTAGACCCGGCACCGTGAGCGCGGGCGACGACAACGCGGGCTTCAGGTCATGAGGATTCGTGTTGACGATGACGAAGTCGACCTTCGTGGCATTGGCACCCAACAGGCCGTTCGCCTCCTTGATCTCGGCGCCCAGTACCGGGCAGATGTCATTGCAGTTGGCGTCGTAAAATGAGAGGACGACGACCTTGCCGCGGGCGCCCGAGAGAGACCACGGTCGGCCTTGCGGGTCCTTGAGGGTGAACGCTGGCGCCGCGGCGGTGCCGATTTGGCGCAGGCCGAGGAACTCGGACATCGTAAGGGATCGCTGCGTTCCGGTGGCGACCGTCGTGGTGGTCGACGTGATGGGGATCGTCGCCGTAGTGGGTAGGCCAAGGTTGCCGTAGTAGTGCTGCAGGGCTTCGCCGCCGAGCCCGAGGACCGCAAAAGCGACGATTGCCCAGAGGATGAATTTTGGCGATACGGGCGTGCTGCCCGCCTTCAAGGCAGCCGCACGGTCGATTGGGGATTGTCCAGTGTCGTGGCCGCTCGCTGGCGCTTCCGGGGACGGTCGCGACCTATCTTCCTCCTGCCCCAGTTCTTCCGCCATCAGCTCACCAGCCCAAAATCGTTTCTTTCGACTCTAGTGACCCCAATTGTGTCGCTACGTGGTTGAGAAGGTTCGCCTCCTGATGCATTTCTCCTCGGGGTAAGAATCACGCGTGGTGCTCGCGGCTCCGCGGCGCGGTCTTCGTCAGGTCGAAGGTATGGTGGTCGCGTGGACGAAGTCCCCCGTGACGACAACGTTTCGCCGCCCGTCTCGGCGCCACGCAAGGTCACCGGCGTCGACGCCCTCAAACTCCACATAACGCTGCTGGCTGGGCTCACCCTGTGCGTGCTGGCCTTCTGGTTCGAGTTAGGCCGAGCTGAACGTGGGAATAACCTCAGCTGGGCGTACGTGTTCGAATGGCCCCTGCTCGGGATCTTCGGTGTCTACATGTGGTGGAGCTTTCTCCACGGCAACACGTCCGGCGTGCGCAGGAAGAAGCGTTCCGCCAAGCCGGCGCTCGACCCCCAATACTCGGGAATGCTGACCGCGTGGCAGGAGTACCAGCGCGACCTGAATGCGAACCGTGATGTGCCGGCGGCCGACGACGAGACGAATCACCCCTCGCCGTAGTTGTGGTCCTATCGCGGACCGCACCAGTGCCCGTGAACAAAATGTCGGGCGTGGATGCCGCGAAGGAGTGGCAGTCGCTCCATCGGACAATTTTCTCTCTGGTATAGTCGGTGACGAAAGTCGTGAAGCGAGTCCGGTGAGGCTCGTACGGCGGGAGAGATATGAGTACCAGTGACGAACGTCAGGCGCGACCACGCGGCCTGACGTTTTTAGCGAAGAGCCAGCTCCTGTCCCAAGACGACGTCGCCCGCGCGCTGCGGCGAATGGCCCACGAGATTGTCGAGCGGAATCACTCCCTCGAGGGTCTTTCGGTCATCGGTCTCCAGAAGGGGGGCGAGCCCTTCGCCCGCGCCCTGACCGCGCTGCTCGCGGACATCGCCAGTGACCAGACGCCGCTCGGCCTCCTGGACGTGTCGTTCTACCGCGATGACCTCTCGCTCAACCCGGTGCCGCACTCGGCGATGACGTCCATCGATCACGACCTGACCGGTCGGACCGTGGTGCTGGTCGACGACGTGCTCTTCACGGGGCGCACCATCCGAGCGGCTCTCAACGCGTTGTCGGACTGGGGGCGGCCGCGATCGGTGCAGCTGGCCGTCATGGTCGACCGGGGCCATCGAGAGCTGCCGATCCGTCCCGACTACGTGGGAAAGAACCTTCCGACGTCCCTCGACGAGGCGATCGTCGCGACCATGGAGGGCGTCTGGATCGGAACGAGGGAGCCGTCGTGATCGACACCATTCGCGGCCAGAACCTCCTGTCCCTCGAAGGCCTCTCGCGTACCGCGATTCTCGAGGTGCTCGACGTGGCCGAGAGCTTCGTCGAAGTCAACCAGCGCGCGATCAAGAAGGTGCCGGCCCTCAAAGGTCGGGTGGTGGCGTCCCTCTTTTTCGAGGAGTCGACGAGGACCCGTCTCAGCTTCGAGACCGCCGCGAAGCGGCTGAGCGCGGACGTGTTGTCGTTGGCCATGGCCTCGAGCAGCGTGAAGAAGGGCGAGTCGTTGCGCGACACCATCGCGACCATCGACGCCTTGGGCATCGACGCGGTCGTAATGCGTCACCAGTCGAGCGGCGCGGCGGTACAGGTCAGCCGCTACGTGCCGCACGTGCGGGTGATCAACGCGGGCGACGGGTTGCACCAGCACCCCACCCAGGGACTGCTCGACGTCTTCACCGTGCGACAGGTCCTGGCGTTGCGCCACGGTACGTCGGGCCTCGAATCGGGCGCCGAACTCTTCAACGGGCTGCACGTGTTGATCGTGGGCGACGTGCGTCACAGCAGGGTCGCGCGAAGCGACATCGCCGCCTACGTGGCCTTGGGCGCGCAGGTGCGCGTCGCGGCCCCCGGCACACTTCTGCCCGAGGACATCGGAAGCTGGCCGGTCGAGGTCGCGGACGATTTCGACGAGGCCCTCGACTGGGCCGACGTGGTGGGTCTGCTGCGCCTGCAACGAGAGCGCGGGACGGGCTCCTTCGTGCCGAGCCTGAGCGAGTTCACGACGACCTTCGGACTCACCATGGATCGCGCCAGGAGGCTACGTCCGACCACGCTCATCATGCACCCCGGTCCCATGAACCGCGGGGTGGAGATTGATTCGCGGGTGGCGGACCTTCCTTCGGCCCTCATCACCCGACAAGTGGCCAACGGCGTGCCGATTCGGATGTCGGTGCTCTATCTCACGATGGCGGGGTCCGGGGAGGGGTCAGGGTTATGAGCACGTTCGTCTTTCGACAGGGCCTGTTGGTCGGGGCGTCGTCGTCCTACGTCGGCGACCTTCTGGTGGTCGACGGCGTGATCGCGCAGCTGGGGAAGAACGTTGACGCCCCGGCGGGCGCGCACGAGGTGGACGCGACCGACTGCTGGGTCGGTCCGGCGTTCGTCGACCTGCACACCCACCTGCGCGAACCGGGTCGCGAAGAGGCGGAGACAATCGAGAGCGGCGCACTGGCGGCTGCGGTGGGCGGCTACGGGGCGATCATGGCCATGCCCAATACCGAACCGGCGCTCGACAACGTCGCGCTCGTCGCGTACGTGCTCGAACGCGGCGCTCGAAGCGTGGTGGACGTCATGGTCGCCGGGGCGATCAGCCAGGGACGACGCGGCGAGATGCTCGCGCCCTTGGCGGAGATGGCGGCGCTCGGTGTGCGCCTCTTCAGCGATGACGGCACGGGCGTGCAGGACGCTTCGCTGATGCGCCGGGCCCTCACGTACGCCAAGCCGCTCGGCGTGCGACTGGCCCAGCATTGCGAGGACGAGTCCCTAGCCGGCGGGGGATCAATGCACGAGGGCGCGCTCAGCAGTCGCCTGGGGCTGGTGGGACGGCCCTCGATCGCCGAGGAGTTAATGGTGATGAGGGACATAGAACTGGCGCGTCTCACCGGAGGCGCCGTGCACTTCATGCACCTCTCGACGGCCCGTTCCGTGGCCCTGGTGGCGGCGGCCCGCGATGAGGGCCTGGCGGTGAGTTGCGAAGTGGCCCCGCACCACTTCACGCTCGATGAGAGCGCCTGCGCCACCTTCGACGCGCTCTTTAAGGTCCACCCTCCGCTTCGCCCCGCCGGCGACGTCGCGGCTCTGCGCGCGGCCCTGAGGTCGGGGGCGGTCGACGCCGTGGCGACCGACCACGCGCCGCACGCCGCGCAGTTAAAGGACCTCCCCTTCGACGAGGCGCCGCCCGGCATGCTCGGGCTCGAGCACGCGGCGTCGCTGACCTACGAGGCGCTGGGCGCGCGCGAAGCCGATCCGACCTCGTTCTTCCGCCTGCTGAGTCGCGCCCCGGCGCGCATCGCCCAGGTGCGATCCAGCGACCCTCGCGTGGGCCACGGCGCCCACGGCGCGGCGCTGCAGGTCGGCGAAGACGCCAACCTCGTGGTCTTCGATCCGCTCGAGCGATGGACGGTACGCGCGGACGACATGCACAGCCGCTCGACCAACACGCCCTATGACGGGCGCGAACTGACGGGTCGGGTCCGATCGACGCTGGTGCGCGGTCGCTTGGTCGTGGACGAGGGGAGACTCGCGTGAGACGCGAACCAGCGACGCTGGTCCTGGGCGACGGGACGACCTTCGAGGGTTACGCCGCCGGATTCTTGCCCGAGTCGGGGCTGGTCACCGGTGAGTTCGTCTTCAACACCGCGCTCAGCGGTTACCAGGAGGTCATCACCGATCCCAGCTACGCCGGGCAGATCGTGGCCTTCACGTACCCCCACATCGGCAACTACGGCGTGAGCGCCTTGGACGAGGAGGCGGTGCACCCGTGGTGCCGCGGCGTGGTGGTGCGCGATCTGTCCGACGTCGCGTCGAGCTGGCGCTCGATCGGTTCCCTCGAGGGGTTCCTGCGTCACCACGAGATCCCGGCGATCGTGGGCGTCGACACCCGCCGCCTCACCCGCCACTTGCGCGACCACGGAGCCCTCGCCGGGGCTTTCGGCCACGCCTCGTTCGATGAGGTGAACAACGCGGCGCGTGCGGCCAAGGGCACCGACGGCCAGGACCTGGTGAGCGACGTCTCAACGAAAGCGTTGTACCGCCAAGGCGACGGGCCGCTGCACGTGGTGGCCATCGACTACGGCATCAAGCGGACCATGGTCAACCAGCTGGCGCAGCGGTTCCGGTTGACCGTCGTGCCGTCCTCGACGAGCGCCGACGAGGTCCGCAGCCTCGGTCCCGACGGCCTCTTCCTCTCCAACGGCCCCGGCGACCCGGCGGCGCTGGGCGTCAACGTGGCGACGCTGTCCGACCTGCTGGGCACGGTGCCGATCTTCGGCATCTGCCTGGGCCATCAGTTGCTCGCCCACGCCCTCGGCGGCGGGACCTACAAGCTGCCCTTCGGACATCACGGCAGCAACCATCCGGTGAAGGACCTGGCGACGGGACGCATCGAGATCACGGCGCAGAACCACAACTACGCGGTTGGGGCTGACTCGCTCCAGCGCGGCGTGATCAGTCACGTCAACCTCAATGACGGCGTCATCGAAGGGATCTCCTCGCCGCAGGATCGGTGCTTCTCGGTGCAGTACCACCCCGAAGCCGGTCCGGGACCCCACGACGCCCGCTACCTCTTCGAACGCTTCGAATCACTTCTGCGCGATGGCGTGTTGGAGAGCGCCTAGTGCCGCGTCGTGACGACCTGCAGTCGATCATGGTCATAGGTTCGGGACCCATCGTGATCGGTCAAGCCTGCGAGTTCGACTATTCCGGCACCCAGGCCTGCCAGGCCCTTCGGGCGGACGGCTACAAGGTGATCCTGGTCAACTCCAACCCGGCGACCATCATGACCGATCCGGACACCGCCGACGTCACCTACGTCGAGCCGCTCGACGTCGACGTGATCACCGACATCCTGGAACGCGAACGCCCCGACGCCCTGCTGCCTACCTTGGGGGGCCAGACGGCGCTCAACCTGACGATGGAGTTGGTGCGCCGCGGCGTGACCGATCGACTCGGCATCGAGGTGATCGGCGCGCGCCCCGAGGCCATCGACACCGCCGAGAGTCGCGAGCTCTTCAAGGCCGCCATGGCCGACATCGGCCTGGCCGTGCCCGAGTCGGGGTTCGCCCGGTCGCTCGAGGACGCTACGCGCATCGCCGCCGAAATCGGCTGGCCGATCATGGTGCGTCCGAGCTTCATCCTGGGCGGCGCGGGGACGGGCATCGCCCACGGCAGCGAGGAGTTCGCCCGATTGGCGCACGAGGGCCTCGAGGCGTCACCCATCGGGGAGATCCTGGTGGAGAAGTCGATCGCCGGATGGAAGGAGTACGAGCTCGAGGTGATGCGCGACGTCGCTGATAACTGCGTGGTCATCTGCAGCATCGAGAACTTCGACCCGATGGGCGTGCACACGGGCGACTCGATCACCGTCGCCCCGATCCAGACCCTCTCGGACGTCGAGTACCAGGGCATGCGCGACGACGCCTTCGCGATCCTTCGACGCGTGGGCGTCGAGACCGGCGGGTCCAACGTGCAGTTCGCGGTCGACCCCGACAGCGGCGAGCGCCTGGTCATCGAGATGAACCCTCGCGTCAGCCGCTCGAGCGCGCTGGCCTCGAAGGCCACGGGCTTCCCGATCGCCAAGATCGCAGCCCGGCTCGCTGTGGGCTACACCTTGGACGAGATTCAAAACGACATCACCAAGGTGACGCCGGCCAGTTTCGAGCCGGTCATTGACTACGTGGTGACCAAGATCCCCCGGTGGGCCTTCGAGAAGCTTCCCGGAGCGACGCCCGAGCTCGGCACGCGCATGCAGTCGGTCGGCGAGGTGATGGCCATCGGGCGCAACTTCGCCGAGTCGCTGCAGAAGGCCGTCCGCTCCCTGGAGCAGGGCCGACTGGGCTTCGCCCTCGGCAGCGACAACGAGTTCGCCGAGCTCGACGACGCCACCCTCTGGCACCGCTGCGAGGTGGCCACGCCCGAGAGGCTCTTCGCCTTGCACGAGGTCCTGTGGCGCGGCGCGACGCGTGACGAGGTGGTGGCGCGCACGCGCATCGACGCGTGGTTCATCGACCAGCTCATGCAGATCATCGAACGCGAACGCGAGCTGGGCGAGGGACTCGACGTGACCGCCCTGGACGGACGAGGCTGGCGTCGCTACAAGCAGTACGGCTTCTCCGATCCCCAGATCGCCAACCTGACCGGCACGCCCGTCGAGCAAGTGGCGGCCCTGCGGCGCGACGCCGGGGTCCACACGACGTTCAAGACCGTTGACACCTGCGCCGGCGAGTTCGCGGCCACCACGCCGTATCACTACAGCACCTACGAGGACACCGGCGAGGTGGCGCCGTCGGCGCGCGACCGCGTCATCATCCTCGGCTCGGGACCCAATCGCATCGGCCAGGGCATCGAGTTCGACTACTGCTGCGTGCACGCGTCGATGGCGCTGCGCGACCTCGGCTACGAGACGGTCATGGTCAACTGCAACCCCGAGACCGTGTCGACGGACTACTCGACCTCGGACCGCCTGTACTTCGAGCCGCTGACCCCCGAGGACGTTGATGAAGTCATACGGGCCGAGCAGGCGGCCTGCGTCGACGGCGCCCGGGTCGTGGGGGTCATCGTCGCACTGGGCGGCCAGACGCCGCTCAAGCTGTCGCACTTCCTCGACCCGGCGCTCGTGCTCGGCACGCCGGTGGCGTCGATCGACGCCGCGGAGGATCGCCAGCAATGGTCGAAGATCTGCCAGTCGTTGGGATTGCGCCAGCCGCCCGGCGACGTGGCGCTTACCTTGAGCCAGGCGCGGGCCATTGCCAAGGAGATCGGCTACCCGGTGCTGCTTCGTCCCAGCTACGTGCTGGGCGGTCGGGCGATGGAGATCGTCTATGACGACGTGGCCCTCGAACGGGTGATGGCCGACTTGACTAACGTGCACGGCTCGCTGGCGCGCGAGGGCGGCGTCTCGGCCAGTCGGCCGATCCTCATCGACAGCTTCCTCGAGGACGCCGTCGAGGTGGACGTCGACGCGGTGCGCGACATCACGGGCGAGGTCTTCGTGGCCGGCGTGATGGAACACGTCGAGGAGGCCGGCGTGCATTCTGGCGATTCGGCCTGCGCCCTGCCTCCCCAGACCTTGAGCGTCGCGGTGCTCGACGAACTGCACGACGGTATTAAGAAGATCGCCGACGAACTCGGCGTGGTGGGGCTGATCAACGTGCAGTTCGCGGTCAAGAATGACGAGGTCTTCGTGCTCGAGGCCAACCCCCGGGCCAGCCGCACCGTTCCCTTCGTCGCCAAGGCCACCGGCGTGGCCCTGGCCCAGGTGGCGGTGCGCGTGACCATGGGCCAGACCCTGGCTCAGCTGCGTGAGGAGAAGGTGGTGCCCGCTTCGACGCCCGTGCCGGCGTACGTGAGCGTCAAGGAGGCGGTCCTGCCCTTCAGCCGTTTCCCCGGCGTCGACACCGTCCTGGGACCGGAGATGCGTTCCACCGGTGAAGTAATGGGCATCGGGGAGAGCTTCGGCATCGCCTTCGCCAAGGCCCAGCTGGCGGCTGGCACCAAGCTGCCCGACGGCGGCCAGGTGTTCATGTCCCTGGCCGACCGGGACAAGGTCAACGGCCTGATCCTGGCCCGGGAGCTCGCCGCGCTCGGGTTCACGATCGCCGCGACCGTTGGCACGGCCGGCTACCTGCGGGCCAACGGCGTTACCGTCGCGACGCTGGTCGGCAAGGTCGGCCTGGCCGACCTCGGCGTCAACGCCGTGTCCATGATCTCCTCGGGCGAGGTCCACCTGGTCGTCAACACCCCCTCGGGCAGTGGCGCCCGGGCGGATGGCGCGCAGATCCGCACGGCCTGCGTGTCGCTGTCGGTGCCGTGCCTCACGACCATGAGCGCGGGATTCGCCGCCGCCAAGGGCATCGCGGACAGCCGCGCGCAAGGCTGGCGCGTGCGTTCCCTCCAGGAGCTGCACCGATGAGCGTCGACCTCACCACGCGCGTGGCCGAGGTGGCGCTGCCGTCGCCGGTGATGACGGCCGCCGGGACGTCCGGGTACGGCGACGAGCTGGCCGGGTACGGCGACCTCGCCCAACTCGGCGCGGTCGTCGTCAAGTCGCTCGCGTCCTTCGCGTGGCCGGGCAACGATCCACCCCGAGTGGTGGCGTCCGGGGAGCACATGCTCAATGCCGTGGGCCTGGCCGGTCCTGGGGTGGACGCCTGGCGCCGGGACTACCTGCCCGCGCTGCGACAGCGGGGCGCGAGGGTCGTCGGATCGATCTGGGGTCGCACCGTGGAGGAGTTCGCTTCCGCGGCCCAGGCCATGCGCGGGGCCGACGTCATCGCGCTCGAAGTCAACGCCAGTTGTCCCAACCTCGATGACCGGTCTCGAATCTTCGCTCACTCCGCCGAAGCGACCGCCGAGATCGTCGCGGCTAGCCACGACGCGGGACTGGCCCTCTGGGTGAAGTTGAGCCCCAACACGCCGGATCTGGTCAACGTGGCGGGTGCGGCCCTGGACGCCGGGGCGCAGGCCCTGGTGCTGGTCAACACCGTCCTGGGACTGGCTATCGACATCGAGACGCGCCGGCCGGCCTTGGGCAACGGCGGGGGAGGCGTGAGCGGGCCGGGCATCCTGCCCGTCGCGCTGCGCTCGGTCTATGACTGCCGCGCCGCGTTTCCCGCGGTCGCCATCGTCGGCGTGGGCGGCATCAGCACGGGTGAGGACGCGATTGCCATGCTGATGGCCGGGGCCAATGCCGTGGAGGTGGGGACCGCGACGTTCGCCGATCCCCGCGCCGCGTGGGGTATTCAAAAAGGAATGGGGGAGTGGATGCGTCGTCACGGGGTGAAGAGCATCGAGGAGATCGTCGGGGCCGCCCATGGTTGATACCTTCGGGGCCCGGCTACAGGAACGCATCCGCGCGCTGGGACCGCTGTGCGTGGGAATAGATCCGACCCGGGAGCTCCTCGAGTCTTGGGGCCGACCCGACTCGGTCGAGGGGCTCGAGTTCTGCGCGCTCGCCGTGCTCGAGGCCGTGCTCGACACGGCGGCCGCGATCAAGCCCCAGGTGGCGTTTTTCGAAAGGTTCGGCGCCAGCGGCTACCGGGTGCTGGAGCGGTTGATGGTCGAGGCGCGCGACGCCGACATATTGATCGTGGCCGACGCCAAGCGCGGCGACATCGCCCTCACCAACGAGGGCTACGCCGAAGCATGGCTGCACGATCGCTCGCCCTTGGTCGCAGACGCGATCACCGTCAGTCCTTACGTCGGATTCAACGCGCTGGCGCCGATCTTCGACGCGGCGAGCGCGAATGGACGGGGCGTCTTCGTCCTGGCGGCGACGTCCAACGACGACGGACGCGCGGTGCAGCTGGCCCGCACCGCGGACGACGAGCGGGTGGAGGACCTCGTGCTGCGCAGCGTGGCGCAGCTCAACAAGCGCGACGACGGGCTCGGAACCGTGGGTGCCGTGCTCGGGGCCACGCGCGACCAGCCGCTCTTCAATCTGTCCTCGCTGGGAGGTCCTTTCCTGGTGCCCGGCGTCGGATCCCAGGGCGCCAGCGCCGAGAACGTGGCCCGGCTCTTCGAGCGATGCCCGACGGGAACCGTGCTCGCCAGCGTGAGTCGTTCGGTGCTGCAGGCCGGGCCTGATCGGGCCGGCTTGAGGGACGCGGCCCAGCGCTGGCGAGATGATTTGAGCGCCGCCCTGCTCTGAACATCCGCGTCGAGTTGGGGCTATTGTAAAAAATGTGACGCCAACTCCACCGGTCCTGTCGCAAGATCAGCGAGTGGAAGCCTCACGTCTCGCGGTGGCCAACCGCCGCCGACGCGCCGAAGTCAAGCGACTCGTGAAGTCGGGCGACCTGTCGCTCGAGGAGCTTTTCGACCTCGCCGATCGCGAGGAGTGCGTGGCCCAGATGCGCGCGCACGATCTCATCAGCTCCCTGCCCTCCATCGGTGAGGTCAAGGCCGAGCGCATCATGGCCCGAGCCTCGATCGCCAAGACCCGTCGAATCCGCGGCCTGGGTCCCAAGCAGCGCGCCGAACTGTTTCGAGCTCTTGTCCGCTGAGCCACTCATGTTGGTTCTCATCGGCCCTGGCGGGGTAGGGAAGGGGACCCTCGCTCAACGCCTCGTCGAGTCGGATGACCACCTCTGGCTGAGCCGGAGCTGGACGACCCGTCCGCGCCGCGCGACCGAGAAGGGCTCGGAGTACGTCTTCGTCGAGCGCCACGACTTCGAGTCCGCCATCGATGACGACCGGTTCCTCGAATGGGCCGAGTTCCACGGCAACCTCTACGGCACCCCGGTACCCACGCCGCCCAACGACGAGGACGTGCTACTCGAGATCGAGGTGCAGGGCGCCGAGCAGGTCCGTCGCGCGTACCCCGACGCGGTGGTCTTCTTGATCCTGCCCCCCTCGATGGTGCGACTCGAGGAGCGCCTGAGAGCACGCGGCGACAGCGAGGAGCACGTGGCCAAACGCCTGTCGAGCACCCCCTACGAGCTGGCCAAGGGCCACGATCTGGCCTCGCACGTGGTCATCAACGACGACCTCGACCGCGCGACGAGCGAAATCCTCTCTATACTGGAGGGACTCCGTCGCAATCGTCGCGACTCCCCGGAAAAGGACTAATACCGTGAGCGTAGAACGCCCCACCCTGGTTGACCCACCGATCGAGAACCTCCTGGGCAAGGTCGGGGACTCGAAGTTCACGCTGGTTTCGGTCGCGGCCATCCGCGCCCGCGAGATCAACGAGTACTACAACGGACTGGGACAGGGCCACGGCGCGCTGATCCCGCCCCAGGTCACCAGCCTGTCGAACAAGTCGCTGTCGCTGGCCCTCGAGGAGTTGTACCAGGGCAAGCTGGAGTTCCACCGCCCCACCCCCGAGGAGATCGAGGCCGAGCGCATGGAAGTCGAGGCGTTGGAGCAGGCCCGCCAGGATGCGAACAACGACCTGGACGCCTTCACCGATGCCCTCCGCGACGCCTGATTCGCGTCAACCCCGCATTGTCCTAGGTGTCGCCGGCGGTATCGCCGCCTACAAGTCCGTCGAGCTGCTGCGGCTGCTGCGCGGCGCGGACTACTTCGTCTCACCGGTGCTGACGCCGGACGCGACGCGCTTCATCGGCGCCGAGACCTTCTCAGCCCTGGCGAGCGAGCCGACGCGCACGTCGCTTTACGGCGACGCGACGACGCCGATTCCTCACACCTACCTCGCCCAGCACGCCGACCTCATCGTGGTGGCGCCGGCCACCGCCCACCTCATCGCGCGTTACGCGATCGGCCTGGCCGATGACCTGCTGAGCGCCACCCTGCTGGCCTCGCGAGGTCCGGTCCTGCTGTGCCCCGCCATGCACACCGAGATGTGGGAGCAGCCCTCGGTGCAGGAGAACCTGGCCGTCCTCAAACGCCGCGGGGTGCTGGTGCTCGAGCCCGAGATCGGTCCGTTGGCCGGCGGGGACAGCGGCGTCGGCCGCCTGGGCGAGCCCGAGGCCATCTTCGCGCTCATCGAACACATCGTGCGCGGGTACCGCGGGCCCTTGAGCGCCCGACGCATCCTGGTCACGGCCGGCGGGACCCGCGAGGCGATCGACCCGGTGCGGGTGATCTCGAACCGGTCGTCGGGCCGTCAGGGCCACGCGCTGGCCGAAGTGGCGCGACGACTGGGGGCCGAGGTGACGCTCATCACCACCTCGGACCTGCCCCTGGCCCTCGACGTAGTGGGAGCCATCGAGGTCGTGCGCGTGGACACCGCGGTGCAGATGCGTGACGCCACTCTGCAACGCTGGCCCGACCACGACGCCGTGATCATGGCCGCGGCCGTCGCCGATTTTCGTGTGGTGGCGTCGAAGGAGAAACTGAAGAAGCACGATGGCGCGCCGGTGCTCGCGTTCGAAGCGACGCCGGACATCGTGGTCGAGCTCGTGGCGGCGCGCCGCGCCGGACAGGTCGTGGTGGGCTTCGCCGCCGAGACCCACGAGGTCGAGGAGAACGCCCTGACCAAGCTTCGCCGCAAGGACGTCGACCTCCTGGTCGTGAACGACGTGTCGGCCCCCGGCGCGGGTTTCGAGCACCGGACCAACGAGGTGGCGCTGATCGGCCGCGACGAGGTCGTCCAGCAGGTCTCGCTGCGCTCCAAAGAAGCGATTTCGCTGGAAATCTTGAGTAGGGTTGCTTCATTGTTATCCCAAGGAGACCGATGAGCGACCGTACCCTCTTCACCTCGGAGTCGGTGACCGAAGGGCATCCGGACAAGATGGCTGACCAGGTGTCGGACAGCGTGCTGGACGCCATCCTCACCCAGGACCCCATGGCGCGCGTGGCCTGTGAGACGCTGCTCACGACGGGACTGTGCATCGTGGCCGGCGAGATCACAACCACCGCGACCATCGACATCCAGTCCATCGCGCGTCGGACCATCCTCGACATCGGCTATGACGACGGGGCCAAGGGATTCGACGGCCGAACCTGCGCGGTGCTGGTGTCACTCGACCAGCAGAGCCCCGACATCGCCAGCGGCGTGGACGTCGCGCTTGAGCACCGCTCGGGCATCGGCGGCGAGGACTCCCTCAACGCCTTGGGGGCCGGCGACCAGGGCATGATGTTCGGCTACGCCTGCGACGACAACGAGGACTTCATGCCGCTGCCCATCTGGCTGGCCCATCGCCTCTCGATGCGCCTGTCCCAGGTCCGGCGCTCGGGGCAAGTGCCCTACCTGCGACCCGACGGCAAGACCCAAGTGACCATCGCCTACGAGGAAGGCCACCCGGTGGCCGTCGACACGGTGCTCATCTCGACCCAGCACGACGACAACTTCGACTCCGAGAGCGAGATCAAGCCCGACCTGCTCGAGCACGTCATACGACCGATGCTGCCCGCCGACCTCGACACCAGCTCGATGAAGGTCTACGTGAATCCTTCGGGAAAGTTCGTGCTCGGCGGACCGCACGCCGACACCGGGCTCACCGGCCGCAAGATCATCGTGGACACCTACGGCGGCATGGCGCGCCACGGCGGCGGCGCGTTCTCCGGTAAGGATCCCTCCAAGGTCGATCGCTCGGCCGCCTACGCGGCTCGCTGGGTGGCCAAGCACGTCGTCGCCTCCGGCGCGGCGCGACGCTGCGAGGTGCAGGTGGCCTACGCCATCGGAGTGGCCCGCCCGGTGTCGGTGCTGGTCGAGACGTTCGGCACCGAAGTAGTGGACCGCGCCAAGATCGCCAAAGCCGTCGATGCCATCTTCGACCTGCGACCAGCGGCGATCATCCGTGACCTCGACCTGCGCCGTCCGATATACCTGCGCACGGCCGCCTACGGCCACTTCGGCCGCAACGACCAGGGTTTCACCTGGGAGCAGACGCCTCGCCTCGACGACCTACGCCGGGAACTGTCACTGCCCTAGTGGCCGCGCGCGCGGTTCGCATCGTCACCGAGGTAACGGCGGTCGACCGGCCCTTCGACTACGCCGTCACCGAACGGACGAGTCAGGTGCGGGTGGGTGACCGCGTGAGGGTCGACTTCAACAATCGCTCGGTACGCGGCTGGGTCGTCGAAGAGGTAGAGCCGGACCGCGAACTCAAGCCGCTCACCAAGTGGCTGGGCTTCGGACCGCCTCCCTCGCTGCTGGGACTGCTGTGGTGGGCGAGCGAACGGTGGTGTAGCCCGGTCTCGCGACTGCTCATCTCGACGTCGCCCAAGCGCCTGATCGCCTCGCTGCCCGTGGCGCCCGTGGCGCGGGCACTCGGTGCTGGCGTCACCGAGGTGGCCGCGTCCTTCGAACCCGGGGTCATCCAGTTGGCCCCCACGACCGACCCGCTGGCTTTAGTTCTCGGCGCCTATCAGGAGTGTCTGGCCCGCGAGGGATCGCTGCTCGTGCTAGTGCCCACCGAGTCGTGGGCCCAACGTCTTCGGGGCCGCCTCGAACAGCGAGGCTGCTTCGTGGCGTCGGGCGAGGGGGAGTGGGACCGCGCCCGCGCGGGCTGGCCGGTGGTCGTGGGCGCCCGGGGGACCGCCCTGGCTCCGGTGCCGCTCGTCGCTGGAGCGGTCATCATCGACGCCGACGATGAAGCCTTCCGCTCCGAGGCCAGCCCAACCTGGGACGCGGCGACGATGCTGCGCGAGAGGTGCGCCCGCGACGAGGCGCCGCTGTGGTTAACGTCGATCATTCCTTCGCCCGCGCTGCTCGATCGCGGTACTTACGTGATTGACGACGACCTCGTGGGGGCCTGGCCACGCGTCGAGGTCGCCGATCGGCGCCAGAGCGATCCTCGAGACGGCGTACTCTCTCGTCCCGCCTACGACGCCGCGCATCGCGCCCTGGCGGGTGATGAGGTGGTGGCGGTGTGCGTGGTCCTGCAGCGGCTCGGGTCCGGGCGGCTCTTCGCTTGTCGCGCCTGCGGTGAGTTGGCGCGCTGCGCCACCTGCGCGCAGGGAGAAGAGGAGGTGGGAGAGAAGTTGGCGTGCTCCCAACGTCACGAACTGCGGGCCAACTTCTGTCGCTCCTGCGGCGCCACCAATCTCAAGAGGGTTCGCGTGGGCGTGACCACGCTGGCGCGAGACGTGGCCGCGCAGCTGTCCCAACCCGTGAGCGAGGTGACCGCTTCGAGCGACGCGAACGCCCCGCTGGCGCGCGTGGTGGTGGGCACCGAGGCGGTCTGGCAGAGGGTTCGCCGATGCGGCGTGGTCATCTTCGTCGATTTTGATCAGTACCTCCTGGCGCCGCGCGAATCCGCGCGCCGCGCCGCTATCACCGCGGTCGGCAAGGCCGGTCGCCTGGTGGGATCTCGTCGCGAGGGCCGCGGCCACGTGGTGCTGCAGACGCGCCGAGGCGAGGACGCGGTCGTGGACGCCTTGCTGCGAGCGAGCTTCGACGACATCGTGCGCGAGGACGTGGCCACCGCGGAGCTACTCGAGTTGCCGCCCTACGGGGCGATCGCCACGGTGAGTGGCGAGGGCGCCGCGCAGTTCGTCGCAGGACTTTCGGTTCCCGGGGTCAGCGTGCATGCGACCAACGAAGGCTTCGAGGTGAGGTCGCGAGACGTGGCCGTGCTGACGTCCGCGCTGCGAGAGGCTCCGCGTCCTCACGAGAAGATCCGTCTCGCCGTGACCTAGTCGCGATCACGCGGGTCTCGTCGACGCGGTGGGATTTTTCGGCGTCGTCAGGGCGGGCGGTAACGTGGAGACGTGAGCCTCTTGCCAATTCGTGTGTACGGCGACCCCGTGCTGAACACGGTCACGACCGACGTCGAGAACATCGACGCCACCATCGCGGCTTTGGCCGAGTCGATGATCGAGACCATGTACGACGCGCCGGGGGTGGGGCTGGCCGCCAATCAGGTCGGCGTGCAGAAGCGCCTGTTCGTGTACGACGAGGGGGAGGGCGATGGCGCCTTCGTGGTGATCAATCCCACCATCGTGGAGACCGATGGTGAGTGGACTTTCCACGAAGGATGCCTCTCGGTGCCCGGGCTGAGCTGGGACATCACCCGATTCAAGGACGTGCACCTCACCGGCTTCGACCTCGACGGCAACGAGCTGGACATCCACGCGACGGACTACCAGGCGAGGATCTTCCAGCACGAGACCGACCATCTCGACGGCCACCTCTTGATCGAGCGCCTGGACGCCGACCAGCGCCGCGACGCCAAGATCTACCTGCGCGAGAATCGTGAGCGCCTCGGCGTCAGTGATCACGACGGACTCCACCGCCTCTTCGGCGAGTAGATGCGTCTCGCCTTCCTCGGCACCCCGCAGGCCGCCGTGCCGTCCTTGCGCGCGCTGGTCGCGGCGGACCACGACATCGTCCTGGTGATCACGCGACCGGACCGGCGAAGGGGTCGCGGCGGCGCACTCCTGGCCAGTCCCGTGAAGGTCGCGGCGCAGGAGATGGGCCTGCACGTGGCTCACCGTGTGGCCGACCTCGATGGCGTCGAAGCCGAACGGGGCGTCGTCGTGGCCTACGGGGCTATGGTCAGCGCCGCGCTCTTAGAGCGCGTGCCAATGCTCAACGTGCACTTCTCCCTGCTGCCGCGATGGCGCGGTGCAGCGCCGGTGCAGCGTGCCATCCTCGCCGGCGACCTGTTCACGGGCGTGTCGATCATGTCTCTCGAGGCGGGGCTGGATACGGGTCCGGTGCACCTGGCCCGCGAGGTCGTAATCGGCTCCAAGACCGCGTCGGAACTAACCGATGAACTGGCCGACGTGGGAGCAGCGGCGCTGGTCGAGGTGCTGGCGTCGAGCGACTTGCTGGCCCATCCTCGCGCCCAGGAGGGCGAGGTCACCTACGCCGAGAAGTTGACCAAGGAGACGTTCCACCTCACTCCCGACATGGACCTCGACGCACTCTTGCGAACCATTCGCCTCGAAGGGGCGTTCACCTTTCTGAACGGCCGCCGACTCCGGGTGCTCGCGGCGCACCAAGGTCCGCCATGTTCGGCGGCGGTGGGGTCGCTCACCATGAGCGACGGGGCCATTATTTTGACCGGCGCGCACGGGACGCTGGTGCTCGACCGGGTGCAGCCCGAGGGTTCGCGGGCCATGGACGCTCATGCGTGGTGGTCGGGCGCGCGCCTGGCGACGTCCTCGCCCACATGGTCGTAGGCGCCGTTGGGCGCCCATAGGCTGATTTCGTGACGCTCATCGATGCTGGTCCGACCGGTTCTCTGCGAGTCGCCCCCTCGATACTGGCGGCGGACTTCGGCTCCTTGGCGGCCGCCGTCGAACGCATCGACGCGCAGACCGACTGGTTGCACGTCGATGTCATGGACGGTCACTTCGTGCCCAACGTCTCGATCGGACCGCCCGTTGTGGCGTCGTTGCGCCGCTACAGCACCCGTTTCTTCGACTGCCACCTGATGATGAGCGAGCCGGGTCGCTACCTCGAGGCCTTCGCCAAGGCCGGCGCCGACGGCTGCACCGTGCACGTCGAAGTGGGCTCTACGGCTTCGCTCATCAGCGATGCCCGGTCCCTGGGTCTACGAATCGGACTCGCGGCTAATCCCGACACGCCCTTCGAGCAGGTCGCCCCCTTCATCGCCGACATCGACCTCTTGTTGCTGATGACCGTCTTTCCCGGTTTCGGCGGGCAGTCCTTCATGGGCGACGTCATGACCAAGGTCACCACCGCGCGCCGCGAGGTCGACGCCAACGGCCTGGCGCTCGACATCGAGGTGGACGGCGGCATCGACCTGACGACGGCGCCGGTGGCCGTGCGCGCGGGAGCCAACGTGCTGGTCGCCGGGTCGGCGATCTTCGCGCGACCCGACCCGCTCGGGGCGGCGACCGAACTTCGAGCGGCCGCCCTCACGGGACGACAATCATGATCACGAACGCCGAACTCATGTTGCGAGCCGTGCAGGTCGGCGAAAAGGCCCGCTACCTCGCGCCGCCCAATCCCTGGGTCGGGGCGCTCGTGGTGGGCGAGCACGGCGAGGACATCGCCGAAGGGCACACCCAGGTCCCGGGTGAGGCGCACGCCGAAGTCGCGGCGCTGCGCCGCGCGGGCGAGCGCGCTCGCGGGGCGACGATGATCGTGACGCTCGAACCGTGCTGTCACGTGGGCCGGACGGGTCCGTGCACCGACGCGATCGTCCGCTCCGGCATCAAGCGGGTGATCGTGGGCGCCATCGATCCGGACTCGAGAGTGGCGGGCCAGGGCGTCGAGGTGCTGCGCGCGTCGGGCGTGGACGTCGAAGTGGGCGTAGAGGAAGAGGTGGTGCGCGCGCAGTTGGCCGCCTATCTCTGGCAACGGGCGACGGGCCGACCCTACGTGGTGGCCAAGGTCGCGTCGACGCTCGATGGCGTCGTCGCGATGGCCGACGGCACGAGCCAATGGATCACGGGCGAGGCGGCGCGGCGCGACGCCCACGTGGTGCGCGCGCAGAGCCAGGCCATCATCGTGGGAGCCGGCACCGTGCGCAGTGACGATCCCCGCCTGACCGCTCGTCTCGACGACATTGTGATGGAGCCCTTGCGCGTGGTGCTGGGTCTCGCGCCGCAGCAAGCGAAGGTGCGGCCCTGTCTCGAGCGCAGCGGCGACCTGCGGCCGATCCTCGACGAGCTGGGCCGCCTCGACGTGCTCCAGGTCCTCATCGAGGGCGGCCCCACGACGATCAGCGCGTTCTTCGCGGCCGGTCTCGTCAACCACGTGGTCTGGTATCAGGCGCCCGCTTTCGCCGGTAGCGAAGGCACCAAGGCAGCGCTGATAGGTCTTTCCACGCCCACCATCCACGCTCTTCGCCGTGGACGACTGGTGGACGTGCGCCGAATCGGCGAAGATGTACGCATAGACGTGGAGGTCTGATGGCGCTGTCAACCATAGAAGAAGCAATCGAGCAGCTGCGAAAGGGCGGCATGGTCGTGGTCGTCGACGACGAGGATCGCGAGAACGAAGGCGACCTGATCATGGCCGCCGAGGACGTGACGCCCGAGCACATGGCGTTCTTCCTCGAGCACACCTCGGGCGTGTTCTGCGTGCCCCTGGAGTCGGAGCGGGCCGATCAGCTCCAGCTTCCCCTGATGGTCGTTGCCAACACCGAGGCGCAGCGCACGGCCTTCACGGTGAGCGTCGACTTTCGCCACGGCACGACCACGGGCATCTCCGCCTCCGACCGCGCGGCCACGGTGCGATCGCTCATCGATCCCACCACGAGGGCCACGGACCTCAACCGACCCGGGCACATCTTTCCCCTCCGTTACCGGGCCGGTGGCGTGTTAAAGCGCGCCGGCCACACCGAGGCGACGATCGACCTGTGCCGCCTGGCGGGCAAGTTTCCCGGCGGCGTGCTCTGCGAAATCGTCACCGCCGACAAGTCCGGCATGGCCCGGCTGCCCGAGCTCGAGGCCTTCACGGCCGAGCACGAATTGCCCTTGATTACCATCGCCGACCTCATCCGCTACCGCCGTCAGCACGAGAAGCTGGTGCGCCGGGTCTCCGAGGCGTCCCTGCCCACCGAGCACGGACTCTTCCAGGCCTACGTCTTCGAATCGATGATCGACGGCGAGCAACACCTGGCTCTCGTCTACGGCGACATCTCCCAGACGCGCGACGTGCTGGTGCGCGTGCACTCGGAGTGCCTGACCGGCGATGTGATGGGTTCGATGCGCTGCGACTGCGGGCCCCAGCTGCAGACGGCCCTGGCCAAGATCGCGGCTGAGGGGGCGGGCGTGCTCGTCTACCTGCGCGGCCACGAGGGTCGCGGCATCGGCCTGGGCCACAAGATACGCGCCTACGCCCTCCAAGAAGACGGCCGCGACACCGTCGACGCCAATATCGAACTCGGGTTGCCTGTCGATTCGCGCGAGTACGGCATCGGCGCACAGATCCTGGTGGATTTGGGCGTCACGTCGATGCGCCTGATGACCAACAACCCCGTGAAGTACGGCGGCCTCGAAGGCTTCGGTCTCAACATCGCCGAGCGGGTGGCGATCGAAAGCCTGCCCACCGAGTTCAATATCGATTACTTGCGCACCAAGCGTGAGCGGATGGGTCACTTGCTCGGGGGCCTCGATGAGCTCAGCTAGCGAGACGGAGCTGGATCGCGACGTTCTCAAAGGCCTGGCCACCAAGGCGGGCGAGAACCTCGAGGGCGCGACCGACGGCCGCGGTCTGAGGGTGGCCATCGTGTGCAGCCGATTCAACGGTGGGGTGACCACGCGATTGCTGGCCGGGGCGCTCGACGCCCTGAACGGGGCCGGGGTCGACCGTTCGGACATCTCGGTCGGCTGGGTGCCGGGAGCCTTCGAGATCCCGCTGCTCGCCCTGGCCTACGCCGACGGCGAGCGTCCCTACGACGCGGTGCTCGTGCTGGGTGCGGTGATCCGCGGCGACACCAGCCACTACGAGATCGTGGCGGGCGAGTGCGCCCGCGGCGTGCAGGACGTGCAGTTAAGCACCCGCGTGCCGGTGGCGTTCGGCGTGCTCACGACCGAAAACGTCGAGCAGGCGCTCGAACGCTCACGACCCGACGAGACCAACAAGGGCCGCGAAGCCGCACTGACGGCGCTGGAGATGGCGTCGGTGCTGCGCCGAGGCTCGCTCTCTAGTACATGACGATCAACGGCGTCGTCACGTCGTTCGACGAGCTTCAGGGATACGGCTATCTACTCGGCGACGACGGAACCCCGTTCTACTTTCACTGCACCGCCATCGCTGATGGTTCGCGCGTCATCGCTCCGGGCGCTCGCGTGGCGGCCGATCGCCACGTAGGGCGACTCGGACGCGACGAAGCCGGGGATGTACGAGCGATTCCGTGACCCGCCTCCACGGGTCAAGGGCTCGTCGCGACCTAAAGCGGACCTGCCCCGAGGGCTAACGTTTGAGCATGGATGATTACGGGGACCAGCGCGTTTTGTGCACCGCTGACGCGGTGGTGCTGCGTGGCTACTACGTCCCGTGGGGTTCTAAGACCATTGCCTACAGCTCGATACGCGGGGTCCGTCGGGTGGAACTGGGGGCCTTGCGGGGCCGGGCCAGGATATGGGGCACCGCCAACCCAGGTCTGTGGGCCAACTTCGATCCAGCGCGACCGAAGAAGAAGTTCGCGTTGATCCTGGACCTCGGCAAGAAGGTCAAACCGTTCATTACCCCTGATGACGTTGACGCGGTGGAAGCGGTGATCAGGGACCGAGCTCACTTGGGGCCCGACAGTGGGACGTCTACTCGAGGTCCCCTCATTTGACGTTGCCCACGCTTGAGAGGAAGACGATGAACGCGAACCGACGAAGCGACCCCCGAGGTGCCTTCGCGAGTGACCATGGATAAGGAGACGGCGCGCGAATCGATCTCGAGGCGGCGCCGACCGGCGACGGTGCTCATCGTCGCCACCGTTCTTGGTTCGCTCATGTGGTTGGTCTCACCGTCATGGGCGGCCGCGAAGAGCTCCCACGCGACGAGCGTCGTGGTGCCGTTTCACCTGGAACAGCCGACGGGGATGACGGTCGCGCCGAACGGCCTGCTCTTCATCGCGGACCAGTCGCTCAACCGGGTCCTCGTGCGTTTTCCCTCGGGTCAGCTGGAGACCGTCGCGGGCACCGGGCTCGCCGGCTTCAGCGGCGATGGCGGTCTCGCGGCCAACGCTGAACTCAACCATCCCGGCGCCATCGCGCTCGCGTCGAACGGCACCATCTTCGTCGCGGACGTCGGGAATCATCGAGTTCGAGCGCTCTTGAATCACGGTCGCATCGCCACCTTCGCGGGCGATGGCGCGTCGAACGCGGAAACGTTCACAGTGGGGATGAAGGCGACCGACGTGGCGATTTCGCCGAGCGGCCTCGCCGTTGCTCCCGATGGCCGGCTGTGGGTCACGAGCGGCGAGAACGTCCTGGAACTCTCGGCCTCGGGGGTCATCGTGGCCGTGGTGCAAGTGTCACGGTACTCAGGCGGACCGGCGCCGTTTCAGCCGTGCGATCCCGAGTCCGTCGCCGTCAGCCCGACTGGCAATCTCTACATCGGCTGTTCCGGCAGCCACCAATTGGTGGAACGCTTGAGCAACGGACGCGACAAGATCATCCTGAGCACCTATCGTCCGCACGACTTTCCCGGCCTGGCCTTCTTCAAGGGCGGGGCTCTCGTGATCGCCAATCACGAATCGTTGCAGGCGGTGGTGGGCAACCAGTTGACCACCTTGTTTACGTACAAAGTGTTTGGTACTGCTCAGCGGTTCGTGCCCAGCGGCGTGGCCATCTCGGCCAACGGCACTCTCTACGTCAACTCACAGGCGGGCGATGGATTCACCTTTGGCGCGGGATTGGCCAAGGTCACACCGAGCAATGGGGATCATCTGCTTCGTTACTGGAAAGAGCGCTGAGCTCGACCGCTCGGTTTCGTTCTCGAAAGAATTCGACGATTGCCGCGGCGATCGTGGAGACGACCAACAAGTGACCTAGTGCCCTACGGCCTACGCGGGACCGCATGGCACGCTTGGTGGGCCGACCAACATTGGAGTTACCGTGCGCCGTAAGACCCTGGACCTACTGCTCGTGTGGCTCGGTGGGCTGCTCACCGTCATGCTGTTGGTGGCGGGTGGTGGTCTGCTCTTTGGAGCCAACTTCACCAGTTCTTCGGTCACGACGCAGCTCGCTCAGCAGAAGGTCTACTTCGACAGCAAGGCCGCCCTCAACGCCGAAGGCCCGACTGTGTCGACGTACCTGGATCAGTACGCCGGTCAGCAACTCCTCACGGGCGTCCAGGCCCAGGCCTACGCCAACCACTTCATCCAGGTGCACCTCGACGCCATCGACCACGGCAAGACCTACGCCCAGGCGAGCACCGCGTGCGACCTGGCGCCGACCACCACGTGCAACGCGCAGGACCAACTGCTCTTCGAGGGCTCGACCACTCGCGGACTCCTGCTCAATGCCTACGCCTTCGGCACCATCGCCACCATCGCGCTCTACGCGGCGTGGGCCTGTTTCGTATTGGCGCTCTTCATGCTGGTCCTGACGCTGCTCGGCCTGCGTCACTATCGCCAGACTGACCCGGCGGACATCATCTAGCGCCGACCGCTTCGTCGCGAGAGTCCGGGCCCCCTCCCGGGCTCTCGCGCGCTTGTCCCGGGACGACGTGTCAGTAACGTCATCCTCGTCGCGCGTCGTAACGATCTCGCGATCTCGTATGGCAAACTTTCGTCATGCCACCACCACGCTTCAACGGCGCCCAGCGCGTCGTCATCGTGATTGCTGCCGGCGCGGCGCTGTTGTTCTTTGGCGACTGGGTGACCGCCCTGGGGAGCCGATCTTTGACGGGGTGGACGGGATACGCACCGCTGCAGAGCACCTACGTGCCCTACCTGGGGGGACTGCACCCGTGGGTGCGGCTCGTCATTTGGCTGGCGCTCATCGCGCTGTGGGCGGCGATGTCGATCGCGCTCTTGCGTTCGAGGCCGAGTGGACCGTCCGAGACGTCCTAAGAACTACTCCGTCTCCTTGGGCGGCGACGCCGCCGCGCGAACGTAGAGCTGCTGGACCTCGGCCAGTGCGCTGCGGTAGATGGCCACGTTCTCGCCCAGACGCTGGTCCCCGGTCTTGAGCATCGCGGCCACGATGTCGATGGTGAGCTGGGCCTGGGGCAGTTGCGCCGGGGTGGCGGCCAGATGCACCGCGGCCAATTGGATCAGGTGGAAGACGTAGTTGCCGAGGATCAGTTCGACGGGCGTCGACAGCAGCAACTCGATCTCGTCGTCCTCGGCGGCGTTTTCGCTCGGCACAGGCTCTTCCGTCACTCAGATTAAGGTAGTCGCCTTGCCGCGGGCGTGCTCGTGGCGGGACCAAGAAGGCCTTCTGCTACTGTGGTGGAGCAGTTCAGCAAGTGAGGTTGGCATTGCCGACGTCCACCTAGGCACGAAGAGTGCACGGGTTCCCAGGAGTTTTGCGCCCCGCTTGCCGTGGCGGCACCATCGTGGTGTCGCGTAGAGCGAGGAGAGCATTATCGCAACAGTGCCTGGAGACCACCGAGTCAACGAACGCATCCGCGTGGACAGCATTCGTCTCATTGATAACGAAGGTAATCAACGTGGCGTGGTAACGACCCGCGAAGCGCTGGAGTTGGCTCGCAGTCTGGATCTGGACCTCGTGGAGATTGCCCCGACGGCAAGTCCGCCCGTATGTCGCATCATGGACTACGGCAAGTTCAAGTTCGATGAGGCCCAAAAGGCCAAGGAGTCGCGTCGAAAGACCCTCAACGTAGGCGTCAAGGAGATGAAGTACCGCCCGAAGATAGGGCCTGGTGACTTCGACACCAAGACCCGCCTGGTGGAGCGATTCCTGACTGAAGGTCACAAGGTGAAGGTCACCATCATGTTCCGCGGCCGCGAGTCGGCCCACCCTGAGCTCGGTGCCAGAATCCTGGACCGCATCGTTGAGAAGTTGGCCGACATCGCCAAGGTGGAATCGGCGCCCAAGCTGGACGGACGAAACATGATCATGGTGCTGGGACCGGACAAGAAGGCCAAACCCAAGGGCGACGAGGCGGCCAAGCCGGCGCCCAAGGCCGTGGCGGTCGCCGCAGTGGCGGCGCCCCAAGAGATCGTGCAACAAGAAGTCGTGCCGAGCGTATCGGGCGAAGGAACGCTAGAGGAGAGTTGAAATGCCAAAGATGAAGACGGACAGCGGGGCCAAGAAGCGCATCAAGGTCACCGGCACCGGGAAGCTGCGACGCCGCAAGGCCTTCCGCGGCCACCTGATGGAGGGCAAGTCGTCCGTGCGCGCGCGCCGGCTCGGCCGCGAGACCGACATCTCTCCGGGCATCGAGAAGAACGTCAAAAAGATGATGGGCCTGTAGAGGGCGAGTAGGAGAGGAACTGACATGGCACGAGTAAAGAGGGCGGTCAACGCCAAGAAGCACCACAAGGCGATACTGGAAGAAGCGAAGGGTTACTACGGCGACCGCAGCCGCACCTTCCGCGCCGCGAACCAGGCGGTCCAGCACTCGGGGGTCTACGCCTTTCGCGACCGACGCGCGCGCAAGGGCGAGTTCCGCAAGCTGTGGATCCAGCGCATCAACGCGGGCACTCGCGCCCACGGCATGAGCTACAGCCGCTTCATCGCGGGGCTCAACGCCGCCGGCATCGAGGTCGACCGCCGGATCCTGGCGGACCTGGCGGTCAACGACAGTGCCGCCTTCGGTGCCATCGTCGCCCAAGCCAGCGACGCCCTCTCGAAGTAGGTTCCTGATCGAGGCGTTGGGGTCGTCACACCAGCGGGTTCGCCGGCTGCGGCGTCTCGTGCAGAAGCGCTCCCTGCGATGGAGCGAAGGTGTCTGCGTCCTCGAGGGGCCCGACCTGATTGACGCCGCACTCGACGCCGGGGTCGAGTTCGAGGCGCTGTACGTGGACACCACGAGCCCCACGAACGCAGCGATTGAAACGAGCCTCGCGAACGCGGCCCGCGCAGGCGTGCGAGTGTTCGGGCTCGCTGGGGGAGTCCTCGGCAAGGTGGCCGACGCCACCACTCCCCAGCCCCTGCTCGCCGCGGTTCGATTCGTCGTGGCGGAGCCCTCGTCGATCCCCGCCACCGGTCTGGTCCTCGTGCTGCACGACGTGCGAGACCCCGGCAACGCGGGCACGATCATTCGCTCCGCCGACGCCGCGGGCGTCACGGCGGTGGTCTTCACCGGCCAGTCGGTTGATCCCTTCAACCCCAAGACGCTTCGCGCGACGGCCGGTTCCATTTTTCATCTGCCGGTGTGCGTCGGTGACCTCGCCAGGACCCTCGAGCACTTCGTGACGTCGGGCGCGGCCACCTACGCCACGGTCGTGCGGGGCGGGCGAGACTTTCGCGACGTCGACTTCACGACCGCGTCGGTCGTGGTCATCGGCAACGAGGCCGAGGGACTCGGCGACGTCTCGGTCGCGGCGTGCCACTCCTCGATCAGCATCCCCATGGCCGGCCGGGGCGAGTCGCTCAACGCCGGCGTCGCGGCGTCGCTGATCGCCTTCGAGGCCCTGGGGCAGCGCCAAGGCGCAATTTCCGCACCCCGACCACCTAGCCTTACTGAGACATGACGTCCTCACCATTGGAGAACCTGGCCTCGCAGAAGGCCGAGCTGCTGGGCTTGATCGACTCGCTCTCGACGCTCGACGCATTGCGCGAGGCCGAGCCCGGGATCACGGGAAAACGCTCGATTCTCTCGGCGCTCCAGAAGTCCCTCGGTTCGCTCCCGCTCGACGAACGGGCCCCCGCCGGGGCGCTTCTGCAGGAGGCACGCCGCGAGGTGGAGGCGGCGCTCGAACGCCAGCGCGAGGACCTGTCTCGCCTGGCGCGGGTCGCCTCGCTGGAAACGGACCGGATGGACTTAGGCGACGTGGTTGTCGCAGCCCTCAAGGTTCCGCTGTCCGCGGGCCACCCGGGACTGATCACCAGCACCCAGCGAGAGCTCGAAGACGTCTTCGTGGGCATGGGCTTCACCGTGGCCGACGGGCCGGAGGTCGAGAGCGATTGGTACAACTTCGAGGCGCTCAACATCCCGCCGGCCCACCCGGCCCGGGGACTGTGGGACACCTTCTACGTCGACCTCGGCGACCCCGAGACGGTGGTGCTGCGCACGCACACGTCGCCGACCCAGATCCACCTGATGGAGGAGGCGGTGGCCACGAACAGCCTGCCCATCCACTCGGTGATGCCGGGACGCTGCTTTCGTCGCGACACCCCGGACGCGAGCCACCTGGCGACCTTTCACCAAATCGAGGGGCTGGTGGTCGATCGGGGCATCACCTTCGCCGACCTGGCCGGCGTGATCGAGACGTTCACGCGCGCCTACTTCGGCGCCGGCATCGAATCGCGGCTCCGTCCCGGTTTCTTCCCCTTCACTGAGCCCTCGGCCGAGTTCGAGATCACCTGCACCATCTGTCGCGGCGAAGGCTGTCGCACGTGCTCCTGGACCGGTTGGCTGGAGCTCGGAGGATCGGGCATGCTCGACCCGGCCGTGCTCGCCGCGGTGGGGATCGACGGCGACGAGTGGAGCGGCTTCGCCTTCGGCTTCGGCATCGACCGTTGCGCCCAGATGCGCCACCAGATCGGCGACATGCGTGCGCTGATCGACAACGACGTGCGCTTCCTGAGGCAGTTCTCGTGAAGATACCCCTGTCGTGGCTGCGTGAGTTCGTCGACCTTCCCGAGACGGCCGACGAACTTCGCCCCACCCTCGACGACCTCGGGTTGGTCGTAGAGGGCATTGAAAGGGTCGGCGAGGGCCTCGACGACGTGATCGTGGCGCGCATCGACGAGATCCGCGACATCGAGGGAGCCGACCGAGTGCGACTGGTGGTGGTGGACGCCGGCAGCGGGCCGCTCGAGATCGTCTGCGGCGCGACCAACTTCGCCTTGGGCGACCATGTGCCGCTGGCGCCGGTGGGCGCGATCCTGCCCGACGGCTTCGTCATCACCCAACGAACGATGCGCGGCGTGACCTCCAACGGCATGCTCTGTTCGGGCCGCGAACTAGGGCTCAGCGACGACCATCGTGGGCTCCTGGTGCTCGACGAGCTGACCGCTCCGCAGGTGGGTCAGGGTCTGCGCGAGGCGCTCGGCATCGAACCCGACGCCATCTTCGACATCTCGGTCGAAGGCAACCGGCCGGACGCCTGGTCGGTCGAGGGTGTCGCGAGGGACCTAGCGACGCGCCTGGGACGGGCGCTGCGTGAGCCGGCGATCGCAACGCCCAACGTCGCGGCGACCAGCGAGTCATTCGCCCACGCCGGCATCGACGCCCCTGAGCTCTGTGGCCGTCTGACGGTGTCGGTGCTGCGAGGCATCACGGTCGCCCCCTCGCCCACGTGGATCGCGCGGCGCCTCGAGAGCGCCGGCATGCGGGCGATCTCCAACGTGGTCGATGCTTCCAACTTCGTGATGCTCGAGCTCGGCCAGCCTACCCATCCCTACGACGCCGCCTTCGTGGCCGGTCACACCATTCGAGTACGTCGGGCGCGCAGTGGCGAATCGCTGCAGACCCTCGACGGCGTGTCACGCGAGCTCGCCAAGGCGGGCCGGGGATTGGGCGACACGGGTGAGGACTGCGTCATCGTCGACGGCGACGATCAGCTGCTGGGGTTGGCCGGCATCATGGGTGGGGCCTCGAGCGAGATAAGTGATGCCACCGTCGACGTGCTGGTCGAGGCGGCCTACTTCGATCCCATGACCATCGCGCGATCCTCCAAGCGACACGGCCTTCGCAGCGAGGCGTCCAACCGGTTCGAACGCGGCGTCGATCCCCAGAACGCCCTGCGGGCGGTGGCGCGTTTCGTCGAACTGCTGCGCGAGAGCATTCCGGATCTTGAATGGTACGCGGCCCCGCTCGACGTGTGGGGGCAGGTGCCGGTGCCGTCGATGGTCGAGTTGCGTGACGGCGACATCGAGCGCGCCCTCGGCGCGGCAATCTCGCTCGAGGAGTCCGCCGCGATACTTCGCGGCCTCGGCTTCGAGGTAGCCGACGGCGGGGAAGTGCTCGTCGTCACGGCGCCCTCGTCGCGCCCCGACGTGAGAAGCGGCGCGGCCGGACGCGCCGACGTCATCGAGGAGATAGCGCGGCTCCACAGTTACCTGCGTCTGCCGCGCCACACGCCCACCTGGCCCGAACCAGGCGGACTGAACGACCGACAGCGCCTGCGACGGGTCATCCAGGACGTGGTGGTGGACCTCGGGGCGAACGTCGTGTGGACGCCGACCCTGGGGAGCGACAGTGATTTCGACCTGCTCCACCCCGGCGTACCCCGGGTGCGCATAACCAACCCGCTCGCCTCGGACGAGTCGGTGCTGCGCGCCAGCATGCTGGTGGGCCTGGTGAAGGCCTGGGGCAAGAACGTTGAACGAGGCACCGGCAACGTGGTGTTGGCCGAACTGGGCACGGTGTTCGCCCACCCCGATACGACCGAGCACCCGCGACTCACCAAAGGGGGCGTCGGCGGCACGACAACGCTGCGGCTGCCCCAGGAGAACGAGCGGTTGACCTTGATCCTCGGGCGCGCGGCCGACGACGCGGCCAGCGCGGTGGCCTTGTGGGCGGCCTTGGGCGAGCGTCTCGGGCTGGCCGACGTGGTCGTGCGCAGTTGCGACGACGGGCCGGCCGGGTTTCATCCGACCCGCGTCGCGGCGCTGGTGGACCGGACGACGTCAGCCACGCTGGGCTTCGTGGGGGAGGTCGACCCGCAACTGGTCGCCACCCTGGTGCCGTCATTGATCAACCGACGCCTCGGGGTCGTCGACCTCGACCTCGACGCGTTGGCCGACGCTTCACTCGCGACGCGTCGCAGTCAGTTCGTCACAGTGCCGAGTCGTTATCCGAGCGCCGTGGTGGACCTCGCGCTGGTGACGCCGGACGACGTGCACGCCCAGGACCTGGCCCACGCGCTGCGCGAGGCCTCCGATCTGGTGGAGGACGTGACGCTCTTTGACGTCTATCGAGGAGCGAACCTCGCGTCAGGGACCCGCAGCCTGGCCTTCAGCGTTCGATTCAGTTCGAACGAGCGCACGCTGAGTGACGACGAGGTGAGCGGCGCGCGCGAGGTGCTGATCGACCGTGTCCGCGTCCTGGGGGCAACGCTGCGCTAGCCGAAGGTGAAGTCGTAGGCCTCGAGCCCCCGGGAGAACTGGAGGTTCAAGAGGCCGTCGGCGTCGGTGCCTTGCTTGAGCAGCGTGTAGAGGCGCGCGTAGCCCGACACCCGGATGGTCTTGACGTAGACCCCGTTGAGCGACTCTCGAATCGTGCCGTGGCCGTTGAGCACCAGGTAGACGTCGGTGGCCTTGAAACTGAGGGTGAGCTGGGAGTTGCCCTCCGCGACAATCTGCTGTTCCTTGGTGAGCCACCGGCCGGAAAGCGCGTAGCTCGGCAGCGGGATCGACGCGGGGAAGTGGTAGACGGCGTTCTCATTGTTGACCGGCTCCGCACCGTCGAGGTACTGCGAACGCTCGGCCCCCAGGTACGTCTCGGGACTGGTCTCCTGCGTCGGCGTCAGGTCGGCGACCTTGGTGGGTGGCGGCAAGACGGCGTCGGGGTTGGCGCTCTTTAGAAGTGCCCGGATGAGGTTCTCGTCGGCGCCGTAGTTGCCCTCGCCGTAGTCCACGTGGCGGATGACCCCTTGGGCGTCGATGAGGTACTCGCCCGGCCAGTAGTTGTTGCGATAGGCGCTCCAGGTGGCCAGGTTGTTGTCCACCGCCACCGGGTATTTGACGCCGAGGCTCTTGATCGCTGAGGTGATGTTGCTCAGCACGTGCTCGAAGGCGAACTCGGGCGATTGCACGCCGATCACGTCGAAGCCGGCGTCGTGGTAGCGCTTGAACCAGGCCTCCACGTGGGGGAGCGTTCGCTGGCAGTTGATGCATGAGTAGGTCCAGAAATCAACCAGCACCACGTGCCCGCGCAGGTCTTTCAACGTGAGCGGCCGGTCGCCCTTCGTGTTGAGCCACGTGGTGATGCCCGTGAACTGCGGCGCCGCCCCGCACTTGGAGAGGCCCTGGGAGTAGCCGGACGCGGCGTAGCGTTCGCACGTGGTGAGCGAGCCGTTGTTGGCCTTGGCGTAGCTCAGCTTGTTGAGCTGGTCGAAGGCGAAGGAGTTTCCTTCGACGTGGTGCTGGAGCGCGTTGGTGTAGCCGGGGACGAGCTTCTGCACGCCGTTGGTGAGGTTGAAGCTCAAGGCGATGCCCATGACGATGAGCAGTGCGCCGCCCACGGGGCGCAGGTGTCGCGCGCGCCGGGAGAGCCCGCGGTTGCGTTCGATGAGCCGGTCCCCGGCCAGGGCGATGCACAGCAAGGGCACCGCCGCGCCGGCCGCGAAGACGAAGCTCAGCAACAGGCCGTAGAAACTGATGCGGTGGTGCGCCCCCAACGTCGTTATCGCCGTGAGCACCGGTCCCGCGCACGGCACGAAGACCGCGCCCAGGCCGAGACCGAAGAGGAACGCGGATCCGCCGGCGCGCGGCGCGGCGCGGGCGAGACGGGCAAAGGGTCGTTCGAGCACCCTCTCGAGTCGCGGGACCAAGAGTCCCACCCCGAAGAGGAACAGTAACGCGAGGCCGAGGTCGCGCAGCAGATCCTGCGGGAGTCCCAGGGCGCTCAGCACCACCGACCCGAGTTCGCTGATGAGCGCGAAGCTGATGACCAGTCCCGCCACCACGGTTACGTCGCGGCGACGCCGGGCCCGGAAGGGATGGTCGCCGTCGCGCACCGGATCGGTCCAGCCCACGAAGACCACCGGCAAGATCGGCAGGATGCAGGGAGAGATGCCGGCGATCATTCCGGCAACGAATCCGATGGCCAACAGGCCGATCACGACAACGCCGCCGATTGCATCACGCCCCAGAATACGGTGCCCACCTTTCGCGCGAGGCGCGCAAATGGTCCAAGGGGGCAAGATTTAAGAGTAATTTATGCGAGTGATTGAGTTCGTTCCGCTTTCGGACGAAGGCCGGCGATTCAGCACCAATCGCCGCGTGCGCCTCTCGGACTGCGGCCCCGACGGTCGGCTTCGCCTGGACGGCGTCGCCCGCTACCTCCAGGACATCGGCAGCGACGACTGGGACGACGTCGACGCCAGCTCGGAGTACACGTGGGTGGTGCGCCGCACGGCGATTCGACTCGCCGACGGCGCGCGCTGGCCCACGCTCGGAGAGTGGGTCACGTTGACGACGTGGTGCGGCGGCACCGGGGCGGCGTGGGCCGAACGGCGCACCAACATCGCCCTGTCCGATGAGGTCGCGGTGGAGACCGCGTCCTTGTGGGTGCCGGTCAACGCGTCCGGGCAGCCCCAGCGGCTCCCGAGCTACTTCCTCGACCTCTACGGCGTGGCGGCGAGGGGACGGCGGATCTCGGGAAAGGTGACGCTCAGCTCACCGCCGAGCGACGCCGCGCGGCGCCCGTGGCCGCTTCGGCGCAGCGACGTGGACATCGTCGATCACGTCAACAACGCGGCCATTTGGCAGGCCGCCTACGAGGCCATCGACGGCCCGGTGCGCGAGGCCACGCTCACGTTCCACGGTCCCGTGCTGCTGAGCGACGCCATCACGATGTTCACGGTCCCCGGGAAGCTGTGGCTGGTGATCGACGGCGCCGTGAGCGTGTCGGGCGACTTCGCCTAGACGCTCACCGTTTCGCGGCGGCTGGTGGCCAGGACGCAGCCCAGCAGCACCAGGGGGAATCCCACCATGATGCCGGCGGTCAGCGGCTCGTTGAGCAGCGCGATACCGAGCACCACGGCGATGGCGGTGTTGAAGTACGTCACCACCACGCTGCGGGTCGAGCCGACCTCTTTCACCAGTTCAAAGAAGGTGAGGAAGGCCAAGGCCGTGCACACCACGGAGAGCACGGCGACGCAGGCCCACGTCTCGCCCGAGATGTGATGGGGCCAGTGCAGGATGGTCCACGGCAGCCAACAGAGAGCCACCACCGACGTGGCGCCCGCGACCACGACCGGTCCCGGGACGTGCGTGAGCTTGGTGGCGAGGATGATCGGCCCCACGGTGTAGCCGAGGGCCACGATCATCATGAAACCGATCCAGGTGATGGAGCCGCCCTTCAGGTCCAGACCCACCAGGAAGGCCACGCCGAGAGCCCCGATGGCCAGGCCGGCGAGGCGCCGGGCGTTGATGCGGTCCTCGGTGCGCCGGATGCGCTGGGCGACGACCGCGAAGAGCGGCACGGCGCAGATGAGCAAACTGGTGAGCGAACTGGTGATGTGCTTCTCCGAGGTCGACATCAAGAACCAGGGGATCCCGAACTCGACCACCCCGAAGGTGGCGATCCAGAAGAAGTTCTTGCGCAGCACGGGAAGTTGCCCGCGTGAGGCGATCAGGGGAATGAGCATCAGGGCTGCGGGCAGCGTCCGTCCGAATACCAGGTCGCCGGGATTGAGATGACGCACCGCCACCCGGATCAAGAGGTAGGGGATTCCCCAGATGACGGCCATCGCCAGAAAGAGGAGCCAGCCGCGCTTCGACACGCGGCCATCCTACTGGCCCACCACAAGACTTGCATTTTTATCATGTCGTATGCATAAAATGTCATATGAGGATTGCCGTGATTGGAGCGACCGGATACGCGGGCGCGGAGTTGCTGCGCCTGAGCGCCGACCACCCGGACCTCGACGTCGTCCTGGCCACCGGGGAGTCCAACGCGGGCAAGCGGGTGGGCGAACTCGTGCCGGCCCTCGCGGCGCTGTATCCCTCGATGGTCTTCGAGCCAACGTCCGCGCTGGCTGACGCCGACGTCGACGTGGCGTTCGTGGCCCTGCCTCACGGCCAAAGCCAGATGCTCGTACCCGATCTCCTGGCTCGCGACGTCCAAGTGGTGGATCTGGGCGGCGACTTCCGCCTCAAGAGTGTCGAGTCGTACGAACAGTGGTACGGCTCGGCGCACCTCGCGCCGGCGTTGCTGGCGTCCTCGACCTACGGGCTGGTCGAACGACATCGCGCCGAGTTGGTGGGCGCGTCGTTCATCACGGTGCCGGGCTGCTATCCCACGGCCAGCGCCCTGGCCATCGGACCTTTTCTCGACCGCGGTCACATTGCCCACACCGGCATCGTGATCAACGCCTTGAGCGGTGTCTCGGGGGCCGGGCGGGCCGCGAGCGATCGACTGCACTTCGGGCGCCTGGCCGCGAACGCCGAGGCGTACGGTCTGGTGGATCATCGTCACACGCCCGAGATCGAGCAAGAACTTGAGGCGCAGGTGATCTTCACCCCGCACCTCCTGCCCGTCAGCCGCGGGATGCTGGTGACGGCCTACGGGCGACTCAGCGACGGGTCGGCGACGTTCACCACCCACGACGCGCTGACGGTGCTTCGCGAGACCTACGCGCACGACCCCTTCGTCGTGGTGACGGTCGATCCGCCCGCGCTCAAGGATCCCGTGGGCAGCAACCTGTGCTTCGTAAGCGCTCGGGTCGATCCGCGCACCGGGTGGGTGGTCATGATGAGTTCGCTCGACAACCTGATCAAGGGCGCGGCGGGGCAGGCGATCCAGGCCTGGAACGTCGCGACCGGCCGCGACGAGACGCTCGGACTGGCGCGCGCGGGGGTCACCCCGTGAGCGGCGTGGTGGTGAAGCTCGGCGGCCACGCCCTGGACAACCTCGACGTCGATTCTTTGGAACTAGTCGACTTGGCCCAGGACGTCGCGGACCTCCGCGCCGCGGGCACCCACGTGGTGATCGTGCACGGAGGGGGTCCCCAGATTGCGGCACTGCTCGACGCGCTTGGTATCGCCAGCACCTTCCACGAGGGTCTGCGCGTCACCGACGACGCGACCATGGACGGCGTCGTGATGGCGCTGGGCCGCGTCAATCTGCTGATCTCGGCGGCGCTGAACCAGGCTGGGCTGGTGAGCGTCGGGCTCTCCGGCGTCGACGCGGCGCTCTTTCGAGCGTCGCCCCTCGGCCCGACCTGGGGCCGGGCGAGCTCGGTGCCCAAGGTCAACGACGAGATCATCACGACCCTGTGGACCGCGGGGGTGACGCCGGTGGTGAGCCCGATCGCCGTGGACGAGCTTGGCGGGCTGCTCAACTGCAACGCCGACACGGCCGCCGGTGCCCTCGCCGGCGCGTTGGAGGCCGATGAGCTGGTTTTACTCAGCGACGTTGACCAATTGAGGGGAACTTTCGACGACGTCGCTTCGGCGATGACCAGCGTTTCGGGCGAGCAGGTCGCGGCGCTGCTGTCCTCGAACGACGTGCGCGACGGCATGCGCCCCAAATTGGTGGCGGCCCTCGACGCCCTCGGTGCCGGCGCGCGTCGCGTGCTGGTGGCCAACGGCACGCGACGGCACGCGCTGCGCGACGCGCTCTCGGGCGACATACCCACGACGGAGGTGTTTCGATGACCAGACATTTCACGACCATTGACGAGCTCGGCCCCGGCGACCTTTCGACGATCCTGGAGCGGTCGTGCTCGGCCTTCGACGACGAGACCTTGAAGGGCCAGGGCGTCGCCCTGGTCTTCGAGCGACCGAGCCTGCGCACGCGCGCCTCGAGCTCCTGCGCCGTGCACGAGTTGGGCGGCTACGCGACGTTCTTCGGTGACGAGGAGATCGGACTCGACACCCGCGAGAGCGCCGAGGACGTGGGGCGCACGTTGGCCGAGATGTACGCGATCGCCGCGCTGCGTGTTCGCGACCACGGCGTCTTCGCCCGGATGCGCCAGGCCACCCGAGAGCGAATGTCGCTGATCAATCTCCTGAGTAATCAGGCGCACCCCACCCAAGCGGTGGCCGACGTCCTGGCCATCGCGGAGCACTTCGCCAACGGCGACGTGCACGGCCTCAACGGGCTGGAGGTGGCCTACGTGGGCGACGCGACCAACGTGACCCGCTCGCTCGCCGTGGCGCTGTTGGGCCTGGGGGTCAACGTGACCATCGGCGCGCCCGACGAGTTTCAACTCCAGCCGGGCGGCGTCGAGGATCCCTCGGGCGTGTCCGGCGGTGTGTTGCGACTCACGGGCGACCCTCACGACGCGGTGAAGAGCGCGGACGTCGTCTACACCGACGCCTGGGTCTCGATGGGCCTGGAGGCGCAGACGCAGCACCGCCGCGAGGTCCTGAGCCCGTTCCGGGTCAACGCGACGCTTATGGCCAGCGCCAAGGGCGGGGCCGTGCTGATGCACTGCCTGCCGGCCCATCGCGGCGACGAGGTCACCGATGACGTCCTGGACGGCGACGCCTCGTTGGTGTGGCGCCAGGTTTTCCACCGTCGCACGGCCATGATCGGCGTCTTACGTTGGATAAAAGAGGAGAACCCATGACCAAGACCCAGCGACAGCATCGCATCGGAGAGCTGTTGGAGCGCGAGGTGATCTCGACGGCCGCGCAACTCGTCACGCGCTTGCAGGCCGAGGACATCTCCGCGACGCAGGCCACGGTGACGCGAGACCTGCAAGAACTCGGCACCATCAAGGTGCGCGACGAGCACGGCTCGCGGCGCATCGTAATCGCCATGGCGCCCAAGATGACTGCGGCGCCGCTCGACCACCTACGACGGATGATGGGCGAGTGGGTGGTGTCGGTCGACAGCTCGGCCAACCTGGTGGTCCTGCGCACACCGCCGGGCTGCGCGCACGTAGTGGCGTCGGCCCTCGACCGCAGCGTGCTCGACGGCGTGCTCGGTAGTGTGGCGGGCGACGACACCATTCTGGTGATCGCCAGCGAGGAGCGAGGCGGGGAGTCGCTCGCGACGGAGTTCCGGGCCCTGGCGGGATTCGGCGAGCCGTTGAGCCCGCCCACGAAGGGGAGGTAATCATGGCGAAACGTGTGGTGCTGGCCTACAGCGGGGGACTGGACACGTCGGTGGCCGTGCGGTGGATGATCGAGGAGTGGGGACTCGAGGTGGTCTGCGTGCTGGTGGACGTCGGTCAGGACGCGGATAGTTCGGAGAGCTTCGAGGACATCAAGGCCCGCGCCCTGGCGGCCGGCGCCCTCGACTGCGTGGTGGTCGACGCCCGCGCCGAGATGGCCGAGGAGTTCTGCGCGAAGGCCATCCTGGCCAACGCGCGCTACGAGGGCAAGTACCCCCTGGTCTCCGCGCTGTCGCGGCCCGTCATCGTGCGTCACCTGGTCGCCCAGGCCCGCAAGTTCGAGGCCACCGCCGTAGCCCACGGTTGTACCGGCAAGGGCAACGACCAGGTCCGTTTCGAGGTCGCGACACACGCGCTCGCCCCGGACCTCGAGGTCCTGGCGCCCGCGCGCAACTGGGGCATGACCCGGGACGCCTCGGTCGATTACGCCCTCAAGTGGGAGATACCCATCCAGGCCACCAAGGAGAAGATCTACTCGATCGACGAGAACCTCTGGGGCCGGGCCATCGAGTGCGGCG
This sequence comes from uncultured Acidimicrobiaceae bacterium, assembly GCA_963827115.1. GTDB lineage: Bacteria > Actinomycetota > Acidimicrobiia > Acidimicrobiales > RAAP-2 > RAAP-2. The sequence goes on along the minus strand of CAWGZS010000001.1, from coordinate 1,241,742 downwards.
CGATGGAGGACCCGTGGGCGGAACCGCCGCAGGAACCGATGACGCTCACCCGGGTGCGCAACGAAGAGCCGGTGGAACTGACCCTGGCGTTCACCGAAGGGGTGCCGGTCGCCGTCGACGGTGTCGTCTCGCCGTTAGCGGACCTCATCAAGATGCTGAACGACCGGGTCGGCTCGACGGGTTTCGGCCGTCTCGACATGGTGGAGAACCGTCGGGTCGGCATCAAGAGTCGCGAGGTCTACGAGTGCCCGGCGGCTCTGGCCATCATCGCCGCCCACGCCGACCTCGAGGACCTGGTCCTCGAGCGCGACGTGCACCACGAGAAGTCGAGGCTCGAGATCCGCTGGGCCGAACTGGTCTATGACGGCATGTGGTTCTCGCCGCTCAAGGAGGCGCTCGACGCGTTCATGCTCGAGACGCAGCACCACGTCACGGGAGAGGTTCGCTTGCGCTTCGAGGCGCCCGGGATGATCCGCATCGTCGGGCGGCGCAGCCCCCACGCGCTCTACGACTACGGATTGGCGACCTACGACGCCGGCGACAAGTTCAACCACGCCGACTCCGAGGGCTTTGTGAGGATCTACGGGCTGGGCATCAAGACGTGGGCGGCCCGTCAGGGCGCGAAGAACGCAACGCCGCCGACGTCATGACGCTCTGGAGCGGTCGCTTCTCCTCGCCCATGGCGGAATCCCTCTGGGACCTCTCCGAGAGCTTCTCCTTCGATCACGTCCTGTACGCCCACGACATCCGGGGCACCGCCGCCCACGTGCAAGGTCTCAACAAGGCGGGGCTGCTGAGCGACGAGGAGTGCGCCCTGCTGCTCACGACGCTGGAGCAGGTAAGCCAGGAGTTCCGCGACGGCACCTTCGTGCGTCACGACGGTGACGAGGACGTGCACATGGCGATCGAACGCCGGGCCACCGAGATTGCGGGGCCCGCGGGCGCCAAGATCCACACCGCCCGTAGTCGAAACGACCAGGTCGCCACGACTCTGCGACTCTTCACCCGCGACGCGGTGACGTCGGTGGCGAGCGAGATACTCGAGCTGGTGGACGCCCTCAACGACGTTGGCGCGCGCTATCCGTCGGCCAACCTGCCGGGCTACACCCACCTGCAGAGGGCCCAACCGGTGCTGCTGGCCCATCATTTGGCGGCACACTCGTGGTCGTTGCTGCGCGACGTGGACCGCCTGCTCGACACGCGTGAGCGACTCAACGTGTCGCCGCTGGGCGCGGGGGCCCTGGCCGGGACGTCGTTACCCATCGAGCCGGCCTTCACGGCGAAGCTGCTCGGATTTCGCGAGGCCTTCGCCAATTCAATGGACGCCGTCAGCGATCGCGATTTCGTCGCGGAGACGCTTTTCGACGTCGCGCTGGTCGGCATCCATCTCTCGCGCATGGGCGAGGAGATGGTGCTGTGGACGAGCAGCGAATTCCATTTTGCCAGCCTGGGCGACGACTTCACGACCGGGTCGTCGATGTTGCCCCAGAAGAAGAACAGCGACGTGGCCGAACTCGCCCGCGGCAAGAGCGGCCGGCTGGTCGGGAACCTCACCTCGGTGCTGGTGACGTTGAAGGGGCTGCCCCTCTCCTACAACCGCGATCTGCAGGAGGACAAGGAGCCGCTCTTCGACTCCCTGCGCCAGGTCGTGCTCGTCCTGCGGGCGATGACCGGGGCCTACCGGTCCCTGACCTTCGACGAGCAGAGGGCCCGGGACGCGGCCGACGACGTCAACCTGGTGGCCATCGACCTGGCCGAGCGACTGGTTGAACGAGGGGTGCCGTTTCGCCAAGCCCACGAACGGGTGGGACAGTTGGTGGGCGAGGCCGATCGACGCGGCGTGCCTTTCTCGCAGGTGGTCGCGGAGGACCCGGAACTGTCGCACTTCGCCGACCTGTTCGCGGCGGGGGCCTCGCTGCGGGGACGCACCTCACCGGGCGCCGCGGGACCCTCCGCGTGGGCCGAGCAGTCGGCGCGGCTCCACGACGCCCTCGGCGCGGCGCGTCAGCGCCTCACCTAAGAGGACGCTCGCGAGGTTCCCGTCACCGCCCGGGTACATTTAGGAGCCATGCCCGCCTCGATCCCTCACGGCTCCCGCGTCACCGCGCCACGGCGCGTGGTCGTCGTCGGCGCCGGCATGGTGGGCCTGGCGACGGCGTGGTTCCTCCAGGAGCACGGCGTCGAGGTCACGGTCGTGGACCGCGACGGCGTGGCGGCGGGGTCCTCGTGGGGCAACGCCGGATGGCTCTCGCCGGTCATGGCGATTCCTCTGCCCGAACCGAGCGTCCTGCGCTATGGGTTGCGGGGACTGTTCAACGTGAACGCGCCGCTCTCGATGCCGTTGACGCTCGACCCCACTTTGTGGAGGTTCCTCGCGTCGTTCGCCGCGCACTGCACGATGGGACAGTGGCGCCGCGCGATGCAGGGTTACCTGGCCGTCAATCGAGAGGCCCTCAAGGCGTTCGACCTCCTGGAGCTGGCCGGCGTGGCCTCGACGACGATCAGCGCGCCGATCATGGCGTGCTTCGAGGACGGCGCGCAGTCCAAGGACCTGCGTCACGAGCTCGCGCTCATCGAAGCGTCCGGACAGCCCGTCGACCTGACGGAGATCTCGGGCGATGGAGCGCGCGTCATCGTCCCCCAGATCGCCCAGAGCGTGAGGGCCGTGGTGCAGATCAATGGTCAGCGCTATATCGACCCCGGAGCCTTCGTGACGTCGCTCGCCGATTCGTTCATCAAGCGAGGCGGCAAGGTGCGCACGGGCTTCTCGGTGCGGGCCCTTCGACACGGACCGGGCGGCATCACTGTTTCGGGCTACGGCGGTGACCCCGAGCTCGGTGACGCGGTCGTCGTGGCGACCGGCGCGTGGCTCAACGAGCTGGTCACGCCGTTGGGCGTGCGTCAGCGCGTACAGGCGGGGAGGGGCTACTCCTTCAGCGTGAGCACGGATGAACCGGTGGCGAATCCGATCTACTTCCCCGCCGCGCGCGTCGCTTGCACGCCCTACCGCGAGGGATTGCGAGTGGGCGGGACGATGGAGTTTCGCTCGCCCGACCATCCCATCGTCCAGTCGCGCGTCGACGCCTTGGCGGCGTCCGCGCGACCGCTCCTGCAGGGCGTCGATTGGAGCACGATGCGAGACGTCTGGGTCGGACCTCGCCCGGTCAGCGTGGACGGGTTGCCCCTCGTGGGAGGCACCAAGGTCCCGGGCGTCTTCGTGGCGGGAGGCCACGGCATGTGGGGGATTACTCTCGGACCGATCACCGGACAGCTGCTCGCGCACGAGATCGTGACCGGGGAGCGACCGGCCGCACTGGACGCGTTCAACCCCCTGCGCTGACGTTCGTACTGAGGTCGACCGGTTACGCGGGACGAAAACGGGCCAAGGGTGTCACAGCCGTGCGGGATTCTGGAGTGGCGTACGAGATGCCCGCAGCGAGGAAACCTACAGTGAAGCAAGATGCCTGAGCGCCTACTTACCCCTTCGAAGATCACCGCCTGGCTGGAGTGCGCCCACTTCCTCTCGTTGCGAAATCAAGCCGACTCCGGCGCCCTGGTCATCGAGGCGACTCCCATGGGGTCACTCGCTCAACTGCTGGTGGAGAAGGGTTCGACGCACGAGCGCGACTGCCTCGCGGACTTAGAGAAACAAGGGCGAACGGTGTACCAGGTCCCGGGGCGCAACCCCGACGAGACCTTCCAGCACTGGGTATCGCGACTCGGCAACGTCATGGACCAAGGCCACGACGTGATCTACCAGATGCCGTTCGTCTACGAGGGCATCCGCGGGATCGCGGACTTCCTCTTCCGCGTCGACGAGGAGGACGGGCGGGTCACGTATGAACCGGTCGACGCGAAGTTGACACGCGTCGAGGGCAAGCCGGGACACGTCCTTCAGCTGTGCTTTTACGCCGAAGCCATCGCCGCGTTGAATGGTCGCGCGCCCCGCCAGATGCACCTCTGGCTCGGCTCGGGCGATATCGAGACGTTGGCGGTGGAGCAGTTCAGCCCCTATTGGCGACGCCTTCGCCGTCAACTGGCGCTGCTGTTGAACCAGGAGCAACGCACCATCGACACGCGGCCCGAGCCGTGCACCCACTGCGAGATCTGCGAGTTCTCGGGGCGGTGCGAGAGCGAATGGCGTGACGAAGATTCCCTGGTGTACGTCGCGAACATCCGCCACCCGGAGCGTGAGGCGCTGCAGTTGGCGGGGGTGCGCACCGTGGTCCAGTTGTCGCAACGTCGTTCGCCGGTGGCCAACGTGCACGACGACAACCTGGAGCGCCTGTGGCGCCAGGCGTCGCTGCAGGTCTCGTCCCGGGAGCATCCCGACGAGACACCCGCCTACGAGTTGGTGTCATCGACCGATGATCCAGTCTTCGGTCACGGCTTCAGCCTCATGCCCGCGCCCGACGAGGGCGACGTCTTCTTCGACTTCGAGGGTCATCCCTTCTGGACCGCGCAGCACGACCTCTTCTTCCTCGCGGGCCTCTATCTGAGGGATGAGTCCGGCTGGTGCTATGACGCGCGCTGGGCGCACGACCTCGATCAGCAGAGCCGCATGATCAAGGAGTTGGTGGAGTTCTTGGCCGCTCGCCGATTGACGTTCCCCTTGATGCACGTCTATCACTACAACCACACCGAACGCTCGTCGCTCGAGCGGCTGACCAGGGGCACCGAGACCGAGAGTCTGTTCACCCACCTGGCCGAGACGGGGATATTCGTCGACCTGTACGTGGTGGCCCGGAACGCGATGCAGGTGGGCACCGAGTCGTACGGGCTCAAACACCTGGAACGACTGACGGGCTTCGTACGCTCGGGCGACATCGAAGGCGGTGCCATGGCCGTCGTCGAATACGAGGAGTGGATGTCGACGGGGGAGCCGAAGATCCTGGAGGATATCGCGCGTTACAACGCGGACGACGTGCGCGCGACGTTGGCGCTGCGTGACTGGCTAATCGAGCGGCGTCCCGAAGGCCTCGAGTGGCGCGACGCCGTGCTCGAAGAGCCGACCTTCGAGTTCGACACGGACGAGCTGGTCGAGGGTCTCAAAGCGTTTGGCCCGAACAGTCCCGAACATCTTCTAGGAGATTTGCTCAACTACTGGCGACGAGAACGATCGGCCAACACGACGCCAAAGTTCGAACAGGCCGCCGCGGACTTCGGCTCGCTCTACGGCGATCGCGACTTCCTCGCGAACCTGACGTTCCTGGGCTTTGAGGAGAGCGTCGGCGCGGGGCGGCGAGGTGGCGAAGTACGCTCGCTTCTCCTGGCCCGAGCAAGAGTTGGACCGCTCGTCGTTCATGCGACAAAAGAACGTGCTCTACACGGGCATCGGGGTCGAGCACGGCTACGGCTACATCTCCGAGCTTGACCACGAGCAGCGCGAACTCACGATGCGCTGGCGCGATCGCCATGACGAAGCGGGTGGGCTGCCGAGGGTGATGGTGATCGACGACTACGTCTCGCCGCGCGAGAAGCCCGGCGTGCTCTTCCATCTCGCCGAACAGATCCTGCATCCCACTCCGGCTGACCCGCCGAGCCAGGTGTCGCTGGCCTTGCTCGCTCGGGCCCGTCCGCGTTTCACGCCGGGCCATGGCCCTGTCGGCGGGTGTTCGGCGACGACTTGGTCGAGACGCTCGGGTGGGTTGGTCATTTGGACAACAGTTACGTGGCGCTCCAGGGTCCGCCCGGAACCGGCAAGACCTACAGCGGCGCTCACATCATCTACGAATTGGTCCACAGCGGCAAACGAGTGGGCATCACGGCGATGAGTCACGCCGCGATCGACAATCTGCTTCGCGCGACCTACGAGGTCTTCGAGCAGCGACAGGAGCTCGGCAGCGTGCGCACGCTTCGCCAGGGCGCGCGGCCGGCTGACGGGGGGCTAGCTGGTGTGCGCTACAACGCGAAGAAGGAGGAGCTCGAAAGCGACCAGTTCAATCTGGTGGCGGGCACGACGTGGCTGTGGTCGAGGCCGGGGCTGCGCGCCCATCCGGTCGACGTCCTGATTGTCGACGAAGCCGGCCAGCTCGCGCTGGCGGACGCCATCGCCTCGGCGAACGCGGCGCGCAACCTCATCCTCTTGGGCGACCCGCTGCAACTCGCCCAGGTCTCCCAGGCCGAGCACCCGGACGGGTCCGGGGCGAGCGTGCTCGAGCACGTGCTGGGCGAGCACGCCACCATTCCTGAGACGCAGGGCGTGTTCATCTCCGAGACGCGACGGATGCATCCCGACGTGTGCTCGTTCATCTCGAACCAGATCTACGAGGGCCGTCTCACCAGCCACGTCAGCTGCGCGCAGCAGAGCACCGCGTTCGGCACCGGCCTTCGTTGGCTGCGCGCCGAACATTCGGCACGTTCCACGGAGTCCTACGAGGAATCAGCCTTGGTGATCGAACAGATACGCACGATGCTCGGTACCTCATGGACCGACCAGTTCGGCCAGTCACGCCTGTTGGCCGCCGAGGACTTCATGGTGGTCGCGCCCTACAACGACCAGGTCCGACTGCTGCGCCGCGAATTCGACCGCACGCCCGCGCTGGCTGGGGTGCAAGTGGGCACGGTGGACAAGTTCCAGGGTCGTGAGGCGCCCGTCGTCTTCTTTACGATGACCACTTCGTCGGGGGAGGACATGCCGAGAGGCCCGGAGTTCCTCTTCTCGCGTAATCGACTCAACGTGGCGGTCAGCCGTGCTCGATGCCTCGCCTACTTGGTGTGCACCGAGGAGTTGCTCAATTCGCGCGCACGGACCATTGAGGAGATGCGCCTCATCGCGACCTTGAGCGCCTTCGTCGAATACGCCTCCCACTGACCTTTGTTAGACCACGGCGTGTGGAGTGTGAGAGCCGAATCGACTAGCGGTACGTCGCCGCGCCGACCGCGGAAAAGTCGCGGAGCCACGTCACGAGGTCCTCGACGGGCACGGGCCGCGTGAAGAGGAAACCCTGGGCGACGTCGCAACCGGCGCTGGCCAGTTCGTCCATTACCGTGCGGGTCTCGACCCCTTCGCCCACCACCGTGAATCCGAGGTTGTGACCGAGGTCGACGATCGAGTTCACGATGGCGGCGTGCCCGTGGTGATCCAGCATGTCGGTGATGAAGCTGCGGTCGATCTTGAGCTCGTGGATGGGCAACGTCGAGAGGTAGCTGAGGGACGTCTGGCCCGTGCCGAAGTCATCGATGCTCAGCCGAACGCCCGCGCGGTCCAGTTCACCCAACACGCCGGCCGCCCGCAACGGGTCGGTCATCAGGGCGGTCTCGGTGACCTCGATGTACAGGCGATGCGGGGCCACGTCCGCGGCGTCCAGCGCCTCGACGATGGATGACGCAAAGTTGGGGTCGCTGAGGTTGCGTGCCGAGACGTTGACCGCGACGGTCAGTCCCTCGAAGGAGGGTCCGAAGTTCTTCACGTCGCGCAACGCTCGCTGCACCACCCACGCGGTGAGATGATCGATGAGGTCGGTCTGCTCGGCCTGGGGGATGAAGCGGTCCGGCTGGAGTAGCCCCAACGTCGGGTGCCGCCAACGCACCAGCGCCTCGACGGCGTCGACCCGACCACTGTTGACGGCGACTTTCGGTTGGTAGTACAGCACCAGCTGATCGGATTCGATCGCCGCGCGCAGTTCGGCGATGAGGGCGAGGTTGGACGCGTCGTAGTGGTTCTGGGAAGGGTCGTAGCGAACGACCCCGAGGTGGCGTTGCTTAGCCGAGTACATCGCCACGTCCGCGAGCTGCAGGAGTTCGTTGATGTTGGTGCCGTGGTCGGGCGCGACGACGTAGCCGATGCTCGACTCGACGGACAGGGGCAGACCTCCGACGATGATCTCGCGCTGGATGACGTCGCGCAGGTCGCGCAGCAATCGATCGGGATCGGCCACGTCGGAGAGCACCACACCGAATTCGTCGCCGCCGAGGCGGGCGATGGCGTTGAGCCCTTGCAGGTGGTGGGTCATGCGACTGCTCAACGCGATGAGCAGTCGATCGCCGTTGTGGTGCCCCAAGGTGTCGTTGATCTCTTTGAAGCGGTCCAGGTCGATGATCGCGATCACGGTGGGTCCGCCGGTCGGACCGGCCCGTTCGAGGTGGTCCTGGATCATCTCGCGAAAGAGCACCCGGTTCGGGAGGTCCGTGAGGGCGTCGTGTTCAATCATGTAGGCGTTGATTCGCACCTGGCGGCGGAGCCGACGGCCGACGGCGTAGGAGATGCCGACCAGGAGCACGTAGAGCAGGCCCAACCCGATGGCCAGGTTGCGGTACAGGCTGTTGAGTCCGGCGTCGATGTCCGCGGCGATGGGCGTGTAGGGCAGGTATATCTCGAGCACGCCTACCTGGTGCTGCGGCGCGCCGGCCATCAATGGCATGTAGACCTCCACGGCGGCGGGACCGATCGGACCCGTGTCGTTGCTGTCGGAGTTGAGGTGGGTGATCTTGGCCGCGATGCCGCCGTGCACGGCGTCGTTCACCTCGTCCAGGTCGTCGCTCTCGGCGGTGCTGTGCAGGCCCGATCCGTCGTCGGAGTAGATGACGTCGCCGGCCTGGTCGCGCAATCGCAGGCGCAGCACCTCGTGGCTGCGCACGGCGTCTCGCACGAGGCGGTTCATGTCCACCAGTTCGGTATGGCTCAGTCCCCGGCTCAGCATGTGGCCGTCCAACCGGGGCTCGACCGCGGTCTCGGCGATGAGCACGGCCTCGGACCGTCCCTCGGCGAGGCCCCGTCGATTGGCTTCACTTCGGTAGCTGTAGGCGAGCGCGAGGCCGAGCAACAGCACGCCCACCAGCATGATGAGGGAAAAGGTCGCGAAAAGGCGCAACGGCGCGTCTCGTCGGGTGGTCGCGGGAGGCATCAGATGCTGCGGCCCGGCCTCGGGTCAGGGCGCGTTCGCGGGGAGTGGGATCTCATGTACATCGTGCGTTCCTTGACTTTCCGGGGAAGTGCTTCGAGCGGGACGTGCGTGAAATTCGCTGCCCACAAAGCGTAGGTCCCCAATATTGCGTTGTCAGGCTTCGCGAGCATTATTGAGAGCGACGTGGTTGAAGGTGGGGGGTGAGTTGTGAAACTAGGTGCAAGCGCGTCGACGCCGTGGTTGGAGCGAGACGGGCCCGGGGGAGGTCGTGGGATGGTCGCGGGCGATGAAGGCCGCGGCTACACTGGTTATCCCACCACAGAGACGGCGGCCGGTGCATTTGCACCCTGGCAGACCGCGCTGATAAGGTGGGCATCCCTGTAGCTGGGGTAACCCGGCCGCAGATTCGACGGAGAAATCCCGAGATGGTGTACTTCACACCTCCGAGTTCGCTCGTGTGTGATGTCGCTCCTTGAAAACGGAAGAACGAGAGCCAAAAGCCAGTACGGGCGACGATGGACGGATCTAACCGGACGCGTCGTTCGTCAAAAGAAGTGAGTAGTAGGCAACGAGTCCACCCCGTGGATTTCGTTGTCGTCAGATGAAAATTAGAGTCTTTCATCTGGCTCTCTGATTCGTAAAGAACTTCGGTTCTTGAAAAATCTTGATGGAGAGTTTGATTCTGGCTCAGAATGAACGCTGGCGGCGTGCTTAACACATGCAAGTCGAACGGAATCCAAGGAGCTTGCTCTGGAAGATTTAGTGGCGAACGGGTGAGTATCACGTGAGCAACCTGCCCCGAAGACTGGGATAACACCGGGAAACCGGTGCTAATACCGGATACCTTCCAATGACCGCATGGTCGATGGAAGAAATGTTTTTCGCTTCGGGAGGGGCTCGCGGTCCATCAGCTTGTTGGCGGGGTAACGGCCCACCAAGGCATCGACGGATAGCTGGTCTGAGAGGACGATCAGCCACACTGGAACTGAGACACGGTCCAGACTCCTACGGGAGGCAGCAGTGGGGAATCTTGCGCAATGGACGAAAGTCTGACGCAGCAACGCCGCGTGAGGGACGAAGGTTTTCTGAATTGTAAACCTCTTTCGACAGGGACGATAATGACGGTACCTGTAGAAGAAGCACCGGCCAACTATGTGCCAGCAGCCGCGGTGATACATAGGGTGCGAGCGTTATTCGGATTTATTGGGCGTAAAGAGCTCGTAGGCGGTTCGATAAGTCGGGTGTTAAATCCACAGGCTCAACCTGTGGCAGCCATCCGAAACTGTCGTGACTAGAGTTTGGTAGGGGATCACGGAATTCCTGGTGTAGCGGTGGAATGCGCAGATATCAGGAGGAACACCAGCAGCGAAGGCGGTGATCTGGGCCAATACTGACGCTGAGGAGCGAAAGCGTGGGGAGCGAACAGGATTAGATACCCTGGTAGTCCACGCCGTAAACGGTGGGCACTAGGTGTGGGGACTTTTCAACGGTTTCCGCGCCGCAGCTAACGCATTAAGTGCCCCGCCTGGGGAGTACGGTCGCAAGACTAAAACTCAAAGAAATTGACGGGGGCCCGCACAAGCAGCGGAGCATGTGGCTTAATTCGATGCAACGCGAAAAACCTTACCTAGATTTGACATGCTGGGAAAAGCCGTAGAGATACGGTGTCCTTCGGGGCTCAGCACAGGTGGTGCATGGCTGTCGTCAGCTCGTGTCGTGAGATGTTGGGTTAAGTCCCGCAACGAGCGCAACCCTTGTTCTATGTTGCCAGCACGTAATGGTGGGGACTCGTAGAAGACTGCCGGGGTCAACTCGGAGGAAGGTGGGGACGACGTCAAGTCATCATGCCCCTTACGTCTAGGGCTGCACACATGCTACAATGGCCAGTACAGAGGGCTGCTAAACCGCGAGGTGGAGCCAATCCCTAAAACTGGTCTCAGTTCAGATTGCAGGCTGCAACTCGCCTGCATGAAGTTGGAGTTGCTAGTAATCCCGGATCAGCATTGCCGGGGTGAATACGTTCCCGGGCCTTGTACACACCGCCCGTCAAACCACGAAAGTCGGTAACACCCGAAGCCGGTGGCCTAACCGTAAGGAAGGAGCCGTCGAAGGTGGGATTGGTGATTGGGGTTAAGTCGTAACAAGGTAGCCGTACCGGAAGGTGCGGCTGGATCACCTCCTTTCTAAGGAGCACATCTGTCCACAAGGGACAGACAGCTACCGAGTTGAATGCTGGTTAGTCGGCTACGTGGTCATACCACTGGGGTATACGGTCCCAACAACGAGTATTCGTACCCGTTGTTCACACCGCACCCGTCAGGTGACTGCCGCGTAGGTCCGGACTCTCGTCTTCCGTTTTGGAGGAGCGACGCTCCTTGAGTGATGCCGCCTCGGCGGCCGCTCGCTCCACGATGATCCCTACGACCCGGAGATTGGGTGTAGGTCGAACGTCGTCGCGCTGATCTTTGAGAATTCTAGAACGAGCACGAGCATCTATATTTCTAAAAATATCAATTTCTCCAAGCTACAAAGAGTCAACGGTGGATGCCTTGGCGTCTAAAGCCGAAGAAGGACGTGGGCGACTGCGATAAACCATGGGGAGCTGTCTACCGAGCTTTGATCCATGGGTGTCCGAATAGGAAAACCTTGCACCCGTTATGGGGTGTAACTCCCGCCTGAATATATAGGGCGGGTAGAGGGAACCGGGTGAATTGAAACATCTCAGTAACCCGAGGAGAGGAAAACAAAAGTGACTCCCTGAGTAGCGGCGAGCGAAACGGGAAGAGCCTAAACCGAGCTGGTGTTAAAGCACTGGGCGTTGCCAGTTCGGGGTTGTGGGATTTACTTGAAGGAACCAGCAATCTTCACAGAGTTACAAAATTGATACGTAGCAGAAGAGCCTGGAAAGGCCGACCAAAGAGGGTAACAGTCCCGTACGCGAAACGTTGAGATCTCTGAGTAAACACCCGAGTAACGCCGGATCCGGGAAAGCCGGCGTGAATCTGTCAGGACCATCTGATAAGGCTAAGTACTCATAGACGACCGATAGTGAACAAGTACCGTGAGGGAAAGGTGAAAAGTACCCCGGGAGGGGAGTGAAATAGAACCTGAAACCGTTGATTTACAATCAGTTAGAGAGTCGTCATAGCGTTACGACGCTATGGCCTCGATAGCGTGCCTTTTGAAGAATGAGCCAGCGAGTTGTGGTACGTGGCGAGGTTAACCCGAGAGGGGTAGCCGAAGCGAAAGCGAGTCTGAATAGGGCGTTCAGTCGCGTGCTGCAGACCCGAAGCCGAGTGAGCTAGCCATGGGCAGGTTGAAGCGGGGGTAAAACCCCGTGGAGGACCGAACCCACCTCAGTTGAAAATGGGGGGGATGACCTGTGGTTAGGGGTGAAAGGCCAATCAAACTCGGTGATAGCTGGTTCTCCCCGAAATGCATTTAGGTGCAGCGTCAGTTGTTCAGCATCGGAGGTAGAGCACTGGATGGGCTAGGGGGCCTACAAGCTTACTGAACCCAACCAAACTCCGAATGCCGATGCTCTAGAAACTGGCAGTGAGACCACGGGGGATGAGCTTCGTTGGTCGAGAGGGAAACAGCCCAGATCTACAGCTAAGGCCCCTAATTCTGGACTAAGTGGAAAACGATGTGAGAACGCTCAGACAGCCAGAAGGTTGGCTTAGAAGCAGCCATCCTTTAAAGAGTGCGTAATAGCTCACTGGTCGAGTGGTCTTGCGCGGACAATGTAACGGGGCTCAAGTCCAGAGCCGAAGCTTAGAATTTCACATTTATTTGTGGAGTGGTAGGGGAGCGTCGAATTTGCTGTGAAGCGGAGGTGTAAACCTGCGTGGAGCGTATTCGAGTGAGAATGCTGGTATGAGTAGCGAGAGAGGGGTGAGAAACCCCTCCACCGTAAGCCCAAGGGTTCCTGGGGAAGGCTAATCCCCCCAGGGTAAGTCGGGAGCTAAGGCGAGGCCGAGAGGCGTAGTCGATGCACAACAGGTTGATATTCCTGTACCACCGCGTTCGCGCCCATTCCAATGTGGGGATACTAAGGGGCTGACCTTCGGGTCGAACTGACCAGCCCTGCGGCGGAAAGCAATGGAGGGACGGAGGAGGATAGGTGAGCCCAGGCGTTGGTTGTCCTGGGGTAAGTGTGTAGGGCGAGGTGTAGGTAAATCCGCACTTCATTAAGCCTGAGACACGATGCCGAGCCATTAGGCGAAGTCACTGATTCCATGCTCCCAAGAAAATCTTCTAGCGAGTGAACACGGTGCCCGTACCCCAAACCGACACAGGTGGGCGGGTAGAGAATACCAAGGTGATCGGGATAACCGTAGTTAAGGAACTCGGCAAAATGCATCCGTAACTTCGGGAGAAGGATGGCCTTATTAGCGTGTAGGACTTCGCGTCCGTAGCGTGAAAAGGTCGCAGAGAATTGTGGGAAGCGACTGTTTACCAAAAACACAGGAGCGTGCTAAGTCGTAAGACGCTGTATACGCTCTGACGCCTGCCCGGTGCTGGAAGGTTACGGGGATCGGTTAGCCTTCGGGCGAAGCTGAGAACCTAAGCCCCAGTAAACGGCGGCCGTAACTATAACGGTCCTAAGGTAGCGAAATTCCTTGTCGGGTAAGTTCCGACCTGCACGAATGGCGTAACGACTTCCCAACTGTCTCAACTACGGACCCGGCGAAATTGAAGTACGAGTAAAGATGCTCGTTAGCTGCATCAGGACGGAAAGACCCCGTGCACCTTTACTACAACTTGATGTTGGGTTTTGGTTTAGTTTGTGTAGGATAGGTGGGAGGCTTTGAAGCATTGACGCTAGTCAGTGTGGAGCCACTGTTGAAATACCACCCTTTCTACGCCGGAACCCTAACCTTGGTCCGTAATCCGGATCAGGAACAGCGTCAGGCGGGTAGTTTGACTGGGGCGGTCGCCTCCTAAAATGTAACGGAGGCGCCCAAAGGTTCCCTCAAGCTGGTTGGCAATCAGCTGTTGAGTGCAATGACACAAGGGAGCTTGACTGCGAGACTTACAGGTCGAGCAGGTACGAAAGTAGGGCATAGTGATCCGGTGGTTGCTTGTGGAAGCGCCATCGCTCAACGGATAAAAGGTACGCCGGGGATAACAGGCTTATTTCCCCCAAGAGTCCATATCGACGGGGAAGTTTGGCACCTCGATGTCGGCTCGTCGCATCCTGGGGCTGAAGCCGGTCCCAAGGGTTGGGCTGTTCGCCCATTAAAGCGGTACGCGAGCTGGGTTCAGAACGTCGTGAGACAGTTCGGTCCCTATCCGATGCAGCCGTAAGTGATTTGAGAAAGGTTGTCCCTAGTACGAGAGGACCGGGACGAACGCAGCTCTCGTGTGACAGTTGTCCTGCCAAGGGCATGGCTGTTTAGCGACCTGCGGGTGGGATAAGCGCTGAAAGCATCTAAGTGCGAAGCCCGTTTCAAGATAAAATCACTCACTGGGTTAACCAGGTAAGGCCCGTGGCCAGATGACCACGTTGATAGGCCGGAAGTGTAAGTGCGGTAACGCATTCAGCTGACCGGTACTAATCGGCCGAGGGCTTGGAGTTTGATGTTCGTGCTCGTTCTAGGACGCTCAAGGAGCGGGTTCGCCCGTTCGGACCACGAAAGTGGTCGAGCGCAAGGTTTCCGGTGGTTATGGCGGTGGAGATATACCTGTTCCCATTCCGAACACAGCAGTCAAGCCCACCAGCGCCGATGGTACTTGGGGGTCCCCCCCTGGGAGAGTAGGTCGCCGCCGGGATTTCTAGAAAGGCCCCCACTTCGGTGGGGGCCTTTCGCTTTCCCCAACGCAAAAATGAGGGGCACGAGTGCTACATTCGCTCTATGAAAACTCTCCTCCACCAACGTTTCGACGCCGCCTTACGGGATCGTCAGCTGCTCGAACACCCCTTCTATCGTCGGTGGGAGGCGGGGCAACTGAGTCGCGACGAGTTGCGTGACTACGCGCAGCAGTACCGCCACTTCGAGGCAATGCTGCCCGGGTTCCTGCGACGCCTGAGCGACTCGCTGGCGCCGGGGCCGGCGCGCAACCTGGTGGAGGCGAACTGGCGCGACGAGGTCACCGCGCCCAGCCACCTTGAGCTCTTCGACCGCTTCGCTGATTTCTACGGCGCGACGAACACCGAGATGACCGCCGCCACCCAAGGCCTCCTCGACGCCTACGCCGAGGTGCTGGAGCGCGACAGCGTCGCCGCGCTCGCGGGCCTGCTGGCCTACGAGAGCCAGGGGGCCGCCATCGCCGACTCCAAGGCTGAAGGCCTGATTGATCACTACGGCGCGTCCGAGGCGGCCGCCTCATTCTGGGTCGAGCACGGATCCATCGAGGGCGACCACGCCACGTGGACCTTCGACGCGCTGGCCAGCCTGGAACCTGACGTCACGGAGGTCGAACGAGCGGCTCGACTGGTCGGCGACGCGTGGTGGTCCTTCCTCGACGAGCGCGAGCTGCAGGCGGCCTGACGCCAGCGCCGACGCGCCGTTCCACGCGGGTTACCCGCGTCTATCTAGAACGCGGTTCCACCTGGACCTTCGCGTCCGCGCTCGAGTGGCCGGGGTGGTGCCGGCGGGCTCGCTCGGAACAGGCCGCGGTCGAGGAACTGCTCGTCTACCAGGAGCGCTACCAACTCGTCGTGGGACCATCGTTCACGCCGGGACGCCTCGAGATCATCGGTGAGGTCACCGGCAACGCCACGACCGATTTTGGCGCCCCGACGGCCAGGGGGCCCTGGGACGAGCAGAGCGACCAGGTCGACGTGCGACGAATGGTGGGCCTGCTCGAATCGGCCTGGCACTACTTGGACCGGGTGGTCGCCATCGCGCCACCGGCCTTGAGGAAGGGTCCACGCGGCGGAGGTCGCAACCGAGACCAGGTGGTCGATCACGTGCGTGAGGCTGAGCGTCGGTGCGGCTCCAAGGTCGGCGGACGCGTCACGCCGCGCACGCCGTGGTCCGACCAGCGGGCCGTCATCGTCGATTCGCTGCTCAAGGAACCCTACGAAGGCGCGTGGCCCGCGAGCTACTCAATCCGTTGGATGGCCTGGCACGTGCTCGACCATGCGTGGGAGATCGAGGACAAGAGCGACTAACGACGATTCGTCGTAGATCAATGCCTCGCTTTCGACTCGGAACCATTAAGTGAGCTGTAACAACTCTCTAGATCGTGACGGAATTGATCCCGATCGGCGCGCGAGAGTGCCGCCAACATCTCATCCTCGATATCTTGCACGGGCCCATCGAGACGCTGAAGCAGAGCCCGGCCCGACGCGCTGAGAAACAGGAGCCGGTGGGAGCTATTCGCGGGATCATCGCGGCGCAGCACGAGACCACGATCCGTGAGCACGATGACGACATCAGAAATCGATTGAGGCGTCACGAACGAGCGTCGGGCCAGTTGGGCCGAGGTGAGGCCATCGCGACTACGAAGCACCGTCAGTGCGGTGTACTGCACGACCGTGATTCTCGACTCTCGCAGAACCTTGTCAAGTCGAACGCGAATCGAAAGCTCCAATTGCTTGACTCGATAGAGGCAGGTTGGTTCGCCATCGTGCTGGTTAGTCTTCCTTGTTGCCAAAACGACTACCTCCTTGGAATGTAAGAATGCGACCGTAGCGCGAACTGGTGGAGTTCCTTCGCAAGAATATGGCGGCGCTTCGCGTTTCTATTGAGCATCCACTGCCGAGGCCAGCCGAGCCTGCGGGATGATGAGGATATCGAGCGCGACAACACCGTCGCCTTCTGGAAGCACCAACATTGGATTCACCTCGATCTCCGCGATCCATGTCGTCGCGCTGAGAATCCCCCCGATAAGTTCAACTGCCTGCACGAGAGCGTCAATGTCGGACATCACGCTGCCTCGCGCCCCCCGTAACGTTGCGGCCCCGCGTAGTGAGTCGATCGCCGTGACGATTTCGCTTCGATCAGCATCAACTGCGACTACGACGGCGTCCTTAATCACTTCCGCCCAGACGCCACCAAGACCGAGGAGTACATGATCTCCCCACGTGTCGTCTCTGCGCGCACCGACAATCATTTCGACTCCGCCGTCCACGAACTCCTCCACGAGAACGCCGTCAATCACGGCCCCTGGGTTGGCCGCACCGATTCGAGCCAGCATCTGCGCGTGGGCTCGGCTGAGCTCAGCTTCATCGGCGACGACCATGACTCCGCCGACATCGCTCTTGTGAAGTATCTGCGCAGAGACGACCTTCAATACAACGGGGTAACCGAGACGCGAAGCCGCCGCCCGTGCGGAGCGGACATCGGTTGTCAGTTCGCCCGAGGGTACGCGCAGGCCAGTCCGCGACAGCAACACCTTGGCTTCGTGCTCGCTTACGTACTCTTTATTCCTTGAGTCGGGCGGGAGGGCCCCAAAAGGTCCAGGTGCCACGCGTGATTCCCCGTCGCGTAAGGTTCGCGCGAGTCTCGTCACGTTCCGCGCGGCGCGCAGGGCACGCTCGGGCGAGCGAAATAAGCAAAGTCCGGCATCGAGGATCTTGAGCTTGTTCTCTGGAGGTAACGGTGTCTCGCCACCCATGATGGTGTAGATGACCGGCTTGCGTGCAGTGACGAGTGCCGGCACGAGCGCCTCGACTTGTTGAGTCCCTTGCACGACTGATCCCGGCATTGAGGAGACCACTAGTAGACCGACCTCGTCGTCGCCGAGCAGCGCAGATGCGACTCGCGCGTAAAGGCTTGGGTCGTTCAGTCCCATCGCCGTAATGTCCACTGGATTGCTGGCAATCGCGAACGCGGGTAGCTCGTCTGTCAATTTCACCAAGGTCGGTGGAGTCAGTTCGGGGAGCAAGAGACCGATGTCATCACTGACGTCAATGGCGTACGTCTTCGCAGCGCCAGAGTCAGTCATGAACGCGACACCGTAAGCACTCGGCATTGGACACTTCACCAAGACGCACGCCGTATCAATGAGCTCGTCCAGCGAATCGATGAACAGCACACCTTCTCGACCGAGAATTGTTCGCATCACCTCTTGATCTCCGGCGATGGCACCGGTGTGCGAGAGCGAGGCCGCCTGCGCACGAGCACCACGACCTGTATGGAGAACACAGAGTGCGACCCCTCGCTGGCGCGCGACTCGTGCCAGTTCGATGAACTCAGCCGGTCTTCGGATCTGCTCGATAAGGAGCGCCACCGCACGAAGGCCGTCTTCGCCAAGAATCGCGCCAAGATAATCCTCGATACCGAGCACCGCTTCGTTGCCTGTCGAGATGGTGTAGCTCACCGCAATATCTTGAGCCATTGCCGCGTACGTCAGAGCCAACGACATAGCCCCGCTTTGCGAAATTATTGCCAGACTGGGTCCACCGGCACGGCGATTCGGCGAGGCGTCTCCAAACGTCAACGGAACGGATTCCGTGAAATTTATGAGACCTAAACAGTTCGGTCCCGCGAGGGCGATGTCATATTCGGTCGCCACGGACGCGAGCTCGAACTGCTGGGCGGCGCCGTTGGTACCGGCTTCCGCATAGCCGGACGAGAACACGATGGCCCCGCCTACTCCTTGGCGCCCGGCGGCCAAGATCGCCTCCGCCACGCCCTCTTTTGGGATTGCGAGGATTACCGCGTCGACGCCGAAGGGGAGTCCTTCGATCGAGTCGACACAGGGTCGCCCGTTGATCTCGGTGCGGGTGCGACTGACGTAATGAACGTCACCAACGTAACCGAATCGTTCGATCAGAGAAATCGGCGCCCCACCTATTGATCCTGGCGAATCTGACGCGCCAACCACGGCGATTGATCGAGGGTGAAGCAGGCGGTGAATTGCATCACGAGAGATCCTCGGTAACGTGGGTGACGCCTCAGTCACGTTTGTAGGATCCAAGGCCCGGCCTGAACGTCTTGTCGTCGAGGAACTGGCCCATTCCCTTCTCGCGCCCGTGCTCGGGGTCGTTGGCAATGGACTGGTCAAGTTTCGCGTAGAGGTACTCCTCCGAAGTTTCCCAGTCCATCGAACGCGCCCGTTTGAATCCAGTCTTGGCCGCCTCAAGTACAGTTCGGTTCATCTTCGAAACATGCTTCGCCAGCTCAGCCGTGCGCTCTCGAAGGTCCTCCTTCGGAACTGCTTCGTTGACCAGTCGCATCGCTGCGGCCTCGGCACCGGTGAATGTCTTACCCGTCATGATGTAGTAGATCGCGTCGCGCGCCGGGATCATCTCCGCCAACGAGCGCGACACGACGGAGCCTGGTGGGATGCCCCAATTGACTTCCGAAAGTCCAAAGATTGCGTCTTCGGCGGCGATGGCGAGATCGCAGGCCACAAGGGGCGTGAATGCGCCGCCGAAGCACCAGCCATTCACCATGGCGATCGTGGGCTTGGCAAAAAACATCAGACGACGATACTGCCACTCGTTGGAAGTTCGACGAGATCGGATTCGCGCTATCGGCCCACCGGCATCAATTTCGCGGAAATACTCTTTCAAGTCCATCCCCGCGCTGAAAGCCTCTCCCGCTCCAGTAAGAACAAGTACCTTGACGCGGTCGTCAGACTCGATGACGTCGAGAACCTCAATCATCTCCTCATTAAGTTTTGGATTCATCGCATTGCGTTTTTCGGGTCGGTTCAGGGTCACCCAGGCGATACCGTCACCGTCCAGCTCGGCGAGAACGGTGCTCCACTCTCCGAGAGAAAGATTTCCCTTGCTGTCCGTCGAACTTGATTTCATTTGAACTCTCTTTCATCCAG
This sequence comes from uncultured Acidimicrobiaceae bacterium, assembly GCA_963827115.1. GTDB lineage: Bacteria > Actinomycetota > Acidimicrobiia > Acidimicrobiales > RAAP-2 > RAAP-2. The sequence goes on along the minus strand of CAWGZS010000001.1, from coordinate 1,222,162 downwards.
GTGGACCAACGACACACTGCACTGCGAAGAGGGCGTTGCGTCAGAGACAAGCCGACAACTCACCTCGTCCTCTCGCACCAGCATTCCGGAGGGGTTCAGTCCTCGGACGGCACTGTATCAGGTAACCTGATACAGTGCAACGGTCCGAAATTCCATTCCCTAGGTAGTCTGACTGGACTTTTCCCAACAACTGAACCACGGTCGTGATGGTTGCGGGTCCTCGTTCGCTAGGAGAGTAGTCCTGCGATTCGTTGCGGGAACCCGAACTTCTAGGGCTCGGCAATCGTGGTTGGCTGGCCAACTGGTCCGGCTGGATGACGACGTCGTCGGCGGTAATGGAGTGTCAGACGTCGAATCGCCGAACGGTGCGGTCGCTGGCGCAGTTCGCACAACGGTGATAGGAACGAAGCAAGATCTAGTACAGGGACGCCCATGGCTCGCTACACCCACCTCTTCGAGCCGCTGCGTATCGGTGCGTGCACGCTGAAGAACCGGATCGTCTCGTCGGGCCACGACACGGTGATGGTCGAGGGCGGCGCCGTCACCGACCAGCTAATCGCCTACCATGAGGCCCGCGCCCGCGGCGGCGTCGGACTCATCGTGGTGCAGGTGGCCGGCGTGCACGAGAGTGCCCGCTACACCCAGCACATCCTTATGGCGATCGACGATGCCTGCATCGACGGCTTCGAGCGCCTCGCCACCACGCTTCACGCGAGCGGCACGGTGGTCTTCGGGCAGCTCTTCCATCCCGGACGTGAGGTCATGGAGTCGAGTGACGGATCGAGCCCGGTGGCCCTGGCCCCCTCGGCCGTGCCCAACGAGCGCTTCCGCGTGATGCCGCGCGCAATGACCACCGGCGAAGTCGAAGAGATCGTCGACGGATACGCCCTGGCCGCGGCCCGGCTCGAGCGGGCCGGCCTCGACGGCGTAGAGATCGTGGCCAGCCACGGGTATCTGCCCGCCCAGTTCCTCAACCCGCACCTCAACCATCGAAAAGACGACTACGGCGGGAGCGAGGAGAACCGGTTTCGGTTCTTGGAGCGCGTGCATCGGGAGGTGCGCCAACGAGTGGGCCGGGACTTTGTGGTGGGTCTGCGGATCTCCCTCGACGAACACGACCCCACCGGGCTCGACGAAGAGATCGCCCGACGGGCCTGCGTACGCCTGGACGAAGCCGGGCTGGTGGACTACGTGAGCGTCACCACCGGCACGTCGGCGGGCCGACGGGGGTCGGGCCACATTGCGCCCGAGATGTCCTTCGAGAACGGCTACACCGCTCCGCTCGTTCGGTCCCTCAAGGAGCTCGTCGGCGTGCCCGTGATCGTGGCGGGCCGCATCAACCAGCCTCAGGAAGCCGAGCGCATCCTGGAGCTCGGTCAAGCCGACGCTTGCGTCATGACCCGCGCCCTCATCTGCGATCCACTGCTGGCCCGAAAGGCGGCGGCGGGCGAGGAGGAGGACATCAGGGCTTGCATCGCGTGCAACCAGGCCTGCATCGGTCATTTCCACCAGGGATTTGCGATCTCGTGTATTCAACACCCCGAGACCGGCCGCGAGCTGACGTACGCGATGCGCATCCGCACCAGTGCGCCGCGCCGCGTGCTGGTCGTCGGCGGGGGACCCGGTGGGTTGAAGGCGGCGGCGGTGGCCGCCGAACGCGGTCACCGAGTCTCCCTGCACGAGGCGGCACCGCACGTCGGGGGCCAGGTCTTGTTGGCCCAGATGCTGCCGGGTCGAGAGGAGTTCGGCGGCGCCGCAACGAACCTGCACCGCGAGGCGGTCCGCGCGGGCGTCGAGATCGTGACCCGCAGTCGCCTTGACGCGACGATGATCCGCGCGATGGACCCCGACGTCGTGGTGCTGGCGACGGGGGCCCGACCCTACCGGCCGGACCTCGAGGTCGCGGGAGAGCCGGTGGTACGCGACGCCTGGCAGGTGCTGAGCGGTGCGCCCATGCCGGCGGGTCACGTGATCGTCGCCGACTGGCGCGGCGACTGGATCGGCATCGGCGTCGCGCGTCTGCTTCGAGCCCAGGGCCATCGGGTGACGTTGTGCGTCAACGGCTACGCGGCCGGCGAGACCCTCCAGCAGTACGTGCGCGACGCGATGCTGGCGGCCCTGTCGCGAGAGCGTATCAACGTGGTGGGGCTGCTGCGTCTCTTTGGCGCCGACGAGGACAGCGTCTACCTACAGCACGAACTGACCGAGGAGCGGGTAGTGATCGATGGGGTGTCGGCCTTAGTGCTGGCCTGCGGGCACGAGTCGTCGAACGAACTCATGGGTGAACTCGACGGTGGCGACCTGCAGCTCGTCGCCGTGGGCGACTGCGTGACGCCGCGCACCGTCGAGGAGGCCGTGCTCGAAGGTCTGGTCGCGGCGAGCGCCTTGTAGGCACCGGGGCAGGTCGACGGGGTCGAAGATGGCGCCACGGTGCGCGATTGCGGCTATTTTGAGTACGTTGAGGATTATGTACTAATTGGCACATTGTCGACTGGACGTCCTGCGCCTCGGTGCGAACGTTCGCGCGGTGAGATCGATATGCCGTTCGAAGGGTCTTTCGAACGTGAAGGGGGAGTGATGGCGATAGAGCAGGAAAAGCCCGCTCGCAACGAACGACGCCAGCGCGACCCCGAGCGCACCAAGCTGGAGATCCTGGCCGTGGCCACCCAGGAGTTCGCCGATCGCGGGTTCGCGGGCGCGCGGGTGGACGAGATCGCCAACCAGACCCGCACGACGAAGCGGATGATCTACTACTACTTCGGCTCCAAGGAGTTGCTCTACGTCGCGGCGCTGGAGCAGTCCTACGCGGCCATCCGCATCACCGAGCAGAGCGTCGACGTCGACCACCTCGATCCGATCGAGGCGGTGCGGACCCTCGCGGAACTTACGTTCGATCGCCACGAGGCCAACCCCAATTTCAGCCGACTGGTCAGCCACGAGAACATGCAACGGGCCCACTTCATCAACGCCAACGGCGGGTTCCAGGGGCTCGACCGTCCCGTCATCAAGATGCTGCGCCGGGCCCTCGAGCGCGGCGTCGCCGAGGGCGAGTTCCGCCGCGACATCGACGTCTTCGACGTGCACATGCTGATCAGCTCGTTCTGCTTCTTCCGCATCAACAACCAGTACACCTTCGAGGCGAACTTCGGACGCAACCTGGTCGATCCTGAACGGCGCGCCATGTACCGACAGATGATCGGCGACGTGGTGGTGCAGTACCTCACCAGCGCCCCGGAGTAGCGGTCCCGCGCCCTACAGTTTCTCCTGCAACTCGCCCAACACGCGGTAGCAGTCCAGGACCCCGGAGATCGACGAGTTGGGCTGGTCGCCCTCGCGGATGGCGCGGATGAACTCGCGGTCCTGCAGCTCGATCCCGTTGAGCGATACGGCGACCCGCGAGACGTCGACCGGTTCGTCGCGTCCAGTGAAGAGGTCGTCGTAGCGCGCGATGTAGGTGCCGTGGTCGCAGATGTAGCGAAAGAAGGTCCCGAGCGGCCCTTCGTTGTTGAAGCTCAGCGACAGCGTGCAAAGACGTCCCGAGACGCTCTTGAGCTGGATCGACATGTCCATGGGTATGCCGAGATCGCCGTGCGGGGGACCGGCGAGCACGTTGGCTTCGGCGATGGGCTCGCCGCACTGGTAGGCGAAGAGGTCGATCGTGTGCGCCGCGTGGTGCCACAGGAGATTGTCCGTCCAACTGCGCGGGTTGCCGAGCGCGTTGGTGTTGGTGCGTCGAAAGAAGTAGGTCTGCACGTCCATCTGCTGGATCGAGAGTTCGCCGGCCCCGATGCGCTGGTGAATCCACTGGTGCGAGGGATTGAAGCGCCGGGTGTGTCCGACCATGCACACGAGTTCTGTGCCGTCGGCGACGCGCGCCACCTCCTGGGCGTCGCTCCAACTGTCCGCCAGGGGAATTTCCACCAGCACGTGCTTGCCGGCTCGCAGCGACGCGATGGTCTGGCTGGCGTGCAGCTGGGTGGGCGTGCAGAGGATGACGGCGTCCACCTCGTCAGAACCGAGCGCGTCATCCAACTCCGTCGTCGCGTGGGCGACGCCGTAGGTGGCGGCGACCTCTTCGGCCTGCTGGAGGGTGCGGCTGACGACCCAGACGACCTCGACGCCGTCGATGCGCGCGAGGGCGTCGAGGTGCTTAACGCCGAAGGCGCCCGCGCCGGCCAGAGCGATCCGCACGTTCGAACTACTTCTGCGCGGGAACGGTCTTGAGCACGAGGTGACCCACCGCGGTGTTGGAGGCCGGTACGTGGTAGAAGCGGTGCAGCAGTTCGACCGCATCCCCGAGCGCGCCGCGCATGATGAGCCACATCACGAGTTCGATGGCCTCGGACCCCGCTTCGCGCACGTACTCGATGTGGGGGATCTTGCGTAGGTCGTCGGGGTTCTCGGTCATCTGGTCGAGGAAGGCGTTGTCGAACTCCTGGTTGATGAGGCCCGCCCTCGGTCCCTGGAGCTGGTGGCTCATGCCGCCCGTGCCCCAGATCTGGACGTTGAGGTCCTCGTCGTAGCTCTCGACGGCCCGACGAATCGCCTGGCCCAACTTGAAGCACCGTTCGCCGGTGGGCGGCGGGTACTGGATGACGTTGACCGCGATGGGCACCACCTTGACCGGCCACTCGCTGGGTTGGCCGAAGAGCAGGGAGAGCGGGACCGTCAGGCCGTGGTCCACCGCCATCTGGTTGATCACCGTCATGTCGAATTCGTCGAGGATGAGCGACTGGGCCAGGTGACAGGCCAGGTCGGGGTGGCCGATCACCGTCGGCACCGGTCGCGGGCCGAAGCCCTCGTCGGCGATCGGGAACTCGTCAGCGCATCCGATGGCAAACGTCGGAATGATCTCCAGCGAGAACGCCGACGCGTGGTCGTTGTAGACGAGCACGATCACGTCGGGCTTCTCGGCGGCGATCCACTCCTTGGACCATTCGTACCCCTTGAAGAGCGGCGCCCAGTAGTCGCTGTCCTGCTTGCCGAGGTCGAGCGCCGCGCCGATCGCCGGCACGTGGCTGGTGGTGACGCCGGCGGTGATGCGCGCCATGGTCAGCGACCTTCCTTGATTGAGCGCACGCCCTCGGGGGAACGACCGCCGCTCAACATCATGGCCGCGTACTCCTCGGCGGTCATGTCGGTCATCGAGGCCGCCGCGGTGAGGAAGCTGATGCCGTCGCTCGAGAAGATCTTGGCCAGGAAGTAGATGTTGCCTCCCTCGGCGATCATGGCGTTGTAGTCGCGGTTAAGGACCGCCCGGCGCTGGGCGTCGCTGAGGGACCACTCGTCGAGGTAACGGGGCTCGTCGGCCTTGAACCTCTCACGATTCTCGGGCTTCATGAGGCTCATGCAGAACTGGTTGAGATGGAAGCCTTGATGCGAGCGCTGCGCGGTGAAGACGGTGGTGCCGGGAATGTCCTCGAATTCAGGGTTGTCGTTCATGGTTCAGTTCTCCTTCCAATAGAGTCGCGCGGGATTGTCCACTAAGAGCCGATGCTGCGCCTCGGGACTGGTCGCGATGCGCGGTATGAAGTCCACCAGCTTGCCGTCGTCGGGCATGTGGTCCGTGAGGTTGGGGTGGGGCCAGTCGGTGCCCCACAGCACTCGCTCCGGGAAGGTATTAACGATGCGTCGGGCGAAGGGCACGACGTCATCGTAGGGCGGACCCGTCAGCGAAAGTCGCTCGGGGCACGACACCTTGGACCAGAAGTTCTCGTGCTCCGCCATGAGGCGCACGAAGCGATCGAAGTCGGGGCCGTCGACCGGTTTGGAGACGTCGGGGCGGCCCATGTGGTCGACGACCACGCGCGTCTCGAGGGAGGTGAAGAAGTCCCAGCGGTCCACCAGGTCCGTGGCTTCGAAGTAGATCACGACGTGCCAGCCCAGGGGGGCGATCTTCTCGACGATCCGGTGGTAGTACTCGTCGGGCTCGGGGTCGACGAGACGACGAACGTAATTGAAGCGCACGCCGCGCACGCCGGCTTCGTGCATCTCCTCGAGTTGGGCGGTCGCGACGTCGGGCGCGACCGTCGCGACGCCGCGGGCCCGGCCGGCCGCGGAGCGCAGCACGTCGAGCATCGCGGCGTTGTCGGTGCCGTGGCAGGTGGCCTGGACGACCACGTTGCGCTCGAAGCCCAGGTAGTCGCGCAGGGCGAAGAGGCTGTCCTTGCCGGCGTCGCAGGGCGTGTATTTGCGTTCGGGCGCGAACGGGAAGACGTTGCCCGGTCCAAAGACGTGACAGTGGGCGTCGACGGATCCCTCGGGCAACGCGAAGGCGGGCTTGGACGGGTGCTCGTCGAAGGCCAACCAGTCCGGGTCCATGGTGAAGGTCTCGATCATGTGCGGCCCAGGGCCTTCAGGTGCGCGTCGAGGCGCGGGTAGACCCGCTTGGCGTTGCCGGCGAAGACCTGCTCGCGCTGCTCGCTCGAGAGGTCGAGCGCATCGACGTAGCGCTTGGTGTCGTCGAAGTAGTGGCCGGTGTCGGGATCGATCCCTCGCACGGCCCCGACCATCTCGGACCCGAAGATGATGTTGTCGAGGCTGATGACATCGAAGAGCAGGTTGATGCCGGGTTGATGGTAGACGCAGGTGTCGAAGAAGACGTTGTTCATGAGGTGATGAGCGAGGTCGGGCTTGTGCAGCATGTCGGCGAGGCCGCGGAAACGGCCCCAGTGGTAGGGCACCGCACCGCCCCCGTGGGGGATGATGAAGCGAAGCGACGGGAAGCGCGAGAAGAGGTCACCCTGGAGCAGCTGCATGAACGCGGTGGTGTCGGCGTTGAGGTAGTAGGCCCCGGTGGCGTGGAAGTTCGGGTTGCAGCTGGCCGAGACGTGGATCATCGCCGGCACGTCGAGCTCGACCATCGTTTCGTACATCGGATACCACGTCGGGTCCGTCAGCGGGGGACCGTCCCACCATCCGCCGCTGGGGTCGGGGTTGAGGTTGAGCCCCACGAAGCCGAGCTCGAGCACGCAGCGTTCGAGCTCGCGCACCGAGTTGACGATGGGCGCCCCGGGGAACTGGGGGAGTTGGCACACCCCGACGAAGGAATCGGGAAAGAGCGCCACGACGCGTGCGATCAGGTCGTTGCAGGCCCTGGCCCACGTGGCGCTCAGGGCCTCGCTGCCGACGTGATGTTCCATGGCCGAGGCGCGAGGCGAGAAGATGGTCACGTCGGCCCCGCGCTCGCGCATCAGTCGCAGCTGGTTGTTCTCGATGGCCTCGGCGATCTCGTCGTCGGAGATCTCGGGGTAGTCCGGTGCCGCGGCCCCCTCGTTGAACGCCTCGACCATTGAAGTGCGCCAGGCGTTGTGGGCCTCGGGTGCCGTCGTGAAATGGCCGTGGCAGTCGATGATCATGGTCCGTCCCACACCGAGGAGGGCACGAACACCTCGCCTCGCATGAGGAGCCGGGCGGTGCGTAGCAGCGCGGCGGAGTTCACGCTCACGGCGCCGTCGGTGATCGTCACGTCCAGGGCGACACTGAAGTAGCCGGAAGGATGTTCCACGTCCAGTGTCACACCTGCGGTTGGACCGGACAGACCAGCGACCTCCTGGGCGACCGACCCGGGCACCAGGCAGGCGGTCGCCACCGACACCGCGCCGAAGACGCCGATGGACTCGTGCACTCGGGTGGGAATGAAGGTCCTGGTGCAGAGCACGCCGCCGTTCTTGGCCGGCGCCAGCAGGCTCATCTTGGGCACGGTCTTTTTGGTCACGTCACCGAGGTTCATCAGCGGACCGCAAGCCAGGCGAAGTCGTTCGACCTTGCGGCACACGTCGGCGTTGGCCTCGATGTCGGCGGGGTCCTCGTAGCCCGTGAGGCCGACGTCCTCGGCCCTGAGACACACCACCGGCATCCCGTTGTCGATGCAGGTCACCCGCACACCCTCGACGTCGTCGGCCGCGTGCCCCGTCGGCAAGAGGCTGCCGCAGGTCGAGCCGGCGATGTCGAGGAATTCAATCGGGATGGGCGCGCTGGTGCCCGGCACGCCGTCGATGCGCGCCTTGCCGTCGTAGGACACGACTCGCCCGGGCGTCTCGACCCGTACCACGGCCAGGCTCTGCGTGTTCTGCATCCAGACCCTCACGTCGGTGGTGAGGTCGAGCGCTTCAACCAGCCCTTCCTCGAGGGCGAAGGGGCCGACGCCGGCCAGGAGGTTGCCGCAGTTCTGTTGGTCCGATACCTCGCCCCGATCGGGCCACACCTGCAGGAAGAGGTAGTCAACGTCGGCGTCGTCACGCCGCGAACGACGCACCACCGCCACCTTGGAGGTCAGGGGGTGCCCGCCTCCCATGCCGTCGATCTCACGCGCGTCGGGTGACCCCATGGCGGCCAGCAGCACGGCGTCACGGGTTGCCACGTCCGAGGGCAGGTCGGCTTCGTGGAAGTACAGCCCTTTGGACGTCCCTCCTCGGATCACCGAGCAGCGGATCGGCCGCTGGCTCACTGGGGGGAATCCTCCACGTAGCGAAGCCCTTTGTTGAGGAGCTTCTCTCTCATGTCGTACATGTCGAGCCCTAGTTCGCCCGCGGCGAGGCGCACCCGCTTCTCCTGCTCGTTGTCCTCGCGTGCCTGGCTGGCCGAGCGCACGACCTCGGCGTCCTCGCGCCTCACCACGACCACGCCGTCGTCGTCAGCGACCACGACGTCCCCGGGGCGGATGTAGACCCCCGCGCACACGATCGGCGTTTGGACGTTGCCGGGAGTTTCTTTGACCGTGCCCTGGGCCGAGATGGTCTTGGACCACACGGGAAAGCCCAGGGTCGTGAGTTCCGCCACGTCGCGCACGCCGGCGTCGATGACGAGCCCGCGTACGCCGTGAGCGATAAGGCTGGTGGCCAGGAGTTCGCCGAAATAGCCGTCGTCGCAGGGGCTCGTCGGGGTCACCACCAGCAGGTCCCCGGGGCGGGCCTGCTCGACGGCCACGTGGATCGACCAGTTGTCACCGGGCGCCACCTCGCAGGTCAACGCGGTACCGGCGACGCGCACCGGTCGAAAGATCGGGCGCAGACGTGAGGAGAGCAGCCCGGTACGGCCCTGCGCCTCATGGATGGTTGCGACCCCGAAACCGGCGAGGGCGTCAACGAGGGCGAGGTCGCAACGTTGGGTGCCGCGGACCACGACTGCCATTCGAGCCTCCAGGAAGTTGACGACGTTTGGAACCGGTCCTTGACTCCACCAAAGACCACGATATTAATTAACTGAACAGTACACTATATCGTTAGCGATGTTGCAGCTTTGTGGAGGCAACTAAGCGCGACGAAAGGGAGACCGGTGAAGGAACTACGCACTCAGGTGGCGATAGTCGGCGCCGGACCCGCGGGGCTGCTGCTGGGCCAACTGCTCGCGCGTGACGGGATCGACACCATCGTGCTCGAGCATCGAAGCCGCGAGTACGTCGAACGGCGCGTGCGCGCCGGCGTCATCGAGTTCGGAATCGCCAACCTGATCGAAGAGGCCGGGGCCGGTGAGCGGATGCGACGCGACGGGCTCGTGCACCACGGCGTCGAATTTCGGTTCGAGCGCAACTCCTATCGGGTGCCGCTGAGCGACCTCGCGGACGGTAGGGCCATCACCGTCTACGGCCAGCAGGAGGTCGTCAAGGACCTGGTGGCGCTGCGCCTCGAGGGCGGTGGCCCGCTCCTGTTCGAGACCGAGGTCACCACGCTCGACGGCCTCACGTCGGACGCGCCGTCGGTGGAGGGGGACGGTCCGGACGGGCCGGTGCGCGTGATCTGTGACTACGTGGCTGGATGCGACGGTAGCTTCGGCGTGGCCAACCGGGCCCTGCCCGCGTCGAGCGCGCGCCGCTACGAGAGGACCTACCCCTTCTCGTGGCTGGGCATCCTGGCCGAGGCGTCGCCGAGCACCGAGGAGTTGATCTACTGCCGACACCAGAACGGCTTCGCGCTCTATTCGATGCGCTCACCCACCTTGAGTCGGCTCTACCTGGGCGTGGCCCCCGACGAACGCTTGGAGGACTGGTCGGACGGGCGCATCTGGGACGAACTCAACGCTCGGCTCGCGACCGATGAGATGCCCGAGATCGGCCAAGGTCCGATCGTCGAGCGCGGCATCACCGCGATGCGCAGTATCGTGATCGCGCCCATGCGCCACGGCCGGCTCTTCCTGGCCGGTGACGCCGCGCACATCGTGCCGCCGACCGGCGCCAAGGGCATGAACCTGGCTCTGGCCGACGTGCGACTCCTCGCGCGCACCTTGGCCGCCGCGCTGCGGGACCACGACGACTCGCTGCTGGCGACGTACTCGTCAACGTGTCTCGAGCGGGTGTGGCGGGGCGAGGAGTTCTCCAACTACATGACCCAGATGCTGCACCCCAACCCTTCCGACGAGTTCGAGAACGGCGTGCAGATGGCCCGGCTACGCCAGGCCGTCAACTCGCGAGAGGCCGCGACGGTGCTCGCGCGCAACTACGTCGACCTCAACAGCCTCTAGAACGGATAGGCCGGCAGGTCGCCTTGCGCGGTGACCCACTGGGTCTCGGTGTAGGCGTCGAGGTTGGCCAAACCGCCCATGCGTGAGCCGTTGCCGGAACTGCCCGTGCCGCCGAAGGGGATCACGGCCTCGTCAGCCACCGTCTGGTCGTTGATGTGGATCGCTCCGGTGGGGATGCGGCTCGCGAGCTCGAGCGCGCGCAGCCCGTCGTTGGAGAGGATGCCGAGCGAAAGCCCGTAGGGACTGTCGGACGCCATGGCGATGGCCTCTTCGAGCGAGGAGTAGGAGACCACCGGGGCCACCGGTCCGAACACCTCCTCGCAGTACGCGCTGGAGGAGGTCGGGACGTTGGTGAGCACGGTCGGACGATAGAAGAGCTCCTCGTAGGTGCCGCCAGCCAGCAGCGTGGCGCCCGCCTGCACGGAGTCGTTCACCATCGAGTGCACGCGGTCACGTTGCTTCGCGTCGATGAGGGGCCCCAGGGCGACCTGGCCGCTCTTGGGGTCGCCGACCGGCAGGTGGTTGGCGTGTTCGGCCAGGAGGTTGGCGTAGTCGTCGGCGATCTTGGCGTCGACGATATGGCGCCCCGTGGTCATGCAGATCTGGCCTTGGTGCATGAAGGACCCGAACGCGCCGACGGAGACCGCCTTCTCCAGGTCGACGTCGTCCATCACGATGAGCGCGGAGTTCCCGCCCAGTTCGAGGTGCACGCGCTTGAGGTGCTGGGCACCCAGCGCGCCGACGATCCGTCCGGCCGCCGTCGAACCGGTGAAGGCGATGACCCTCACGCGCGGGTCGGTGACGAGTTCTCCGCCCACGTCCGCCCCGCCCGGCAGCACGCTGAGCACGCCCGAGGGTAGGCCGGCCGCTTCGAAGACGCGAGCCAGGATGATGCCGCCACAGAGGGCCGTGCGGGGGTCCGGCTTCAAGATCACCGAGTTGCCGAGCGCCAACGCGGGCGCCACGGACCGGATCGAAAGGATGAGCGGGAAGTTGAAGGGAGCGATAACGCCCACCACGCCGGCGGGTACCCGGCGCGAGAAGCTGAGCCGCGGGAACTCGCTCTGGAGTATGTGGCCGGTGGGATGACCCGTCAGGGCGGCGGCTTCGAAGCATTCCTCCGCGGCGATATTGATCTCGAGGCCCGCCTTGGGTCCGATGCCGCCCGACTCGCGCACGATCCACTCGGAGAACTCGTCGGCGTTGTCCAGGAAAAGTTGGCCGGCCCGGCGCAGCACGGCGGCCCGCTGGGTGAAGGGGAGCGCGGCCCACTCCTTTTGGGAACGGGCCGCGACCTCGGAGGCCTTGGCCACGTCGGCCACGCTGGCCCGACCGGTGCGGGCGAGCTCCTCGCCCGTCGCCGGCTCCATGACGGGCGCGTCGCCGCCACCCCCGGCAACCCAACCATCCAGTGAAATGTGGCCCTGCCATGGTGCACCGTCAAGAAAGGACATATGAACCTCCTAGTTCAAAGTTGCTTGTTTGCTTATCACAGTTTTGGTAGTTTGCGCTCTAGAGGCGCGGCATCGAGCGCCGAGGTCGACGAACGCGCCTATTCCAGAGAAGCAGGTATCCATGTTCTTACGTGACCAGTGGTACGTAGCGGCACTCAGTTCCGAGCTCGAATCGAAACCGCTCGCTCGCCAGATCCTGGGGGAGTACGTGGCCCTCTTTCGTAGCGAGGCCGGCCAGGTCGTCGCCCTGGCCGATCGGTGCCCCCATCGCGGTTACCCGTTGTCGCTGGGCACCGTGGTCGGCGAGCAGCTCATCTGCGGCTATCACGGCTTCACCTTCGACTGCGCTGGAACCTGCGTGAGCGTCCCCGGTCAGGACCGCATCCCGAGCAAGGCCAATGTGAGGAGCTATACCGTCGTCGAGCAAGGCCCTTGGGTCTGGATATGGATGGGCCGAGGGGAGGCCGACCGGTCCGCGCTGCCCGACACGCCGTGGCTGACGCAGGCCGATCAGTGGTCCTGCGTCTCGGGGGTCGCGCGGATCAACGCGCCCTTCGACCTGCTGGTAGACAACCTGCTCGACCTGTCGCACGAGACGTACCTGCACAACGGTTCGATCGGGACCCCCGAGGTCGCGACCACGCCGATCGAGGTCGAGGTCGACGAGGACAACCACGTCGTGCGGGTGTTTCGACACATGAACGCCGTCGAGTGCCCGCCGTTCTACGCCCGCACCACCGGTCTGACCGGTCAGGTCGACCGCTGGCAAGACATCGACTACTTCCCGCCGGGTTACTACCTGCTGCACGCGCGACTGGCCCCGGTGTCGCAACCTCCGCTGCCCGATGGCAGCGACGACCACGCCTTTCACATGAAGATCCTCTACGGCCTCACGCCGTCGACGGAGACGACGGTCTACGACTTCTGGGCTCTCGCGCGGGACTTCTGCGTGGGGGAGGAGGAGATCGACGAGTTCCTCAACAAGATGCAGACGGCCGTCGTGCAAGAGGACGTCGACGCGCTCAATGTGTTGCATCGCCGTGCGCAGGAGATCCCCGAAGTCAGCGAGGTGAGCATCAAGATCGACCGCGGCGGACTGGCCGCGCGCCGCATGCTGACGGCCATGAAGGACGCAGTTGCGCCCGTCGCCGGTGGGGCAGGGTAAGGGGATTTTAAGGATTTTCCGAAATTGCTCGGTTATGTACGAAATAGTGTGTTAAGAATCAACCATCCATTATTCAGGGGGGTACTGCAATGAGTGAAGAAAAGGCCAACGCCGCAAGTTCGGCGGGAATTCCGGGCTGGGGAGGCTTTGAGTTCGGTCGTCGACTAGGACTGCAGGCCGCGGCCACCATCGCTGCGGGAGGCGCCATGGCGTCCCTGGTAGACGTCTCCAAAGCTGCCGCAGCGTCAAAGTCCAAAACAATCAAGATTGGATTTGTGTCGCCACGTACGGGATCGCTCTCGGACTTTGCCGGTCCCGATAAGTACGTCCTCTCTCAGGTGCGCGCCGCGAGTCAGTTCGCCAAGGGCATCAAGATCGGCGGGACCACCTACAAGATCGAGATCACCGAAGTTGACACCCAGTCAGACCCCAACGTCGCAGTGCAAGTGACCCAGGGTCTGATCAACGGTGGCGCGGATTTGATTCTCACCAGTTCGGCACCCGAGACCACAATTCCTGTGAGCACCACCTGTGAAGCCGCCCACGTACCGTGCCTCTCGACCGTCGTGCCGTGGGAAGCGTACTGGGGTGGATTCAGTGGCACGTCCATCACCGCCGAGGGCGGCGCGGCCGGCACGGGCCCCACGTACAACGCCACCTTCTTCTTCGGCATCCCACAGTTCTCCGGCACCTTCGTTCCGATGTGGGAGCGAGTACAGAAGTCAACGGGCGCCAACGGGTACGTTGCCGAGATGTTTCCCAACGACGCCGACGGCAACGCGTTCCGTGCGGCCTTCGGTCCGACGGTGGGCGCAATGTTCCCGAACAAGTTCACGTTCGTTGACGGGGGCGCCTACGCGGACCTTTCGACGTCGTACACGACCATGATCGAGACCTTCAAGACGGGCGGTCCCAACGGGGGACCGTGCGACCTTTTCGTCAACTGCCCACTGCCCCCCGACTTCCAGACGTTCTGGACCCAGGCGTCCCAGCAGGACTACAACCCCAAGTTGGCGACCGTGGCGAAGGTCATGCTGTTCCCGACCGACGCGTACGCGTTAGGTGAGCTGTCGAACAACATTGCGACCGACGCGTGGTTCACACCGTATTCACCCTACGAATCGTCGTTGACCGGGCTCAAGGCGTACGCGTTCTGTGCGGGCTTCCAAGTGGCGACCAAGGGACAGTGGGTCCAGTCCATGGGTTCGACCTACGCCCTCTTTGAGATTGCCGTTGAGGCGTTCAAGAAGGTCAGGAATCCCCACGACCGCCTGGACGTCGCCGCGGCCTTGCAGCACACAAAGTACGACGGCATGTGCGGACCGGTCAACATGCGCTCGACGAGCAGCAACCCCTTGCAGGCCAGCCCGGCTCCGGGCATCGGCATCATTCAGCCCGTGGGAGTTCAGTGGAAGCCAGGATCAACCGAACTCGTGGGTCACAAGAAGTTCGCGTGGTCGCAGTGGGTCGTGGATAATTCACTCAACAAGTCCGTTCCAATCAACGGCTCCCTCGATCCGACTAACGCCTAGCGAGGTTTTGTGCCGCTGCTTCAATTGGTAGGCGTCTCGAAAAAATTTGGTCAAGTCGTTGTAGGCCAGGAGATCACCTTCCAGTTGGAGGAGGGCGCGGCGGTCGGCATAATCGGACCAAACGGGGCCGGCAAGACGTCCCTCTTTGCCATGATCTCGGGCGACGTCAAGCCTGACGCGGGCGAGATCGACTTCGACGGTCACAACCTGGCACGGGTCGGCCAGGCCGCCCGTGCTCGACTCGGCATCGGTCGCACGTACCAGGTGCCGCGCCCCTTCGAACACATGACGGTCTTCGAGAACGCGCTACTGGCCGCTCAACAGGGCGCGCGAGCCCGGGGCCAGGCGGCGTACGCGCTGGCCTACGGGGCCCTGTCGCGAACGGGACTCGAGGAGTGGGCCAACGCGCCGGCCGGTTCGCTGGCCCTGATGCACCGCAAGCGCTTGGAACTGGCGCGGGCATTGGCGACCAGGCCGCGCATCCTGTTGCTCGACGAGATCGCGGGCGGCCTCACCGACTTAGAGGTCAACGACTTGACCGCCATCATCCGCGGGCTGCGCAGCGAGGGCATCGCCGTGCTCTGGATCGAGCACGTCGTGCGCGCGCTGTTGTCGACGGTCGACCGCCTGCTCTGCCTCTCCAGCGGATCGATTATCGCGGACGGTCCACCCAAGGACGTGGTGGCCTCGGAGGCGGTACGTTCGATCTACCTGGGCGGCAAGATCATAAATACGGCGCTGAGCTGATGGGTGACGCGCTGCTCGAGGTGAAGGACCTGACCGTCTTTCACGGCCAGCTCTGCGCCGTGTCGGGCGTGAGCTTCACGGTGGAGCCGGGTGAGGTGCTCACGATGGTGGGGGCCAACGGGGCAGGAAAGTCGACGCTGCTCCTGACGATCGCCGGCCTGCACCGCCAGACCAGCGGCTCCATCTTCTTCAAGGGTTCGGACGTCACCAAGTTGGCTCCCCAACGCCGGGTTCGCCTGGGGATCTCGCTGGTGCCTGAGGGGCGACGCCTTTTCCCGTCCTTGACGTTGGAGGAGAACCTTCAAGTGGGCGCGCACCACGCGTCCAAGGGTGTCTTCAGCATCGAGCGCATTTACGAGCTCTTCGACTGGATGCCCGAGCGTCGACGTCAGCGGGCGTGGCAGTTCTCCGGCGGCGAGCAGCAGGCCATCGCCATCGGGCGCGCCCTGGTGGCCAATCCTCAGGTGTTGCTGCTGGACGAGCTCTCGCTCGGCCTGGCGCCTATCGTGATCGAACGCATCTACGCCCTGATCCCTGAGATCGTGGCCCAGGGCGTGGGAATCCTGCTGGTCGAACAGGACGTGACGCTCGGCGTAGGAGTGGCCAACCGGGTCCACTGCCTCTTGGAGGGCAAGACCTCGCTCACGGGAACGCCGCAGGAACTCTCGGCCCAGCAGATCGAACGTGCTTACTTCGGGGGCGACATGGCGGTCGCCGAGGATCCGACGTGACCTGGATCAACGTCATTGTGCAAGGGATCCTGGTGGGAGGGTTCTACGCGCTGTTCGCGTGCGGTCTCTCCCTGATGTTCGGCGTCATGAGGGTGATCAACCTGGCCCACGGTGACATGGCCGTGGTGGCCGCCTACGTGGCCGTCTTCCTCACCCCTCACGCCCATATCCCCGAGGTATGGGCCTTCGTGGTGGTGGCCCCGCTCTTCGGCCTGGTGGGCTACGTGGTCCAGCGCACCCTGATCCAGAAGTCCATCGACCGCGATCCGTTCACGACCTTGCTGGTGACCTTCGGCCTGTCGGTGATCATCGAAAACCTCCTCCTCGAGATCTACTCCTCGAACGGCCAGATCGTCAACATCGGCGAGCTGATCGTCAAGTCCTGGCATCCTCAGGCGATCATCTACATCTCCTATGTCTCCTTGGTCGTCCTGGCCGCCGCGGTGGCCGTTTTGGCCCTGCTGCAGCTGTTCCTTTCCAAGAGCGGCACCGGTCGGCTCATTCGCGCGGTGGCGGACGACCATGAGGCGGCCCAGCTGAGCGGCACCAACTACCGGCACATCTTTGGCATCGCGGCGGCCATTGCCTTCTCCACCGTCGCCCTGGCCGGCATCGCCTACGGCATGATGACCGAGTTCGCCCCGACCTCGGGCGGCATCAACCTGCTCTTCGCCTTCGAGACGGTGGTCATCGGCGGCATCGGCTCGCTGTGGGGCACGCTGGTGGGCGGCATCGCCCTGGGCATCGCCCAGCAGTTCGGGGCTCACGTCAACCCCGAATACCAGGTGCTGTTCGGCAACATATTGTTCCTGG
Organism: uncultured Acidimicrobiaceae bacterium; assembly: GCA_963827115.1. Classification (GTDB taxonomy): domain Bacteria; phylum Actinomycetota; class Acidimicrobiia; order Acidimicrobiales; family RAAP-2; genus RAAP-2. The sequence continues at coordinate 1,205,262 of CAWGZS010000001.1, read as the reverse complement.
TCGTCCTGGCGGTGCGGCCCCAAGGACTCTTCGGGAAGAAAACGGCCCTGTCGTGAGCACCCTCAGTCCCGCCACGACCAGCGAAGGGCTGCTGCGCGTCCGACGCTCCACCCATTCGCCGCTGTACACCATCGCCGGGTCGGTGCTCATAGTGATCCTGCTGAGCGTGGCGCCGTGGATCGTGCCGGCCGAATGGTCGACGGTCCTGATGAACTTCTTCATCCTGGTGACAATGGCCACGATGTGGAACCTGCTCGCGGGCTACGCGGGCATGGTCTCGATCGGCCAGCAGGCCTTCGTGGGCCTCGGCGCCTACGCCACGCTCTACTTCGCCATCAAGGGCATGAATCCCTTCTTCACCATTCCCTTGGCGGCGCTGACCTGCGCGGTGATCGCGTACCCCATCACCTTCCTGCTCTTTCGCCTGCGCGGCGGATACTTCGCGGTGGCCACGTGGGTGGTGGCGAGCACCGCGTCGATCATCATCGGCATCAACACCTACCTGGGGGGCGGCACCGGGCACCTCCTGCCCGGCATGCCCGCCCTGGCCCCGACGTCGCTGCAGCACCTGGACTACACGGCGACCTGGGTGGTGGCGCTGGTGGTGGTGACCGCGACGTACTTCCTTCTGCGCAGTCGACTGGGCCTGGTGCTGGCGTCGATCCGCGACAACGAGATCTCCGCGCGAAGTTCCGGCACCAAGGTCACCTCGGCGCGCCGCACGGTCTTCCTGATCGCCGCGGCCGGCACGGGCGCCGCGGGGGCGGTGCTGGCGATCAGCCAGACCTACCTGCAGACCGGCAACGAGTTCAACCTGCAGTGGGCGGCCGAGATGCTCTTCGTCTCGATGATCGGCGGACTGGGCACCATCGAGGGTCCGATCATCGGCTGCATCATCTTCTTCACCCTGCAACAGACCCTGGCCCAGCAGGGCGCGTGGTACCTGATCATCTTCGGTTCGGTGGCCGTGGTCGTGGCCCTGTGGCAGCCTCGAGGGATATGGGGGGCGTTCCGCGAGCGTTTCCACATCGAACTGCTGCCCGTGGGCCACTGGGTGGGCGAGCGTAGATCCGAGGCCAGGGCCGGGCGGTCGTCGAAGAAGCGGGCCTCCGAGGAGCCGATACCGCCTTCTGGCTAGCGGCGTCGTCCCGGTAGGATTAACGGATGCCTTCCCCCAAGCCCGCACCCCGTCGCGCCTCCGGCGCTGGACGTCCCGCGGGCGCCGGGCGTGCGGGAGCGCCTAAGAAGTCGGCTCCGCCTCGCGGCGGCGAGGCTCGCGCCAGTGGGTCGCGCGCACGCGTACCGCGCGACGGCGCGGAACGGCGCATCGACCGAGGATCGGACACGCCCCGGCCGCGCACGGCGCGGCCCCCCCGGCGCGACGTCGACGACGAGACTCGTGACGGACGCGCACCCCACGCGCGGCCGGCTTACGCCCGCGAATCCGGCGAACGGCGTCCCCGTCCCTCCGGCGGGCGCGACAGCGCGGTCCGCGGTCGTGAGACCCGCCCACCCGGTCCGCGAGCGGCGAGCGCGCGCCGCGACGGCGCACCGAGCCCGAGGAAGGGCCGCGAGGATGAACGTGGAGCACGCGACCGTGATCGACGTCCCGGCGAAACCGGCTCCGGGACCGGCGCTCGACGCAGCTATGGCGCCAGGGGGACCCCAACGGACCGCGAGGACCGAGGCGGTCGTTCCGCGACCCCACGACGGCCGGGGTCGCGTCCCTATGAGCGTGAAGAACGACGCGACGACCACAACTCGAGCCGGCGCGAAGGCGCCCGTGGTGGTCCACGGTCGAACGAGGGCCGCGGTCGGCCCGCCTCGCGCGGCGGACCCCGGGCACCACGCGAGCTCACGCCTGAGGAGTTAGAGCGCCAGCGGGCCAACACCCACGGCCAGAGGAAGGGCTGGGGAGGCGTCGCGCGTCGTGGTGCGGTCAGCATGCGAAGCGAAGGTCCCGCCATGGAGGCGACCCCCAGCGCGGGCTTCACTCCCGACCCCCTTTCCCAGTGGGTCCAGGAGGTGCGGCCGGTCAAGGCCTCGACGCCCGCCAGGGCCAGGCCCAAGGTCAAGTACGCCCTGCCCGGCGACGTCGCGGCCGACGTGAGGAAGGCTTTCATCGGCACCGCCTACATGCGCGAGAAGATGGTGGCCACGCTCACGCGCGCCGCGGAGGCCTACGATCGCAAGCGCTACGACGAAGCGCTGCGATTGGGACGCACGGTGGCGGACGCCACGCCCGGGGTGGCGCCGGTGCGCGAACTGACCGGTCTGGCCGCCTACCGCGCGGAGCGATGGAGCATGGCCAAGATCCACTTGAAGGCCCATTTCACCATCACCGGAGATCCCGAACACCTGCCCCTGGTGATGGACTGTGATCGAGCCAACCGTCGCTACCGGGCGGTCGAGAAGGATTTCGCCCAACTCGAAGAGAGCGAACCCACGGCCGAGGTGCTGGCCGAGGGGCGCATCGTGATGGCGTCGGCCCTGGCGGACCAGCAGATGTACCACGAGGCCATCGAACTTTTGACCCACGCGGGTGCCACCAAGCAGCTGCGCAACCCGGCCTTTCGGCACGTGCGACTTTGGTACGCGCTGGGCGACATCTATGACCGGTCGGGCGACGTCATCTCGGCCCGCGAGCTCTTCGCCCGGGTGGTGATCGCCGAGCCCGAGGCCTACGACGCGAGTGCGCGCCTGGCCGAGCTCGGAGCAAGCGCACCGCGCAAGAATCGAAAGCGTCGCACGACGCCGGTGTCGAAAAAGAAGGTCGACTAGGGGTCCGTCGCCTCGCGCGGCGTCGGGGCCTCTCGAAGACGCGGGGTCATCTTGTAGGATTGGCTCATGGACACTGCCGAACTTCTAGGCGACGAAGCATCGTTGCTGCTCGACCACAAGGCCACCGCCTTTCCCAAGGAGCTCCTGACCCTGCCCGGTCCGGACTACCTCAGCGAGGTGTTCGCCTTGAGCGACCGCTCGCCCACGGTGCTGCGCAATCTGGGCACCATGGTGCGTCACGGGCGACTGGCCAACACCGGGTACCTTTCGATTCTGCCGGTCGACCAAGGCATCGAGCACTCGGCGGCGGCGAGCTTTTCGCCCAATCCGAGCTACTTCGATCCCGCCCACCTCTGTGACCTCGCGATTGAGGCCGGCTGCAACGCCATCGCCTCGACGTTCGGGACGCTGGCGTCAGTGTCGCGCCGTTACGTGCACCGGATCCCGTTCATCGTCAAGCTCAACCACAACGACCTGCTCAACTACCCCAACACCTACGACCAGATCCCGTTCGCCTCGGCCCAGCAGGCCGCGGACCTGGGCGCCACGGGCGTGGGGGCGACGGTGTACTTCGGGTCGCCCGAGTCGGGGCGACAGATCCGCGAGATCTCCGCGGCCTTCGCCGAGGCCCATCGCCTCGGCCTGTTCACCGTGCTGTGGTGCTATCTGCGCAATCCCGCCTTCAAGACCAAGGAAGTGGACTTCGACCTGAGCGCCGACCTCACGGGACAGGCCAACCACATCGGCGTGACCATCGGGGCCGACATCATCAAGCAGAAGCAGCCCGAGAACAACGGCGGGTACAACGCGCTGTCGTTCGGCAAGACCGACCCGCGCGTCTACTCCGAACTGACGACCGACAACCCGATCGACCTCACTCGCTGGCAAGTGGTCAACTGCTACGCCGGTCGAATTGGCCTGATCAACTCGGGCGGAGAGGCCAAGGGAGACAACGACTTGGCCGCGGCCGTGCGCACCGCGGTGATAAACAAGCGAGCCGGCGGCACGGGGCTCATCCTGGGGCGAAAGGCCTTCCAGCGTCCGATAAACGAAGGTGCGGCGTTGGTACGGGCCGTGCAGGACGTGTACTTGGACGAGTCGATCACGGTCGCGTAAACGGTCCCGGGCGGACCCGAAAGCCGGGGCGATGGACGCTGACAACGAGACGGACGCGGGTGTCTGGACCTGGCCCAACGCTGTCACCACCGTGCGCCTGCTGGCCTTGCCGGTGTTCCTCTGGCTTCTTTTCTCGACAAATCATCGAGCCATAGCGGCGTGGTTGCTGGCTTCCCTGGGGGCCACGGACTGGATCGACGGGTATCTGGCCCGAGCGTTGCACCAGGTGTCGACCATCGGCAAGATCCTCGACCCGGTGGCCGATCGGCTGCTGGTGATGGTGGGACTCTTGGGCGTCGCGGCCGCGGCCGGCGTGCCCTGGTGGTTCGCGATCGCCACCCTGGTGCGCGAGTTGATCGTGTCGGTGCTCACGCTGGTGTTGGCGGCGCTCGGCGCCGCGCGCATCAACGTGCTCTGGTGGGGCAAGGTCTCGACGTTCGCCCTCATGACGTGCTACCCGCTCTTCCTCCTGACCACCAACCCCCACCATCGAACCCTCGCGACGTGGCAGCACGACGTGAGGGACATCACGTGGGTGATAGGACTGGTGGGGTTGACGCTGGCGTGGCTGGTGCTGTTCGGCTACGTGAAGCCGGCGCTCGCGGCGCTGCGCACCGGGCGCCAGGGTCGTCGAATCTTGTAGATTCTGCTCATGCAGATTCCTGACGACCTTCGATATTCCAGCGACCACGAATGGGCGAGAGCCGACGGCGACGTGGTGCGCGTGGGCATCACCGACTACGCGCAGGACGCGCTGGGCGACGTGGTGTTCGTGGACCTTCCCAAGGTCGGTACGGACGTGAGTGCGGGGGGAGCGATCGGTGAGGTGGAGTCAACGAAATCAGTCTCGGAGATTTACGCTCCGGTGTCCGGCACGATCAGCGCGATCAACGACGCGCTCACCGGCGCACCCGAATCGGTGAACGCTGACCCCTATGGTCAGGGTTGGATCTGCGAGATCACGACGAGCGACCGTTCGGAATTCGACGAACTGTTGGACGCCGCGAGCTACCAGTCACTGACCAACAACTAGCCCCGGCGAGACCGAAGAAATTTCACTAGGGTGAACTCGTGAACTGCCGACGATGCGGGGAAATCCTCAATGCCAACGCGAACTTCTGTTGGTACTGCGGTGCACCCCAGCACGACGCCACGTCGCCCGAGACCATCGCCGTGCCGGTGATCAGCACGCAGGAATCATTGAGTCCCGATGCCAACAAGGATCCCCAGGGGGCGCACCGTGATGAACTGGTGATCGCCTCGGGCACCAGCGCCGGGACCCGTTTCGAACTGGTCAACGAGATCACCTCCACCGGGCGCCACGAGGCGAGCGACATCCTGCTCGATGACGTGTCGGTGTCGCGCCATCACGCGATCTTCACCCGCACGGCCAGCGGACGCATCACGCTGCGCGACCTCAATTCGCTCAACGGCACCTACGTCAACGGCAAGCGGGTCGAGGAGACGGCGCTGCATTCGGCCGATGAGGTCCAGATCGGCAAGTTCAAGCTGGTGTTCTGGGAGGCGACGCTGTGAGCGCCTCGCTGGGCCGGCTGCGCATCGGTGAAGTGCACGCCTTGCTGCGCAAGGACTATCCCGACATCGAACTCTCCAAGATTCGCTACTACGAGGACAAGGGCCTGGTGCTGCCCGCTCGAAGTCCGAAGGGCTATCGGCTCTACTCCGATCGCGACGTCGCGTGCCTGCGCGAAGCGATCCGACTGGCCCAAGAAGAGTTCGTGCCGCTACGGGTCGTGCGCGTTCGACTGATCGAGCAGGGCCTGCTGGACGACGAGGGCGCGTCACCGACGGCCCGTCACGCGGCGCGCGACGTTGTCTCCAACGTGATCTCGATGTCGGCCCCCAGCGCGCCCGCGACGCGACCCACCTTGAGCGTGCTACGAAGTGCGACGCCGCCGACGGTAGGCGACGTGGCCCAACCCTCGTTCGCGTCGTCGCAGTACCTCACGCTGAACGAGTTCCTCAAGACCACCGGTCTCGACGAGGACCACGTCATTCAGCTCCAGTCGCTCGGTCTCGTGACGCCAGCCATCGTCGCCAACGAGGTGGTCTTCACGAACCTCGACGTGCGCGTCGCCCAAGCCATCAACGTGCTGCTCGCGCGCGGCGTCGAAGTGCGGTTGTTCGGGGCGCTGCGGCGCAACGCCGAGCGTGAGGTGTCGGTGGTCGAGGACCTCACCCAGCCCCTGCGAGCCCCGGGCAGTCACGTGTCCGCCGAGCACGCCCACGACGTCGTGGCCGAAGTGGCGAGCGAAGTGGCCGTGCTTCGCGCGCTGTTGCTAGAGCGCGCGTTGGGAGAGTACCTCGGACGTTGACGCCACACGATTTCGCCGGGGTCGGTCTAGGCTGGAACCATGATTGAGGTGGTCCTTCGAGCGGTGCGGGTCGACGTGGGCACCTCGACGCCGCTGCTGTTGCTCGAAGAGGTGGGCGGCGAGCGAGTACTGCCGATCTTCATCGGCGCGCCGGAGGCGACGGCCATCGCGTACGCGTTGAGCAACGTGGAGACCCCGAGACCGATGTCGCACGACCTCCTCGGCAACGTCATCGGATCACTGGGCGCGCAATTGTTCTCAGTGGAGATCACTGAGTTGGTCGACAACGTGTTCTTCGCGAACCTTCGGCTGCTTCGTGAGAATACGGAGATCAGTGTCAGCGCTCGTCCCAGTGACGCGGTGGCGCTCGCGCTGCGCGTGGGTGCTCCCATTCTGGTGAACGATGACTTGATGGCGAGCCAGGGCAAGATATTGCGGATTGAAGACGACGAAGATGACGACCTCGACGACGATGGGCTCGTCCACGACCAGGGTGACGCACCGAATGAGGCGGAACTGGTCGCGGAGCTGAGGGATTTCCTCGACACCATTCGTCCCGAGGACTTCAATCAGTGAGCCGAGCTCTTCGCTCGCTCGCTCTCTTCGCGGTGCTCGTGATTGTGGTCACCATTGGTCGCCACGAGATCGACGCCAAGTCGACCACCACCACGACGTCGAGTACGACCAGCACCACCACTACGACGGCGGCGCCGGTGACCACGACGACGGCCGGTTCGACCTGTGTCGGCAGTGATTTCACCGGCGTGTTCAACGAGGGTGAAGGGGCGGCCGGCACCATCACCGCCAGCGTCACCCTGACCAAGTCGACGCCGGGCACCTGCACGCTCAATGGCTGGCCGCTCCTTTCGCTCCAGGACACCACCGGCGCCCTTCTCGCCTCGACCACCATCAACGAGCATCCGGGCAACGCGCCGATTCACTTCCCGGCGGCACAGGCCAATCGGGCGCCCGCCCCGGTGGCGCTGGCGCACGGTTCGACGGCGTCGTTCTCGCTGGCCTACTCCGACGTGCCGACCTCCAACGCGGCCTGCCCGACCGCGCGCACCATCAGCGTGCAGATCGCCAAGGGCGGCTCCACCACCACGATCACTCCTTCGTACCCGATCCAGCCGTGCAACGGTGGCACCATCTGGGTCAGCCCCTTTTATTGATCTTTTGTAGAGACACCCATCTGTCTCGGTGAGGATCGCCGCGCCGTGAAGGGGAGCAATATCCTTCGCGGTCAAACGAGTAGTCCGTAATCCGCTATTTTCTCAACAGGTGACCAAACGTCATTTCGATCAGTGCGTTGATCACGGACTGATCAAGAAAGTGGAGGGCAACATGAGCGAAGGATTCACGCCACAATCACTGGGCGCCAAAGTGCCGGTGGTGCAGGGCGAACACGAGCGGCTGCGCCAGGGCGCACTCGGCCTGATCGATATCGCGGCGGCCACGATGGCCAACATCGGACCCGCGATGAGTTTCTACTTCGGCTTCGGGTTCCTCGCCTACACGGCCGGGCTCGCCTCGCCGCTGACCATCGTGGCCGCCGGCGTCGCGATCCTGTTCTTGGGCAACACCCTCTCGGAGTTCACGAAGGTCATGCCGTCGACGGGCGGCTTCATCTCTTTCATCGGCAAGACCTTCGGCGGGCGCACCGGCGTCACGACGGCAATCCTCACCGGCGTGGGGTACGTCGCGGCAATGGCCTCGGTCATTGCGATCGTCGGCGGTTTCTTCCAGATGATCCTCCAGCACTACAACGTCGGAGGACTGGACAAGGTGCCGTGGATCGTCTGGACGTTGATCTTCCTCACCTTGGCCGCGATGATGATGGTGCGCGGCATCTCGATCTCCACGAAGATCGCCGGTTTCTTCTTCGCCTTCGAGATGACGATCCTCCTTATCGTCAGCATCATTACGTTGATCAAGTTCCACGGGTCGATCAACCTCAAGCCCTTCAACCCCCACAACATCACCGGTGGCTTCAAAGGCCTGGCCGAAGGATTCCCGCTGGCGATCTACCTCTTCATCGGTTGGGAGAACTCGGCCGCCCTCGCCGAAGAGACGAGGGACCCGCGTAAGAACGTCCCCAAGGCCGTCTTCACGTCGATCGCCATCATGCTCGTGGCCTACGTGTTCTTTGCCTTCTCCACGGTCGTCGGTTTCAAGGACAACGTCGGCACTCTGAGCAGCGCCCCGGTCCCGTTCCTGACGGTTGCGGGCGAGATCACGGCCTTCGTGTTGTTCTTCGCCTTCCTCGCGGGTATGACCTCGACGCTTGGCGCGTTGATCGCGGGCACCAACTCTCAGGCCCGGCTCCTCTTCAACGCCGGTCGTGAAGGACTGCTGCCTCACTTCATCGGCAAAGTGGACGCCAAGCGGCGCACCCCGATCAACGCGTTGTTCTTGTTCCTGGGTGCGGGGCTGCTCATCATCGGGATCTGGGGACTCGGGCACATCATCGGCGGCCACGCGTCGTCGGGTTCGATGAGCGCTCTGGCGATGTTCGACGAGTCGTCCACCTTCGGCACCATCTTGGTTCTCCTGGTGTACGGACTGAGCAACCTCGCGTTGCCGGTGTACTACCGACGTCACCACCCCGATCGCTTCAACACGTTCCGCCACGGCATTCTGCCCATCGTGGGCACGCTCGTCATACTGGTGCCGCTGTACTACTTGGCCAAGCCCGGGCAGTCGGCTCCCTACAGCTGGTACCCCTACATGGCGCTGGGCGTGTTGGTCCTGGCGATCATCTACGCGTCGGTCCTCGTGTCGCGCGACCCGGGCATCGCCGACCGCGTGGGATCAATCGTCGCCGACGAATAAGAGACGCTCAACCCGGGGTCGGCGTCACCAGGATCCGGCCCCGGGTCCGACCGGTCCTCATCGTGTCGAGCGCGTCGGTCAGTTCGTGTAGCCCGACCACCGAATCGACGAGCGGTTCGAGGTCGACCTTTGGCGCGACGTCACCGAGTGCCGCCCACACGTGATCGCGGGTCGGGCGCGTGGCCTCCACGGCGTCGATGCCGAGCAGGCTCACGGCCCGGGTGATGAAGGGATAGACCGTGGTGTGAAGATCGGTCCCGGCCACCAGGCCGCTCGCCGCGACGGCCCCGCCGTAGACCAAGGACCTCAGGATCTGAACCAGCGTGTCGCCACCGATGCAGTCGACCGCGCCGGTCCAGCGCTCGCTGCCGAGGACCCGGTCGGGCCGGTCGCTGATCTCGTCGCGACCGATGATCCTCGTGGCGCCGCGCTCGGTGAGCCAACCGGACTCGTGCAGCGACCCGGTCGAGGCGACGGGACGGTGGCCCCGGGCCGCCAGGAACGTCACGGCCAGTGAACCGACGCCGCCGGTCGCCCCGCTGACCAGCACGTCGCCGTCCTTCGCCAGACCGTGCGCTTCGAGCGCCAGCACGCTGGCCATGGCCGTGAAGCCCGCCGTGCCGATGATCATGGCGTCGCGCGTGCTGATCGACCCGGGCAGGACGTTGAGGAACCTCGCGGGAGCGTAGACGTATTGCGCGAAGCCGCCGTCGCGTGCGACCCCGAGGTCGCCGCCGTGCACGGCCACGCGGGCGCCCATCGGAAAAGCCTGGTCGGGCGACTCGACGACGACGCCGGCCGCATCGACGCCGCCCACCAGGCGAGTGGTCCGCCGCACCCGGCTCGGCGCCATCGCCACCAGCGCGTCCTTGAAGTTGATGCCGCTGAAGTCGACTTCGACCAGGATGTCGTTCGGGTCCTTGGCGACGGGTTCCGTGTCGACCTCACCGCAAACCAGTTGTCCGTCATGCTCGCTGACCTCGAATGCCTTCATCAGTCAAGGCTACGGCGAGGGCGCGACGGCCCGTACCATGGACCAATGGGGACGATTTCGCTCAACGGGCACCCGACCTGGGCCAAGGTGAGCAAAGGGAAGGGTCCCACGCTGGTGCTGCTGCACGGGGGCATGAGCAGCAGCGAGAGCCTGCTGTCCACGATCGGACCGGGTCTGGCCAAGCGCTATCGACTGGCCGCCTTCGATCGGCGCGGGCACGGGCGGACCGCCGACACGCCGAGCGCCTTCCACTACGACCTCATGGCGGCCGAGACTATCGCGTTCCTCGAGCACCTGGGCACCCGCGCCCATCTGGTCGGCCACAGTGACGGCGCTATCGTGGCGCTGCTGGTCGCGATGCGCCGCCCCGACCTCGTGCGTCGCGTCGTCGCCGTCGGGGCCAACTACCACTACGAGGGACTGCGTCCGAACGAAGTCTTGAACGCAGAAAGCACCGACTTCGATCGCTGGGCGCAGTGGTACGCGAAACGTTCGCCCGACGGCGTGGCCCACGCGCGAGTCGTGGTGGAAAAGACGCTCCGACTCTTCGCCAGCGAACCGACGCTCACCCCCGCGGACCTGGGGGAGATCACGGTGCCCGTGCTCGTCATGTCCGGGGATGACGAGCCGATCTACCTGTCCCACACCTGCTCGCTGTACGAGTCGATCCCCGGGAGCGAGTTGTGCGTCGTCCCCGGCACCTCGCACTCGGTGCTGGAGGAGCGCCCCGGGACCTGCGTGCGAATAATCCGTGACTTCCTCGAGTCGACCTGGCCTCCGGTGACCGCAGAGCCGATCCGACGAAGGTCGGCGGACCGCTAGTCGCGCGTAAGGGTTGGCCCGTGTTTATTCTCAAGGTTTTCGTGTTTTGCTCACTACACTGAATGCCATGTTGGCGCGGTTCAGACACCTGCGCGTGACCCTACTGAACTGGTGGATTACACGTAGCGGCTTAGGCTCGGACGCCATCCTCTACGCCCTGTCGGGCGTGTTCGCGCTCGTGCTGGGCTGGCGCTCGGATCAGGCGGCGCAGTGGCAGTGGGGTTACCTGGCCTTCGGTCCTTACCTTTTCGCGGCCGTGGTGGCCTGGGGACTGCGCCGCGCTCGGGTGCGCCGGGTCAACACGGCTCGCCTCGCGCTGCTGGTGCTCGTCCTGCTCGGCACCGTGGTCATCCCCCTGGGCCTCGAGGCCCACTGGCGCCACGCCCAGCCCGAGGTCGGGGTCATCGCCCGATCGGCGACCGCCGTCTCCAAGGGCAAGGACCCCTACCGCACCTACATGCACGACGGCCACCTCGTCGACGTCATCCCGGGTCGTCCCGCCTACGAGTCCTTCTTTCCTTATTTCCCCCTCATGAGCGTGTTCGGACTGCCCACCGCCCTCACGCACAAGGGGAAGGGGCTCACCGATCCGCGCATCGTGATGTCGCTGATGACCCTGCTGGCGAGCGCGCTGGCCCTGGGGCTGTTGCGCGCCTCGCGCGAGAAGAAGATCCGCATCGCCCAGGTGCTGATGGCGCTGCCCACGGGCGCGCTCTTCCTCTCGACGGGCGGTGACGACATGCCTATTCTGGCGCTGCTCCTGCTCGGGGTCGCCGCGCTGCAGCGAAAGTCGAACTACCTGGCCGGCGTGAGCTTCGGGTTGGCGGCGGCCATGAAGTTGACCGCCTGGCCCATGGCCGCCGGAGCCCTCCTGGTGGCGCGCGAACGAGACGGGCGCCCGGCCTGGAAGAAGGTGGCCTTGATCATCGCGGTCATCGTCGTGGTGACGGTGACGCCCTTCATCCTGCACGCCCCGGGAGCGTTCGTGTCCAACGTCTTCGCCTTCCCCTTGGGACTGGCGGGAGTGGCGTCGCCCGCGGCCAGCGCGCTGCCCGGTCACATCCTCGCCGGGTGGTGGCACCCGTTCGTGCACATCCTGGCCCCGACGGCCTTCGTGGTGGGAGGGTACTTCGCCGCGCGGTACTTGAAGCACCACTGGCCGCTTACCCTGTCCCAGCTCCTGGCGATGTTGAGCGTCACCATGCTGGCGATGATGTGCGTGGCGTCGGCCACGCGCATCGGCTACGTGATCTATCCGCTCAACTTCGCGCTCTGGTCGTGGGTCTGTCAGGAGAAGAAGGAAGAGGTCCTCGAACTGGTGCCGCAGCTGACGCCTTAGATGGTCTCGGAATTCTGGTAGATGGTGTAGGTCCACTTGGTCGACGACGCCGACGAGGACGTGACGGTGATGCCCACCACCCAATAGAACCCGTCGGAACCGCCCTTCTGGAAGAGCTCCTGCGGTGAGCCGCCGCTCGATCCGTTGGAGAAGAGGCTCCATCCTCGGGCTTCGAGTTGCGTGGTGTAGTAGCTGAGCAGGGCGCTCGACGTGGCGTCGGTCACCAGCGGTCGGTAGCAGTCGAAGTCGCCGGCGCCCTCGTTGGGCAACTGCGCGGGACCGGTCGACTGGGTGGTGGTGGGCACGAACAGCGCGCTCGAGATGTCTGAAGGAGGGTTGTCCGGCTGCTGGCAGTTGCGCAGGATGATGCTCGATGGCTGGGTCCCGAGCCCGCCCACAACGCTCGGTACCGTCGTGGTGGTCGTCGTCACTCCCTGGTCCGAGACGATGTTGATGATCATGAAGCTGGCCAGTACCACCACGGCGAGGATGAGGACCGCGGCCGCTGGCAGGATGCTCGTAGTGGTCGTCAGAGGCGGCTTGGGGGCGTCGCTCACGCGTTCCAGCCTAGGAGGTCGATAGGGCCGCGCCCCTGGCCCAACCGCCAGGTGGACGCGCCTTCGAGGGCCGAAAGGACGAAGGACTTGGCGTCGCGGGTGGCCTCGGGCAGGCTGCGTCCCAGGCCGAGGCCGGCACAGATGGCGGCCGAAAGAGAGCACCCGGTGCCGTGATCGTTGGTCGTCTCGACGCGCGCGGCGTCATAGATCACGACCTCGCCGTCGCCGAGCAGGATGTCCGGCGCCCGGCTCGCGGTCGGTGAGGACTGCGCGACGTGACCGCCCTTGACCAATACGAAGCGCGGGCCGAAAGAGAGGATGGTCCGGCCGAGGCTGACCATGTCGTCCAGTTCCTTGACGTCCTCGACGTCCACGCCACAGAGCACGGCCGCCTCGCGCAGGTTCGGTGTCACCACCTGCGCGTAGGCCAACAGCGCGTCACGGTAGGCCTCGGCCCCGCCGCTCTGCACCAAGCTCTGGCCGGTGGAGGAGACCATCACGGGGTCCACGACGAGGTGGGGGAGCAGCCCCTCTTGAGCGATCTCCGCCACCCGCTCGATGGTGGCGGGCTGCGCCAGCATCCCGGTCTTGACGGCGACGACGGTGAAGTCCTCCACGACGGCGCGTATCTGAGCGACCACCAGCTCCGGGTCGAGCGCCAGCACGGCGCTCACCGAGAGTGTGTTCTGCGCGGTGACGGCGGTCAGCGCGCAGGTGCCGTGGACTTCAAAGGCGCTGAAGGTGCGAAGGTCCGCCTGGATCCCGGCACCGCCGCCGGAGTCGGAGCCGGCGATGGTCAGAGCGGTGAGTGGTTGCACTGTCCTTACCCTACTGACGTGGCCAGATTGGTTAGTACGCTTGGACACGTGTCCGAAGACTTCCGCGTTGGTTCGATCATCTCGCCGTCGCGCCTCGTCATGGGCACGGGTGGCTTTCGTTCCATGGATATCCTCGACGCCTCATTGGTCGTGAGCGAAGCCACCATCGCGACGGTGGCGTTGCGACGGGTCGATCCCAACGTGGAGGGCTCGATCTACGACCTGTTGTCGCGACTCAACTTTTCGTTGCTTCCCAACACCGCGGGCTGCTACAGCGCGGTCGAAGCGGTGAAAGTGGCCGAGATGGCCCGCGAGGCCTTCGCGACCAATCTGGTCAAACTCGAGGTGATCGGCGACGACGTCACGCTCCTGCCCGACACGTCCGAGACCTTGATCGCGGCCCACCAACTGGTGCGCGAGGGATTCGAAGTGTGGGCCTACACGTCCGACGATCTCATCGTGGCCCAGCGCCTCGAGCAGCTGGGCTGCGTCGCGGTGATGCCGCTCGGTTCGCCTATCGGTTCGGGGCTCGGGATTCGCAATCCCCACGCCATCTCGCTCATCGCGGAACGGCTCAGCGTGCCGGTGCTGCTCGACGCGGGGGTGGGCACCGCCTCGGACGCGGCCCTGGCGATGGAGCTGGGGTGCGACGGGGTCCTCGCCGCGTCGGCCATCAATCGCGCGCTGGACCCGGTAATGATGGCCCAGGCCATCCGCGACGCGGTGCGGGCCGGCTTCCTGGCGCGCGGCGCAGGCCGTATTCCACCGCGTTTACACGCCGAAGCCAGCTCACCGTCGCTCGGCCGCCCAGATTTGTTTGTTGATTAGCGTCATTCGAAACTACACTCGTGTAATGCATCGCGGTAGTCTGGACAAGCCTCGGTCGGGAGTGACTTCGAATGACAGATTCTCTAACCTCGGGATTTAGTGGCCCTACGGTATGTCGCCTCACCGGCGTGACGTACCGTCAGTTGGACTACTGGGCGCGCACCGATTTGGTGACGCCGTCGATCACTCCCGCGAAGGGCAGCGGATCGAAGCGCACGTACAGCTACGCCGACGTGCTCGAGGTAAAGGTCATCAAGTCGCTGCTCAACTCCGGACTGTCCCTGGCGCGGACCCGCCAAGCCGTCGAATGCCTTCGCAGCGCCCTGGGCGCCGACCTGGCCTCGAGCAGTTTGGTAATGAGCGATTCGGGCTCCGTGCTCGCCAAGAGTGACGGTGACCTGGTCGACCTCCTTCGCGGAGGTCAGGGCGTCTTCAATATCGTTCCACTGGCGGGCGTGGTCGCCGAACTCACGACCATGATCCGCGAGTCGCAGATCGTTACGTCGGAGAAGGAGACCCTCACGGCGTGATCATCAAGGCACCGAGCGAGGAGTCTCGCCGCCGGCACCCGAGTGTTGTCATAACGGAAACTGCGCAGTTCGCTCACCCCAGTGAACGGCTTTTTGCGAGTCTGCTGAGCCTGTACGGGCACGACTGGGTGTACGAGCCGATCGAGTTCCCGTTGGCGTGGAACAGTGCGGGCCATCCGACGCGCGGATTCCGTCCGGACTTCTTCCTGCCCGAGCACCACCTCTTTATCGAGATGACGGTGCTCGACCAGCGCCTGGTGACCAAGAAGAACCAGAAGATCCGTCAGTTCCGCGAGCTGTATCCCGAGGTCGAGCTGGTCGTGGTGTACCAGCGCGACTTCAATGAGTTGATCGAACGCCACGGTCTTCACGTCACCTCTCCGCACGCGGCCTAGAGTGCTTTCATGAGTGATCGGCGCCCTTTTTTGTTCGACGCTCACGTGGAACTCGGGGCCAAGATCGTGCCCTTCGGGGGCTGGGAGATGCCCCTGCAGTACGCCAGCGGTACCGTGAGCGAGCACCTGGCCTGCCGCCGCGACGCCGTGGTGTTCGACGTCAGCCACCTCGGCACGGTGCGTTGCGACGGCCCCGACATGTTCGACGCGCTGCAGCGAACCCTGACCAACGACCTGAGAAAGATTGAACCGGGGCGGGCCCAGTACACGCACCTACTCAACGACGACGGCTTCGTGGTCGACGACATCATCGTCTGGTGGGTGAGCGACCACGAATTCGACGTCATGCCCAACGCCTCGAATACGACGGGTGTGACGTCGGCCCTGCCCGGGGTGGACGTGACGTCTGAACGCTGTGTGCTGGCCGTCCAGGGCCCCCACGCGCGGGCCAAGGTGGCCGCGGTGGACGAACGTTTCGCCGAGGTGGACCGGTTTCGCGTGACGCGCTTCGACTATCGCGGGACCGAGGTCCGGGTTGCCGGCACGGGGTACACCGGCGAAGCCGGGCTCGAGATCGCGGTGCCCAACGCGGTGGCCGCGGAACTGCTGTCGTCCCTCGTCGGGGCCGGGATCACCCCCGCGGGCCTGGGAGCTCGCGACACCTTGCGCCTGGAGGCGGCGTTGCCGCTCTACGGGCACGAACTGAGCCTCACCTCGACCACGCTTGAGGCGCAGCTCGGCTGGGTACTCGGCTGGGACAAGGAGACCTTTCGTGGACGGGCGCGCGTCGAAGAAGAACGACGTCGCGGCGTGTCGCGCCAACTCACCGGCATCCTGGCCGACGGTCGCCAGCCCCTGCGTGACGGGGGAGAAGTGTTCGTCGAGGGCGCGTCGATCGGGCCGCTCACCTCGGGGAACTTCTCCCCGGTGCTCGAGCGCGGCATCGCCATGGGTCTGCTCACCGGCGACCACAGCGCGGGCACGCCCGTGTCGGTCGCCCTGCGCGGGCGTGACATCGCGGCCACGGTCACGTCGCTGCCCTTCGTTAAGAAGGTGAAGTGATGGCCGACTACCTACCGCACACGCCCTTCGAGATCGACGAGATGCTCATCTTCCTCGGCATGGAATCACTGGAGCAGCTCTTTGCGCACATTCCGGCGGCGGTGCGCCTCTCCCAAGGGCTCGACCTGCCGGCGGGACAGAGCGAGCCCGACGTGGCCGAACTTTTCGCGGGCTACACCAACGCCAACCAGGCCCAGGCCAGCAAGATGTTGTGCTTCGCCGGCGCCGGATCCTACGACCACGAGGTGCCGGCGGTGGTGAAGATGCTGAGCGGCCGATCCGAGTTCGTCACCGCGTACACGCCCTATCAGCCCGAGGTGGCGCAGGGAGTCCTCCAGGCCATCTTCGAGTATCAGACCTTGGTCGCGCGCTTGAGCGGGCTGCCGGTCGCCAACGCGTCGCTCTACGACGGCGCCACGGCCATGGTCGAGGCACTCAACATGGCCGCGGGCGCGACCGGACTTCAGAAGATGGTGATCTCGGCCGGCGTGCACCCGCACTGGCGGGCCGTGGTGGCCACGTTCGCGCGCGGCACGGGACACGTCATCGTCGAGGCCCCGCTGCGCGACGGACTCACGGACTGGGGGAGCGTCGACTGCGCGGACGCGGCCGCCATCGTCGCGTCGTACCCGAACTATCTGGGTGTGATGGAGGACATGACCGAGGCCAAGAACCTGTCCCAGGCCCACGGCGCGTTGCTGGTGCTGGGCGCAGACCCCGTCGCGGCCGGCGTGCTGCGCACGGCCGGTCAGTGGGGCGCCGACGTCTTCGTCGGCGAGGGCCAGGCGTTCGGTACGCCCCTGACCTACGGCGGGCCCTACCTCGGACTCTTCGCGTGCACCAACGAGCTCATCCGCCGCCTGCCGGGTCGCATCGTCGGCCAGACGCTCGACTCCAACGACCGCCGCGCGTTCGTGACCACGCTGCGCGCCCGCGAACAGGACATCCGTCGCGAGAAGGCCACGTCCAACGTCTGCACCAACCAGACCCTCATGGCGGTCACCGCCGCCATCCAGTTGGGCTGGCTCGGGACCTACGGACTGCGCGAAGTTGCGACGCGCTGCGCGCAGGGTGCCCACTTCCTCTTCGACGAGATCACCAAGATCAAGGGCGTGGAGCCGGTCTCCTCGCAGCCCTTCTTCCGCGAGTTCGCCTACCGGGTGCCCAAGCGGGCCTCGAAGGTCCTGTCGCGCATGGCCGAGGAGGGAATCCTCGGGGGCCTCTCCGTGGAGGCGCTCAACAGTGACGGCTCCGATGACGCCAGGGGACCGGACGATCACGAGATCCTCGTGACCACGACCGAGCGGCGCACCCGAGCCCACATAGAGCTCTACGCCAAGACCTTGGCCAAGGCGATCGGCTGATGGCGCACCGCGCCCATCCGGGAGGTCGCGCGGCGTCGGCGCCCCTGCTGGGCCACGAGGTCGAGCCGACGATCTTCGAGATGTCGGTGCCCGGGCGCTCGGCGTTCCAACTGCGCACGACCAACATTCCGGCCACGCCGCTGGCGGAGCTCTTCGACAAACGCCACCTCAACCCCGAGGTGGTGCCGCTCGCGGAGGTGTCGGAGCGAGACCTGGTGGCGCACTTCACGCGCCTGTCGCACCGCCAGTTCTCGGTGGACCTGGGCGCCTATCCGCTGGGCTCGTGCACGATGAAATACAACCCGAAGTTCGCCGACGCGGTGGCGGCCGACCCCGGCCTCAACTCCGTGCACCCTGGGGCGCCGGCCGAGCTCACGCAGGGCTGGCTCGAACTGCTGGTGACCCTCGAAGAGAGGCTCTGCGCCATCACCGGCATGAGCGCGGCCACGTTGCAGCCGGCCGCCGGCGCGGCCGGCGAGCTCACCGGTCTCTTGCTGATGCGCGCCTATCACAGCGCGAACGGCGACGCCCGCACGCGGATCTTGATCCCCGACTCGGCCCACGGCACCAACCCGGCGTCGGTCACGCTGGGCGGCTACGAGGTCACCACCATCAAGTCCAACGAGCGCGGGCTGGTGGACCTGACGGCCTTGAAGGCGGCGCTCGGACCCGACGTGGCGGGCATCATGCTGACCAACCCCAATACGGTCGGGCTCTTCGAGGAGGAGATCACCGAGATCGCGGCAGCCGTGCACGACGTGGGTGGACTGCTGTACTACGACGGCGCCAACCTCAACGCCATCCTGGGCGTCGTGCGTCCCGGCGACATGGGCTTTGACATCGTGCACATGAACCTGCACAAGACGTTCGCCACGCCCCACGGCGGCGGTGGTCCCGGCGCGGGTCCGGTCGCGGTGTCGGAGCGACTGGCCGACTTCCTTCCCGGCCCCAAGGCCGCACGGTTGGCTAAGGGCTATGGCTGGGTGAAGCCGGCTCGCTCGATCGGACGCGTGCACGGCTGGCACGGCAACGCCATGGTCCTGGCCCGGGCGCTGGCGTATATCGAGGTGCACGGCGGCGACGGCCTCACCCGCGTGGCCCAGCGGGCCGTGCTCAACGCCAACTGGCTTCGCCACCGGCTTCGCCACACGTTGCCCGCCGCGTACGACCGGGTGTGCATGCACGAGTGCGTCCTGACCGCGGTGCCGCTCAAGGCGAAGTACGGCGTGCGCGGCCTCGACGTCGCTAAGGCACTGCTCGAAGAGGGCTTCCATTCGCCGACGGTGTACTTCCCCTTGATAGTGGAAGAGGCCCTGATGTTCGAGCCCACCGAGACCGAGAGCCTGCAGACCCTCGAATCGCTGGCCGAAGCGATCGAGCGGATCGCCCAGCGCGCGGTGGACGACCCCGAGTCACTGCATCGTGCGCCCCAGACGACGCCGGTCTCCCGGGTGGACGAGGCCCGCGCGGCTCGTTTTCTCATCGCCACCGAGGACGCCGCCAAGAGGGGCGACCCGCAGGAAGTGTCGCGTTCGGCGTAGTTGACGCGCTGCGCAGCGCGACGAGACGTGCCGGCAAATGTTGATCAGTCGTTGACTTCGTCGACCGCGCCGATGCCGCCCATGACCAGCCGCAACAATCGAGCGAGTTCACGCTGTTCCGTGCTCGAGAGGGCACTCACGGCCAGCGTCTCGTGCTGGTTGAACTTTGGGAAGACCTGCTCGATGAGTCGTTCGCCGGCCTTGGTCAGGCTGATCGACACCCGACGCCGATCGTCCAGGTGCGGGGTGCGGCGCACCAACTTCCTGGCCTGAAGGGTCTTGACGACACCGGTGAGCGTTCCCTTGGTAATGCCGGCTTCAGCGGCCACGTGTCCCGTCTCCTGGTCGCCCCAGATCCACAGGACCCACAGCACGGTAAAGGCGGCCCAGCTGAGGTCGTGATCGCTCAGCACCGAACGTTCCATGTGGTTGCGGACCGCCGATCCGGAGCGGTAGATGTTCGACACGGCGCTCATGGCCGTGAAGTCCAGCTCGTGGCCGCTCAGTCGGTTCCTGATGTCGCGCTCCGCCTTGGAGACGGTTGACGCCTTGGAACTCGCGATTCGTTTTGACATGCCTACCCCTTGAGGGTTCGTCCACCGTTGAAGGTGGTGCCGACAGATCGAAAGTAGCCTCCGATGATCTCGCGCGGCGCGATGCTGGTCAGTTCTTCGCTAGGGGAGTCGAAGAGTTCGAGGGTGGCGCGGCCAGCGTAGGCCGGTCCCAGGTCGACGTTGACGCCTGACATGGTCACCACTTCGGCCAGGCTGTCGTGCCCGTCGAGCTCGATGCCGGGGAACCAACGATGGTGCAGCATGGCGTGACCGTTGACGAAGCCGTTCGAGTCGGCGGTGTCTTCCAATGTGACCGTGGCCTGCGCCAGACGGCGGTCGCTTGCGGCCAGCGTCATGCCGAAGGTCGCGCCGGCTTGGAGGCGGGGTCCCGCCTGGCCCCGCGTGACCGGACGGGTCTGGTGTATGGAGCCGAGCTTCTTGGGATAGCCCTGCAGGTACCCGCGCACCAGGGCGAAGTCCTTGTCGACCCAGATGAAGAGACAGCGACTGTAGAGCTGGTCTTCGTAGCGACAGCGCACCACCACGTACGCCTCGCGATACTGCGAGCGGACCGGGTCGAGCAGTTCTGCGCCGTCGTCACCGCAGCTCTGCCAGTCGGCCCAGATGAAGGCCACCGCGCCGGGATCTTCGTCGTCGTGGGCGAGCGAGACGTCATCGGGCAGCAGGGCCGCGATGGCCGCCGGATCGGTGCGGTACTCGACGGTGAGCAGATCACCCGAGTAGTGCCAGGGCAGGGGAGGCAGCAACGACGCCTTCCCCGACCGGGTGCGAGGAAAGGGCGTTCCTCTGAGGCTCACTCGCTCTCCTTCGTCCAACCGCCGGCCGGCTGGTCAAACCATACGTGGATTTGACCCGTGCCGATCGCATTCTCGTACTTGGAGAACAACCGTCCCGGGGCGACGCAGTCGCGTCCGCCGATTGTCGCCACCATCATCTGATAGTGGCCGAAATGGCCCTCGGGACGAACGGCCATGAAGGTATCGAAATTGTCCACCACGGCGGCGTGGTCGCCTCGCTGCCACGCCTCGATGACCTCGTGATCGGCCGACCGCGCGCGTTCCGAGATGATGTGCTCCTCACCGGCCGCTTCGTGCTGGCGCAACGTCCGCAGGGTATGAAACGTATGGCTAAGTGCCCCCGACGCCAGCACGACCACCCGCAGGTCGCTCTGGGCCACGGCCTCGGCGATCACTTCGCCGACGGTTTTGAAGTCGACGTTCTCGGCCGTCTGGCATACGCTCACCGAGATCCACGGTTCGTCACCCTGCAAGAAGGGCAAGAGGTTGTTCGTGGCGTAGGTATTGGGCAGGTGCTCATTGTCGATCGGCGTGATCCAACAGTCGGGCCGCTCGTCGGCGATGCGCCCGACGAGCTTCGCGAACTCGGGATTGCCCGGAATGTCGAAGGGCACACTGGACATCCCCCGGGGCAACTCTTCGGACGTGAAGAGTCCCTTGCGGCGTTCATGGGCGGTGATGACGAACTCCACCGTAGTGAACCAGTGACTGTCGAAGACGATCACCAGATCCGGTCGAAGGGCGTCGAATACTTCACGCCGCAAGTCGTGCAGCCCGGAGTGCAAGGTGCTCTCCTGGCCGTTGTTGAGCGCGAGGCGCTCGTCATCCGGCAGCACGATCGTGGGGACATGCGCCAGTACGGCGGCGCCAACGATTTCACCCATGGGTCGTCTCCTCTTTCACTTGGTAGGTCTTGACGTCGCTGTAGAAATCGAGGGCGTAGTCGCCCCCCTCTCGGCCGATGCCGCTGATCCCGGTGCCGCCGAACGGCGCGGTGAGGTCACGCACTAGGAAACAGTTCACCCAGATCGTCCCGGCCCTCACGCCGAGCGCGAATCGATCGGCCCTCGCCTGGTCGCTGGTGAACACCATGGCCGAGAGGCCGTAAGGCGTCGAATTGGCCAGCGCGATGGCTTCGGCTTCGGAGTCGAAGGATTGCAGTGTCAGCACCGGTCCGAAGACCTCGTGCTGGACGATCTCTGCGTCGTTGGTTCGTGGTTCGATGAGCGTCGGCGTGAACCACAGGCCGTCCGGCGTGAGACGCGTGCCGCCGAAGACCAGTTGATCGCCCGCGTCGAGTGAGCGCGTGACGAAGCCCTCCACCCGTTCGAGGTGGGCGGGATGGATGAGCGGCGACACCGTGGTCGTCGCATCGCGGCTGTCACCCAGGACGTGGCGAGCCGTCGCGGCCGTGAGGCGTTCCAAGAACTCCGTGCGGCACGACGATTCGACGATCAAACGGGTGCCCGCGAGGCACACCTGTCCCGCGTCGTCGTACATGAGCGCGGCCTTTTGCGCCGCGAGGTCGAGGTCGGCGTCGGCGAAGACGACGAAGGGGCCCTTGCCGCCGAGTTCCGCCGTGAACGGTACGAGGTTGCGTGCGGCCGCGACGCCGATGAGCCGGCCGGTCTCGGGTGAACCGGTGAAGGAGATTCGACGCACGCGAAGATCGCTCACCAATGCCGCGCCGACTTCTTCGCCCAAGCCCTGGACCAGGTTGAAGACGCCCGGAGGGAATTCCGGCCTCTTCGACCAGGTCCATCAGGAGCGAACAGCTGAGCGGCGACCACTCGGCGGGTTTGAGTACGACGCTGTTACCCGCGGCCAGGGCCGGCGCGCATTTCCACGTGGACAGCATGAAGGGTGCGTTCCACGGCGTGATCACCACGGTTGGTCCCGCCGGCATGCGAAGCACGGTGTTGTGCGTGCCGTTGGAGTCCCAGCGACGTGCTTCGTACGCCACGGCGAGGTCGGCGTACGCGCGGAAGTTCCTCGCTCCGCGGGGTATGACGCGCAACTTCAGGCTTTCGAACAGCATGGCCATGTCGAGACACTCCACGGTGGCGATGCGCTCTATGTTCGCCTCGATCAAGTCCGCCAGTCGATGGAGATACACCTGACGTTCGACCGAGGTGAGCGCGGCCCATTCGGTGAAGGCCCGCTGCGCGGCGCCGACGGCGGCGGCCGCTTCCAGGGGGCCTCCGCGGGCGACGTCCGCCAACTTAAGTGTCCAGTCGAGCGGAGAGCGGTCCTCGAAGGTCTTCGGTGACGCCACGCGCTCGCCGTCAATGAAGTGACTCGTCGACACGTCGACCCCGCCCACAGTGACCCGAACGTCGCTCATGACTCAAACCTCGGGTGCACGTCGGGGTAGGGGAGCGACGATCGCTCGGTCGGCGCGGGGCGGCGTTGTCCGCGGAACTCCCAGTCACCACCAAGGGCCGTCGAGAGGACTTCCTCGGTCGCGGTCGGCTGTGCGCCCACTTCGGAACTCACGGGCGCCCCCTCCACCACGTAGTTCGTCAGCGCCCCCAGGCCTTCCACTTCAACCGTGACCACGTCGCCCGGCTTCACGGGACGAGAGTGCGCGGGCGTGCCCGAGAGGAGTATGTCCCCGGGCAGTAGCGTGATCAGCCGTGCGATGTCGGTGACGAGGTAGTGCATGTCCCACGCCATCTCGTCCGTGGAGCCGTCTTGCAGTACCTCGCCGTTCACGAGCGTGCGCATGGATTTGTGGTGGAAGTCCCAGTCCGTGGTGACGCCGGGTCCCACCGGGCAGAGCGTGTCGGCGCCCTTCACCCGCAGCATCGATCCGGCGTCGGTATCGCGAAAGTCGTGCAAGCCGAAGTCGTTCGCAATCGTATAGCCGGCTATGTAGTGCGCCGCGTCGGCCAACATGATGTTGCGTGCGGTTCGACCGATCACGATGGCGATCTCTCCCTCGAAGTTGAGGTAGTGGCAGTTGGCCGGACGCACCACGTCGCCACCGTGCGCGTTGAGCGCCGACACAGGCTTTTGGAACCACGTCGGAGCGGGAGGCAGGGCCACGCCAAACTCGCGTACGCGCGACACATGATTGAGATGGCAGCAGAGGATTTTCGATGGTGTGACCGGGGCCAGATGCAGCGCGGTCGCCTTCGGTACGCGACGGCCGTCCTCGGTAACCAGTTCGTCGCCCTCGACGGTGACGTCACTCGCCGAACCGTCGAGAAGAATTCGGCGATATTCCACGGACCTCCAAGAGTCGTTTGCAGTCAAATGATTGTTCCACCTTACAAACTCGCGGCTCCGGCGTGCTATTTTGCGCCCAAGTCACCGTGGAGGCAATTATGAGCGATTCATTCGATCGAGTCAGAGTACTCTGGCCCGATCATCTAGGCCTGGCGCGAGGCAAGTACGTGCCCGCCAGTCTCGCCGAGAAGGGCACTCACCACTGCACGGGGACGTGGTCGCTGGGCTACGACCGCGGCATGACGCCGGGGACCACGGGGAGCTTCTGGGACGAAGGGTTGCCCGACTTTGACGCCACGTTCGACATGGACGACCTTCGACCCAGTTGGGAAGCCAACACGCGGGTGGTCGTCGCGGACGTCAAGCGACACGGTGAACTGTTCTCGGTGTCACCGCGCACGGCGCTGCACAAGGCCATCGCAGATTGGCGCGGCCTCGGTTACGAGCCGATGGTGGGAATCGAATTCGAGGCCTATATCTTCTGTCCCGACGGGCAGGGCGGCTGGAAGCCCCTGGAGACTCCCGGCGCGTTCGTCTACGGAACCGGACCGAGCGTCGATCCCCACGGGCTCATCGACGCCATTTGGGCCGCGTGCGCCGAGTCGAACATACCGTTGGAGTCGGTCAACTCCGAATACGACTCGCCGCAATTCGAGTTCACGCTGCGTTACGCCGACGCGCTTCGCGCGGCGGACGAGGGCTTCCTCTTTAAGGTCCTGGCCAAGGAGGTGGCTCATCGCTTTGGGCTGCTGCTCAGCTTCATGGGCAAGCCCATGTCCGACCGCGGTGGTTCGGGACTGCACTTCAATTTCTCCTTCCGCAGTGAGCACGAGGAGAACGTGATCAACGATCGATCGGCCGAGGACGGCCTGTCGGATCTGGCCAAGCACAGCATCGGCGGACTTCTTGCGCACCACCAAGCTCTGGCCGGACTATGCGCGCCGACCGTCAACGCCTACAAGCGCTTGCGTCCGGCCTCGCTGTCCGGGTACTGGGCTAACTGGGGGTATGACCATCGCGGTGCGACCATCCGGGTCCCGGGCGAGCGCGGCCTCGCCGCACGCCTGGAACATCGGCTCAGCGACGGGGCGGCGGTCGTCTACACGGCCATGGCCGCCGTGCTGCAAGCCGCGCGCCTGGGCGTGGTCGCAAAGACTGATCCCGGACCGCCCGAGGGTGGCAATGGTCTCGACACCATCGACGCGACAGTCGGCGTGCCGCACTCGCTGGCCGAGGCGCTCGACGCGTTGGAAGCGGATGAGGAACTCGTGAACGCGGTAGGTCAGGACTTGGTGGCCCAACACCTGGCCGTCAAGCGTGCCGAGTGGGAACGCTTCCTGGGTGCCACCACGGACTGGGAACTGCGAGAGTATCTACCGTTCCTCTAGGTTGCGATCCAGCGGACCCGAATCGGCAGTTGCTTGGTGCCGCCGATGAAGTTGGAGCGAAGCCGCTCGGGGGTCCCCACCAGCTCGACGCTCGACCAACGCGCGACGATCTCCTCGAAGACCACGCGCATCTCGAGCCTTGCCAGGTGCGCGCCGAGGCAGAGGTGAGGGCTCCGCAGACCGAAAGCCACGTGGTCGTTGGGTGAACGATCCGCACGGAACTCGTAGGGCTCGTCGAAGTGTTCCTCGTCAAAGTTGGCCGACGAGAACCATAAGACCACCTTGTCGCCGGCTTTGAGTTGCTTGTCGCGCAGCTCGATGTCGCGGGTGAGCGTTCGTCGAAAGTGCATGGTCACCGTGGACCAACGGAGCATCTCTTCGACGAGCGCCTTGCGCTCTTCCACGCTCATCGACGGAATCGAGGCGTAAAGTTCGGGGCGGTCGATGAGCGCCTGCAGGCCGGCGGTGAGGGAGTAGCGCGTGGTGTCGTTGCCCGCGGCGACCATCAGCGTGAAGAAGTTCTTCAGGGCCAGGTCGTCCAGGTTGTCGCCGTCGATCGTCGTCTCGAGCAGCGACGACAGCACGTCGTGGGTCGGTTCGAGGCGTCGTTGCTCGAGGGCGTGACTGGCGTACTCGAAAAGCTCCAGGGCGACCGGGCTTCGAAAGGGCAGGAGCCGATAGTCCGACGTGTCGACCTGATCGACCACGTAGTCGGTGAAGTCGGGATCGGTATTGCCGATGAGCGCGTCGCCGCGCTGGACGAGCCATTCGAGGTCCTCGTCTGGCAGTCCGAGCAGCCGGCCCAGCATCCTCATGGGTAGCTCCCGCGCCACGGTGGCCACGAAATCGAACTCGTCGCGGCCGCGCAAGGTGTCCAGGACTTCGCCCGCCAACTCGCGGACGGCGTCCTCGTAGCCGTTGATGGACTTGGGAGCGAAGGGTCGACTCACCAGGCGTCGCAGCCGGGTGTGTTCGGGCGAGTCCATCTCCATCATCGTGCGCCTCGCCTCGGTCTCTTCCGGGTCCATGTCTTCGAGCCGTATTCCGAGGCGACTGGAGAAGATTTCGGCGTTGGAGCTGGCGAACAGCACGTCGTCGTATTTCGTGAGGCTCCAAAATCCCCGGCCCCCGTCGGTCTCCTCGGTCCAGTGCACGGGATCGTGGGCGCGCAAGTAGGCCAGGGTGCCGTGAGGAACCCCCTGGACGTAGGTGTCGTGCGACGTGAGATCGGCGAGGGGTGTGGCCATGATGCTCCTTCAGTTCCGTACATGGTTTGCAACCAAACGATCAAGCAAGTACAGCACACGACGGATGTTGCCCGTAGTATTGCAGTGTGCGAAAGCCCCTGATAGGAGTGACCGGACGGCGGTGGCCCGCCACGTTCCTGGGCACCAACGTGCCGGTGGCCATGAGTGGGCTGCGTTTCGACCTGCATTTCTCCGACTATCCGCGCTCCATTGCGGCCGCCGGCGGGCTGCCGGTCGAGCTGACGCGCGACGCCGACATCGAGGGCATCATCGAACGTCTGGACGGCCTCGTGCTCAGTGGGGGAGCGGACCTCGACCCCGCGCTCTACGGCAAGGAGCCCGAAGAGGGCCTACAGCCGCTGGAACTCGACCGCGACGAGTGGGAGATGGCCCTCTTCGAAGCTGCTCGGAAGATCGACCTCCCGATCCTCGCGATTTGCCGGGGATTCCAACTGGTCAACGTGGCCTTTGGCGGCTCGCTCGTGCAGCACGTCGAACTCGACGAAGGTGCGGGTCATCCGCAATGGGACGTCGACGGGCGCACGCCGACGCACAAGGTGAACGTCGAGCCCGACACGATCGCCGCGTCGCTCTTTCCTCCGGTGCTGGCGGTGAACTCTCTGCATCATCAGACGGTGGACAAGGTCGGCGACGGTCTGACGGTCTCGGCCATCGCCTCGGACGGCGTCGTTGAGGCGTTCGAGACGGCCGACGGCGATCTGCTCGCCGTGCAGTGGCACCCGGAGCTTCTCACGGCGCCCGATCCGACGTTCGTGTGGCTGGTACGCCAGGCCAGCGAACGCCTCACCTAAGAACGAGACTTGACTTTAGTCGTTTGACCCCGTACGGTTTCGCAATGGCTAAGCGGCCAGGCAGTGCGACGCACGCATCGGGGGAAAAGTATGGCGGCTGACAAGACGGCGAAAACGTTGCTCGGCGGTAAGAGAAAATTGACGCTGATCGACACGATCGCCCAGTCGGTCGGACTGATGGGCCCGGTCTTCTCCATCGCCTTCCTGGTGCCGCTCCTGGTGGGCATCGGCTCTGCCTCGGGGAACGGCGCGGGTGCGGCCGCACCGTTGGCGGTGGTCATAGCCGCCGTGGGCGTCATCGGGCTGGGCTGGATCGTCGCGGAGTACACGCGCAAGATCCAGGCGGCCGGGTCGCTCTACGACTACGTGACCGATGGTCTGGGCAGCCGTGTGGGCACCGCCGCGGGGTGGCTGTACTACGCCGGTATCCTCGCGCTGGGTGCGGGAATCCTGCCCATGATCGGTGGCACCATTCACGACACCCTGCTGGCCGAGTTCAACGTCCAACCGTTCCCGTACCTCGTGTGGGACGTCCTGTTGTTCCTGGTGGTAGCGCTCATCATGTTCTTCGGTGTCGTGCTCTCGACGCGCTTGCAACTCACGCTGGCCATGATTTCGGTGACAGTCGTGCTGATCTTCTCGATCTTCGTCATCATCAGGAGCGGGGGCATCCACCACGTGACCACCGGCTTCTCGCCTCACAGTTCGCCCACCGATTGGAAGGGCGTGCTGTTTGGCGTGCTCTACGGGGTGCTGCTGTTCACCGGCTTCGAGACCTCGGCCAACCTGGGGGAGGAGACCGAGAATCCCCACCGCAATATCCCCCGCGCCGTGCTCATATCAGTCCTGGTCATAGCCGGTTTCTACGTCATCGGGACCTACGCCCAAGTGGCGGGTTACCACTTCAACATGAGCCTGCTGGGCAAGAACGCCGGGGCGCCCTTGTTCGGCCTGGCCGGGCCGTCGTCGGCGGGTGGATTCGCGTCGGTGGGCATTCGGCGCCTGGTGGAACTGGTCGTTATTTTCGACATGATCGCCGTGCTGATCGGCTGTGCGGTGTCCGCCTCGCGCGGAATCTTCGCGTTGTCACGTGACCGTCGCCTGCCCTCGCCGCTGACCAAGATCTCACGGCACGGCACCCCAATCGGCGCGAGCAACTTCGTGCTGGGCGTGTACGCGATTGTCATCGCGCTCGTGATCGGCACCTCGGTCTTCGCCCTGCCCGGCGGCACGCCGGAATACGTGTCGATGTTCAGTTGGATGTCGACGTTCGGTGGATTCGCCATCGCCGCGATCTACCTACTCATCTCGGTGGGAGCCCTCAAGGGATTGCGGGCCGCCGACAAGAGGCCGCAACTTTATGCCGCGTGCACGGTGGGGGGACTGGTCACCGCGGCCGCCATCTTCGGGGCCATCTACAAAGTGACGTCACCAACGGTGTACGCGCCGTACACGGCGGTGATCATTCTGATCGTGGGTCTGGTGGCCGCCGGGATGATGCCGGACGCCCCGTCGGGCGTGGCCGACTTCTCTGGCCTCTCCGAAGCGGACCAGGGTCCGGTCAAGATCTGATTCTCGCGTCGTGGCTCGTGCCGCGTCGCCGGGCTGGACGATCACGCGTTGTCGCGTTTGCGGCCGTCGTTTCTAAGATGAGTTGATGGACCTAGAACTCACTGATCACGCATTCCTCGTCACGGGCGGCACGGACGGACTCGGACTGGCGCTGGCCAAGAAACTGGTGAGCGAAGGCGCGCGCGTCGCGGTGTGCGGGCGAGACCAAGACCGTCTGGATCAAGCGCAGGGTGCACTCGGTGATCGCGCGTTGTGCGTCAGGGCGGACGTGACCAAGGAGACGGAGCTCGACGGCTTCATCGATACGGCACTCACGTCCTTCGGGCGCCTTGACGGTGCGGTCAACAACGCGGGTCGATCTGCGGGCACACCGGTGGCGTCGTCGGACGATCAGATGTGGCGCGACGACCTGGAATTGAAAGTGATTTCGGCGGTACATATCTCGCGTCGCGTGCTGCCCGCCCTCGAGGCGTCAAACGGATCACTTATCAACGTGTTGGCCATCCTCGGTCGGACACCGCCCGCGAATTCGACGCCGACGTCGGCGTCGCGCGCCGCGGGATTAGCGCTCACCAAGGCCCTGGCCAACGAAGTGGGTGCACGCGGCATCCGCGTCAACGCGATCCTGATCGGTCTCATCGAATCGGGCCAGTGGGTTCGACGCGCCGAGGACGCTCACGTGCCCCTCGAACAGTTCTATGCGACGATGGCCGAGAACTCGAAGATTCCCCTGGGACGCATCGGCAGGGCGGATGAGTTCGCGGACCTCGCGGCGTTCCTCCTCTCGCCGCGTGCGAGCTACATCACGGGCGTCGGCATCAGCATTGACGGAGGACTTTCATCCGTCATTTAGTTGCGTGCGGTGCTCGGTCCGCACCAAGATTCGGCTCACGCGAGCCGTTCCCAGAGGGGATTTAATTTTTTTCGAACGGCCGTCATCAATCTTAGCGCGCGTGTTGCTATAAGTAAATCAGAATCGAGCGATGAGGCCCGCCCACAAAAGCGCATGGTTAACCGGCTAATGGCATCTACCAGGACTTAAAACAACTGGTAGGGCTCAGTCGGATCGATAGTTGTACCCGTTGAAGGGGTCCAGGCATTCCAGGTCTTGACGATTCTCTTCGGGGCACCTCTCGTCAGCGGCGTTATCGCGCACCTTGAGGCTCGTCTTCAGGGCCGACGTGGTCCCCGGATTCTCCAGCCCTATTACGACATCGCCAAGTACTTTCGCAAAGAGACCCTCGTCACTGAAGAGTCCAGTTGGGTCTTTCTCGCGGGACCGATCGTGGCGTTTGCGTGCTACCTCACGGTCCCGCTGTTGATACCGGTGCTCACCACCTTCCCGCACCACTGGGCTACACCGGCGACATCATGGTGGCGGATCCATCCTGGCGTTCGCCGGCGTGTCCGTGGCGCTGGTGGAGCGGAATCGGGGGCGCCGTCCGCGCAATTGGGAGCATTCGCGGCATTACGTTCGGTGCGCTTATCGAACCCACGATTCTGTTTGTCGTCTTTGCCGTGGCGCTCATTACCCGTACGGACCTGCCCTACGCGCTCTCGGCGACGATTCGCTCGTCGGCGTCCCAGATGGTCCGTCCGAGCCACGTCCTGGCCGCTGCCGCGTTCTTCCTCGTTGCCTTGTATACAGGAGGTATCCGATGAACGTCTATTACGTATGGCTCTCTGGAGTTCGGCATGATCGACAAAGCTCGCACACTCGAACACTCAAGACCGCCGCTAGCGTTGTTGAAGTGGGGATCAACCATGAAGCAGATGATCCTTTACACTATTCTCATCAACGTATTCGCAGCGCCGTGGGCACTCGCGGCGTCCCAGAGCTTGGGCCCGGTGTTGCTCTCGTCGTTGCCTTGCTCGTGAAGGCAATCGCCGTCGGCGTGTCCTTGGCCCTCGTTGACAATCTCTTCTGGAAGCATCTCGGTTGTTCAACATTCCCGGAATTCATCGCGAGCACGTTCAACTGATCGCGGTGTTCTCGGTGCTCGTCTTTTATGCGGGCGGTGGCTAGTGCACCCCGTTCCATCGACCTACGACGGTGTCACCGCGGGCTTGGCGGTGCTCGTCTTGTTAACGGAGTTCGCGATGTTGCGGGCCCCACTGCTTCGTTCCCAAGTGCGTCTCTACGCCTTTCAGTCGTTCGTCGTCGCCGGATTGGCGGTCTTTGTGGCCGCGTCAAAGCACATCGACGAGTTGTACGTGTTCGCAGCGCTCTCTCTGCTGCTCAAGGTGTTTTTAGTGCCGGGGCTAATCATGCGGCTGTCGCGAGACGCCGACACTGACCTGGCGGGCAGCTCAGTGCTCGGTGTCGCGGCGCGATTCTCATTGCGATTGTCGTGGCGGCCTTCGGCTTCTTTGCAGTCGAATCACTACACGTCAGTTCGTCGTCACTACCCACGACGCGCTCTCACTGGCGGTGCCATCGGCTCGTCGCATTCTGCTGACCTTCCTGGCGGGTTTCCGAACATCGATCCCGTTCGCTGAAGAAACATTGGAGGGCGAGCTTGTGTCGTCCATCTGCCCTTGTCGTGGACCTCGCTTCCTCTTGACCTGTTGCTCGCCGTCGTGCTCTTCTGCGTCATCATGCGAGTGCACCACTTGCGAAATGACACCCTCTCAACGCACGACTTCGATCGGTTGAGGGGATAGCAATGTCCGCGCTCGTGGTGGTGCTGGTCTGCCTGCCCTTTTTGATGCCTCGTTGCCTGTGTGGTGCCAGTCGACGTACGCGGCGACTGACGATGATCGCGGGCGTGCGACGTTCGCGCTCTCGCCGTGTTGATTCCCGGCTTCGCACACTCGACGTCACGTCGCCGGTCTCTTGCGAGTCGACTCGCCTCGGTGCCTTTCTGCGGCGGTCGCGCTCTTCGCGCCGTCCATTTTTGTACTGGGCTACCTCCCGCGTACCCGAGCGCCGAAGGCCCTGTGTACGGGCGGCGCTTCTACGTTGGGCTCAATCTCTTTTGCTGGTCGCTGGTGATTGTCCCGTTGTCAATGACTGGCGCTGTTGTATTGCATTAATCACACCGTCGTCTACGCGGTCATGGTGGCAATCGATGCCACCGAACGCATCGGAAAGTTGATCTTGGCGGCCTGCTTCGTGACCGACCTCGGCACCGTGCTCGCGCTCGGCGGGTTGTTCGCCAGCTACGGGTGGCTCCTCCTGGTATTCGTCGCCGTCACCGTGGTGGTGCTCTTCTTCCTTCCCGCGGTCCTGCGCTGGACGATTAAGAGGGCCTCTTTCCGGTGCACACGTGGCTACCCGACGCCCACTCCGAGGCACCGACACCCGTGTCGGCGTTGCTGTCGGGTGCGTTGCTGGCGGTCAGTTTCTACGCCATCCTGCGCTTCTTCCAAATCGCGTTGCGGACGTTGGGACCAACCTTCCCGAGGGACGTGCTCTTCATTTTTGGCGTCGCCACGCTGCTGTTGGCGGCGCTCTGCCTGCTCGTCAACGCACATGCACTCTACTCTGTGTGACCTCGGCCATAGGGTGAGCGAGCCCGAGGTCAAGGTCGTACTACTCCAAGTGATGCCCACGCCGCGCCAAGACTGCATTCTTTGGTGTGGATTCCTTGCGCGCAATTTGCACCAAACTACAAAATTCGCGTGGTGTGGTGCTCCCTGGTGGCCTATGTTGATTTTGTCCCTCGCTCTTTCGCATGCCGCCGTTCGTTTTTCGCGCTTCTCTTGTCTTGGCGGCCTGCTCACCCGATACCTCCATCTTCGTCGTGCTGCTCGCTGCCTCGGGGGCTGGCTCACGCCGCGGCAGCTCAGCCCCGGTCTCCGGCAGCGACGGCTCGCCGGCCTGCGTCGTCGCGGGCGTGGTGAGTAACGGTCGTCGTTTCCATGTCGTGCTGCTCGCTCTCGGGGGGCTGGCCACGGCCGCGGGCACGTTGCGTCTCCGCTCGACCCCCCCCGCCCTCCCTCGGGGTCCGCCTCGTTGCCCGGTTCGGGCGCCTCGCATCGCTCTCTTGCGGCTCGCGACCCCTTCGCTCCTCGCCCCTTGTCCCGCTCGCTCCTCCTCTCGCTCAACCTCCTCACCCCCCCCTATTCCTCCCCCCCCGCTCTCTTCGCCGCCGCACAGCTCCGAGCGTCCCGTCGACTCCGCGTTTCCACCGGGCCGCCCCTCATCTACGACGCTGCCGCGCTTTACGCGGTGAAGAGTGATCACCATCTCCACGGTCCGTGCGCTCGCGTGTTCGAGTCAGTTGATACGTAGTCAGACATCGGCGAACATCCCTCTCTGCGTACTCGACCGTTCTACAAGCACCGTGGCGTGGGTCGCTCTTCGCGCTTGAGCGTTCATGATGGCGTGCTTCTGCCGCGGCGAGGCGGTCTTGCCGGCCTACGTCGGCCCGGGCTGCGTCGGGGTCGCGGGCGTGCATTACTCCTGGCGCGCGTTGGTTCGCGTGATACACGCCGAACTGGAACGGATTGCCAATCACCTGGATTCCACGATCGCCACGCGGAGGCGGCCGGACAGGCCGTTGCCTACGCCCGCTTCTCGTTGCATAAGGAGCGGGTGCAACGCCTGCGCGCACAATTGTGTGGGAGTCGATTTAGTCGTGGCGTGGTGGTACCCGGGGGAGTGGCGCACCACTCTTGAACGTGGTCGAAATACTCGCGCCATCGACCCGCTCGAACTGCCGTGCGAACGATATGCATCTGCTGATGGACACGCCGTCGTTCTTAGACCGACTTCGCGCACCGTGTACTGCCGGTTCACTCATTGAGGAGTTTGTGCCCTCACCACTCGCCCGAGTCGGGCTTCATGCACGACGTTCGTTGCGCCAGCCTACGCGCGTACAAGCGCTTGATCCACAAGAGATGGAACACGTGTGGAGGCGACGCTCTCGCCCGCCAACGGTGCGGTCGACGAATCGCTGATCGTTTCGCTGACGCGTTGTCGCTCGACTTCGCCATCCGCACGATGAACAGAGTCTCCTTGGACCGTCTACATACCGCCCGGCACTGCTCCCGAGTTCGGTGGAAGCACCCCAAGGAGAACTCCTGTCGTTGTGGAGATGCGAGACGGTATATTGACGCGCGTAAAGCAGCAATCCGCGTCCTTTCACAATCTGCGCTGTTTTCGTCAGCGTTTCCCGGCGATATTCTCACGACTTTGCGTTCATTGAGCCAGTTTCGCCTTTCATGCGGGATATCGCTAGCTGGATTCCCAGAGTATTCGCGACGCATAGTGACGTCGCGCTATCCCCAGAGCACGCTACGGCAGAACTTCAGAGCTCGATGAGTCAGCGAAGCCGCGCGACCCGAACGAACTAGCCGATGCGCTGCACGCGTGCCCAACAGCGATTTCATTGCGTACGGAAGCGCGCTGATCGCGGTGCGTGCATCCTCTGCGTCGCTGCACGCATGCTTCCGCGTCTTTCAATTCTCGCCCGATTCAAATCTCCACGCATCAACGAGTGCTCTGTAGTGCCGGTGATCAAGAATGAGACCGCGTTGCCGGTGCTAGCGACCGCATCCAGGTCACGATCGCTTCGTCGTTCGCTCCACATTCGCCACGTCGACGCCGGTTCGGACGTTCTGAAGAGTGGAGATTGCCGCCCTGACAAATCCTATTTACACGTGCAGCGCCTAGGATATATTTCACCGCTAGCCCGCTCACGCGATGTTCTGTTAGTGAGCGCGTCGTGCGCTTGCATGATATCCGCTGCAGCACACCTACGACTAGCCCCATCCCAGTCGTCATGCGGCGTGTTGACGCACAGCATGTTACTCGAGTTACGCCAGCGCGCCGATCTCTTCGAGCGTGCTGGCCGACGTCTACGTTCCGGCTTCGCCACCCTCTCCGTTTGCCTACGCACGGGATCTCGATGGCGGTCAACTTCCTGACACCGCGTAAAGCGAACGCTCCACGTCCCGCCACTGATCGCTCAGTACGTCGCCTCGGAGAGCAACTCGTGAGCGGCGTGCTGTTCGCTGTCGCACTCGGCTGCTTCGCCTCCATCGCCGCTCTATCTACTGCTCGACGTCACTCAGTTCTCGTTCTGACCCTTCGTTCTTCTTCTTGCGCGCGGGCACACTCATCTCCTTATCTTTGCGCACGCGGTCACAGCGCATGTAGTGTCGGTAAATCTGACGCACCTCTTCGACGTCGCCACGCGCACTCTACTTTGACCAATTGCCTTTTCTGACCTTTGCATAGCGCGCGTGTCGCTGTTTTATTCGTGTGCATCCCAACCACCGATCGCATTACCCGTGTGCACTGTTACCTCCTGCTGTTTCACGGTGCGGTGATTCTTTGCGCCGCTGACGCGTTTGTCTTTCTCTTTGCCTTAATACTGACACTCGTTCTATCTGCTTACGCGATCACACTCATCTCCGCGCCAGGTAAGCGCCGCGTGGTCCACGTTGCGCATGGGCAAGTCAGCAGTGCGTCGCTGCTCTTCGGTTTCTTGTTGCTCGCCAGTCACAGTGTCAGTCTTACCATTGCCAATCACGCGGTGGCCCGGCGCGACGCTCGACGTCGCCTGGTCCTCGCGGTGGTCGGTTTCAGCAAGCTCCTCGTTCCCTTCCAGGTGTGGATCCCGCTCGGCTATCCCTCCGCCCCCGTCCGCACGCGCAGCGATGCCGATGCGCCAACGTTGGTGTACGTCTCTGGCGCTTCATGCGTACTTGCGCCCGCTTGCTTGTCACCGGGTCCTATCTGCGGGCGTCATCACGACGCTGTCTTCTTCGTCGAGTAGATGATCCTTACCAAGATGCTGGGCGTCTCGAGTATCGAAAACGCACTCATCTGACCGCCTTCGTCCTCACCCTCATCGCCCAGTTAGTTCGATTACCGACGCTGGTGGCCGTTGTCTCTTAGCGGCCACGCTTCAGACTGTCGCGCACCGGTGGCCAAGTCTCGCTCTTCTATCACTCGCGAACGTCCCAGCGCGAGAGCACCTATACCTCGATCAACTGCTGTTGATGGCGACGTATGCGCTGAGGGCTGACCTTCGGCTCCATCGCTCCGCTCTCTGGCTTGACGCCACGATTGGTTTTGTATCGGAGCGGTTCATTCTTGAGCACTCATCAACAGTTCCGAGTCACCGCATTCACTCCGACTCGTGTTGGCCGGGGCGGCGGCGCTCATCGCACTCACCACCATTTTGGCAACGTTGGTGTTCTTGCGAGTACTGGCGCTCACCATGCTCGGCAGACCTACAGTTCAGCGCGAGCCCCATCGAGAAGAGGGAGTCTTCGGCAAAGCGGGACTGGCGATCTTTGGTGCCAGTTGTCTTGTTCTCGCGCTGCTCAGTCCTTTAGAGTTCGATTCATTGCTGATGTCTCGCTCCGGTGGTGCCACGGCTCGTCACCTTGCACGCACTCAAGTCGCCCTGCATTCTTCCACCGGTCTTCTCGGGTTTTTCGATTCTGTCGCCGTCGTGGCTGTGGGTCATACTGCCGAGCGCCATTGCAGCGGTCTTTGTCGTCACGATGGCCCTGTCGCGAGGCAAGGTCCTTAAAGTGCGTCGCGTGCCCTCCTGGCACTCAGCGTCGTCCGGGGTTGAAGGACCGTCTAGCTACACGGCCTTCGGTTCGCCAATCCGTTGCGTCACGTGCTCGCGAACGTCCTGGCACCAGGAGAACACTTGAAGTCGAGTGGACCGATGATTACGACTCGACAATCGGTCAGCCGGCCCACATCGCGACCCACCCCATCGTTTTCGAACCTGTCGAAACGTACTTCTACCGTCCGTTGCGCGCTGGAGCGGTCAAGGTGTCGCGCGTCGCCAAACGTTTGCAGTCGGGTCACCTCAACGCATACGTGGCCTATATGTTGATTGCCGTGCTCGCCGCACTAGCGATTGTCTCCGGGATCAAGTAAATGGCGCGACACGTTTGCTTGTCCTCAAGGCCCGCCGGCAAAACTCGACACTTCGCTAGCCCGCAACTCCTCACCAAAGCGGAGGACTGCAAGAAGTGGGACGATTTCCTGCGACCTGGCGGATTATCGTGGGTTAATAGCGCGCAAGCGCTGAAGCGCCGAGGGATACACTCGGCTTAGGGCGCAAAGGGTTGCTATCGGGACGATGAGTGCATACGAGAATTTGATGGTCGAACGTGACGGTGACACCGTGACGATATGGCTCAACCGACCCGAGCGACGGAACGTCCTGACGCGAGAGTGCATCCTGGAACTTACGCAGGCGTTCAGCGAAGCCGGTCGAAGTAGCGCCACCGGCGTGATACTCGCCGCAAAAGGTCCCGTCTTCTGCGCCGGTCACGACTTCGCCGACATGGCGGGCCAGGACCTCGAAAACGCCCGCACACTCTTCGAAGCGTGCACGCGGATGATGAACACGATGCAAGCGATTCCCCAGCCCGTGATCGCCAGGGTCCACGCCTTGGCGACGGGTGCGGGATGTCAAATGGTCGCGACCGCGGACCTCGCCGTGGCGAGCGTCGAGGCGACCTTCTGCACCCCGGGCGGCAGGGGAGGGCTGTTCTGCACGACGCCAATGGTGGCGGTAGGCCGCGTGATCGCCCGCAAGAGGGCGCTCGAGATGGCGATGAGTGGTGAACCGATCGATGCGCTCACCGCGGAAGCTTGGGGGCTGGTCAACTACGTGGTGAGTGATGACGAGCTCGACAACGCGACGAACGCGCTGATGAAGAGAGTGACACGGGGGAGTGTCATCTCCAAGGGCATTGGCAAGAGAGCGTTCTACCAGCAGATAGGTATGGATCAATCCGACGCCTACGAGTTTGCCGTTGAGGAGATGGCCGCGGCCAGCCAGATCGCCGACGCCCAGGAGGGTTTCAGGGCGTTTCTGGAGAAGAGGCTGCCGCAATGGGAGAAGAGGGAAGACTAGAGACCTTTTCTCTCGCAGCGTCACGAGTGAGGGACTGCCCCGTCGAAAAAATTTCAGTGGGCGAGTGACATGCCCAACGCGAAGAAGCCCCAGCAGAGCAGCGGGGTGGTGAGGACCAAGGAGACCGAGAAACCCAGGTGATGCTCGCGCTGGAGCATCGCGGGAATGGCGAAGGCCGACGAAAACGTGGTCAATCCCCCGCAAAATCCTGTTAGCAGCACCGAGCGCACGTGCGCGTCTCCAACCACGACGAGACGGTAGGCGACCAGTCCCGCGATACCGCAGCCCACGGCGTTCGCGGCTACCGTGGCCCAGGGCCTCAACGTCGGATTGTGCCGGCGCACCACGTATTCTGCGAGGAAACGTACAACGCATCCGACCGCCCCCGCCACGACCACCAGAAACAGGATCATCGAGCGTGTCGCCTTTTGAGGCCCAACCACGCCGCAAACGCCCCACTCAGAAGGGCCCCTACGGCCACGAAAAGGCATCCAGGTATGGACCGGTGCCAGATTGCCGCCAGATCGACGTAGAGGCTCGAATAGGACGTAAAGCCGCCAAAAAGCCCAGTAATTACCAAGAGACGCTTGAAATCATTCGGGTCGCGGTGCCTCAGGGGCCCTCGAAGCATCCTGGTCGCCACTAACACCCCGACCAAGTTGATGCTCAGCAGTACCCACGGGATGCGTGAGGTCCAATCGCTTCCGGTCGGTGCCGACTGCAGCTTCAACAGCAGATCGCGACAGAGTGTTCCCATCGCGCCACCCGCCGCCACCGCCAAAATGGCGATGACTAACTGCTTGGGTTTAAGTGTGACGTGGGGGGCCATTCCTCCTACGAAACTACTTGAGTGGCAATCTGACCCCGGTCGAACGCGAGGGGATCAGAGTTTTGGGAGGCACTTTCGTATCCGAATCTGTCACTTTACATAACGTACATTATCGGCGTTATATCCAGAAAACGATGCTAGTATGCACGCATGCGTCGGGTGCTTTGGGTAGTTCTATTTACCGCCGCCAGTTTGGGCTTCGTTGCGATGCCCGCTGGGGCGGATTTAGTGACGCCCAGCGACCTGAATCCGATCGTTCTTTCCTTTGATTTCAGCAATAACAGCCAGCCAGCGTCCGTGAGCAACGGGGCGTTCAATATCACGGTCGACGTGCTCCCGGAGCATACCGCAGGCTTCGTACGGGTGACGGCCTTCGCCCCTGACGGTTCCGGTAATACGCCCGTGGTGTGCGATTACCAGGCGGTACAGCAGAGTCAGGTCCAGTGCACCTTCAACTTCACCACGAACGGCCTGTGGTCGGTCAAGGCCCAATACGTGAGCGTGCTAAAAACGAACCCCCAGAACGTCCCCGAAACGGTGCCGCAGGTCTTCGCGGTCACCGTGCTGCGCGTAAGTAACTAATTGAGCCCTTCCGGGCCAGTGTCGTTTCGTGTTGTGTGGGGTGACCCGTTTAAAGGTATGACCCAGGAGATCGTCCAGGCGCACGACGCCGAAGAGGCATTGGTGCTCGCCCATGAGCGCCGACCTGATTTGCCACGGCCCCGGACCGCCTTTGCGATCACGTCGCTCCCCTCTTCGGCCGCGTGTCCTACACTTCGCCAGATGAGCTCTCTCTTTGACGTGTCGGGCAAGATCGTGCTGGTTACCGGAGGCAGCCGCGGCATCGGTGAAATGATCGCGCGGGGGTTCGTCGAGGCCGGCGC
The DNA here is from genome assembly GCA_963827115.1 of uncultured Acidimicrobiaceae bacterium. Taxonomy (GTDB): domain Bacteria; phylum Actinomycetota; class Acidimicrobiia; order Acidimicrobiales; family RAAP-2; genus RAAP-2. Next base: position 1,165,769 of record CAWGZS010000001.1, on the reverse strand, counting down.
GAAGGTCTATATCTCATCGAGGAAGGCCGACGTTTGCGACGCCGTCGCCGCCGAACTATCCAAGGTTGGCTCGTGCATCTCCCTGCCCGCCGACCTGTCCAAGGAGACGGAATGCCGCCGCCTGGCCGACGAGATCATGGCGCGAGAAGACCATTTGGACGTCTTAGTTAATAACGCGGGCGCCGCCTGGGGCGCGCCTATGGCCGACTATGACGAGACCGCCTTCGAACGCGTGCTCGCCCTCAACGTGAAGGGTGTCTTTCACCTCACGAAGTTCTTGCGCCCCTGGCTAGAGGCGCAAGGCGACGCTCAGAACCCATCACGAGTGATCAACATCGGTTCCATCGATGGCCTGCGACCCCCCGACATGGAGACCTACGCCTACTCCGCCTCCAAGGCCGCGGTGCACCAATTAACGCGACATCTGGCCAAAATATTGGCCCCGAGGGTGACCGTCAACGCCATTGCGCCAGGACCTTTTGAGTCCAAGATGATGCACGCCACCCTTGAGGCCTTCGGTGAGGAGATCGCGGCCGCCACGCCCATGAAGCGCATCGGCCAGCCTTCGGATATGGCCGGCGCGGCCATCTTCCTCGCCTCACCCGCGGCCAGCTACATCACGGGCGCGATCCTGCCCGTCGACGGAGGGATCGCCTCGCTCGGTTAGTGACTCTTCGGCACGGTGCCCAGCACGACGTGAACCGTCAGGTGCCGCTTGCCGCGCACTAACTGCAAGGTGATTCGGTCGCCGGGGTGCAGGCCCGAGAGCACGCTCGTGATGTCCTGGGCGCTGGTGATGTGTGTGCCGTTGATGCCCACGATGATGTCACCCTGCTTCACGCCCGCCTTGGCGGCTCCGGTGCCAGCGATGACGCTCATCACGACCGCTCCCGTCGTGAGTTTGAAACCGTATTCCTGCTGCAGCTCGGGTGTCATCGACGTGATCTCCACACCGATGAACGCACCGTGCGTGACCACGCTCTCGCCCGCCTTAAGCGACTTGAGCAGTGACTCGATCGTGGCCGCCGGAATGGCGAAACCAATGTTCTGGGCGCTGGTGCCGTCGTTGAGTGTGCCCGCGACCGCGGTGTTCATGCCGATGACGTCGCCGTCGGAGTCGAGCAGCGGACCGCCCGAGTTGCCTGGGTTGATCGCGGCGTCGGTTTGAATCATGTTGTTGAGTGTCTCGGTGGCCGCCGCGGAGGAGGCGGTCACGGTACGTCCGAGAGCCGACACGATTCCTGAGGTCACCGTCGGCGTGCCCGCCGCCAGTCCGAGCGCGTTGCCGATCGCCACCACCGCGTCACCCGTCACCACGTCGTTGGAATTGCCGAAGGTCATGGTCGGAAGGCCCTTCGCGTTGTTGATGCGAATGAGCGCGACGTCGTCAACGGGATTGGTGCCCACCAACGTCGCGGGCAGACTCTTGGTCGATCCGGTGCGCGTCACGGTGATGGTGCCGCCGTTACCAACCGCGGCCGCGATCACGTGGTTGTTCGTGACCACCAGGCCGTTCGCCGTGATGATCATGCCGGTGCCTTGGTCCTCGGAGCTGTTGTTCTTCACGTCGATGGAGACGATCATCGGCTCCACTTTCTTGACGATGGCCGGGATGCTCATGCCGTTGGGGAGATGGGCGGCTCCGGGCGCGTTGGTGACTTGGTTGATGGTCACTCCCCCGGGTCCGCTCTTCGCGGGCGCCGCGTAGTGGCCGGCGAGGCCACCAACCAGCGCGGCGACCAGCAGCAGGGAAATACGCGCTGACCACGGAGTACGCGACGTGCGACCCTGCGACGACAATGGTGCGGCGTCAACGATGGGAACCGCGGTGGACTCGGTGGTGGGTGCCGATGTCTCGGGCGTCGACACGCCCTCGACGTAGACGTGACCTTCGAAGGGCGCAACATTCATCAAATTGTCATGTTCGCCGGACGCGGACGGAGCAGGTTCTGGCGAGATCTCCGGTGGCTCGATGCTTGATGGCTCGTCGGGGGCGTCGGATGGTATATCGCTCACGCTGGCCATGCTAGGGGCCCAACGTAAATTTGACCTAAACGGCGGGGAAATATTTGACGGGGGTAGAGCGACTAGATTGGAGCCCTATGTCTCGGCGTATTGACATCGAAATAACCAGTCTTAATGGCGATGTTGCGACGTGGCGCGCCGCGGGGGCCAAGTTGCCCAAGGGTGTGCTCAACGTGTCATTGGTGGACGGTGGACCCGTCGTAGGCAACGTGTACCGAGCCGACATCGAGCAGTACATGGAAGGCATCGAGGTGCTCTCCATCATGGCGCCCAAGACCGCGTCCCCTGTGGACCCCCGTCACGAACGCTTAGAGCTGATCCCCAGCGTCAAGCAGGGGCCTGACGTCATCGTCACCTACGCACCCAAGGGTCGTGGGGCCCGCCGCGACGGGGAGCGTCACGAGGGCGAGGGCCGTCGCGACGGACCCAAGCGCTCCTCCAGCCGTCCCGCCTCGAAGGATCGTCCCGCACCCCGTCACGAGCGAGGCCCGCGCAGCGAGGGCGCTGATCGCACGCCGCGCGCCGAGGGTGCCGAACACGCTCCACGGACAGACCGCGCCCCACGTCCCTCACGAGGGCCGCGCACGGAACACGCCGACGGCGCGACTCGCGGCGAAGGCGCATCAGTTCGCCCTGATCGCGGGCCTCGACCCGAGCGCACCGCGCGGCCGGAACGATCAGCCCGCCCCGCCCGCGCCGGACGCGAACGTCCGACCGGACCGGCGCAACCGCCGATGACCACCACGCACCGCAACGCCTTATTGGCCACCCTCTCGCCCGAGCAACTGCCCGTGGCCGAGCAACTGCTGCGTGGGGGCATGCCGGCCGTGCGCGCCGCCGTGGCCGAGCAGAACAAGAACGCCACCGCCCAGGGACGCACCACCGTCGACCCTGAGACCATCGATCGCATCGCCGAGGACTTGCTTGGTCGCACGACCCTGGCCCTGTGGAAGGACCGTGCGTCGGGTGCCGCCGGCGCGGGGCGCGAGCTTCGTCTGCGCGACCTGCGCGCCGTGGTGACCTCGGCCAAGACCGTCTCGTTGGACGAGGACGCGCGAGCCCAGCTGAAGGAACTGCAGGCAGCGCTGACCCTTCGTCTGGAAACGCTGCGCACCCAGTGGAACGAACGGCTCGAGGCGGCGGTCACGGCGAAGAACGTACCCGAAGCGCTGCGACTCGTCGCCAGCCCACCGGACATGTCGACGCGGGTGAGCGCGGAGATGGCGACCAAGGTCGTGGCGCTCACCTCCGAGGCCCTCACCGCGGACCAGGATGTCGCGCGCTGGAAAGAGATCGTGAATCTCGCCGTCGAAACGTCGATCCGTCGCAACGTGAAGCCCCAGGGCATACCGGCCGACGAGACCTGCAAGATGCTGGCGGTGAAGAATGCCGGAGCCATACCGGAGTTCGCGAAGTTGCTCGGGATGCGGGTTCCGCCCCCTCCCCCGCCTACTCGTGCGGTGCGCCGTCCGCCCGCGCGCCGCGCATCGTAAGAAGCCGCGCCTTCCAGCCGATTGATTCGTAGATCGACTTCATAGCCCGATCCCCTGGCAGCGCGTACGCGTCGAGCGGGGGCTCCGGCGATTCGCGAAGCTCCTGGAGCATCCGTCGCGCAACACCCTGGCGCCGGTGGTGGCGATCGACGTACAGCGTCTCGATGATCCGGTTTCTCAAGAGGGCGAAGCCGATGATCGACTCTTGATCGTTGGCACTCCACAGACAGTGGTTGTCGATGAGGTGTTCGAGCAGTCGGTCAGGCGTAACGTCGCCGCTAATGGTGTGCAACAACTCCGGTCCGCCGCGCTTCTTGGTCGCCTCCGCGATGGCCGACGACCATAACGACGTCAGTTCGGGCGAGTTGCGGGTGACGGGACGGACGATCACGAAACATGACGCAACGCGGGCGTCGAACCACTCACACGCAGTCTCGACAGAGCATCTTGTCTTTGTCGGCCAACTGACTCGTCTTCTTCAGGAGTCGGCAGGAGTAGCAGCGGAACTCGTCATCCTGCTTGGGCAAGATGGTCTCGGTCGGGTCGATGGTGGTGTCGACCTCGACGATCTCGTCGTCGTCCTCGGGCGTGCTGGTGCGCCGGATGGTCTCGGCCAGGACTTCATCGAGGGCGAGCTCGACGTCAGCGTCGTCGGCGACATCCTCTTCCTCCTCGGGTACGGCGACTTCCACGAGGATCTCCTCGTCGTCAATCTCTACGACGTCATCGCCTTCGAGGTCGGCGTCCTCGAGGTCCTCCTCGCCTACGATCTCCTCGTCGAAACCGTCGGCCAACTCCTCTTCGTCAAATGTCTCGTCAGTTGCGTCATTCGTGGTCATAAAAATTCCTTCTCAGTAGCGCAGGCAGTGTAGAACTTTTTCTGAACCATCAGATCGCTTTCTACTAATAAATGGATAAATTAGCCATTTTTCAGTAATTATTCCGGTTTCGCTCCGCGGAGCGTTCGGCCTCCAATCGTTCGAGGTCGGTATCGGAGTAGTCGACGTAGCGCATGGCCCCGGCGATGGCCCGATGGCCCGCTTCGTCGCGGATGAGCCGGGCCATCTCGTGCGCGACGCGGCGGTAACTCGGGTGGCCTTGGGGGCCCGAACGCAGCTCGATGAGGTGCATGGCCTCTCGGGCGTTCATCTGAATGGTGTAGCGAATGCGGAAGGCCAGGGCCACCACGTACTGGCACTGGTTCGGGAACGGTCCGCGCATGTCGTTGAAGAACGCCGCCGAGCGCTGCAGTGACTCCTCGTAGCGCCCGTCCAGCCCGGCCTCGTGCACGATGTCGGGTATGTCGAAGCCGAGGTCCACCGTGAGCGGTTGCCATTCGATGGTGAGCATCCGGTGGCGCTGGAGGTCGCGGAAGGCTCCGTAGTCGGTCACCAGCTCGAAGCGGTAGTCGGTGCGCTCGAAGGCCCGGCCCGGACGGTGACGGCGGTTCTTGCGCTCGCCGACGTAGGTGTTGATGAGGTGCGCGCGCTCGAGGTCGTTCAGGTTCGCCACTCGGCGAACTGACTCGGCGTGCGAGAGCGCCGAGTTGGCCAGCACGATCGCTTCCAGGACCCGTCGCTCGCCCTCGGGATCGAACGACACGAGACGCACGTCGACGTCCGGCTCCGCCTCCACGTCGTCGGCGCTGTAGGAGCGCACCAAGGTGCGCGTCGCTTTCTTGGTGTTGGCCAGGTAGGTCGACCACGCCACGCCCCGGTCGGCGACCTCGACCCGACGCAGGAACGAGGGTATGACCTTGACCAGTTCGTCGAGCATCATCTGGCCGTACTCGCGCACCTCGGGCAGCGGATCGGCGCGCATGCGCAGCAGGAGCGCTTCGAAGGCTTGGCCCGAGGCGTAGATGCCGAGATTGGACAGTGCGCTCGCCGGCAGCAGCCCTCGCACCGCGTCGAGGGCCTTGGCCCGTACGGCCTGGCGGTAGACGAAGTCAGTGTCCTGGGGGGTCTTGGGGAACTTCTTGGCCACCCACTCGGTGAGCGTGGGCAGCAGGTCGGCGTAGGTGTCGAACATGCGGTCCATCTCACCCACGTAGCGCGCCCCGAACGGTGAATCGAGGACTTCCTGGTCGCGATAGAAGCGGTAGTGCCCGTTGGAGAGTCGCTTGTCGTAACCCAGGTAGCGCGTCGACTGCTCGAGGTAGCTCATCAGCCTTCCGCGCTCGAGCACCTTGGTGAGGACGTTGCTGGCCTGCTCGCAGGCCAGGTGCACCCCGCCCAGCTGGGCCACCGAGTCGTCGCCGAACTCGTAGAAGATCTTCTGGTAGAGCTCGTCGGCCCGTTCCAGGCCGATCGTGGCGTCCACGGTGGCGTCGCCCGAGAGTTCGAGGTCACCCACGAACTCGTCTAGGAAGAGCCGGCGCAGGCTCTTGGAGGACCGCGAGTAACGGGCGAAAAGCGCCCCTTTCACCACCTCGGGCAGGTTGACCAGGGCGAAGACGGGACCTTCGAGATTGGTGAAATAGCGGCGCAGCACGTTGATTTCGTCGTCGGTGAAGGCTTCGGAGGCGTAGGAGTGCATGAAGTTACGAGGTTAGAACCGAAATTAACCTCGTGGGTGGACGCTGGAAGCCCCGGCCACCACGCTGCGCAGGACGGCGTCGCGGGCCAAGGCGGCCACGCCCGCGACTTCGGTCAGGTCGTGCATGCGCGACAATTGCTCGCAGAGATCGGCCACCTGCTTGGCGTTTCGCACGAAGTCGCCGGGCGAGGTCTGGCCGATTTCGACGTCGGCGAGGTCCAGGACCGTGCTGAGCGAGGCGCCCCGGGCCCAGGCGGCGATGGTGGTGGCGAACTTGCCGTCCGGCTCCTTGGCGTGGGGCACCAGGTAGCGGCTCTCGACCTCGCGGATGGCGGCGGCCGTCGTCGTGATGTCGATGATCCGATCGCTGATATTGCCGCGCCGGGAGTGGCCGAGGCGGTCGTTCATGGCCCGTCGCTTCTTGGTCGTGACCTGCTTGGCGGCGTTGGGCACGCGAGAGGCGCGCTTGGACTCGAAGACGAAACAGGACAGCAGCCCGGCCAGCTGCGCCGGCTCCAGGCCCTCGAAGACGCCCGAGGTGATCGACTCGGCGATCAGCAGGTCGCATTCGTGGTAGATAGAGCGCAGCAGCTGACCCTGGTGGTTGAGCGTCCAGCCGTCGGCGTAGCCGAGCTCTTCGAGTACGTGATGGCGGGCCATCATCTGCTCGCCCAGGGGCCGCTTCGAGCCGGCGGGCCGATGGTCTCGCTCGAACTGGGCGTAGGAGCGCTGCACCACTTCGAGCGCCGTGTCGAGTTCGAAGTGATTGATCAGGTTCGCCGTGAAGTTGTAGGTCGGACGAAACGACGAGTGCAGATCCGACGGCGCGGCCAGGGCCACGCGTCCGACGTCGTGCAGGGCCACGTCGTTGGCGAAGCAGACAATGGCGTGCCCCTCGTCATCCAAGCCCCGCCGCCCGGCCCGTCCGGTCATCTGGGAGTACTCCGCGCTGGTGAGGAACTTTCGCCCGGCGTCGGAGTACTTCGAGAACTTCTCGAGCGCCACCGAGCGCGCTGGCATGTTGACCCCGAGCGCGAGCGTCTCAGTGGCGAAGACGACCGCCAGCAGGTTGCGCTCGAAGCAGATCTCCACGATCTCTCGGAAGGCGGGCACCATGCCGGCGTGGTGCGCGGAGAGTCCCCGACGCAGGCAGTCGATGAAGTCGGCGTACTCGAGCGCGGTGAGGTCTTCGTCGGAGAAGTTGGTAAGCCGCGACAGTGCGATGCCCTCGATTTCGCGCCGCTGCTCAGGGGTGGTGAACATGAGCCCGTCGAGTCGGCACTGGTGCACGGCGTCGTCGCACGCGGCGCGCGAGAAGATGAAGACGATCGCCGGCAGCAGGTCATCTTGCTCCAGGGCCCTCAACAGTTCACTGCGTCGCGGCGAGCGAAAGGGCGGCGGAGGCGCGCCGGCGTACGAACCCTTCCACCGGGCGCCGGGGCGGAACTGGCGGGTCGATTTCATCAGGTTGTCGATGCGTCGCGCCTCTTCGGACAGTCGCGCTCCGTTGAGCAGGTCGTGGACGTCGACGGACGTCTGGCCCCGCTTCACGACGGCCAGGTGATTGTGCAGCTGGATGGGTCGATTCTTCTCGATGACGATGCTGGTCGGCCCGCGCACCTCTGCGAACCACTCCCCCAGGAAGCCGGCGTTGCCGATGGTGGCCGACAGGGCCACGAAGCGCACCGACGAGGGGGTGAGGATGATGACCTCCTCCCACACTCCCCCGCGGAACGGGTCTTGCAGGTAGTGGACCTCGTCCAGGACCACGAGGCCGAGCGTGACGAGCTGGTGGGACTCGGTGAGCAGCATGTTGCGCAGCACCTCGGTCGTCATGACGATGATCTCCGCGTCGCGATTGTACGACGTGTCCCCGGTGAGTAGTCCCACCCGGTGCTCGCCGAAGAGGGCGCTGAGTTCGTGGAACTTCTGGTTGGAGAGCGCCTTGAGCGGCGTGGTGTAAAAGGCTCGCTCGCCTCGTTCGAGAACGCGACCGATGGCGTAGTTCGCGATGAGCGTCTTGCCCGAGCCGGTGGGGGCGCTGACGAGCACGTTCACGTGCTGGTCGATCGCCTCGATCGCTTCGCTCTGGAAGGGATCGAGCCCGAAGCCCAACCCGTCGATGAAGCGGCTTCGGTAGTCGGTGAGGGTCACTTCTTCAGCAGCTTGCCGACGCCGATGGCCATGAAGTAGAAGGCCACTAAGGGTGCCGCCAGGATAAGCATGGAGACCGGATCGCCGCTCGGCGTGAAGACCGCCGACGCGATGGTGATAATGATCACGGCGTAGCGCCAGGACCGCAGCAGCTGTTTGGGCGTGACGAGTCCGGCCAGCTCGATGGCCACCAGCACCACCGGGAAGAGGAAGGTGATGCCGAAGATCATCATCGTGAGCAGGAACAGGCTGAGGTACTGGTTGGGGTTGTAGTGCGCCACCAGCGTCTTGCCACCGATCGACTGGAGCCACTTGATGGCCTGGCCGAAGATGAAGTACGCCACGACGACCCCGGCGCTGAAGAAGACGATGGCGGCGGACACGAAGGGAATGGCGTACTTGCGCTCCGAGGCCTTCATGCCGGGCGTGATGAATCGCCAGGCCTGCCAGAAGATGACCGGCGACGAGAAGAACAAACCGCCGTAGACCGAGATCTTGAAGCGAAGGGTGAGCCCGTCGAGCGGATTGGTGATCAGGAAGGTGCAGTGGTGCGGCGCGGCACGGCAGTACGGCTCACTCAGGAAGTCCAGGATGTTGGTGTAGAAGAACCAGCAGGCCACGCCCACCACGAGGATGGTGCCCGCACAGATGAAGAACCGCTGGCGGATCTCCTTGAGGTGCTCGGCCAGGGTCATGCCCGTCTGGGCTCTGCGGAACTTAGACACCGGTCCCTAGTTCAGTGAGGGGTCTGGCGGCGACGGCGCGTAGTCGGTGCGCTTGACCGGGGGCGGGACGGGCGGCGGCGCGACCACCGGGCTGCTCGACGTCGCGACGCCGTCGGGCCATGATACAGCCGTCTCTTCGGGGTCCTTGGCCACCTGAACGTCGCGGGCGTCGGCGCGATCGGCGAGCTGGTTGAGCATGTTGACGGGACTGCGGGCGATGCGGACGATCTCACTGGTGCTCGGCAGGTCGGGTATTGCTTCGCGGACTTCGGCTTCCACCTTTTCCTGGAGGCGCTTGAGGGCTCGCCAACTGGAGCCCATCTTGTGGGCGACTTCAGGCAGCTTGTCGGGACCGAGCAGCAGGAGCGCGACGGCGACAATCAACATGATCTTGATTGGACTCAAACTGAACACGGCCCCATTGTAGGGGCGGCACCGCGAGCAACGGCTAGAGGAACCCGATCCGAGAAAGGGGCCAGATTCGTAAAAACACCTTGCCGATTATGTCCGAACGCGGCACCGTGCCCCAGAAGCGACTATCGCAGGAGTCCGGGTGATTGTCGCCCATCACGAAGTACTGACCGGGCTTGACCGTGACGTGGCCGATGGGGGTACCGAGAGGTTCCACGTGGGACCAGGTCTCGTCGAGGGCCTTGCCGTTGATATAGATCGTGTTGCCCTTCGAGGTGAGGTGGTCCCCGGGCACGCCGATGACGCGCTTCACCAGATCCGTCACCTTGGTTCCGCAGTTCTCGGCGGGCGGCGCCTTGAACACGACGATGTCACCGGTGTGAATCGTGCCGAAGTCGACACTGAGTTTGTTCACGATTATCCGGTCGCCCACCTGCAGCGTCGGCTCCATCGACGCCGACGGTATGAAATACGTCTGGAAGACGTAGGTGCGCACCAGCAGCGAAGCCACGACGGCGATGACGATGATGACGGCCCACTCGATGAGGACTTTGCGATTGGACGCCTTCGGGCGAGCGGTCGACTTGGGCGCTTCGGGCTCGTCGCGATCGGGCGCCGAGCCCTCTAGGGTCTCGACGGGTGGCACATCAGTCACCTAGCAAGGTTAGTCGTGGCGGTCATGGCGCTCGAGCGAGGCCAGAAGCTTCTGAAATCGCTCGTCGTTGCTCTTGAAGGGGTCCTTCAGGAGCACCGTACGCTGCATTTCGTCGTTCAACTTGAGGTGGACCCAGTCGACCGTGTAGTCCCGGCGCCACTCCTTGGCCGCCTTGATGAAGGTGCCGCGCATATGCGCCCGGGTGGTCGACGGCGGGGCCTTGGACGCGTGCGCAATCTCCTCGTCGCTGACCATCCGTTGGAAGTGGCCCCGCGACTGGCGACGGTAGTAAAGCCCTCGTTCGTAATTGGTGTCGTGGTAGAGCAGGTCGATGAGGGCGATCTTGGGGTCGTTGAGTTCGACCCCCGTGCGTTCGCGCTCGCGCTCGATGATCTGCAACTTGGCGATCCAATCGACGCGGTCCGCGAGGCCCATCGGGTCGCTGCGGTACTGCTCGATCACTTCGCGCCAAAGCTTGACCGCGTGTCGCTGGTCGAACGGCAGGTCGTGCTGCTGCAAGAACAACTCGGCTCGTTCGCAGAGGTCCTCCTGGATCTCCAGCGCCGTCATGTCGCGCCCGCTCAGCAGCTTGACGGGCTCCTTGCTCCACAGGTCGTAGGAGATGTCGCGCAGTGCGTTGATGGGTGAGGCCATGTTGTAGTCGCGCAGCACGGTGGTCTTGTCCTCGATCATCGCGAGCACCACCGCGGCCGTGCCGATCTTGAGGTAGGTGGCGAATTCGCTCATGTTGGAGTCGCCGACGATGACGTGCAGGCGACGGTACTTCTCGGGGTCGGCGTGCGGTTCGTCGCGCGTGTTGATGATGGGCCGGCTGCGCGTGGTGGCCGAGGAGATGGCCTCCCAGATGTGCTCGGCTCGTTGGCTCATCGAATAGGCCGTGCCCTTGGCGTTGGTGACCACCTTGCCGGCGCCGGTGAAGATCTGTCGGCTGATCAAGTGCGGGATGAAGACCTGCTCTAACCGCGTCAGGTCCTCGATGCGGTCGATGCAGTAGTTCTCGTGGCAGCCGTAGGAGTTGCCGGAGGAGTCGGTGTTGTTCTTGAACAGATAGATCTCGCCGCGGATACCCTCATCGGACAACTGGCCCTGGGCGTAGTCCACCAGCTCGCGCAGGATCGCCTCCCCGGCCTTGTCCTGGGCCACCACGTCGCTCAACGAGTCGCACTCGGCCGTGGCGTACTCGGGGTGACTGCCGACGTCGAGATAGAGCCGGCTGCCGTTCTCGAGAAAGACGTTGCTCGAGCGGCCCCAGGCCACGACCTTGCGGAAGAGGAAGCGTGACACCTCATCGGGGCTCAGCCGGCGCTGTCCCCTCAGGGAAAAGGTGATCCCGTATTCGGTCTCGATGCCGTAGATTCGTCGCAGCATGGCGGGCCCTCGCTGATCGCTCAGCTCAGAAGCTCGCTGACGTGAGCGTCGCTGAGGCGCGAGAAGGTCCGGCGGGTGCCGCGGTCCTCGAGCACTCCCACCTCGAGGTCATCCACGGGCAGCGTGCGGTCGGGACCGGCCAGGGCGGATACCGCGCTCTTCAGGGTGAAGGTCAGCGACTGGATCGAGTCGTCGAGCGCGGCGAAACGATCCTTGATGGTCTCGGCGTCGCCGCCCAGGACCACGAATCGCGGCTCGTCGGTGATGGTGCCTTCGTAGGCGATCCGGTAGAGCTTGGTGGGATGCAGCTTGTTGCCCAGTTGGGCGATCAGGATCTCCACCTCGAGGGGCTTCTGGCCTTCGGTGAACATGTCGCCGAGGTGCTGGCCGTAGTAGTTGGCCAGGGCCCGCGCGTCGACATCGTCGCGGGAGTAGGTGAAACCGGTGCCGTCGGCCCAGCGGATCCCGGCCTCGCGCAGGCGGTCGAACTCGTTGTACTTCCCCACGCCGGCGAAGGCGATCCGGTCGTAGACCTCGGAGATCTTGTACAGGGAGGCCGATGGGTTCTCGGCCACCATCACCACGCCCTGGTCGAAGATGGCGCCAATGATCGAGCGGCCCCGCGCGATGCCCTTTTGGGCGAACTCGGCCCGGTCCTTGATCAGCTGTTCCGGCGAGACGTAGAAGGGCATGCTCATCGCAGCGTGCCCCCGGCGACCCCGCCCGATTGCGTGCGACGATCGTTGATGACCTGGAAGCGCCCGGCCACCGCGTCACCGGACAGCTCCTGGAAGCCTTGGTCGTTGATGTTGACCATCATCGGGAAGAGGCTGCGCACGAAATCCGGACCGGCGGTGCTGGGATCATTATCGCCGGCCTCGTAGAGGGCCAGCGCGCCGAGGTCGAGCGCGCCCTCTAAGTCCAGGTCACTTCGGAATCCCAGGCGCAGGGTGCTCTCGGCGAACGGCGATCCCGAGCCGATGGTGGCGAAGTCCATGCGCTCGTAACACCCGCCGGCCCCGTCGTATTCGAAGATTCGTCCCACCTGGTGGCTCAGGTCCCAACCGGCCAGCAGGGGTATGACGACCAGGGGCGAGGAGAGGTTGTTGCGCTGGATGATCGGCGAGAGGTAGTTGGCCTTGCCCTCGAGGCTCAGGGCCGAGTCGGTCATCTTCTCGTAGTGCTCGAACGACAGCTGCGCCATACGGATGAACTCGATGCCCCGCGCCGCGGTGCCAGAAATGGCCAGCGCGGTGTAGGAGTCGGCCGGTTCGATCTTGCGGATGTCCCTCGAGGCGATGTAGTTCCCGGTGGCCTGGCGGTCGGCGACCATGACGACGCCACCCACGTAGCGCACGGCCACCACGGTCGTCGCGTGGCGCGATTCCGGCTCGCCCTGGCGCGACGGCGGGGCCAGCCCGGCCGTCTGGGCGTAATGGAAGAAAGACGGCCCGGGGTCGCTCTGGGCGTTGAAGAGCGGCAAGCCCACTGCTACTCCCCCCCTTTTTGCACGTAGTTACGTACGAACTCCTCGGCGTTCTCCTCGAGTACTTCGTCGATCTCGTCGAGCAAGTCGTCGAGGTCGGCCTTTAACTGATCGCCCTTCGTGGCGTCAACCGACACGTCGCTCGCCTCTTGGCTGGCGCGCTCGGTGCGTTGCTTCTGTATGCGTTCTTGTTCTGTCATAGTTTCTGTTCTACCTGTCTAGTGCATTCAGCAGGTCATTCGCGGTAAGGGACGATTCCAATAGATGGGAGGTCAGGGCCGCGGTCCCGCGAAGGGGATCCATCATAGGGACCCGCTGCAGCGGACCGCTCCCCAGGTCGAAGACCACGCAATCCCAGTTGGCGGCCACAATCTGCTCCGGGAAGCGGGCCACGCACTGGCCCCGGAAGTAGGCCCGGGTCGACGTGGGCGGGTCGTGAACGGCTTCACGAACCGCCTCGAGGTCGAAGAGCGTGCGCAGTCCTACGCGCTGGGAGAGAGACCGTTCCACCCGCAGGTCGTGGTACTGCAGGTCGATCACCCTGAGCCTCGCGTCGCCCGCCGCCAGGTCGTAGCGCTCCTGGTAGCCGTTCACCACGCGCTCCTTGGCTACCCAGTCGACTCGATCGGCCACGCTGTTGCGATCGTCGCGGACGCCGTCGAGCATCTCTCGCCAGTGGGTGAGGATCTGCTGCACCTCGTGCGGCGGGGCCACCGCCGCGCCGCCGTCTCGCTGGGCGTAGGTGTTCGCCAGCTGCCACAGCTCGTCCTGGAAGTCCCACGCCGAGCGATTCTGGTTGTCGTCGCAGAGCGTCGTGGCTTCCAGCGTGGGGTCCAGGGAGAACGCCCTCACGGCCTGCACGGGGTTGCGCGGAGCGCTGGGGAACACGTCGGCGCCCATGTCCTCGAGCGCCGCCAGGAGCAACGAGGTAGCCCCGAGCTTCACCAAGGTGGCGACCTGGCTCATGTTGGCGTCGCCGATGATGATGTGCAGGCGGCGAAAACGTTCCGCGTCGCTGTGCGGTTCGTCGCGGGTGTTGATGATCGGGCGCTTGAGCGTGGTTTCGAGCCCCACCACCTCTTCGAAGAACTCGGAACGTTGGCTCAGCTGGAAGCCGGCGCCCCTCTGCAGTGCGTGCTCGGTTTCGCCGCCCACCTTGCCGGCGCCCACGACGATCTGGCGAGAGACGAAGTGCGGGACCATGGCCCGCACGATGTGGGAGAACTCGACCGACCGTGCGACCAGATAGTTCTCGTGGCAGCCGTAGGAGTTCCCCTTGCCGTCGGAGTTGTTCTTGTACAGGGTGATCGCCTGGTGGGTTTCGAGGGTCTCGTTGGCCGCCGTCAGGGCTCGGCGCATGACCTCCTCGCCGGCGCAGTCGTAGAGCGCGGCCTCGAGTGGCGTGCGGCACTCGGGTGACGAGAACTCCGGATGGGCGTGGTCGACGTAGAGCCGAGCGCCGTTGGTGAGCACGGTGTTGGCGAGATGGGTCTCCACGATGGGCGCGAACGAGGAGAGTCCCGGGAGACCGCGCGCGTCGAGGTCGGGCGTCTCGCCCTCGAAGTCCCAATTGATGCGGGTGCGACCGTGCTGCGCGTAGGCGTTGACGATGATGCTGGATGAGACGATGGGGTCGAGGTCCGGTCCGCCAGCGATGCCGTACTCGGTCTCGATGCCCAGTACTTTCGGAATGGCCACGGTGCTAGAGATACTGCCCGGTACCGACGTGCTGTATGGAGCGTCCGCCCTTGATGTCGGTCTCTTCGCGGTTGATCAACGTGCGGATGAAGATGATGCGCTCGCCCTTCTTGCCCGAGATCCGCGCCCAGTCGTCGGGGTTGGTCGTGTTGGGCAGGTCCTCGTTCTCGCGGAACTCCTGGCGGATCGACTCGATGAGGTCGGCGGCGCGAAGGCCGCGCCCCTTGTCCTCGATCTCTCGTTTGACGGCCAGCTTCTTGGCTCGTCGCACGATGTTCTCGATCATGGCGCCCGATGCGAAATCCTTGAAGTAGAGGATCTCCTTGTCGCCGCCCTGGTAGGTCACCTCGAGGAAGCGGTTCTCGTCATCGACGCGGTACATCGCGGTCACCGTCTCCTCGATCATGACGCGGATGGCCTTGTCGCGGTCGCCCCCGCCGAGCTCGTTCACCAGGTGCTCGTCGATGGGCAGGTCGGCGTGCAGGTAGCGCTGGAAGATCTGCGCCGCCGCGTCGGCGTTCGGTCGCTCGATCTTGATCTTCACGTCGAGGCGCCCGGGGCGCAGGATGGCCGGGTCGATGAGGTCCTCGCGGTTGGTGGCCCCGATGACGATGACGTCGCGCAGGGACTCGACGCCGTCGATCTCGGCCAGCAGCTGGGGCACGATGGTGGACTCCATGTCCGAACTGATGCCGGTGCCGCGGGTTCGAAAGAGCGAGTCCATCTCGTCGAAGAAGATGATGACCGGCATTCCCTCCTCGGCCTTCTCCCGGGCTCGCTGAAAGACGATGCGGATCTGGCGCTCGGTCTCCCCCACGTACTTGTTGAGCAGCTCGGGGCCCTTGATGTTGAGGAAGTACGAGCGCACGTTGCGGTTGCCCGAGAGCTCGGCCACCTTCTGGGAGAGCGAGTTGGCGACGGCCTTGGCGATCAACGTCTTGCCGCAGCCCGGCGGACCGTAGAGCAGGATGCCCTTGGGCGCGGGCAGCTCGTAGTCCAAGAAGAGGGCGCGGTGCAGATACGGAAGCTCGACCGCGTCGGTGATCGATTCGATCTGGGCGTCCAGTCCGCCAACGTCGGCGTAGGTGATGTCGGGCACCTCTTCCAGGATCAGCTCCTCGGCCTCTTGGCGCACGAGCTTCTCGGTGAGCAGATTGGAGCGCAGGTCGAGCAGCAGGGCGTCACCGCTGCGCAGTTTCACCCCGCGCAGCGAATCGGCGAGCTCGACGACGCGCTCCTCGTCGGCGCGCCCGTAGACCAGCACGCGACGTTCGTCGAGGACCTCCTTGACCGTGACGACCTCGCCCTGGCCGTCGGAATCGCGCACGCCGATGACGCTGAAGGATTCGTTGAGCACCACCTCATTGCCCCGCTCGATCTGGCCGGGGTCCAGGCCGGGGTGCAGGGCCACGCGCATCTTGCGCCCCGAGGCGAAGATATCGACGGTGCCGTCGTCGTTGAAGTCAATAAAGGTGCCGTAGAGGGCGGGCGGCTGGGTGAGCTTCTCCACCTCGTCGCGCAGCGCGGAGATCTGGTCACGGGTCTGCTGGATGGTGATGGTCAGTTTCTCGTTGTTCGAACGGGTCTGGGCCACCTGGCCCCGGGCTTCGAGCAGTTGCTCCTCGAGCATTTCGATGCGGTGGTTGGCCTGTTCGAGGTCGCCGAGGATGTGGTCGCGCGGTGAACTGACGACGATCTGGTCGTCGTGGTCCTCGCCCTCGGGTGGCGGGAATTGCTCGGAACGCTCCATAGCGCCAACCTACTGGAGGCGGAGGCCCAACCAACGTCACAGTATTGGGGACCTACCCGCTAAAGTTGAAAGACTAGAGAGGCCACGGAGGCAAATACATGAAGGTTTGGATTGACCAGGACCTCTGTACCGGCGACGGCCTGTGCGAGGAAATCTGCCCTTCAGTCTTCACCCTGCTCGACGACGGCCTCGCCTACGTGAAACAAGGGGACGACGTGCTCAGCTCCCCGGGCGGCGCGGAGGGCCTCGCCCTGGTGCCCGCCGGCATGGAAGACGCCGTCGTAGAGGCCTCGGAAGAGTGCCCCGGCGAGTGCATCTTCATCGAAAAGGACTAGTCAGCCCCTTCGCTGCGCTTGACCAGACGGCGAGCGGACGTCAGGAAACCGGTGTGCGCGACCATGCGGTGGTCGGGTCGCACGGAGCGACCGTCAATGTGCCAGGTCCGTCGCAGCACCTCGACCGTCTCTTCCAGCCCGAAGGAGTGCTGGCGCAGCGTCTCTCGCAGTAGTTGCGTCTGGTTGATGGTCGGCAGGTACGACAGCAATATCCCCCCGGGCCGCAGCGCGCCTTCGGCGTGCTTGACCACGTCCCAGGGTTCGGGCATGTCGAGGATGATGCGGTCCAAGTCCACTTCGTCGATGCCGAGCGTGACGTCGCGGATGTGAATGTCGTAGGCCACGTCGGGGCCGAGGAAGTCGTGCACGTTCTTGATGGCCTGGAGGGCGAAGTCCTCGCGAATCTCGTAGCCCGTGATGAGCGCCCCCGCGCGCAGCAGGGTCATCGACAGAGCCCCCGATCCAATGCCCGCCTCCAGCACCCGCATGCCGGGCCCGATGTCGGCCTGCATGAGGATCGCGCCGAGGTCCTTGGGATAGATGACCTGCGCCCCCCGCGGCATCTTGAGCACGACGTCGGACAGCGTCGGGCGCAGCACCAGGAAACTACGTTCGGTACTGCCCCGTACGAGCGAGCCTTCCATGGCCCCGATGAGATCGTCGTGTTGGATGATGCCCGAATGGGTGTGGAAGGCGGCACCCTCTCGAAGCGTGATGAGGTAGTGGCGTTCCTTGGCGTCGATCAGCATGACGCGCTCGCCGACGCGCAGCTGCGCCGCGCTCACGCGGACTTGCTCTTGGCGACCCGTCGACCGGACTTGGCGGCTCGCTTGTCGATCACTCGAAAGAGCAACAGGGCGCCGGCGAGGCTCAGCCACTTAGGTGATTTCTGCGCCCAGGCACGCGCCAGCGAGGAGAGCAGGGCGAAGCTGAAAATCCGCTTGAGCATTATTTCTTGCGCCTCTTGTGGATCCGATGACTACGCAGTCGACCCCAGAAGTAACCAGTCATGACGCCACCGAGACCGACGGCGGCCACGGTGGGCGTCTGGGACGCCTCGGGCCCGCGCAGACTCAGGTCGTCAGGGAGCAACGCGCGAATCGAGGCCTCCAACTCGTGTCGGGTGGCCGAGCGCTCGATCACTTGGTGGCCTTGAGGCGTCGTTTCGCGCCGCCACTCGCGATCCTCCACACGGTGAGCCCCACCACGAGCAACGCCAGCACCGCGACGATCAGGTAGGGAAGCCACGAGAGCGAGCCGTCGAGCACCTTGAACTGCTCCTGCAGGAAACGCAACGCCCCGATCAGCAACAGTGTCGCTCCGAAGCCGACGAAGAGGCTGCCGAGCGCGCCGAAGGCCACGAAGCGGCCCAACTCCTTGAGCGGCTGCACGGTCTCTTCCTTGATGTAACGCACCACCAGGTCGCGGATCTCCTTGAGGTCGCGCTGAAGGTTGGCCCCTTTGAGGAAATTGCGCCATGACGAGTAACTCACGCCGTAATCCTAATCAGGTCGATCTTTGAGGAGGTACGAAGAGCTGGCGGTGGCCACGAGCTGGTCCTGCTCGTCGAAGATCCGCGCTTCGACAAAGGAGATCACCTTGCCGGACTTGAGCACCCGCGCCGTGCAGGTGAGCAGCGAACCGGGCGCGACGGGTCGCAGGAAGCTGACCTTCATCTCGGTGTTGGCGACGTTCACCCGACGCTCCCCCACGCCCGTGACGGCCGAGGCGCCCATGGCCGAGTCGAGCATGGCCGCCAGGAAGCCGCCCTGGACGATGCCGGCGGGGTTGAGGAAGCGTTCGTCGGCGCGCATGGTCCACACGCTCGTACCGGGCGTCGACTTGTCCACGCACACCATGCCGAGCGTCAGGTCGCAATTGGGCGGGATCTGCAGGGCCACGGTCGAAGGCTACCCGGCACGTTCCGCAAGCCCGAGTGGATTCAGTACCCTTGGAGCGTGAGCGACGACATGTTTCCAGGGGCCAGCGAACTTGAAGGGCGGGCCATTCGTGAGATCTCCGCGGTGGCCATGGACGCCCCCGCGGCCGCCAATTCCGGCCATAGCGGCACGGCGATGGCGCTGGCGCCATTGGGCGTCATGCTCTGGTCGCGCGTGCTGCGTCACGACCCCACCGATCCTCTTTGGAGCGACCGCGACCGGTTCATCCTCAGTTGCGGGCACGCGTCGATCCTCCAGTACGGTTTGGCCCACGTGTTCGGCTACGACGTCTCGCCTGATGACCTGCGGGCCTTTCGCGAGCCGCACTCGCGCACGCCGGGCCACCCGGAATGGGGCCTTACTCCGACGGTGGAAGTCACCACCGGACCGCTCGGCCAAGGGATTGCCAACGGCGTCGGCATGACGATCGCCGAACGGATATTGCGCAGCGACTACGGCGAGGACCTCGTCAACCACCGCACGTGGGTGTTCGCGAGCGACGGCTGCCTGGAAGAGGGCATCAGCCACGAGGCGGCGTCTCTGGCCGGCCACCTCGGGCTGGACCGCCTAACGGTCTTCTACGACAACAATCACATCACCATCGACGGTGTCACCGAGCTCGCCCTTAACGACGACCCCGAGGCGCGCTTCGCCGCCTACGGATGGCACGTCATCAACGTGGGAGAGAAGGCCAATGACCTCGACGCCCTCGAGGCGGCGGTCCGCGCGGCGATCGAGGAGACCCGACGCCCGACCCTCATCGTCGTGCGCTCGCATATCGGCTTCCCCTCGCCCGAGATGATGGACACCAAGGAGGCCCACGGGACGCCCTTCAAGGCGCCGGTGATCGCCGAGGCCAAGGCCATCCTTGGTGTGCCGCTGGAGCCGTTCACCTTCGACCCCGAGCTTCCCCCCTCGATGGTCGAGGCACTTTCCCATCAGCGCGCCCAGCGTGTGGCCTGGGAGGCGCGGGTCGCCGCGTCCGGGGCCAAGGGCGCCGCCTTGCTGGAGCAGCTCGACAGTAACGGTGCGGCCCAGGTGAAGGAACGGCCGGAACGCTTCGACGCCGGCACGATGATGGCCACCCGACGGGCCATGCAACGAGCCATGGACGTGCTCGCTCCCCAGACGCCGGGCATCACCGCCGGATCGGCCGACCTCACCGACAACACCGGGGTTGTCCTGAAGTTCTCGTCCGCGCAGGGGGCCGACAATCCCTCGGGACGCCAGATCCACTTCGGCATCCGCGAGCACGGCATGGGGGCCAATATGGTCGGCCAGGCCCACCACGGGGGCATACGGCCGGTCGGGTCCACGTTCTTCGTCTTCAGCGACTACGAACGCCCGGCGATCCGTCTGGCTGCCCTCAGCGACGCCAGCGTGCTCTTCGTCTTCACCCACGACTCGGTGGGCGTGGGTCAGGACGGACCGACCCACCAACCCGTCGAGCACCTCATGGCGTTGCGTGCGATGCCCAAGCTGCACGTGGTGAGGCCGTCAGACGCCAACGAGACCCTGGACCTGGTTGAGGCCTATCTGAGCGCCAAGCAGCCCTCACCCACCGCACTCATCCTCTCGCGCCAGGACATGGTGGTCTTAGGCGGCGGCGACGCGCTGGCGTCGCAGAAGGGAGCGTCGCGGGGCGGCTACGTCCTGCGCGACACTGAAGGCGCGCGATTCACGCTCGTGGCGACCGGGTCAGAGGTGGGCGTGTGCCTGGAAGCCCATGACGAACTGGCGGCGCAAGGGGTGGCGACCCGCGTGGTCGCGATGCCGTGCTGGACCTGCTTCGAAGAGCAATCGCTCGAGTACCGCACCCAAGTGCTCGCTCGTCACCTGCCGTCGGTGTCGCTCGAAGCCGGGGCGACGCTGGGCTGGACGAAATACGTCGACGAGGCCATCGGCATTGACTCCTTCGGGTTGTCCGCTCCCGGCGACTACGTCTTCGACTACTTCAACATCAAGCCCGCGACGGTGGTCGCGCACGTGGAAAGGGTCCTCGCGGCCGCTCAGTGACCACGCTCGACACCTTGTTCGCCGACTACGGACAGAGTCCCTGGTTGGACGACGTGGGGGCCGACACCCTCGAGGGCGCCACACTGTCACACCTGGTGACCCGGGGAGTGCGCGGCGCCGTCGTGACCGTGCCCGCCATCACGCGTTCGTTGGCCGGAGCGTCATGTGACGACGAGATCGGCCGCTCCCACGTTCGCGACCTCGAGCGTCTCTACGAAGAGGTCCTGGCCCGAGTGGCCCGCGACGCGTGCGACGTGTTGAGCGGCGTCTACCACGAGTCGCGCCAGGAGTTCCTGGCCGGGTCGCGACGCCACTGCGACGGCTTCGTGTCACTGGCCATGTCCCCGCGCTTCGTGCACGACAGCGCCGCGATAGTCGAGGGCGCCACGCGACTGCGCGACGCCGTGGCGAGAGAGAACGTTCTGGTGACCGTGGCGGCGACCACCGAGGGGCTGAAGGCCATTCCCCAGCTGCTGGCCGAGGGTGTCGGGCTCAACGTCACCGCCGTCTTCTCGACCGCACGGTATTTGGAGGTACTGAGCGCGTGGAAGTCGGGCATCGAACTCGCGCTGGCGCGGGGACGTGACGTCAGCGTCGTGGGCTGCACCACGTCGACCGCCCTCGCGCCCGTCGACGTGGTGATCGACTCCCTCTTGACGATCCACGATCGGCGTCGCGGCACCGCCGCGGTCTCCCTGGCCGCGGCGATCTACGAGAAGTATCGCAGCTGCTTCGAGAGTCGGCCGGGGCTGGCGTTGCTCGACCAGGGCGCGCAGGTTCCGCGTCCGACGTGGACGGCGACGACGCCGACCAATGCGAAGTATTTCGACTTGCTCTACGTGAACTACCTCGCCGTGCGCGAGACGGTCCTGGCCATGTCCGACGTGACGTTGGCGCAGGCCTTTGATCACGGCGACTTCACCAAGACGTTGCTCGCCACCAAGCGGACCGTGCGAAAGACGACGTTTCTGATGAAGGATCTTCCGCGCGGCATCGTGCACGCTCGTGTGGCCGACAAGCTCGAACGGGACTTCCTGGCGCAGGACGCCCTTCACTACGACGAGATGCTGACGGCGCTGTTGGCCAAGACCGGTCGATGAGATGGTGCGGTGTGGTCCCGACGACGAGCGACATGGTTGACGCGCACGACCTTTCTCGCGTCGACGACCGAGCCTGGAGGCTGCTTATTTTCACCGGAGCCAGACCTAGGATGCTGGGATGACGACCCGCGAGCTATCGAGTGAAGCGATGGAGTTTTCGACCATGCCGTTGGCAGAGTTGGCCGGCGCCGCGTACGCGAAGGCTCGGGCCGCCCACGGCTTCGTGGTCACGTACTCCCCCAAGGTCTTCATCCCCCTGACCAAGCTGTGCCGCGATCGATGCGGCTACTGCACGTTCGCTCAGGCGCCCGCGCACGTGGAAAGCGCGTACATGGGCCTCGACGAGGTCATGGCCGTGGCTCAGGCGGGCAGGGAGGCCGGCTGCACCGAGGCGCTCTTCACCCTCGGTGAGCGACCCGAACTGCGTTACGACGAAGCGGCCCGTTGGTTGGCGGCCCGGGGCTACGAATCGACGGTCGACTACGTGGCCAGCGCCGCGCAAATGGTGCTCGAATCGACGGGGCTACTCCCTCACGCCAACGCGGGAGCCCTCTATCACCATGAGCTCGAACAGCTGCGTGGCGCGAGCGCGTCCCAGGGCATGATGCTCGAGTCCCTCGCGGACCTGGCGGCCCATCGACTGGCCCCCGACAAGGAGCCGGGCCGACGCCTCGACACGCTGCGCTTCGCGGGTGAATTGAACATCCCCTTCACCACGGGCCTGCTGGTGGGGATCGGCGAGAGCCGCGACGAACGGCTCCGAACGCTCGACGCCATTCGACTCTCGCACGAGGAGTTCGGTCACGTGCAAGAGGTCATCATCCAGAACTTCCTGCCCAAGCCCCGCACGGCCATGGCCCACGAGCCCGCGGCCCGCGACGAGGAGTTTCACTGGACGATCGCGGTCGCGCGGCTCATGCTGCCCGACGCGGTCCACCTCCAGGCACCGCCCAACCTGAGCGACGACCCCACGCGCCTGCTCGACTTCGGCATCGATGACTTCGGCGGCATCTCGCCGGTCACGGCCGATCACGTGAATCCCGAACGGGCCTGGCCGGCGCTGGACGTGCTCGGTGACGAATGCGACGCGCGGGGCTTCATGCTGGCACCTCGCCTCACCGTCTATCCCGAGTTCATCAGCCGACCCGGTTTCCTCGATGACAGGGTGCGTCCGGCGGTGCTCGCTCACGCGGACTCGACCTTTCTCGCCCGCAACGACGTGTGGTACTCGGGCACCGACGTGACCCCGCCGCCGCGACCCACGTCACGCTCCACCACGGGCGACGTGGACGCCCTGCTGGCCCGCTACAGCCCGGGCTACGAATTCGATCACCACGAGCTCGTTACCCTCTTTCGGGCTCGGGGGGCCGACGCCAACGCCGTCGCCGACGTCGCCGACGGCGTGCGCCAGGACCTGGTGGGCGACGCGGTGAGCTTCGTAATCAATCGCAACATCAACTACACCAACGTGTGCACGTTCAAGTGCCGGTTCTGCGCGTTCTCCAAGGGTCCCCTGTCGCTCAACCTGCGAGGCGATCCCTACCTCCTCACGTTGGAGGAGATCAGCGAACGGGTGCGCGAGGCCGAACAGCGCGGGGCGACTGAGGTGTGCATGCAGGGCGGCATCCATCCCAATTTCGATGGCGACTACTACATCGACGTGATCGCGGCCGTGCGCGCCGGCTCGCCCAACATCCACATCCACGCCTTCAGCGCGCTCGAGGTGTTCGAGGGCGCGCGTCGCTCCGAGCAGGACCTCGCCACCTATTTGACCCGACTCAAAGACGCGGGGCTCAAGACCTTGCCCGGGACGGCCGCGGAGATCCTCGACGACGACGTACGCGCGGTGTTGTGTCCCGACAAGATCAACTCGGACCAGTGGCTCGAAGTCCATCGGGTCGCGCACAGCGTCGGGTTGCGCTCCAACATCACGATCATGTTCGGCGCGGTGGAAGGCGTCGAGAGTTGGGCCACGCATCTCTTGCGCACCCGAGATCTGCAGAAGCAGACGGGTGGCTTCACGGAGTTCGTGCCGCTGCCTTTCGTGCACATGGCAACACCCATCTTCCTCAAGGGACGCTCGCGTCGCGGTCCGACGTTCCGCGAGGCCACCTTGATGCACGCGGTCGCTCGCCTGCACTACGCCACCCTCATCGACAACATCCAAGTCAGCTGGGTCAAGATGGGAGTGGCCGGCTCGCGGCGCATCCTCCAGGCCGGCGCCAACGACCTCGGCGGCACGTTGATGGACGAGAACATCTCGCGGGCCGCCGGCGCCACGCACGGCCAGGCCATGGACGTCGAGATGCTTCGTGACCTGGTCGCCCCGCTCCACCGGCCGCTGTACCAGCGCAGCACGCTCTACCAATCCCTGTGAGCGTGGCCGACCTCATCAAGGAGTTGTTGAGCGACGTGGAGTCCGGTTCGGCCCAGTCGCCCGAGAAGGCGGCGGCTCTGCGCGAGCTGCTCGAGAAGGTGGTCGAACGAGGGGGCTTCGGGCCCAACGCCGTGGACCTCACGGTGGCACTGAGCGCGCTCGACGAACTGCTCGACGCCTCGACGCTCTTCGCCCCGTGGCGTTCGCGCCCCAAGGTGACGGTCTTCGGGTCGGCCCGCACGAAGCCGGAGAACCCGCTGTACTCGATGGCCCGTGAACTGAGCGCGGCGATGACCGAACGGGGCTGGATGACCATCACGGGCGCCGGTGGGGGCATCATGGAGGCCTCCTCGCAGGGCGCGGGGCGCGAGAACACCCTGGGCGTCAACATCGAACTGCCCTTCGAGCAGGGTGCCAACTCCTTCATCGACGTGCAGAACAACCTCGTGTCCATGAAGTACTTCTTCACCCGCAAGGTGGCCATGACCCGCCAGTCGCACGCCTTCGTGGCCTTCCCGGGCGGGCTGGGCACGCTCGACGAGGCCTTCGAGGTCCTCACGCTCCTGCACACCGGCAAGACCGACCCGGCGCCGGTGGTGCTGGTGGACCGTCCGGGCGGCACGTTCTGGAAGAGATGGTTGGACTTCATCAACGACGAGGTGATCGGCGGTGACTACATCGGGGCGCCGGACATGTGTCTGGTGCGTCTCTGCGACACCGTGGAGGACGCGGTCCTGGAGATCGAGCGCTTCTATTCGAACTACGTCAGCACGACGATCGAGCACGGTCGCGCCTCGGTGTTGGTGCGAAGTGTCCCCGACGAGACCCAGCTGGCCCAACTGGCCGCGATCGTGCCGCTCTTCGCGCGCGGCGAGGGCTTCGCGGTGGTCGACTCGCACGTCACCTTCAACTTCGAGCAGCGCAACTACGCGAACCTGCGCTTGATCATCGACGCCCTCAACGACCTGGGCGAATTGGGCGACTAGTCCTCGCTCGTTCCGCGCAGCAGCATCTCGGCCTTCTGCAAGCTGCGCCGGACCTTGGAAAGTCGACGCTCGAGCTCCTTCGCCTCGTCCGAGCCGCCCGAGCGCACCTGCTCGCGCAGCGCGTCGAAGATGACGTCCGATATCCGGTTCTCCAGGCTGGCGATCTCGTCCGCGAATCCGTCCAGCGATTCCATCAGTGCAGCACGGTGACGTCCAGCGTGCCGTCGTGGAACTGGGAGCGCAGGACCTTCTTGTCGAACTTACCGACGCTGGTCTTGGGGATGGCCTCCACGAAGGTCCAGTTCTCGGGCACCCACCACCGGGCCACGCGCTCGGCCAGGAACTCGCGGAGCTCCTCGGGCGTGGCGGTGGCGCCGGGGCGCAGCACCACGCAGCACAACGGCCTCTCCTGCCACTTCTCGTCGGGCACCGCCACCACGGCCGCCTCGAAGACGGCCGGGTGGGCCATCATCGTCACTTCGATGGCCACCGAACTGATCCACTCCCCGCCCGACTTGATGACGTCCTTGGTGCGGTCGCTGATCACCAGGAACCCCTCCTCGTCGAGCGTGCCGATGTCCCCGGTGCGCAGCCAGCCGTCATGGAACTTCTCGGGGGCGTCGACCAGGAAATAGGAGCCGGTGATCCACGGTCCGCGGATCTCGTACTCGCCGACGGTCTGGCCGTCGCGCGCCAGGATGTTGCCCTCATCGTCGGCCAGGCGGATCTCGACGCCGCACACCACGCGCCCGGCCTTCACCCGATAATTGATCTCCTGGTCCAGCGGCGTGCCGGCCGGAGGGATGGAGACCGCGGCCAGGGGGCTGGTTTCGGTCATGCCCCAGCCTTGGATGAGCTCGAGCCCGTACTTGTCGCGAAAGGTCTCGATCATTACCTGGGGCACGGCCGAACCCCCGGCCAACAGGCCCCGCAGACTGGAGAAGTCGAGGTCCGGATTGCCCTCGGCGGCCCGCAGCACGTCGTTCCAGATCGTGGGCACCCCGAGGGAGAAGGTCGGACGCAGTTCGGCGATCATCTTGATGATGGGCTCGCCCTGGAGGAACATCTGGGGCATGATCAGCTCCGCTCCGCAGAAGAACGCCGTGTAGACCGCCCCCCAGGCGTTGACGTGGAACATGGGCACGATGAGCAGCACCCGGTCGCGTTCGCTGAAGCCGATGGAGTTGGCCGTGGTGGAAGCCATCGAGTGTAGCCAGGTGGAGCGATGCGAGTAGACCACGCCCTTGGGGTCGCCGGTGGTGCCCGAGGTGTAGCAAATGATCGCCGCGGCCCGCTCGTCGAGCTCGGGCCAGGTGTAGCCCGGCTGCTCGGCCTCGATGAACGTCTCGTAGTCGATTGTCTCGCCCAGCAGCCCGCTGGTGTCGGGTCCGTTGACGATGATGTGCTCGACGGTGGGGATCTGGTCGCGGACCTTGGCCAGCAGGGGCACCAAGGAGTTGTCCACGATGATGACCTTGTCCTGGGCGTGGTTGATGATGAAGGCCAGCTGCTCGGGGAAGAGACGGATGTTGAGGGTGTGCAGCACCGCACCCATGCAGGGCACGGCGATGTAGGCCTCGACGTGGGTCTGGTTGTTCCACATGAACGTCGCCACCCGGTCGTCGCCCTGGACGCCCAGTCGGGTCAGCGCCGCCGCTAGGCGCTCCGCGCGCTGGGCGACCTCCTTGAAGGTCGCCTCCTGCACGCCCTCGGGCGTGACCGTGAAGATCTTCTTGTTCGCGTAGATGGACTCGCCGTGTCGAATGATGCCGCTGATCAACAGTGGTGCATCCTGCATCGTGCTCTGCATAGTTCCCCCCGAGACGCCTTTGCGTCGATGCTACAAAACTAGGGGCGCGAGGGGGCGGCTACCAGGAAATCTCGTAGGGCCCCACCGGAGCGGGCAGGCGTGACGGCCCGCCCTTGAGGTGGGCGTCAATGGCGCTCGCGGCGCTGCGCCCTTCGGCGATGGCCCAGACGATCAGACTCTGGCCCCGCACCGCATCGCCGCAAGCGAAGACCGGTGACGCCCCTTCTACGGCCCCTACCCGCCAGTCCGAACCGACCGAGAGCGTGTTGCGAGGGGTGAGGAAGGATGAGTGGTTGAGTCCCAGCGCCTCGAGCTCGGGACCGACGAACCCGGCCGCGATCAGCACCAGGTCGACGGGCAGGCGCACCAGCTCCCCGCTGGTGTTGTCGCGCAGCTCGATCTCCTCGAGACGCCGATCGCCGTGGAACTCGAGCGTCTCGGTCGAGAAGAGCCGATCGCCGCCCTCCTGGTGAGCCGAGGTCGTCTTGAGCAGGCGCGCCATGGTGGGCCAGGGCTCGCTCTCGGGGCGCGTCAACGGGGGTTCGTCGAGGATCTCTATCTGCACCACGTTGGCCGCGCCCTGGCGGTGCAGGGTGCCCAGGCAGTCCGCCCCGGTGTCGCCGCCGCCCAGGATGATCACCGACTTGCCGCGGGCGTCGATGAGAGACGTCTCGTGGGCGGCCACGGCGCGGTTGGACGCCTCGAGATAGGTCATCGCGGGATAGATGCCTTCCAACTGCGCCCCGGGCACACCGATCAGTCGCGGGATCGTCGAGCCGATGGCCAGCAGCACGGCGTCGAAGTTGCGTTGCAGGTCCGACAACGGCGTCGCGTCCTCCCCTACCGTGACGCCCGGATGGAAGGTGATACCCGACTCGCTCATCACGGCCAGGCGGCGCTCCAGCACGGCCTTCTCGAGCTTGAACTCCGGTATGCCGTAGCGCAGGAGCCCGCCGATGGCGTCGCTGCGCTCGTAGACCGCCACCTCGTGGCCGGCGCTGCGCAGCTGGGCCGCCGCGGCCAACCCGGCCGGACCGGACCCCACCACCACCACGTGCTTGCCCGTGGGCGCCTCGGTGACGCTCGCCACGTCGAAGCCGTTGGCGAAGGCGTGCTCGGCCACCTCGTACTCGAGGCGCTCGATGGTCACCGGATCGCTGGCGATGCCCAGCACGCACGCCGACTCACAGGGTGCGGGGCACAGCCGACCCGTGAACTCCGGGAAGTTGTTGGTGTTGAAGAGCTGCTCGGCGGCGTCGCGCCAGTGCTCGTGGTACACGCGGTCGTTGAAGTCCGGTATGTGGTTGCCCAACGGACAGCCCTGCATGCAGAAGGGGATCCCGCAGTCCATGCAGCGCGCCGCCTGGCGCACGATGGCCTCGTCCTCCTGGGGCTCGTAGACCTCGTGCCAGTCGCGCAAGCGCACCGGCACCGGCCGGTAGCTCGGCCCCTGGCGTTCGAACTCGAGGAAACCAGTGGGCTTAGCCATTGCGCAGCTCGTCACGCATCCGCTGGTACTCCGAGGTCTCCACGCGCACGAAGACCATCCGGGCCTCGCGCCAGCTCTGCAGCATCGCCCAGGCCTTCTTCGAACCGGTCTCCTCGTGGAACCTCGTGATGAGGGAGAACAGCCGCTCGTCGTCCTCGTACTCGAGCGGGTCGATCTCGTAGACGCCCGCGCTCAGGTGGTCGTAGATCTTCTGGTCGGGGTCGTAGAGGTAGAGCGTGCCGCCCGACATGCCCGCGGCGAGGTTTCGGCCCACGTCGCCCAGGATCACCACCACGCCGCCCGTCATGTACTCGCAGGCGTGGTCGCCCGTGCCTTCGACGATGATGGTCGCGCCCGAGTTGCGCACGGCGCAGCGTTCGCCCACCACGCCGCTGATGAAGATCTCGCCGCCGGTGGCGCCGTAGCCGATCACGTTGCCCGCGATGATGTTCTCGTCGCTGGCGAAGGTCGACTGTTCGAAGGGCCGGATGATAATGCGCCCGCCCGACAGCCCCTTGCCGGCGTAGTCGTTGGCGTCGCCGGTCAGGCGAAGGGTGAGGCCCGCGGGCATGAAGGCCCCCAGGCTCTGACCCGAGGAGCCCTCGAGGAAGACCTGCACGTGGTCGTCGGGCAGGATCCCGGAGCCCAGGGCCCGGGTGATGGCGCTGCCCGTCAGGGTGCCCACCGTGCGGTGCACGTTGCGGATCTTGCTGTGCAGCACCAGGGGCGTCCCCTTGTTGGCCGCCGACACGGCGGCGTCGAGGAACGTCCAGTCGAGGGCGCCGTCCAAGCCGTGGTCCTGCTTGACGCTCTGGCGGCGCTGGTCGGGGTGCACCGTCTGGAGCAGGGCGCTCAGGTCGAGGTCGTTGTCGCCGTCGTCCGGGCTTTCGACGACGATGCGCGAGGTGTCGCCGATGATCTCGTCCAGCGTGCGCGCGCCGAAGGCGGCCAGGTACTCGCGCACCTCCTGGGCGATGAATTCGAAGAAGTTCTCGACGAACTCCGGCTGACCGGTGAAGCGCTCGCGCAGCACCGGGTTCTGCGTGGCGATGCCCACCGGGCAGGTGTCCAGGTGGCACACGCGCATCATCACGCAGCCTGAGACGACGAGCGGCGCGGTGGCGAATCCGTACTCCTCGGCCCCGAGCAAGGCCGCGACGATGACGTCACGACCGGTCTTGAGCTGACCGTCGACCTGGACCACGACGCGGCTGCGCAGCCCGTTGGCGGCCAGGGTCTGGTGGGTCTCAGCCAGTCCGATCTCCCAGGGCGTGCCGGCGTGTTTGAGCGAGGAGAGCGGCGCCGCCCCCGTGCCGCCGTCGTGGCCCGAGATGAGGATCACGTCGGCGTGGGCCTTGGCGACGCCGGCGGCGATGGTGCCGACCCCCTGCTCGCTGACCAGCTTCACGTGGATGCGGGCCTGGTCATTGGCGCACTTGAGGTCGTAGATGAGCTGGGCCAGGTCCTCGATGGAGTAGATGTCGTGGTGCGGCGGCGGCGAGATGAGGCCCACCCCGGGTGTCGAGTGGCGTGTCTTGGCGATCCAGGGATAGACCTTGGTGCCCGGCAGCTGGCCGCCCTCGCCCGGCTTGGCCCCCTGGGCGATCTTGATCTGCAGGTCGTCGGCGTTGACCAAGTAGCGGCTGGTCACGCCGAAACGGCCCGAGGCCACCTGCTTGATGGCCGAGCGGCGGTTCTGGCGCGGGTCCGAGGTGTCGAAACGGTCGTCGTCCTCGCCGCCCTCGCCGGTGTTGGAACGCGCCCCGAGACGGTTCATCGCGACGGCCAGCGTGCTGTGCGCCTCTTCGGAGATCGAGCCGTAGGACATCGCGCCGGTCGAGAAACGCTTGACGATCGAGGACACGCTCTCGACCTCGTCGATGGGGATCGGCGTAGCGCTCGGGACGAGCTCGAAGAGCCCGCGCAGCGTCACCTTGCCCGAGGACTGCTCGTCGACCAGGGCGGTGTACTGCTTGAAGATGTCGAAGCGCTTCTCGCGCGTGGCGTGCTGGAGCTTCTGGACGGTGCGCGGGTTGAAGAGGTGCAGCTCGCCGTCGCGTCGCCACTGGTATTCGCCGCGGTTGCGCAGGGCCACCGGTTCGCCCTCGGGCGCGTTGAAGGCCTCGGCGTGCAGGGTAAGGATGCTGCGGCCGATGTGAGCGAAGGTGATGCCGCCCAGGCGCGAGTGGAAGCCCGGGAAGTACCGGCTGAGGACCTCGTCCGAGACGCCCACGGCCTCGAAGAGCTGGGAGCCAACGTAGCTGGCCACGGTGCTCACGCCCATCTTGGACATGGTCTTGACGATGCCCTTGTTGAGCGCCTTGCCGTACTGGTAACGAGCCTCGAAGGCGCTCAGGTCGCTCAGTTCGCCCTCGGCGACCAGGGAGTCGATCGACTCGTAGGCCAGGTACGGACAGACGGCCGAGGCCCCGAAGCCGATGAGCAGGGCCACGTGGTGCACCTCGCGCGCGTCACCCGATTCGATCACCAGCGCCGCGCTGGTGCGCAGGTGCTGGGCCACCAGGTGGTGGTGCACGGCGCTCACCAGCAGCAGGCTGGGTATGGCGGCGTGCGTGGGCGTAGTGTTGCGGTCCGAGAGGATGAGGATGTTGGCGCCATCGCGCACGTGCTGGGCCGCTTCCTCGCAGACCCGGTCGATGGCCGTGGTAAGCGAAGCGCCCGCCAGCGCCGGCTCCACCACTTCGAACAGGCCGTCGACCACCACGGTGCGAAAGCCGCTCACCCGTTCGTTCTCCTCGATGTAGCGGATCTTGGCCAACTCCTGCACGCTTAGCACCGGCGAGGGCAGCACGATCTGGTGGCAATGCTCGGGCGTCTCGCTAAGCAGGTTCTCCTCTCCCCCGATGGCCACGCGTGTCGAGGTGACCAGCTCCTCGCGGATGGCGTCGAGCGGCGGGTTGGTCACCTGGGCGAAGAGCTGCGTGAAGAAGTCGTAGAGCACGCGCGGTTGGCGCGACAGCGCGGGCACCGTGGCGTCCGAGCCCATCGAGCCGATGGGCTCCTCGCTCACCTGGGCCATGTGGCGCACGATGAGGCGCATGTCCTCCTCGCTGTAGCCGAAGCTCTTCTGCTGGCGCACGACCGAGGCGTGGCTGGGGGTGAGCATGGCCGGCGCCTCGATGGCGTCGAGGGACACCTGCTGGATGTCGAGCCATTCGCCGTAGGGCGCCAGTTGGGCCAGGTCGTTCTTCAGCTCGTCGTCCTCGATGATGCGGCCCTGGGCCACGTCGACCAGGAACATCCGCCCGGGCTGCAAGCGGCCCTTGCGTTCGATGTTGGCCGGATCGATCTCGAGTACGCCGACCTCGCTGGCGAAGATGACGCGCCGGTCCTTGGTCACCCAGTAGCGCGCCGGACGCAGCCCGTTGCGGTCGAGCACCGCCCCCACCACCCGGCCGTCGCAGAAGGTGATCGAGGCCGGCCCGTCCCAGGGCTCCATCAGGGCCGCGTGGTAGCGGTAGAAGTCGCGGCGATCGGCGCTCATGAAGGTGGATCGCTCCCAGGCCTCGGGGATCATCATCAGCACGGCGTGCGGCAAGGAGCGCCCCGACTGCACCAGCAGCTCCACCACCTCGTCGAAGCTGGCCGAGTCGCTCATGGCCTCGGTGACGATGGGAGTCAGCTCGCTCACGTCCAAGGGCAGGACGTCGCTGTGCAGCGTGGTCTCCCTCGCGGTGATCCAGTTCCGGTTACCGCGCACGGTATTAATCTCGCCGTTGTGCGAGATGTAGCGGAAGGGCTGGGCGAGGCTCCAACGCGGCAGGGTGTTGGTGGAGAAGCGGCTATGGACGACGGCGATCGCCGAGGCCATGCGCTCGTCGCGCAGGTCGCTGAAGTACTGGCGCAGCTGCGGCGACGACAGCATCCCCTTGTAGATGAGCACGTGACTGGAGCACGACGAGGCGTAGACGTCAAGGCGATGCTCGATGACCTTTCGGGCGCAGTAGAGCGCCCGCTCGAGGTCGGGCGCCGGGTCGACGTCCGCCCTGATGATGAGCTGTTGTTCGAAGCGCGGCTCGGAGGCGCTCGAACTGGGGCCCAACAGCCCCGAATCGACGGGCACGTCACGCCAGGCGAGGGACGTGAGACCCACGCGGGCCAGTTCAGCGTCGATGGTGGCGCGCACGACGTCGCGTTCGAGGGACCGAGGGATCATCCAGTGCGCGAGGCCGTACTCGCCCAAGGGCGGCACCTCGGTGACGAAGACCGAGCGCACGAACGAGTCGGGCATCGACACGAGCAGGCCGGCGCCGTCGCCCGATTCGACGTCGGCGCCGGTCGCGCCGCGATGTTCGAGGTTCTCCAGGATCGTCAGGGCGTCGTCCACCGTGGCGTGCGTGGGCTGGGCGGTAAGGTCCGCGACCATTCCTACGCCGCAGGCGTCGTGTTCAAAAGAGGAGTCGTAGAGTGAGTTCTTCATGGCGTTGCCTTTTGGGGCGACGCTGACCCGCACCAATCATACCGAATTTCGACACTGGTGCTGCGCGTACGCTGATCGTGTGACGCTCACACCTCCTTCGACGCTGGTGGTCGGCGCCGGCATCATCGGACTGATGAGCGCCTATCGTCTGGCCACCAGCGGCTACGGCGTCACCGTCTTCGACCCCGCACCGGCGCGCGGTGCCACGTGGGCCGCCGCAGGAATGTTGGCGCCCTCGGGCGAGATCGCCCCCGGCGAGGAGGACAACTACCATCTCCAGCGCGACGCCCTCGCACTATGGCGCGACGCCAGCGACGACCTGCTCGCCTTGACCGGCCGCCGCTTGGTCATCCACGAGTCGGGCACCTTGCTGGTGGGCTTTGACGCCAGTGACCGTCGCTTGGTCGAGCAGTATCAACAGACCGCGGAGTCCTTCGGCGCGCCGGGCCGGCGAGTGGACCGAGCGACGTCGCCCGAACTTTTTGCCCACCTGTCCGCTCGCATCACCGACGGGCTGCTCCTATCGGGCGATGCCTGGCTCGATCCCGATGAGGCGGTCGAACTGCTCTTGGACGCGCTGGAGAGGCTTCACGTGCCCTTGGTGACTGAGGAGGTGCTGAGCATCGCCAGTGACGACCAGGGCGTGAGCGCGACCACCACGACGCGCACGTTCACCGGCGTGGCCGGCATCCTCGCGACGGGTTCCGCGGGACTGCCGCGCGAGGCGATCGCCTCGGGCGAACATTCCGTTCGCCCCGTGCACGGGGTGACCCTGCGTGTCGCGGGCGTCGATCGAAGCGACGTACCGACGGTGCGGGCCTTTGTGGGAGGTCGCAACTTCTATATGGTGAGCCGGCCGGGCGGCTACAACGTGCTGGGCGCGACGTCCGAAGAACGATCGCGGCGCGTGCTGCAACTCGGTGAGTTGCAGCGGCTACTACGCGACGCGCTCGACGTCGTGCCCGAGTTGGAAACCGCCACCGTCCTCGAGCATCGCGTCGGCTTGCGCCCGGCCAGCGGGGACCTTCGACCCTTCTTCGAGCCCCTGCAGACCAAGGGCTGGGCGTGGTCCAGCGGTCACTATCGCCACGGCGTCACACTTGCCCCGCTGGCGGCCCAGTGGGCACTCAGTTACGCGGAGTCCATGACGTGATCCGCGTCAACGGTGAGGACCTGGACTCGGGGTTCGACTCCGTGGACGCCATGCTGACCGGTTTGAAGATCGAGGTTCGCGGTGTCGCCGTGGCGATCAACGGCGAAATCGTGCGGCGGGGTGAGTGGAGCACCACCCGTCTCGTCGACGGCGATGTGATCGAAATAGTGAGCGCCGCCGCCGGTGGCTAGGCAAGAGGAGAACCAATGACGTTGACGGAGTTGATAGCCGAGCTCGACGAGAGAATTCACCAGGCACTGCTGGCCAAGGCGACGGGCGAGACGATTGCGCACCTGTGCGAGGCGAGGGCGTGGCTCACCAATCCTGACCAGCCCCACGGGGTGTTCCGTCAAGGCTGAGACGGAGCACAACGACTAGGATTTATCGTTCGCGGGCTGTGGCTTAGTTTGGTCTAGAGCGCTCGGCTGGGGGCCGAGAGATCGGGAGTTCAAATCTCCCCAGCCCGACCAAGGCCCCTGTGCCGCGCCACCAAGCCGGCGTCTCAGCGGCAGCCAGGGGCTCAGCAGAACCCCTCAATGTTCAAGATCGCCGGGTCCCGCTGGGACGTCCACGGCGTGTTCACGCAGCGCCTCCAGCGGCACGATCTCGAGCGCGCGCTCGTGCGTCGACGCGAGGACGACGTACGCCGCCGCTCCGTCGCGATGCGCCCGCAGCCAGTTGGCCGCGGTCACGCACCAGCGGTCGCCGGGGACGAGTCCCGGGAACCCGTATTGGGGAGCCGGCGACGACAGGTCGTTTCCGATGGTTCGTTGGTGAGCGAGAAACTCGGCGGTGACGACGGCGCAAATGGTGTGGCTTCCCAGGTCTTCGGGGCCCGTCGTGCAACACCCGTCCCGGTAGAAACCCGTGACGGGATCCATGCCACAGGGCTCTAGAGACCCGCCAAGAACGTTTCGTGCGGCCATCGTCCTAGTATCGCCGACCCACGCGCAGGGCGGTCACAGTGGCGGCAACGCCAGGAGGTCCGGCCCCACGAACTCCTCTCGAGCGCGCTGCGAGGTAAGCACGTCCGGGGAGTAGTGGAAACGCTGGGCACTTGAATTCATCAGGATCTGATTGCGAGCCAGATGTTCGTCAAAATCGGCGCGCACGTCGCCATGCGCTCGCGTGTGAGCTACGAGATACACCCAGAAGTGGGTCAACGTCTCGTGGTACTTACCCGGAGCGTGCAGGGCTGCGAACTCGCGGATCTCCGCACCCACGAGATCCACCGCTTCGGGAACGGGTAGCTCTTCGAGGACGGACCACGCGAACTTGACGTGCTGGCGGTGGTCAAACGGTCGACGGTTGAAAGGACCTTCTTCGTGGGCCATGCTCGAGATTATCTCGACCTCAGGGCCGGCGGTGGGGCACGTCACACCGTCTTCTTAGGCTGCGCCTCATGGACGCTACTGGAGCTACTTCATTCGACTTTCTCTTGGGCCATTGGAAAGTCCGGAATCGAAGATTAGTAGACCACACGAACCCCGAGTGCGAAGAGTGGGTGGAGTTCGATGCCCGCAGCGAGGTGGTGAAGGTCCTTCAGGGCTACGGCAACGTCGACAGGTTCTTCGTGCCCGGAACGGCGCACATCGAGGCCTTCGAGGGCTTCACCTTGCGCATCTTCGATCCCTCCGTCGAAACTTGGAGGATCTGGTGGAGTTCGTCTCGGTCCCTAGGCGTCCTGGACCCGCCCGTCGAAGGCCGATTTGATGGCGACCTCGGTGTGTTCCAATGCCACGACGTCATCAACGGCGCATCGGTCGAAGTCCGTTTCGAATGGTCAGCCAACAAGACGACCCCGACGTGGCGCCAGTCCTTCTCGTGGGACGCCGGAATGACCTGGAAACTCAACTGGGTCATGACTTTCGAATTCATCGACGAGGCCAACGATTAACCCGTTGATCCGCGGTCGTCAATTATTCTTGAGCGTTACGCAGCTG
The DNA here is from genome assembly GCA_963827115.1 of uncultured Acidimicrobiaceae bacterium. Lineage (GTDB taxonomy): Bacteria > Actinomycetota > Acidimicrobiia > Acidimicrobiales > RAAP-2 > RAAP-2. The sequence continues at coordinate 1,129,855 of CAWGZS010000001.1, read as the reverse complement.
GCGCGAGGGGCGGGCCGTCCCACTAGAACCTGTTCGCCCAAAAGAAAATACCCCTACTATCATTCGGTGCCGTGGCGGGCATCGCGATTCCCCCCACGCGTTGGTGCGCCGATCCCGAGATGAAGTTGAGCTGGGCCGGTGTCTCTTTGAGTGCTGAAGGAGGCTGTGAGAGCCATGGATTTCTCGCTGGAGAGGAGCGCGCACATCTTGCGCCGAACCCCGCCCACCCTCGACATGATGCTGAGAGGATTGCCGGAGGAATGGCTCCACAACAGTGAAGAGGCGACGTCGTGGACGCCGTACCAGGTGGTCGTTCACCTCACGTACGTCGAAGAGAATGACTGGATTGACCGAACGAGGGTGATCCTTGATCACGGCACGGCGCAAGTATTCAGGCCCGTCGACCGAGAGTCGGGCTTCACGCACTTCAAGGACGTAGGTCTCCCTGATCTCCTCGAGCGATTCGCCGAGGCGCGACAATCGAACCTCCTTTCTCTCGACGAGTTGGTGGGAGAGATTGACTTGGACCGAAGGGGTCTGCATCCGGACTTCGGTGAAGTGACGCTCGGCCAGCTCCTCGCCACGTGGGTAGTCCACGATCTCAATCACGTGAATCAAATTTCAAAAACCATGGCCAAGCAGTATGCGCAGGCCGTCGGTCCCTGGCGGGCGTTCCTCCCCATCATTGATGCGCCCTAGCAGCACCGCGCCTTACATTAACGATTCGACTTTGAGGTTGACCGGCGCCCTGCCGATGATCAACCGTTCTCGATTGAACATTTGAACAGTGATGTGCAGTATCAAAGCGTCCACTAGCAGCAGCCCGACCCCGAAAGCCACGGCGACGACAAAGGTGGGGTGCACCAACCCGATCATCATGAGCACAACCACGCCAATGGCCGGAAAACTGGAAAGCGTCGCCAGTTGCTGGGCGACGCGCGCTTCATTCGCCCTTACCGACGCCGCCAAGCCAACCGCGATCGACCAACCAGCCAGGAGCGGGGCGAACAATAACAGGGCCAGGAGGACCGGACCGTCGTGGAACACCGCCGACGAGGTCGGAGCCTTGGCAAAAAGTGCGACGAAGATGAGGAAGAGCGCGAACACCGCGTAGGAGAGCACCAGGGTAGGGATCATGACCGCCAGGGCCTTGCCCAGGATGAGCTCTCGTTCACGAAGCGGAGTGCTGAGGAGCGGCTCCAGGGTTCCTTGCTCGCGCTCCCCCACGACGGAGTAGGACGCGATCAAGGCGGGCATCATGACGGGGATCAACAAGAGATAGAGGAGTGGAACCGCGGGGATCGGTCCAGGATGAGAGCTCGGAGCCGGCAACACCAGTATGAGGATCATGGCGACGACGAGATAGATGAGCGGAAGAAGCGACATGGAGAGGATGATGGTCCGTTTGCGTTTGAAATCGAGCAGATCCTTGCGCACGACGGCCCTGACGCGTGACGTGTCGAGCCCCATCATGATTCGGCCACCTTGGTGTCGGCATCGACCATCTGGAGATACACGTCTTCAAGAGAGTGCTGCGCCTCCGAGACGGAAAGAATATTCGCGCCGGCCTGTATGAGGTCTCTCGTCACTTCGGGGGCGGCCGTCGCAAGGTCGCTCACCGTCAGCGTGTACGTGCACGTTTCCGGAGACTGCCACGTCACCACCGATGGAACTCGCGAGAAGAGACTGGCGGGGTCAGTAAGGGGCGCTGTGGTTCTCACTACGAGTTGCTTGGCGAAGAGCTGCTCGCGTAACTCTTGTGGCCGTCCGACGATTCGCAGCGTCGTGTTGAGGATGGCGATCCGGTCGCACAACTTTTCCGCCTCTTCCAGGCGGTGCGTCGTCAGAAAGATCGTCACACCTTTTTTGCGTTGTTGGAGGATCAGATCGTGAACTTCGAGTGCCGCCACCGGATCAAGTCCTGACGTTGGCTCGTCAAGGAACATGACCTTTGGGTCACTCAGCAGGGTTCGAGCCAATCCAACTCGCTGGCGCAATCCCTTTGAGAGGCCGCCGCACAGTTCGGAAGCTCGATTGCCAAGCTCCACCGACTCCAAGGCCTCTTTTATCCTCGCTTCGGCGTGGTGCACCCCGAAGAGGCTGGCGAAGTACTCAAGATTCTCGTAGACGCTCAGCCGCAAATAAAGTCCTGGTGATTCCGGCATAACCGCGACGTGCTGGCGTATGTCGACCGCATTTTCAGGGAGGAGCGGTATGCCGGCGACGATGGCCGAGCCTGATGTCGGCTCTAACAAAGTGCTGAGAACTCGAACGGTGGTTGTCTTGCCAGCGCCGTTCGGGCCGAGGAACCCGAAGATCTCGCCGTAACCGACCTCGAACGATATTTCAGAAAAGGCGGTTCGATCTCCGAATTTCTTGCAGAGATGATCGACCACCAGAGCTGATTGGGTCGCCGCTCCCCCCAGGACAACCTCCTGGTTATCCGCACCAGCGCTGGAGGCCCGATCTAGAGCGCCCCGTGCCAACTTATCCGCTCCGGTGCGACCATGTGACGTCTTGGAAGCATCAGACTCGGTGAGTGGAGTCTTGCCACTACCAGATTCATCGATAGCGTCATCCAACTTTCAGCGACACTTCCTACGTGAATCGTGTGGCATCTCGGTTGCTTTTGCTCCGCTTCTCGCGAGGTCCGTAGATGGGAAACGCGCTCGTGGAGAATATACCCCCGGTTCGCAATAACGTTGACTACTCGGCCTTTCGCGTTAAGACCCTCACCTAAAACGCAGGCCCACTCTTGGATCAGGCCACGTTGCTGGCGGCAACCAGTTCGTCGAGCATGGCGTCCAGCGCCCCTACCCCAATGGAGAGGTGGCCTTCATCCGCCTCGAGGTGCGCATTGACACCGGGTATATTTGCCGCCAGCCACCGGCCGTGGGCGAAAGGAACCATCAGGTCCGCACCGCCTTGCCAGATCATGGTCGGCACGGAAATACTCGAGAGTTCAAATCCCCATGGTTGGGCAAACGCCAGGTCGTCGTCAATCCACCCGTCGACGCTCACTCTTACCGCTTCGTGGAATTGAGCGGCGAGGTCCTCACCGAACTCGTCCGTGATAATGTCCCGGTCGACGGCCGGGAGAAGGGAATTCATGGACGCGATGACGCCCTCAACCGTCGCGACCCGCAGATCCTCCCATTGGCTTTCGAGGAGAGTGCGCAGCACGTCCTCGCCTTGAAGGGCCGCCCCGAACTCGACAACATTCTCCTCGCCCATCCCCTCCAACCATTGGAGATCCACGGCTTCGAACGGGGCTAACCCGGCGATGACCAACGCGCCGGCCACTCTCTCAAGCCCTGCGGCGCACGCCAGTGCGTGCGGTCCCCCGCCCGACCACCCGGCGACCAGGCAGCTTTCGACCCCGAGTGAGGCGAGTACCTCGGAAGTGTCGGCGACCACGTCCACTACTCGACGATCGGGCAAGCGCACGGAAGCCCCGTACCCGGGACGCGACGCCGTGACGAGTCGCAGACCACGCGCGTGTACCGCACGAGCGAGGGCGCGCAACGGCAACCCGGCACCGGGTGTCCCGTGATGGAAGACCAGAGGCAGTCCCCCTTCAGGGCCGCTGACGTAGACGTCCAGAAGACGGCCATCGGAAAGTTCCAACACGTGAGCAGAGGTCATTGCGACAATGTAGCAACGCTTTCACGTCGCCGACGTGCGACCTAGGGGCTTCTTGGTGACGGACGCTGGTCTTTCGAAGCGTCAAACATTCGTCGTCCTGGATGGATTGAATCGCCTAGCCGGAGAACGCTTGAGAAATACGTACGTTGATCAACTTCTCGACGATTTCCTTGGGAAGAGGCTCGTCGATTTGAAAGCGCAGCGCTCCTTTCGACTTGGGGTAATCTCGCAACTCCTCCTCCAGCTCTGAGAAGACCGAACCACTGTGCGGAAAGTAACTGAGATGGTTCTTGAAGGCGGCAAAACCAGCGATGACTTTTCCCTCCAGCTTGAATGCGGGCAAGTGGTACGAGAGGCCTTGCTGCACCTCCGGAACAATTTCAACGATCGTCTCACGAAGTCTCTCGAGCGTGGCCCGCTTGGTCTCGTCGAGGGTATTCAAATAGGCGGTCACTTCATCGCTGGACATCACGTCATTATCAATCGGGGCCTGCTCGCCGTCAAGCGACCCGCCTTTAACGATTCAGGTCGGCCTCGACCTTCGCCTTCAGCAGCTTCATTCGCTTTCGGATGTCCGCCTTACCCACGAGCGGGAAGAGCACGGGCACCAAAACGGCGGCCAAACCCTTCATAGGCGGAAATGCAAGGTGGTAGGTGACTTCGGTACCCTGGTCGATTCGTTGCAGGTCGAAGGCGTTGGTGAAGGATCCCTGCTGATCGTCGGAGCGCAGGGCGAAGCGCTGACTCGGGATCACCTCGGTGATAACAACGTCCATCCCGTGTTCTTTCTCGCCGGGGACCCAGCCCACCGAGCGGTATCGACTCCCTACCACGTCAGGTTCTCCCGAAACGAGCTTCACCGTGTACGGTTTCGGCGACCACTCGGCGTGCTTCTCAATCTGTCCTATCCAGGGCCACACGGCCTCCGGGGTTGCGTCAATGCGAATTGATGAGACTGCCCTCGTAGTCATGCGGCGACCCCCTACTCTCGGCGAAAGTGTAGGACTCGCGGTCGTTTTTTACAATCGGATCCCGGAATGACAACGCTGCTTCTCCCCCACCTGGTTGCAGGGGACCACGCTCTACTTGTCTAATTCGGCCAGGACTTCGCCGATGATCTTGGTCATCTTGTGGGCCGGAAGTGGCTCACCACCTTCGGCTTGCGCCACTTCATCCGAGAATGCTTCCACGGAGTGAGTCCCGCCGATCAGCACGTGGCGCAACGCCTCGCCGCTCGCTTCGGCGTCGTTGACATCTTTGAGCGCGCCGGCCACGTCATGGTCGGGCGATTCCGCGAGCGTGTGCACGACGTTCATCGCTTCTTCTCGCCCACTCGCGGTCGAGAGGGCGGGCGCTCGATCGGGGTTCTGTTGAAGGTCCCATTCGGCGAGAGCCTCGTTATAGCCCCCCTCGCCGGGATGCAACAGCCGCGTCGTCGGTTCGGCGACCACGTCAACGCCGTCACCGGCCGGCGGGTCGACGTCCTCGCTGTCGTGGTGGCGGCCCTCTGGAATGGGCACCAGCAGGCTCCCGTCAGAATTGCGGACTATTTCCATGTCGTCACTCCTCTTGGTCACCACGTCGTGCCCGTTCCTGCCAACCTAAAGGGTGCGTCTGAATCGCATTCGCTACCGCATCGATATCGAGGGTCACTGGTCCGTCATCGACCCAGTGAGTCGGATTTCAAGATCCTCGAAGGGCCGCAGACGTGTGGACCTCTCACCTGTCCCTTGAGAGCAGATTTAACCGTCCGAACTGCTCACCGTCAACGGGCGGATCCTTCGACCAACGCTGTTTCTACCTCCTGGTCAGGCAGAGTGCCGAACACACCTCGGTAGAGCAGCGCCTCGTCGTTCTTGCTCGACTCGCTGCGAACCCGAAGTGACACGCTGTCGCCCACGATGAGATTGATTCGCTGCGCCTCCTCGTGGGTCAGCTGAACCCAAGACGTAGTGCCTTGAGCATCGTTCACCACGACCCTCACCTCGAAGCCCAGTCGGATGATGTCGGTCACGACGGCGGCGACACCTTGGCCCGGTTCGCACAGCTCGATGTCGTGGGGCCGACAGGCCACACCGTTGAGGGACGTGATGGGGCCGAGGAAACCCTGCACGAAATCGTTGGCGGGATTGTCGTACATGGAATCGGGCGTGCCCACCTGCTCGATGCGACCTTCGTTCAGGATGACCAGCCGGTCCGCGATCTCCATGGCCTCGGCCTGATCGTGCGTCACCAGGATCGTCGTGATGCCCAGTTCGCGCTGCAGCGAGCGGACCCAACTACGCAGCTCTCCGCGCACCTGCGCGTCCAGAGCCGCGAACGGCTCGTCGAGCAACAGGACGTCGGGCTTGATGGCCAGGGCTCGCGCCAGTGCCATTCGCTGGCGCTGACCGCCCGAAAGCTGACGCGGGTAACGGTCGGCGAAGGCCTCCAGGCGCACGAGGCTCAAGAGGTCGTCGACCTCCTTCTTGATGCGCGCCTTGTCGAGACGCTGGACCTTGAGGCCGTAGGCAACGTTGTCGCGCACGGTCATCTGGCGGAAGGGCGCGTAGTCCTGGAAGCAGAAGCCGATGTGACGATCACGAGCCGGCACGTTGGTGACGTCGCGGCCGTCGAGCTCGATGTGGCCCTGGTTGAGCGACTCAAGGCCGGCGACGATGCGCAGCAGCGTCGATTTGCCCGAACCCGATGGACCCAGCAGCGCGGTGAGGGAGCCCTGGGGCACCTCATCGGTCACGTTGTCCAGGACCAGATCGTGGCCGAAGTACTTGGTCACTCCGTTAAGCGAGATACTCATTACGTTTCCTTTCGCGGTGGCGAGCCACCCCCAAGACGAGCAGCAGGACTATGGAAGCCATCGCCAAAAGCACGGCGCCCACGAAGCCCTGATAGTTGTTGAAATTGTCGAAGTTGGCACCGATGTCGAGCGTCAGCGTCTGGGTGACCAGGGCGATGTTGCCCGACACGATGAGCACCGCTCCGTACTCCCCAATGACGCGCGCCAGGGTGAGTGAGACGCCGTAGGCGGTCGCCCAGGTGATCGAGCGCATGGTGATGGTGAAGAATATGCGCAGCGGCCCCGCACCAAGCGTCGAAGCGGTCTGCTCCTGGTGGTCACCGATCTCGCGCAAGAGCGGTATGACTTGTCGCGACACCAACGGCAACGACACGAAGATCGACGCCATCACGATGCCCGGGAACGAGAACATGATCTGCCAGCCGAGTTTTGCCAGGGCCGATCCGAACCAACCGTTCTGGGCGTAGACCAGTTCCAGCACCAATCCGACGATGATGGGAGAGATGGCCAGGGGCACGTCGATCACGGTGTCGAGCACGCGGGTGAAACGCGTCGGGTGACGCACGATCCACAGCGACGCCCCCACGCCGAAGATTACGTTGAGGGGCACCGCCACCACCGCGACGAGGGCGGTGAGGAGAATGGCGTGGTCCATAGCCTGATCGCGCAGGGCCGAGAAGAACGCGCCGAAGCCGTGGATGAAGGCCTGCTGGAAGACGAAGAACAGCGGCACCCCGACGAGCGCCGCGATGTAGAGGAGCACCAGAGAACGAAGGATGAACTTGGAGCGCGTCACGTGCGCCTCTTCGCCAAGCGTTGAGCGGTGACGTTGAAGAAGATCAGCAGTATCAGCGCGATGATCAGGAGCGCCACCGCCACTGACGCGGCACTATTGGTCTGATCGGAGACGGCCAGTGAGTAGATGTACGAGCTGGCCACTTCGGAGCGGTAGGGCAGGTTATTGGAGATGAACACCACCGAGCCGTACTCCCCTATCGCACGGGCAAAGGCGAGTCCGGTGCCCGTGAGCAGTGCGGGCATCAACGCGGGCAGCGTGATGGTGCGAAATATCCGAAAGGGCGACGCACCGAGCGTCGCCGCGGCCGCCTCAGCGTTGAATGTGAGGGATTCGAGCACCGGCTGTACCGAACGGACCGTGAACGGAAGAGTCACGAACATGATGGCCACCGTCACGCCGATCCAGGTTCCGGTGATGTTGACGTGGAAGGGTGAGAGCGGGCCGTAGAGCGCGTAGAACGTGACGCCGGCCACGACCGTGGGCAGCGCAAAGGGCAGGTCGATGATGGCGTTGACGATGGCCTGGCCCGGAAAACGGTCCCTCACCAGCACCCAGGCGGTCGCGAGGCCCGCGACGGCATTGATGGCCGACGCGACGAACGAGCACAACAAGGTCAGACGAAGTGCGTCGATGGATTCCTTTTGCGTCACCGCGGTCCAGAACGATCCCAGGCCCTTGTTGAAGGCGTTCGTCAGTAAGGCCGCCAACGGTATGAGTACCAGCAAACTGAGATACGTGATGGCCAATCCTTTGGCCGTGCCTCGGCCGACTTTGGAGGCCGTTCGAGCATGACGAAGCTGCCGCCACGTCAATGGCGGCAGTTTCGCCTCTTCGAGCTGGGTCTGTTTATGCGGTGCTGCCAGCAAATTGCTCCAAATAGGTCACTATGCCCGAACTGGGATAGGTCGTATTGCCGCTCGGGAAGACCACCGTGGGCGAGAAGAACTCTGAGTTGACGGTGTCCCATCCACTCAGACTCTCCACCGTGATGAGGTCAGTGGACTTCTTGAACGACGCGAACTTGCTCTCCGTGCTCGCCCAGACACTCTTGAGCACCGAGCGGTAGCCGAGGCTGGCGAAGGCCGTCTGACCAGCCGTGGAAAAGAGGTACTGGTAGAACGCCACGGCTGACGGGTTCGCCAGGCCCGTGTAGGTCAACGCGATCGGGTTCTCGATCAACAGCGTCTGGGGCGGCGTCACGATCTGGATCGGATCGCCCGCGGCTATTGCGGCGTCAATGTCGTCCTCGTAGTCGAGCAACACATTGCCCGTGCCCGCCACGAACGCGGCCAAGGCAGCCGACCCGCTGGTCGGCTGAGCCACCGTGTTGGAGATGAGAGCCTTCAGATACTTTTGCCCCTGGTTGGGCGTGCGACCGATGGCGATCTGCGCCGCGTAACCCGCGAGGAGGTTCCAACGCGCGCTGCCCGAGGTCACGGGGTTGGGCGTCACGACCTGCACGCCGCTCTTGATGAGGTCGCCCCAGTTCTTGATGCCGAGCGGGTTGCCCGCGCGAACCGCGAAGGCGACCACCGAGTCGGTCACGATGCCCTGCGTGTGGTAGACGGTCTGTTGCTTCTTGAACCGCGCGGCCGCGTTTACGCCTCCGATGGTGCGCTCCTGGAGAGCCCAGCTGGGTGAGATCCGTCCCGCGCCCACGAGCGTTTCCATGTTGGGTTCGTAGGAGAGGTTCACGATGTTGGCGGCCTGACCATGAGCGACGTTATTCGTCTCGGTGTCGGACGCACCAAAAGAGTTCGTGAAGGTGACCCCCGCCCCCGCCGGCGTCGCCTGGAAATCGGTCTCCAAGACCTTGTACGCCGGACCTACGACCGAGTAGCCCACCACACTGACGTTCGTGGATGCGGCTTGAGCAGGCTCAAGTGCCAGCATCGAGAGTGGCAGGGCGGCTGCAGTACTCACGGCTGCGAGTCGGAACCACTTGGATGAACGGAATTGCATGAGGTAAGGCTCCTTTTCTTTTAATACTAGTAACTCACTAGAATTTATGGAAATACTAGTGTATCAAGTCAACGGAGTCACGCCACTTCAACACGAATCTCAAAAATCGCTCCGTTTTCCAGTAATTCATTGACTTTTGGGCGTTCGTCCGTTCAGACGTTGAGACCCGCCAGGACTTTTCCAAGGCGGAACGCGAGGGAAGAGAGCCCCGCGATCAGCAGATTTTGGTGAACGAATCATTCGGCTCGAGCCGCCCATTGTCCCGCAATGTTCACCGACTCGTCAGGAGATCGACGCCACGTTCGACAACTCCCCCGCGGCACGTGGCGTGCCGACGTGACACGAGAGTCACGGAACGTGGTCAACCGGGCTACGGCGAAATCGCCGAAGCCGCTGATTACTCGTCGGTGCCGCTGGTGGTCTCCATGAGCCCGGCGATCATGTTCACGACGGTCGGGTCGGTCAGGGTCGTCACGTCACCCAGCGACCGATTTTCCGCCACGTCGCGCAAAAGGCGCCGCATGATCTTGCCCGAGCGTGTCTTGGGCAGCTCCGGGGTGAGGATGATCTGGCGCGGCTTGGCGATCGGGCTGATCGTCTTGGCCACGTGCATGCGCAACTCTTCGATGAGGACCACTTGATCCTTGCCGGACTCCTCGGCGGAGAGCTTGAGCGTCACGAAGGCCACGATGGCCTGGCCCGTGACGTCGTCCGACGCTCCCACCACAGCGGCCTCCGCCACTGAAGGGTGCCCGACCAAGGCGTGCTCGACCTCGGTCGTCGAGAGACGGTGGCCCGAGATGTTCATCACATCGTCGATGCGACCGAGCAACCAGAGGTCACCCGCCTCGTCTCGCTTGGCGCCGTCGCCCGCGAAGTACTTGCCCGGGAATCGGGCCCAGTAGGTCTCCTTGAAGCGTTCCGGGTCGCCGTAGATACCGCGAGTCATCGACGGCCACGGCGCGGTGATGACCAGGTACCCGCCCTCGCCGTTGCCCACCGAGTTTCCCTCGTTGTCCACCACGTCAACGCCGATGCCGGGGAAGGCCTTCATCGCCGCTCCAGGCTTCGTCGACGTGATGCCGGGCAGCGGGGTGATCATGATCGCGCCGGTCTCGGTCTGCCACCACGTATCCACGATCGGGCAGTTGCCGCCGCCCACGTTGGTGCTGTACCAGATCCACGCCTCGGGGTTGATGGGCTCGCCCACCGTGCCGAGCAGTCGCAGGCTGGTGAGGTCGCGGCTCAGGGGAAGCTCGTGTCCCCACTTCATCAAGGTGCGGATGGTCGTGGGCGCGGTGTAAAGGATGGTGACCTTCAAGGCCTCGATGATCCGCCACCAGCGGTCCTTGCCCCCCGAGTCCGGCACGCCTTCGTACATCACCTGCGTGACGCCGTTGATCAGGGGTCCGTAGACGATGTAGCTGTGGCCGGTGATCCAACCGATGTCCGCCGCCGTCCAGCCGATGTCGGTGTCGGGCTTCACGTCGAAGATGTAGTTGTACGTGGTCGCCACCTGCGTGAGGTAGCCACCCGTGGTGTGGAAGATCCCCTTGGGCTTGGCCGTCGTTCCCGAGGTGTACATGATGAACATCGTCTGTTCGGAGGGGAAGAACTCGGGCGTGTGCTCGTCGCTCTGCTTGCCCACCAGGTCGTGCCACCAGTGGTCACGTCCTTCGACCCAGTTGACGTCCCCGCCGGTTCGCCGCACCACCAGCACCGACTTCACGTTGGGGCAACTCTCGAGGGCCTCGTCCACGGCCGGCTTGAGAGGGGCGGGCGCGCCGCGACGGAACGCGCCGTCGGAGGTCACCACGTAGGTGCAGTCCGAGTCGAGGATTCGACTGGACAGGGCTTCGGCCGAGAAACCGGCAAAGACCACCGAGTGAATGGCCCCGAGTCGCACGATCGCCAGCAGCGTGACAACCGCCTCGGGGATCATGGGCATGTAGACCGCGACCCGGTCGCCCGTCTTGACACCGAGCTCGGTGAGGGCGTTGGCCGCTTGGGCCACCATCTTCTGCAGCTCCCCGTAGGTGATGGTGCGCAACTCTCCTTCGGCGTCGCCCACCCAGTGATAGGCGACCTTGTCGCCCTTGCCCGCCGCCACGTGACGGTCGACGCAGTTGACGCTGGCGTTGAGGGTGCCGTCGCTGAACCACTTCGCGAAGGGCAAGTCCCATTCGAGGGTCTTGGTAGGAGCCTTCTCCCAGGTCAGGCGGTCCGCTTGCGTGCGCCACCAGGCCTCGGGGTCCGCGCTGGCTTCGTCGTAGATCGACGGCTGCGCGTTGGCGTTCTTCGAGAACTCGGCACTCGGTGCGAAACTACGCGATTCGGCCAGCCAAGCTTCAAGTTTTGCTTCAGTCATTATTCCCCCACTCATTGTGCATTTCGTCCCGAGTCACGGGACGTTAAATCGTCGTGCTGCTGATTTCGAGAGTAACGCTCTTCGCCCAAGCGCGCCAACAGCGCCCGAGCCGCGTGGCTGGGGCGCTGTTGGCGATGGGACCGGTTCACACCGGTACGTCGTGCCTTAGGCGTTGAGCGGGCCCACCGGCAGGACAACCTTGCCGTGAGTTTCGTTGATGACACCGGCCGCTGAACCGTAGAAGGCCAGTAGCGCGGTCACGAGACCAAGGTAGCCACCGGTCTTGACCCAGCCGGAACTTCCGGCTCCCCAGTTGCCGATGGTGAGCGCAACAAAGGTCAGGGTCAGGAAGACGAAGACACTCAATACCACCGTGTTCGTCTTCATCGCCGCAATGGTCATGTAGGCGGTGAATATCGTCCATCCGAGCAAGAAGATCGCCACCGTGTCGGTGCTAGGCGGAATAGCCGGAATCTTCAGCAGAATGTAGAAGCCGATCCAGAACGCGCCGTATGAGGTGAACGCGAGAGCCCCGAAGGTGTTCTTGCGTACGAACTCCCACATTCCAGCAGCGAACTGAGCGGTGCCACCGTAAATCAGTGCCAGCGCGAGAGCCGCCGAGGCGCCACCCTTGTCCCACCATCCAGCGTTGGTGCTGCTGAGGCAGAAGGTGGTCATAGCAAATGCGGCAAGACCTAACGGCGCCGGATCTGCAACTTTATGTTCCATTAATAAACCCCCCAAATGAATTCACAACGAGCCACCGGGTTGATGACCCATCCAAGATTTAACACAATCGAAACCATCGGCGACGGCCTATTCGGCACTTTTGTGAAGGAATTCACGTTCCAAGGCGGTTTACCGCAAGGTAAGTGGCGGCCCCGACCGCGTTAGCGAATAAAACACTTCTCGCCGGGAGAAATGGAAGGCACGCTCAGTTCAAGCGTACGCGTACGGCTCAGTCGATGGCGGCCCGAAACGACGAGATGAATCCCTCGACGGCGGACGCGTCACCACCGTCGAGAATGAGCCGAACCAGGGCCGAACCTACGATCACCCCATCGCTCACCTCGGCCGCCTCCCGGGCCTGCTGCGGGGTCGAGATGCCAATGCCGACGTAGGTCGGCACGTCCGACACGTCGCGTATGGAGGTGACCACCCGTTGCGCCTCGCCGATGTCAGCGGCTTCCCCAGTGACCGCCATGCGCGCCGACGCGTAGACGAAGCCTTCGCTGGCCACCGCCACCTGCGCCACGCGCTCTCGGGAGGTGGACGGGGCCACGAGGAAGATGGTCGCCACGTCGCTGGCGTCGCAAGCGGCCTTCCAGGGCGTTGCCTCTTCGAGCGAGAGGTCCGGCACGATCGCGCCACTGATACCGCTGGCCCGTAGCTTGCCGGCCGAACGCTCGAGCCCGTAGTGATGGAACATGTTGTAGTAGGTCATCGCGACCAAGGGCACCGACGCACTCAACTGGCTCAGGTCCGCGCACAATGAGTCGATGGTCGTCCCCGCCTCGAGCGCCCGAAGCGCCGCTTCCTGGATGACGACGCCATCCATCATGGGATCGGAGAAGGGAATGCCAATCTCCACGGCATCGGCGCCGCCCTGCACCGCGGCTTCGACGTGACGAACCCAATCGGTGGTGGCGCCGGCCACGAAGTACGGGACCAGGGCCTTGCGACCGGTATCACGAAGGCGCCGGAGTTCGGTCTCCAGGCCCTTCACGGTTGGCGACCCAAGATCTCGCGCACCTGCGCCACGTCCTTGTCGCCTCGTCCCGAGAGGTTGAGCAGCACCGACGAGCCTTCGGGGATTTCCCGGCCGGCCTCGCGCGCGATCCAGGCCACCGCGTGCGCGGTCTCGAGGGCCGGAATGATCCCTTCGTACTCGCTGAGCAGTTGAAGCGCGCCGATCACGTCCTCGTCGCCGATGGCGAAATACTCGGCCCGCCCGCTCTGCGCCAGGTACGCGTGCTCGGGTCCGATGCCCGGATAGTCGAGGCCCGCGGAGATCGAGAAGGCCTCCTCGATCTGACCGAACTCGTCCTGCATCAAGAGCGACCGCATGCCGTGCAGGACGCCGGGCGAACCCTTGCCGACCGCGGAGCCGCCCGCCGCTTCGATGCCCACCAAACGGGCCGAGCTGTTGGCGAAGCCGGCGAACACCCCCGCGGCGTTCGACCCGCCCCCGACGCACGCGACGACGACGTCCGGCGTGCCGACCCCCAGATCGTCCAACTGCGCGGCCGCCTCGCGGCCGATGATGCTCTGCATCTCGCGCACCATCCAGGGAAAAGGATGAGGGCCCATGACCGAACCAAGGCAGTAGTGCGTCGTGGCGACGCAGGTGACCCATTCGCGCATGGCTTCGTTCACGGCGTCCTTGAGCGTGCGGCTACCCGACACCACCGGCACGACCGTGGCACCCAAGAGCTCCATGCGAAAGACGTTGAGGGCCTGGCGCACGGTGTCCACCTCGCCCATGAAGACGGTGCACTCGAGTCCGAGCCGGGCGGCCGCGGTGGCCGTGGCGACTCCGTGCTGGCCGGCGCCCGTCTCGGCGATCACGCGGGTCTTGCCCATCCGTTGGGCCAGCAAGGTCTGGCCGATCACGTTGTTGATCTTGTGCGAGCCCGTGTGCGCGAGGTCCTCGCGCTTGGCGTAAAGGCGCAGCCCGAGACGAGCCGACAGGCGCTCCAAGGGCGTCACCGGCGTCGGGCGACCGGCGAAATCGCGCAGCACCCGGTGATACTGATCGAGGAACGCCGGATCGCTCCAGGCGTCGATGAAGGCCGCTTCAAGTTCGAGGCAGGCGGGCATCAAGGCCTCGGGCACGAATCGTCCGCCGAAGTCCCCGAAGTGGCCGCCCTCGTCGGGGGGTGACATGAAGGACGCCGGCTCGCTCACGTAGTTCCTCTCGTCGCTAGGGCTGCCCTCGCGTTCACCACAAAGTCTCGCACGCGCGCGGCGTCCTTCATTCCGGGGGCGGTCTCGACACCCGTCGAGACGTCGACGCCCCAGGCGGCGGTGCCGCGGGCCAGTGCCGCGACGTTCTCTGGTTGCAGGCCGCCCGCGATGATGAGTGGGCGTTGAAAGGCCCGTGCCTTGAAGTCCGGCCACGAATGCTCCAGGCCGCTGCCGGGGGTCGGACCGTCGACCAGAACGGCGTCGACGAGGACCTCGTCAAAGCGTTGGAAGTCGTCGCTCTGAACGGAGAAGGCCTTGATGATCCCTACGCCACGACGGCGAAGGCCATCGAGCAATCCCTCGGACAGCGGTCCGTGGAGCTGCGCCACGTCAACGCCCGACTCGTCGACGCTCTCGAGCACGAACTGGTCGCTGTCGTGTCGAAACACGCCCACCCGAATGATGGCCCCCCGGGTGGCCTCGGCGATTCGCCGGCCGTCACGGGGCGAGAGTTGGCGCGTGGACTCGGCGAAGATGAGTCCGAGGGCGTCGGCCCCGGCCTCGATCACGACCTGCGCGTCCTCGACCGAGGTGACACCGCAGATTTTGACGTAGGACGCCACGTTGGTGAAGTCAGTCACGCGGACGTCTCGTCACGGCGGCAAAGGACTGCACCGCGAGGGAAGGTCGGGGCGAACGGACGAAGGTCTCGCCCACCAATACGGCGTCGAAACCGGCGTCGGCCGCCTGCTGCACATCCTGCACCGTGGTGAGACCCGACTCCGCGACCGTGACCACGTGGGCCGGGAGCGCCGCGATCACCGCCTGCGCCCGGTCGGGACTCACCTCGAAGGTGCGAAGGTCGCGCTGGTTGACGCCGACGATGCGCGCGCCGAGGTCGATCGCGCGACCCGCCTCGTGATGATCGTGCACTTCCACCAGCGCATCCAAACCGCAGCGCGTCGCGACGTCGAGGAACAAGGTCAGCTCCTCGTCGCTCAGCGCGGCCACGATGAGCAGCACGGCGCTGGCGCCCATGGCGGCCGCGTCGACCACGTCGTTGGCGCTCACCGTGAAATCCTTTCGCAGGATGGGCAGTGTCGTCACCGTGCGGACGGCTTCAAGGTCCTCGACCGAACCGGCGAAGTGGGGACCGTCGGTCAGCACGGAGACGGCGCTCGCTCCCCCTTCGTGATACTCGCGGGCCAGCCGCGAAGCATCCAGGTGCTCGTCGATCCAGCCTTTGGACGGTGAGCGGCGCTTCACCTCGGCGATCACCTTGACGTGGGCGTCGGCCCGGTTCGACAACGCCTCGAAGAACGAAGGACCAGCGACCCGCGTCGTCTCGAGGCGCTCGCGCCACTCGCGGTCGTCGTGCGACGCGCGTTCGCGGTGAAAATCTACGATGTCGTCTAAGTACGTCGGCGTCATCGTTAAATCGTAGCGGTGGCTCTACTCAGGCGTTCACGACTAACTTGTCGCTATGCCAATCGCGACCGCCTCGTCTCATTGATGTCCAGTTCGTTCTCCCTCGACGTGCTCAATCCGCTGGTGCACGGCACGGACCTCGAGCGCGAGCAGGCGCGTGACGCGTTACAGGCCATCCTCGACGGGCAAGTCGACGCCCTGCTCATCGCGAGCTTCCTCACGGCCCTGACGACCAAGGGCGAGACCGCCAAGGAGATGACGGGTTTCATCGACGCCATGATCGCGTCGGCCGTGACCTTCACGATCGGCCCGGACGCCATCGACATCGTCGGCACCGGCGGCGACCAACTGCACACGGTCAACATCTCCACCATGGCCGCGCTGGCGGTCGCCGGATGCGGCGTCAAGGTGGCCAAACACGGCAACCGGTCGGCCACCTCGTCGGTCGGCTCGGCCGACCTGCTCGAGGCGCTGGGTGTGCGCCTCGACGCACCGCCCGAGGTCGTGGAAGCCTGCGTAACGGGCGCCGGCATCGGCTTTCTCTTCGCGCCCACCTTCCACCACGCCCTCGGCAACCTGGGACCTATCCGGCGGGCCCTGGGATTCCGCACGATCTTCAACGTCTTGGGTCCGTTGGCCAATCCGGCCCTCGTCGAGCGTTCGCTGGTCGGCGTGGCGAAGCACCAGCAGCTCGGGGCCATGGCCGAAGTGATGCAGGTGCGAGGCATCCGCCACGCCATACTGGTCAACTCCGATGACGGGCTCGACGAACTCTCCCTGGGGACGCCGTCGACCCTGCACACGGTCACGCCGCGCGAGGTCACCGTTCGACGCATCGACGCCTCGGTCGAACTGCGTCGCCACCACGACGTGGCGTCGCTGCGCGGGGGCGACGTCGCCCACAACGTCGACGTGGTGCATCGTTTCGTGAAGGGCACGCCCGGTCCGGTCTTTGACGTGGTGTGCGCCAACGCGGCGCTGGCCCTCATCGTGGCGGGTCGCGCGACCACGCTGGAAGAGGGCTTCGACGTGGCCAGCGCCAGCGTGCGCGAAGGTCGAGCGGGCGCGGCGTTGGAGCGCCTCATCTCGATTTCGAACTCCTAAAGCGCTCGGAGTTCCTCCCGGTAGCGCCGGGCGTTCGCGACGTACGAGGCGGCCTGGGACCGGATGGCCTCGGCGCTGCTCGAGTCCGGCTTGATCTGCGCCGGCACTCCCATGGCGACCGCGTTGGCCGGCACCCGCATCCGATTGCGCACCACGGCGCCGGCCGCGACGGTAGCCCCGCTCAAGACCTCCGCCTCGTGCAGGACGACCGATCCGCTGCCGATGAGGGCCGCGTCGTGAACCACGCAGCCCTCGAGGTGGGCGATGTGCCCCACCACGCAGTCGCTGCCGATGACGGTGGGGAACGCGGCGACGGCGTGCACGACGGCTCCATCCTGTATCGACGTGCGCTCCCCCACGATCACCGTGCCGTAGTCCCCGCGCAGCACCGCGCCGGGCCAGACCGAGGACTCGGCGCCGATGCGCACGTCGCCGATCACTACGGCGTCGGGGTGCACGAAGGCGTCGGGATGGATGTCCGGTGACCGGTCACCGAGCGCGTAGATGGGCATGACGTCCTCCTAGTGGTGGCTGAGCCACGAAACTAACTGATAGATGCGCCAGATGACGTAGATGATCGTGATCACGATGAAGAATCGCCACCGCCACGGTATGGGCTCGCGGGTCGGCTCTTCGACGGAGTTGCCGCAGACCTCGCAGACCTCGCCCTCGACGGGGCGGTCGCAGGTCTCGCACCACCGGGCCACTATTCCACTCTTACGCGCACGCGAAGCGGTTGGCTTCCCAGCTCGAAACGCTCGCGCAACGATCGCTCGACGTAGCGCAGGTAGGTCGCGGGTAGCCGCCCCGCCACGAACAGCGTGAAGGTCGGCGGCTCGATGGCACCTTGGACGGCGTAGCGGATCTTGCCGGTCGGGGCGGGCTGTTTGATCTGCAGGTCGCGGATCGCCCGGTTGAGGGCGCCCGTCGGCACGCGCTTGACGTAGTCCGCCGCGGCGATCGACAACGCCGGCAGTATCCGGTGCACCCCCTTGCCGGAGGTGGCCGTCGTCTTCATGACCGGTGCGTCGCCCAGGAAGGCCAGCTTCTCGCCCACCGTCGCCAGCACGGCGTCGCGTTCCTCGACCGCCACCAGCTCCCACTTGTTGAGCACCACCAGCGACGGGCACCCGGCCGCCGAGATGCGCTCGGCCAGGCGCTGGTCCTGGCCCGTCGCGCCTAGCGTCGCGTCGATGACCAGGATGGCGATGTCCGCGCGGTCGAGCGCGTCGAGGCTGCGCAGCACCGCGTAGGTCTCGAGACCGGCTTCGGTCTTGGCGCGCCGTCGCATGCCGGCCGTGTCGATGAAGCGGATGAGGCCCACCTCGGTCTCAACCACCGTGTCGATGGCGTCGCGCGTGGTGCCGGGCAGGTCGTGCACCACCGAGCGTTCCTCGCCGATCAATTGGTTGAAGAGCGTGGATTTGCCGACGTTGGGCCGTCCCACGATGGCCACGCGCAACGCGCCGTCGTCGTCGGCCGCGGCCGCTTCGTCGACCTCGATCTGCTCGCCCAACTGGTCGACGATGTGGTCGAGCAGGTCGCCGGCGCCGCGCCCGTGCAGGGCACTCACCGTGAAGGGATCGCCGGCGCCGAGGCTCAGGAACTCCCAGCTGTTGGCCTCGTGCTGGGTGTCGTCGACCTTGTTGACCACCAGCACCACCGGGCGGCCGCTGCGCAGCGCCCACCGGGCCGCGTGCGTGTCCTCGTCCACCATTCCCGTCGTCACGTCGGTCACCAGCAGGACCAGGTCGGCGCTGGCCAAGGCCGTCTCCGCCTGCTCGGAGATCTTGCCCTCGAGCACGCTGCCCGACTCCAGCCACCCGCCGGTGTCGATCACGTCGAAGGTGAGCCCGCGCCACTCGACCTCCACGGCCTTGCGGTCGCGCGTGACGCCGCGCTGTTCTTCGACCACGGCGATGCGCTTGCCGGCGAGACGGTTCACCAACGACGACTTACCGACGTTGGGTCGCCCCACGATCACCACCTGTGGCTTCCTCACGACGACACCAAGCCCCTCGCGAGCACCGACTCCAGCGTGTGGCGCAGGTCCTGCCCGGTCGTCGGGACCGTGGTGACGCGGTGGCCCAGGTCGTCCAAGGTGAGGCCGTCGAGGAAGCGCCCCTCGGAGAGACAGACGTCAGGCAACAACAGCACCGTGGAGTCCGGCACGTCCACGAGGGCGCGCTGCAGGTCCTGACCCGTGAGCAGGCCGGCCACCTTGATGTTGCCCCCGAAGTAGGAGTTCTTCACCGCCTTGACCTTGACGCTGGCGAAGCCGTGGTCGTCGAAGAGCGTGCGCAGGAGCGGCGCCGCGTACTCGCCGGTGACCACCATCACGTCGTCGCCGTCACCATCACCTCGGCTGGGGCGCTCGTTGCCGCCGCGCGGCGCGCGATAGCCGATCGCGGGTGCCCCGTCCACCGACTGGAAGAACCCGGTGCCCAGCTTGGCCATCGTTGTGCGTTCGACGAAGCTCTCCATGAAGGCCGCCACCAGTCCGATACCGTTCTCCGCCTGGTCCAGGCTCTCGAACTTGGTCGCGGGCGGAGGCGTCAATCCAGCCACGAGGTAGAACTCGTCGCTGGCGAAGACGCTGACCCGTCCCAGGAGTTCGCGCGTGAGCGACTGGTAGCGGTCGGCCAGCGCCACGACGACCCGGGCCTCCTCCTCGGTGTGAGACCGCATGGTGTCCTCGATTGAGAACGCGCTCACGCCCACCGGCACCAGCGCCACCGACATCAACTCCGGGTAGAGCGTCAGCACGTCGCGCAAGGTGCGTTCGAGTTCGACGCCGTCGTTGACGCCGGGACAGACGACGACCTGGGCGTGGACCTCGATGCCGGCGCGCAGCAGCTCGCGCAGCCAGCGCAGGCTCGTGGCGCCGCGAGGGTTGCGCAGCATCGACGCGCGCAGCTCCGGGTTGGTCGAGTGGATGGAGACGTAGAGCGGTGAAAGGCCCTCCTCGATGATCCGCTCGAGGTCGAACTCGGTGAAGCGCGTCAGGGTCGTGTAGTTGCCATAGAGGAAGGAGAGTCGAAAGTCGTCGTCCTTCACGTAGAGCGAGCGGCGCATGCCCTTGGGCAGCTGGTAGATGAAGCAGAAGGAGCAGTGGTTGTCGCAGGTGCGGATCCGGTCGAAGACGGCGGAATCGATGGCCAGTCCGAGGGGCTGGCCCTGCGTCTTGGTGACCGTCACCTTGCGCTGGAGCGGCTCGCCCTCGCGCTTTACGACCAGCGTCACACTCTCGCCATCGATCAGTTGCTGGTACTCGATGATGTCGGTGGGCTCGCGGCCGTTGACCGACACCAGCTCGTCGCCTACCGCGAGGTCGGCCGTGTCGGCCGGCGAACCGGCCGCGATGGAGGAAATAAGGGCGCCCGACACCCTTCTAGCCTAGGCACTCGGACAAATAACCCTCACTAGGCTTGCAGCATGAAGGTGGATCAGGTAGTGCTCGCCGCGCCGCGCGGCTTCTGCGCCGGGGTCGAGAAGGCCATCAAGGCGCTCGACTGGATGACCAGGATCTTCGAACCCCCGGTCTACTGCTACCACGAGATCGTCCACAACCGCTTCGTGGTCGACTACTTCAAGTCCTTGGGCGTCATCTTCATCGACGACGTGGCCGACGCGGCCTACGGGGCGCCGCTGATGCTGAGCGCCCACGGCTCGCCGCCCCAGGTGATCGAGCAGGCCCGCAAATCGGGCGGTACGGTCATCGACGCCGTGTGCCCCCTGGTCACCAAGGTGCACCACGAGCTCAAGGTGCGCTCGCGCAAGGGCTACACCGTCCTGTACGTGGGGCACGAAGGACACGAGGAGGCCGTCGGGACCATGGCGGTCGCGCCCGACTCGGTGCACCTCATCGAGTCCATCGAGGACATCGACGCCCTGACCGGACAGCCGGGCCCCTTCGCGTTGCTCAGCCAGACCACGCTCAGCCTCGACGAATGGCAGTACCTGCGCGAGTACGCCCAAGAGAAGTTCCCCGACATCTGGATGCCCAACCGCAGCGACCTCTGCTTCGCCACCACCAATCGCCAGGCGGCCCTTCGTTCGATCGCCGCGAGCGCCGACGCGGTCGTGGTGATCGGTTCGGCCAACTCCTCCAACACCGTCGCGCTCACCCACGTGGCGCAGGCCGCGGGATGCGCCCGGGTGCTGCGCGTCAACCGGGCCAGCGAGCTGCCCGATGACCTGAGCGGCACCGTGGCCGTGACGGCCGGCGCGTCCGCGCCCGAATCGCTGGTCAACGAGGTGCTGGATCGCCTCGACCCCGAGAACGGCGTGGACGTGCGCTCCGTGACCGTCGAGGACGAGTACTTCCCGCCGCCGCCCGAACTGCGCGAGATCCTCAAGACCCTCTCGGCCATTCTGGACCTCACCCTGGCCACGCCCGAGGTCTCGAGTTTCGACGGGCAGGCCGACCGCGAGTTCACGGCCGCCCAGGTCCTTTCCGCTGCCGTGCGCTAGGGCCGGGCCGCAATGGCCCAAAGGCTATTATTTTTAAGTGAATTCAATCCCTTGCGCGCACCTGGTGGTGCGCGTGCGCCAGGCGACCTCGCCCGGAGAGCATTTTGAGGGCCCTCGCCACAAGGAGCACCATGGCTAAGGACGAGCTGCAGCAGGGCCGCATCGAGCGCCTGCGAGCGATGGTGATCGGCCAGGCGCTGGAGCGCCTCGAGCTGGAGCACCCCCACTTCACCCCCGAGTCGATCGTGGCTTCGATCTGCGCGTACGAGGAAGAGGGCAACATCGGCGGCGTGCTCGACAAGATGCCCAACTCCATCGACGGCCAGCCCTACACCACCTTGGTGGTCGTGGACGGCGGCGACGACAAGACCGCCGACATCGCGCGCTCCTATCCCGGCGTCATCGTCATCGAGTTCCCGATCAACCTGGGCCACGGCGTCGCCCTGCAGGTGACCTATCGCTACTGCATCCAGCACCACGTGCAGTACGTCATCACCCTCGACGCCGACGGCCAGAACGACCCGGCGGAGATCCCTCAGGTGCTGGCGCCGCTGCTGGCCGACCAGGCCGACTTCGTGGTGGCCAGTCGACGTCTGGGCATCGATCAGACGTCCGACCGGATCCGCAAGACCGGCGTCTTCTTCTTCTCCTTCATCATGAACCGCATGACCGGCGCCAAACTCACCGACACCTCGACCGGCTATCGGGCCTTGCGCGTGACGATGCTGGCCGACGTCATCGACCGACTGCAGCAGGAGCAGTACCAGACGGCCGAGCTGCTGATCACCTGTCTCAAGCGCGGATGGCGGGCCTCGGAAGTGCCCACGGTGTGGCACCCCCGGTTCTCCGGCACCACCAAGAAGGGCAAGAACTGGCTCTTCGGCTTCCGCTACGCCAAGGTCGTCTTCGGCACTTGGTGGCGCGAACGCTGATCAGCCCTTGAGGCTCTCCAGGTAGACGGCCTCCAGGGCCTGACGCAACTCTTCGGTCTTGGCCGTGATGGCCGAACGTGAGACCCGGCCCGTCGAGGTGGGCGGCGTGATCGGCTCCCCGATGATGATGCGGATCCGGGCCGGCCGCGGGAACCTGGCCCCCAAGGGCATGGCCTTGTCGCTGCCCCCGATGCCCACCGGCACCACCGTGGCGCCCGTGCGCGCGGCGATGAACATCGCCCCGTCGTTGAGCGTCTCGACCCGGCGGCCCTCCTTGCGGGTGCCCTCGGGGAAGAGCACCAGCGCCTGGCCCTGGTCGAGCACCGCCTCGGCCGCCTTCATCGACTCGCGGTCCGTCGCGGCGCTGCGATTGATGGGAAAGGCGCCGAGGTGGCTCAGGATCGCCCCGAACCACTTGACCTTGAAGAGCCCGTCCTTGGCCATGAAGAAGACCTTGCGCGGGGAGATGAACAGCGTGAAGGCGAAGTCCACGTTGGATCGGTGGATGGGCGCGATCAGCACCGGTCCTTCCAGGGGGATGTTCTCACGTCCGCTCACGCGGGGCCGAAAGAGCAGGCGCGACAGGCTCGACACGATGGTGGCCACCACGTAGTAATCCGGCGTCTTCTTGGGGTTCAGCTTGAACGCGTCTTCAGACATCGCACTATCTCCCCCGCCACCTCGTCTGCGCTTCGCCCCGTGGTATCGAAGAACAGGGCGTCGCTGGCCTGGCGCAGTGGCGAGGTTACTCGCGAGGCATCCGCCTCGTCGCGCCGCGCGATCGATTCGGCGCTCTCGTCGCCGCGTCGCCGGGCCCGCTCCTGCGCCGACGCCGTCAAGAAGACCTTGAGGGTCGCGTCGGGGAACACGACGGTGGTGATGTCGCGTCCCTCGACGACGGTGCCCAGGGGCTGGGCCCGGGCCCACTCGCGCTGACGCGACACCATGGCCCTACGCACCAAGGGGTTGGCGGCGACCGTCGAGACCCCGACGTTGACCTCGGGGCTGCGGATCTCGTCCTGGACGTCGCGTCCGTTGACGCTGACCCGCGGCGTGGTGGTGAGCGTCAGGGTGTCGGCCAGGGCCCCCATGGCCGCCTCGTCGTGGATGTCGACGCCGCGGGCGAAGGCTTCGCAGGTCACCGCTCGGTACATCGCGCCGGTGTCGAGGAAGGACCAGCCGAGCTGCGCGGCCACCGCGCGCGCCACGGTCGACTTGCCCGACCCAGCCGGCCCGTCGATGGCCACGATCTCGTCACTCATAGAGCGCCCGCAGGTCGTCGAAGAAATGGGGATAGCTCGAGGCCACGGTCTCGGCGCCGCCGATGGTGCAGCCGGCCCCGGCAGCCCCGGCCACCGCACTGGCCATCACCATGCGATGGTCGAGCTGCGCGTCGAAGGTGAAGGGCGCAAAGGACGTTGCCGTTCCGAGGCCTTCGACGAAGAAGTCGTCGCCCTCGTCCCAGACCCGACACCCCAGGGACCGCACGAGCTGCATGGACCCGTTGAAGCGGTCCGACTCTTTGAGACGCAGTTCGGCCATGTCGAAGAAGCCGCTCACCCCGTGGGCCGCCGCCGCCGCGACGGCCAGGATCGGCACCTCGTCGACCGAGGGGATCTCGTGGGCGTAGACGTCGGTGGCCCGCAACTCCGAGCTCTGGCTCACCAGCGTGACCCCGGTGGCGCCCGGGGTGAGCGTGACGTTGGCGCCCATGCGCACCAACACGTCCACGAAGCCAATGCGCTGGGGCGAACCGTCGACGTCGGGGACCTCGACCACGGCGCAGTCGTGCACCGCGCCGAGCACGGCGAAGAACGCCGCCTGCGAGGGGTCGCCCGGTATGCGCCACGACGTGGGCCGGGGACGACCCGGGGTGAGCGTGATGGCGCAACCCTCCTGCTCGGGCGTCGAGCGCACCTCCAGACCGGCCGCGCGCAGCATGACCTCGGTGGTCGTGCGGGTGAGCACCTCCTCGTGCACGGTGGTCACGCCGGTCGCACCCAACCCCGCCAAGAGGATGGCCGATTTGACTTGCGCGCTCGGCACCGGCACGACGTAGTCGATGCCGTGCAGCGACGAGGAACCCTCGATGCGCAGCGGCGCGGTGATCGGGGTGCCCTGGCCGTGGATCGTGGCGCCCATCAGTGCGAGCGGTCGGGCCACGCGGTCCATGGGGCGCTTCGAGAGTGACTCGTCGCCGACCAGCGCGTGCACGCCGGCGATGGCGCTCACCAGGCCGGCCAATAGTCGCATCGAGGTGCCCGAGTTGGCGCAGTCGAGCTCGTGGGGACTGGCCGATAGCCCGTCCTCGGGGCCGACGACGGTCACCAGGCCCAGGCCGTCCACCCGGGTCGCCCCCAGCTGCTCGACGATGACGCTGGTCGCCCTCACGTCCTGGCCGGGCGAGAGTCCCTCGATCGTGCTCTCGCCGGGCGCCAGGGCGCTCAGCATCAAGGCGCGATGGGACGCGCTCTTGTCGCCGGGCACGCGCACCGTCCCGTGCAGCGCGCTCGCGCGCGGGATCTCCTGGGTGCTCACTGCTCGCGGGCCACCTGGAAGCCGAGCGCGGCGAGAGAATCCGCCAGGGCCTCCGACAACGTCGCGTCGACCGCCAGGAGCAGGGTACCGCCCACCCCTTCGATGCCGTGGGCGATCTCGATGTCGTAGATGTTGACCTGCAGGTCCGAGGCCGCCTTGGTGACGGTGGCCAGCACGCCCGGTCGGTCACTGACCACGATGCGCAGGTACGCCAGGTTCTCCGAGCTGAGGGCCCGGCCGGGCAGCTGGCGCCGAGCCACCGACGCCTGGTGCAGGCTGTCCTCGATCGTCGCGCGACCGTCGGTGGCGAGGGCCTGTCGCAGCGCTTCCAATCGTCCTTCCAGGGCTTCGAGGGTCTGGTCGATGGCCTCGCGGTTCTCGAACAGGACGTCGGGCCAGATCGCGGGGTCGCCCGCCGCGATGCGGGTCATGTCGCGAAACCCTCCGGCCGCCAGTTGCAGGAGGACCGGGTCCTGTTCGGCGGCCTTGGTCGCCTCGTTCATCAGGGCCCCCGCCAAGAGGTGCGGCACGTGACTGGCCAGGGCCACCAGACGGTCGTGGTCGTTGGCGTCGATGGCCACCACGCTGGCCCCCACGTCGCGCAGGTACCCGTGCAGCGTGGTGTAGGTCGAGGGGGAGGTCATCGGTGTGGGCGTGAGCACCCAGGTGCAGCCGCTGAAGAGGTCGAGGCGCGCGCCCTTGAGGCCGCGCTGCTCCGATCCGGCCATCGGGTGACCCCCGAGGAACCGGGCGTCGGCCACGCCCGACACGATGGAACTCTTCACGCCCGCCACGTCGGTGGCGATGAGCTGCGGGCCGGCGAATCGTGCGAGATAGTCGCGGGCCACGCCCGCCACGGCTCCCGCCGGCGTCGCGATCACCAACAGCACGTGCTCGTCGCTCATGTCCCGGCCGGCGATGACCTTGGCCTCGAGCGCGGCGTCCGTGATCTCGGGGTCGAGGTCCTCGCCGGTCACCCGCCAGCCCGTGGCTCCCAAGGCCAGCGCGACCGAGGAGCCGATGAGGCCCAGCCCGACGACGTGCGCGGAGCGCTCAGCCTGGGAGGTCATCACGCAGCGACTGCGCACTGCGCAGGTAGACGTGGCGCACGTCGCCACGAGCCCGGGTGGTGTAGGCGTGCAGCAGGACGCGGATGCAGCGGGCCATGGCCCCGGGCACGTTGATCTCGCTGGCGCAGAGCAGCGGGATGTCGCCGAAGCCGATCCCGCGCGCGCAGGTGGCGGGGAAGGCGGACGTCAGGTCGATCGAGGTCGTGAAGATGATGCTGATCACGTCGTCGTGGACCAGCTCGTTCCTCTCCATCATGGCGAGCAGGAGTTCCTGGGTGGCCTCGTTGACCTCGTCGGGGGTGTCGTGCTCGCAGGTGATGGCGCCGCGGACCGCTCGGACCATGGGCGTTGTCATGACGGCATCGTAGACGCGATCTCGTCGCTCATCCCCACGGCCTCCATCAGTCGGCGCACTTCGCCCAGCGACAGCTGGCGCGAAGAGCCGGGCGTCAGGGTGGCGTCCTGCAGGGGTCCGATGCGCGTACGTACCAGTCGGGTGACGTCGTGCCCCACGGCGGTGCACATGCGACGGACCTGGCGGTTGCGTCCTTCGTGGATGACAATGCGCAGCAGCCCCTCGCTGACGCGGCTCACCTGGGCCGGGCTGGTCAGGCCGTCCTCCAGCTCGACGCCCTCGCGCAGCCGGCGGATGGCCGCCGGCGACGGGTCACCCTCGACCCGCGCCAGGTACTCCTTGGCGATGCCCGAGCTGGGGTGGGTCAGCAGGTGCGCGAGCCGGCCGTCATTGGTGAGGATGAGCAAGCCCTCGGTGTTCATGTCGAGGCGGCCGACGGGAAAGACCCGCACGGGTGATTCGACCAGGTCCAGCACGGTGGTGCGGCCCTGGGGGTCGGACGCGGTCGTCACCACCCCGTCGGGCTTGTTGAGCAGGTAGTAGACGCTGCTCTGCGCGGTGGGCGCCAGGGTGCCGTCCACGCAGATGACGTTGCGGTCGCCGTGCACGCGATTGCCAAGCTCGGCCACGCGCCCGTCGATGGTCACGCGCCCCTCGGTGATCAGAACCTCGCAGGAACGTCGCGATCCGAAGCCCGCGCGCGCCAGGGTCTTCTGCAAACGCTCGCCCTCGTCCAACTACAGCTCCTCGGCCAGCTCGCGCGCGCTCTGGGTCATCTCGTCGGCCAGCGCGTTGGCCGTCTCCATGGGCGGCATGAACTCCTCGATGGGCGGCAGGTCCGACAGCTTGGCCAGGCCCATGCGGTCCAGGAAGAGCTCGGTGGTGCCGTAGAGGATGGGCTGTCCCGGCCCGCTGGCGCGGCCCTTCTCCTCGATGTAGCCGCGCTGCTCTAGGAGCCGCGACACGCCGTCGACGTTGACGCCCCGCAGGGCCGTGATCTGGGCGCGCGAGACCGGCTGGCGGTACGCGATGATGGCCAGGGTCTCTAAGGCCGCGGAACTGAGGCGGTGCGAGACATCGCGGTTGGCGAACTTGGCCACCCACTCCGCGACGTCGGGCGAGGACTGCATGATCCATCCGCTGGCCAGCTCGATCACCTGGAAGCCCCGCCGGTCGTTGATGAACTCCTGCTGCAGGGCCCGCAGCGCGGACTCCACGTCGTCGGCGTCGACCTCCACCACGTCGGCCAGCTCCTCGGCCGATATCGGCTCGAGCGCCACGGTCAGCATCGCCTCGAGCTTCTGCTCCAGCGAGAACTCATCCCTCATAGCTGTCGACCCTTCCGATATCCAGGCCGACGCGCACGTCCACCCACTCGATCTGCACCTCACCAAAGGTCGCGCCCTGGCCCAGGTTGACGTAGCCCAGCTTGCAGAGCTCGAGCAGGGCCAGGAAGTGGACGATCACTTCGATGCGCGTGCTGAAGCCCTCGACCAGCGAGCGGAACGAGAGCTTGCCCAGCGCCGGGAGGCGTTGGGAGAGGGAGACGACCGTCTCGGCCACCGAGACGGCGTCAACGGTGACGTGGTTAAGGCGCACGACCGGCACGGGCTTCTCCTCGATGCCGCGCAGGTACGCCAGGGCCAGCTGGGCCGTGGTGACCCCGGCCAGGAGGTCGGGCGCGGTCACGACGAACCCGTCGTCGATGCCACGCAGGCGAGGGTAGGCCCGACCCGCCCGCTCGAACAGCGACACCAAGGCGTCGGCCAGACTCGAGTACGTGCGCAGTTCCAGCAGGCGCGCCAACAGGACGTCGCGCTCCTCCCAACCCACGAACTCCTCGTCGGGTTCGGTGTCGTCACGGCCCGGCAGCAGGCTCAGGCTCTTCATCTCCAAGAGGATCGCGGCGATCAGCAGGAATTCCGAGAGGTCGTTGGCGTCGACCTTGACGTTCTCGTCGCGCACCAGGGCGACGAACTCGTCGACGATGGGGGCCAGCGCCACGTCCAGTACGTCCAACTCGTGCGCGCTGATGAGCTGCAGCAGCAGTTGTACGGGGCCGCTGAAGGACGGCGTCGTCACGACGAAGGTCACGGCGTAACCTTACCTGACGCCAATCGCGCGTTGGACGGTCCTCTAGAATACGGTGTGCGGATTTTTTCTGGAATACAGCCCTCGGGCACGATGCATATCGGCAACTACCTGGGAGCCGTCAAGCAGTGGGTGGCGGGACAGAGCGCCGATTCGTTCTACTGCGTCGTCGACCTGCACGCCCTGACCCTGCAGATCGAACCGGCCGCCCTCTTAGAGCAGACCGTCGACGCGGTGGCGTCGCTGATCGCGGCCGGGCTCGACCCCGAGGTCTGCACCCTGTTCGTCCAGAGCCACGTGCCCTATCACGCGCAGATGGCGGGGCTGCTCGAGAACGTCGCCACCTTCGGCGAGCTCAACCGCATGACGGCCTTCAAGGAGAAGGCGCAGCGCCAGGACGGCTACCGAGCCGGCCTCTTCACCTACCCGGTCCTGATGGCGGCCGATATCCTGCTCTACGAGGTGACCCAGGTCCCCGTGGGCGACGACCAGCGCCAGCACCTGGAGCTGACCCGGGAGATCGCCGAACGCTTCAACAACCGCTTCGGCCAGATCTTCACCTTGCCGGTGGCCGTGCAGCCGCCCGCCGGGGCGCGCATCATGGACCTGCAGGAGCCGACGCGCAAGATGTCCAAGTCGATCTCGAGCCCTTTGGGCACGATCTTTCTCACCGACGAGCCGGCCGAGATCGAGAAGAAGATCAAGAAGGCCGTCACGGACACGCAGAACGAGGTCCGCTTCGACTGGGAGAAGAAGCCGGGACTCTCGAACCTCCTGGAGATCTTCTCAAGCTTCACCGGCGACAAGCCCGAGGAGATCGCCGCGCGCTACTCACGCTACGGCGACTTAAAAGACGACCTCGCGGCCGTGGTCATCGAGTCGCTCGCTCCCATCGCCGCGCGCTACCCCGAGTTACGCGCCAACCCGACGCTGTTGGCGGCCATCGTGGAAAAGGGTGCGGCCAAGGCGGCCCTGGTGTCCGGGCCGGTCTATCACCGCGCCGCGCACGCCATGGGCCTGCTCTAATTGAGCAGGTTGATCCACCAGTTCTCGAGGCTGGTCAACGCGTTCGTACCCACGTGGAACACCACGGCGTTGAGGATGATGAGCACCATTAAGACCGGGAGCGCCCTCGCGCGGAAGTGGTAGTACGCCGGCAGGTGGCGCTGGGGCACGAAGCGTTCGATGACGGCCGAACCGTCCAACGGCGGGATCGGGAGCAGGTTGAACGCCGCCAGGAGGATGTTGGCGACCCCGAAGTAGTAGCACGCGTAGAGCACGACCACCACGGGTCTCGAGTCGCCCAGATGCACGACGCCCTTGAAGACGGCGTAGGAGAGGGCGACCAGCACGATGTTGGTGGCCGGACCGGCTAAGGCCACGTAGAGGGCCTGGGAGCGGGGCTTGCGCAGCCTCGAGATGTTGACCGGCACCGGCTTGGCGTAACCGATCGCCGGGAAGCCACTGAAGAGCAGCAACGCCGGCAGCAGGATGGTGCCGAAGAGGTCGACGTGGCGAATGGGATTGAGCGTGAGCCGGTGGTTCTCCTTGGCTGTGGGGTCGCCGCAGAGATACGCCACGTAGCCGTGGCTCACTTCGTGCAGCACGATGGCCGGCACGATGGCCAGGAAGAAGTAGAAGTTATCCACCGCCACCTGTCCTTTAGTCGTGCGCGCGCGGATGCGCGTTTCGGTATTCGCGTTGCAGGGACGTTACCGACACTGCGGTGTAGATCTGGGTCGTCGCGATCGACGCGTGGCCCAAGAGCTCCTGCACCACTCTAATGTCGGCGCCGTGGGCCAGCATGTGGGTGGCGCAACTGTGGCGAAAGACGTGGGCGCTGATGCGCGAGTGGTCGATACCGGCGACCAGCGCGCGCTTGTGGATGACCAGGTCGATGCCCTGGCGCGACAACGGTCCCCCGCGCGCGTTGAGGAAGAGCCGGGTGCTCCGCTTGGCGTTGGGGATCTCGCTTCGTCCCCCGGCACCGAGGTAGTCGACGAGGACCGTGCGAAGCGTGGCGCCCATGGGCACGAGCCGCTGCTTGGATCCCTTGCCCGTCACCAGGATCAGCTCCTCGTCGAAGTCGAGGTCCGACAGGTCGATGCCCACCGCTTCGGAGACCCGCGCCCCCGTGTCGTAGAGCAGTTCGAGCAGGGCCCGATCGCGCAGGTCGATCGGCGTCGTGAAGGGCAGCGACTCGAGCAGGTCGGCCACCTCCTGCTCGCCCAGCGGTTTGGGCAGCGTGCGCCCGCGATGACCGCCCTTCAGACGCGCGGTCGGATCGCTCTGCAGGTGACCCTCGTCGACCATGAAGCCGAACCACCCTCGCAGCGACGACATCGCGCGCGCGATCGAACTGTCCGCCAGGCCGCTACTGCGCAGTTCGTTGAAGTACTGCTCGAACTTGGCGTCGCGCACCGACGTGATCGAGAGTCGATGATGCGACATCCAGTCCCGAAATCCGGCGATGTCGCGGCGGTAGGCCTCGATCGTCGCGGGACTGCGCCCCTTCTCGACGCTCAACCACGCGATGTACTCCGTGACGTATTTATCAGTCGCCGTCAAGGAATGACCCGAACACTAGGTGCAGCGCCACGGTCGTTGTGCTGTCGATTGCCGCTTGTGCGCGCAGCGTCGCGCGAACGTCCGCCAGGGACAGCCAATGAACCGACGAGGCTGCCTCCTCGGGCCCGACGGGCCGGCGCTCCAGTTGGGTGATGCCTCGGGCCTCGAAGATGGTCATCACCTGATTGGTCCAGCCCGGTGAGTTCATGAAGCGTCCGAGCAGGGTCCAGTGCTGGGCCTCACAGCCAAGTTCCTCGCGCAACTCGCGCCGCGCGGTCTCGAGCGGTTCCTCCCCGGGGACGTCCTGGGTGCCCGCGGGGATCTCCCAGAGGTGCGCATTGAAGGCCGCCCGGTACTGGCGCACGAAGCCGATCTCCTGCTCGTCGTTGATGGCCAGGATCGCCACCGCCCCCTTGTGGGCGGCCACCTCGCGTTCGAAGGTCGTCCCGTCGTGGCCAATGGTGCGTCGCTCCACGTCAAAGACCCTCGAGTGAAGCACTATCTCGGTTCGCTCGATCTCGAACGAGTCGCTCACAGGGTGACGTCGACCGAAGAGGGATCGATGATGTGCGGCTCGCGACCCTCGGCGCGTGCGGCGGCGGCCTTGATAAGCCCCAGGAAAAGCGGATGGGGTCGGTCGGGCCGGGACTTGAACTCGGGGTGGGCCTGGGTCCCCACGAAGAAGGGGTGCCCCGCCAGTTCCACGAACTCCACTAGTCGGCCGTCAGGCGACGTGCCCGAACAGCGCATGCCCGCGGCCTCGAACTGGCCGCGGTACCTCGAATTGAACTCGTAGCGGTGGCGGTGGCGTTCCGAGACCACCGTGGCGCCGTAGAGGCCGGCGACGATGGAACCCTCATCGAGCATGGCCGGGCAGGCCCCCAGACGCATGGTGCCTCCCAAGTCCGTGATGTCCATCTGCTCCGCCATCAGGGCAATCACCGGCGCCGACGTGGTGAGGGAGATCTCGGTGGAGTGCGCGTCCGCGAGGCCCAGGCAGTGTCGGGCGAACTCCACCACCATGACCTGCATGCCCAGGCAGATGCCGAGGAAGGGGATCTCGTACTCGCGCGCGATGCGCGAGGCCGCGATCATTCCCTCGACCCCTCGTTCACCGAACCCGCCCGGGACGATGATGCCGTCGAGCTGGCGGATGCGTTCGGTGTCGATCTCACTGGGTACCCGCTCGGCCTCCAGCCATTCGATCTTGGTGGTGGCGCCAACCGCGAAGCCCGCGTGTCGGATGGACTCGGCCACCGACAGGTAGGCGTCGGGCATGGTGACGTACTTGCCGATCACGCCGATGCGCAGGGTCTTGGTGGTGGTGTGCACGCGACGCGCGACCTCCTCCCAGGCCCTCAGGTCGATCGGGTGCTCCTCCAGGTCGATGCCCAGCGTGTTGCAGACGATTGTGTCGAGTCCTTCGCGGTTGAGCTCCAGAGGAAGGTCGTAGATGCTCGAGACGTCGACCGCCGAGATGACGGCGTTGGCGGGCACGTCGCACAGCAGCGAGATCTTGCGCTTGAGGCCCTCGGAGATCGGTTGGTCGCTTCGACAGACGATGATGTCGGGCTGGATACCGCGCGAGCGCAGTTCCGTCACCGAGTGCTGGGTGGGCTTGGTCTTCTGCTCGCCCGACGGCGCGAGGTAGGGCACCAGGGTGAGGTGCACGTAACAGACGTTGTCGCGGCCGACGTCGCGGCGGTACTGGCGAATCGACTCGATGAAGGGCACGATTTCGATGTCCCCGACCGTGCCGCCGATCTCCACGATGACCACGTCGGCCCCAAGCGTTCCCAAGCGACGGATTCGCTCCTTAATCTCGTCGGTGATGTGGGGAATCACCTGGACGGTCTTGCCGAGGTAGTCCCCGCGGCGTTCCTTGGCGATCACGTTGGAATAGATCGATCCCGTGGTGGTGTTGGACATGCGCGACAACGACTCGTCGATGAACCGTTCGTAGTGGCCGAGGTCGAGGTCGGTCTCGCCCCCGTCATCGGTGACGTAGACCTCGCCGTGCTCACCGGGATTCATGGTCCCCGGATCGACGTTGAGGTACGGATCGAGCTTGCACATGGTGACTTTGAGGCCACGAGACTTGAGGAGTCGGCCCAGCGATGAGGCCGTGAGTCCCTTTCCCAGAGAACTCGATACTCCACCTGTTACGAATACGAATTTGGTCATTCGCAAACTGCCGTGTCCACGGATACTCATTGTAGTCGGCGCCCATCGAGGGCCGGCTCTATTAACGCAGTGTTTCGAGCAAACGTTGCGCCAGGGCACGCGATTCGATGGTCAAATCATCTCCGGCCAGCATTCGTGCGATCTCGGTCACACGATCCTCGCCACTCACCTGTCGAATCGACGTCGTGACGACGCCGGCACGAATGCTCTTGTCGATCACGAAGTGATGATCGGCCTTGGCGGCCACCGACGCGAGGTGCGTCACCGCCAACACCTGCTGCTTGAGTCCGAGTTCGTGTAGGCAGTCGCCGATCTGCTGAGCCACCTGTCCCCCGACGCCAGCGTCCACTTCGTCGAACACCGCCACCACGTCGTCGTGCACCGTCTCGAGCGACAGCGCGAGCAGCACGCGACTCAGCTCGCCCCCGCTGGCCAGGGCCTGGAGCGGCCCTTCGGGCAGACCCGGGTTCGCGCTGAAGACAATGCGGGCGTCCGAACCGTCGTCGCCCGCCACCTCGAAGCGCAGGGTCGCGTGGGGCAGCGCGACCCGAGGCAACTGCTCGCTCACCGCTTCGGTCAGTCGGCGCGCGGCCGCCTCGCGGTCGGATCGCGCGGCCCCTGCCAGAGTGGCTTCTCGTCCTTCCAGCTCGGCAATCTCGGCGTCGAGCGTGACCAGGCGTTCAGCGTCGTCCAGCAGAGACTTCTGTTTCACCCGCAGTTCCTCGAGCATGGCCAGGGCCGCCGGCAGGGATCCCCCGAACTTGCGGGCAATCTGTTGCAAGGTCGAGACCCGCTCGTCGAGCGCCGTCAGGGCCCCGGGATCAAACGCCTCCGGATCGGCGTAGGAGTGGAGCCCGCGCACGCTCTCTCGAGCCTGCTCGAGCGCCCCACGCAGGTCGTCGCGCGACGGCCGATACGCCTCGCCATCCGGCAGTCGTTCGATGGCTCGCGCCAAACGACTCAACACAGCGTCGTCGTCGTCACCGTCCAGTTCTTCGAGCACGGAGACCAACGCGGCCTGGCCGTCGCGCAGTTCGCTCAATCGGGCCAACTCCCCCATGGTCTCGTCGAGTTCGTCGCCGGAGACGATATTGACCGCTTCGAGCTCGTCGATCTGGAAGGTCACGAAGTCCAGGTCGCGAAGCCGCTGACCCTGATCGCCACCGTTACCGTCGCGCAGGGCCCGGGCGCTGCGTAACAGGGCACGCACTTCATTGAGTTCGGTCGTCACCACCGAGCCGCTGACGTCGATGATCTTGAGGACCTCGTGGCGGTTGCGCAGGGTGAGTGAATCGTGCTGGCCGTGGATGACCATCAGGTCCTTCGCGATCATCCGCAGGGCATCGGCGCTGGTGGCTGATTCGTCCAACGAGCTGCGCAGACGCCCGTTGGCTCCCGCTTGTCGCGCCAACACAACCTCGCGTCCGTCTTGTTGGAGGAAGACGGCCGCCGCTCGCATGTCGCCCACGATGGCGTGACGTGACGTCGCGGCGTCGCCGCCGAGGCAGAGGTCCAGCGCGTCCAGCAGCAGCGTCTTGCCGGCGCCCGTCTCGCCCGTGAGCACGTTGAACCCCGGTCCGAATTCCACCCGCGCATCCTCGATAACGCCGATTCCGTGCGCGTACAACTCCAACAGCTGCGAACTAGGCATGACCCTCTCGCAGGCTCTCGCGCAGGCGAAAGCCCAATTCGAAGCTGCGCGTAGCCACGACGCGCACCGGCGTGGGGCTGCGTCGCACCTCAATCGACTGACCCGGCTGCAGCGTGCCGATCGTGCGGCCGTCAGCCACCACCACGGCGGGCTTGTCGGCCACCACCAACTGCACCACTTTCTCGCCCGACACGACGATCGACCGGTCGATGGTGAAATGGGGAGCAATAGGCGTCACGATCATTACCGGTAACGTCGCGTCAACCACCGGGCCGCCCGCGGAGAAGTTGTAGCCGGTACTGCCGGTCGGCGTCGCCACCATGA
The DNA here is from genome assembly GCA_963827115.1 of uncultured Acidimicrobiaceae bacterium. Lineage (GTDB taxonomy): Bacteria > Actinomycetota > Acidimicrobiia > Acidimicrobiales > RAAP-2 > RAAP-2. Next base: position 1,094,659 of record CAWGZS010000001.1, on the reverse strand, counting down.
CGCCGTCCGCCGAGTACGTGAGGAACTCGTCGCCATCGATCATGGTCTTGACACGGACCATGTGACCGACCTGGGCCCGTTCGACCACCACCTCGTTGAGCGCGAACTCCTCGTCGGCCGCGTCGGAGAACGCAATCTTGAGGGCCAAGCGCTCCGCCACGTGGTCGTGGGCGAGGGAGTGGTTGATGTCGTCGACCAGTTCGCTGGGCGGCACGTTCAGCAGGAAGCCCAAACGTCCAAGGTTGACCGCCAGGATACGGGCACCGAATTCGTGGGCCAGCCGGGCGGATTTGAGGAACGTACCGTCGCCGCCGAGGCTCACCACCAGGGTCGAGGAGTCGAGGACGGGCGACTCCTCTGAGTCGAGCAGGAAGAGCGAGTTGGAGATTCCCGAGTCCTCCAACCGAAGCCCAGCCGCGACCGCGAGGTCCACCGCGTCGGCTCGGTTGCTGAAAGCGGTAAACAGCAGTTGGGACATCTCTCACCTCGTGGGAACCATGGTAGTAACAACGTGTCGTACCGAACCTCGAAGGCGTAGCCACGAGTGGACGGGCGAGAGAACTGAACCGGGTTCAGTGAAGAGACGCCGCCGCACGGCGCTGCGTGGCCTCGAAGGACCCGATCGGTCCTTCGACGCTGGCTTGGGGACTACGCGCTGCCGTTACGCGTACTTGGCGCATCCTTCGAACGCCGCGACCAGTTCCTTGGTGCCCTTCTCGTAGTTCGCCGCGTTGGCGATCTCGTCGGCTTGCAGCTTCGAGAGGCTGGCCGCCGAGTCGTAGTCCTTGAGAATGGTCACGATGTCGTTGAGATACTTCTTCGACCCGGCGTTGGGCGCCGCCGCGGCTAACGCTTCGTAGAGCGGAAGCAGTTTCTTGGCCCACGCGTGGTACGCGGTGAGGCCGGTGCCCTTGGGCACGGTGTCGTTCTTGTAGGTGAGACTGAAATTGATGAGCGTCTTGCAGAAGGTGGCCTCATCCGCCGAACGGGTGCTGGCCGCCCCGCTTGACGGCACGGCGACGCCCATTGAAATCACGAGGGCCCCTGCGGCAACCACCCCGGCAATCGCGCTCCGCGAGGCGGCCACGATCAGTTTGGTTCGAGTAAACAACGTGTCTCCCTTGAATTTAGGAGCAGAAATGCTCCAATTAGAACTGCAACTCACCTGCGCAGAAGCCGCCGTAGGGCGACGTCCCTGACTTTCTACCAGATTTGTGCAAAGCCGTCCAACAACTTGGACCCATTTCTCATGGCTTCATCGTGCATCGTGAAGGGCGCAACGCGCCGGGAATTCATTCGGCGATGCGTAAGAATACGCAGCCCGAGGGGTACAGTACCCAAGGGGGGATTCGCGCACAGCGTTGGTCGTTTTAGGGTCGCAACGCGATGAACGTGGATTGGGGATTGTCGATGGTCATGCCGGAATTCGCCCTGGATGAACCTGCGTCGATCTATTCCGTCCGCTCCAAGCACATGGTGATGAGAACCTTGCCGTTCCTGGGCGTGGCCATCGCCGCCGAAGTGAGTCTGGCCTTGCCGCCGGGCCCGGCCTCGGCCACGGACACGGTCGTCAGTGCCGTCCTGTTGGGCGCCACGGTGGCCTGCTTCATGCTCCCCTGGCGGCACTTGCCGCAATGGCCTCGCGTTTTCATACCGCTCTTCTACGTCGGATCCGCTCTGGCGCTCATACTCGCGGCCGGCGGTACATCGGCGGGCGTCGGCCTCGTCGTGCTGTTGCCGATCCTGTGGGCGGCGCTTAGCCTCGATCGCTGGCAGTCCATGGTGGTGGTCGCGGCGGTGGTCGTCGTCGAATTCGTCACGACGTACGACCCGGTGGACCTCTCCGATTCGATTCGCCTGCGCCGCGAAGTCTCCTGGCTCGTCATTGGCGGCCTGGTGGCCTTCACCGTGCACGAGATCCGCAATCGCATCGCTCGCATCGGCTTGCAGCGCGAGGCCCTGAACGCCGAAATGCTGGCCACCATCAGCGAACTTCACGAGCGCAACCGCTCGTCGACCGTGCTCAACAAGCTGGTGGAGATGCTGAACTTCTGCGACGTGCTCGACGAGGCCTACGAGGTCTTCAATGTCACCGCGCTCGAGCTCTTCGACACCGCGGGTCTGATCAGCTTCCTCAATTTCGACGGCGAACAGTTGGAAGTGCAGTGCGCGTGGCGGGGCTTCACCAAGGACCAGTCGCACTTCTCGCCGAATCAATGCCGCGCCCTGCAGCAGGGAAAGCCCTACGAATCCAACTTGGAGAACCCGGCCTGCGCCCATTTGAGATACAGCCCCGTGTCCTACGCCCTCTGCCAGCCGCTGCTCATCCAGAACGAGATCATCGGCGTGCTCACCCTTTCCCTCTCCGACGGCGACGGCCTCTCACCCGTCGCCGAACGGCTGCGGCGCTACGCGCTTCTCCTAGGGGATCAGATCTCCATCTGGATGGCCAACTTCAAGCTCCGTGAGAGCCTGCAGCACCTGTCCATTCGCGATCCCTTGACGGATCTCTTCAATCGCCGATTCATGATCGAGACGCTCGAGCGCGAGATGAGCATCACGACACGGAGCCACGACCACACCAGCATCATCCAGATGGACGTCGACCACTTCAAGCAGTTCAACGACACCTACGGTCACGAAGTGGGCGACTCCGTGCTGCGAGCGGTGGCCAAGGTCATGCTCGACCTCTTTCGCGACTCGGACGTCCCATGTCGATCCGGCGGCGAAGAGTTCACCTTGATACTCCCACGATGCTCCTGGGAGATCGCGAACTTGAGGGCCCTCGAACTCCAGTTGCGCGTCGCCAACGTCGAGATACCGATGCCGGCCGATCAAATGATGCCCGAACCACCGACCCTCTCCATCGGCATCGCCACCTCGCCCGAGAACGGACAAACGGGCCAGGATCTCCTACGAGGGGCCGACAAGGCCCTCTACGAAGCAAAGGCGGCCGGTCGAAATCGAATCGTCCGGGCCCGAGCCGTGGAGCAAACGACGGCCTGAACATGGGCCGTCGCGCCGGTGATCAAATAATCATTTGCGGCCTTCTTTCGCCGTTGTCGAACTCTCACTCACAGAGGATTCTCAGTAACACCCACCAGAGGTCTTACGTGGCTGGTCTAAAATCTGCTTACGTGCCCCAGCAATTACTGAAGGGCTTTGTCGCGACGTTGTTAGTCGCCGCAGGGTTACTCGTCCCCATGACTTTCGCCTCCGGGAGTACCACGATACCGACGACGTCGACCGGCTTCGATATCAGCTACCCCCAGTGCGGCGGCGCCTTCCCCTCCCCCGCCGGTTTCGGCATCGTCGGCCTCAACGACGGCCATCCCATGACCACCAATCCCTGCCTGGCCAGCGAACTGGGTTGGGCGCAGGCGACCGCCAACGCCACGCCGTCCTTCTACTTCAACACGGACGCTCCGGGGCCCGCGTACACCTCAGCCTGGCCCACCAGTCAACAGACGCCCGAGGCCTGTTCGGGCGCGAACACGCCGGCGTGCTCCTACGACTACGGCTGGAACGCCGCGCTCTACTCCTTCAACAACGCGGTGACCGCCGAGACCGACGTTGGCTCCACCTCGCCCAACACCCAGGCGATCGCCGCCACGTGGTGGCTCGACGTGGAGACCGGCAATCATTGGGAGACCCTGGAGTCCCAGTACGGCCCCACCGCGGCGTCCCAGGCGATCGACCAGGCGATGCTCCAGGGCTCGATCGCCTACCTGGTGAGTGTCGGCATCACGTCCATCGGCATCTACTCCACCTCACGACAGTGGGGAACCATCACCGGCGGGGCGCCGACGGCCTTCTCGACGTGGCAGGCCTGGATGCCGGGGTACGCGTCGCTCGCGGCCGCCCAGGTGGCCTGCACCACACCGTCGTTCAATGGCGGGCGCGTCGCCATGATCCAGTACCCGTCGCGCGGGTTGGACGGCGACTACGTGTGCGGTTTGGTCAGTACGCCGACCTCGGCGTCGATCCCGGTCAGCGCAACGCCGACGTTCACCCAGCAGCTGAACGCGGCCGACAACCAAGGAACGGTGAGCTACGTCCAGACGACGGGAAGCCCTGACTTGACCGTCTCCAGCACCGGCCTCGTGGCCACGAACGGGACCTTGGCCAAGGGCTCCTACGTCGCCACCGGCACCCTGAGCGACACCAGCGGGCACAGCGGCACCTTCAGTTTCACCCTGCTGGTGGGTTCCATCCTCCAGAGCTCGACAACCATGGCCGTGTCCTCGTCCGCGGGCAGCGCCACCTTCACCAGCCAAGTGGCCGCCACCGGTGGCGTGGGTCCGGTGACCTACGCCGAGACGAGCGGCAGCCCGACCTTGCTGGTCTCGCCCACCGGTGTGATCACCACGGACGGCGTGCTGGCTTCCGGCACCTACAGCGTGAAGGGCACGATGAACGACGCGAGTGGTGACTCGGGAACCTTCCATCTCAGCCTGAGCGTGGGCACCCTCACCCAAAGCCTTCCCACCAACGTCACCGTGACGGACCTCGCGACGAGTACCTACAGTGATCAACTCGCCGTCACCGGCGCCGGCGGCCCGGTGACGTTCGTCCAGACGACCGGCACTCCTTCCCTCGTGGTCTCGAGCCTCGGCGTGCTGACGACAGACGGCACGCTGGTTGCCGGATCGTACGTGGCCCGCGGCACCACCAGCGACACCAGCGGCGACACGGGGACGTTCTTCTTCAATCTCAAGGTGACCGCCACCAGCACCACGACCACGACGACGACCAGCACCACGACGACGACGGTGCCCACGGGACCCGTGGCCAGTCGGGTCATCGGCCACGCGGTCGCCGGACGCACGGTGACCCTCGCCATCGCCGGTTCCGGCTTCTACGGACGGCCCACGGTTACCAGCCATACCGGCACGGTTGTCACGGTCTTAAGGGACACCGGCACCACGCTCGTGACCCGGGTCAAGGTCAAGGCGGGCTCGCGCAGCGGCACCTTCACCTTCACCATCACGCTGGCCGACCACGTGCAGTGCCACGTCAAGTACATCCAGCGCTAGAGCACCACGACGTCGCAATTGATCGGCCCGCCCACGGCGTTCGATCCTTCGTTACCGCGGCGGCTCACTCAGCGTTGGATGGACTTCACCTCGACGAACTCCTCGAAACCGAAGGGGCCGCGCTCGCGACCCATCCCTGATTGCTTGTAGCCGCCGAAGGGCGCCTGCGGGTTGAAGTCGGCGCCGTTCACGTCGACCTGACCGGTGCGCAGTTTCTGGGCCACCTCGATGGCGTGCTCCTTGGTACCACCCCATACGGCACCCGAGAGGCCATACTGGGTGTCATTGGCGATGGCGATGGCCTCTTCCTCCGTATCGTAAGGGATGATTGACAGCACGGGTCCAAAGATCTCCTCACGGGCGATGGTCATGTCGTTCGAGACGTTGGAGAACACCGTGGGCTGAATGAAGTATCCCTTCTCGAGCCCTTCGGGGGCCCCGGGGCCTCCGGTCACGAGGGTGGCGCCCTCGTCGATGCCCTTCTTGATGTAGTCACGGACCTTGTCGCGCTGGACCGCGGAGATGAGGGGCCCTAGTCCCGTCGTCGCCGCGAAGGGATCACCAGGAACGAACCCGGCGGCGGCCGTGCGGGCGATCTCCTCGATCTCGGCCATCTTGGAGCGAGGCACCAGCATGCGCGTCGGGGCGGAGCAGACCTGACCGGAGTTGAGGTAGCAGTTGAAGATGCCGGTCGGGATGGCGGCCGCCAGGTCCGCGTCCTCAAGAATGATGTTGGCCGACTTGCCGCCCATCTCGAGCGACACCCGCTTGAGCGACTGCGCGCACAGCTCCATGACGCGCTTGCCCGCCCGCGTCGAACCGGTGAAGGACACCTTGTCGACCAGGGGATGGCTCGCGAGGGCCTCGCCCACCACTGGCCCGAGACCCGTCACCAAGTTGAAGACACCCTTGGGCAGGCCGGACTCGTGGATGATCTCGGCCAGAATGAACGCGTTGATGGGCGCGACCTCGCTGGGCTTGAGCACCACGGTGCAGCCCGCCGCCAGCGCCGGCGCGACCTTGAGCGATATCTGGTACAGCGGGAAGTTCCACGGGGTGATGGCGCCGACGATGCCCACGGGCTCCTTGATCACGAGGGAGTTGCCGATCTCTTCCTGCCAGGGGTAGGTCGTGGCCCGTTCGGCGTTTCCGGCGAACTCGCCGAGCGGCAACCCCACCTGGAGCATCCCGCTCAGGCTGCGCGGCATGCCCACTTCGTGGGAGATCACGTCCGCGACTTCGTCGCTGCGGGCCTGCAGCCCTTCGAAGATCTTCTGGAGGAATTCAGCCCGGTCCTTGGCCGGCGTGGCCGCCCAACTCGGGAAGGCGCGGGCCGCCGCCTGGACCGCGAGGTCGATGTCGTCGGCCGTCCCCGCGGGAACCGTCGCAAAGATTTCCTCGGTCGCCGAGTCCGTGACCTCCAGGACCTCGTTCGTAGTGGACGGCACCCACGCGCCGTCGATGTACAAAGAATCGCGAACAATCATGGTGACCCCCAATGCCATGAACCACCCGATGCGGCTCTGAACCCGGACGCTACCATTCCGTCACTGCAGCGACAATCCCGGGACGCGGACCCGCGAGGTCGATGTTGTCATGAACGCCCTGGTTAGAGATTGAAGGACAGGAGGTCCGCCAGTGGCTTGCAGTTGAGTTGAGGTGCGGGTGGCGACTGCGCGGTGCGTCCCTTATCGGCCGGCCGCGGCCCGGCGTCTACTCCGGCAAATGACAGACGGCCTCGACGTTGTTGCCGTCGGGGTCTCGCACGAACGCGCCGAAGTAGTTCGGGTGGTACTCGGGCCAGAGCCGAGGCGCGTGCAGCACGTCGGCCCCTTGCGACAACGCGGCATCAAAGAAGGCCCGCACCGCCTCGCGGTTCGGGGCGCTGAAGGCTACGTGCGCCTCGCGAAAGCCTTCTCCCGTGGTCTGCCCGCCGATCCAGAAGTCGGGCATGGGAGGGGTCCCGTAGCCGATGACCTCGCCGAAGTCCATGACTCGAGATCCCCCGAGTGGCGCCAGGACCGCATCGTAGAAGGCCGCACTGGCTGCGACGTTCGAGCATTGCAGTGAGAGGTGATCGAGCATTCCTAGATAGTGGCACACCGGCCCGGCGCGTGCTCGGGAACGTCGCTCACTTTCTTCGACGGCGTTACGCGACGAGAGCCCTTAAGGGCGCAACGTACTGCGCGTCGGTGCGCAGGTAGGCGCCTCGCACGACGGTCCACGCGCGAATCCGAAATTCGTCCAGGCCGAGCGCGACGAAGGCCGCGATCCGGCGGTTGGTTATCTCGCCATCCGTCAATCGGTTCATCATCGGATTCCAAAGGAAGGAGGGCACGTCATATTCGCGCTCGCCCAGATACGGTTTCGGATCGATCGCGAGGTAACCGCGCTCGCTGGCCACGATGTTGTGGTGGTGGAAATCCCCGTGCACCAGCCAGTCAGACCTCTCACCCAGGCCATCCAAGAGTTGACGGGCCAGGCCCACCAGCTCGCTGCCTTCACTTTCGGCGCGGTCGAGCCAGCGTCGCACCTCGGGAGCGACCGGACGGAACGGGCCCGTCGGCCGTTTCCACAGCCTCGATGCGAGATCGACCGCGATCGCCGTCGCTTCCCCTTCCGGCAACAAGGAGAGATCGGTTCCGGGGATCGCCCGCTCTTCTAGCAGCACCCGCCCCGAGCGGCGCAACAATCGCACGGCGCCGTCGCCGTCCCAGAGTTCCAGGGCGTCGCCCTCGTGGAGGGATTCGTCGTCACCGCCCCACGGTGATTTCACAACGGAACCTTCCCGCGTGGGCGCCACGAAGGAGACGTTGGACATGGCAAAGGGCGCGTCCAACTCGAGCTTCCAGTCAACGGCGCAGGATTCGGCCGCCCGACGCGCGTCGGCGAGATCCACCATTGGTTCGATGCCAGCACCCACCGATTCAGACTAGGACGCGGCACCGCGTGGAAAAGGGTTTCGCCTCCTTCAAGAACGGCCACGTGATTCGCGGCATAGGCACCGGAGTGGAGATCGCGCAGAGGGCCGAAGCGGTAAGCGGGCGCTCGACCGCCTTCACGGCGAACGCCACGGGACAGTGGGGTGGGGTCGTCTGGATCACCGGCTACGACAGCCTCGCCGCTTTCGAGACCGCCCAGAAGAAACTGAACTCCGATATGGACTGGCTCGAATTCGTCGACGGTGCCACCAACTGCTATTCCGAAGAAGCAAGCGTCACCCAATCAGTCCTCTACGCACGTCTTAGCTAGCCCGAGCAGCGGGACCCGAAGGGCTCTACGACCTTTGATCGACGGCGATGACGCCGGCCATTTTGATGGAAACTTCGATATCGTCATCGTCTCAGACTTCGAGAGCTTTGCGTCGGCTCGGGACTATGTTGCGCATCCGCTACACCAGGCGTACGTGCGAGACCACGCGAGCCACGTCGTGGGCGAGCGAGTCGTCGTCCAGCACGACTAGGAGCCATGAGTATCGCAATGCGTCCTCTGTCGAAGCGTTGTCGTAAAGTGCGATTGCTTCGAAACGTGTTCGACATTAGCCATGTGCTGGACGTCTACGCTCAAGCAGAACTCTTACGCCACTTCATACCAAGACGGATCGCCAACCTGCCGAACCGGCGCTCCGATTCCTCGCTATGGCGCAGGTTTGCAGCAACGAATACCTGTAAATTCGACCTACGGTGAAACGTCAAGTCCAACTTTTCGATCTTCAAGCGACTTCTACTATTAAGGCGTGGCTGGATCGACCACTTTCGCGCGAGCAGCGCATCTTGGGTTGGATTCTTTCACTGAGTATCTTCATTGGTCTCATCGCCCTACTGGGTGGCCCTACTTCAAGTGATTCGCCGGAGTCGGTCTACTCCACGTGGTCGATCGCTCACGGTTCGTTCGCATGCGCCTATCCGCACGTCAAGACACTCAGTGCGCCGCTCTATCCATTGCTCTCGGGAGGAGTAGCCTGGCTATTGCGAATCGGTGGAAGTGTGCACTTCCCCTCGGCCGCACAACTTGGACCACATTGCGCGACCGCGTTCAGCGCAATCTACAAGTGGTCCGTCAAATCGGGGGCATTGCAGCGAACGCTTCAAATCGGCGACGTAAGTTGGCTGGCTTTGATGGTCGGTCTGGTCGCCTTCCTTAGAACAACTCTTCGAGGAGGCCGAGTCTGGGAACCCTTCACACTGGTAGCAATGGCGCTCTCCTTGCCCACCTTGATGCCGCTTATCGAAGAATTCCATCCCCAAGACATTCTCGCAACAGGTCTATCGCTGGCCGCCTTGGCGAGCGTTCGTCGAGGCTCATGGGTCTGGGCGGGCGTGCTCATAGGCCTCGCGTTCACCAGCCAACAATTTGTCTTGTTGGTTGCCGCTCCGCTCTTAGTGGTGGCGCCGTCCGACCGGCGCCTGAGATTCTCGCTCGCCGCCATCGGCACGGTCGCTACCGTTGCGCTACCACTCCTGCTCCTTACGTCCGGGCGCGCATTGAGGGCGATAGTGGTCGGGACCGGGCTTTCCCCATCACTTGGTCGGACGCTCCTTGTGGAAACCGATTTGCATGGTTCCCTCCTCAACTACATTTCTCGAGCGGCACCAATTGTCGCGGCGCTGGCACTAAGTCTCTGGGCGAGACGCCGTGTCGGTCCGGCCGCGCTCGGAGCGGACTTTCTCATCTCGCTCCTGGCGCTCTCGCTCTGCTTCAGACTCGTCTTCGAGTTGAACCTCTACGGCTATTACTTCATGCCGCTAGGTGTATTGCTCATCCTGCTCGATGTCACTCGGGGTTCCATTCGCGGGTGCACGATTGCGTGGTTGGCCATGGTGACGCTGGTCTTCAATCCGATACTCTTCTACCAGTTCGCCAATGGGACCACCTACGGACTGGGGCCCTTCCGCGGCATACAGATTGCCTTCTTGTCCATCGCGTTTCTTCTCATCGCGTACGACGCACTACTCCCTAGAATTCGCTGGTATCTCGTCGCATGGTTCATCCTGGCTTTGACGGCATTCGTGAGAAAGGGTTGGATCTTTGGACCATCACACACCGCGTTTGCGGTGTGGTTCTGGCAGATCGTTCTGCTTCTAACTGGCGCCGGGTTGGCAGCCGTTCCATTCGTCGAGGCATCGCGCCAACGATCGCGACCAAACCTGGTGAGTTAGGTCGATCCGCGGCCGCGGTTCGCCCCCTTTTCCAAGCTTCGAGTCGGGCGGTTGGCGAGCACGGCCCAACCACGATGTCTACACCAATCAAATCGCCGGTTTATGACATTTGACAGAAGGAAAAACGGTGCCACAGGCGGGTTTCTTCGCAGGTATTAGCCCGCTAGAAGTCCCCATTTGTCGGTCGTTCTGGGTGGCGGTATGGTAGGGCACTAATCAGCGAGAATGATCAGTTTGAACGCGAGGGCCTAGTGAAATTGATCTCCTTCCAGATCGAGCGATTCCGCAACATCCTTGAATCCGGTGCCATCCCTATTGATGACTCAATTACGTGCCTCATTGGCAAGAACGAGTCCGGCAAGACGAACCTCCTGCACGCCTTGCACGTCATCAAACCAGCGCCCGTGAACCGGGCGTTCGACGAGCAGCAATACCCGCGATGGCTGCTGCGGACGGATCAGCGCTCAGGCGTCTTCGAGAAAACGACACCCTTATGCGCGTGGTTCGAATTCACGGACGAAGAGTGGCAAGAGTTGGAGTCCAAGTTCGGCCGAGACGTATTGATCTCCAAGGAGTGGATCTACGAAGTCAACTACGCCAATGAGGCGTTTTTCGACGTGAATATTGACGAGAGTCGGGCCTGTCGCGCGCTGGCGGCACGCTACGAGGTCGAAATCGCAGAGACCACGTTGGAGAACCTACTAACGGCCCTCGAGGATCTGGCCGGTCAGACCGTGAGCGATGAAAACGGCGTCGAAGGACCGAGCGATCAAGCGAGCAAGGCCGCCGAAGCCCTGAACGCCGCGAAGAGCCTCTATCCGGTCTCGGTCAGGGAGAGCATCTGTGGCGAACTGAAGGCTCTGCTTCCGACCTTCTTCTACTTCGATCACTACAGCGAGTTGAAAGGCCGCACCGAGATCGGCCCTCTCATCGAAGCACTGCGCACGGGCACGGAGTCCTCGCTCAAGCAGGATCAGCGAACCGCCCTGTCGTTGCTGCAACTGGGCTACGCGAGCGCGGACCTGGTCAACGAGGACTACGAGAAGAGAAGCAGCGAGATGGAGGCGGTGGCCGCTGACCTCACCCAAATGGTGCAGCGATTCTGGCACCAGAATCGTTTCCTTCGTCTCAACATCGACATTGAATCCGAGGAGTACGAAGACGGAGAGAACACTCGCGTACGACGCTTCCTGCAGCTGCGGGTGGAGGACACGCGCCACTCGTACTCCAACAACCTCGACGTGCGCTCATCGGGTTTTCGTTGGTTCGTCTCATTCATCGCGGCGTTCGGGAACTTCTCCCAGTCCCCCGTCGTGCTTCTCCTGGACGAGCCGGCGCTCACCCTGCACGCACGCGCTCAGAAGGACTTCCTCGACTTCATGGAAGAGGCCCTGAGCGGTCGACACCAAGTCATCTACACGACGCACTCGCCCTTCATGGTGGACCCCGCACACCTGGAACGCGTGCGCGTCGTCGAGGACCTAGGCCCCGAGGAGGGAACGGTCGTTCGAACGCAATTGATGTCGAGGGATCCCGACACGCTGTCGCCCCTCCAAGGTGCACTGGGCTACGAGATCGCGCAGAACATTTTTGCCGGTCCCGACAATCTGGTGGTCGAGGGCATAGCTGACTACACGTACTTGACGGTCCTTTCGGAAGTGCTGCGCAGCTTGGGCCGGACCGCCTTGAGCGAACGATGGCAAATCCTCCCGGCCGGAGGGGCCGGCAGCATGCCCGCCGCGGTCGCTCTGATGAGTCAACAACTCGACGTGTCAGTGGTGATTCACGGAGGTATCCGGCCCCACGCGAAGCTAGTGAATTTGGTCGATGAAGGATTTCTTGATATGTCCCGCATCATCCTGCTGAGCAAGATCGCGAAGCGTAAGGAAGCGGATATCGAGGATCTCTTTGATCCGAAGGATTACCTCAATCTGTACAACAGTGCGACAGGTTCGTCCGTGACGCTGGCCGCTCTCGGCAAGGGCACGGACAGGATCGTCGCTCGCATCTCGAAGAAAATCGCCGATTTCAACCACAATGTGCCCTCGAATTGGCTCCTCGCTCATCGCGAAGCGGCGGCGGCAACGTTCAGCGGGGTGACACTTCAGAGATTCGAAGACGTCATCATTGCCATCAATTCGACCCTCCAGCCCGTGGAGGAATCAGTTGGAAATGAAGGACGACACACGGCGGATTGAGGCAATTTGTTTCGGTGCGTTTCAGCCCTTTGTTGGTCGGCCAATTGATTCATTGAACGGATGTTCTTGCACTTCAGGTGGCGTCGTCGGCCCGCAGCGACAACAGTGCCCTGGAGCGTCGGGGTCGCGAAAGTGGGCCAGCAACTCAATCGAGGCGGCGCGATTGGTCAGCCCGCGGAGGAGCGGCTTCCGTAGAGTTTCGAGGCGGGGAAAATACCGGCCTTCGACGTCCCGGTCATCGAGTCGCCGTCCGCGTTGACTTCGAACTTCAGGGTAAGTCGCATCGGCGTCGTGACATTCTGAGACCAGGTGAGTCTGTCGCCATCGGCAACGGCATCGATGAACTCCACGGTCTCCGCGTCGGAGCTGGCCGTCCCTTTGATCACGCCGTCCTGCTCCGTGATGTGGAACACCACTTCCATTTTTCCGATAAGCGTGTCGATGGTCACGTTCCATGTTCCTGCGAAGCTTGTCATTTCGTAAGTTGTCCTTTGGTGCCCTGGGGGTTGGGTCAAGTCATCTCGCGTGAGGCCGATCGAGACAAACCGTCCCCTAAGAATACTTCGCCAATCGAGTTCGTAGTGCATTCCTCGCATTCGCCTTAGTAGGTTGGGTCGCGTCTCGCCCTAAGAAAAGAAGACCCGCGGGATAGAGCACCCGCTGGCGTCCGTTTCAGCGATACTGGTGAACGTGGCTTTCGTCCCTCGCGCCCGACATCTCCTTCGAGCCAAAGATTTGATGGATTGCAAGTACTTCGAGCCACTTACGATTCCCACACTCGCCAGTACCGCTCGGTTGTCACCGGCGCATTTCAGCCGAGAGTTCCGCCGCACCTTCGGTGAAACACCGCATCACTACCTCCTAACCCGTCGCCTGGAGAGAGCCGCGGCGCTCTTACGCGGCACTAATCGCAAAGTTGCCGACATTTGCGTGAGTGTGGGACTTGAAAGTGTGGGTTCGTTCACGACCACCTTCTCTCGCTACTTCGGCTGCTCCCCCACGATCTACCGGGAACGGTTCGCTCCAGCGGAATCTCGGGCACGAATACCGGGCTGCGTGGTGCAGGCCTGGGGCCGTCCACAAGAAGACCGCAGTTTTGGAGAAGACATCGCCACACCGTTTGTATAACGTCGGCTCAAGGTTTAACGGACGAAGGAATGACGATGATCGGAAAATTGACGCAAGCCACGATCTGGGTTCATGATCAGGACGAGGCGCTCGAGTTCTATACGAAGAAGCTCGGTATGGAGGTACGTGAGGACGTCACCGTGGCGGAGATGGGTAACTATCGCTGGCTCACTGTTGGCCCCGCCACACAACCTGACGTGTCGTTCATTCTCACCATCCCCGGTCCACCGGTGGTCGACGGCGACACAGCAAGGCAACTGCGCGACTTCATCGCCCAGGGAATAATCGGCAGCCTCCACTTCGCTACCGACGACTGTCGGGCGACTTACCAGGAGTTAGAGGGGCGCGGCGTGGAGTTCATCATGGAGCCGACTGAGATGCCGTACGGCATTGACGCCCAGTTCCACGACCCTTCCGGGAACAAGTTGCGCATCACCCAGGCCAAGTAGCGGAATCTTCCGCAATCTCTGACGGAAGGCCGAAGGCATTGGTTCAGCTTAAGTGGCTAACGGATCCCCTCCGGATCTCCGTAGTGCGTCACGGCGCGTACCCACGATCGCCGGGCATGGCTTGCACCTTTACTCCCGCGGTAGTGAGGAACTGTCGAATCTGAGAGGCATGCTCAATGACGTGCAACGGAATGCTGCCGACCATGACTCCGAACAGCGTGCCGTGGTAACGGTGGGCATCAGGGAGTGGCCGGGCCGCCTTCTCCTCGAAAGAGTCGTCAAGCGTCTGGCGGGCCTTGACGTCGCAGTATTCGACGTAGTCGAGGAGCTCTGTCCTGGTGAAGACACGGTTGGGAAAGCCATACGTGTTCTCGTCAAAGGGCCGCGGCGGCTCCCACGGTTCGAACTCCGCGGCGAGGTCGTAGTCGAGGGTGAGCAGCGAATGGTACGCCAGGAACCAGGGAGCCGAGCCGTGCAATCCCCCGTGCGACGTCGGACTCGTAGGCGCTTCGTCCGGCCACAGGTCCCTCTCCCAGAAGAGGTCGGGACAATCCGTCAGCGCGGCTTTCATCAGCCCTAGTGCTTCTGCAAAGTTACGGGCCATGCTCTGCACCAGAGGGGTCGCCACTCCATGAGTATTAGCAGATTTCGAGAGAAGTGCAGATCCGACTATTTCCGAAGTGCTTCCGGCACTACAGCACCCGCAATTTCACCCGGGAAACTCAGCGGCACGATCATCGCACATACATCGAAGACAAAGCACCATCGATTGTTGGTGGCGAAGGCCTAGCGCGACAGCTCCGTTATGTCGTGTGGGCGCCCAGGTATCGATAACCGGACTCTCGAAACCCCGGAGCAGCCATAATTACTCTTGTGACTGACGACGCCGATCGAATCCACCGAGCTTTGCAGGACGCGGGGGTCGTAGGCGCGCAAGATTTTGGACGATTCGTAAACGACAATGTCCATTTTGCTCCTTCACAATTCGATGAGCGCACCGCAATGCCCGTCTTGATTTCATTGCTGCCATCACTCAGCGACGTGTCCGCTGTTGGCGCGACCGCCCGGCACCTCGGACGTCCGTGGGCACGACCCGCAGCTTTCGGCCCCCTCTACGAAGCGTTCCTGGTTTGGGCTCCACAAATTGAAACCTTGGGATGGACCATCGGAGATTCTCTCGCAATAGCGGCAACTATCAAGGATCTTGAAGCCTTGCTGGTCCTCGCGTTAGATCGACGATACGGAACCTCGCGGCAAATGATCGTGTACTCGCTCTGGCGATTCAAGAAGGATTCCAGAGTCACGGACGCACTCATACAACTGATCGGGGATCGCGACGTCAGCCTTCAGGCAATGACCGCCCTTCGCCGATCCGTCGGCAACGGCGAGGCCGTGAGGCATCTCATTCGGGTGAGGGACTCCTCCACCGATCAGACAGTTCGAAAGCAAGCACAGAGGGCCATCGCTAAATGCGAGGCCGCCTTGGTGAAAGCGGCCCGAGGGCATGAGCACCATGGCTTGGGTCCTGCTGGATTGCAGTGACCGGTTCCAACAATCGACGGTCACCCCGTGTCAGCTGGTTTCGTCGGGACTAGGCCTCGACGAGGATCACCATGGTTTCTGGCAACACGCCGTCGTATTCCATTGCCTGGGCCGCGTCCTCGGATTGCATCGCGCCCATAAGAGCGTCCAAATCGGCCACGTCCATGAGCACAGCAACCCGGGTTCGGTCCTGAGGATCGACGAACGTCCGGATGTTACTGACACCGAGGGGCCCGAAGACCTCCTCGCGCTTAGGCGAAGCCAACCAGTGTTCCGTATCCTTCACACTGTGGTATCCGATAACGGTTGGCATAACTGTTCCCCCTTAACGTGGGCCGATGGCGGCGCCGAGCCCAATGCCGTCACGCTACACGAACGTGCCGGGTAGCTACCTCAAGTACTCAACAGCACGCTCACGAGTTTCACGAAGCAAGGGCCCCACCGAGCACTCACTGAATTGAACGCGCGCCGAGCACGCAAAACTCGTTGCCCTCTGGATCAGCGAGAACAATCCACGGCCGCTCACCCTGTCCAACGTCGACCCTCACGGCGCCCAACTCAAGCAAACGATCAACCTCGAGATCCCGATCTTCGGGACGGAAGTCAAGATGAAGACGGTTCTTGATCGTCTTGGACTCCGGTACTCGAACAAAAAGAAGACCGGGCAACTTGTCCGTCGTTGGCCGGATCTCAAAAACGTCCGGCGTTTCATCAACGACGACCCACCCGAGCGCCTGTTGCCACCAGCGTCCCAACACCACCGGATCCCTGGCGTCGACGTTCGTCTGTTCCCATTCAAGGCCCACGGTCTCTAGCCTCCTACAAAGGAAATCACAATTGGGGGAACTTTCGAAGCGCGAGTACGCCGCCTGCATCAAAACACCCGCACGTTTTGATTGCCATAACAAAAACGTTTAAATGCCGATCGACCCGGTGTTCCGCGAATTGTTGGAGTCGAATGCCCGACGCGACAGGAATACAACCTTGCATTGGCGCTTGGAATAGACGGTATGGGTTCTGTTCTGGAACCGACGTCATCAATCTCCTACGAGCAATTGCGTCTAACTAGTTGATGGGGCGAATCTCGATCGATCCGAAACGAGCGATTGGATGTTTTGTCGATACCTCTATGGCCTCGTCCAAGTCACGACATTCCAAAATGTTAAAGCCGGTAATAGTTTCTCCAGTCAGGGCAAAGGCCCCAGGCGAGGTTTCAACTTCTCCGTTTCGTACGCGAATGGTTCGAGCATCGACTGGCGGACCCAAGACTTCGCCTTGCAATCTCACTCCGCGCTTCTGCATCTCTTCCACCCAAGACGATACCCAGCCCGGCATCGCCGCCTTTTCCTCTGGCGCTAACTCAATAGACGAGTCTCGGCACACGAACATGAAATACCTCACGATTGCCTCCATAACGAGTGTTAGTTCGAACGTATCAAAGTGAGGGTCTCTTTCGCCATGCTGAGCTCAAGGGACGCTCAATTGGCTGGTGTCGTACGCCCGACTTAACCGTTCTACAACCTTCACTGGCGTCTGAATGTTTAGCCCAAATTGGTGTCGAAGGCTCGACGTGATAGGTCTGCAACCTTGCATTGGCGTTTACTGCACAGTCCATTTCTTACGCAACAAACCAAAAGTACTTGAGTTACGGGTGTCGTGCGATGGAGTCGAGAATAGTCGCAACGCGAATTGAATCTGCACTAGACACAATCCAGCCACTGTGGCCGGCAATTACTCCACTGACATTTTCCACCATTTCTACAAAAGCGTTTATGACAGGGAATTCTTCAAGCACATCATTGACCAATAGGGAACTGGTTTCGTTCCATGTTGTGAAGGACTCACCTACTTCAGTTCTGATCTGCCCGTGAGAACCTTGAACAATGAATTGTTGATGGCTCGGTAAGACAAATGAACTTACCGAGTGTGCAGTGATGTTGTTGATGCGCAATCTGACATCAGTAGTCAGGTCAATGCCCGTTGGCCCTAAGGTGCGTTCAAGTTGAATGATCTTGAGATCAGCGGCGCCCTTAGTGAGTGCGACCCATGCGTGCGCTTGGTAACAGCCCACATCAAGTAATGCTCCACCACCCATTGATGGACTGAGTCGATAGTTGTCGGTCATTTCAGAGGTGAATGTGAAAGCTGTCTCGATGTGCTCGACGTCTCCGATTTCCCCACTTGTGACAAGGTGAACCATGCGAGTAAAACGTGGATGCCATCTGCCCCACACTGCTTCAACAAGTAGTCGACCGTTATGCGCAGCAGAATCAAACATGGCCGCTGTTTCAATGGAACTTAATCCAAGGGGTTTTTCACAGAGAACATGCTTGCCGGCCTCGAGCGACTTCGTCACCCATTCAATATGTTGACTGTTCGACAGACTGATGTACACGGCATCAACACGTTCGTCGGCCAAGAGGTCGTCATATGTTGCATGAACTCGTTCAGGTTCAAGAGTTGCTGACCGTTGCTCATCGCGGCTGGCGACGGCATACAGGGTTGCTCCGCGTGACGTGTGAACGGCGGGTGCTAGGCCACGACTGGCAACAAAACCAGCGCCAAGGAAGCCCCAATTGACAGTCACTTGCTACGACCGACGAAGCACTGGTCTCACCGGCAATGCATTATGCATGGCTGATTGTTCGGCAGCTTGCATAATTGCCACAACATTGCGAGATTGAAGTGCATTAACTTCCATAGGAATTCCATTGTTAATGTACTCGACAATTGAGCGATGGAATTCGTGCGGTTCTAGCGGTCGTAATGGCGCAACACGCGAACTTCCGTCAACGCGATGCACGGTCAATATCGCGGGTAAGTCGGCGACCGCTGGTTCACCCACAGGATCCCAATCACCAACGATTGCGCCTTCGGTACCCAGCACATAGAACTTTGGCTTGCGCGCAGCAGCTAGATCGGAGTGAACAAAAGTTGCCTGCTTGCCGGACGAAAATGTCACGGTGACATGTGAGTGGTCAGCATTCGTTGCATGGGTCCATACGCGCTTGTGGTTTTGCCCACTAACATGTGCGACGTCATCAGGGATGATGTTCAGAATCTGATCAATGAAATGGCTTCCCCAGTCAAAAATTGCACCACCGGATACCTCAGCATTCGAGTGCCAATAATCGCACGGCCGTGAATACCCGCCGACAAAACTTTCGTAGTGGTAGACGTCGCCAATTTCACCGGAACGAATGATTTGGCGCATCGTGACAAAGTCTTCATCAAATCTGCGGTTCTGATACACCACGAGCATGAGGTCTTTTTCTGATGCAAGCAAGATCAATTCATCACATTGATCAGCAGTGAGCGCCATTGGTTTTTCAAGGACAACATGAATGCCTCGTTGCAGTGATTCTTTGGCCCACTGATAGTGGCTATTCGGTGGAGTGGAAATAACGACAAGGTCAAGAAGGCCTGAATCCAGCATTTCAATTGCATCGCTAGAAGCGGTTGCCTGCGGGGCAAGTTGCAGTGCTGCTTCGACACGTTGCGGATTGGTGTCGCACACAGCCAAAAGTTCGAGACCGACTGTGTTTTGGACTGCTTGGTTGTGCTCATGTCCAATTGCACCGTATGCGAGGAGACCGACGCGAATAGTGCTTTTTTCCATAAATAACGAGTTTATTTATATTTGCAGAATTCGAAACACAAGCCCGGTTTGCGCGGGCCGCCTATGAAAATGATCCAGAGCGACTGACAGTCCCGACGCACCGGAATGGAGCCAGGAGGACATCATGAAGCAAAGGCATCACACACCCGAGCAGGTGATCAGAAAGCTCGCCGACGGCGACATACTGCTCAACGAAGGCAAGGATCCCGCCGAGATCTGTCGACAGCTCGAGCAAATCGACGTGGCACCGATGGAAGAACCAGTTCGGCGGCATGAAGGCCACCGACGCCAAGTGTCTGAAGGAGCTCGAGACTGAGAACGGACGCTTGAAGCGCATCGTCGTCAATCTCACTTTCGACGGACGGGCCAAGATGCCGTCCCACACACTCGTCCACGAGGTGCACTATCGGATCAGAAAAGACACCGTCGAAAATCGCGGGCACGTTACACTGCGCTACCTAGGCAAGCAGCGTCACCTCAACATCGGGTGGAAACACATGGGACAAACGATCTTTCTCTACGTCCTCGATGATCACGTCGACGTCGTCACTCCTGAAGGAGAGTTGGTCGGCGAAATCACGCTCAATCCGGAAAAGAACTACCAACCAATCGTGCGCACCCGCCCGCTCTAAGATTCTCGGGTTCGGATGTCCGGGATGAATTGACTCATCACAGTGGTGTCGAAGGCGGGACTTGAACCCGCACGCCCCTGAGGGCACCAGCCCCTCAAGCTGGCGCGTCTGCCTATTCCGCCACTTCGACGCGGACTATCACTTTAGCCCGTAGCCGTAGATCTACGCGAGAAGTTAACCCTGCGATGACTTCGGAGAGATCGTCCAGGTCGTCACTTGATCAAGGAAACCGGTGACCGAAAAGCTGCCCAAAATATTGGCCAGCGTGTTCGACCACACCACCAATGAAGGGGCTGTATAAAGGGGTCGCACCCAGAAGTCGCTCATGATGGATTGATCAAGCGACAGCCACGTGGCGTTCGCCGCGACGGGATTGAAGTTAGCGATAGCCGTGTCATAGAGTGCGGTCAAAGTCTGGGACCGAACGCCGCTCGGATAGGAATCGACGTATGCCGGACCGGCCCAAGACCTCGCGGTGTACGACGGCGTGGTCTGGGTGGGGCGGGTGAAGATGGCGACGTCGTCGTGGTTCGACCCCGCGGCGGCGGCGGCCGCCACGTCGCTGTCGACGTTGGTAACGACGACCCTGATGCCAAGGTCGCGCCAACGCGCCACGATGAGGGCGGCCGACGATTGATCGAGGGCGCTGGGACCGACCGCCACCTTGACGGTCATGGCCTTGCCGTTGGGGCCGACCAGGCCGGCCTGGCCGCCGTTGTAACCGGCGGCCGTGAAGGCGTCGAGCGCGCAGGTCAGGCAGTCGGCCAGGCCGGGCGTCGATCCGTTGGGCGCCAGGGTCGTGGTGGTCGTTGTCGCCTGGCCGCTCGGGCCGATCCCGCCGTAGCCCGGGTACGCGGACTGGCCCTGGGAGAAGATGGCCGAGAGGGCGGGTGACGGCGAGAAGGTCACGGAGCCAAAAAGCTGGTCGATCATGGACTGGCGGTTGAGCGACCAGCTGAGACCTTGGCGGATGCCCAGGACGCTGGTCAGGGGCCGTCCGGGGGCGAAGGTCATCTCCTCGACGTTGCTGGACGTCCCGATGTGGCT
Organism: uncultured Acidimicrobiaceae bacterium; assembly: GCA_963827115.1. Classification (GTDB taxonomy): domain Bacteria; phylum Actinomycetota; class Acidimicrobiia; order Acidimicrobiales; family RAAP-2; genus RAAP-2. Next base: position 1,073,849 of record CAWGZS010000001.1, on the reverse strand, counting down.
GAACTCGCTCGGGTGAGCGCTGAGGGCCTGTTCCTGGGCTCGGGTCACCGAGAGCGAGTAGCTGGCGAAGTTGGCCGTGCGCGACGCGGGCAGGTTGGTGCTATCGGTGATGACGACGTGGCCGAATCGATTCGGGCTCAGCTTCCACTTCTTGTTCATGGCCAGCACGATCCGGCTCGGCGTCGCGCTGGTGACCAGATAGGGGCCGAGCGACGGACGGTTGACCAGGCTGGCGATGGCGCAACCATCAGAAGTGCCCTGCGCCTCCACGTCACGAAAGAGCAGGTTCCATTCGGCGTAGGGGGTGCCGAAGACGGCCGTGACCGTGAGGCCGCCGTTGCTCACGTCGAGCGACGAGATGGCCCGATACCCGTCGCTCTTGACGCTCGAGAGCGCGCGCGCATACTCCCACCACGCCACCAGGTCGCTGGCGTTGAAAAGCTGACCGTCGCTCCATTTCTGGTGCGGCGCGATGGTGTAGACCACGGTCTCGGGCTTGAGCGAGGTCAGCTCGGCGTCGGCGATCGGGCCCTGCTCGCCGTAGAGGATGCCTCCGGAGCTGGTGAGGAAGGCCGACGGCCGCACCAGGTCGAGGACCGCGTCGGTGGTGGGCGAGGCGTCCGGGTCGAGGAAGGTGCAGCCGTTGAAGGGCCCCGGAAGGGAGACGGTCAGCACCTTGTTGTTGTCGTTGGTGGTGGGCGTCGGCAACGCGTTGGCCAAGGCCACCGGGACGAGGACCACAGCGAGAGTGAAGCCAGCCAGCGCCAGACGAAGCGTTGACCCTCTAGGGATCATGGCGCCTACTGCAGACGTAGGTCGAGCGTCAGCGTGGCAAAGGTGAAGACCAGCGCGACGGCGACCGTGATGCGGTCTAGGTTGCGCTCGACGACGGTCGATCCGGCCGCCACGGCGCCCATGGAGCCACCCATCAGGTCCGATATTCCCCCACCGCGCCCCGAGTGCAGGAGGACGAGGAAGACCAGCGCCACGGCCGCGACCACCTCAATACCTACGAATGTCCAGGTGAACATCAAATCCTCCGAATCAGCGTCTTAAAGCGTAGCAGTCGTCGCAGGCCTGAACGATGGCGAGGAACGACTCGGCCTTGAGGCTGGCCCCGCCCACCAAGAAGCCGTCCACCGCCCCGTCGCGCACGATGTCGGCCGCGTTCTCGGCGTTGACCGACCCGCCGTAGAGGACACGGCTGGTCGGAAACGACATCGACGCGAGCCGCGAACGGATGAAGAGCGTCATGGACTTGATCTGCTCGCTCGACGCGGTGCGACCCGTGCCGATGGCCCAGATCGGCTCGTAGGCCAGCGTCACCTGATCGGCGTAGCGCTCGTCGAGACCGGCCAGCGCGCTCGAGAGCTGCGCCGCCACGAACTCGTCCTGTCCCTCATCGTCGCGCACGGCCAGGTCCTCGCCAACGCACAGCACCGCGCGCAGGCCGCTTTGCACGACCGCGCGCAGCGTGGAGGCGACGGCCTCGTCGTCCATGTGGAACATCGAGCGGCGCTCGGAGTGTCCGACCAGCACCCAGGTCACGTTGAGCCGCTTCAACATCGCGGTCGAGACCTCGCCGGTGAAGGCGCCGTTGTCGTTGGGATTGACGTGCTGGGCGCCAACCTCGACCGCAATGCGTTCGGAGTCCACGATCGAGGTGACGCTGCGCAGGTCGACGAACGGCGGCACAATCACGATGTCGGTGTGCTCGGCCGGTCGGTTCTTGAGGATCACCCCGATCTGCTGGCCCAGGTGCACGGCCTCAACGAAGTCGAGGTTCATCTTCCAGTTCCCGATGACCAAGGAGCGCGTCATCTAGTTGAACGGGCTCTCACGTAGCGCCTCGAGGCCCGGCAGGTCGCCCAGCTCGACGAACTCGAGCGACGCTCCCCCGCCGGTCGAGACGAAGCTGAAGGCGTCCTCCAGGCCGTAGTTCTTTAGCGCCGCGACCGAGTCGCCGCCGCCCACCACGGAGACCGCGCCCGAGTTGGCGACGGCGCGCGCGACGGCCTCGGTGCCCACGGCGAAGCGACTGTCCTCGAAGACACCCATGGGGCCGTTCCACAGGACCGTGGCGGCCGGGGCGATCGCCGCGCAGAAGGCCTCGATGGTCGCCGGGCCGATATCGAGGCCCTCGAAGCCGTCGGGGATGTCCGCGCCGAACTCCGCCACCGGATTGGGCCCGCCCTCGGGACCGAAGGGCGCGCCGCTGGGCAGTCCGCGCGCGTCGCTGGGTATGAGCACGTTGCCCGCGGCGAGCAGCTGCGCGCACTGCGGCTCGAAGGCCTCGTTGTAGAGCGAGGAGCCGATGCCGCGGCCCAGCGACGAGGCGAAGGTATACGCCATGCCTCCCCCGACGATGACCGTGTCGGCCTTCTGCGCCAGGACCTTGACGATGCCCAGCTTCTCGGCCACCTTGGCGCCGCCGACGATGGCGACGAAAGGTCGCGCCGGGTTCTCGAGCAGACCGGCCAGCGTAGCCACCTCACGGGCCAGGTTCGGTCCGGCGGCGCTCGGCACCAGCGTCGGCGGGATCATGATCGAGGCGTGGGCCCGGTGCGACGCGGAGAAGGCCTCGTTGATGTAGTAGTCGAACCCGTCGACCAGCGACGCCCCGAAGACCGGATCGTTGGCTTCTTCGCCGGGGTTGAAGCGCAGGTTCTCCAGCAGTTCGACGCCGTCGCAGAGTTCGTTGAGGCGACGTCGCACCGGCTCGACGCTGTAGCGCTCGTCGACGCGGCCCTTGGGGCGGCCGAAGTGCGTGCAGGCCACCACGCTGGCCCCGAGGGCCAGCAGCTCCTCAAAAAGGGGCAGGCAGGCGCGGATGCGAAAGTCGTCGGTTACCTCGAGGCGTCCATCGACCTCGGCCACGGGAGTGTTGAAGTCCACGCGCACCAGGACCCGTCGGCCCGTGAGGTTCCCCCAGCGTTCGTACGACGGCAGCGACGACACGGCTACTGGCCGATATAACGGGTGAGGTCCACGAGCCGGTTGGAGTAGCCCCACTCGTTGTCGTACCAGCCGAAGATCTTCACGAGGCTCTTCTCGTCGTCGATCTTCTGGACCATGGTCATGAGCGAGTCGAAGGTGCACGAGGCGGAACTGCCCACGATGTCCTCCGAGACGATCGGCTCGTCGGTGTAGACCAGGATCCCCTTGAGGGGTCCCTCGGCGGCCGCGCGGAAGGCCGCGTTGATCTCCTCGACCGTGGTCGAGCGCACGATGGCGGTGAAGTCGGTGATGCTGCCCACCGGCACCGGGACCCGCAAGGAGGTCCCGTCGAGGCGGCCCTTCATCGCGGACAGCACCAGGCTGGTCGCCCGGGCGGCCCCGGTCGACGCCGGCACGATGTTGATGGCGGCCGCGCGCGCACGGCGCAGGTCGCGGTGCGTCAGGTCGAGCAGGTTCTGGTCGTTGGTGTAGGCGTGGATGGTGGTCATGAGGCCGGCGTCAACGCCCAGCGCGTCGTCGAGCACCTTGACCATCGGCACGAAGCAGTTGGTGGTGCACGAGGCGTTGCTCACGATGTGGTGCTGCGCCGCGTCGTAGGTCGACTCGTTGACCCCGAAGACGAAGGTCGCGTCGACGTCGCTCGAGGGGGCCGAGATGATGACCTTCTTCGCGCCGGCCGCCAGGTGGGCCGAGGCCTCGTCGCGGGTGGTGAAGCGCCCGGTTGATTCGATGACCACGTCGACCTCGAGCTCCTTCCAGGGCAGCTGGGCCGGGTCGCGCTCGGCCAGCACCTTGAAGGTCTCGTCGCCGACGGTGATGTCGCCTTCGACCACCGAGACCGGGGCCTCCAGACGGCCCTGGGTCGAGTCGTACTTGAGCAAGTGGGCGTTCGTGGAGGCCGGCGTCAGGTCGTTGATGGCCACGACCTGGAGGTCCGGGTGCAACAGGGATGCTCGGAGGTAGAGGCGACCAATACGCCCAAACCCATTGATTGCAACGCGTGTGGTCACTGCATTCTCCTTTGATGGCCTGCAATCAGGCTAGTTGGCGAGAGAGAGCCTCGGCCAATTTGCGCGCGTCGTGCACCAAGCCATTCGCCCCCGCGACGTCGGCCACCACCACGGGCAGCTTGCAGCGCTGATCGGCGAACGTCGAGTTGGCGTCCACCAGCACCACGTCGGGGGCCACTCCGTGACGTGCCAGCGCGTCCACGTGATCGGCCAACGAGTAGTCCGCGGTCTCGGGGACCTGGGGCCGCAAGTTGGCCACGTAGACCTTGTGAGCCCCCGTCCCCGCCAGGGCCTGGGTGATGCCCGGTATGACGCAGGCCGCGAGCACGCTGGTGAAGAGCGATCCCGGTCCGATCACCACCAGGTCGGCGTTCTCGATGGCCTCGACCGCCACGATGGGCGCGGCGGCGTTGGCCGGCTCGACGCTGATGCGCTTGATCGAGGAGGACCGGGCCACCTGGGTCTGTCCCCGGGTGGGCCCCTCGTCGGTGCTGGCCACCAGCACCACGCCTTCGCAGCTGGCCGGCACGATGGTGCCCGTCACGCCCATCACCTGGGCGACCGCCCGCACCGATTCCTCCAGGTCGCCGGTCGCGTCGAGCAACCCGACCAGCAGGAGGTTCCCCACGGCGTGGCCGTCGAGTTCCCCGACGTTGAAGCGGTGCTCGAAGGACGAGGTCAGGGGATTCTCCGGATCGGCCAACGCGCCCAGGCATTTTCGAAGGTCCCCCACGGCCGCCACGTTGAGCATGGCCCGCAGCCGACCCGTCGATCCGCCATCGTCGGCCACCGAGACGACGCCGGTGACGTCATCACTGAGTTGGCGCAACGCCCGAAGGGACACGGCGGTGCCGTGTCCCCCACCCACGGCCACGACCTTCATCGAGCGATGTCGCGGTGAAAGACGGCGTGCTGCAAGTCGAGACGGCGACTGATCTCTTCGGCGATGGCCACCGAGCGGTGCCGTCCCCCCGTGCAGCCGATGGCGATGGAGAGGTAGGACTTGCCCTCCTTGGCGAAGGCCGGGATCTGCCACTGCAGGAGCTGGACCACGTCGTGCAGGAAGTGCTGGGCCGGTTCCTGGTCGAGCACGTAGCGCGAGACCGGCTCGTCCAGTCCCGTGAGCGGGCGCAGCTCGTCGATCCAGTGCGGGTTCGGCAGGAAGCGGCAGTCGAACACGAGGTCGACGTCGCGCGGGATGCCGTTGGAGTAGCCGAAGGAGACCAGCGACACGCGCAGCGAGTCGCGCCCGCTCTCCTCGTTAAAGATCTCCACCATCCGCGAGCGCAGCTGGTTGGTGTTGATCGAGCCGGTGTCGATCACCAGGTCGGCCGCGTCGCGCAGGGACTGGAGCTGCTCGCGCTCCCCGGCGATGGAATCGGCCAGGGTGGCCGCGGGAAAGGGGTGGCGGCGCCGGTTGCCTTCGAAGCGGTGGATGAGCACGTCGTCGGGGGCGTCGAGGAAGAGGATCTTGGCGTTCTCGTGCTTTTGCTTGAGCTCCTTGACCACGTCGAGCAAGGCCACCGGCTCCACCCGGCCCGAGCGCCCCACGATGAAGGCCACGCCGGCGTACTCGAGCGATCCCGCGGTCGCCAACTCACCCACCCGCGCGATCAGCTCGGGCGGCATGTTGTCAATGACGAACCAACCGAGGTCGTCGAGCGCGGCCGACGCCGTCGAGCGCCCGGCCCCCGACATGCCAGTGACAAGCAGCACCTCACTCATCGTCACTCCCCTTCGTCGGCCGTGGCTGACCCGGTCCCTGTAAGTGATCGTAGAGCCTGCCCGCCACGTCGTCGGGCAGCCAGGCGAGCGCCTCGAACTCGTCGCGCGTGGCCTGTCGCAACGCGTCGAGCGATCCGAACTGTTCGAGCAGGCGGTCGCGACGGGCCGGGCCGAGCCCCTCGATCCCCTGCAGCGTCGTGGCGACCATGGACTTGCCGCGCTTGGAACGATGAAAGCTGATGGCGAAGCGGTGTGCCTCGTCGCGCACCCGTTGGACCAGGTAGAGGCTCTCCGATCCGCGCTCCAAGACGACGGGCACGCTGGTGCCGGGCCGGTAGAGCAGCTCCTCGCGCTTGGCCAGCGCCGTGAACTCTACCTGGTCGAGACCGAGCGAGGCCGCGGCCTTCTGCGCGGCGTGCAGCTGCGGGAGCCCGCCGTCGATGATGATGAGGTCGGGATGGCGGAACTTCGACCCCGACAACTCGTCCGACCAGTGCGAGAGGCGGCGGCGCACCACCTCTTCCATCGCGCCGACGTCGTCGTTGCCGAGGACCTCCTTGACGTTGAAGTGGCGATAGTCGCTCTTCTTGGCCAGGCCGTCCTCGAAGACGACCATGGAACCGACGTAGTTGGTCCCTTGCAGGTGGCTCATGTCGAAGCATTCGATGCGATAGGGAGGCTGGGCCAGCCCGAGGGCCTGGCCGATCTCCTGCAAGGCCCGGGAGCGGACGTTGTGGTCGCTCTGGCGGCGCAGCGAATCGCGTCCGATCACCGACACCGCATCGTTCTTGGCCAGCTCCAACACCCGTCGCCGGCGGCCGCGCTGAGGCGCCACCACGTCCACCGGCTTGGCCCGCAAGGTGGTCAAGTACTGACGCATGAGGTCGCTGGCCGACTCGTCGCTGGCCACCACCACGACCGGCGCGACGTCGTCGGGAGTGGCGTAGAGCTCGGGCAGCAGGCTCTCGAGGATCTCGGCGTCGCTCTCGTCCATGGAGCGGTCGATCAGGTGGATGGTGCGCCCGATGATCCGTCCGAAACGCACTCGGAAACGCACCACCGCCGCGCGCCCGCCGTCGGTGGCGACCGCCAGCACGTCCAGGTTCGAGTGGTCGTCGAGCACCACGCTCTGTTCGCCGGCGGCCGCGCGGTCGAGGGCGGCCAGCGCGTCGCGGGCCTTGGCCGCCGCCTCGTAGTGCTTCAACGCCGACGCGGCCTCCATCTGGTTGGTCAAGAGCTGGCGCAGCTGGCGCACGTCGCCTTCAAAGAAGCGCGCCCAGGACTGGACCAGTTCCTGGTAGCCCTCCTTGGTGACCGCCTGGACGCACGGCCCGGAGCACTTGCCGATGTCGTAGAGCAGGCAGGGTCGCCCGATGCGCTCGTGGTAGTTGAACTTGTGCTTGGTGCACGAGCGCAGGGGAAAGGCCTGGAGCAGCTCCTCGATGGTCGCGCGTAGGGCCCGCACCTCGACGAAGGGCCCGAAGTAGCGCACGCCCTTCACGTGATGGCTGCGGGTCACCACCGGCGCAGGGTAGTCCACCCGCGTGTCGATCGCCACGTAGGGGAAGCTCTTGTCGTCCTTCAAGCGCATGTTGTAGCGCGGTTGATTGTCCTTGATCAGCTCGTTCTCCAGGATGAGCGCGTCGATCTCGTTGGGCGTGATGATCCATTCGACCGAGGCCGCCTCGGCCATCAACGCCTGGGTCTTCGCGGTCATAGCGTCGCTGCGCTGGAAGTAGCTCGAGAGGCGCTGGTTGAGCGAGAGCGCCTTGCCGACGTAGATGATGACGCCTTGCGCGTTTCGAAAGAGGTAGCACCCACTCTGGCGCGGAATACCGGCGGGCTTGTCGAACATCAGGGGGCGCCGCGCCCGACGGCCAAGACCTCCCGCAGCACCGTGCCGGTGGGAGTATCCAATTCGGCGATGTCCTCCGGCGTGCCCTCGCCCACTACCAGCCCGCCCCGGCGCCCGCCCTCGGGGCCCAGGTCGATGACCCAGTCGGCGGTCTTGATGACGTCCAGGTTGTGCTCGATCACCAGGACCGTGTTGCCCTGGTCGACCAGCCGGTGCAGCACGTGCAGCAGTCGATCGACGTCCTCGAAGTGCAGACCGGTGGTCGGCTCGTCGAGCACGTAGAGGGTGTGGCCGGTCGGGCGTCGGGCCAGCTCGGTCGCCAGCTTCACGCGCTGGGCCTCGCCGCCCGAGAGGGTGGGCGCCGGCTGACCCAGGCGCACGTAGCCCAGTCCCACGTCGGCCAGGCTCTGAATGTGGCGCAGGATCGCCGGTTGGCGCTCGAAGAAGGTGAGCGCCTCGGTGATGGACATGTTGAGCACGTCGGCGATCGACTTGCCGCGGTACAAGATCTCCAGGGTCTCGCGGTTGTAACGTGCTCCCTCGCAGGTCTCGCAGTTCACGTACACGTCGGGCAGGAAGTGCATCTCGATCTTGATCGTGCCGTCGCCGGCGCAGGCCTCGCAGCGTCCGCCCTTGACGTTGAAGGAGAAGCGCCCCTGCAGGTACCCGCGGACCTTGGCCTCCTGGGTCTCGGAAAAGAGCTTGCGGATCTTGTCGAAGACACCCGAGTAGGTGGCCGGGTTCGAACGCGGGGTGCGCCCGATGGGCTGCTGGTCGACCGCCACCACCTTGTCGATGTTGGACACGCCGGTGATGGTGTCGTGCTCGGCCACCACCCGCTTGGCCCGATTGATCTGGCGCTCCAATGAACTGAGCAGGATGTAGTTGATCAACGACGACTTGCCCGATCCGGACACGCCGGTGACGGCCACGAAGTCGCCGAGCGGCACGCTCACCGTGATGTTCTGCAGGTTGTTGGCCCGCGCGCCCTTGACGGTGAGCTTCTTGCCGTCGCCCCGTCGCCGCTGGGTCGGCACGGCGATGAACCGCTCGCCCGACAGGTACTGGCCGGTGACCGATTCCTTGTTCTCCAGCAGTTCCTTGTAGGTGCCCGCATGCACCACCTGGCCCCCGAACTCGCCGGCCCCCGGTCCGATATCGACGATGAAGTCGGCCAGGCGGATGGTCTCCTCATCGTGCTCGACCACGATGACCGAGTTGCCCAGGTCGCGCAGCCGCTCGAGGGTCGCGATGAGGCGCCGGTTGTCGCGTTGGTGCAGCCCGATGGACGGCTCGTCGAGCACGTAGAGCACGCCGACGAGGTAACTGCCGATCTGACTGGCCAGGCGGATGCGCTGGGCCTCGCCGCCCGAGAGCGAAGCCGACGCGCGACTCAGGGTGAGGTAGTCCAGTCCCACGTTCATCAAGAAGTTGAGGCGCTCGACGATTTCCTTGACCACCTGGTGCGCGATGACCTCCTCGCGCTTGGTGAGCTTGAGCTTCTTGAAGAAGACCATGGTCTCGTCGATGGTCATCGCGCTCACCTGGGCGATGTTGTGCTGGTGGATGCGCACCGCCAGCACCTCGGGCTTGAGGCGCTGGCCGGCGCAAGCGTGGCACTCGACCTCACGCATGTACTGCTCGGCCTGTTCGCGCGACCAGTCGCCATCCGCCTCGTTGCGCTTGCGCTCGAGCCATTCGACGATGCCGTTGTAGGTGGTGTCGTAGGTGCGCACCTTGCCGTAGCGGTTGCGGTACTTGACCGGCACGGTCCGACGCTCGACGCCGTAGAGGATGAGCTTGCGGTCCTTGGCGCGCAGCTTCTTCCACGGTGTGGTCAGCTCGAACCCGCCGAGCTCGGCGATGCCGCCGATGAGGCGCTCGAAGTACTTGAAGCGCTGGCCGGCCCACGGCGCCAGCGCCCCGTCGGCCAGCGACAGCGTGTCGTCGGGGATCACCAGTTCGGGGTCAACCTCGAATCGGGTGCCCAGCCCGGTGCAGACCGGACAGGCCCCGTAAGGCGAGTTGAAGGAGAAGTCCCGGGGAGCCAGCTCGGTGAAGCTCAGGCCGCAGAAGCTGCAGGCCAGCTTCTCCGAGAACTGGATCTGCTCGTCGGTGTCGGTGAAGAGGAACGAGACCAGGCCCTTGGTGAGCTTGAGCGCCGCCTCCACCGACTCGGTGAGGCGCTGGCGGCTGGAGGCCTTGACCGTCAGTCGGTCCAGCACCACGTCGATGGTGTGCTGCTCGTAGCGCGCCAGGGTCAGGCTCTCGCGATCGGCCAACTCGAGGATGGTGCCGTCGACGCGCACCCGCGAGAAGCCCTGGGCCACCAGCTCATTGAGCAGCGTGCTGTACTCGCCCTTGCGCCCCTCGACGACGGTCGCGAGCACCATGAACCGCTCCCCCGCCGGTCGCGTGAGGACCTGGTCGACGATCTGCTGGGACGTCTGACGGGTGACCGGCCGGCCGCAATTGGGGCAGTGCGGCACGCCGATGCGCGCGAAGAGCAGACGCATGTAGTCGTGGATCTCGGTGATGGTGCCGACCGTGGAACGCGGGTTGCGCGAGGAGCTCTTCTGGTCGATCGAGATGGCTGGCGACAAGCCCTCGATGAAGTCGACGTCGGGCTTCTCCATCTGCCCCAGGAACTGACGGGCGTAGGACGAGAGGCTCTCGACGTAGCGGCGCTGGCCCTCGGCGTAGATGGTGTCGAAGGCCAGCGACGATTTACCTGATCCGGACAGCCCGGTGAAGACCACCAATTGGTCGCGGGGTATCTCCACCGAGAGGTTCTTCAGGTTGTGGACGCGGGCGCCCTGGACGCGAATGGTCTGGGACATCAGTTCAATTTACTGGTGCCGGGTCCGAAACCAGGCCGTCGAGGTCGCTCGCCAGCCCCTGGCGATGCAGGGTCTGCAGATAGTCGCGCAGCACGGCGGCCTCTTCGAACTGCAGGTCGCGCGCCGCGGCCAGCATGGCCTTCTCGACCCGGGCCATCTCCAGGTTGAGGTCGTCGGGCAGGCTGCCTTCGAGCGAGGAGACGCCGTGGAGCTTGTTGGAGGGTTCCGGCGCAGATTCGCTGCGCAGGCGACCCAGGATGTCGGCCACGTTCTTCATGACCGTCTGGGGGGTGATGCCGTGCTCCTCGTTGTAGACCAGCTGCATCATCCGGCGGCGCTCGGTCAGCGAGATGGCCTCACGCATCGAATCGGTCATGCGGTCCGCGTACAGCACGGCCTCGCCGTTCGAGTTCCGGGCGGCTCGCCCGATGGTCTGGATGAGCGCGCTGCGTGAACGCAGGAAGCCCTCCTTGTCGGCGTCGAGGATCGCCACCAGCGAGACCTCGGGCAGGTCCAATCCCTCGCGCAGCAGGTTGATGCCCACCAACACGTCGAACTCGCCCAGGCGCAGCGAGCGCAGTATCTCGATGCGCTGGATGGTGTCGATGTCGCTGTGCAGGTACTGCACCCGGTAACCGGCCTTGGTGAGGAAGACCGTCAGGTCCTCGGCCATGCGCTTGGTGAGGGTGGTGACCAGGGCCCGCTCGCCGCGCTCGATGACGGCGTCGAGTCGTCCGCGCAGGTCCACGATCTGGTCCTTGGTGGGTTTGACGGTCACCACCGGATCCAACAATCCGGTGGGGCGGATCACCTGCTCGGCGATCTGGTCGCTCTGCTCGAGCTCGTAAGGCCCGGGCGTCGCTGAGACGAACACGATCTGAGGCACCAGCTCGATGAACTCGTCGAAGTTGAGCGGCCGGTTGTCCATGGCGCTCGGCAGTCGGAAGCCGTGCTCGACCAGCGTCTCCTTGCGCGAGCGGTCGCCGGCGTACTGGCCGCGCAACTGGGGCACGGCGACGTGGGACTCGTCGATGACCATCAAGAAGTCCTCGGGGAAGTAGTCGAGCAGGGTGAAGGGCCGTTCGCCGCGCTTGCGCCCGTCGAGGTGGGCCGAGTAGTTCTCGATGCCGGCGCACACGCCCGTCTGTTCGAGCATCTCGAGGTCGTGCTCCGTGCGCGACCGCAGCCGCTGGGCCTCCAGCAGCTTGTTCTGCGAGGTGAACAGGTTGAGCTGCTCCGCCAGTTCGTCCTCGATCCCGCGACAGGCCCGCTGCAGGGTGGCGGCGCTCGCGGCGTAGTGGGTGGCGGCGAAGAGCGTGATCTCGTTGACCTTGCCCCGGCTCTCCTGGGTCACGGGGTTGAAGAACGAGATCTCCTCCACCTCGTCGGCGTAGAACGACACGCGGATGGCCTCGTTGCTGTAGGCGGGCTGCACCTCGAGCGTGTCGCCCTTCATGCGGAAGCTCCCGCGGTCGATGACCAGTTCGTTGCGGCTGTACTGCATCTCGACCAGACGACGCAGCAGGGCGCGCTGCTCGAAGGTCTTGCCGACCTCGAGCTGGAGCATGCGCTCGCGGTACTCGATCGGCGAACCCAGTCCGTAGATGCACGACACCGACGCCACCACGATGGTGTCGCGATGGGTCAAGAGCGACGACGTGGCGGCGTGACGCAAACGGTCGATCTCCTCGTTGACCGAGCTGTCCTTCTCGATGAACGTGTCGGTACGCGGGATGTAGGCCTCGGGCTGGTAGTAGTCGTAGTACGAGACGAAGAACTCCACGCGATTGTTCGGCAGCATCTCCTTCAGTTCCGACGCCAACTGAGCCGCCAGGGACTTGTTGGGTTCGAGTATCAGCGTCGGACGCTGGACCCGTTCGGCCAGCCAGGCGATGGTGGCGGTCTTGCCGCTGCCGGTGATGCCTTCGAGCGTCTGGTAACGCAGACCGTCCTGCACGCCGGCCGCCAAGGTCTCGATGGCCTGGGGCTGATCGCCCGAGGGGCTGAAGGGCGACTCGACCAGGAACTTATCCACGGGTCAGCCCATCCTCTTCGAGCGCCCGGTCGACCTGCGTCAACAATTCGTCTAAGGATCCTTCGTTCCAAAAGACGCGGTCGACGATGCGCGTGCGCTCGGCGTTGCTCATCTGGTTGGCCAGGCGCGCGGTGGCGTCCTCCTGCGAGAAGCCTCGAAAGTCGACGAGCCGCGCGAGCGCCGTCTCGGGCTGGACCAGCACGGCCCACACCTCATCGAGGCCGAGGCCCTCTCGATGCTCCGGACGAAAGAGCGGAATCGCGACGAACGCCGCCGGTCCGGTCGACTCATCCAGGCGACGGAGGATCTCCACGCCGATGGGGCCGTGAGTGATGGCGTTGAGGCGACGAAGGGCGGAGGGGTCGTGAAAGACGATGTCCGCGAGGAACGCTCGGTCGAGCGTCCCGTCAGGGCCGAGGATCGCGTCGCCGAAGGCGTCGCGCAGGGCGAGGTAGGCGCTCTGGCCGGGGCGCACGACCTCGTGGGCGATTTCGTCGGCGTCGATTACCGGCCAACCGAGGCCTAGCAGGTGCATCGTGACGGCCGTTTTCCCAGCACCGATCCCGCCCGCAACGCCAATTCGTTTCACCTGACTACGGTAGCCACCGCCTGTGACACGCCATTCCCTTGTCGTTGGTGGCACGGTATTTCCATGGGTGTTGGCTAGTCTCGAAAGAGACCGCAGAGGGGAACCATTGCTCCAGTACGTCGTTCGACGGCTACTTCAGTTGCTCGGGATCGTTTTTGTGATTTCCGTTGGGAGTTTCTACCTCATTCACCTCCTACCAGGGAATCCGGCCGTGGTCATCCTGGGCAACGCCTACAACGCCACCACCAAGGCGGCCCTCTACAAGCAGCTGGGTCTCAACAAGCCCATCATCGAGCAGTACTTCATCTGGATGGGCCACGTGCTGCACGGCGACCTGGGAACGTCGTTCATCTCGCGCGTGTCGGTGCTCTCCACCATCAAGGCGGCCCTGCCAATCGACCTCGAGATGATCCTCATCAGCCAGGTCCTGGCGCTGGTCATCGCCATCCCCCTGGCCATGGTCTCGTCGCGACGGCCCGACGGACCGATCGACCGCGTGCTGAGCGCCGGCAGCTTCACGCTGCTCTCCGTGCCGCCCTTCATCATCATCGTGCTGCTGGTGCTGCTGGTGTCGATCAAGATGAACGTCGCCAACACCGGTCCTTCGGCCTACGTTCCCTTCGGTACCAACTGGGTCACCAACTTAGAGAGCCTGTCGCTCGCCTCGATCACCGTGGCGCTGGGCAGCTTCACGCTCTACTACCGCGTGCTGCGCAGCGACCTGATCGCCACGATGCAGGAGGAGTTCATCACCATGGCCCGCTCCAAGGGCCTCAGCCGGCGACGGATCATGTGGCGCCACGCCTTTCGCCCCTCGTCGGTCACCCTGCTCGGCGCGGCCAGCGTCAACCTCGGCGGGCTGCTGGCGGCGCTCTTCGTCGTGCAGTATCTGCTGGCCATCCCGGGACTCGGCTACACGCTCATCGCGGCCATCAACACCAGCGACTACCTGCTGGTCCAGGGCATCGTGTTGGTCGTGTGCGTGGGCGTGGTGGTCCTCAATTTCGTCTTCGACTTCGTCATCAACCTGGTCGATCCGAGGATAAGTCGTGAGTGAACCCTACGAAATGGTGGAAAGGGTGGCGTTCGCCGAGTACTCGAGCCTCGAGCAGCCCGAGCGCCGCGAACCCTTGGGCGTCTTCTTCTGGATCTGCGTCGTGTGGATCGGACTCAACCTCATCGGGGCGATCTTCGCCAACGTGCTGCCCTTGGTCAACCCCCTGATTCAGAACTACAGCCTCATCGACGCGGGCCCTTCGCTGCACCACTTCTTCGGAACCGACGACCTCGGGCGCGACATCTTTTCGCGCGTCGTCTACGGCTCGCGCGTCTCCATCAGCGCGGGCGTGGGGTCGATGATCATCGGCTTCGGCGTGGGGGCGCCGCTGGGCATGCTCACCGCCTACCGTCGGGGTCGCTTCGACCAATTCGTCACGACGATCATGTACGCGGTCCTGGCCTTCCCCGCCATCGTGGCCACCATCGCCGTGCTGTCCTTCTGGACGCCCCGGGACCTCTTCAAGATCATCATCGTCATCGGCGTGGCCTCCATTCCCATCATCTATCGCGTGATCCGGGCGGCCACGCTCTCCATCGCCACCAAGGAGTTCGTCGTGGCGGCCAAGATGCAGGGTGCCTCGGACCGGCGCATCATCTTTCGCGAGCTCCTGCCCAATATCGCGCCCTTGCTGATCTCCTTCGTGCTCATCGGCATCGCCACGGTCGTCACCATCGAAGGTGCGCTGGCCTTCCTCGGGCTCTCGGTCAACCCGCCCACGCCGTCGTGGGGCAACATGATCAACGAGGCCCGTGACGTGATGGCCCAGAACCCGTGGCTCGTGATCTTCCCCTCGGCGGCCATGTGCCTGTTCCTGCTGAGCCTCAACTTCATCGGCGACCGGCTGCGCACTCACTTCGACGTGACCGACGTGAAGCTGTGAGCGAGGACACCACGCTCCTGGTCGTGCGGGACCTCACCACGACGTTCTCCACCCTGGGCGGACCGCTGACGGCGGTCAGCAATGTCTCCTTCGACCTGGCCACCAACGAGACCCTGGGGATCGTCGGCGAATCTGGGTCCGGCAAGACCGTGTTGTCGCGGACCATCATGGGGCTCCAGCCCCGCCAGAACGTGACGGTCACGGGCTCGGTCCTGCTCGACGGCCACGAGATGGTGGGCGCCAGCGAGAACGAGAAGCGCCAGCTCTGGGGCACGGAGGTGGCCATGGTCTTTCAGGACCCGATGACCTCACTGAATCCGGTCCTGCGGGTTGGCAAGCAGATCGACGAGACGCTTCGCGTGCGCCTGGGCATGAAGCGCGGTCCGGCCAAGCAGCGCGCTATCGAACTGCTGGAACTGGTGGGCATCCCCTCGCCCGAAGTGCGCTACCGGGCCTACCCCGGGCAGCTCTCGGGAGGCATGCGCCAGCGAGTGGTCATCGCCACCGCCCTGGCCGGCTCGCCCAAGCTCTTGATGGCCGACGAGCCGACGACCGGCCTCGACGTGACGATCCAGGCGCAGATCCTCAACCTGCTCGACGAGCTCAAGGAGAGGATGCACATGTCGGTCATCCTGGTGACCCACGACCTGGGCGTCGTCGCGACGCGCACTTCGCGGATCGTCGTGATGTACGCCGGGCGCGTCGTCGAGACCGGCTCGACGCGCGAGGTCTTCGCCCGCCACCGCATGCCCTACACCCGTGCGCTGTTGGAGAGCTCGCCCAAGATCACCAATCCCTCCCACACCCGTCTGCGCGCCATTCCCGGACGGCCGCCCAATCTCTTGAACCTCGCGGGCGGCTGCAGCTTCGCGCCGCGCTGCGCTTACGCCAGCGAACGCTGCCACACGGAGCGGCCCGAACTGACGCCGTCCTTGGAACCGGGTCACTACTTCGCCTGCTTCAACCCGCTGCCCGTCCCGTCATCGGTGGCCACCCCGTGAGCGACGCCGTCCAGCCCCTGCTCCGCGTGCGCGACCTGGTCGTGACGTTCGGTCACGGGCCGAGCAAGGTGAGCGCGGTCGCCGGGGTGAGCTTCGACGTCTTCGAGGGCGAGACGCTCGGCCTCGTCGGGGAGTCGGGCTGCGGCAAGTCCACCACGGCCAAAGCGCTCATGAGGATCATCGAACCGACGAGCGGGGTCGTCCAACTCGAGGGCGCCGACGTCACCACCCTGCGCGGCGGCGCCCTGCGACGAGCCCGCACGCGCATGCAGATGATCTTCCAGGATCCCATCAGCTCGCTCAACCCGCGCCGGCGGATCAAGGACATCGTGGCCGAGCCCCTCGACTGCTGGAAGAGCGTCGAGGGCGCCGAACGCGACGCGCTGGTGGCCGACCTCTTGAACAAGGTGGGCATCGACCCGGCCGTGTACGGCAATCGTTTCGCCCGCCAGTTCTCGGGCGGCCAGTGCCAACGCATCTCCATCGCCCGGGCGCTGGCGATGCGGCCCCGGCTGCTCATCTGCGACGAGATGGTCTCCGCGCTCGACGTCTCGATCCAGGCCCAGATACTCAATCTGCTAGAGGACCTCAAGGCGCAGTACGGACTGACGCTGTTGTTCATCGCCCACGACCTGGCCGTGGTAAAGAACGTCAGCGACCGGGTGGCGGTCATGTACCTGGGCAAGATCTGCGAGCTGGGTCCCGCCGACACCTTCTACGAGGCCCCGGCCCACCCGTACACGAAGTTCCTTCTGAGCGCGGCCTTGGAGGCCGACCCCGAACTCACCCAGCACGGCGACGTACTCGAAGGTGAACCGCCCAGTCCGATCAATCCGCCGAGCGGCTGTCGGTTCCGCACACGCTGCCCCTTCGCCACTCAGAAGTGCGCCGACGAAGAGCCGATACCCCAGGAGGTCGCGCCCGGCCACCAGGTGGCGTGCCACTATCCGCTGACCCCGCAACGCAAAGAGCCCGTCCTAGTTTCCGACGGAACCTAGGACGGGCCTCTCGCGACGTCTGCGTTACTCGCTCGGGGTCTCGTCCACCGTCGGCGCGGGCGCCTCGGCCTCCAGTTCGGGGGCGGGGGTCTCGTCCGTCACGGGCGTCTCGTCCGTCACCGGTGTCTCGGTCTCGCCATCCTCGGCGGGCTTGGCCACCGTCTCGGTCGCGTACTCGGCCCAGGCCGCCTGCGCTTCCGTCTCGGGCGTGAACTCGCCGTACTCGATGCCGCCGATGTAGTTGCCCTCGGTGTCGTAGGCGTGTGATCCGAACGCCTCGCGGTACTCCTCGGAGACCTCGCCACCTTCCGCGGCCTGCTTGACCGACAGGCTGATGCGGCGCCGCGCGGTGTCGAGTTCGATGATCTTGACCCACAGCTCCTCGCCGGCCGTCACCACTTGGTCGGGCGTGTCGACGTGGTGCGCGGCCAGCTCCGAGATGTGCACCAGACCCTCGATGCCCTCGCCGACTTGGACGAACGCGCCGAAGGGCACGAGCTTGGTGACGCGACCGTAGACCAGCTGGTCGACGGCGTGGCTCTCGGCGAAGACCTGCCAGGGGTCGGACTGCGTGGCCTTGAGCGAGAGCGAGATGCGCTCCTTGGAGAAGTCCACGTCGAGCACCTCGACGTCCACTTCGTCGCCCACGGCGACGACCTGGCTCGGGTGATCGATGTGCTTCCAGCTGAGCTCGGACACGTGGATGAGCCCGTCCATGCCGCCCAAGTCCACGAAGGCGCCGAAATTGACGACCGAGGAGATGACCCCGTGGCGGCGCTCGCCGGGCTTTAAGTTGTTGAGGAAGTCCCCGCGCTGTTCCTTCTGCGTCTCTTCGAGCCAGGCCCGGCGCGACAGCACGACGTTGTTGCGGTTGCGGTCGAGCTCGATGATCTTGGCCTCGACGGTCTTGCCGATGTAGGGCTGCAGCTCGCGCACGCGGCGCAGCTCCACCAGCGACGCGGGCAGGAAGCCGCGCAGGCCGATGTCGACGATGAGCCCGCCCTTGACGACCTCGATGACGACGCCCTTGACGACCTCGTCGCGGTTCTTCAGCTCCTCGATGGTGCTCCACGCCTTCTCGTACTGCGCGCGCTTCTTGGACAGGACCAAGCGACCTTCCTTGTCCTCCTTCTGCAGCACCAGGCATTCGACGCGCTCGCCTAGCGAGACGATCTCGGAGGGGTCGACGTCGTTGCGGATCGAGAGCTCGCGGGCCGGTATGACGCCCTCGGACTTGAAGCCGATGTCGAGCAGCACTTCGTCGCGGTCGATCTTGACGACGGTGCCCATGACCAGGTCGCCGTCCTCGAACTCGAGGACGCTGTCGCCCACCAGGGTGGCCAGGTCGGTGCCGACCATGTCGTCTTCAGTGATGACGCGAGGCACGTAGTTGCCGTCGTCGTCGAAGGTGCCCATTTTTTGGGAGGAGAGGAGGCTCGTGCCATCCGACATACGTACATCCAATGCGACCGCACCGGGGCCAGCTAGGGAATAAGGAGTGGGTCTCCGGTGCAAACCCAGTAGAAGACCCTACCACCGCACGGCTCAGCCCTTCGCGGCCGCCCAGTTCTCGCCCCAGTGCAGCGAGATCTCGAGCGGCACGCTCAGGTGCGCCGCGTTGATCAGGGCGTCATTGATGATGGCCTCGACGGCGTCGTGCTCGGCGTCGGGCGCCTCGACGAGGACCTCGTCGTGCACCTGGAGGATGAGCCGCGCCTCGAGCCCCTCGCTGGTGAGGCGCCGGTCGAGGCGCACCAGCGCGGACTTAAAGATGTCGGCCGCCAGGCCCTGGATGCCCGAGTTCATGGCCTGGCGCTCGGCCGCCAGGCGCTGGGGGCCGACGGCCGTGGCCAGGTCGGGGAAGGGTCGGATTCGTCCGAACTCGGTGCGCGAGTAGCCCTTGGCCCGGATCTCCTTGATGGAGTTGTCCATGTAGGCGCGCAGCGACGGGAAGCCCGCGAAGTACTTGTCCATGATCTCCTTGGCCGAACTGACCGGCACGCCCAGGCGCTGGCTCAGGCCGAAGGCCTCCATGCCGTAGGCCAGGCCGTAGGAAACGGCCTTGGCCTGCTCGCGCTGGTCGTGGGTGATCTCCGGGGGCGCCACGCCAAAGACCGAGGCCGCGATGGTGCGGTGAACGTCCTCGCCCGAGGCGAACGCCGCCAGCAGTCCCGAGTCCTGGGAGAGGTGGGCCAGGATGCGCAGCTCGATTTGGTTGTAGTCGGCCACCGCCAGCTCCCACCCCTCGCTCGGCAGGAAGGCGTAGCGCAGGCGCCGTCCCTCGAGGCTACGGGTGGGGATGTTGTGCAGGTTGGGGTTGTCCGACGAGAGGCGACCGGTGCGCGCCACCGTCTGGTGGAACGTCGCGTGGATGCGCCCGTCGCCTTGCA
Source organism: uncultured Acidimicrobiaceae bacterium (assembly GCA_963827115.1). Taxonomy (GTDB): domain Bacteria; phylum Actinomycetota; class Acidimicrobiia; order Acidimicrobiales; family RAAP-2; genus RAAP-2. The sequence continues at coordinate 1,054,508 of CAWGZS010000001.1, read as the reverse complement.
CCGCGTCGATGAGGGGCGCCCCGTAGGTGCCACGCAGCTTGTCGACCTCGCGGTAACGCAGGATGAGCGGGATGATGGGGTGCTCGAGTTGGATCGCCTCGAGGCTCGACGCGTCGGTCGAGTACCCGGACTTGATCTTCTTCACCGCCGTCAGGCCCAGCTCCTCGAACAGCACGGTTTGGAGCTGCTGGGGAGAGTTCACCTTGAACTCGTGGCCGGCGACCTCCTGTATCTGCGCGCTCAGCGTCGCCACTTCCTCGGTGAACTCGGCCGCGATCGTGCGCAGCAGCTCCACGTCGACGCGGATCCCTCGGGCCTCCATGCGTCCGAGTACCGCCACCAACGGCAGCTCCACCTGCTCGTAGACGAACTGGAGCTCCCAGCGCTCGATCTCGCGGCGCAGGTGCTCGCGCAGGCGCGCCGCCACCTGGACGTCGCGAACCAGGGAGTCGTCGTCGGAGGTACCGTCGAACAGCGAGGGCGCGACGGTGGTGACCGTCTCGCCGAGGAAACGGTGCGCCACGTCGGCCAGGTCGTAGGTGCCGCTGGTGGCGTCAACCAGGAACGCCATGATGGTCGTGTCGTCGGAGGGCTCGCTCAAGGCGGCGCCGCGCTCGGCGGCCATCCGGTAGAGACCCTTCAGGTTGTGACCGGCCGGCGCGGTGTCACCGATCAGCGCGAAGAACTCCTCTACGTCCCCCAAGGCCAGGACCGAGCGTGAGGCGTCCAGCACCGCGACCCGAGTGGCGTTGTAGGCGACGACCGGCGACGTGGTGGCTTCCAGCACCTGGCGCAACGTGCCGTCGCGGCTGGCCTCGGCCCCTTTGGGCGCGGCCGGCGTGGCCTGGTCGGCGGTCGACTCGGTGGCGTCGCCGATGAGGCCTTCGCGCATCAGCTTCTCGAAGCGGGCCTGCATGGAGTTCATCTCGAAGCGTTCGAAGAACGCGGCCACCTTCTGGCGGTCCCAGCCGCCCATGGTCAGGTCGTCCAGCGTGAAGTCGAGCGGCACGTCGCGCACCAGCTCCATCACCTTCTGGTTGTTGCGAGCCCGCTCCTCGAAGGTGGCCAGGTTCTCGCGCAGCTTCGGGGTGAGGTCGCCCAGGTGCGCGTACAGGTCGTCGAAGTCGCGGTACTGGGCAAAGAGCTTGGCCGCGGTCTTCTCGCCGATCCCGGGCACGCCGGGCAGGTTGTCCGAGGTGTCGCCGCGCAGGGCCGCGAGCAGTACGTAGCGCTGGGGCTCGATGCCGCAGCGTTCGATGATGCCCGCCTCGTCGTAGAGCGAGTAGTCCGACACCCCGCGCCGGTTGTAGAGCACCTTGACGTAGGGGTCCTCGACCAGTTGAAAGGAGTCGCGGTCACCCGTCACCACCACCACCGGTATCTTCTCGTCGCGACCCCAGGTCGCGAGCGTGGCCAGCACGTCGTCGGCCTCGAACCCGGGCACGCCCAGCACCGGGATGCTCAGCGCCTCGCAGAGGTTCCTGATCAGTTCGAACTGGTGCTCGATCTCGACCGGCGTCTCGGCGCGGCCGCCCTTGTAGTCCGGCGTCATCTCGTCACGGAAGGTGCCGCCGGGCAGGTCGAAGGCCACGGCCAGCGCGCGGGGCGCTTGGGTGCGGATGAGCAGGTGCAGCATCGACGCGAACCCGTGCAGCGCGTTGGTCACCACCCCCTCGGAGGTCGCGATGTCGGTCGTGAGGGCGAAGAACGCGCGAAAGGCCAGCGACATCCCATCCAGCAGCAGCAGGGGCCGCTGGTCGGACGAGTCCTCAACCAACGAACTCGCCTTTGATGATCTGCTGGGCGACTTCGCGCATCCGCGTGCGCCCGCGCATCGCCGACTGTTGGATGACCTCGAAGGCCGCGGGCTCGTCCAGTCCGCGCTCGGCCATCAATTGCTCCTTGGCCCGCTGGACGATCTCCCTGGTCTCGATCTTGTCGTCGATATGGTGAACCTCGGTAGCCGCCGTCGGCGCGTCCACGGCCGGATTCAGGATCGCGGCCAACTTGGGAAGTATCTCGCTGCTGCGAAAGGGCTTGACCAGATAGGCCACGACGCCGGCGTCGCGCGCGCTCTCGATGAGCGTGCGCTGGCTGAACGCGGTGAGCAGCACCACCACGGTGCTCGAGCCCTTCAACTCCCGGGCGACCTCGATGCCGTCGAGTCCGGGCATCTTGACGTCGAGCAGCGCCAGGTCCGGCTCCAACTCCTTGATCATCGCCAGGGCGTCGTCGCCCCTCGCCGCCTCGCCCACCACCAGGTAACCGTCGCCCTCCAGGATCTCCTTGAGGTCGAGGCGAATTATCGATTCGTCGTCGGCAATGACAGCGCGCTTATCCATCTTCGTCTTTCGGTGTCCACTCGCGCAGCAGTTCGTCGCGCTCCTCCATCAGGCTACGGACTTCGTTGGCGCGGCGCTGTAACTCAGCGTTGGCCGCCGCGACGTGACGCGAGAGCTCGTGATAGTCGTAGGTCTGCATGGGTGTCTCAGAGACTAACGAGCGTATCCGCGCGTCGTCGAGCGCTTCGTTCCACACCGCGACCTGTTCTTGGAGGACGCCGAGACTCTCGCGGGCCGCGCCCAAGCGGCGTTGCAGGTCCTCCAGGTGACGTTTCTGCAGCCGGGTACCCATGGTGCAAGTGTAAAACCGACCTCACGACCACGTCGCAACGACCGTGGACTTTTCGAGCATCTCGGGGCTGGGGGCCACACCGAATCCCCCGTCCACCAACGAGGTTTCCGGTCGAGAAAGGCCCTCGAGCGTGGCCACGACGCCGAGGTCGCTCGGCTCGGCGACGCAGTGCTCGCCCAGCAGGCGGTGCACCTGGCGCGCGAAGGCCGACTCGAAGAACCCGCCAAGATACGTGGTGAGGCCAAGGTCTGTCGCTCGCTGGACCATGGTGCGCGCGTTGGCCAGCCCGCCTACTCGGGCCGGCTTGATGCACAACATTCGCGCCGCGCCGTAGCGGTGAATCTGGACGAGGTCGCGCGGCGAGCGCACCCCCTCGTCCAGGCTGATCGGCACGTCGAGCTGCGCCGCCAACGTCGCGTGGTCGATGACGTTGCCCGCCGCGTAGGGCTGTTCGACGGCCACCAGGTCGATCAGGCCCCGCAGGGCGTCCACCTGGTCCAGCACCTGCTCGTCGGCACTCGCCGAACAGTTGAAGTCGAGCAGCAGCGGCAGCGTCACGTGGCGCGCACGAGCGAGCGCCTCGTGCGACAAGGCGCCGGGCGACGTCTTGGCCCGCAAGCGCACGGCGCGCTCGTCCACGTCCCACGGGTCGTCGACGTCGATCAGCGAGACGGTCGCCATCGTGGGCGTGTCGAAGTTCTTGGGCCACAGCGACCGCACGTCGCGGTCGCTCGATCGCAGCTCCCAGTCGAGCAGCGCCATCTCGACCAGGGCCACCGCCACACAACTCGCGGGACGGGCGGCGGCGAATCGGGCGATCCTCGTCCACGAGGGTGCCCCTGACTCGCGCGACACCACTTCGAGAAGTTGGGGGATCGTCACGTCGCCCAACTCGTCGAGGACGTCACGGACCGAGGGATCGCCATTAAGGGCGCCGTTCTGGGGGGCGACTTCGCCGAAGCCGTCGACACCGCCGTGCGACACGCGAAGGAAAAGGCGTGAGCGGCGATCGTGACGCTCGTGCGCCGCACTGACGGCACGTCGAAGGGTGACGTCGTCTCGCCAGAGCGTCACCTGCATAGCAGTCACTCTAGGTAAGCGAGTGAAAAACGACGAAGGCCGAACGCCGCCCACGGCGAGGACCGGCGTCGATGCTACCGTTGTCGCCACAGCCCGGATGGCGGAATCGGCAGACGCGGAGGCCTCAAAAGCCTTTACTCGAAAGGGTGTGTGGGTTCAACTCCCACTCCGGGCACGAGGTAACTTCTTTGAAGTGACTGACCAGTCAACCCTCCCCTTTCGCGACGACCTCGTCGCGCTCTTCCCCGGACAGGGATCGCTGTCGAGTGGCGCGGGGCTCGCCTGGCGCGACTCGACCCACTGGTCGCTGGTGCAGCACATCGGCGAGGTGAGCGGACTGGACGTCGAAACCCTGCTCACCACGGCCAGCGACGACGAAGTCGTGCGCACCGACCGCGCCCAGATCGCCACCTTCGCGCTGTCGTTGCTCTGCTACCACGAATTGGTCGACCTGGGTGTTCGTCCCCGCTACCTGCTGGGCCACAGCCTGGGCGAATTCTCGGCCCTGGTCGCCTCGGGATTGCTCGGCGTCGACGACGGGACCCGCATCATCGCGGTTCGCGGTGCCGCCATGGCGCGCGCGGCGGCGTCGCAGAGCGGCTCCATGGTCGCCCTGATGGGCGGCGAAGAGGGCGCCCGCGAGGCGCTGGACACCCTCGACCACGTCTGGGTCGCCAACATCAATGGCACGGGTCAGATCGTGGTGAGCGGCACCGACGAGGGACTGGCGGACCTGCTGGCTCGCCACCGCGAGCTCGGATGGCGCCGCGCCACACCCCTGGCGGTCGGCGGCGCCTTCCACTCGCCGCTCATGGCCCCGGCCCAGGACGAACTCGACCGTGCGTTGGCCGACGTCACCTGGGGTTCCACGGACGCCACGCTGATCGCCAACGTCGACGGGCACGTCCACACCTCGGCCGACGAGTGGCGGGCGCTGCTCTCACGGCAGTTGACGTCGCCCGTCGAATTTCTCGACGCGACCCTGGCCTTGCCCGACACGGTGACCGCGTCGGTCGAGATGGCCCCGAGCGGCACGCTGAGCGGACTGACCAAACGGATTCGCACCTTCGAGCACCAATTCGCCCCCGCCTCGCTGCTGGACCTTAAGGAGTTGACCCCATGAGCCGTCACGTCATCGTCACCGGCGCCAGCCGCGGCATCGGTGCCGCGATCGCCCAACATTTCCTCGCCCTGGGCGATCAGGTGGTCGCCCTCTCTCGATCGGGGGCCGCGCCCGCGGGATGCGTCCGCTCCCTGAGCGTCGACGTCGCCCAGTCCGATCAGGTCAACGCCGCCATCAAGGCCGCCGTCGGCGAGTTCGGCCCCGTCGAGGTGTGCGTGGTGAACGCGGGTGTCACCCGCGACGGACTGGCCATGCGAATGTCGGACGACCAGTGGCGCGACGTGCTGGCCACCGACCTCGACGGCGCCTTCTACACCGCCCGGGCCGCCATGGCCTCCATGGTGCGGGCCCGCCAAGGCTCGATCATCTTCATCAGTTCCGTGAGCCCCTTCATCGGCGTGCCCGGACAGGCCAACTACGCGGCGGCCAAGGCCGGGCTCGTCGGACTCGCGAGATCGCTGGCCAAAGAAGTCGCCTCGCGCGGGGTGACCGTCAACGTCATCGCCCCGGGCCTGATCGACACCGACATGACCACCGAGCTCGGTCCGGCCAGCGATCAGATGGCCGCCCTGATCCCGCTGGGCCGCATCGGCCAGCCAGCCGATATCGCTGGGGTTGTAGGGTTCCTCGCCAGTAACCACGCGCGCTACATCACCGGCGCCGTGCTGGCCGTCGACGGCGGCCTCGCGATGGGCCTTTAAGAGCGGAGACGGCGCGGGACTTTAGTAACATGAGACGATACAAAGCGAGGGAAATACCATGGAGCGCACCGAAGCATTTTCAAAATTCACCGAGAACACCGTCGAGGTACTCGCGGTCGATCCGTCCAAAGTAACCATGGAGGCCTCCTTCGGCGACGACCTCGGAGCCGACAGCCTCGACCTCGTGGAGCTCGTGATGGCGCTCGAGGAGACGTTCGACATCGAGGTGGCGGAGGACGAGCTCAAGGAGATCCGCACCGTCGGCGAGGCCTTCGATCTCATTTACGCCAAGCTGTAGTGCACGTCGCGGTCTCCCCCTCCGGCCCGATTGAGGGCCGTCGCGTCGCTGTGACCGGACTCGGGGCCCTCTCCTGTGCCGGGGTGGGTGTCGACGCCCTCTGGGACGCGCTGGTGAAGAGCACCGCGCCGCCGAGCAAGCTGATCGCTCCCTTCGACGCGACCCACTTAGGCGGACCGAAGGAACTTCGCCGCCTTGATCCCTTCGCCCTCTACGCCTTGATGGCCGCGGACGAAGCGTGGCTCCAGAGCGGCCTTGAGGGCCCGCTGGTCGACGCGGGCAGCATCGTCACCACCGGCATCGGCGGACTGCAGACGGTGATCGAACAGTTCCGCGTACTCAACGAGAAAGGGGCCAGCCGGGTCTCGCCCTTCATGGTCCCCATGATGATGCCCAACGCCGCGACCGCCGCGGTGTCCATGCGCTTCGGCCTCGGCGGGCCCTGCGAGACGGTCACCACGGCCTGCGCCGCCGGCACCCACGCGATCGGCAACGCCGCGCGCCTGGTCGCCTCGGGACGCTGCGACGTGGCGGTCGCCGGAGGTGCGGAAGCGGTCATCGTCCCGATCGCCCACGCGGGCTTCAACAACATGACCGCCCTCAGCAACGACGAGTTCTCCTGCCCCTTCGACGTGAACCGCAACGGCTTCGTCATGGGTGAGGGCGCCGGCATCCTGATCCTCGAGGAGTGGGAGCACGCGCTCGCGCGCGGGGCGACCATCATGGCCGAAGTTCTGGGGGCGGCGTCCACCGCCGACGCCCACCACATCACCGCGCCCGATCCCTCCGGCGGCGGCGCGATCCGCTGCATGGAGCTGGCCCTGGCCGACGCCAATATCTCGGCGAGCGACGTCTCGCACATCAACGCGCACGGCACGTCCACCGAACTGAACGACCTCGCAGAATCGGTCGCCGTGCACCACGTCTTCGGATCGGACGCCCCGCCCGTCACCTCGATCAAGGGCCACCTCGGCCATTCGCTGGCCGCGGCGGGCGCCCTGGAGGGCGTGGCCTCCGTGCTCACCTTGCTCAATCAGACCATCCCTCCCACCGCCGGAACGTCCAAGGTCGACCCCGCCATCGACCTCGACGTCGTCCTAGGGGCTCCGCGGTCCATGGTGGTCGACGTGATCCTCTCGAATTCCTTCGGCTTCGGCGGCCACAACGGCAGCGTCGTCTTTCGCCGCACCGCCGCGTAGTTCGCGGCACGTCGTTCGCCGAGACTCTCGCACGCCGCCCGCGCACGAGGTCGGCCGCTTTCGGGATTGGTAACTCCCTCGAAACAACAAAGTGATAGGAAAGTGAAATCACTTCGTCCTTCATTGAATTTGATCCATCTCACGCGTGGGATGAAGTCTTCTCCGAGCCGGGCGTGCCCCGCCCCGTCTACAAGGAGATCGTCGAGACGCTGCTGGACTTCAAGGCCGACGAACTCCAGTCACGCTTCGAGCAGCTCGGGCGCACCTTCGCCGAGCGAGGGGTCACCTTCGCCTTAGGGGGCGAGGAGCGGCCCTTCCCCCTCGACCTGATCCCGCGCATCATTACCGCCTTCGAATGGGACCAGCTGTCCGCCGGGATCCGCCAGCGGGTGCGCGCGCTCGAGCTGTGGCTCGAGGACATCTACGGCGCCGGCGTGAGCCTCGACGAGGGCGTCGTTCCCCGGGCCCTGGTCACCACGAGCCCGCACTTCTGCCGTGAGGCCGTGGGCATCGTGCCCGAGCACGCCGCGCGCATCACGGTGTCGGGCATCGACATCGTGCGCGACGAGAAAGGCAACTTCCGCGTCCTCGAGGACAACGTCCGCATCCCGTCGGGCGTCTCCTACGTGATCGAGAACCGCCGGGCGATGACCCAGAACTTCGGTTCGTTCTTCTCGCACTACCGGGTCCACCCGGTCGACCAGTACCCCGCACGGCTGCTGGCGGCCTTGCGTCGTTCCGCACCGGACGGGGTGCGCGACCCCACCATCGTGGTCCTGACGCCCGGCGTGCACAACCCCGCGTACTTCGAGCACGTGCTGCTGGCGCGACTCATGGGCGTCGAGCTGGTCGAAGGCAGCGACCTGCTGGTGCTGGACAACAACGTCTTCATACGAACGACCCAGGGCGAACGGCCCGTGCACGTCATCTATCGCCGCGTCGACGACGAATGGCTCGACCCCTTGCATTTCCGACCCGATTCATTGGTGGGCGTGGCGGGACTGGTCAACGCGGCACGCGCCAAGACGGTCACCATCTCCAACGCGCTGGGCAACGGCGTAGCCGACGACAAGCTCCTCTACACCTACGTGCCCGAGCTCATCCGCTACTTCCTCGGCGAGGAACCGCTGCTCAACAATGTCGAGACGTACCGCCTGGGCGACCCCGAGTCCTTGCACGAAGTGCTTCATAACTTGGAGCGCTACGTCGTGAAACCGGTCGACGGCTCCGGGGGCAAGGGCATCGTCATCGGGCCCCAGGCCGACGAGAAGACCTTGAAGAAGTTGGGCAAGGCCTTGCGCGCCAATCCGCGCGGCTTCATAGCCCAGCGGACCGTGGCCATATCGACCGTGCCCACCTTCGTCGACGACCACATCGCGCCGCGTCACGTCGACCTGCGGCCCTTCGCCATCAATGACGGCGAGGAGGTGTGGGTTTTGCCCGGTGGCCTCACCCGGGTCGCCCTGTCCGACGGCGCGCTGGTGGTCAACTCCAGCCAGGGCGGCGGATCCAAGGACACCTGGGTGCTCGCCGACCTGAGCCAGCTGCCGGCGCGCGAGGCGCTGGTCACGAGACCCCCATCGCCCGAGCGGCGCGTGCCCGCATCGGCCAACGAGGGATCGCGTCAGGTCGGCCGCGCCGGCCAAGGTGGCTTCGGCCAATGACGCGCGGCCTGCTCTCGCGATTGGCCGAGCTCCTCTACTGGACGGGACGTTACGTCGAACGCGCCGACGACACCTCGCGCATCATCGACGCCTACATCCACCGCATCGCCGAAGACCCCTTCGGCGACCCCGACGCGGCCTGTCACACCTTGTTCGCCACGTTGGGCATGGAGGTCGACCCGGAGACGGCCGTCAACCAGGAGACGGTCCTCGCTCGACTCGTCTTCGACCAAACCAACCCGAGTTCCATCACGGGCGCCCTGCTGGCCGCCCACGAGAACGCGCGTCAGGCCCGCGAGGTGATCTCCTCGGAGATGTGGATCTGCCTCAACGCCACGCGCAATGACCTGGCGGGACAGCGTGCGAAGGCCGCGCGCGTGGGACCCGCGAGTTACTTGCACTTCGTGCGCGAACGCTCCGCGCTGTTCGCCGGGCTCACCGACGCCACCATCAGCCACGACGAGACGTGGTGGTACCTCGTGCTGGGGCGCAGCCTCGAGCGGATCGACATGACCGCCCGCCTGCTCGAGAGTCGGCTCCTGGCCGAGGAATACTCGCCCGACTGGCTCACGCTGCTGCGCGCTGCCGGGGCGATGGAGTCCTACCTTCGCGTCTCGACCGGCGGTTCCGATCCCCAGGCCATCGCCGCCTTCCTGCTGCTCGACCGCTCCTTTCCCCGGTCCGCGTTCCACTCCCTCAACGTGGCCGACAGCTGCCTGGCGGAGCTGACCAGCGTCGGCGGTCGTACGAACGCGGTGAACCAAACCCGCCGCACGATCCGCATCGCCCAAACCCGGCTGGAATACTCCGATCCCAACACGGTGCTCAATGAACTGGTCGAGATCCTCGAGATGCTCGAACAAACCAGTGCGCTCGCCAACGACCAGATCACGTCGTACTTCTTCCGCCAGGTAGTCTCCATGCCCTGGGAAACCGAGGCGGGCATATGAGCGACTCGCCACGGTCCGCCCAGCTGCAGATCCGCCACGTCACCGGGTTCAATTACGAGGGCCACGCCGAATCCTCGTACAACGAAGCGCGGATGACGCCACCCGGCTCGTCGCACCAGGAAGTGCTGGATGCGGCGCTGTACGTGTCGCCCCACGCCGTGCAGTCGTCCTATCGCGACTACTTCGGCACCATCGTCACGACCTTCGACCTTCACGAGCCGCACGAACAGCTCGAAGTGGTGGCGCTCGCGACGGTCAAGACCCACGAGGCCGCCCCGATCAAGGATCATCTGACGATGGAGAACCTCAAGGTATCTCGCGCACAGGACGACTACGCCGAATACCTGGCCGCCTCGTCGAGAACGACCGTCTCCTCCTCAGTCCTCGAGGAGCTGCGTGCGCTCAATCTGCCACTCGACAACGTCTCTCACGTCGCCCGTGACGTAGTCGCGTGGGTGCAGGACCGCGTGGCCTACGTACGAGGCTCCACGCTCGTTTCCTCCACGGCTCAAGAGGTGTGGGAGCAGAAGAAGGGCGTCTGTCAGGACCTGACCCACGTCACGATCGCCCTGCTCCGGGGGCTGGGGGTGCCAGCGCGCTACGTGTCGGGGTACCTGCATTCGAATCCCGACGCGCAAATCGGCGAGACGATCATCGGAGAGAGCCACGCCTGGGTCGAATACTTCAGCGGTTCATGGGTAGGGATCGACGCCACGAACGCCAGCAGCATCGGCACGAATCACGTCATCGTCGCCAAGGGTCGTGACTACAGCGATGTTCCACCGCTCAAGGGCATCTACCACGGGGGCCCCTCGAGCGCGCTCGGCGTCGTGGTCGAGGTAACGCGCGTCGGATGAGTCGCCTCGAAGGAGGCTTCGAGCGACAGCGCAGCAGAGCGCGACTTTGACCAAATCGACGGAGAACGGATTGCTCTCCACTATCTAGGACAGCGCGAACAGCGTTCAAATGAAGGGTTTCCGGCGACTTTGAGTGTATTATTTGAGCATTCGCTTAAAGTCGGGAGTGACATGGCCAAGGCTGGCGCCTCGAGCAAGGTTGCTGCTTCAGGGACGGACCGGTCGGCCAGCACCCGCCGCGCACTAATCGACGCCACCATCGAAACACTTCGCGAAGACGGCTTTTCGGGCGCGAGTGCCCGAGCGATTGCGGAGCGCGCCGGGCTTAATCAGGGGCTCATCTTCTATCACTTTGGCTCGGTGGTGAACCTCCTCTTAGCGGCGCTGGACACCGTGAGCGAAGCGAGGACGGAGAAGTATCGTGCGGCGATCGAAGGCGTCTCCACCGCGAACGAGATGGTGAACCTCGCCACGCAGATCTTTCAGGATGACCTGGATACGGGCTACGTGACCGTCCTGGTCGAGATCATTTCCGGCTCGTCCTCGACCCCCGGACTGGGCGCCGAAGTGGCCACGAGGATCGGACCCTGGTTCGCTTTTACGAAGGAGGCCCTGGACAAGAGTTTCGGCAACACGCCATTCGCCTCCCTACTGCCGTCGAGTGACGTCGCGTACATGGTGGTGGCGCTGTATCTCGGCCTAGAAATGCTGACCCATCTCGATGGCGACCGCGAACCGGCCCTCAATCTCTTCGCGCACGCGAAGCAACTGGTCACCTTGCTGGGGGCCCTCAGTGTCTTCACTCCCGGGCCGGGGTCTACTTAATCAGCCCCTCGATTTGCTGGCGCAAGAAGGCGCGCTCAACCTCGTTTTCGGAGTGTTCCAACGCCTCTTCAAAAGACGCTCGCGCCTCGGCGCGGCGTCCCAAGTCTCGCAGGAACGTCGCGCGGGTACTCGCTAGGTAGCTGTAGTTGGAAAGGTGAGGCTCGCTGTCGAGTGCGGCCAGCGCGTCGAGACCCGCGTCGGGACCGCGAGCGAGCCCGATCGCCGCGGCCCGATTGAGGGCCACCACCGGCGAGGGCCACGTTACGACGAGCAGGTCGTAGAGCGCCACGATCTCGTCCCAGTCAGTGTTCTCCCACGACGGCGACGCGGCGTGCAGCGCGGCGATCGCGGCCATCAGCGCGAACCTTCCCGCGGGACCCTGGCGCAGGGCCTCGCGAACCAGGCCGGTCCCCTCCTCGATCGCGTCGTGGTCCCATTGACTCCGGTCCTGCTGCGAGAGCAACAGGAGATCTCCTTGCGGACTGGTCCTCGTTCGGCGTCGAGCATCGGTGAGGAGTATCAGCGCCAGCAGTCCCGTCACGTCTGATTGCGCTGGCAGCAGCTCGCGGAGCATTCGCGCCAGCTCGAGTGACCGCACGACGAGATCGTCCCGCACCAGATCTGACCCCGATGGCGCGGTGTGTCCCGTGGCGAAGACGAGGTGCACGACAGAGAGGACGGCGTCGATGCGCTCCGGAAGATCCTCGGCGGTCGGTACTCGATAGGGAATATGCGACGTCGAGATCTTCTTCTTGGCCCTCGTGATGCGAGCCGCCATGGTGGCCTCATTGACGAGGAAGGCGCGCGCCACCTCTGGCGTCGTCAGTCCGCACAACAATTTGAGCGTCAACGCCACCTGTGTGTCCACGGAGAGCGCGGGATGGCAACAGGTGAAGATCAATCGCAACCGATCGTCGACGGGACGATGCTCGCCATCGACACTCGACGATCCGTTATTGTCTCGGTCTTCCATGAGCGAGAAGAGCCTCTCCTGAGTGGACCGACGGCGCAGCACGTCGATAGCGCGCCGTCTCGCCACCGTCGTCAACCAGGCGCCTACGTTCATTGGGATTCCGCTCTCGCGCCAATTCGTCAAAGCCTTGGAATACGCGTCTTGCACGCATTCCTCCGCAAGGTCGATATCGCCGGTCACGCGAATCGTGGCCGCGAGCACGGAGGCCCACTCGTGTCGATGGGCGTCCGCCACCGCGGCTTCGACGCCATCGACACTGGAGGGGTTCGTCAGTCGAAGACCCTTATCGGACGAACTTCGACGCCGCCGAACCTGGCGGGCACCTGGGCGGCGATGGCGATGGCCTCGTCGAGGTCGGCCGCCTCAATCAGGTAGTAGCCCCCCAGCGCCTCCTTGGTCTCGGCGAACGCTCCGTCGGTTACCAGGAGCTTTCCGGAGGGGTCGCGACGAAGTGACGTGGCCGACGACGTCGGGTGAAGCGCGTTGCCGCCACGCATCGCGGCACCGTTCTTGGCCATGAAGTCGTTGTGCTCGGTCATGATCTTTCCGCCAACTTCCTCACTGGCGTTTCCCCAGTCGGATTCACTTTCGTAGATGAGCACCAAGTATTCAGACATTTCTTCACTTCCTTTCCTCGAGCCCGACTCTCAGGCTCTACTCACATCGACGAACGTGACACCAAGGAATCGACAGGCAATCCATTATTCACCAGAAATAATCCCCCTGCGCAGCGCTTTTTCGACGCCAGCGATTCAGGGCTTGAGGTTCTCCCAGATGAGACGCGACAGCGTCGTGACGGTGCCGATGCCGTACGTTTCGTCCGGATTATTGGCGCACATGATGGTCGCGAGATAGAGACGCCCGGCGTACATCACGAATCCCGACGTATTGATCTGCCATCCGGTGGTCGCTTCCGGGTAGTAGCCATCCTTGAGACCGACGGTGACTCGCGGCGGCGATCCCCATCCCAGGCCGAAACGCTCCCCCGGGTCCACGTCCTCCATGAGGTCCATCTCGTACTTCCTCGACGCGGCGTTGAGTATTCGGTTGGGAAGGACGATCGCCTTGAGGAGCTGCAGCTGGTCGCGCGGCGTCGTCTCGATATCGCCCCAGGAGTAGCTCGGGATCGTCTGCTGGAAGCCGATGAGCGAATTGAAGGAGTCGAGGTCGTCACGCCCTCCGATATCGGACCAGAGTCGGTCCGCGGCGCCGTTGTTCGACTGTTCGATCATCTTGGCCGCCAGCGACAGCTCCCTCGCCGTCAACCAGCGATTGTCCTCCTGGTCATCCCATAACAACGCCGCCAGGATGTCGATCTTCACCATCGACGCCGTTCTTTCATGGACGCCGGGGTTGTAGATGTAGGTCCTGCCCGAGTCCACGTCGTACACGGCGGCGGTGACGAGGTTCGTTCGGTTCTTCAGATAGAGAGCCACCGACGGCACGGTGAAGGGGTCCTGACCGACCGGCGTCGGCACCGTCGTGGTGGTGCTGGTCGTGGTGGACGTCACCGTGGTGGTGGACGAGGCGACACTCGTGGTCGTGGTGGGAGAAGTGGCCGCCGTCGTAGCTCCCCACGAAGACAACGCGAAGAGTCCAGCGACGCACGAGGCCCCAAGTACGAAGTTCCTGAAACGTTTACGGATCAATGCGCCCCCCGCACGAACCACGCAATTCTCAATTGCTACTGGTCAGAGTACTCACGCGTTCCCGCTACTCGAGGTCATGGACGCTCTAACCTCCGGCGAGTCGGCCCAAGGTCTTCCTGGCCTCTCTCGGGACGGCTCACGACCGTCGCGCGGAGCAAATCTCAGTGACATTTACGTCGGCCACGCTGTAAGTTGTTGCGGAACCATGGGGGATCTGATGCATCGGCGACTGACATATCTGCCACTTGCCACTGCGTTCGTGGCCCTGATATCGATAGTGGCCCCTCTCGGTGTTTCATCCTCTCCCCTGATCGCCGGTGCCGCCGGCACCACCACGACGACCTCCACGACGACGACGAGTACCACCACCACGACGACGACGACGAGTACCACGACGACGACCGTCGTCACCAGCCCGCCCGTCACCGGTTTCTATATCGATATCGGCGGTTCGGCGTCGCTCGGCTTTCAGCCGGACGGCGTGCCTCATCACAACGGCCATCGCACCCTGGACGGCTACGCCAACGACATAAAGCTTCTCGAGGCGAGCAGCATCACCCTCAACCTGAGAGAACTCGGTTGTCCCGGCGAGACCGTTCAGTCGATGCTCGGGCTGGTGGCCAACGTCTGCTACCACCTTCCAATCACCCAGCTCTCGAGAGCGGTTGACGCGTTGATAAGCGACGGCAACGAGCAGGGCATCGTGACCATCGACCTAGGTTTCAACAACATTCGCGCATGTCTCCTGGTCAAAGGGGTGAATCAGAACTGCGTGAACCAGGGGATCAACTACGTCTATCACGACCTTCCCAAGATTCTGAAGATCCTGCAGGGCGCGGCTGGACCCAACGTACACTTCGTGGGCCTGGAATATAGCGACCCCTTCCTCGGCTACTACCTGAACGGAACGACCGGCCCGGCCGTCGCCGCCGCGACGCTCACGGCCATGAACCGTCTGAACGCCACGCTCGCCCACGCCTACAACGCGGCGGGAATCGCGGTCGCCAACGTCCCTGGTTCGTACAAGAACGACAACACCACGCCCGAGAACATGGCCAACGTGGGCAAGATACCCGAGAACGTCGCGGTGGAGTGCCAATGGACGTGGATGTGCACCCCGCCACCGTTCGGACCGGACGATCACCCGAACAACGCCGGTTACATGATCATCGCTAGGGACATTATCGCGACCCTGCCGACGACCTGGTAGCGCGTCGTCTCACGTCCTGGGCGCGCCGCGCTGGTCGAACCGCCAACGCCACCGTGATCAGCGATCACGCGTGGTCGAGCTCGCCACAACTCGTTGCGTACCGTTTCCTTCGCATAATGGGCTCGTAACCAGCCAAATAGTGGCCAAAAACGTGGCCTCAACGGAGGTTTGCGGCACTCTCCGACTTTTCCCAATAAACACAGAGGCTTCTCTAAGGATGCAATCGCGGACGCTAAAAAGTCCCTTACTATTCTTGTGCACGGCGTTTTACCTCTCTCGAGAGAGATTCTTTCCGAGTGTGTTAGTGATGGGGCCCTACTTCACCATGGATCAGACCCACCTCCAATTGCCCCACCGCAGCACCAAGCCTCGAAGGACCGGCGTCACCATGGTGATCGACAAAGGGATCCCCCGCGGCCTATTCGCCGACGTCATCCAAAGCACCGGCGATTACGTGGATTTCGTCAAATTCGGCTGGGGAACCTCGGTCGTGACGGTCGACATGAAGGAGAAGATCAAGGTACTCCAGGACGAGAGCGTGGCCTTCTACCTCGGCGGCACCCTGTTCGAGAAGTACATCGTGCAGAACCGCTTCGATCAGTTCCGTGAACTCTGCCTCAACTTTGGCTGCGAGTACGTCGAAGTCTCCAACGGAACGGTGGACCTCAGCGACGCGAGGAAATCTGAGTACGTGGCCGAGCTGTCCAAAGACTTCAAGGTGATTTCCGAGGTCGGTTCCAAGGACCGCGTGCACTCGGAGAACATGGCCCCGAACAAATGGATCGAGTACATCAAGGACGACATCAGCGCGGGCGCGATACTGGTGACCCTGGAAACCAGGGAAAGCGGCCACGGAGGTATCTGTCGCGCCGACGGGGAGTTACGTTATGGGCTCATCGAAGAGATCCTGACCTGCGGGATCGACAGCAACCTCCTGCTGTTCGAAGCACCCTCGTTGGAGCTGCAGAGTTATTTCGTGCGCCGTCTCGGCCCGGAAGTGAATCTCGGGAACATCCCTCCGCTGGACATCGTGGGCTTGGAGACCATCCGCCTGGGGCTGCGAAGCGACACGTTCATGGACTTCGAACCGGAAGGCGCGACCGCCGTGCGCGACCACCTATGAGAGAGAGCCGCGACGTCTTCCATCTCGCGATTCCCGTCTACGACCTCGACGAGACGGTGGGCTTCTACGTGTCCAAGTTGGGGTGCAAACTCGCTCGACGCTACGCCGATCGAGTGACCGTCGATTTCTTCGGCGACCAACTGGTGTGCCACTTAACGCCACCACCGCCCTCGCGCGTCCCGATGGCCGAGTTGGAGATGTACCCGCGACATTTCGGCGTCACGTTCCGCGACGAGTCCGACTTCGAGGCGCTCCATCAGCTCTGCCGTCAACGCGACGTGCCATTCTTCAGCGACGTCAGCACCCGTTTTGAAGGGTTGGTGGAGGTGCATCGCACGTTCGTTATCTGTGATCCCTCGTCCAACCTTCTCGAGTTCAAGCACTACGCCGACTCACGAATGATGTATTGACGGATCGATCCGTGTCCGACCAAGGCCTTCGCTCGTTCGGTGACGGATCACTCGAAGACGTCATCATTTCCCAGGCGAAGCTCCTTACGTCGTCGCCCTACCTGCTGTCCGTGCGATCGGCTCGGCAGGTCAGTTACGACGAATTGAACGACCACATGAACTCGTGGCGCGGCGCCGTTACGTCGTGGGGCCTCACCGACTCCGACCGCGTCGGCCTACTGGTCGCCGACCCCATCGACTTCGCCCTCTGCTTCGTCTCCCTCCTCGCCCTGGGCGTGTGGATCGCCCCCCTGGACTCGACGGTCGCCTACGCTGACGCCTCACCGCTCAACGCCCGCATCGCCAACCTCACGCTGTGCGGTGTGCTCAGTGATCGCCCAAAACCCATCGGCGTTGGCGCACCGTGGCACCGGCTCAACGAACGCGACGGCGACGCCACGGCACCGGCGGCGACAGGACCCGCTCTCGGCACGGGGAGAGGCGGCGTGATACTCGCCTCGTCTGGCACCACGGGCACGCCCAAGGTCATGGCCCTGCCCAGCGAGCAACTCCTAAGAACGGCGGGACTGGTAGCGCGCCACAACCAACTCGACCGATTTGATCGGGGCCTCAATCCCCTACCCCTCTGGCACATCAACGCGGAAGTCGTAGGACTGCTCGCCACGCTCCTCGCGGGCTCGTCGCTCGCCCTGGACGACCGATTCCACCGCTCCGGATTCTGGACCACGGTAGAACGCCTGCAGATCACCTGGATCAACGCCGTGCCGGCCATAATCTCGCGACTCTCCACGTTGCTCGAAGGAGAGTCCATCCCTCGCGGTATCCGCTTCGTCCGTTCCGCCTCGGCTCCCCTTTCGCCCGTGCTGTTACAAAAGTTCGAAACTGATACAGGTATTGCGGTCGTCGAGTCCTACGGCATGACGGAAGCGGCCAGCCAGATCTGCGCCAATCCTCTCGATGGCCACCGCAAAGCCGGGTCGGTGGGCCGCGCCGTCGGCGTCGAGGTTCGCGTCGTCTCGTCACCCGGAATCGACGAGGCGAGACGCTTGGCCCACGATGAGGTTGGCCTGGTGGAGATTCGAGGGGCGACGGTGATTCGAAAGTATGAGAGCGCCGGCTACGAGGATCGCTTCGACCACGACGGTTGGCTCGACACGGGCGACCTGGGGTACCTGGATGACGAAGGGTACCTGTTCCTCGTCGGCCGGAGCGACGACGTCATCAACCGCGGCGGCGAGAAGATCTTTCCCCGGGAGATCGAGGACGTGATCCTGGGCGTTCGCGGGGTCGTGGGGGCAGCCGTCATCGGCGTGTCCGATGAGGTGTTCGGACAGGTGCCGAGTTCGTACGTGCAGCTCGACGGCGTCTCTGATTCGACCCCCCTGGACGAAGTGAGGATCGCCACCAAGGAGGTGCACGACGCGCTCGTGGCGGCCTTCTCCAGAGCTCGCCGTCCGGTCACCATCAATGTCGTGGCCCAACTGCCCACCCACGCCACCGGCAAGATCCAAAAGAAGAAACTGAGCTCCGGCCAGGTTCCCGTGCTCTTTCAAGAGCACGTAACGTGAGATTGTTGAAGACTCTCCGACATCACGATGACTCGCCCCGTCATCGAGACGACGTGAGCCGGACGTGAGTTCTACCACGCCCGAGCAGGGGACCCGCAAGCGCCTCGACCACATCGACGCCATGCGTCCGGTCAAGCAGGCCGCCGTCATCTCCACCCATACGCTGATCTTCTTCGCCCCGATCGCGACCAACATGACCGTCATCGGCCTCATCATGCTCACGAGGTTTTCCCGCGACGCGTTCCTCTTCGTGTCGGCCTGCATGTTGACCTACAGCTACCGCGATATTGCCAAGATGAAGTTGAACCACTACTGGGAGCGCCGCTTCATCTCCGTGGGAGTCCCCTATCTCGCGTGGACTGTCATCTATTTTTTCTATACCAAGGCCCATAAGATCTCGGGCTTTCCTTATTACTCCTACAGCCACAGCCAACTCTTCGACGGGGCCGGTCTGCACTACTTCGTCACCCTCCTGCGGGTCGGCTACTACCACCTCTACTACCTGATTGTCATCATCGAGTTCTACCTGATCTTCCCGCTCCTGCTCAAGTTCGTGCGCCGATTCCCGAAATGGCACGTGCACATGATGATCGTGGCGCTGCTGTGGCAAATCGCCTACGGCGTTGTCATCGATTCCCATAGCTTCGGACTTCGACTCACACAGATCGCCCAGACTCGTTTCATCGTTGGTTACGTCGTGTACCTCCTGGGCGGCATGATCGTGGCGCTGCATCTCGACGAGGTGCACGATTGGATCGTCGATCGGGCCCGCTGGATAATCTGCCTCACCCTGGCCAGTGCCGCGTTGGCCGAGATACTCAGCTATTGGAGCAATTATCGATGGCTCCCCAAGTACTTGAAAACGGGAAGCCTGGTCTTCGCCCCCGCGGTGATCCCTTTCAACATCGGGGCCATCCTCTGCGTCTACCTCCTGGGCGTCTACCTCGTTGCGCCGCAACGCCGCATCCGCACGCGCGCCATGGTCCAATCGGGTTCCGACAACTCCTACGGGGTCTATCTCTCACAGATGCTGTGGATCCCGATCCTGGTGAGGTTCCGCAACGACTACGGATGGCGTCTACCCTGGGAACTCGCGGTGCCCTTCGCCCTCTCCGTGGTGTACATCGCCGGCTTCATCTTCACGGCCCTGGTGGCGCGCACTCGATTGGCGAAACCGATCACCGGACGGAGCCAGGCGTCCTGGAGTTCCCTGCTGCCGCGGCGCCACGAGGAACAGGAGGTCCTGCGCGGCGATCTGGGCGACGGCCCGCTCGACATCGTCAAGGAATAGTCGACCCGGCCACAGCCGTCGGCCCCGTCACAAAAGCTGCTCGCGCCTACACGTTCCAGACGCTGCAGTTGGCGACCCGGTCCCAGGGCAGATCCACCATCGTCAAACCGGCGCAGAACGCGCGTATCGCTCGAATGGTGCCGCCGTGCGTCACCAGCAGCAGCCGTTCATTCGGCCTCGAGATTCGAAGTGCTTCGACCAACTGGCCCGAGCGTTCCAGGAGTTCGCGCAGCGACTCTCCCTCCTCGGGATGCGCGAGATCGTCCACCACCCGGCCACCTTCGATTCCAGACCGCGACGGCGTGAGTTCCTTGAGCGGACGCCCTTCGAACAGCCCGAAACTTCGCTCGCGAAGCGCGGGCGACGTCTCGACCGGCAGCTCCAGCAACTCGGCCAGAATCTCGGCCGTCTCGAGAGCCCTCGAAAGGTCGCTCGAGAGGATGGCGTCAAACTCCTGCCGCCGCAACGTGTTACCCACCGCGCGAGCCTGGGCGCGCCCTCGCTCGGTCAACAAGGCCTCGTCGTTCTGGCCCTGCACGAGTCGCAGGTCGTTCCACGTGCTCTCTCCGTGGCGCACGAGCACCAACGACCCCGACGATTGCTCTGGCATCAGGTCCACAGTAGAGGAAGGTCCTCGCGGGACCCTACGTTAAGAAATCACTTAACCAATGGGGACGAAAGCTCACCACGGTGCCGGGAGCACCGCGGCGATCGAGTCAGCGATCGCCTCGTAGCCCGCGTCGTTGGGATGGATGTTCGGCGGGTAGGAGGACGCCTGGCACATCCAGGTCAACAGGCAGATCTCGGCAACGTTGTCCGGCACGGTGCCCACGCCCGCCAGCGTGACGGGGCTGGTGTCGTTGCCGTTGAAGGCCGAGTTCACGTCGGCCATCGGCACGCCGGCGTCGCTGTAAGCGTCGTGCAGCGAGTGGTCGAGCGTCGTCACAGCGTCAAAGCTTGCTTCGGCGAAGGCCCTTCCCATGGAGCCTTCGACGTAGTGGGCCAGGTACGGGTCGTAATGACCGAGGCCGACGATGGTCACGTTCGGTCCGGCAGCCGCTTTGAGGGCACTCAGGATGTCCGGCAGTTGTTCGCGCACCAATTCGATCTTGTCGCGCACGCACGACGGATCGACGGTTGCGAACTGGAAGCACGGCCGAATGTCATTGAAGCCGAGGTCGATGGTCACCACGCCACTCTCGTCGTAGTGAGCGCGCAAGAACGAGACCGCCTCAGCGAGCTGAGTATCGGGGTTCGGATAACAGGTATCGCCACCCACGAGCATGGTCACCGTGGTCTCACCCGCACAACCGATCTCCGTCAATTGCAGCGACACGCCCTTGGCCGCTTCGAGCGCCACAAGATAGTCGGCGTAGCCGCTGTCGGTGTGCTGGCCGTGGGGGCTGGTGGGAGTCGGTTGGTAGCCGAGCGACGCCGACCCTCCGATGTCGAGGTAGAAAGCCGTCGGAAGGGTCGAACCGCTCGCGACCAGGGCGGGGGACAGAAAAGCAATCGTGCCGGTAAACAGAAGTGAAAGCATTCCAACGTGGAGTTCGCGCTTCACGTGTCTCAACAGCACCTTTCTCAGATAAGCGTGGTGGCTCTCTCTTTACCGTCGGGCGATGTCAACGGGCACCGGGCCCTCGACCACTCACTCAAGAGAGTAACCGCCGCCACTGAAAAACGGCATTAAGGATATTTAAGAATCCCCTGAAGAACGTTCGACGTCGCACCCGGGCGTGCCATGGCGGCGCGGTGACGACGGTCGCGTTATGTTACCAACGTGTTACGAAAAGTTGTGGCCTGCGTATAGTGAGAGCGGGCTTGTCCTTAACCGACCTGAAGGAGCGCGATGAAACAGACCTCCTCCTACTCGACCTTCGAACCCTCACCCTCGGGGATATCTGACGACGAGTTGACGGCGCTCGCCTTGGCCGCCGATCCTCACGCGACCCTTGACCTCGATGCCGTGCCGTGGAACGGCGCGGCGAACTCCTACGACAGTCCCCTGCCCGAGTGGTACATGCCCCGCGCGATGGCGGTTCGCCACGGTCGCGCGACGCGGGTGACGATCATCGTGATCATCGCGGGCTTCCTGCTCATCGACGCCTTCGGCCTGTGCGTGACGTCGGGATTCGTTTCGCTCGCTTGACCAAGTGATCGTGCGCCGAGGGCGCTTCGACTCACTGGCCGACTAGGACACACGCGGCTGCACCGTTGGATATGCTCGTGGCATCGCCGCCTACGAACCATCAACTTCTCGTTACGACTCGATGACCTATCGCCACTGCGGACGCAGTGGCCTGCAACTTCCCGCCATCTCGCTGGGCCTCTGGCAGAACTTCGGCGACGAGAACTCCATCGACGTGCAGCGCGCAGTGCTGCGGCGAGCCTTCGACCTCGGCGTCACCCACTTCGACCTCGCGAACAACTACGGACCGCCTGCGGGCAGCGCCGAGAAGAACTTTGGACGCCTACGACGTGAGGACTTCTCCTCACTGCGCGACGAACTCATCATCTCCACCAAGGCCGGCTGGGACATGTGGCCCGGTCCTTACGGCGAACTGGGATCCCGCAAGCATCTTCTGGCCAGCCTGGACCAGAGCCTCACTCGCATGGGCCTCGACTACGTCGACATCTTCTACCACCATCGCTTCGATCCGGACACGCCCTTAGAAGAGTCCCTGGGCGCGCTCGACACGGCCGTGCGCCAGGGCAAGGCCCTCTACGTGGGGATCTCCTCGTACTCCGACGTCCGCACCCACGAAGCCGTCACGATTCTGAAGAGTCTCGGCACGCCGCTGCTCATCCACCAGCCCTCCTACTCAATGTTCAACCGCTGGATCGAAAACAGGCTGCTCGACGAGCTGGAGCGCGATGGCGTGGGCTGCATCGCCTTCTCGCCCTTGGCCCAGGGCCTGCTCACGAATCGTTACCTCGACGGCGTCCCCTCCACGTCGAGGGCCGCGAAGGACGGTTCGCTCTCGCGCCAGATGCTCAACGAGGAGAACCTGAACCACGTTCGATCCCTGCGAGAGATCGCGACGCGTCGGGGTCAGCAAGTCTCGCAGCTCGCGATCGCGTGGGCGCTGCGTGATCCGCGCGTGACGTCGGTGTTGCTTGGCGCGAGCAGCGTCGCGCAGTTGGAGGAAAACCTCGCCTCCTTAGATAACCTCACGTTCACCACCGAAGAGCTCGCCGAGATCGATGGTCACGCCGTGGACGGCAACGTGGACCTGTGGCGCGGACCCGCTACCAGCTGACCGCCTAAGGTCTACGCGCTTGACGCGTCCGCACTGGTGCATGCGACGGCGAGTCGAGCGCGTTCGAAAAGTCCTTCGAGGTCGCCCGACGAAGGAACGAGCGAGGACCCCATCGCCACCGCCGCCGCGCCGGCCTCGAACCACGACGACGCATTCTCGTTCGAGACCCCACCAGTGGGCACGAACAGGACGTCCGGGAAGGGCCCCCGCAGTGACGTCAGATGCGCGGTTCCCAGGGGCCCGGCCGGAAAGAGCTTTACGAACTGCGCGCCCGCGGACCGCGCCACCACGACCTCGCTCGGCGTCATGGCTCCGGGCACGATCACCAGCCCACGCTCAAGTCCCGCGGCGATCACCGATGGATCGGTATGGGGACTCACGATGAATCGGGCGCCCGCGTCCGCCGCACGCTCGACGTCGGCCACGCCAATCACCGTGCCCGCACCGATGATCAGTCGATCTCCGCATTTCGCCACGGCACGCTCCAGAGCCTCACGTCCCCCCGGCCGTTCCTGGGTTATCTCGACGAAACGCACCCCGGCGTCCGCGAGGGTGTCGATAATCTCCCCCACGTGGGCGTGGTCCAACAGTCGCACGATGACGATGAGGCGTGACGCAACGAGCGCCGCCGACAGGTCTTGACGAGGATCGCTCATCGCTGCACGTTCGACGCTGTCGTGTAGCCGTCGTCCAGGTCGAAGAGCCCTCCAGTCCACGAATCGCCGGGAATCGTCAACATCCGGGCGCAGGCTCGTGCGCAGCGCCGGGCAGACACGTCACTCGACTCGTCCGACACCATCGACACCAGGAAGGCGGCCGCGGCGGCGTCACCCGCTCCCAATTCATCGACCACGGTACCCGAGGCCTGCGCCGAACCGGAGGTGTCACCGAAGACCTGCACCTGCACGCTCCGCTCCAACGTCGACACCTGCTGGCTCTCGCGAAGGACCACGGTGGACGTCCCGAATTCCTGAATAATCTCGTCGACCAAGGTCGCCGAGTCATCGACACGGCCCCTCAACATCGCCAGGTCGCCCGGGCTCACAAATAGCGTGTCGACGAGCGGCAGCACCGTGTGGAAACTCGCCAGGGCGCTAGGCACGTCCCAGAGTTGCGAGCGGTAGTTAACGTCGAAACTGGTCATAACCCCCGCCGTCCTCGCCGCCGTGAGCAGTGCCGACGCGGCCGCGGCCGGCCCGTCGCCCAGCGCGCAGGTGATGCCCGTCACGTGCGCCGCCGAGGCCCCGTCGAGTTCGTGAGCCCAGTCGAATTCGTCAGCGACCATGTGGCTCGCCGCCGAGTCGAGGCGGTCGTAGAGCACGCGCGACGGCCGCGGCGGCACGCCCGATTCGAGAAAGAAGAGCCCGGCCCGCGCGCCGGGCTCGTCGTGCGAAACCACGGTCACGCCCCTGGACAACGCGTGGCGGCGAATGATCTCGCCTAGCGGTGATCGAGGAAGCCGAGTCAACCACCTGGCCCGCGCGCCCAGCGCACTGGCCGCGATCAACACGTTGAGCTCGGTGCCCCCCACGTGCACCTCAAAGGTGCTCGCGTCGAGCAATGGCACCTGGTTCGACGGACCGAGGCGAAGCATCGCCTCGCCCAGACCCACAATCAACGGACCTTCTGACACTCTTTCCCCCACTTGTGGCATCGGACCGATCAGTGCAGCGGCGTGTCGGTCGCCGTCAAAAGTGTAGGTCGATACGCGTCAAGAGGCTGGCCGTGTACGTGCACGTCAACGCAGAACAGCCGCCCCGCATCGGGCTGTGCGGCGAGTGCTTCCGATGCCATGTCCTCTTGGGCCGTCGTGATGTACAGGGTGGTCCCGTTGACCCCGCCGATGGCGCACGACGAGGGCTGGGCGGTACTGATCGACACGGTGGCCAGTTGCTCGCCCGCGGGCGAGAACTGTCGGACCTCGAAACCGCCCCACAGCGCCACCCACAGGTTCCCGTTTGCATCGACGCAGAGACCGTCGGGCGCTCCATCGTTCGCCGCGTCGAACTGCGCGAAAAGTCGGCGTCGTGAGATGTCCCCGTCCTCATCAACGTCGAACGCGTGAATCGTCGCCGGGGCGCTGTCGACGTAGTACATCGTTCGCCGGTCCGGGCTCCAGCCCACCCCATTGGAGATCGTGACGTCGCCGAACACTCGGCTGGCTCCCGATGACTCGTGGTAACAAAAGAGGTTCGCCCGGCCCTGGTGCCCCGGACGAGCCATGGAACCAACGATGAAGCGACCCCACGGATCGGCCACCCCGTCGTTCAGGCGGGCGACGGCTTCGTTGTGCCCCTCAAGATTGGCGACCTCACGGTACCCACCCGCCTCGTCGAGGACGCCGAGTGACGTGTCGAGCGCCACGATCCAACCGTCATGACGCTCTTGCAGAGGAGCCAACGCGCAGAGATCTCCCGGCAGCTGGTACGTGCGCAGAATTCGTACGTCGCTGGCGTCAGCGGTCGCCCGGAAGAAGCGGCCCGACATGATGTCGACCCAGTACAACTCGCCTCGCACGTCGTCCCAGCGGCAGCACTCCCCAAGGAAGTACACGTCGGTCGTGCACGGCTCCGCCACAAATTCCAGCACTGTCTCTCCTCGCTCGCCTAAATATCATCACACACGACTCGCGAACGTCCTCGCGTCTCGCCGAGCGTACGCCAGCGCCGAACAACCCTTGTAACCTGACCAACGACGGACGTTCCGGCGGAAGATGGAGGTTCATTCATGCGACGAAACCGAGCGCCGCAGGGAGGACAGGTATGAAGGTCACGGAGCTCGACACACCGGCCCTCATCATCGACATGGAACGGGTGCAAACGAACATCGACGAGATGGCCGGGCGCGCGCACGCGGCGGGCGTGCGCCTTCGCCCCCACACCAAGACGCACAAGATGCCCGAGATCGCGCGTCTCCAGGTCGACGCCGGTGCGTCGGGAATAACGTGCGCCAAGGTGGGAGAGGCCGAGGTGATGGTGGCGGCCGGCTTCGACGACATACTCATCGCCTACCCCGTGCTCGGCGCCGAGAAGCTGGCTCGACTTCAGGCGCTGCGCGAACGGGCTCGGGTCCTGGTGAGCATCGATTCGCTCGAGGTGGCG
Source organism: uncultured Acidimicrobiaceae bacterium (assembly GCA_963827115.1). Lineage (GTDB taxonomy): Bacteria > Actinomycetota > Acidimicrobiia > Acidimicrobiales > RAAP-2 > RAAP-2. Next base: position 1,028,589 of record CAWGZS010000001.1, on the reverse strand, counting down.
CAAGGCCTCGGCGCGCTCGGCGTCGCCTCCTCGCAGCCCGTCGAGGTGTACGTCGACGTGGACACCGGTCAACATCGAATGGGCCGAGCCCCGGGACCGGACACCGTCGACCTCGTGTTACAGATATCGCGGGTACCCGGGGTCACAATCGTAGGCCTGATGACCTTCGCGGGACACGTGTACAACGCCACGTCGCCGGCCGATCGCGAGCCGGTAATCGACCACGAGGTCGACGATCTGGTGAGCACCTTGCGACTCTGCGCCGACGCCGGCGTCGAACTCCACGAGATCAGCGTGGGCTCGACCCCCGGGGCGCGCAGTGAGATGACCCGACAGGGCATCACCGAGGTGCGACCTGGCACCTACGTGTTCAACGACACCAACATGATCCACCTGGGTGTGGCGACCCAGGACACCTGCGCGGCGCGCGTGCTGGTGTCCGTGGTGAGCCGGGCCGCCCCCGAGCGCTTCGTCGTCGACGCGGGATCCAAATGCCTCACGTCCGACGGCACGGGCCGGCCCAACTGGATCCAGGTCGCCGGCCGCGACGACCTTACGATGCAATTCATCAGCGAAGAGCACGGTGTCGGGTCGATCGATCCCTCCTCGGAGACCGGATTGTCCATCGGCGACAAACTCGAACTCATCCCGAGCCACGCCTGTCCCGTCATTAACCTCTTCGACCGCGCTTACGCCGTGCGAGAGGGCGAGGTCGTGGGAGAACTTGTGGTGGCTGGCCGCGGCAAGGTGCGCTGAAGACCAGCGTCTAAGCGAGCTCGGCGAGCAGCTGACTCTCGCGCGAAGGGCTGAGCCCTACCGACTGGCGAATGGCTGTCGGCGTGCGTTCCTCGTGCTCGTACACGTCGCGGATGGTCTCGCGCAGAGGACGCAGCATGAGGCCCGCGCCGAAGGCCCGGCTGGAGTCCACGCTGAGCACGAGACGATCCTCGTCGAGTCCTTCCCACAAGGGCAGGTCACCCGGCGCCACATCCGCCGCGTTCAACCGCGGCGCGTCGACCCACACCAGCTCGGCGTCCGGCGCGCCCACCTCCGCCACCACCGTCGTGAGAAAGTCCTCGAAGGTGAAGGGCGGCACCGGACCGGATACGTGAAAGGTGCCTCCCGCTTCGCCATAGGCCAGGCTCACCACGAACTGGGCGACGTCACGCACGTCGATCGACTGAAAGGGATTGTCCCGGGGTCCCGGCGCCAAGATCCGTCCCCCTCGTGCGGCGCGCTGCACCCACCAGGTGAAGCGACCGGTGTGGTCGTAAGGACCGGCCACGTAGGTGGGTCGCACGATGCTCGCCGACTGCCCCGACCAACCTCGTCCACCCGGCCCGAACTCCTCGTTGGTGGCCACCTCGCACAGCGCCTTGAGGCCGCCGTACGTCGATGCCGTCACGACCTCGGTCGTGGGATCCTCCAACTGCGCCAGCGCCGCGTCCTCGTTCGCTCCCGGCGCCGTCAACGTGGCGTACGCCGACACCGACGAGATATGCACGTAGCGGCCTCCCCGCTTCCCCAGGGCCTCGGCGAGTGAGTGCACCTGCCGCGGAAAATACGCCGACGGATCGATGGTGGCGTCCCACTCACCCGACGTCAGGGCCGAGAGGTCGACATTCCTATCGCCGAGCAGATGCTCAGCCGAGGGGAAGAGGTCGGGATTGGTCCGGCCGCGATGGAACAACGTCACTTCGTCGCCATTGGCCACCAGCAACTCGACGATCGCGCGTCCGATGAACTGCGTACCTCCGATGACCAAGATCTTCATGGGTGAATGTTGACACATGACGCCACCCGGCCGCGGGCCATGTCGCCAGCGTCAGGTCCACTCGTCGAAGTGACGTTCCACGTACGAATTCTCGTAGGCCCAATGAGCGTTGGCGATGAACTCGCCCAGCAGCACGGGGTCCTTGATCCCCGGTGAGGTCTCGACGCCGCTTCTTACGTCCACGCCCCACACGGGATAGTTCTGGATGACGTCGATCACGTTGGAAGTGGTGAGACCGCCCGAGGCGATCATGGGGACGTGCAGCGTCTCGTCGAGGAAGGTCTCCAGGCAGTCCACCAGTGAGTTGTAGTCGTCGGACTCGGGCAGCAGCAGGTAGTCGGCCCCGGCCACGTGCACCGACGAATCGATGACGGTGGTGCTCGGCAGGGTCCGCAGCACCGTATTCACCCGCTCGGCCACGTACTTAAGTTCATCGATGGCGATGAGCCCGTCGATCTGCACGGCGGTCAGTCCCAAGGTGTTGGCCACTTCCACGATGCGCCGGGGCATTTCGTTTCGAAACACCCCGACCGATATCGCGCCGTAGGGCAGGCGCCGGACGATGTCGTGGGCGGCCGCGGTCGAAATCTGGCGTGGCGACGGGCCGAACTCGAAGCCCACCGCACTGGCGCCCAGGCCGATGGAGAACAGCGCGTCCTCTTCGGAGGTGATGCCCGAAACCTTGACAAAAAGTCCCTCAACACTCAGTCGCACGCGAGCCCCCTAGGTGCTCACGTTAACTTGGCGCTGCCGACTCAGCCAATGGCCTCCACCGTGACGTCATCGAACGACGCCAGCACGTCACTGTCGAGCAGCGAGCGATGAGCGAAACCCACACCGACGATGCTCCCGTCACGTTCCAGGGCCGTGGTGACGCCTTGAGGCCCCTCGGGACCCTTGGACCTCAACGCCTCGTTGATCCTTTCGACCCGAGGACCCGAAACCCGCACGAATCGCCAAGGGACGCTGGACTTACGCGAGTCCAGGCGTGCGACCAACTCCTGTCCGGTGTAACAACCTTTGGTGAAGGACACCGTGCGCTCGACGAACGTCGCCCCGTAGCTCTGGGGCGTCAATTCGGCGCCGAACTCCGCGGCGCCCGGCCAGTGCCCGTCGACCAGTTCGGCCGTGGTCGACATCGGCCCTCCTTCGATGTCGCGCAGATCCAAGGAACAGTCGACGCGAAGGTGGAAGCGGCGGAGCCGCGCGAGGGCCAGCTCGCCCATCTCGCGCGGCACGTCGACGTCAAATCCTTCTAGAACCCGCCGAACGAAGCACGTGCTCAACAACGCGCTATCGGGACGCAAGAGCAGGGACCACTCCCCCGCGTCATCGACAAGGGCCAGATCCTGCGTCAGTTGACCCTGGAGGAACGACTCGCTCTGGGGTCCTCGAACAAGAATGCAGGACCATAACAGCTCGTCAATTTGTTTGGTGCCCACCGTTTTCTCCATAGACAACTACAGTATGCGCGACCGTCCACAACTACGCCCCGTGAACCAAAGGCCGCCCATGACCACGCAGACCGAACTCAACACCATCACCTCGACGATGAACGAGCTCTCGACACGGATCACGGCTCTGGTGGAGAGCGATGGGGCGTCGATGCCCAGCGACGTCTACACCGAACTCATCGCCGCGGAACGCACGATCGGTACGCTGCTGCGTCGGCTCAACCGCGTAGCCGGTCGGATCAGCTGATCCCCGCCGGTAGCCTCTGACCATGAGCAATCACTGGCACTCGGCGACGTCCTTGACGCCCGACCAGCGCCTCGATGTCCTCAACCTGCTCAACCGCACCGAGAGCCAGATAGGCCGCGAAGCGATCGACGAGGTGCACCGGCGCGCCGTGGTGCACGGCTGGCCGGCCGAGCACTGGCTTCGCCATCGTGACAACAACCTCGTGGGGTACGCGCTGCTCAGCGGCAGCGAACAACCCACCATCGAGATGTGTGGCGGGGGTTTCGACGAGGACCTCCTCGAGGCCGTGCTGTCGTCGCACCACCGCGTCGACTGGTGGGAACGCGACGTCGACCACGTGGCCACCGCCGCGGTCATCCGCACCCTGCAGATGCTGCGCGTCAACCTTCCCGTTCCGGTGTTCAAGGTGCCCGATGGCGCCGTGCTGCGGATCTTCGAGCCGATGCACGACGAGGACAGCTGGCTCGACCAGAACAACGCCGCGTTCGCGCATCATCCCGAACAAGGGGCGTGGCTGCGCGAGGACCTCGCCGAACGTACCAACGAACCCTGGTTCGACCCCTCGGGCTTCCTGCTCCTGGAGATTGACGGCCGACTGGCCGCGTCGTGCTGGACCAAGGTCCACGAGCTGCACCCTGACCGCTTCGGAGAGATCTACGTCGTGTCCGTGCACCCCGACTTCCAGGGCCGCAACCTGGGTCGCGTCATGGTGACCCAGGGCCTGGCGTCGTTACGCAAGAAAGGAGTGTCCTCGGCGGTGTTGTTCGTCGACCAGACGAACGCGGTGGCCAAGAAACTCTACGAGTCGATCGGCTTCTGGGTCGGACGAGAGGACCACCTCGTGCGCTTCGTGCGCCCTAGTTAGAACCGACCAAACGCCCAACGCCGAAGGTCACCGCGGCGGCCAGTGCGGCGATCACAATTTGGCGCGTCGCACTTCGCCAGATACCGCGGCGGGTGAACCACCCGATAGCTCCCCCGACGACCGCGGCGCCCACGGCCGCCAATCCGATCGACCAATAGATCTGGTTCCCGGTCGTCGACCACAGCCAGGGCAGGAGCGGGATGAAGGCGCCCACCACGAAAGCCCAGAAGGACGAGAAAGCCGCCATCCAAGGTGAGCCCGTGGCGGAGGGGTCGATGCCCAATTCCTCTCGGGTGTGCGTGCGCAACGCCAGGTCGGGGTCACGCATAAGGTCGACCGACAGGCGATCGGCCAACTCGAGCTCGATACCCCGGTCGATGAAGATTTGGCGCAACTCTCGCTGCTCTTCCTCCGGATTGGCGATGAGGGCCTTGCGTTCCACTTCGATCTCGGATTCCAGCAGTTCCTTCTGCGCCTTCATCGAGAGGTATTCACCGCTACCCATGGAGAATCCTCCGGCCACCAGTCCGGCCAGCCCGGCCAAACGGATGACGCTGTGACCGGGATTCGCCCCGGCGAAGCCCAGGATGAGCGAGACGTTGGTGACCAGGCCGTCACTGATGCCGAATATTGCGGCTCGGAACCATCCACCCGAAATCTGTCGATGGTGCACCTCGTAGTGCTTATCGGTCACCGACCAATCCTAGGGGTGACGCGGCTTGGATGAAGACGAGAATCGACGAAACAGTAGAATCCTTGCGGAGGTATTCATGACGACGCGGGTAAAAGGCATCGAGGAACTCACGTCGCTCGTCGGCACTCACTTGGGATATTCGGACTACCGAGTGGTCACCCAGGAGCAGGTGAACCTCTTCGCCGACGCCACGGACGACCACCAATGGATCCACGTCGACCCCGAAAGGGCGGCGGCCGGACCGTTCGGACAGACCATCGCCCACGGCTACATGACCCTGGCGTTGATACCGGTCCTGCTCTCGTCGGTGATCCGCGTCGAAGGCGTGGCGATGGGCGTCAACTACGGCACCAACAAGGTCCGCTTCACCAGCCCCGTGCTCGTCGGTTCCGAAATCCGTGCCGGCGCGACGCTGGTCTCGGTCGATCCCATCGAAGGCGGCGCGCAAATCGTGCTCGACGTCGTGGTGGAGATGAAGGGTGCGGCGAAGGCTTCCTGCTTCGCGCAGACCGTGGCGCGATACTACGTCTAAACACGTGATTATCCCGCTGCCCCAGGGCGAAGAGAAGACCCGGCAGGTCCGAGCCATGTTCGACGCCATCGCGCCGCGCTACGAACTCGTCAACAAGCTGATGACCTTCGGCCTCGACGCCCGCTGGCGACGGCGCGCGGTGGCCGACCTGCGCCTGCCGCCCGACAGCGTGGTGCTCGACATCGCGGCCGGGACCGGCGACTTCACCCGCGAGCTGCACCGTCAAGGCCATCAGGCCGTCGCCACCGACTTGAGCCTGGGCATGCTGGAGGCCGGCACGTCCATGCCCGAGCAGGTGCAGGCCGACGCGGCGAGGCTCCCCTTTCGCACGGCGGCCTTCGACGGGATCACCTGCGGGTACGCGCTGCGTAATTTCACCGACCTGGCGGCGACCTTCGCCGAGATGGCCCGGGTCACCCGAGGCGGCGGGCGACTGTCGCTGCTCGAGGTGGCCGAACCGCGCGCCGGACTCTGGCGGGCCGGATTTCGACTCTGGTTCCGCCGCGTCGTGCCGTTCATCGGATCGCTCGTGTCGGACCGGGACGCCTACCACTACCTCCCCCAGTCGACCGCCTACCTGCCTTCGCCGGAGGAGATCGTGACAATGCTCAACCGCTGCGGATTCAGCGCCGTGAACCATCGTCGGATAATGGGCGGACTGAGCCAACAGTTCGTCGCGACGCGCGCGTTATGAGATTCACGCGAGAAGAGATTGCCCCGATCGAATGGGACGCACTGCGCACCTTGGGTGCCCGTGACGGTTGGCTCGTCGAGACGACCGACGTCCAACGCAGCGGCTTTGGCGGCGCGGCCCTGTCGATAGATCTCGCCGGCGGCCTCGAGCCGCCCACCGACGCCGTGTCCCTGCTCGCGTCGCACGAGTTGACCGGCGCCGACGGGCCGCCCGGCACCGGCATCGTGGCCTTCGGGACCTTGCCCTTCGACCGCAACGCACCGGGCCAACTGGACGTGCCCCGCTACGTGGTGACCCAGATGAAGGACGGGCGAGCGTGGCTGACGTCGCTCGAGGGATCGCCCGACTTCCACGAATTGCTGGAGGGTGTCGTCGCCCCTACGCAGGCCACCCAAAGCCTGCGCTCGCTGACCTACCAGCCCACGCCCGACGAATACGCGCACAACGTGGCGTTGGCCGTGGAGATCCTGCGTCGCAAGGAGATCGACAAGGTCGTGCTCGCGCGGGCCGTCCTGGGCTCGGTCCCCGAACCGCTCGACGGAGCGGCCATCGCGGCGCGGCTGCGTTCGCGAGAACCGATCTGCACGATCTACAGCCTGCCCACCACGTTGGACCGCCGCTACGTCGGCGCCAGTCCCGAACTACTGGTGCGGCGCCAAGGCGCGACGTTCCAGTGCAACCCGCAGGCCGGCACCATCGCGCTGCCGCCCAACGAGGCGCCCGATGACTACATGACCTGGCTGCTCGGCAGCACCAAGAACCTCCACGAGCACGGCGTCCTGGTGGACGACCTCGTCCAGCAACTCTCCAACAGCTACGACGAGATCACCGCCGATCCCCACCCGTCGATCGTGACGCTGCGCACCATTGCCCACCTCGGCACCTGGGTCAGCGGCCTGCGCCACGACGCCGACAGCGCGCCCGACGCGCTCGAGCTCCTGCGACTGCTGCACCCGACGGCGGCCGTCGGCGGGATCCCCCGCAATGACGCGTACGAACTCATCGTGCGCCTCGAGCAGCACGACCGCGGCCACTACGCGGGTCCGCTCGGCTGGGTCGACGCCAACGGTGACGGCGAGTGGTGGATCGGCATCCGCGGCGTGATCATCGACGGCGCGAGCTTCGAAGCGTGGGCCGGCGCGGGCATCGTCAGCGAATCGGACCCCATCGCCGAGCGCGAGGAGACCAAGGACAAGCTGGCGGTCGTGCTCTCCTCGGTGCTGGTCGAGCGCGTCTAAGCCCGGCGGTGCTGGAAAGGACGCTCCATCGACCACTTGGTGACGAGCCACAGCGCCTCGATCACGATGGCGCCGGACATCTTGGACTCGCCCCGGGCGCGGTCGGTGAAGGAGATCGGCACCTCGATGATCGTCGCGCCGCCCTGTCGCGCCCGGTGGGTCATCTCGATCTGGAAGCCGTAGCCGTCGGCGGTGACGGACTGGTAGTGGATCTTCCCCAGGGCGCTCTTCGAGTACACCCGGTACCCGGCCGTCGAGTCGGCGACGTGCAGTCCGAGCATGATCGAGGCGTACTGGTTGCCGCCGCGGGAGATGAGCCGGCGCAGCAGCGACCACTTGGGGATGGCGCCGCCGCTGACGTAACGCGAGCCGATGACGACCTCGTGGGTGGTCGCCGCGACCAGCAGGGCCGGCAGAGCGCGCGGGTCGTGGGAGAAGTCGCAGTCGATCTCGACGAAGAGCTCGTAGTCGTGCTCCAATCCCCAGGTGAACCCCGCGCGGTACGCGCCACCGAGGCCGCTCTTGACCGGCCGGGTGAGCAAGGAGATCTGGCCCAGTTCGCCACTGAGTTCCTGCACCTTGGCCGCGGTGCCGTCAGGACTCCCGTCGTCGACGACCAGCACGTCTACGCTGGGAACAACATCGCGCAGCGCGCGAAGCATGGATTCGATGTTCAAAATCTCGTTATACGTAGGCAGTACCACGAGAGTTCGCATTTGGGAATTCTACTGAACCGGGGAGACTGGAGATTCCAGGCTTTCCGCATCCAAGAGAAAGTGACACGCTCGAGTAGGCCTTATGTCTGATCCCGCCCCGAAGAAACGATTCTCGATGCCTCGCGAGCTTCGCATCATCCTCAGCGTGGGCGGTTTGATCTTCGTCTTCGAGTACCTGGTGCTGCCCCAATTCCTCTCAGCCCACAAATCGCTGCACAAGTCGCTGCACCTGTTGGCCGAACTCAATCCCTTGATCGTGATCCTGGCGATCCTGTGCGAGGTCGCGGCGCTCTACGCCTACGTCGAGTTGACGCGCACCGTGCTCTACCCTTACGCGCCGAGCCGCTTTAACACCACGCGCGTCAACCTCTCGGGCCTCGCCGTGAGCCACGTCATGCCCGGCGGCTCCGCGCCCGCGGGCGCGCTCTCTTACCGCCTCTACAACGCCATGGGTGTGCCCAAGGAGACCAACGCCTTCGGGCTGGCGGCCCAGGGCGCCGGTTCGGCCGTCGTGCTTAACCTCATCTTCTGGATGGCCCTGGTCATCTCGATTCCGCTCAACGGGTTCGACCCCCTCTACGGCTTCGCCGCCCTCGCGGGGATCTTCCTGCTGACGGCCTTCTTCGGGACGATCCTGCTCATCACCCGCGGACAGCGACACGCCGACCTCTGGCTGCGGGCCGTGGCGCGACGTATCCCGGCCATCGACCCCAACACGGTGTCCGCCTTGTTGAGCAAGGTCGCAGCCCGCATCACCCTGCTCATCGCCAACCAGCGAACCCTGTGGGCGGCTTTCATGTGGGCCGCGCTCAATTGGCTCCTGGACGCCGGGTGCCTCTGGGTCTTCCTTATTTCCTTCGGCGTCGTGCTCTCGCCGGTCGACCTGCTGGTCGCCTACGGCCTGGCCAACATCCTGGCGGTCATCCCGATCACCCCGGGCGGCCTCGGCATCATCGAGGGCGTGCTAATCCCGACCCTGGTCGGCTTCGGTGTGCCGCACGCGCAGGCCATCCTCGCGGTGCTGGCCTACCGGCTCATCAACTTCTGGATCCCCATTCCGGTGGGCGGCGCCGCCTACGCCAGCCTGCGCTGGCAGCGCCGTCGCGTGGCTATTGCTGAGACACCAGGCGAGATCGACTTAGCTCCAGACGCTTGAACTCCGCCTGGGCGGAGAAGTCGTTGACCGGCTGCAAGCGCCGCCAGCGTCGGTCGGTGCCCAGCACCCAGGTGAAGAGGTCGTCGGCCCAGGTGATCTCGAAGGCCTCGACCAGGTCGGCCTGGAGCCGGGGGTCCCCGATCGGCACCGTCACCTCGACGCGGCGGTCCAGGTTGCGTTCCATCATGTCGGCCGAACCGATGTAGACCGAGAAGTCCCGCTCGTTGGGCCGCCCGAAGATGAAGATCCGCGAATGCTCCAAGAACTCCCCGACCAGGCTGTGCACCGTGATGTTCTCCGACAGCCCTACCACGCCCGGACGCAGGCAGCACAGCGTGCGCACTTCGAGGCGGATCTCGACGCCGGCGGCGCTGGCCTCGTAGAGCGCGTCGATGATCGTCGGGTCAGTGAGGCCGTTGACCTTGAAGGAGATCTTGCCCCGTTCGCCCAGGTCGCGCTGGCCGTTGATGAGCTCGACGATGCTGGTGCGCGTCATGGTGGGGCTCACGATGATCTTGTTGTAGTTGCCGTGACGGGCGAATCCGGTGAGGAAATTGAAGAGCTCGCCGATGTCGTGGGTGATGTCCGGGTCGCAGGTCAGCAGGCCAAAGTCCTCGTAGTTCCGGGCCGTCTTGGAGTTGTAGTTGCCCGTAGCGATATGGGCGTAGCGCGTGGTCGTGTCGCCCTCGCTGCGCACCACCAGCGCGGTCTTGGAGTGGGTCTTGAAGCCCACGATCCCGTAGACCACGTGCACCCCGGAATCTTCCAGGGTCTTGGCCCACTCGATGTTGGCCGCCTCGTCGAAGCGGGCCTTGAGCTCCACCAGGGCGACCACCTGCTTGCCGTGCTCGGCCGCGCGCACCAGCGACCCGACGATCGGCGAGTCACCCGACGTGCGGTACAGCGTCTGCTTGATGCCCACCACCTTGGGGTCGTCGGCCGCCTGCGCGATGAACATCTCGACGGAGTCACTGAAAGATTCGTAAGGGTGGTGCAGCAGGATGTCGGACTCTCGGATGGCGGCGAAGATGTCCCCCACGTGATCCCCGTCCAGCAGCCGCTTCGGCGTGACGGGTGACCAGCCCTCGCCCTTTAAGTCGGGACGGTCGATGGCGTAGAGGCTCCAGAGGTCGTGCAGGCCCAGCGGCGCGTCGGTGATGTACAGGTTGGACGGGTCCAGTTCGAACTGCTCCACCAGCAGGTCGAGAAAATCCTTGGACATGCCGCTCTGGATCTCCACCCGCAGGGCCTCGCCGAAGCGGCGGCGGCGCAGTTCGATCTCGAGCGCCACCAGCAGGTCGTCGGCCTCGTCCTCATCCAGCGCGAGGTCCGCGTTCCGGGTCACCCGGAAGAGGTCGGACTGGAAGATGGTCATGCCGGGGAAGAGCTGGCCCAGGTTGGCCATGACCAGGTCCTCCAGCAGGCACCAGCGATTCTCGCTGGCCTGGAGGAACCGTGGCAGCGAATTGGGGACCTTCACCCGCGCGCTGCGCTCCTCGCCGGTCACCCCGTCGAGCACGGTGACCGCGATGTTGAGCGAAAGATTGGAGATCATCGGGAACGGATGGCCCGGATCAACCGCCAGGGGCGTGAGGACCGGGTAGACGTTCTCGTTGAAGTACTTGGTCAGGTGCTCCCTTTCGGCCTCGTCGAGTTCCTTGAAGCGCACCACCGCAATCCCCGAACTGGCGAGCTCGGGCAGCAGCACGTCGAGCACGAGTCGGTCCTGGCGCTCGACCAGGGAGAGGACCCGCTCGCGGATGGCCACCAGTTGCTGGCGCGGTCGGATGCCGTCGACGGAGGGGGTCTGCACGCCGGCGGCCACCTTGTCCTCGAGGCTGACCACCCGGACCTGGAAGAACTCGTCGACCATGTCCGCGAAGATGGCCACGAACTTGAACCGTTCGAGGATGGGCAGGCGCTGGTCCTCGCCCAGGTCGAGCAGCCGCGAGCCGAACTCCAGGCGGGAGAGCTCACGACTGGAGAAGCGCTCGGGTCCAAACGAGAGAAGATCGATAGCCACGGTTCGGGTGCCTTTTTCCAAAACTGAGAAATGCTTTCCTCCATCGTAGGACTAACCTTGTTTCGTGGCGAGCGATACGGCCGTACGAGAGCGCCGGAGTCGCCGCCCCCCGCGTACCACGCCCCGCCCCGGACGCTCGGCCGAACTGGTGCTCCTATTCTTGGCCTGGCTCATCACCACCGGTTTTTACGTGCTGGCTTCGCTGGGCGCCCAGAACCACCTGCCGCCGCGCTTGGGGGTCTTCCTCACGGTCATCGTGGCCACCTCGCTGGCTATGCACCTGGCGATCCGGTGGCTCGCCCCCGGCGCGTCGCAGATCCTGCTGCCGGTCTCGGTCCTGCTCAACGGCATTGGGTACGTGGAGATCGCCCGTTGGGACGCTCCCCTCGCCGGCGACCAGGCCCTGTGGTTCCTGCTCAGCGCCGTCGGGGTGGTCATCACCCTGGCGCTGGTGCGCCACGTGCGCGACCTCGACCGTTACCGCTACCTCACGTTGAGCGGCGCGATCCTGCTGCTCTTGCTTCCCCTGGTGCCCCACGTCGGCTACTCGAGCGGCGGTGCCCGGCTCTGGGTGGCGCTCGGGCCGCTCTCCTTCCAACCGGTCGAGATCGCCAAGATCCTGCTGGCCTTCTTCTTCGCCTCCTACTTCGCCGCCAACCGCGAACTGCTGTCCACGCCCACGCAGCGCGTCATTCGAAAGTTGATCGTGCCCCCCAAGGTGGTGTTTCCCATCGTCTTCGCCTGGGGCTGCGCGCTGGCCATCCTGGGCGCCGAGAACGACCTCGGCTTCGCCATGCTGCTCTTCGCGCTTTTCATGTCGTTACTGTGGGTGACCACCGGGCTCAAGACCTACGTGGTGCTCGGCATCGGGCTCTTCGCCGGCGGCGCGGCGGTGGCCGCCCACTATTTCGCCCAGGTGCACTCGCGCATCAGCGACTGGATCAACCCGTGGTCGGCCATCAACTTCGCGCACTCCTCGCAGATCGCCTACGGCTGGTTCTCCCTGGCCGCGGGCGGCATCATCGGCACGGGCCTCGGCCTCGGCCAGTCGGGCACCATCCCCGACCTCACCTCGGACATGATCTTCGCGGCCGTGGGCGAGGAGCTCGGTTTCATCGGGATCATCCTCATCCTGTGCCTCTTCGTCGCCTTCGTCGGCGAGGGCTTCCACATCGCCCAGCGCGCCCACTCGGACTTCGTGCGTCTGGCCGCGGTGGCCCTGACCGCGATCGTCGGATTCCAGGCCTTCTTCATCATGGCCGGCGTGCTGCGGATCCTGCCCTTCACCGGCATGGTCTTACCCTTCGTGGCCTACGGGGGAAGCTCGCTGTTCGCCAACTACATCATCGTCGCGATCCTGCTGCGCATCTCGGACGAGAACAGCGCCGAACTGCGCGGCGGCGAGATAAAAGCCGTCCAGTTCACGAGGCGATCGGAACGTTAGGGCCTATCGTCTCGTTGAACGACCCGTTCGTCGCAGGCATGATGGGTTGATGGCCGATACGCCAACTCTCACCACACCGCGGCTGACGTTGCGCGAATGGCGCGACGAGGACCGGGCGCCCTTCGCCCTCATGAACGCCGATCCCCGCGTCATGGAGTACTTCCCCGCCGTGATGGACGAGGCCCAGTCCGACGCCCTGGTCGACTACATCATCGAAGGCTGGCGTCGGGGCTACGGACTCTGGGCGGTCGAGGAGAAGGACTCACGACGCTTCATCGGCTTCGTCGGCCTCATGTCGCCCGCCTGGCAGGCGCACTTCACGCCGTGTGTCGAGATCGGCTGGCGACTCAGCGCGGACGCCTGGGGCCGCGGCTACGCCACCGAAGCGGCCGAGCACTGCGTGTCGTGGGCGAGAATGTACGTCGACGCCCCGCGCGGTGAGCTGGTGAGCTTCACCACGCTCAGCAACGAACGTTCACGACGGGTGATGGAGAAGTTGGGGTTCACCTACGACGAAGCTGACGACTTCGACCACCCCCTGACGCCTAAGTGGGAATTGCGACGCCACGCGCTGTATCGGCTGAAGCTCTGATAAGGAACTTCCGCGCGAAGATCGACCTTCGCACGACGCCGGTTATGGATTGTTGGTTTCGAACACGTCACGCATTTGTTTGAAGACCATCGCGAGTTTCCTTCGCATAGATCGCTCGGTCGCCACTTCCGTCAATCCCTCAACTGCTTGGAGAACCAGATCGGCACCAGTTGGGTCAATGCTCTTCGAGCACGTAGCGATCTGGCGAACTAAGTCGAAATCCCAGGGATCCGGAGCTTCGAGGAGGAGGATTGTCATGTCCTCTGCGTCCTTCTGGCCCGGCTGGGTGTCCGGACGGTCCAGGCGGGCTGCCGCTTTGGCGACCAATAGGGCTTCCTTGTTGAGCGTGGGATATCCATCAATCTTTCGGCGGTGCCCCATGAGATTCTCGACCGGGAGTTTCAGACGCTGGCCGAGACGGGATTGGTAGTAGACGTACACGTCGAGGTGGATTCCGTCGTATGTCCCTCGCCATTTCGGTGATCCGAGGTGGTGCGACTCGGTCAGTTCAAGCGTCTCGCGCATCGTGCTTAGGTCATGGGGACTGACAATGATATCGATGTCGTGGCTCTTGGCAGCTTTGTTGTGTAACCATGAGCCCCAACCTCCGATGACGACCGCATCAGGGTAGGTCTGGTGGATCTCCTGATAAAGGCCCCATGACCGCTCGGTGTCTTCGGCGGCGTAGTGCTCAGACTGCGGCTGCGACATCGAGACGCTCATTCATTCGATGCAGGAACCGCTGAGCCTGCCATCCAGCAGTAACGAATAGATCGACATACGTCTGGGGAACGCAAGCGATCTCACCGTAATCTCCCAGAAGGGGGTCGGGTTCCATGATTACCAGGTCAGGCTCTCCGGCCTTTTTCGGCATAGACCTAAGCAGAGGCTGAGGGTTCGAGAGATAGCAATAGACGGCCGTGTAGTCTGCAACGTCGTTGCGGTAGCGGCGCGCGTATGCCGCAGCTCCCGTCACGATCGCGTTAGGTGGCAGGCGCCGTTGAATCTCAAGCACGGATAAGCCAGTATGAACCTTGATCGGCCGATCGCGCGTCATGTTCCGGGTTCCCGCCCAGTGCAGCAAGAGGCGCATTGGGTCCAGAGTGACCAGCCCGCTGTTCAGGGACCCAACGGCGCCCATTGCACGCGGAGCCAGGAGGGCGTGATGTATCGTCGATGGTCCCAAGTTGAGGACCTTCGAAAGTTCAGTAATCGAACTTCTCCGGTTCTCATTCTCAATGGCTTCAACCAGCAGGTGTCGCCACACGATCTCTGTTTTCGTCAGCATTTGACCATTCTCCTTTCCCTACTCCGACCACTATAGCAGTCATCATCAGGACTTTTCAGTAAATGCTGAAAAGTCCTGATAGAACGGTTTATAATCTAGACGCATTCGCGCGACGGCCGGCGTGGCACACCAACTCCTAACGAAACAGCCCGGCGACGACACACAAAACACGCCGCCCGAGTTCACCCTTGGGGTATTTGCCAGTTGTCCCCGCCGAAAGCAGCGCACCGAGAGGGCCACTTTCGCGTTCCAAGAATGGGGTGTTCACGCGCTGATATGGCGCTTAGAGGTCCTGAGCATAACCAATTCGCGGAAGTTCCTCTGACGACCCTCGCACCTCCACGCGTCAAGCAACGACACACACCTCAATCGTAAAAACTGGCCAGCACCTCTTCGGCGCAGAGGATCGGCGCCGCCACCGCCTGGCGAATGGCGAGGATCACGCCGTCACTGGTGCGACAGTCGAAACGTTCGCGCCCGTGCTGGGTCATGAGGTCTAACTCGGAGTAGAAGACGCCGTGTTCGTGGCGCAGGATGCGCACGGCGATGATGTCGGCGCGCAGTTGGGCGATGATGGCGCTGGTGAGTTCATGCGTGCTGGGTCGCACGCCCACCGAACCGACGAGGGCGTTGTGCAGCGACTGGGCCTCGCTCAGCGCCACCGAGATCGACACATTTCGATACGGCGACTCCTCCTCCACCAGATGGATCTGCGGCGACGTGGTGCCCAGGTCGAACCGCACCGATCCGACGGTCATCACGCGATAGACAACGTCGTTGGGATCGGGCTCGCCCGGCGCGTCGGGAATCTCGGCGACCTCGAAGTCGTCGGGCGCGTCGGGTGGAGAGTCGCTGGTCATGGTCAGGACAAACTACTGGTGCGACGCGACACCGACAGCACGGCCCCGCCCCCCGCGAAGAAGACCAGGGCCGACGACCCGCCGTAACTTATCAGCGGCAAGGGGATGCCGGTCACCGGCATGATGCCCATGGTCATGCCGATGTTCTCGAAGCAGCTGAAGGAGAAGAAGATGAACATGCCCAGGCAGATGAGCCGGCCCATGGTGTCCTTGGCGTTTCGCCCGATGCTGAACATCCGGTAGGCGACGAAGGCCAGTAGCACGATGATGAGCGCCGAACCGATGAAGCCCACCTGCTCGCCGATGGCGCTGAAGATGAAGTCGGTGTGCTGCTCGGGCACGTAGCCGAGGGTGGTCTGCATGCCCTGGAACAGGCCGGCCCCGTGCAGGCCTCCCGCGCCGATGGCGCTCTTGGAGTTGTTGACCTCGTAGATCAGCGCCTGGAGCTTGGGGTTGCTGGAGTTCTGGTTGAGGAACGAGAGGAAACGGTCGGTCTGGTACTTGTGCAGCACGCCGAAGTAGAAGGCGCTGACCGCGCCGACCGAACCCACCACGGCCAGCAGGGTCATGAAGCGGGGAGGCACGCCGGCCACCACCATGATCGCCGACACGGTAATGACGATGATGATGCCGGTGCCGAGGTCGGGCTGGGCCACGATCATCAAAAGAGGCGTCCCGCCCATCAACAGGAGCCGGCTCACGTCGTACATGGTGAGACCCTCGGGCCGTCGCTGGCAGTAGGTGGCGACGGCCAGGATGATGAAGAGCACCGTGAACTCGCTCGGCTGGATCTGGATGATGCCGAGGCTGTACCAGCGCTGGGCGCCGAGCGCACTCTGGCCGAGGAAGAAGACACCGGCCAGGCTGAACAGCCCGATGACGTAGAGCGGCGTGGCCGCGCTCTCGAACCTTCGATAGTCGATGAAGGAGATGGTGAACATGACGACGATGCCGATGACCACGAAGAGGCCCTGGCGCTCCATGTAGTAGTGCGGGTTCTCGCTGGCGTTGACCAGGGCCTGGCGGGTGGCGCTGTAGATCATCACCACCCCGATGCAGCCGAGCGCGATCAGACCGCCGGCGAGCCCTAAGTCCAGGGAGTCCTTGGCGCGCAGGCGCGTCGTGAAGGCCGCCAGGGTGTCGGTCACGAGATCACCTCGAGCAGCGCGGCCCCGTCGATGGGGGTCTCCCACCACCACGTCATCTGAAGCGCCGCTTGATAGGCCAGCATTCCGAGTCCGTTCGCCGTTCGACAACCTGCATCTTCGTAAAGGCTACGCCACGGCGTCGCCACGGGATCGTAGGCGATGTCAACGGCGATCGTCGCCGCGCTCACGCCGCTGAACAGCTCGTTATCCTCCTCCCGCGAAGCCGCGGGCGTCGCGTTGACGAGCAGGTCGACCGGACCGGAGAACTCGGACACGTCCACCACGTTCGCGAAGGCCCCCGTGACTTCGGCCACGCGCGACGGCGTGCGGCCCAAGACGCCCACCGTCTCGACCCCCACGTCCACCAGGGCGTCGATGATCCCCCGGGCCGCCCCGCCGGCGCCGATCACCACGACGCGCGCCCCTTCGAGGGAGACCGCGAACTGCGCGTGCACGGCGTTCACGAAGCCGAAGCCGTCGGTGCAGGCGCCCACCAGCGTGCCGTTGCGATAAAGAAGCGAGTTAACCACCCTGGTGCGCCGAGCCGCGCCGTCGAGGCTGGCGCAGAGGGCCGCGGCGTCGGCCTTGAGCGGCATGGTCACCGAGAGGGCGTCGAAGGACCCGCCCATGAGCTCGAGCAACTGCGCCGAATGCGCTTGGTCGAGTTCCACCCGTTGTGACGTGCCTTCGAGGCCGGCCATGATGAGGCCGGCCTCGTGCAGCTGCGGCGAGCGCGAGTGCGCGACGGGCGAGCCGGCGATGCCGAGGCGCCACCTCACCCGATGCCTCGACTCTTGGCCAGGGCTTCGTTCTCGAGCTGCTGGCTGAAGGTCGTGGCGAAGGCCTCTTGCCCGTTCTTGTTCACCAGCGTGAAGTAGAGCCACGTTCCCGCTGGCGCGTGCAGCACCGCGTTGATCGAGAACTTGGAGATGGTGCAGATCGGCGTCGGCGTCAGGCCGACGTTGAGATAGGTGTTATAGGGCTCGGGCGTCTGCAGCATGGCCGGCGTGACCGTGCCGCCGTCGCGGCGCAGGTAGTAGAGCACCGTGGCGTCCATCTGCAAAGGCCCGCCGCGCTTGAGTCGGTTGAAGATGACCCGGGCCACCTGGGGCATGTTGCTCGGGTAGTAGCCCTCCTTCTCCACTATCGAGGCCGCGATGATCAGCTGGTAGGCGCTCAGCCCGTTGAGTCTGGTGCTCGGGGTGAGGCCCAGCTTCGTCGCCTTTTGGTCGAAGCGCGTCACCATCTTGCGGGCCAGCTTCATCGGGGTCTCGTTGGACGTGAGCAGGTAGGAGCCGGGCCCAATGAGTCCCTCGAGTGACCCATTGGGGTGGAACGGGCTCTGCTGGGCCAGGGCCGCCGCGTCGTGCACGAATTGGTCGGCGAAGGTGGTGCCCAGATCGGTGGCCAGCGAGTTCTCGATCTCATTGAGCGTGAGACCCGGCGAGACCGACAGGACGTTCACGTTGGGCCCCTGGTTGAGCAATGCGCTCAGCGCGGCGAACGAGGAGTTCTGGCGGATCTCGTAGGAGCCGGGCAGCACGGTGGGGGCGCCGAAGATCGTGGTGTCGATGCGGTAGGCCCACGGCGAACCGATGACGCCCTTGGCGTGCATCTCACTGGTCACGGTCGCGAGCGAATCGCCCGCGTGCACCGTGACGATCACTTCCTTGCCGGGGCCGGTCAACGGATGGACCTGCCAGGCGAACCACAGGCCCGCCACCACCACCAAAGCAATGAGGGCCGCCAGGGCGCGCCCGAGCGGCTTACTCAGTAGAAAGGCCATCTAGATAGTGTTGCAGCATGATGACGGCTGCCGCGCTGTCTACATGGGACCGCTGATTCTTCTCTCTCATTCCCGCACCTGACAAGGAACGCTGCGCCTCTACCGTCGTCAGGCGTTCGTCGAACTGCACGACGGTGGCGTGATGGATGCGGTCACGGATCTGGCGGCAGAGCTCGTCGGCCTGCTCGGTGCTCTCGGTCTCGTTGCCGGCCAGGGAGACCGGTCGTCCGACCACGATGAGCCCGACCGACTCGTCCTCCACCAGCTGGGCGATCTTGCCCATCAGCGACTCGTTGACCTCGAGCGCCGGCCGGGGGAAGGCCATGGTCTGCTCGGAGTCGGTGATGGCGATGCCGCACCGCCTGGTGCCCGGATCGATGCCCAGAATTCGTGCCATGTCCCTACAACTTTCCCGCGGCCTCGAGCACGCGATCGATACCTTCCACGTCACGCCCGCCCGCCAGGGCCAGGCGCGCCGAGCCGCCACCACCGCCGCCCACCATCGCGGCCAATTCCTTGACGGTCTGCTGGGCGTCGAGCGACTCGTCGCTGGCCACCACGATGGCCACCTTGTCGTCCACGTGGCCCGCCAGCACCACCACGCGACGGCCGCGACGCTGCAGGTCCTGGGCCAGCGTGCGCAACTGCTCGCCCGGATAACCGTCGACGCGCGCCACCACCACGTCGCCGTCGTGCGACGCGTGCAGTTGCTCGGCGAAACCGGAGAGTTGCGACTGGCGCAACGAGGCGATCTCCTTCTCCACGTCGCGCTGGCGTTCGACCAGACGTTCGAGCGACGGCACCACGTCGTCCAGCGACGTCTTGAGCAGCGACGCCACCGATCCGAGCGCGCCCTCCATCTCGTGGCTGCGCCGATAGGCCGCCAGGGCGCTGACGGCTTCGATGCGCCGGGTGTTGGACCCGATGGACGACTCGCTCAGGAGTTGGATCTGGCCAATGTCGCCCAGTCGGTCCACGTGCGTGCCGCCGCAGAACTCGAGGCTGTGCGAACCGGCGCGCACCACCCGCACGCGGTCACCGTACTTGTCGCCGAAGAACATCACGGCGCCCATGGTCTGCGCCTCCTGTTTGGTGGTCTGGATCGTTTCTACCACCTCGTTCGCGACGACGTCGGTATTGACCATGGTGAGGATCGCGTTCTCCTCCTCGCCGCTCAGGCCCGACCCGTGCGAGAAGTCGAAGCGCAGCCGGTCCGGTCCGACGAACGAACCCTGTTGGCGCACGTGGTCACCCAACACCGCGCGCAAGCCCGAGTGCAGCAGGTGCGTCGCGGTGTGATTGCGGCGCGTGGCCTCTCGGCGCACGGCGTCGATCGTGGCCACGGCCGCCTGCCCGGGCACGACGTCGCCGCTCAAGCGGCCGCGATGCGCGATGAGTCCGCCCGCCACGCTCTGGGTGTCCAGCACCTCGAAGCGTCCGGTCTCGGTGACGACCGATCCGGTGTCGCCGACCTGGCCTCCGGACTCGGCGTAGAAGGGCGTCGCGTCGAGGAACAACTCGCTCGCGCCGTGCTCGTCCTTGAGCAGCGCCAGCACCGTCGTCTCGACGCTGTAACGCGTGAGGTCGCGCCCGACAAACTCCGTCGCGCCGTAGCGCTCCACCAGGTCGCGGTACTGCGCGTCGTCGGCCAGGTTGAGGGACTTGGCGGCCGATCGCGCCCGCTCGCGCTGGTCCTTCATCGCGGCGTCGAAGGACTCGCGCTCGACGTTCAGCCCCGACTCGGCGACGATCTCCTCGGTCAGTTCGATGGGAAAGCCGTGGGTGTCGTGCAGGCGGAACGCGACGTCGCCGGGAAAGACGGACTGACCGCTCTTTTGCACCTGGTCACGGGCGCTTTCTAGCAGGGACAGTCCGGTGCGCAACGTCCGCGCGAAGCCGACCTCCTCGCGCTCGAGCACCTCGACGATGAGGTCGCGGTCCTTCACCAGCACCGGATAGGCGCCGCCCATCTTCTCGATGGTGGCGTCGACCAGCGACGTCGTGAGCGGTGCCTCGGATCCGGCGCGGCGCGCGGCCAGAATGGCGCGCCGGATGATCCGACGCAGCACGTAGCCGCGTCCCTCGTTCGACGGCAGGACCCCGTCGGAGACCAGCATGGTCATGGCCCGTCCGTGCTCGGCGATTTGTCGGATGGCCACGTCGGTCTGGTCGTCGCGGCCGAGCGGCGCGTCGACCAAGCGCGAAGCCGTCTCGAGCAACGGGGCGAAGAGGTCGGTGAAGAACACCGACTCGACGCCGTTGAGGATCGACAGGGTCCGCTCGAACCCGGCGCCGGTGTCGATGTTCTTCTTGGGCAGTTCGGTCATCGAACCGTCGGGGGCCTTGTCGAACTGGGTGAACACCAGGTTCCAGAACTCCATGTAGCGGTCATCGCCCCCGAAGGCGGGGCCGCCGTCCTCGCCGAACTCGGGACCCTTGTCGAAGAAGATCTCCGAGCTGGGGCCGCAGGGGCCGGTGTCGCCCATCTCCCAGAAGTTGTCCGCACCGAGTCGCTGGATGCGCTCGGGGCGCACGCCGATGCCGTCGCGCCAAATCTCTTCGGCCTGGTCATCGGTGGTGTGCACGGTGATCCAGAGCTGCTCGGGGTCGAGTCCGAAGCCCTCGGTGATCAGGCCCCACGCGTAGTTGATGGCGCCCTCTTTGAAATAGTCGCCGAAAGAGAAGTTGCCCATCATCTCAAAGAACGTGAGGTGGCGCAGCGTGGTGCCGATGTTCTCGATGTCCACCGTGCGAAAGCACTTCTGGATCGAGACGGCGCGCTTATACGGCGCGCTCTCGGTGTCGAGGAAGTACGGCTTGAAGGGCACCATGCCCGCGACGGTGAACAGCAAAGATGGATCGTGCGGGATCAGGCTCGCCGAGGGCACCACCGTGTGGCCCCTGTCGGCGAAGTAGTTAAGAAAAATTGATCGGAGTTGCGCCGCTTCCACCCGTTTACTCTACCGTTGGGCCTTCGTCGTCCGGGTCCTTCACTGACCTCAGGCGCCGCCAACGCTCGACCAGGTCCTTCTCGCGGCCGTAGGCCGACGGGACGTAGAACGCCGAGCCGACCTGGCTGTCGGGCAGGTACTGCTGGTCGACCCAGCCGCCCTCGAAGTCGTGGGGATAGTCGTAGGTGCGCCCGAAGCCCATCTCCCCCGCCCCGCGGTAGTGCGCGTCGCGCAGGTGATCGGGCACGTCGGCCTGCCCGCCGGCGCGCACCGCGTCGGTGGCCGCGCCCAGCGCCCGGGTGACCGAATTGCTCTTGGGCGCCAGGGCCAGCGTCAGCGTGGCGTGGGCCAGAGTGAGCCGCGCCTCGGGCAGCCCCACGAACTCGACGGCCCGCGCCGCCGCCTCGGCCACCAACAGCCCGGTGGGATCGGCCAGCCCGACATCCTCGCTGGCCAGGATCACCAGTCGACGCGCCAGGAACCGGGCGCTCTCCCCGCTCTCGAGCAGGGTCACCAGCCAGTAGAGCGCGGCGTCGGGGTCCGATCCCCGCACGGATTTGATCAATGCGCTGACCTGGTCGTAGTGGGTGTCGCGCGACTGGTGGTAGAGCCGCCCGTCGCGGGCTTGGGCCACGTGAGCCACCTCGACCACGGCGTCGTCGACCTCTCCGGCCCTACTTTGAGCCCGCGCCAGGATGATGGCCGTGTCGAGCGTGGTCAGGGCGGCGCGCGCGTCGCCGTCGGCCGAGGAGGTGATCGCGTCGAGCGCCTCGTCGCTCACCCGCGCCCGACGTAGCGCCATGCCCCGACGCACCAACACGGCCAGGTCGTCGCTCGAGAGCGTGTGCAGTCGCCACAACGTCGAGCGGCTCATCAACGCCGCGTTGACTTCGAAGTAGGGGTTCTCGGTGGTCGCGCCGATCAGCACAATCTCGCCGGTCTCCGTCGCGGGCAGCAGCAGGTCCTGCTGGGCCTTGTTGAAGCGGTGCACCTCGTCGATGAACAGCACCGTGTGCTGGCCGTGCTCGCCCAGCAAGTCGCGCGCCCGGGCCAGGGCTTCACGCACGTCCTTCACGCCGCCGCTCACCGCCGAGAGGCTCTCGGTGGCGTAGCCGGCCGACGACGCGAGGATCCGGGCCAGCGTGGTCTTGCCGGTCCCGGCCGGTCCCCACAGGATCATGGAGGTCAACTGCTTGGCGTCGACGAAACGGCGCAGCGGACCGTCCGGTCCGACCAGGTGGTCCTGTCCCACGATCTCGTCGAGGCTGCGCGGGCGCAGCAGTTCGGCGAGCGGAGCGGCCTGCTTCAGGCGCATGGCCACGGCGTCATCGAACAGTGACGTGGCTCACGGACCTTTGGTGGTGGTCTTTAGGTGCAGGTCGCGGATCTGGCGCGCCGAGATCGACTTGGGCGCCCCGGTCATCAGGTCGGTGCCCGACTGGGTCTTGGGGAAGGCGATCACCTCGCGGATGTTCTCCTCGCCCGCAAAGATGGCCACCAACCGGTCGATGCCGAAGGCGAAGCCGGCGTGCGGCGGCGCGCCGTACTTAAAGGCCCCGAGCAGGAAGCCGAACCTGGTCTGGGCCTCCTCGTCGCTGATGCCTAAGGCGCTGAAGACGCGCGACTGGATGTCGGCGCGGTGGATGCGCACCGAGCCGCTGCCCAGCTCCCAGCCGTTGAGCACCAGGTCGTAGGCCTGGCTGCGAACCTTCAAGGGATCACTCTCCAGCAGGTCGAGGTCCTCGGGGTGGGGCATGGTGAAAGGGTGATGCGCGGCTTGAAGGTTGCCCTCCTCGTCGACCCCCTCGAACATCGGGAACTCGCTCACCCACACGTAGTGGTGCGGGCCCTCGCCCACCGGCTTGGAACCCAGCGCGACCCGCAGCTGGCCGAGCACCTTGCAGGCGGTGACGTACTCGTCGGCCACGCAGAAGATAAGGTCACCAACCTGCGCACCGTCGAGGTGGGTGATGGCCGCCGTCTCGGTCTCGTTGAGGAAACGCGCCAGCGGCGAGTCGAGTCCCTCGCTGGTGATCCGGAACCAGGCCAGGCCCTTGGCCCCGAGCTCCTTGGCGGTGTCGGTCAACTGGTCGAGGCGGCTGCGCGAGAGCTCCGCGCCGCCGGGCAGGCGCAGGGCCTTGACCGTGGGCGCGCCGAAGGCCTTCACTTGCGTGGTGGCGAAGACGTCGGAGAGATCCTGCAGCGTCATGGCGAAACGCAGGTCCGGCTTGTCGGTGCCGTAACGGTCGAGCGCCTCGACCCAGGTAATGGTACCGATATCGCCGGGACGCTCACCGGTGGCGGCCTGCGCGGCGTCGAGCACCGCGCGCGACACGAAGCCCATCACGTCGTCCTGGGTGACGAAACTGGCCTCCATGTCCAACTGGGTGAACTCGAACTGGCGGTCGGCGCGCAGGTCCTCGTCGCGCAGGCATCGCGCGATTTGGTAGTAGCGGTCGAAGCCGCCGACCATCAGCAACTGCTTGGCGATCTGGGGGCTCTGGGGCAGGACGTAGAACTCGCCGGGGTGCAGGCGCGACGGCACGACGAACTCGCGGGCCCCCTCGGGGGTCGGCGCCCACAGCAGCGGCGTCTCTACCTCGCAGAAGCCCTGCTCGTCCATGGCCGCGCGCAGGGCGCGGTTGACCACCGCGCGCAAGCGCAGGTTGCGCTGCATGGTGTCACGGCGCAGGTCGAGGAAGCGGTGGCGCAGGCGCACCTGCTCGTCGATGTCGATGCGGTCGTCCAGCTGGAAGGGCGGCGCCTCAGCGACGGCCAGGACCTCGACCGTGCAGTCGGTCAGTTCGACCTCGCCGGTGGCCAGGCCCTCGTTGACCGTGCCTTCGGGCCGGTGGGTCACGGTGCCGGTCACGCGCACCACGTACTCGCTGCGCGCGTCGACCGATCCATCGACCACCACCTGGACGATGCCCGAGCAGTCGCGCACGTCGAGGAAGGCCAGGTGCTCGCCGTGCTCGCGGCGCTTGGCCACCCAGCCGCAGATGGTCACGGTGGTGCCAACCAGCGACGGACTCACCGAACCGCACAGCAGGTCGCGCAGGCTGGTGGCTTCAAAATCACTGGACATGGTCACGTCACTTCTTGAGTAGGTTGATGAGTTCCGCCACGAGATCGGCCCGGGCGACGCTCCGTTGGCCCCGCTCGTCCTTCGCCCGCAGGTCCCTAATCGTAACCTCGTCGGCCGCGTGTTCCTGGGGCCCCACCAGCAGGGCGAAGCGCGCCCCGGACTTGTCGGCCACCTTCATCTGGGCCTTCATCGAGCGTTCGTCGTAGGCGCGCCCGGTGGCGAAGCCGGCCGCGCGCAGCGTGTCGACCAGCACCGTGGCCACGTCGTGCTCGCTGGTGTCGACGACGAAGAGGTCGAGGGAGCGCTTGAGCAGCGGCTCGTTCACCCCTTCGGCGGCGCGCGTCAGCAGCAGACGTTCGATGCCGCTGCCGAAGCCGATGCCGCTCACGGCCTTGCCGCCCAGCTGCTCGGACAGCTTGTCGTAGCGGCCGCCGCCGCCGATGGCGTTCTGGGCTCCGTCGAGGGCCTGGGCCGTGACCTCGAAGGTGGTGCGCGTGTAGTAGTCGAAGCCCCGCACCAGACGCGGTTCGAGTCTCGACTCGATGCCCAGCGCGTTAAGGCCCGCCAGGACCTTGTCGAAATGGGCACGACAGTCGTCGCAAATGTGATCGATCAGCATCGGGCCGTTGGCGGTCACGGCGATGCAGGCCTCGTTCTTGCAGTCGAGCACGCGAAGCGGGTTCTCGCGCCAGGTGGTGCGGTGCTCGTCGCACAGTTCCTCGACGTGCTGGCTCAGGTAGTCGCGCAGCAGCGTCACGTAGGCGCCGCGGCACTCGTCGTGACCCATCGAGTTGACCAGCAGCGTGATGCGCGTGAGGCCGATGGCCCGGTAGAAGTGCCAGGCCAGCGAGATGACCTCGACGTCGACCGCCGGATCGTCGGTGCCGAGCACCTCGACGTCCAGCTGGTGGTGCTGGCGATAGCGGCCGGCCTGGGGACGCTCGTAGCGGAAGATCTGCCCGACCCACCAGACCTTCCACGGCGTGGTGGGATTGTGCTGGACGAAGGCCCGCACGACCGAGGCCGTGGCCTCGGGTCGCAGCGCGTAGGTGCGTTGGCCCCGGTCCTCGAAGACGTACATTTCTTTCTTGGCGATTTCGCTGTTCTCGCCGATGCCGCGGTTGAACACCCCCACGTCCTCGAAGACGGGCGAGACCAGTAGCGAGAAGTCGTAGCGGTAGGCCAGCTCGGCGAAGGTGGCGACCAGGCCCTCCCACTGGGCCGACTCCGGCGGCAGCACGTCATGGGTCCCGATCGGCGCCTTGAAGGGCGTGACCGGTTCCACTAGGACTTGTTCTGCCCGGGCAGCTGGCGAAAGGCGTCGAAGACCCCATCCACGCCCTTCAGGGCCGCCAGCAGGCTGCTCAGGTGCGCGGGATCGGCCAGCTCGACGTCGAAGACCATGCGCACGATGCGCGACCCCGAGGTGGTCGAGCTGCTCGAGATGATGTTGAGGTGGTACTCGGCCACGACCTTCGAGACGTCGAGCAGCAGCCGGGACCGGTCGAAGGCCATGATCTCCAAGACCGCCCGGTACTGGCCGCCGCTGGTGCCGTCCCACTCGACGTCGATAATCCGCTCGCCGAGCCGTTGGGCCAGGGCTACCGCGTTGGAGCAGTCGTCGCGGTGGATCGACACGCCGCGACCCTGGGTGATGAAGCCCATGATCGGATCGCCCGGCACCGGCGAGCAGCACCGGGCCAGGTGGATCATGACGTCGTCGAGGCCCTCGACGTAGACGCCGGCCGAGCGCTTCTCGGTGCGGCTGGTGCGCGGCATCTTGGTGACCGTGGTGGGCAGTTGCTCGGCCTCTCCCCCGTGCAGCTCGCGGTCGAGGCGCTGCACCACGGCCATGGCCGAGATCTGCCCGGAATCGATGGCGATCAGCAGCGCGTCGAGGTCCTCTAAGTTGAGGGCCTCGACCACGGCCACCAGGGCGCTCGAGGTGAGCGTGGTGGCGATGGGCAGCCCTTCGCGGCGCAGCGCCTTGGTCAGCTCCTCGCGGCCGCCCTCGATGGCGTCCTCGCGACGCTCGCGCTGGAACCACTGGCGGATCTTGGATTTGGCCCGCGAGGATTTCACCAGCGCCAGCCAGTCGCGCGACGGTCCGGCCGAGGCGTTTTTGCTGGTGACCACCTCGACCACGTCGGCCGAGTGCAGGGTGGTGTCGAGCGGCACCAGGCGGCCGTTGACCTTGGCGCCCACGCAGTGGTGGCCGACCTCGGTGTGCACGGCGTAGGCGAAGTCGATGGGCGTGGCTCCCTCGATGAGCGCGATGACCCGGCCCTTGGGCGTGAAGACGTAGACCTCGTCGTGACCGAGGTCGAGCTTCAAGGCCTCCAAGAACGCGATCGGGTCGTGCTCCTCCTCGCCCACGTCGGCCAGGCGCTGCATCCAGGCGATGTCCTTGTTGGTGGCGCCCTCTTTGTAGCCCCAGTGCGCCGCGATGCCGAACTCGGCGCGCCGGTGCATCTCCTGGGTGCGCACCTGGACCTCGACGCCCTTGCCGCGCGGTCCGATCACCGTGGTGTGCAGCGACTGGTACAGGTTGAACTTGGGCGAGTTGATGTAGTCCTTGAAACGTCCCGACACCGGCGACCAGATGGCGTGGATGGCTCCGAGCACCGCCCAACAGTCGCGGTCCTCCTCGACGATCACGCGCAGGCCCACCAGGTCGAAGATCTCGTCGAACTCCTTGCCGCCCACCACCATCTTCTCGTAGATGCTCCAGAAGTGCTTCGGTCGGCCGTTGACCTCGGCCTTGATGCCGAAACTCTCGAGCTTGGCACTCAAGGTGTCCATGACCTCGGTCAGGTAAGCCTCGCGCTCGGGGGCGCGGGCCGCGACCATCTGCTCGATCTCGGCGTAGCGCTTGGGGTGCAGCGTGGCGAAGCTCAGGTCCTCCAACTGCCACTTGACCTGCTGGACTCCCAACCGGTGCGCCAGGGGCGCGTAGACGTCGAGCGTCTCCTGGGCGATGGCGCGCTGGCGGGCCATGGGCATGACCGAGATGGTGCGCATGTTGTGGAGGCGGTCGGCCAGCTTGATCAGCAGCACCCGCCAGTCGTGGGCCATGGCGATGAACATCTTGCGGATGGTGGCGGCCTGCTGGGCCTCCTTGGAGTCGAACTCCAGGCGGTCGAGCTTGGTGACGCCGTCGACCACGGCCGCCACCTGGTCGCCAAACTCCTTGGCCAGCCACTTGGTGGTGATGCCGGTGTCCTCCACCGCGTCGTGCAGCAGGGCCGCGGCGATGGTCGGCTCGTCGAGGCCGAGGTCGGCCACGATGCCCGCCACGGCGATGGGGTGGGTCACGTAGGGCTCGCCGGTGCGGCGAAGCTGGCCCTCGTGGGCCTTGATGGCGGCCAAGCCGGCGCGGCGGATGAGTTCGACGTCGCCGCCCTCGTGGTGCTCGCGGAAACGCGCGATCAGACGCTCGACCGAACTCTCCAGTTCGCTGTCGGCGCTAGGTCGTGACGTGAGGCTCACCATGGAGCCAGCCTAATGGCGCTCTAGCGCCGTTTTTGCTTACGTCCGCGCGCGATGACGCCCTTGGAGGACGACGTCTGCGTGCTCTTCACCGCCCGCTGGGCGCCCTCGGCACCGAGTCGTGCGGCGGCCGCGGGGGTCAGCATGCGGTGATCCGCGTCGGTGCGCGACGCGACGCGCAAGGCCAGTTCCTTGAAGCGCGGTTCGCGCTCCTTCAAGATCGCGAGCAGCGGACTGGCAATGAAGATCGAGGAGTACGCGCCACTCAAAAGGCCGACGCTCAGCGCCAGTCCGTAGCTCTGCAGGGTCGTCGCGCCCAGGATGTAAGCGCCGACGATGAGCACCGAGAAGACCGGCAGGATCGCCACCAGCGAGGTGTTGATGGACCGCGCCAGCGTCTGGTTCATCGAGAGGTTGACCATCTCGCTGTAGTTCATGTCGCCCGACTTGAGCACGCCGCCGGTGTTGTCACGCACTCGGTCGAAGACCACCACGGTGTCGTACAGCGAGTATCCGAGGATGGTCAGGATGGCGATCACCGTGTCGGGGGTGATCTGCAGCCCGAAGAGCGAGTAGACCCCGATGGTGACGAGCAGGTCGTGCACCATGGCGATGAACGCGGCCGCGGCCATCTTGGGCTCGAAGCGCACGCTGATGTAGCCCACCACCGCGATGAAGAAGACGATGAGGGCCTCCAAGGCTCGGTGGGTGATCTCCCCGCCCCAGGTCGGACCGACGCTGGAACTCGAGACCTGGTTGGGGCTGATGCCCGCCACGTTGGCCATGGCCGCGGCCACGCGGTTGGTGATGACCGTCTGCTGGGACTGGGAGTAGGAGTTGAGGTCGGCCGTCACCTGGTAGGTGTCGCTGCCGAGCTTCTCGACCGACGGCTGGGAGAGACCGGCCTTGGTCACCGCCGACGTCACGGCGCTGATCGAGGTGTTGGGCACGTTGACCATCTCCCAGGAGTTGCCGCCCTTGAAGTCGATGCCCAGGTTGAAGCCGCGCACGCCGAGCGAGCCCAGCCCCACCACGATGATGACGATCGAGATGGTGAACCACATCCTCTTTCGACCGACGAAGTCGATCGTCGTGAGTCCCTGGTAGAGGCGCCCGAAACGGCCCGGGGTCTTCTTGGCGTCACTCATCGCGCCCACCCCCCGAGGTCAGTCCGGCGGCCATCGAGAGCATGGACGTGCTCTGCGAGCCGCGCCGTCCGAGCAGGATGACCAGGGGTCGCGTGAAGTACCAGGTGATGGCGATGTCCATGATGGTCGAGATCCCGAGGAAGAAGGCGAAGCCCCGCACGTCACCCACGGCGATGATGTAGAGCAGCACCGCGGCCAGCAGGCTCACGGTGTCGGCGGCCAGCACGGTGCGCCAGGCCGAGCGGAAGCCCCGATCCACCGAGGAGCGGATCGAGCGCCCTGCTCGGGCCTCGTCTTTGAGGCGTTCGAAGTACACGACGTAGCTGTCCACCGTGATGCCGATGGACACAATCAATCCGGTGACACCAGCCAAGTCGAAACTGGGGGCTAGGGCCGTATGGCCCAGCGCCGAGATGATGGCCCAGAGCAGGGCGGCGGTCGCGGCCAGGCCTAACAGGATCACCAGACCCAGGGCGCGGTAGTAGAGGATGGTGTAGAGCAGCACCAGCGCCAGGCCCACCAGGCCGGCGCCTAGTCCGGCCACCAGGTCGCCGTGTCCGAGCGTCGCCGACACCGTCTGGGTGGTCAAGGGCACCAGGCGCACCGGCAACGAACCGAACTGCATGGCCAGGGCCAGGTTCTTCGCCGACTGCTCGGTGAAGGACCCTGAGATCTCGCCCTGCCCGTCGAAAGACGTGAAGCTGGCCTGGTCGGGCTGGATCAGGGGCGCGGACTGCACGACGCCGTCGAGTTCGATGGCCAGCAACCCGTGGAAGTTCTTCTGCGCCACCGAGTCCCACAGCGGGCTGCCGGTCTTGGTGAGGGTGTAGTTGACGACCCACTGGCCGATGGTGCTCTGCTGGGCGACGGCCGAGTGCACCGACTTGCCGGTCAGCTGCGCCGGCCCGAGCACGTAGCGGATGTCGGTGTGCCCGAGTCCCGGCAGCAGCACCACGTTGAGCTTGTTGTCGTCGTTGGGCGGTGTCGACTTGATGGCCTCGTAGGCGGGGTCCGGCGGGATGTTGTTGGTGGGCAGGCCCGTGCTGGTGTTGACGTCCAGGTTGGCCGGCGTCGTCTGATACGAGGCGGCGCAGGCGGGAATGGTCGCGACGTGCGTGGCCTTCTTGGTCGCCACCGTGGTCTCGCACAGGACCGGGCGGAACAGCAGCTGGGCGGTCTGGCCGACGGTCGCCAGGACCGAGCGCGCGTCCTTCACGCCCGGCACGCTCACCACGACGTCCTTACCTTGAAGGTTGACGGTTGCCCCCGAGACGCCCAGACCGTCGACGCGGTTGGTCAGGATGGTGAGGACCTCCTGCATGTCGGCGTTGGTGGCGTGGGTGGCGGGCTTGTAGACGACCGACAGTCCCCCGGCCAGGTCGAGACCCAGCTTGGGCCCCCAGCCGAGGCTGAGCGTCGCACCCAATGAGCCGAAGGCGATCACCAGCACGAGCACGAGGCTGACGATCAGCGATCGCCTGGAGCCCACCGACGAAGGGGGCATTGTTACTTATCGCCTTCTTGTTCTTTGGGTTCTTCGGCGTCGTCGTCGGTGGATTCGTGCACCACCGGCTCGTACTTGCGCGCTATGGCCTTGTGGATGAAGTCGAGTTCCGCGCCGCTGTCGGTGCGCAGGGTCACCAGGTCATCGCTCTGGCGCACGACGGTACCCACGAAACCGCCGATCGTCTGGGCCTTGTCGCCCACTTCGAACTGTCGACCGACGTTCCTCGCCTCGGCCTGCTTGCGGCGGCGCGGGCGCAGGTAAAAGTAGTAAAGACCACCAAAGACCACGACGTAGAGCACGATGATTATCTCGCCCGAGCTGGAATGCTTGGCGGCCGTCTTGGCTGCTGCGGTCAGTAATAACACTGCGAACATGTGAATTTCCTCCGTCAATGGACAAAGAAACCCTAGTCGTTATCGGGACACGGCCTAGACCAGACCGCCGCCGCGTGGTTTGACGCCCATGTGCAGAAACGCCCGTTCGGTGGCCACGCGGCCCCGGGGCGTGCGGATGAGCAGCCCCTCGCGCAGGAGATAGGGCTCGTAGGCGTCCTCGATGGTCGCGGGCTCCTCACCGCAGGCGTGGGCCAGCGTCGTGAGGCCCACCGGCTGGTTCGCGAACTGCTCACAGAGCAGGCTCAGGATGCGTCGGTCGATCTTGTCGAGGCCGCACTCGTCGACGCCAAAGAGCTCCAGTCCTTCGATGGCCACGGCCGTGTCGATCGTGGCGTGGCCCTGGACCGCCGCGAAGTCGCGCACGCGGCGCAACAGGCGGTTGGCGATGCGCGGCGTGCCCCGGCTGCGCCCGGCGATCGTCGAGGCCGCATCCTGCGCCAGGGTCACCCCGAGCAGGGTCGCCGAGCGCTCGACGATGATGGTCAGTTCCTCGGTGTCGTAGAGGTCGAGCTGGCCGATGAACCCGAAGCGGTCCCGCAAGGGCGCGGCGACCAGGCCGGTGCGGGTCGTCGCCCCGACCAGGGTGAAATTCGGTAGGTCTAGACGGATGGCCCGCGCGGAGGGGCCGCGTCCGATCATGACGTCGACGCGGTGGTCCTCCATGGCCGGATAGAGGATCTCCTCGACCGCACGCGAGAGTCGATGGATCTCGTCGATGAAGAGCACGTCGCCGTCCTGGAGGTCGGTCAACAAGGCCGCCAAGTCGCCCGGACGCGACAGGACCGGACCCGACGTGATGCGCAGGCCCGAACCCATCTCGGCCGCCACGATGCCCGCCAGCGACGTCTTGCCCAGGCCGGGCGGGCCGGCGAAGAGCAGGTGATCGACGCCCTGTCCCCGCGAGCGGGCCGAGCCGAGCACGATCTCGAGGTGACGGACCAGTTCGCGTTGGCCCACGAAGTCATGCAGCGTCCCCGGGCGCAGCGACACCTCAGCCCGG
This sequence comes from uncultured Acidimicrobiaceae bacterium, assembly GCA_963827115.1. Classification (GTDB taxonomy): domain Bacteria; phylum Actinomycetota; class Acidimicrobiia; order Acidimicrobiales; family RAAP-2; genus RAAP-2. Next base: position 996,500 of record CAWGZS010000001.1, on the reverse strand, counting down.
CGTTCCTGCTCGTCGGCGACCGGGGCCACCACGCTCAGTTGCTCGAGGTCGATCTCGCGGCGGCTCACGAACGCCTCAAGAGGTGCAGCGCCTCGCGCAAGGCCTCGGACTCGTCGTCGGGCAGCGTCACGTCGCCGAGGGCTTGGCGGATCTCGGGCGGGCTGTAGCCGAGCGCACGCAGCGCGTCCTCAATCACGCTCGAACGATGCGGTGCCGTCACCGCGGGCGTGTACTCACCGACCACCCCAACGCGGCCCTTCAGTTCCAGCACGATGCGACTGGCGGTCTTGGGCCCGATGCCCGGTATCAAACCGACGCGCTTGACGTCCCCGCTCTCGATGGCGCCAGCCAGCTCGTCGGTCGACATGGTGCGCAGCGCGGCCAGGGCCGTCGAGGGACCGACACCCGGCGTGGCCAGCAGCAGCTCGAAGAACTCCCGGTCGGCGAAGGACTTGAATCCGTACAGCACGATGGCGTCGGCGCGCACCACCGTGTACACGAAGAGCTCGAGCGGCTCGCCGTCGCTGAACACGTCGCTCGTCGCGACGTGCACCTCGTAGCCCACGCCCGACACGTCGAGCACCACCGCGCCGTTGGCGTAGTGGTGCAGCACGTGCCCGCTGAGCCAGCCGATCACGCCGGGCTCGTCTCGGGATAACGCTGTTCCATGCGCACCATCATGAAATAGGTGATAGCCAGCGCCAGAGCGTCGGCGGCGTCGGCTGGCTTTGGGATCTCCACCAGCCCGCAGAGCCGTGCCACCATGCCTTGCACTTGGCTCTTGCTGGCGGCGCCGTAACCCGTGACCGCCAATTTCACCTGCTGGGCCGTGAACTGGCGGACCGGAAGTTCGATAGCGCCGGCCAGCGCCACCGCCACGCCGCTCGCCTGGGCCACCGGGATGGCGGTCTTCGCGTTTCGCTGATAGAAGACCCGCTCCACTACCACGGCGTCCGGCTTGGTCTCGTCCATCAAGGCGCGCAGCTCCACCAGCAGCTGGCCCAGTCGTTCCTCGACCGGCGTGTCGGGGCTGGTCTCGACCACCCCGGCGCGAACGGCCCGGAACGACTCCACCCCGACGAAGGAACCTTCAACGAGCCCAAAACCGCAACGGGTCAGACCGGGGTCGATTCCGAGTACGAACATACGTTCGATACTATCCCTCGACCTCCCCGAGGAAGGAAACCCTGCGGCACAAATTTGACCTCGACCTGAAGTCGAAGTTGAAGAGCGGGAACCTTCAACATTCCAGAGAAACATGAATCCCGAACGCCGTCCACTACCATCGGGACCAAAACGGGGGTCCGATGTCACTCAGCTCAATGGTCATGTCGTGGCGCGGCAGTCCGGCCTTCTTTGTCGTCGTCATCGCCGTCCTGGTCTTCTACATCGCGGCGGAGTGGCGGCTCTTCACCAAGGCCGGACGTCCCGGGTGGGCCGTGTTGATCCCCGTCTACAACCTCTACGTGCAGATCAAGATCGCCGGCAAGCCCGGCTGGTGGCTGATCCTCTATCTCATACCCTTCGTGAACATCATCATCGCGCTGTTCGTGGCGTTCGGCCTGGCCCGCGCTTTCTCGAAGTCGGACGCCTTCGGCGTCGGCCTGTGGCTGCTCAGCTTCATCTTCGTGCCGATACTCGCCTTCGGCCCGGCTCAGTACAGCGATCCCTCGGGCGTGGCGCGCCTGTAGCGCGGGCGTCGGCCAGACGACGACCAATGTCCGACGCATCCGACTCCCAGGAGATCCGCCAGGGCCCCTTCACCGTGACGAGTATCACCGGCGACCTGCGCGCACTCGGCCTCTCTACGGGCACCACGGTGCTGGTGCACAGTTCGCTCTCGGCCCTCGGTTACGTGGTGGGCGGGGCGCGAGCCGTCGTGATGGCGCTCAACGAGGTCCTGGGACCCCAAGGCACGCTGGTCGTGCCGACGCACTCGGCGGAGCTGTCCGACCCCAGCCACTGGCGCCACCCGGCCATCCCCGAGGCGTGGTGGCCGGAGGTGCGCGCGTCGATGCCCGCCTTCGACCCCGAGCTGACCGCCACCCGCAAGATGGGGGCCGTGGCCGAGGTGGTGCGCCACCTGCCGGGCTTCGTGCGCAGCGCCCATCCCCGAGTGTCCTTTGGTGCCGTGGGTCCTAACGCCGACTTCATCACCAGAGCCCACGAGCTGAAGAACGGCTTCGACGAGCACTCCCCCTTGGCGCGCCTCTACGACCTGGACGCCAGCATCCTGCTGCTCGGCGTCGGCCATGTCAACAACACCTCGTTGCACCTGGGCGAAGGTCGCGCGCCGGCGCACCGGCCCACCATCATCGATGGGGCGCCAATGCTGGTCGAAGGTCAGCGGCGCTGGGTCACCTACGAGACGCTCGACTACGACGCCGACGACTTCGAGCAGTTGGGCGCCGCGCTGGGCGCCGCGGGGCTCGAGCGTTCGGGTCGGGTGGGCGCCTCCACGTCGCGCCTCATGAACGTCGTGCCCATAGTCGACTTCGCCGTCACCTGGTTCACGCAGCACCGCACCTGACGGCCAACGACCGACGAACCGGGTTGATGCCCGCCGGACGCGTCAGCCCTCGAAGTTGGCCAGGATCTCGTCGGCGATGTCGAAGTTCGCGTAGATGTTCTGCACGTCGTCGTGGTCGTCGATGGCGTCCATGAGGCGAAGGATCTTCTTGGCCTCGGACTCGTCCTTGACCTCGATGAGGTTCTGGGGCACCAGGGTCAGCTCCGCCGACAGGACCGTGGCGCCGAACCCCTCTAGGGCGTTGCGTACTAGGCCCACGTCGTGGGGCTCGGTGGTGACGAGGAAGTTGACGCCGTTGGCGGAGAAGTTCTCGGCGCCGGCGTCGAGCACCCATTCGAGCAGTTGGTCCTCGTCGAGCGGGCCCTTCACCTCGAGGATGCCCTTGCGGTCGAACTGCCAGGACACGGCACCCGGCTCGGCGATGGTGCCGCCGTTCTTGGCTAGCAAGTGCTTGATCTCCGCGCTGGTGCGGTTGCGATTGTCGGTCAGGGTCTCGATGATCACCGCGACGCCACCCGGGGCGTAGCCCTCGTAGCTGATCGGCTCGTAGCGCACGCCCTCGAGCTCGCCGGTGCCGCGCTTGACGGCCCGCTCGATGGTGTCGATCGGCACGGAGGATTCGCGCGCCTTCTGAAACATCGTGCGCAGGCTGGCGTTGGTGGCCTGGTCGCCGCCGCCCTCACGGGCGGCCACTTCGACTTGACGGATCAACTTGGCGAAGACCTTGGCGCGAGCGCTGTCCTTGGCACCCTTGCGGTGCTTGGTCGTCGCCCACTTCGAATGGCCGGACATTTATCCTCCTGCCCCTAGGGCGTGGCAATCTTACTGACTATCCCAACGAGTTGACGAAGAGCTGGTGGATGCGCGGGTCCCCGGTCAGTTCCGGGTGGAAGGAGCAGCCCCAGGCGTTGCCCTGGCGCACCAGCACCGGGTGCTCCCCGTCGCCGTGGTCGTGCACCGCGAGGATCTCGACGTCCTTGCCGCAGCGCTCGATCTTGGGCGAGCGGATGAAGACGCCGGGCACGTTGCCCACCCCGGGCACCTCGATGGAGGCCTCGAAGCTGGCGATCTGTCGGCCGTAGCCGTTGCGGCGCACGGCCACGTCGAGCACGCCATAGCTCCACTGGTCGTGGCGCCCGTCGAGCACGTCGCGGCTCAGCAGGATGAGCCCGGCGCAGGTGCCAAAGACGCTCAGCCCGTCGCGCAGCTTGTCCTCCAAGGCCGAGCGCAGCCCCGACGTGTTGAGCAGGTGCGCGATGGTGGTCGACTCCCCGCCCGGCAGGACCAGCCCGTCGAGGCCGTCGAGCTCGTGCGCGCGGCGCACCAGCACCACGTCGGCGTGGATCTCCTGGAGGCGGACTACGTGTTCGTGTACGTCACCCTGCAGGGCCAGCACACCAACGCGGGGCACTGCTCGTTACCATCCTCGTTCGGCGAGACGAACCTCGAGCGACGAGGTCTCCGCCCCGCGCATCGCTGCTCCTAGTCCGGTCGAGACCTTGGCGACGACGCCCGGCTCGCGGTAGTGGGTGGTGGCCTCGACGATGGCGCTGGCCATGCGCACCGGGTCCTCGCTCTTGAAGATGCCCGACCCGACGAAGACCGCCTCGGCGCCCAGTTGCAGCACCAGCGACGCGTCGGCCGGGGTCGAGATGCCCCCGGCGCAGAAGAGCGGCACCGGCAGGCGCCCGGTGGCGGCCACTTCCTGCACCAGCGCCAACGGCGCCTGGAGGTCCTTGGCCAGCGAGAAGAGTTCGGACGCGTCCGCGCTCTGCAGACGGCGCATCTGCGCGTTGATGGTGCGCAGGTGGCGCACGGCCTCGACGACGTTGCCGGTGCCGGCCTCGCCCTTGGAGCGGATGAGGCACGCGCCCTCGCCGATGCGTCGCAGGGCCTCGCCCAGATTGGTGGCGCCGCAGACGAAGGGCACGGTGAAGGCCCACTTGTCGATGTGGTTCTCCTCGTCGGCCGGCGTCAGCACCTCGGACTCGTCGATGTAGTCGACGTCCAAGGACTCGAGCACCTGCGCCTCGGCGAAGTGGCCGATGCGGGCCTTGGCCATGATCGGGATCGTTACGGCGGCCTGGATGTCCTGGATCATCTGGGGGTCGCTCATGCGCGCGACGCCGCCGTCGCGTCGGATGTCGGACGGGACGCGCTCGAGCGCCATGACCGCGACGGCCCCGGCGTCCTCGGCGATGCGGGCCTGCTCGGGGTTGACGACGTCCATGATGACGCCGCCGCGCAGCATGTCAGCCAGGCCGCGCTTGACGACCGCGGAACCAATAGTGGGGGTGTTTTTTGATGGACTCATGCCTCCAGCCTAACTGGAAGACGGAATCACCACTCCTCGAGGGCCAACGCGCGCAACGTCGCGTCGTCCAAATCTCCCAGGTCCGGCGCCACCCGATCGCTCCAGATGTCGAACCAGATCCAGCGCGACTCGGCGAACAAGGCGCCGTGGAAATACGACGAGGTTGGGAGAGATTGTCCCGCGCACTTGCGCAGTCCCCCGGCCAGGCCGAGCGGGTAACGGATGGAGGCCGCGGCGACTTCGTCGGCGCGATAGGCCGTGCCGGTCCCGGCCAGGGCCCGGCGAGCCTCGTCGTTCATCGACATGGCGCAAGCCACGCTCTGGCGCACCAGCAGCCCCAGTCGCTCGCGCGCGAGGCAGTGCGCGACGACGCCCTCGAGCTCGATGAGTTCGAAGTCACGCATCAACGCGCTGGTGACGAAGAGCGAGAACTTGGGCCCGTCGGGCACCAACGCGGCGTTGTAACCCTCGTCGTCGACGATGAGGGCGCACACGGCGTTGACCCCGAAGGTGGCCGACAGCCGGTCGAGCACGATGGCCAGGCGCTGGCGGTCCTCGCTGGTGCCGCCGGCCTTGAACTGGTCCAGCAGGGTCGCTCCGAGCGCCGCCCCGCGGTTCACGAAACGGGCCTCGGCGCGGTGCAGGTCCCAGAGGTAGAGGCCGGCCACGACCACGCCGACGATGGGCAGCCACGGCGCCACCACGAAGAGGATGAAGGTGACGGCGGTGACGGCGGCCACGATGATCGTCTGGGGCAACTTGCGTCGACGGGTGAAACTGGTGACGGCCTTTACGTTGGCGTGGCGCTCCTCGCCCGAGGGGACGTAGGGGCTCTGCCAGGTCGGATCGAGCACCGGAGCGACGTAGCGCTGGGTCCGGTCCCTCGAGGAGTTGGAACGACGACTGCGCGAACGCTGCTTGGTTGCCACGGGTACAAGGCTACTTGGCCGACTGGAAACGACTGACCGCCTCGTCGTAGAGCGCGCCGTAGTCGTCCATCAGCCGCGTCATCGACCACGTCTGGGCGTGAGCCCGGGCGGCCGCGATGGTGTCGGGCGTCTCTTCGGACAGCGCCGTCACGATCCCCGCTTCGAGCGCGTCCTCGTCCCCCGCGGGCACCAGCACGGCGAAGTGACCCGCGGCGTCGCGGTAGCCGGTGATGTCACTGGCCACGACCGACGTCTCGCTGGCCATTGCTTCGAGCAGGATCATCCCGAAACTCTCGCCGCGCGTCGAGGGCGCGACCAGCACGTGGGCGCGGCGCATCCAGGCCCGCTTGTCGACGTCGCTGGCGGCACCGACGAAATGGATCATCTCGTCGTGTCCGGCCAACGCCTCGAGCCTCGAGCGCTCGGGTCCGTCGCCCAGCACCACCAGTCGCCACTGGTCGAGTCCCCGCGCGTTGTGCGCGCGCACGGCGCCGATGGCGTAGCGCGCGCCCTTGCGCTCCTCGAAGCGCCCCACGTAGAGCAGGGTCACCTCGGGCGAACGCTCGCGGGGCGTCTCGACGAAGCGCTCGGTCTCGAAGCCGTTGAAGAGCACCGTCGTGGTGACGCCCGCGGCGCGTCGAATGGTCGCCGCGGCGGCCTCGCTGACCGCGACCCCGACGTCGACGCGCCGGGCCAGGTGACGCAACAGTGGCCCGGTCAGGCGCAGGGCTGGCCCGTCGCCGCTTCGATGGAAGGTGGCGATCGACGGCGCCTCGTGGGCGTGCAGGCCGTCCCAACCGAGCAGCGGCGCGAAGGGCTCGTGGTAGTGCACCACGTCAGGCTTGAACCGGGCCAGCGCGTCGCGGGCGCGAAACGAGGCCAAGGGCGACAGCGTGAGCGGCGCGCGCGAGCCGTTGGCCGGCAGCGACCAGAGCCGGCCGAATCGTTCTATCGCGGCGGGGGTGTCGTAGACGTTGTGGTCGTGGGCGTCGGGCGCCAGCACCAAAACTTCGTCGCCGCGGCGGCCGAGCTCTCGACTCATCGCCAGGACCTGCTCCTGCACCCCGCCGAACACGCTCAGGGCGTAAGGCGAGACCAGCGCGACCCGTCTCACGGCGCGAAGCGCGGCTGCAGCACGTGCCACTGCTCGGGGGCGCGGCGGATGAGGCCTTCGAGCTCGCGAGCGACCAGCTGGGTGACGCGGGTCACGTCCTCGCGCAGTCGACCCTGACGCACGGCCTCAATGGGCGGGGTCACCACGGCGAAGTGGTCGCGACCCGGCCCGGAGTAGCACGCGGCGGCCACCAGCGTCGCCCCGGTGCGCAGGGCCAACGTCGCAGGACCGGCAGGGATCGTCACACGTTCGCCGAAGAAGTCGACCTCGATGCCGTTGTCCTGGATGTCGCGGTCACAGAGCAGCCCCACGATGCCGCCTTCCTTCAGCGTGGTGAGCAGCACCGTGCCGGCGTGCGCGTCGAGCGGCTCGATGCGGATGCCGATCGATTCGCGCTTGGCCTTGAACCAAGCGAACAGTTCGGGCGGCTCGAGCTCCTCGGCGACGCAGGTCATGCCCAGTCCCAGTTGGGACATGAAGGACCCGCCCCACTCCCAGCTGCCGATGTGCGGCAGCGCGATCACCGTGCCGCAACCCCGAACACGCGCGTCTTCTAAGTGCTCGAGGCCCTCGGCGATGCGGAAGCGGTCATAGATGGCGCCCGTGCTCAGTCCCGGCAACTTGGCGCTCTCGGCCCAATAACGGCCGTAGCTCGCGAAGGCCCGATCGACGAAGCGTTCGAGCAGCGCCTTGTCCATCGGCGCGTCGTCGTCGAGCGACGTCAGCACGTGGTGCAGGTTGTCGCGCAGGTTGTCGCGCGAGGCGCTGCTGCGCCGTCCTATCAACGACGCGGCGCGGGTGCCCACCCATTCGTCGAAGGCGTCGGGCAGGGCCTCGGCCACGGCGCCCACGGACTTGAAGAGGACCACGCGGGCGCGGGAGGCCACTATCAGTGACGCGACGTGCGGCTCGGCCCCCGGCGCAGACGTGTGGTGTGCTGGTAGTTGCGCACCGGTCGACGGCGAACGGGCGGCTCGGGGCTGGCGGCGATCTGCCAGACCCGCCAGAAGCGGCCTAGGGCCGTCATGATCGTCAGGGCCAAAAGGGCCCAGAGCACAGGCACGAAGATCTGGGTGGCCAGCAGGGCGACGCCCAGCACGATGAGCCGTTCGGCGCGCTCCATCAACCCGCCCTTGGCGGCCAGGCCCAGACTCTCGGCCTTGGAACGCTGGTAGGAGATCATGAAGGTGGTGACCATGATGCCGATGGGCAGCAGCACCAGTTGACCGCGGTGCTGGGCCGTCAGGTAGTAGGCGCAGCCCCCGAGCAGCACGGCGTCCGAGAGCCGGTCGACCACGGAGTCGAAGTAGCTGCCGCGCTGGCTCGCGCGATGCGACGCCTTGGCCACGGGACCGTCGAAGAGGTCGTGCGCGCCGGTGGCGATCAGCAGCACCACCGCCAGGTGGTGGTGGCCCACGGCGATGGCCCAGGCCGTGGCGCAGGCGAAGACCAGGCCCGACGCGGTGAGCACGTCGGCGGAGAATCCGATGCGGACCAACCATCGACCCACCGGGGCGGTTGACGCATCCACTGACTTTCGGAATTTTCCGTCGAACATGATCCTCCGGACCGTTTAGCAAAGTCTACGTTACAGAGGGATTACGGCCGGTTCAAAAGTGGTCGTGGACCTTGCGCCAGGTGGCCTCCAACGACTCGGAAAGTACCCTGGTTTCCCCAATTGTTGTCATGAAATTGGTGTCGCCGATCCACCGCGGCAGCACGTGCGCGTGCAGGTGCTTGGGGATCCCGGCGCCCGCCGCCACGCCCAGATTGATGCCGATGTTCATGCCGTCGGCACCGTAGGCCATCTCGAGCGCCATCACCGTGTGGCGCAGCGCCAGGAAGAACTGCTGGTACTCCTCCTCGGTCAGTTCGGCCAGCGTCGCCACGTGGCGACTCGGCATCACCAACAGGTGGCCCGAGCCGTAGGGGTAGGCGTTGAGCGCGACGAAGGTCGCCTCGTTGCGCCACAGGACCCCGGTCGACTCGCCCACTTCCTGGGTGCTCAGCGCGCAGAACACGCACTCGCCCTTGTCGGCCGCGTTGAGCGACACGATGGCGCCCGACACGTACTGTTCGCGCCAGGCCGCCCAGAAACGGTCGAGCGGCACTAGGCGCCCTCGGGCGATCCGTGGTTGGCGATCTCGCTCAAGAGCCGGTCGCGAAACTCCGACAACGTCACGCCCCGTTCGGGGTCGTTCGATCCCCGCGCGTTGACACCCAGCGTGCCGCCCGCCACGTCGTCGTCGCCCACCACCACGATGTAGGGGATCTTCTCTAACTTGGCGCGCCGGATCCGCGCGCCCAGCGGCTCGCTGGCCGCTTCCACCTCGACCCGCACGCCTTCCAACCGCAGGGCCTGGGCCACGTCGAAGGCGTAGTCGTCGTGAGAGTCGCGCACCCCGAGCACGCGCACCTGCTCGGGGCTGAGCCAGGTGGGCATGGCCCCGGCGTAGTGCTCGATGAGCACGGCCATGAATCGTTCCACCGACCCGAAGAGGGCGCGGTGGATCATGATCGGCTGGTGGCGGGCGTTGTCGGCGCCTATATAACTGGCGTCGAATCGCTGGGGCGTCTGGAAGTCCAGTTGGATGGTCGACAGCTGGTGGGTGCGTCCGATGGCGTCCTTGGCCTGGACCGAGATCTTGGGACCGTAGAACGCGCCGCCGCCTTCGTCGAGGGTGAGCGACAGCCCGGCCGCGCCGGCGACCGACGCCAACGTGCTGGTCGCCTCGGCCCACTCCTCGTCGGTGCCGACGGCCTTGCCCTCGGGCCGGGTGGAGAGCTCCAGGTGGAAGTCACTGAGTCCGTAGTCGCGCAGCAGGTCGAGCACGAAGGTGAGCAGGCTCTTGAGCTCGTCGGCCATCTGCTCGCGCGTGCAGAAGATATGCGCGTCGTCCATGGTCATGCCGCGCACGCGGGTGAACCCCTGCACCACGCCGGACTTCTCGTAGCGGTAGACCGAGCCGAATTCGAAGAGGCGCAACGGCAGTTCGCGATAGCTACGCTGGCGCGCCTTGAAGATCAAGGTGTGGAAGGGGCAGTTCATCGGCTTCAAGTAGTACTGCTGGCCGTCGTCGAGCTCCATGGGCGGGTACATGCCCTCGGCGAACCACTGCAGGTGCCCAGAGATCTCGAAGAGCTCGGACTTGGTGATGTGGGGCGTGTAGACGAACTGGTAGCCGCTGGCCACGTGACGGGCCCGCGAGTAGTCCTCCATGATGCGACGGATGGTGCCGCCCTTGGGATGGAAGACCGCCAGGCCGGGTCCGATCTCGGGCGGGAAGGAGAAGAGGTCGAGCTCCTGGCCGAGGCGGCGATGGTCGCGAAGTTCCGCTTCGGCCAACTGGTGCAGGTGCGCGGCCAGCGCCTCCTCGGACTCCCAGGCCGTGCCGTAGATGCGCTGCAGTTGGGGGCGCTTCTCGTCGCCGCGCCAGTACGCCCCGGCCACGCGGGTCAGCTTGAAGTGACCGAGATGCGAGGTCGAGGGCACGTGCGGCCCACGGCACAGGTCGAGGAAGGCCGGCGAGTTCGAGTACGTCGAGACGACCGAGGCGCTGGACAACTCGGCCAGGTCCTCGGGTGTCGCGTTGGTCGAGACGGCCTCGATGATCTCGCGCTTGTAGGGCTGGTCGGCGAAGAGCGCCAGCCCGTCGGCGATCGGAATACTCCGAGCGGATGAAGGGCTGGTCCTCCTTCACGATCTCGCGCATCACGTCGGCGATGCGATCGAGGTCGTCGTCGCTGAAGTGGGCGCCGCCGGGCAGGTCGAAGTCGTAGTAGAAACCGTCGGTGATGGCCGGGCCGATGGCGTACTTGGCCCCGGGCCAGAGCCGGGTGACCGCCTGAGCCAGCACGTGGGCGCTCGAGTGACGCAGCACCTCGCGCCCGAGGTCGCTCTTGGGCGTGACGATCGACACGGTGGACCCATCGCTCAGCGGCGTCGACAGGTCGGTCAGCTGGCCGTCCACCACCGCCGCCAAGGCGTCCTTGGCCAGGCGCGGGCCGATGGCCGCCGCCAGATCGAGCGCCGTCGCGCCGTCATTCACGTGACGGGCGCTGCCATCAGGAAGTAGTACCTCAATATCCGACATCTCGGCCTTTCGTTGCCTACAGCGTAATGCCGAGCAAGGCCGCGGCCGAGGCGACGCTGTACCCGGCCTGGGCCGCGTCGTCGATCACGTCGAGCGCCGATGGGCAATCGAGGTCGTCGTCGAGGGCGGCGCGCACGTCGTCGATGACGCTGCAGGCCCGTGTCGCGGTCAGGGTCGAGCGCCACGTCGCCAGCCGCGACTGCGCGCGCAACAAGAGTTCGTCGCGCCACTCCCAGTCTTCGCGGTAATGCTCACCGAGCAGCGCCAGACGCACGGCCGTGGCCTCGGCCACGCGCACCAGCTCGGAGATGAAGACCAGGTTGCCCAGCGACTTGGACATCTTCGTGCCGTCGAGCCCCACCAGTCCCACGTGCATCCAGTGCTTCACGAAGAGCGCGCCGGTCACGGACTCGCTTTGGGCCGCCTCGCATTCGTGGTGCGGGAACTTGAGGTCCCGTCCCCCGCCGTGCACGTCGAGTGTCTCGCCTAAGTCCCGTAGCGCCAGCGCCGAGCACTCGATGTGCCAGCCCGGTCGCCCGGCGCCCCAGCGCGACTCCCACGCGGGTTCGTCCTCGAGCGACGGTTGCCACAGGACGAAGTCGAGCGGGTCGCGCTTGCGCGGGTCCTCGGGGTTGCCGCCGTGCTCGCCCGCCAGCTTGATCATCTCCTCGCGACCCTGGTGGCTCACCTGGCCGAAGCGCGGGAACTTCGACACCTCGAAGAAGACCGCGCCGTCCACCTCGTAGGCGAAGCCCAGGTCGAAGGTCTGGCCGATCAAGGTCAGGATCTCGGCGATGGCCCCGGTCGCGCGCGGCTCGCTGTAGACGGGCAGCAGGTTGATGAGCGCCATGTCGTAGTCGAACTTGGCCATCTCCTGCGCGGCCAGGTCCAGGTAGTTGACGCCGAGCTCGCGGGCCTTGCGCAGGATGTCGTCGTCGACGTCGGTGACGTTGCGCACGCACCTTGTCTCGTGGCCGGCGTCGCGCAGCCGACGCTGGAGCACGTCGAAGGTCAGGTACACGAAGGCGTGGCCCAGGTGCGCCGAGTCGTACGGCGTGATGCCACAGCTGTACATGGTGACGACGGGACCGGCGTCCAGGCTGAAGACGCCCTGGCGGGCCGAGTCGTAGAGCTGCATCAGTCGCTGAGCCCCTCGAGCTTCACGTAGCTGTGCGCCTTGTGGCGAATGTTGATCGTGATGCACACCGCGGTGAACGCCTCGACGGCGCTGGCCAGCGACATCGAGCCCACGACCACCGCGCGCAGCCCCGGCATCTGGTTGACCAGCGAGGCCACCTGGTCGCGCGCGGCGTCGTCGTCGCCGAAGATGACCACGTCGCCGTCGAGCCCGCTGTCGAGGTCCACCATCTGGTCGGCCGGCAAATGGTGGAACGCGCCGACGATGGTGCTCTCGGGCAGCGCGTGGGCGAGCTGCGCAGCCATCGACCCCCGCGGCGGATAGAGCGGCACCATCTCCTTGCCCTCGCGCGCCAGCGCGTTGACCATCGAGATGACGATCTTGTCGGCCAGCTGCGCCCGCAACGGCTTGACGGTCGCGATCACCGATTCGAAGGGCGTCGCCACCACCACCAGGTCGCACGTGGCGGCGTCTTCGTTGGTCGCGCCACTGATGGTGCCCTCGCCGCGCGGGACGAGACCGCTCGCGCTCTCGCTGGCGCGCTGCTCGTCGCGCGAGCCGATCACCACGTGGTGGCCCGCGCTGGCCAGTCGAATGGCCACGCCACGACCGGCCGGCCCGGTTCCTCCCAGAATGCCAACAGTCGTCATGGTCGTCCTTCGATTTAGATCTCGCCAAGTACGCTAACAACATGGGCCTACTCAGTGATCACCGTATTCTCGTCACCGGCATTCTGACTGACGACTCGCTGGCTTTCGGCATCGCCAAGCGGGCGCTCGAGGAGGGCGCGACCCTGGCCATCTCCGGGGCCGGGCGCGGTGTCTCGATCACGCGACGCACGGCCCGCAAGCTCGGCGACATCGGCGAGATCGTCGAACTCGACATCACCGACGAGGCGCAGGTCGCCGCGGCCGTGGTGGAAGTGGAGCGGCGCTTCGGCCGTCTGGACGGACTGGTGCACGCCATTGGTTACGCGCCGCCGTCGTGCCTGGGCACGGGCATGTTCACCGCGCCCTTCGAGGACGTCGCCACCGCCATGCACATCTCGACCTACTCTCTGGCCACTCTGGTGGGCGCCTTTCGCCCGCTGCTGCAGAAGAGCGAAGCGCTGGGCGGCGCGTCGGTGATCGCGCTCGACTTCGACGGCACCCGGGCCTATCCGCTCTACGACTGGATGGGCGTGATGAAGGCCGGGCTCGAATCGCTCGGCCGCTACCTCGCGCGCGAGGTGGGTCCCGACAAGATTCGGGTCAACATGCTGGCCGCCGGCCCGGTGCGCACCATCGCCGCCAAGTCCATTCCCGGTTTCTCGTTGTTCGAGGAGACCTGGGCGCACCGCGCCCCCCTGGGCTGGGACGTCTACGACTCGAGCGCCGTGGCGGACACGGCGATCGCGCTGTTGTCACCGTTGCTGCGCGCGACGACCGCTTCGATCATCCACGTCGACGGTGGCGCGCACTCGATGGGCTAGTCCCCCGTCGGCCCCACTTCCCCAACTTTTCTCTTCAGTCCTCTTGGGGACCGAACTGGGTTTCGTACAGGTCGCGGTAAAGACCGCCCGCCTCGAGCAGCTCCTGGTGGGTGCCTCGCTGCACCACCCGCCCCCCGTCGATGACCAGGATCTGGTCGGCGCTGCGGATGGTCGAAAGCCGGTGCGCGATCACCAGTGACGTGCGCTGGGCCATGGCCTGGTCGAGCGCGTGCTGCACCGCCACCTCGTTCTCGGCGTCGAGGTGGGCCGTGGCCTCGTCGAGCACCACCAGTCGCGGCGCCTTGAGCAGAAGTCGCGCCAGCGCCACGCGCTGCTTCTCGCCGCCCGAGAGCCGGTAGCCCCGCTCGCCCACCACGGTCTCGAGTCCCAACGGCAACGACTGGATCAGCGCCCAGATCTGCGCGGCTCGAAGGGCCTGTTCGATCTGGTCCTCGGTGGCGTCGGGCTTGGCGAACATGAGGTTCACGCGCAGCGTGTCGTGAAAAAGATAAGGGTCCTGGGTCACGACGCCGATCGTCGCGTTGAGCGAGGCCAAAGTGACGTCGCGGATATCTATCCCGTCGATGGTCACGGCACCCGCGTTCACGTCGTAGAGGCGCGACACCAGCATGGAGATCGTCGTCTTGCCCGCGCCACTCGGTCCGACCAGCGCCGTCATCGTGCCGGGCTCCAAGTCGAAGGTGATGTCGTGCAGCACCTCGGTGCGCGGGGTGTCGTCGAGTCGCGCCACCGCCTCGAGCGAGGCGAGGGAGACCTCCGACGCGCCGGGGTACGAGAAGTCGACGTGCTCGAAGCGAAGGTGCGCCGGACCGTCGGGGATGTCGATCGCGTCGGGCTGCTCCTTGATCATCGGCTCGAGGTCCAGCACCTCGAAGAGCCGTTCGAAGCTCACCATCGCCGACATGTAGTCGATGTTGAGGTTCGACAACTGCGTCAGCGGGCCGTAGAGCCGACCCAGGTACGCGGTCAACGCCACCACCGTGCCGACGGCGAAGGTGCCCTTCAGGGCTTCGACCCCGCCGAAGCCGTAGGCGAAGGCGGTGGCCAGCGACGCGGTGAGCGTGAGGCTCACGATGAAGTAGCGCTGATACAGGGACTGGTCGATGCCGATGTCGCGCACCTGGCCCGCGCGGACCTCGAAGTACTCCCGCTCCTCCTTGGGTCGGCCGAAGAGCTTGACCATCATGGCGCCCGCGACGTTGAAGCGCTCGCTCATCACCATGTTCATCTCGGCGTTGAGCTCGTAGCCGCGCTGGTAGAGCGTGCCCAGGCGGCGCCCCACCCGGCGCGCCGGCAGGATGAATATCGGCAGCAACACGAGGGCGACCAGGGTGATCTGCCAGCTCAGGACGAACATGGTGCCCAGGATGATGAAGGTGAGGATGACGTTGCCGACCACGTTGGAGAGCAGGTCGGTGAAGGCCTGCTGGGCGCCGATGACGTCATTGTTCAGTCGACTGATCAGCGCCCCGGTCTGGGTGCGCGAGAAGAACGCGATGGGCATGGACTGGATGTGCTCGAAGACCTTGGCGCGCAGGTCGTAGATGAGACCCTCGCCGATGAGCGCCGAGATGCGCCGTTCCATGAGTGAGAGGCCGGCGTCGAAGATGGCCAGCGCGGCGGTGAGCACGGAGAGCCAGATGATGAGGTCCTCGTGCTTGTCGATGATGCCGTTGTCGATGATCGCGCGCAACAACAATGGCGACACCGAACTCACGATCGCGTCCAACACGACGGCGATCAGAAAGACCACCAGCAACGGCTTGTAGGCCTTGGCGAACGTCAGGATCCTCGGGAAGGTTCCCTTCTTGATGCGGTGTTCGAGGATCTTGCGGTCCCTACCCATCGAGCGCATGCTCATGCGCGCGGCGGTTCCATGCATGCTCATAACCACTCCCTCTACCAGGCAGTGTAAAGGCGAGACGTCGCCGAAGAGCGAGGGCCTAACCGTCGAGTTGCTGGGCGATCTCGCGCAGCGCCTTCTGGTAGTGCACCCGAGCCGTGACGCGCGCGTCATCGAGTCCCACCTCGCGCGGCTTCACCACCTCCCAGGTGCACAGGCTCACGATGTTGGTCCGGCCGCTCGCGCAGCACCTCGAGGATGGCGTGACGGGTCATCAGCACGATGCGCATCAGTCCCGCGACGTCGCGCGATTCGTAGCGCCAGTTGGGATTGGGACCGGGCGCCGGCTCGCTCCAACCCATGCGCGCCAGCACCTCTTCGTCGTCGTCGCTCAACGCCACCGCGTCACCGATGTTGAGATTGGACACGACCTCGGCGATCACCAGACCGCGCGGTTCGACCCAGAACTGCACGTAGCGCCCGTCAACGAACTCCGCGATCGCCACCAGGCATCGCGGATCGATGGCCATCGACCCCAGCATCTCGGGCAGGTTCGCGATGAACGAGTCGACCGTCGAGTTGACCGTATTCCCAAAACCAGTGACGTGCATTGTTCCCATAGGCGCACCATAGGAATGTCCTGTGACACGACTAGACGCCGACGAGCGCACTCACCAGGATCAACGTGCCGAGCGTCATCATCACGCACGCGCCGGTCGTTCGCATCACGACCAAGCGCGCGGGAGAGCTCGCCAGCCACTCGCGCGCCGTGCCCGCAATGAGCCCCCAGGTGCTGTCGCTGCAGAAGGCCATGACGCTGAAGATCGCGCCGAAGACGAGTAGCTGACCGGTGACGTCGCCGCGCGATCGGTCGACGAAGTGGGGGAAGACGGCAACGAAGAAGACCAGGGATTTGGGATTGAGCACACCCACCGTGAAGCCCTGGCGCACGACGTGCAGCGGCGAAGGCCGTGAGTCCTCGCGTTGGGTCATGGCGTGGGCGTGGGCGTGACGGTGGCGCATGGCCCCGTACCCCAGCCAGAGCAGGTAGCAGCCACCCATTATCTGCAGCACCGTGGAGAAGGTCTTGGAGTTCGCGATCAAGGGGCCCAACCCCACTGCCACCACGATCGACAGCAGGAACGTCCCCAGGCTGTTGCCGAGAACGGTCAACACCGCGACCGACCGACCCCACGCAACGCCGCGCGCGAGGGTGAAGAGCACACTGGGCCCGGGGACGATGATGATCACCATCGACGCAATGAAGAATGCCGCGAGGTGGCTCGAGTTGATCACGACTCAAACCTTTTCACGATTCGCTCCATCAGGTTGAGGTTCGCCCCGATGCTGAAGCCGATGGTGCCGGCAAAGAACGCGGTACCCACGCCCACCGTCCCTCCCATGAGCCAACCCGCGACGAGCACCGTTGCCTCGAGGGTCAGGCGAACGTACACCAGGCTGACGCCCAATCGACGGTGAAGACCGGTCATCAACCCGTCGCGCGGGCCGGGTCCGAGATTGGTCGACAGGTACAACGCGCTGCCCACGCCGATCACCACCACCGCGCCCACGATGTAGAGGATCTTGAGCCCCGGGTTATGGGGCACGGCCAGCAGATAGGTGGTCATGTCGAGCACGTACGCAATGACGACCAGGTTGGCGAGTGTGCCGAATCCCGGCCGTTCGCGCAAGCCGATCCAGCCGAGCAGCACCACGGCACTGATGAGCGCCGTGGACCAACCCAGCGAGAGGTGCGTGTGGCGCGACACCCCTTGGGCGAACACGGTCCACGGCGACGCCCCCCACTGCGACTGGACCAGCAGTCCTTCGCCGAAACCGAAGAGCGAGAGCCCTATAAGAAGGGGTGGGATCATGCGCGGACGAAGAGCCCAGGTCCCGGTCGCCCTCCACGGCGTCACGGGGATCTGATGGCTCAGTTTCATTTCCGCGACACCCTAGTGGACGCCACTAATTCCGGTGGAGTGGCTAAGTAGTCTGGCCCCATGAAACGGGTCACGCTACTGGCGCTGGTCGCCGCCGTCTTCGCCTGGTGGGCGTCCGGGGTGACACCTTTCACGACCCTGGCCTACGTACTGGTCGCGGTCGCCACCGTGTGCGTCGTCGTCAACTACGGCGCGTTGGGCGCCTTTTCACCGCAACGACCCGAGATCTCTCGCTACTACCGGGTGCGGGCCGAGGACAGATCATTCAGACGATGGGCGCCGTGGATGGGCGTGGTACTGCTCGCCCTAACCCTCGAAATAGTGGGACTTGCGCTGGGTGGTCGCTCGGCCACGGTGCCGACCGTGAGCACGATGCTCGACCACCTCCTTCTCTATCACTGGAGCCGGGCCGTGCTGTATTTCCTTTGGCTCAGTGTTGGAATCTGGCCCATCGTTCGCTTGTCGCAACGGACCCAACAAGGAGAACCGCAGTGATCGGCACGATTTTTTGGTTCGCGTTATTGGCCGCGTGCCTGAGCATCGAAGTGCTGGCCCGTCTGCGACCACCGAGCGCCGCGACGCTCGTGCAGACCTGCGACATGATCGCCACCAAAGTTCTTGGGCGGTGTGCGCTGTTATTTTTCTGGGCCTTCGTCGGCCTGCACCTCTTCACTCGCTACACCTTGCCCGGTCATTAGGCGATAAATGAAGGGTGTACGCGACGGCCGAACCCACGAAACATTGGGTTTTCGAGGTGTAGTCTTCCCTCATGTTTGAACGGGAGGGCTCGAGCAGTGTCTGACGAGACACCCTCATCTTTGCTCCTTAGCCACGAGAACGACGACGCGACTCGGGTCACCGCACCCGCCGGCGGCCCGAGCGTCCACCAGGACGGCGAGCAGGGAATCGTGCTGCGCGGGGTGAGCAAGTCCTTCGGTGCGCACCGGGCGGTCTACGACGTCGACCTCGACATCCGACGAGGTGAGTTCTTCACCATGCTGGGACCTTCGGGTTCGGGCAAGACGACGCTGCTTCGACTCATCGCCGGCTTCGAGGTACCCGACGCCGGGACCATTTCGCTGCGCGGCACCGACGTCACGGGACTTCCCCCCTACCAGCGCGGCGTCAACACGGTCTTCCAGGACTACGCCCTCTTCCCCCACTTCACCGTGGCCCAGAACGTGGCCTACGGCATGCGCGTGCGCAAGGTCGCCAAGGCCGAACGCAACGATCGCGTGGACGCGGCCCTGGACATGGTGCGCATGACCGAGCTGGCGCAGCGCCGCCCCTCGCAGCTCTCCGGCGGCCAGCGCCAACGCGTCGCCCTCGCGCGCGCCATCGTCAACGAGCCCGAGGTGCTGCTGCTCGACGAACCACTGGGCGCGCTCGACCTCAAACTTCGCCAGGAGATGCAGGTGGAGCTCAAGCGCATCCAGCGACAGATCGGCATCACCTTCATCTACGTCACGCACGACCAGGAGGAGGCCCTCACCATGAGCGACCGACTCGCGGTCTTCCGCGACGGGCGGATCGAACAGGTGGGACCGCCGGCCTACGTCTACGAACGACCGGCCACCGAATTCGTGGCCGGCTTCGTCGGCACGTCCAACGTCATCGAGACACCGACCGGACGCGCGGTGCTGCGACCGGAGAAGATCGAACTCTCCGAGGGACCGGTGCCGACGGGACGACTCGGCGCGCCCGGTCGCGTCGTCGACGTCGCGTACCTCGGCATGGTGACGCGCTTCACCGTCGAGCTCGACAACGGTCGCACCATGACCGCCGTGCGACAGAACCGCTCGGGATCAACCGAGCAGCACCTGTCACCCCAGAGCCGCGTCACGGTCTCCTGGGATCTCGATGACGCCTTTCCTCTCGCGACAACGTCCGATGCTGAGGGCCAGCTCGGAGCATTAACCAAAGGAGCATCATGAAGAGTTCACGCATCCGCCGACTGGCCGGGCTCAGCACCGTGGCGCTGATCCTCGGCGTGATGGTGGCACCGACCGCGTTCGCCGGCACCACGGCGGCGCCGCCGAATCAGAACATCAAACCCCAGCAGTCCGTCGGCAAGGGTGAGGGCCAACTCAACCTCATCGCGTGGGAGGGCTACGCGCAGCCCGAATGGGTGAAGCCCTTCACCGCGTCGACCGGCTGCAAGGTCAACGTGAAGTACGCGGGCTCCTCGAGTGAGATGGTTTCGCTTGATGGCCAACGGCGGCGGACAGTACGACCTGGTGTCGGCCTCGGGCGACGCCGACCTGCGCCTCATCTACGGCGGGGACGTCAAGCCGATCAACATCAAGCTCATCCCCTCGTGGAGCGAGTTCCACACCTTCCTCAAAGCGCCGCCCTTCAACACCATCAACGGCGTGCACTACGGCATCAGCTACGAGTTCGGTCCCAACGTCCTGCTCTACTCGACCAAGACGTTCTCCTCGGCGCCCAAGTCGTGGTCCGTGCTCTACAACCCGAAGTACAAGGGCAAGATCACCGTGCCGGACAACCCGATCCAGATCGCCGACGCCGCGCTCTACCTCTCCAAGATCGAGCCGAGCCTGCACATCACCAACCCTTACGAGTTGACCCAGCACCAGTTCACCGACGCGGTGAGCCTGCTCAAGGAGGAGCACCCGCTGATCAAGAAGTACTGGGACCTGGCCAGCCAGGAGATCTCGCTCTTCACCAACGGCGAAGCCGTGGTCGGGGCGGCCTGGCCCTACCAGACCAACACCCTGCAGGCGGCCGGCGTGAAGGTGGCCGACACCATCCCGAGCCAGGGAGCGACCGGCTGGGCCGACACGTGGCTGCTGGCCGCGCACGCGCCCGACCCCAACTGCGCCTATAAGTGGATGGCCTACGTCTCGACGCCCAAGATCCAGGCCGAGGAGGCCGACTACTTCGGCGAGACCCCGGCCAACACGCTGGCCTGCCCCATCATGAACACCATCCAGAAGGGTTCCTGCGCCGCGTACCACGCCAACGCTCCGGCCAAGTACTTCTCCACCATCAAGTTCTGGCAGACGCCGCTGGCGGCCTGCGGCAACGGGAAGAACGACTGCGTCGACTTCACCCAGTGGCAACAGGCCTGGACGCAGATAACGGGATAGATAGGACCATGTGCCAGTAAAAGAAGGACTTTCACGACGAGCAGGGGCGGCGCTTTGGCGCCGCCCCTGGCTTCGTGGGGTTCTTACGCTCTCACCACCACTTTTGTGGTTCCTGGTTATCTACCTGGCCTCGCTGGTCGTCATGCTCATTACCGCCTTTTTCAGCGTCAACTCCCTCACCGGCAACGTGGTGTACCAGTGGACCTGGGCCAATTTCTCCCAGATCTTCACCCAGTCGGTCTACGGGTCGATCATCCTGCGCACCCTGCTCATGGCCATCCTGGTGACCATCACCGACGCGGTCATCGCCCTGCCCTTCGCCTTCTACCTGGCCAAGGTGGCCGGACGGCGCTGGCGCCACATCCTGCTCTCGCTCCTGCTCATGCCGCTCTGGGCCAGCTACCTGGCCAAGGTCTACGCCTGGATCAACATCCTCTCCAACAAGGGGGTCCTGCCGGACTTAGAGTCCCACCTGCACCTGCCGCTCAGCCATATCGCCTTCACCAACACCGCCATGTGGATCGTCTTCAGCTACCTGTGGCTGCCCTTCATGATCGTGCCGATCTACGGCGCCCTGGAGCGGGTCCCCGATTCGCTCCTGGAAGCCTCCTCGGACCTGGGCGCGGGCACCTGGCAGACCTTTCGCTGGGTCCTGATGCCCCTGGTGCTGCCGGGGATCGTGGCCGGATCGATCTTCACCTTCTCCCTGACCCTGGGCGACTTCATCACGCCGCTGCTGATCGGCGGGTCGAGTTCCAACTTCATCGGCAACGCCATCTACGACAGCGCCATCAACGGCGGCGACCTGCCCTTCGCCGCGGCGCTGGCCTTCGTCTCGATCCTCATCATGGGTCTCTACCTCACGCTGGCCAAGTTCGCCGGCGCGTTCGAGGCGCTGTGAGACTGGCCCGCCTCACCCGGGCGTCACTGGCGGTCCTGGCCCTGGCGGTGGTGGCCTTCCTTTTCGCGCCGCTGCTGGTGATCATCTACTTCGCCTTCGGCCGGTCCAACGTCCAGACCTTCCCGATCCACCACTGGACGACCTACTGGTTCGGCGTCGCGTGGCACGACCCCGCGGTGCGCAGCGCCCTGTGGCTCAGCGTCAAGGCCGGCGTCGCCGCCACGGCCATCGCGCTGGTGCTCGGGGTGCTGGTGGCCTTCGGCATCCATCGCTTCAAGTTCTTCGGGCGCGACACCGTGTCGTTGCTGCTGGTGCTGCCGATCGCCCTTCCGGGCATCGTGACCGGGCTGGCCCTGCAGTCGGCCTTCAACCTGTCGGGCATCCCCTTCTCGATCTACACCATCATCATCGGCCACGCGACCTTTTGCATCGTGATCGTCTTCAACAACGTCATCGCGCGCCTGCGACGTTCCTCGATGTCCCTGGTGGAGGCGTCAGCCGACCTGGGAGCGACTCCCCTGCAGACCTTCCGCCTCGTCACCATGCCCATGCTCTCGACGGCCATTGTGGCCGGGGGGCTGCTGGCCTTCGCGCTCAGCTTCGACGAGGTCATCGTCACCACCTTCACGGCCGGCGCGCAGAACACGCTGCCGCTGTGGATCTTCGGCGCCATCCGACTGGGCCAGCAGTTGCCCGAAGTCAACGCGGTCGTGGTGGGCGTTTTGCTGTTGACCGTCATACCCATCGTGGTCGCGGCGCGGATATCGAGCGGAGAGGGTTTGGGCAGTGCGGGACGTCTCTAACCACATGTTCCGCGCACGAGTCGCGTTGTGCACGCGTAGTGATTACTTGTCGTCCGTCCCACCGCGTTGTGACGTTTGTGTGATTAGCTCTCGCGTGAGAAGTGTCTCAGTACGAGACGTTTTGCATCTTGACGCGACGACCGAAGCGCTGTTGCGCGGCGTGCGCGGTGACTCCGAGCGCCTCGCCGACCTGCGGCCAGGTCACGCCGTCGGTGCGCAACGACATCACCAGCGAGTCCACCACCATCTGGCTCTCGTCCAAGGCATTTCGCGCACTCATGAGCGTGGCGAGCAACGGATGCGACATGGGGTGAGGTCCGATCGCTTCCTCGATCTCCTCTTCCCTCATCTTCTTGCGCTTCTTCTTGGAAACCTTCTTGACGCCCAAGTTGGTGAGATAGAGGGCGGACTCCAGGAGCTCGCGCAGATCGCCGAGCTCGAAGGCGGCCATGGGCGAAGCGGCCTTGTCCTTGCCGGCGCGCTTCTTCGAGCGCCTCTTGCCCCTGCCCTTGCTCATGGCGAGAATAATAGTGGTCGCGACACCTGCGGCGCTGGGGAAATCGGGTCTTGGACCGAGGGTTCGAGGTCCGGTCGACCCGGGCTCCCAGTCCGGCATCCGGAGGCCCCCCGCACGACTTCCGGACCGCCGAAAAACGACCCCCACCCCGAGTCTCGGACGGCCGGGACGACGGACATGGAGGGGATGAAAATCTCCCTCGAGGCCGACCAAGGAACGCTGTCCCTGGTCCCAAATGTGGACCCCCGGTCGGCTCCCACTCGCCCATTCAATGGCGTACGTAGG
Source organism: uncultured Acidimicrobiaceae bacterium (assembly GCA_963827115.1). Taxonomy (GTDB): domain Bacteria; phylum Actinomycetota; class Acidimicrobiia; order Acidimicrobiales; family RAAP-2; genus RAAP-2. The sequence continues at coordinate 973,487 of CAWGZS010000001.1, read as the reverse complement.
GGGCGGGAAACAGGCTCGCCGGGCGTCAACAGCCTGGGGCGCCCGATGGTGCGTTTTTCATTTTCCCTCGTGGGGGCGAACGAGACGAAAATGGACCCGGCAAGAACCCTTAAAACACTGGGGTCAGTCGGAAAAGGCAGATCTACCCCTCCAGAAGGTGTCGACCGGAGGGCATTTTCGATTCCCGGAACGCCCACTCGGTCGGAGGTGGCACCCCCTGCAGTCACCTTCGACTCGCCGAGACGGCCCAGTGGATGGACCGACGTCAGGGACCGAGGGGGTCCGTTTCCGCCGCGCCGGTGTTCGGGTCGAGCGAGTCCCTCGGACCCGAACCCGCGACCGATCGCACAGCTCGCCCACCTCGTCCTGGCCTCCACCCCGCCTCGAGTCCGCCACCCTGGGGAGTGAGGCGCCGGACGTGAAGTCGGCGTGATGATCGGGGAGCAGGTTTCCACCCATCGGCTGGTCGGGATTTGTTACCAACGAACTCTAGGCGCCAGGATCCGCCCCGAAGTGCTGGCTTCATTGCGGTCTTCCAGGGCTTGAGACGGTCATTTCGCCCTGCACTGGCACTGGATCGACGAGGCTCCTCTTTCCATTTTCCCTCGTGGGGGCGAACGAGGCCAAAATGGACCTTCCAAGAACCCTTGAAACACTGGGCTTCGTGATTCTCCACCGGATTCAGCCCGTTCAAGGTGCCTGATCGTCGATCAACCCGATCCACGGGTCCCTTGAAACGTGGAAATCGACGTTCGTCGCTCCCCGTCGGAGCAACCGCCAACTCGCCGAGGTCGTGCGCCGGTCGATCTCGACATGGTCTCCCATCCTCGGAACGCAGTGGTGCCGTCCGGCCCGCGGGGACCCGAGCTGGCGAAGGACCACGGCCCACGCCGCTACCGGACCGACCCCTTGTCGTGCACCAGCGCCACCTGAACGTCCGAATCTCGGTCGGACCATACGCCCCGGCAGCGGTCGCCCCGAGTTCGCTTTCTGGCACCCGGACCTCGCATTGCGCACCGGCGCCCGTCTTAAGTGGATTGCGCAGCCCATTCGGGCATAAAACGCCTTCAATGCGCTTTCGGGAGTGGCTGCAGGACGAAATCGTCGTTTGCATTTTCCCTCGTGGGGGCGAACGAGACAAAAACGGTTCCTCCAAGACCCTTTGAAACACTGGAGTTTGTCCATGCCAGTCAGGTGGCGCCAATTGGAGTCGCTGTGGCGTCGATTGCTCTGGTTCCCGGATCCCGAGATCGATCAGAGTCGGCGCCGGTCGAGGTGGTCCCAGGACGTCTTCCAACCCGCCCCCAGCAAGATCGGTGCCGATCGCCAGGGAGGTCGATTTTCAGAGTGCGACCCAACTCGACGGGAGGACCGGATCCGGGTTCGCGCTCACGTGGCCGCACCACCTTCCGCATCGCCTTGGAGGGACTTTTGCGACTCCCCGATCCGGACAACGAAGACCCTGGGGACCGGCTCTCAGCCGACGCCCGGGGTTCTCCACCGCCCCGTCCAAATCCCCGTTGCCCTGGTCCTGTGAGGGTGCCGAAACGCTCCCTTTCAGGGCTCTATCGGACCCAAAACGGCCCCTTTTGATGCTCACGAAGGTCGAAAAGAGAGATATCGATCATTCCATTTTCCCTCGTGGGGGCGAACGACCCGAAAACGGACCCTGTAAGAACCCTTGAAACACTGGGGTTCCGGAAAAACGCCTAGACCGGAGGATTCTGTGGCCCCTACGGGCGACCCTTCGTCGATTAGGGTGCCCCGAGACGCCCCCTTTTTTGACCCCTCTCCGACCTCGCCAGACCGAAGCTGGGGGCTACCGCTCGCTACGAGATTTTGAGGTTGAAGGACAGGCTGGAGGAGCCCCACGAATTGTCCGCGGTGATGGTGAAGTTGTAGTTGCCGGCCGCCCCGCCGTCCGGCGTGCCCCAGATGAGCCCCGTGTGATCATCGAAGAAGAGCCCCTCGGGGAGCTTTCCCGACTCCTGGAATGTTTGATCCGGGTCGCCCCAGGTCGTGAACTGGAACCGGTAGGAATGGCCGCGACTGCCGTGATCTGAATCACCACAGGTGAAAACCGGCCTGGAGTTGACGGTGATGGTGAACTGCTTGGTGGTTGTCACCCCGTTGTGGTCGGTGAGCTCGATGGTGAAGGTCTCGGTCACGGCCCAGGCCGAGACATTGCCGCTGATCTGGCCGGTTGAAGGGTTGATTGACAGGCCTTTGGGCAGCATTCCAACGGAAATTGACCAGGTATAGGGCGGGGTGCCGCCCGTTCCTTGCAAGGTTTGGCTGTAGTTGTTCTCCCCCGCCGTGGCCCCAGCCAAGGACGTGGTGGTGATCACCAACGGTGTGGTCACGGTGATGGTGAACTGCTTGGTGGTTGTCACCCCGTTGTGGTCGGTGAGCTCGATGGTGAAGGTCTCGGTCACGGCCCAGGCCGAGACATTGCCGCTGATCTGGCCGGTTGAAGGGTTGATTGACAGGCCTTTGGGCAGCATTCCAACGGAAATTGACCAGGTATAGGGCGGGGTGCCGCCCGTTCCTTGCAAGGTTTGGCTGTAGTTGTTCTCCCCCGCCGTGGCCCCAGCCAAGGACGTGGTGGTGATCACCAGGTTCTTTAGGAACATCGCGTAGAGGCTGGTGTTGGCGCTGATCGTGAAGGTGGCCCCGGGGGCGTAGCTGGTCCCGGAACCGTCGGACTTGGTGTTCCAGCCGGTGAAGGTGTAGCCGGACTCGGCCAGGGACCCGGTATTTCCCCGCACCGTCACCGTGTTGCCGGCGGCGTAGGCGTTTGAATCAACCGGCACCGAGCCCGAGGTGGCGCTGCCGGGCAGGTAGGTCACGGTGTAGGTCGCGGTGTTGGCAGTGAAGACGGCGTAGAGGCTGGTGTTGGCGCTGATCGTGAAGGTGGCCCCGGGGGCGTAGCTGGTCCCGGAACCGTCGGACTTGGTGTTCCAGCCGGTGAAGGTGTAGCCGGACTCGGCCAGGGACCCGGTATTTCCCCGCACCGTCACCGTGTTGCCGGCGGCGTAGGCGTTTGAATCAACCGGCACCGAGCCCGAGGTGGCGCTGCCGGGCAGGTAGGTCACGGTGTAGGTCGCGGTGTTGGCAGTGAAGACGGCGTAGAGGCTGGTGTTGGCGCTGATCGTGAAGGTGGCCCCGGGGGCGTAGCTGGTCCCGGAACCGTCGGACTTGGTGTTCCAGCCGGTGAAGGTGTAGCCGGACTCGGCCAGGGACCCGGTATTTCCCCGCACCGTCACCGTGTTGCCGGCGGCGTAGGCGTTTGAATCAACCGGCACCGAGCCCGAGGTGGCGCTGCCGGGCAGGTAGGTCACGGTGTAGGTCGCGGTGTTGGCAGTGAAGACGGCGTAGAGGCTGGTGTTGGCGCTGATCGTGAAGGTGGCCCCGGGGGCGTAGCTGGTCCCGGAACCGTCGGACTTGGTGTTCCAGCCGGTGAAGGTGTAGCCGGACTCGGCCAGGGACCCGGTATTTCCCCGCACCGTCACCGTGTTGCCGGCGGCGTAGGCGTTTGAATCAACCGGCACCGAGCCCGAGGTGGCGCTGCCGGGCAGGTAGGTCACGGTGTAGGTCGCGGTGTTGGCAGTGAAGACGGCGTAGAGGCTGGTGTTGGCGCTGATCGTGAAGGTGGCCCCGGGGGCGTAGCTGGTCCCGGAACCGTCGGACTTGGTGTTCCAGCCGGTGAAGGTGTAGCCGGACTCGGCCAGGGACCCGGTATTTCCCCGCACCGTCACCGTGTTGCCGGCGGCGTAGGCGTTTGAATCAACCGGCACCGAGCCCGAGGTGGCGCTGCCGGGCAGGTAGGTCACGGTGTAGGTCGCGGTGTTGGCAGTGAAGACGGCGTAGAGGCTGGTGTTGGCGCTGATCGTGAAGGTGGCCCCGGGGGCGTAGCTGGTCCCGGAACCGTCGGACTTGGTGTTCCAGCCGGTGAAGGTGTAGCCGGACTCGGCCAGGGACCCGGTATTTCCCCGCACCGTCACCGTGTTGCCGGCGGCGTAGGCGTTTGAATCAACCGGCACCGAGCCCGAGGTGGCGCTGCCGGGCAGGTAGGTCACGGTGTAGGTCGCGGTGTTGGCAGTGAAGACGGCGTAGAGGCTGGTGTTGGCGCTGATCGTGAAGGTGGCCCCGGGGGCGTAGCTGGTCCCGGAACCGTCGGACTTGGTGTTCCAGCCGGTGAAGGTGTAGCCGGACTCGGCCAGGGACCCGGTATTTCCCCGCACCGTCACCGTGTTGCCGGCGGCGTAGGCGTTTGAATCAACCGGCACCGAGCCCGAGGTGGCGCTGCCGGGCAGGTAGGTCACGGTGTAGGTCGCGGTGTTGGCAGTGAAGACGGCGTAGAGGCTGGTGTTGGCGCTGATCGTGAAGGTGGCCCCGGGGGCGTAGCTGGTCCCGGAACCGTCGGACTTGGTGTTCCAGCCGGTGAAGGTGTAGCCGGACTCGGCCAGGGACCCGGTATTTCCCCGCACCGTCACCGTGTTGCCGGCGGCGTAGGCGTTTGAATCAACCGGCACCGAGCCCGAGGTGGCGCTGCCGGGCAGGTAGGTCACGGTGTAGGTCGCGGTGTTGGCAGTGAAGACGGCGTAGAGGCTGGTGTTGGCGCTGATCGTGAAGGTGGCCCCGGGGGCGTAGCTGGTCCCGGAACCGTCGGACTTGGTGTTCCAGCCGGTGAAGGTGTAGCCGGACTCGGCCAGGGACCCGGTATTTCCCCGCACCGTCACCGTGTTGCCGGCGGCGTAGGCGTTTGAATCAACCGGCACCGAGCCCGAGGTGGCGCTGCCGGGCAGGTAGGTCACGGTGTAGGTCGCGGTGTTGGCAGTGAAGACGGCGTAGAGGCTGGTGTTGGCGCTGATCGTGAAGGTGGCCCCGGGGGCGTAGCTGGTCCCGGAACCGTCGGACTTGGTGTTCCAGCCGGTGAAGGTGTAGCCGGACTCGGCCAGGGACCCGGTATTTCCCCGCACCGTCACCGTGTTGCCGGCGGCGTAGGCGTTTGAATCAACCGGCACCGAGCCCGAGGTGGCGCTGCCGGGCAGGTAGGTCACGGTGTAGGTCGCGGATGTGCCGCCGGACACATCGATGATGCCGCTCACTCCACTAATCGAAGGATTGACCGAGTCCGTGGCTGTGATCGTTTGATTGCCCGCAGTGTCAAGCGTTGCGCTGAACGACACAGTGCCGTTAACCAGGGTGATTGAAGTTGGAAGCACGTTGCCGAGAGATGAGACCAACTCTGCGGTTCCGTCGTAGCCCGTAACGGGATTTCCATCGATGTCGTACGCCGAAATGCTTACGTTAAAGGGAACTGAAACGGTCGCTGTAGAAGGCGCGGTGACGACGTAATGGTCTGCAGGTCCAGCGCTGACCACGAACGGCATTGAAGTACCTGAAATCGAAGACTGCGTAGCGGTGAGTGTGGTGGTTTGGGCGTCCACCAAGATGATGCCCGTGGCGTCGCCGACCCCCAGGGTGAAGTCAACCGAACCGGGATAGGTGGGAAGGTCGGTATTGGGGGCATCCGAGGGACCCGAGAAGTCCAGGATCTGCGGCCCGGAGTAGCCCGTAACGGTGTTGCCGTAACCGTCGACGGCGGTGATCGTGTCGCCAAAGCCTGCTCCCACCATTTGTGGCCCTGGATTGGCCACTTCAAATGTGCTGATGGGGGCGGAACTGACCACGAACGGCATTGAAGTACCTGAAATCGAAGACTGCGTAGCGGTGAGTGTGGTGGTTTGGGCGTCCACCAAGATGATGCCCGTGGCGTCGCCGACCCCCAGGGTGAAGTCAACCGAACCGGGATAGGTGGGAAGGTCGGTATTGGGGGCATCCGAGGGACCCGAGAAGTCCAGGATCTGCGGCCCGGAGTAGCCCGTAACGGTGTTGCCGTAACCGTCGACGGCGGTGATCGTGTCGCCAAAGCCTGCTCCCACCATTTGTGGCCCTGGATTGGCCACTTCAAATGTGCTGATGGGGGCGGAACTGACCACCAGATCGGTCGTGCCATCAACACTTGTCGGATTATCAGTGGCCGTCAGGGGCACCGCCTGGGCGTCGAAAAGGATTATGACGGCAGAATTACCGCCCGTTGAGATTCCGTTGTCGAACGTGACCTCCGAACCACTCGAACAACCTCCGGGAACCGGATATTTCGGAGGGTTACTGTCGGGTGAGATGGCCGGACCCGTAAACGTCAGGCACTCTGAACCGGTGTAGGCCGTATCGATCTCGCCGTATTGGTCGTAAGCCGTGATACCCACGGTGAATGCCGTGCCCGCCGTTGGTGTTGATGTTGATGGAGCGAGAATCAACGAAGTCAGTTGCGGCGCCGGTACGGTGACAGGTCCACTGGGTTCGCTGGTCGCCGTCCATGAGCGGAACACCGCCGTCACAGTGTAGGTGTAAGTATTCGAGGGCACGTTCGTGTCGTCGCAGGTCAGTGTCGAGATCAAAGTCGTCGGCGACGTGTCGCAAACGGGGCTCGCCACGGCTCCTAGGAATCGCTGCACGTAGTAACCGTCGAGGGCGATACCGGAGGGCTCCGTAGGGGCGGTCCAGTTGACGTCCACCGTTCTAACGTCAGGATTCGGAAATGTCGCGATGACGTTCGTAGGCGGATTGAGCGTTGTCACCGCGGCCGAGCCCGTGCCGCTACCTTGTGAGGTGAAATAAGCTCCGACAGAAGTGGCCAGTCCGACTGCGCCTATGGACCCTAGGAACATCAAGGCCAAGAGCTTTCCGAAACCCGGCTTCAAGTTCCAACTGACGTGTCGGCGAGACCGCTGCTTCTTGTATCGCCTCCCCCGGCGAATGGCCTTTTGACGGGAACGGTACGAACTCATGGAGTTACCACCGTGCTTTTCACGACCATAAAGGCGGCATGGCCGTGCGTCATTCTTGTCCAACAGTCGATATTCGACACATTGACGGCCGTGCTGCCACCAAATGGAGGGTCAAATAAGTGTCTCCCGCCCCCATCAAGGAATTTACTATCAGCGCCCGTGGTCATTCTGAAGTTCCGCGGAGTCTCACAGGCATAGAACGCCGCGTAATAGGCCTCCAAGGTTGTATCGGAAGCCCAAATCATGACGCCACGACCTGATCAAATATGGGCGACGTGGATCCAGAAAAATTTCCGTCGCCATTCGAATAGATCGCGGTGATGGCGTGCGGACCCGGTGCGTCGTAGACGGGAGAATTGCACGTCGCGGTGGAGGTTGTCGTTCCTGAGCTCGTCAGCGATACGGAAGAACAGATGGTGGAACTGCCATCCATGAAGGTCACGGTACCCGTCGGGCTACTCGGCACCGGGTCTTGGCCTGCAGCTGCACTCGCGGTGACCGTCGCGGTATAGGCAACGCTCTGTCCGGTCAAGGAGGGGTTAGAGGCTGAATTCACGGCGGCCACCGTGCCGTAGACCTCGGTGTAGGTGGCGGAACCCGAGTACGAGAAATTGAAGGTAATTCCCTCACACCCATCCTGATTGGTGTTGGTGTCGCGAAGGGAGATTGGCACGGAAACGGAATTAGTTTTCTTGCCCGAAACTAGAAGTGAACCTGAGAATCTCGTTCGCCGGAGATTGAGATTCGAGATCGGGCAACCGGACGGACCGGCCGCGTTGGTAATACCCACGGAGTTCACCGTGATTGGCGCCTGAAGCGGATTAGAAACGGTATACCAAAGGAACCTCTGCACACCCGGATAAAGAAGAGCGGGAGTTTGGCTGGTCGGAGAACTGCTAATCATGCTTGAGATGGTGAAATTAGGACCCGGATTGGGTGTTGACGGTGAGCCTACGGCGGCGTGAGATACCGCGAATAGCAGCGCAGCGCCGATGAACGCCGCTGCACTCAGCGCCCTCACGCTCTTGAGAATCCTAAAGTTGCCCAACTCGACCTGACTTTTCAGTTCGCCCAATCTGGGTGGATTATCTGACACGTGCCGACCTGTTGGCCGAGCCGCAGTTTGAAATCACCACGGCTCGACCAACTGGTCAGGCCTTACAAGAGGAAACCTTGAAAGTTCCCTTCAAAGTCGTGTTAGTTGGAACTGAACGAGAGGGCCAGAACTGCCCCTTCGCAATTGTCCTGATTGAAACCGTCGTCCGTCATCTTGATTGTGGTACCAGAAGGAGAGAACACTGTCACCCCGGGTGCCACGTTGGCGTTGATTGCGGGACCATTAACAATTGGGTACATAGATGTGGCACACGCCTCGTCCCCCCCAATACTTCCCGTGTTCGAAAGCCCGGAAACGGTCGTCGTCACCTGGCCAACGTGCACGCTCGTCGAACCTGGGTTCGTTATAGCGTAGTCGATTGGCTCGGATGGGCCACCTGGATAGAGAAGCGGAAGACTCCCACCCACCACGTTGAACTCAACGGCTGGGATGTCAGCGCTGCCTGCTTCGACTTCTGGCGTGGTTCCGTAAGCACCAGGGTTTAGCGGGTTGTAGTCGCCGCAGTTGGTCACTACCTTTTCAAAGACACCGGCCGAAAGACCCGTCGTGCAGAGTGGGAAGTCATTGTTATTACCGAAAGTGTCGGACAGCCATACACTTCCATCGCTCGTGTCCGTACCGATCGATACGTTTGACGCCGAGCTTGATAGTGCGATATTCAGGCTGCCCTCGCCATGCGGATCTCCGGGCGGAGCACCACCTTCGTCGCCAAATGTGAAGCCGTAGACGAACTCTTGCTGGACAAAAATACCCTCCGAAGCAAGAGTAAACGTTAGGTCTGTCGTCGATGGCTCAGCGCCCACAACCGTCGCCGCAGGGACGTCGAAGGATTGAGTGTAAGTCACAGGTCCAGCTACGGTGTTATTGATTGACAACGTAATTGGAGCACTTGGAATCTCAGGACCCCAGTTACGAACGGCTAAAACTACAGACGTGAGCTGTTGATCTCCCGAATTGGCCAATGTGACGTCGTTTCCGAACTCACTTGGGCCGTCGCAATTGAAGCACTGGTCCTGCGTGTAGCTATTTGAGGGAATCAAGCTGTCATACCCGGCTCCCACTTGACTGATGGTGACATTAGTAGCGGTACCAGTTTTTGCTGACCCGGTACCACTTCCGGTTGAAGTGAAGTAGGCGAAAGCCGCCCCTCCACCTAAGAGCGCGACTGCTAGCGCGAGGCTCGCGATCGCTCCCTTCCTGTGTGCGTGAAGAAACTTCATTTTATTGGTCTCCTTGTAATTAACTGAATTGGATTATCACTTGATGCAGGTGGCGGGTTCGCCCTTCGCTCCCCACGGACCAGGCGACCAAATTCGGCCCGTGGATCAAAGCGTCACCCTTTACTGCCAGGACGCTCCCAACGGGGAGGTTCCTGTTGATGCGGATCAGACGGGGCGGGTTGCAATGCCCCGCCTGAAAGAACCGCAACACCTTGAGAACTGGAACTGCATCAAACAAGAGGAATGCCACGCGGCCGACGATTTGACCCGATGGATTGGGAGAATCGCCAAATTGAGGGGCGATTTCGGCACGGGCGGGCGGATCAGAAAAGTTGCAGAACGCGCCGTCCAACAACATCGGCTGACTCGTCAGCACGCCACGAAGGGTGTGGTTCACCGAGAATTGACTTTCAACAGGCAGTCGATCACGACGTCGTACGTACTGACGCGACGATTGATCAACTGTCTGTTGGATTCTGAGGTCTCGCTGAGGTTCTTTGAAGCTGTTAACTCTTCCGGGTTACCGGTCTTGTTGGCACGACGCTTTACGCCAGCCGAAATCGGCGGCGCATGGTCTAACTTCTGTTGCCCCTGGTCAGAAGTATTGGGCTGATTTTTCTGGGTAATGGACACTCAAGTAACGTGCTCGCTGATCGCCGAAGACCCTTGATGGGCCCAGGTTCTCATCGCCAACGAGAATTCACTGGGTGCAATGGCTTCGTCCACCTCGGAACGGGTGTCACGCTCGTTAGCGCTACCTGAACTCTGGTCGTGCAATCCGATGAAGCCAGAGTGCGCCCTCAAGGTAGTGTCCGTCACATCTAACCTCTCATCTGCCCCTGCAGAGTGAGGTTTAGTTGTCTACAGACTCGTTGTCAATTCCAAGTGAGCCCGTTGTCTATGCGTTGTCTTATTTTGAGACGGTCGCAATTTACGTCAATCAAGAAAACCTCGTAGAACGCTTGAAATGAGCCGCACGGCCGTGTCAAAAGATGGGGGTGCGTTCACCGATCGATGGTGAAAAAGTAGGGTGAATCGAGTCGTTCGCAAATGAGCATTTTGACCGATTTTTGACGACCTCGAGAGGTTTTTGCGAAGCGCTCGGCGGACGTCGATCCTGCGAACGTCGATGGTCCCCATCCCTTCGTACGGCGGGCGGGTTCAACTGTGTTTTAAGCAGGCGCTTCATCCGGTTGATCTAGGCGGGATCTCTCCAGGATGAACCGCGATCAGCCGCTTCCCGGCCCACTAGGGCGACCCATCTTCGGCCGCCGAGGACATGGACTGAAAATAGCCCCACGAGCCAAGACTTAACTCTTAAGTCTTCGCGGAGACTCAATTGGGACCTACGACTTCCGACCACCACTTCACGATCCCCTATCGGATCGGCAAGCTGCCCCTTTGAACCTAGAGTTCGCCAACTTTGGCTGCGTGATGTCCGCAGGTGAGCGCCCATTAACACCAGCTGTGCAGCACTACGCTATGGCTCGTCGACCCCTAGGGGCCAAGCCTCCTCGGAGAGAGACCCGCGCATCGGAGGTGCAGCGACAACCATGAAGAGAACTCGTGCTTTCGTGACCGTGTTCCTTGGATCGGGGTTGCTCCTGGGAGTCACGACCACTCTGAACGTGACGACCGCCGCCGCGAAAAGCCAGCCTCGGATCTCCAGTTGCGCACCCTCCGCCCTTCGGGCAACCTTGACCACGAATGCCACCACGTTCCATAGTTCGGCGCCCGTGAGGATGAAGGTCATCATTAGGAACATCTCTTCGGCCACGTGCGCCGTGGCGGTCGGACCCACCTCTCCGTCGCTGAGCATCCTCAACGGCAAGGGCGCGACGGTCTGGAACAACTGCTTCTCGGACGATCAGTCGGGGGCCTGTGCGATGTTCCTGATGTTGCATCCGCTAAGTGCCGGTGCGGTCTACACCTTGGCCCGATCGTGGAATCAGCGCTTTGGCGCGGCGCACACGTTCGTCCCTCGGGGTGACTACGTCGTCACGTCCAACGTCTCCGGCCTCGGCACGCCCAAGAAGGTGCACATCAGACTCATTAGCTGAACGTGCCTCGAAGAGCGCTCGACGACCTTGGCAGGTGGAGGTCCGCGATGCCTCGTCGGCTTTGGTTGAAAGTTGTGGACTAGTTGTGAGTCAGTAGGTCGCAACGGCAACTTTTTTCAAACCACCGAAAATTGCAATCGTAAGATTTAACACGGCATCCGTTCAAGAGGAGTTGCCATGAAGCGCACCCTGCGGGCGGTCATCACTTTATCCACAGCCCTGACGCTGACCGCGTGCTTCGCTGGTGTCGCGTCGTCGTCGGTCGCACCTCGGCTCACCACTCGTTTGCTGATCGTCACCCAGATGCCTGGCAGCTGGAGTGTCGACACGCCGTCGGGAAGCGTCCAGGCCGGATGCCTCACTAACGTCATCGGTCTGTCCAGCTTCTTGGTGGCCAAGGGCGTCCGTCAGACCTCCCACGCCAGCGTCCTCTTAGAGGACAACCAAAGCGTCCCGGTGGTCTCGGAGATGTTGGCGACCTACACGAACCCCTCCGTCGCGTACCAAAGGATCGTGGGCGCACTCACCAACTGCAAGCACGTGAACGCCAGCGTGTTGGGCCAAACGGTGACCGGCACGATGAAGGAAAAGTCCCTGGCGCACTTTGCCAACGCCAGCCAGGCGTTCACGGCCAGCACATCAATCTTGGGCGCCACGTTTGACGAGGACCTGATCGTGGTGCGCAAGGACAACGTGGTGATGGGACTCATCGAGGGTGGCTTGCCGCCGGTCAACACCCATCAGTTCGAGGGAATTGTGACGCGAGCATTGGCCAGAGTTCCTTAGCGGCTGACGACGCAAAGCATTGAGCTACTAGAGCCCTTCATCCAATCAACAGGACAGATCAGATATCGATCCGTCCGTCGACCATCAGTCTTCGTGACCCACTCGAATCCGACCATCGAAAAGCCTCACCTGTGCGGCGCGATCGCTCCGCGACCGGCAACTACGCAGGCTCGGGCGGGCGCGAGGGTAGGAAAAGGTTCGAGATCTAGACCACCACCACTGCATCGATCAAGTCCTGGCGATTGGAGGACGTCACGATGGATTCTCGATCACCGGCGTCGGCCGTCTGCAAACGAGCGCAACGCCGATGTTCTAGTCCCTTGATTTTGCAGGGAAAACATCGCGGGCAACGAACGAACGAACCTTGACGAACCAAATTTACCTGACTACAGTCAGACAATATGGAAGAAAGTCCGGTCAACATCGTGCGGAGTTTTAACCGAACCGTGACCCAACGGATCGGGGCGCTGAACGACGAATACCTCTCCCGCGACCGTCCGCTCGGAGCGTCGCGGGTGCTGTGGGACATCGACGACGGATCCGACGTCAAGGACGTGCGCGAACGCCTGGGCCTCGACGCCGGTTACCTGAGCCGTTTACTGCGACAACTCGAAGCGCAGAACCTGGTGCGCACGAGATCGGCGTCCTACGACCACCGGGTGCGCTACGTCGAACTGACCAAAGCCGGCCACGCGGAACGGGCGGTCCTTGATGAGAGGAGCGACGAGTTGGCCCGATCCCTGCTCGCTCCGCTTAACGATCAACAACAGAAGCGCCTGCTCAAGGCCATGGCCACGGTGGAGAGCCTGCTCAACGTCGGACTCATTCGAGTGCGCGTCGAGGATCCCACCAGCAAGGCGGCGTTCTTCTGCATGCATTCCTACTTCGACGAATTGGACGCCCGCTTCGAAGATGGCTTTGCGCCCGAGCGCAGCCTCGGGCCGGACGCCGACGAGCTGGTGGAACCGGCCGGCCTCTTGTTGGTCGCCTACCTTCACGGCCAGCCCGTTGGATGCGGCGCACTTCGCTTCAAAGCCGTGAGCCCGGCCGATATCAAACGGCTGTGGGTATCCACCGAGGTCCGTGGGTTGGGAGTAGGCAAACGTCTCCTACAAGAACTCGAGGTACGCGCCCGACAACACGGGGCCCGCACGGTCCGCCTCGACACCAACCGGGTGCTGCGCGAAGCCATCAGCCTCTACCGGAGTTCCGGCTACCGCGAAGTCGCCGCCTTCAATGAAGAGGCCTACGCCCACCACTGGTTCGAGAAGGACCTCCCGAAGAAGGTACCGCCACCCACGACGTAGCGACCAGGACCACTGAATGAGTTGCGGGACCTCGGATGGATAGCGTGTCGAAATGACGACTGATCACCCTCCGGGACAACCGCGGCAGCGCTTTTCAGGGTTTCCGTCACCGCGCTGATGGTGGCGACGTTCTCGCTCGTTCCCGTGACCACGATCCTCGGGCACTCGGCGCTCCCGGCGTCCGCCTCTTCCCTCGACGTATGCCCCGCCAAAGACCTTGAGGTGATGGTGGCCTTCAACGGCCCCGGAAACCGTTACGGCGCGATCACCTTCGACAACGTCTCCTCCATTCCGTGTGAGCTATTGGGCCGCCCGACGATACGCGTGGTGACCAAGAACGGGCGCGACCTCCCATTGCACGAGACCACCGAACGGTTGTCACCGGCCCTGGCGAGGCCGACGGGTCCGGTGGTGCTCTCGGCCAAGGCTTCGTGGGCGGTCGTGGAGATGGAGTGGTGCGGGTTCAAGAGCACCTATAACCACATCGACGTCCTCTTCCGCGGCTGGAGGCAACCGCTACACGAGAAGAACCCTCCCTTCTCCAAAACGTCGTTCATGCCACCGGCCTGTTCTAACCCGGCGTCGAGCCTGCTGGCGGTCGACTACGTGCGATCGATTCCCGACGGCACCATCAGCGGCACGACGCCCACGGTCTCGGTGAGTCCCTCGACCGACCTGCACAACGGCGAACGGGTCACCGTGTCGGTCAACGGCTTCGGCATCGGCGCCAAGTTTTGGCTCTCCGAGTGCTTCTCGAAGGCGGACGTCGGCGCGCAGGGCTGCGGCCAGCAGCTGGCGGCGCAACCCTTCGGGCATCACGGCATGCAGGGCAGTGGCTCCTACGAGTTCACGGTGAGCACCCGTGCGGCCACTGCACCCTACGACCCGGCGTCGGTAGTCAGCTGCCTCAACCATTGCGTGCTGATGGCCACCAGTGCGAGCCCCACGTTCGCCTCGGCGCCGCTCAGCTTCGCTCCTTAATTCTCGGCCATCCCCGCCCGCGGGCGTGGCGCCGCTAGAAGAGGTCCTTGGGCGAGGGTTCGACCGGCGACACGGCGACGACGTTGTTGGCCGCCGCGTCCGCGCCGGTGCAGATCGCGATCCCGGGATACGAAGCCGTCCAGATGGACCACCCACGGGAGCGTCCCGGCCTGCAACTGAGGGCGCCAAGACCGTCATCCTCGCCGCGGCCCGGCCGTCGGGTCCGATGCACTCCTCCTTTACGACCATGACGTATCCGGAGGCGAAGGGCTTCAAGATGAACCGCCGCGGTGGCCCCGCCGGGAACGCGACGTCCGCGTTCGGTCGATGTCGATAGACGAAGGGCAACGGGGCGCCGTTGGCGCCGAAGAAGCGCACGACCGGATAACCCCTGATGGCGCAGGCGACGCTGTCGGTGTTGGTGAGTCTCAGGGAGAAGACCAGCTCCTGCGTGGCGGGCGAGACCTGGGGACCGTGGCTCACCCGAATGAGACAGGACCGGTCGATCGTCGCGCCGCCCGAAGACGTGGCGGCGCTGACGAAGCTGACCACGGCCCCCAAAGCCAGCGCCACGACCGCGCTCGACACCACCCTCGGGACCCGCCGCCGCGCCCACGTTGGCCACGAGAAACGAGGTTTAGCCGTCCATTTCCTCAACGTACTCGGGTCGTTCCTTGCATCCGCCGACCCCGGCGATCCGCCCGAAAGTCCCCATTCTTGCCGCTCCCGGCGGGTCGCCCGCGCCCCGCCTCCAGTCCGGGCCCCGGGCTTGGTACGATGGAAGCCCCCCACGCAGCAAAAACCGAAAGTTCGTCCCCCATGCCCGTTGTTTCCCGCCGTTTCCTGCGAATCTGGGGGCTCGGCGCTCTCACGTTCTGCCTCAGCGCCTCACCCCTCCTTCTCTCGACGGATGGCGATGCCGGCGCCTCCCCGCTGAGCGCCAGCGCGCTGATGGCGCTCGCCCTCAAGGACGCCGTCGCCCAGGGGTCCGTCCACGAGGTCGAACTGGCCACGGCGCCGGGGCACACCTTCACCATGATCGACGACATCGCTGCGGCCTCCGGTCGCCAGGTCATCACCAGTGACGGCGCCCACGCCGAGGTACTGGTGGTCAAGGACGTGGCCTATATATACGGCGACAAGAAGGCGGTGGCCGACTATTTCCAGATATCCACCACCGACCCGGGCAAGTACGCCAACCGCTGGCTGTCGATCCAATCGACCAATTCGGCCTACGCGACGGTGAGCAACGCCGTCACCATCAAGTCCGACTTCACCGACGTGACCATTCCCGGCACCGTGACCAGTGGCGCGTCCACCGTCCTCGACGGGCAGAAGGTGGTGCCGATCAGGGGTTCGGCGCCCGCCACCGCCACCAGCGCCAAGATCAACGCGACGCTCTTCGTCACGACCAGCTCGCCCGCGCTGCCGGTCGAACTGCGTCTGATCTCCAAATCAGAGACCGTGACGGCGACCTGGACCAAGTGGGGTCACCGCGTGAGCGCTCAGCGCGCCGGCCACGTCCACGCCCCTCGCCTAGGAACGGCCGCCCGACGTAACAAGGTTCGCAGTTCCTTTTGCTACAGGTCGTTGCCGGCGTAGGAGAGGTTGAAACTCTTGTTGACCAAGCGGGAAGTCCGGCACGATCGTGTCGGTCAGGGCGATCGGCAGGGCGGGCCAGGCGAAGAACGAGGGATCGACGACCTTGACCCGGCGCAATATCCCGTCGGGCCCCACGTCGACCCGGTGCACCACCGCGCCCCGCCACCCTTCGATGATGCCCGTGCCGTGGCCCTCCTCGAAGGTCGGCCTCTCCCCCGTCAACCCGTAGCGGTCCCTCGCGCGAGACCAGGTCGCCCAGCAGGCGAAGCGAGGCGTTGACCTCGTCGCAACGCACCTCGAACCGCGCCAGCACGTCCCCGCCCTCCCGGGACGGCGCGTGAAAGCTCGCGGGCATATCCAGAACGGATGCGTCACGCGGGCGTCGTTCGTGAGGCCCGAGGCCCGCGCGACGACCCCGAGCACGCCGAGGTCGCGGGCCTGGTCGTTCGACAGCACCCCGGTGCCCGTGAAGCGGTCCATCACGATGCTGTTGGAGCGTCCGAGGTCGACCAGCTCGTGGAACGCCGTGGCGATGTCGTCGAGCTCTTGCTGGGTCGGCAGGGACCTCAGTGTCGCCCCGCCGTACTGCACCCCGCCGCGCAGCAGCCGATGGCCGGTCACCGCGTCGTTGAGCGTCAGGAGGCGTTCGCGCAGGGTCAGGGCGCGCGCGTTGGCGAAGCCGAAGCCCACGTCGTTGCACAGCGCGCCGACGTCGGCCACGTGGTTGTACAGCCGTTCGAGCTCGAGCAGCACCAGGCGCAGCTCGCGGGCGCGCGGGCCGACTTCGAGGCCCTGGGACTCCTCGACGGCCTGCACGAAGGCCAGGCCGTGGCCGACCGCGCTGTCGCCGGAGATCTTCTCGGCCAGGTTCAGGGCGAAGGCCAGGTCCCGGCCCTCGAAGAGCCGTTCGATGCCCTTGTGCACGAACCAGAGGCGGGCCTTCATGCGCACGATGGTCTCACCCAGCACCCAGAAGCGGAAGTGCCCGGGCTCGATGACGCCGGCGTGCACCGGGCCGACCGGGATCTCGTAGACCCCGTCGCCCTCGACTTGGGCGAAGGGGAAGGCGTCGGCGTCGAGGTTCATCGGAGGCTGCTCGCCGGCGTCGTGGCGCATGGGGTGCCATCCGGGCGGCCAGTGCTGGTGCAGCACCAGTCGGCGCAACTGGGGATGGCCCACCGGCTGCACGCCGAACAGGTCGTGCATCTCGCGCTCGAAGCGGCTGGCGGGGTAGCTCAGGTGAGCGATCGAAGGCAGCCGTGGCAGGCGTGTGTCAAGCGGCACCCGAAGTTCGACCCGTTGGTCGGGCGGGCCGTCGACGAACAGGTAGACGACCTCGATGAGCGCGCCGTCGTGACGGGCGCTCACCAGCGCCAGGCGGTAACCGGCGGCCAGCAACCGACCAGCGGCCCCGACCAGCTCGTCAACGCCGCAGTCGAGCTGCGCGCGCAGAGGCCGCTCGCTGAGCAGTCGGGTCAGGTCCTCGGACGCCGTCATCGCACCACCACCATCGCGGCCGCGCGCAGCAGGCTGTCGAGCGGCCAGGCCAGCACCCCGAGCGCGCCGCAGGCCACGAGCGCCCCGACCAGGGGAACCGTGACGAGGGTCGGGGTCTTGACCGCCGGCTCCCCTTCGGGCCCGGCGCCGAAGAGCATGTGGCGCCCGTGGGACATGACCGAACCGAAGATGACCGCCATCAGCACCAGCGAGATCGCGGCGACCCAGCCCAAACCCACGTGCACCTCGGCGCGCAGCATGTTGAGCTCGCTGATGAAAAGGCTGAAGGGCGGCAGACCGAGCAGGGCCACCAGTCCGAAGGCGAAGATCCCGCCCAGGGCCGGACGCCGGGCCAACAGGGCCTTCACCTGGTCGATCTCGGTGGTGCCCTCGACGAGCAGGATCTCGCCGGACGCGAGGAAGAGCACGGCCTTGGCCAGCCCGTGGCCGAGCACGTGCAGCAGCACCGCGGCCAGGGCTAGCGGCGTGCCGGCGGCCGCGCCCAGCGAGATGAGACCCATGTGCTCGACGCTGTGATAGGCCAGCATGCGCTTGTAGTCGCGCTGGCTGAGCAGCAGCGACGCGGCGACCGCCAACGAGAGCAGGCCGGCCGTGACGAACAGCATCCGCGAGAACCCGACCCCCAGGGCGCCGTCGGTGATGGCTTTGAAACGCAGCAGCACGTAGAAGGCCACGGTCAGCAGCACCCCGGACATCAGGGCCGACACCGGGGCCGGGGCCTGGCTGTGGGCGTCGGGCAGCCAGCTGTGCATGGGCGCGAGGCCGACCTTGGTGCCGTAACCCAGCACCAGCAGCGCCAAGGCCAGGCGCATGACCCCCGGGTCGAGATGGTGCGACACGCTCATGAGCGACGTCCACTCGAGTGATACGTGGCCGTGACCCACGTGCAACGCCGCGAGGTAGACCAGCACGGTGCCCAGGAAGGCCAGCGCGATGCCCACCGAGCAGATGATGACGTACTTCCACGACGCCTCGAGGGCTCCCCGGGAACGCCGGTGCCCGACCAGGAACGTGGTGATTATCGTCGTCGCCTCAACCGCCACCCACATGACGCCGACGTTGCCGGCCACCACCGCCAGCAGCATGGTCGTGATGAAGCCTTGGACGAGTACCGCGTAGAGCGTGGCGTGGCGCGCGCTCGAACGACCGGAGGAGACCTCGTGATCCAGATAGCGCACGCTCTGGCACACCGCCAGCAGCCCGATGGCCCCGATGACGATCACCATGAAGGCGCTCAGGGCGTCGACGCGCAGGACACCGGAGAAGGCGCTTTGGGCCGGATGGTGCACCACCAGCGTGGCCAGGACGACGCCCGTGATCAGCACGAAGCCGAGCGACGCCGTGCACAGCCACCCGACCCATTGACGCCAGGGCATCGCGGCCGCCACGCAGCCCGTGACGGCCGGGACGAGCAGGAGGACGAGGACGAGCATCAGTCGTGCAGTCCCTGGAGCTGGTCGAGGTCGAGCACCGCGAACTTGGACCACAGCTGCACCGCCAACACGCGAAGCACCACCACTACCAGCAGGACGTCGAGCGAGGCCCCCAGCTCCACCAGCAGCGGCACGCCGGCCGTGGCGAGGAAGGCGACCAACGCGATGCCGTTGTCGACCAGCAGCAATCCCACGATCTGCGACGCGGCCTTGCGCCGCACGACCATCGAGAAGAAACCTATGAGCAGCGTCGCTACTCCCAAGGGGATCAACCGTCCGGCACTGGTGGCCACCAGCGCGACGACGGGTCGGGTTGCGCCGTAGGCCAGGAAGGTGAGGGCCCCGGCGCCCACCAGCGACGCCGGCACGTTAACCAGCGGCGAGGTTTCGCGGCTCAAGGGTTCGTTGGCCAGCACCCGCTTGACCAGGGTGGGGATCACCAGGCCCTTGGCCGCGATCACCAGGCAACCCACGACGACGAGCACGACGTCGTGACGGTGAAAGCCGAGCACCAGGGCCACCACCCCGAGGGCCAGGCCCTGGACCGCCAAGGCGCGCACGATGGCCATCAGCGATCGCCGCCACAGGGTGACGAAGGCGCAGAGGATCACCAGGCCGGCCGCGATCTCGAGGAAGCTCGAGTAGGTGGCGTTGTTCATCGCGCCACCACCGCGGTCACCGCGCCGAGCAGGGCCAGCACGAAGCCGCCGGCCAGCAGTTCGGGCAGGCGAAAGAGGCGCATCTTGGCCGTGAAGACCTCGAAGACGGCGATGCTCACGCCGGCCACGACCACCTTGGTGGCGAGGGCGAGCAACCCCAGACAGAAGGCCGCTACCCCGGAGTGGTCCGCCACCCCCCAGGGGACGAGCAGATTCACCAGCAGCCCCAACAGGAACACCAGGCGCATTGACTCGCCCAGGACGATGAGGCCCAAGTCCGGACCGGAGTACTCGAGGACCATGGCCTCGTGAATCATGGTGAGTTCGAGGTGGGTGCTCGGGTTGTCGACCGGCAGGCGCCCGCTTTCGGCGAGGATCACCACCAGGAAGGACGCCAGCGCGAGGATCCGCGCGGGACTGGCGATGAAGGCCGGATGGGCCAGCCCGAGACGCACCAGCGCGGGCAGGTTCGACGTGTGCGCCGGAATCGACATGGCCAGGATGGCCACCAGCAACGCCGGTTCGCAGAGCGCCCCGATGGTCATGGACCGGCTCGAACCCATGCCGCCGAAGGCCGTGCCGGTGTCGAGGGCGCTGAGCGCGAGCACCACCGAACCGAGCAGCAGCACGAAGACCACCGCGAAGAAATCCGAACTCTGTCCGAGCGGCGGACGGGTCGTCGCCAGGGGCGACACCGCCACCACGGCCACGGCGGTCGCGACGAGCACGACCGGGCCGGCGCCGAAGACCCAACTTGATTCCCTCGGCCGCAGGCGCTGCTTGACAAAGAGCTTGCGCAGGTCGAGCAGGGGCTGATGGATGGGCGCGCCGGCCCGGCCCTCGAGCCGGCTGCGGACCTTGCGCATGAGGCCGAGCAGCAGAGGCCCGCCGACGGCCACCACGGCCACCTGGACTAGCGCGACCAGGACCTGCGACATCACGTGGGCGAACTGGTTCACGCCACCACCACCAGGACGATCACGAGCGCCACGAAGCCGTAGGCGAGGTAGCGATGCACGCTGCCGTTCTGGAACCAGCGAGCGCGCTGGCCCCACCAGCGCACACCCGCGATGAAGGGCCGGTAGAACTGGCGTTCGATCACGTCGTCATTCGACGTGCGATAGGCAATGCGCTCGATGTAGTAGCGCGACTCGACGAGGTGGCTGACGTCGAGGTCGCGCGACGGACGGATCACGTCATCGAACACGCGCTGCAGCGGTTCGGCGAAGGACGTCGCCGTGTACTGCATGCGCGTCGTCTGCACTCTTCGACCTGACCCCCACGGTTCGACCGCGTTGACCGCGGGCCAGGCGTTCCGGCGTCGATGCGTCAACCGCCGGGCCACGATCACCACCAGGGCCGCCACCGCCAGTCCTCCGGCCAGCAGTGACGGCGCCAGCACACCGCGCAGACCTAGCAGGTGCAGCGAGATCCATCCACTGGTCGCGGAGGTGGCGCCGACGCGGCCGGCGCTCTGCGCCGCACGTTCAATGGCCGGCAGCACCACCATCGGCACTAGGCCCAGCACGAGACAGAGTCCGGCCAAGGCCCCGGCACCCAGACGCATGGTGATCGCGACCTCGTGAGCCTCGGCCGCCTCGTCGGAGCGCGGCCGTCCGAGGAACCCGATCCCCGTGGCCTTGACGAACGCGGCCACCGTGAGTCCTCCCGTCAAGGCCAGGGCGGCCACCGCCACCGAAGCACTGATCACGACCGAGGTGTTGGACGACGGCAGGCCGTGCAGCAGGCCCTGGAAGAGCAGCCACTCGCCGACGAATCCGTTGAAGGGAGGCAGGGCCGACACCGACAGGGCGCCGACCAGGAAGACGACCCCCGTGACGGGCATGCGCCGCATCAGTCCGCCGAGCCGGTCCAGGTCCCTCGTCCCCGTGGCGATCTGCACCGCCCCGGCCGCCAGGAAGAGTGCTCCTTTGAAGACCGAGTGGTTGACCATCAACAACAACGCGGCCACCATGGCGATGGTCGCGGTCGCCGGGTGACCCGACGCGGCGAACATGCCCGACGCGCCGAGCGCGATCAGCACCAGACCCATGTTGTCGGCCGTTGAATACGCCAGTAGTCGCTTGAGGTCCGAGCTGGTCGCGGCGTAGAGGGCGCCGTAGAGCGCGGACACGACACCCAGGGCGATCACCAGCAGCCACCACCACGCCGGCCCGCCGCCGAGCAGCACGTTGCCGACGAGCACGACGCCGTAGAGGCCCAGGTTGACCATGGCCCCGGACATCAGAGCCGACGCCGGTCCCGGCGCTTCGGCGTGGGCTTTGGGCAGCCAGACGTGCAGCGGCACCGCCCCGGCCTTGGACCCGAAGCCGAGCAGGGCCAGCACGAAGATGGTGCCGCGTACGGCGCCTGAAAGGTGGTGGGCGTGGGCCTCGATGTCGGCGAAGGTCTGCCCGCCCGAGTGGGCCGAGAGCATCACCAACGCCAGGAGGATGGCCGCCGCACCGGCGTGGGTCATCACCGCGTACCACTGGGCGGCGCTTCGAGCAGCCTCTCGTCTCGACTGGTCGGTGAGCACCAGCACCAGCGAAGTGAGGGCCATCATCTCCCAGAGCACCAGGAACGTCGCGACGCTGGCGGCGAAGGGCACCAGCAGCATGCTGGTCACGAACAGCGGCAGCGCGCTCGAGGCGCTTCGCGTCGCCAGGCCGTGGCTGGCGTAACCCAGCCAGTAGAGCGTCGACGCCAACGCCACCACCGCGATCGCGATGACGAAGAGCGCGCCCAGCGGAGTGAGCGCCACCGTCACACCGGTGAGGGGAAGGACCGCCTTGGTCGACAGGGTGGTCACATGCCCGCTGTGCAACACCGACACCGCGGCCGCCAGGGCTGCGCCGCACGAGACCCACGTCAACGTCACCGCGGCACCCACTCGGCTCGACGCCGACAACGCGCCACCGAGCACGGCCGCCGCCACGCCGGCGAGGGCGACCGTTACCACGAAGGCCTCGTTCACCGTCCGGTCAGACCCCTCAACGCGTCGACGATCGCCTCAGGACGAGGAGGACAGCCCGCGATATGAACATCGACCCTCACGACGTCATCGACCGAACCTTCGACGCCGTAGCCACCCCGAAACACGCCGCAGTCGTGCGCGCAATCACCGAGGGAGATGACCAGGCGCGGTTCGGGCATCGCGTCGAGGGTCTTAAGAAGTGGGTCGGCCATATTCTTGGTGACCGGTCCGGTCACCAAGAGGGCGTCGGCGTGGCGGGGCGACGCGACGAGCCTGACGCCGAACCTCTCCGCGTCGTAGACCGGGGCGAAGGCGGACGTGACCTCGAGCTCGCAACCGTTGCACGACCCGGCGTCCACGTGGCGTACCTGCAGCGATCGGTGGAGGCCCGGCGCGGGTGGTGAACTCGGTGCCTCGCCCATGTCCTGGGCGACCTTGGTGGGATGGAGCACGGTCTGCAAAAGAAGGCGAAACGTCATGATGCCGGTTTCCCTCTTCGCGCACTCGAACGGACCATCAAGGGTACCATCGATATTTCAACCCACTTTTCGTGAGTGGTGGCTCTCCAAAGAGATAGCGAATACAACAGCGTTCGTCCACGCAACGCCATCGAGAGGTTGGAGCTACCTAGTCGGACGACTGATCAAATCGAGCTTCGAGGCCCGACGCCACCTGGTTGAGGAAGGAACGTACCGTTGACGCCGCGACGTGGTGCAGCATCGCGCGATCGACTCGCACGCCGAACCCACCGAACGGCGGCGTGTAGGCCGCCGAGAGCGAGAGGCGACACCAGTCGGATCCGATGGGAGCGAGCTCGATGTCGCCGTCGAGCAGAGGGAAGAGGGATTGCCACTCGCTCGGCACCCACGCCAGTGAGCGAACCAGGGCGCCGTCACGCTCGCGTGGTGGCGAGATCGTCACTCGAACCTCGCGCGACACCAATCCCGCCGCCCACGAAGGTCCGATTCTCATGCGTAGGGTCTCACCGTCTTGCGTGGCGACCGTCGCCAGTGGAGCCAGCCACTGGCCATCCCCGCTGAAGCGATACTTGAGTACTTCGAAGTCCCTGGCCACGTCGATGAAGTCGTCGATATAGATGGGATTGCGCTTGGCGGTGACCGTTTCTTGAGTGCTTCCCGCGTCCATCCCTTAAGTTTGAGGGCTTTTTGCCGAGTGGCCGTAGAGTCAAAAGTCCCTATTTCGCCATCGGTAGGTGATGCCGACACTGATCTATTTCCTAGGAGGGTTCGCTGGCGGGGGGCGACGGTCTTCGGGGCCGAAAGACGGTCAATTGGTTGGCCTTCGAACACTCCGGGCCACCATTCATCTCGGCTGCCGCGTCCAAAATCAAACAACTCAGTCATGACGCCGGCGAGAACTCGTGGATTGACCCGGGTAAACGGCAATGAAATAAGGGCGTTCCCAAATATTTTGTGACCATATTGAGAGCGCATAGTTCGTCGATTGATGTGTAGAGACAAGCCTCGTGGCATGGCACTTTCGCTTCTGCGACGATCCGCCAAGGGTCAGAGCAGATCCCCCTCAAATCTTGACGACGGCGCGCGCGTCTCGTCACCGCCCGAGGACATCTCGGCGTCACTCGACGACTTCCCCCTCTCCTGGCACATCCTGCTCGAAGTCCTGCCCGACGGCATTGCCTTCGTGGACGGCACCGGCGTCATCCGTTACGCCAACGACCAACTCGCCTCCATTACCGGCTACACGCGCCGCGAACTGGTGAGCCAGACCCTCGACTTCCTCGTGCCGTCGCTCAAGGAGACCGAGCAGACCACCTTCCTCAACGACAACCCCCGCTATCCCATCAAGCGCAAGACCATCATTGACGTGGACCTGACACTGGTCTGCAGCGACCTGAGCGAGCTGGCCGTGCACCTGGACCGCTCCCCCTTCGTTTTCGCCGGCGACACCTGGCAGGTGGTGACCATTCGCGACATCTACGCCCAGAAGGCGGCGGAGCTGGCCCACGCCGAGGCCGAGCTGCGCTTTCATATGGCCTTCGACGGCAACGCGGCGCCAATGACGGTCACGAACCTCGACGATCACATCACCGCGGTCAACGACGCCTTCTGCCTCATGGTCGGATTCTCGAGGGAGGAATTGCTCGGCCAGGACTCGAGGATCTTCACCTACCCCGAGGACGTCGGCATCACCGAGGAATCCCACCGGCGCGTCATCTTCGGCGAGGTGGAGCAGGCCCGCTACATCAAGCGCTACCTGCGCAAGGACAAGCGCGTCATCTTCGTCGAGGTGTCGAGGGCGCCCGCGCGCGACGAGAACGGAAGGCTGCTCTACTTCGTCTTCTCCGAGCGCGACATCACCGAAGAGCGCGCTCTCACGGCCCAGCTCTCGCACCAGGCGCTTCACGATCCCTTGACCGGTCTCGCCAACCGCGCGTTGTTCATGGACCGACTCTCCCAGGCCCACGCCAGGGTCAGCCGCCAGGGCGGCAGGTGCGCGGTGCTGGTGATGGACCTCGACAATTTCAAGGGCGTCAACGACACCCACGGTCATCTGGTCGGCGACCAATTGCTGGTCGCCATCGCGCACCGCCTCACCCGATCGTCTCGCTCGTCGGATTCGCTGTGCCGTTCGGGCGACGATGAGTTCCTGTACTTGGCCGAAGGACTGGCCACGCCCGAGGACGCCGAGCTGGTGGCGAAGCGACTGCTGCGGGTGCTCACCGAACCATTCACCTTCGCGGACGTCACCATCGAACAGCACGCCAGCGTCGGCGTCGTGATCTGGGACGCCACGTGCACCGACCAGGCCGAGGTCATCCAGAACGCGGACGTCGCGCTCTTCGAGGCGAAGCGCACCGGCAAGGGACGCTACGTCACCTTCCAGGCCGGCATGGACAAGCAGGCGGTCAACCGGTTCGAACTCGTCCAGGAGCTTCGTCAGGCCTTCAACGCCGGCGAGATCTCCATGAACTACCAGCCCATCGTCGACCTCACGACCACCGCGGTCGTTGGTTTCGAGGCCCTCATGCGTTGGCACCACCCGGAGCGGGGACTGGTGCCTCCGGTCGTGTTCATCCCGCTGGCCGAACAGAGCGACCTCATCCTCGAGCTCGGAGCCTTCGCGTTGCGCGAGGCCATCGACGCCGCCAGCAAGTGGGAGCGCAAGGGTCTCGAGGCCAGTTGGCCCTACATCACGGTCAACCTCTCGGCCAAGCAGTTCCAGGACCCCAACCTGGTGTCGATCATCGAGGGCGCGCTCTATCAGAGCGGCCTGGGCCCCGAGCGTCTGGTCATCGAGATCACCGAGGGCGTGGCGCTGCTGGACGTCGCCGAGACCCTGGACGTGGTCGAGCGGCTCAACCGGCTCGGCGTCGGGTTCGCCCTCGACGACTTCGGCACCGGGTACTCCTCGTTGTCCTACCTGGCCCTCATGCGGCCCCGGATCATCAAGATCGACCAGACCTTCGTGAGTCCCGCGAACGAGAGCGTTCGCAATGACACCTTGCTCGAGGCCATCGTCTCGATGGGCCAGAAGCTCAACATGTCAGTCCTCGCCGAGGGCATCGAGACCCGTCGTCAGTTCGTGCGCCTCCAGTGCTTCGGCTGCGAGCTCGGGCAGGGCTTCCTCTTCTCCCCCGCCGTGGCGTCCGCCGAAGCAGCGGCCATGGTCGGGAGAGTCCTCGGGAGCTGACGCTCGTCCATTTTCAACGGGCCATGTCGGCAAGCTCTTTTACTTGCCTCACTCCGTCACTGACGACTAGGGATGAAGGGCCACCGCGAGGCAACAGATCGTGAGCAACAGCGCGATCGGCGCCATGATCCAGCGTTCCGCGTGACTGCGCGACGCAACGTTGGCCAGTGTGCTCAGGCCGAACAGCACCACCAGCACCCATATTCCAACCAGAACCAGAAGCGACGAACGGCTGCCCGTCCCCCAGAGACCACCGCGAGCCAGGATGACGCAGAACGCGGCAGCGAAAACGAGAACCGACGCGGCACTGGCGACACGCAACTTGACGGGCAACACCCGATGCTCCCCGCCGAAAGCGGCGCGGCCGAGCGGCCACCCGGCCGCCAGCATGAGCTGGAACAGCGTCATGCCCACGATCAGCGTCGCGCCGACGCCGGCCACCCACTGAAAAGTTGAGCTATTCATACTCTGTCCATTGTCCCACGCGACGGGCCATCATTGAGCGTGAGCACCTTCGCAGCATTCCAGCCACGTCCTTCGGCGACTACGAAAACTGAAGAGGTTCCAATCGAAGTATCCAGGCCTTCGAAAGCCCGGCCAGCGTCGAACTACCTGAGGCGAACATTCATCACGAGCGAACCACGCGGTTCGACGTCGCTTCAGTCGTTGGGCAGCGCGGCAAAATCGCGCTTGGCCTTCCTGTACCAACCCATGCCGGCGATGGGATTCTTCCATCGACCTTTCATCTCCTTTGAGGCTCCCTCATGGGTGTCATCACCGCCGGCCACCATTTCCTTCAGATGGCGGTCTTGCGCCTTGATGACCTCATCGGCGGTCTCTCCGTGATGCAGGTGGTCACAGGGGCCACCTAGTTGTTTGCAGGACATTGCCTTCATTCGTCACGCTCTCTTTCGTTCAAACCGACCGTCGATGAAAATTCAGTAGGACCGTCGAGCGATCCCGTCGTGATCTCATCGCTCAGCGTCCGATCGAGTCGTGACGTTGAACGCCCGGTGATTAACGCCGCTCCTGGATTCGCACGAGATTGCCCGAGGGGTCACGAACAGCGCAGTCACGCACGCCCCAGGGCTGGGACGTCGGCTCCTCGAGGACTTCAGCACCCGACGCCCGCACTTTCTCGAAGGTGGCATCCAGATCGTCGGAACTGAATATCGCCGCCTGCAACGAGCCCCGCGTCACGAGCGACAGAAGTTCGTCGCCTTCGGCCTGGGAACGGCCACCGTGCGGCTGGGACAGCACGATGTTGACGTCCTGACCCTGAGCGCCCACCGTGACCCAGCGAAAGCCCTCAGAGGCGACGTCCATGCGGACCTCGAGGCCGAGCGCGTCGCGGTAGAAGCCCAACGCCTCGTCGGGGTCGTGAACGAGGATGAACATTGCGGCGAGATTTACTGTCATGCGCTCATCCTAGGAGCGCCACTCTTCGCGCGCTTCTCCATTCCTGCTCGTTCCACCGTGACGAACGAGTGACGTGTCAGGTCCCCGTTGACCCTCGGTGCGCGGCAGCTCAGATGATGAGCGAGCCGCGCCTTGGTCGCATCGCGTACATGCTCACGCACGAGGGAACGACTTCAAGGCCGCGATGGTCGCGTTCGCGGTACTGCGATGGCGTCACGCCCACGATCTCCGTGAAGCGCGAACTGAACGAACCGAGCGAGGTGCATCCAACGGCGACGCAGGTGTCCGTGACCGACCGGCCTTGACGCAACAGGGCCTTGGCGCGCTCAATGCGTCGGGTCATGAGATAGGAATAAGGAGTCTCACCGTAGGCGGCGTGGAATTTGCGTGAGAAGTGCGCGGGCGACATGAGCGCCGCCGACGCCATGGCGGGGACATCAAGTGGCCGGGCGTAGTCGCGGTCGATGAAGTCACGCGCCCGGCGCAGATGTGCGAGATCGGCGATCTCTTGTGGCGTCACGTCACCGACCCTATCCGACCGATTTGCGACCTCACCGGCCGGCGGACACGTCCTTCAGGTCTTCGAAAAGATCCCGGATCATCGTGGGCAAGTCAAGTTCGTCGGACCCGTTGACCCAGCCCTCGAAGGCGATCTTCAACACCGCGATCCCCGCTTGCGCGCTCAGACTGGCGCCAGGCTCCCTGGCCCCGCGTTGTCGCAACGCTTCATCCATCGCGGTGGCAAGCGACGCCAGTTTGATAAGTTCGCGTTCTTGCAGCTCGGCGTTGGCGGCGATGACCGTTTGGCGCAGCCGAGCGCCTTCGCGCCCTTCCTGAAACTGGACGCCCGCCGCCTCGATGGCCATACCTATGACGACGATCGGGGCGGTGCTCGCCGGGGCTTCGGCGATCGTACGAACGAGCAGCTCCTGCAACGCCGCCGAACCCCAGAACAGGACCTCGCGCTTATCGGCGAAATGGCGGAAGAAGGTCCGCTCACTCAAGCCGGCCCGCTTGGCGATCTCGGCCACCGTGGTCCCCTCGAAACCACGCTCCACGTAGAGTTCCAGCGCGGCGCGCACCAGTCGGCCGTTTGCGTTCGGCTCCCATCGACCCATGGCCCGAGCGTAGTTGATGACAGCGAGTGACATGGTGTGCTATTGTGATGTCAGCGAGTGTCATCATTCGCCTCTCGTGCGAAGATTTTGGCGGGAAACTCAATCATTTGGAGGACTGATGCGTGTTTTCGTTACCGGAGCGTCCGGTTGGATCGGCTCCGCCGTCGTGCCAGAACTTATCGAGGCCGGCCATCAGGTCATCGGCATCGCCCGCTCTGACGCCTCGGCGGCCGCCCTTGGCGCCGCGGGCGTCGAGGTCCATCGCGGATCCCTGGACGACCTCGACGAACTGCGTCGGATCGCGAGTTCGTCGGACGGCGTGATCCACCTCGCCTTCAAACACGATCTAGCCTTCTCGGGCGACTTCAAGGGCGCGGCCGACGCCGATCGTCGCGCCGTCGAGGCCTTTGCCGACGCCCTGGCCGGCACCGATCGGCCCCTCGTCATCGCGTCGGGGACCTTGGGGGTCGCACCCGGTCGCGTGGCCACGGAACGAGACGGTCACGAGGACGATCCGGCCCGGACCGCCCTGGGTGAAGGACCGAACGCACGTTGGGCGACCGCCGAGTTCACGCTCTCGCTCGCCTCACGGGGTGTGCGTTCGTCGGTGATGCGACTGCCTCCGACGAATCACGGTGACGGCGACAATGGCTTCATGGCCACCTTGGTGGCCATCGCCCGCGACAAGGGGGTCTCCGGATACATCGGCGACGGGTCCAGCCGCTGGCCCGCCGTGCACCGTCTCGATTCCGCGCACCTCTTTCGTCTGGCCCTCGATGCGGCCCCGCCGGGAGCGACGCTGCACGCCGTCGCGGACGAAGGCGTGCCGGTGCGCGACATCGCCGGCGCCATCGGACGCGGTCTCAACCTCCCCGTGGTCTCCATCGCGCCCGACGACGCCGCGGAACACTTCACGTGGCTCGCCCATTTCCTGGCGCTCGACAGCCCGGCCTCCAGCGCCCTCACCCGGGAGCTCCTGGACTGGCAGCCCGTGCAGCCGGGCCTCATCAGCGATCTCGAAGAAGGTCACTACTTCCACGACTAAAGAGGTCTGGCTGATCCCCATTGTCGCGAGATAGCCCTCGAAAACGTCGGGCCGCATCGAAAAGAGTGGCCGCACTCGAGCCAATGACGACTGAGCAAGAACGAGGGGTGCTAGTACGAGGCACTCCGTGGGGGTTGCCTATATTTCATCCCCTCGTCCTAGCGATGAGGCTGGCACGGACATGTCGGGGACGAAGGATTCTTGGAGGTCATCGGTGCCATGAGCCACGCCCTCCGAGTCGCTTGGTTCCGGTATCGAGCCAGCTTTCGTCGTCGCTGGACCGGCTATTTGAGCGTGGTGGTGCTCATCGGGTCCGTTGGCGGACTAGCCCTCGCCTCCGTAGCCGGCGCTCGCCGTACCGAGTCGTCTTTCCCCACCTACGTGGCCAGCACCAACCCTTCGAACATCGCAACCATCAGCGCCTACAACGACCCTGGCCTGGGCGACAAGTCGGGCTACGAACCACAGCTCGCCAAGAAAATCGCGCACTTGCCGCTCGTCCAACGCGCCACGTCCGGCATCATCTTCGACGGCAACATCAACCTTCCGGCGATCAAGGGAATCCATCCCCACGTCCTGGCTGGCGAGACCCCTCCGACCTTCCTCGGCAGTTCGGACGGCGAGCTCTCACAAGTCGACCGCGTCTCGCTGGTAGCAGGGAGGCTGGCCAATCCCAACCGGCGAGGCGAGGCGGTCATGAACGCGCAGGCCGCCGCCGAGATGGGCCTGCACCTCGGTTCGATCATCACGATTCCCTTCTACACGGACACCCAGAACCAGAACGCGAAATCCGAGCAGAGCTTGGGCAAACCCTTTCTCGTGGTCAAGGTGAAGATGGTTGGCGAGATTGTCCTACCGTCAACGCTGGTCCAAAGCGACTTCGATTCGCTCGGGTCGCCCACCATCATCTTTTCGCCGGCCCTCACTCGTCTCCTGGCCCCTCGATGCGCCACGGGAACCGAAACGTTCTTGCAACTGAAAGGTGGCGACGTCAACGACGCTCGCGTCGAAGCGGAAGTGAACCACGTCGATCCCCTCGCCAACAAGTTCGGCGGCTTTCAGGTCACCTCGACATTCGTACCCTCGGCGCTGCAGGCGATCGAACCCGAGGCCATCGCGCTTGGCGTTTTCGGAGGCATCGCCGGTCTCGCGGTCCTCTTGATCGCCGCCTTGATGATCGGGCGAATTCTCAGGGTCGAGTCCGACGAGACCAACAAGTTACGGGCCCTCGGCGCTGATCGACGAACGATGCTGAGTGACCAGGTGGGCGGCATTCTGGGCGCGGTGGTCGTCGGCTCGTTGTTGGCCTTGGTCGTGGCGTTCGCCTTGTCGCCGCTCGCGCCCTTGGGTCCGGTTCGACCCGTCGATCCGGACCCGGGTCTCTCGTTCGACGGGACCGCGCTCGGTCTCGGATTCTTGACCCTTCTTATTGTGCTGAGCGCCGTCACGTGGCTCCTCGCGAGGCGCGAACTTCGAAGGATCACGTCGAGGAGCATCTCGTACCCGCCGGTCAGTGAACCGCGCCTGGTTCGTTCGAGCGCCAACTCCGGGCTTCCGGTTTCGGTGGTCACCGGCGTACGATTCGCCCTCGAATCAGGCAAGGGACGAAACGCCACCCCGGTTCGTTCCGCGATCCTGGGAACCGTCATGGCCGTGACCGTGCTGGTGACGACGGTGACGTTCGGGGCCAGCCTCAACGATCTCGTGTCGCACCCCTCCCTCTACGGATGGAACTGGAACTACGCGATGTTGGCCAGCTTCGCCGGCGCGGAGGATCTGCCCGCCCACCAGACGGCCACGTTCTTTGCGCAAGACCACGACGTCGCCGCGTGGTCGGGCGTGTACTTTTCCGGCGGCAACGTCAACGGGCGCTCGGTATCAATGCTGGCCGAGCGACCGGGTGCGTCGGTCGCCCCGCCGCTGCTGTCGGGGCACGGGCTCGACGCACCCAACCAGATAGTTCTAGGCTCATCGACGTTGGCCCAAGTCCACGCGAAGGTTGGCGACACCGTGACGTTCAACAACGGGATCTCCAAGCCCACCAAGTTGTTGGTCGTCGGGACGGCGACCATGCCCGCCCTCGGGGATGGTCTCGGCCTCGGATCGGGAGCGCTGGTCTCGACCAGCGATTTCCCGGCGTCGCTACTGAACCTTCAGAACGCCATCATCCCGGGTCCCAACGCGATCCTCATCCGTATCCGTTCGGGGATCAGTCCTTCGGCGGCCTACCGCTCCCTTAAGAAGATCGAGAAGCAGATCAACGCCATACCCCAGGCCAACGGCCTGGCGGGAGGGATCGTCACCGTGTTGCGTCCGGTGGAGATCGTCAACTTTCATTCCATGGGCACCACCCCCACGATCTTCGCGGCCAGCCTCGCCCTGGGGGCCATTGCCGCACTGGGCCTCACCCTGAGCGCCTCGGTGCGACGCCGACGAAGGGACCTCGCGTTACTGAAGGCACTGGGCTTTACGCAACGCCAACTGACGTCGGTGGTCGCCTGGCAAGCGACGGTCGCCGCCATTATCGGTTCGGTGATCGGCATACCGCTGGGCATAGAAATCGGTCGAGAACTATGGATACTCTTTGCCCGCAGCATCGATGCCGTCCCCTCGCCCACGGTGCCGGTGCTGTCGATGGTTCTGATCGGCGTGGGAGCGCTGGTGTTCGCCAACCTCGTCGCCGCGATACCCGGGCGCATCGCGGCGCGGACGTCAACGGCGATCGTTCTTCGATCCGAATAGGGGTGCGCGGCGACGGTCAGTCACATGGGTCACCGGCCCTCGAGGTCACGAGACGTCCTGTCGGATCAGACGTGAATGAACTCTCGCGAGCCCCAAGCCCCGATCGCCAGCCCCTTCTAAAGTACGCCCACCGCGCAGCTCTTGGCCGAGAACTTCAACGACGGCCGCACCGACGTCACCGCGTTGAACTCCCCCGTGAATGATGCTCGACGGAGCGGTCAACGAAGAGCAGTCGAGCGAAGCCGGACGGAAACCACCAGTTGCGTTTCCCGAACAGGACGACGAGTGACGGCACGAAGAGCGCCCGAATGATGGTGGCGTCAAGGAGTATTCCAATGCCCAGACCGGTCGCCAATATCTTCACGTCAGTGAGCGGAGCCGACGCGAGGCTGATGAACGCGAGGAAGAGGATCAGAGCTGCGCTCGTCACTAGCCTTCCGGTGCGGCCGAGTCCCTCCACGAGGGCCTCGTTGGTCGAGTGGCCGGCGTCGTACTCCTCGCGCACGCGGGTGAGGATGAAAACCTCGTAGTCCATGGAGAGTCCGAAAAGGAAGGCGAAGACGGTGATCGGTACCCAGAAGGTGACCGCCCCCGTGGCCGGTATGCCGAAGAGGGGCGAAGAACCGTGACCGTCCTGCCAGAACCACGTGAGGATCCCAAAGGTGGCCGCGAGCGACACGACGTTGAGCACCACGGCCTTAAGGGCAAGGATGACCGAACGCAGGGCCCGCGCCAACAGGAGGAAGGTGAGTATCGCCAGGACCAGCAGCATCAAAGGGACGTTCCCGTAGACGGCCGAGGTGAAGGCCTGCTGTCCCGGCCCCTCGCCCGTGACACCCACCACACCACGCAAGGTGCTCAGCGCACTCTCCACGGCGCGCGTGGGACCCAAGGTCGCGCTGTTGAGCGTCTCGATCGAAGGAACGACGATGACGTCGGAGTAGCCGGACCTGGTACCAGCAGCGCCTTTCGCCAGGGCCACGGATTGAACGCCGGATACCGTGCGCAAGGCTTTCATCGTCGCGTTCGCGTGTGATGAATCGACCAAGACTTCCATGGGAGTTATGACGCCGGCGGGTACCTTCCCATCGATCAGTTCCTGGTACAGGTGGTGAGCCGGACCACTCTGAGCCTCCGCCTGGGCGGAGGTCTGGCCAACGCGCAAGTGCAGTACGGGAGAGATCGCGATACCGAGAACCAGGACCGCCGCACCCAAGCCCAGCCAAGGGTGTTTGGTGATGCCGGTCGCCCAGCTCTTCCACCCTCGGCTCGCCGAGCGTTCATTGCGAATACGGGGCCAGTCCCAGCGCGGACCGACACTGGCGAGGATGGCCGGCAACAGGGTGAGCACCACGGCGACCGACACGAGCGGAATCAACATCCCCCCTAGGCCCGTACTGCGCAAGAAGGGAACGGGCAACACGACGAGTGACATCAGCCCGATGGCGACCGTCAAACCCGAGAGCAATACGGCGCGACCGGCGGTGCGCATGGTCTTCACCAGCGCATCCTCATTCGATTCACCAAGAGCGCGCTCTTCGCGCCAGCGAGTCACGAAGAGCAACGAGTAGTCAATCGCGACGCCCAGGCCGACCAGTGAAACGAGAAACTGGACGATGAACGACACCGACGTCATATAGGACAGTCCGAGCAGCAAGAGGAACGTCGTGAGTATCGACACCGACGCGATGAGCAGGGGCAGCAGCGCGAGGAACGAGGCGAAGACGAATCCCAGCACCGCCAGCGCTGCGACCCCCGCCAAGAGTGTCTCGATCAGGACGCTCGGTCCCCTGGACGATCCCCCGGAACTCAAGGCGTCGATGCCGGTGAGCCCCACGTCGTCACCGGGAAGGGCCTTCGCCACACTCGCCTGCGTCGCGGCAATGCGCGGGTCGGCTCCGAGGCTGGTGTTCGGCGGCGCGAACAAGTAGACGTACGTCGTGCGCCCGTCGGAGGTAATGAATTTTGAATTGCCAGTATTGACGAAGTCGACGATGCGCACTTCGGGATTAGTCCGTTGCGCGCTCGAAAACGCGGATGAGATCGTCGACTCGTCACCCTTCACGCTCTGTCCGGTGGGCACCGTCACCACCAGGACCGACGGAGTGGTGTTGCCACCATTGCCGTACAGCGTGAGGATCTTCTGTCCCGTTTGGTAGGCCGGTTGACCGGGCAGCGAGAAATCGTAACTGAGTCGATGCGTGAGCTGTGACGCGGCGTAACCACCCGCGGCGAAGCACACGAGCCACGCCAACATGACCCGCCGGCGATGTCGGATCACCAGTCGCGCCAAACGTCCCAGAACCGAAAACTCCTTCACGTCACTCTGAGGGGGCATCCTTATTCCTTCGCTTTAGGATTAGTCTCAATCGAATAGTTCTATCATGAATCTTTCTCGTGTACAATAGATATTGTGCCCAATATGCCCGACCAGGAGACAGCAGCAAAAAGCGAGGCCGGCGTGACTGTGCCGGGAAATTCGGTGGGCTTCTCCTTGTCGCAGATCGGCCTGGAAACCGCGCGACAGTTTGGCGAAGTGGTCGGCGCCCTGGGCCTCGAACCTCGCCACTTCGCCGTGCTACACGCAGTTCATCGCGACGCGGGGCAGGCGCAACAGACGATAGGAGATCTCTTGGCGATTCCCGCGAGCACGATGGTGGCGATCGTTGACCATCTGGAGGGAGCAAAACTGCTCGAACGACGACCACACGCGACGGATCGTCGGGCTCGGATCCTGTACTTGACCACGCGGGGCGAGACACTTCTTTCCAAGGCGCAGGCCGAGGCGATGGCTCAAGAAGCTCGGATTTGTGTAGGCCTGGGACCTCAGGAGCGTGCCCAGTTACTCGGCTTGCTGCAACGGATCTCGCAAAATCTAGGCATGTCATCATCAGCCCTACCGGACCGGGGAAGCGGCGAACGTCCTCAGACGATTTAATCTCGGCGGACGTTTCAAACGCCCCTTTCACCCATCCCCCCGGTTCGGCTACCCGCGCTCCCGGTAGCGGTACGCACCGTCTTTTGCATGGTGAACCGCATCCCTATGCTGGGCCTTTCATGAAGGCTCCACCGGAGATAACCGACTTCCTCAAGCACTATCCACCTTTCGCCGAGTTCGACCGTGAGGTCCTCGATCGACTAAGCCAAACCGTCGAGATCGAGTTCCACCTGGCCGGACAGATCATCTTTGCCAAGGGTGAGCAGCCGCTCGACTACCTGCGGGTCGTTCGAGCCGGCGCCGTCGAAGTGGTGAGCGACGGACAAGTGCTCGATCAGATCGGCGTCGGCGAGATGTTCGGCCACGCCTCCATGCTGTCGGGGCTCCCGACCGGCTTCGAGGCCCGCGCCTCCGAGGACACCCTCACCTATCTGATCCCGGCTGAGGCGGCCGCTCGGGTGCTGGCTGAACCTCAGGCCCTTCGCTTCATGACGCGCCTCATCCTCGAGGACCGCCACCACCTGAGGACCGGATCGCCACCAGCGGTTACGAGGGACCAGCTCCGAGAACCGGTACAGGCCGCCATCCGCACGGCGCCGATTGTGTGCGCGCCCACCACGTCCATTCGTGAGGCGGCCGAAAAGATGACGTCGGTGGGGGCGAGCGCCCTCATCGTGGACTTGGGCGACAGCGTCGGCATTGTGACGGACAGCGACCTGCGATCACGAGTGGTGGCTCAGGGCCTTTCGAGCGACACACCGGTATCGCGGGTGATGACGGCGCCGGCCTTCACCGTGCCCGGCGAACGACTGGGCAGCGAAGTCCTGCTCGACATGCTCGACCGGGGCGTGAAGCATTTCCCCGTGACGTCGGCCAACGGTCGGATCATCGGGATCGTCGAAGACCACGATCTCGTGGCCATGGAGGGTCGGTCGTCATTTCTTCTGCGTCGTGCGATCGCGCGCGCGACCAACGTCGACGAGCTCGTTGAGACGTCCCGCAAGCTCCGTCCGGCGGTGATCGCCATGAGCCACGGCGGCGTGGCCGCGCTCGACGTGACGTCGGTCTTTTCCGTGGTCGCCGACGCGCTGACGCGTCGAGCACTCGACCTGGCGGTCGAAGGGGCCGGCGAGGCACCCACGCGTTTCACGTGGCTGGCCCTCGGCAGCCAGGCTCGACGAGAGGCCCTGCCCAGTTCGGACCTCGACAGCGCGATTGCGTGGTTCGACGCAGGAGACCCGGAGCAGATTCACGACTACTTCGACGCCGTCACCAAGAACGTGACGGACACCATGCTGCGATGCGGGTTTCGTCCGGACGAGCACATGGCCAGCGCCTCGAGTCCGCTGTTCGTTCGCAGCCTGTCGTTCTGGCAACAAGAGGCGCACTCGTTCATGGTTGACCCTACGCAGTCGAAAGCCTTGATCCTGGCGTCGGTCTTGGTGGACTGTCGCCCGGTATGGGGAGTCGAAACCGAGCCGCTCATAAGCGAAACCTTCCGCACGGCGCCGGCGTACCCCCACATGCTGAATCTCCTCGCGCGCTTCGCTCTCTCTCGCCGCCCGCCCGTCGGATTCCTGCGGGGTCACGTGATCGACTTCGCGGGCGAGCGACGCAACCGGCTGGACCTAAAGAGCGCCGCCGTCGTGCCGATCACCGACCTGGCGCGCTGGGCGGGACTCACTGCGGGAGTGACGTGCGCGTCGACGACCGCTCGTATCAGCGCCGCCCGCGAATCGGGCACGCTCACGACCTCGGACGCGCAGAGCCTGCAGGCGGCCTTCGAACTCGTCTGTCAACTGCGACTCGACCACCAGGTCGCCCAGATGGAGTCCGGGCAGGAACCCAACGACTCGATCGATCTGCACGCACTCACTCCTTTGACTCGCAGTTATCTGAAGGAGGCCTTCCGGGCGATTGCGGCCGTGCAGCGCAGAATCGCCAACGAACTCGCCTGGGCCGACTGACGTGGGCCGCCCACTGTTTCGCCAGTCGCCGCTGACGCCGGTCGCGGCCGAGTACGCCCGGACGCCCGTGCCGAACGGCAAGACGCCGTGGCGCGAGGCCCGCTACTGCGTGGTCGACCTCGAACTCAGCGGCCTCGACCCACGAACCGACGAGATCATCTCCTTCGCGGCCGTCCCGATCGACGCCGGACGGCTGATCGTCGGCGAGGCCCTGTACGCACTGAGCCGGCCCTCGCAGCCACTGCCGGAAAAGTCCGTGCTGGTCCACGGCATCCGGACCGTCGATCTCGCCGACGCGCCGCCGCTGGATGAAGCGATCCAGCCCCTGCTGGCGGCCCTGACCGGACGTGTGATGGTGGCACACGTGGCCACTGTTGAACGATCCTTCCTCGCTCCGCAATTGCGCCGCCACGGAGTGCGATTGCACCAACCCATCCTGGACACGTATGAGCTCGCTCGCCTCTGGGCCTTCCAACGCCATGCACCGTTTTCGAGACCGACGCTCGATGACGTGGCGGACGGCCTGCAGCTACCCGTGCACCGTCGTCATCACGCCCTTGGCGACGCCCTCACGACCGCCCAGGTGTTTCTCGCCCTGGCCAGCCATCTCGAGGAGTTCAGGTCCGAGACGGTGCGTTCACTCGGCCGAGCCCACAAGAGAGTGCACCCCTATACATATTGATACGTGGTCTAGGACCTTGAAATGTCGACGAGTCGGCCGGCCGTAGCACCGATCCTCGCAACATACGTGGAGGCAACGGGACTCTGTTCGAACTCCTCGGCACTCCATTTCACCGAGCGGTAGATGTGTTCGCCTCCTGGGCGATATATCTTGCACGGCGTATCCACAGAATGCCGTGATAGACGACGTGACCATCCTCGAAGGTCAGCTGGCCACGACGGATGAACCTTGAAAAACCTCCCGGGTTCGGGCTCCCGAGTTTCACCACGCCAGCGTGGCGCGGGTACGCGGCGAGCTGCTTGCCGGGATAGTGGAACGGCCAGTCCCGATACACGTACACGTGCTCGTCAGTAACCAGCACGATGCGATGAAAATAGAAGGTCAGGATGCTGATCGCCATCTCGATGAGCTCACCCACGCTCGGCACGTACCGGACAACGTCTTCCACTGTTCCGATCAGCAGGGTCGTGAGGAGATTGTTATACGCAAAACACACCGCCACACCCTGCTCGTTGAGGTGTGCGCGTCGTGCCATTCGCTTGGCCATGCGAAGGTTGTATCTCCGCACCGGCAGACTGACATAATTTTGTTCATCGGGTGAGCTCATTTCGAAACCTTAGAACACAATCTCGTCGGGACAGAGGCCATCTCGATTTAGGACGCCCAATTCGCTCGACTGGCCAGTGGCGCGAATTTGGAGCACAGCATTGCTGACTCTCCTGTAGCTGCGTTCATTCGACTCGATGCGCGTCATCAGCACCGACGTGCGCGAAGGATTCCGACCCGCCCACATTGCACGCCCAACGCGTTGAGGAGAGACCTCGCCATTGATCCGGGGCAACGTTGCAGCGCTATCGACGAGTGGGCGCTAGAGGACTCGAACCTCTGACCTCAGCCGTGTGAAGGCTGCGCTCTAACCAACTGAGCTAAGCGCCCGAGACCGCAATACTACTTCGGGCCAAAGCGTCGATGTTTCCCCGCGAAGTAGCCTTCTCCTGTGCCAAAGAAAGACAGGGGCGACATGTTCGCCCGATTACGTCCCGGACCGAAACGACCCGCCGCTGCGTCGCGCGAGGTGGTCATGGGGCTGGACAAGATCGAACGAGGCACGAGCCTGCTGGCTGCGGGCCTGGCGCTGGTCCTGGCGCTGATCAGCGCGCCGCGCCTCTTCAAGAACACCATCATCACCTCGACCGCCACGCCGTCGAAGAGCCACACCTGCACCAAGGGCTACCACCTGGCCAAGGCGGTGTGCGAGAAGCTCATCACCACCCATCCCTCCTACTGGTTGCCGCAGTTCCTGCTCATCCTGGTGGTCGGCTTCGGACTCGCCGGCTTCGCCTATTTCCGCCGACGCGTCGGGGTCATCGTCCTTAGCCTCCTGCTCGGCCTCGCGCTGGGACGCGTTGGTCTCATCTTCTTGATCTTCGGCGGCTGGCTCATCATCCGCGCCTTTCGCCTCCAGCGTTACGGCGACGCCACCTTCGCCGGATCGGGAGCGAAGGCCCGTGAGGTCTCCAAGGCCCGCCGGGAGGCCAAGAGGGAAGGTCGCACCTACAAGACGCCGGACAAGACCGTCGCCTCGCTGCCCAAACCGCCCGCCGAGTCGAAGCGCTACACCCCGAAAAAGCCCCCACGCCGCAAGCGATGACGCAGCTCGGGCTGGACTATCCAACGAAGTGGGGCCGCCAGTACCCGGCCCGCTTTGCCCGCAACCTCTACCACCGCCTCTACGTGGCGCCCGTGGCGCGCTACATCTCCACGCTCGAATCGAACGGCCTGGAGAACCTGGAGCACGACGGTCCCTTCATCTTCGTGGCCAACCACACCAGCAACCTCGATACGCCGCTCGTGCTGACGGCGCTGCCAACCAAGGTGCGCAAGAAGACGATCGTGGCCGCCGCCATGGACAACTTCTTCATGACGCGGCGGACCGCCTTTCACACCGTCTTCGTCTTCAACGCCATCCCCATCGACCGCCACAAGATCAACCGGCGCAGCTCCCAGCAAGCCTTAGAGCTCGTGGAGGAGGGATGGAACCTCCTGATCTTCCCCGAAGGCGGACGCACGCCGACTGGCCAGCTCCAGGAGTTCAAGGGCGGCGCCGCGTACCTGGCCGAACGCACCAAGGCCACCGTCATCCCGACCTACATCCACGACGCCGGCTGGCTGCAAGGACCCAAGTGGGCCAAGGCACCCCAGTTCGTCAACGCGCCCAACCAGCGCCGCCATCACGTATCGGTGACCTTCGGCGCCGCGATGCACTGCGCGGAGGGCGAGAACATCCGTCGATTCAATACCCGCATTGAAGAGGCCGTCGTGCAGCTGGGCCGCGACGTCAGCGGCAACGCCGACTACGACATCAGCCGACCTAGCCGCGACTGAGCACCTCGCAGCGCTGGCGGTAGAGAAGGTCGGCGGCGCTCTCGAGCGGCTCGAGTTCGCGTCCCAGGACCGACGCGATGATGTCGTCGCAGAACCAGGGATTCATGGCCAGCACCGGGCCGTGCGCGTAGGTGGCCCAGATCCGCTCGGTACGGAACCCGTCGACGAGCCCGTCATTGGCTCGTCCCTTGACCACGCGACCCAGCGGGGTCAGGCCCGGGCCGAGCGTGGTGCGACCACCGTGGTTCTCGAAGCCGACCAGCGTGCGCCCGTCCACGTCGACACACAGATCACCCACGCTTCGCTGCGCGCCACGAGTCGTCACCACGTCGACGAGGCCGAGGCCGGGAAACTGGTCGTCACCTTCCACGCAGAACGTGCGTCCGAGGATCTGCAGTCCGGCGCATACAGCCACCACGAATGCTCCCGCCTCCACTCGCTCCTTGAAGGCCGAGGCGCCCAACAGTTCGGCGGCCAGGCGC
The DNA here is from genome assembly GCA_963827115.1 of uncultured Acidimicrobiaceae bacterium. GTDB lineage: Bacteria > Actinomycetota > Acidimicrobiia > Acidimicrobiales > RAAP-2 > RAAP-2. The sequence goes on along the minus strand of CAWGZS010000001.1, from coordinate 932,520 downwards.
TGCGGTCCGTCCTCTCCCCCTCCCAGCAGGTAGATTAAGGCGTCGGGCACCGGGTCGCGCATACCCACCGTGACCAGGGAGCATTCGAATCCCCGGCGTCGCGCTCGCTCGCGCAAAACCAGCCCGTTGCCGCCGTCACCGTAGGTGCCGAGCAGTTCGGGAAAGAGCACGGCGATGTTCAGCACGGCGTGGACCTCGCCAGCCATTCCTGGAAGGCCGTGTAGTTGGCCAGGAGGTCGACGGGTTGTCCGGTAACCGGAACCTGGGCCAGGTCGTTGATGATTCGATACTCCACCCCGGCGTAGTCCAGTCGCGTGGCGAGGTCCAATCGTCGGTCCCCGAAGCACCAGACCCGATGGCCGGCCAAACTTTCAAAGTTCACGTCGTAGAGCCACGAGGGGTCGCGCCCGTCGGCGATGTTGGCGTTGATGGCCACCCAGACGTCGCCGGTCCCTTCGGGCACGGTCGTCAACAGGGCGTCAAACCCGGCGGGGTTCTTGGCCAGCAGCAGGCGCAGCCGGTGGCCGTTCCAAGAGCGCCACGTGTAGCGCCCGGCCACGCCCGTCACGGCCTTCAACCTCGTCACCGAATCCCGCAGCGCCACGCCGACGCCCACGAGCGCCGTCACCGCCATGGCGGCGTTGGCCCGATTGAACTCACCCGGCACCGAGAGTTCCAAAGCGAAGGTCTCGCCGTCGACGGTCAACTCGTCATCCAGTCGCGTGGTGAGCACGACCGGCTTGGCCAGCCCGCAGGTACAGCTCCAGGTGGTTGATGAATGCGTGAGGGGCAGGGTGCAGCGCGGGCACGATTGGGCGTCGCCCGACCACGGGGTGGCCACGTCGCACCAGCGCACCTTGGCCGCGTCGCTGGCCGCGTAGACCACCAGAGGATCATTGGCGTTGGCCACCACCAGCACGTCGGCGTTCTCCGGTGCGGCGAAGCAGTGGCGCCACCGCTCGGCCATCTGGCGCACCTCGTTGGCCCGGTCGAGCTGATCGCGCGAGAGGTTGAGCAGCACGACCACCCGAGGCCGGGCCGAACGCACCACTTCGGGCAACCACGCCTCGTCGGCCTCGAGCACCACGCGCTTTTCGCTGGAGCCGGCCAGCGCCGCCACGTGGCCGGCGGGCATATTCGCCCCGGTCTGGTTGGTCACCACCGAGCCACCCCACCCGGCGACGCACAGGGCGGTCGTGGTGGTCTTCCCGTTGGTGCCGCTCACGACGATGATCACGCGCTCCTGGGCCAGGAGGGACAGCAAATCCGGGGCTATTTTCAGTCCGACGTGGCCCCCAGCGACGGTTCCCGCCCCCCGTTTGGTCGTTCGGGAGGCCCAATTCACGCCTCTGAGGGCGCTTACAGCCACCCTTTCGCGCAGCGAGCGACCGGTTCCCATGGACCAACGCTAACCACCCGGAAAAGACAAAAGGACCAACTTGGGGGAAGTTGGTCCTTTTGCAAAACCTACGGCTAACTAAATCGGGGGGAAATAGTTGTATAAGTCTCCAACCAGTATGGTGGTCGATTTTGCATCTGGCAACATGATTTCATTGATACTTCACATCTATATAATAGATATATGGAGATCCGCCAACTCGAGGCGCTGGTTGGCATTGCCGACCACGGGACCTTCTCCAGCGCGGCCGAAGTCCTGGGCACCGTGCAGTCCAATATCTCCACTCGCATCGCCCGCCTGGAGAGCGAACTCGGCACCGAACTGGTCAACCGGGCGACCGGCGCCCTCACAGAATCGGGCGAGATCGTGGTGGTGCGGGCACGGCGCATCCTCAGTGAACTCGGAGCGATCGCCTCGGACGTGTCCGAACTGAGCGCGGACATCCACGGCAAGGTCTCCCTGGGCATGATCGGCACGGCCGGACGATGGATCGTGCCGCTGCTGCTCGAAGCCCAACGCGAGACCTACCCGCACATCGCGCTACGCATCACGGAAGGTTCCAATTCGACCATCGAACCCCAGCTGGTGCACGGCCAGCTGGACATCGCGGTGCTGGCCTGGCCGGTGCTGGCCGACGAGCTCAGCGAGATCGAACTCTTCAGCGAAGACTTGGTGGTCATCGTCGACCGCGACCACGAGATCGCGCGCCACGGCGACACCATCACGCTGTCGGAGCTGTCCAAGTACGAAGTGATGCTGCCGCTCAGCGGCACACCGATCCGACGCGAGATCGACGACGCCTGCCGTGAGCAGGGCGTCGAGCTGCACCCCCTCATCGAGGTCGACGGGCTCCGGACCATTGCCTCGATGACCTTCGACGGGCACGGACCGTCGATCCTGCCCGCCACGATGCTCTCGAAGCACCTGCGCGACAAGTTCGTCGGCGTGCACGTCGAGAACCTGCGCCGGCGCCGCGTCGTCTTCGCGAGTCGACGCTTCGGGTTTCCCGCCGCCCCGGTGCGCGCGATCCAGGCCCTGCTGTTCGACGTCGTCAAGAGCACCGTCAACGTCCCCGACGGCGTGTACATCCCGAAGAAGTAATCCGGCCCGGTAATCGCTGTCAGACTGCCAGGATGGCCCAGATCCCTCGCGAGGACATCGCGCGCGAAATTGTCCGGCGCGACCGCGCGTTTGCCCCCATCGTCGAACTCGCCGGCCCGCCCCCGCGTCGACGCACGGCCTCGGTCGACGAGCGTTTCCGGTCCCTCATCCGCTCCATCACCTTCCAGCTGCTCACCACCAAGGCGGCCACCACGATCCACGGACGGGTGCACGAACGCTGCGGCTCCTCGATCAGCGTCGACTCGATCATCAACGCCGGCGTCGACGAGCTGCGCGCCGCCGGGCTCTCGCGCACCAAGGCCCAGGCCATGGTCGACCTGGCCACCCGCGTGCGCGACGAGGAGGTCCGCCTGTCGCGGCACGGACGGATGAGCGACCTCGAGGTAACCCAAGAGGTCACGACCGTGCGCGGCATCGGACCGTGGACCGCGCAGATGTATCTGATGAACACGCTGGCGCGCGGTGACGTGTGGCCGGTCGGTGACTTCGGCGTGCGCAGCGGTTGGAGCATCCTGCACGGCGACGACGAGACCATCACCGAGCAGGGCCTTCGCGCGGCCGGCGAATCCTTCGTCGGACTGCGTTCCTCGGTCGCGTGGTACTGCTGGGAGGCCGTGCACTTCCAGCGACGGGCCAACTAGCCTCGGGGTCATGCCCACCCTTTCCCTCGCCGACTTCGAACGTGACGCGCTCGAAACCCTCACTCACTACGCCACGTTGCCTTGTCTTTCGCCGATGTACGACGCGAACTGGGTGTCGAACGGCGCCATCGACGAGGCAACCGAGCTGATCGCCGACTGGGCCCGCGCCCGTCGCTTGGCCCACGCCGACGTGACCATCCACCGATTAAAGGACCGCACGCCCGTCTTGGTGGTGATCGTCGAGGCCACGGCACCCGGCGAGGGCACGACGATGCTGTACGGGCACCTCGACAAGCAGCCGCCGCTCGGCGACTGGTCCGAGGGCCTTGGTCCCTACGCCCCCGTGCGCCGCGGCGACCGACTGTACGCGCGGGGCGTGGCCGACGACGGCTACTCCGCCTTCGCGGCGCTGCTGGCCATCGAGGCCATGGAGGCCCACGGCATTCCCCACAGCCGCTGCGTGGTGCTCATCGAGGCCAGCGAAGAGAGCGGCAGCCCGGACCTGGAGGCCTACCTCGACGAGTTGAAGGAGCAGCTGGGCCAGGTCGAATTGATGATCTGCCTCGACTCCGGGGCCCTCACCTACGACCGACTGTGGGTGACCACGTCGTTGCGTGGCATGGTGCACGCGCAGGTCACGGTCTCGGTGCTCACCCAGGGCCAGCACAGCGGAATAGCGAGCGGCGTGGTGCCGTCGTCCTTCCGCATCCTTCGCCAGCTCCTCGACCGCGTCGAGGACGCGTCGACCGGTGACGTCCTGCTTGACGAGCTTCGCTGCGAGATTCCCGCCCAGTACGCGGTCGACGCCGCCGCGCTGGCCCAGGAGTTCGGCGACGTCGTCGCCAGCGAACTACCCACCTTGAGTGGTTTGGAACTCATGGGTTCGTCCAGTGAGGACCGGATCATTCGACGCACCTGGTTCCCCACCCTGTCGATCGTGGGGATGGGCGGCATCCCCGAACCCGAGGTGGCCGGTAACGTCCTGCGCCCCTCGACTACGGCGGTTCTCTCCTTTCGCCTGCCCCCGACGGTGGACGCGACACGGGCGGCCCAAGCGGTGCGCCGGGCGCTGAGCGAGGACGTGCCGTCCTCGGCGCAGGTCACCGTCGTGATCGACGGTGCGGACGGGTGGGTGACGCCCCCTCTCGCCCCGTGGCTGCGCGAGGCACTGGACGCCGCGTCCCTCGACGCCTTCGGCCACGCCCCGGGTTACACCGGCGAAGGCGGCACCATTCCGTTCCTCGCCTCGCTGGGCAAGCGCTACCCGGGGGTGCAGTTCGTCGCGACCGGGGTGCTCGGCCCCCATTCCAACGCCCACGCCATCGACGAGATGCTCGATCTGCCCATGGCGGTTGGCGTGTCCAACGCCGTCATTAGCGTCTTAGGAGCGTTCGCTTCGAAGAAAGAGGGTTAACCGTGTCGCAGCAAGTAGATCTCTGGGTGGACCCCGCGTGTCCCTGGGCCTGGATCACGTCACGCTGGCTTCTCGAGGCGGCCCAGGTGCGCGACCTCGACGTGCGCTTTCACGTGATGAGCCTGGCCGTGCTCAATGAGGGCCGCGACCTCCCCGAGGAGTACACGACGTTCCTCACCACGGCGTGGTTGCCGGTGCGCGTGCTCGTGGCCGCCCAGCAGCGATACGGCGACAAGGTGGTGGAGCCCCTCTACTCGGCCATGGGACAGCGCCACCACGTCGAGGGCGAAAAGGATATGCGCGCCGTCATCGCCGGGGCCCTAGCCGACGCCGGTCTCGACGGCGACCTGGCGAAGGCGGCCGACGTCACCGACTTCGACGAGACCCTGCGCGCGAGCCACCACCGCGGCATGGACCCCGTGGGCTACGAAGTCGGCACGCCGGTGATCCACATCGGCGACGCCGCCATCTTCGGCCCCGTCGTCACGCCGGCGCCCAGGGGCGAGGCCGCGGGCGCGCTCTTCGACGGCGTCGTGGCGGTGCTCAGCACGCCCGGCTTCTACGAGCTCAAACGTTCGCGCACCGACGGACCCATCTTCGACTAGCGGTGCCGGCGGCGTCAGCTGCGCGGCACGTCCTTCCACGCCACGTCCTTGTCGAGGCGTGGCTCGCCCGGCAACCCGAGCACCCGTTCGCCGATGATGTTGCGCATGACCTCGCTGGTGCCGCCTTCGATCGAGTTGGCCCTCATGCGGATGAAGGCCTTTCGCATGTCGCCGCCCGACATGGCCGACTCCTTGGGCCGCACCTGGGGATAGTCAGAGCCGTAGAGCATGCCTTCGGCCCCCAGGAGGTCCACGCACAGTTCGCTGGTGCGCTGGTTCTCCTCGGCGAAGGCCAGCTTGGCGACCGAACCCTCCGGGCCCGGGGTGCCGGCCTGACGCAGGTCGCTCGCTCGCCAGTTGGTCAAGCGGGCCACTTCGTTGCGCACCCAGGATTGCAGTAGCTCGCTGCGCACCGCCACGGCGTACGCGTCATGGCGCGCGCTCCATTTGCGCTGCCAGATCTTCATTGCCTCGCCGATGAGACCCGAGCCCCGCGGCGGCACCGTGCCGCCGATGGAGACGCGCTCGTTCATGAGGGTGGTGATCGACACCGGCCATCCTTCGCCGACCCCGCCCAGGCGCAAGCGGTCCGCAATACGCACCTCGTGGAAGAAGCACTCGTTGAACTCGGCCTCGCCGGTCGCCTGATACAGCGGTCGCACGTCCACGCCCGTCGCGTGCATGTCGACCAGGAACGCGGTGAGTCCTTTGTGCTTGGTGACGTCGGGGTTGGTTCGCGCTATCAGAAGTCCATACGCCGACTCGTGGGCCAACGTCGTCCAGACCTTCTGACCCGAGACGACCCATTCATCGCCATCGAGCTCGGCGCGCGTGGCGAGGGCCGCGAAGTCCGATCCGGCCCCGGGCTCGGAGAACAGCTGGCACCAGATCTCCTCGCCGGTGAAGAGGGGCCGCAGGAAACGCTGCTTCTGCTCCGTCGTGCCGTGAGCCACCAGCGTGGGCGCGACCATGCCGTAACCAATGACGTTGCGAGCGGAAGCCGACGGCGCGTGGGCCTGCGCCAAGCGCCTCAGCACGTGCTGATGTTGCGAGGGGCTGGCCCCTAATCCTCCTTCGCCGAGCGGGAAGTGGGTGAAGGCGAGGCCCCGGTCGAACTGTGCGCCGAGGAACGCCACCGGTGACGTCGACGCCGGAGGAAAATCGTGCAACAATCCGTCAAGCAGATCATTCAGTGCCGCCTCGCTTAACGCCACCCGCTCCCCCATTCGTCGTCCGGTGCACCTTGTTGCGCAAAGCCTAGGGGCCGTCGTCGCGGCGTTGGGAACGCTTTGCTAAGACAGAGGTGTGAGAGCCCCGCGAATTTTGGCGACGTCTGGCGGCTGGGTCGAGGGTCCGGTCCAAGAGTCCGTGCGCCCGAGCTCGATGCTGCTCGACGCGCTCTCGAGAACGGGTGCGACGAGGCCACGGGTATGTCTGGTCGAGACCGCCAGTGGCGATCAGAGCCGCCGCTACGCCCTTTCCTACGAGGCCTTCAACGCAGCGGGCTGCGACGTGACCCAACTGAGCCTCTTCCCCCAACCCTCGGCCGATCCCGAGGAGAGGCTCTGCGCCAGTGACCTGGTCTGGGTCGGCGGAGGTTCGGTCGCGAACCTGCTGGCGCTCTGGCGATTACACGGCGTGGATGACGCGATGCGCGTGGCCTGGGAGCGCGGCGTCATCCTGGCCGGCGTGTCGGCGGGCAGCGTGTGCTGGCACGTGGGCGGCACGACCGACTCCTTCGGTCCGGTGCTGCAGCCCGTGACCAACGGCCTGGGCTTCCTGCCCTACGCCAACGGCGTGCACTACGACTCGGAGACGCAGCGTCGGCCCCTCCTGCACCAACTCATGGCCGACCAGGTGCTGCCGCCCTTGGCGTACGCCACGGATGATCGCGTGGGCATCTGGTACGAAGGGACCGACGCCACCTCGGTGGTGGCCGACCTGGTCGTCGATCCCGACGAAGGTCCGGCCGCCTACAAGGTCGAACTGGTTGACGGCGACGTCGTCGAGACGCGGTTCGGGGTGGGCAGCGTCCTCACGTAGCTGCGGCCACGGAAGGCCCGGGCAGCGATTGGCGAACGACCGCGGCTCTTTCGTTGAGCGCCGACGCGCGCGCGAGCGCGTCGCTCGACCCGCATACGCTCAGCCAGTTGGCGAGCAGCAGGTAGCCGTCCTGCGTGAGCACCGACTCGGGGTGGAACTGCACGCCCTCGAGCGGCGCGTGGCGGTGGCGGATCCCCATGATGAGATCGCCGCTGCGGGCCGACACCTCGAGTTCCTCCGGTAACGACTCTGGCGACACCACCAGTGAGTGGTACCGACCGGCCACCAACGGCGAGGGGGCACCCTTGAAGACGCCTCGATCATCGTGCTGGACCAGGCTGGAACGCCCGTGCAGCAGCTCGGGTGCGGGCACGACCGTCGCGCCGAAGGCCTCGCCCAAGGCTTGATGGCCGAGGCAGACCCCGAGCAGCGGCAATGACACGTCATAGCAGTAGCGCACGATCTCGAGACAGTTGCCGGCACTGACGGGATAGCCCGGTCCCGGCGAGATGAGGACCCCGTCGAGGTCCATGGCCGCGACGTCGGCGGCGTTCACCGCGTCGTTGCGGGCGACACGCACCCGGGCACCGAGTTCGCCGAGGTACTGGACGAGGTTGTAGACGAAGGAGTCGTAATTGTCCACTACCAGTATCGAGGGTCCCGCTGCCATGGATGAATACTAGGGTCCCGCCGGTCTTTACTAGCCTTTTGCAATGGCCGACATCGACCTGAGTGAATTCCTTCGTCTCACCAAGCTCGGCTTCAACGTGGTGCCACTGCACGAGACGCTGCAGCTCGACCGCGAGACCCCCGTGTCGCTCTACCAACGCTTCAGCCACGGGAGAGCCATCTTCCTGCTCGAGAGCGCCGCGCTCGGCGAGGAGACGGGCCGCTATTCCTTCATCGGGCTGGACCGCAAGTGGCGCGTGACGACCGAGGGTCAGTCGACCGTTGTTGAAGGTACCGAGCGTCCCGACCCGTCGATCGAGGGTCCCTTGGAAGTGTTGCGCGCGCTGCTGGGCCGCTACCGTACGTACCGGCCGGTCGAACTGCCCGACTTCTTCGGCGGGGCCGTGGGCTTCGTCACCTACGACTACGTGCGTCGTCTCGAACGACTACCGCGACCGCCCTCGGAGGACATGTGGCCGGACGTCGACTTCTCCTTCCCTGGGGCGGTGCTTATCTGCGATCACTTGCGACACTCGACGACGGTCGTGGTGAATGCGATCCTGCGAAGTGACGACGACCCGGGCGAGGTGTACGAGAACGCCTCGCGTCAACTCCAAGAGATCATCGACGTCCTCATCGCGCCTCCCCCGCCCACCGACCCTTTAAGCGAGCGGCTGGTGGCCACCGCCCCGAGTAAGCGCGAGACCATCGACATCCGCACGATCGCGGTCGGCCTCTCGAATTTCTCCAAGGCGGCCTATTGCGACGTGGTCGAGCGGGCCAAACAGTACATCTTCGCCGGCGACGTCTTTCAGGTGGTGCCTAGTCAACAGTTCCGCCGCCCGACCTCGGTCGATCCTCTCACCTTGTACCGGGTGCTGCGCTCGCTCAATCCTTCTCCGTACATGTACCTGCTCGACACCGGATCGAGTCAAATCGTTGGCGCCTCGCCCGAGATGCTTGTGCGAGTGCATGACGGGCTGGTGAGCACGCGACCGATCGCCGGTACCCGTCCACGCGGCGCCAACAGCGCGGAGGACACGGCGCTCGAGGAGGAGATCCTGCATGACGAGAAGGAGATCGCCGAACACGTCATGCTCGTGGACCTCGGGCGCAATGACGTCGGGCGCGTTGCGACGACGGGAACCGTCCGCGTGGAACGCCTCGCGCACGTTGAGCGGTTCTCGCACCTGATGCACCTGGTGTCCCAGGTGAGCGGCGAACTGGCCGAGGGGCTGGACGCTTTCGACGCCTTCAACGCTCTCTTCCCCGCCGGCACCCTCACCGGTGCGCCCAAGGTGCGAGCGATGGAGCTCATCGACGAATTCGAGACGGTGTTTCGTGGTCCCTACGGCGGCGCCGTCGGTTATTTCTCCCTCTCGGGCGACGCCGACTTCGCGATCACCATTCGCACGGTCTCCCTGCGCGGGGGCTACGCCACGGTACAGGCCGGTGGCGGCATCGTGGCCGACAGTCAACCAGAGTTCGAGTACAACGAGTCGATTAACAAGGCCTCCGCGCCACTTTTGGCCCTCGCGATCGCCGACCCGAGCGAGGGTTCCGCGCACATCAGGTAGGGCCATTTCTCGATATTTGATCTAAAAGGGACCTAGGACTCTAACCCGGCAGAATGAGCCACCGTCCGGGCGGCCTACGTTTGAGTAGTAGAGAACGAGATGACATCGTGAACGCTGACACCCCGACAATCCAAAACACCCCTTGGCTCATCCAGGGCGGCATGGGCATCGCCATTTCCGGATGGCCCTTGGCCCGCGCGGTAGCCCGGGCGGGTCAGGTGGGCGTGGTGTCGGGGACGGCCATCGACAACGTGTTCGTGCGCCGATTGCAGGATGACGGCGTCGACGACGAGTTGCGAATGGTGCTCGACCGCTTCCCCGTGCCCTCGATGGTCGAAGAGGTGCTCACGCGCTTCGCCGCGAAACGACGGGCGCCGTCGGCCCCCTACAAGACGATCCCGATGCTCACGCACCGCAGCCCCCCCGCCTCCCAGGACCTCCTGGTCCTGGCGTCCTACGTCGAGGTGGCGCTGGCGAAACTAGGCCACCGGGGACTGGTGGGCATCAATCTGCTCACCAAGGTGCAGATCCCGACGCTGGCCAGCCTCTTTGGCGCGATGCTGGCCGACGTCGACTACGTGATGATGGGCGCGGGCGTGCCTACGCACATCCCGGGGCTGCTGGATCAGCTGGCCCGCGGCGAACGAGTCAGCCTGGCCCTCAACGTGACCGGGCCCGCGCCCGCGGGCAAGGCGCCGATGATGCACTTCGACCCTTCCCGCTACCAGGCGACGATCCCGCTGCGCCGACCGAAGTTCGTAGGCATCGTGTCGTCGCACGTCCTGGCGACGGCCCTGGCCAAGCGAAGCAGCGGTCACGTCGACGGCTTCGTGGTCGAGCGCCCCATAGCCGGCGGGCACAACGCCCCACCGCGCGGACAGTTCGACCTCGACGCCCACGGCAATCCCGTGTACGGCGAGCGCGACCGCGTCGACTACGACGTGCTGCGCGGCCTCGGCGTGCCCTTTTGGATTGGCGGTGGCGTGACCAGTCGCGAGAAGGTGCTCGACGCCCTCGAAGTGGGGGCCGCCGGCGTGCAGGTGGGGACGCTCTTCGCCTACTGCCAGGAATCGGGCATGGAACCGCACCTTCGCCGTGAGATCATCGCCGACGCGCAGCGGGCCGAGGTGAAGGTGACCACCTCGATGGTGGCCTCCTCCACCGGCTATCCCTTCAAGGTGGCGATGATCCCCGGCACGATCGCCGACGAAGAGCTTTACGACGCGAGGGAGCGCAAGTGCGACCTCGGGTACCTGCGCGACGCCTACGTGAAGGACAACGGCACCATTGGCTACCGCTGCGCGGCCGAACCAATCACCGCCTACGTTCGAAAGGGCGGGCTCCTGGCCGACACCGTGGGCTCGGCCTGCCTCTGCAACGGCCTCATGGCCACCTGCGGACTGGCGCAGGTGCGCAGTGACGGACAGGCGGAGCTGCCCATCGTCACGAGCGGCGACACCTTGAACGAGATCCGCCTCGTGGCCGACGGACGAGAGAGCTACGCCGCCCTCGACGTCATCAACTACCTCGACCCTTTCAACGACGCGGCATCGTCAACGAACGTCGAGGCGACGTGACGGCTACGCCGAGGGCCTAACCTTCAGGACATCGTGTCGTCCCCCATTCGTCTAGGTTCTGGCTCATGAATTCACCGTCCCGGACCGCACCTGCGAGGACCAACCCGTGACCGATCAGGTGATCGTGATCACCGGCGCCAGCGACGGCATCGGCGCGGCGGCCGCCCGACGCCTGCGGGCCCAGGGTGAGCACGTGATCCTCGTGGGCCGCTCACCGGACAAGACCAAACAGATCGCCCACGAGCTCGACTCGCCCTATTACCTCGCGGACTTCGCCGACCTCGACCAAGTGAGGTCGCTGGCCGAGCGGCTCCAGTCCGACGCGCCGCGCATCGACGTGCTGGCCAACAACGCCGGGGGGATGATGGGCGCACGCCTCATCACCGTGGACGGCAATGAACTGACCCTCCAGGTCAACCACCTGGCCCCGTTCCTGCTCACCAATCTCCTGCTCGAGACACTCGTGGCCTCCCAGGCGTCGGTGATCACCACCTCCAGCCTGTACCACCGCCGCGCCGGCACGCTCGACCTCAATGACCTCAACCTCGAGAACGGGTACAGCGCGTCCCACGCCTACGCCAAGGCCAAGCTCATGAACATCCTGTTCACGCGAGAGCTGCACGAACGTTTCCAGGGATCGGGCGTCAGCGCCGCCGCCTTCCATCCCGGCATCGTGCGCACCAGCTTCACCAAGGAGTTCGGTGGCAACGCCCACCTCCTCTACTCGGGCCTCGCGAGCAAGTTCCTGCGCTCCCCCGAGAAGGGCGCCGCGACCTTGGTGTGGCTGGCCGGGGCCGAGGCGAACGACGACTGGACGTCCGGCGAGTACTACAAGGACCGCAAGATCGCGCGAATCTCCAAGCAGGCGCAGATCCCCGGTCTCGCCCACAGCCTCTGGGACCTATCGCTGAGCCTGACCAAGTTGGCTTAGTGGCGCGACGGTGCGCCGTCCCTTCGACTAAACGAAACACGTCGTGACCACGTGTCGTGGAGTGGCCGAAGACCCCTGCGCAGGGCAACGTTAGGGTGGACTATGACGGCTACGAGGTCGCGAGGCGACCAGTGGAGCCGCCTTCGATCAGTGGCTCGCGACGAGAGGAAACCATGAACGAAGCGGCGATGTGGAGTCTCATCCACGCGGAACGGGCCCGACTGGCCCAGACCTTGAGCACCCTGACACCCGAGCAATGGGCCCACTCGACGCTCTGCGGCGAGTGGAACGTCCAGTTGACCACGGCTCACGTGGTGGCCGGCGCGGAACAGACGACCGGCAACTTCGTCCGTCGTTTCGCCGCCAGCGCCTTTCGCTTCGACGTCATGACCTCCCAGGACGCGCAACGCATCGGCACCTCGGCGCCCGAACTGCTGATCACGCGCTTGCTGGCCACGGTCACGACCACCAATCATCCGCCGGCACCGATCACCGCCATGTTGACCGAGATCGTCGCGCACCAAGAGGACATCTGCCAGCCTCTGGACATCAACAGCGGGGTGACCGACGAGGCGCTCGTCGCCACTTTGGAGTTCTGCGCCAACGCGGGATTCCCACTCGGATCGCGCAAGCGGGTCGCCGGCTTGGCGCTCGGGGCCAGCGACCTCAAATGGACGCACGGCTCCGGTCCCAAGGTGGAAGGCCCGGGCAAGCTCCTGATGCTCGCGATGCTAGGACGTCGGCCCGCCCTGACGAATCTCTCGGGCGATGGCGTGGCCGAACTGACCAGCCGCCTGGGTTGAGCGACTTAACCCCGTAGACGTCGAACGTGGCTACGGCCCCGTGCCGGCTGCGTTGCAGGCCCGCGGGTCGTACGGGGCCAAGGCCTGACTGGTGGGATTCGGGGCACTGAAGTCGCTGTTCGCGCTGACGCCGGGCGGGTCATAGATCGTCGTCGTCGTCGTGGTCGTTGACGTGACGGTGGTTGTGGTCGTCGAGCCCGTGGACTTCTTCTTGTGCGGGGTGGTGGTCGTGCTAGACGTGCTCGTGAGCGTCGTCGTGGTCGTCACCACCGGGGTGGGCGGCCGCACCGTCACGTCGGTGCCCGTCTGCACGGTGACGGCGTCGCCCTTCGTCACTTCGGCGGGGTCGTAGCCGAGGATCACGGGACCGCGCAGTTCGGCCTGCACCGCCTGGGCCTTGGCCAGGGAGGGACTGACCCAGCCGCCGCTCGCCGGCGGCGGCGGTCCGCCGTACCAGACGACGGTCTCGCTCACCGGTCCGACCGGCGTGACCGAGCCGGCATCCGTGACGTTGAAACCCAACCGAGCCAGCTGCGTGTCGACCAGTGCGGCCGCGCTCGCCACGCCGGTGCCGTCCTCGACGGACACGGCGACGCTGACCGGGCGAGGCAACGGCTCGTTGGTGAAGGAGCTGTCGCCCCGGGCCACCCCGAAGATCGAGTTAACCGTGTCGACGCCCGTCGGCTCAATGGGGAACTCCACGTCGCCGTACTCGTAGCCCTCGTAGGGATAACTTCCGACTTCGACCTCCAACGTCGGATACGTCAACTGCGGCACGTTGCCGATGCTCGTGTGCGCGAACGTCCTCGCGAGGCTCACCATCTCGTGTTCGCTGAAACCGCTGTCCACGGTCAGGTCAGGCAACACCGCGGTCGCGAGGTGTTGGTCGACGATGGGATTGTCCAGTCCCCTCGCCGCCACCTGGGCGGCCAGCACCCGCAGGAACTCGTGGGTCCGTCGGATGCGCGCGAGATCCGAGAGCGCCTCCTGGGGCCAGGTGTGCGGATCGTGGTTCGTCGGCGTGGGCTGGATCTGCAGGTGCCGGGCCCGCACGACCTGCAGGGCCCGCACGCCATTGAGCAGGTAACAGCCCGGACGCTCGATGTTGAGACCGGAGTAGGCGTCGTAGATGGGGGTCGGGAAGTACATCCGCACTCCGCCCAAGGCATTGACCACGCTGGCGAAGGTGTCGAAGTTGAGCTCCACGTAGTGGTTGATGGGGATCGCGAAGTCCTCCTCGATCGCGGCGACCAGCTGGCTCGGGCCTTCGTAGAGGGCGGCGTCGATCTTGTTGGCCCCCTCCAGTCGCGCGTTGGGAATGAAGAGGTCGCGGGGTATCGAGAGCAGCGACACGGCGCCCGTCGTCGGGTCGAGGTGGATGATCATGTCGATGTCGCTGTTGACGCCGGTGACGCCCTGCGAGCAGAGGCCGTAGGCCACGTTCTGCTGCTTGAGGCCGCATCTGGTCGTCGAACCGATGAGCAGGATGTTCTCGGTCGCACCGGGTCCGGGCTTCACCGGCTGGATGTGATGGACGACCACGCGCTTGACCAACGACCCGAGGTAGTAGTAGTCGGCGACCACGCCGCCCACCACCAGCACGATCACCAGGCCCACGGTGATGAGGCCGCGGCGGATCCAGATGAACCGTCGCGACCTCGACTTGCGATGCGCGCCGCGCTTGTTCCGGGGCGTCGGCTCATCGGGAGATGTCGCGTCTGGCTCGTGCGCGACGCCCTCCGGCGGTGGCCCCTGGCCCGGAGTATCGTCGCTGGCCACCGACCAATGCTAGCGAGGAGCCAAAAGGGACGCGTGGCCACCTTGGTCAATGAAGGGCCGCTCGAATACGGCGCACTACGATTCGCCAGGAGTTGTTGTCGCCGTACCGACGAACCTGAGAGGCCATTGGTCGCATGAGAGTGCCCCGAGAACATAGCCGCGACCGATGTGCGAGGACGAGCCCCCTCAACCGAGGCCGCCAGAGCGGGCGCGTGCTCGCGGCGGCGGTCCTGGCCACCGTCGCGCTGCAGGGAGTCTTCATTCCCGTGTCGCAGGCGTCGCGCAACGTCAACGCCGAAGCCATCTTGAACAAGCCCCTCAACCCACGCCGCGACTGCCCCTGGGTCAAGGAGTCCTTGCGCCACAAGGCCTCGCCTTCCGCGCTCGCTGGCGAGGTGCTGTCGAAGATGACCCTCTTCGAGAAGGCGGGATTCGTCGTGCTGCAAAGTGGCGACGGGATACAGGATTTCAACAACGGGGTTCCTTCGCTGTGCATTCCGCCCCTCACGCTCACCGACGGTCCCGACGGCCTGGCGGGCCAGATCAGCGGCGTCACGAGGCTGCCGGCCGCCATCGGCGTGGGGGCGACGTTCGATCCCACCATCGCGTTCAACGACGGACAGGTCGAGGGCAGCGAAGCGCGCATCAAGGGCGTCGACGTCGTCCAGGCGCCCGACCTCAACCTGGCACGAGCGCCGCTGAGCGGACGGCTCTTCGAGTCCTTCGGCGAGGACCCCTACCTCACCGGCGTGATGGGCGCGTCGACCATCGAAGGAATCCAGTCCCAAGGCGTCATGGCCCTGGCCAAGCACTTCTCGGCCTACACCCAGGAGACTGCGCGGACCCACCTCGATCAGATCGTGCCCCAGCGCGCGCTAGTGGAGCTGTATGACGCGCCCTTCCAGGTCGCGGTGACCCAGGCCCACGTCGCCGCGCTGATGTGCTCGGTGGGCATGGTCAACGGCGTGAACGACTGCGCCGATCCCGACCTCTACCGGGCCCTGGCCTCGTGGGGCTTCACGGGCTTCGTACGGTCCGACAACCGGGCAGCCCCCGACGCCGCGCAGGCGTTCAAAGTAGGCCTGGACATCGTGAAGCCCAAGACGGCGAGCGGCGTGGCTCAACTCGTGCACTCGGGGGCGTTGCCGGTGGGATCGCTCAACCGGGCGGTGCGGGCCATCCTGATCGAGATGTTCGCCTACGGGCTCATCGCCCATCCCCGCCATCCGCACGTGAATCGCGTCGCTACGTCCTACGGTCACGACCTCGAGGCGCTCGACGCCGCGCAAGAGAGCGTCGTCCTGCTCAAGAACGCCGATGGCGCGCTCCCGCTCCTTCGAAGCACCCGGTCGGTCGCGGTGATCGGCACCGACGCGACCTCACAAAGCGTCAACACGGGAGGCGGAAGTTCGTTCGTGCGCGCCGAGTCGGTAGTGGCACCGCTTGCCGCTCTGCGTCAATCCTTGGGGACGCACGTCATCGTGCGCTACGCGCCTGGCGAACCCTTGTTGCCCGCCTTCACGCGCTTCAGCGACTCCAACGTGGTCACGGCGAAACCCGTGTCGCTGGAGCGACGCATAAGGGCGCAGCACCAATTCGCCAGGAAGCCCACCTCGTCCGGTCCCAACCATCTCATGACGCCCAGCATCGAGACCGCGTCCGTGCCCCAGAGCGGCGCGGGTTGGAGCAAATGGCACACCGAGCTTCGGGCCCAGAAGACCGGGACTTACCAGCTCACCCTCCAGGAGATCGGCGACACCTGGCTTTACCTCAATGGTCACCAAATCCTCTCCTCCGCCGGATTGCACGCGCCGAGCGAACTCGCCACCACCGTCCGACTTCGCGCCGGCGTTCGTTATCGCCTGTCGGCCAAGTGGTTCGCCGTGCCCAACCACAGTTCCCCGAGCTTCGCGATCGTGAACGTATCGGGTCAGATCGACGCCGCCGTCGCGCTGGCGCGACGATCGAAGGTGGCCATCATTTTCGCGGGGGACTTCACCAGTGAGGGCTCCGACCGATCGAACCTGAACCTGCCCGGCGACCAGGACGCCTTGATCAGTGCGGTCGCGGCGGCCAACCCTCGCACGATCGTGGTGCTCAACACCGGCGGTGCGGTGCTCATGCCTTGGCTCTCGAAAGTGGCCGCGGTGCTTGAAGCGTGGTATCCGGGGAGCGAAGACGGCACCGCGGTCGCGGCAGTCTTGACGGGCGCCGTCGACCCCTCCGGCCGACTACCCATCACCTTTCCCGCCAGTCTCGCGGCCCAGCCCACCTCGTCGCCCGCGAGTTTCCCGGGCGTCAATGCGGTGGTGAGCTACGGCACGTCCACCTCGGCCCTCGACGTGGGCTACCGGTGGTACCAGGCGCACGACGTTACACCGCTCTTCCCCTTCGGCTACGGGTTGGACTACACGACGTTCTCGCTGTCCCAGCCTTCTCTCTCATCCACGACGACGGGCTACGTCCTTCACGTGCGAGTCACCAACACCGGGAGTCGGGCGGGCGCCGACGTCGTCCAGGTCTACCTGCACGATCCCCCCGTCACCGGTGAGCCGCCCGATCAACTGCGCGATTTCGCGAGGGTGATGCTCGCCCCGTCGTCCTCGCGCGACGTGGCGCTCGCCATCCCCTCCTCGGCGCTGCAGGTGTTCCTTCACGGAACGATGGTCACGGTGCCCGGGACCTACCGATTCGACGTCGGCCAGGCGTCGAACGAGCTACCGCTCCACCTGGCCTTCAACGTGTCCTAACGATCTCGCGCTGATCTGGCGTACCGCCGTACGAAGAATCAAGCGGTAAATGAGAAACTCCATCCGGTCCTTCGAGTAGCAAACTTCGATACCCAAAGGACCGGATGGAGCCGATCAGATGCGTCGTACGACGACGCGCGTGTTACTTGCCGATCACTACGGTCGCCGCGTCGAGCGTCGTACCGTCAGCGTCAACCGTGCCCTGCGCGGTGATGAACTCGCCCACCGTGACGTTGGCCAGCGTGGCCGGCAGGCCACCCTGGGTGTAGGTCGTCGAAGCGCTGACGTTGATGGTGCGATCGAAACCCTTGCCCGCGACGATGGTAATGGTCGAAGACGTGACCGCGGTCACGTGGCCCGACAACGTAGCCAACAGGATGTCGACGCTGACCGCCGTAGTCGGGTTGGCCGAGTTGACCGTCACGTTGGCGTCATCGCCCATCACGAGGGCGGCGAAGGTCAGTACCGTCGAGCCTTCGGTGAACGTGGTCGAAGGCGTCACCGTGAAGGTCGTGGTGGTGCCGTTTGAACGCTGCAGCGTGAACGAGCTGGTCGAGACGGCGGTCACGAGGCCGTGGATGGTCTCGGCGTGCCCGCTGTTCTTGATGGTCACCGCGGTGGCGTCCAGCGTCGTGAGGTTGGTGTCGATGGTGCCGACGGCCACGATGACCGAGCCCACCACGATGTCCGACAGTGTCGCGGGCGAGCCGCCCTCGGTGTAGGTCGTCGTGGAGCTGACTTCAACGGTGCGGCTGAAACCCTGGCCACCCATGATGGTGATCGTGTTGCCGCTGATCGCGAGCACGGGGCCGGCCAGCGACGCCTGGACGATGTTGATCTTGAGCGCCACCGTGGGGGACGTCGAGTTGACGGTCACGTCAACGGTGTCACCCACCGCGATTGAGGCCGAGGTCATCGACGATGCGGCTTCAGTGACGACGGTGGACGGCGAGTAGGTGAACGTCGTGGTGATGCCGTCGTTGCGGTTCACCGTGACGGTCGTCGTGGTGACGGCGCTGACGACACCTCGATAGGTGATCAGGTGACCGGCTTGGCGGATGTCCACCTTGGAGGCGTCCAGCGTGGTCTGGTTGGGGTCGATCAGTCCGACGGCCACGATCTGCGAACCCACGGTGACGTCGGCCAGGGTGGCGCTGTGGCCGCCCTCGGTGTATGTCGTCGTGGCGCTCACCGCAATGCTGCGGCTGAAGCCCTTGGCCGCGGTGATGGTAATCAGGCTGGAGGTGACGGCGGTAACCGTGCCGGCCAGTGACGTGAGGTCGATGTTGATCCTGACGGCAGTGTCAGGGGCACCGGAGTTCACCTGGACGTCCACGTGATCCCCGACCACCAGTGACGCGGCGGTAAGGACGTTCTTGCCTTGGGTGAAGGTGGTCGTGGGCGTGATGGAGAAAAGAGCCACGACGCCATCGAGACGCGTCATGGTCACCGAGGAACTGGTGACGGCCGTGACCACACCGTGATAGACGATGGCGTGGGTCGACGAGTCGATCCTCACGGTCAGTGCGTCCAGGGTGGTGAGGTTGACGTCAATGGTGCCGGTCGCGAAGATGGGCGCGCCCACGGTCACATCGGCCAGCGTGGCGCTCTGCCCGCCTTCGGTGAAGGTTGTGGAAGGGCTCACCAGGATCTCACGAGCGAAGCCCTGAGGACCAGTGATGGTGATCAGATTGCCCACGACCGAGGACACCTTTCCGGCCAGCTCGGCCAGCTCGATGTTGATCTTGAGCGCGACCGTGGGGTCGGCGCGCCTCAGGCGAATGTTGATCCGGTCACCGACGACGAGCGAAGCGGCCGTGGTGGGCGAATGACCTTCGGTGAACGTGGTGCTCGGGGTGATCGTGTAGACGGTGGTCTTGCCATCCCAGCGGTCTACCGTGACCGACGTCGAGGTGACAGCAGTGACGAGGCCGCCCTCACCGATGCGCGCGTACTCGAAACGCGAGTGCCTCGCGCTCGCGACGTCGTGGTGCGACGAGCGGTGTCCGGTCGTGGTTGAAGCGGAAGCCAGGCCGGCCGCGCTCACCACTAATGCCATGGCGATACCCACGGAACTTAGGGCCTTTGCCGCAAACTTCATCTTGCTCGAATACATGGTGATCCTCCCTCGAAGACGTTCAAGATGATCTCGAACAAGTAAAAGTATGACGGGCAAGATTGTGAAGTCGTTGTGAAAGGGCGGTGCATCTGCTTATTGTTCGTGCGAAGTTTTCGAACGATGTTCTCCAGCCGAACAAAGGAAATAATGACCCCATTGAGCACGAGAAATGAACGTGACTTGAGCGCCGGACTACCTCATCCGAGAGAAATGACACTTCCCTCGAACGGGCACCATTCGGCGTAATCACCCGGTTGAACCACAAGGACCCGCTTTCGCGGGTCCTTGTGGTTCACCTATCTAAGCGGGGGACATGTCTTAGAGAGTGGCGATGTGCACCGGGGAACTATTTCAGTGAGACACCCGGGAAGATCCTGCGGTGACCTCAACCTTGTCCCGGTCTGAGTCGATCGGCGCATAGGTGGTGGGGACGGTGGCGACTGGCTTTGGAGCAATCACCTTCATCAAGGGAGCTTCCGCAATCTTGTCGTTGCCGAGCAGTTTGGCGGCGGCGCGACGCTGACGGTAGCCAGAGATGAGCCCGTCAACACCGATCCAACTTGACGTCCTCCACATCGCCAGGATCACGATGGCGAAGAGCGCGTAGAAGGCGCAGACGCTCGCGGTGCCTGACATCACGTACGTGAAGAGCAGGAGCAAGCTGCCGGCGCAGGCTAGCGGGGTAAGGAATCCGGCGACCAGGGCCACACCGATAGCGAACTCCGACAGAGCGACGACGACGCCGATCCAGCCGGCGTTAGGTACGACGAAGCTGTGAAGGAAGGTGGCCCACCAGCTATAGGCGGCCGCGCCGTGACCGGCGAATCCGGCAACGCCGGCCCCGCCGTTGTGCATGAACCCGGGGTTTTCCGCACCCCAGATCTTGGCGATTCCTGCCTGCAGCCACATCACTCCAAGCCAGATACGCATGGCGTTCCAGACGAGAGCCGCGCTCTTCGAGCGCTGCAGCCACTCAAGGCTTCGTGGAGTCTTAACGTTTGAAGGGTTTCCGATTACCTTTTCTAAGGTTTCCATGGGACTGCCTACTTTCATTTCCTGTGTAACTTCATCTTGTATTCATTCTGTACAGAACGAAGGCGATTCACTAGGGCCGAAAGTCTCATTGTCGTGGATAACGACCACTCTCGAGAAGAAACACTCGTGCGGCGGCTCATCGCCTGGCCATCAGAGTGCGCCAACGTGACTCCACGGTGGCGAGTCGCCAGGAACGTTGCGTCGAACCAGGAGATCGATCGACGTCTCTCCTGTCAAGTCGGCGACGAGCTCCGATAAGTTTTCATTACCAGCTGACGGACCGCCAGGGCACGAGTGATGTTCGACCATGCCACCACGCATCCAGCACGTGCTTCTCGAAATTCTCCTCCAGTACCAGCAGTGCGGCCGCGCCGAAAAGCAGATCCGACTCCAGGTGCGGCACGGCACCGATCAATCCGGCGACCAGTCGCTCACGCGCGATCACGGTGTGGCGGGCGTTGATGTTCGACTTCACGTCGTAGAAACGGCGACCCTCCGATCCGATGCCGAACCGAGCGAGCGCTTGGCCGTAGCGATACATGGGTTCGCTCGACGTCATGTCAGACACCGCCAGATGTCCCACCAGGGCCGCGCGCCACTTGCGCTCGAGTGAGAACATCGAAGTCAGGTTGACGAGGGCCAACGTCACCGCCGGCAGGTTCTCCACGTACGAGCCGTAGGAAGGATCAAGGCCCAGTGCCACCATCGTGGCCGCGAAGAGATTTGAGGGCGAATCGGTGCCACCGCTTCTGGCTGATTCGACCGAACCCGCCGTGGCCCTGGTGTCGTCCGCGTGACGAGGCATGCCGAAGGCCAAGGGGTCAGCATCCCTCAACTGGTAGGCCGAGTGATGAACGCAGAGCTCGCGAAAGTGTTCAAGCGTCCCCGACTCGCTGAGGAACACGGAGAGCGAGTTCTCCGAGGACCGACGGATCAGCTCGTCGAGGGCGGTCGTAGCGCCGATCGAGTCCGTGGGCGTCGCCAGTCTGATCGCCTCGTGAAGCTGCTCCACGAATATGCCCTCAAGTTCGCGGCGAAACTCCAGCAGTTGTGGATCATCACGCCAGAAGGGTTCCGCCAGATTGCGATAGTGCACTTCGTAGCAAAGATAGAGAGCGAGACCGAAATCATCGTCTCGTAACACGTCGACTCCCGCCAGGCGCGGGGTCGGACCGAGCGTGCCGGGTTCGCGCTGCAGGGCCGACACGACGAATGCGCTCAAGGGACCGCGGGGCCAAGGCAAGAGAGGCCAGTCATTGACCGACCGGTGCGAGACCCCGAACGACGTAGCCCCGGAGCCGGCGTCTCGGGTTTGATACCGGGGAGACCTGACGGAACAGGGAGGACGCCAGCTAGTTTCTCGCTCGCTCTTCATTGAAACTGCGATCCATCAATTGATGATGGTTCGACTTCGTGAGGGTGGCCGCCAAAGACTGATTCACCCGCGCCGGCGGCGTAGTCGGTACCTTGGGCCGATCCCGGAAAGCTAAGGCGCATTAAAGGCGACATGTCAATGTCAGCCTTTTTCCGTACTGCTTGCGACATCAACGCCAATCGCCGTTGGTCTCGTTGTTGCTGCCGAACCTTTCGCTTCTTCATTCTCATTTCTCCAATCTCCGACAATCCAGGGTCATAAATTCCGCAACGTGCTGATGGCCCTGTGCGACCCTTCGCGTCGTTCGGCTTCGACGACACTCCGCGTCACCAATCGGTGAGACGAAAATCAAAAACCTTTGATTCAGCGCACCCCACCTTCACCGTCGACAGGGATCAAAAAGGGGGGGACACAATCCCTGTCGACAGTGAAGGTGGGGTGCACGTTCTTCGGGTACTACTCCTTAAACGCGTCCTTCACTTTCTCTCCGGCCTGGGACAGATTGCCCTTCATTTGATCGCCCCGGCCCTGCGTCTTGAGCTCGTCATTTCCTACGGCCTTGCCCGTCGCCACCTTGACCTTTCCCTTGAATATCTGCGCCAGGTTCCTCATCTTGTCTTTCTTCGTCACTGCATTGCCTTCTTTCGGTTTGATGAAACATGACCCGTCATCTCAGCGAAATGAGATGCGCTCATGCGAGCGTCGAGCCGGCTTCAACGGCGCGCAACGAAGAGCCGGCGTCTTGGACCGGTGTTGGACCATGGACGGGACCCCAATCTCCAAGGCACGCCGCACGTGGAGGGAACTATTTCGAGTCTTCATGAACCGACGTTGTATTTCCGGCGGCGTCGACCACTTGACGATTCATCGAGTGGCTGGTACCGCCAACGGGATTACGTGATACGGCGAAGATGATGGCCGACACGACGAAACCGAAGGCGCCGACGATCATCAGAATAAGTCCGACGGTGGAAATTCGAAAGCCCGTACCTTGATAGGTGACGGCAAAGTACATAATTGCCCCAGCGACACCTGCGACGGCGCTCAGCACCATTCCGGGTAGGCCCATGTCACACCTTCTCCTAACATCTCCTGACGAAATGTCATGAGCGAAGGAAGCGAGGTCTTGACGTCCTGATGCGAAGCGTAGCACCCTTCTTGGTCAAAGAATCTAGAAAATCATCGACATCCAGGTTGCTTCAAAAACCAACAAAAGGCCCGATTAGACGCCTTTTTTCCCACAAATCCCATTATGCATACGCTCACTCAGATTTAGGGACAAAAGCAGAAAAGCAATCGCCACCACAATCTTGTTAACTCTAATTAACGTGGACGACAGTCACTCTTTGATCTCTTGTCTTAGCGATTGTTTTGACCGTTTCCAGTGGACCCGTCTAGCGGCGCCTGCACTCCAGGAAGGACCACGAGTCTTTCGGCGGCCGCGTTGACTTCGCCTCCCACCAGGACTGCCAAGCCAGTGAGATAAAGCCAAAAGATAAGAATCACCACGCCGGCGAAAGCGCCGTAGGTCTTCGCGTAGGTGCCGAAACTGGTCGTATAAAGCGAGAAGCCGAGCGAGACCACTGCCCAAATGACCGTCGCCACAAAGGCGCCCGAACTCGTCCAATGCCACTTCGAACGAGTTCTATTGGGCGCGGCGTAAAACAGCAACTCAAACAATAAATTCATCAAGATCAGGGCGAAGAACCATCGAAGGATCGTCCAGAGGGCGACGAATGCCGACCCAGCCAAGGGAACAGATTCTCTGATGAGTCCCCCGAGTTGGGGTCCGAAGACGACGAGAGCCGACGCACTTCCGCCCAACACGGTGGCACCGAGAAGTAGGGGTAAGGCCACGATGCGCTTGCGCACGAAGGAACGATCGGCGACCAAGCTATAGGCCATGTCCAGTCCTTCTTCAACGATGACCATCCCCGACGTCGCGCTCCAGAGCGCCACTATGCACGCGACAATGGTCGTAGCGACATCGGCACCTCGGCGATGAGAGGCCTGTGAGATCGCTTGCGTAAAGACTTGGGCCGCTCCTGAGGGCAGTGACTTCGACACGCCATGTATCAAATCGATAACCAACGTGCGTGGGACCGCGATCAGAGTGGCGAGACCCAGCAGGGCGATGATGATAGGAAAAATGGCGAGGAACCATCGGAAGGCGAATGCGCCCGCGGCCACGTTCACCCGATTGACTTTGAAATTGCTCACCACCGAGCGAATCAGAGGGCGTCGACGCTTCACTGCCATGATGAGTCTCGCCGGAAACGCAACACGCCACACGTCGTTCAAGGGCAATCCCCCTTGATGCAATCCCCACAGGGTATGAATGGCGAGAAGTCATGAACTGGAGTAACGCCGACGTTGCTCCAGGTCGGTGACCAGCGTCGACAATCATGAGTGGCGCTACGCCGCGACCCAATCGGCCACCGAGAATCGCACGAGGAGCTTTCTAGATAGGTTCTGTTCATCGACGTCCGAAAGAGCGTAACGCCAGTCCCATTCCCGACTAACCGTGAATCCACAGGAGACGCAATCACCGCAACAAAGTCGTCAGCTCACACCCGTGAGAGATCAGCAAGCGGGAAGGAGGGTTCGGGCAAGTCCTGGCTCGCAAAATATTTGGGGCGGGCCGCCATCGGCGGCTCAACGCACCTTCGACTTCGGCGGTTCATCAAGTTCTCTTCCCGGCATGGTTCCCTCCACGACCGACCGTGCCAACGCAGTGAGGCCGAGATTATGGTTCCGCGCATGCGTGCGAAGAAGTTCGAATGCGTGATCCATGTCGCAATTGTTGGCTTGGGCGACCATACCCTTGGCCTGCTCGATGATGATCCGACTGTTGAGGGCATTGCTCAATTGATTATTGAGTGTCGCCGCGTCAAGTGACGTCCGGTGCTGGAGGATGGCAATCGTAGCGACGTCCGCCAGTCCCTGCGCCACGACAACGTCGTCGTCGCTCAACATGCCCTGTGCCCTCCGGAACAGGTTGAGGGCACCGATGGTTCGGCCCCGGAGACGCATCGGGAGACAGTGCACCGAATGAAAACCATACGCAAGGGCACGGGGGCTGAATTGCGGCCACCGGTCATCGGGGTCCATCAATGAATGATTGATAATGGCCTGACCGTCGACGTAGCAGTCAACGCAGGGACCCTCATTGGCCTGGATCTGGAACAATTCCAGGACTCGCATCGATTCACTGGAGGAGGCGACGACCTGCAACTCTCCCCCAGGCGACGCCAGCATCACACCCGCAGCGTCGACATCGACCGCGTCGACACAGCGCAAACTGAGTAAGGAGAGCACGTCGATCACGTCAAAATCGTCGACAAGATTATCCGCTAACTCGACGAGGGTGGCGATAAGCAGCGACTCCCTAGACATCTCCCCACCTGTCCGCCGGCCTTGCATTGACGACCTGAGCCAACGAAGCGTCAGTCACGACCGATTGCTTCAATAATACTTCTTTCATTCGTAACTGTTCCCACTTTCTTCCAGCCAAGCGCCCGTCCGCGGGTCGAAGGAGACCTCACGAATGACCACCCGCAGAGCGAGTTCGGAAAGGGATGCGTTCGTGGCGAAGGCGTGCGCACGCAACGCCACCAGGGCATTTCCAACGCTCATCGAACCTTGAACGGCGATCATCCCCGCCGCCTGGTGGACCGAAAAATCGAACGTGACCTCGCGCTCTAGCTCCGCCGCCAACGTGTCCCGGGGGGCGCCCGCCTGCATCGAGAGAATTGCGCGGCCGATGACCGAGGCCATGAGATACGCGTCGGCGGACTGAGAGGCGCTGAGCGGACCTGGTACGTCACGATAAAAACTGAGTGCGCCGAGACGGATCGCACCAATCCGCACCGGGTACGCAAAGACGGCGTGGGCGCCCGCCACGGAGGCCATCGGCGAGTACGCCATCCAACGTCGCTCCAGATTGGTGGCCAAATCCGACTCGTCGATGGCGACGTCAGAAAAGCAGGCGTCCACGCAGGGGCCTTCGCCCACGGCGATCTCGAGCTCCATGAGTTTGCGCGAGACGGCATTGCTCGTGCACACGCTGGTGTACTGCTGGCCCGAGGAGAGCAGTGCGACCCCGGCTCCGGTCAGGTTCGTAAACTCCGCGGCCACCGAACACAAGGATCCCGCCTTGGGATGAGTCCGCTCGCGTTTCGCGAGCAACATCAGAATCGTCAACAATCGGTCAGTGGCCACGGCTGGCCGCTCTCGGTTCCGGTGGAAAGGATCGAACCAAACCGTTCGAGAGACTCGCTGTCCACGAAGTGGTCACGCCACCACCACGACCGGCACTCGACGCACCGTTGGCCCTAGGAATGCGGCGTCCTTGTTTTCGAAGGTCCTTGAATGAGTCCGATGAGACTATCCATCATGGCGCCCGCCTGCTCACGTCACCGACCAGCGATCGGCGTAATTGGAAGCGGGGTTCTAGACGTCCTCGTTGGAATGGTACCACTCAAGTTGATAGATCGGCCGGTAAATCCCGGCCCATCATCGCGCACTCACGTTCGCGATCGTGGCCGGGTTCACGAACGTGTGACTCACGAATAGGAACCAACGTCGAGGAGTTGGCGTCGCCGGCCCCCAGCCACGCGCGTGACGTCACCGCGGACGTCGCGGCAACGAAACCGCCGATCGAAGCTCACGCCACGTCGCGTGGGTTTACCCCGACGCCACCTCTCGCGTCACTTTCATACGCCGCGAGGGCCACCCGCAGGACTTCAACCGCCTCGTCAATCCCCCACCAGAGCGGACCCTCGCCGCCGCGCAACCAGTGCAGCCAGTGGCGCCCCGATTCGCGAAAACTACTCCCCCAGTCGTCATCCAAGCCGTGATACGAACGAAGCTCTCCGTCGAGATAGACCTCGAAACTGGGCTGTTGAATGCCTCGGCCGGTGCAGCGATTCACTCGCGCAAAACCCCTCCGACCGGTGATTTCCCACCGTTCGTCGTTGGTGTAGTAGTCGCTTCGAAGGTACATGTCGACGGCGAGCGTGACGTCCCACACCCCTCGCACTCCGCTGTCGTGTTCGAAGATGACGGTCGTCGGAGCGTCGATCTCGATCCCTGGAACGATCTTCGTCGAACCAATCCAGGCCCGGACCTCCTTGATCGGTCCGAAGAGCCACAGAGCGGTCGAGAGCTTGTGCCAGCCATCGTCGAACAAGAGGATGCCCCGTCCTCGCATGGCCTGATCAAACTGCCATTGGTAGGTGTCACCAGGAACTTCCCAGCCGCCGCGACCGCTCGCGACCATCTTCATGTGGTACCCGCTGAGTTCACCGAGTTCGCCGGATTGGATGACCTCATTGAGCTTCACCAACGGTGAGTAAAAGAGATAGTTCTCCATCACCCGAAGCTGGCGGCCGCGGCGACGCGCGGCGTCGAGCATTCGAGTGGCGCTGTCCAGATCATTGGAGAGAGGCTTCTGCAAGTTGACGTGCCATCCCAGCTCGAGGCACTTCACGGCGATCTCTTCGTGCAGCACGATCGGCACCAGGATCTCTACGGCGTCAACTTCGACGCCGCTCGACGCCAACTCCTCGATCGAGGCGAAGGTACGGGCGTCCGGCCAGTCGGATTGACGTTGCGCGCGTCGTTTCTCCTTAGGGTCGACCAGGGCCACCACCTGCACCTCGTCGTTGTCGAGGTACGCCAGTCGGTTGAGGTCGTAGATCCGCCCGAGCCCCACGAAGGCGGCGCGCACCGGGCGGTCAAACGGGGTGAAGCTCGCGCAGGAAGAACTTTCAGACATGCCAAATGGTAATAGTCGGCGCCAAACGATCACCCTGATGGCCGCGCGGACGCGCGATTGGTATCAACGGCTGGGTTGCTGCGCCCGCCAGCGCGCATAACGGCCACGTCCTCTCAACAGGTGCGTGCCAAGACTCTCGTCATGCACGTTCGCCACCAGTGGCGACGTGGCGAGGCCGATTGCGCCGATGACCATCACCGCCAGTGAGAGCACTTCCAACGAGACGTGGAGCGGACCACCCCGCAGGGTCTCTCCAAAGAGCACGTACCCGATGATGATGGCCACGAAGGGATTGACCAGGATCAACGTCGATTGTGACGCGGCGAAGGGCCCCACCTGGAAGGCGCTCTGCATGATCACGAACGAGCCGAGTCCGATGCTGGCCAACGCGTAGAGCTGCCAGGAACTGAAGAGCGGCCCCCAGCCAGCGATCAGGAGGTTGGTCATCGACTTGGTGATCGCCGAGAGCAGGGCGAAGCCGACCGACGCCCCGGCTCCGAGCAGCAGGGCCCGTCGCCAGGCGGGACCCGTCCTCGCGGACAGCACGAAGGCCGCCACCACGACGAGGATGACCACGCCCACCGTCAACCAGAGCGCGTCGCTGGGAACCTTGGAACCCGCGCTCGGCGAGGAGATGAAAAGGAAGACCCCGAGCCCGACCGCCGTCGCGACCGCCGCGGCCAAGTCGCGAAAACGCAGAGCGGTCGAGTACCAGAGCCAAAGCAAGAAGACGAGTATCACCAATTCGCTGACCAGTATCGGTTGGACGACGTTGAGTTCCCCGAGATGAAGGGCCACCGCCTGGGCGACGTAACCCAGGGCCATGATGACGAAGCCGAGCAACCAGACGGGGCGCGCGACCATGTGCCGCACGAGACCGACGGAAGGGCCGCGACCCTCAGGAGCGTCCTCCACCCCGAGCCTTTGACAGATGCTGGCGAGGGCGTTCGCGAAGGAGGCGACGAGTGCCATGCAGATGACCACCGTTTGAGCCTACGGTCACGCGAGCGGCCCGTGTAGAGCCTCGCGAACAACGTGCGTAACCATCCCGAAGGGCACAGTAACCGGCGCGGCAACCTAGATTTTGTGTAACAGTCGAAGGAGATCTATGCCCTTTAACCTGAACGAACTCATGGAGAGCCGTCACGGCGAGAACTTCCAGCTCCACGTCCAGTACCTCAATCCGCAACTGGCCAAAGTGGTCAAAACCCTCGGCTTCGACCGGTTCTATCAACGCGGCGAGGGCTGCTATCTCATCGACGACGAGGGGAAACGTTATCTCGACTTGTTGAGCGGCTTCGGCGTCTTCGCCCTCGGCCGTAGCCACCCCGTGATCAAGGACGCCCTGGAGCAAGCGCTCGAGGCCGACCTGCCCAACATGGCCCAGATGGACTGCGCCCTGCTGCCGGGCTTGCTGGCCGAGCAGCTGGTCGCGCGTAGCCACGCCGGCATCGAGCGGGTCTTCTTCTGCAATTCTGGGGCCGAGGCCGTAGAGGCGGCCATCAAATTCGCGCGCTCCAGTACCAAGAGGAGCCGGATCTGCTATCACGCCCACGCCTATCACGGTCTCACCATGGGGGCGCTGGCGCTTAACGGATCGCCCGAGTTCAAGAAAGGATTCGGACCGCTCCTGCCCGGCGCCACGGAGATTCCCTTCGGTGACCTCGAATCGTTGCGCAAGGAGTTGCGTCGCGGCGACGTGGCGGCGTTCATCGTGGAGCCCATCCAGGGCAAGGGGGTCTTTGAGTTGGAGGGGGAACTCTGGCGCGAGATCCAGACAGCGGTCCACGACGCCGGCGCGCTCTTCATTTGTGATGAGGTGCAGACGGGCCTCGGCCGCACGGGAAAGCTCTACGCCTTCGAGCACTACGGGTTGACTCCGGACATCATCACGGTGTCCAAAGCCCTGTCGGGTGGCTACGTGCCGGTGGGAGCGATGCTGACCAGCGACAAGATCTACCGATCGGTCTACAGCTCCATGGAACGGGCCATGGTGCACTCCACGACGTTCAAAGGCAACCAGCTGGCCATGGTGGCCGGTCTCGCCACGCTGAGCGTCTTTGACGACGAACAGATCGTCGAGCACGCGCACGACATGGGAGGCGTCTGGCACGCGAAGCTGGAATCGCTCGCCGTGCGCCACGAATTCCTGCACGAGATTCGAGGACGAGGGCAGATGATTGGCGTCGTGTTCGGACCGCCGTCGTCGCGAGGCGCGAGATTGAGGTGGAAAGCCGTCGAGGCCGCGCGGACCGCGATGTTCTCCCAAACCCTGGTCGTGCCTCTTTTTCAGCGTTACAACATCCTGACGCAGGTGGCGGCGGACAACCTCAACGTCATCAAACTCCTGCCGCCCTTGATAGCGGGCGAGCCGGAGATCGACCTCTTCGTCGACGCGCTCGACGAACTTCTGAGCGACGCCGAACACGGCAGCGGCTGGCTGGTCAACTTTGGCGTGACGATGGCCAAGGGCGCGTTGCGGCACACCCGCTCACCATCGCCGCGACCAAAAGTCCCCTCGTGAGCCCCCAGTTGGACCGGGGCGACCGCGTCGTGGTCACCGGAGCGTCGGGCTTCATTGGTTCGGCGGTCACCCGGGCCCTGCTCGCGCGCGGCGCCCACGTGGTGGCCCTCTTAGAACCGGGAGCGGTCACATCCAACCTCGACGGCCTCGACGTCGAGCGCCACGACGTCGACATCACGGACGCCGCGCAATTGAAAGGGGTATTCGACGATGCCCGTTTCTGCTTCCACCTCGCCGCCAGGTTCGGCTTCTGGCCCAAGGACCCCTCGGATTTCTACGCCGTTAACGTACGAGGGAGCCAGAACGTGGTGCGCGAAGCCACCCTCGCCGGCGTCGAACGGATCGTGTTCACCTCGACCGTGGCCACCCTGGGGCTGTGGCAGACCAAGTCCGGCCGACCCTCCAACGAGGACGACGTGGCCGACCTCTCCCATCTCTACGGCAACTACAAGAAGACCAAGTACGTCGCCGAGCATGAAGTCCTGCGCCTCGCGGCTCAAGGCGCACCGGTGGTCCTCGCGTTGCCGACCATGCCACACGGCCCGTTCGACCATCGCCCTACGCCCTCGGGCAAAGTGGTGCTCGAGTACCTGAACGGGCGCATGCCCGGGTACGTTGACACGCACATGAACGTGGCCCACGTCGACGATCTGGCGCACGGCCATCTTCTCGCCTTGGAGAAGGGCGGCCAGGGTGAGAGCTACATTTTCGGCGGCGAGAATATCTCGATGGCCCGGCTGCTCGACCTCCTGTCGCGCGTGACTGGATTGGCGCCGAGCGAGCGCCGTTTCCCTTCCGCCTTCCCCATGATCGCTGGGAGGCTGTCGCAGTTCATCGAAGGAGACCTCTTGCGCCGAGAACCCATGGTGCCCTTGGAAGCCGCGCAGATGGCGACCACCGACATGAGTTTCGACGACGCCAAGGCCCGACGGGAGTTGGGCTACCAGTCACGCCCCGCCGCCTGGGCGCTGTACGATTCCGCGCGTTGGTTCGTCGAGCGTGGCTACGTCAAGGCCGAGCGCGTCGCGCTGCTCGCGTGGAAGGCGCCCGATGAGCTATGAGCTCGTGTTCTGGCGTCAGGAGGCGATGATGTCAAGGCCTTCCCGGGAGGTCTACGAGTTGCTCCGCTCCGGCGAGCGGGTCGAAGGTCTCGCCACGCTGCCCCTCGACGACTTCCTAGCCCGGATCATCGAGGTGTGTCCGGGCGCCCTTCGCCAGTCCCACGGCTCGACGCCGTCCATCGAGTGGGACGGCGGCAATGGAGAGGACACCTTCGAGGTGACCTGGTCCGAACAGCACGTCCTGATCGACTGCCGTCACGTGGCGCTCGACGTCGTAAACGCTCTCGTTGACGTGGCCACCTCGTTTAGCTGCCCCCTCTATGACCCCCAGACCGGGGAGCGGTTCCGCCTCGTCAGTCCGTAGAGCGACAGGTCCTGCGTCGACACGAGACTCAACCCGGGGCGTTGCGCTTAACCACCGCGCCGCTACGTCCCGTGCCATCGCGAGGTCTAGGTCCAAAGCAAGAGCAAAGCCACGAACGTGGCGTAGCCAGCGATGATGAACCATCCCGCCCGTCGGCTCAGACCTCGGCTGAGGTACGCCACGACCAGCACCAGGACGGTGAGCACCAGATAGCTCCACGCCGTCAATTCTCCGGGCCGAGAAGGAGCGGCCAACCCGACAAAGGCACCCGGGATGAGCAGCCCCACGACGACGTTGAGATTGTTGCTGTTAAGGGCCGTGCTCAGCGCTGCCGCACCACGGCCTTTGACGGACAGGTACACCGCCGCGACCGCATTGGGAAGACTGGTGACCGCGGCGAGAACGACTCCTCCGACGACGGCGTCCGCCACGTGGAAATGATGGCCGAGTCGAACCGCGCTGCGCTCCATGACCACGCTCGAGGCAACGACGACCACCGACGCTCCGCAGGCCGCCAGGAGATCGACGGGCCGTCCACGTGGTGGGCGAATCGCCTCGATCAGTTCCTGCTCCTCGTCATCGATCGCCAGAACCAACCACGAGGTCCATCGCCGCGGCAGCCGCAGCCGCCGAAGCGACTCACGTCGAGCGCCAATGACCACGAGGTAGCCAACCAGGACCGCCGCAGCCGGGACCAGGCCCTCGATGGTCGAGATGAGTCCCGTCGTCGTGGCGAGACAACAGACGGCGATCCACACCGCGACGAAGCCGCCGAGAACCACCACTCGACGGTGCAGCGCAATGAAACCCGAGACGACCGCACCGAGACCAAGTAGCGCGGCGAGATTGAAGACGTTCGACCCGATCACCACGCCGGCGCCGATGGTGCGCTGGTGTTGCAAGAGGGCCGAAATGGACGACGTGATCTCCGGCGCATCAGCCGCGAGCGCCGCGACGATGCCGAGCAACGCCTCGGAGAGCCCCAGACGTTCGCCCAGACGTTCGAGCCTCGTGACGAGGATCCAACTGGTGGCCAGGCTGATCAGCGCGCCGAGGGCGAATTCGATGCCGGCGAGAGCCACGTCAGTCCCTTCTCGAACAAATGTGCCGACCAGTCTTCCCGGCTCTCCAGAGAAGACCCTATCCGACGAGCGCGCCGAACGTTGATGAGCATCGTCGCGCTGCCCGTACGACCCAGGCGATCGGCACCCTCACGTTCAATGCGCGAACGTTTCCCGGTTGCGACGGAAGCTTCGACGATTTACGATGACCATAACGAGGCCGGGCGACCGTTGGTGCGAAGGAGTTCCACATATGTCTATGGCGTTACGTATTGCGGAGCAGACCCATGCCGCTTGAGGGCGAGTACGAACCGAGCCCCTCGCAGTGGGTACGCGATCAGGTGGCCGAGTACGAAAGTTCGGGCGGAACACGGGCGAACACGCTGCGCGACACGGGCCTGCCAATCATCATCTTCACCACTCGAGGCAACCGAAGCGGCAAGATTCGAAAGACCCCGGTCATGAGGGTGGAAGACAACGGCGAGTACGCGCTCGTCGCCTCAAAGGGCGGGGCGCCCGAGAACCCGGTCTGGTACTACAACCTTCTCGCCCACCCCGACGAAGTGATGCTCCAGGACGGGCCTGAGCCATTCGACGTGGTGGTGCGTCAGATTAGCGGCGAAGAGCGCGCCGCGTGGTGGGCACGCGCGGTTATCGCCTATCCCCCCTACGCCGAGTATCAAGTGAAGACGACCCGAGAAATCCCGGTCTTCATCGCCCGACGTCGATAAGGGCAACCAGAAAACGCTTCTTCCTACAGCGCGCCAGCTGTCTCGTTCCAGCCTCGGATCGTCCTTAGGGGACCCGCCGAGACGGCGGCAGCAATAATCGTGGCAAGGGCCGCTCGACGATCATGAGTATTACCTCGTACACGAGCACGACAGCGCACACCGCCGCGACGATGAAGAACAGTCCGCCAGCGACGAAGCACGTATTTGCGATGAGGTTATCTTTCGAATCCACTCCGTAGCTCAATGGAAACGCGATGGCGAGACTCAGGACACAAAGCCCGGTGGGGAGCGCGCCCGCGACGAGCCACAGGGGCCTCGGATCGTGCGCGCCTTGGCGTTGACCCGTGCGCGGCTTCTCCCGCCATATCCGAACGGCGCCGCGCATCGAAATGAATCCCATGCTGACCAGAAGCGACTCCGAGACCACCGGACCGATATCAGAGGTGATGCTCAATGACCTTCGCAGCCCTCGTGCGGATTCGATGCAACGACATCAGCACCGTGAGTAACCCGAATCTCCTCCCGAAGACGTCGTCGAGTAGTGGTAAATGTCATGTTTCCGGCGCCGGATCGAATGTAGCCCAGTACTGGCGAACGGTAACGCGCCACGATTCGCGCGCACCCTCGAGCGCTTCAGTTCTGTCTTCGGATTCGATCCACGAGATCAATCGAGGAAGGGCTGAAGTCCAGCTTGGTTTATCGTCAGACTCCGGTTCGTGCTCAGAGGCACTCTTCACTGTAAGGAGTTGGTCGATATTCATGAAGTCACATCCCTTGGGCGCTAAGTCCAACACCCACGCACCGCGATCCTTGGTAATTCGAACGCCGAGATCTTTACGTCGAAATTCCACTTGCGCGTTTCCAAATGGCTCAGCTGGCCCACCGCTTTGTTTGGCCACCGAAAATTCATTCTCGTCAAGCCAAGCGAGCGTGCCCGTCACTTCGGGAGACGCTCGGGTGACCATATACGCAACGACGTCATCCATCAAGACCAGTATTACCGCCCGACCTGCACGATATGTGAATGCGTCAGAACCGTACCCATGGCTATCGGGCCTAAACCGCAGGCGTCGCGCCAATCAAAGTGACCGCGATCACGGCCGGGACATCGCCTTTGTTCGACCATCGATGACGCGTTCCGTTCAGGATGTACGTGTCGCCGGGACCCAGCGTTACCTTTTGTCGATCGTCGAGTTCGAGGGTCGCCTCTCCCGAAAGAACGATTCCATAATCGACCGTCGCCGTGGTGTGCATTCCCGGATGGTCGCTCTCCAGGTGCTCCCAGAGACCGGGTAGCTTTTCTTTCAGTTCGGACAACGCAGTGCCGAAGTCGAGGTCCTGCGGGACACGCGACGTCGAATTGGGTGGAACGGTGAAAAACCCGAATCGGAACCCATCCGAGGCGGGGAAATACTCCATTGGCAGCGGCGGGGTCCCATCAACAGGCAGCACGACCTTGGATTCTGAACCCCAAAGACGGTGAAATTCGGAGCCGGGAAAGATCGCCACGGTAACCGGCTCCACCATTTCATCACTGACGAAGACGGCCCGACCTGAGTCGTCGAGGCCGGTGACTACCCTTCTCACGTCCATGTCCGCTCCCCCGTTTCGCGCGTTCGCTCGACACGTCGTCGTTATCAAGGAAAAGGTAGCGCGTCGGGGTGGCGTTCGAGAAATATTGACCAGCAGGCCACCCGCACGTTCGCCTTTTCACTCATTCACGTCAACGCCCACCACGCACGGGACTTCAGCGATGACTTCAATGGTCGTTGAGCCATCCCGCGACCACCGTGACAACCGCGGGATCCACGTGCTGAAGAATCTCGTAATCCCTGGGTGACGACGGACCGGCTCCGTGGAAGAAGCAGTGATTGTCGTCGTCGAACACCTGAAACGTCACGTTGTCCTTCCCTTCGAGCCCGGCTTTCCAGCCGGCAAAATCCTCCGCCAGGGTTGCCTGGTAGTCGCGTCCCCCTTGCAGAATGAGCATGGGCATCGAAAGGGTACGAGCCACGAGAGCGGGCTGATGGGCATTG
The DNA here is from genome assembly GCA_963827115.1 of uncultured Acidimicrobiaceae bacterium. Lineage (GTDB taxonomy): Bacteria > Actinomycetota > Acidimicrobiia > Acidimicrobiales > RAAP-2 > RAAP-2. The sequence goes on along the minus strand of CAWGZS010000001.1, from coordinate 897,125 downwards.
AGATCCATCCAGTACGTCGAGGCCACGCCAAAGGGCAGATCACTCGGTTGCGCGCTCGCCAGCCTCACGGGATCGTCAACGATCCTCGCCTGTTGGCTGAGCACGTCGATTGTCGCTTGCGACGCGGACTGGGTCGCGGGGTCCAAGGAGGCCAAATATTGGAACTGACGGACGATGGCCCACTGCAGAGGTTGAGTGCCGCCCGCCATTATGACGAGACCCGCGAGCGAGGGATCGAGACTGGCCACGCGAGGAGCGACCGATCCGCCCAAGCTGTGTCCCAGTACAAAGACACGTTCTGCGTCCACGTTGACCTGATCACGCAGCACTTGGACGGCCGCGGCGGCATCGTTCAAGTATTCATCAGTGATCGTGAAGTTGGGATTGTCCGACACTTCACGGGGGTGTGCGTAGGTGACCTTGTCGAAGCGAAGTGACGCAATCCCCAGGCTCGCCAATCCCCACGCGAGGTCTTTGAGGGGCTTGCACGTTCCGATCGTTTCGTCTCGGTCACTGGGTCCAGAGCCGGCGAGCAACACGACGCCAGGCCCGGGTAGCGAGTTTCGCGGCAAGCTCAGCGTTCCCGGTGCCGACAGCGATCCGGAACCCACCATCACCTCGTGCTCATCAAATTTCTGGACGTCCGAATAACTAGGCGCCGACCACGGCTCAGCAACGCTGGTGGGACCGGCCGGCGCCAAGTTGAGGCCCACCAGCCAACCCGATTCCGACACCGACACAATGAAGGTCAACTCGCCGCGTTCAAACGTGACCGGAATGCGCACCGCCGTGACCCCCGCGTTCGGTTCCTCACTGGTCAGTTCGCCCACGAGCGTCACCTCGCCAAGCCGGTCCGCGTCGGCGACCCACGCCGCCTCGAGGACCTCGGGCACCACCAGCGCTCGCAACTGCGGTGCGAACATCTCGCGGATCTCGACGAATCGACCGCTACGAGCCATTTCAAGAACCTTGAGACCAATCTCGAGCGAATCTTCCGGCACGGCCGCTCTCCTTGGGTTCTTGGGCGTGAACGTCAACGTCACGCACTAACTGTCAACGAACAATAACGCCGCTGATTTCAACCTCCTACGAGAGGAACATGAACCGAAGATTGAAAGTAGCTACCCATTAAATTTCATATATCTATGAATTAAGTAAGTATACTAATGAATCGTAATCACCAGAAAAATAGATTTTAATACATATTTCGTAATATATACTGGATTCATGCATTTTAATAATACTCATAGTACGACCAGAGAATGGGAAGCACTGATCGGCGAACAGGTGAGGACAACGCGCGTCTCTCGCGACCTCGATCAGGTCGAACTCGCCCGGAAAGCGAACGTGTCGGTGGGCGCCATCTCCAATCTAGAGCGAGGGAAAGGTTCGACCTTGGGTACCCTCGTGGCGGTCGCCCGGGCGTTGGACCGGACCGAGTGGCTCCAGGCCCTCGCGCCCGCCGTGACCATCTCGCCGATTCGAATGTTGCGCGACACGAAAGCGACGTCTCCGCGACGAGTTCGCTCGCGCAAGACAACGCCCCGCATCACTGAGACCCCCTAGTGTCCTACCCCGCGGTCGACGTCGTGGAAGTCAGGTGCTGGGGCTCTCGTGTGGGTGCGGTCGCGCTGGATGAGCGGTCGGGATACTACGTCTTTGAGTACGACCACTCCTGGGCCAACACTGGCGTCGAATTGGCGCCCACCACCATGCCCGTCGATTCGCCTTCTCGAACGTTCGTGTTCCCGAACCTTCCGATAACGACGTTCTACCGTCTTCCCTCGATGCTCGCCGATTCGTTGCCCGACGACTTCGGCAATGCGCTCACCAACGCCTACCTCGCCAGCCGTGGCGTCGCACACGCGCAGATCACGCCGCTCGATCGACTGGCCTACCTCGGCGCGCGGGGCGTGGGTGCGCTCGAGTTCCATCCGCTGCGAGGACCACGCACTCGAAAAGCGACCGCAATCGAACTGTCCGAACTGGTGGTCGCCGCGCGGGGCGCCCTGTCCGGACGTCTGGTCCAGGACGAAGAGACCGCCGAAGCCCTCACCCAATTGATCGCGGTCGGCACGTCGGCGGGCGGTGCTCGCGCGAAGGCCGTTGTCTCCCTGCGTCCCGAGACGGGCGAACTCCGATCAGGACAGGTCCCGGTCGATCCCGGTTTCGAACCATGGCTGCTCAAGCTCGATGGCATGGGAGCCGACCGGGAGCTCGGCACCACGGGAAACTACGGTCGCATCGAGTTTGCCTACCACCTGATGGCCCGGGCCGCCGGCATCGAGATGACGGACTGTCGCCTTCTGGAAGAAGGTGGCCGAGCCCACTTCATGACCCGCCGCTTCGATCGCACCACGCAAGGCGCCAAGATCCACGTACAGACGCTCTGCGCTCTGGCCGGCCTCGATTTTCGACAGATCGGCGCCCACGACTACGCGCAGCTCTTCCTGCTCGTCGACGAATTGGGTCTCGGACCGGAGACCCGCGCCGAGGTGTTTCGACGCATGGTCTTCAACGTGGCCAGCGCCAACTGCGATGACCACACCAAGAACTTCTCCTTCCTCCTGCCCGAGGGAGGTCGATGGCGATTGTCGCCGGCCTACGACGTGACGCACGCGCACTCGCCGACCAATCGATGGACCCGCCAGCACCTGATGGCCGTGAACGGGGAGAACAGGAACATAACGAGGAGCGACGTCGTCGAGGTGGGTGACCGCTTCGCCGTACCGGGCGTGGCCGCCATACTCAACGACGTCCTGAGCTCGGTCTCTCGGTGGGCGGACTTTGCCCGACAAGCGGACGTCCCCCGCGACACCATCAACGAGATCGGTGACGACATCACGTCGTGGTGCAGCACTCTTCGCTGAGGGACGATCGCGAGGCCTCGCGGCCTCGCAGTGATGGGCACCAATTTGCGATGGAGCGGCACGTCGTCGGGCGGCGCAGCCAGCGCCCTACGCTGTTCACCAGTTCCACCGAGTGGCGGCCACGGGCGTGGGGTGAAGCACCAAAGGAGAGGAGCGACTATGGCGAACACCTCCTTACGACACGAAGGGCCCGCGTGAAGCTCAAACTCGATTTGCACGAGATCTACAACCGCGGCGGCGACATCGACCGAGCGCTACGCGCCATCATCGACGAGGCGATCGAGAAGAAGGTTCGTCTGGTCGAGATCATCCCCGGCAAGGGCAGCGGGCAACTCAAGAAGCGGGTGCTGCGCTTCCTCGACCAGAAGGAAATCAAGGAACTCTACGACCGGGTGGAGAAGGATTCCAAGAACTTTGGCCGGGTGTTCGTTCACTTCCGCTTCAAGTAGGAACGAACGCTCGGTTGGTCAGCTCAAGGTGCGGAATCGGCGTAGGGCTAAGGGTACGCAGATCGAAATGATCAGGGCGCACCAGAAGACCATCGACACGACGGGGTGCACGAGTTGCCAGGATCCACTGGCCTCGGTCCCCTGGGTGACGTGACGGATTGCCGCCACCAGCGCCGAGAGCGGGTCCCAGTCCCCGATGGCGCGAGGAATGGCCTTCATACCTGAGATGGGCACGAAGGTGCCGGCGAGGAACGACAACGGGAAAACGATGGCGAAGCCGATGCCCTGCATGGCGTCCGAGCTGCGAACCAGCATCCCCATGAGCACGCCGAACCAGGTGAAGGCAAAGAGTCCGAGCAGCACCAGGAAGATCAATTCAAAGAATCCGAACACGCTCAGATGAGGACGCCAACCGAGCGCCAGTCCCATGCCACTGATGAGCAGCATGCCCAGGATCTGCTCGATGATCTGACCGATCACCTGGGCCGAAATCACCGACAGGCGCGTGACCGGCAGGGATCGAAAACGGTCCACGACGCCGGTCGAGAAGTCGGTAGCGGTGGCCACGCCGGCCCCGATGACCCCGAAGGCCAAGCCCTGGCCGATGAGGCCGGGCAGCAGGTAGTTCTGGTACGTCATGCCGGGGATATGGATCGCCGAACCGAAAACGTAAAGAAAGAGAAGGGTGAACACGATGGGTTGGATCGTGACGTCACTCAAACGCTCGGGAACCCGGGGAATGGTGCGAAGCCCGCGCCCGATGAGAAGACCCGTCTCGCGGAAGTAGCGCCGCAACCGGGTCGGCCGGGACGGCAACACGTCATTCGCCAGTCGCGACGGGACGGGCAGTGTCATAAGGCTCATAGGGAGACCTCCTCTTTCATGTCGTTCGATACGGCGCCGTCCGGTGGCTGGCCCGTGAGGGCCAGGAATGCGTCGTCCAAGGTGGGTCGTCGAAGCGCGATCTCGTCGATCGTGACGCCGACCCCGCGCACCGCACCGGTCACCGCGTCCAGATCGACCAGGTCGTGCGGCGCGGGAATGGACAACATGCGGCGCTCTCTTGAGATAGTGAGCTCGAACGACGAGGAGAGCACCTCGATAAGTCGGTCCAGGCCCTGCGTGTCCACGGCCACCACGTCGACTCGCTGGTCACCGATCCGAGCCTTCAATTCATTCGGCGTACCGGCCGCCGTCGCGCGCCCGTGATCGAGCAGGACGATATGGTCGGCCAGCGCGTCGGCCTCCTCTAAGTACTGGGTCGTCAAGAAGAGCGTCACGCCTTCTCCGACCAGCTCGCGGATCGTGGTCCACACCACTTGACGGCTGCGCGGGTCCAAGCCGGTGGTCGGTTCGTCCAGGATCAGGATCCGGGGCTGCACGACCAGGCTGGCCGCTAAGTCCACGCGTCGGCGTTGCCCGCCCGAGACGGATTTGATGAGCTTGTCGCGGAACTCGTCGATGTCCAGACGCTCGATCAGTCCTTCGACCACGTGCGCGGCCGATCGACGTCCGTACCCGCGCAGGCGGGCCATGAGTATGAGATTCTCCTGGGCCGTCAGGTTGTCCTCGAGCGCCGCGAACTGGCCGGTGAGCGAGAGTACCGATCGAACGGCATCGGCCTGACGCACCACGTCGAAACCGCACACCGTCGCCGTGCCGGCGCTTGGTTCGGTGAGCGTGGCCAGCATTCGCACGATCGTCGTCTTGCCCGCCCCATTGGGACCGAGCAGCGAGACCACCGAACCGGCCTTCACCTCGAGGTCGAAGTCCTCCACGGCCACGAACTCCCCGAAGCGCTTCGTTAGCCCTTCGGTGCGCACCACGACGTCATTACTGGATAGGGAAATTGTATTCATGGCCGAAGTATATAGTGACTAGAAAAATTTAGCAACTAGAAAATCACGCCTTTTCTTGGTAGAATGGTGCCATGAACAACGAACCGTACGATCGGTGGCCCCGGTACATCGATTGGCGCCACGCGACCCGCGACCACTTCGGTGAGCCGGATCAGAACGACGAAGGGCTGCGCGAGCGAAAGAAGCGCTTGATGCGCCAGCAGATCTCCGACACCGCGACGGCAATGTTCTTGGAGCGAGGTTTCGACGAGGTCAAGATCACCGAGGTCGCCGACGCGTGCAACGTCTCGGAGAAGACCATCTACAACTATTTCCCCACCAAGGAGTCGCTGGTCCTCGACCGCGAAGACGAGATGGCCGAGGAGATCCGTCGCACGCTGGGACCGGGCGCGCCCCAGGTATCGCCGGTCGAGGCCACGGTGCAGATCCTCAAGGCGCAGATGACCGAGCTCTTCTCGTACTGGGAAGAGGCCGGATTACGCGACATGACGATGGTTCGACGCTTCATCGATCTCGTAGAGCGAACGCCCTCCTTGCGAGCCGCCCACATCGACATGATGGACCGCTTGTCGCAGGTCGCGGCGCAGTCCATGGCCGCGCGCGCCAAGATGGACCCCGACGATCCGGAGCCCCAGATCGCCGCGGACTCCCTCTTGGGACTGTGGCGCATCTACTTCCGCGCGATCGTGAAGTACTCCAACGAGAAGAACACGCCGAGCGAGGTGCGCGACGCCGTGCTTGACGAGATTCGTCGCGCCGCGCGACTGATCGACACCGGGCTGTGGTCCTTCGGCATGGCCGTGCAGGGAACCAGCGGACGCGAGCAGATCAAGGTCGCCGCGGAGGCGTCCAACGAAGCCCGCCGCCAGGTCGTGCTCGCCATCAAGCAGGCCAAAACGGCCTGGCGCCAGGTGAAGGACGAGCTGCATCAACAAGCGCACGAGGATCGCGCGGCTACCCATAAGGCACGAAGCGCCATGGAGAGCGACGTTCGTAGGGCGGTGCAGCAAGTGCAGCGAGACGCCCAGGAAGTACGAGCGGCGGCGAAGCGGATGAAGCAAGAGGTGCGCCAGGCTCAACCGCGCGGTCGGCGTCGGCCGCGACCCTAACCTTCCCTACGACCTCGCCGACGTCCCGACGCCACGGCCCTTCCCTACCGCAACGAGTCGCCGACACCAACGTCGACCTCCAGCAAGACCGCACTAGTACGCTTCGACAATCCAACGAAAGGACCGCTCATGCAGAAGCGACTCGTTACCCGCTACGCAACCAAGTCGCCCGAGGACGCGGACGAGAATCAGCGCCGGGTTGAAGCGGTCTTCGAAGAGCTCTCGATGACGCGACCCGACAACGTCAGCTACCTAGTGCTGCGTCTGTCCGATGACTCATTCGTCCACTTGTCATTTCACAATCACGGTGACGACGAAGTGAACCCCATCTCGTCGAGCAGCGCGTTCGCCCACTTCCAAGAAGGCCACGAAACGCGCCGCGACGGCGGGGTCGACCAGCAGACGGCTTCGCTGGTGGGCGCCTACATCACCGAAATCGCCTGACCGCACTGGCGACATCAGTTCACGGACGGACGCCATCGTATCGATGACGTCTTGGACAGCGAAGGCTCTCAACGCGCGCACAATTCACCAACTCGAAAGCCGTTCGGACTTTTCCCACTGCTACCATCCGAAAATGTCCGGTCTATCCACTCGATGCTCCTCGAAGGCCGTCGTCACACTGTGCGCCGCGATCGTCGGTGGTGCCTTGGCGATCGCGGCTCCTTCGGCCGTGGCCGCGTCGACCGGCACCATTCTTCCGGGCACCAGGTGTCCGGCCTTCCCCGCCGACAACGTATGGAACACCCCGATCACCGGCCTGCCCGTCAACGCCAACAGCGCGACCTGGCTCGCCTCGATGGACTCGAGCAGCACCAACCTCCATCCGGACTACGGCCCTTCGGGGAACCCCCGTCAACCCTACGGAATCCCCTGGCAGATAGTGCGAGCCAACACGCCCTTCACGCGCGTCTCGTTCCAGTACGCGTCCGAGAGCGACCGTCGGCCCTATCCCCTCACGGCCGCCACGCCCATCGAAGGCGGCTCCGACCGTCACGCGTTGATGGTTGACGAGTACAAGTCCAGCCACTCACCGGCCTGCACGCTGTTCGAAACCTGGGATACCCAGTACCGCGCGGGTGGTCGGTCGCAGGCGGGATCGGGCGCCATCTGGAACCTCAACTCGAACGCCCTGCGCCCGGCCGGCTACACCTCGGCCGACGCCGCGGGCCTGCCCATACTTCCCGGTCTGGTCAACTTCAACGAGGTGGCTTCGGGATCGATGGACCACGCCATCCGCTTCACCGCGCAGTGCACGCAGGAGTCGTACCTCTGGCCGGCGCGCCACGAGGCGGGTCAGTCCAACACCAACTGCCCCCCGATGGGAGCGCGATTCCGCCTGAACGCCTCCTTCATGCTCCCGGCGTCGGAGTGCAGCGCCTTCTGTCAGACAGTGCTCGCCACAATGAAGACGTACGGCCTGATCCTGGCCGACAACGGCAGCAACTGGTACTTCCAGGGCACGGCCGACACGCGCTGGACCTATACCGAGGTCGACCAACTGAAGCAGATACCCGCCAACCAATTCGTCGCGGTTGACGAATCGTGCCTCATGGTGAGCGCCAACTCCGCCCAGGCCCAGCAACCCGGGACCCCGGCGTATACGCAGAGCTGTGGCTGATCGCTCACCCGTATCTTCAATCGGTTCGTCAAAAGTGAGACGAGCGCCAGATATCAGAACAGGGACTTATCGACCCGGCGTGATGCTGACGCTTTCTGACACGTCAAGCAGTTCGACCCAGGTCTGACCGGGGGCCAGGTCAATCACCTTGCCCGACCGGTTCCTGTAGACGGCCGGTTGGCGCAGGTCGGGTCGCGACCACGTGCCGCGCTGCACGGTCCCTCGGGTGAAGACCTCCACAGGCCCCGAACCGATCAATTCGGCGTACGAATCAATTACGCCCACACCGCCCACGTAACTCACGCTCATGACGATCACGTTCTTGGGCGAAATCCGTACCCCGGTGGCCGACACGTCGGGCGCGCCAAAGATGGTCCGGTCCCATGACGCGGTCCTGGCGTCCCAGTCGTAGGTGGCGGCGAAACCGGAGGCGAAGCCCACCACGAACGACTTGACCGGCGCACCCACGCCGGGCTTCGCGCTCGCGGAGTACGTGAAGAGGGGCGGCGGCGGTCGCGGTTTGCCGTGCTTGTCCATGAGCAGAATGGCGTTGGCGAACAGGTTGTGGGGGGCGGGTCGGTCGGGGTCGCGGAACATCGCCGAGCCGGCGTTGGCCTCGTTGTACAACTTCACGGGCGCGGTTTCAATGCTCCGAACGGCGTACTCCGCGCCGCCTGAGAAGGCGAAAATTCCCCCCAGAGGAAAGACGATCTCTCGATCCGTGCGACGAACCGATCGAACCGGACCCACCTCGGAGGGAACGTGCGAATTGAAGATGGCCGCGAGACGGGTAATGCCGCCCTCAACGATCTCCTCATAGACCACGTCGGCGTCCTGCACACCGTATTGCGGATGCGCCTGAGGTGTGTTGTCGATCTTGATCGTGAGCGCCGAACGGCCCTTGGTGATGCCCGTCGGATCGGGCAGCCCCGTCAAGGGTGCCACGGGAACGTTCTTCAACGTCGTCGTCGACGTGGGAGTAGTTGTTGAAGTCGATGACGACGTGGTGGTCGTAGTGGTAGTCGTGCTCGCTAACGCGGTGGAACTGAACGCCAAGACGGCGCACGCGCTCAGCACGGTCAGGGCGGCAGGCGTGCGACGCATAGGGAAAACTTACATGGTGTCGGATGAGGCGACGACCACGGCGTTAAAAATGCCCCGTCTCGCGCGTTTGTCGCGTCGATCTTCTCGGAGCTCAGTGAATATGAAGATTTACTCCGAGCAGGATGAGTGGCCAAAGCACCACGCCAAGCGCGGCGGAGACCACACTCTTAAGTCCGTGCACGTGGGCAAAGTACTTGTGAGAGTCGGCGATAACGAGACCCGCCACGAAGTACACGAATGAGGTGAGTGAACTGAAGAAGCCGCGACCCACACCATTCCCCTTTTCACGCGATCCGTCGTTACGACCAAAGAGTAGCGGCGAGGAACGAATTCCTCAGTGCAGCGTGGCCACGGTCCGTGTTATCGCAACGGTCGACGCACGCGAAGGCTCGTTCATGCGATTACCTCAATATGGACGACGCAAAGGTGGCGCCAACTGGAAAGCCTGACGTCGACCGTCGCCAACGGATGTGAAGAGTACTGGCCGGTTGCCGAGCACGTGACCACCGACATCTGGTCATCACCCACATCCTGCGCCGCTCCCGAGTTCAAAGTAAAGGGACCTTGACATTTGGCTGGATGTAAAGTACCCTTGACATCGTGAAGAACCGACTGCGGGAATCGCGAAGCCAACGTGGGATGTCGCAAGTCGATGTCGCCGCTGGACTGGGAGTATCTCGTCAAACCGTCATCGCCATCGAGAGTGGTCGCTACTCGCCTTCCCTGCCGCTGGCCTTTCGAATCGCGAAGTTCTTTGAGATTCCGGTCGACGAAATGTTCGACCCGCAAGAGGAGGAAGAAACGTGAGAAGTTTTACCGAATCACGACTCATCGCACCTGCGGTGGTGCTCGTTGGCGGCGCCATCATCACTGGCGCGATCGCACTGGGACACACCGGGAGTGACGCGGCGATCGCCGGCGCCGTGACGGTCTTCCTATCCATCGGTTATTACGCGTTGACGAGAAGTGACAGTGACATTGGCGCGGTCTACGGCAATCGGGCGGACGAGCGACAAGAGCAAGTCGTCTTGAGAGCTAGCCGCAACGCCATGTTCGTCATGCTCGCCATCGCCTTCGTCGGCACGGTCGTCACGGTAGCTATGAATGATGCCTATTGGCAGTTCGACGTACTTGGCAGCGTCGGCGGCCTCGCATATTTCATGAGCCTCCTCATGTACGGAGCGCACGATGAAACAGCCACCGGCCCGAGCGACATGATGCGCGGGCAGGATCACTGACCTAGCCGCACCGCGACGTACTTAAACCCTTTCGTCGCGAAGTCACCAGCTACGCTCAACGATCCAACAACTTCTCTACTTGCGTTAGGCCAGTGAGTAGCCTAAGGCGAATCGGTACAATCGGCGCATCCTTCGACCAGCTCGTGGTCCGCGTGGCGGGGCCATGAAACGAAACAGGCGTTCGCCCTCCGTCGCCCGTAGCTTCGTGGCGATGCTGCTCGCCGGGCCACTGGCGCTGATGAGCGGCGGGCTCGGCGGGGCCGCGGCGGCCGACGGCACCGCGTCCTGGACCGTGTACCACGGCGACGCTGCCGGCACCGGCGTATCCACGAGCGTTTCGTCGATCAATACCTCCACCAGGGCGTGGGTTTCGCCCCAGCTCGACGGCCAGCTCTTCGGTGAACCCCTCGTCTTTGGCAACGACGTCTTCGTGGCCACGGAGGATGACACCGTGTACGCCCTCTCCTCCACCAACGGCTCGGTGGTCTGGTCGCGCCACGTCGCTCGACCCGTGCCATCGTCGGCGCTCCCCTGCGGGGACATCTCGCCCGACGTCGGCATCACCGGCACCCCGGTCATCGACCCATCGCGGCAAGAGATCTTCGTGTTGGCCGACGAATACATCCACGGCCACCCCCATCATCGCCTGATCGGCCTCGACACCACGACCGGGGCGATCGAACTCACCGTGAACGTCGATCCACCGCGGTCGGACCCGGCCGCGCTCCTTCAACGCACGGGGCTCAACCTCGACGACGGGCGGGTGGTCTTCGCCATGGGTGGAAACTACGGCGACTGCGCGTCGTACCGCGGCCGCGTCGGTTCCGTCGCCGAAACGGGTTCGAAGCCCCGGTTCTTCACGGTGGACGACCGGGGTGGCGACAGCCAGGGCGCCATCTGGATGGGCGGAGCGGCGCCGGTCGTCAGCGCCAGCGGCGACGTCTGGGTCAGCGTGGGCAACGGTTCGGTGCACTCACCCGGTCAGCGCTACGACGACAGCGACTCCGCGCTCGAACTGTCACCGGCGATGCGCCTGATCCAGTACTTCGCTCCCACCACGTGGGCCCAGAACAACGCGAGCGACCTCGACATGACGATGGCACCCGTCCTACTGACCAGCGGCCAGGTACTGCTCGACGGAAAATCAGGGATTGCCTACCTGCTCAACGGCGCCCACCTGGGGGGCATCGGCAACGGGGAGGCGAATATAGCGAGCACGTGCGGCAACGACGTCGACGGCGGTAGCGCCTCCACGGGATTGGTTGTCTACATCCCCTGCCTCAGCGGCCCGGTCGCCATCGTGACGTCCTCCTCGCCGGCTTCGCTTCGCATCCAGTGGAGTTCGTCGAACGGAGGCGGTCCCCCATTACTAGCGGCCGGCTTGGTGTGGACCATCGGTCAGAACGGTGTCGTCTACGGGCTCGACCCGAACACCGGTGAGGTACGACAGCAGGCCTCCATCGGGGCCGTGGCCAATCACTTCCCCACCCCCAGCGTGGGCGACGGGCTCTTCCTGGTGCCGGGCGCCTACCGAGTCGTGGCGTTTCCCGCTCCTTCCTGAGCCCACCGTCCCGGGCGCCTTAGACGAGACGGCACACCCGGTCGCTGTGGCACCCGGTCGATAGTATCGAACATATGTTCGCTTTTCCGCGTGAGCTCAACGAGCGCCAGCAGGAGGCCGCCACCTTCGGCGATGGCCCCCTGCGAGTCATCGCTGGGCCCGGGACCGGCAAAACCACCACGCTCACGGCCCGCGTCGAGGTCCTGCTCGAGCGAAGGGTCGAACCGGAGCGGATCCTGCTGATGACCTTCACTCGACGCTCCGCGCGCGAGATCCTCAATCGAGTGCGGGCGCTTCGCGGCTCCGACCGGTCCCGTCGGGTCGCGGGCGGCACCTTCCACTCGGTCGCCCATCACACGCTGCGCCGACATCACGCCGCGCTGGGCCTGCCCGAGGGCTTCGGTGTGCTCGATCGGGGCGACACGGCCGATCTCTTGGACCTGGTGCGGGGCGAGCTCGGTGTCACGAGTTCGGACCGACGCATGCCTAAGAAGGCCACGCTGGCCTCTCTCTACTCGCGCGCCGTCAATACCGGCGTGCCTCTCGCGAAGGTCATGGCCCTGGATACCCCGTGGTGCGCCGACCACGTCGAAGAAGTTGGCCTCGTCTTCTCCACCTTCGTGGCGCGTAAGCGTTCGCTCGGACTTCTCGACTTCGATGACCTGCTTCTCTACTGGCGCGCGGCGGCCCAGGACGACGCCGTAGGGGACGAACTCGGCGCCGTCTACGATCACGTCCTGGTCGACGAGTTCCAGGACGTGAACTTCCTGCAGGTCGACATCCTCTCGGCGCTGCGCCGCAACGACTCGCGCCTCACCATCGTGGGCGACGACGCGCAGGCCATTTACGGATTTCGTGGCGCGTCGCCGAGGTTCCTGCTCGACGCCGACCACTACTTCAAGGGGCTCACGACCGTCACCTTGAACGCCAACTACCGTTCGTCGGACGAGATCCTGGCGGTCGCCAACGCCGTGGCGGCCGACGCTCCCGAAGGCTTCAGCGCCGTGCTCTACGCCAAGGTACCCATGGTCGGCGCGGTACGCCCTTCGCTGGTGCACTGCGACGACGAGCGACACCAGTCGGAATGCGTCACCGATCGAATCCTCGAACTCTACGAACAGGGCGTCACCTTGCAGCGTCAGGCCGTTCTCTTTCGAGCCGCGCACCACAGCGCCGATCTAGAGATTGAGCTTTCCCGGCGGCGTATTCCTTTCATCAAGTACGGCGGACTGCGCTACCTCGAAGCGGCGCACGTCAAGGACCTCCTGGCGGCGTTCCGACTAGCCGACAATCCACGCGATGAGATGGCCTGGTTTCGCCTCCTGCAGCGGCTCCCCGGCGTTGGACCCGCCAAGGCCCGTCGGGCCATCGACTTGATGCGTGGCGACGACGGCGTGCTGCCCCTCTCGCACGCGGACATCGTCGAGCGATGGACCGGCGTGTGCGCCGTGTTGCCCGACGACGTCGCCGAGATGTCCCGGAACCTGGTCGACGCGATGTGCCCCCAGCCCACCGAGTCGGTGCTCTTGCACGCGCAACGGGTTCGACACGCCGTGGCCCCGTTGATCAACGCCTCCTACGACGACGCCGCTCCGCGCCTCGAGGACCTCGGCGCACTCGTCAACGCCTGCGCCGACGCGCGACGATTGAGCGACGTGGCGGCGGAGCAGGCGCTCGAACCGCCGGCTTCGACGGGGGACCTCGCGGGTCCGCCCATGGTCGACGAGGACTGGCTCGTCCTTTCGACGGTGCACTCGGCCAAGGGGCTCGAGTTCGACGCCGTGCACGTCATCCACGCGGCCGACGGCAATTTCCCCTCGGACATGTCGCTCGGCTCACCCGAGGGCTTGGAGGAGGAGCGACGCTTGTTCTACGTGGCGGTGACCCGGGCCCGGCGACACCTCGCCGTCTACGTGCCGCTCCGCTACCATCACCACCCCGTTCGCGACGATCATTCGTGGGCCCAGCCGTCGCGATTCCTGAGCGACGGCGTGCGCTCGACCATGGTGGAGGATCACGTATCGGTCCGCCAACTCGAGCACGACGCGTTGTCCGTCAGCGCGTCCCTCGACGGCTCGGACGCCGTGTTGAAACACCTCTCAAAGTTGTGGTGACGACCTGACGTAGTGGTGAGCCGGGCCACTATGTTGCAAGTGAACGAGAGGGGTCACCATGGCGTACAAGTGCGGACGTCGACCACCCAAGAACGCGCCGGCGCTTTCACTGGGACGTTTCCTCACTCGACCCGTGCCCGTCCATCCGGCCTCGGAGGACTATCTCGCTCGCCTCAGCGGATGGAAGATGCTCGGCAATGACGTAGCCGGCGACTGCAATGCCGTGGCCTGGGCCAACATGCGTCGCCTCATCACCGCGACCCTGTCAAGCGAGTACTACCCCACTCAGGCCCAGGTCTGGCAGTTCTACGAGACACAGAACCCGCTCTTCAATCCTCAGGGCACGTCCCTCACCAACGGACCGGGGAGTCAGGCGGATCAGGGCATGGAGATCCAGACCGGCCTCGAGTACCTGCAGAGTCGGGGCGGTCCCGACGGCGTGAAGGCCGTGGCCTTCGCCCGGGTGGACCAGAGCGACCTCGCGCAGGTCGAGGCGGCGCTGGCGATCTTCGGCGGCATCTGGGTCGGCATCACGGTCTTAGACGCCAACCAGCAGCAGTTCGCCGACGGGCAGGCGTGGACCGACGTGGCCGGCTCACCGGTCGACGGCGGACACGCGATCCTGGCCGGCGGCTACACGCCCGACGTCAGGTTCATCACCTGGGCTCAGGAGACGCAGTTCGCCCCTTCCTTTTGGAGCGGCAGTGTCGCCGGGGCCCCACTGGTGCAGGAAGCGTGGGTGGTCGTCTGGCCCGAGCATCTCGGTTCCAAGGCCTTCGAGGCGGGCATCGATATGACGCAGCTCGCGAGTGACTATCTCGACCTGACCGGACAGACCCTCGTCCTTCCTACGTGAGGTCACGCTTCGGCGGGTGGTTCGAGAGGATGATCCTGGAGCCTTGCTGACGGTGCCGCTCTGGCCATCAACCGGATACTCTCAATCAACGACGTTCGGAGAATCGAGGAATCCCGTGGAAACTCAAAGGGCGCAGGAACTACTTCACGATGAACTTGAGCGTGTTCAAGCACTACTCGTCCGAGCGGACGGGGACGCGCAGGACGAGCGATTGGGCGCCAACGAGCCCGGCGACATGAGCGACTCGGCTGAACCTCTGGTCGCGGAGCAGGAGGAGGCCGCGATTATCGCGGGCCTTCGCGAGCGACTGGCCGCACTGGAAAGGGCCCAGCAGCGCCTGCTCGACGGCACCTACGGACGCTCCGTTCGAAGCGGCGAGCCTATATCCGATGAGCGCCTGGAGGCGGACCCGGCCGCCGAGCTCACGTTCGACGAGGCTCAATCTGAATGAGCCGACGCCGGGTGGTCCGAGCTCGCTGCTGGCGCGTCGAATCCGCGCACGGCGTCGTCGAGGTACCGTGAAGTAGACCAAAGGACAGCCCATGCCAGACGACACCACCCCCACCCACCTCAACAATCACCATCGCGACACCCTCGCGTCGATCCTTCGCCACCCCACCGGGCACAACATCGAATGGGCCGACGTGTTGTCCCTGCTCGAAGTCGTGGGCACCGTCGAGAGCAGCCACGATGGCAAGTACGTGGTGACGCTGGGCACGGAGACCGAGACCTTCGACCGGCCCAACCACAAGGACGTGGATATCCAAACCGTGGTCGACCTCCGACGCATGCTCACCGGCGCCGGGTACGGGGAGAAGCCCGAGTAGTCAGCCGCGCTGAGCTACGCGGAAGGGGCCGGCAGGGGCACCACGACCACCGGCACGTTCGAGTGCTGGACCAACTCCAGGCTGGTGCTGCCGAGCAGAAGACCGGGGTGTTGTCCCTGGCCCCTCGATCCCACGACGATGAGGTCGGCCTCGACGGGCGCCTCGCCCGCGCGCAACAGGACCGAGCAGGCGTCGCCGTCGTTGACGTACCAGGAGAGCCGCGCGATGTCGAGTCCGCACTCATCCGCCAGCTCGAGCACGGCGGGGGGCGTTTCGTCCCTGGAGAATCGAGTGCTCAGGTGTTCGAGCAGTCCGGCCGCGTGCACCACGGCGACGCGGGACCCCGTGGCCGCGGCCGTCGCCATGGCCCATCGCACGGCCACTTCGGCGTCGGGCGATCCGTCGTATCCCACGGCGATCGTGTGCAGTGTCGTCACGGCTCCACCTCTCCTTCACTCGCGTCGTGCATCATCGAGAGGGCGGCCGTGCGCTCTTCGAACGCCTTTTGCATCTGTTCGGCGCCCGGTCCCCCCGAGGAGGGCCGCTCGTCCTGCGCCGATCCCTCGAGGACCGCGCTCAGGGCGGACCGCACCGAGGCGCGCAGGGCCTCCAGGTCGTACCCGCCCTCGAGGAACAGGGCCAGGCGACCGGGCTTGGGAGCGAAACCCGCCACGGTCTTGGCCAGCTGCGCGAAATCGCCGCTGGTCAGATCCAGGTTGGCCATCGGGTCGGCGCGATGGGCGTCGAAGCCCGCGGAGACCAGCACCCAGGTGGGCGCGAACTCCTCGATCACCGGAGCCGCGATCTGCTCGATCCCCCGGCGCACCACGTCGCCCGTGGCGCCGGGCGGCAGCGGGATGTTGACCGTCAGGCCGATGGCGTGCCAGCCCCCGACCTCGCTCGCGGTGCCGCTGCCGGGAAAGAGCGGCCACTGGTGCGTCGAGACGTAGAGCACGTCGGGGTTGTCCCAGAAGATCGCCTGGGTCCCGTTGCCGTGATGCACGTCCCAGTCGACGATGAGCACCCGCTGGCCCTGACCGACCAGGGTGGCGGCCGCGACGGCCACGTTGTTGAGCAGGCAGAAGCCCATGGCCCGGTCCTTCAGCGCGTGGTGCCCGGGCGGGCGGGCGGCCACGAATCCGACGCCGTGCTTGCGACGCTGCAGCTCCTCGATCACCGCGAGCCCCGCGCCGGCCGCGTGCTTGGCGATCAGCCACGAGTCGTAGGTCGCGTAGGTGTCCGGGTCGATGTCGCCGCCGCCGCCGTAGCAGAAGGCGCCGAGCTCGTCGAGGTAGGAGCCGTCGTGCGCGCGCACCAGCTCGACACGGGTCGCGGCGCGCGCTGGCACGATTACCAGGTCGTCGCCCAGTTGCATGTCGCGAACCCCGTCCAGCGCGGCCGTGACGCGCTCGGGCCGTTCGGGGTGGCCCGGGTCCTCGTGGCCGGAATCGTCGTAGAGCTCGTTGATGATCAGGGTGGCCATCTAGACCGTCCCGGCTTGGTGGTCCGCGCGCCGTCGCCGGCTTTCTTCGGTCGGTTCGATCGAGAAGCTCACGCTGATCTCGCCGTCCTCGAAATGCGAGGTCACGGGAAAGCCCGACGATCGAAAGACGGCCATCATGTTGCGGTTGGTGGCCAAGGTCTCGGCCGTGAACTCGGTGATGCCCCGTTCCCAGGCCGCCTCGGCCAGGTGCTGGAGAAGGCTCGGCCCCAGGCCGATGTTCTGGTGGTCGTCCAGCACCAAGAACGCCACTTCGGCCCGCGACGTGGACGGGTAGCGGTCGTAGCGGCCGACGGCCACCAGCTGGTCGCCCTCCACGATCACCAGCGCCAGGCGGTCGACGTAGTCGACCCGGGTGTAGTGCTCGACCTCCTCGGGCGTGAGGTGGGGGTGCATCGAGAAGTAGCGGCGGTAGATGGAGTCGAACGACAGGAGGCTGTGGAAGTTGACGAGCTGCTCGGCGTCATCGGGGCGAATCGGGCGAAGACGAAGGATCGAACCATCGCGCGTCGCGACGTCGGCTTCCAGCTCCGTGGGGTAACGCCAGGGGACGAAGCCGCCCGCGGCCGGATCGCCCGGGTTCGACGCGGTTGAAGAAGGCTCGCCCACGCTCACGCCGTCTCGTTCGTGCATCGCCTCACTCGCCCTTCAGATCTCTTCGGTTAAAGGCCGCCACGGCAAGACCGAGGGCCGCCACCGCGATCACTACCATCATGGCATTCGACGTCCAGTCAACCGGCACCGAAGGGGCCGGCGCCATCTGGTGAAAGGCCGAGGTGTCCAGAACCCAGTGGCTCATGCTGGCGAGCCCGCCCAGTATCTCCACCAGAAAGAACCACACGAGCAGCGAATACGTCACCGCGCTGGCGTGGCGCGGGACCACGGCGAAGGCCAGCACGCCCAAGCCGAAGAGCAGCAGCGCCGGCACGACCACATTGAGACCGGCCCCCAGCATCGAGGGAAGCCCGACGTGCGCGTGGTCGCTGACCGCGCCGACCCAGGTGGAGAAGCCGGCCAGCACACCGCCCGCGATCAGCACGCCGGTCACCAGGACGATCCGCTCGAGGAGCCACGACGACCGGGCGATGGGCCGCACGAGCAGGTTGTCCAACTGGCCGCTCGACTCCTCCTTGCGGATCGCGCCGACCTGGCCCGCGGCGATGAAGCACAGGGACACCGACATGATGAGCAGCGCGATGCCCAGATAGGCCTCGGCGCCCGAAACGCCCAGGCGACTGAACGCCAGGCTCATGCTGGGCGAGCCGGTGATGATCTTCCCGCCCGACTTGGCGATGCTGCCGAGGAGCAGGCCGTAGGCGGCGATGGAGAAGCCCCACGCCAGGAAGGTCGAGCGCGAGAGGAAGAACGCGAGACCGAAGGGCCGCGTCACGAGACGACGGATGGAGTCGAGGCTCGATCGATCGGGCAGGGTGCCGGCGCCCAGGTCGCGGCGACCCGCCAGGACGACGGTGGCGACGCCCAGCACGGCCACGAAGGCGATCATCGGCACCAGGGCCCAGGGTTTCGGCGAGGTGAGGGGTTGCATCTCCTCGATCCACCCCAGGGGCGTGGCCCAGCGCAGCCAGGCGAGGCTGCTGCCGGAATCGGCGACCATTCGCAGCGCGTAGCTCGCGCCGAGGATCGCCGACGCGAACCCCGCCGCCTGTCGGCGCGACGTCGACAGCTGGGCGCAGAAGGCGCCCACGGCGAGGAACATGACCGCGCCCGCCACGTAGGCCAGGGCGAAGAAGACGGCGCCGCCCGCGCTGATGTCCAACTTCGAGGATCGTCCGATCAGCACCGTGACGACCGACGCGGCGACGAAGAGGGCCAGGGCCCCCGCGGCGAAGCCGAGCAGCGACTGGCGCGCCGCGCCGCGGCGCGTCACCTGACCGACCAGCAGCAGCTCCCAACGCCCGGCGTCCTCCTCGCCTCGCGACAGTTTCGTGCTCGTCAGCAGTCCCCACACGGCGCCGATGATGGCGAGCACGGTCAAGCACTTCCAGACGGTGAAGCCCGGCACCGTGCCGATCTGATGGGCCGGTCCGACGAGGGCGCTGATGCCGGCGTTGTGGCCGAACTGCGTCACCAGCAGCTGTCGCGAAGCCACCGTCTTGTAGCTGGAGGCGTAGGTGAAAGCCTGGGTCGCCACGTAAAGCCCGAAGACGACCCCCCAGATGAGGCCCGCTCGGACGCACTTGCGCGCCGTGACCCGAGCGATCACCGTGCTGGTCAGCGAGGCTGGGACCTCGAGGACCGACGCCGAACCCTCACGAACCGTTGGCACGCACCACCTCCGGCGCCGCGCTGCCGTAGTGGGAGAGGAACAGTTCCTCGAGGGACGGCTCTCGGCTGAGGAACTCGTGCACGCCCTTGCCCGCCAGCTCGCTCAACAGCGGACCGACAGGGCCGTGCACCTGGCATCGCAACGTCCTGCCCTGCACCTGCACCGTGTCCACGCCCGCCACGTGGGTGACGTCGGGCACGACGCCGTCAAAGGTCACTTCAACCGTGAGCGCCGAGAGATGACGCATCTCGGCCAGGGTGCCCATCTCCACGAGCACCCCTTCGCGCAGTATGCCGATTCGGTCGCAGAGCGCCTCGACCTCGCTCAAGATGTGCGACGACAGCAACACGCTCTGACCCCGCTCGCGGGCCTCGTTGACGCACTGGCGGAAGGCCTGTTCCATGATCGGATCAAGCCCGCTGGTGGGTTCATCGAGGATGAGCACGTCCGCGCGCGTCATGAGCGCCGCCACGAGAATGAGCTTCTGGCGATTGCCCTTGGACAGGGCTCGAACCCTCTTCGTGAGGTCGAGGTCGAAGCGAACGGCCAATTCTTCTTGGTAGGTGCGATCGACGTGGCCCTGCACCTGACCCAGCAGGTGCAAGGTCTCCGCGCCGCTCAGCGCCGGCCAGAGGTTGGCCTCGCCGGGCACGTAGGCCACCCTGCGGTGCGCGGCGATTGGATCGCGCTGCGCGTCCAACCCGAAGATCTCGGCCCGACCGCCCGAGGGCAGCAGCAGGCCCAGCAACAGCCGAATGAGCGTGGTCTTGCCGGCGCCGTTGGGACCGAGGCAACCCACGACCTCTCCCTCACCCACTTCGAAGTCCAGGTGCTTCAAGGCGTGCGTGGCCCCGTAGTCCTTGCTGAGCGCGTACGTCTTTATGGCCGCCGTCATCTCGACTCCTTTGTCCTGTGCTCTTTCAACAAAACTACCGACGTCGCAAGGATGCACGTGGCGTCCCGCACGCCGTCGCGACGCAGAACCGCATCGCTCTCCTCCTGCCAGAGTAGGCAATGGCGACGCGGGCACGTTAGGGGCCAATGTCCCTAGCGGTCGGCCTCGCCGAACGCCGCCAGGCCAGTGAATTCAAAGCCGCCGGGAATAGGAACGGCGCGGCGTCCGAGCGATGTACCGGATCAATCGCTCTCGAAGTCGACGATCACCGCGGCCCCGCTGAACCGCTCGTGCGCGAGGTCGCTGAGCGCCTGGTCGGCTTCGCGGAAGGCGTACTGATGAACCGTCGAGGTGATGCCGATGCGCGCGGCGATCTCGAGAAAGTCCTGCCCGTCCTGTCGGGTGTTCGCGGTCACGCTGCGAAGCGTGCGCTCCTGGAAGAGGTGGCGATCGTAATTGAGCGACGGGATGTCACTGAGATAGATCCCGGCGACGGCCAGCACTCCCCCGCGATCCAACGAGGCCAGGGCGACCGGCACGATGTCGCCCACCGGGGCGAAGAGTATGGCGCCGTCGAGCAGCTCCGGCGGAGCGTCGTTCGTATCGCCGACGCTCGAGGCGCCGAGCGAGAGGGCCAGTTCGCGGGACTCGGGTGAACGGGTCATGACGTGCACCCTGGCCCCCTCGGCGATGGCCACTTGCGCGGTCAAGTGCGCCGAGCCGCCGAAGCCGTAGATCCCGAGACGCCCGCCGCGCGGCAGTTCCGTCCGGCGCAGCGCGCGATACCCGATGATCCCCGCGCACAGCAAGGGCGCCACGGCCACGTCGTCGAAGCCCTCGGGCAACGAGTACACGAACGCTTCGTCCACCACCACGAACTGGGCGTAACCCCCGTCGACGTCCCAGCCCGTGAACGTCGGATCGAGGCACAGGTTCTCTCGCCCGGACGTGCAGAACCTACAGGTGCCGCAGGTGTGCGCGAGCCACGCCGCGCCAACCCGATCGCCGCACGCGAAACGTGAAGCGCCTGGTCCGAGTTCGTCGACCAGACCCACGATCTCGTGCCCGGGGATGACGAGATCGCCACGTGGAGCCAGGTCACCCTCGGCCAGGTGCAGGTCCGTTCGACAGACCCCGCAGGCCCGCACTCGAAGTCGCAGTTGGCCCGTTCCGGGTGTAGGAACCTCGCAGTCGAGGGCCACCAGGGGCCGCGTGTCAATGCGACCCGGCGTCCCCACCGCCCACGCGCGCATCATCGTCATGTCACGGCCGCTTGGTCACCGAGCATCGCATGACCTCGACCCTATTGTTCTTAGCGGCCTCGGGCCAATGGCTCGGCGAAGGTCTACTCCGAAGGCCTCGGCGGCTCCCGCGGGGAACGTCACAACAGCGCTGTCGCTATAGCCTTGGCCCGTGGCCCGCAACGCGAAGATTCTCACCGTCTCGACCTCCGCCGCCGCGGGGACTCGCGACGACACCTCGGGCGACCTGCTCGAAAATGAACTGACCGGCCTGGGCTTCCTCGTAGTGGCGCGAGAGGTCGTGGCCGACGGCGAGGACGGCGTCGCCGCCGCCCTGACACGGCTCTGCAACGGCTTCGAGGGCCTGGTCGTCACCACCGGCGGCACCGGCTTCTCACCCACCGATCAGACCCCCGAGGGCACCGAGCGGGTCCTCGATCGCCTGGCCCCCGGATTAGGCGAAGCGATGCGCGCGACGAACCCCCTCGGCCGGCTCTCGCGCGGCGCCGCGGGGACCATCGGCCAGGCGCTGGTGCTCAACCTGCCGGGTTCTCCCAAGGCGGTCAAGGAGCAGCTCGACGCGGTGAGCGACGTGCTCGAGCACATCCTCGACCTGATGTCGGGCGGTCGACCCCACTGAGCGTCGCGCGTCAGAGGTTCGCGGAGATCGCGGCCACGACGACGGCCAGGTCCCGCACGGTGTCCGCCGGGAGGAACTCGTCACAGAACGGCAGCGCGGCGGCCATCGAGCCCACGAGCGGTTGAAAGCCCGGCGCGCCGGCGCGCGGGTTGAGCCAGAGCACCCGGTGCGCCCGGCGCCGGAGCCGGGCCATGGCCGCGGTCATCTCCTCGGGCGCCTCCGAATCCCAACCGTCCGAGGCGATCAGCACGATGGCCCCTCGCACGCATCCACCGAAGCGCGAGCGCAGCAGGGTGCGGATGTTGGACGCGATCCGGGTCCCGCCGTAGCGATCCACGACCGTGGAGGTCGCCAGATCAATGGCCACCTCGGGCGAGCGGTGGCGCAGGACCGCCGTCAAGCGCGTCAACGAGGTGGCGAACGCGAACACCTCGGCGTCCACGTTCAAGACGCCAGCGCGCATGAGGTGCAGGTACGCCGTGGCGTAACTCTCCATGGACTGGCTCACGTCGCAGAGCATCACGACCCGACGGGGCTTCTGCACTTGGTGGGTGCGCACGACGTGAATCGGTTCGAAGCCCGTTCGACGCGCGCGCTGCAGCGTTGGGCGCAGCGCGACGCGACGCCCGCTGTGGTGCGGCTTTACCCGTCGTGAGCGCCTCATGGGCCACGTGGACAGGGCGTCCTTGAACCAGAAGGCGAGCAGATCCAGGTCGTGCTCGTCGAGGGCCGGGAAAGAGATGTCGGCGATGCCCTCGATCGAGCTCGGGAGTCGTTGGGGCAGATCGAGCAGCTCGTCGTCGTCCATGGTTCCCGCGACCGTTCGTGGGACGCTGGCCCACGTCGCGCCCTCCTGCTCCTCGCCCCTGCCGGTCGCGCCCGGCAGGGGGGCGTAAAGCGCCTCGTCGTCCCTCGAATCGGCCAGGGAATCGCGACGGGCGTGGGGATCGGCCTGGGTGTGTGACTCGCCGAACACGGCAGCGAACACCTGGTCGAACACGGCGACGTCCTGATGGCGCTTGACCAGCGTCACCCGAGTGGTCCAGTACAGCGAGCTCATGGAGTCCGGAGCGACCTGGGCCAACGCGGCGCTCAGCGTCTCCAGGCTCGAGAAACCGGCGGGGACGCCGGCGCGACGCAGGGCGGCGATGAGCGCCACCGCGAAAGCGGCGCGGTCCACCGCGACCAGGACGCCGCCACTCGCCGAGGGGTCAGCGGACAAGGAGGAAAATCACCACCACGACCACAACCACCACAACCACCACCGGGATCAACCGCTTGTAGATGGCGCCGCGGGCGATGCTCATGACGTCGAGCGCCTCGGGCTCCTGCGGTGGCGGCGACACCGACGTCACGGCTGGTTCCTCGCCGTCGGCGGTCGCGACCTGTGATTCGGTGAGCTTGGCTTCGAGCGACGCCACGAACTGCCCCATGAGGATCCCGGACACCTCAACGATGGCCGACTTCCCGAACTGGGCGATCTTGCCCGTGATGCTCAGGTCGGTGTCGACCGACACGATCGTGTTGGCACCGTCGGCGCGCAGGCTCGCCGTGATGTTGGCCGTCGCGTTGCCCGCTCCCCCGCTGTTGCGGCCCTTGGCCTCGATGACCGCGCGGTAGTTCGCGTCGTCCTTCGACGTGAACACGGCGGTGCCCGCGTACTCCGAAACGACGGGACCCACCTTGATCTTCACCTTGCCCAGGTACGTGTCGCCCTCCTGACCAGTCAGCTGAGCGCCGGGCAGGCAGGTGGCCACGAGCGCCAGGTCCGTGAGCACGGCCCACGCCTGGTCGATCGGCACGGTCACCGTGAACTCGTTCTTTATCTCCATGGTTCTCCTCCTTCTCCTGACCTTCTGTCGCTCAACCTTCGAGCGCGACCTCGTCGAGTCCGAGATCGTCCAACGACGACATCACGCTCTGGCGATCGTCGACGGTCTTGGTGATGGCGCCCAGAGTGCGCACGACGTCGCGTCGCACGAGCGAGGTGACCCCGAGCACGCTGAGCGCCGAAACCCAGTCGATCGCCTCGGCCATGCCGGGCGGCTTGTCGAGCTCCAGCGCGCGAACCCGGCCGACGAACGCCGACGCCTCCTGCAGCAGACGGTCATTGGAGGAGGGCACCGTGCGCCGCAGTATCTCGACGGCGCGCTGCGCCTCGGGATACTCGATCCAGTGATAGAGGCATCGCCGCCGCAGCGCGTCGTGCAGTTCCCGGCTCCGGTTGGAGGTGAGCACGACGATGGGCGCGCGCTCGGCGCGGAAGGTGCCGATCTCCGGCACGGTCACCGACGCTTCGCCGAGAAACTCGAAGAGCATGGCCTCGAACTCATCGTCGGCCCGGTCGATCTCGTCGATCAGCAGCACCGGAGGCGTGGCGCCCTTCGCGCGCACGCTGGCCAGTATCGGCCTCTCCTGGAGGAACTCCTCGGTGAAAAGGTCGGCGTCACTGATCGCCTGGCCTCGTGACTCGGCCAGGCGGATGGCGAGCAGCTGGCGCTGGTAGTTCCACTCGTAGAGGGCCTCCGCGGCCGTGAGCCCTTCGTAGCACTGCAGGCGAAGCAGCGGCGCCCCCAGCGCGCGGGCCACCGCCTTGGCCGCCGCGGTCTTGCCCACGCCCGGTTCACCCTCCAGGAGGAGTGGTTGACCAAGGGCCAGGGACAAGTAGATCGCCGTAGCCAGTCCCTCGTCGACCAGATAGTCGAAGCCGTCGAGCGACGACTGAACCGCCGAGGGGCTGTCCAGGCTCACGTGGTTCCCCGCGCCTGGCTCAGCAGCGCCTCATAGTCGTCCCACGTGTCGACGTCGAGCGGCACGGGACCTTCCAGGCTTACTTCGACCACGTCGTAGCGGCCCGACTCGAGCAACTTCCACACGGCCTTGTCGCCGTGCAGCGTCGCGAGTTCGTCAAAGACGTCGCGCGAGAACCAGAACGGGTGGCCCCGGCCATTGTCGTAGCGACAGACCCCGAGCGGGGCCGCGCGGCAACCGGCGACCAGCGAGTTCACCGCCAGCGGGTTGACCTCGGGCTGGTCTCCCAGCAGCAGCACCAGCCCCGTGGCCCGCGGGTCGATGACGCCGAGCGCGGCGGCGATAGACGAGGAGCAGCCCGCAGCGTATTCGTGGTTCTCCACAATCTCGCAACCCGTGAGGTCGACCGCCATGCGCACGTCGGAGGACCCTGCACCAAGGGTGACGATGAGTTGCTGAAAGCCGCACGAGCGGGCCATGGCCAGCGTCGAGCCGAGCAGCGTCGAATCCTTGTAGTCAAGGAGCTGCTTGGGCTCGCCGAGACGCCGCGACCCGCCGGCCGCCAACACGACGCCGGTGACGAACTGCACGCTGGCCTCCAAGAGTGTTCAGTGGTCCGGACGACCTACCGGAGCCATCTTATTTAGCGCTTAGACGCTTGGAACATGGCGTCCCTGCATGGTCTCCCACACGCGAGACGGCGTCAGCGGCATGTCGGCGTGACGGATGCCGAAGGGCTTGAGCGCGTCAACGACCGCGTTCACGATCGCCGGCGGCGAACCCACCGTGGCCGATTCCCCGATGCCCTTGGCGCCGATCGGGTGATGCGGTGACGGCGTGACCGTGTGACCAGTCTCCCAATCGGGACACTCGAGCGCCGTGGGGATCAGGTAGTCCATGAGCGAGGAGCTCAGGCAGTTACCGTCCTCGTCGAAGGAGATCATCTCCATCAGCGCCATGCCAATACCGTCGGTGAGGCCGCCGTGAACCTGGCCTTCGATGATCATCTCGTTGATCCGGGTCCCGCAGTCGTCCACCGCGATGAATCGACGCACCTTGACCTCGGCCGTTCCCGGGTCGATGTCGACCACGCAGATATACGCGCCAAAGGGATAGGTGAGGTTGGTCGGGTTGTAACAGATCTGCGCCTCGAGCCCTCCTTCGATGCCCTCGGGCAGGTCACCCGCGCCGTGCGCCCGAAAGGCGATCTCCTGGATGGTGACCGACTTGGACGCGTCACCCTTCACGTGGAACGAACCCTTCTCCCACTCGAGGTCGGCGACGGACACTTCGAGCATCCCCGACGCGATGATCTGCGCCTTGTCGCGGACCTTGCGTGACACCAGGGCCGCCGCGGCGCCCGACACGGGAGTCGAACGGCTGCCGTAGGTGCCCAGCCCGAAGGGCGTGTTGTCGGTGTCGCCCTGCACGACCATGATGTCCGCCGGGGCGATGCCGAGCTCCTCCGCCACGATCTGGGCGAAGGTCGTCTCGTGGCCCTGACCCTGGGTCTTCACCGAAAGACGAACGACCGCCTTGCCCGTGGGGTGCACCCGCAGCTCGCAGCCGTCGGCCATGCCCAGGCCCAGGATGTCCATGTCCTTTCGAGGTCCCGCCCCCACCGCCTCGGTGAAGAAGGCCACGCCGATGCCCATCAGTTCGCCTCGCGAGCGCTTCTCCTCTTGCTCCTTACGCAGGTCGTCGTAGCCCGCCATCTTCATAGAGAGGCGCATCGCGTTCTCGTACTCGCCCGAGTCGTAGACCCAGCCCGTCTTGGTGGTGTAGGGGAACTGCTCGGGTTGGATGAAGTTCTTGATGCGAAGTTCCACCGGGTCCATCTTGAGCTCGTAAGCCAGGCAGTCCACGATGCGCTCGACCAGGTAGACGGCTTCGGTGATGCGGAACGAGCACGCGTACGCGACGCCACCCGGCGCCTTGTTGGTGTACACCGCGGTCATCGAGCAGTACGCCGCCTCTAAGTCGTAGCTTCCCGTGAAGACGCCGAAGAATCCTGCGGGGTACTTGATGGGCGCCGCGGTACCGTTGAAGGCGCCGTGGTCCGCGAGCACGTGCGTGCGGACCGCGAGGATTTTACCTTCCTTCGTCGCGGCAATCTCCCCCTGCATGATGTAGTCGCGGGCGAATCCGGTGCTGGAGAGGTTCTCCGAACGGTCCTCCATCCACTTAATGGGCTTGCCCGTCACGAGCGCGGCCACGATGGCACAGACGTAACCCGGATAGATCGGCACCTTGTTGCCGAACCCGCCACCGATATCGGGCGCGATGATGCGAATCTTGTGTTCGGGAAGACCCGCCACCAGCGCGTAGACCGTGCGGTGCGCGTGCGGCGCCTGCGAGGTGCACCACAGGGTCAGCTGACCGTCGACGGGGTTCACCTGGGCGACCGCGCCGCACGTCTCCATCGGTGCGGGGTGCACGCGGGGATAGATGATCTCCTGCTTCACCACCACGTCCGCGCGGTCGAAGACCGCCTGGGTGGCCGCGGCATCGCCCACCTCCCAGTCGAAGCAGTGGTTGTTGGTCTTGTCCTTCAAGTCGTCGCGAATCACCGGCGCATCGGCGTCGAGCGCCTTGCGCGCGTCGATGACGGGCGGCAGTATCTCGTAGTCGACGTCGATGAGCTCGATGGCGTCGCGGGCGATGTAGCGGCTCTCGGCGATGGCGAAGGCGACCTCCTGACCCTGAAAACGCACCTTGTCGGTCGCCAGCACGGCCTGGACGTCGTTGGACAAGGTGGGCATCCACGCCAGTCCCTGCGCGGCCAGGTCCGCGCCGGTGACGACCGCTACGACCCCCGGCAGCGCCGCGGCGGCGCTGATGTCGATGCTGTTGATCTTGGCGTGCGCGACCGGCGAGCGCAGGATCGCCATGTGCAGCATGCCCGGCAGCTGCACGTCGTCGACGAAGTTGCCCTGACCCCGAATGAGCCGCGGGTCCTCCTTGCGCAGCATGCGGCCGTAACCGATCGGCTTCTCGTCGTTGTTGACGAATTCGGTCAAACGTGTCTCGAGGGTGGTCATACGGTGGCTCCTTCAGCACTGGCTTCGTGGACTGCCGCCCAGCGAATGGATCGAACAATGGTGGCGTACCCGGTGCAGCGACAGATCTGGCCCGAGATGGCCTCACGGATCTCGCTCTCGCTGGGGTCGGGGTTGCGGTCGAGCAGCGCTCGCGCGGTCATCATCATGCCCGGCGTGCAGAAGCCGCATTGGAGACCGTGGCACTCCATGAAGCCCTGCTGGACCGGGTCGAGCTTGCCATCTTGTTCGAGGCCCTCGACGGTGCGCACCTCGTGGCCGTCGGCCATCGCCGTCAGCACGGTGCACGATTTGACCGGCTCGCCGTCGAGCCACACCACGCACGTGCCGCAGTTGCTGGTGTCACAGCCCCAGTGCGTGCCGCGCAGCAGCAGCTGGTCCCGCAGGAAATGCACCAGCAGCATGCGGTCCTCGATCTCCTCGTGGACCTGCTTCCCGTTGACGTTGATAGACACCTGCATGATTAGGCCCCCTGTCCGTTGATGCGGTTCACCGCTGAAGTAAGTGCTCTCTTGGTGAGTTCGCCCGCCAGATGGCGTTTGTACTCAACGGTCCCTCGAAGGTCCCGCGAAGGATTGCAGGCCTGCGCCGCGAGTGCGCCCGCCTGGGCGAACAACTCCTCGGACGGGGCTTGACCGCGGAGCAGCTCCGAAATCGCGGGAATGCCCGTCGTGTTGGGGCCCACCGCCGCGAGGCCTACGCGCGCGTCGCTGATGGTGCCACCCGACATCCATACCGCCGCCCCGGCCGACGTCACGGCCCAGTCGCCGGCGCGTCGCTCCACCTTCTTGTACGCGCTCGATCCGCCCGGCCGTACCGGGATGCGGATCTCGGTCAGCATCTCGCCGTCACCCACGGCCGTCTCGTAGGGTCCGCGATGGAAATCCTCCATCGACACGACCCGCTCCCCGCCCGTTCCTCGAATGACGCAACTGGCGTTGAGGGTGGTGCACACCGCGGTGAGGTCCTCCGAGGGATCGGCCTGGCAGAGGGACCCGCCGATCGTGCCCCGGTTGCGCACCACGGGATCGGCGATCACGTGCTCGGCGTCGCGGAAGATCGGGAACAGGCTGAACAGCTCATCGGACTCCAAGAGCTCGCGATGCCGCGTCATCGCGCCGATGCGGATCTCCTCGCCCTCGTGTCGCACGTAACCCAGCTCGCCGGCGAGGCCGTTGATGTCGATCAACGTATCGAACGTGGCGAGCCGCAGCTTCATCATCGGCAGGAGGCTGTGCCCGCCGGCGATGAGTCTCGTGGACTCCCCCTCGTTGAGCATCGAAATCGCCTGGTCCACCGAGGTGGCCCTGGCATACTTGAACGGCGCAGGAACTTGCATAGCGTCAATCCCCCCAATATTCCCCTGACGTTTTTGACGTCAGGGCTCCTGTTAGTTACTACGTGCTTCGACCATCCTTTACGTCAACGGCTCACTTCAGTGGACCCACGAAAACATATATACCATCGATACCGCCATCACGACGTCGCAGCACAGCGCCAGGCGCGGAGCGGCCGTCGAGCGATACGGCACCGCCCTCGTGGCCGTCGCGGAGTCGACCCCCGAACCCGTGCACGACTGGTGCGCGACGAGCGCGGACGAGTTCGTCGTGACGATGAGCGTGGCGTTCCAGACGCCGTACACCGCCAACGACAGTCCCAGCACGAACGCCGCGGGGAGGAACCAGACCGGCTGACCCATCACCATCGTCATGGCGCCCGCCGAACCCCCGTGCATCACCATGCCGCCAGAGAACATCGCCACCATGGCCACGCTCGCCACCACGTGATTCGATTCGTGCACCGCCAGCCACGACGAGGACGTCGCACGCAGGACGGCGATCGCGCGCCAGAGGAACCAACCGGCGAAGGCGACGAAGACCACCTCCCACACGCCACTGGGTCCGAGATCAAAGACATTGAGCAGCATGGCCGCCATGGCCGTCGCCATCACGATGTGAACCACGTGCACGTCGCGGCGATCAGGACGTTTGGCGACCGCGAGGAAAACCAGTCGACTCGCGCAGTAGAGGACGGTGCACAGAAGAACGGCCACCACCACATCAACCGACCACGCGGGTCCGTACACGATGCCCCCATTTCAACGCCAGAATTCGGCGTACCTTCTCGGACTATAACAACATTTACCTTGGCGACGAGGCGATTCCTTCTCTCCCTCGGGCCTACTTTGACGCAGCGGCGGTACGCTTTCGGCGACAACGGCTTTTAGTGGAGAACGCCCCCTTACATCCCTCGGGCGACGAGAGGACACGACGATGAAAGAACTGATTGGTGACATTGATCGCTGGCACCAAGGGGGTCAACGGGTCGCTCTCGCGCGCGTCGTCGGAGCACTCGGATCGGGCACGCGTGTGCCAGGCGCGGCGATGGCGATAAGCGAGTCTGGCGAAGCGATTGGTTCGATTGCCGGGGGCTGCGTCGAAGGAGCCGTCGTCGCCGAAGCCCTCGAGGTCATCACGTCGGGTCAGCCGCAGCTTCGCACCTTTGGCTATAGCGACGAAGAAGCCGTGGACGCCGGACTGACCTGCGGTGGCGCGGTGCAAATCTTCGTCGAACTTCTCAAGCCGTGAACGAACTCTTTACGCTGCTCGCGCGGTGCCTCCGAGAGGAGCGCCCGGTGGCGATCGCCACCGTCATCGAAACAGTCGCTGCGCCTGAAAGCGGGTCTTCGACGTTGCCGCCCTTGGGCGCCGCCATACTGGTGAGCCCCGACGAAGGCACACACGGCACGCTTGGTAGTGCGCCCCTTGACCAGGTCGTGACAGAGGACATTGACGCGGCGTTGGCTAAGGGGCAGGGCCTCACCCAGCACTACGGCTCCGCGGGTGAACCGGGAATGAACGACGTGACCGTCTTTATCGACGTGTTCGCCCCGCCACCGAGGCTGATCGTCGTTGGCGCGGTTGATTACTCGAGGGCGCTCGTGCGACTGGGAAAACTGCTCGGCTATCGAGTGACGATCTGCGACGCGCGTCCCATGTTCGCGACGGCGCAGCGGTTCCCCGAAGCTGATGAAGTCGTGCTTTCGATTCCGAGTGAGTACTTGGCGACGGTGTCCGCTCGACTGGGACCGCTCGACGCCATCTGTGTGCTGACCCACGATCACACCTACGACGTTCCCGCAATTGCGACGGCTCTGAATACCGAGGTCGGCTACCTCGGGGCGATGGGGTCACGTTCAACCCACCAGCAGCGGGTGCAATTGCTCCTCGACGCGGGCGTCGATTCATCTCGCCTTCACCGACTCATGGCGCCGATAGGGATCAACATTGGCGCGCGCACCCCCGAAGAGACGGCCATCGCCATTTGTGCCGAGATAATCGCGTTGCGCTCGAACGTCGAAGTCAGTTCACTTAGAGACCAATCCGGACCGATCCACAGAGTACAAAATCCTTAGTTCGACCTCAAGAGCGGTCGTCGCGCAATCACCTCACAATGGTGCCAATTGATAGACATGATCGCGACGTGGCGACGCCATCTCATCGACGGACTAAGAATCTCGCTTCATTGCGCATTCGCGCCCTGGTTCGATGAAGTCGTGACGTCCTGGCGGGTTCTCCACGTGGCGAACACCAGCACCGCCATCACCGCGAACCACACGAACCAATCGATCCCTTTTGCCACGAGGAAATCAAAAATGAGCCACACCACCATGCCGATCCACACGTTTCGGCATTTCTTGCAACAGAGCTGAGAATTGGCGTAAATGCACCATCCTCCCCACACCGTCGCCGCGAGCATCAGAGGCACGCTCGCGCTGTAGTTACCGGTCGATCGAACCATGATCGCCGCAAAGGCCGCGACGTAAAGAATGGAGAACATCACCTTTGGCCCCAGAGCTCGGGTAAGAATACTTCCCCGCTCCAAGACGCCCGCGCCGCGAAGAGTGAGCGGTGCGAGTGCGGGCTCGTATCTCTTGGCAAAGAGATGAGCGGCTCCCTTGTAACAGGGCGTGACGAGGGGTCCTTCGCCCATCGCTCGTTTGTAGAGTTCCCACGCCTCGGGGTGACTGGACTTGTCACAACCCAGTTGCCCCGCCAGGACTTGCTGCACGTACGGATCGTCAGGATGACGTTCATAGATAGAACGAGTCACCGCCGTCAATCGCGCCATCACGCCCGGCTCCTTCAGCGTGGGCCGGTAGCGAAGGGACGCGGCCGCCACCTCGAGGCGAGCGTTGTCCGGATGTTGAGCCAGCAGATCCGTGACGGTGGTCAACGCTTCGGCGAAGGTCACGTGCCCGGTCTCGGCGTCGATGCGGGCCATGAGCGCGATGATGCGAGGGTTCGACGGGTCTTCAGCCAGAGCGGCGAGGCAGTGGCGCCGCGCTCGCTTGAAGCTTCCCGTACTGACAAGTTTTCTGGTTCTCTGGAACTCAGGTGAAAGGGGAGTCTCCATCATTGGCGCATCGTACCTGATTGGACGGGCAGTTTCCTAGATTCGGTCCAAGCCTTCTCAACAGTCAGATGTCCGATACTCCCCGCAGCGCGGCACGCAGCATTTCTGCGATGTTCACGTTCACCACGTCGGCCAGTTCGACGGGATCGCGCCCGGCGGCCCGTCGGGCTGCGGCAGCCCTGGACGTGCCCCAAGGGCCTCCAGCAGTGCACTGAAGTTGAGCCCGTACGCGGTGGAGTTCTTCCCGTTGTATTCGGCGTGGGCGGCGGCGCGTTCCGGTGACGCGGGCGGGTCGGCCCACCCGGTCTCGACGCAGGTCTTGGCGTCGTGGATGACGCCGACAATCGTGGTCGCCGTCACGTGCTCGCCGAGCGTGACCTCGGGCGTGACGTTCTCCGCGACGTAGACGTACAGACCCTTGGCCGGTCCGCTCGTCAATCGATAGGAGATGAAGACGTCGCTCGGCCAACCCGGGTCGTAGAGATTCGCGACGACGCCGTCACCGAGGGCGTAGATCGGTCCCGACGCGCAGTAGTCCACGCCCTGATCGATCTCCTGGGGCAGCAGCGAGGTGAGGGCTCGCAGGGGATTGAGGTAACCGTCCAACGGTGTGACGTCGAGTGTCTCGTAGTAGCCCCTGGTCGTGGGATCGACCGCGAGGGCGCTCGCGAATCCGCCCTGGGCCAGCACATTGGACGCGGCCAACGAGCCGTGCAGCGGGGCCGTCCCGTAGTTCATGACCGTCCCGTCCGCCAGCACGACGTAGTACCCGGACCCGTCCGGCGTGGCGGCCAGGCCGCTCACGGGGATGCCGCCGTACGAACCGTGGGCGCTCGCCAGAGGCGAGCCGTAGCTGGGCGCGTTGAAATTGGCCACGGCCCCGGTTGAGGTGGCAATCCAGTAACCACCGGTCGAAGAGTCAACCGCCAGGGCCACCGCGACCACAGGAGCGGTCGCACCGTAGTGAAGACGCCCGGCAAGAGATCCGTAGCCGGTGACGCCGTACGCGTCGACGGCTCCGTTCGCGCGAAGGACAAAATAGCCGGCCCCGCCCGGCGCGGCGGCAATGGCCACGGCGGCCGGATACTGCCCCCACCCTCCCGCGCGAATGTGAGGCTGGCCGAGAAAGGGAGCGTTGAATCCCTGGACGGTGCCGTTGGAACAGACGACCCAGTAGCCCCCCGTCGTCGCGTCGAGCGCGATGCCGGTGGCGGTGGTGCCGGACGGGAGACTTCCCGTGGCGAAAGAACCGTACGCCGTCGCGCCATAGGCATCAACCTCGCCGTCGGCCAGCAGGACGTAGTAGCCGGTCCCGTTGGCTCCGGCGGCGACGCCCACCACCGCTGATCCGGAGTCCGCGGGTGCACCAAGGTTGGGCGCATCGTAGGCCGTCACCGTCGCGAGGGCCGCGGCTTCCGCCGCCTCGCCGGGAGAGAGAGTGAACCAGGAGATCACGCTCACCAGCGCCGCAGCGAGAAGGGCGGTCCGGGCGGTCCACGACCGTTCCCGGGTGCGGTGAGGCGTTGAGGTTTCGATCGCTACGGTCACCTTCAGGTGGCGATGCTGGCGAGTTCCGCTAGGTCGCGCTCGGACAGGCTCAACGCGGCGCCCGCGACGTTCTCGCGCAGATGCGCCACGGACGAGGTGCCGGGAATGAGAAGGATGTTCGAAGAACGCTGCAGGAGCCACGACAGGGCGACGGCCGCGGGCGTGGCGTCGAGGCGGGTAGCGACCGAGCTCAGCTCGCTGGACTGCAGCGGAGAGAATCCACCGAGCGGAAAGTAAGGAACGTAGGCGATGCCCTGCGCGGCGAGCGAGTCGATCAGGTCGTCGTCGCCTCGATTGGCGACGTTGTAAAAGTTCTGCACCTCTACGATCGGCGCGATGGACTGCGCCTCGACGATTTGCTCTGGCGACACGGTGCTTATGCCGAGGTGTTTGATCAAGCCTTCCTGCTGCAACTGCGCGAGAGCGGTGAACGGCTCAGCGATCGATCCTGCCGTGGGGTCCTTGAACCCCCCGACGCGAAGGTTGACCACGTCCAGCACGTCCAGTCCGAGGTGGTCCAAATTGTCGTGGACGGCCTGGCGTAGTTGCTTGGGTTCTCGAGCCTCGGGCCAACCGCCCTGCGCGTCGCGCAACGCACCAACCTTGGTGACGATGTGCAGGGAGTCCGGATACGGGTGGAGGGCCTCCTTGATGATCTCGTTCGTGACGTAGGGGCCGTAGTAGTCGCTGGTGTCGATGTGCGTGATCCCCAACTCAATCGCCTCGCGCAGCACGGCCACGGCGCCGGCTCGATCTTGGGGTGGCCCGAAGACGTGCGGACCCGCCAGCTGCATCGCTCCATAACCCATGCGGGTGACCGTGAGGCCTTCGGCCGCGCTGAAGGTCCCGCCCGGAAGTTTCGTCGGTGCCATGAAGTCCCTTTCGCGATCGGTCACCTGAA
This sequence comes from uncultured Acidimicrobiaceae bacterium, assembly GCA_963827115.1. Lineage (GTDB taxonomy): Bacteria > Actinomycetota > Acidimicrobiia > Acidimicrobiales > RAAP-2 > RAAP-2. The sequence continues at coordinate 862,278 of CAWGZS010000001.1, read as the reverse complement.
GCCTACGGGCGTCGACCGACTCGCTTTACTGGATCAATTGACCGGAGAGACCTTTGGGCTCTCGCCACGCGGCGAGCCAGCCGACCATCGCCGCTACCAACGGCATGGCCACGAGGATCGTCAACAGATTCAACACCGGTACCGACGCCAACGAGGATATGCCGTCCAACGCGTCGGTGCGACTGAAGCCCAGCATCGCCACGTAGGCCGAGGCGGTTCCCACGACGGCGCCAACCAGGGCGAGTGCGCCCGCGGTCGCCGCGGTGAGGTTGCGGCGAGTGCGGCGGCTGGCCCCCGTGGCCGCCAGAATCCGCAGGTCCCCGGCCGTCTCGCTTCGGATGAGCCCGATGGTCATGGCGAGAATGCCCAACGCCAGCAGGATGCCGACCAACGTGGCCCAATCGATGATGGCGGCCGACGTGGGAATGCTGGATTTACTTTCGATGGACATCCCCGCCGCGGCCGCGGTGCCGCGCGCGCCCGTCAGTTGCGCGGCGCTCAGCGGCTTGGTCGTCTCGACGAGCCAGCCCGACGTAATGGGCGTGAGACCGAGCCGCTGAACCGCGTACTCGGTGATGACGGTGTTCGGAGCGGACGTCCCCGCCGGCAGCGCGTTGATCTCCTGCATGGAGGGATTCGCGAGGCAGTCGCTCTTAGGACATGGCCACTCATTGGGGCCGGCGGGACCGCCCTTGCCTTGCCCGAAGTAGTTGCCGTACACGATTTGCATTTTGCTGAGAGCGGCGAATCCGGGTCGCATGGAAAGGATCTCGGTGGTCGGATCGATCGCGGTCTTGTCTATGTGGAACGCCCGCAGGAGTTGCGGCGTCGCGACGTAGAGCGGGCCCGAGTAACTACGCCCGGCCGCGGCGTGCTGCAGCGTCGCGCTGGTGGTCTCCAGCTTCACCATCTCGCGAGACCCCAGGGCGGTGGCGATGTCGCGCGCGCTACGCGCCATGCTCGAGAGCGAAGGGACCGAGGCGCCGCCGACGCCCTCGTTGCCCGGACCGCCCGGTCCATAGGGACCGTTCGACGTGTAGATGATGAGTTGGGTTGGCGAGACATTGGGGCCGGCGTAGTCCAGCACGTTGCCGAAGCGCGCCGCCGACGCGATGATGACGACCATGGCGATGAGCACCCCGACGCTGATCGCTCCCAGGGCGGATCCGGACCTCGCGCGGTAGCGCGCGAGGTCGCGGGTCGCCATGCGAATCGCCAGGGGGGCGCGGCGAGAAGACCGGTCGAGCACCGTGAGTAGGAAGGGCGACAGCAGCACCACCGAGGAGGTCAAGGTGACAAAACCCAAGGCCAGCTCCCACACGCCACTTCCGTTGCCACCACTGGCGCCGGCCGCGCCCAGGAGAAAGAACGCCACGATGGCGCACGCGATTCCCGGGACCGCAGAACGTCGTAGCTTCCTCGGCGGAGCCGGTCGGCCGGCCAGGGCCGACACCGTAGAGATCCGGGTCATCGCGCGCGCGGGCCTCGTAGAAGCGAAGTACGCCGCCGCGACGGCAAGCACCACCGACACGATGATGACGGCCCAGGGCAACTGAAGCGCTCCGACGACGTGGTGGGCGCTCGATTCCAAGATGGGGCGATAGCCCAACCACGCGGCGAAACCCAGGACGAAACCCGCCACCGCGCCGACGAGCCCCACGAAGACGCCGTTCGCTCGTACCACCAATTTGATGTGTTCATCGGTGGCGCCGAGCGCTCCCAGCATCCCGATCGATCTCAGTCGGCGTTGGGCCAGCACCGTGAAGCCGGCGATGGCAACGAGCGCGATCAACAGCATCGCCATGGTCACGAGCGCGATGGAGATGGTCTCGGGATTCAACACGTTGCTCTGGGCCACCGACGCCGGGGTGATGACGTTCGGACCGAGCGATTTGAGTGACTCGCGCGCCGGCGCGTCGAAGAGGACCGTTATTTCGGTTGGGGATGTCACTTGTCCCGGTGTCACCAACGCAAATTCGTCCAAGAAATTCTCTGGATTCTCGACGATGCCGACGACCTCGCGCCCCACTCCCCCTACGCGCCAATGACTACCCAACCTCAGATTGAACGCCGAGGCCACTCCCGAAGTCACCGCCACTTGCGCGGCGTTCTGGGCGAAGTGTCCGGACACGAGCGACAGCAAGGGCCGGCCGTAGGGGCCGTCGGGATTCTGCGCGCGAAGCTCGAACGTGTTTACCGACCCGGGTACGGTGATCGTTTTGTTGTCGATGACGTCGATGGCGCCATAGCGTTCGTGCCACGACGAGATCTTCGCCGTCGTCGAAGGACCGTCGTTGGAAAAGGTTGCCAGGTCGTGGGCGTTCCCGAAGCCAACGTAGGGCGAGAGCGGGGTGTTGGACGACACCCCGACGCCTACCGTGGTGACCGCCACGGCCACCGTGATGAGCGCCAACACCAAGAACTGCTGTCGCCATTCGCGCCGAAGAAGGCGCCACGCCCAGCGCGTCACCGCACGTCGAGCGGGAATGCCCCCGCCTGGAGGACGCCGCGCCAGGTCGTTCGAGTCGATGGTCACGACTCTGACGGGTGGGCTGCTTCGTGCACCAGTATCCCTTCGGGCGTTTCATGAGGCAACGTCTCGTCGACCGCTTTCCCATCGCGCAAGAACACCACCCGATCGGCCCAAGAGGCGAGTTTCGCGTCGTGGGTCACGACGAGCGCGGCGACACCACCGTGGCACGCGGCGAGGATCATCCTCATCACCGCCTCACCGTTGGCAGAGTCCAATGCACCCGATGGCTCGTCGGCGAGGAGCAGGCTGCGCTCACCCACGATCGCCCTGGCTATGGCCACGCGTTGACGCTCGCCTCCCGACAGTTCATCCGGAAACCGTTCGGCGCGATCCAAGAGGCCCAGCTCTTCAAGAACCGACAGGCCTTGCGTGCGAGCCTTCTTCATCGCAATTCCGTCGAGCTCAAGCGGCAGTGACACGTTCTCGACGGCGGTCAGGCCTGCGAGGAGGTTGAAGTCTTGAAAGACGTAGCCGATCGTCCGACGCCGAAGACGAGCCTTGTCGTCTCGCGACATGCCCACCACATTCTTTCCGTTGATAATGACGTCACCCGTCGTCGGCATCTCGAGGCTCCCCGCGATGGTTAACAACGTCGACTTCCCTGAGCCGCTCGGTCCCATGATCGCCACCAACGACCCGCGCTCGACCGCGAGATCGATGTGACTGATGGCGTCAACTTCAGTGGCGCCTTCCCCGTACACCTTCGAGACGTTTACGAGTTCCAGAATGCTCATCGATGTGCTCCCATCCTCAGGCGAATGCGCGGATATTCAGCGTCGCCGCCCGTCGACGCTTCGTGAGCAGCGCGCCTTAGCCGGCCATCGGCGGCGTCGAGCCACCGAACGACAGAATCCAATCGAAACAGTTCAGCGTCGATAGCCAGGGCGAAAGCCAAGTCGAGGTGGGATTCATCCTCTTTGAGATGGGTCCACTGCTGCATCAGCTGCACGACGTAGCGCCGATGGACCTGGATGATGTCGTACACGTCAACGTCCGGCAATCCGGACGCCACCAGAATCTTTATGACCAGTTCATCGCGGGGTGGCTGCGCAAGATCAGGCGGCGTGCGAAGCCAGCGAGACAACTCCTCTTCGCCCTTCTGCGTGATTCGAAAGTTCTTCTGACGTTCATCCGCGTCAACGCCGTCGGACTCCGCCAAGCCGTCTCGCTCGAGGCGGTCGAGCGTGGTGTAGACCTGACCAACATTGAGGGGCCATACGTCGCCCGTACTCGCTTCAAACTCCTGGCGAAGTTGGAATCCGTACTTCGGCCCCTCGCTTAACAGGGCCAGCAATGAATGTCGAATACTCATTCTGTGCCCCAAGGGAATCGCATACTCAGTATGCTACTCGATATACTCTCCTACGTCAAGTCAACATCGAACCAGGGTGAGGGTGGCGAACTCTTGTAGTGACGATGAAGCGCCAAAGGTTGACCCGAAGGCAATGTCAGGCATTGTTCGCTCACCAACTTCTTCAGTCACACTGGGGACATTACGTAACAAGCCGCGGGAGGACAATCCGGGATTACCCTCATGTTTCGAGATCGCCCCGAGGCCGCCTCAGGGTTTACCCCAACAAGGGACAGTCAACCAGGCGATTCTTCGGCGTCTCACGTTTGACTGTGTTGTCGACGTTGTCGACACGAATCTGATTCACGTCACGACCGCGGTGAACTCTCGCCCAAGAGACGAGTTCGACCTACAGCTCAATGGATACGTTGGTCGACTTAACCACGGCCGCGGCCATCACTCCCGGAGCCAACCCCATGTCGTCCACGGCTTCGCGACTTACCAGCGCAACAATTCGGTATGGTCCGGCCTGCAATTCGACTTGGGCCATGACTTTGTCCTTCACCACCTTGGTCACGATACCCGTGAAATGATTGCGAATCGAATCGCTCGCCGCCGTGAGCGGGTCCGAGTTCTCATGAAGCGACTGGGCGAATTGAGCGAGGGCCACACCCTCGATGCGACGCCTGCCATTCACCGTCCGGGTGCCGCCGAGACTGCCGTTGTCAATCCAGCGCCGAACCGTGTCGGCGCTGACGCCCAACAACCCCGCTGCCTCGCCCACGCTGTAGTCACTCATCAAATGGTGAGTTTATTCGTCCCCGCCGCCGCCCGTCGGGGTCCCCAACGGGCGGCGCCGTCGTCGCTTGGTGCCAGAGGATGGGAGACGAACGTCACACGAACTGAGCGGCAGGCTTAGCAAGACCTACGTCTATCCTTGACGCACGAGCCACGCAGTGATCGGGAGGAGCGTTCTGATGTTGAAGAAGCTCTCCTTCACGCACCTGCTGGCCGTCATCCTGGCCCTCTCCTTTGTCATCGGCTTCGCAGTGTTCGTGTGGTCAGGTGCCACGACCAACAAGGGGACTCCCGGAGCCATCCAGGCCGAGAGGGCCGTGATCATGCGCGCAGAAAAAATCCGCTGCGAAAAGTATGGAACGTACGCGTCGATAGCAACGCTGCAGAACGAGGGATTGCTCACGACCAAGCCGGTCTACAACTCGGTCGTGTACCTGCCCGGAAGCCACTGCGGCACGATCATCATCGGCTCGCCTTCCTACCAATCACCCGCGAACTGACGGAAACTCCTTCACGCCTTCGAGGCGAGCGCCCACTCCGCAGGCCGATGGTCAAGAATTGATTCGAGAAGATCGCCATTCGACCATCATCATGCGAAAGTCGATTTGCTAGTTCGAGGAACTTCTCACACCATATTTACTAACTTTTCTGGCTTTCAAGTTCTAACTTGCGTTGACAAGTTCACCGTCGGCACTTATGCTCGGGATTCCTGGCGCGCCCTGCAACTTAAGGGCCATCCGCAGAAAGGGCACCACATGTTCAGGTCACGCTCATTGCCTCGAATTGTTGGTTCTGTCGGGCTGGTCGTTGCGCTCGTATCGGGCGCCGCAGGTGTGGACGCCATTTCGGCTTCGGCGGCGCCCACTGGCCCGACGTTCCTCGCCGCGTCGAACACCGGACCGGCGTTCGACTTCATGACCCAGGACTTCGTGCAAACCGCGAACGGCGGGAACAGCGTCACCTTCAGCTTCGGCGGATCGGGCCATCTGGCGGGAGAGTTGGACGGCGGCGTTGATTTTTCGTCTGACGGCTCCGGCAACTCGCCCGCCGGCTTCGCCCTCTTTGCGTCGGCTGACGAGGCGAACGTCGACAACACGATTCCCAGCGGATCCCCAGCCGCCGAGAACTCGATGGCGGTGGAAAAGAACAGCGTCGGACAGTGCATCGACGCGCATTCGGCGGGGTACTCCGCGGCCAATGGCGGCAACAACAATGGCACATCGTGCCCCGGGATTGGTTCCACTCGAGCGCAGTACACCACCGGACGCCTTGTCATCTTCTCCTGTCGCAGCGGCGGCACGACCCTCGCTCCGGCGCAGGGTGCACCCACCTGCGCCGAGCCCGTCGCCGGCTTCTTCACCAAGAGCGGCACGAAGGCGGCCCCGTCCACCATGGCCGAGGTGTGGAGCGATCTCCTCGCGCACACCAACAGGACCCACGGGGGAACCGCCCGTTCGAACACCGGTGGGTACCTCGCCATCGCCGATCCCAAGAACGGTTGGGTCTTCTCGGACACCGGCTGCGGTCCTTCCAAGGTCGCGCCGAACGCTCCGTACGGGCTCGCTGGGATGGAGGCGCTCTACGTGGCCGCGGTGCAGTACTACCACGCGAACCCGCGTCGCGCCTTCGGTGCTACCGCTTCCGACCAGGCCTGCAGGGAGATCGACAAGATGACCGACCTCGGCTTCAGCCTGGACGACTTCAACACCACCAGCGCGTCGTCGGGCGGACAGGCGGGGAACGGCAACTACTCCGACCCCACGCTCCCGATCATCTTCGGCGACAACGTGACCTACACCCAGGATTCCGTGGTGGCCGGCACCTCCGAGATCGCGCTCCTGCCGAAGTCGTTCGTCTTCTCCCCGGCGGGTAACGACACCGACTTCTGGGCCGAGGTGCCCGAGTGCGGCGTCGCGAGCGCCTCGGACGCCACCGTGTCGAACGGATGGACGTCCCGTATCTCCAACGCCGAATCCTGCACCGACAGCAACTACGTCGCCGGGATGAGCGACAACGTCGCGTCGATGATCAGTTCGCGCAACTTCGGAAAGTCGGGCGCGCAGAGTCCCAAGACCTTGGTGGGCCGGCACGGGTACTACCAGCCAATCCGCCAATGGGTGGTTGTCGAAAACGATGACCAAGGTCAGGGCGCGACCGCCGACCTGGCGAGTCCCGACGGCGTTTCCGCACTGGCGTTCATCCACTATTTGCTTTCGGCCAAAGGACAGGCCGTGTTAGCCTCCTTTGGCTATGACCCGATCAGCTAGCTGATGCGCGAACGCCGCGCATGACGCGATCGCGCACCATCACGCAGACGCTCGAAAGTAGGCAGAAGGCCGCCGTCATCGCCATCACCGTGGCCCTCGGCCTGGGCTTCGGGTACGGGTTTGCCCACCTCATGGCCGGCACCATCGCGTACTGGGGAGTGGTCTCGGGTCCGTTCTGGCTGACGCTGCGCGTTGCGATCCCGGCCACCTTGATCGCGGGGATCCTGGGCGTCGCCTCGGGTTACGCGCTGGCGAAGGGCCGGTTCCCCGGACGCGACGTGTTGGAGTCGCTCGGCAGCCTCCCGATCATCCTGCCGCCCACGGTCATCGGCTTCTACCTGCTCGAGGTGCTCTCCCCGGGCACCCGTGTGGGTGGCTTCGTGACGCGCACGGTGGGCCACGTGCTGGTCTACAACGTCGCCGGCTGCATTATCGCGGCGTCCGTCGCCGCGTTTCCGTTTTGCATGCGCGCCGCACGCACCGCCATCGAAGGGGTCGACCCCTTGATCGAGCAGGCCGCGCGGACCATGGGACTGGCCAATTGGCGGGTGGCGCTACGAGTGACGCTCCCGCTCGCTCGGCGCGGCATCGCCGCCGGACTCACGATCGGCTGCGCCCGCGCCCTGGGCGAATACGGCGCTACCCTGATGGTCGGCGGCGACATCAACGGCAAAACGCGTACGATGTCGCTGGCCATCCTCGACTCCTTCACCGCGCCCGAGCGAAACGCGATGCTGCTCATCCTGGTGCTGATGGCGGTGGCGGCCATGACCGGCGTCGGGCTCCTCGGACGGAGCAAGACGTGACCGCGCTCGACGTGGCCGTGACTCGTCGCATCGGCGACTTCGAGTTGGACGTGGCCTTCACCGTGGAGTCAGGCATCGCGGTGCTTTTCGGCCCTTCCGGGGCCGGAAAGACGCTCAGCCTGTCGCTCATCGCCGGCCTGCTTCGTCCCGACACCGGCACCATCACGATCAATGGGTCAGTCGTCACCAACTGCGCCCGAGGCGTCTATGTCTCCACCCAGGAGCGGCGGATCGGCATGGTCTTCCAGGACGGCCTTCTCTTGCCGCACCGCACCGCTCTGGACAATGTGGCCCTCGCCGTTCGTCAGGCCACCGGCCGTCGGGAACGGCGCGCTATCGCTCGATCGTGGCTCCAACGAGTCGGGGCCGAACAGTTCGGCGACCGGCGACCCGGTTCACTCTCGGGCGGCCAGCGTCAACGGGTGGCTTTGGCGCGCGGCCTAGCGGGAGATCCGGCGTTGGTGCTGCTCGATGAGCCACTCTCCGCGCTCGACTCGGCGGTGCGCCGCGAACTGAGAGACCTCATCCGAGAGGTGATCGTCTCGTCGGGTGTTCCCGCCGTACTCGTGACGCACGACGCCGAGGAAGCCGAGGTGCTGGGCGACCAGGTCATCTCCTACGACGACGGGCGGGTGACGGCGAGTCGCGCCGTCGTGCGACCGGCCGAGCGCGAGCCAAGGCCGGACGAACCGCAGAGCAATGGTCCGGCGTGATTGGGCTGATTCCTCGCTCGTGGCTCAACGACCTCGGAATACCGCCCTGGGTGTGGAATCCGCTTTCGATTTCGCTGCACGCCGCCTTCGAGGCCACCATCGTTGTCGCCATCGCCGGCGTCGCGTTGGGGTACCTGCTCGCCAAGGGCCACTTCCCCGGTCGCGGCGCCATCGAGACCGTGTTCAGCCTGCCGATGGCACTGCCGCCCACCGTGGTCGGTTACTACCTCCTGACCCGGATGGGCGGTCCGGGACCCATCCGCGACGCCGAGGTTCACCTCTTCGGCCATCCACTCACGTTCACCTTCACGGGCATCGTCGTCGCCCAGATCATCGAATCGTTCCCGTACTGCCTTCGCTTCTCCAGGACCGCCATCGCGGTGGTCGACCCCCGCTACGAACAGGCCGCGAAGGCCATGGGCCTTTCTCGATGGCGGACCGCGTTCCTCGTGACGCTGCCGTTGGCGCGGCGCGGGATCGTGGCGGGCGTGGCGATGGCCTTCGGCCGCGCACTGGGCGACTTCGGGGCGACCATGATCGTCTCGGGGTCGGTGCCCATGGCGACGACCATGCCCATCGCCCTCTACAGCGCCGTCTTCTACGGCTCCCACCAGCACGCCATGGTCCTGGCGCTGGTGCAGGTCGGCGCCGCCTTGACCATCCTGCTCGGCGTCAGCCGACTCGCCAAGGTACGACCCTGGTAAATCCCGGCCGGCCTACCCTTCCCCTTCAGTGTTGTCGAGGAGAACGTTCAAGTACGGCTGAACAAATAGATCGCCACCGACCATGTAGCGTTCACCCCATGTGGCGAGAGCCACCCAACTAGGGAGGCTCCACGATGGCTACCACCTCTGCACCCCGGCGCATTCGCCACTTCCATTCGCCGCTCCGCACCCGAGTCTTGCTGCTGGGCATCTCCGGCGCCTTGGCTTTGTTCGCCGTCCCCACCGTCGCCCAGGCGGCGTCGCACGCCGGGGAAGCGAACCAAGGTAGCCAGGACGTCCAAGGCGACACCAAGGCGCTGGTGTCGTCGATCTGCAGCAAAGTGAGCGCCGCGTCCGTCTCGGCGATCATTGGTTACAAGGTTCCGGCCGGCGTCGCCTACACCCATAGCATCAAGCCGACGAAGGAGAATTACGGGATCTCCGGGAACGAGACGATCTGCACCTACGGAGCGGAGACGAGTATGGCTTCCATCGTTAAGGCCGTGTCGCTCTCGTATGAAACGATCTCCAAGCCGCTCACGTCGGCCGAATTTCAACAGTCGCTCGCCAAGGCGAGCGCGTTGGCCAAGTTCAAGTTCAGCGCGTATTCCGGCCTCGGTGTGCCGGCCTTCTACTTCAGTTTGACCGAAGCGGGTATCACCGGCCAAGGGATTTCCGGCGTTGTTAACGGTACGACGTACTTTGGCGCGGACGTGGAGTCCAAGAGCGTGTCCAAGTCAACCATCGCCGCCCTGGCCAAGCTCGCGGAAAAACTCTGATCCGGTCGCCATTGCGATCATTTAGTGGGCCGCTCGCAGCGTGTCCATAAGTATGGTGATTTCCTCGGAGGTATTGAAGTAGTGCAAGGAAGCGCGCACCGCGGCGGGGATGCCGAGTGGATCCATGTCCATACGCGCCGATTTGGAAAAGATGACCACCGTGTTGATCCCCGAGGTGCTGAGCCGCTCTTGGGTGGCCACCGGGTCCTCATGGTCCGACCAGAAGGTGACGATTCCACTGCGGGCCTCCCCACTGTCCACCACCTTGAAACCCGTTTCTCCCAACCGTACGAGGAGTTCGTTGGCGAGCAGGGATATGCGTTCCGCGATGGCGTCGACCCCCCAGGACAGCGCGTACTCAAGGGCCACACCGAGCCCGACCTTCGTCGCCATGCTGGCTTCGAAGGACTCCAGTCGACGAGCATCAGGAAGCAATTGATAGGTGTCATCGCCGCTCCAAAAGGCGCTGTGGCCATCGATACCCGGCGGGTCCACGCGGTCGATGAGGCGGTTCGACACGAAGGAGAAGCCAGTCCCGCGCGGAGCGCGCAGGTACTTTCGCCCGGTGGCGGTCAGCACGTCACAGCCGATCTCCTGGACATCGATGGGGATTTGGCCGATCGACTGGCACGCGTCAAGGGAAATGATGGCGTTGGTGGAAGCGCGGATCAGGGCGCTGGCCTCCTCGACCGGATTCACCACGCCGCGGTGGGTACCGATATGCGTCAGTTGCACGTAAGAGACGCGCTCGTCGAGAAGGGCCTGGAGCGATTCGAGGGCGAGTGCGCCGTCGCTGCCGGATTCGATGACACGAATCGTGAGGTTGAGCAACTGTCGCGCTTGCAGCAACGCGAGATAGTGCGACACGTAAATCGCGCGATCGACCAGAACGACGCTGTCGGGTGGGACGGCTCCGGTAGCCGCCAAGCCCCGGAAGGTACTGCTGAAGGCCAGGGTGTCGTTGAACGCGAAGGCGATCTCTGACTCGTCCGCGTTGATGAGTGACGCGGCCGCTGATCGGTAGCAGTTGATCTTGTCCGAGTCGATGGCCGCCTGTTCGTATCCGCCGGCCTTGGCCTCGCGTTCGATGTATCCAACGACGGCGTCGGTAACCTGACGCGGAGGAAGCGATCCGCCAGCGTTGTTGAAGTGCACCACTTCCTCGCAGCCTGGGGTCTCCGTCCGCGCTCGGACCACGTCAATGGGAATCATCCGTTCATGCTAAGAGCACGTTCGTTCGCCACGGACAGGGTGGACGACTCCGAAAAATGTCCGCTACTCGTCGATAAGGCTGTCAGTTCTCGGCATCATCGCAGGATTTGTGCTGGCCAAGCCGGCGCCATCTCTCCCGGGCTCAATTCTCTTTCGAGCCATGTCGCGCGATTTACGACCGTTACGTGGGTCAGAAAAACGAGTCACCAAGGAAGATCACCGTCGCGGGAGCTGTCTTCAGTGGGCTCGGCGTTATTTCCACTTGGTCTTCCGGTCGACGCGATTCAAACCAACATCAGTTCGAGGTCTATCGCCAAGAGGTAGTCATTACCCGCCAACACTGGGACGTTTCACATTAAAAACCAAGAAATGAGACCTACTTTGGGTCGTGCCTGGAGAATCGCAGAATAATGGTCGGCGTTTCCCGAGGCAGGATGCTGGGCAAGAAGTTCGGACCCAGCAACCTCGGCCTGAAAGCGATTCAGGTTCCAAGACGAGAGTTGGGATTCGAATGAAAAATCGTATCGTCCGTACATCTAGCCTTTCTTCCAATCGTTCCCCATTTGGTCGGATTCTGGCGATTGGGACCACGTCGGCATTGCTGATTGCCGGGATTTCCCTTCTCGGAGCCTCCGCGGCGTCGGCGGCGGGCACCACGTCCAACAGCATTTCCGTGAGTGGCGCGCCGAGTGCGGGCAGTGATCACGGTTCGTATACGCCCACTGCCTCCGCGACGTCCAAAGACACCGTCAACGTGACGTTGGACAAGTACTCATCGGGTTGTTCTTTGGCTTCCGGCAAGGTGACCTTCACCGGTGCCGGAACCTGCATTATCAACTTCAACGACCCCGGCAACACGACTTACGCGGCCGCCGCCCAGGTCCAACAGAGCATCAAGGTCTACTCGGCCAACACGATTTCGGTCTCCGCAGCTCCGTCCGCCGGTGGCGCCGGCGGTTGGTACGCACCAGGCGCCACGGCTACTTCGGGTGACAGCGTGGTGAGGACCTTATCGAGCACCTCGACGGGCTGCTCGCTGTCGTCGGGCCGCGTTGATTTCACCGGCTACGGCACCTGCCACGTGCTCTTTAACGATCCGGGCAACGGCGCCTTCGCGGCCGCTGCGCAAGTGGAACAGAGCATCGACGTTCACTCCGGCAATTACATCTATACGTCCGTGGCGCCCGCTGCCGGCGCCATTCACGGCACCTATTCGGCGAGCGCTACGGCCCTTTCGGGTGACAAGGTGTCCATCACGTTGGACGGTTCCTCAACGGGCTGCACCATCGACAAGAACGAGGTCACCTTCACCGATAACGGCTTCTGCAAGGTGGACTTCAACGATCCCGGTAACGGCGCGTTCGCGGCCGCCAATCAGGTGCAGCAGGGGATCACGGTCGGCACCGGCGGGTTGCTCTACCAGTCGACGCTCTCGCTCTTCAGTACCGGTGGCAGCTACGGCAAGGCCTTGACGCTCATTTCGAGCGGTGGCTCGGGCACGGGCGCCGTCACCTACGGCGTCACGACCATCGGTACCGCGGGATGTTCCATATCGGGTGGTGTGCTTAGCGCTACTCGCGTGGGCACCTGCACGGTGACCGTCTACAAGGCGGCAGATTCCACCTACCATTCGGCCACGTCAGCGGCCACCCTGGTGACCATTTCAGCTCAGTATCCAAAGAAGCCCAAGGCCGCCCGCATGATTTCTGCAGTGTGGACGGGTCGTACGACGGCCACGTCCATCGTGGGCGCCGGCTTCTACGGTCGTCCCCGCGTCGAGAGCAGTGTCTTCGGCACCCGGATCGCCGTCATGCGCGACAGCGGTCGCGTGCTTACCGTTCGCGTCACCATTGCAAGCGGCACGCCGGCGGGAGTTCACACCTTCACCATCGTGTTCGCCCATGGCGAAAGAACGTCGGTGCGCTACAACCAGCGCTAAATACTTTCCATCACCGACGACATGACTTTGGGAAGCGTGGTCACACGACAAGTGAAGACCCAGCGAATGATGGAAAAAATTGGTGGGCCGTACAGTATTTACCTTCACGAGATAATGAACGGATCTGTCGCGACATAGTGAACACTTCCTCTGGGGGTGAGTCATGGTCAAGAACGAGATCATTGTGGCGTCGGTGGTGTCCCAGGGCCTGGGGGTGCGCGCCACGGCCAGGAAATACGGGGTCTCGCCGGCCTGGGTGTCGACCCTCGTCTCGCGCTACCGGGCCGAAGGCCCTTCGGCCTTTGAACCACGCTCCAAACGACCCCATTCGAACAAGCGGGCCACGGCGCCCCCGGTCGAGGACCGGATCATTGAACTGCGCAAGGAGCTGCTCGACATCGGCGCCGACGCCGGGGCCGACACCATCCACACCCACTTAGAGCGCGAGGGCCTTTTAGCCCCGTCGGTCTCGACGATCCAGCGCATCCTGACCCGGCGGGGCTTCGTCACGCCGGCCCCCAAGAAGCGACCGAAGTCGTCCTATATCCGCTTCGAGGCGGACCTGCCCAACGAGTGCTGGCAGAGTGACATGACGCACTGGCACTTAGACGACGCCACGCCGGTCGAGATCGTGACGTTCCTCGACGACCACTCGCGCCTGGTGCTCTCGATACGGGCCTTTCCCACCACCTCCATGGAGAGCGTGCGGCGGCTCTTTGCCAACACCTGCCAGCTCTACGGCACCCCGGCGTCGGTCTTGACCGACAACGGCGCGATCTACAACGCCGGGGCGCGCGGCGGACGCACCGGCTTCGAGAGCGACCTCATCGCGGCCGGCGTGCTCTACAAGCACTCGCGTCCCTACCACCCCCAGACCTGCGGCAAGGTCGAGCGTTGGCACTGGACGCTGAAGAAGTTCTTGGTCAAGCGACCGGCGCGCACTCTCGGCGAGCTGCAAGTGATCTTGGAGGACGTCGTTCGCTACTACAACGACGTGCGACCGCACCGCAGCCTCAACCGACATACACCGAGCGCTGTCTACAACGCGCGCGCCAAGGCGCAAGCCAACACACTCATCAACAACCCACATTGGCGCATTCGCCACGACACGGTCGACGTGCGTGGTCACGTGACGCTGCGCTACCTCGGCAAACTGCGTCACCTCAACGTTGGCTGGTCCTACCGAGGCCAGGTCATCCAGCTCTACGTGCTCGATGACGTCGTCACCTTCGCCACGCAAGACGGTGAATTCATTGGTGAAACGAGACTTGATCCCAACCGCGACTACCAACCGAAAGGAGACGGATTCCGGCGATAACCTACACAGGTTCAACTGTTCACGATGACGTGACAGATTTCATTGGTGGGCCGTACAGGACTTGAACCTGTGACCCCTTGCGTGTCATGCAAGTGCGCTACCAGACTGCGCCAACGGCCCCCGAGTCTGCAACCTTACCACTCGGTCGATTCCCTTTGGCCCGCCACCAGTTCAGACGTCGTGGTGATCTTGGGCTCGGAGTAGGGGCATTGGCTGAGCCACGATGTCAAGGGACATCTGACCGGCATTGTTGTGCAGCACCTGCTCAAAGAAGACCTCGACCGCCGCCCGAGCATCGTTGAGGGCATCATGCCCGCCGGGCTGGACGCCATAGTGTCGGCACAGATAATCGAGACCCCGTCGAGGTCGACTCGAACGGCTCGGCTCAATCACGAGGTCGTGTTCCACCACATCAATGATCCGCAATTTTGAGAGGTGAAGACCGTCCTGCTCCGGATTACGACCAACGACGGAGCGGTAGCTCCATCGGAACATCTCGATGTCGAATTGCGAGATATTGGACCCCACGAGTAACGCCCCGAGACCCTCGTACCGACGCAACACCTCCAGAGTATGACGAAGCCCTTCTTCCACGGAGTAGACCACGTCGCTCGAGCGCTTCAACTCAAGGTCCTCGAGAGAGAGACCGTGTACCCGTCGGGCTCCGTCGGAGATGGGTCGGTCCGGGAGCACGTAGTAGTGCTCGCTCGAGGCGGGCAAACCGTAGCGGTACTCGCAGAATCCATACGAGATTGCCCTCTCCACCGTCACATCGAGCCCGGTGGTTTCGGTGTCAAACCCAACTATGAACTCGGGAACCTGAAGGTATCTCTTGGTCACCGGACCATCTTTGCAGCCTCCTGCGACACGACGAACCCGCAGCACGAATTGTCCGATATTCGCCGGATCACCTCAACGCCTTAAGCGCGACGACCACCGAAAAAATCGCAATAATAACCCCGCACCTTGACGAAGATTCGAGGAAGCCCATTAGTCTGCCCCTTTGTGGCACTTTGAGAGAAGCTCGTCGCCAACGGGCACCTCACGAATGTCACACCCGATTGCTTAACTCCAAGTATCGATCGAAAAGAGAACTGTGGATAAGAAGTGGTGGACCCTCATCGTTGTCTGCGCCGGGACATTCATGCTCTTGCTTGACGTCACCATCGTCGTCGTTGCCATACCGGTCATTCAGAAGGGACTTCACACGACGTTCTCCGACGTGCAGTGGGTGATCGACGCCTACGCGTTGACCCTCGCGTCCCTCCTTCTCACCACGGGGGCGTTGGCCGACCGCTACGGCCGGCGCTTACTTTTCGTCATCGGGCTGGTCATCTTCACGCTGGGCTCGCTTACCTGCGGCCTCGCACAGTCTCCACTCATGCTCATCCTCTCGCGGAGCGCTCAGGGGGTCGGCGGCGCGACCATGTTCGCGACGTCCCTGGCATTGCTCGCCCACAGCTTTCGTGGCAAAGACCGCGGCGTGGCCTTCGGCGTCTGGGGGGCGGTGACCGGTGTCGCCGTCGCGCTCGGACCAATCCTCGGTGGTGTCATCACCAGCGATATCAGCTGGCGAGGAATCTTCCTCGTCAACATTCCGATTGGCGTGATCGCCGTCGCCCTCACCCTGTGGAAGGTCGAGGAATCGAAGACCCTCGACGCCACGCGACCGGACTGGCTGGGCTTCGTCGTGCTCACCGCGGGCCTGGTCTCGCTGGTCTACGCACTCATTGAGGCGAGCGTTACGAGGTGGGGCGACGCCAGGGTCGTTTCCTGCATCTGTGCGGCCGTGATCCTGCTGAGCGCGTTCCTTTTCATCGAGAAGAAAACGGCTCATCCACTCTTCGACCTCTCGCTCTTTCGGGTACCTACGTTCTCCGGCGGGCTCATAGCCGCCTTCACCATGAACGGTTCGCTGTTCGCGATGTTGCTGTATCTCGTGCTCTACATGCAGGACGACCTCGGCTACTCGGCGCTCGCCACCGGAGGGCGAATAGTGATCATCAGCGGGGGCACCTTGGTGTCCGCCATGATCGCGGGTCGACTCAGCAGTTCTATGCCCGTGCGATGGCTGATCGGACCCGGCCTCGCCCTCGTTGGAATCGGACTACTGCTGATGGCGGGCATCACCGGCACAAGCTCGTGGACGCACCTCATCCCGGGCTTCATCATCAGTGGCATCGGTGCCGGAATGGTCAATCCCCCGTTGGCCTCCACGGCCGTCGGCGTGGTGAAGCCCGAGCGCTCAGGCATGGCGTCGGGAGTGAACACCACGTTCCGACAGATCGGCATCGCCACGAGCATCGCCGCGTTCGGATCGATATTCACCTCCTCCCTGCGCTCGCACCTAAACCACTCCCTCGCGGTCACCCCGCTCTCCGGGCACGGAACGCAGATCGTCGGGGCTATCCAGCAGGGCAACGCCGCCCAGGTCATAGGCTCCGTGCCGGCCAGCGTGCGCGGCGTATTGGTGACGGCGATCCACAGCGCCTTCGCCGGCGCGATTAACGACCTTTTGATCGTGAGCGGTATCGTCGCCCTGGTTGGTGCCGTGTGCTCCGTCCTATTGATCCGAAGCAAGGACTTCGTGGCGGCCCACCCCGCGGGGGCCAGCGAGCCAGCCCTTCAGCACTAAAACGACTCGCCGCAATCCACCTTCAGGGAACCAATCGGCGCGCCGAGCCATAAGGTGAGCCCATGAAACTACAGACCCTCGGTCGCACCGGCATCAAAGTCAGTCCATTGTGCCTCGGCGCCATGATGTTCGGCGCTTGGGGCAACCCCGACCATGAAGAATCGATCCGCATCATCCACCGAGCCTTGGACGCCGGCATCAACTTCATCGACACCGCCGACGTGTACTCACAGGGCGAGTCGGAGACCATCGTCGGCGCCGCGTTGTCGACGATCGACCGATCCCGCGTCGTGCTAGCCACCAAGGTCCACGGGAACATGGGCGACGACCCCAACGCGCAGGGCAACTCTCGTCGTTGGATCATGGCCGAGTGTGACAACAGCCTGCGCCGCCTGGGCGTGGACTACATCGACCTGTACCAGATACATCGTCCGGACCCCTCGACCGACATCGACGAGACGCTGGGGGCCCTCAGCGACCTGGTGCACGCTGGCAAGATTCGCGCCCTCGGGAGTTCGACGTTCCCCGCCGAGCAGATCGTCGAAGCCCAATGGGTGGCGCAGCGCCGGGGTCGAGAGCGATTCCAGACCGAACAGCCCCCCTACTCCATCCTGGTGCGGGGCATCGAGCGCGACGTGCTACCGACGGCCCAGGCCTACGGGATGGGCGTCATCCCCTGGAGTCCGTTGGCGGGCGGCTGGCTCTCGGGACGATTTGGCGTGGGCAAGGACAACTCCAGCCGTCGGGCCGAGCGCATTCCCGCCCGCTACGACCTCTCGTTGCCGGGGAACCAGCGCAAGCTCGAAGCCGTCACCGAACTGACGGCCCTCGCTGGCGACGCCGGTGTGAGCCTCATCGAATTGGCCCTGGCCTTCGTGCTCGAGCACCCGGCAATCAGCTCGGCCATCATCGGACCGCGCACGATGGAGCAGCTCGAGTCACAGTTGACGGCGCCCGAGGTGGTACTCGATGAGGCCGTCCTCGACCGCATCGACGAGATCGTGGCGCCCGGCACCAACGTCAACCCCGACGACGCCGGCTGGTCGCCCCCTCACCTTGCCGACGCCCACAGCCGTCGCCGTCGCCGTCGGTAACAGAACCGTCATATTGGCGAATTGACGCCACCCACCCGATAACCTTTAACGAATGAAGCTTGAGAAACGCCTGACCCTTTACGCGCTGACGGCGGCTTCAATGGTGGTGGGAACCCTGATTTCGTCGCCCCTTGCGCAGGCGGCGGACGGCAGCCGAACAAGTGCTTCGCCGTCGAATCGTGACCTCGTAAGCGCTCCCCGGACACAGGTGGCCAACGTTGTCTTCACGGTGAAATTGGAAGACCAGCTGCTCGCCATTTTGCGCTACCTCCCCGTGACGTTCCAGGTGAACGCCTCGCCCTCAAGCACCACGACCACGACGTCCACGACCACGACGTTGTCGACGACGTCCACCACCTCATCGACGACCACCACCACGACGTTGCCGGTGATCCCCGCGAACACGATCAGCAACCCAACCAAACTCCAGAACGGCACCTACGTGTGGCGATTCCGGACCTTGCCGAGCACCATCAAACAGCTATGGCGCGTGGGCAGCGACAACGTCGTGTTGCAAGGCGCCCTCATGAGTTTCCAGCTCAATCACAACCTCACCACGACCGGTTCCATGAATCCGGCGACGTGGCACGAGTTGGTTGCGGCGGCCCTCAAGAATCAGATCGATCCCGAGGCGTACAACTACGTCTACGTGCGCCAGACATTGCCGGAGCTCTTAAAGCTCTACGTGAACGGGCGGATCTCGTACGAGACCTACGTCAACACGGGTGTCAGTGCGGCACCGACGCAGACCGGCACGTACCCGGTCTACGAGCGTTTCCTCACCACGACCATGTCCGGCGTCGAGCCCGACGGCAAGCCCTACAGCGATCCCGGCATCCCGTGGGTGTCGTACTTCCACGGCGGCGACGCGCTGCACGGCTTCATCCGTTCGGGCTACGGTTACCCGCAAAGCCTGGGCTGTGTCGAGATGCCCTTCGCGCACGCGGCGATCCTCTTCCCGCACACCCCAATAGGTACGCTCGTCACAATTCAGTGACAGGCACGCTCAACGCCCTCGGCGTCGCCTCACGTCGTTGAAGGGGTGCGCTCGTCGCAGGCCCACGGCGAGCCGTGCGAGTTGACCAGATCGAGGAACGGTTCGGCGGGGAGGGCCTCGGGGCCGAGGACCCCTTCGCCCGTCCAGGCACCCGACTCCAAGAGCTCCAGCGCGATGATCGGATTCATGGCGGTCTGCCACACGACCGACTGCGATCCGAACTCCGACATCGACCACGCGTTGTCGACCACGTGGTGCAGGTAGACCTCGCGCGCGTTGCCGTCGAGACCGGTCCCCGTCACCCAAGTGCCGGCGCACGTCAACCCGGTCATGCGATCCCCTAGTTCCGCGGGGTTAGGCAGGCAGGCCGCCACCAGGTCGCGCGGTGAGACGTCCGCGTCACCCACGCGAACCGGCGTGGTCGAATCCAGGCCGAGCTTGTGCAGCGTCGAGAGCACCTGGATGAATTCGTCGCCCAGGCCGTACTTGAAGGTGACCCGGTTCGCCTCCAGCCAACGCGGCATCAGCAGGACCTCCTCGTGCTCGACATTGACGCACTCGACCGGTCCGATGCCGGCCGGGAAGTTGAAGGTCTCGGGTTCGCTGAAGGGTGCCGTGGTGTACCACTCCCGGCCCTTTTCCCATATGACCGGCGGGTTTAGGCACTCCTCGATGGTCGTCCAGATCGAGAAGGAAGGCGCGAATTCATAGCTCTCGACCACCAGGTTGGCCCCGTCGCGGACGCCCAGCTGGTCGATCGACGAGAACAACTTGTCCGACGCGTAGCGGGCGAAGACGTCCGAGAGTCCGGGCTCGACGCCGATTCCCCCGAGGGCCAGCAACCCCCGCTCTTTCCATTGGTCCTGCATGGCGAACTGTTCGTCGCCCAACTTGACGCCGGTGAGGGTGTAGGGATCGGTGGGATGCGGGTGCGAAAGCGACATGGCCATGTCGAGGTAGGTCGCACCGGCGGTGAAGGCCGCGCGAAAAACCGACATGACGAAGCGTGGATCGAGCGCATTGACGACGGCGTCGACCTTCTCGGACTTGATCAGGGCGACGATGGCGTCTTCATCGCTGCCGTCGAGCTTGTAGGCGACGAAGCGATCTCCGCCGTCCGCGATGGCCCGCTTGGCCCTCTGCTTGTCGTAGTCGGCCACCACCACTCGTTCGAAGAGATTCCACTTGATGGCGGTGCGAGCCATGGCCGATCCCACGCCGCCCGCTCCGATGATTAGTACGCGCATCTCTTCCTCCGTTGACTCCGCACCCCAAGGTGCCGCGTGACCAAGGCACCGCCTTCGTTGCGTGACCTCGTCTTTAACCATATTCGCGCCAGCGCGCCCGTTTGCTCGACCACAGGTTCGCCTTCGCGCTCCCTGATCAGATACTTCGAAAAACGAGGACGCGCCGTTCGGTCATGACTGACGAGGGATCAGTGCTCTTCGCGCACCACCAAGACCGGGCAGTGTGAGTAGTGCACGCACTGCGTCGACACCGAACCCATCACCAGTCCGAGGAATCCACCAACACCCCTCGAACCAACCACCAGCAGCACGGCCTCCTTGCTGGCCTCGATGAGGACCTCGGAAGGATTTCCGGGCACGGCCAACCACTCCGTCTCGATCCCTTCGGTAGAGGGCGCCCCCGCGATCAGCCCCTGCAACAGTGCCCTCGCCTCGCCCTCGACCTGTTCGTAGTAGTCGTGGCCGGTGGAGCCGGTGATGTGTGAGCCGATGACGGGATAGGCGTAGGTGACTTGGAGGCTCGCGCCGCGCAGCCGTGCTTCGTCGATGGCGAACTCGAGCGCCGCGTGGGCGAGCGGTGAACCGTCGACCCCCACAACAATTTTGGGAGGGGTTGCGGCGTCAGGCATGGTAGGGCTCCTCTTGATAGATCAATTGCTCGGTAGCGCACGTAGTCGACATGTCAGTGCGACTCCTCTTTGGCCGCGCCGTAGTCCTCGGTGACCAGCGTCGGTGAATCGCGCGTGAGGGTCTCGCCGCGGAAGAAGGCCGGGCGGAAGGCGTTCATGGTGAACATCAAGATCACGCCGATCAACAGCGTCCCCACGTCCAGGACGAAGGTGCCGCCGAAGGTGTGGCCGAAGACCCGCAGCATCGTGTAGCTGTTGGCGGGGTTCCAGTAGTACCAGAACGACCAGCCGAGGATGAAGTACAGGATGATGGCGCCGACGAGGGGCATGACCCCCAGGACGAAGAAGTCATGCACGTTCTGCGTCAGCCTCTTGCGGTAGTACCAGACGCAGGCCCAGCCCGTCATGCCGTAGTAGAAGGCGATCATCACGCCCAGGGCGTCGACCGAGTCGCTGATGACGTGGCCCGCGGACAAGGAGTTCATCACCACGTAGAGCACGATCGACACCATCCCGAACGTCACGGTGGCGACGGTGGGAGTGAGAAAGCGCTTGTGCATCTTGGCGAACACGTTGGGCATGGCCTTGTGCACGGACATCGACAGCACGGTGCGTGCGGTGGGCAATATCGTGGTCTGCGTCGACGCGGCGGCGGAGGAAAGCACCATCAGCAACAGCAGGTGGTCGAGAATGGAGGCCAGCGTCGAGTGGCCGAAGATCGCCGGCCCCAGGATCGAGAGCACGTCGTTGACGTGGTTGGTGTTACCTAGGCCGATGCCGGTCGTGCCGATGCCGGCGAAGGACTGGACGGCGAAGATCACCAACGCGTAGATCCCCAGCAGGAAGAACGTCGAGATCACGCCGGCCTTGCCCGGTGTGATCTGAGCGTTGTCGGTCTCCTCGTTGAGGTTAAGCGCAGTGTCCCAGCCCCAGTAGATGAAGAGCATGTCCGCCAAGCCCACGATGAAGTCACTGAAGTGCTTCACCGCAAAGGGATTGAACCAGTTCAAGGCCGGAGTCAGGTGGCCAACCGGCGCGGAACCGTCGCCCACGCGCACCAGCGCCCATATGGAGAGCACGGTCAACATCGTGAGTTCGATGCCCAGCAGGGCCTTCTGGAAATTGGCCGACACCTCAATGCCGACGTAGCAGATCCAGGTCATGGCGACGATCCACGCAATGCCGACCAGGAGCACCCAGACACTGTTGGCGGTGCCGCCAATGCTGGTCGTATTGAAAAGGTCGAAGACGTACTGGCCCGCGATCTGCGCGAGGCTCGCCATCACGATGATGTCCGCGGCGACGCATCCCCAACCACCCATCCAGCCGATGCGGGGCGTGAAAGCGCGCGTCGCCCAGGTGAACGTCGCCCCGCAGTCCGGGTCGGCCTTGTTCATCTGCTGGAAGGCGATGGATATGAAGAACATCGGCACGAAGGCGAGAATGGCGACGATGGGAGCCTGCACCCCGATGGCCACCACGACGAAGCCCAAAGTCGCCGCCAGACTGTAGGCGGGGGCCGTCGAGGCGATGCCGATGACGACGCTGGAAATGAGTCCCAGTGCCCCGCTCTTGAGCCCCTTCTCCGCCGCGCGGTCAGCAGGTTCTACGGTTACGGTCACTTTCCCTCCCCCTCACGATGTGAGCTGACGCCCGCTTCGCTGTTCATACTTCGTACAGAACTTGCCCGATACTATTGCACGCGGCCGCGAGGCGGGCGACCATTCGGCGTCGCCCTTTCCGACCGCAAACTAAGTACACCCACGTGCGCCAACGACGTCGCCGGACGACCGCTCATTGATCAATCGGCCCTACGGACCATGATCACGAAGGGCTCGCTTGGTGTGCCAAGCAGCCAACACTTCCGAGATCATCGTTGACTAAAAAGGCGGCGGCAGTAGGGAATAACTCATCGAAGCCGAACGTCAAGGCAGGCCTCAGCTTGACGCAGTACCCCTTCGACGAACGCCGGAGTAGGCCCGCGCGCGAAGATAAACCCCAGATAACGGTCGCCCTCGGGCAACGGGGTCAACGTCTTTCCGGGCGCGATAGTAATGCTGAGACCCACCACCCCTTCGACGGCTCGCGCCTGATCCTGCCCGTGCACCCCCTCAAGCACACCGGATGCACGTATTGGCAGCATCATGACCCCGGAGGCTTGCGTCTCGCGTGAAAGGTCGTGCAGAGGAAGCTCTAGCGCGTGTCGAATGATCAATTCTTCAAGGCTTACGCCGGCTCCGAACCTCAAGGCTCTCGAACACAGCCCGCCGATCGAACGTGCGGCCACCTCGAGGACGGTGACCAGGCCGTCAAGACCTAGTCGAAGCTCCACGTGGACGGGACCCTCACGAAGGCCGAGAGCCCCTGTTGCGTCGGCGGCGATCCTCTCAACGTCGGCCAGGACGGCAGGATCCTGGCGCGAGGGCGTGACGTAGATGGTCTCTTCGAAGAAGGGGCCGTCGAGCGGGTCCGGCTTGTCGAACACGGCCAGGACCTCGAGGCGACCCGAGACGAGCAACCCCTCCACGGCCACCTCCTCGCCGGGTACGAACCGTTCAACCAGGAGGCGCTCTCCGGGTGAATCAAGAAGTGCTCGCACGCGCTCACCGGCCGAGCGGGCTTGTTCGGCGTCGTCAACTCGAATGACCCCTTGGCTCGCCGATCGCGAGACAGGTTTCACCACGCACGGAAACCCCACGCCGATGGCGGCGGCGACCACGTCACCGTCGGGCGCCACCACCCGAAACTCGGGTTGGCGAATCGAAGCCAACGCGAAACGCTCGCGCATCACAACCTTGTCACGAGCCGCGACCACCGCGTCGAGAGGATTGTGTCGAAAACCCAAACGAGATGACGACGCACTCGCGATAAGGAGCCCCTGGTCGTCCACGGCCAGAACGGCGTCGAGCGGAAATCGGGCATTCAGACGTTCGATGGTCTCAACCGCGCGGCCCACATCCTGCAGGGGTATCACGACGGCGCGATCACCCATCGAGCGCGACATCGCTTGTCGATGCTCGGAGCCCACCACGACGTCAACACCTAAAGTGCCGGCGGCCGCCAGAAAATCAGTCGCCCGATACGTGGCGGTCGGGAGCAGCAACAAGATTCGACGCACCCCCCTATGATGGCCGCAACAGTGAGGGTGCAATGGGAAAACTATGACTCAACCTGACACCGTAAGGCGCGACGTTTTGAAGGTCTCCGACGCGGCCCTCACCATGGTGCTCGCCCTTCGTGCCGACGAGGAGAGCCCGGCGGAGCTAGCCCTGTGGATCGAGGTCACCGGCACGTCCGCGAACGCGTACACCTACGACATCTACTTTCAGGCGACGAACGACGCCTCCGACGGCGACTGGGCGGGTGACCAAGGTGGACTGACGCTGGTCGTGCCCGCGGACAGCGTCGACAAGGTCCAAGGCTCGGTGCTCGACGTAAATCCCGACGCGGCGCAAGGTGGGATGTTCATCGAGAACCCCAACCGTCCGCCGAGGCCCACCGTGGCGAGTCCCCGCATTTCGGGTCCGCCCGTCGACCTGAGCGGCGACGTGGCACAACGCGTGCTCCAGGTCCTCGAGCGGCAGATCAACCCGAGCATTGCGGCCCACGGAGGTCGGGCGGACCTGGTCGCCGTCGAAGGGGAAATCGCCTACCTTCGCCTGAGCGGCGGCTGCGCCGGATGCGGCATGGCGGCGGTCACCCTGAGCCAGGGCATCGAAGTGGCCCTGCGGGAATCCGTGCAGGAAATTCGACGGATCGTCGACGTGACCGATCACGCCTCGGGCACGAATCCCTATTACGAAGCGGCCAAGAAGTAGTCACTGGCGCCACCTTCTCCCGCGGATTTCTATACAAGAAATTCTCGATTGTGGGCCATCAGGAGAAACGGTCGTCGCGGCATCAGCACGCCGGCAATGTTGTGACGTACGTGGGTGAGTATCGTCATGTGCCGCGCACCCTTTTGGAAGACTTGGCTTATTGACTTCGCATAGCAACTCAGCGCCGCTGAAATCTGTGATTTGTCGATTGAATCGTGGACAGAAAGCCGTGTCGGATCGTGCCAAGGAGTCGCTCCAAACAGTACCGAGCGTGGACCAGCATCGTCGTATTCATCATCGTGGCGGGATCCCTCGGCTCGTGGCTGGGAGCCACCGCGGTCGCGCGTTCCGCGGACCAAAAGAGCCACAAGGCCTTCGTCACGACGTCCAACGAGATCGCGGCGAATCTCAAGCTCTCGATCCAGCGCGAACAGGACCTGATCAATAGCACCGAGTCATTCCTCCTAGGGAACGCCGACACCACGCAGGCCCAGTTCACGTCGTGGGCGAATGACGTGCACGTGCTGAGCAACTATCCCGAACTGTTGGGTTTGGGCGTCATCAAGATCGTGACCGCCTCCCAGTTGAACGCCTACGCTCGAAGCGCTTCGTTGACCCAATCGGCGCCCTTCAAGATCGTCCCCGCGGGTCGACGGAGCTTCTACTGCCTGGCGCCCTTCGGCTTCTTCCGCACGAAGAAGGTGATACTCCCCAAGGACATCGACCTCTGCGCCACCAACCTGCGTGGCGTGCTCCTGAAGTCGCGCGACACCGGCGCCAGCAACGTGCTGCCCTTCAGCGAGTTCGGCTTGCACACCATGGGCCTCGAAACACCCCTTTACCGCGGAGCCACCTTGCCCACGACGGTGGCCGCTCGAAGGTCGTCGTTCGCCGAGTTAGTCGGCCTGATCCTCAAGCCCGGCATCCTCCTGCAAAGGGCCCGCGTGGGGCATATGAACATGGCCGTCGCCTTCCAGTACGGGGGCAAAAATTCGAAGGAGATCTTCCGCAGCGGCGCGCCGGACGCGCACTCCCAGACCTCCACCATCAATCTTCACGATGGGTGGACGCTCGCAACGTTCGACGCGGTGCAGAGCGGCGGATTGATCGGGGACGGGGAGGCCCTCGCACTGCTCCTGGCGGGCCTCGCCCTCAACCTTCTCCTGGGAGCGCTCATCTTCGCGTTGGGGACCGGACGAGCCCGTTCGATGATGCTGGTGGAAGAGCGGACCAACGAATTGCTGCACCAGGCCATGCACGACGCCCTCACGGGACTGCCCAACCGTGCTCTCATCGTCGATCGCATCGAACAGCTCCTGGAAAGGAACCGCCGCAACGGCACCTTTGGAGCGGCGTTGTACATCGACCTCGACGACTTCAAGAACGTGAACGACACGCTGGGCCACGAGGCCGGTGACCGACTGCTGGTCGCGGTGGCGGAGCGGATGAAGAATACGTTACGAGGAGCGGACACGATCGGACGAATGGGCGGCGACGAATTCGTCGTGCTCATCGACGGCAGCGGAGAGGCCGCGTCACCGCAATTGGTGGCGGAACGGCTGCTCAACGTCATGCGCCAACCCTTCACGATCTGCGGCTCCGACGCGCCCCTGGTCGTCACCACCAGCATCGGCATCGCCCTGGGGGACCGCCCTTCCGGGGTGGAATTCCTGCGCGACGCCGACGTCGCGCTCTACCAGGCGAAGGCCGCGGGCAAGAACCAGTACATGTTCTTCGACGCGAAGATGCAAAGCGACGTCAATCGACGTCTCGTCCTGGAGTTCGACCTACGTTCGGCGCTGGTGGGAGAGCAGTTCTTCCTGCTCTTTCAGCCGATCTACAACCTGGAAGACCTGACGATCGTCGGCGTCGAGGCGCTCTTGCGATGGAGGCACCCCCTGCAGGGTGTCATCCAACCCGACGAATTCATACCGATCCTCGAAAGAAATGGACAGATCCGTGAGGTCGGAGCCTGGGTCCTGCGTGAGGCGTGTCTGCAGATGGCCGCCTGGCACGACCGGGGCCACGCGATCAACGTCTCGGTGAACGTCTCGGCGCGCCAACTCGACAGCGACCTGATCATCGACCACATACGCGAAGCCATTCGCGTGAGCGGGCTTGACGTCACCTCCCTGGTCATCGAGGTCACCGAAACGGCGCTGATGCTTGACGTCGAGATGTCGGTCACCCGACTTCAGGCCATCAAGGACCTCGGTGTGAGCATCGCAATCGACGACTTCGGCACCGGCTACTGCTCACTCAGTTACCTGCGACAGTTCCCCATCGACTGCATCAAGATCGACAAGTCCTTCACCAGCGCCATCACCACGTCGCCCGAGTCGCAGGCGCTGGTGAAGACGTTCATCCAGCTCGGCAAGGACCTCGGTCTCAAGACCCTGGCCGAAGGCGTCGAGACCATCGGACAGATGGATCTACTTCGCTCGAGCAATGTCGTCGAGGTGCAGGGATTCCTGTTCTCCCACCCCTTGGAGCCCGACCTGCTCGAATCCCAGATCCTGGAACCCATGCGATTCTCCGGCATGAACAATCCTCCACGATCGCTGTAGGCCGCCCTGGCCGTGGTTGAGGGACGTTGAAGAGTGAGCAAGGCCGCGCAGTAATCGACGCTGTCACTCGGCACTCGCCCTTCGCGCGGAACATGGGTCTTGCGGCTCCCCCGCCGTCCTGAGATTCGCGGGACGGAATCGTTAGAAGCAACTTCTTTTGGGCACGGCTTCCATCGACCATCCGACCTGCACTTTCGCCCGAAGCGCTGCCCAAAGCCCAGCCGCAGAAGGACGAGTCATTAGAATGCATGAATGGCCCGTGATACAAATCAAGAGGGCCGCGGGCTGCCCCGAGCGAGGATCGCCAACCAGGAGCGCCTGATTGCCCTCGGCGACGCCGTCAATCGTCGTGAAAGAGGATCATCGAGACGGACGCCGCGCGCGCGACGAAGGGTCTGGATTCGCCGAAGCGTGATCACCATCGGCGTGGTCATCGTGCTCATCGTCGGCGGGGTCGCCGCCGACTACTTCTACCTCGGTTCCCTCATCAACAAGCAGAACGTGAAGCACCTTCAATCGGCCGGCGCCACCGAGAACATCCTGCTGATCGGCTCGACGACGAGATGCGGCCTCAAGGTGCAGAACAAGGCGTACGGGCTCTGCTCCCAGGGCGTGACAGGCGTCAACAGCGACATCGACATGATCGTCCATCTCGACCCGAGCACCAAAACGGTGTCACTCCTGTCCATTCCCCGCGACCTCTTCATCCCCAACGCTCGCTCCGACGGCGCCAACAAGATCGACGCCGCGCTCTACCAGGGGCCCAGCCAGCTAGTGGCGGCCATCGAGGAGGACCTCGCCATTCCGATCAATCACTACATGGTGTTGAACTTCGACACCTTCGCCAACGTGGTCAACGCGCTCGGCGGCGTGCACATGTACTTCCCGACCCCGATCTACGACGCGGAGTCGGACCTCAACATCGAGCGGCCCGGCTGCTACCTGCTCGACGGGAGGCACGCCCTGCAACTCGTTCGGGCTCGACACCTCCAGATCCAGCCCAATCCGTCCAACCACGACCCCCACACGTGGCCCCAGGAGGCCCTCTCGGACCTGGCCCGCATTCGACGGACCCACGAGTTCCTGCGTGTCCTGGCGGCGAAGGTGGCCGCGCGCGGACTCGGCAACCCCTTGACCGACCAGAGCATCGCCACCTCGGTGTTGCCGGACCTGACGGTGGACAGCGGATTCTCAGAATCGTCGATGGTGAGTCTCGCCGAGACGTTCGCCCACACCGATATCTCCACCGCTCCGCAACTGACCTACCCAGTGATCGAGGTGCTCTCCGGCTCGCTGCTCTACCAGGGCTACTACTACGGCGACGTGGAGTTCCCGGTCCAGCCGACCGGTGTCAACACCGTCGACCAGATCTTCGGCGTCGCGAGCGGCAACGACTCGTTCACCAACGCGGCACTGCCGGCGCCCTCGAGTGTCGCCCTCTCGATCGACAACGGCACCGGCATCGCCAACCAGGCCGCCCTGGTCGCCCGGCAATTGAGCAACAAGGGCTTCGTCGTCAAGTCGACCGCTACCGTGCGTCCGGACGGTCCGGTCAGCGAGACCGTCGTCTGGTACGGCGGTTCTCCCCCGCCCGCCAACGGCAACTGGACGAGCCCCGGGCTCGCGGCGGCCGAGTCCGTGCTGGCCCAACTCCAAGGTCCCGCGATCCTCGGCTACAACCCGGCCAAAGTCGCGTCGGGCGCCGTCGTGACCGTGCAAACGGGTACCGACCTGACGGTCAAGCCTCGGGTGCCCGTCACCACCACCACGACCACGAAGAAGACGTCCGCCACGACGTCGAGCACCACCACTACCACGACGATCTACGACCCACCCGGCGTGAGCACCAACAATGCCTTCAGCGCTCCGAGCTCCACCAACCAAGCGCTCGCGCCCTACGACCCGCGCCCGTGCAACGCCGCCGGAACCGGACCGGCCAACGCGCCCACCACGACGATCAAGAAGAGTTAGGAATTTTCGACTGCTTCGAAAGGGTCAGGGCTGTCTGGAGGCGGCGTCCGGATTCGAACCGGAGTACGGGGCTTTGCAGGCCCCTGCCTAACCACTCGGCCACGCCGCCAGAACTGACCATCCTACTCGGCGGTCAATTTCGTCACTTCTTCTGGAAAAACCGCCAGACCAGCACGCACAGCGTCACCACGACGACGACTTCGAACACCAAGGTCAATGTGGAAACGACGGTACTCACGAGGGACACGATCGTGGTGATGACGACCAGAGCCAGGATGACCAGCAACGCGATGCCTAGTACGCCCACCCGAACTCCTTCGTTGACCTCCTTCAATGCTAGGGCGGTCGAGGAGGAAGCCAATGAAGATTATTCTTGAGAGGTGATACGACGCCTTCGTCTGAGCATGACTTTCGCGGTGGCGCTTGTCGCGTCGTGCGCACTTCCCACGGTGGGCGCGGGCGCGGCCGTATCGACGCGCATCACCGGCACCGTGGCGTCAACGATCACCTCGTCGATGCCCCTCGTACGCCTCAGCTTCGCCAGTTTCGATAAAGTGGCCGACCTGCCACCACTCACCACCCAGCCGCAGTTGGCGACGACGTGGCAGCAAGTCGGACCGAAAGAGGTGCAGGCGGTGACGACCGGGTTGATCCAGCCGGCCACCACGTACGTGATCGACCTGCCGACGCTGTTGCGTTGCCGTTCCCAGTGCAGCTTCGGGGCCGAACGACGGCACAGTCTCGTCACGCCCTCGGGCTCAAAGTGGGAGCAGCAGCTGCTGGGCGAACTCGACTACCTTCCCGCGACCTTCACCTCACTCTCTCCCCACAGCGATCCGGCCACGATATCGAGCGGCTTCTACACCTGGGCCTATCCGAGGCTGCCCGCTTCGATCCTCGACCTCTGGGGCGTTGGAAACAACAACGTCATCGTGCGCGGAGCGCTCATGGCGTTCCAGAACGACCACCAACTGCCCACCACCGGCGTCCTCGATGAGACGACGTGGCACGACCTGGTCAAGGCCGCGCGCAACGACGTGAAGAACCCCAACACCTACAACTACGTGACCGTGAGCGAGTCATCACCCGAAACCGTGCGGCTCTACGTGGCGGGCCGGCCCACCTTCCACACCTTAGCCAACACCGGAATCTCCGTCGCTCCCACCCCGCTCGGCACCTTCCCCGTCTACCTGCGCTACCTCACCCAGACGATGTCGGGCACCAATCCCGACGGCTCGCACTACGCCGACCCGGGCATCCCGTGGATCTCGTACTTCGACGGCGGCTCCGCGCTCCACGGCTTCATCCGCGCCTCCTACGGGTGGCCCCAGAGCCTCGGCTGCGTGGAGATGCCCTTCGCGTCGGCGCACGTCATATGGCCGCACACGCCGATCGGCACGCTGGTCACCGTCGAGACGACCTAACCCTACGAGGGGCTTTCGGGACCGAAAGCGTGGCGCCCTCGCTGCGTCTCGATCTCGACGCCATTCTCTTTGAGCTCGCTCGCCGTGCCGACCGCGGCTTTGCCGAACTTGTGGCGCACGTCGTCCACGGCGTCGCGCAAGGCCTCGTAACTGATCTGGCGTTCCTGGGAGACCAGTTCGGCCCGCTGGCGCGCGTCGAGTGAGGATGGCTCGAACCCAAAGGTGAGCTGGACCTGGTTGTGGCTGCGCTCGAGGAACGAGGAGGCGTGCACCCCCAGGAGGCGAACGGCGTGGTGGAGGTCCACCGACGCAAGCAGCGCCTCCGCTATGGCCGTGATGGCGAACTCGTCATCGATGCCGAAGGAGAGGGTCTGGGACCGGGTAATCGAGGTGAAATCGTCGAAACGGACCACGATCGAGATGGTGCGCGCCACACGCCCCTGGGAGCGCAGCGCCCGCGCCACCACGGCCGAATGGGCCCGCGCCTCGACGACGAGTTCGGCCATCCCCTGACGTGAACGTAGAAACGTCTGCTCGTGACCGATCGACTTGACGGGCCGATCGACCACGACCTCGCGATTGTCCTCCCCGTGGGCGAAGGCCCAGAGGGTGGCCGCCAAGGACGGGCCGACGTGGCTGGCCAGGGTTCGTTCGTCGACCTGTTGGAGGTCACGGACCCAGGGCAGGCCCAGTTTCTCCAGCTTGGCCGCGGTCGCCGGGCCCACGCCCCAGAGGGCTCGCACGGGCAGTTCGTTCAGCCACTGGGCTTCGAGGTCGGGGCTCACCCACACGACGCCCGCGCCGGGCACCAGCTGACCCTTGACGACCCGGGGCTTGGACTTCTTGGACGCGAGCTTGGCGAAGAGCTTGTTGCGTCCGAGGCCCACCCCGCACTCGAGGCCGAGCTCGGTGTTGATGCGTCGGCGCAGCTCCTCCGCCGCCGCGATGGGTCGCACGTTGAGCATTCGCAGACTGCGCAGGTCCGCGAAGACCTCGTCGAGCCCCAGGGGTTCGAAGTCCGGAGTCAGGTCTCGTATGACGTCGTGGAACTGGCGCGAGTACACCTCGTAGCGATCGAATCGTCCGGGCAGCACGATGAGCTCGGGGCACATCCGACGGGCCACGACCGTGGGCATCGCGCTGCGAACCCCGAAACGACGCGCCTCGTAGCTGGCGCTCGCCACGACGCCGCGGCTCGCCGGTCCCCCGACGGCTACTGGCTTGCCTACGAGCGTGGGATCGTCGAGGATCTCCACCGACGCGAAGAACGCGTCGAGGTCGATGTGCAACAGGGGCGCCTCGTCGACCGAGGGGTCCTCAGAAGGCGAGTTCAACGCTGCGGAAGGCTTCACCGAAAGCCGCCCCCACCGAACGGCCCGCCTGCTCGGCCCGGCCATAGACCAATTCCCGAATGGCCTCGTCGTCGCCGGCCAGTTGCGAGGCGTGCGCGAGCACCGCCTTCACCTTGATGTCGATGGTCCCCGAGACGTCGGCCACCACGTCAGGCTCGTGCGTGCCGCTTAGGAGAAGCTGACGGACCTGGTGGGGCTCGCCCTGGTCGGGGAAGTACAACGGCATGGCCGCGGCCGGTGCGACCGCGTCGAGCAGGGCCCAGCCGGTCTCGCGGTGGTCGCGGTGGTTCACGTACACGCCGCCAAAGAAGACCGCCGTGGGGTCGGGACCGAGTACGACCTCGGGACGATACTTGCGCACTAGTCCCACGAGCTGGGCGCGCAGCTCGTCATCGTTCACCACCTCGCCGTCGGGTCGGTCCAGTCCGAGCACGCTGGTGGCCCCCAGGAGGTCCGCGGCCAATTGAAGTTCCTCTCGTCTCGCGCCGCGCACGGCTACCGAATCGGCCTGGGGACCGTGCGAGCCCTTGGCGCCGTCGCAGACGACCACCAGGTGCACCGCGCAGCCTTCATTGGCCCACTGAGCGAGCAAGCCACCGGCGGCCACGTCGGCGTCGTCCGGATGGGCGTAGATCGCCATCGCCGATTGTGGCTTCAGTCGCAGGGCGCGCATCGCTACCCGTGCAATTTAGGGGCGGTCGTCTTGACCAGCATGCCGATCTCGCGGGCGAAGTCGTCGGTGCCCTCAAAACCCTTGTAGACGGACGCGAAGCGCACGTAGGCGACGTCGTCCACCTGGCGTAAGGCCTCCAAGGTCACGAGTCCGACCTCCTCGCTCGACACGTCGCGACTCAGGAGTCGCATCGACTCTTCGACCCCCATCGCCAGGAGTTCTAAGGCATCTTCGTCGACCGGACGGTTCTTGCAGGCCGCACGCACGCCGCTGAGGATCTTGGCACGATCGAACAGTTGGCGTTCGCCCGAACGCTTGACGACGTAGACCCCAATTTCCTCAATCCGCTCGAACGTCGTATAACGCTGCGAACAGGCGGAGCACTCACGCCGACGGCGTATGGCCACCCCGTCTTCGGCCAGCCGGGAGTCGACGACGCGGTCGTCATCTGCGGCACAGAAAGGACAGCGCATGGAGTTCACGATACACCCAAAACCTTGAAATTTCAGGGAATTAGGACGTGCTCGCCGGTCACCACGACCGTCGAGCCAAGTTCGCGCACCAGTGACGTCCGGGCCTCTCGCGGATCGGCGGGGTTCACCATCCGCGCGATCGAGTCGAGCGTCACGCCGGGCTGCACCACGTACACCATGCCCGCGGCAAGCGTTGCATTGTTGTTGAGATCGCTCGAGAGGCCGCCGCCCTCTATGCCCCCGAACGCCACCCCCGGCAGGGCGAGAATCGTGAGACCCGCGAGCAGCGCGAGCACCACGAGGGTGCGACGTCGTCGTTTGAGCATGCGCGCTCGAGCCGCCCTACGTTGCACTAGTGGAGCACCCGAACGCGGTATGAGGGGGGCACTCTCGAACGTGACCAGCCGCAATTGAGGGCGACCGATACGGGGTACTTCTTCTTCGCGTATTTCGACTGCAGCCATTTCCGACACCCTTGCCTAGAACGAACACCTGTTCGTATATATTAAAGCGAACAGGTGTTCGTTGCAAGTTTTTTCCAAGGGGAATATCCCAACAAACAAAGGGTTTTCGGCTTCACTGGTCGGCCACGGAGGCCCGAAGACGCTCCCTACTCGTTGCGAAGCGAAATGGGCGTGCCCCCGGTCAGCGAGAGCAGTTCCGGGAACGTCGTGGCGAACACGGCGTGCGGCGTTCCACAGGCCGCCCACAGTTCTTCGTACTCGGACAACGAATCGTCCACGAAGGTCCGCAGCTCCTTGATCCACCCAACGGGCGACACTCCCCCGATGACCTGGCCGGTCGCGTCACGCACCTCGTCGGGCGACGCCTGTCGCACGGCATGCGCACCCGCGTGCCGACGGAGTAGGTCGAGGTCAACGCGGAAGGCCCCGCTCTTGATCACGACCGAGGGTTGATCATCGATCATGAACACCAAGGTGCTCGCGATGGCCCCTACCTCGCAACCAAGAGCCGCGGCGGCGTCGGCCGCGGTCTTGGTCGGCACGTCGAACTCGCGAATAGTTCCCCGCGCACCGCGAGACCTCAGGACGTCCGCCACGCGCTGAGCGCTGGGGTGCAGAGCTTCACTGTCGCTCATGACTCGCTCGTCGCCCGTCGCCCTGCCACGCGATGGGACCGGTCGTCTCCCTACTCGGTGCCGAGGTACGCACGGCGAATCCGGTCGTCACCCAGGAGGGCGGGCGCGGAGTCCTCATAGAGCACGGTGCCGTTTTCGAGGACGTAGCCCCGGTTGGCAATCCTGAGCGCCTGGTTGGCGTTCTGCTCCACCAACACCACGGTGACGCCTTCGGATCGAATCTGCACGATGATCGAGAAAATCGCTTCGATAATCTTGGGCGCCAGTCCCAGCGACGGTTCGTCCAAGAGCAGGAGGCGTGGTTTGGCCATCATGGCGCGACCGATAGCGAGCATCTGCTGCTCCCCACCGGACAAGGTTCCGCCCAGCTGCTTGCGCCGCTCGCCCAGCACGGGGAACAGCTCGAAAATGTGATCGAACTCCTCCTGGTAGTTGCCCTTGCGGCGGAAGGCTCCCATCTCGAGATTCTCGATCACCGTCATCGTCGCGAAGATCCGACGTCCTTCAGGAACGTGGCTGAGTCCGAGGTCCACCAGCTTGTGAGCCGGGGTCGTCGTGATATCCATGCCTTCCAGGAACACCTTGCCCGAATAGGGTCGGTGCAGACCGGAGATCATTCGAAGCGTCGTCGTCTTGCCGGCGCCGTTGGCCCCCAGGATCGTGACGATCTCCCCTTCGTCGACGCTCAGCGACAGGTTACGAATGGCCGGCACGGGTCCGTAGCGCACTTCCACGTGCTCGATCGACAGCATGGGTGAACTCATTGTTCCGCGCCTTCTGATTCGGTCGTCCCGAGGTACGCGGCGACTACTTCGGGGTTCTGTTGGATCTCGCTCGGCGTGCCCGACGCGATGACCAGCCCAAAGTTGAGCACGTAAATGCGCTCGGCCAGCGACATGACCAGGCGCATGTCGTGTTCGATGAGCAGGATTGACGTTCCCATCTCCACGTTGATCTTGCGAATGAGTTGCGCCAGTTCGAGCTTCTCGGAAGGATTAGTCCCCGCGGCCGGTTCATCCAGCAACAGCAGCTCAGGATTGGTGCCCAGCGCCCGGGCGATCTCCAGTCGTCGGCGATCGCCGTAGGGCAGCGAGTCGGCCGGGGTGTTCATCCGATGGGTGAGCTCGACCAACTCGAGGAGCTCGAGGGTCCGTTCGTCGGATTCGTGCTCTTCGCGTCGAGTCCTCGGCAGGCGAAGCATGGCCCCGATGGGTCCGGTCTTCTGCCTCGACTCCACGCCGATCTTGATGTTCTCGAAGGTCGTGAGGGCGTTGAACATTCGACTGGTCTGGAACGTCCTCGCGATGCCCAGCTGGTTCACGCGGTGGGGCTGACGTCCCACGATGTTCACGGCGTCGCGATGGGCCGAGTGGAACTCGATCGAACCCTCCTGCGGTCGATAGACGCCGGTGATGCAGTTGAACAGCGAGGTCTTGCCGGCGCCGTTCGGACCGATGACGGCCAGCATCTCGCCGCGGCGTTGCACCAACGAGACGTTGTTCAAACTGGTGACGCCGCCGAAGCGAAGTGTGAGGTCCTTGACCTCAACGATGTTTTCGTTGGTCATGTGAGCGGCCCTTCGGGCGCTGTACCCATGGCGTCCGCTGATCCGAGGCCCGCCTCGGAATCTTGGAACTCCCGCAATCGGCGTTTCGCGGGCAGCATTCCCTGAGGACGGAAGATCATGGTGAGCACCAAGATCGCGCCCAGGTACATGAACTTGTCAGCATCCTGATAGTCAATGAAGGAGTGGAAGATCAGGTACTGCAGTATCCAGCCGATGAACGCCGCGCCGATTATCACACCGGTGATCGACCCCATGCCGCCGAATATGACCAGGACCAGCACGAAGATCGAAACCTGCAACGCGAAGTCCGAGGGGAACAGCGAGCCCAGCTTCGTCGACGACAGCACGCCCGCCACTCCCGAGGTGGACGCGCCGATGGCGAAGGCCATCACCTTGTACTTGAGTCCATTGATGCCCAGCGACGCGGCCGCCACCTCGTCCTCGCGGATGGCCGCCCACGATCTACCGACCTTGGAATGGTTAAGGGAGTTGAAGAGAAAGAGTATGGGCACGATGAAAGCGAGCAAGAGGTAGTAGAAGTTCAGGTCGTCGGTGATGGCCAAGCCGTTGAGCGCAAAATGGGCGAACCAGAAATTCATGGAGAAGCTCCCGACGGCGGCGGTGCCGCCTGCCCCGTCGGTGATGTTGGTCAGATTACTGGCCAGCACGTAGATAATCTCTCCGAAACCGAGAGTGACGATGGCCAGGTAGTCGCCCCGAAGCCGCAGGGTCGGAAGCCCGAGCAGAACACCGGCCACCATGCACACCAAGATGGCGAAGGGAATGCTGAAGAAAGCGTTCACCACGATCGGCGGGTGTATCGGCAGCGCGTTGGTCAGGTACGCGTTCGTGTAGGCCCCCAGCGCGTAGAAGGCCACGTACCCGAGGTCGAGCAGGCCGGCGAATCCGACCACGACGTTGAGCCCGATGGCCAGCAGGCAGAAGATGCCGATCTGCTGGAAGATGCTCTCCTGCCAGTACGGCGAGATGAATTTCGGCGCTTCGACGGCCACGAAGAGGGCGCCGCCGTAGAGGGCCAGGCGGGTGTTTTGACTGACCTTGATCGGCCGGACCCGGCGAATGCGCGAGGCGCTGGGTTTCGCCGCCACGTAGTGCGTATGGGCCGCCTGAAATCCCACCAGTGCCCCGGCGAACGTCCAGAGGTAGGTCGTCCAGTGGTGGAAGAACACGTTGTTGCTGGGTCCATGGAGAGCGAAGTAGGACCAGCTGAATCGAACCGGGAGCCATGGATCAGCGCACAGCGCGAAGAAGAGCCCGCCGACCGCGCCGCCCAGGATCTTGGCCCACGGCGCGCTCATGAACGAAGGGGCGTGAGTCGATTCCGGCCGCGGGTGCTTTCGCACCCGATACGCGTACAACAACCAGAAGATGATGGCGATGTAGCCGTAGGTCCGGGTGTGCGTGAATTGGTCGGTAATCTGACCGAAGGACATCTTGTCGGGCACGAACGGACCCGTGAAGTCGGCGATGATCAGCGCCGCGATCAAAGCAATGAGACCGGTCGTGAGCTTGGTAATCAAACGCGGGTCAAAGACCAGGTCGGACACCCAAACCCGTAGCGAGCGGCGAGGCGTGGCCCGTCCGGATCCGAGGACTCCCATACGGATCTTTCGCCGGTAGATTGAGGCGGCGCCTAACAGGATGCCGAAGATGAGAAAGCCCCACACGTGACTGCTGAACAACGAATGTTGAACGGCGTAGACCGGTTGGGCGAGGTTGCCTTCAGGTCCGGTCATGACGGCGAGCAGCACACCGGCGAAGAAACAGGTGAGGCCGAGTCGCAGGTCGTCAGTGTCGAGCTTGAGGAAGGCGATCCTCTCCTTCAATCTCATGCCGACCTCCCTAGGCTTTCACCGAAGAGTCCGGTAGGTCGAACGAGCAGGACCAGCACCAACACACCGAAACCGATGACCGGCTCGAAGTAGGGCTGATGGATCCAGTAGATCGGCACGTACATGAATATTCCTAGGACGACGCCGCCCACCATGGCCCCACGTATGTTGCCGATCCCACCGAGCACGGCGGCAGTGAAGGCCAGCAACGCTGGCGTGAAGCCCATGTTGTAGTCAACGTTCGAACTCATGGCGATGAAGAGACCCGCCACGCCGCCCATGAAGCCGCCGATGGCGAACGTCGACGCAATAGTCGTATTGACGTTGACTCCCATCAAGCTCGCCGTCTCGGCGTCTTGAGCCACCGCCCGGATGCTCCGCCCGACCTTCGATTTTGAAACCAGAGTGTTAACAACAAGGAAGAGTACGGCCGTCACCGCCAGGAGGACGAGGTCGAAGGCGGTGATCTGAGCGCCGAATATCTGAAAGGAGAAACTTTGGGTAATCGGTTGAGCGGTCGCCGACGGGTCACGTCCGAACTCCTTGCCCGCCAAGTTCAGGAGGAAGTAGGAGGCGCCAATAGCGGAGATCAGGTAGGTCAATTTCGGAGCGTTTCGTCGCCGCAGTGGGCGGTAGGCAAAACGCTCGATGGCGATGGCCACAATGGCCCCCGCCGCCCCGCTGGCCACGATGGCCCCGAGAAGTATGAGGACACGCTCGGGCGTGCCCGCGTCATTGGTCTTCATGGTGTAATGCAGGAAGAAGTAGCCAGCGAAGCCGCCGCTCATCAGAACTTCACTGTGCGCGAAGTTGATCAGTCGAAGTACGCCGTACACCAGTGTGTAGCCCAGTGCAACCATCGAGTAGATGAGGCCAGTAAAGATTCCAAGTGCAAAATAACTAGCCATCAAGGCCTCTCACGAATGATGCAACGTCCTAAAAACTAACTGACAATGGTACGCCACGTTTTTACTTTCAGAGAGCCGGCTGCCTTGAGGCAGCCGGCTCTCTGAAACAAACTATGAGACGTTGGTCTACTCAAGCCCCAACTGGGTAATCACTCCGTTTTCGACCTTATTCACGAAGATCGCGCTGCCGGCAACGTCGCCCGCGGCATCGAACTTGATGGTCTTGGTGATGCCCTTGTAGTTAGTCTTCTTGATCTGAGCTAGCAACGCGGGCCGGGTGACAACCTTGAGCTTGGACATAGCGGCCAAGATCACGTTGGTTGCGTCGTACGACTCGGCCGAGTACGGGCCGGGTGCCTCGTGCGCAACTGCGGTGAAGGCAGCAGTCCAGGACGCGGGCTGCTGGTTCGAGCACGCGCAGGTCAGCAACACGCCATTGCCGTCAGCCGGTGTTGACAGCGAAGTGATGAACTGAGGCTCATCGCTTCCGTCACCACTCATGATGGCGCCAGTGAAGTGCTGGGTTCCGACCAGGTTGTCAACAACCTGAGCGAAGTCACAGTAGTAACCACCGTAGAAGACGGCCGAAACGCCGGCCAGACTCGCGGTGACTGCGTCACTCGTACCCGTACCACCTGCGGTGCAAGCGTTCGAATATGGCAGGTTCAGAACCGAACCACCAGCAATCGAACCGCCCGCAGCAGTAACGGCCGCGGCGACCTGGTTCGCGAGACCGGCACCGTAGGTACTGGTGTCGGAGATCACGAGGATCTTGCCGGTGCCGTAGTGCTTCTGGAGATACGTACCGTCCGCAGGACCCTGGACACCGTCATTCGCAACAACTCGGAAGAAGTTGTGATAGGTGTTCAGCGGTCCACTCGGGCTCGCCGTCGGGTCCATCTGCGTGATGGACACACGGGTCGCCGAAGGACTGACCTCAGCAACGTGGTTTGCGCCGTAGATGCCCAACGTGGCAACGGTGGCTCCGGAGAACGCCGGTCCGACCACTGCCATTATGTTGCTGTTCAGCACGAAGCCGGTCGCCACACTTGGTGCAATTGTGGGGTCTCCCTGATCGTCACCGGGCACCAACTTGATGTTGAACTTGCGGTGCTTGTTCGCCTGCCACTGCTTAACCGCGAGCTGAGCACCGAACTTTTCGTAGATACCAGTAGCAGCGTTCCCACCAGAAAGCGGTCCCTCAAAACCGATTTCGTACGTAGGTAACTTGGCGGCAGACGCGCTGGTCGCCGACAAGGTGATGAGGCCCGATATTGCCAAAGCCCCGCTCATCGCTACTACCCCAACCCTTCTGATTCCTAACTTCATTGATTCCCCTTCCGGAATTTCACGGCATTTGCCTTCCGCTCAACCTAGCATTCAAGGTAAACAAATTGTGATGCAGGAGTGACACAATAGTGCGCTCGAAAGGTCGCATTCAATCGACGGGTCATGATGCTTCATTAGTTTTATTATCGAAAACGTCAACTACTTCGATAAACCAGTTTGTTTCCAAACAATCGTTGGTGGCGCTGCTCACTTGAGCGTTTCTTCAACCTTCAACTTCCTCAACAAAAGGCGAACAGGTGTTTGATTCTGTCCTCCCGCTGGACTAACCTACGAACAACTGTTCGTCTACGGAGGATTTCTTATGGCCGAAGTCTTAACCCCAATGCGCCGCCAGATATTGGAATTCATCATCACCTGCCAGCGCGAGCGCAACTTCCCTCCGACGATCCGCGAGATCGGTGATCACGTCGGGCTCAAGTCCCCCGCCACGGTGGCCAACCATATTGAGGTGCTGAAGAACGCAGGCTACATCGAGAAGAATGCCCAGCAGCCTCGCACGCTCACCGTTCGCCTTGACGTCGAGAACCCCGCCCCCGATCAACACATTCGCTACATTCCCTTCGTCGGTGATGTCGCGGCGGGCACGGGCGTCCTGGCGCTCGAACACAGCCATGAACTGATGTCGATCCCGGAACAGTTCGCCGGACGTGGCGACAGTTTCGTCTTGCAGGTGCGTGGCGACTCGATGATCGAGGCGGGCATTCTGCCGGGCGACTACGTCGTCGTCCAGCGACAAAGCACAGCCAACAAGGGCGAAATCGTGGTGGCCGGAATCCCCGACGACGAGGCCACGGTGAAGCGCTACTTCCCCCAAGGCGCCCGTGTGGTGCTGAAACCGGAAAACGCGAAACTCGAGCCGCTGGAGTTCAGCGCCGCAGAGGTAACGATCTTCGGGCGAGTGATTTCGGTACTGCGCAACTACTAGGGCTTCGATCCACCAGCATCGCTTCCACCGGTATCAGGCCAGCCATTCGCCGAGCACGCGGGCGAAGTCATCCAATTCCTTCTCAGTCACGAACTCCTCGCTGGTGTGAGCCAGGAGGGGGTCGCCGGCGCCAAAATTGGTAGCCGGTACACCAATCTCGCTGAACGTGGCGACGTCGGTCCATCCCATCTTGCCCCTCGCCGGCCGGCCGGTGAGCGAGACCAGCGAGTGCAGTCGCTCGTTGTCCAGCGACGGCCTGGCCGCCGGGGCCCAGTCCGCCACTTCGATGACGTCGCCGTCGGCCAGGCAGTCACCGATGAAGCTGCGCAGCGACGCGAAGGCCTCGTCGCGGGTGCGGTCGGGGGCTACCCGATGATTGAGCACGCAATTCGCGAGGTCGGGTACCACGTTGGGCGCCACGCCGCCACCGACGCTGACCGCCTGGAGCTGCTCGGTGAACTCGACGCCATCGATGAGAACCGTGCGTGGTTCGTACGTCGACACCCGATAGAGCAACTCGCCCAGACGATGCAGGGCGTTCCTCCCGGCGAACGGGCGTGCGGTATGGGCACGCTTCCCTGCTAGTTCGATGTTGACGCGCATGGAGCCCTGGCATCCCGCTTCGACCACTCCCCCGGTGGGTTCCGCCAGTATCGCGACGTCCGCCGACAAAAGGTCCGGCCGCAACTGCGCTATCTCCAGCAGGCCCGAC
Source organism: uncultured Acidimicrobiaceae bacterium (assembly GCA_963827115.1). GTDB lineage: Bacteria > Actinomycetota > Acidimicrobiia > Acidimicrobiales > RAAP-2 > RAAP-2. The sequence continues at coordinate 820,624 of CAWGZS010000001.1, read as the reverse complement.
TCCGTTCGCGCGATCTCCTCGCGCGCATAAAAAACCCAGGTGACTTCGTGGGAACGAGCGGCCGGCCGTTTCGCCAACTCGAGCATGACTGACAGCGAGCCCTTCATGTCGCAGGCCCCCAGCCCTCGGAGCTGGTCAGTTTCGATCGTGGCCTTGGTGACGTCGCCCGGCACGGTGTCGAGGTGCCCGGCCACCAGGAGTCGTAGCCCGCGTAGTCCGGTGGTGCGGGCCACGACGTTATCGCCGACCCGTTCGACCTCGAGATGGGGATTCTCGCGTAGCTGTGTCTCGACGAAGCCCGCGATCGTGGACTCGTTTCGACTCACCGAGTCAATGGCCACCAGCGTCAACGCGTCATCAAGGCGGCTCACGTCGAGACGCCGTGGTCGCGCAAGATCGTGTTGAGCGCTACCTTGTCGTATCGCTCGCCCTCCTCCAAGCGCCGGATGATGAGCACGCAGGGCAGGAAGTATTCGCCCCCGGGGTATTCGCGACGCCGGCTGGCCGACACCGCGACGCAGTAGTCGGGCACGCGGCCGCGCGAGACTTCCTCGCCGGTCTGCGAATCGATCACGGGGATGGAGGGGTTGAGGATCGTGCCCGCGCCGAGGATCGACCCTCGTCCGACCCGCGCACCCTCGACGACCATGCAACGGCTTCCGATGAAGGCATCGTCCTCGATCACCACCGGTACCGCGTTGGCCGGCTCCAGCACCCCGCCGATGCCCACGCCGCCGGCCAGGTGCACGTTGGCTCCGACCTGGGCGCAGCTGCCCACGGTCGCCCAGGTGTCCACCATGGTGCCGGGGCCGACCCAGGCTCCGATGTTGACGAAGCTCGGCATCAACACCACGCCGGGGCTAATGTAGCTGCCGCGTCGCGCGATCGCGCCGGGCACCACGCGAACCCCGCGCCGCTCGAAATCGTGCTTGAGGTCCAGCTTGTCGAGGTACTCGAAAGGACCGGACTCGACCGGTTCGAGACCGCGCAGGCGAAAGAGGAGGAGGATGGCCTTCTTCAGCCATTCGTGCACTACGACGTCGCCGTTGGCCGCAATCTCGGCCACGCGAAGTTGGCCGTCGTCCAGCTTCGTGATGGCCAGCTCCACGTCGCGACGCGCTTCGAGGTTCGAAGGGGTCATGTCGCCGATCTGCTCGTACCAGTCGTCGATACGCGTCTCGAGCGAACTCATCACGCCATCGTAATAGGGCGGCCGCTAGCTCCCTCGGAGCCTCGACGCCGCGAGGGCCAGTCGGTCGTCGGGCTGCACCACCGCGAGTCGGGCGAAATCGGCCCCGGCCTCGCCGTAGAGTTCGCCCGGGCTCACGATCAGGCCGCTGCGTTCCGCGATGATCGTGGCCAGTTCCCACCCGTCCAGGTCGTCCTTCGAACACCAGAGGTAGAACGAGCCTTCGGGGAAGGGGGCGTGGACGCCAAAGGTCTCGAGCGCGTCGCTCATGAGCTCCAATCGCTCGCGATAGCGTGCGCGCTGGACTTCCACGTGCTCGTCGTCGCGGTAGGCCACCGCGACCGCCGACTGCACCGGTCCGGGAACCATGAAACCCGCGTGTTGACGAACGGAGCGCAGGAAAGCCACCGTGTCGGGGTCACCGGCATAGAAGCCGGCCCGGGCTCCGGCCAGGTTCGACCGCTTGGAGATCGAGTGCACCGCGAGCACGCCCTCGAGACCATGCTCGAGGATCGTGCGGGGACGTCCGGCCCAGGTGTACTCGGCGTAGCATTCGTCGCTCGTGACCAGCACGCCGTGATGACGACCCCAGCTGGCGGCGCCCTCCAGGTCGTCGAGCACCCCGGTGGGATTCGAGGGAGAGTTGGACCACAGGACCAAGGCGCGGCTCGCGTCATCCTCGCTGATCGACGCCAGGTCGAGTTGTCCCTCCCTGAGTGACACCGGAACCGCCCGAAGCCCCGCCAGGGTTGCACCCATCGCGTAGGTGGGATAGCTGATCGCGGGATAGAGCACGGTGTCGCGTTCCGGGCTGCGCAGGTGCAGGTACCCGGCCACCGTGCCCACGAACTCCTTGGTGCCCACGCAGGCGGCGACCTGCTCCGCCTCGAGCGTCACGCCGAATCGGCGCTGCACCCACTCTGTGGCCGCGCCCCGGTACTCGGGCGACCCGGCCGACGACGGATAACCGCGCGCGCCCGTGGCGCGGGCCAGCTCGGCCAGGGCCGCGGGCGGCGGCGGATCGACGGGCGTGCCGATGGAGCAATCGATGGGGCCGCCCTCGAACGTCGAGGCGATCTTCTTGAGCCCGTCGAGTCGCTCGTAGGGATACGGCGGCGGGGTGAAGCTCACGCGGACACCCGCCATTGACTGAAGCGAGCCAGGCCCACTGGATCGAGCACCACCCGCAGCACCACGCTCTCCTCGGTGATGGACGTGTCGAGGACCTCGCCCTCGCGATGGGCCGCCGCCAGCAGGTCGCCGCGGTCGAGCGGCAGGTGCAGGGTGACCGCCCGGTCGTTGGTGCGCAGTCGCTCGCCGATCGTCGCGACCACCTGGTCGAGGTTGTCATGCGTCAGGGCCGAGACGCACACGCTGCCTTCGTAGAGCTTGGACAGATCACGGGCCCGCGAACCGGGCACGTCCGACTTGTTAAAGACCAGCAACTCGGGCACCGTGTCCGCATCGATCTCGCGCAGGACCTCGTGCACCGCGGTGATCTGCGCTTCGGCGTCGTCGCTGGCGCCGTCCACCACGTGCACCAGCAGGTCCGCCAGTTGGACCGACTTGAGCGTGCTCATGAAGGCCTTCACGAGTTCGTGCGGCAGGTTCGAGATGAATCCCACGGTGTCGGTGAAGAGGATGGTCTCGCCGCCCGGCAGTTGTCGTTGCCGGGTTCGTGGGTCCAGGGTCGCGAAGAGTCGGTCCTCCACCTCGGCTCCCGCGTCGGTGAGGGCGTTCAGCATGGACGACTTGCCGGCGTTGGTGTAGCCCACCAGCGTGACCTCGCGGTGTCGGCCACGTGCTCGACCCTGGCGTTGGACCCCGCGGGTGCGGTCGATCTGCGCAAGTTCGCCCTGGATGCGGTGGATGCGGTGCACCAGTCGGCGGCGGTCCGTCTCCAGCTGGGTCTCACCCGGTCCCCGGGTGCCGATGCCGCCGCCCTGCTGGGAGAGCGAACCGTCAACGCGGCGCAGTCGGGGAAGCCGGTAGCGCAGGAGGGCCAATTCGACCTGCGCCTTACCCTCGGGGGTGCGCGCGTTCTGCGCGAAGATGTCCAGGATGACCGCCGTGCGGTCGATGGCGGTGCGTCCCAGAATCGCCTCGAGGTTGCGCTGCTGCGCCGGCGAGAGATTGTGCTCGAAGATAACGGTGTCGGAGTCGACGGCCAGGCAGATCTCGCGCAGCTCCTGGACCTTGCCGGAACCGAGGAACGTCGCGGGATCGGGGGCGTCGCGGCGCTGGACGATGCGCGCGACGACGTCGGCGCCGGCGGTGTCGGCCAGTAGGGCCAACTCATCGAGCTGGCGATCGAGCTCGTCGGCGCTCACGCCAGGGAACAGCACGCCCACCAGCACGATACGCTCGCGGAACGTGCGATCGATGAGCGTCGTTGGTATATACGTCAAACTTCGAGCCACTCCACGTCGGCGACGAACTGCACTGGTCCGCTCAACGTCGCCTCGTCGCCTTCGATCACAACGCGCAACGGACCGCCGGGGTTGTTGACCACCACGTCAGCGTCGCAGCGCCCTTCACGATGGAACACCGCCGCGGCGGCGTAGGAACCCGTCCCGCAGGCCAGGGTCCAACCGACCCCGCGCTCGATCACGCGCATCGCGAGCTGGCCCCGATCGACCACCGTCACGAACTCGACGTTGGCGCCGCCTTCGAAGCTGGACATCCGCTCGGCCATGGCCTCGCGTTGGACGTCGGGCCAACTGGGGTTGTCCTCGACGACCACGTGGGGATTGCCCACGTTGGCGACGCCCACCGCGCCTTCCTGGTTGCGGCCGAAGGTCACCTTGCCCATCGCGACACCGCCGTAGCCGTGGTCGCCATCCATCTCGAGGGTGACCTCGCGGGGCCCGGCGATGGTTAACACCTCGAGCGAGGACCACTCGCCCTTGGTGGCCCGGCGCACGGCGGCCGCCAGGCAGCGAATGCCGTTGCCCGACATCTCGGCCACCGAACCATCGGCGTTATAGAGAACCATGGCCACCGCCGATCCGAGCGTCGCGACGATCAACCCGTCCGCTCCGACGCCGGTCGCGCGCCGGCAGACCGCACTCGCGTGCGAAGGGTTCCACCACGGTGCGTCGTGCTCGCTCACCACGTCGATCAGGAAGTCATTGCCCGCTCCGTGCCACTTCTGTAGGGATCGCAAGGTCATTGGTACCTAGTCTCTCACGAAGCCGTCAGGACTTCCCAGCACGTCGTGGAGGCGTTGGGCGGCGGCTTCGGGTTCGTCGAACCATTCGATGCGGGGATCACGCTGGAACCAGGAACGCTGGCGCCGCGCGAGGCGCCGGCTCTGCGCGATGGCGTCGTTCACGCACTCCTCGAGGGGCTCGCCGCCCTCGACGTGGCGCAGCAGTTCGCGATAGCCCACGGCTTGACGAGCGGTGCGGCTGAGGCCGCCCGGCGTCCTCGCGAGACCTTCCACCTCGTCGACCAAGCCGTCCTCCAGCCAGGAATGAAAGCGCGACGTGATCCGTTCGTCGAGGGTTGCAAAGTCGCAGCGGATCCCCACCTGCACGACGCGCACTGGCCCGTAGGTCCGCAGACCCGCCCCGTAGGAGGAGAAGGCCCGGCCGCTGCCCAACGTCACCTCGAGGGCCCGCACGACGCGGCGGGCGTTCGTGGGCTCCATGCGGCTCGCGGCCAAGGGGTCGAGCGCGACCAATTGAGCGTAGAGATCCGACAACCCGTGCTCGGCTTGAGCGTCGAGCTGGGCGCGAAGGTGCGGATACTGGGAGGGGATGTCGAAGTTGTCCAGCACCGCGCGACCGTAGAGACCGGTCCCGCCCACGTAGAGCACCAAGCCGCCCCGGCGCCACACGTCGTCGGCGGCCTCGCGCGCCGCCGCCTGAAAAGCGGCCACCGTGAATTCCTCGCTCGGCTCCACGAGGTCGAGCAGGTGGTACCCCACCTCATCGCGTTGGGCCGACGTCGGTTTCGCCGTCGCCAGGTCCATGCCGCGGTACACCGTCATGGCGTCCACGGCCAGGATCTCAATGTCGCCGTCGCTGGCGAGGGCCAGCCGGTGGGCCAGCGCCGACTTACCCGAGGCCGTCGGGCCGACCAGGGCGACGGCCATGCCGCCGTGGTTCATCACGAGTGCGACAGGGGGATGCGAACCTTGTGACGGGGCGGTCGCAGCACCGAGGCGAGCTCGCCCAGCAGGTGGTACGGCGCGCCGTGCACCACGTCGACCAGGGCCAAGGTGCCCGGTCGCAACGAATCGACGGGCGCGGGGAAATGGATCAGCTTGCCCTGGCGAGTGCGACCCGAAAGCACCTGGGCGTTGCGTCGTGAAGGTCCTTCGACCAGCACCTCCTCGCGTCGCCCCACTCGCGCTTCGTGCTTGCGCAGGGCCGAGCGGTCGAGCACCGCCTTGAGTCGCTCGAAGCGCTCCTTGATGACGTCGGCCGGCACGAAGTCGGCGGTCATCTCGGCCGCGCGGGTGCCGGGGCGCGGCGAGAAGATGAAGGTGTAGGCGGAGTCGAACTGCGCGTCGGCGCAGACGTGAAGGGTCTCTTCGAACTCATCGTCGGTCTCGCCGGGGAACCCGACGATGAGGTCGGTGGTGACCGCCAGGTCCTCGATGCCACCGCGCGCGTCACGCAGTCGCTTCAGGTACCGCTCGGCGCTGTAGCCGCGCCGCATCGCGGACAAGACTCGATCCGAGCCGGACTGGAGGGGCAGGTGTAGCTGAGGACACACGGCGGGCGTCTCGGCCATGGCGGTGATCGTCTCGGGGCGAAGGTCCTTGGGGTGGGGACTGGTGAACCTGATACGTTCGAGTCCCTCAACCTCGCCGAGGGCGCGGAGCAGTTGCGCGAAGAGGGGCCCGCGCTTGGTGATGTCGCGCCCGTAGGAGTTGACGTTCTGACCGAGCACCGTGATCTCGCTGACGCCGGTGTCGGCGAGCATGGTCGCCTCCTCGATCAGATCGTCCAGGGGGCGACTGATCTCGCCGCCGCGCACCGACGGCACGATGCAGAAGGCGCAGCTATTGTCACAGCCCGTCTGGATGGTCATCCACGCAGCGAAGGAGAGCTCGCGCACGGCGTAGAGCGCGGGCGCCATGTCGCGGTTGGTCTCGGGATCAGGCGCGTCCAAGATCTCCACCAGCGGACCTTCGTCCTGGGCCCGACGCAGGAGCGACGGCGCCGAGGCGAGATTGTGGGTGCCGAAGACCACGTCGACCCACCCCGCGCGCTCGAGGATCTCCCCGCGGTCCTTCTGGGCCATGCAGCCCCCCACCGCGATCTGCATCCCCGGGCGGCGTTCCTTCTGGGCCTTGAGCTGTCCGAGGGCGCTGTAGAGCTTGAGGTCGGCGTTCTCGCGGATGGTGCAGGTGTTGAGGATCACCACGTCCGCTTCCTCATCGCTCCCGGCCGGTACCAGACCGTCGGCGATCATCAACCCGGCCAGACGCTCGGAGTCGTGTTCGTTCATCTGGCAGCCAAAAGTGCGGATCGAGAAGGATTTGGGCGTAGCCACCTTCCCAGCCTATAGACCGATTTTTAGATCTTCTTTGGCGGCGTCGTAGGTGACGCCCACGCCCGCGATGACCACGCAGGCCAGTCCCACCAGGTCCCAGGACGTGACCCTCTCGCTCAAGAGCAGCCAGCCGATGAGAAAGGCCACCGCGGGATCGAGCGCGAGGAGCACGCTGACGATGGAAGGCTTGAGGTGGCGCAGGGCCTGCATCTCGAACCCGAATCCGAGGACCGTGGCCATGACGCCCACCAGCGCCAGGCGCGCCAGGAGCGACGGGTGATCCGCGAGTTGATGCACCGCACCGAGGCCGAAGGGCAGCGTCACCAGGGCGGCGATGGCCATGGCGACGGCCAGCCCTTCGAACCCGCTGGTGATGTCGCCCAGCCGATGCGACGCGAAGGTATACGCCCCCCAGCACACGCCGGCCAGGACGGCAAAGAGCGCGCCGGCCAGGGTGATGCCGCCCCCGGGACGCGAGAGCGCGAGCACGCCCAGTGCGGCCAGGGTCACCAGGGCGAAGTGTCGCAGCGAGCGCTTGGCCAAAGCGGCCACGAGGAAGGGACCCATGTACTCGATCGCCACGGCCCCGCCGAGGGGGATCCTCGCGATCGCTTGATAGAACGACAGGTTCATCACCGCGACCGTCACGCCCAAGGCGACCGCACCTAGCCACTGTTGCTGGTTCCACCCGCGGACCTTGGGACGGGTAAGACATACCAACACGACCGCGCCGAAGAGGAAGCGACCGGCGCTGGCCCCGCCGGGCCCGATCGTTACGAACGCCGGCCGCACCACAGCGGCCGACCACTGAATGACGGTGGCGCCGAGCAACACCAGCGGCGCGCCGCGAAGCGCGTGACTCCGTGAGGTGTCCGCGCGGGCCTTCAACGGGTGACGAGTCCGGTGAGGTCCGCCTTCAACTCGAGCACGGATCCCTCCACGCCTTCGCGCGTCAAGAACTCGCGCGCCGCGGTGGCCACGTCGGTCGCGGTCTCTGACGTGGTGAGGGCGAGCATCGCCGAACCGGCCCCCGACCAGCACGAACCGAGCGCCCCCGCGTCGGTCAGCCGGGCCAAGAGGGGCTGGGCGAACGTCAGCAGCGACATTCGGTACGGCTGGTGCAGATAGTCGTTCATCGACGACGGCACGAACTCGCGGTGATCGGCCAGGCCGGCGATCAGCAATCCCAGGGCGTTGAGGTTGCGCACGGCGTCGTCGAAATCAACCTGGTCGGGCAGCACCGTTCGCGCGTCGTTCGTCGAGAGTTCCTCCTCGGGCACCACCACCACGAAGCGCCAGGCGTCGTCCAAGGGCAGGGACCGCGCGATGGCCCCGTCACGCTCGCTGTAGCTGGCGACGACGAGTCCACCGAACATCGAGGCGGCGGCATTCTCGGCGTGACCGTCGACCGAGGTCGCCACGGCCATCGGGTCGGCCGCGCCCGCCGCGGCCGCGGCGGCCAGCGCCAGGGCGGCCGACGAACCCAGGCCCCTCGAGATGGGGATCTCTGAGTTGATGTGGATGGCGAAATTGCTGTGGCCCAGGACACTCGATGCGACTATGACCGCCAGGTGTTCCTCATTGTCGTGGCGACCGGCCCCAAAACCTGCGCTGGTTATCTCGAACGTCGCCGAGGGTTGGATGTCCACTTCGACGTACAGTTCCAGCGCGACGGCCAACGTGTCGAACCCCGGACCGAGGTTGGCGGAACTGGCGGGGACGCGCGCGAACACCATGTCAGCGTATTCGTTGCCACAGTGTGAGCGGCGATACGGAGGCGCGGGCGACGAGCTCGAGGCGTCGATCCTTGAGTCCGTGCACGACGATCCATCCCACGCGCTGGCCCCGGCGAATCGTCGTGGTGGTGCGATCGAGGTGCACCTGGACCACGAGCACGTGCTGCACGCTGGGCCACAGGACGGTCGTCGAGCGCCTGACCCCGAAGGTGACGCGCCGCGCTCCCCAGCCGATCGTGCCGAGCGACTTCGACGCGAGGAACCGGTACGAATGCGGCAACTGGCTCTGCACGGCGGAATCGGCCAGGGCCAGGGCCGCAGTGCCAGCGGGGCCCAAGAGGTCGCCGCCTTCCTGGCCCAGCACCACGGCGTACAGCACCTCGGTCTTGGTCCCCAGTTGGAAGGTCATGGCCATCACGTCGCAGCCCCCGGCCTGGGAGGTGCGCCCCGACTTCACGCCGATCACGTTGTCCTGGCCCACGTAGGGCGTGAAGGAATCGACGGTACCGGCCACCGGCAGGGTGACGCTGGTCTGATCGACGATGGAGCGCACCAGGGGCGACTTCATCAGCTGGTACGCGAGCTGCGCCTGGTCGAGTGCCGTGGACACCGAGTCAGGATCGAACCCGGACACGTCGGCGTAGTGGGTGTTGTCGAGCCCCAATTGCTGCGCGTCCTGGTTCATCAGTCCTACGAAGGCCTCCGTGCCACCGGCGACCAGGTCGGCCAGCATCACGGCGTAGTTGCTGGCCGAGTGCACGAGCAGACCGTTCAAGAGGTCGATCTCGCAGAGCGATTCGCCCGCGACCACGTAGACGCTCGACTCGTCGAGCGCGCTGAGGGCCTCGTAGGTGGCCACGTCCGAGTCGCTCACCGTGACGCACGGTCCGGTCTGGCCGATGGCCAGCGGGAGCTTCTTCAAGACCACGTACGCGGTCATCATCTTGGTCAGGCTGGCGATCGGTACCACCTGGTCGTGGTAACCCTGAGCGACGCCTTGGGAAGGGATGAACAGCGCGGCGCTGCCCACCGACGGCCACGCCAACGGCGTGACGGTCCCCGGCCTCGCCCTGATCGGGGCCAACGTGAACGTGGCCGTCGACTGATGATGCATTAAAGGAAGCTGCATCGCCACGATGGGGGCCACCCCGATCGCCGCGCCGAGCACCAGCGCCACGAAGCGGGTGAACAGTCCGCGCAGCGCGGGACGACGAGGTTTGCGGGTACGACGCACGAACTAGTACGAAGACTGCTGGTCGTACTCTTCGCGAGTCATCAGGACGCGACGGGCCTTCGAACCATCGCCGGCCGCCACGATGCCTTCTTCCTCGAGCTGATCCATGATCCGTCCCGCGCGAGCGAAACCCACGCGCAGTTTTCGCTGCAACATTGAGGTGGAGCCTTGCTGGGTCTGCAGCACCAGGTCGCGGGCCTGGCGCAGCACTTCGTCGTCATCACCACTGGCCGATCCCTCCATCCGGCCGGCCGGTATGTCCAGCGCCACCACCGATTCCTGTCGCCCGCCCTGGGCGCGCCAGAACTCGACGACCCGGCGCACCTCCTCTTCCGAGACCCACGGCGACTGCAGTCGGCGCGCGATGTTGCTCGACGCTGTCACCAGCAGCATGTCTCCCTTGCCGATGAGCCGTTCGGCCCCCGCCTGGTCCAAGATGACGCGGCTGTCGGCCAGCGACGAAACCGCGAAGGCCATGCGGCTCGGGACGTTGGCCTTGATGACGCCGGTGATGACGTCGACGCTCGGCCGTTGCGTGGCGAGCACCAAGTGGATGCCCACCGCGCGAGCCATCTGCGCGATGCGCACCACCGATTCCTCGACGTCGCGCGCCGCCACCATCATCAAGTCGTTCAGCTCGTCGACCACGATGACGATGTAGGGAAGCTCCTCCGGACCGGGCAACTCGTCGACGTCCGAGGCCAACCCGGTGGCGCGCTCGAAGGCCTCGGCCACCAGTTGATGATCGGAGGCCTCGGGCACCAGTTCGCCGCTGTCGATCATCTGTTGGTAGCTCGTGATGTCGCGCGCGCCGCTCTCGGCCAGCAGGTCGTAGCGTCGCTCCATCTCTTTCACCGCCCACGCCAGCATGCCCGCCGCCTTCTTGGGATCGACCACCACCGGCGCGATGAGGTGCGGCAGGTCGTTGTACTGTCCCATCTCGACCCGCTTGGGGTCCACCAGCACCAGGCGAACCTCGTCGGGCGTCGAGCGCATCACCAGCGAGGTGACGATCGAATTGATGCAGGAGCTCTTGCCCGCGCCGGTGGCGCCCGAGATCAGGATGTGCGGCATCTCGCCCAGGTTCATCACCACGGTCTTGCCAGCAATGTCGCGGCCGATCGGCACGTCGAGCGGGTGCTCGGCCGCCACCGCCTCGTCCGAGGCCAGCAGGTCGCCCAGGGCGACGAGAGTGCGTTGTCGGTTCGGCACCTCGACCCCGATGGCCGAGCGTCCCGGTATCGGGGCCAGGATCCGCACGTCGGGCGACGCCATGGCGTAGGCGATGTCCTTGTTGAGCGAGGTGACGCTCGACACCTTCACCCCCGGTCCGAGTTCCAGCTCGAAACGGGTGACGGTAGGCCCGACGGTGTAGCCGACCAGCGTCGTGTCGACGCCGTGGGCCGCCAGGGCCTCGACCAGCTGCGCGCCGGCCTCAACGATGGCGCTGCGGTCCTGCTTCTGGTCCTTGGTCCGCACCAACATCGTCAGCGGCGGCAGCTCCCACTCCCCCGACATCAGCGGAACCTCGCGTGCCCGGGTCGGCGGGCGCGCCGGTGGCGGCACTTCCTCCTCGTACTCGGCTTCGTCCGGCTCGAACTCCTCTTCGTACTCGAAGGGTTCGGGCTCCTCTTCGTACTCCTCTTCCTCGGTCGCTTCGAACTCCTCTTCGTCGACCTCGTCGACCTCGTCGTCATCCTCGCGTCGCGGCCGCGCCGTCCACCACGACGCGAAGCGGCTCCCGACCGCCCGCAGCACCGTGCCCGCGGCGCTGGCCAGCGCGCGCAGCCCGATGCCGGTGGTGATGATGAGCGCCACCACGAGCACGGCCAGCAATATCGTGAGCGCCCCGCCTAGACCCACGCTTCGGTAGAGTCCGCCACCGATCAAGACGCCGATCCATCCGCCCGCGTGCGCGAGGGCCTTCACGCCACCGTTGATGTGCGGGCGGCCCCCGGCGAGGTGGCCGAGCCCGCAGACGCTGATCATGCCCAGCGCCACTCCCCAGCCGAGTCGGGCCCGCTCGACTTCGATCTTGCCCCAGACCAACGCGACGCTCAATATCAATAGCGCGAGGGGCAGCACGAAGCGGCCGATCCCGAAGACCAGGGCCAGCGCGCGCGAGATCTGACGCCCCACGGGACCCAGGGCGCCCGCCTCGGCCAGCAGCGCGAAGAGGCCCAGGACCGCCATCACCACGATCCAGATGTCGCGTTCGTGACGCTGCCAGAGCGTGGGGGCATCGGAGGCCGCGCGAGCGCGCTTGGCCGTCTTCTTAACCGGTTTTTTCTTGTGTCGGGCTTGTACCACTACCATCCAACTTACCGAACCTCCGTTCGTATTCCGTGCCACTCAACCTAGAATGGGCCGGTGATTGCAGCGCCGCACGGCTCTTCGACCGATTTGGCGCAGCGACTCAACACCAACGCCCGGGTCTGTGAGGTGCGTAGCGCGACCCGGCTGAGTTCCTGCCTCCACGAGGTCGTGTTGCGCGGCGACGCGGCCCTCCTCGCGGGGGTACCCGGCAACGACGTCATGATCCGCTTGGAGAGCGATTCGCAGACCTTCGTGCGCCGTCGCTACAGCGTGCGGGCCGTCGATCCTGCCTCCGACCAGCTGACCTTATGGATCAGCACCATGCACGACGGCGTGGGCAGTCGTTGGGCCCAGAGCGCCTCGCCCGGGGACCCCGTCGACGTCGTGGGACCGCGCGGGAAGATCCCCCTGGCCCCCAACACCGACTGGCACCTCTTCATGGGCGACGTGACCGGACTGAGCGCGTTCTACCGCATGGCCCAGAGCATCCAGCCCGGCGGCCAGGCGATCTTCATCGTCGAGGTCGATCACGACGACGACATGCGCACGGCGACCTTCGACGAGCGCGTGGGCGTGACGGGGATCTTCGTCGACCGCGCGACACGCGAGCGCGGCGATCCGACCACCATGCTCAACGGTCTGAGCGCCTTCGCCCTCCCCCCGGGCTCGGGACACGCCTACCTCTTCGGCGAGTTCTCCATCATCAAGGTGCTGGCTGACGCCCTGATCGACCGGGGCCTGAGCGATGAACAGTTGAGCCGCAAGGCCTACTGGCGCGCCGGTCGGCGCAACGCGGCCAACGGTGAGCCGGAGAAGGACGAGACCTAGAGCACCACGATCGCCGTCAGCAGCACGGGCTGGCGGCGGAACTTCTGACCCAGCAGCCGACCGGCGGCCCGTTGAGCGACCTTGTTGAGCGAGCCCTCGTCGACGTCGCCTTCACCCAACGCACCGGTCAGCGCGTCGCGCACGTTGGTGGTCACCGCTTCGAGCAGCTCGCGGTCGTGCTCGCCTTCGAACCAGCCGCGCGTGGTGATGCGCACCGGCTGGATGATGGTGGCGCGCTTTTTGTCGACGCCGGCCGAGATTTGCAGGACCCCGAACGCGGCGAGCATGCGGCGCTCCTCTAGCGGACGCTCGTCAAGGTCTCCGGCGCTGCCGTCGATGTAGTGGAAGCCCGCCGGCACCTCGCCCGATCGCCGGATGCCCGCGGCCGACACCTCGACCTGGTCCCCGTCTTCGCAAATCAGCACGTGATCGTTGGTGAGACCCATGGACAGCGCCAGGTCAGCGTGATGGACCATGTGGCGGTACTCGCCGTGCACGGGAACGAAGTTGCGCGGGCGCACCAACTGGTGGAAGGTCCGAAGTTCACCCTGGCGCGCGTGGCCCGACGCGTGGACCGGCTCGTGCTCGGAGTGGATGACCTCGGTGCCGGCACGATGCAGGTCGTCAATGACCCGCCCTACCGACCACTCATTGCCCGGGATCGGATGCGAGCTGAGTATCACCGTGTCGTCCGCGCCGACCTTCAAAAAACGAGCGTCGCCGCGCGAGAGCTTCGACAACGCGGCCAAGGGTTCGCCTTGGCTGCCGGTGCAGATGACGCAGACCTCGCCCGGCGCGAACCGGTCGATGTTCTCGATGTCGATGAAGTCGGCGTTGTCCACGTGCAGCAGGTTCAACTTGCGCGCCAGCTTGACGTTGGACTCCATCGAGCGACCCATGAGGGCGATCTTGCGGTTCTGTTCCAACGCCACGTCGATGATCTGCTGGACCCGGTGGATGTGGCTGGCGAAGCAGGCCACCACCATCCGACGCTGCGGTCGCTCCAGGAACAGGCGGCGAAGCGCACCGCCCACCGAACGCTCCGACGCGGTGAAGCCCGGCTCCTCCGCGTTCGTCGAGTCGCACAGCAGCAGCGCCACGCCCTCGTCGCCGATCGCCGCCAGCCGCGAGATGTCGGTACGGCGCCCGTCGATCGGCGTGAGGTCGAGCTTGAAGTCGCCCGAGTGCACCACGATGCCGACCTTGGTGAAGATGGCCAGCGCGTGCGCGCTCGGCACCGAGTGGGTCACCGGGATGAACTCGACCTCGAAGGGTCCGATGCGACGGCGCTCGCCGTCGCTGACCTCGATGAAGGTGAGGTCGTGGGCGACCTTGGCCTCGGTCAGACGGTGGCGAGCGAAGCCGAGCGTCAGGGCCGCGCCGTAGATGGGCACGTTGATGTCCTTAACGAGATAGCGGAGCGCGCCGGTGTGGTCCTCGTGCCCGTGGGTCAGCACGATGGCGTCGACCCGGTCGCGCCGTTCGATCAGCCAGCGGAAATCGGGCAGGATGAGATCGACGCCGTACATGGTGGGTTCGGGGAACATGAGGCCCGCGTCGATGACGATGATGCGCCCGTCCTGCTCCAGCGCCAGGCAGTTGCGGCCGATCTCTCCGAGGCCGCCGAGGAAGGTGACGCGAAAGGAGTCCTTAGCCACGCGTCGCCTGAAGGCCCGCCACGATGGTCGCGGCGGCCGCGTCACACGTCGCGTCGCTGGGCCCGAGCGGGAGACGGCACTGGCCGACGTCCATCCCCAACGCTCGCAGCGCGGCCTTGGCCGGCACGGGGTTGGGGTAGAGCTCGGTGCTCTCGAAACTGCAGCTCGGCGCCAGCCGTTCGTTGAGCGCGCGCGCCTGGTCCCAGTCGCCCTTCTCCACGCTGTGCACCAGGGCCGCGAATTCGGGCGCGGCCCAATGCGCCGCCACCGAGACGATGCCCACCGCGCCGATGGCCATGAACGCGAGCAGCACGCTGTCGTCGCCGCTATAGAGATCGAGGTCGTCGCCGAGCACGGCCTTGGTGTGCGCCGCCGCCACCAGGTCGCCCGAGGCGTCCTTCATCGCGATGATGTTGTGGTGGCCGCGCACCAGCGCGACGGTCGTCTCCGACAGGATCTTCCTGCCGGTGCGTGAGGGGATGTCGTAGAGCATGACCGGCAGCGTGGTGCTCTGCGCCACGGCGGCGAAGTGGGCCGCGATGCCGGCCTGGCTCGGACGGGCGTACGCCGGCGTCGTCGCCAGCACGCCCGCCGCGCCCGTCGCGGCGACCTGGCCGGTCAGCGCGACCGAACGCGCCGTGTCCGAGGACGTCGAGCCCGCCAATACCGGGACCGACACGGCCTGGGACACGCAGGAGAACATGTCGAGCTTCTCCTGGTCCGAGAGGGCACTGCCCTCCCCCGTCGATCCACCGATCACCAGCCCGTCGCAGCCCTGCTCCACCAGGAACCTCGCGAGGACGGCGGCCATGTCGAAATTGACCGAACCGTCGGGCGAGAAAGGCGTGACCATCGCGGTGAGGACGGTTCCAAAACGTGGCGAAGCCATACCTCGAAGTTACCAGTGATTATCCCCGTCGAAAACGCTGTGGGCCGCGGCTAGACGACCAGCGAGTCGATGCCGATCATCAGGCCGGGCGTCGAATCGACGGCGCGCAGCGCGAGCGTGACCCCGTGCACGAAGCTCGCGCGGTCGAAGGAATCGTGGCGAATGGTGAGCCCCTCACCCGGCGCGCCGAAATGAATCTCCTGGTGCGACACCAGGCCGGGCAGGCGCAGCGAGTGGATCATGATGCCATCAACGGCGTCGGCGCCGCGCGAGCCGGGGATCGAATGATGCGTGGTCGGGTCGACCAACGCGGGCAGTCCCGCCTCACCACGGGACTTCGCGATGGCCCGGGCCGTGGCGAGCGAGGTACCCGACGGCGCGTCGGCCTTGCGGTCGTGATGCAGTTCGATGATCTCGACGCGGTCGAAGTAGGGCGCGGCCATCCGGGCGAAACGCTCCTCGAGGACCATGCCGATGGCGAAGTTCGACGCCATGATGATCCCCGTCGACTGGCTCGCCAACTCGACCTCGTGACGCTGCTCGTCGCTCAGTCCCGTCGTGCCGATGACCAGAGCGACCCCGTGCTCGGCGCACCACCGTGCCGAGGTCACCACGCTGCCGGCGCTCGAGAACTCGACCACCACATCGATCGTCGCGGGATCCAGTTCGCTCAACGCGCCGGCGTAACGAGCGCCATGGAGTTCGCGAGGTTCCTTGACGTCCACCAGGGCCGTCACCGTGAAGTCATCGAGCGCGCCGAGTGACTCAGCCATCAATTGGCCCATGCGCCCCGCGCCGCCCACCAGTGCGAGTGACTTCACGGTCGAACCTTACTCTTTCGCCTTCTTCGTGCGACGACCAACAACGTCGACGACACGCCGACCAAGAGCAGGTCGGCCGCAAGGGAACTCGCGAGGCCCGCTTCGATGTAGGGCGCGTGATAGTGGAAGTGGACGGTCCACGTGCCACGCGGCACGGTGACCTTCTGCACCAGTCCCGAGCGGTCCACATTCAACGCCACGCTCTGGTTCGTCAACGTGTTGAGCGCGGTGGCTCGCCATCCGGGCAGGTAGGCCTCGCTGCGCACCAGCACCGCAGGAACCTTCGTCGTGACGCTCACCCACGTGTCGCCCCACGAGACGTTTTTGATTGTGGTGATATGGCTCGAGGCGGGCGCACCATAAAGCCAGTCGGGGGCCAGCACGTGTCTGGCCTTGATCACCGCGAACGTGCCGTCGGTGCTGGACAGTCGCCACGCCGAGGTCGACAGGGCCTGCTGGAACGGCGTGTCGAAGCGAAAACTGCGCGCGCCGACGCCCTGGCTGACCGTGACGTCGTTCACCAGCACTCCCTGGGGACCCGACAATCGCAGTCCACCAGCGAGCACGGAATCATTGAGGAGGAACGTGATGGTGTGGCCGACCACCGAAGAATGCAGGGGGTGGCCAACGGGTCGGCCCGACCCGTTGAGCAACTGCAGGGCCAGCGGACCCTTCGAGACGGAACGGTCGTGGTAGCCGGTGATGGTCACGGTGCGCACGTTAAGGATCTGACCGAAGTAGCGCCAGGTCGCGGGACGCGTGACGGGCTTGAGACAGGAACTTGAGGGCACCGAACTCTGGCTCACCCACTGGCCCAGCTGTTGGGTCGCGATGGCGATCGAGGCCAGTCGCAGTTGGGTGAAGGTGCCGTCGCCCAATCGGCAGGGGTTGAGTTCGGCCAATGGGTGTGACCCTGTGGCGTTGTCGTAGATCGTTGATATCAACGACCCGTATCCTTGGACGCTGGGCAATTGAGTGAACACGTCGAGGTTGGCCAATCCCATTGAGTTGAACACCGTCGCGTGCGCGGCCGCCAAGTCCACCAACGCCGTGCGACCCTGGTCACCGAGCAGCGAGGTCGCGAGGGTGGGTGACGGTTCCGTCGGGTGACTGGTGCCGACGATGCCCGTCGAGCAGAAAAGCAGGAAGAGCGCCACGTCGACGCTCATGACCACGAGGATCCATCGCAACAGCTTGGCCGAACGGCTCCACCATACGAGCAGGGCGACGACCGAGAGCGCCACGCCCATGTGCAGCAGCAAGCTCAGCGTCTCCTGCTTGGCGAGGTACGCGGTCTTGGTCGACGCCCCCAGGTGGTGGACCACGCTCGGCCCCCAGGCCAGCATCGCAAGACACAGCGCCACCACCATTACGGGCGGTGTCAAGGTGAGCCATCGACGTCGTCCCTCCAGGCCAGCGCCCTCCACGTCTCGCGCCTGGAGCCGGTCCAGCCACCAGCCCAAGAGCATGGCGACCGCGAAGTCCACCACGATGATGTTGCGGCTCTGGAGGCGGGTGTGGCCGAAGAGGGGTATGGCGTGAAAAAGATGGCCCAAAGGGGTGAACGAGCCCCAGGTGGCGAAGAGACCCACGACACCGAGCACGACGTACAACACGTAGTCGCGATGCGGCCCGACCCAGCCCCGGCGCGTGAGTCGGGTGAGGAAGGCGGCCGCGGCCACCAGCGCCAGGAGCCCGGCGTAGCCCGTTACCTCGGGCAGGTTGTAGTTCACGAAGTAGTTCGGACGCCCGATCGTGCCGTTGCCGCCGAACATATCCTGGACCAGCATCAGCGGCGTCCAGCGCACGGCCAACGAACCAGCGCCGTAGTAGCCGTACGAGATCGACGAGCGTTCCGAAAGACCGATGAACGACTCACCGGGCAGCAACTGCACCAGGCCGATAGCCACGCCCCAGGCGAGGCCGACCCCCAGGCTCAGCACGTAGGTGATACGGGCGCGCCAGGTGTGCAGGGAGTACGACGTCCTCATTACCAGCACCACCGGGACGCTCACCAAGCACAGCAGTTCGATGACCGCGATGGCTCGCGGTTCACCCGAGAGGAAGGTGAGCCCCCAGAGCACGGCGAACCACATCGTGGCGGGCAGCGCCGCCCTCGCGTAGCGACGCCAGTGATCCGTCGGCGCCAAGGAGTGGAGCTTTTTCGAGAGGGCGAGCAAGATCAAGACGGCCCAGGGAATGAAGGAGAATCCCTGGACCACCCCGAGGTGGACGATCTGGCCCACCATGGCACCGGTGTAGGTGTAGCTGAGCGCGGCCGCCAGCGACGCGAGGCTGCGCAGGCCGTGCCAGCGAAGCAGGGCGTAGATCCCCAGGGCCGACGTCACGTAGATCACGATCAGATTGAGCAGCCAGGCAGCGAGGGGCGGCACCACGGCGAAGAGCACCGTCATCGGATACAGCGAGCCCGCGTTGAGTCCTCCGAGGAGCGGCGTGCCCGAGTTGGAATAGGGATTGAGCAACGGAAGGTGGCCCGACGCGATCTGTCGGCCGCTCAACACCCGCAGCGGGAAGTTCTGAATAAGGTTGTCGCCGCCCATGCCCGGGTGGCCAAAGAGCGCCGGCACCACGAAGAGCGCGACTGGCACGAGCACGATGAGCGCCAAGGCTCGGCGATCGCTTCGTTCGAGGGGACGCCACCACCGAGTCGCTGAGGGTTCGGTGGCCGTGCTCATTGTCTCAAAGTTACGAAAAAAGTGAAGGGCCGCGCGCCACAGTCCGATCGACTGCGACGCGCGGCCCCACTAGGAGTTAACGACGACGGGGACGAGGACTGCGACGTCCGCCACCGTCATCGGCGCTGAACGTCGGGCCGCCGGGACCCAGGTCACCGATCTCTCCGGCCAACTCGGCTTCGAAAGCGGCCTCGAAGGCGGACGAAGGACCCGACGAGGGCGCGCGGTCGCGGGCCGGTCGGTCGTGGGAACCACGATCCCCCCGGTCCTCGCGGGGTCCGCGGCTCTCGCGAGGACCACGGTCGTCACGCCCTCGGTCGCCACCGTCTCGCGACGGTCGCGGGCGGGGTGACTCGCCGAGGTCGGCGTTTGCGTACTCGCCGGCTAGGGACAGCGATACCTTGCCCTGGGGATCGATGTCGTCGACACGAACTTCAATGGCCTGTCCTAGTTCGACGACGTCTTCCACCTGGCCGATACGCTTGCCATCGTTGAGCGGCGCCATCTTGGAGATGTGCAGCAATCCGTCGCGTCCGGGCATGATGCTGACGAAGGCCCCGAACTTCGCGATGTTGACGACGCGTCCTTGGTAGATCGCGCCGACTTCGGCCGTCGGAGGATCGAGGATGAGGGCGATGCGGCGACGGGCTTCTTCGACCGCCCGCCCGTCCTTGGCGCCGATGGTGACGGTGCCGACCACGCCGTCGTCGTCCACGGCGATGTCCGCCCCGGTCTCCTGCTGGAGGGTGTTGATGACCTTGCCCTTGGGTCCGATGACCTCACCGATCTTGTCGATGGGGATCTCGAGCGAGACGATCTTGGGCGCGACCTCGGCCACTTCGCTGCGCGGCTCGGGAATAGTGTCCGTGATGACCTTCAGGATGGCCAGTCGGGCTTCCTTCGCCTGGTGCAGCGCCTTGGAGAGGACGTCGGCCGGGAGGCCGTCGATCTTGGTGTCCAGCTGCAGTGCCGTGACGGCGTCCGCGGTGCCGGCGACCTTGAAGTCCATGTCGCCGAAAGCGTCTTCGGCTCCCAGGATGTCGGTCAACGTCACGTACTTGCCGTCGTCGTAGACGAGGCCCATGGCGATCCCGGCCACGGGTGCCTTGATCGGCACACCGGCCGCCATCAGCGACAGCGACGAACCGCAGACCGACGCCATCGACGTCGAGCCGTTGGACTGCATGACGTCAGAGACGACCCGCAGGGTGTAGGCGAAGTCCTGCTCGCTCGGAAGAACCGGAACGAGGGCGCGCTCCGCCAGCATGCCGTGGCCCACTTCGCGGCGCTTGGGAGCGCCGACGCGGCCGGTCTCGCCCGTGGAATAGGGCGGGAAGTTGTAGTGGTGCATGTAGCGGCGGAACTCGTCGGGCGTGATCGAGTCGACCTGCTGTCGCATGCGCGGCATGCCGAGCGTCGTCACGTTCACGACCTGGGTCTCGCCGCGCTGGAACAGCGCCGAACCGTGGGTCATCGGGAAGAGGTCGATTTCGGCCGACAGCGGTCGAATCTCGTTGACGCTTCGTCCGTCAATGCGCACGCCTTCGTCGACAATGCGACGGCGCACCAGCTTCTTGGTGATGGCTTTCACGGCCGCCTTCACTTCGCTGGCGCGGGTGGGGAACTCATCGGCCAGCTCCTCCATGATCACCGTGGTCGCCGCGGAGAGCGCGTCGGCCCGGGGCTGCTTCTGGGTCAGCTGGTTGGCGTCCTTGAGCGGCGCTTCGCCGATCGAGAGCACCCGCTGGTAGACGTCGTCCTCGTAGTCGTCGTAGCTGACGTAGGCCATCTTCTCGATCGGACCACGCTCGGCCACGAAGGCCTTGACGAGTTCGCGCTGGAGATTGATGGCTTCGCGGATCCAAAGCTTGGACTTCTCGAGTCCGTCGGCCAGCACGTCCTCACTCACCTTGGGAGCGCCGTCCTCGTACTTGACGAAGGAGCCTTCGGTGCCTCCGGCCTCGACCATCATGATGGCGATGTCGGACTCGACCGAGTCGCTCAGGGCCCGTCCGGCCACGACCAGCTCAAAGGTCGCGGCGTCGCCCTCGGCGTAGGTGGGGTGCGGCGCCCACTCGCCGTCGGTGGTGTACGCCATGCGTACCGCACCGATCGGCCCGTCGAAGGGGAGGCCCGAGATCATCAGCGCCGCCGAGGCGGCGTTGATGGCCAGGATGTCGTGCGGGTTCTCCTGGTCGGCGCTGAAGATCGTGCCCACCACCTGGGTCTCGTTGCGGAAGCCCTTGGGGAAGGAGGGACGAAGCGGTCGGTCGATGAGACGACAGATGAGGATCGCCTGGTCGGAGAGTTTCCCCTCGCGACGGAAGAAGGCGCCGGGGATCTTGCCCGCGGCGTACGCCCGCTCCTCAATGTCGACGGTCAGGGGGAAGAAGTCGGTGCCCTCGCGCGCGGAACGCGCGGCGGCGACGGTCACCAGCAGCATGGTGTCGCCGATGCGGGCGACGACCGCCCCGTCGGCGAGTTGGGCGAGGTGACCTGCTTCAAACGACAGGGTCTTATCGGTGCCCGTGATTGGGCTACTTACGCGAATGGCGTCAGTCATGGAATTGCTCCTTATGCGGTTAGCAACACTCCGCCCGGATCCCAGTGGGCAACCTTCGCTCGACGCGACTGTTCTCCACTGGCCTCCGAGGCCTCGGATGTGTTGAATACGTCGACGGCGTCGACGTATTTATGTCGGCTAGCGACGAATGCCGAGTCGACCGATCAGAGCGCGGTAGCGCTCGACATTGCCGCGCTGCACGTAATCGAGCAGACGGCGACGTTGGCCGATGAGCTTCATGAGTCCGCGGCGCGTGTGATGATCGCCTTTATGAACCTTGAGGTGCTCGGTGAGATGAGAAATCCGGTCGGTCAGAATCGCGATTTGAACTTCGGACGAGCCGGTGTCCGTGGCGTGAGCCTGATAGTCCTTGATGATTTGCTGCTTCTCAGCCATAACGTGTTTTTGCCTTATGAATCGGGGGTCCCGTTGCGGACCGCCTACTTGACGACCCACGTGATCAGCGTCGCTGACCGAGTTCTATCCTAGCAGCGGCGACGACTCGGGGATAAATCTCTTATAAATGTCCAGCGTTTCGGCGACGTCCTGCTCGATTTGCGCCACCAGCTCCTCGGTCGACGCAAACGTCATCTCGCCGCGGAGCCGCGACATGAAAGCCACGTCCAGGTCGCGGCCGTAGAGGTCGCCGTCGTAGTCCGAGAGGTGCACTTCCACCAGGACCTTGCCGTCGTCGTAGAACTGAGGACGGGTGCCCACCGAGATCGACGCCGGCCACCACGTGCGCGGCGCGGTCCGCGCGGCCCCGGCGTAAATACCGAGCTCCGGGAGTTGCTGGCGCGCGTCGAGAGCCAGGTTGGCCGTCTTGAACCCCAACGTTGCGCCGCGGGCGTCGCCGTGCTCCACCACACCGCGTAGTGTGAACGGCCGGCCGAGCAGGGCGTTGGCGCTGAAGAGGTCGCCGCTGCCCAACGCGTGGCGCACGGCTGTCGAACTCCAACGCTGGTTGCCGCCGTAGATGGGCGCGGCGTACACCTCGAAATGGTGCTTCTCGCCTTCGAGGGACAACAGGGCGACGTTGCCCCCGCGGTCGTGACCGAAGTGGAAGTCCTCGCCCACCACCACGCAGCAGGCACGAAGCTCGCCCACCAGTACCCGTTCGACGAAGTGCTGGGCCGACTCCTGGGCCATCGCCGGCGTGAAGTGAAGGATGCGCACCTGGTCCACGCCGAGCGCCTCGAATCCCTCCAGGCGTTGTTCGAGCGTGCCCAGTTGCAAGGGCGCGCTCTCGGGGGCCAGTACCAGCGCGGGGTGCGGGTCGAACGTGACGATCGTCGCGCGCGCACCGTGCGCGGACGCCAAAGAGCGGACCTGCCCGATCACCCGCTGGTGGCCCAGGTGCAGGCCGTCGAAGACGCCGATGGCGACGGCACTGGCGTCGCTGCCGGGCGCCGATTCGTCGTCTCTCAAAATGATCATCGCCAAAAACCTACAACGCGTCTGGCGCGGTCGCGCTCGGCAGCACGACCTGCGGTTTCCACTTCTCATCGCGGGTCTGCAGTATCGCGACGAGCGCACCGCGCGCGTTAAGAGCCGCGATCTCTTCGGTGCTGAAGGAGCCTTGGACCTCGATGCGTTGACCCATGCGGAGGCGACGTTCCTGATCTTCGTCGACGACGGTCGTTTCCAGTTGCGTCACGAAGTCGACCGGCGGGCGAAGCGGCGACTGGCCCTCACGCACCAGTTGCTGCAGCTGTTCTAACGTGACCGCCTGGTCCACGTGGTGATGACCGCTCGAGACGCGCCGCAGCGCGCTGAGATGGCCCACCGTGCCCAGGGCCAGCGCCAGGTCGCTCAAGAGGACCCGCACGTAGGTGCCGACCGTGCATTCAACTTCGAAGTCCCAGGAGGCGGGGTCGTCGGTGGCCGTGAGGGAGAACTCGCTGACGGTGATGTCGCGGGCGTCGCGTTCGACGTGCACACCCTCTCGCGCGAGTTCGTGCAGACGGCGGCCGTGGACCTTGAGGGCCGAGACCATTGGCGGCACTTGGCGTTGCGGGCCGATCATGGCCGCGGCGGCCGCCATGACCTCGACGCTGGTCAACTCGGGCACGGGCCGTTCGTCGACCACCGCGCCCTGCGCGTCGAGGGAGTCGGTGGCCACGCCCAGACGCACGGTGCCCACGTAACGTTTGACCTCGCTCTGGGCGAAGCGCAGCAGCCGGGTCGACGCGCCGACGCCCAGCACCAGCAGGCCGGTGGCCATCGGGTCCAAAGTGCCGGCGTGTCCTACGCGGCTCTCGTCTAAGACCTTGCGCACCTGGGCGACCACGTCGTGACTGGTCAGCCCCGACGCCTTGTCGATCAGTAGCAGGCCGTTAGTCGTCGTCATGGTTCTGGCGGCGAATGATCTCTTCGACCGCCGCACCATGAGCGATGGCCGGATCGGCCATGAAGGCCAGCTTCGGCGTGCGCTTAAGCCGCGTCTGGGCGTTGACCGAGGCCTGCAGTTGGGCCCGACGTTCCTCCAGGGCCGCCTGCGCCTCGACGCTGAGCGAGTCGAAGAACACCATGGCCTGGCTGAGGTCCGAGGTGGTGTCGACGCCCGTGACGGTCAGCAGACCCAATCGCTCGTCGATATCCGAGAGGCGCACGAGCTCGTCGGAGATGATCTCGCGAAGGATTTGGTTGACTCGGGCCGAACGAGGATATGGGTGGCGGCTACCTGACGAGTGGGCCATGGTCAAGCCGTTCGAGGAATCTCGCGCTCCTCGAAGGTTTCAATGATGTCGCCCTCTTTGAGGTCCTGGTAGTCCGACAGGCCGATGCCGCACTCGAAGCCCGATTGCACTTCGCGGGCGTCGTCCTTGAATCGGCGCAGCGAGGTGATGGTGCCCTTCCAGATGATCGCCCCGTCGCGCAGGAACCGCACCTTCGAACCGCGCGTGATGACGCCGTCGCGCACGAAGCACCCGGCGATCGCGCCGATACGGGGCACGCGGAAGATCTCGCGGACCTCGGCTTCGCCGGTGACGACTTCCTCGAAGACCGGCGAGAGCAGTCCGAGCATGGCGGCCTGGATCTCTTCGATCAACTTGTAGATGATCTCGTAGGTGCGGATCTCCACACCCTCGGTCTCGGCGAGCTCGCGACTGCGCTTGTCGGGACGGACGTTGAATCCGATGATCGTGGCGGTCGAGGCCTTGGCCAGTTGCACGTCGTTCTCGGTGATGCCACCGACGCCGCGGTGCACGATGACGAGCTTGACGTCCTCGCGTTCGAGCTTGCGCAACGATTCGGTGCACGCTTCGAGCGAACCCTGGACGTCAGCCTTCAAGACCACGTTGAGCGTCGCGGTCTCGCCGCGCTGGATCTGCTCGAAGAGGTCTTCCAGGCGGGCCCCGCTGGTGGAGGCGACGGGCTGGTGGCCGATCAACCTGGCGCGCTGGGCCCGAGCCTCGGCCAAGGAGCGGGCGTGACCCAGGTCGTGCGCGACGCGCATCTCGTCGCCGGCGAACGGCGGCTCGCTGAAGCCGAGGATCTGCACCGGCGTGGACGGCCCGGCGGTCTTGATCTGCTTGCCCTTGTCGTTGATGAGGGCCTTGACCTTGCCGTAGGCCGCGCCGGCGACGACGGCGTCCCCGACCGCCAGAAGACCCTGCTGGACCATGACGGTGGCCACGGGCCCGCGCCCTACTTCGAGGTTTGCTTCGAGCACCGTGCCCTCGGCCCGCCCGGTCGGGCGTGCCGTCAGTTCCGCCACTTCGGCGACCAGCAGGACCTGTTCGAGCAGTTCATCGATGCCGGTCCCCTGCAGGGCGGAGATCTCGACGCAGATCGTGTCGCCGCCCCACTTCTCGGGCACCAGGCCTTGCTCGCTCACCTGTTGGAGCACGCGGTCGGGGTTGGCGTCCGCCTTGTCGATCTTGTTGACCGCGACGATGATCGGGACCTCGGCCAGTTTGGCGTGGTTGATGGCTTCGACCGTCTGGGGCATGACGCCGTCGTCGGCCGCCACGACCAGGATCACCACGTCGGTCACCTTGGCGCCACGCGCGCGCATGGCGGTGAAGGCTTCGTGGCCCGGGGTGTCGATGAAGGCAATGGACTTGCCCTTCCACTGGACTTGGTAGGCCCCGATGTGCTGGGTGATGCCGCCCGCCTCATCGGCCGCCACGTCGGTCTTGCGGATGCGATCGAGCAGCTTGGTCTTGCCGTGGTCGACGTGGCCCATGACCGTGACGATCGGCGGTCGCGGGACGGCGGGGATCT
The DNA here is from genome assembly GCA_963827115.1 of uncultured Acidimicrobiaceae bacterium. Lineage (GTDB taxonomy): Bacteria > Actinomycetota > Acidimicrobiia > Acidimicrobiales > RAAP-2 > RAAP-2. The sequence goes on along the minus strand of CAWGZS010000001.1, from coordinate 794,956 downwards.
CGTCGTCGAGTTCGTCCTCGTCGAAGAACTTGGCCAGCAGCGCGGCTTCCTGCTGCTCACCTGGATCCACCAGGTGCACGACCGCGCCCACCTCGGCGGCGTAGAGCTCGATCATGTCGTCGGTGAGGCCTTGCACGGCCGTGACGATCTCTCCCTGGAGGAAGAGGAAACGGATGATGTCCGCGGCGCTGCGATTGAGCTTGGGACCGACGTCCTTGGCGGTCGATCCGCGCTCGATGATGATCTCCCCGTCGGGCACCGGTGCACTGCTCGGCTGCCACGTGGTCATCTGGGTCGGCTCGAGCTCCTCGACGTTGCGACGTCGACGTCGCGTTACTTTGCGCTGCGATCCGCGAGGTCCGCCGGTGCCGCGGTTGGGCAGTCCCCCGCGTCCGGGTCCCGCGGGCGCGCCCGTGGTTGGTCCGCCGGTACGCGGACCACCGAAGCCGCCGCCGGTGCTGCTCGGTCCACCGGGACGTGACGGCGCACCCGTACGGGGCGGGCCGCTGGTGGGTCGCGAGCTCATGGGACGAGCGCCGCCGGGACCCGAAGGCCGTCCGGCGCTGCTGGACATCGGCCGGCGTGCGCCGGGAGGAGGTGGAATGGGACGACCGGTGGCGCTCATGGGGCGACCGGGTGGCGGCGGGATTGGTCGGCCCGACGCACTCATGGGAGGTCGGGTCGACGGCGAGGAGCCTTCGGCCGCCTCGGAGCCAACGGCTCGGTGCGTGGGACGCATGGTGACCGGTCCGTCGGGCGACGCGGTGCGCGTGGGCGCGGGCTTGGGCGGGGCCACGCTGCTTCGCACGACCTTGGGGGCCGGGGCCTCCACGACGGGCGGCGCGGGCGGTGCGGGGGTGGCGGCTTTCGCGACCGGGGCGTCCGCGACGGCGACTACTTCGACTGGTTTAACCACGCGGCTTACGCGCGCGGGTGGCGGTGCCACTGGCGCATTCGAGGTCTCGGGCTTGGCCGGCGCGGCGGCCTTGCTGGCGCCCGTCGCTTTGACCGCCTTGGTGGTCTTGACCGCCTTGGTCGCGGCTTCGGGCTGCACTTCTCGGCGCAGACCGTCGGCGTCGGCCCGGCGTCGGATGCGGTCCGCCTGGGCGTCCTCGATGGACGCCGACGGGCTCGAGGCGCCGATACCTAGTTTTTGGGCGAGACCGAGTAACTCCTTGCTCGTAAGTCCAAGTTCTTTGGAGAGCTCGTGTACTCGAATCTTCTTCTGCGCCAAAACGTTCCCTTAATTCGTGTGCCCGCACTACCTGCGAACACAGTTATCTATTCTTTCACATCTGTTGGTACCGCCAACTTCGCTTCACGAACCGCCGCACGCACCGACTCGAGGTCCGACGGGCCCGCGTTCGCGTGCAAGGCCCGAGCCAAGTGCCCCACGGTCAATCCGAGACCGCAGCGTGACTCGCGACACCACCACACTCCCCGGCCCGAACCCCTCCCGAGGTACCAGCGACCGTCAGGTGCTCGTCCCGCCCGCAGCATCGCGATGTCGTCCTGGCGCTCGCGACAGACCACGCACGTGCGAATCGGCGTTATGCCTCTTCCTCCACCGCTACGGCCTCGCCGGGCACGTCCTCTTCGATCGGGTCGTCCTCGCCCGCCTCGACGAGCACCTCCTCGACGACCGCTTCTTCGACGTTTCCTTCAGCGTCCTCGCTGACGACCACGACGGCCACCTCGACCTCGCCGGGCTCTTCGCCCTCGACCACGACGACGGCCTCCTCGGTGACCACGTCGCCGTCGGTCCACACCTCTTCGACGACCTCGTCCTCATTGTTCTCGTTCTCCGAACGAATGTCGATGCGCCACCCGGTGAGCCGCGCGGCGAGACGGGCGTTCTGGCCCTCTTTGCCGATGGCCAGGGAGAGCTGCTGGTCGTGCACGATGACCGTGGCGATCCCCTCTTCCTCGTTGAGCCGCACCTCGCGCACGCGCGCCGGCTGCAACGCCGCCTGGATGAACTCGATGGGGTCGTCGCTGTAGGGCACGACGTCGATCCGCTCGCTGCGCAATTCGTTGGTGATGTTGCGCACGCGCGAGCCTCGAGCGCCGACGCAGGCCCCCACCGGGTCGACCTGCGAATCGTTGGACGCCACGGCGATCTTGCTGCGGTGCCCGGGTTCGCGGGCCAGCGCCTTGATCTCCACGATGCCGTTGGCGATCTCGGGCACCTCGATCTCGAACAGCTTGGCGACCAGGGCGGGGTGGGTGCGGCTCACCACGATCTGGGGACCCTTGTTGGTCTTGCGCACTTCTACGATGTAGACCTTGATGCGCGCGCCGTGCTCGTAGCGCTCGAAGGCGATCTGCTCGGCCTGGGGCAAAAGTGCCTCCACGCGGCCCAGGTCGAGCAAGGTGTAGCGGTTGTCGTTCTGCTGGACCGTGCCCGAGACGATGTCGCCCTCGCGGTTCGCGAACTCCTCGTACATCTGGCGACGCTGGATGTCGCGGATGAGTTGCATCAGGACCTGCTTGGCGGTCTGGGCCGCGATGCGCCCGAAGTCCTCCGGCGTGGCGTCCCACTCTTTGGTGACGTTGCCCTCGATGTCGAGCTCGAGCCCCCACACCTTGATCTCGCCGGTCTCGGGGTTGATCTCGACTTCGGCGTCCTCGGCCGAGTCGGGTCGGCGCTTGTACGCGGCGAGCAGCGCGTTGGCGAGCGCGATCAGCAACTCGCCTTCGTCGATGTTCTGGTCCCGCGCGATCTGACCGAGCGCCTCAAGAAATTCGAAGTTCGCCATGATTAGCCTTTCTTGCTCGTCGATGGAGACTTGGAGGCGCGTGAAGGCGAGGGCTTGGCCTCGGCTCCCCACTTAAAGACGGTTCGGGCGCGCTCGACGTTGGCGATCGCCACCACGACGCGACCGTGTTCCTGGTCGTCGATCGTCACGGACTCCTCGTCGGCTTCGAGCACCGGGCCCTCGAGACGACGGGTCGCCTCGCCCTCGCGCAGCTCGCGCAGGGTCACGACCTCACCGACGGTGCTGGCGAAATGGGCCGGCGTGCGCAGCTTGCGCTCGAGCCCCGGGCTCGAGACGTCCAGCGTGAAGCGACCCGGGATCGGGTCGTTGGCGTCGAGCCATTCTGAGATCACGCGATTCGCCTTGGTGAGCGCCTCCAGATCAACGCCGCCGTCCTTGTTGACGGTGACGTTGAGGGTTCCGGCGCTGAGTTCTAGGTCGTAGAGGGTGAGTCCCAACGGTGAAAGGAGCGAACGCAATGGTGTCTCCAATTCCATGGCCATCGCTCCTCTCTATGTCACCGGACGTCAGACAATAAGAAAGCGCGGGCCAGAGGCCCGCGCTTAAACGAGTCCAAACGTCCTAGGCGGACTGTCGGAGACAATTGTAGCATTTTGCGCGAATAGTGACAACGGGGCGCGCGAAACCCCGTGTCCCCCAAAGGCGCAGATTCACAAGCAATTTACAGCGAAATTCGTCCCGCGCGCGTCAATACGACTTGGCCACGATGCAGAGCAGATTTTCTTCCTCGTCCGAGGTCGGCATCGACCCGTCGGCGCGCTGGAGGCACCGCACGGTGATGGCGTCCCTCTTCAGCTGCGCCTCGCCTTCGCTGCCCACCAGGGACCAGGGCAAACGGGCAAACCCGTCCTGGGCTGCCTCCATGGCCTCGGCGATCGAGGTCACGTCGTGGGTCGCGTCGTCCCTGAATTTGAGCGCCGCGTCGAACATCTCGGTTTGCATGGTGGTCAGTAGGAGCGCGGCGTGGTCGCTGACGGCCTCGAGCGGCGCCGAACTCTTGGCCCCGTTGTCGCGGCGCACCACCGTCACGACGCCCTGGGCCAGGTCCCGCGGCCCCACCTCGACGCGCAACGGCACGCCCTTGATCTCCCAGTCGGTGACGCGGCGACCGAAACTCCCCCGCGCCCGGTCAAGCACCACCCGCACGCCGGCGGCCTTTAGGTCGCGCGCCACGCGCTCGCAGGCCTCGTTGACGTCCGCCTCGTCACGCACGGCGATTACGACCGCCTGGGTCGGCGCCAGGTTGGGCGGCAGCACCAGGCCGTTGTCGTCACCGTGGGCCATGATGAGCCCGCCCACGATCCGTGTCGACGAGCCCCACGACGTGGTGTAGCAGAGCGCGGCCTGCCCCTCCTCGTTCTGGAAGTAGATGTCGAAGGCCTTGGCGAAGTTCTGTCCGAGCTCGTGGCTGGTGGCCAGCTGCAGCGCCTTGCCGTCGCGCATCATGCCCTCGGCGGTCATGGAGTTGATGGCCCCGGCGAACCGCTCGCTCGGCGGCTTGATACCGAGGAAGGTGGGGATCGCCATCACCTTGACTAAGAAGTCGTTGTAGACCTCGGCGTGGATCATCTTGACGTACGTCGAGGCGTCGTCGGCGCTGGCGTGCGCCGTGTGGCCCTCCTGCCAGAGGAACTCCGAGGAACGCAGGAAAAGCCGCGGACGAAGTTCCCAGCGCACCACGTTGGCCCACTGGTTGAGCAGCAGCGGCAGGTCCCGGTAGCTCTGGATCCACTTGGCCATGAACTCACCGATCACCGTCTCGGAGGTCGGTCGCACCACCACCGGCTCGGCCAGCTGCTCGCCGCCGGCGTAGGTCACCACGGCCAGTTCGGGGCTGAAGCCCTCGATGTGCTCGGCCTCGCGGGCGAAGTAGCTCTGGGGTATGAAGAGCGGGAAGTAGGCGTTCTGCGCGCCGGCCTCCTTGATGCGCTCGTCGATGCCGGACTGGATGCGCTCCCAGATCGCGTAACCATAAGGTCGGATCACCATGGTCCCGCGCACCGGGCCGTTGTCGGCCATCTCGGCCTTGGCGACGACGTCTTGGTACCAGCGGGGGAAGTCGGTCGCCTGAGGGGTCAGGACATTGGGTGACGCCACACATCTCCTTTTGAGAGGTTGAGAAAGACTAGCGAAAACGTCTTAGTCGCCGGTGCGCCGTCGGATCTTCTCGATCCGTTCGCGGTCGTGGTTGGCGTCGCTGCCGCGGTCGTCGAGCAGCAGGGCGCGGTCGGCGGCGGCCTCCGCTTCGGCCGTCACGTCGCGGGCCGCGAGGCGTGCTTCGACCCCTTCGGCGGCGATCTTCTTGGCCTCCTCGACCAAGGCCTCGACCATCTCGTCTTCGGGCACCACGCGCACGATCTGACCCTGGATGAAGAGGTGGCCGCGCTTCTTGCCCGCAGCGATGCCGAGGTCGGCGTGGCGGGCTTCGCCCGGTCCGTTGACCACGCAACCCATGACCGCGACTTGGATGGGCACGTCCAGCGCCGAGAGCGCGATCTGGGCCTCGGTGGCCACCTTGATCACGTCGACCTCGGCGCGGCCGCAACTGGGGCAGGCAATCAGGTCGAGGCCCTTGCGCTCACGCAGCCCCAAGACCTCGAGCAGCTGGCGCCCGGCGTTGGCCTCCTCGACGGGATCGGCGGTGAGCGAGTAGCGAAGCGTGTCGCCGATGCCTTCGGCCAACAGCGTGGCGATGCCGGCCGTGCCCTTCAAGAGCCCGCCCGGCAGCGGTCCCGCCTCGGTGACCCCTAAATGCAGCGGATGATCAAAGGTCGCCGACGCCAAGCGATACGCCGCGATCATGGTCGCGACCGAGGAGGCCTTCACCGAGATCTTGACGTCGGAGAAGTCGACCTCTTCGAAGTAGGCGAGCTCCAGGCGCGCTGACTCGACCAGCGCCTCGGGGGTGGCGCCGCCGAACTGCTGGTAGATCGCGGGGTGCAGGCTGCCGGCGTTGACGCCGATGCGGATCGGCACGCCGCGGTCGCGCGCCTCGCTGGCGACCAATCGGATCTCCTCGGGCTTTCGCAGGTTGCCCGGGTTGAGCCTCAGTCCCTGCACGCCCGCCTCGAGCGCGGCCAAGGCCATCTCCACGTGGAAGTGGATGTCGGCGACGATCGGCACCGGCGAGCGCGGGACGATCTGCGCCAGTCCTTCGGCCGCGTCGCGGTCGTTGCACGTGCAGCGCACGATGTCCGCCCCGGCTCCCGCCAGCGCGTAGATCTGCTGGAGCGTGCCTTCGACGTCGGCCGTCTTGGTGGTCGTCATCGACTGCACCGAGATGGGCGCGTCGCCGCCGACCTTCACGGCGCCGACGCTTATCTGGCGGGTGACGCGACGGGGACTGAGGGCGCTGGCGGTGACATCCACCCCTCCATTCTGCCCGGAACCGGGAGCCGGTAAATCAGCTAATGGAAGGGATTGGCGATAGGAAAGGCGATATCGAGGTACAGGGTGCAGGCGAACAGGACCAACAGGACGCCCACAAACGCGTAAATCACCGGCGTTAGCTTGTTGACGTCGGCGTGGTAGCGCTCGCCGCGTCGGCTGCGCAGCCGCTCGTAGGTGGCGATGGCCACGAACCCGCCGTCGAGGGGCAGCATCGGGAGCATGTTGAGCATCCCCACGAAGATGTTGAGGATCATCAGGATCTCGAGCAGGGTGCCGGTCCCCGCCTGGGCCCCCTGCACGCTCAGTCGCACGGCGCCCACGATCGACACGGGACGCGTCAACTGGTCGTGACGATTCTTCGCGGCCGTGGGCGAGGCGATCTGATGGAAGAGGCTCCGGAACTCGCCCGGTGAGAAGACGTGCACGATGGCGTGCGCCGCGGCGGCGAAGGTCGCGCCGATCTTGGCGAACGACGCGGGCACGGCGCCGAGCCACGAGGAGCGCACCTGCGCGGCGTTGAGGCCGACCCCGATGTAACCGACCGCTTTCGTGCCCGGCGTGAGTACCTTGCCGTCCACCTTGAGGGTCTGGCCGTTGACCGGCACGACGTGCAGGGTCAGGTCGTGCCCGCCCCGGTCGACCACCAGCGTGAGGGACTTGCCCGAATCGGGACGAATCGAGGCATCGATGTTGTTGAGGGTCACGGGCTTGCCGTTGACCGACACGATCTCGTCACCGACCTTGAGACCCGCGAGCTGCGCCGCGTTCTTGTGGTGGCCTTGCCACTGGGTGAAGCCCGTCACCTCGACGTGGCTCGCCGAGGGCAGACCCACCAGGGTGAGCGACGCCCAGGCCAGGACGAGCGCCATCACCACGTGCATCAACGATCCGGCGGAGGCGAAGAGGACCTGGCGAGGATAAGTCGACGAACGATAGGTCCGCGCCTCGAGCGACGGTTCAACCTTGGCGTCCCAGGACATGCCGGGCACCTTTACGTAGCCCCCGAGCAGCAGCGCACGCACCCCGTAGCGGGTCTCCCCGCGGGTCGTTGACCACACGACCGGACCGAAGCCGACAAAGAAGTCGGTCACCTGCATGCCCGCGCGTTTGGCCACCAAGAAGTGGCCGAACTCGTGGCCCATCACCATGAGCACGACGGCCGCGATCACCACGGGAAGGGCCCAGCCGCCCAAGCGGGCGAGCAGCGCCGCGAGCACGGCTATTCCCACGAGGAAAGCAATGAGAGAACGCCGTTCGGTCGAGGTCGTCGTCATGGCTATGAGCTGAGAATACCGTGCGCCAGTCGCCGGGCAGCCGCGTCGTTGCTCAGCAGGTCTTCGAGCGAGGACAGCGGATCGTCCACGTAGTGGTCCATCACCCGGGCCACGGTCTCGATGATGGTGGTCCAGGCGATCTGACCAGCGAGGAAAGCCTCCACCGCCACCTCGTTGGCCGCGCTCAGCCAGGCCGGCGCCGCACCGCCGCGACGGGCGGCGTCGTAGGCCAATCCGAGCGCCGGAAACGCCTCGAGGTCCGGGGGTTCGAAGCTCAGGTCCATGCCCGTGGTGAAATCGAGCTGGCCCCAATCGTGATTGAATCGCACCGGCGAGCCGAGGCAGTACGCAATGGGCAGGCGCATGTCCGGCGAGGAGAGTTGGGCGATGATCGAGCCGTCGACGTATTGCACCATCGAGTGCACGATCGATTGGGGATGCACCACGACGTCCACGCGATCGACGCCGATGCCGAAGAGCGCCGACGCCTCGAGGACCTCGAGCCCCTTGTTCATCAACGTCGACGAGTCGATAGTGATCTTGGGACCCATCTTCCAGGTCGGGTGGTTGAGCGCGTCGTCGATGGTCGCCGAGGCGAGACGCAGCGCGGACCATCCTCGAAACGGACCGCCCGACGCGGTGAGCATGAGTCGCTTGACGTCGGGGTAGCCGCCGTCGGCCGATGACCCGGCCAAGCACTGATGCACCGCGCAGTGCTCGGAGTCGATCGGCATGATCTCCGCCCCGGGAGTGGTACGGACCTTGGCCACCAACGGGGCGGCCGCGATGAGCGACTCCTTGTTGGCGAGCGCCAGGCGCCGTCCCGCGCGCAGCGCGGCCATGGTCACCGGCAGGCCGGCGAAGCCCACGACCGCGTTGACCACAATGTCGGCCCCTTCGGCGAGTTCTTCGAGTCCCTCCGGCCCGACCACGATGTCAATCGCCGCGCCGACCAGTTCGCTCAGCACGTCACGGTCGACCTCGCTCACCACACCGATGCGCGCGACGTTGAACTCCCGGGCGATGACGGCCAGTTCCTCGAGCCGTGATGAACCCGCGATCGAGACGAGTTCGAAGGCGTCCGGCTCGCGACGCAGCACTTCGAGGGTCTGACTTCCAATCGAGCCCGTCGCACCGAGTAGCGCCACGCGGGGCCGCGCCGACGACACCGTTAACCCAGCTTGAGGATGTGCACCAGGTAGAACATGGTGGGGATCGCGAACAGGAGACCGTCGATGCGGTCCATCAACCCACCGTGGCCCGGCAGTATTCGCCCGAGGTCCTTCACACCCAGCGTCCGCTTCACCAGCGATTCGAACAGGTCACCCAAGGGCAGGACCACGCAGAGCGCCGCGGCCGCTTCGACGCCGTGCGTGCGCGTCCAGGGATGGATCAGCGAGAGGATCGCCGCCCCCGCGATGAGCGTGACGACCGTTCCCCCGATCACGCCTTCGATCGTCTTGTTGGGCGAGAGTTCCTTGTTGAGCGGGTGGCGACCCAGCCAACGACCGATGAACAACGCACCGGTGTCGTTCGCGATGGCCAGGACGATGGCGCCGAACAGGTACGCCAGGCCGTGGCGATCGGGGTAGGAATTCGGCGCGATGAGCAGCAGCGCGTAGGAACCGAGCACGCCGACCCACACGTAGACAAAGATCGTGGCGCCCAGCCCGTCCAGCACGTCAATCTTCTTGGGGGCGCTCAGGTACCACACGAAACCGAAGATCAAGAGCAGCACGGTCACGGCGCCGAACGCGCCCTGCCCCTTGTTGTAGACCGCGACGCCCAACGTCAGCACGGCCACGATCCCCAGGATCGTGGCGGGATGCGCCCCCACCGCACGGAACGCGGCGTAGGCCTCGGCGGCCGCGAGGCCGAGCACCACGAGGACCATGATGGCCACCGGTAGCGTGCCCGCCAGGAAGACGCCGAAGACGACGCCCGCCAGGATGACGCCGGTCAAGGTGGCCTTGGAGACGCTGCTCGACGAGCTCTGGCGCACCGCGCGACCGGCCAAGGGATTCTGCGAGACGGTACGACGGGTGCGGTTCACCCGGCTGGGCTCGGGCCGGGGGGCCTCGACCACCACTTCTTCCTCGACCACGACCTCGTCGTCGCCGACGAACTCCCAGGGTCGGGCGTCGGTGTCCTCTTTGGCCGCACCCGCCAGGAACGAGGCGTCGAACTGCTCCTCGTGGGCCACCCAATCGGCCTCACCCTCACGCCACGCGGGCGCCGGGACCGCGGCCCAGGGATCGTCGTTCTCGGCCGCTTCCCTCGCGACCACGATCGGGACCTGTCCGGTCGGCGCGTCCGTCCAATGCGGCAGCAACGTCGCCTCGTCGATGATCGGCGCCTCCTCGAAGGTCTCGTCGAAGGCCTCGGCGGCCAGTTCGGCACCGGTGACGGTGACGCGCGAGTCCGTCGCGCTCACCAGGGGCATCTCGCCGGTGGGCTCGCCCGCGTCGGTCTCGTCGTCAGACCTCAAGAAGTTCCTGCTCTTTGTTGTGCAACAGCACGTCGACGACGGCGACTTCGTCCTGGGTGATCTTGTCGAGGATCTTTTCCAAGCGCTCGACCTCATCCTTGGACATCCCGTTTTCCTTCTCGAGGTTCTCGATCTCCTTGCGCGCGTGATGGCGCACACCGCGAAGCGCGACCTTGCCCTCTTCGGCCTTGGTGCGCACGAGCTTGACGAAGCCCTTGCGTCGCTCCTCGGTCAGCGAGGGAAAGGTGAGGCGGATGACGACGCCGTCGTTGGAGGGATTAAGTCCGAGGTCGGCGTTGGTGATGGCCTTCTCGATGGCGGCCATGGCGCCCTTGTCGAAGGGTGAGACGACCAGCAACCGAGGCTCGGGCACCGAGAAATTGGCCAGGCTCTTGAGCGGGGTTTCGGTGCCGTAGTAGTCGATGAGCAGATTGTCCACCAACGATGACGACGCTCGCCCGGTGCGCACGGTGGCGAACTCGGCCTTCACGTGTTCGATGGCTCGAGCCATGCGATCGCGCGTGTCGTCCAACACGAGTTCCACCAGTTCGTCTTCCATTACTTCACCAGCGTACCGACGGCGACACCGTCGAGCGCGCGACCGAGATTTCCATCCGCCATCAGGTCAAAAACTCGCAGCAGCAAATGGTTGTCCTTACAAAACGTGATAGCGGTCATGTCCATGACGCGTAGGTTACGGGCGATGACCTCGTCGAAAGAGATTTCGTCGAATTTGACGGCGTCAGGGTTCTTGCGCGGGTCAACGTCGTACACGCCGTCCACCCCACCGTGCGTGCCCTTCAACACGATCTCGGCTTCGATCTCCGCCGCGCGCTGCGCTGCGGGAGTGTCGGTCGTGAAATAAGGATTGCCCATGCCGGCGGCGAAGATGACCACGCGGCCCTTTTCCAAATGTCGCACCGCGCGACGGCGAATGTACGGCTCGGCCACCTGGTCCATGCCGATCGCCGACATCACGCGGGTGGGGCGCCCGTGGTTCTCGATGGCGTCCTGCAGGGCCAAGGCGTTGATGACCGTGCCGAGCATTCCCATGAGGTCGGAGTTGGCACGATTCATGCCCGCCATCGCGCCGGTCGCCCCGCGCCAGATATTACCGCCGCCCACGACGACCGCCAGTTCCAGGCCGCCTCGTTCCATGGCGTCGGCGATCTCGCGAGCGAGGAAGTCCACCGTTGAAGCGTCGATCGTCTCTTCGCTCGAGGCCGAGGCGAGGGCCTCGCCCGAGAGCTTCAGGACGACTCGACGCACGCGAATCGCCTAACTGCCGATGACCGCTTGAGCGTACGCCGTGATCGTCGCGCCGTTCAAGAACTGCTCGATCGTCTGCTTCTCATCCTTCACGTAGGGCTGCTCCAAGAGGACCCGATCCTTGAACCACCCGTTGAGCCGTCCCTCGATGATCTTGGGCAGCGCCGCTTCGGGCTTGCCTTCATTGCGCGAGATCTCCTCAACGGTCTTGCGTTCGGCCTCGACCTCGTCCACTGGCACGTCGGCGCGCTTAAGGTACGCGGGCTTCGTGAAGGCGATGTGCACCGCGATCTCGTGCGCCACCTCTTCGGACGCGCCCTTCACGACGACCGCAACCGCGTTGACGCCCCGCCCCGACTGATGATGGATGTAGGTGTCGACGACCTCGCCGTCACCGGCCTCGAGCCGGTACACGCGACCCATCGAGATGTTCTCCTTGAGCGTCGTGAGCAGCGTCTCGATCCGGTCCTTGAACTGGTCGGTCGCGCTCACGCCTTCGCTGGCCACGCGAGCGGCGATCTCGTCGACCAGCGAGACGAAATCCTCGGACTTGGCGACGAAGTCGGTCTCGCAGCGCAGTTCGGCGATCGCCGCGACGTTGCCGTCACGCACGACGGCCACGGCGCCCTCGCCCGCTTCACGGTCGGCCCGCTTGGCCGCCGACGCCAGGCCGTGCACGCGCAGCCACTGCGTGGCCGCCTGCATGTCGCCGTCGTTCTCGACGAGTGCCTTCTTGGCATCCATCATTCCTACGCCAGTGGACTGGCGCAGCGCCTGCACGTCTTTCGCGGTGATCGACACCTTGGTTCTCCTCTTTGAATCGCTTCTGTCAAATTAATTTATGGCGGGTGCTTCTGCTGCTTCGTCGACGGGAGCAGCCTCGTCAACGGGCGTCGCCGTGACGGCTTCGGTCTCGACCGGCTTCACGTCCTCGACGGGCGTCTCTGCGGGCGCCTCGACAGCGGCCTCGGCGACCTCGGGTGCGGGGGCGGCCTCTTCGGCGGGCGCCGCCACGACGGCTTCAGCCGCGAGCGGCGTCACGTCTTCGACGGGCGCCACTTGAGGCGCCTCGGCAGCGACCTCGGCAACCTCGGCCGCGGCGGCGACGGGCGCCGCAGACGCGCGCGAAACAACCGGTCGGTTCTCACGAATGAAACGGCCCTCGGTGACGGCGTCGGCCATCAATCGACAGAGCAGCGCGCCAGCGCGGATGGCGTCGTCGTTACCGGGGATCACGAAGTCGATGACGTCGGGGTCACAGTTCGTGTCGACGACGGCCACCACCGGCAGGCCGAGCTTGCGAGCCTCGGTCACCGCGATGTGCTCCTTCTTGGTGTCGATGACGAAGATCGCGTCCGGCACCCGGTCAAGGTTCGAGATACCGCTCAGGTTGCGGTCGAGCTTCTCCAGCTCGCGGCTGTGGTGCAGGGCTTCGCGCTTGGGCATGTTGTCGAAGTCGCCCGCGCGCTCCATGCCGCGAAGCTCCACCATTCGCTTGACGCGACCGGCCACGGTCGCGAAGTTGGTGAGCATGCCACCCAACCAACGCTGGTTGACGAAGGGCATGCCGCAGGCCTTGGCGTAGTCCTCAATGGGACCCTGCGTCTGCTTCTTGGTGCCGACGAAGAGGATGATGCCGCCGTCGGCCACCAGGTCTCGGACGTAGGCGTAACTCGCCTCGATGCCCGCGAGGGTCTTGCGAAGATCAATCAGGTAGATGCCATTTCGTTCACCGAGGATGAAGCGGCGCATCTTGGGATTCCATCGACGGGTCTGGTGCCCGAAGTGCACACCCGAGTCCAACAGTTCCTGCAAAGTGACAAGTGCCACGTAACTTTTCCTTCCGTTCGGTTACTCAATCCCTGCGGTGCACCGCAAGCGGCGACCGTACGAAACCACAGGGACATTTCGTCAACTCCCCCACGGTGGGAGAGCCAGTCCATGTTAGTCGTTGCGCGGAACTAGCCCCGCGGGTGGGTCTGGTGATGGACCTTTTGCAGCCGGGACTTCGACACGTGCGTGTAGAGCTGCGTGGTGGTGAGGCTCTCGTGGCCGAGCAGCTCCTGGACCACGCGAAGGTCGGCGCCGCCTTCCAAGAGGTGCGTGGCGTAGGTGTGGCGAAGGGCGTGGGGATGGATGTGGCCCCGCGACACGCGGCTGTCGAGGATGCGGCGCACGTCGCGCGGGCCCAGGCGCTTGCCCCGGCGATTGTAGAACAGGGCCTCGGGGGGCGAGTCGGGGCGCGCGACGTCGTCGCGGTCGCCGTCGAGCCAGAGCTGCAGCATCGTCAGACCCTTCGCGTGCAGCGGCACGATGCGCTCCTTGCGGCCCTTGCCCATCACGCGCAGGAGCCCCTGGGCGAAGTCGACGCTGTTGACGTTGAGCCCACACAGTTCACTCACCCGCAGACCGGACCCGTAGAGCACCTCACAGACCGCACGATCGAGCGTGGCCCATTCGTCGTCGCCCCAATCGTCGTCGAGCAGGCTCTCGAGCTGCTCGCGGATGACGATCTTGGGCAACTGCGCCGGCGGGCGCGGCGCCGAGAGACGCGCCGCCGGACTTTCGGGCAGGTGACCGCGCTCCACCAGCCAGGAGAAGTAGCTGCGCAACGAGGCGCGCCGGCGCATGATCGACGTGCGCTCGTCGCCCCGGGCCGTCATGTACGCGAGATACTCGCGCAGCACGCGCTTGGTGACCCGCTGGGGTACGTCGCAATGGTGCTCCAGCGACCACGCCACGAACTGCTCGAGGTCGCTGCGGTAGGCGCGAAGCGTCGAGGGAGAGCGGTCGGCGGCGCGCAAGGTCGCGAAGAAACCGGGCAGGTTCCAGGTTTCACTGGCTCGGGCGCTGATAAGGACCTTCGACACGTCTCAAGGCTACGCCGGGCGTGGCGCCAAGCGCGTGCTCACTAGTCTTATTCGAGATTCGTAAAGGAGACTTGGTGCCCCGCATCCTGATCGTCGAAGACGACGACCGCATCCGCATCGCGCTTCGCCTGATGTTCGAAGGCGAGGGCTTCGACGTCGACGACGCGCCGACCGGCGAAGTGGGCGTCGCGCTCTTTAACCGGATGTCGGCCGACATCGCCATCGTGGACATCATGCTGCCGGCCATGACCGGCTTCGAAACCTGCCAGGCGCTGCGCGCCGCGAGCGACCTGCCGATCGTGATCGTGTCGGCGCGCGATGACACCGCGGACGTGGTGCTGGGCCTCGAGTCGGGCGCCGACGACTACGTCACCAAGCCCTTCGTGCCTGAGGAGCTGCTGGCGCGGGTGCGCGCGCATTTGCGCCGGCGCCCCGACAAGAGCGCCAAGGCCTTCGCGCTCGGCAACCTGCAGGTCATACCCGACGAAGGAGTCGTGCGCCACCGCGACGGCACAGAACTTCACCTGACGTCCACCGAGTTCCGCCTGCTGACCGACCTGGCCACCGCCAACGGCAAGATACTTTCCCGCGAGGACCTGCTGGAGCGGGTCTGGGGCTACGACTACTTCGGCGACAGCCGCCTGGTGGACGTGCACATACGTCGGCTGCGCACCAAGATCGAACCCGATCCCTCGAATCCGCTCTATCTGGTGACTGTGCGAGGAGCCGGATACAAGCTGGTCCTCTGATGCACCGTCGGAGTCTGCGACTTCGACTGCTGGTGACCTTCGGCCTGGGGGCCTTCATCCTCAGCGCCTTCTTCGCCTCGCTGACCTACCTCGGCATCAAGCACGTACTGATCTCCAACCAGCAGCGCACCGACCTCAACCAGAGTTTCGCCAACGCGGCGCTCGTGCGCAGCACGCTCTACACCTCGCCCCCCGAGCTGCCCAACCTGCTCAACTCGATCGAGAAGGCCACCAACTCCAACGTGCTCATCCAGACGCACAACCAGTGGCTCTCCAAGAGCCAGGGAGCGGTGACCCAGGACGTATCGGGCGCCATCATCGACGCCGCCGTCAAGGGCCACGCCACCGAGCAGACGCTCACCTTCCGGGGCCAGGAGATCTTCGTGGTGGGCCTGCCGATCCCCGCGGTCGAGACCCAGTTCTTCGAGGTCTTCCAACTCTCGACGCTGTCGCACACGCTGGGGATCCTGCTGCTGCTCATCGGCGCGGGCGCGATCCTCACCTCGCTCATGGGCATCAGCGGCGGTCTCTGGGTGACGAGAAGGACGGTGCGCCCCTTGGAGCGGGTGTCGGCGGCGGCGGCCCTCATCGCCGGCGGGGAGCTGACCACCCGCCTGGTCACCGGCAACACCGACCGCGAGGTCCAACAGCTGACCGATTCCTTCAACGCCATGGTCAGCCAGCTGGTCGACCGCTTGGAGCGCGACGCGCGCTTCGCCAGTGACGTGAGCCACGAGCTTCGTTCGCCCCTGACCACCCTGGCCACCTCGGCCACCGTGCTCTCCCAGCACCGCGACGATCTTTCCCCGGTCGCCCAGCAGAGCCTCGACCTCCTGGTGGGTGATCTGGCGGTCTTCCAATCGTTGGTCGAGGACCTGCTCGAGATCGCGCGCAGCGACGCCGGGGCCGCCACGGTGCTGATCGAGACGGTGCCCGCGGTGGAACTGGTGCGCCAGTCGGTGCGCTCCGCGTCGCAGCACCACGGCATCGCCGCTCCCCCGATCGAGGTCGCCGACGACGTGCACGATCCCCAGGTCAACGTCGACCGGCGGCGCTTCGAGCGGGTCATGTCCAACCTCATCGACAACGCCCACCACTACGCGGGCGACGCCGTGGCCATCCGCATCAGCGTCGCGAACGAACTGCTCGTGATCGACGTCGACGACGCGGGACCCGGCGTGCCGCCCGAAGAGCACGAGCAGGTCTTCCAGCGCTTCTTCCGGGGCCGCGCGGCCCACGACCGAGGCATCGCTCGCGGGACGGGACTCGGCCTGGCGATGGTGCGAGAGCACGTGCGCACCTTCGGCGGCACCATCGCGGTCATGGAGAGTCCCGAAGGCGGGGCTCGCTTTCAGATCTCGTTGCCCTTTCAGGAAGGGGTCGACGAATGAAGAGCATTCGACGCCTCTGCGTGCTGCTCGCCGGGGCGATCGTGCTCAGCGGATGCTCGCTCATCCCCACCTCGAGCAAGCCCGTCGTCATACCTTCGGGCCAGGTGGAGCTCAACCTGCTCAATCGCACGATCCCCGGCACCAACAAAGGCCGCGTGCGCTTCATCACCCAGCCGGTCTACATCGTGGACGCCACCGGACACCTGGCGCCGTCGAGCCGCATCGTGACCGCGCCCGCGCAACTGACGTCCGTGCTCGATCAGCTCATCGTGGGACCTACCAGGATCGAGGCCTCCGCCGGTTACGCGTCGGACCTGCCCAACAGCCTCATCGTGCTCCAGGCCAGCATCAGGGGCAAGGTGGGCTACATCGACATCTCAGAGTCGCTCTCGACCGTCGGACGCGCCAGGGAGGCCCTGGCGGTTGGCCAACTGGTCTTCACGGCCTACTACGCCGGCGCGACCAAGGGCATCGAGATCTCTGTGGCCGGGGTCAGTCAACTGTCGATGCTGCCCAACCGGTCCTTCGCCCGGTTGGTCACCGCCAAGGAGTGCCAGGCGCTGCTCGAGCCCTAGGCCCGGGTGAACCTACGCGCTGCGCTCGGAGCGATAGGCCGGCGCCGCGCTCCACAGGTGCTCGAGGTCGTAGTAGTCGCGGGTCTCCTCGTCGAAGACGTGCACGATCACGTCGCCGTAGTCGAGCGCGATCCACTGCGCGTCCATCCAGCCCTCGATGTGCGCGGGCTTGACGCCCAGAGCCGTGTCGATGACCCGCTCGATCTCCTCGGCGATCGAGCGCACTTGACGATCGTTGCGTCCCGCCGCGACCACCAGCGCGTCGAAGGAGTCCACCAGCTCGCGCAGATCGAGCACCACCGTGTCGACGCTCAACTTCTCTTCGGCGCCGCGCAGGGCCGCTCGCAGGAGTGTGGTGACAAATCCGCTGTACGAGCTGCGAGCGAACTCGCCACTGGTCGTTACTTCACTCAGTGGGTAACTCCGAGCACGCACAACGCTGCAACGAACGGGGTGAGGACCGCGGCGATGCCGAGTGCCGCGTAGCGACGCTTGCTACGTCGTAGATCGTGGCGCCTGAGGGGCGCCGCTTCCAAAACCGTCAGTCCCGGGGACTGCGTCTCAGTCAGGTCGAAGATTCGAACCGCCATGCTGGACAAACTCTAGCCCTGCACGCCCTCATAGAGCGGAATTACTGCCTCCGGCACGAACTTCGAGAGATTTTCGTGGGTCGGGGCCGCTTCACGGATGAAGGAACTGGACAAATCAACGGGATCCATGGGAATTTCGTAGCTGTCCCAGCCGTCGGGCACCTGGCTCGGCCCTCCCGGGCGCGGCACCACGCCAACGCGCACCAGCGTGCGCAGCACGTCCGCCTCGTGCCAGGCGTCGAGCTGCTGGGCCAGGTCGGCCCCCACGATGACGTCAACCTGGTCGGCCTCCCCGAGCAGTTCGCGTACGGTGTCGATCGTGTAGGACGGCCCCGGTCGGAGGATCTCGCGGTCCGACACCTCGACCAAGTCGAGGGATCCGAAGGCGGCGCGGGCCATGGCCAGGCGCAGCGACGCGGGGCGCACGACGACCTGGCCGCTCTTGAAGTAAGGATCGCCCGCCACGGTCACTTCGATCACGTCGAAACGATTCGTGGACGCGGCCGCTTCGAGCGCAGCCACGTGACCAAAGTGGGGCGGGTCGAAGGTCCCTCCGAAGAGACCAAGGCGCCGGACTGTCACGAAGCAAGACTAGGGCCGGTTGTCGCGTCCGTCGCCCAGCAATTAACCTTGACGGATGACCGAGCCGACCAGCGACTGGACGCCCATCTCGTGGCGCGCCCGCCCGATCACCCAGGGCGTCACCTGGCCCGACGACGACCATCTGGCGCGTGTCGAAGGCCAACTGGCCACCAAGCCTCCCCTGGTCTTCGCCGGCGAGGTGCGCCGACTGCGCGAACACCTCGGTCAGGTGGCCGACGGCAAGGCCTTCCTGCTCCAGGCCGGTGACTGCGCCGAGTCCTTCTACGAAGGCTCGGCCGACGCCATCCGCGACAAGCTGAAGGTCATCCTGCAGATGGCGGTGGCGCTGACCTACGCCTCGGGCGTGCCCGTCATCAAGGTGGGACGGATCGCCGGCCAGTTCGCCAAGCCCCGTTCGGACCCCTTCGAAGAGCGCGACGGCCAGACCCTGGACGCCTTTCGCGGCCATATCGTCAACGGCGACGAATTCAACGCGGCCGCCCGCCGGCCCGACCCCGAGCGCATGCTCGGCGCGTACCACCAGAGCGTGGCCACGCTCAACCTGCTGCGGGCCTTCACCACGGGAGGCTTCGCCGCGCTCTCGCGCGTGCACGCCTGGAACCAGGAGTTCGTGGCCAACTCCCTCGAGGGCAAGCGCTACGCCATGGTGGCCGACGAGATCGAGCGCGCCCTGCTCTTCATGAAGGCCTGCGGCATCGACCTGCACGACGACAGCGCGCTGCAGGGCGTCGACTTCTACACCAGCCACGAGGCCCTGATCCTCCCCTACGAGCAGGCCCTCACGCGGCGCGACTCGCTCACCGGCGACTGGTACGACTGCTCGGCGCACATGCTGTGGGTCGGCGACCGCACCCGCCAGCTCGACGGGGCGCACGTGGAGTTCCTGCGCGGCGTCGCCAATCCTCTCGGCCTCAAGGTCGGCCCCACGCTGGGCGTCGACGAGCTGCGCACGCTCTGTGACGTCTTGAACCCGCAGAACACGCCCGGGCGCCTCACGCTCATCTCACGCATGGGCCACGACCGGATCGAGGAGAAGCTGCCGGCGCTGATCGAGGCCATGCGCGCCGACGGCCGCCACGTGCTGTGGGTCTGCGACCCGATGCACGGCAACACCTTCCTGGCCGCGGGCGGGCAGAAGACGCGCCACTTTGACGACATCATGTCCGAGACCAGCCGCTTCTTCACGCTGCACCAGGCCCTGGGCACCTGGCCCGGCGGGCTGCACGTCGAGTTGACCGGCGACAACGTCACCGAGTGCCTCGGCGGCGGGTCACGCCTCGACGAGGGTGACCTGACGTCGAACTACACCACGATCTGCGACCCGCGCCTCAACGCCACCCAGAGCCTGGACATGGCCTTCCACGTCGCCGAATTCCTGCAGAGTTACTTAGCGGCCAGCGGCGCGAGGTCGTTGTAACGCAGCAGCCGCCGGCGATGGTGGTCGAACTCGAACTCGCTCATCGAGCAGTTCTCCGTGCGAAGTCCCAGCCGCTCGTCGGCCCGCGAACCCAGGGCCATCTTCATCGCCTGCTCGATGACCCCGCCGTGCACCACCAGGATCACGCGCTGTCCTTCGTGTTCTAACGCGATGCGCTCGAGCACGCGACGGCACCGCTCGTAGAAGCCGGTCCACGACTCGCCGCCCGGCGCGAAGGGCTCGTCGGGGTCCCGGTCCCAGTCGGGCCCGCCGAAGGCGGTCACCATCTCGGCCCAGGTCATGCCGTCGGACTCCCCCGGGTGCAGTTCGCAGAGATCGCAGTCCTCGATCGCCACCAGGCCGGCCGGCAACCCGGGCGCCAGAAGCCGGGCCGTCTCGATCGCGCGCGGCAGCACCGAGGTGTAGAGCGCCACCGCGTCGTCGAACTCGCGGCTTCTCTCGAGCCGTTCACACAGGGCCATCGCCTGGGCGCGCCCCAGCTCGGTCAGGCCGCCGCAGCCGATCGGGCCACCGACCACCCCGCGGGCGTTGCAGTACGCCTCGCCGTGGCGGATCAGCACCAGGCGGGTGCCCGTGGGCTCGTCGCCGCGGGTGCGAAAGCCCGGCGGCGGGCTCGGCGTGGAGTTCACGCCAGCTCCCCGACGAACGCCTCGAGCTGACGCAACGTGCGGCACTCGATCACCCGATCGCAGTAAGGCGCGTACTGGTTCACGATCGAATCGCCGCTGTTCCAGTAGCTGATCGGCTCGGGGTTCAACCAGTAGAGGGCCTTGGCGCGGTAGCGCAGGTCGGCCAGCACCTCGGCGTGGGCCTGGTGGTAGTTGTTGCGAGCGTCGCCGAGGATGAGGATGGTCGTGCGCATGGTGACCGCGTCCGCGAAGTTTTCGTGAAACGTCAGCAGCGCCCGGCCGTAGTCCGAGTGGCCGTCGAAGGCGATCACGTCCGCCTCGGAGTTGATGCGCGCCACGGCGTCGCTCGGATCGTCGGCCCCGTCGAAGAGGCTGGTCACCTCGTCGAGCCCGTCGACGAAGACGAAGCTGCGCACCTTGGAGAACTGCGAGCTGATGGCGTGAACCAGGTGCAGGGTGAAGCGGGCGAAGGAGGCCACGGAGCCCGAAATGTCGGCGATGACGATGATCTCGGGCTTGCTCGGACGCGGCGGCTTGAAGCGCAGGTCGATGGGCACGCCGCCGGTCGAGAGGCTGCGGCGCACGGTGTGGCGAAGGTCCACCGGGCCGCGACGACGGCGGCGGCGCTTGCGGGCGAGGCGCGTGGCGAGTTTGCGGCTGAGGGGTCGAAGCGCCCGCTCAAGCTGCGCCATCTCGTCGCGGTTGGCGTGCATCACGTCCAGGTCCTCGGGCAGCGGTTTGCGCACCGACTTGGCCAGCGCCCGCGCCCCGCGGTCGTCGACCAGCCGTTCGCGGATCACCCGTTCGACCTCGGCCTTGAGCCGTTCGATGAGATGACGGGCCTCGTCGCGCGAGAGGCGCTGGGCCAGCTCGTCGCTGGTCGGGCCCCGGTCAAAGGACATCGCGCCCAGACGCTGTTCGAGTTCCTCGAGGTCGAGACTGCGCAGGGTGCGATAGAGGTAATACGTGCCGCCCACCGGACGGCCCGGCTCCATCCCGGCGTAGCGGGTGACCGCTTCGCCGGCCGCCTCGCGCAACGCGCCCTCGTCGCCGGTGGCCAGCGCGCGAAAGAGGAGGTCCGCCAGCTCCTGGGCGGAGAGCGACGAGGAGCCGCCGCCCATTCCTCGACGCTGCCCGGGGCCCTGCGCCCCGGCGGCACCCTGGCGACTGGCCTCGTCGCCGTCGGGGTCGGCTTCCTCCAACAGGTCCTCCACGCTCTGCCAGGAGCGGGTGGCGAAGAAGACGTCGAAGGCGGTGTAGAAGACGGGCAGGTGATCGCCGTCCTTGACCAGCGTCGCGGCCAGGGACCCGCGCACCTCGCCCCGTTGGCCCAGGTCGATCACTTCGACGGCGCGCGCCGCGTCCACGTGCTCGCTCATCGACACCGGGATCCCGGCGGCACGCAGTTCGGCGATGAAGTCGCCGAGCAGGTCAAGCAACGGGCTTCGGGCGACCCAGCAGTTCCTTGGTCGCCCGCTCGATGTCGCTCTGGTACTTGAGCAGGATGTGCAGCGTCGCGGCCGCGTCCTCCTCGCCGATCTCCTGGCGCCCGAGCACCACCAAGGTGCGGGCCCAGTCCAGGGTCTCGGCGACCGACGGGGACTTCTTCAGGTCCAGGGCCCGCAAGGACCGCACCACCGTGGCGATCTGCTCGGCCAGGACCGTCGATATCCCCGGCACACGCAACAAGATGATGTCGCGCTCGCGTTGCACGTCGGGATAGGCCACGTAGAGGTAGAGGCAGCGACGCTTGAGGGCCTCGGAGAGCTCGCGGGTGTTGTTCGACGTGAGGAACACCATGGGGATCTGCTTGGCCCGCACGGTCCCCATCTCGGGGATCGAGACCTGGTACTCCGAGAGGATCTCGAGAAGCAGGGCCTCGGTCTCGAGTTCGACACGGTCCACCTCGTCGATGAGCAGCACCACCGGATCGGTGGCGGAGATCGCTTCGAGCAGGGGACGCGTCAGCAGGAACTCCTCGGCGAAGATGTCCTCCTCCAGGTGCTTCCAGTCCTCGACGCCCGAGCCTTCGACGCGTCCGGCCTGGATGCGCAGCAGCTGCTTGCGGTAGTTCCACTCGTAGAGGGCCTTGGACTCGTCGAGGCCCTCGTAACACTGCAGGCGGATGAGTCGCGCGCCGATGCCGTCGGCCACGGCCTTGGCCAGCGCGGTCTTGCCCGTGCCGGCCGGGCCTTCGACCAGCACCGGCTTGGCCAAGCGGTCGGCCAGGAAGGTCACCGACGCGATGGCCTCGTCGCTGAGGTAGTCGTGCGCCGCGAGCTTCTCGCGCACGTCGCTCGGCGAGGAGAAACGCGGCGGCGGCACCTTATCAAGGCCGAGGCGCTGGGCCAGTTCTTCACGAGGGTCGAGTGCGCTCACCGGATCTGTCCCTCGCCGCGCACGACCCACTTGAGACAGGTCAACTCCCGCAGCCCCATCGGTCCGCGCGCGTGCAGCTTCTGGGTGGAGATGCCGACCTCGCCGCCGAGGCCCAGCTCTCCGCCGTCGATGAACCGCGTGGAGGCATTGACCAGCACGGCCGCGGCGTCGACGCGATGGACCCACTCCTCGGCGTGCTCGGCGTTCTCGGTGACGATGGCCTCGCTGTGTCCCGTGCCGTAACGCGCGACGTGCTCCACCGCCTCGTCGAGGGAACCCACGACCTTGACGGCCAGGATGAGTTCCAAGAACTCGTCTTCGAAGTCCGCCTCGGTCGCGGGCGTGACGCCCGCCAGGATGGCTCGCGTGAGGTCGTCCCCGCGCAGTTCCACCTCGGGCATCGACGCGGCCATCGCGGGCAGGAAGTCCGAGGCCACGTTGGCGTGCACCAGCACGGTCTCAGCGGCGTTGCACACGCCCGGGCGAGAGGTCTTGGCGTTGCGCACGATGGCCAAAGCCTGGTCGAGGTCGGCGAATTCGTCGACGTAGACGTGGCAGTTGCCATCGCCGTCGAGGACGTAGGGCACGCGCGCGTGCTCGCGCATCGCGGCGATCAGGCTCGGCCCGCCGCGAGGGATCAGGCAGTCGAGGACCGAGGTCATCTGCATGAACGCCGTGGCGGTCTCGTGCGAGGAGTCCTGCACCAGGGCCACCGCATCGGGGCTGAGTCCCTGGCGCTCCAGGGCGTCGCCCCAGAGGTCGACGATGAACTGGTTGGTGGCCTGGGCCGACGCCGATCCGCGCAGGTAGGCCGCGTTGCCGCTTCGGATGCACAGGCCGGCGACGTCGCTGGTGACGTTGGGCCGATTCTCGTAGACCACGCCAATCACGCCCAAGGGCACGCGCATCCGTTCCACCCGCAGGCCGTTGGGGCGTACGCCCTGGTCCACCAGCTCATAAAGCGGGTCCGGCGACGCGGCGATCTCGCGCAACGCGGCGGCCATCGAGGCCACCCGGGCCGGGTTGAGCAGCAGGCGGTCGCGGCCAGGCCCGGACTCCTGGTAGCCGTCGAGATCGCCCTGGTTGACCTTGAGCAGATCCTCCTGGCGCGCCTCGAGCTGGTCCGCGACGTCGCACAGCACGGCGCGGCGCTGGGCGTCGGTGGCCTGCGCCACGCCGCGGGCGGCCTCGCGAACCCGCCGGCCCTGGGAGTGAAGATCGCTCTCGGTCATGGAATCAGCGTAATGGGCGATGCTCAGACCTTTCGAAGCAGCACCAGGTCGTCGCGATGGACCACCACGTCCTCGCCGTCGTCGAAGCCGTCGGCTCCCACGCGCACCAGTCCCTTGGCGATCACCAGGCCCTCCGGGCCTACAACCTCGACCGCGTCGCCCTCGACGAAGGTGCCACTGCGGGCCAGCACGCCGACACGTAGGAGGCTGCGACCGTTGTTCTCGAGCGCCTCGAGCGCGCCCTGATTGATCGTGAGCACGCCGCGGCTGGCCACCGCGAAGGCAATCCAGGCCTTGCGGGCCGAGAGCCGTTCGGCGCGCGGGTGAAAGGTCGTGCCGAATCCCGTCGTGCCGGCCAGCGAGCGCACCAGCGGCTCGCGCGCGCGCGCCGGGGCGATCACGGTCGTGACGCCCGACCAGGTCGCGATGCGCGCGGCCGCCAGTTTCGACGCCATCCCCCCGCTGCCCACGGCCGAACGGCTGAAGCCCGCCACGTTGAGCAGTGCCGCGTCGATGGCCGTCACCTCCTCGATGAGGGTGGCGTGGGGATCGAGGCGCGGATCGGCCGTGAGCAGGCCGTCGGTGTCGGTCAGCAGCACCAGGTGCGACGCGCGGATCAGGTTGGCGACCAGCGCGGCCAGTCGATCGTTGTCGCCGAAGCGGATCTCCTCGTCGGCCACGGCGTCGTTCTCGTTGACGATGGCCACGACGCCGAGCGACTGTAGGGCCTCGAGCGTGCCGCGCGCGTGTAGGTACTGACCACGGTGCGAGAAGTCGAGCGGCGCCAGCAGGACCTGGCCGACGGGCGTGTTGAGCTCGCCGAAGGCGTTGCGCCAGGCGTGCATCAAGAGAGGCTGGCCCACGGCGGAGACGGCCTGGAGAGTCGCGGCGGCGCTCGGTCGCGGCCGGCCCTGACCAACCTCGGCCCAGCCGGCGGTGATCGCGCCCGAAGTGACGACGACGACCCGCCATCCTTCTTCGCGAAGTCGCACCACGTCCTGGGCGATGTCCACCAGCACGCTGTAGTCCACGCCGCCGCTGGCGTCGGTGACCGACGAGGTGCCGACCTTGACGACGACGCTACGCGTCATCGTCATCCCCATCGAGGTTGAGCCGGCCGTGGCGCGCCAGGCGCTCGCGCCTCGTGGCCCGGTGATGGTCGCCGCGATCGAGTCCCGCGCCCACGTCGTCACGCCACCACTCGAAGGACAGCGCGCCGATGTTCACGAGGTCGCCGTCCTTGGCGCCCGCGCGGTTGAGGAGACGGTCGACGCCCAGGTCGCGCAGCCGGCGCACGATCTCCGCCAACGCCTCGTCGTCGGTGAGGTCCTGGAAGCGCACGGCCCGCAGCACCGGTCGTCCGGCCACCGTCCAGCTCGCGGGCCCGGACCGTTCGATCTCGATCTCGTCGGGCAGCGGCTTGTGCACGACCACCGCGTGCTCCAGCTGTTCGGCCTCGCGGGCGCGGACCTCCACGACCAGTTTCGCCAGTTGCCCGACCAATCGCTCGATCCCTTCGCCGGTGACCGACGAGATCGTCTCGACGCCCTCGATCTCGTAGGCGGCCACGTCGCCCTTGGACCCCACGACCACCCGCGGACGGTCGAGCAGGTCGAACTGGTAGTCACCGAGCTCGCCCAACAGGATGGCCAGCTGCTCCTCGGGGCTCACCACGGCCAGCTCCGACAGGTCCAACAAGACGCACAGCACCCTGGCGCGCTCGACGTGGCGCAGGAAGTCGTGCCCCAATCCCCGACCGGCCGCCGCGCCTTCGATCAGTCCCGGGATATCGGCCATCACGAACTCGGTGGCGTCGTTGGGACGCCCCGTTCGAGCTCCCACACGCACCACCCCCAGGTTGGGCACCAGCGTCGTGAAGGGATAGTCCGCGATCTTGGGTCGCGCGGCCGAGACGCGCGCGATCAACGTCGACTTGCCCACGTTGGGAAATCCGATCAGCGCCACGTCGGCCTGCAGTTTGAGCTCCAGGTTGTACCACTCCTCCTGGCCCACCTCTCCCTGTTCGGCGAACGCGGGCGCCCGGCGCTGATTGGAAAGGAAACGCGCGTTCCCCGCGCCACCCAACCCACCGGCCGCCGCGAGCCAGGTGTCCCCCGGACCGGCCAGGTCAACCAGGATGTCCTGGTCTCGGCTCAAGACCACGGTGCCTACCGGCACGTTGACGATCACGTCCTTGCCCCGAGCACCGTGCTGGCGCTTGGAGGTCCCGTGCTGACCGTCGGGGGCTCGGCGGAAGGGATGGTCGCGAAAACCCAGGAGCGAAGCCTGATTGGGGTCGGCCACCAGCCAGATGTCGCCGCCGCGACCACCGTCACCGCCGTCCGGCCCGCCCTTGGCCACGTGGGCCTCACGGCGAAAGCTCACGCACCCCGCTCCTCCGTCGCCGGCCTTGGCGTGCAGTTGCGCGGCATCGACGAAGTTGGACACCCCTTCATTCTACGAGTCGGGTCGAATTGGCTTTAAAGAACGCCATTCAGAGACCGCGACCATCGCGATGTCTGATTTCACCGCGAAGAGCAACGAGTCATCGGCAACGGGTGGGACGGACCCACGTGGAGCGACGGTCGAGAGCGGGGTGGTGGCCGTCCAACCATCCCGGCCTCAATCGACGTCAACGACCTCGTCACGCGCGACCAACACGTGACGGTTCCTCGCGCAAACGTTCAAGAAACCACGTGCGTTTGGTCACCTTCGCCCGCCCTCCAGGACGCTCGCGGGCGGCACAATTCGGGAGAAAACAAGGGAAATCGAGCGTATTGAGGTGTCTCGAAGCTGGCGAAAACCGGTGGAAAAGCCTGTTCACGCTCAAAAGTAGGGAAATTCTTGGTCTTTGAAAACAGGAGTATTGCTGAGAAACTCAAATTTGTTAAGGGAATTCTTCCATTAATCCCTATTTTTAGGCACTTTTGCGATAAAGATGTCCGTGGTTGCTGGGTACAGTCCCAGTCCGATTCAACGAAGAGTAAGGAGTCGACCGGTGAACAAGGCCGAGTTAGTAGACGCAATTGTCGCCGAGAGTGGCGCGAACAAGAGCACGGTGGCCGAGGTCCTCAAGGCCTTTGAAGACGTGGTCGTCCGAAGCGTGAGCGAAGGCGAGAAGATCGTGCTTTCCGGTTTCCTGTCGTTCGAGCGTGTCGACCGCAAGGCTCGCACTGCCCGCAACCCTCAGACGGGCGAGGCCATTCAGGTGAAGGCCTCCAAGGCTCCGAAGATCTCGATTGGTTCCACCTTCAAGAAGGCAGTCAAGGGCTCGTAATTTCAGCCAGAATGCTGGCTACAAACAAGAAACCCCCGGGCGCGAACCCGGGGGTTTCTTGTTTTAGGAGGAAAACTCAGTCGACGAGAACGTCAACCAGTTTCCGGCCGCCTCGGAAGCCGAATTTCACAGTTCCCTCAGCGAGCGCGAAGAGAGTGTCATCTTTGCCGATGCCGACGTTGCGACCCGGATGGAACTGGGTGCCCCGCTGGCGAATGATGATGCTCCCGCTCTTGACGGCGGTCCCGTCGAAGGTCTTGACGCCGAGACGCTGAGCGTTCGAGTCGCGACCGTTCCTGGAAGAACCGCCACCTTTCGTCTTTGACATGAGTGCTCCTTACGCCTTCACCGAGATGGTGTTGATCTCGACGGTCGAATAGTGCTGACGGTGGCCCCAGCGCTTGCGCTGGTTGGCCTTGGCCTTGTAGGTGATGGCGCGAATCTTGGGGCCCTTCTCCTCACCGAGGATGGTGCCACTGACCGAGGCGCCGGCGAGCGCGGGACCGGCGGTGACCTTGTCGCCATCCACCAGCAATACCGGCTCGAACGAGATGACGGAACCCACCTCTTCGGGGCGTAGATCGACGCGGACCACCTGTCCCTCGGTGACGCGCTCCTGGGATGTGCCTACACGAATAACGGCGTACATAAGGTTTCCATAGTAGTCGAAATGTCCTGGCCCGGGCTACAGACCGGTCTCGACCACGAAACCGCGCCCGTCGCAGACGGTGCAGATCCGTGAGACCGATTCGAGCAGACCCTCGTTGACCCGCTTGCGCGTCATCTCCACCAGGCCGAGCTCGGAGATGTCGAAGACCTGGGTGCGGGTCTTGTCGCGCGAGAGCGCCTGGCGCAGGGCGGAGGCCACGGCCTCGCGATTGGCCCGCGGTTCCATGTCGATGAAGTCGATCACGATGATGCCGCCGATGTCGCGAAGGCGCAGCTGTCGGGCCACCTCTTCGGCGGCTTCTAAGTTGTTGCGAAATACCGTCTCTTCTAAGTTCGTCGTGCCGACGTTCTTTCCGGTGTTGACGTCCACCACGGTGAGCGCCTCGGTGCGCTCGATGATGAGCGACCCGCCCGAGGGCAGGAAGACCTTGCGGTCGAGCGCCCGGTGCAGCTGCTCGTGGACGAAATAGCGCTCGAACAGCGGCAATTCCTCGGTCGTGCGGTCGTAGAACTCGATGCGATCGGCCAGTTCGGGGTTGACGGCCAGCACGTACTCGCGGACCTTCTCGTAGAGGTCGCGGTCGTCGATGATGACGCCGCGGTAGTCGTCGTTAAGTTCCTCGCGCAGCACCCTGACGGCCAGGTCGAGGTCACGGTAAATGAGCCGGGGCTGGCTGGACTTGGCCACCTCCGCCTCGATGGCCGACCACTTCTCCGACAGGGACGTCACGTCACGCGCGAGGTCCTCGGCGCTCACCCCTTCGGCGGCGGTTCGAATGATGATGCCGTGTCGCTCGGGCTTCACGTCGTCGATGATCTTGCGCAGGCGGCGACGTTCGCCGTCGGGCAGGCGCTTGGAGATGCCGATGGTCGAGGAGTTGGGCACCAGCACCGCGAAGCGGCCGGGAATCGACACTTCCTGGGTCAGGCGGGCCCCCTTGGCGCCGATGGCGTTCTTGGTGACCTGACAGATGATCATCTGTCCGGATTTGATCATCTCTTCGATGCGCTTGTCGTTGGACGGCGCGCCCTCCATCTCGTCGGCCTCGAAGGTCACGTCACCGCGGTAGAGGACCCCGTTCTTGGGGATCCCGATGTCCACGAAGGCCAGCTCCATGCCGGGCAGGACGTTCTGGATGCGGCCCAGGTAGATGTTGCCGTCGATCTGATTGGTCTCGTCCGCGCCCTTGGCCACGGTGTACTCGACCATGGAACGGCCTTCGAGCGTCGCGATGTGCGTGGTGCCCTGATTGGTGTGCACGCACATGAGGTAGCGGCCCTGGGCTCGGGTGCGGCGTTCGCCGCCACGACGTCGGCGGACCTTGCCGCGACCGCCGCCCTCGCCGGCGCCTTCGGGAGCCGACGCCTCGACCGGGGTCTCGCCGAGCCGCGCTCCCCCGCCCTGTCGTTGCGGATTGCCCTGAGAGAGGCCGCCACGGCCGCGGCCCCCGCGGCGACGGCGATTGCCCCCGCCCTGACCGCCCGGCTGGCCGGGCGATCCGCCGGTATTGGTGTTGGGCGGGACCGAGGCCGTGCCTGGTCGGGTGTCGCCTATCTGAGGTGCTGGTCGGGTGTCGCCAATTCGAGGACTAGACGATGCAGCGGACTGGATGTTGGGTTCGTCGCTCACGACGGGTACTCCTTGAGTTCATGGGGGCGACGCGTTGCGCGGCACCGCCGAAATGGTTGGCGCGACGGGGACTACCCGGCGCGTTGAGATTTGAAGGCGAAAAAGTGGCGTGTCGGGTCGCCACGAAAAGAACGGAAAGCCATATGACCATCAGGGTCACTACCAAAGCGTGTACCACGTTGCGTCCTCAATGCTTCCAGAAGCGGAGTGCGAGACACTGCTCTTCTGCTGCGTTCTTACTGCGCACCGTACATTTTGCACATCTGCGCCCAACAACAACAATGTTACTCGCCATCGGGCCCGCGTCGGGTTACCCGTGAGAAAGCGTGGTCGTCGTGGTGCTGGTGGTGGCTTTCTTCTTGCTCGGCACCGTGAGCTGGGGCTTGAGGGTGACCGGCGGAACGGGATGGGCCACCAGATAGTTGAAGGCCTGCGCCACGACGGGCGCCGCCGCGTCCGCCCCGTAACCACCCTGGGCCACCACGCACAGCACCACGTACTGCGGATGCGTGGTCGGTCCAAAGCCCACGAACCACGAGTTGGGTTCGAGCCCGGGGGCGTTGCTGGCCGTACCGGTCTTGCCCGCGATCGGATACGCCGCCAAGGAGAATTTCACGATGCCGTGGAAGGCGCTGTAGGCGGTGCCCGACGGGCTCTCCACCACGCCGGTGAGACCGGCCAGTATCGGGTTGCGCACCCCGGGCGGCAGGCTCACGTGGCCGAGCACCCGCGGTCCGTAGCGCTCAACGACCTTGCCGTGCGCGTTGATCACGGCCGCCGCGACCTCGGGCGAATAGCGTGTGCCGCCGTTCGCGAAGGTGGCGTAGGCGTTGGCCAACTCGATCGGGGTGACGGCCGTCGCGCCCTGACCGAAGGCCATCTCGATGTTGTCGCCGGTGTACCAGCTCACGGTCGGGAAGTTCGACGGCGACTCCTTATGCAGCAAGAGACGTTCCGACGGCGAGTCCACGCGGCCCGAGACCTCGTCGGGCAGGTCGATATTGGTGTTGGAGTCGAGTCCGTACGCGGCGCCGACGTTCTGGATGGGCGTCAAGCCGTAGCGGCTCGTCTGAGACCAGAAGAGATAGCCGAGGTTGTAGAAGTAGTAGTCCGAGGAGACCGTCAGGGCCATGGGCAGGTCCACCTGCCCGGCGGCCTCGTGGTCGTTGTCGTGGAAGAGGCAGCCGTGCGACGCCTGGAAGCAGCCGGGCACCTTGAAGGTGCCCGTGTCGTCGATGTACTTGTACGCGGGGAAGATCCCGGTCTGCAGCGCGGCCGTCGCGGTGATGAGCTTGAAGGTGCTGCCCGGGGTGTAGAGGCCCTGGATGGCGTAATTGTTGAACGCCCCTTCGCTCAGCAACTGGTGGAAGGTGCTCTCCGTGAGGCCGTTGACGAACGAGTCGAGGTCGTAGGAGGGGTAGCTCGACATCGCCAGCACCTGACCGTTGTTGACGTTCATCACCACGGCCGCCCCGTTGATCGCCGGGGGATGCTTGCCCGTCAAGGGGTCGACCGAGTTGCGCACGCGCGCGATGTCGCCGGCCAGGTACCCGTCCAGCGCCTTCTGCAGCGGGGTGTCGATATTGAGTACGACCGAGTCACCCACCTGGGGCTGGGTGGTGTGCACCGACCCGAGGATCTGACCGTTGGCGCTCACTTCCAAACTGCTGGTGCCGTCCTTGCCGCGAAGGAACTGCTCGTAGAACGACTCGATGCCGGTCTTGCCGATCACCGAGTCGGTCTGGTAGCCGGCGTTGGGATTGGCCTTGATCTCCGCCCCGGTGATGGGGCCGACGTAGCCCAGCACCTGGGCGGCGACGTTGCCGCCGTTGGGATACGACCTCGTCGCCACGTCGAGCACCGACACCCCGGGGAACTCGCTGGGGTGCAGCTTGATGAACTCCACGATGCTGGGCGAGGCGTCGGTCATGATGGGCGCCGGCTGGTAGGGGCTGTACTGCGTGTTGAGCAGGTCGGCGTTGATCTGGCCCACGCTTATGCCGGTGAGCGAGGCCAGGGTTCCCTTGATCGGCGGGTACAGCGCGGCCTCGGCCCGGGAGAGGCGAATCTCCACGGTCGTGACGTTGGTAACCAGTGGGTTGCCGTTGCGGTCCAGGATCTCACCACGGGTTGCGGGAATCGTGGTCTGGCGAATCGAGTTGTACTGCACGGTCAGGGCCGACGTCTTCTGCTCGAGCACCTGCAGCATGAAGAGACGGCCCAGGAGGGCCAGGAAGAGCAGGGCGAAGAAGCCGCCGATCAGGCGCCAGCGCAGTTCGGGCCGGGCCTGCACCTCGTCGGGTGACGCCACCAGGTCGCGGATGCCCACCGGGTCGGGCTCGTTGATGGAACGACCACGACCCCGAAAGGGGTGCAAGGAGACCCAGGGTCGCCACAATCGGGAGAACCAGGAGCCGACCGGACGGTCGCGCCACGAACGGCTCATCGATGCACCCGTTCACCGGCGTTGGCGATGACCCGCGCCAGGCGCGTCATGGGGCGCGCCAGCACGAAGAACGCGCCCGCGTTGATGAACATCATCATCAACACGCTGCCGCGCCAGAGGTTGAAGTCCAGGGTGCCGGTGCCGGCCACGATGTAGATCAAGGGCGCAGCGAAGCCGCCGAGCGCCGCGAGGAAAGGCGTCACCCACCAGGCCGCGGAATCGAGGTCGCCCACCCCCTCACGACCGAGGCGCGAGGCGCCGTAGGCGAGCACCAACGCCACCAGCGCGGTGAGTCCGAAGGGCGTGGTCGCGTGCGTATCGAAGAAGACGCCGGCCACCAACGCCGTCACCAGCGCCAGCGACGTGAAGCCCGTGAGCCCCATGCAGAGGGGCCAGAGCCACACGAGCATCACCACGACGCCTTCGATCCGCAGCGACGAGAGGACCGTCAGCTGCACCGCCTCGATGAACAACGTCACCACCAGGGCGGGCAGGAGGGCGCGTCTCACGCAGTCGGCTCCCACAACACGACGTCCAGGTAGAGCAGATGGCGCAGGTCCGCCGTCGGGCGAAGGACCAAGTTGTACGTCGCGGCCCCGGGGGTCAGCGAGACCGAGGCTACTTTGGCCACGGGTAGCCCGGGAGGATAGAGACCACCGTTGAGTCCGTTGGTGGCCAGCTTGGTGCCCGCAGTAATAGGTGTCGACAATGGCACCGACGCGGCGCTCAGGCCGTTGTTCACGCCGCGCCCGCTGACCACGAGCGACGCCTCGCCGTTGCCGAAGGTGACCCCGACTGAGGAGTTGACGTCCGAGATGAGCCGCACCGTCGCCCCCTGGGGAGTCGTCGCGATGATGCTGCCGACCAGTCCCCCGTTGGCGACGACCGGCATGCCCACCAGGATGCCGCTATCGCGACCCTTGGAGATCTGCACCGTGGCGGCGAAGTTGGTCGGCGACTGCGTCGTCACCTGCGCCCCCACGGTGGGCAGGGACCCCACGTAGGGCACGTTGAGGTCGGTGGAGATCTGTTGGAGCTGGCGCTGCAGGGGCCAGGTCTCGTTGGCCTTGAGCTGCGCCTGACCGAGTTCGTAGCGCAACTTCTGGTTCTGGGCCACCACGTCGCTGTAGTTGATGGCGCCCGCGAATAGGTGACCGATGGGCCGGGCCACTTCGTTGACCGTCCAGTTGAACGGCGTGACCACCACGTTGGCGGCGCTGCGCAACCCCGACAACACGCCGCCCGTCAGGGCCAGCACGGTGAGGATCGCCGCCACGACCACGCCCAACGTCCAGGCGCGACGCCTCGAGCGATCTGTGGCCACGGGTTAACGCGAAGGGCTGGTCTTCAACATGCGTTCAAAGGTCTCGAGCTCTTCGAGGCACATGCCACTTCCCAGGGCCACGCAGTTAAGGGGATCCTTTGCCACGATGATGGGCATATTGGTCTCGGACTCCAGGCGGGCCGCCAGGCCGTTCAGCAGCGCGCCACCGCCGGTCAGGACGATGCCCTGCTCCATGAGGTCCGACGACAACTCCGGCGGCGTGCGGTCCAGCGTGACCTTCACCGCGTCGATGATGGCCTGCACCGGCTCTTCGATGGCCTTGCGAATCTGTTCGGTCGAGATGATCACGGTCTTGGGCAGTCCGGTCACCAGGTCGCGTCCGCGAATCTCGGCCCGCAGCTCCTCTTCCAAGGGGTAGGCCGAACCCAGCTGGATCTTGATCTCCTCCGCCGTGCGCTCACCGAGCGCCAGCTGGAACTCTTTCTTGACGAACGCCACCAGCGCCTCGTCGAGCTCGTCGCCACCCACGCGGATGGACTGACTCGCGACGATGCCGCCGAGCGAGATCACCGCCACCTCGGTGGTGCCGCCTCCGATGTCCACCACCATGTTGCCGGTCGGCTCGTGGATGGGCAGTCCCGCACCGATCGCCGCGGCCATCGGCTCCTCGATGATGTAGGCCTTACGGGCACCGGCGAATTCAGCCGCCTCCATGACGGCGCGCTGCTCAACCCCCGTGATGCCCGACGGGACACAGATCACCATGCGGGGCTTCGCGAAGCGTCGCTGGTGCACGCGGTGGATGAAGTAGCGCAACATCTTCTCGCAGATCTCGAAGTCGGCGATGACGCCGTCCTTCAACGGACGGATGGCCTGGATGTTGCTCGGCGTGCGACCGATCATCCGCTTGGCCTCAGCGCCCACGGCGAGCGGCTTGCCGTCCTTGACGTCGACGGCGACTACGGAAGGCTCGTTGAGCACGATCCCGCGACCCCGCACGTAGACCAAGGTGTTGGCCGTACCGAGGTCAACGGCCATGTCACGACCCAGCAGTGAAAAGCGACGATCAACCATAGAGACCCTTTACCTTGAACCGACGTGGCTCTCGTTCGTGTACAAGGTTAGGCCAAGTTCGCCGAAAATGGAAAAAGTCTTATCTAAGCCAGATGTGGGAAGAAAATTTCAATCTCTCGCGCCACCGAGGCCGCGGAATCCGAGCCGTGGATGAGATTCTCTCTCGTATTCGTGGCCAGATCACCGCGAATCGTACCGGGAGCCGCGTCCTTGGGGTCGGTGGCACCCATCAACGCGCGCACGACCTTGACGGTCTCCTCGGGTCCCTCGACCACGAGCAGCAGCGAGGGGCCACTGGTGATGAAGTCCACCAGCGGCTCGTAGAAGGCCTTGCCCACGTGTTCGGCGTAGTGGCGCTGCGCGCTGTCGCGGTCGATGGTGCGCAGTTGGGCCTCGACGACACGCAACTGGCGGCGTTCGAGGCGTTGCACTATCTCACCGATGAGGCCACGCCGCACGGCGTCGGGCTTCACGATGACCAAGGTTCTATCCACGACGAGTCAATCTAACAGTCCTACGCCAGATGGCGTGAAGCGATGTGGTTGACCTCGCCGCGCACCTCGCCCACCAGATAGAGGCTGCCCGCGACCACGATGAGGTCATCGTCGTTCGAGCGCTCCCGCGCGTGCGCCAGCGCGGCCACGCCGCTCGGATGCTCGAAGGCCGTTCCTCCGGCTCGGCGCACCGCGGCGGCGACGTCGCTGGCGCTCATCGCGCGCGGCGAATGCGGCGCGCAGCAATGGAACTCCGCGAAGCCCAACGACACCAGCGGAGCGACCATGTCGTCGACGTCGCGACCTTCGAGCATGCCCAGCACGCACCGTCGCGTACCGTGCACGTGGAACGCGCCGTCGAGCGTGGCCACGAGCGCATTGACCCCGGCCGGGTTGTGCGCGCCGTCCACCACGATCATGGGCTTTCTCGAAATGAGTTCCATGCGACCGGGCATGCGCGCGCTCGACAAAGCGGCCGTGACCACGTACTCGCCCAGTGCGCGCCCGAGGAAACCCTCCGCCGCGACGATGGCGGTGGCGGCGTTCATCCCCTGGTGGATGCCGTGCAGGGAGACCAGCACCTCCTCGTAGCGCGAGTAAGGAGTCAGCACCGTAATGGCCCTGCCGCCCAGCGCGAGGTCGTTCTGTTCGAGGAAGAAGGATTCATCGAGCAGCCAGAGCGTGGCGCCCAGCTTGGCCGCCCTCGCCCGGGCAATCTCGACGACCGTGGCGTCGGTGGTGGCGACGACGGCCACCGCGTGGGCCCGAAAGATCCCGACCTTGTCCGAGGCGATCTCCGCGATGGTGGTCCCCAGCACGGCCGTGTGGTCGAGGTCCACGTTGGTCAGCACAGCGACGTCGCTGTCGATGACGTTGGTCGAGTCCCAGGTCCCGCCCATGCCGACCTCGATGACCGCCACGTCCACGCCTTCATCCGAGAAGTGGAGCAGGGCGGCCACCGTCAGGAGTTCGAATCGGGTGAGCACGAACCCGCTGACCGACTCGACGTCGGCCAGCCTCGAGAAGAGTCCGACGAAGCTCTCGTCGTCGATCGGCTCGGCGTTCACGGCAATCCGTTCGTTCACGGCGTGCAGGTCGGGGCTGGTGAAGGTGCCGACGCGAAGTCCGGTGGCGTTGAGCAAGGCACTCACGAGCGTGCTGGTCGTCCCCTTGCCGTTGGTGCCGGTGACGTGCACGCTCGGGTAGTCCTGCTGGGGGTTGGCCAGGAGGGCCAGCGTGTCGAATATCGGCTGCAGCGTGGGCGTTTCCTGACGGTTGGGCGCCACGCGTTCGAAATCCATGTGCGACTCGAGCCAGGTCAGCGCCTCGAGGTACGACTTGAAATGCACGCGTTAGCTCGCGCGGCGAGTTCGCGTCGCCTTTCGCATTTCGTAGGTCGGGGCGAGCTTGTCGCGCACTGATTCGGCCGAGACCAGGCACTTGACGACGTCGCTGCGGCCCGGCACGTCGAACATGGGCTCCAGCAGCACGTTTTCCAAGATCGAGCGCAGACCTCGCGCGCCCGTGCCGCGCTCCATGGCCAGGTCGGCGATCGCCGCCAGCGCGTCGGGCTCGATGACCAATTCGACGCCGTCCATCGCGAGGATCTGCTGGAACTGGCGCACGAGCGAGTTCTTCGGCTCGGTCAGCACGCTCACCAGCATGTCGCGGTCCAACTGCTGCACGGCCCCCACGATCGGCAGCCGGCCGATGAACTCGGGGATGAGGCCGAACTTGATGAGGTCCTCGGGCAGCACGTGTCGGAAGAGCGCGATGTCGCCGCTGCGCTTGGATTCGATCGGCGAGTTAAAGCCCATCGACTTCTTGCCCATGCGCCGTTCGATGATCTCCTCGAGGCCGGCGAACGCCCCGCCGCAAATGAACAGGATGTTGGCGGTGTCGATGTTGATGAACTCTTGGTGGGGGTGCTTGCGACCGCCCTGCGGCGGCACGCTCGCCACGGTGCCCTCGAGGATCTTGAGCAGCGCTTGCTGCACGCCCTCCCCCGATACGTCGCGGGTGATCGACGGGTTCTCCGCCTTGCGGGCGATCTTGTCGATCTCGTCGATGTAGATGATGCCGCGTTCCGCCCGCTTGACGTCGAAGTCGGCGGCCGACAGCAGCTTGAGCAGGATGTTCTCGACGTCTTCGCCGACGTAACCGGCCTCGGTGAGGGCGGTGGCGTCCGCGATGGCGAAGGGGACGTTGAGCATGCGGGCCAGGGTCTGGGCAAGGAAGGTCTTACCGCACCCGGTCGGACCGAGCAGCAGCACGTTCGACTTGGCCACTTCGACGTCCTCGTCGTGCAGCGGACCCGTCTGGATTCGCTTGTAGTGGTTGTAGACGGCCACCGAGAGAATCTTCTTGGCGTCCACTTGCCCGATGACGAACTCGTCGAGGAAGGCGGAGATCTCACGCGGCGTGGGCAGGTCTTCGAGTACGAACTCGGGTCGGTCCCCGAACTCGTCGGCGATGATGTCGTTGCACAGGTCGATGCACTCATCGCATATGTACACGCTGGGTCCCGCGATGAGCTTCTTAACCTGTTTTTGACCCTTTGCGCAGAAACTGCACTTTATAAGGTCGCTACCTTCGCCAAACTTTGCCACTGACAACCTCCGACACGACCTTCGCCCTCACCATCCTATGAGCCAGCCGACTTTGAAAGCGGCACCTAGGAGCGAGCGGAGATTACCTCGTCAATCAGGCCGTATTGCACGGATTCGTCGGAACCCATGATGAAGTCGCGGTCGGTGTCCTTGGCGATGCGCTCGGCCGACTGACCGGTATCGGTAGCCAGCATGGAATTGATCATGTCCTTCATTCGGATGATCTCGCGCGCTTGAATCTCGATGTCCGAAGCCTGACCACCCACGCCGCCCCAGGGCTGGTGCAGCAGGATTCGAGAGTGCGGCAACGCGAAGCGCTTGCCCTTCGCACCCGCCGCCAACAACACGGCCGCGGCGGACGCGGCCTGACCAAAGCAGAACGTCGACACGTCGGGCTTGATGTACTTCATCGTGTCGTACACCGCCAGCAGCCCGGTGATATCACCACCGGGCGAGTTGATGTAGAAGTTGATGTCCTTGTCCGGGTCCTCGGACTCCAAGAAGAGCATCTGGGCGCACACCAGGTTGGCGACGGTGTCGTCGAGCGGCGTGCCGAGGAAGATGATGCGCTCGCGCAACAGGCGGCTGTAAAGGTCGTAGGCGCGCTCGCCTCGACTCGATGACTCCACCACCGTTGGGACGAGGTAGTTCTTGGCTTCAAAATATTCGTTCACGCCTCTACCTTAAACGTCGGAATCTTCGGACTGGTCCGCCTTGAGCAGGTCACGGTCAATCTCCACGCCGTCGGGGTCCACGAAGGTCGCGTGATCGTGCAACCATCGCGAGGCGTTCATCTTGGCGACCTCGGCGTTGAAGGCCACGGTCCGACCGGAATCGCGCAGGTTCGTCCGCAGTTTCTCGGCGTCGACGCCCATGGCCTTGGCCGTCTGCTCCAGCTCGTCGTCGACCTCTTGCGGCGTAGGTTCGAGACCCTCGGCCTTCACCAGGGCGCGCATGGCGAGGTCGATGCGCACGGCGCGCACGGCGTCGCGGCGCAGCGAGTCGAGCAACTGGTCGGGCGTCTGATTGGTGATCTGCAAGAACGTCTCGAGGTTGAGTTTCTGCTGGCCGAGGCGTTGACCGAGCTCCTGCAGCCTCTCGGCCGTCTCGCTCTCCACCAGGATCTCCGGGACCGCCTCTTCGCTCACCAGCTCGCTGACGGCCATCAGGACGGCGTCGCGCTGGGAGGTCTGCGCCTCGACGATCTTCATGGTTCGCATCTGGCTCAAGATGGCGTCGCGCATCGCGTCCACGCCTTCCCATTCCGTGTTCTGCGACACCCACTCGTCGGTCAGCTCGGGCAACTCGCGTTCCTTCACCTGCTTGAGCTTCAGTTGGTAGGTCGCGCTCACGCCAGGACCCATGCTGCCGTTCAACTTCAATTCCTCACCGGCCTTGAGGCCCACGATGAGGTCGTCCACGCCCTCGGTGATGACGCCGGAACCCACGGTGTACATGTAGTCGCTCATGTCGATGGGCTCTACCTCCGTATCGATCTGCTCGACGTGGATGTCCATCGCCACCAGGTCACCGGTCTGGATAGGACGATCGACTTCCTTCAGCACGGCGTCGGTCTCGCGGAAGCGGTCGATCTGCGCGTTCACTTCCGCATCGTTCACGACTGGTGAGGGAATCGTCACCCGCAGGTCGTGCTGGCCCCTGATGCTGATCTCGGGCCGCACTTGGACCTCGGCCTCGAAGGACAGCACCCCGCTCTCCTCGCCGGCGGTGATGTTGATGTCGGGTTGGCCGATGGGATCGGTCAGGGTGTCAGCCACGGCGCGCGAATAGAAATCCGGGAGCGACTCTCGAATGGCTTCCGAACGCAGCATTCCCGGGCCCCCCAAGTGGGCGATCATCACGTTCTTGGGCACTTTGCCCTTTCGAAAGCCCTTGACGCTGATCTGCTTGGCCAGCGTGGTGGCCGCGGCGTCGATCGCCTCGTCCATCTCGGCTTCGTCGATCTCGACCGTGAGCTTGATTCGGTTGTCTTCTAAGTTCGTTGAGGTAGCGCGCATAAGAGATTCAATCCTACCGGCTCATCTCAAAATCGCCTAGAGCATGATGGAAAGGGCCTCGGCAAAGCTCTGCGCCAGTTCGTGGTCGCCTCGCACGTCAGTCGCGGACGCGTTGAGGAAGGCCTGCGGCCCGATTCGACCGGCGGCGCGACGCCAGAAGAGCGCGACGGGGGTGGTGAACTCCAGATTGGGAACGTCGTCACTTGACAAAATGACGACCGCGCGACCTCCTTCGACGCCCAAAACGATGGTGCGCGCCAGTCGACCGGTGAGGTTCACGTGCATCACCGTGCCGTCGGGCGCCTTCATCTTCTTGCCCAGGATGAAGGGCAGGGCCGCTTCGAACCGATTGACCACTATCTCTTCGGCCACGCCATGGTCGTCCGAGG
This sequence comes from uncultured Acidimicrobiaceae bacterium, assembly GCA_963827115.1. Lineage (GTDB taxonomy): Bacteria > Actinomycetota > Acidimicrobiia > Acidimicrobiales > RAAP-2 > RAAP-2. The sequence continues at coordinate 755,408 of CAWGZS010000001.1, read as the reverse complement.
GTTCCAGCAGGGCGTCGCGGATGTCCTGGAGATGTATCCAGCTATCCAGCACCCGCGTCTCCTGGAACCGGTGATAGGGCCGTTCGCCTTCAGGGCTCCATCCCACTTTCTCCCAGGCTTCATCATCGAGGTTCCGCAACCTCGTTATGGCGTGCGCCTCGACCGCGCGCAATTGGTTGAGCACCTCGATGCCAGGCTCGTCGCGGTGTACCTGGACGAAGGCCTCGTTGATCTCACCAATGGGGTTGCGCACGTAGTCGGGCCACGGGCCGTCGTAGGGCGGGACGGGAGCGCCCTGGAGCATCATCTCGAATCCCAACAGATGACTAAGCACGTCACGCACGCTCCATCCGGGACAGGCAGTCGGCGCGTCATACACGTGCGCACCTTGGGGGCGCACGACCCTATCGATCGTCGACCAGGTGTCCTCCAACGCGTTCACAATCCACTCGTACGCCATCATCACCCCCGCTTGAAAGGTCAGCCTACGAAAAGAACGTAGCCCGCGCATCCCCAACCATTAGCGAAGCGCCACGTTGGCGGAAGACATTTGTGAAGGTCGACTCGTAACCGTGTGACGGACGCCGGGAGCGTCCTTCACCGGGAGTCGGTCAAAGAAACTCTACGTAGTAACGTTGCTGGAACGCAAGCATCACGTACGGGGCGTAGCGCAGCTTGGTTAGCGCGCCTGGTTTGGGACCAGGAGGTCCCCGGTTCGAATCCGGGCGCCCCGACCACGAGGACTTGGTAGAAATGGCCAGTATCACTTAGTGGAATGCGGCTATTCGGTCAAATCCTTTCGCGAATGGTGCGCCTGGATAATTCAAGGCCGTCCAAGACAACAGTCAAGCCGGAGAGAAAATCTTTGCTCGCGTCAGTTGTCCGCTGTTGTCGCAACGCCTCAAGCAGAAGCGGGTGTTCGTCGACCGAGAGTTTGGAGAGTCCGGACGCGCCGGTCCGTGAGAGTGGGCCATAGAGCTCGAATTGAATGGAACCGAGTAAATACACCATGAGGAGTCGATTCGCTCTCTCCCGTTGTGCACTGGTAAATCCTGCGTCAAACAGAATCTGATACACGGTCTCCGATAGACGCAAACCATTCCCGGAAGTGAGCCGATGCGGGAGAGCAAGGGGCAACACGCTGGGGTGCATTTCCAGCACCACGCGAACTCGTTCGACCAGAATTGTCATCTGTCGTCTCCACGAGCTGCGTTTAGAAACCGTCAAGTCCACATCGGACATGAGAAGTTCGACGACGAGTTCCTCGAGATGCTCTCGGTTTCTCACGTACCGGTAGAGCGACATTGGGGCCACCCCGAGTTCGCTGGCGACGTTGCGCATGGTGAACGCGGCGAGCCCCTCGCGGTCGATCACCGTGAGGGCCGCCCTCGCGACATCGGTGTCACTGAAAGATGTTGACCGGGGCACCACCTCGAAGCCTACCCGAAGTGATGGGCTTACGCGTACGTAGTACGCTTAAAGTTAGCCAGTGGGGCAAGATCAACGAGAGAGAGCAATCGAATGAATCTGAACCTTAAGAAAGTGTCGCGAAGACTGGTTGTCGAACTTGCTGTGGTGATCGCCTTCGCTTCGTTCAACGTGAGCTTCCCGAAGCATGATTCGACGTCGCAGGCGTGGAAGTTCGTCCTCAAGCACCCGTCTATTCTTCTCCACGTCATCGTGGGAACGATCGTGTTCGTCGAAGCGATCATCTTCGTGGTGCGCGCCATCCGGGGCCGTGACCGTTTTTGGATAACACTGGCGTCCTTGGGACTGGCCCTCGTATTACTCGCCTTTGCGGCGGGCGAAAACTACGTTTCAACCCAGAGGGATTCAGCACTTACGCTCATGGGTAACGCTGCGGCTGGCGCTCTCCTTGCGTATGGTTTCGGATGGTATTGGGGTCACAGAAGGTCCCGCGCCACAAATTTGGACATCCACAGTCCCTCGGACCAACCATTGACGACGCCCACACACCATTGAACTGACGCCTCTCGTAGTTGTGCCAGCTCTCGGGCGCGACCTTTGTGCCCGCACGAATTGATCCGAGAATTCCTTTCAGTCGTATGCAAGTATCCCGATTCACGTGTGAAACCAATTGGAGCTCAACTCACCGTTACTTCGAAAGGTCAACGGACCCGTGGTCCAGCTGATTTCTCCCAAGCGCCCACCACGACGGCGTGAAGTAAATGCCGACGTTTTAATCGTGCTGAAACGTGACGTTCTGGGGCTGGCGCCTCTACGGCTTGTCGAAGTTCAGCATCCAGGTAATACCGAACTGGTCGGTGCAATGCGCAACGATGGCACCCCAACCGCCGTCAGTGGGCGCGAACACCTCATGGCCGCCGTCTACCAGCGTGGCGAAGAAAAACCGTAACTGTTCCTCGGTGTCGCAGTTGAGCACCAAACTGCTCTCTCGCCCGGGCTGGTCACTGCCGAGGTCGCTGCCCATAAAGTGGATATCGCCGGACCGGAAGTCCACGTGTACGACGCGCTCGCCGTCCGACTGTACCTCGGCATCTCCACCGAACACGCTCTTGTAGAACGTGACCGCCTCCCCGCTCTTCTCCACGAAATTGATGTACGGAACGAGATTCGCCATGACCGCTGCTCCCCATTAGATCTACTCGCGAGCCTACTTTTGCATCGCCCGCATTCCACCAGAGGGCGTCACACTTTCTTCGCGACGCGGTGTTGTCCTACATCAAACGGGCTTGGAGCACGTCGCGCACCCCGGGCCACTGTGCGGCGATCACCGAGAACATCGCGCTGTCACGAAAAAGGTCCTCTTCGCCGACGACCTGCGAGGGCTGCCATTGGCGCAGGACGCCTTCAAAGGTCCCGCCGATCCTCGCCATCGCGTTGCGGGAGCGTTCGTTGCGCGCGTCGGTCTTGAGATCGACACGGACAACCCCCCACTGCTCAAAGGCGTAGGTCATGAGCAGGAATTTGGCTTCGGTGTTGACGGCCGTGCGCTGCGCCGAGGACGCGAGCCAGGTGCCACCGATCTCCACCGCGTAGGGCACAGGGTGATTCGCTCGACGTCGGATGTTCAAGTACCTGGTGGCGCCCACCGCCCGACCAGTGACGACCGAGATTTGGGCGAAGGGAACCACGAGACCGCGTTCGAAATCGGCGAGGAGTTCGTTCACGTAGGTCGTCATGGCCTGGTGGTTCGACGGAACGACGGTCCAGGCGTAGGCCGACGAGTCTTCGGTCGCCGCCGACACAAGTTCGTCGACGTGCGCGAGAGAAAGGGGCTCGAGGCGTACGACCTCGCCCACCAGTTCATGAACAGTTATCGCGTCGCCCATCACTTCAGTATCTCATCACCGCAAGAAGTTCATCGAGACGTGTACACCAATCGCCGGGCAAGGCCACTACCGATCGGTACCCCTGGCAGGAGTCGAACCCGCAACCTGACGGGTAGAAACCGTCTGCTCTATCCAGTTGAGCTACAGGGGCTCGCCCCAATCGTACCGAACGTCTCGACATTCGAAGGTCGTCCTTGTGCAATACTGGAAAGTCTTGGTGGGCGTAGCTCAGTTGGTTAGAGCGCCAGGTTGTGGTCCTGGAGGCCGCGGGTTCGACCCCCGTCGCTCACCCCAAGCATTTTCGTAGTTCACGTTCATTTGAAGACGCGGGTTCACGCTTCACGTAACAAGTACGCAGAAGTTGCCGCGGTATAGACTCTCCACGCGCCGGTAGCTCAATTGGCAGAGCATTTGACTCTTAATCAACAGGTTCCGGGTTCAAGTCCCGGCCGGCGCACCACAGATGTAAATGCTCAACGGGACTTCACGGAAACATCGTGCGCCCCTCGACGAAATGGCGTCGCAATTCATTGCCTCGTGTGGACACCTGTGACGGCGACCCACGGCAACAGCAGAATCGCCTTACGTGGTTTCGTCGAGTCGACGAATGACCCTGGCGGGCGCTCCCACGGCGAGGCAATCGGGAGGTACGTCGTCGGTAACAACCGATCCGGCCCCCACGGTGCACCGGTCGCCAATGGTCACCCCGGGCAGGACGATGACGCCGGAACCCAGCCACACGTCGTTGCCGATCGTTATCGGCGCGGTCATGGTGCGCCAGACTGCCGAGCCGGCAGCCACATCCTCGCTGGACGTGCGCCGTTTGGATGCATCGAGCGGGTGCATGGCGGTGACCAACTGGACGGCTGGTCCGAAAAGGCAGCGCTGTCCAATCGAAACGTGCGCGTCATCGATGAGTACGAAGTTCACGTTGATGAAGGTGTCGGTGCCAATGGAAGTGTGGACACCGTAGTCAACGTAAAAAGGAGGCTCGATGTGGACGCCCGCTTCGACGTGGGCGAAGATCGCCCTGAGTAGCTCGAACCGGCGTTCTTCGTCGCCGGGGTCCGACGCGCAGAACTCAGCGACGCGACGGCGAACGTTGACCGCCATAGCGCTCAATTCGGGGTCGTGACAGTTGTACTGATCTCCAGCCAACATCTTCTCGCGCTCGCTGCGACTCACGCCGAGAAGCTCTCGTCCCCGTGGCATCCCTGGCTAGTGCTCAGCCTGCTCGTCATGGTCAAAGTCTGACCCGCAGGCATGCCTTGCGCAAACCTGGAAACCAAGGATTGATACGGGACCTCGAGTGCGACGTCATGCCCGCCGCCCTCGCCTTCGAGCCTGAGGATCTTGGCGTGCGGGTCACGTACCTCGATACGAGCCGTTCGCCCCGACAGGTGCCTCTGACCGCGATGTCGCGGTGCCGTTCGCCCGAGCCGACCCGGCGCCTCGCCGCCTTCATTCATTCAGCCCGCAGGGCCAGCGCGGCCGGCGTTCGCGCGGCGTTGCGACCGGGCAACACCGCCACGGCGTTGGCGAACACGACGGTGCCGAGGCTGACCAAGATCACCGACAACCACGGGACGGTGGGGTCCGGAACGGCGTAGATGCTCCGAGCGAAAAGCGTCCAGAGTTGACGCCCAAAGATCACCCCAAGGGGCAGGCCGACCACGACACCAATCAGCGCGGTGGTCGTTGCTTGCCACGCGACTGCCGACGCCAACTGTCGATGGGTGAATCCCAAGGTCTTCAGCAATGCGAGGTCGCGCCGACGTCGTCGCACCGACGAGGTCAGCGTAAGCCCGAGCGCAAGAACGGCCCCCAAGGCGAAGCCGGCGGCCAGGAATATCGGCGTAGAGCCGATGCTGCGATAGTTGACGATCTGCACCGGTCGAAGTACGCCCAGCACCTCGACCGAGTTGCCCTGCGCGTTCTTGTCCGCGGCGAGAACCCGGTTCGCGGCGTTCACGATGCGCCCCAGGTCCTTTCGTCCAGCCGTCAGGCTCACCCCCGCTCGCATTCTCACGAACACCAGTTCCGGGCCGTCGAGGTTGGGGTCTGAGCTGTGACCCGAGAACGGAACATTGGTGAAATCAAGAGGAATCAGCGCTCCCGTCCCCATCGACGTGTGCTCGGCCACGAAACTCGAGTAGCCGACGGCGGGCAAGGTGGCGGTGCCTACGATGACCAGAGGCGTGGGCGCGATGTAATAGGGCGCATCCTTCTTGGATCCAAGACTGACGATGACGGTGTCACCGATACGTTTGTGCAACTGAGCGAGCGTTCCGGCGCCGAGAACGATCTGACGAGACGTCCTTAGGCCGTGCCCGGAAAGGATAGGTGGGGTGACCGTGGCGCCTGGACGTTGGAGCAGAATGGGCAACTCGTCGCCGTCGATCTGCAGGTCGGTGTAGTCGGCGCCACTCCACTCGGCGACCTGGTGGTCGTGGCTCAGCAACGACAAGGCCTTGGGTGGCACGGCGCTGGTGGGATTAAGGGCATACGTCCAATTCCACCCGTAGAGCGGTGGCCGCGATATCAGGGTGCTGAATCCGCTCGCGAAGGTGAGGGTGGCGACCACCATGGCCACGGCGATCGCGGTGCCTCCCATAATCGAGCGCACCGGCACGGCCGTACGACCTCGGCCCGGCTCGAGGGCGAAGTGCACCCCCACGACACCCGCGACCGGGATTCCGGCGCGCTCAACACCCAGCGCGACCCTGGACCGGCGGGGCACCGACTCCCCAGAATGAAGCGCACGCCGCGTCACGCTTCGCGCGCAGAAGGCGGTTGCTACGGCCCCGAGACCGACGAACAGTACGGCGACCCCTATTCCGATGACCGTCCAATCAACAGTGAAACCAGCGTTCGGATACACGGGACGAACCGGACCCAACGGGCCAAGAGGCGAGAGAGCCACCGCCACCATCGCCGCGAGAATGGTCCCCAGTCCCACGGCGATCAGCACGCCGACGAGACCGTCCACGACAACGATCACCGGGCTGGCCCCCAGGGCCCTTAACACGTCGCGGTCCCTCTCACCTCGACGTAGGAGGCGAGAAATCGCCTGGGCCGCCAGGATCAGGCAGGCCAAAGCGGCGAACGCTCCGAAGGCGCCGAGCGCGACCGACTCAGGTTTGATGGCGAGATCCACCTGGGAGATGACGGTCGACGAGACGTGGAATTCGTAGATCTCACCCCTGGGCACCAGGCGAACGAGCTCGCGCTGCACCTTGGCTAGACCTACGTCACCGTGGCGAAGTTGGATTCCGTAGAGGACGGGGGCGAAACTGCTCAGCGGTTTGGCGACCTGCTTGATGAGCGCCGCGGTAACGAAGATGTCGCCGTACGTCTGATCGACGTCATCTTGGACCAGCTGGGTGTTGAGCGCCACGATCCCCACGAGTCTCTCGCGAAACAATTCGACCGGATTCACCTTCGGTGAACCGAAATCGGGTTGGTTCATCTGCGCGGTGGTGTAGAGACCCAGATCCACGATTTGGCCTATGCGAACTCCCATGATGCGGGCGGCGCCGGCGTTCATGACGATCTCGTCGGCACGGCGCGGATTCGCGGCCCGACCCTGCACGACCGCCAGGCGGTCTTGGTGGGTGGTGAAGCCGTCCACACTGCCCGCAATGTTGATATTGGAGATGGAACCAAGTCGCGGTGCGCCGTTGGCCCCGACATCGATCAAGGGCAGGGTCCCGGCAGTAACCACGTGTGTGACGTCGGGCAGGCGTTCGATCGCCGATTTCAGTGATGCGTTCGACTGCGTGTTGGACTGGGCTTGAAACACGGCCAAGGTGACGGTCGAGGGGTTGGTGCTGGCCATGAAGGTCGGAAAGGACGATTGCGTACGTCGTCCGGCGCACACCGCGGCCATGGCGACCCCACCGATGAGTCCGATCAGCAACACGATGCTCAGGTATCCGGAGAGTTGGAGGGCGAACGTCGACCGGTACCGGTACCACGCGACGCGCATAACCCGCTCGTTCACGAAAAAGTCTCCTCCCCGACCTTAGACACCCGCCATAGACGCAGTCTTTCCTGGTGGCGGGTTTCTTCCAAGACGGTTACCCCACCCGAAGGCGCTGGTACTAGCACCTAAGGCGCCGTTTATTGACTGTGTTAGTCCCGGTCGCCCGTCATCCCTTACCCGCCGGATTGGGGGTCGGACGAGCGGGGCGCGGTCGAAAGGAATCGTTCGATCTGGCCGCTCGCGCCAGCCACCGCCCCGAGAGCGTCACCGAGTTCGACCGCCAGGTCCTTGTTCACCCGCGATCGGATCTTCCTGCCTTTCGGCGTCAAGGAGAGCATCCGGACCCGGCGATCGAGTGGGTCGGGCACCCGTTCAACCAGACCCAGACGCTCCGCTCGGTCGACGAGCCCCGTCACGTTGGAGGGGTCGCACGACAAGTCTTGGGCGAAGATCCGCATCGACATCGGCCGGTTGAGGACCCTCAGCAATCCCACCTGCTGCGGGGTGAGATCGTAGCGGTCGGCCACCGCCGCCACCACGCTCTGGACGTGGTGCACCATCTCGAGTAGTCCGTCAACGAACTGGTCCGAATCGTCGGTCGGCACCTGGTTTGCCATGTCACCAGCCTCGCATACATCCGTTGACAGCGACTGGTATTTTGAGGAATACTTGATGACATCAATGGTCAAGAACACAAACTACTAGGAGCCCCGACATGTTGAATCTCAAAATTATCGTCGCCAGCACGAGGCCTTCCCGGATGGCCGACTCGGTGTACCCGTGGGTCGTAGGTCGAGCCAGCGAGCACGGAGCCTTCGACGTCGAGACCCTGGACCTGCGGGACTGGCCTCTGCCGATGTTCCAGGAGCACATGGGCAGCATCGGCGACTTCGCCGACCCGACCTACTCCGAACCGATCGTGCGCCAGTGGAATCGCACGCTTAAGGAAGCCGACGCGCTCTTGATCGTCACCGCTGAGTATCTGCACTCGATCCCTGGGGTCCTCAAGAACGCCCTCGACTCAGTGTTCGTGAGCTGGGCGTTGCGCAACAAGCCGCTCGCCGCGGTCGGTTACAGCATCGGCATCGCCGCGGGGGTGCGGGCCGTCGAGCACCTCATGGACGTGGCGATCGAGTCCGAGATGGTGCCGCTGCGCGACACCGTGCTCATCCCCAAGGTGGCCACCGCTTTTAACGACAAGGGTGTTCCCGTCGACCCCATGACCGACATTGCGATGACCATCATGCTCGACGATCTCGCGTGGTGGGGCTCTCTCCTCAAGAAAGCCCGCGAGGAGGGAGAGTTGGCGCCGGCCAGCCTCAGGACACGCGCGGCCCTCGCGCAACTCGAACAGGCCACGTAGAACTCGACAGGACCATTAACGTCTCACGAAATCGTTCGTGGCCTCAGTGCACGGAGAGTCCAGTGCTCCACGAAGGGATGACGTCGCTCACCGAGGTCATCAAGACATCCTGCAGTAGGCCGCCGTACACGTCGCGGAAGTCCGTCGACATCACAAGGTTCCCGTTGGGGTCGAGAGCGTCCAGTGAGGGCTGCTCCCCGTAGAGCCCGCCCTTCACCGAGTTACCGATCACGAACACCGGGGCGGCCGTGCCGTGGTCGGTACCGAGGCTCGCGTTCGAACCGACCCGGCGGCCGAACTCCGAATAGATCATCACCGTCACGTCCTGGGCCCGACTCCCCGCGCTGATGCTCGTCATGAAGGCCCCAATGGCGGCCGAGACCTCCGCCAGCAACGCGTTCTGATACGTCGGCTCCCCGGCGTGGGTGTCGAACGAGCTCAGGTTCACCTCCCACACGCGAGTGGGCACGTTGGCGTTGATCAGCGTCGAGACCAGGGAGAGCTGCTCGTTGAGGTAGGAACCGGACGGCGACTTGGTCACCAGCGGGCCGATCAACTGGGCCGTCGCGAAGAGGTCGCTGATGGAGGTGGCTGCGGAAGCTTCCAGGGGCACGTCGGACGACGAGGTCCGTCCCAATCGCGGCAGGAGCGTTGACCCGGGGCCCGACGGTAGTTGAATGCCACCGAGGTCGAGCATCGAGGCCACGCTCTTCTGGCCCACCAGCATGGGCGGCAATACCGACCCGATGCCGATGGCGTTGAACGGACTGTGGGGTTGGATGTCGAGCCACCGTCCCAACCATCCTGACGATATGTCCGAGGTCAGCGACGCCGTCTGCCAGATGGCCATCGAGGTGAAGTGCGACAGGTTGGCGTCGGGGTAGCCCACGCCCTGGACGATGGCCACCTGGTTCTGCGCCCACAAGGCGTTGATCTCCGGCATGGCGGAGTTGAACGCCAGGGTGTCCGAGATGGGCAGGAGCTGCGCCGACAGCAGCGCGATGTTGGACCGGGCGCTCTGGTAGGTCGGATCGGTGAAGGGGACGACCGTGTTGAGTCCGTCGTTGCCGCCGTAGAGGGTGACCATGACGAGGATCGGCGTGCCGAGCGGCAAGGGGGTGGTGGTGGCCGCACTGGCCAACTTTTCGAGCGTCAACTGGGCGGACAGCACCGCGAAAGTCCCGGCTCCGGTCCACTGCAGGAATCGACGGCGATTGATGGTCGTGGTGTTCATGCGCTCACCACGTATTCGGGCGCGCACAGCGCCGCGACGACCAGGTCCGCGGGGTCCGACGTGGATCCCGCGAGGGTGCTCGCCGTGCGCCTCGACCACTCGGCCACGCCCAGCCAATCGGCGCAGGCCTGCACCATCTTGGACGCGGGCCCCTTGAGCGGCGCGAGGTCGCCTTTGGCCACGATCAACTGCGCCAGATCGAAGCGATACTGCAGGGCGGCCCCGTTGAGCCACGCCTCGTCATAGGGCCAGCCCCCCACGTTGGGCGGATTGAACGGTATCTGTCCCATCTGCGACAGGCACCACTGGAGGCTGGACGACGACAACGAGGACGGACGCACCCTCAGGGCCCGACAGGCGCCGACGAACCATTCGACCGGCGACTTGACCAGGGCGTGCGCCGGATCGCTCCAGGCCGGAGATCGGACCAAGGCCTCCACCAGCGACGACACCTCGCGGTTGGCGAAAATCGCGGCGAGCGTCGGCGGCGCCTTGGTCTTGGAGGTGACGAAGCGAAACCACACGCGCTCGGCGATGAACTCAGCGTTCTGGTGGCGCGCCACCAGCAGCGACGCCAGGGTCTCGGCGTCGAGCGGACCGCTCTTTCCCCGCACCGTGAGTGACTTCGAGTAGTGCTGCTTCGGATAGAACGTGACTCTGCCGTTCGACTGCACGGTCTGGTAGCCCGTCAAGGCCAGGGCCGCGGCGGTCACATCGTTCTGGTTGAACTCGTTCACCCCGAGGGTGAAGAGCTCCATGAACTCTCGTGCCAGGTTCTCATTGGGCGACTCGACGTAGTTCTCCTCGTTGTCGAGCCAGAAGTTGAGCGCCCCGTCCACCACCATCTTCTTGGCCATGTCGTTGAAGTTGGCGAACGCCATGGAGCGCAGCGTGTTGTTCTGAATCTGCATGGGCAGTGGATAGGCGACCTTGGAGACCGAGGTCGCCCAATGCCCGTGCCAGAACCAGGTCATGCGCTCGGCCAAGGGATAGTGCGCCAGGGCCATGCGATCGAGCCACCAGGTGACGAGTTCGGTGTTGCCCTGGGTCATCGCGTCGTAGAACGCCGTGGCCGCGGCGGACGACGACGGATAGGGGCCGAGGTCCGGAAGATAGGGCGCCGCAACCGCGCGAAGCCCGGGGTCGTCGGCGTGGCGCTCGAGCACCGTTGCCTGGGTGGCCCCGAGGCCCTGCTTCAGTAGCGAGACGTATTGACCGGGGGTTGGACCGAAGTTGAACCGGTGCAGCAGCCGGGCCGTAACGAGGCGTTGTGTGGTCGTCGCGGTTCGATTCACCTCAGCAACGTAGTGCGGCCTCTTCGCGGAAATTCTGTGATTCCAATGAGAACACGATGATTTGTCAGGAACTTGGGACCGCGTAGAGATGCCGCGAACCGCCTCGCGGTGCGAGGCGATCTCCCGACGAAATGAACCTCAAGAGTTCAACGCGTTCGTCACTCGTCACGCAGGACCTGTGCCGTCGACGTGCGTGCCGCACTGCGGCCGGGCCAGGCGGCGACGATGTTGGCGAGTACCAGCGCACCGACGGCCACGACGATGACGGAGATCAGCGGCACCGTCGAATCCGGCACGGCGTAGATACCGCGGGCGAAGAGATCCCATAACCACTGGCCCAAAAGGATCCCGAGCGGGACGCCCACCACGACGCCGACGAGGGCGACGACCGACGCCTGCCACGCCACGACTGACCTTAACTGTCGCCCCGAGAGCCCGAAAGTACGCAGCAACGCCAGGTCTCTTCGCCGTCGACGCACCGAGGACGTCAACGTGAGCCCGAGTGCGATGACCGCGGCGGCGGCCAACGCGAAGGCCAGCGCCGCCGGCGTCGCGCCGATCGACCGGTAGTTCTCTATCTCCGCGGGGTATTGGACCCCCAGCACCGAGGCGCTATCGCCCAGACCCTGACCTTGCGGTACCGCGGCGTAGACCCGGTCCATCGCTCGGGCGATCTGCCTCAACGAAGCCAGAGCCTCGACGGGCGGCGCACCGCCGCGCAGTCGAACCAACACCATGGCCGGTCCATCAAGCGCGCGATAGGGGCTCTCGATGAACTTTCGCATGGTGGGCGGCTCGACGTCCATGGCAATGATCGCCCCCACACCCATGGAGGGATGAAGGGTGTACGCGTTGCCGATGGCCGGCAGCGTGGCGGTTCCGACCACCAGTAGTCGCCGAGGAGGCAGATAGACCGGCGCGTCCTTTTTGGAGCCGTAGCTGACGACGACGGTGTCGCCGAGGCGCACGTGCAACTGCTGCATAGTGGCCGCCCCCAGGACAATCTGGTTGGCGCTTTCGATCTGGTGCCCCGAAAGCATCGGCGGGCTCACTTTGGCGGGCGGGCGAAGCGTGAGCATCGGTTCGGTGATGCCGTTGATCTGCACGTCAGGAAAGCCGACCCCGGTCCAGGACTTGACGTAGGGGTCGGCCCGCAACAGTGGTATCGCCTGGGGAGGTATGCCACCGCCGTTCGACGACAGTGCGTAGTTCCAATCCCAGCCGTAGAGCGCGGGATGCGAGATCAGCGTGTTGAGGCTGTTGCCGAACGTGAGGGTGGCCACCACGATCATCACGGCGAGCGCCGCGCCGGCGAGCGCCGGGCGCGCCGGCACCACGTCGCGGTCCCTGCCCGATTCGGTGGCGTAGCGCACGCCGACCACCGCCGTCACCGGAAACCCGGCATTGGCGAACAGCCGCGCCATCGACGAACCCTTGGAGGCGCCGGGTCCGAGCCACCGCGTCGGCGACCGCGAACTCGTCCGTCGAACGAAGACGACCGCCATCGCACCGAGCACCGCAATCGCGATAGCCGTACCGATGCCCAGAACCGTCCAATCAAAAGCCACGCCGCGATGGGGATAGACGGCGCGCACCGGGCCGATCGGGGCCAACGGCGACAGGGCCACGGCCACCACGACGCTCAGAATCGTCCCCGCCACGACCGAACCGATGATGCCCATGAGTCCCGCTCCAGACACCATCATTGGGCTGGCGCCCAGGGCCCGCATGAGTTCGAGCTCGTCGCGGCTTCGTTGCAGCATTCGAGCGATGAGGCCGCCGGCAATGATCAGCATGGCGAGTTCCGCGATCAGTCCGAAGACGCCGAGGGCGATCGCCTCCGGTTCGATGGACCGGTTGACCTGCCCCGCGACGACCGACGTGACGTGTATCTGATAGGTGGAACCCCGCGGAAGGGCTTTGATGACCTCACGTTCCACGGTGGCGACGTCGCTCGCCCCGTGATCGGTCTGGAGGCCGTAATAGATGTACGGATACGACACGGCGTTGAGCGGTTTCGTCAAGGCCGGCGTGAAGATGAGGAACGCGGGGTACCGATCAACTTCGTCGAGCACCACCTCGTTATTGAGCACGACGGTCCCGACGAGATGCATGGTCATCGCCTCGGTCGGTCGATCCTTGGCCGTGCCGAAGTCGGGCTTCTCAAGTCGAGCCGCCGAATAGAAGTACATGGGGATGGACTGACCAACGTGCCAACCCATGCGTTGCTCGGCCAAGGCCGTGGCCACGAATTCATCGGCGTCGCGGGCGTCGGCCATCACGCCGTGAACGACGGTCACCTTGTCCTGGGTGAAGAATTCGCCGTTCAATGCACCCACGGTCGCCACGTCGCCCGAGCTGAGCGGTGTGCGAAGATCAGGCGCACCGTCGCGTTTCGCGGGGAACCCGTCAATGGAGAACGACGCCGTTGCCACGTGTCGAACGTGAGCCAAATGAGAGAGCGTCGACGTGACGATCTTGGGACCGATGATGGCGCTCAAATCGGAGGGGTTGGTGCTCGACAGGAACACGTTGAACGACGACTCGGTACGTCGCGCCGCGCTCGTCGATCCCATCGCGATGCCGCCCACGAGTCCGACGAAGAGCGCGAGTGTGAGATAGCTCGTCCACTTGCGCGCGAATCCGACGCGGAACCAGTACGAGGCCACGCGAAGGACCTGTGTGCCCACGCCACACCCCTCTCTCGCGTTCGCCCTCTGCGTCCGAAAAAAGTCTGGCCTTCGACCGACCCACAGCCAAGGCAGTCACCCCACCGTCGGCCCTCGTACTAGCACCCTAAAAAGGTCCAACGCACTTTACGCACCGAGGGCGGCGTCGACCGAGGCACGACAAGGGTTTTCACGCACTCGTGTGGTTCGTCGTAGCGGCGCTCACGATGACGATGAGTCGCTCGACCCCAATCAGAGCGACGTCAATAGGCGTAGTGGTCGCCCCAGGTGAAGGCCACCTGATCGCCCGCGGATTCGCCGCGGGTTCCCACCGTCACTCGGCTCTCAAAACGATCGCGGTCGAGGTACGCGCCGCGCTACGTCCGGGAACCGCCGAAACCAGGTTGGCGAACACGAGCGCGCCCACGCCCGTAAGCACGACGGCCACCACGGGGACGCTGGCGAAGGGCACCGCATTAATGTTCTTCGCGAACAGTATCCATAGTTCACGCCCCACCAGAATGCCCACGGGAATACCCAGGATGATCCCGGTCAACGCGGTCACCGTAGCTTGCCAGGCGACCGCGCCCGCCAGCTGCCGGCTGATGAATCCGAACGCCTTCAAGAGGGCCAGGTCGCGCCGGCGCCGGCGAACCGACGCCGCCAAGGTGAGGCCAAGGGCGAAGATCGCGCCGAGCGCGAGCCCCAACGAAAGGATGACGGGCGTCGAGCCGATGCTGCGGTAGTTGACGATCTGCGCGGGGCGTTGCACGCCAAGGACGTTCACCACGTTGCCGGTGGCGTGCGGGTCGCGCGCAAATAGCCGATCGGAATAGTTCGCGATCTTCTGAAGGTTCAAACGTCCCGCCGCGAGGGTGATCCCGGGCCTCAGCCGTACGAAGATCATCTCGGGTCCGTTCAAGTTGGGGTCGGGGCTCGACAGGGCACGTTTGAACGCCGCGGGAATGATGCCTTCGGGGAGCATGGCCCCAATGCCCATGGATGTGTGATCCTGGATGAAGCTGGTGTAGCCGACCGCGGGGAAGGTGGCCGTCCCCACGATCACGAGCTTCGTCGGTGGCACGTACACCGGCGCGTCAGCCGGCGTAGCGTATTTCACGATTACGGTGTCGCCGACCTTCTTGTGCAGTTCGGCCATCGTCAACGCACCCAGGACGACCTGGTGCGTGGCGTCGAGTCCGTGGCCGCTGAGGATCGGGGGTGCCACCTTCGGACGTATGTTTCCGATCAGCATCGGTACCGTTCGCCCGTCGATCTGCGCGTTGGCCAATTCAGAACCGGACCACGCCGCGACGTCCGGGTCGTGGTTGAGCATGGTTACGGCCCCGGGCGGCACGTCGTTGCTCGGATTGAGCAGATAGTTCCAGTTCCATCCGTAGAGCGCGGGATGCGAGATGAGCGTGCTCAAGCCATCCGCGAACGTGGTGGTCGCGACCACCAACGCGACCGCCAGGACCGATCCGGCCAGCACCGAACGAACCGGCACCTCGGTGCGGCCACGGCCTGGCTCGAGCGCGAAGTGGGCCCCCAGGGTCGCCGTCACCGGCAGACCCGCCCATTGGGTCCCTCGAGCGATGGACGATCGGCGTGCAGGCCGCGTGCGGACATTACGGTGCGGCGCTGAGCGGTAGGAGATGATCAGCGCGACCGCGCCAAGCACCACTACCAGCACCAACACGCCCGTAACCAATACCGTCCAATCGAACGCCACCCCCGACTGGGGATACACCCGGCGCACGGGTCCCAACGGCGCCAGCGGTGAAAGGGCGATTGCGACGACCAGCGCCAAGAGTGCACCGAGCACAATGGCGCCGAAAGCCCCGAGCAGTCCCTCCCCCGCCACCTCGAAGGGACTAGCTCCCAGTGAACGTAAGATGCGCCGGTCCTCCTGTTCTCGCCGCAACTGCCGGGAGATCGCCTGAGCGGCGAGCACCAAGCAGATCAAAGCGGCGAGTGCGCCGAACGCGCCCAGGGCCACCGATTCCGGTTTGATGGAGAGCTCGACCTCGGCCACCAGTCCCGCCGTTACGTGGAACTCATAGGTCGCTCCGCGAGGCAGGATATTGATGAGATCCTTCTCCACCGCGGCAACCTCCGGGTGATAGAGCTGGAGGCCATAGACCCCGGGGGTCGCCGTCGACGGTGTCGTGGCGATGGCTTTATGCAAGAAGGCCGGGGTCAGAATCATGAAACCGTACGCACGATCAATGTCGTCCTGGACGACTTCGTCGTTGATTTCGACGATACCTGCGACCTTGGCGTCGACGCGGAAACGCGGCTTCACGCTCGGCCCGCCGAAGCCGGACTCCTCAGTCTGCTTCGGGGTGAAGAATCCGAGGGGAATAAGGTCACCCACGCGCACCCCGAGGCGACGCGCGGCGTGCGTATCGAGAACCACTTCGTCGACTCGGTGCGGATTGGCGAGTCGTCCCTCGATGGCGGTCACCCGGTCCTGACTCGCGAACATGCCGTCGAGGCTGCCCACGACCGCGACGTTCTGTAGAGCACTCAGTCGCGGTGCGCCCGTCGACGAAAGCGGGTAGACGTCGGGACTAAGAAGGTCCGCGACGTGCTTCACGTCGGGCACCGCAGCGATCTTCGCAGCGAGGCCGTGCAGGTCGAGGGGGCCACCATTGGGTGAACCGGCCGAGAACGTGAGGTCGGAGGGATTGGTGCTCGTCATGAAAGTCGGGTACGACGATTGCGTGCGTCGCCCGGCCGCGATCGAGGCCATCGACAGTCCTCCGATCAATCCGATGACGAGCACGACGCCCACGAGTCCGCTCCAACGTCGCGCAAACGTCGCGCGGAACCGGTAACCGGTGACTCGAAAGAGCTGACTACTCACGTTGGGTCCCCCGCGACGCTATGACCGTTCCACGATCATTCTGGCGAGGCCGGGGGCCGGGGCAAAGGCGGCCAGCCCACTTCGTCACTTCGTGCTAGCACCTCTGCCCCAATGGCGCCCCCGCTCATACGTGGCCTGACGAGCGTTGCTTCGTGTTGACGCCCAGGACTTCACGCGTGGCCGCCTCGGTCGTTCGTACGCCGCGCCGGCGACACCGCCGGATGTCCCTCCAGCACGTACCTCGAACGGCGTTCGGTGCCTTTGGAGAGACCGATCCGTGTGGTTTGTCCTATTTGTCCTGGTTCGAGGACGACTTTCGCCGGACGAAAGGTCACCCGACCCGTCGCCACGCAGCAGTCCCTGCCATTGTCGGCCCCGTCAATGCCGAGCGCCTTGGTGAGGTTGCCGGGTCCCGACAAGTACCCCGCCGAATCGCGCGACTCCAAGGATTTGCCGTCACCGTCACCGAGAAAGGCTGCACGCAACAGGACCGCACTCGCCGAACCCTCGGGTCCCGTGACCACATTCATGCACCAATGAATCCCGTAGATGCGATAGACGTAAAGGAAACCCGCCGGTCCGAACATGATCTGCGAGCGCGGCGTGGGTCCGCGGAAGGCGTGCGACGCGGGATCATCCATCCCGCCGTACGCCTCGGTCTCTACGATGCGCGCGACCACGCGACGTGGCGGCGTTCGCACGATGATCAATGCGCCGATAAGGTCGCGAGCCACCTCGTCGGACGTACGCTCGAAGAAGGATCGCCGAAAATACATCGTTGTCATCGCTGCTCATGGTAAACGCGACGGCCACGAAATGACGATGGCCCGCACAGTTGTGATTTCTTCACAAGCGACTTTCCCAGTAAACAAAAGGAGGAACGAGTTGACAAAATGTTGGGATGCGTCCTCGATGAATCCTTGCTACTTTTTCCCAAGGGCAATGTGGGGTTGTCCTCACGAAAGGGCGGGGGCGGGCACTGCGATGTGCGCGCCGATTGATGTTCATACCGGCACGAGAGGGACTCTGTCGGCAGCAACCAACTCGAAGCGGTAGACCTTGCGTTCTTATGGGCCTATCCACTCGAGTGGCGCTGGGTTAAAGGCGAGGACCATTGGCGTTAGGGAAAGTCAAGCAACGGCTACGAGGCGTCGCGTTACTCTTCGCCCTTCCGTCGTTGCTGGTCATGGGTTTCTCCATGGCACCGACCTCTCCCGCGGCGGCCGATACCGCGCCGTCAACGCTCTGCAGCGGGTTCGCCGCGTGCAGCCAAGGCACCTTCACCACGCACGGCTACCAGAACCACTTCTCCACGTCGTACTGGACCATGTACCCGGGCGACAACTGCACGAACTACGTGGCCTACGTCGAATCGACCGTGTACGGGGTGCCCACACCCTCGTTCGACCTCGGTGACGGCGGCCTCTGGGCCGCGGCCGCGGCCCAGAACGGGGTGCCGGTCAGCCAAATTCCTACGGTCGGATCGGTAGCCGTCTGGGACGGCGGGAACTCCGGAATACCTGGTGAGGGCCACGTCGCGGTAGTCGAAGCCGTGGGACCGCAGGACAGCTACATCGTCATCTCCCAACAGCACATGGCCGACGACCCCGACGGCTACGACTGGACCATCATCTACCCCTCGGCCGCCAAGAACCAATGGGAGCAGTGGCCCAATGACTTCATTCAGTTTTCCCCCAACGCGGGTGTCAGTGGCCCCCAGCCGTTGACCAGCGCAGCCCTGGCGTTCAACACCAACGTCGTGCTGCGAGTTGAACCGCTGCCCTTCGCCAATGACAAGTTCGTCCTGACGAACCAGGTAAGTCGCGTCGTGACGCCGGGCGTGGTGACGGCCCTCGCCGGCGGCGGCAGCCAGGGTCGGTACAAGATAACCCTCGATGGCAGTTCACTCCAGGGCGAGTACGTCCTGCGAGTGTCGGTGAGCGGTGCGACGGTGAGGGTGCTTCACCAGGGTGGGCCGTACACCGACGACGAACCTTCGATTCGGTTCACCGGACCCGCGGCAAACCCGAGCCCCGCGATCGTGACCGTCACCATCACCCGAGGTGTACCCACCCCGACGACTACGACCACCTCCACGACGTCAACCACGACGACGACCCTTGCCAGCTGAGGCGCGGGCTCGCAGCCGCGGTCACTCGAAAGCCCACTGGCTCGACGTAACACCGAAGAGTGGCAACGGTCACCGACTCCCCTAGGTCCGCTCTCGTGGCCACCACACCACGTTCTCTCCGAACAGCCTCATCTATTCTGCGCTGAGGACGAGGGCCGCCGGCGTGCGGGCGGCACTTCGTCCGGGCCACAGCGCCACGACGTTGGCGAAGATGAGCGCGCCGATGATCAAGATGGCCACCGACGTCAGCGGCACCGTGGGTTCCGGCACGACGTTGATACTGCGGGCGAAAAGGTGCCACAGAACTCGACCCAAAAGTATGCCCAGGGGCACCCCGAGGATGAGGCCGATGGTCGCCGCCACCGTCGCTTGCCACGCGACGGCGGCCGCCAGCTGGCGCTGCGTGAACCCCAGCGCCTTGAGCAGCGCCAGGTCACGCCGCCGCCGGCGGACGGACGCGATGAGCGTGAGGCCCAACGCCACGACCGCGCCCGCGGCGAGGGCGAACGCCAAGTACGCGGGGGTCGCGCGCAACGTTCCCGCGTCGACCACTTCTGCCGGCCGCTGGACGGGAATCACCACCACCTGGTCCTGCGCCGCGCGTTGCAGCACGAGCGCAATCTTGCGCAACTGAGCGAGGTCGGCGGCATTCGTCGGGTTCTTGAGCCTCACGAACACCGCGTTCGGTCCGCCACCAGGAAGGTGGAAGATGTTCCGGGCGGCTTTCGGGATGACCTGGAAGTCGACGATCGCGCCGGTACCCGGGTCCGTGTGCGGCTGCCCGCCGATGGCGGGCAGCGTGGCGGTACCCACGATTCGCAGTTTCCTCGACCTGCCGTTGCTGCTCACGATTACCGTGTCGCCCACCCGCTTGTGCAACCGCGACAGGGTTTGCGCTCCGAGCACCACCTGCCCGGGGCCCTGCAGGCCATGGCCGCTCAATTGGGGCGGCATCACCGGCGCGCCGGGTCGAACCCCGAGCACCGGCTCCGACGTCCCGTCGAAGTCCAATTGCGCGAAGTTGTAGCCGGACCACGCCGCCACGTTGCGATCGCCGTTCAACTGCTGTTTCATCTGGCGCTCGGGCAGCACGCCCACCCCGCCCGCGGCGGGCATGGCCACGGTCCAGTTCCACCCGTAGAGCGAAGGTCGCGAGGTCAGGGTATTGAGGCTCGAACCGAAGGTCAGCGTGGCGACCAGCACCGACACCGCGACCACCGCACCGAGCACGGCGGAGCGCACGGGCGAGGCCTGGCGGCCCTGGCCCGGCACCAGGGCGAAACGTATCCCGCAGACCGCCGTCACCGGCAACCCGGCCGCCATGGCGGCCTTCACGGTGCGAGAACCGCGCACCTCGCTTCGCATTGCTCGCCGGGCGACCCGATGAGGAGCGCGGCGATAACCAATGAGAACCGCGAGGCCCGACAGCACCACGATGAGCACCGCGACGCCGCAGCCGAGCACGAGTCCATCGAAGGCGAAGCCCGCCGACGGATAGACGGGGCGCACGGGACCGATGGGCGTGAGCGGCGAGAGAAGAACGGCGACCAGACCGGCCAGCAACGAACCCAGGACCACGGCGCCTACGACACCGAGTAGGCCGTCCGCCGACGTCATCGCGGGACTCGCGCCGAGTGCCCGCATGGAATCGAGCTCGTTGGCGTTGAAGCGCAACTGTCGCCCCAGGAGTTGCGCGGCGATGATCAGCGCCACCAGTGCGACGATGAGCCCGAAGATCGCCAGGGCGATCGCCTCGGGACCGATGACGCCTTGTGCGGTCGCCGAGACCTCCGAAGCGCTGGCTCCCAACATCCTTGGCAAGCCCTTCGGGAGTATCCGGGTGATCTCTGCTTCAACCTTCGCAAGATTTTTCGTTCCCCCGGAGATTTGCACATACGAGATGGTGGGATCCGAGCAGCAGCGAAGCAACGACTTGGTGTAGGCGGGGGTGGCGAAGATCGTCTCGGCCACGTCGTTGTCGTCCACGACTATCTGGTCGCTCGTCGTGACGATGCCCACCAACGTGAGGACGCTGTGACGTATCGGCTTGCACGTCTGGCAGTTGGAGAGGCCCTGGACGTCGCCCACGACACCCAGGTCGATGGTGCCGCCCAGGCGCAGTCCCAGGGCCTGGGCCGCCTTCGCGGTCATGGCCACCTGCGTGGGGCTGCGGGGATTGGGCAACGTACCCTTGAGCAGGATCAGCTTGTCCATGCTGAAGAACACGCCGTCGACGCTGCTGTACAGGGCCACCCCCTGCCCGCCGGAGAGGGCACTGGGGGCGGGGCTGCCGTTTGCCGTGACCTCCTCGGACTCGTAGCCCGCCTCGCTCTCCACGCGGGTCACGTAGGGCAAATGGGCGATCTGCTCGACGAGTTTCGCGTCGTAGCCCGTGGGATCGGGATGAAAGAGACCGGTGAGCACCGCCAGGTCCGAAGGATTCGTGCTCTTGAGCAGCACACTGAACGACGACTCGGTGCGTCGGGCGCCGGCCAGGGACGCCATCGCCACCCCACCGATGAGCCCGATGAGCAAGACGATGCTCAGGTAGCCCGTCCACTGGCGCGCTACGCCGGTACGCAACCGATACCACCCGACTCGAAACACCTCGCTCATCGTGGCGCACCCGCACGCGTGGGTTGTCGATCGATCACGCCGAGAAGTATTGACCGCACAATGTCCCACGGACACTGAGGTGGCCGCCCGCACGAGGGTCGTACTAGCACCCCGTCATCGTCCAGGGTCCTCTTCATCACGGCCGTGAAGAAACCTTTCGAAATTGTCATCCGAGTCGACGTCGTCTCCGAATAGTAAGAGAACCCACCCAAGGAGGCTGTATGGAAGCGGTAAGCAGGAGAAGTTTCTTCAAGCAAGCGGGAGCGGCAGCGGCGGTGGCGGTCGTCGCCAGTAGCGCCGTCGTGGCTCCCATGGGCCTCGCGAGCGCCGTGGCCGGGGCCGCTACCGCCAAGGAAAGCGACTTGACCCCGCAGGAGGACCTGCGCGCCGACGAGAACCTCGTGGCCCACGTCAAGAACGCCCGCACCGGAGAGATCAGTCTCTTCATCGGTCACCGAGAGGTGACGCTCCACGACCGCAAGGTCGCCGCCCGACTCGTCCGCGCTACCCGATAGGAGAATAGATATGTCATCGCATCGCGAAGCACCAGAAATCGCCAAGGACCCGGTAGCGGACAGCACCGACCTCTACGCGTTCGTCAGTCCCGACGCCGCGGGCACCGTCACCCTCATCGCCAACTACATTCCGCTCGAAGGACCGGCCGCCGGGCCCAACTTCTACGAGTTCGGCGACGACGTGCTCTACGAGATCCACGTCGACAACAACGGCGACGGAAAGGCGGACGTTTCCTACCAGTTCAACTTCCACAGCGTCAACACCGTTCCCACCACGTTCCTCTACAACGTGGGTCCGATCGAGTCGCTCGACAGCCAGTACTGGAACCGCCGTCAGCTCTACTCCGTGGCTCGCGTGACGAGCGACGGCGACCGCCAGGTGCTGGCCGAGGACCTGGCCTGTCCCCCGTGCAACATCGGACCGCTGTCGACGCCGAACTACCCGGCGCTCGCCAGCGCCGCGGTGCACTCCCTGGGCGGTGGCCGTACCGTCTTCGCCGGCCAGCGGGCCGAGGCGTTCTTCGTCGACCTTGGCGCGATCTTCGACCTCGGAGACCTGCGTCCGATCGCCAACCTGCACGCCACGTTCGGACTCCCGGCCCTCCAGGCCGCGCCCGGCGTGAACTCCACGGCGTCGGTCAACGTCCACAGCATCGCGCTGCAGGTGCCGATCAGCGACATCGCGAAGGGCAGCACCGCACCCACCAGCACCTCGGCCGCCGCGTCCAGCGTCGGTATCTGGACGACCGCCAGCCGCCGCAAGGCGCGGGTCATCAGCTCCGACGGTGGCACGGGCATCGAGTCCGGCCCCTACGTGCAGGTCTCGCGCCTGGGCAACCCGCTGGTCAACGAGGTCCTGGTGCCGCTTGCGGCCAAGGACAAGTGGAACGCGCAGCCGCCCTCGGGCGACAGCGCCTACGCCAACGGCGTGGCCCACCCCGAACTGGCTGGACTGCTCAACGTGCTCTACCCGGGCGCGTTCCCGAACCTGGCGGCGTACACCAAGCCCCGCGCGGACTTAGAGGCGATCCTGCTCACCGGAATCCCGTCGGGCGTCATCGCGCCGACGTTCTCCACCTACACCGGTTCGGTGCAGGCCGACATGCTGCGCCTCAACCTGGCCATCCCCGCCAGCGCCACGCCCAACGCCCTCGGCGTGGTCGGCGGCGACGTGGCCGGCTTCCCCAACGGTCGCCGGATCACCGACGACGTGGTGTCGATCGAGCTGCTAGCCATCGCGGGAGCCACCCTGCCGCTGGTCGACAAGTCGTTCACGCCCGACGGCGCGTTGAAGGACGTGAGCGACGGCGTCACCGGAGCGGGGCTCACGTTCCTGCCCAACTTCCCGTACCTCGGAACGCCGTACAGCGGCTACGCCGTTCCAGCCTAACGAGACCACGATGGAAGAAACACAACTCCCCCCGAGTTGGGACGGCAGCGTGGTACTCGACATTGGGGGGGAGGTCGGAGCTCTTATGCTCCGCACCCCCCCATCATTCAATGGCCGAGAGATCGACCTCTACCCGCAAGATCCCACTGCCCCGCACACGCACAGCGCGGTCCGCGAACGGCGGTTGCCCGCGGGCGTGTGCTACGCGGCGGTCTACCCGAGTCTGCGCAGCGGCGTTTACCAGGTCGAGGGGTCGGGCCAGCGCGTCACCGTCGTCGGCGGCCGGGTCACCGAGATCGACTTCACGGCTTCATAGTCCATCAACCCACGGTCCGGATGTCGTTTCGTCCTCCCGGCCGTCATCACCAGAAGGAGAAGAACATGTTCATCGGAGAAATCCTCGGACCGGACCTCTTGATCGTCGCCATCATCGCGGCGGTCTTGATCTTCGGCGGGTCGGCCATTCCGAAGTTCGCGCGCAGCCTGGGTCAGGCCAAGAGCGAGTTCGAGAAGGGCATCAGCTCGGCCAAGACCACCAGCGAGACGATAAAGAGCGCCGTGGTGATCACCGACCCTTCGCCGCTCGACATCGAACGCTGAGTCGTCTTA
Source organism: uncultured Acidimicrobiaceae bacterium (assembly GCA_963827115.1). Lineage (GTDB taxonomy): Bacteria > Actinomycetota > Acidimicrobiia > Acidimicrobiales > RAAP-2 > RAAP-2. The sequence goes on along the minus strand of CAWGZS010000001.1, from coordinate 731,418 downwards.
TCCCTTCGGGGGCCGACCGCGGCGTTCGACGAACGTCCGGGCGCCGTCGAACTCTTCTTCTCCTGTCGGGTGGTCTAGAGCCCCGAAAAGCTCACTGATCCGAGAGGTCGGACTTGGCCTTCAGTTCCGCGAGCCACGCGCCGGCGTGGCGAGCGGCCCAGCTTTCACTGACCCAGCCGGAGAACATCGATCGCAGCGATCCTCGATGGGTCAAGGCCATGATGATGTGACCGATGACCACGACGAAGACCGCGAACGCGAACACGTCGTGCACGAAGGTGGCACCCTCGCGCCACGGTACGGGGAAGAACCTGAACCATTGGAGCATGGAGCCGGTGACCAGCATCACCACGATCGAGGCGCCGATGAATATGGCGTTCAACTTCTGGCCGGGGTTGAACTTGTCGGCCACCAGGGGCGTCTCGCCCAGCGTCCTCATCCAACGCAACTCCGCGCGAGTCCAGAGGTTGATCCGACGCACGTCGCGCCTCATTCGCCGTCCCCAGGGCCCGAGCAGCGACACGATCACCGGGATCGGCAGCGCCAGCCCCGTCCAGAGGTGTATCTGCTCCACGTCGTGGCGCGGCAGCACGAGACCGAAGAGGGAGCCGAAGTAGAGCGGAATGGCGGTCACCATGAGCACCCCGAACAACAGGGCGTTCGCCCAGTGCGCGCTGCGCTGGACACGGTCGAAGCGCAGGATCCGCACCGAGGCCGCTCTCGTCGTCTGGGCGATCGCCATGTCCGCTAGGTCAGACCAGGATCGGGATTGGTGGAGCCGGTCGTGCCGTCCAACCAGCCGTTGACCGGGTAGCCGTTCTGCTCCCAGTAGCCCGGCTGCACCTGGTCGACGACGCGGATCGCCGAGAGCCACTTGAGCGACTTGTAGCCGAACATCGGCGCCACGTAGAGCCGCACCGGGCCGCCGTGTTCGGTGGTGACCGGAGCGCCCAACATCTTGTAGGCCACGATCACGTCAGGCAGGTGGGCCTGGTCGAGCGACAGGCTCTCGGTGTCCGCGTGGTCGTAGGACTCGAAGGTCAACGCCACCGCCCCCTCCTTGACGCCGACCGTCTGGAGGATGTGCGAGAGTTGCACGCCCTCCCAGGCCACGTCCGGCACCTTCCATCCCGTCACGCACTGAAAGTTCTTGGAGAACGAGGTGGCGGGCATCGCCTGGAGATCCGACAGCGTGAAGGTCTGCGGGTGGTGCACCAGCCCGCTCACCTCGAGGCGGTACTCATCCTTGGTCACCTTAGGGTAGGAGCCGGTGATCGAGTAGATGCGGAAACGGTCGCCGCCCGGCAACAGTCCGCCGAGCCCGGATCCAAGCAGATTGCCGAAGAAGTTCTGCACGCTCGCGCCCAGGGCCACGCCCGCGGCGCCCAACACGGCCAGTCCCAAAAAGACCCTTCGACCTACGGCGACCTGGTGGGGCGGCTCGTGGGACGGCGAATCATCCCGAGGGGAGGACATGAGCAAAGTCTAACGAGGTGGGTTGAAATTCCTTCATCACCAGGAACAGTCTCACCGGGCCGTTATCGCGTTACATCCCTAGAGACACTCCGCGAGCTCGAAGAGGAAGGATTGCAACGTGCGTATGAACATCATCAGTTCAGGCTCGCAGGCCGCCAACTTGTCCTCGCTCAACAGGCCGTTCGCCACGGCGCTTGAGCGCAGCGCCACCTGGAGGGTGCTGAGCCAGGCCCAGGCCTCGGAGTCGGTCAAGAACTGTTCGTTGAGCGTCATGACCGCCAACTCGGCGTTGGTGGACGTCTCGTTCTGTCGCGTCAGGATGGCCAGGGGGTCATCCTGGTCGCTGCTTGGATCGATGGGGGCGCTCAAGGTCACGTGCCATTCGTGATCCGGGTCGCGCTCGGCGGCGACGACGTGACCGAAAGCCTCGCGCGCGACGCCCCGGCCCACGTCATTGAGCCGCACCTCGATGCGACCGTCACGCTTGCGCACGAACATCCGATGGCGCCCGACCATCAGGCGTCCTGCTCGATGGTGCTCTGCAGCCCGGCCACCTGGAGCTTCACGCAGTACGTCTGGGCCCGATCGTGGTCCCCCGACCACACGATGGCCCGGCCCTCGTGGTGCACCGTCAACATGAGTTGGGTGGCCTTGTTGTCCGAATAACCGAAGATGCGCTTGAAGATCACCACCACGACCGACATGGGCGTCACCGGATCGTCCCACACGACCACGTTCCAGGGCCGCCGGGTGACGACGACGTTCTCGGTGATGACGTCAGTGTCCGAGGTCGTCGAAGTGGAAGTCTCGTCGCTAGGCACGTCCCCAGTGTTCCAGAACCCCAGTCAAAATGAAAGCGGGCGGTCCTCACCCGCCGAGTGCCTCGTGGTTCCCGTTCGAGCGCGCCGACGCGCCGAAGGCGTCGTCAGGTCGACAGCGAGAGGCCGCCGTCGACGATCACGACCTGGCCGGTCATGTAGGGAGTCGAAGCGAGTAGCACGATGACGTCGGCGATGTCGTCGGGGGTCCCCGAGCGTTTGAGCGGCGCGGCCTCGCTCACCCTCGCTCGGATCGTGCCCCACTCCGCGGTCCAGGGGGTATCGACCAGGCCCGGCGCCACGGCATTCACGCGAACGTCGGGGCCTACCACCTTGGCCAGCAACGCGGTCATGTGATTCACGGCGGCTTTCGACGCGGCATACGGGATGGAAGAGCCCGACGGTCGCATCCCGGCCACGGAGGAAACGTTCACGATCGAACCCTTGCTCGCGCGCAGCGCCACCATGGCCGTCACCGAAAGGTTCCAGGTGCCAAAGACATTGACCTCGAAGATCTCACGCCACACGTCGACGCTGGCCGCGGCGAGGTCGTGGTGAGGAATCAGTCTGGTCGTACCAGCGTTGTTGACGAGTACGTCGAGGGCCCCGTAGTGGTCAAGCACCTGCGACACGAGCCGCTGGCAGTCGTCGTCGACGGAGATATCCGCTTGCACGTAGAGCGATCCCGGCACCTGAGCGGCCAGCGCCTCTCCCTGTTCCACGCTGCGCACCGAGTTGAAGACGACCGCGTCACCGGCCTGCGCGAAGCGCAAAGCGGTCGCTTTACCGATACCGCTCGTCGAACCCGTGACGAGGACAACGCGCACGTGGGCTACTTGCGCCGCAAGCGCCACGACCCGGCCCAGTGCTGACCGGGCTCGAGCACCACGACGTCCTTGCCGCTGCGCAGCGCGTCGGGCGGGCAGGTCATCGGCTCGACCGCGACAGCGGTGCGCCGTCGACCCCGTTCGAGGGTGTCGCCGGTGAAGACCTGCACGTAGGGAAAGTTTCGGTCCATGCTCAGCTCGACCTCGCCGCCCGTCGAGTCGACCAGGACCACGTTCGCCAGGCCCGAGTCGTCGCGAACCAGCTCGGTGTAGGTGACGTCGAGCTCGTGGCCGCTCACCGACTTGCGCTTGGTGAAATCGAGCGCGTGGCCCGCGACCGGCAGGATGTCGCCCGTCGGCAGCTGGCGTTCGTTGACGTCGACGTAAGCGAGAGCGGGCACCTCGAGCTCGGCGCCCTCGATCGTGGCCGTCGTGACGGAGAGATAGGGGTGGAACCCCACGCCGAAGGGGATGGGCACGTCATCACGGTTGGTGACCGTGGTGGTCACCGTGAGACCGAGCGAACCGAGGTGGTACGCGATCACGATTTCGCTGAGGAACGGGTAGTCCGGCGTCGGGTGCAACAGCAGCACCAGCACGCAGCGATTCTGGTTGACGGACTCCACGCGAAAGGGGCGCCAGCGCACGAGTCCGTGGATGGCGGTCGCCTGATGGGCGTCGTTGACGGTGGGCTGGGCGATGCGGTCCGAGAAGGACCACTGAGCGTCGCCGATGCGATTAGGCCACGGATAGAGGATCTGACCGCGCGCGCCCGTGGGCACCTCCTCGCCGGCGAAGCCTTCGATGACGCTCAGCCCGCCCTTGACGTAGGTGCGCAGCGTGGCCCCCACTTCGGTGATGACGGCACGTTGGTCACCGTGGGCAATGGCAATTTGTTCACCGGATGGGAGCATCAGCAGGTTTCCTTCTATTCACTGACAAGTAACTTACGACAGTTATCGTACGTGGCATGCGTATTCTGATCACGAACGATGACGGCGTATCGGCCCCCGGTTTGGCCGCTCTGGCGACCGGCGTGGCGTCGTGGATGGCTCGCGCTCCCGGGGGAGAAGTCCGCGAGGCGATCGTCGTGGCCCCCCACACCAACTACTCGGGCATGTCCTCCGCCGTGGGGGACGTCTTCAGTCACCCGTCGGTGAAGTATCGGCGCCACGTCATCCCCGGCGCCGAGGCGATCGAGACCTACGCACTGGAGGCTCCCCCGGCGCTCTGCGCCATCCTCGGGTCGCTCGGGAGTTTCAACTTCCAACCCGACGTCATCTTGTCCGGGATCAACGCGGGCGCCAACGTCGGACGCAGCGTCCTTCATTCGGGCACCATCGGCGCCATCCTCACCGGCGCCCAATTAGGACTCTCCGGCTTGGCGATCTCGGTCCAGTGGGGCGAGGACGTCCACTATGACACGGCCGCCGCGGTGGCGATCGAGGTGCTGCAGGAGTTGATGAACGCGCCGTCGCGCACGCTGCTCAATCTCAACGTGCCGAACCTGCCGGCCCGTGAGTTGCTCGGGGTGCGTCGCGGACGCATCTCAACGGCCGGCGTCGTCAAGGCGGCCGGCCCCGCGGCCGGGGGCGAGCCATTGGGCCAGTCGGGAGAGATGCCCCTGCGACTGGGCGCCGCGACACCCCAGCTCGGCGACGTCAGCGACGAGGCCGCCGACGAGGACGGCGCCCTGCTGATGGCCGGCTACGCCTCACTCACGCCGCTGCGCGGACCTCAAGAAGACACCGACATCGGCATCCACGACACCATGAACGCCGCCCTCGCGGCTATCGAGCGTCACCTTCGCGAGGCGAGCTAGTCGTCGTCCGGCCGACGACGCTGCACCTTGAGTCGCCCTCGCGCCTTCTTCTCGTCGACCCGGCGGGCCTTGGAAGACCTGGTCGGCTTGGTGGCCCGGCGCGGCGTCGGACGCGACAGGGCCACGGCGATGCGCGCCGCCAGCTGTTCGAGCGCCGCCGTGCGGTTCATGCCCTGCGAGCGGAAACGGCTCGCACTGGAGCGGACCACCGGGCCTACCTTTTCCAGCAGCAGATCGCGATCGGACTCGCTGAGCACCATCGAGTCGGCGACGCGAAAGGAGGCCACCACCCGGGTGAGAGAACGGTTGGCGTGCTGACCGCCCGGGCCGCCCGAGGTGGTGACGCGTAGCTCGACCTCGTGCGAAGGGATCACTAGGCGCGAACGGATGACCAGCGAGCCGTCGTCATTGACGCCCGGCCCGACGCTCACGAGCCCACCGGCATCGCCACTAACGTCCGCTCGGGAACCGCACCATGGCCAGCTGACTCGCGGACGCGACCAGTTCCCCGCGTTCGTCGAACAGCTCGCATCGCTCGTCGAAGGTCCCGTCGGCCACCACCGTGCACCACTGGCGCGCTCGCAACCATTCGCCCTGGGGGACCCGGCGAACGTAGGACGTCAGCTGTAGGGTGGGCACCCAGCCCGAGGAGCCGAGCGGGAACGTCGCGGGCGGCAACCCGTCGCAGGCGAAATGGAGGCTGAACGGATCCCAGGGTCCACCGCCGTCGTCGAAGCGCAACCACCCGCGGACCTCTCCTTGATCGGAAAACACCCCGTCACGCCAGCCCGCGCTCGACGGATCAAGTCGAAGGTCCATCACGCGCATGATATTGACCTCGTCGCTGCCCGTCGATTGGCGGCACTCCTCCAACGGCGCCATCGTCGGGAGCGTCGCGTCCATGTAGCGCGCACGGGAATCCTCTCCCAGGTTTCCCAAGGTGACCAACGCTTCGCAGGCGACGACACCCTTTTGGCTCATCACCACGTGAACGAAGGAGACGCTCCGGCCCACCCGGCGCACTTCGGCGCTGAGTTCCACGGGTCCCGTCTCGGGGGCACTGATGAAATTTGTGGTCACCGCGGTGGCGTGAAGGTGACGCGCGCCGGCATCGCTCGCCGCCGCCAGCGCGGCGCTCGCCATGACGCACTGGAGGTAGCCCCCATGGGGATGATCCACCACGCTGAACAAGGGTGAGAGGTGAGCCGAGTAGCGGCCCGGGCCTAGGGGCTCCACGCCGGCCGCGGTTCGAAGGGACCGGTCGTCGTCGGTGTCGCTCACGGGTCAACCCTAACGGCGGCGAATCGTCACCCTATAGATTGGCGGGAGAGAAGGAGCCTCTCATGACAAGAATTGCGCATTTCATCGATGGCCAGCGACGCGCTGGGGAGAACGAGCAGCACGATATCGACGTCTTCAATCCCGCCACCGGCGAGGTCGCGTCGCACGTACCCGTCGCCGACGCGGCGCTGGTCGACGACGTGGTGGCCATCGCCCGCCGAGCGTCCGTCGGGTGGAGCGAATCCTCGCTCTCCCAACGCACCAACATCCTCTTCACGCTGCGACAGCTTCTGGTGACGCACGCCGAAGAGCTGGCGGCCCTGATCACGTCGGAACACGGCAAGACGACCGCCGACGCGCTCGGCGAGCTAGCCCGGGGACTGGAAAACGTGGAGTACGCCTGCGGACTGTCCGAGCACCTGAAGGGCGATTTCTCGAGCCAGGTCGCAGCGGGAGTGGACGTGCACTCCCTGCGCGAACCGGTCGGCGTGGTGGCGGCGATCACTCCCTTCAACTTCCCCATCATGGTGCCGCTGTGGATGACGGCCAACGCGCTGGCGAGCGGCAATGCCGTCATCCTCAAGCCCTCGGAGCGCGACCCCTCAGTGTCGGTGCGCCTCGGCGAACTGCTCCAGGAAGCGGGACTACCCGACGGCGTCTTCAACGTGCTGCACGGCAACTCGACGACCGTCACGCAACTGCTCGAACACCCGGGCATCGACGCCGTCAGCTTCGTCGGCTCGACGCCGGTGGCGCGCCACGTGTACCTGACCGGCACGTCGCACGGCAAGCGGGTCCAGGCCCTGGGCGGGGCCAAGAACCACATGGTCGTGCTTCCCGACGCCGACCTCGACATCGCCGCGGACGCCGCGATCAACGCGGGCTACGGTTCCGCCGGCGAGCGCTGCATGGCCATCAGCGTCGTAGTGGCCGTGGGCGATGTCGCGGAGCCACTCATTGACAAGATCCTCGTTCGCCTCGACAAGTTGAGCGTCGGCCCCGGCGACGATCCGGACAGCGACTTCGGACCCGTGATCACCCGAGAACACCGCGACCGCATCGTGAGCTACATCACGTCGGCCCCGGACGACGGCATCGTCGTCGTGCGCGACGGCACAGACCTCGCCTCGCGGCCCGGCTTCTTCGTGGGGCCGTGCCTGCTCGACGGCGTGCGTCCGGGCACCAAGGCCTACGACGACGAGATATTCGGACCGGTGCTGGGCGTCGCGCGCGTCGCCACCTACGCCGAAGCAGTCACCATGATCAACGACAACCCCTACGGCAACGGCGTCGCGATCTTCACCCGCGACGGCAACGCGGCGCGCCTCTTCTCGCGCGAGGTCACCGTCGGCATGATCGGCGTCAACGTGCCCATTCCCGTGCCCATCGCCTCGTACTCCTTCGGCGGCTGGAAGAACTCGCTGTTCGGCCACTCCCACATCTACGGACCCGAGGGCTTCGCCTTCTACACCCGGGCCAAGGTCATCACGACCCGCTGGCCACAACCTTCGGAGTCCCAGATCGACCTTGGTTTTCCGACCACCCGCTAAGCGCCGCCGGTCGCGATGACGGCAGCCTTCCACTGGATCACCTCGGGCCTCAAGGAGAGTGCCGCCATGGTGTGGATGACCTGGTGGCCGCTGGTCTTCGGCTTCACCCTCTCGGGGCTGGTGCAGAGCTTCCTGCCCCGCGACGGCCTGCGCCGACAGTTGGGCGCCGACACACCCATCACCGCCGCCCGCGCCTCTTTGTTGGGTGCCGTCTCCTCGTCGTGCAGCTACGCCGCCAGCGCGATGGCCCGCGCATTGTTCGCCCGCGGCGCTTCCTGGTCCAACTCGATGATCTTCATGGTCGCCTCCACCAACCTGGTCATCGAACTGGGCGTGGTTCTCTTCCTGCTGCTCGGCTGGCAGTTCGTCGTGGCGCAGATCGTCGGGGGCGCCATCATGATCGTTGCGCTGTTCGCATTCACACGGTTGTTCTTCCCAAAACCGTTACAGGAGAACCTGCGCGCCAGGGTCCTGACCGACTCCCCCGCGCCACCGGGCGAGGCGGGGCTGCGGTGGCGCGAACGCCTCAGGCGGCGCCAGAACTACTCGCGGGCGGCGCAGTTCACGCTCGGCGACGTCACCATGCTGCGCAAGGAGTTGGTGGCCGGATTCCTGGTCGCGGGCTTCCTCACGGTGCACGTGCCCGCGCTCTGGTGGTCGCGCCTCTTTTTCAGCGGTCACGGGACTTGGACGGTCATCGAGAACGCGCTCGTAGCGCCGTTGCTCGCCGTGATCTCCTTCGTCTGCTCGGTCGGCAACATCCCGCTCGCGGCCGCCCTGTGGTTCCACGGCGTGGCCTTCGGCGGCGTGGTGAGCTTCATCTTCGCCGACCTGGTGACGTTCCCGCTGCTGCTCATCTACCGGCGTTTCTACGGCACCTCGAACGCGGCGCGACTCTTCGCGCTGCTCTGGCTCGTCATGAGCGGCGGCGGGCTCCTCATCGAGGTTCTCTTTGGCGCCCTGCACCTGGTCGCGCACAACCGCCACGTGGCGGCGATGCAGGGTCAGTTTCCGCTTGGTTGGACCCTCGTCTTGAACGTACTAGCCGTGATGGCCCTCGTCACGCTCTGGCTCCTGTCACGGCGCGATGAGGGCGTGGCCCGCGACCCGATCTGCCACATGACCGTCGACCTGACGGCCCCGGTGGCCAGCCGCCAACGCGACGGCCACACCTATTACTTCTGCTCGCTGCGCTGCGCCACCAAGTTCGACGAACTGGCCAGCCCCGTCTCGGCGAGAGCGGCGGTCGTCCACCACGACCCCGTCTGCGACATGGTCGTGAGCGACCATGCTCCGCACACCCTCGAACACGACGGCGTCACCTACTATTTCTGTGGCGAGACCTGCCGATCGAAGTTCCTCGCCCACCCCAGGCCCGCCGACCACCAACCATCCGGAGAGGCCATCCCATGAGCAAGCAGCACACCAGCGTCCGCGCCTACGGCGTGCTCGTCCACGAAGGTCGCGTGGCCCTGGTGCGCTCGAGCAATCCCCGCCACGTGCCGCCGCTCTGGTGGCTCCCCGGAGGCGGCATCGACTTCGGCGAGGCGCCGGAGGACGCCCTGGTGCGCGAGTTCCACGAGGAGACCGGCCTCAGCGTTCACTCGCCGCGGCTGCTCAGCGTGACGAGCGACGTGCGACGCCGCGACAACGGCGACCGGATCCACACCGTGCGCATCATCTTCACCGTCGACTACGAGGGCGGCGAGCTGAGCGACGAGGTGCACGGCACGACCGACCACGTGGCCTGGTTCGATCTGGCCCAGCTCGGCGAGGTCAACGTGGCCGACTACGCGATCGAGGCGATTCACTCCTCGACGGAGAAGTAACGCCGCTGCATCTCGCGCTTGAGGAACTTGCCCGCCGGATTGCGCGGCAGGGGCTCGAGGGTGAAGAAGACGCGCGTGGGCACCTTGAAGTTGGCCAGCCGGACCTGCAGGTGCGCGCGTAGCTGCTCCTCGCTGAGGTGCTGGTTGGGCTTGAGCATGACCACGCAGGCCACCTCCTCGCCCAGGCGCTCGTGGGCCAGGCCGAAGACGGCCGCTTCGTACACCTCGGGCAGCTCGTAGATCGCCGCCTCGACCTCGGCCGAGTAGACGTTCTCGCCGGCGCGCAGGATCATGTCCTTGACCCGGTCCTCGACGTAGAGGAAACCCTCGTCGTCGATCCGGCCCAGGTCGCCGGTCCGCAACCACCCGTCGACGAGGGCCGCCGCCGAGTCCTGCGGCCGTCCCCAGTAGCCGCGGATGAGCGTCGGCGACCGCAGCCATATCTCGCCGTGCTCGTTGCGCGCCACGGCCCGGCTCTGGTCGTCGCGGATCTCGACATCCATGACGACGTTGGTGGTGTTGCCGGTCGACGTGGGGTGGCTCAGGTAGTCGTCGCCGAAGATGCCGATGCCGAAGGCGTTGGTCTCGGTCATGCCGAAGACCAGCGAAGGCCGGCCGTGGGAGAAGGCGTGGTCGACGCGCGTGACCAGCGCCGGCGGAGCGGGCGCGCCACCCCCGCCCACGGCGGTGAGCGAACTGGTGTCGTACTTGGCGAAGTTGGGGCACTCGAGCAGGTCCCACGACTGGGTGGGCACGCCGACGAAATTGCTCACCTGGTGGCGCTCGATGAGCGCCAGCGCCCTCTCCGGCTCCCAGCGATACATCATCACCAGCTTGAGGTGCCACGAGAAGCAGCCCATCATCACCGCGATGCAGCCGGTGACGTGAAAGAGCGGCACGATGAGGATGAAGCTCGGCGGCGCGCCCGAGCCAACGTCCTTCTTGGGACCGCGGCGCGCCGAGTTGATCGAGGCCGCGCAGGAGAAGGCCATGATCGTCTGGCAGATCGCCCCGTGGGTCGAGACCGCTCCCTTGGGGAAACCGGTGGTGCCCGAGGTGTAGAGAATCGTGGCGTCGTCGTGCGCCCCGATGGACACCGCGGGCATGGCCTCGCCGCGAGCGAGCACCTCGTTCCAGAGCTCGACGCCCGGGCCGCGCGGCTGCAGTTCGTCGAGCCGCACCCCCAGCATCGCCACGTTCGCTCGAGCGCAGACGTTCTCGGCCCGGGCGAGCCGTTCGGAATCCGCGATCAGCAACGCCAGGCCGGAGTCGTTGATGGCGTAGTCGAGCTCGTCCTCGGTCCACCAGGCGTTGAGGGACACGGAGATGGCGCCCACGGAGAGGATCGCGGCGAAGCTGACGACCCACTCGGGCAGGTTGCGCATCGCGATGCCCACCCGATCCCCCACCTTGATGTCGAAGTGATGGACCAGGGCGAAGGCCAGCGCGTCCACTTCCTTCATCACCTCGTCGAAGGTCCACTCTTCGTCCTCGTACACGAGGAAGGTGGCGTCCACACCACGGGCCAGGTCAAAGAAGTCGCGCACCGTCTCGGGAGCGTTCTTGAAGACCCGGTTGGTGACGCCGTCGACGACCCGCTCCATCACCTCAAAGGGCTGACCAGGCGCGCAAATCGTGGCGATGGCCTCTTCGATGCTCAATGTCACGGGTGCCTCCGCCGTTCATCCTAGACAGAGCGCGGTACGACGGCCGGGTTGTAAGACTGTGAGATGCAGAGTTTCGCTCGAGCGTCGTGATCCGTTTCCACGTGCACGTCCACCCCGGGTCACGACGACACACAGTGGGCGGCTCGCACGACGGGGCGCTGATCGTGCACGTCCGGTCCCGAGCCGTCGACCTCGCGGCGACCAAGGAGACCCTGTCGCTCTTGGCGGAGGTGTTCGAGGTTCGTCCCGGCGCGGTCACTTGCGTGCGCGGAGCGACGAACCGGACCAAGTCCATCTCGATCGAGGGCGATGACGTGGTGTTGACCGCGCGGCTCAACCAACTCCTCGCCGACTAACGGCGCGTTGAAGGCCCTACGAGAGGGCGGGCGTGGGCGCGTTGAGGCGCTGGGCCATGCGTTCCACCGCGACGGTGAGCTTGGTGATGGCCGCTTCGAGGTCGACGCGCGCGGTCTCGGCCTCGGGCGAGAGTCCCGCCAGGTGGTCCACGTCCCACAGTTGGAGCACGGGATCGAGCACGTCCTTGAGGAACTGGCTCAGACCGTAGATGCCCTCGCGCGCGATGCGCACGGCGTGACGGGTGAAGTTGGGGATACCCGAGCCGGGCATGGCGAAGTTGATCGCCTGCTTGGCCGCGGCGATCATCATGGCCGACGGGTCGATGGCGAAGCCAGCCAGGGCCAGGTCGCGGTAGAAGAGGTAGTGCTTGGTCTCGTCACCCGCGATGAGCGCCAGCACGTTGCGCCCCATCTTGTCGAACTTGGGCAGGTGCGCCCCGGTGTTGCGGTGCGCGATCTGGGTGGCGCGCTCCTGGAACGACACGTAGCAGATCAGGTCGGCCAGGGTCTCGGGGTGCGGGACGTCCGCCTTGAACATCTGCACGCGCCGGCCCTCTTCGAGCATCACCGGGTCGATGCAGCGCGTGATGTGCACCCAGTCGCGCATGACCATGGCGTGGCGGTTCTCCTCCATCGTCCACTGGTGGTTCCACTCGAGGATCGGGTGGCCGGCGGGCGCGTGGGCCAAAAGCTCGCTGGTGTAATAGGGAAGGTTGTCCTCGGTGAGGAGATTGACGTAGATCGAACTGCGCACGCCCGGCGCCAGCGGATAGTTGTCCGGCGACCACGGATGATCCGTGAAGTTCTCGCCCTGTCCCCAATCGATCTGCTCGTGGGGGAACCAGAGGCGCGGCGCTTCCATGTGACGGTTGAACAGACGCTCAACGTCTGGCGCAATTTCGGTGAGGAGATTGGTGCCACTGTCCGGTAGTCGCTTCAAATTCTTCTAGACCTTTCCGGTCTCGGGCTGCACGCCAGCCGTCTCAAGCGTAACGCTCTTTACCTATACCAAACGAAAGAGAACGGCCATGATTTATCGACCTTGTGAAAGTGTTGTCATACCCGCTCAGTAGCCTTTGGTCCCTATGCGCTGGCTCTCTACCCTCGTGCCCGAGGAGTTTCGCGCCGTCCTCTCCAAGCCGCTCAAACGGCTATACCTCTGCGTGGCGCTGAGCTGCGTCGGCGCCGGACTGACGCTGTCGCTCTTCGTGATCTACCTGCACGACGTACGACACTTTTCGATCACCTTCGCCACGTTGCTGCTGGCCGCGTCGGCGGTCGCCGGCCTGGTCACCAGCCCTCTCTCGGGCACCCTGGTCGACCGCTACGGACCCATCATCGTCATCGTGGTCTGCACCGTCGTCGATGCGGGCGCGTTGGTGCTGTGGGCCTTCGCCCGACACGCCCCCCAGGTGGTCGCGGGCGCGGTGCTGTTGGCCGTCTTCGGCAACGCGGGCTGGGGGCCGGGCTCGACGCTCCTGAGCCGCCTCGTCCCCGAGGAGCACCGTCAACGGGCCTTCGGCGTCAACTTCATGTTGGTCAACCTGGGCATCGGTCTGGGCGGGCTCATCTCGGCCACCATCGTCGACCTGCACCATCCCTTCTCCTTCACCGTGCTCTACCTCTTGAACGCCACGGCCTACGTGGGCATCGCCGTGCTGTACCTCACCCTGTGGTCCCACGGCCGACCCATCCGGGAACTTCGCGAGGACCCCGCCACGCGCGACGAGGGCTGGCGCGAGGTGCTCAAGGACCACCGACTGGTCTTCTTGGTGCTGGCCACGCTGGTGATGATGATCGGTGGGTACGGATCCATGGAGGCCGGGTTCAGCCTCTTCGTGGTCAACGACCTGCACTTGTCCGTGCACGTCATCGGCGTCATCTTCTTCTTCGACACCTCGACCATCGTGGCCGCCCAGCTCTTCATCCTCAATCGCGTGCAGGGTCGCAGCCGCACGCGGGTCATGGCCCTCGCGGCCCTGCTGTGGTTCTTCTTCTGGATGGTCCTCTTCGTGTCGCTGCATCTGTCGGCCGTGCTGGCGGTCATCGCGCTGAGCATCGCTATGACGGTCTTCGCCGTCGGCGAGACGATGATGTCGCCCATCGGCTCGGCGCTGGTGAACGACCTGGCGCCCGAGCATCTCCGGGGCCGCTACAACTCCATGATCGGGCTCAGTTGGGGGCTCTCGGCCACCGTGGCGCCAGCCATCACCGCCTTCTTCTTCAGCGTCCACTTGGGCCATTGGTGGCCCCTCTTCGTGGGCGGTGCCTCACTGAGCGGTTCGTTCATGATGCTGCGCCTGAGGCGGCGCCTCAGCACCCACGAGGACGGCACCGACGCCGCCGCCCTAATGGTGTGAGGAGCGGGGGCCGCGCAGCGGGCGGCCCGTGACGTCGGGCACGGTCGAGCCTTCGGCGGTGCCGGTGAAGTAGGCCACGACGGCCGAGGCCAGGAGCAGGAAGCACGAGATGCTGAGCGCCAGGTTGAGCCCGTTGGTGAACGCCTTGTACGCGGCCTGCACCACCTCGTTGATGATGTGCTTGATGGCGGCCGACGAGTGGCCCGCCAGCGCCCGCTCCTGCTGGCCGACGGTGCCCGTGGTGATGGCGGTGATCACCAGCGAGCGGTCCGGCGCCGGGATGTGCAGGGCGATGAGCCGCTGGGTCAGGTTGACCGTCAACTGGCCGTTCACGATCGAGCCCAGGATCGCCACGCCCGCGACCGCGCCCATCTCGCGACTGGTGTTGGTCATGGACGCCGCCATGCCCGAGTTGGCCGCGGGAATGCTGGTCAACGCCGTCGAGGTGACCGGGACCACGATGATGCCGAAGCCGATGCCGGCGATGCCCATGGTCCACCCCACGGTTGCCAGCCCCGCGCCGGGGCCGACGATGAAATCGGTCAACGCCACGCCGAGCGCCGCGATCAGGCAACCCGTCATCATGGGCACGCGCGAGCCCACGCGACCCACCCAGCGACCGGTGAAGAGGGAAGCCAGCACCATGCCCGTGAGCAGGGGCGTGAAGTCCTGGGCCAGATCGTAGGCCCCGGACATGGCGACCACCTCTAAGTACAGCGCGACGAAGAAGAAGATCGAGAAGACCGAGAAGTAGCTGGCGAAGGCCACGAAGGACGAGCCGGCGAACGCCTTGCGTCGAAAGAAATCAAGGTTCAGCATGGGACTGCTGATCCGGCCCTCGACGTAGATGAACAGCGCCAGCGCCGCGACGCTGGTCACGTAGAGCGTCACGACCGAACTCGAGCGATAGCCCTCGCTCTCGCCGACGATGGTGGCGAAGGTCGCCGAGGCGATGGTGAAGGAACCGAGCAGGAACCCGATGAAGTCCGGGCGTTTGCGCGTGGGGTCACTGCTCTCGGGCAGCGCGATCAGGGCCACGACAAAGGCCAGTCCGCCGAAGATGAAGTTGAACCAGAAGATGGCGTGCCACGACCAGATCCCGACCAGCGTGCCGCCGAGGACCGGACCCATGGCCAGCGCGAAGCCCGACACGGCCGCCCACGCTCCCAGCGCCCGCGCACGTCGCTTCGGGTCGGGATAGATGTGGCGGATCATCGACAGCGTGCCCGGCTCGGAGGCCGCCGCGCCGACGCCCATGATCACCCGTCCCACGATCAGCGTGGTGGTGGTGTTGGCGATCGCGCACACGATGGACCCCGCGCAGAAGATGGCCACGCCGGTGAGCATCACCTTCTTGCGGCCGAAGTTGTCGCTCAACGAGCCGCTGATCAACATGAGGCTGGCGAAGGTGAGCGCGTAGGCGCCGACGACCCACTGCAGGTCGGTCACGCCTTCGTGCAGTGCGGACTGCACGTTGGCCAGCACCGCGCTGATGACCGTGTTGTCGAGGAACGTCAGGAAGAGGATGCTCAGCAGGGCCGTGAAGCCGAGGTCGGCGAAGAGTCGATGGAGCGGTGACCCCTTTAAACCGTGACCGGCCTTGACCGTCGTGCCCGAACCGCCTGCTTCGCTCATGCTCCCCTTCACCAACCGCGGTCAAGGTCCAGTGGCGGTCCTCAACAACGAATGAATCCCACTCGCTCGACGCTCCTTAACGTTTCGTCACTTCAATCTAGGCGTAGGCGTCTCACAGCAAGGTAATGGAAAACCCTGAGTTCGCGACCGCGACCGGACGACTCGCCTTACGCGACGGTAACCCTCGCGAGGCGAGTGGTTATTTCTTGGCGGCGAAGGTGATGTCCGCGACGGCTGAATCGCCACCGCTGATGTTGCCCACGCTGACGTCGCACTTGGCCAGGTTCGAGGCCTTGGTGCCGCACGTCCCGGTGCCCACCTTGCCGGTGGTGACCTTGAACTTGACGGCCGGGAACTTCCCGCTCGAGCCGATGGTGGCGCTCAGGGGCAGCGAGGTGAGCGACGCGTTGCAGCCGGACTGGCCCTTCGCCGTGCGCAGGCATTCGACCAGGTACACCGTGTCGCCGGGCTTGAATCCGGTCCCGCTCACGGTGATGGACTCGCCGTTCTTGAGGTTGACGGCCGGCTTGGCGGTCAACTTGGGGGCCGCCTTGGCCCAGGCCGTTGTGACGCCGACGACGCCACCGGTCAGCACCCCTACCGACATCAGCGCGACGCTGACGACGACGCGGAAATTGCGAACTCTCGACATGTTGCTCCTCCGTTTGTTTGTTCCAACGGCCTCACTGCTCCGCTCAATGACGCTGATCGGAGGCCCCGTGACGCACGCCCGCCTCCTGTCTACCACCTCTGACCACGGATTTGCCGTCACCGCCGGTGCGATGGCGGCCGTTACCCCGGGTGCCGCATTCAGTCGGCGCGCGACGGTCCCGAGTCGACGCCCGACTCTTGTCCCTCGCGCACCAACTCCTCGACCCGCTGCATCCAAGCGAGATTCTCGGTGCTTTGACCTGACGCGTGCAGGGTGTCACGCTCGGCACGAAGCCGTCGAGCCACCGCCGCCAGGTTCTTGGGCAGGGCCGTCGCCACGACGTTGCGCACCCACTGCGCGAGGGCCGGCGACGAGCCCTCCGTCGACACCGACACCACGACGTCGCCATCTCGGTGCACGGCGGTGAAGTAGAAGTTGGACCGCGCCGCATCGTCCACCACGTTGAGTAGCATGCCGCGTTCAGTCGCCTCGGCGACGATGCGATCGTCGACCAGCGGGTCGCCCGTGGCCACGACCGCCAGGAACGCGTCCTCGAGGTCGCCGTATTCGTAGGGGCGAAGCAGCAGCGACTCGACCCCCTCCGCTACCGGCGCGCGTAGCTGCGTCGCGATGATCGTGACCCGGGCTCCGGCCGCGAGCAGCAAGGCCACCTTCTGCGCGCTGACCCGGCCCGCGCCGATCACCACGACGGGTCGATCGGCCAGGTCGACGATGAGCGGCAACATCAGGAACTCGCCAGCGTCGCCGCGTCCACCAGCGCCGTGACCTGCGCGAACTCCAGGTGGGCGACGGGACCGATGACCAGCACCGCCGGCGATTCCACCTCCATGGTCGCGAGCTGAGCCAGTTCACCCCGGCGCACCCGTTGGCCCCGCATGGAGGCCCGTTCGATCGCGGCGATCGGCGTCGACGCGTCGAGCCCGCCCTCGAGCAGCTCGCTCATGATCGTCGCGCGACGTTGCACGCCCATCAACACGACGAGGGTCACGTCGGGGTTGGCCAGACGGCGAAAGTCGACCGCCGCACCCTCGCGCGCGTGACCCGTGACGACCGTGACGCCGTGCGACAGTCCCCGATGGGTGACCGGTATCCCCGCGATCAGCGGCCCGGCGAACGCCGAACTGACCCCGGGCACCACTTCGCAGTCAATGCCGGCGCGCTGCAGCGCCTCGAATTCCTCGCCGCCGCGCCCGAAGACGAAAGGGTCGCCGCCCTTCAAGCGAACGACGTGCTGGTGAGCCTCACCGAGCGAAACCAGCAGCGCGTTGATGAGGTCCTGGGAGTTGGCGTGCCCCGGCCGCTTGCCCACGTCGATCAGCTCGGCGCCGGGCCCGGCGAGGTCAAGGACCTCGGGGTCGATCAGGCGGTCGAAGACCACGACGTCGGCGTTAGCCAGCAGCGTGGCCGCCCGAAGGGTCACCAGGTCCACCGAGCCCGGCCCGGCCCCCACCAGATAGACGGTCATGGCCTGTTCACCCGATCGAAGAAGTCGCCGAAGGACTCGTCACCGACACCCTCGGCCTTCCAGCGTTCCAACAAGGGCCGCAGCACCTCGGGGATCTCCTCGAGCTTGAGCTTCTCCTGGTACAGCGCGGCCAGTCGGTCGCCGCGAAGGCCTCCGCCCAGATAGAGGTCGTAGGTGTTCTTGGTGCGCCCGACGATGCCGACCTCGGAGACCGCGGGTCGGGCGCAGCCATTGGGGCACCCCGTCATGCGCAACTGCAGGCGACGCTTGCCCAAGCCGGCGCTGTTGAGTTCGTCCTGCACCTGTTCGACGATGCTGGGCAGTCGCCGCTCCGCTTCGGTCAAGGCTTGGCCGCACGTCGGCAGCGCCGGGCAGGCCAGCGCCGAGCGCTCCACGTGGCCGAGCTCCTCGACCGAGCGCACGTGATGCGTGGCCAGCACCTGTTCGACGGCCTCGCGGTCCTGGGGAGCGATGGCCGAGATCAAGATGTCCTGCTGGGCGGTGATGAGGAAGGTGACGGCGAAGCGCTGCGCGATCACCCGCAGCGCACTGCGCAGGCGCTGTCCGTCGGCCACGTCGCGCACGCGTCCGGCCCCGACCCGCACGCCCACCTGGTGGGTGCCGTCATGCAGTTGACGCCAGCCCAGGTGGTCGTCGGCCTCAGCGAGTTCGACCTCGACCGGAGCACGCAGCTCGCCGGCGTAGCGCTGCTCGACCTCGCCCCGGAAGGACTCGAAGCCCGCGTCGGCCACCAAGTACTTCATGCGGGCGCGCTTGCGGTTGGTGCGGTCGCCCAGTTCGTGATAGGTGCGCAGCACGGCGGCGATGAGGTCCTCGATCTCGTCGTGGGTGACGAAAGTCAGCGGGTCGGCCAGGCGCGCGAAGGTGTGCGCGTCGGCGTAGGAGCGGCCGAGCCCGCCGCCCACCACCACGGTGAAGCCGTCGCCCAGCTCGGGGTGAGTGGCCGGTATCAGTCCTAAGTCCTGGGAGAAGACGTCCACGCAGTTCTCGCCCGGGTGCGCGATGGCGATCTTGAACTTCCGCGGCAGGTACGTCGTACCGTAGAAACTGTGCTCGGGGCTCTCCTCGCGCGCGGCCGCCAGGTCGCCGTTGACGAAGATCTCCCAGTGCGCCAGGGTCTTGGGCTTGAAGGCGCGCGCGATCCGTGACGCCAGTTCGCGCAGCTGGTGGTCACCGGCGTTCATGGTGAGGTCGGGGCAGATGACGGTGTTGCGCACGACGTCCCCGCACGCGCCGAAGGAGGTCATCAGGTACTCGTCCAAGGTGTGCGCCAGCGGCCGCAGCCCCTGCTTCATGACGCCGTGGAACTGCACGGCTTGACGAGTGGTGAGGCGGATCGTGCCGTCGGCGATGTCGTCGGCCACCTGGTCGAGCGCCAGCCACTGCTCGCTGGTGAGCTGACCGCCGGGGATGGCCACGCGGATCATGAAGATGTATTCGAGGGTCTCGCCCGCCAGCGAACGCTCGCGGCGCACGTCACGATTGTCCTGGGCGTAGATGCCGTGGAACTTGAGCAGGTGCTCCGAGCCGCCCGAGACCTTGGGTTCGGCGCTGGCCAGCTCCGTGGCCAGCTCTCCGCGCAGGAAGTCACTCGAGCTCTTGATTCCCTCTTCAGCGGTTGGTGCAGCCTGCGTGGTTGTCACTTATCTGGGCCCCTAGATTCTTCGGAAATGCGAATTGCCTTAAATCCTATCTGAATAGTCATAATTAAGACAAGTCTTTTTTTGAAGATCTCAAAATCAGAAGAATCCGTTTACTTTTCTCCCTCGGACGCCAACCCGCAGCGCGAGGCGCCTAGTTGGGGACGACCGGTTCCGAACTCAGCGGTCGAGCGGACGTTGGATGTCGTGACGGGTGACGGCCGTGTAGATCACCAGCACCACGATGACGGCGGTGACGCAGATGGCCGTCTGCGCGTCGCCGAAGTTGGCCCCCGACAGCGCGTGGGGTTTGGAGAAGTAGTCGGCGAAGGACGCCCCCAAGGGACGGGTGAGCACGTACGAGGACCAGAACGCCGTTATCGAGTTGAGGCCGAAGTAGCGCCACGCGAGGCCGGGCAGGATGATGAGGACGCCGAAGAGGATGCCCGACGAGAGATAGCCCAGGTGCAGCGCCACGGCCGTGAAGTCGCCCAGCGCCGTGCCGAGGGCGAACGTCGCGAAGATCGTCGTCCAGTAGTCGAGCTCGCGCCGGCGTGTCACGATGCTGTGGATCGAGAGCGTGCCTTCGGTGCGGTACCAATACCAGAAGATCAGTGCCAAGACCACGGCCCAGAAGACCGTCGTCACCGAATACGGGAGCCCGATGGTCAGGTGCATGGTGTCCGCCACGCCGGTGCCGCCGATGGCGATGGCGAAGGCGAGGAACCAGTACGCGGGCGCGTAGTACCGTCGCACCTGGAACTGCAGGTACAGGGCCACGGCGAACACGACCATCTCGATGGCCCCGCCCACCACCTTGTTGTGCAGCGAGAGGTAGTCCGAGGTCGCCTCTCCCCCGGCGGTGGTCAGTATCTTGATCACCCAGAAGAGCGCGGTGATCTCCGGGACCTTGGCGGCGAGCGGTTGGTCGAAACGGCGTCGCTGGTGCCTCGCCGTCACGACGCCAAACCTCGGCAGCGACGACGAACGACGACCTTTCGGCGCCCCAAGGCGTGCGGGTAGCGAACGGCACACCGAGGGATCACCAGTTGCGCCACGGACCCGATGTTACCGTGCCCTAAAATGGTCTTTGCTGGAGCCGACCTCCAGCCTTCGCCCACGGCGAGGCTAGGGAGAGTTGGCCATGAGCATCACCACCAACGCGCCGGACGGTGACGAGTTCCAGATCGAGCGCCGCGCGCTGGGGCTGTCGATCATCATCGGCCTCGTCCTGGCCGCGGTCGGCATCGCCATCGGCGTGGTGACCGGTTCGCAGATCATCCTCTTCGACGGCTTCTACACGTTCCTGGGCATCGGGCTGTCGTGGATGGCCATGCGGGTCTCGCACCTCGTGGCCACGGGACCGACGACGCGCTACCCCTTCGGACGCGAGGCCCTCACCCCGCTCATCATCGGCGTCGAGGGCGTGGCGCTCCTGGCCACCTGCGCCTACGCCACCTTCAACGCGATCCTGACCATCGTCGACGGCGGCAGCAAGATACCGTCGGGCTGGAGCGTGAGCTACGCCTGCGTCGCGCTGGTGCTGCCGACCGGGCTGTGGTGGTGGCTGCGCCACGCCGCCAAGCGGTCGGAACTGGCGGCGGCCGAGGCCACCCAGTGGCTCGCGGGCGGCGTGCTCGGCGCGGGGATGCTCATCGCCTTCGTCTTCGCCCGCCTCATCGTGGGCACCAACTGGTCGCCCGCCGCTCGCTACGTCGACCCCGTGCTGGTCATCGTGGCCTGCCTGGTCTTCGTCGTCCCTCCGGTGCGCATGATCCGCACCACCTTCATCGAGTTGGTGGAAGGCAGCCCCGACACCGACCTGATGGGGCCGGCGAAGGAGGCGGTCGACGAGGTCTGCGAGCAGTACGGCCTCGGCGAGCAGCACCTTCGCATGACCAAGGTCGGTCGAAAGTTCTACGTGGAGATCGACTTCGTCGTCGACCCCACCTGGAACGTGCGCCAGTCCGACGAGGTCCGCCGCGCCCTCAGCGCTCGCTTGAGCGAACTGCCGCACGACCTCTGGTTGACCGTGGAGTTCACCGCCGATCGCTCCTGGGGAGAGTGACGCCGCGCCGCTGCGCGCGAGGCGACGTGTGCGCGTCGGCGACGACGAGCGACGTCGCTCGAGGATATCGTGAGGCATGACAAAAAACCGTGCCCCGTTCGGATCGTGGACCTCGCCCATAACGAGCCAGCTCTTGGTGGGGAACGTGGTCGGACTGATTGCTCCCCTGGTCGAGGGCGGCGCGCACTACTGGGTCGAGTCACGTCCCGCCGAGGAGGGTCGCTACGTCCTCGTTCGCCGAGGCCCCGACGGCGTGGCGGCTGACATGTTCGCTGCTCCGTACGCGGCGCGAACCCTGGTCCATGAATACGGCGGGCTCTGCTACGCGGTGCACGGATCGACCGTCTACTTCTCCAACTACGCCGACCAGCGCCTCTATCGCCTCGAGATCGGCGCGGAGCCCGTCGCCCTGACGTCCGAGCCGCCCTCGCCGCGCGCCTGGCGCTACGCCGACCCCGTGGTGACGCCCGACGGAAGGTTTCTGGTGTGCGTTCGCGAGCGTCACGGGGACGAGGTGATCAACGACATCGTGGCGGTGGCCACCGACGGCACCGGCGAACCGGTGGTCTTGGCCGAGGGGCACGACTTCTTCATGTCACCCACCCTCTCGCGCGATGGCCAACGGCTGGCCTACCTGGCGTGGGACCACCCCAACATGCCCTGGGACACCACGATGCTCTACGAGGCCGAACTCGACGCCGACGTGAACGTCACCTCCCGGCGCGTCGTGGTCGCCAATCCCGACGAATCGGTCATCCAACCCCGCTACGACGCCGAAGGCTCACTGATCTTCGTGTTCGATCGCACCGACTGGTGGAACCTCTACCGCGACACGCCCGCGGGACCGCAGGCGCTCCATCCCCTCGACGCCGAGTTCGGTCGTCCCGCTTGGGCCTTCGGGCTGACGAACTACGCGCCCCTGGATGACGGGTCGCTGGTCGCCTCCTGGCAGGCAACCGACAGCTGTCACCTCGGCGTACTGGACTCGTCGGGCCTTCGCGAGATCCCACTGGACTGGCCCATCATCGGATCCGTCGCCTCGAACGGCGTGGACGTGGTGGCCCTGGTCGCCTCCCCCGTCAAGCCTGCCGCCGTGGTGCAGGTCGACCTAGTGAGCGGGGCGTCGAAAGTCCTCGCGTCAAGTTTCGTGAACGCCATCGACCCTGCCTACCTGTCGGTGCCGGAGCCCATCGAGTTCGCGACCGAACACGGCCTCAGCGCGCACGCGCTCTACTACGCCCCGGTCAACCGTGACTTTGAAGGTCCCTTGGGCGAGTCTCCGCCGCTCATCGTGTCCAGTCACGGCGGTCCCACGTCGAGCGCCAGCGCAGCGCTCAACTACTCGATTCAGTTCTGGACGAGCCGGGGCTTCGCCCTGGTGGACGTCGACTACGGCGGCAGTTCCGGCTACGGGCGCGCCTACCGGGAACGCCTCCGGGGCACCTGGGGCGTGGTGGACCTGGACGACTGCGTGAACGCCGCGCGCTACCTCGCCGCGACCGGCCGAGCGAATCCCGAGGCACTGCTGATCCACGGCGGCAGCGCCGGCGGGTACACCACCCTGTGCGCCCTAACCTTCCGCGATGTCTTCGCCGCGGGGGCGAGCTACTTCGGTATCGGCGACCTCGGCGCGCTCGCCGAGGACACCCACAAGTTCGAGTCCCGTTACTTTGACGGGCTCGTCGGCCCCTGGCCCGAGTCCCGCGCTCTTTACGAGGAGCGTTCGCCGATCTTCCATACCGAGTTGCTGGCCACGCCGATGATCTTGTTCCAGGGACTGGAGGACGCCATCGTGCCCCCCAACCAGGCTGAGGACATGGCCCGGGTCCTGCGCGAGAAGGGCGTGCCCTTCGCCTATCTCGCCTACGAGGGCGAGCAGCACGGCTTTCGCAAGGCCACCAGCATCGTGCGCACCGCCGAGGCGGAGTTGTCCTTCTACGCCCAGGTGCTGGGCTTCACACCCGCCGGCGACGTCGAGCCGGTGGAGATCGAGAACGCTGGCGCGCTGTAGGACGCTCACGCGTCGTTACGCCAAGCGTCGGCGACTAACGGGACGGACCAAAGGCGGAGAAGATCGCGTAGATGTCGTCGCCTGCGTGGCCTCGCTCGATGCCCAACGCCACGTAGTCGCGCACTACTTGCGCCACTCTGGGGTCTATGCCGACGTCGAGTTCAGCTTGGACGAACTGATCGGCCCAGGCCTTCCACGTGGTGAGGGTCGCCGCTCCCGACGGGTACTGGTCCGCCGTGATCGCCTCGACCACGCCGTTAAGGAACTCTCGACTGAGGAACGGCACGGTCGCAATGAAATCGTCCAACGGCACCCCCTCGGCTTTCAGCAGTGACACGACATTGCCCAACACCATCAATACCCCGGTGAAGGCCCCGAGGTGCGCGAAGTCGAGCGCCGCCGCGTAGCCCAGTTCCTCGCCGCAGTAAGTGCTGGTGCCGATGAGCGGCGTCAGCACATCGCGCAGCGATTCGAAGACATCACGCGATCCGGTGTAGTGGAAGGTTCCGAGATCGGTGCCGATATGTTGGGGGCCACCCGACATGGTGCAGTCCAAGTACGACACGTCGTGTTCGCGGGTCCACCGGCCCGCCTCGCGGGCACGCTGAGAGGTCCCGGAAGAGAATTGCACCAACGTCTTGCCCGAGAGCGCGGCCAAAACGTCAGGCGTGCGCACCATCTCGTCGGTGACCTCATAATTCAAGACGCAGACGAAGACGATATCGCTGGCTTCGACGGCCGCCAAAACAGACGGGGCAATCGCGGTACGTCCGACGAACGGCGCCGTTTTCTCCGCGGTGCGATTCCAGACGGTGACCGTGTGGCCCTCGCGCACCATCGTGTTGGCGAGCGCCGCTCCCATCCAACCCAGACCCAACACCGAAACCGTTCGAACACTCATAGACCCCGTCCCTTCGTTCCTAGAAACGGTAGACCGCGTGGTGCTCGGACGACCTCCACGTTGTGCGTCGGCCGGATCACCGTGACGGTTCGAGCTACGTGAGCGGCGGTTGGCGCTGTTCTCTGCTGACTACTCCTCGCCTGGCGTCGAGCCGGCAACCCGGTCCGATTGGCCGGAACATCGTCGATCCAGCCCTCCTCTGACCAGGCGCACCGTATTACCGGAGACGTCGCCTTGATGGGCGCTGGGGCAAGGAAGACCGGTAGAGGATGGCGAGGCCGAGGAGCGCGATGCCGCCAAGGAGCGCCACTAACAACAGCCCGATGAAGGGGGCACCGTTCTGGAAGGAAAACGAAGGCCCGGATACGAAGGAGTGAAACGGCGGAAGCAATGCACCGGGTCCGGGTAGCCGGCCTGAGCCGGGCAATACAACGATGCGGTGGATTGAGGCGGCCATGGAAACACCTCGCCGACCCACCAAGAGGGCCGCCGCGGCCAGAACCGTCAGAAATCCGAAGACGGCCACGACGATGACCAGTGCCGGGCGGAACCAGGGATGGCGATCCCTTTCGAATGGAGCGATGGCGTCGACTGAGGCCAGCGGAGCCGTGACCCCTCGAGCACTCGCCCACGCCGCCGCAAAGCGACGGGGATCGAAGAGGCTGTTCCCGAGCACGTCCTCGGCCGAGCCACCTTCGGCCTCGGCCTCTTCGATGTCGGCCGTCAGGTCGATCGCCATTTCGTTGGCGATGGGATCCGGGACGCCAAGACGTTTCCACTCCCGACGGCATTCCTCGACGAAATCACTCATGGCGTTGCCTCCACTTTCACTAAATCGAGAGCGCGATCGATGGCGTCGCGCGCCGTCTTCCACTCCTCCACGCCACCGTCCAATGACCGCTTCCCGTCCGCCGAAAGGCTGTAGTACTTACGCGGCGGGCCGCCGTTGCTGGCCTCTCGCCGAGTCTCGACCAGGCCGTCACGCTCCAACCGTCCAAGGAGCGGATAAATCGACCCCTCCCCGACGATGGACATGCCGCGGGCCCGTAGTCGCTTAGTCATTTCATACCCGTAGGCCGGTCCTTCGTCGATCACCGCGAGCAGACAGAGATCGAGAACACCACGAAGCAATTGACTGCGCCGACCATCTAAGGTTGCCATGTACCACAAGATACCCGATGGTACCTTGCATTGCAAGTCATTGTTAGGCCAGCGTGTGCACCTTTCCCGAATCCCTATACAAAATGCGTGGTTCCGTGCGCTCGAGCGCTGGCCCCTCCGTACGTCAATCCGGGTTGCGGTCCACGAGCGCCACGACGGATTCCGCTGACATCGGGCGCGCCAAAAGGAATCCTTGGCCTTGGTCACAATCCAGCCCCACGAGCGTGTCGAGCTGGTGATCCGTTTCCACGCCCTCTCCGATAACGGACATTCCCAGAGCGTGAGCCATTGCGGTCACCGCAGCGACGATCTCGCGATCGCGGTCGCTCCCGTCAATCTGCTCGACGAAACTCCGATCGATCTTGACGATGTTCACTTTCATGCGCTGCAGGTGCGCGAGCGATGAGTATCCGGTTCCAAAATCGTCCAGGGCAATACGCACGCCGAGAGACGACAGGGCCCCCATCGTCTCTTGAATCTCACCCCATCCTCCAACGAACGCCGTCTCGGTTATCTCCAGACAGAGCCGCTCTGGTGCAATCGAGTAACGACGCAACGCCTCGGCGACACAACCAGCGAAACTGGACTGTGACAGCTCGCGTCCGGAGACGTTGACCGCCATGGTAAAACCAGCCGGCCAGGAGTCGCGGTAGGTCCATTCAGCGAGTTGGCGACAGGCCTCATCCAAGACGAACGAATCAATCCTCCCGATCAAACCGTGCTGCTCCGCAAAAGGAATGAAATCATCGGGGAGCACAATCCCGCGCTCTGGATGACGCCAGCGCACGAGCGCTTCGACACCGACCAGCGCCTGATCCTCCAACGAGAAGAGGGGCTGGTACAGCAGGAACAACTCTCCTTCCACGATCGCCTTAGAAAGGTCGGCCTTGAGTCGACTCAAGGTGGATGCACTGTGCTGAGAAGGGTCAAAAACGCGATGGTGATCGCGTCCAGACGCCTTCGCTTCGTACATGGCCTCGTCGGCCTCCCGTATCAGTTGATCAGGATCGGCCTGGGAATCGCCCGTAACCGCGACTCCGACGCTGCAGGTCACGGAGAGATCTCCTGCTTCCTTCATGAAGGGGGCGCGGACCCCCTCGACGATCCGGCCGGCGATGAGGGATATGTTGTCGTCATCACACAGCGATGAGCAGAGCACGACGAACTCATCACCGCCAATGCGAGCAACGGTGTCCGAGTGGCGCGAGAAGCTCACGAGCCGACGCCCGACCTCAGCCAGTACTTGGTCACCAGCGTCGTGGCCGAAAGAGTCGTTGACTTCCTTGAAGTGATCTACGTCGACGAAGAGAATCGCCAGTCGACCAGGCAGGCGTTCCATCGCGACAAGTGCCTGCATCAGCCGGTCCATCAATAAGATACGGTTCGCCAGACCGGTCACAGGATCATGCAGCACTTGGTGAGCGAGAGCCTCCTCCGCCTTTATCTGCGCGGTCACATCCCGAGTAATTCCAAACGTGCCGATTATCTCCCCACGTTTGTTACGCAGTGGCATCTTGCTGGTCGATACCCAGGCGTCAACTCGATTGTGGAATGTCTCCCGCTCGATTTTTCCCTCAATCGTTTTGCCCGTTCGAATGATCTCCTGTTCATCCTTGAGGGCTTCCGCAGCGTGTTCCTGGCTATAAAAGTCGAAGTCCGTCTTGCCGATGAGCGCTTCCAACGTCTGTCCCGATGGAGAACTGATGGCTTCGCCGCCCGCACTGACCAAGAGAAACCGGCTCTCAAGATCCTTGAAATACAAGCGCACCTCCGGGGTGGCAAGGAGATTGTCCATGCAAGTGATTTTCAACTCGCGTTGTTGATCTATCTCCTCGGGCGGCTGTCGATTCGCTCTAACCATCACACTCCCGTACTGTGGAGATCGATATGTGCGTTTCACGTACTCATTGACAAAGACTAGCGGCGACCCGCCGTTGCTGAGGGCGGTTCCGGTTCGCGTGTCGTTTGAGACCAATGTACGAGCGAATATACATTCTGTCGATTCGGCGAATCAACCCAGAGCAACCAAACTCATCCTCGACGATCCGGCGCTACTGAATTTGGAAGACATCCCGCTTACGTTCGAGTGCAATTCTACCTAGGAACAACCGCTCGTCGCTCCGCAGCTCGGGCAGACGTGGCACGAACCAGCGCGTTGCATCACGTTGCCACACTGGTAGCACATCGGTGCGTCGTGAGCTTCGCCGGCCTGAACGGAGAACATCACGTCTTTCTCGATCAGGTCCACCAGTGTCGGCTGCACGCTCACGCCAACCGTCGGCGTCGACTGCTCGACGACCTCGGGAAGCGTCGGCTGGATTCGCTCGCTGGTGGAGTGGATGCCTAACTCGTCACGCTCGTCGAGGGTCAAGTAGTCCAGCGCCAAGCGGCGGAAGATGTAGTCCACCAACGACGTCGAGATGCGCAGGTCCGCGTCGTCGGTCATGCCCGACGGCTCGAACTTCATGTTCACGTACTTAGAGACATAGGTCGCCAGCGGCACCCCGTGCTGCAGTCCGAGGCTTATCGAAATGGAGAAAGCGTCCATGATGCCCGCCAGGGTGGAGCCCTGCTTGGACACCCTGATGAACACTTCGCCAGGTCGACCATCCTCGTACTCGCCGACCGTCACGTAGCCTTCGCAGTCCGCCACGCGGAACCTAAAGGTCGACGACACCCGGCGACGAGCCAAGCGCTCACGCACCGCACCCACGACCACGTTCGATCCCTCGCTCTTGGCCAATTCGAGCGCCGCCTCTAGCTTGGCGATCTTGGTGAACAGCTCGGCCGCCACCGAATCAGTCGCGGTGACCGACGACGACGACTCGTCACCGTCCTTCTTCGCGGTCGACAAGGGCTGACCGACCTTGCAGTTGTCGCGGTAGATCGCCACGGCCTTCACGCCCAGGCGCCACGCGTCCATGTGCAGGTTCTCCACGTCCTCGATGGTCGCGTCCTCGGGCATGTTGACGGTCTTGCTGATGGCACCCGAGATGAAGGGCTGTACGGCCCCCATCATCTTGACGTGGCCCAAGTAGTGGATGGTGTTGTCACCCATGGAGCAGGCGAAGACGGAGTGGTGCTCGGGCTTGAGACCGGGCGCCCCCATGATCGACTTGTTCTCGTCGATGTAGGCCACGATGGCCGCCGCTTCCTCGTCGCTGTAGCCCAGCTTGGCCAGCGCGCGCGGCACGGTCTGGTTGACGATCGACATGTTGCCGCCGCCCACCAGCTTCTTGAACTTCACCAGACCGAGGTCCGGCTCGATGCCCGTCGTGTCGCAGTCCATCAACAGGCCGATCGTCCCGGTGGGCGCCAGCACGGAGGCCTGCGCGTTGCGCACGCCGTGGCGGCTGCTCAGGTCGACGGCCTCCTCCCACGCCTGCTGGGCGGCGCGCAGGATGTCGGCGGGAGCCTTCAACTCGTCGATCACGTAGGACGCGTCGCGGTGCATGCGCAGCACGTCGATCATCGGTTCGGCGTTCTCGGCGTAGCCCTCGTGGGGTCCCATGCGACCCGCGGTGCGGGCGCTGGTCACGTAGGCGTGTCCGGTCAGCAGGGCGGTGATGGACGCAGCCCAGGCCCGACCCTCGTCAGAGTCGTAGGCCAGACCCGAGGCCATCAACAGCGCGCCGAGGTTGGCGTAGCCGATGCCCAGTTGGCGGAACTTGCGGGAGTTCGCCGCGATCTTCTCGGTGGGGTAATCAGCGGCCCCCACGATGATCTCCTGGGCGGTGAACAGCACTTCGATGGCCGCCTTGAAGGCGTCGATATCGAAGGTGCCGTCGTCGCTCAAGAACTTCATCAGGTTGAGGCTCGCTAGGTTGCAGGCCGAGTTGTCGATGTGCATGTACTCCGAGCACGGGTTCGAGCCGTTGATGCGGTCGGTATTGGGCGAGGTGTGCCACTTGTTGATCGTGCTGTCGAACTGGAGACCGGGATCAGCGCACTCCCAGGCCGCGCGCGCGATCTGACGCCACAACTCTCGCGCCTTGATGGTCGAGACCGTGCGCCCGTCGCCGCGGGCGCGCAGCTCCCAGTCCTCGTTGGCGAGCACCGAGTGCATGAACTCGTCGGATACACGAACGGAGTTGTTGGCGTTCTGGTACTGGATCGAGTGGATGTCCTTGCCGTCGAGGTCCATGTCGAATCCGGCGTCGCGCAGCACGCGGGCCTTCTTCTCCTCGTTGGCCTTGCACCAGACGAACTCCTCGATGTCGGGGTGGTCCGCGTCGAGGATCACCATCTTGGCGGCGCGTCGGGTCTTGCCACCGGACTTGATGGTGCCCGCCGACGCGTCGGCGCCGCGCATGAACGAGACGGGGCCGCTGGCCGTGCCGCCGCCTTCGAGCATCTCCGCGCTGGAGCGGATCTTGGAGAGGTTCACGCCGGCGCCCGAGCCGCCCTTGAAGATGACGCCCTCTTCGGTGTACCAGTTGAGGATCGATCGCATCGAGTCTTCGACCGCGAGGATGAAGCACGCGCTGCCCTGCTGGGGAACGTTCTTCACGCCGATGTTGAACCACACCGGCGAGTTGAAGGCGGCCTTTTGCGTGACGAGGAGATGCTTGAGCTCCGCGCAGAAGATGTCGGCTTCCTCTTCGTCCACGAAGTAGTTGGCGTCGATGCCCCACGCCGTGATGGTGTTCACGATGCGGTCGACGACCTGCTTGAGGCTGGTCTCGCGCTCGGGTGTGCCCAGCGTGCCGCGGAAATATTTCTGGGCGAGGATGTTGGTGGCGTTGAACGACCAGTTCGCGGGCACCTCGACGTTGAGTTGTTCGAAGGCCACGGTGCCGTCTCGGAAGTTTGAGATGCGCGCGTCGCGCCTATCCCAGATCACTTCGTCATAAGGATGACGATCCTCAGTGGTGAAAAAACGACGAAGTCCAATTCCGAGTCGCTGTGGTGCGATAGCCATATCCATATCTCTTTTCTTTTCCGATTCCGACACTTCTGCCTGCCTCTGTCGCCGTCGGGAGTCGAAAAGTCGAGAAATATGTTCCCGGCCCCCCGAACCACAAGATGTAGTGGTCAAACTTCTTTCCGTCGCAAGATGCTGTGTTATTACAGCACTGTAATTACACCGCGTCAACTCTATTTTAGACTTTTTTGAAAAAACTTTCCAGTCCGTCTGTGTGGCCCTAGAGCGCTCGCTAGACCCTCACTAGTCTACCCCCGTGGACCTCATTCTCGCCCTCGATGCTGGCACCACAGGGGTCCGTACGGTGGCTTTCGACCAGAACGTACAGATTGTCGACTCGTCCTATCGAGAACTGACCCAGTACTTCCCGCGACCCGGCCAGGTCGAGCACGACGCCCTGGAGATCGCCCGACTGGCCGTCGAGACCCTGTCCGAGGTGGCCGCCACGGCGACCCGCGAGGGGCACCGAATCCTGGCCCTGGGCATCACCAATCAGCGCGAGACGACGGTCGCGTTCGACCGCGAGAACGCCCGCGTGGCCCACCGCGCCATCGTGTGGCAGGACCGGCGCTGCGCGCCGGCGTGCGAGGAGCTGCAAGCGCGAGGCCACGGTCCCCTGGTGCGCTCGACGACGGGTCTCGTGCTCGATCCGTATTTTTCGGCGACCAAGATGAAGTGGCTGCTCGATCACGGTGCGCTCGACGACGCCACCACGCCGAGCCTCGCCACTATCGACACCTGGCTGGTCTGGTACTTGAGCGGGGGCGCCCACGGCGGCGTCTTCGTGAGCGAACCCTCCAACGCCTCGCGCACCATGCTGATGGACCTGGCGAGCTTGGACTGGTCGCCGGCGATGACCGATCTCTTCGACGTCTCGTCCGACCTGCTCGCGCCGATCCGGCCCTCCGCCTCGGACTTCGCCGCGATCAGCGTTGACGTCGTCCCCGGACTCGGTGGTGTGCCGATCGCGGGCGTGCTGGGCGACCAGCAGGCCGCGCTCTTCGGTCAGGCCTGCTTCGCGCCGGGCGTGGTGAAGGCGACCTACGGCACCGGGGCCTTCATCCTCGCCAACGCGGGCCCCGAGGTGCCCGGCGTCTTCGACGGGCTGATCACCACCGTCGCGTGGGACCTGGGCGAACACGGTACGCGCGCGTACGCGGTCGAGGGATCGGCCTTCGTCGCTGGTGCCGCCGTGCAATGGCTGCGCGACGAGATGGGCTTCTTCACCAGTTCGAGCGAACTCGAAGGTCTGGCCTTGAGCGTTCCCGACAGCGGCGGCGTCCACTTCGTGCCGGCGTTCACCGGACTCGGCTCGCCGTTCTGGCGCAGTGACGCTCGGGGATCGATCACGGGGCTGAGTCGCGGCGCCAATCGCGGCAACATCGCGCGGGCCCTCGTCGAGGCGCTCGCGTATCAGGTTCGCGCGATGACCGACGCCTTCGCCGACGGCGGTCTCCAACTTCGCGAGCTACGCGCCGACGGAGGCGCGGCGGCGATGGACCTGCTCATGTCCCTGCAGGCCACGAACTCGCGATTGACGGTGCGACGAAGCACGTCCCTCGAGGCGACGGCCCGAGGTGCCGCCACCTTGGCCGGGTTGACGGTCGGGCGGTGGGACTCGCTCGAACAGCTGGAAGGACTCTGGCGCAGCGACCGAAGTTTCGAGCCGGACGACGCCGTATTCGTCGACCTGGGGTACGCGGCCTGGCTTCGCGCACTCGAACACGCCTAATTCTGTCCACCGTCCGCGCGCCGCACGGGTCCATCGACGCGACGAAGGAACTACCCCTCCCAGATGGCGAGATCCACCTCGTTGCCCTCCGGGTCGGCCAGGGTCCACCACTCGGGAGCGTTCGCGTCATTGACCAGACGACCGCCAGCCGCGAGGGCCGCCGCAATGCGAGCCTCCACCTCATCCTTGCCCAGGTAGACGTCGACGTGGATACGTCCTCGTTGGGGACGCGGGGCGTCCATCTGCTGACACCAGAACGTAGGCCCTCGACGTTGCGGGTCGAGCAGGTGTTTCTCCCCCAGCAGCTCGTAGCCCAATAC
This sequence comes from uncultured Acidimicrobiaceae bacterium, assembly GCA_963827115.1. GTDB lineage: Bacteria > Actinomycetota > Acidimicrobiia > Acidimicrobiales > RAAP-2 > RAAP-2. The sequence goes on along the minus strand of CAWGZS010000001.1, from coordinate 698,881 downwards.
GGCGCACCAGAACGGCCGCACGGCCTCGATGTTGAGGGCGTCGATGGCGATCTGCACGTGCTGCACGGCGGAGGGATCGGCGCTCGCGCCAAGCTCGCGGGCCGCCCTAGAGATCTCTCGCGCCAGGTCGAGGTCACGTGGGCGCAAACCGGTGGCCCGATCAGAGAAGAGGCGCACGGACACGCCGCCCGCGCGCAGGTCCACGTCGGGATCACGGCCCACCCGCGTGGCCAGCTCGCCGACCGCCTGCACCAAGGCCACCGCCATCTCAAACGATGCCGTTCGAAAGTGCGCGCACGGCCAAGTACCGCCCCAAAGAAGGCGCCAATCCTCAAGTCCGGACGCTTCATTGAACTCAGCGGCGCTGATCCGGTCCGTCACGACCTCACCGTAGCAAGCGCGGGTTGTCCGAAGGCCGTTCGAGGAGTTGGACGACTATCGCGAGGCTGGCCGATCCTCCTAGCCGAGTTTCGGCAGCGCCTTTCGGAGGTTTCGGATGGCCTGTTGCGTGCGCAGCTCATTCTCGATGAGGGCGAATCGCACGTGGCCGTCGCCGCCGTCGCCGAACCCCACGCCAGGGCTGGTGGCCACGTCGGCCTCTTCGATGAGATACTTCGCGAACTCCAGCGAGCTCATTTCGCGATAGGGCTCGGGTATCGGGGCCCAGAGGAACATCGAACCGCGCGGCGCCGTCAGATGCCAGCCGATGCGGTGCAGGCCGTCGACCAGCGTGTCGCGGCGCGACTGGTAGATGACCCGGAGTTGATCGGGGTAGTCCACGGCCTCGTTCATGGCCACGATCGCGGCGATCTGTACGGGCTGGAAGGTGCCGTAGTCGAGGTAGCTCTTGAGCTTGGTCAGCGCCGCCACGATCTCGGCGTTGCCCACCAGGAAGCCGACCCGCCAGCCGGCCATGGAGAAGGACTTGGTCAGCGTGTAGAGCTCGACGCAGCATTCCTTGGCCCGGGGCACCTGCAGGATGGACGGCGGGTGGTAGCCGTCGAAGCCGAGGTCCGCGTACGCGAAGTCGTGACAGATGATCACGCCGTGCTCCAGCGCGAAGGCGACGAGACGCTCCATGAACGCCAGGTCCACGCAGGCGCTGGTCGGGTTATGGGGGAAGGAGCAGATGATGACGCGCGGTTTCACGACGGCCTCGCTCCAAGCGGTCATCAGACCGTCGAAGAAGTCGTCCCCAGGATCATTGGTGCTCGAGCCGGGGTCGTGCATCGGCACGGTGATGACGGTCGCGCCGGCGAAGCCGGGACCCGCCAGGTGGATGGGGTAGCTCGGGCTGGGCACGATCGCGCTGTCGCCCGGACCGAGCAGCACCCACATGAGGTGCGTCAGTCCTTCTTTGGCGCCGATGGTGGTGACGACCTCGGTGTCCGGGTCGAGATCGACGTCGAAGAGCTTCTTATAGCGCGTCGCCATGGCCAGTCGCAGGTTGGGAATGCCCCGGCTCGCGCTGTAGCGGTGGTTCTTGGGGTTCTGCGCGGCCTCGGCCAATTTGGCGACGGCGATCTCGGGACTAGGCAAGTCGGGGTTGCCGAATCCGAAGTCGATGACGTCACGTCCGAGCGAGCGCGCCTCGGCTTTGAGTCCGTTGATCTGCGCGAACACGTAGGGAGGCAAGCCGTTGATTCGACGAAATTCCATTCCCTAAGTTACCGACTCACTGAGCGGCTCGCCATTCACGCAACTGATCGATGGGTGCGTCGGGCGTCAACACCGCCCACGTCGATCCGGCGTCGCGCAGGGCGTTAAGCGTGACGAACAGGTCTTTCGGCACCGGTCCGGCCCAACAGACCGGACCTGTCGTCCCCATGGCCGCCACGCGATCGGATGACCAATCCCACAGGTTTATCGACGCGCCCAGTTCCAGGGCGATCTCGTTGGTCGCCGGCGCGCCGGCGCCGATCCACACCGGCATCGAGGAAACGAGCGTCGACGCGGCCTCGCGCAACAGGTCGCGGCGTTGCGAGGGATCGAGCGCGGGCAGGCCGTAGGCATCGTTCTCCGGGGCCGACAGCTTGTCGCCGGTGCCGAGCGCCGCGATGACCCGATCGGGCGCCAGCGCGAGCAGCGTCATGAACTCTTCAATGAGGTGCGGGGTTCCCACCAGCCCCACCCGGGCCACGAGCGGGCCGACCACGAGACCGTCGTGTCGACTAGCGATGGCGCTGAGCAGCGGGAAGGGCGCCAGCGACGGACGCTGCGGCGAACCCATGGGCCAGAGGTGGTCGTAGGCGAACACCCCGTCGAGGCCGGCGGCCGCGGCCTCGTCGGCGCGGGCCAGCGCGTCGTCGGCGCCGTAACGAAAGGTCGGCAACAGGACGCCGAGTTTCACGGCAGGCGTTGGAAGGCCACGAGTGCGGCGCCCATGGCACCCGAGCGCGGTCCGAACATCGACGTGGCCACCGTGATGGTGGGCCTCGATTCGTAGCCCTCGACGAGGTCCACTAGGTACTCGCGCGCCGCCGGCAGCACGACGTCCGAGGCCACTGAGAGGCCGCCGCCGATGACGAAGTGTCCGCAGTCGAGGATGGCGGTCAGGTTCGCGAGCCCCAGGGCGAGCCACCACCCGACCTCACGCATCATCACGAGCGCCTCGTCCAGTCCTTCGGCCGCCGCCGCCGTGACGTCCTCGGATCGAACTTTCTCCGGGTCACCGCCTGCGCGCGCCACCAATTTGGGGAACTTCCCCGCGCGGGCCGCCACGCGCGTCATCCGTCCGAGCCCGCCGCCCGAGGCGTAGCGCTCCCAGCAGCCGTGCCCGCCGCACAGGCACGCGGCGCCACGGGCTTCGACGACCATGTGACCGATCTCGCCGGCGAAGCCGTTGCGCCCTCGGATGAGTTGGCCGTCGGCGATGATGCCGCCTCCGATACCGGTACCTAGGGTCACCATGACGAAATCATCGATGCCCCGTCCCGCGCCCCACTCGTGCTCCGCCAGTGCGGCGCAGTTGGCGTCGTTCTCGCAGTACACCACCGAACTGCTCAGGGACTTGCTCAGGAGCGCGCCCAGGTCGGCGCCCGACGCGCTCTGCAGATTGGGAGCGAAGGCCAGGCGCCCGTCCCGGCGCACCAGCCCCGGCAGACCGATCCCCACCGGCATCTCGCTCGCGCTGTAACCGTGGCGATCGCAGAGTTCGTGGATCTGCTTGGTCAGCGCCACGGCGGTGGCCTCGCCGGCGCCGTTGCTGACGTCGTGCGGCGTCGCCACCTGCACCTCGTCGAGCACGCGGCCATCCCTGGCCACGATGAGCGCGAGCGCCTTGGTGCCGCCGACGTCCACGCCGATCGCTACGTCACTCATTCGCGCGACTCGGCCCGCGCTTTCAGTTCGCGCAGCGCCTGGCTTTGGATTCGATGGGCGGCGCGGGCCTTGATGAAGGGCGGAATCGGCACCAACAATTCTACCTCGAGGTCGTAGGTCACCTTGGTGCCCTCCCCGCTCGGGTCGAAGCGGTACTGGCCCACCAGCGACTCGGTGATGTCGCCGTGCGTCTGGTGCCAGCTCAGTTGCTCGGGCGCTCGGCTGTAGTCGTAGCGCAGGGCGTAGGTCGTCGAGCGGCCGTAGGCCGCCGCTCGGTATTCCACTTCCAACGGTCGCCCGTCACTGTCGGATTCGAGGATCGTGACGGCCTTGAGGTCGCTCACCCAGTTCTCGTAGTCGAGGAAGTCCGTCACCACGGAATAGACCACTTCGGGGAGGGCGTTGACCACAATTGACTCTGTCGCCCGCTGCGCCACGTCACCTCCTCGGCTACACCTTAGGCCACGGCCTCCGCGGCTTCGAAGTGATCAAAGGGCGCGAGACCGGTGCTCAGTCGGGCCGCGAGCCTGTTCCAGTCGTAACGTTCGAGCGCGACGTCGCGCGAGTGACGGGCGTACTCGTCACGTCGGTCCGCGTCCGCCAGGAGCTCGCCCATCGCTCGCGCGAGGGCGGGCACACTGCGCGAGTTGCGTACGACCGTGCCGGTCACGCCCTCGATGACCGCCTCGTGACTCCCCCCGGAACGACCGGCGACCTGAGCGACGCCGCACGCCGCGGCCTCCACGAAGACCATGCCGAACCCCTCTTGTTCCAATCCGAGCCAACGGCTACGGCAGTCCATCACCATCAGGTCACTCGCGCCGAGCCAGTCGCTCAAGTGGTCGTCGGGCACCCGACCGTAGAAGGTCACGGGCGCCTTCGTCGTCTCGACCAGCTTCTCCAGTCGGCCTTGGTCGCGCCCCGACCCTCCAATCACCACTCGCAGGGCCGGAAAAGACTCCCGCAGCTGAGCGCTGGCGCGGATCAAGGTATCCATGCCTTTGCGCGGCACCAAGCGAGAAAAGGAACTAACCAGGAGCGTCCCGTCGTCGAATCCCATGGACCGTCGCACGTCGTCGCGCCGGGCGGCGTCGAGCGGATGGAATCGGTCGACGTCCACGCCCGGCGCCACCTGCACCACTGGGGGCATGAACTCCGCGCAGGCGCGGCGCGCCTGCATCTCGGGGTAGCCGCCCGCGCAGACCGCCACGCTGGCGTGGCGCAGCACGTGGCGCAGCGATGACGCGGCGAAGGGCACTCGCGAGGGGACCGTCACCTCCGCGCCGTGCAGGATGACACCATAGGGAACGGAGAGGCGCGGGCCGAGCAGGCCCAGGGGCCACGCGGGATCGAAGAGCACGAGATCGGGCTGGTGGCGATCGATCGCGGCTTTGACCGCGCGCAGGGCCCGGGGTGTGGGCAAGTACAGGGTCGACGCGTCGACGCGTTCGATGAGCAACTTCGACGCCGCGTCGAACGCGGGGGCGTCGGGATGCGACGAGGCCGTCAAGACGGTGGCTCGACCGGGCTCGAGACGGCGCCAGAGTTCATTGAGATAGACCTGGATTCCGCCCGTCTTGGGCGCGAAATCATTGGTCACCAGAAGGTGGCGTGCCATGCATCCAAACTACTCAAGGGCGTCCAAGGGCCGGCTAGGACTCTTCACTCGAACGGTGCTGGAACTTTAGGCGGGGCATCATGCCCTGCACGGTGAAGAGCTGCACGACTTCGGCGTCGCGTGCGGTCATGACAAGTTCGTCGGGCGTCTCTCCCAACACGAAACTGACCAGGCAGTCCGCGCAATCGGGCGTCCCCCGCCGTACGCAGTCGTGGCAACTAATCGAAAACTCAATGTCATTTGTCATCTCGCACCTTTCACGTCCCTCCACTCTGGCGAGGGCCTGTGACATCACGAAGACGTCAAGTACGGCGCGATCTCGGACGCGACCTGGGAGGGGCCGAAGACGACGCCCTCGCTTATCACTCGACGCTCGCGTGGATTCACGAGCACGTAGAAAGGGGGCCAGCGAATGTCGAGTTGCGCGAGGGCGTCGGGCGCCACGATGATCGGTTGAACGGCGTCGACCCACTCCGCGCCCACGTCGCCGGTGGCACTGAGGATGATGACCGCCACGCCGTCGAGTTCACGCAGCTCAGAGCGCACGAAATCGCGACAGCCGTCGCAGGACTGCTTGATGGCGACGATCAACGTCGTCTCGCTCATCGTTATGGTGACCGGCTCGCCTTTCAGGTCCGCACCGGTGATGACCCCAGGCGCGGAGCGTGGACGAGGAGCGTCGAAGGAACTCACTATGGTTCGGCGACTACCTCGACACCCCGATCGTGACCGCACCATCGACACGTCACCGAATCGACGGTCTTGGCAATGATCTCGGGCTCTTCGACGTTCAACTCGCCGCCCACCGTGAAGTGGTGGAACGAGCGGACCGACGTCGTTTCGACGACGTCGAAGCGAGTCAGGTTGCCGCAGGCGGTGCACCGATAGCGCGTGGTCACGCCCTCAACGGTAACCGTTGCTCACACCACTTCAATCACGAGCGTGGCGTCCGTATCGTGGAGGAGGATTGAGGACGTAGTCGTGGGGGTCGGGATGTTCGTATTCGAACACCGTGTCGAGCGGCACCGGCTCGTTTCTATACCGGCCACGTTGCAGGTCGATTAGTCGACAGAGGGCGGCCGGATGGCGCACCCGGCCGATGTCCAAGGTGCCGATCGGTGTGTCCAGCAGGACGCTCCCCCGTCGCAGGAAACGTTCCGTCACGCCTTGCTCCACGTGTGACGCGATGACGTCTTGCAATTCGATCGAGCTCCGAAAGTGACGGACGACGCCGCCTTCCGCGATGATCCGCTCGTTGGTCACGTGAACCTTGTACGAGCGCCACCGCCAGGTCCGCGTCAAGAAGACGAGCAGGCACGGGCCACCAAGGATGAGGAAGAGCAGCCACTCGTGCGCGTCAATGAAGTGAAAGTGACGAGCCCCGTACTGGACGAGCGCGATGGCCGTGACGAAACTCAGCAACGGACGAAGGAGACCCTGACTGACCGGGGTTACGGAGATGAGGCTCTCTTCGCCCTCGCGCCACACCAGCCTTCTGCCCATCCCACAAGCGTACGGACTCGAACGCCCTTCTACGCGACAATTATTTATTGCACCGCGAGGATGCTCTCGGGTCGTTCGCCGGTTCCACTGCGCCGGCGTGTGACTCCGGTCCGATCAGACGTTTCGCATTTGACTGGACGCCATCTCGAAGTACGAGGTGAGGTCCATCAGCTGGTCGTCCGACAGTTCTCCGCGCACGTTTGACAATGCGGTCGTCATCGCCGTCATCCAGGCGTCGCGAGCCTGCTTGGTGATGCGAAACGGGGCGTGACGCATCCGAAGTCGTGGGTGACCACGCTCGTGCTGGTACGTCGACGGACCACCCCAGTACTGGATCAGGAAGAGTGTGAGGTGTCGTTTCGACTCTGTCAAGTCCAGCGGATACATAGCCCGCAAGACGTCGTCACTCTCTACCGCCTTGTAGAACGCGTCGACGAGGCGCTGAAAGAATTCCTCTCCACCAACCTGTTCGTACAGCGTCGTTTGCACTACACCACGTTATGGGGGGTCGGGAGGCGGCTCTCCCACTTCGGCCAACGACGCAAAGCCGTGTTCTAGACTTGTCCGTGTCTCAACTGAGACACGCGGGTGTAGCTCAATGGTAGAGCTCCAGCCTTCCAAGCTGGCCATGCGGGTTCGATCCCCGTCACCCGCTCAGCGAAGTTTCGTTCTGCCTTGTCCCAATGTTTTGGGCCACCTCGTATCACGACCCGTAAGGCATCGCCTTCATAACCACTCAGGACGACTGGCCCACAATCACTCCGCGCGCAGCACCAGTGCCGTTGACGTTCGCGCGGCGCTTCGGCCGGGCAGGACCGCCACCAGGTTGGTGAACACCAGTGTCCCGATACCCACCAAGATCACGGGAAGCACGGGAACCGTCGGGTCTGGCACGGCATTGATATTCCGTGCGAAGAGCGTCCAGAGCTCGCGGCCTACGATGATGCCCAAGGGAATACCGATCACGATGCCGACGACCGCGTTGACCGTGGCTTGCCACGCGACCGCTCCCGCCAACTGACGGTGGGTGAAGCCGAAGCTCTTGAGCAGCGCCAGGTCACGGCGGCGGCGGCGAACCGACGCAATGAGGGTAAGTCCGAGCGCCACCACGGCACCCAGCGCAAGTCCAACGGCGAGGATGACCGGCGTCGAACCGACGCTGCGATAGTTGACGATCTGGGCCGGGCGCTCGACGCCGAGCACTGACACGTTGTTGCCCGTGGCGTGCTTGTCGTTCGCGAACACCTTGTTGGCCGCTTCGTCGATGCGCTGCAAATTCTTACGACCGACCCGGTCACTCACGCCTGGGGCCAATCGCACGAAGACCAATTCCCAGCCGTTCAGGTTGGGATCGGGACTCTTGATCGCTTGCGCCATGGCCGCTGGCTCGATCCCGTTGGGCACGATAGCGCCCGTGCCCATCGACGTGTGTTCCGAGATGAAGCTGGAGTAGCCGACGGCGGGCAGGGTCGCGGTGCCGACGATCGTGAGCTTGGTCGGCGGTATGTACACCGGGGCGTCCTTGGGTCCTCCGTAGCTGACCTCGACGGTGTCGCCAATCGTCTTGTGCAGCGACGCCATGGTGGCCGCCCCCAACACGATCTGGTGGTTGGTGTCAACCTCGTGGCCCGAGAGGATTGGGGGCGAGACCCGGTCGCGAGGATTGGTCAAGAGGATAGGGAACGCTTTGCCGTCGATGGCGGCATCGGTGTAGTTGAAACCGCTCCAAGCGGCGACATCACGGTCATGATTGAGGAGCTTGACCTCGATGGGCGGCACATTATTGGTCGGGTTGAGCGCGTAGTTCCAGTTCCACCCGTAGAGCGACGGTCGCGACACGAGGGTGCTGAGGCCGCTGGCGAAGGTGAGCGTCGCCACGACCAGGGCGACCGCGAGCACCGTCCCGGCCAGCACCGAGCGCACCGGCGTCGTCGTTCGGCCGCGTCCCGACTCCAACGCGAAGTGCACCCCCACGACGCCGGCGACCGGCAAGCCAGACCTCTGCGCGCTTCGAACCACGCTCGAACGCCGCGTCACGGTCCGGTACCGGCGATCGACCCGATGGGGCGCACCTCGAAAGGACAAGGTGAGGGCCACCGCGCCGAGCCCAAGAATCAAGATGGCCAGGCCGAGACCCAGCACCGTCCAATCGAACGCCACTCCCGGGTCGGGGTACACCGAGCGCACGGGTCCTATGGGCGTGAGCGGCGAGAGTCCGACCGCGACGACGAAGGCCAGTATCGAACCGAGCAGCACCGCCATGGTCACGCCGATGAGCCCTTCGCCCACGGTGTCGAGTGGGCGAGCCCCCAAAGAACGCAGTATCCGCCGATCTTCTTCGCCCGAGCGCAGCAATCGAGCGATGGCCTGGGACGCCAGCACCAGGGAGGCGAGGGCCGCGATGAGTCCGAACGCTCCCAAGGCGATCGACTCAGGCTTGATGGCCAGTTCCGTCTGGGCCGTCACGCGCGAGGTGACGTGGAACTCGTAGGTGTAGCCGCGCGGAACTATCTTCGCGAGGTCGGCCTCGACAGCGGCGACGCCGTGGCCGCCGCGGGTCAACTGCAGGTCGTAGAGGGCCGGCGTGTCGTGACCTGGGGAAAGCGACAGGGCCTTGTGAAGGTATGCGGGCGTCACGAAGACGAAGCCGAAGGCCTGATCGACGCCGTCCTGGACCACGTCGGAGTTGAGTTCGACGATGCCCACGACCTTGGCGCGCACCAGCAGGAGCGGCCGCACCTTGGGCGTGCCGAAGCCCGGTTCGGATTCCTGGGCGTTGTCGTAGAGGCCTAGGGGGACCACCTGGTTGAGATGAACACCGAAAATCCTCGCCGCGCTCGGCGTGATCTCGATCTGATTGATCTTGGTGGGATCAATCAAGTGGCCTTGGACGAGCCCCAGGCGGTCCTGTGTGGTGAGCAACCCGTCCAGACTGCCGAGGCCGATGACGTAGCCCAGGGTGCTGAGTCGCGGCGCACCCTTCGCGTTGAGCGGCACGACGGGCGGGGCGATGAAGGTCCGAACACTCTTCACGCCAGGTATTGACTTGATCCGCGTGGTGAGTGACGGTCCCGGCCCTCCGTTGGCCGTGGCGTTGTAGACCGCCATCGTCATGTCCGAGGGATTCGTCGACGCGAGGAACGTCGGATAGGAGGACTGCGTGCGTCGAGCGCCGGCGACCGAGGCCATGGCCACGCCCCCGATGAGTCCGATGACCAGCACCACGCCCAAGTAGGCGGTCCACTGACGCGCGAAGGAACATCGGAATCGGTACCAGGCGACCGACAAGGCTCGTCCGTTCACCGAAGCACTCCCCTCTGCGTACGCGTCGCCGCTTTCATCGTTCGTAGTCTCGCGGGCCGAGACGGAACGACCGAGACGGTCACCTTACTTTCCTCTCGCGTGGTGCACCCACGCCGCGTCGAGCGCCCCGTCGCGGGCACGTCGTTCGTCGAGCGTGAGATCGCACGATCAGGCCTGCCTCGGTCACTCGGCTCGAAGGACCAAGGCCGTCGGCGTGCGGGCCGCGGTGCGCCCCGGGATGGCGGCCACCAGATTGGCGAAGACGAGCGCGCCGACGGCGATGAGCGTCACGGACAACACCGGCACGGTGGGGCTGGGCACCACGTTGATGCTCCGGGCGAAATCGTTCCAGAGCAGTCGTCCGGCGATGACGCCGAGCGGGATCCCCACCACGCAACCAATGATCGACGCCACGCTGGCCTGCCAGGCAATAGAGGCCGCGAGTTGTCGCTGGGTGAATCCCAGGGCCTTCAGGAGCGCCAGTTCGCGTCGACGTCGACGCACTGACGCGATGAGCGTGAGCCCGAGCGCGGCGAGGGCCCCGAGCGCCAGGCCGGCGGCCAGCACGGTGGGCGTCGTGCCCATCGACCGGAAGTTGACGATCTCGGCGGGCCTCAGGACCTTGACGATCCCCCCGGCGGAGCCCTGCGCTTGGGGGATCTTGTTGACCTCCGTGTCGATGCGCGTCAGTGACTGGTAGGCGGCCGTGGGGCTGACCCCGGGGCGGATGCGCACGAGGATCACGTTAGGCCCAGGTATCGAGGAACTCTGCAGGTTCAACAGGGACGTCGGAAAACGGCTGGTCGCCACCAGGGCGCCGGTGCCCAACCCGGAGCTGTCGCCCAACGTCGGCATGGTCAAGGTACCGACGATGGTCAACGTCGAAGGCTTGGAGAGTCCGTTGCTGAAGGTGACGGTGTCGCCGATGTGTTTGCCTAACGCCGCCAACGTCACCGGGCCGAGCACGATCTGATTAGCCGCGTCCAGACCGTGCCCCGAGAGGATCGGCGGCTGCACCGGTGCGCCCGGTCGCTCAGCCACGGCGGGGACGTTCTGGCCGTCGAGACTCGACTTGGTGACGTTGACACCCGACCAGCTTTGAATATCGTGGTCGGCGTTCAAGAGCTTCGCGATCTGCGGGCCCGGCAGATCTTCGGCGCCGCCAAAGCCGGACAGCATGGCGTAGTTCCAGTTCCATCCGTAGAGGGGTGGATGCGAGACCAGATCGTCGAGGCTCGCGCCGAACGTCACCGTGGCCACCAACACCACGGCGGCGAGCACCGCGCCCAAGGCCGCTGATCGCACCGGCGTCGCGGCGCGCCCTCGGCCCGGCTCCAGGGCGAAGCGGATCCCGGTGACCGCGGCGATGGGCAGTCCGGAGTTGGCGGTCGAGCGCAGGACGCCGGACTCGCGCTTCCACGGCGGCGACGGACGCCGGAGCGTGACGCGACGCACTTCGCGGCCGGCGAGGTAGAGGGTCAGCACGCCCAGCACCACCACCACCACGACAAAGCCCACACCCAGTACCGTCGCGTCGAAGGACACTCCCTTATCGGGGTAGACGGACCGCACGGGTCCGAGCGGGCTGAGCGGTGACAATCCGATGGCCACCAGCACGGCCAGCAGTGCACCAACCACGATGGCCGAGAGCGCGCCGAGCAGCTCTTCGGCCAACAGCATCGAGCGACGAGCGCCCAACGCGTGCATGACCTCGAGTTCCTCCTCGCCGCCGCGCAGCAGCCGACCGAGCATCAACGCCCCGATGAGCAGGGCCGCCAGTGCGGCAATGGCGCCGAAGACACCGAGCGCCACGGCGTCGGGCGAGATGATCTGTTGCGCGACCGGCAGGAAGCTGGTGGTGACCTCGGCGGGGAAATGCTGCGCGATCGGGTCGATCTTGTAGACCTCGTCAAGCACCTTGGTGGCGTGCGCGCTGCCGCCTTTGAGCTGCAAGAACGTCTCGGTCCCGGTCGAGTACTTCGGCGCGAGTTGACGGGTCAAGCCCTGGGAGAAGATCACGGCGCTCGCTCCGAGCGAATCGATGTCGCTTTCCACCACGTCACGACTGGCCACGAACTCTCCCACCATGGTCACTTTGAGGATCCGAGACGGCGGGAACGACTTGGGGGAATTGACCTCGAAGTCGGTGTAAATGGGAAGGGTAATGGTCGAACCAACGTGCAGACCTAATTCCTGGGCGGCCTGGACGTTCATGATCGCTTCATCGGTCGAACGGGGATTCGTTCGGCGACCGGCGATAATCGTCACCCGGTCCATCGAGCTGTACTCGCCGTTGAGGCTGCCAAGAATGGCTGGCGGTTCTTCTCCGGCGGACAGCTTCAAGTGAATGCCCTTGACGGAACTGAGACCGATATTGCCGTCGAACACCACCGAGCTGGTCGAGCGCGCCACGCCGGGGAGTTTGGCGATCTCGTTCGCCATCGCCTGGTTGTAGCCGGTGTTCAACTTCAGTCCCGGATCGTCGTAGCGACTGAAGAGGGCCGCCGTCGAAGGATTGGTGCTGTTCAAGTAGGTGGCGAACGACGAGTCGGTCCGGCGCGCGCCCGCCACGCCCGCCAGCGCCAACCCACCGACGACACCGATGAGCAGCACGATGCTCAGATAGCTCGACAGGCGTCGCGCGAAACTCGCTCGGTACCGATACCAGGCGAAGCGCACGGTCTGAGCGTTCACCCCCGCCTCCCTCTCACCATCCGCCGTCGACTAAGCCCGAAGTTTGGTCGATGGAGGTGAGAGAACGAAGGCAGTCAGCGCACTTTTCTTGGTCGTAGTAGTACTACTCGACGAGGGGAAGCCTCGCTACGACGAGTGTGTAAGGTCCGCGAGCACGGCCTTGGCGGCGCCCAGGCCGCACATGCCGTGCACTCCCCCGCCCGGCGGCGTCGACGCGGAGCAGAGGTAGATGCCCTTCGCTCCCGTGCGGTAGGAGTTCCATCGCATCGTCGGACGAAAGACCGTCTGTCGGAACGTCCCCGCGCCCCCGTTGATGTCGCCGCCGACGTAGTTGGGATTGTGCTCCTCGCCCTGCATCGCCGTCGTGGTCGTTCGAGCCAGCACCAGGTCCTTGAAGCCCGGGGCGAACCGTTCGATCTGGGCTTCGATGCGCGAGGTCATATCAACGGTCGAGCCGTTGGGCACGTGGCAATAGGCCCACAGGGTCGCCTTCCCCTGCGGCGCCCTCGAGTTGTCCATCACGCTGGGCTGGACCACGATGCAGAAGGGCTGCTCGGGGTGGCGCCCGGCCAGCACGTCGGCCTCCGCGCTGGCCACCTCCTCGAAGGTCCCTCCCACGTGCACGGTTCCCGCCCGACGACAGGCTGGCGCGGTCCACGGCACGGGTCCGTCGAGGGCCCAGTCGACCTTGCACACGCCCGGGGCGTGCTGGAATCGACCCAGCGCGGACCGGTAACGAGCGCCAAGCCGGTCACCCGCCACCGAGGCCAGCGTCTCGGTGGAAGTATCGAAGAGAACTGCCCGGGCCGCCGGTAGTTCGTTGAGGCTCTTTATCCAGCGACCGGTGTGCACGATGCCCCCCGCGTCGACCACGTCGCTCGCGAGCGCCTCGACGAGACCGACGCTGCCTCCTTCAATGACCGGCCAACCGTCCGCGTGAGCGGTCGTCGTGAGGAAGACCCCGAACGCGGCGGTCAGCGGTTTCTCCAAGGCCAGCATCGCGTGCGCGGAGACCCCGCCCAGGAGGGCCTGCGTCTCCGGCGTCGAGAATCGTTTCACCAGGTGAGTGGCCGACGGCAGTCCGGCCAGGGCGAAGCGTCCCATCAGCACGGGGTTACGGGGCGGCGACCGCAGGGGCGCCAGCACCGTCGCCACCAGGCTGGACGCCATGTCGACGAACGGCGTCATCAGTCGGGCGTAGGCCGGGCCGTCGGACCCCAGGCCGGCGGAGGTTCGCTCGACGCCGCCCTCCACGACGACGGCCCGTCCGCCATCGAGCGGGTGGGCGAACGCGACCTCGGGACGAAGGAGGCGCACGCCGCGCTTCTCCACGTCGACGTCAGCGAAGAACGGCGACAGGTTCACCATGGACTGGACCGTCGAGCACACGTCGTGATGAAAGCCAGGCAGCGTCAACTCCTGCGTGCGGCATCCTCCCCCGATGCTGTCCATGGCTTCGAATATCTCGACCTGGAGCCCGGCCCGCGCGAGCACCAACGCGGCCGCCAGGCCGTTGGGGCCGGAGCCCACGATCGCCGCGTCGCAGGTCTCGCTCAAAGGTCCAGCACCATCGACTCCGCCGCCAGCAGCACCGCCTCGGGATCGAAGCGCCGAGCGATGACGTCGAGTTGATCGTCGGTGCGGTCGGGCTTGTGATGAAAGAGCACCACCCGCCCCGCGCCCGCGCGGCGACCCAGCTCGACGGCGTACTCGGCCGCCGCGTGACCGAAGTAGGCTTCCGCGGCCACCTCCTCGGCGATGAGCGACGCGTCGTGCAGCACCGCGTCCGCATCCACGCACAGGGCCAGCGCCTGCTCGTGGTACTCGCCCCACCCCTCGGGACCGGGTCCCATCTCGGTGGGACAGTGGTCGGGCATGTAGGTCAGCACGGAGTGACCGTCGCTCACGCGAAAGCCGAAGGTCCGCCCGCCCTTGTGGGGGATCTCCGCCGACATGACGCTGAAGCCCTCGAACTCCTGGGTACCGGGCGCCAGGCTCATGAAGGTCCACTCGCCGCGCAGTTGATCGGCGCTCACCGGGAAATGGGGCGGGGACATGCCGCGCGAGAGGACCTCGAGCGCGCCCGAACCGTCGAGCTGCTCGGGCACGGCCACGCGCACCCGGGCGTCCTCGCGATCGCCCGAGGAGAAGAACGGCAGGCCGTGGGTGTGATCCCAGTGCAGGTGGCTCAGCAGGATCGAACCGCGGAACGGTCGGTCGCCGAACAGCGCGGCGAAGCGCCGCAGTCCCGTGCCCGCATCGAGGATGAGGGTGGGAAACTCGTCGCCGTCGTGGGAGATGGCGATGGCCGAGGTGAAGCCGCCGTACCGCACGAATTCGATGCCGGGCGCGGGCGTAGAACCTCGTACACCCAAAAGATGGACTCGCACGGGTTAGCCCGCGCTCAAATCTTCCCGGCGGTGTCCCGTTGAAAGTTGCTCCAGTGACGTGCGGTCGAGCGACTCGGCCGGCACCGACGCGACGCGACAGTTCGTCACGGCCACGATTGACGACGTACGGGTCCCGCCTTCCAGATGGGCGCGCTCGCCCAGCAGGGCGCCGGGACCATACTCGGCCACCCGTTCACCGTTCACGTCGATGCGCAGCACGCCGTCGAGCACGAGATACACGTCTGAACCCTTTTCTCCTTGACGAACCAGGCTGGTGCCTTTGTCAATCTTCATAATCCTAGGTTTAGCCGCTCCGGTCATCAGTTGGCGTGACAGTGAACGCTCCAGGGCCGATTCGACCACCGTGACGAACGCTTCGGACTCGGTCTCGCCCCACGGCGTGTGCTTGCCGAAGGACTTGCGGTACCAGTCGTTGAAGTCGATGAGCCCGGACTTGCTCATCAGGTGGCCCTCGTCGTCGTAGACCCAGTGGCGCGGGAAGTGGCTGGCCCCGGTCATGGCCCGCTCCACCTTGCCGTCGGCGTGCAAGGTGAGCGACAGCGTGGTCCAGGCCAGCGGCGCCTGCCACTGGATGAAGGGCTTGCGCCGCACCGAGCGCGGCGCGGGCATGCCCGTGCGCCCTCCGGCGGTCTGGCTGAAACGGACCCAGCCGTCGCCGTATTCGATCTCGCGCTGAATGTCGGGCAGCGACACGGCCTGGAAGACGTGGCTGAGCGGCCCGATGCGCACGGTGGTGCTGCCGATCTGGCCCCCGCCGTCGTAGCCGGCGCCCGCGATCTCCCCCGACGCGCGCACCTCCATCCACCCGGCCAAGCGATTGGCGAAGCGGAACCGGTCGGCCTGGCGCAACTCGTCGAGGCTGCCCAGCTCGTCGGGCGGCGGCGGGTCGTAGTGCGCCATCCCGACGTCGAACGGCAGGCGGGTGGTCCCTTCGATGGCCTCGGAGGGAATCCAGGAAACTGAAGTGACGGAGCTTTGTATTTTCATGGGCTCATTTTCTTGCACGCCCAGGAAAAGAAAAAGGATGGTGGCCCACTATCGGGGGGTGTGCCTGGCACCCCCTCGACGGCGGGGGCCTGCCCCCTTTTGCGCAGCCTCAGAAGATGGAATATTTGCCTGGTGCCAGAACGAGATGCGACGGAGTCGGGGGTCATCACCGTCTTCCTCGCCGACGACAATCTCATCGTGCGCGAGGGCGTGCGGGCCCTGATCGATCGCCGCGCGGACCTGAGCGTGGTGGGCGTGGCGGCCGACTACGAGGGCACCGTCGCCGGCGCCACCGACACCGCGCCCCACGTGCTGGTCACCGACATCCGCATGCCCCCGTCGTTCCACCGCGAAGGCATCGACGCCGCCAAGGAGGTGCGCAAGCGCCACCCCGGCACCGGCGTGGTGATCCTCTCGCAGTACGACGACCCCGAGTACGCGGTGGCGTTGCTGGCCGAAGGCTCGGCCGGCTACGGCTACCTGTTAAAGGACCACATCGCCGAAGGCAACCAGCTCATCGAGGCCATCCGCACGGTGGCCACCGGCGGCACGGCCCTCGACCCCTCCATCGTGGAGGCCCTCGTGCGCCCGGTCACGTCGAGCGGAGAGCTCAGTGAGTCCGAGGAGGCACTGTTGGCCCTGGTCGCCGAGGGCAAACCCATCAAGGCCATCGCGGTGGCCCGCGGACTGCCGCCCGAGGCGGTCGACGCCGAGGTGGAGGCCGTCTTCTTCAAGCTGGCCCAAGGCGTCAGCGCGGGCAATCAAGGAGCCCTGCAACAGCTGCGCCTGCTGCACCAGGCGATCGTCGACCGCGAGGAGCAGGGCGAGACGTTGTCGCGGCTGCTGCCGGGAGGGATTGCCGAGAAGCTCCGCCTCGAGGGCCGCCACATCGGCGAGACTGAGCGCGTGGAGGTGACGGTCGTGATGAGTGACATCCGGGCCTACTCCGCCATTGCGGAGCACGCCGATCCGAGCCAGCTGGCCGGGCAGCTCAACGTGCACCGCGCCGCGATGAACCAGGCCATCCTGGGCGAAGGCGGCACCGTGATGCAGTTCGTGGGCGACGCCGTCATGGCCGTCTTCGGCGCGCCGGTCTCCCAGAGCGACCACGCCGACCGGGCGGTCGCCGCGGCCGTCGGCATGCACGCGCGCCAGGCCGAGATCAACGAACGCTGGATCGCCGAGGGCCTGCCCGAGTTCGGCCTGGGCATCGGTCTCTCGACCGGGGTGGCCGCCGCCGCGCTGCTGGGCTCGGAGGAGCGACTCGAGTACACCCTGGTGGGCGACACCGTCAACCTCTCCCAGCGGCTCCAGCAGATGGGATCGGCCGGCGAAACCGTGCTCTCCGAGGCCACGCTGCAGGCGCTCACCACCGAGGTGACGACCGAGCGCCTGGAGGCCCAGCTGGTCAAGGGACGCGACACCCCCGTCATCGCCTTCAAGATCGCCGCCGTCGCGCGGGTCCATTCGTCCAGCGCGAACCCCACCGCCAACGTAATGTCGCCCTCAGGGCCCGAAGAAAGAGAGACATCATGACCACCGTCACCACGGACGTCGAAGGCAACGCCGCCGTCGACAGCACCCCGGCGCTCGAAGTGCACGGCGTGCGCAAGACCTTCGAAGCGGAGATCGCCCCGGTACGCGCGCTGCGCGGCGTCGACCTGACGGTCAAGCGCGGGACGTTCCTCGCGCTGATGGGCCCGTCGGGCTGCGGCAAGTCGACGCTGCTCAACCTGATCGCCGGCCTGGAGAACGCCGACGAGGGCACCATCATGGTGGCCGGCGAGCCGTTGACGGTGGGCTCCGAGGACGACCACGCCCTGATCAGGCGTCGCCACATCGGCATCGTCTTTCAGTTCTTCAACCTGCTCGAGGGCATGACGGTGCTCGAGAACGTGGCGTTGCCGGCCATCATCGCCGGACGCAACCGCAAGGCCGCGGAGTCGCGCTCTCGCGACCTGCTCGACCTGCTCGGCATCGGCGACAAGGCCGGGGTCATGCCCGGGGTCCTCTCGGGCGGCCAGCGCCAGCGCCTGGCCATCGCGCGCGCCCTGGCCAACGAGCCCACGCTGCTCCTGGCCGACGAGCCCACCGGAGCGCTCGACTCGGCGGGTGGCCAGGAGGTCATCGAGCTGATGAGCCGCCTGCACGCCGCGGGCCAGACGATCATCCTGGTGACCCACGACGCCAACGTCGCGGCCGCGGCGGACACGGTGCTCATGATGCGCGACGGACGGATCCTCGACGAGGGTTCGGGCGCCGGCTCGTCCTCCTCCTCCGTAACGTCGATCGGCACGCTGTAAAAGTGCAGGACCAGGCGACCGCGATGACGATGAAGGACGCCGCGGTGGTGGTGTCCCCTTCGGGGCGGGACCACGTCCTGTGGTCCTACCTCCTGGCGCTCGGCGCCGTCGCGCTGGTCGTGGTGTCGCTCTTCGCCTCACCCTCGCTCGGGCACCGCCCGGTATGGATCGTCTGCGCCGTAGTCATTCTGTGCTGGGTGGCCGCCGGCTTCTACACCCGCGAGAGCGCCCCGCGCGTCAGCTGGCTCGTCATGGCCGGGTCCTTCGTCGCCGCCCTGGCCACCGCGTCGGCGCGCATCGCCGACGCCCACAGCGGTCACACCACGGCCCAGGTGGTGGCCGCCATCGCGGCCCCGATCGCCATGGCGGTGTCGGTGCACGTGTTGCTCTCGCTGCCCGACGGCCTCCTGGGCGCGCGATCGCGCCAGGTCACCGCCGCCCTCTGGTACGTGGTCGCGATAGTGCTGGGGGCCTACCTCGCCTCGACCACCCATATCTTCGTGACGTGGCCCGTCGCGGTGGGGTGGATCGTGGCGGTGCTGAGCACCTTGCCCGGCCTCTACGCGCGCTACGCCGCCGCGTCGGCCGCCGGACGCCAGAGCATCCAGTGCCTGGCCCTCGGCGTCGTGTTCGCCGCCATCGTCGCCATGATCGTGGTGACATTGCACCTGCTCGTCTCCTGGCCCAGTTCGGTGACCGCCACCTTGCTCGCCTCGACGGCGCTACTGCCTCTGGGGCTGGTCGCCGGCGCCTCGCGCTGGGCCTCGCGAGCGGACCGCGTGCTGGTGCACGTCCTGGCGATCTTCGGGCTGGTCTTCGTGGTCGCCGCCACGTACCTCGTGGCCATGCGCGGCCTGGGCAAGTCCCCCAAGAACTCCACCGACCGCGAGATCCTGTGGTGGGCCATGGTGGCCGGCGTCGCGTCGTCGGTCATCTACCTCGGGGTCCGGGGCCGCTTCGAACGCCTGGCCACCAGCCTCACCTACGGGGCGCGCGAAGCTCCTGATGAGGTGGTGCGCACCTTCGGCAGCCGCCTGACCCGCGCCATCCCGATGGACGAGTTGCTGCTGCAACTGGTCGAGTCGCTGCGCAAGACCCTGGTCCTGGCCTCGGCCGAGATCTACACCGGCACGGGCGAGGTCATGGAGCTCGCGGTCTCCGTGCCCGACCTGGGCAAGCGCTCCATCGCCGTCACGCGCGACGAGCGCGCGGTGATCGCGCGCGCCGGCGTCTCGGGCAACGCCTGGGCTTCGGTGTGGCTGCCCTCCATCATCGCCGGACGTGCGCCGGGGCCCCTGCGCGTCGCGCCCATCAGCCACGCCGGGGAACTACTGGGCGTCATCGTCGTCAACCGACGAGAGGGCGCCGTGGCCTTTCGAGAGGAGGACGACCGCGTCCTCACCGAGCTCACCCGTCAGGTCGGCCTGGCCATGCACAACGCGCAGTTGGACACCGCGCTGCAGGGATCGCTCGACGAGCTGCGCCGACAGGCCGACGAGCTGCGCGCGTCACGGGCTCGCGTGGTGGCGAGCGGCGACGCCGAGCGTCGCAAGGTGGAGCGCAACCTGCACGACGGCGCCCAGCAGCACCTGGTCGCCCTGGCCATCAACCTGCGCCTGGCCAAGGACATCGTCGAAGAGGACCCCAAGGCCGCGGTCGAGATGCTCGAGGACCTGGGCCTGGCGGTGCAGGACACCATCAAGGAGCTTCGCGAGCTGGCCCACGGGATCTACCCGCCGCTGCTGGTGGACAGCGGGCTCGGCGAGGCGCTGAAGGCGGTCGCCAATCGCAGCCCGCTCGACGTCGAACTCACCACCACCGGCATCGAGCGTTACGGGCGCGACGTGGAGGCCGCGATCTACTTCTGCTGCCTCGAGGCCCTGCAGAACGCGGGCAAGTACGCGCCGGAGGCCCACGTGGACGTGCGCGTCTGGGAGGAGTCGGGGGGCCTGCTCTTCGAAGTCAGCGACAACGGCCCGGGGTTCGACATCACCGTGGCCAAGCAGGGCCACGGCTACGTCAACATGATGGACCGACTCGGCGCCATCGGCGGCGCGGTGCGCTGGGAGTCCCAGGTCGGCCACGGCACCGCCATCCGCGGTTCCGTGCCGCTCGGCGAAGCCCGCGTCAGCTGACGAAGCCCTCCGAATCGCGCTCGTCCCACAGCCGGCGCAGGGTCTTGGCTTCGAGTTGTTCCTTGTGCACGTACGCCCGCGCGCCGCTGGTCTTGGCGTCGGGGGGCAGGTCGTTGACGCCGTAGGTGGAGCAGAGGATCACCACGGTGTCGGGCAGTTCCTCCACGATTCGCCGGGTCGCCTCAATCCCGCCCATCTCGGGCATGTTGATGTCCATCAGCACCAAGTCGGGGTGCAGGGAGTTGACCAGGCTGACCGCCTCCAGGCCGTTCTGGGCCTCGCCGACCAGTTCGAAACCCTCCATTCGGCGCAGCACCGCCTTCGCCGCCAGGCGAAAAGGCGCCTGATCGTCCACGATAACGACGGAAAGAGCAGTGTTTGCCATACATTCATTCTTGCACCACCGGCCCTCAATAGATGGTGAGGTGCCTTCAATACGGTGGTGGGGTTAGCCTCCCGGTTGCGCGCTTAAGTAGACGAGCACGGCCTTCACGCGGCGATTGAGATCGCGTTCCTCGGACAGACCGAGTTTTGAAAAAATTGCGTTGGAGTGCTTCTCGACCGCGCGCTCGGACACGTTGAGGCTCTTGGCGATCGCCCCGTTCGACTTGCCCTGGGCCATTTCGGCCAGGATCTCGGACTCCCTCGGCGTCAGCCACTCGAGATCGGACTTGTGGTGCTTGGCCCTCGCCTGCACCAGCACGTCCACGACCAAGGGATCGATGACCGATCCGCCGCCGGCGACGATCCGGATCGTCTGCACCAGTTCGTTGGCTCCGGCCACCTGCTCCTTCAAGAGGTACGCGCGACCCGACGAACCCTCTTCCAAGAGCGCCAGCGCGTAGGCGGGCGCCGTGTACTGGCTCAAGACCACCACGCCCACCTTGGGCTGGTGCTCGCGCAGCCACGAAGCGGCCTGGATACCCTCGTCGGTCCCGGTCGGCGGCATCCTGATGTCGGTCACCACCACGTCGGGCTCTTCCTTCTCCACCAGGGCCAGCAGTTCCGGGAGGTTCGACGCCACGCCCACCAACTCGAGCTCCTGGTCGGATTCGATGAGGCGCGAGATCCCCTCGCGCAGCAGCGTGTTGTCTTCAGCTAGGACCACTCGGATGGGGCACACAGAGCAGTAACTGTACCAGCGCGGTTCGCCACGCGTAGGGCCTGCTCCCCCGTCGACCAGGGGCGTCGCCTGGCGCCCTCGAGTGACGACCGCGTCCTATTCGCCGCGCAGCACCTGGGCGGTCGAAACGCGCGAGGCGGTGCGTCCGGGGATCATGGCCACGACGTTGACGAGCACCAGCGCGCTCACCGCGACGGCGATCACCGTGACGACCGGCACCGTCGGCTCGGGCACGGCGTCGATGTAGCGCGCGAAGAGGGTCCACAGCCATCGACCGAGCACGATGCCGAGGGGGACGCCCAGCACCACGCCGCTGGCCCCGGCGACCGTGGCCTGCCAGAAGATGGTCGAGCGAAGTTGACGTCGCGAGAACCCCAGGGCCCGCAGCATCGCGAGTTCTCGACGTCGGCGGCGCACCGACGCCAGGAGGGTGAGGCCCAAGGCCACGCACGCGCCGCCCGCCAACACCAGCGCCAGGATCGCGGGGGTGTCGCCGATGGAACGGTAGTTCTCAATCTCCGCCGGATACTGCACCGGGAGGGCGGCCAGGCTGTCCCCCTCTCCCAGGCCGTCGGGCACGGCATAGAGCGCCTTGTCGCCGACAGCGTCGACGTGCTTCAAGAACGCCGTCGCGGTGGCGGCGGACACGCCGGCCTTGAGGCGCACGAACACCATCTTGGGACCGTTGAGGGCCGGGTAGGGGCTGTGCAGGAACTTGGCCATCGCGGCGGGCAGGATCCCGGCCGGGACGATGGCGCCGCTGCCCATCGACGTGTGGCTCGTCAACTCGTTGCCCACCGCGGGCAGCGTGGCGGTGCCCACGATGGTGAGCCGATGCGGAGGTATGTAGACCGGATAGTCCTTGGGGCTGCCGTAGGACGCCATGACGGTGTCGCCGAGGCGCTTGTGCAGTTCCTGCATCGTGGCGGCGCCGAGCACGATCTGGTTGTTGGCGTCGAGCCCGTGCCCGGAAAGGATGGGCGGACTCACGGCGGCCCGCGCGTTCTCGACGATCGAAGGAACGTTCACCCCATCGATCTGCGCGGGCACGAAGCTGACGCCCGAGGCCGCCTTCACCAGGCGGCTGTGCTGCAGCAACTGGACCGACTGAGGCGGGATGCTGGCACCATTGCCGGTCAGCGCATAGTTCCAGTTCCATCCGTAGAGGGGCGGGCGGTTGACGAGCGTGCGCAGGCCGCTGCCGAAGGTGACCGTCGCGATCACCAACGTCACCGCCAGCACGGCACCCACCAGCGCGGTGCGCACCGGCACCGCGTCGCGGTCCCTTCCCGGCTGCAGCGCGAAACGAAGGCCAGTCACAAGCGTCACGGGAAGGGCGAGCTCGCCCAGTCGCCGAGCGAGCGACGTACCCGCCGGCACGCCGGCGCGGGTCGTGCCCCGCACCGATTGGGCTCCTCGCCACGCCAAAGCCCAGGAGATTGCGGCCAGGACCGCCACCGTGATCGCGAAACCGAGGCCCAGGACGGGCCAATCGAGTTTTACGCCCTTGAGTAGGTAGACGGCGCGAACCGGACCTATCGGCGAGAGTGGCGTCAAGGCAACCGCCACGACGAGCGACAGCAGCCCTCCCGCGACCACCGAGGCCATCACCCCAAGAACGACGGCGTTCGCGACCGTGCGAGGCGTAGCGCCGAGCGCGCGCAGCACCTTGAGGTCATCGCCCTCGCTCTGCAGCACGCGGGCGATGAGGCTGCTGGCGATGATGAGCGCCGCCAGAGCCGCGATTAGGCCGAAGATGCCCAGGGCAATCGCGTCGGGTTCGATGGAGCGATTCACCTGCGAGGTCACATCCGAGGTGACGGCGAAGTTATAGGTCGTGCCCCTCGGGAGGGCCTTGATGATCTCGCGCTCCACCGCGGCGACGTCGCGGGCACCGCGCGTCAGCTGGAGACCGTAGTCGAGATAGGTGAAACCCTTGGTGACCAGCGCCCGCGTCAGCGCCGGGGTGAAGATGACGAAGGTGGGATAGCGATCAACCTCGTCGAGCACCACGTCGTTGTTAGGAACCACCGTGCCGACCAGTGTCATCGTGAGCGCCAGCGTGGGCTTCACTTTGTTGGTGCCGAAGCCCGGCAACGAGGTCTGGGGACCGGTGTAGAAGTCCAGCGGAATGGACTCGCCCACGTGCCAGCCCATGAGTTTCGCCGCGACCGTCGTAGCGACGAACTGATCCTGCTTCCGAGGATTCGCCATTCGACCGTCGAGCACCGAGACCCTGTCCTGAGAGAAGTATTCGCCGTTGAGGCTGCCGACGGTTGCCACGTCGCCATCATCCAACGCCTTGGCGGAGAGCAACTGGCCGCCTGTGCCGACCGGTATCACGCCGATGTAGAAGTCCGCCGTGGCCACGTGGCGAACGAACGGCAACTTCGAGAGGTCCTTGGTCAGATCGGGAGCCCCGATCACGATATTGAGGTCCGACGGATTGGTGCGAGCGAGAAAGACGTTGAAGGACGAGGCGGTACGCCGCGACGCAATGACCGAGCCCATGGCCAATCCGCCGAGCGTGCCCACCAGCAGGATGATGGCTAGATAGCCCGTCCAGCGACGGGACACACTCGTGCGAAACCAGTACCAGGACACCGCCCACACGTTGTTAGCCACGGCGATGCACCACCTGGTGTCTCCTTCGTCGTCGAGCGCGCAGTCAGCGACGCTTCCTCGGTCTGGTCACGGCCAGTCTGGTACGCGGTCGCCGTTCGTCATAGGGAGCAAGCCTCCGTTTATCCGTGGTGCCAGTACTACGTGGGTCACCTTTCGACGGGTGCGACGCTCGCACTCAAGTCGTGTAGAGCGAACTACTCCCCGCGCAGAACCTGGGCGGTGGACGTCTGGGCGGCGTTCCTCCCCGGTAACGCGGCCACGATGTTGGCGAGCGCCATTGCCGCGAATGCCACGATGATCACCGGCGCTACCGGCACGGTGGGCTCGGGCACGGCGAAGATGTCACGGGCGAACAAGGTCCATAGCCACCGGCCAGTTACCACGCCGATCGGGACACCCAAAATGACGCCGACCGCGCCGGCCACGGAAGCCTGCCAGGCCACCGTCGCCGTCAACTGACGCCTGGTGAATCCGAGCGTGCGCAGTAGCGCCAGGTCGCGTCGACGCCGATGCACCGACGCCACCAGGGTGATGGCCAGCGCGACCACGGCTCCCGCGGCCAACGCCAACGCCAGAAGGTCCGGCACGATGCCGATGGTCCGGTAGTTCTCGATCTCGGCCGGGAACTGCACCCCTCGCACGCTGACGCTGCTGCCGCCCCCGTTGGGCGAGGCGAAGAGCAACCTCGTCCCGTAGTGCGCGATCTTCTCGAGCGATGCCAAGGCCAACGCCGCGGGCGCTCCCTTCTTGAGTCGCACGACAATGGAGGAGTACCCGCGGAGCGACTCGTAGGGACTGTGAAGGAACTTCTTGAAGGCGGGCGGCTCAATATCGATGGGGAGTATCGCGCCAAGACCCATCGACGTATGCGAGGTCAACGTGCCGCCGATCGCGGGGAGCGTCGCGGTTCCCACGATCGTCATGGTGGTGGGCGGCACGTACACCGGATAATCCTTCTTGGTCCCGTACGACGCGATGACCGTCTGCCCCAATCGTTTATGGAGTTGCTTCATCGTCTGCGCGCCCAGCACGATTTGTCCAGGGCCGTCGACCTCGTGACCCGAAAGGATCGGGGCCGTCACCGACGCGTGATACGTCGTCAGGATGATCGGTACCGTGACGCCGTTGATCTGCGCATTGGCGAAGTTGTCGCCCGACCATGCCGCGACGTACGGATCGCTCTTGAGGAGATGAGCGGCTTGGGGCGGTACGCCATTACCGTTGCCCGCCAAGACGTAGTTCCAATTCCACCCGTAGAGGGACGGATGCGACACCAGCGTGGCGAGACTGTTGCCGAACGTCAGCGTGGCCACGACAATGGCCACGGCCAAGACCGCTCCGACCAACGCGGAGCGCACCGGCACCGCGTCGCGGTCCCTCCCCGGTTCGAACGCAAAGCGCACGCCCACGACCGCGGTGACGGGAAGGCCGAGTTCGGCTGCCAGTCGTCCCACGCGCGAGCGAGACGTAGGTAGTGCGTGACGCTGTCGATCGTATTGATGTCGCACGCGACGTCGGGTGAGCAGAAGTGCAATCGAGGTCAGGACCACGACCAGGGTCAGGAACCCTAGGGTGAGAACCGGCGTGTCGAGGTTGAACCCTCGATCGGGATAGACCGCCCTCACGGGACCGATCGGTGACAATGGCGAGAGGGCCCAGGCGACGACGACCGCCAGCAGTCCCCCCGTCACAATGGCGCCAACGAGACCGAGAAGGCTCGAGAACGACGTCATGACCGGTCCGGCACCGAGCGCGCGCATGACGTCCAGGTCATCGCTTTCACCTTGCAAGGTCCTCGCCACGAGTCCCGCGGCGATGACCAGCGCCACCAGCAGCGCGATGAGTCCGAATACTCCGAGCGCGATCGACTCCGGCTCGATGGATCTATTCACCTCTCCCGTGATGACGGAATTTATGTTGAAGCTATACGTGGTGCCGCGCGGCAGGACCGAAATGATCTCGCGCTCGACGACCGAGAGGTCGCGAACCCCATGGTCGAGTTGCAGCGCGTAGTCGTTATAGTCGAGCCCATTATGGACGTATTGATGAGTGAGCGCCGGAGTGTAGATCACGAGACTCGGCTTACGATCAGCCTGGTCGAGCAGCACGTCGTTGTCACGAACGATGGTGCCGACGAGATGCATGGTCAGTATGGCGTGCGGCTTGACCTTGTTCGTGCCGAAGTCCTTACGTCCCGCTTGGGCATTCGTGTAAAAGTACATTCGAATGGACTGGCCGACATGCCAGCCCAATAGACGCTCCGCCCCCGCGTCCGCCATGAACTCATCGGCCTTCTTGGGATTGGCCAGACGACCCGCGACCACCGTGACCTTGTCTTCGGTGTAGTACTCGTCCTTCACCGACCCCGTCTCCGCGACATTGCCATCGACGAGAGCCGGCGGAAAGTCGGGAGCTCCGTCGCGGCCCGCCGGGAACGCGTTTATTCCGTACGACGACTCCCCGACGTTTCGCACGTGGGGAAGCCGGGCTAGCACGGAGGTGACGTTGGGGGCGTAAAGCGTAACCGCCAAATCTGACGGATTGGTGCTGGCGAGAAAGACGTTGTAGGACGACTGCGTTCTGCGGGCCGCGCTCACCGATCCCAAGGCGAGTCCGCCAATGGAGCCGATCAGCAGGATGATGGTCAGGTAATTCAACCAACGCTGTCGCAGCGTGGCTCGAACCCAATACCAGGCCACCGTCACCGCGTTGCCCTTCATGGACTAGCAGCACCCGAAGTGGAGATTGGCATTCGACTCAAACCTTCCAGCAGTTCACCAAACGGTTCAACTTCGACAAGTCTTCCCGCGCGCGTCCGGCCGTTTGAGGTGGCCAACCTCCAAAGGCAAGTAGTGCCAGCACCACGGAAGTGGCTTGGCCCTGGTCAAAGCGAGCCCTTCGCGCTCTTCGTCGTGGGCGGAACGATCTCAGACGGGTTTGGCTGCACCGCCGACCGGGCCCGCGTACGAGAGAGGGAATTGGGGAGCCGCGGCCAGGGACAATCCGGCCAGACGAGAGCCACGCTTGGCGCCAGCGGGATAAATCGACTCGGGGCGAAAGGAACGACCTTTGGCCTCACCGGCTCGTCCGCCGCGCACGTCGATCCACTCTTCGCCGGTCGCCTCATTGAGCACGTGGGCCACGAAGACCCAATGCTGGCGCCGTTCCTTGGCCCCATCAACGATCACCACATCGCCGGCCTGCACGCCAGCCCACTGCGTCGAACGAACCAGGTTGCCGTGGCGCATCACGGTTGGTCGCGCTTTCACAATGTCATTTCTACTCGTTGGGCGCTTCACTTTGGTTGTTACAGACGTGTCGTACGGTGGAACCATGTCATTCGAACAGCCACTACCGAAGTCGCTCTCACCCTCGAGGCTCCAGGACTTCCAGTCGTGCCCTCGCAAGTACCAGCACGGATCGATCGAGAGGATCCCCCAGCCGGCGAGCTACGCGTCGGCCAAGGGTCGCTTCGCGCACTTCGTCTTCGAACAGCTCTTCCTCCAGGACCCGAGCGAGCGCACGATAGAACGGGCTCGCGAGTTCGTGGCTCCGGCCATCGAATCGGTCCTGACCGAGGAGGTTCGAAAGGACATCGCGCTGGACGAGACATTGCTGGCGAAGCTCCTGAGCGAGACCGAAGCCATCATCACGACCTACTTCGAAATGGAGGACCCGCGACTGGTCACCCAAGAGGGGGTGGAACTGCGCCTCGGTGTGGACATCGACGGCACCCCGCTCTTCGGCATCCTCGATCGGCTGGACCGTGACGAGGATGGTCAACTCGTGATCGTCGACTACAAGACCGGATCACTGCCCAATCGCAATTACGACTCCATGACCTTCGCCAACGCCGAGCTCTACGCCGCGCTGTGTCAGGCCAAACTCGGCGAGCAGCCCAAGAAGATTCGCCTGCTCTACGTGGCCCAGGGCGAGACGATCGAGCGCAACGTCACCGAGGTGACCGTGAAGGCGAGGACCAACGCCGCGGCCACCGCGTGGCAACGAATAAACCGCTACTACGACGACGGCGATTTCCCGGCCACGCCGTCGAAGAGCGCCTGTCGTTTCTGCGCCTTTCGCGACATCTGCCGAGCGGACGGCGTGCCGGTTCCGGCGTAGTTGACCCTAGGCTTTAGCAGTGACTTCCTTCGACCTCTCCTACGACTATCGCTGTCCCTTCGCGAAGAACATCCACTTGCACGTTCTCAAGGCCCTGGAAGCGGGTGCCGACTTTGACGTGACCTTCGTGCCCTGGACGCTCAGTCAGGGCGGTCGCGACGAGGCAGCTCTCGACGTATGGAACGACCCCGCCTTCGACGAAGAACATCTCTCCCTGGCGGTGAGCGTCTCGGTTCGAGACCGCCAGCCCGAGAAGTTCCTCGCCACCCATGAAGCGCTCTTCCGGGCGCGGCACGAACAGGCTGTGCGCCTCGTGACCATCGAGGAGATTCGAAGCGTGCTCGCTCCTTTAGGCGTCGACATGGACGAGGTGGAACGCGACCTGCAGTCGCGTCGTCCCTACGAAGTCATCGGCAAGAGTTACGAGGAGTTCACCACCTACGAAGCCTTCGGCGTGCCCACTTTCGTAGTTGACGGTGACGCCACGTTCGTGCGTTACATGTCGTCACCGACCAACGACGGTGCGGCCTCCATCAAGATCATCGAGTCGATGCTCACCCTCATGAGCGAACACGGCGATCTCAACGAGTTCAAGCACACTCGTCTCCCCTACTAATTCCCTCGTCGTCGTAAAGCCACCGCTCGCTCGCACACGGGAATCACGTTGCGACCAGTAGCCTCGTGACCGTGTCGACGCACACCTCACCCAGCGCACCGCTTCGCGTGGGTGTCGTGGGCGCCGGCCAGCTGGCTCGAATGATGGGCGAAGCGTCTCGTGAAGCGGGCGTTCGGATCACCGTGCTCGCCTCCTCGAGTGAGGATGCGGCTGTGGCGACCTGCAATGACGTCATCCTCGGCGACGCTCACGACCAAGCGGCGTTGGATCGGCTGAGTCAGGAGGTCGATGTCGTGACCTTCGATCACGAACTGGTGGACCTCGATCACGTCGCCGCGCTCGAATCGAGAGGCGTCACGGTGCGACCGAGCGCCGCGGCGCTTAGGTTCGCGGTCGACAAGGCCTATCAACGAGAAGAATTGGCGGCGGCTGGCCTGCCGGTCCCTCGATTCCTCGTCGTGTCCTCCTCCCGCGACCCGCGGATCACACCGTTCCTGGACGAGCTGGCCGGACTACCCGTTGTCAAAGCCGCCCGAGGCGGCTACGACGGTCGAGGGGTCCTCTTTCCCTCGGATCGCGATGAAACTTTGGTCATGATCGCCGAGACCTGCGTCCACGGCGACGTAGTTATCGAGGAGCGCCTGGACCTCCAAAGCGAAGTGGCCCAGCTGGTGGTTCGCGGTGTCGATGGCGCCCTCGCGCTCTACCCGCTGGTCACCACCGTGCAGTCCGACGGCATGTGCGTTGAAGTGCGCTATCCCGCCGACGTCTCGAGCGACGTGCTCGTCCAGGCGCGCGAACTCGGCACACGATTGGCGACCCTCATCGACGTCGTCGGCGTCCTGGCCGTCGAACTGTTCGTCACGGACAAGGGTCTGGTGATCAATGAGGTGGCGCTTCGACCCCACAACTCGGGACACTGGACGATCGAAGGGGCCCGGACGAGCCAGTTTGTCAATCACCTGCGGGCCGTCAGCGGCCAGCCGCTCGGCGACGTCGCGACGACGACGCCCCATGCGGTGATGGTCAACGTCGTGGGTTCCGAGCAGCCCAGCTCGCTGGCCGCCGCGCTCGACGTGCCCGGCATCTTCGTGCACGACTACGGCAAGTCGTGGCGCCTCGGTCGCAAGCTCGGCCACGTCACCGTGGTGAGTGACGACGCCCCCTCGGCCCACGTGACAGCATGGAAGGGTGCCCGAGCGTACGGCACTCGAACGAAAGAGTCATAGTGCAGCCAGTGGTCGCCATCGTCATGGGCAGTTCGTCGGACCACGAGGTCATGGTCGGCGCCGCCACGATCCTCGAGCGATTCGGCATCGACCACGAGATCCATGTCGTGTCGGCCCACCGCACACCAGAAGCGATGATCGCCTTCGGGCTAGGAGCGCGTGAACGGGGCATCAAGGTCATCATCGCTGGCGCCGGTGGCGCGGCGCACCTGCCCGGCATGTTGGCCGCCACCACGACCCTGCCGGTGATCGGGGTGCCCGTCGCCCTCGCCCGTCTCGACGGCCTCGATTCCCTGCTCTCGATCGCGCAGATGCCGCGCGGTGTACCGGTGGCGACCGTGGCGATCAACGGGGCGGCCAACGCCGGATTGCTGGCGGCGCGCATCCTCGCCGTCGACAACGCCGATCTCACCGCCGCCCTCGAAACCTATCGACGGGAATTGGCCGAACAGGCCGGAACCCAGGACCGAGAGCTTCCAAGAAGTTAGAACTTCTTAAGTTGTGTCCAGGCCGTTCCCGCGACGAGATTCTTGACTTGGACATAGTCTGTTGGGGTAACCGAGGAGGCCCCCGTGGGTGTAATGAAGCGTCTGTCCAGCATCTTTCAAGCCAAGAGCAACGCGGCGCTCAACAAGATGGAAGACCCGCGTCAGACGCTCGACCTTTCCTACGAACAGCAGCTCGACAACCTGACCAAGGTGCGACGGGCCATCGCGGATGTTGCCACGGCGCGCAAGCGCGTGGAGATCCAGGCCGAGCAGCTGAAGAACCAGGGCGACAAGCTAGCCGACCAGGCCAAGGCCGCCATGGGCCAGGGCAACGAGCCCTTGGCCCGCGAGGCGCTCAGCCGACGCGAGGTCATCGCGAGTCAGCTCAAGGACCTCGACACGCAGCACGCCACGATCGTCGAACAGCAGGACAAGCTCGAGCAGACCGGCCAGCGCCTTCAGGCCGAGGTCGAGGCCTTCCGCACGAAGAAAGAGACCATCAAGGCCACCTACACCGCGGCCGAGGCGTCCGCGCACATCTCCGAGGCCGTCAGCGGTATTTCGACTTCGATGGGCGACGCCGGCGCCGCGATGCAGCGCGCCCAGGACAAGGTGGCCGAGATGCAGGCTCGTAGCGGCGCGCTCGACGAGCTCTTGGCGTCAGGTCAGCTCACCGACCTCACCAGCACCAGCGACGACATCCAGGCCCAGCTCGACAAGGCCGGCGGCTCCGCCAACATCGACGCCCAGATCGCCGCCTTGAAAGCCCAGGCCGCGGCACCCGCCGCGAGCGAACTTCCCTCAGGAGACACCAACTCATAATGGCCACCACCACCAACATCGAAAAAGACCACGGACTCAGCGTGCGGATGTTCTTCACCGGACTCGCCCTGGTCGTGCTCTACGTCATCATCATTTCGGTCCTGTTGACCGTCGGCGTGGCCCTGGGCTTCGTCATCGTGATCGCGGCGGCGCTGATCTTCTCCCAGTACTACTTCTCGGACAAGATCGCCATGTACTCCATGCACGCCAAGGAGGTGACGCCGGCCCAAGAACCCAAACTGCACGAGATCGTCGACCGCCTCTGCCTGCTGGCCAACATGGAGAAGCCTCGCGTGGGCGTGTCCGAGATTGACATTCCCAACGCCTTCGCCACCGGGCGCAGCCCCAAGCACGCGGTCATCTGCGCCACGCGCGGACTAATGCGACGCCTGAACGACGAGGAGCTCGAAGCCGTGCTGGCCCACGAACTCAGCCACGTGGCCCACCGCGACGTGGCGGTCATGACGATCGCCTCAGGCGTCGGCATGCTCGCGGGCTTGGTGAGTCGCATCGCCATGTGGGGCGCCATCCTCGGCGGTGGCGGACGCGGCGGACGCGGACGCGGCGGCGGGCAGATCGTGCTGTTGGAACTGGCCACCATGGCCATCTCGATCGTCATCTACATGATCGCGTACCTGCTCACCATGGCGCTCTCGCGCTACCGCGAGTTGGCGGCGGACCGATCGGGCGCGATCCTCATCGGCAAGCCCAGCGTGCTGGCCAGCGCACTGGTGCACGTCACCGGCGACATCGGCAAGATACCGCGTACCGACCTGCGCAAGACCGAGGGCATGAACGCCTTCTTCTTCGCGCCGGCGCTGGCCGGCGGCACCACGGCCAAGCTGTTCTCGACGCACCCTCCCCTTCAGGTTCGTCTCGACGCATTGAACAAGCTTGAGCGTGAGCTCAACGGCTAGTGGGCCTACGCGACACGCTGCTCGGGCGCACCAAGCAGGTTGCCCCGAAGCTCGACAACCTCTTCGCGCTGCCCACGGCAGCGCTCACCCTGCAGAGCGAATTGGACCTGGTCACCTCGGGTCAGGCCGGGCTCTGCTTTAAGTCCGGCAGTGGCGAGGCGACGACGTCGACGGACGACGACCTCAAGGAACTCCTCAACTTCGACGAGAGCGGCGCCAAGGTGTCCCTCACCACCGACGACCTCGGGTTCAAGTGGCTGGTCATCGACGACGCGGACATCACCAGCCTGGTCACCCGCATCCACGGGGCCAACACCACCATGGTCGAGCACGGCTTCGGTCCGCGGCTCCTGTGCGCGGTCTTCGGCTTCGTGCCCCAGACGCCGCCGGGAGAAGGCTCGGTGCGTTTGGTGTACCTGTTGAAGCAGGGAACCTTCTACCCCTTCGCGCCGACGGGCCACGAACAACGCGACAACGAGCTCGAACTGCGCGTGCGATCCTTCCTCGAAGAGGACCTGGCCATGGAGAAGGACCTCACGCGCTGGATGGCGCTGTGGGACGTGCCCGTCAAATAACCTCGACGTCGCCGGCGAAGTCGGTGGCCACGAGCCGGTCGAAGGCCTCCGCGTAGTCGAGATCGAGTTGCGTGATCCCGTCGCGGTCGTGCGTCCAGAGCTCCACGCGCACGCAGCGATAGCCAATGGTCACCACCGGGTGATGGTTGAGCCGCTCGGCGATGGCCACCTGCGCCTCAAAAAGCCGCGCCGTGCTCGGATAGTCCTTCGTGCGAAGCGCCCGCGCGAGGTGTCCCTCTTCCAGTCGCCACTCGTGGTGGACGGCCAGCCACTGGTCCAGGACGGTCGCGTCGAGGCGTTCGGGTCGGCTCACGGGTGGGTCATGTCCTCAGGCACCACGGCCCGGTCGAACTCGTCGCCGCTCATGAGGCCCAGCGCGATGGTGGCCTCTCGCAGCGTGATGTTCTCGTAGTGCGCCTTCTTCGCCACTTGGGCCGCTTGGTCGTAACCGATCGTTGGCGCCAGCGCCGTCACCAGCATGAGCGAGTCATTGAGGTGCTGACGAATCCGCTCCAAATTGGGCTCGAGGCCCTCCACGCAGTACTCGCGGAAACGGTCGCAGGTGTCGGTCAACAGATCGATCGAGTTGCAGAAATTGTGGATGAGCACCGGCTTGCAGACGTTGAGCTCCAGGTTGCCCCGCGATCCGGCCATCGAGATCGCGGTGTCGTTGCCGAACACCTGGATGGCCACCATGATCATGGCCTCGCTCTGCGTGGGGTTCACCTTGCCCGGCATAATGGAGCTGCCCGGCTCGTTCTCGGGCAACTGCAGTTCGCCCAGGCCGGAGCGCGGTCCTGAGCCGAGCCAGCGCAGGTCGTCGGCGATCTTGATGAGGCTCGCCGCCAAGGTCTTGACCGCGCCGTGGGCGAAGACGAGCGCGTCGTGCGCCGCCAGGGCCGCGAACTTGTTCGGTGCCGTGACGAAAGGCTTGCCCGTGATCGCCGCGATGGCGGCCGCGACGCGCTCGCCGAATTCCGGATGCGTGTTAAGACCCGTGCCCACCGCGGTGCCGCCGGCCGCCAGCTCAAAGAGTCCGGGCAGGACGAGCTCCAGCCGCTGCACGTCGGCGTCGAGTTGGGCCACGTAGCCGGAGAACTCCTGGCCCAGGGTGAGCGGCACGGCGTCCATCAGGTGCGTGCGTCCGATCTTCACGATGCCGGCAAAAGCCCGCGCCTTCTCGTCGAGCGCGTCGCGCAGGCGCGTCACCGCGGGCACCAGGCGGTCGGTGAGCTCGAGGACCGCGGCGATGTGCATCGCGGTGGGGAACGTGTCGTTGCTCGACTGGGACATGTTCACGTCGTCGTTGGGGTGCACGGGTACCTTGCTGCCGAGCACGCCGCCCGCCATCTCGATGGCGCGATTGGAAATGACCTCGTTCACGTTCATGTTGGTTTGGGTCCCCGAGCCGGTCTGCCAGACGCGAAGCGGGAACTCGTCCTTCAGCAGGCCGTCGACGATCTCGCCCGCAGCGCGCTCGATGAGCGCCGCTTTCTCGTCGTCGAGCTTGCCCAAGGCGTGGTTGACCTGGGCCGACGCGAGCTTGAGCACACCGAAGGCCGAGAGCAGCGCCGCCGGCATGGTCTCGGTGCCGATGGCGAAGTGGTGCAGGCTTCGCTCGGTCTGGGCGCCCCAGTAGTGGTCGGCGGGCACCTCGATAGGGCCCATGGAATCGGATTCAATTCGTACCTCGTCCACGTCCAGTCCTCTCTATTTCCTCACGGATTTCTTGGCCGCGCTCTTCGACGCGCTCGAGACCTTCGTGGCGGGCTTGTCGTAGAGCTTGACGCCGGCGGTCACCACCTTGCGCGCGGCCGCGACGTCCACCGCCCGCGGTCCGTCACCGTCCCCGGGCACCTCGAGCAACAGCGGCAGGTCGCGGATCTTGGGATGCCCGACCAGCGGCGCCAGTCCCCGGGGACCGATGGTGCCCTCGCCGATGTTGGCGTGGCGATCACGGTTGCCGCCCAGTTCAATCTTGGAGTCGTTGAGGTGAAAGCAGCGCAGCCGTTCTAGCCCGATGCGGTCGTTGATCTCCTTCACCACCTTCTTGGTGCCCGCCAGGCTCGAGTAGTCGACCCCGCTCGCCCACAGGTGCTGGGTGTCGATGCACAGTCCGAGGCGCTCGTCGCGTCCGCTCGCGTCGATCAACGCCTCGATCTCCTCCAAGTCCCGCCCGACCGTGCCTCCGGTGCCGGCGGCGTTCTCGATGAGGATCGGGCAGTCGGCCACGCCCGGGGGCGCCGGTTCGGCCTTGGTGAACGCGCGCTCGAAGGCCCGCGTGATCTGGCCGACGACCTCGTCGAAGCCGGCGCCCATGTGGCTGCCGACGTGCAGGACCAGGCCGGACGCGCCCATGCGACGCGCCACCGAGAGGTTGTGGGTGAGACACACCACGGACTTCTCGTAGAGTTCCGGCTCGCTCGACGCCAAGTTGATGAGGTAGGTCGCGTGACAGAACGTGTGGGTGACGCTCGGATGGATGGCCTGCGCCTCGCGGTACGCGGCGAGGACCTCGGGCGCGTAGATGGAGGGTTTCCACATGCGCGGGCTCTGCGTGAAGATCTGAACGCTGGTGGCGCCGATCTCGACGCCGGCTTCGAGGGAGGGTACCAACTTGCCGCCGCCTCGTACGTGAGCACCTACGTTCATTACAATGAAATCTACTCTCGCCCCCGCCCGCGCCAGTCAGGAGCAACCATGACCGACACCTTCACGCCCGCCGCTCGCGCCATCTTCGCCAAGCGGGTGTTGGCCCACGTCGCGAGCCTCGGACCCGACGGCGAACCCAACGTCACGCCCGTGTGGGTGGAGCTGGTCGGCGAGGACATCCAGATCAACACCGCGCTTGGTCGGGCCAAGGCGCGCAACTTGGCGAGCGACCCGCGCGTGGCGGTGTCGCTCTCGGACCCCGACGACCCCCAGAACGCGATCGCGGTGCGCGGCACCGTGGTCGCCTTCACCACCGACGGCGCGGACGAGGTCATCGACCGCCTGGCCAAGAAGTACCTGGACGCCGACTCCTACCCCTTCCGGCGCGTGGGCCAGGTCCGCGTCAACGTGCGCATCCGTCCCGACCGCATCACCATGCAGCCCGACTGATCGGACGTCAGTTGAAGGTGGTGAGCGTGACGTCGTCGAAGTGGGCGCCCGAGAACTCCACCAGGGTCGTCGCGCCGCTGCGCAGGCAGTTGCCGTCGTAGCTCCACACCATGATGGCCTTGGGCGGCGCCGGTCGGTTGTAAGCGCCGGTGATACGCGCGACGTCGTTGCTGACGTTGACCTCGTCGTTGGTGAGCAGGGCCTCGAGGACCTGCGCGTGGCTGGCCGCCTGGTGCTCCGCGCTCACCACCACGTGCTCGAGGTCGATCAGCCAGCTGAGCGTGGCCACGTCGCGGGCCGCGAGCGCGGCGCTGTAGTTCGACGACACGACCAGCCACACCCCGATGGGTCGATCGACCTGGCCCCGCAGGGTCGCGGCGGCCATAACCGAATTGGCGTCGCTGCAGGAGAGCACGATGGGGCCGGACTGTTCGGCGACGACCCGGGCCACCCGGCCCAACTGGGCGAGCGGGGCGAGGACGCGCGTCAGTTCCATCTCAGGGCTGCAGGTCTTCCTTCGGCAGCCTTTCGATGTTCACGTCGCGGAAGGTCAGGATGCGCACCGATGGCACAAAGCGGGCCGACCGGTACATGTCCCAGACCCAGGCGTCGTGCAGCGTCACCTCGAGCAGCGTCGGCGTGCCCGTCGCGCGCACGTCGATGGCGACGTCGTTGGCCAGGTAGAAGCGTCGATCGGTCTCCACGGCGTACTCGAACATCCCGACCACGGCCTTGTACTCCTGGACCAGCGCCAGTTCTAGCGTCGATTCGTAGTCGTCAAGCTCTTCTTCGCCCACGGGCGATCTACGCGCGCTCGGTGACGCGGAGTTCCTTGATCTTGGCGGCCTTGCCGCGCAAGTCACGAAGGTAGTACAGCTTGGCGCGGCGGATGTCGCCGTAGGATTCGACCTCGATCTTCGCGATGGTGGGCGCGTGCACCGGAAAGGTGCGCTCGACGCCGACGCCGAAGCTGATCTTGCGAACGGTGAAGGTCTCCTGCAGGCCCGAGCCCTGGCGGCGGATGACGATGCCCAGGAAGACCTGAACACGCTGGCGGGTGCCCTCCACCACTTTGACGTGGACCTTGACGGTGTCGCCGGCCCGGAAATCGGGGATGTCGTCGCGGAGCGAGTCGTGGTCGATGAGGTCGGTCGGGTTCATGAGAGCGGTCCCTTTCGGATCACTGAGGCTTTAGAAGTTTAGCCGTTCTCGCCCCGGCCATCCAGCGAGGGGAATTCGTCCAGTATCGCTTGGTCGCCGGCACTCACACCGCCTCGCTGCTCGATCAGGTCGGGACGGCGCTCGATGGTGCGCCGCAGCGACTGCGCGCGGCGCCAGCGCCTGATGCGCTCGTGGTCGCCGGAGCGCAGGATCTCGGGCACCGCGTGGCCGCGGAAGTCCGCGGGCTGGGTGTAGTGGGGGTATTCGAGCAAGCCGTCGGCGAAGGACTCCTCCATCGTCGAGTCGTCGTTGCCCAACGCGTCAGGCCGCAGACGCACCACCGCCTCGATGAGGCACAGGGCCGCCAGTTCCCCGCCGGCCAGCACGAAGTCGCCCAGCGAGACCTCCTCGTCGACCGCGAGGTCGAGCACGCGTTGGTCGATGCCTTCGTAGCGACCGCAGAGCAGCGAGAAGCCGTCGAGCCGGCTCAACGCCTGGGCGAAACCCTGGGTGAACGGTCGTCCCGACGGCGTGAGCGCGAACAACGGGCGGGCCAGGTCGGGCACCATCTCGATGGTGCGCATGATCGGCTCGGCCCGCAGGACCATGCCCGCGCCGCCGCCGAAAGGCGCGTCGTCGACGCTGCGGTGCGGGTCGTCGGCGGCGTCGCGGATGTCGTGCACGTGCAGTTCCCACACGCCCTTCGCCTGCGCCCGTCCGAGCACCGAGGTCGTGGCGTACTGGGTGATTGACTCGGGGAAGAGGGTGAGCACGTCGACGCGATAGCTCATTCGAAGAGGCCCTCGGGGACGTCGACGTCGATGCGCTCGTTGGCCACGACGCGGGTGACGAAGGTCAGGGGCACCAGCGCGCCGCTGTCGAGCACCAGCAGGTCGCTCGCGGGGTTGGCCTCGACCTCGGTGACGACCCCGCGCCGGGTTCCCGAGGCGTCGTAGACCTCGGCGCCGAACAGCTGGTCGATCCAGATGACGTCGTCGTCGTAGAGCCGCGGCGCGCTGAGCACCACGCCGCGCAGTCGTTCCGCGTCCTCGCGGGTCTCGACGCCCTCGAAGGAGACGATGAACCGCTGCTGGTGCGCGGCGGCGGCCTTCACGATCAGCGGTCCGCGTTCGCTCATCAACTCGTTGCCGGCCTTCAGGCGCTCGTGGCGGTCCGTCCACAGGTCGACCAGGACCTGGCCCCGTAGGCCCTGCGCTTTGATGATCCGCCCGACCTCGAGCGTGGGGCGCTCGTCGGCGCTCACGGCTAGTCGACGATGTCGACTGAGGTGGTCACGCCGTCGCGCGCGCCGGCCGCGCCCACCAGGGCCCGGATCGCCTGCGCGGTGCGGCCACGACGGCCGATGATGCGGCCCATGTCGTTGGGGCCGACGCTGAGCGACAGCACGACCTTGTCGTGTCGCTCGCTCACGTCGACCGACACGGCGCTGGGATCCTCGGCCAGGGACTTGGCGATGAAGGTCAGCGTGGCGCTCGCGGTGGCCGCGCGCTCCGCGCCGCCAAATCCTTCGCCAGCCTCGTTGCCCTCGTCGACGACGTCGACTTCGTCGTACTCGTCACCCTCATCGTCGATGGTGTTCACGTCGCCGGCGACGTACTCGTCGTGCACGTCACTCATTGGGCGGCCTTCGCAACCTTGGTCGCCTCGAACGCCTGGAGGGCGCCGCTCTTCTCGAGCAGCTTGGCCACGCGTTCGGTGGGCTGAGCCCCCTGCTGGAGCCAGCGCACGACCTTGTCGTTGTCGATGGCGTACACCATCTCGGGTTCCGCCACGGAGATGCCGCGCGGCTGGTAGGTGCCGACGATCTCGAGGAACGCGCCCGAGCGGGCCCGGCGGCTCTCGGCCGCCACCACGCGATAGGTCGGTTGCTTCTTCTTACCCATGCGCACCAAACGAAGTTTCACAGCCACGACGGAAGTCCCTTCAAACCTTTTGCCCCGGTCCACCGGGACTGGGCGATATACCCGAGCGTCAAAGTTTAGCGTTGTTTGGGGGGCGTCACCCTCCCGCCCTTCTTCTTCTTGTTTTTCGGTCCGCCGCTGCGCACCGACTTGGACCCCGCGGCCATGCCCGCCCCCAGGGCCTCAAAGCCCGGTGGCAACTCCTCGTTGCGCGCGGCGCTGGCGCGCGCGGCCATGCTGGCCATGCGTCCCATGCCGGGCATCGCGGGTGCGTTGCCGCTGCCCATCTGCTTCATCATCTTTCGCATCTCGGCGAACTGCTTGAGCAACTGGTTGACCGCGGCCACGCTGGTGCCCGACCCTCGGGCGATGCGCGTGCGGCGCGACCCGTCGAGGATGGCCGGATTGCGCCGTTCCTTCGTGGTCATCGAGCGGATGATGGCCTCGACCTTGTTCAGCTCCCCGTCGTCGACGTTGCTCGCAGCGCTGCGCATCTCCTTGGTGACCCCGGGCATCAGCTTCATGATGCCGCCCAACGATCCCATCTTTCGCACCTGGTTCAGCTGGGCCATGAAGTCGTCGAGCGTGAAGGTGCCGCTCATCATGCGCCCGGCCGACTCCGCCACCACGTCGGCGTCCATGGTGCGCTCGGCCTGCTCGATCAAGGAGAGCACGTCGCCCATGCCCAGGATGCGCGAGGCCATGCGCTCGGGGTAGAAGAGGTCGAAGTCGCTCAGCTTCTCTCCCGTCGAGGCGAAGACGACCGGTTTGCCGACCACGCCGCGCGCCGACAGGACCGCGCCGCCGCGCGCGTCGTAGTCGAGCTTGGTCACGATGATGCCCGAGAGCTCCAGGGTCTCGTGGAAGGTCCGCGCCGTGTGCACCGCGTCCTGGCCGGTGACCGCGTCGATCACCAAGAAGGTGTAGTGCGGCGAGGTGGCCTTGGAGATCGCGCGCACCTCTCGCATCAAGGCCTCGTCGATGGCCAGGCGACCGGCCGTGTCGATGATCACCACGTCGCGCCCGAGACGCGACGCCTCCTTCACGCCCTTCTTGGAGACGTCAACCGGATCGCTCGCCTCACTGAAGACGTCGACGCCGATCTGGGCCCCCAGCACGCGCAGCTGCTCGACCGCCGCCGGTCGCTGGAGGTCAGCCGCGATGAGGAAGGGCTGGCGTCCCTGCTGCTTGAACCACGAGGCCAGCTTGGCCGCGGTCGTGGTCTTGCCGGCCCCCTGGAGACCGGCCAGCAGCACGACCGTGGGCGGACGCGACGCGTAGGTGACCTTGAGCGGCGTGGCGCCCAGGACCTCGACCAGCTGTTCCTGCACGGCCTTGATGACCTGCTGACCCGGCGTGAGGCTCTGGCTGAGGGCTTCGCCGCTCAGGCGTTCGCGCACCGCGTCGAGGAAGGCCCGCACCACGCCGAGTTCGACGTCGGCCTCGAGCAGCGCGCTGCGCACCTCGACCAGCGCCTCGTCGATATCCGCGTCGCTCAGTCGTCCGCGCGAGCGCAACGACGCGCTCAGCCGGTCCAGTCGTTCACTCAGGGCGTCAAACATGTAACCCGAGGCTACCGTCAGGCGTCGAGCAGCGAATCGACGAAGGCCCGCGGTTCGAAGACGATGAGGTCGCCCAGACCTTCGCCGATCCCCACGAACTTGACCGGAATACCGAGCTCGCGTTCGATGGCCACCACGATGCCGCCGCGGGCCGTGCCGTCGAGCTTGGTGAGCACGATGCCGGTCACCGACGCCGCGGCCAGGAACTCGCGCGCCTGGACCAGCGCGTTCTGGCCGGTCGTGGCGTCGAGCACCATGAAGGTCTCCACGACCTGACCCGGCTCTCGGTCGGCCACCCGGCGCACCTTGCTCAGTTCATCCAGCAGGTTTGTGCTGTTGGACCGTCGTCCCGCGGTGTCGGCCAGCACGATGTCGGCGCCTCGCGCGCTGGCGCGCCCTAACGCGTCGTGCACCACCGAGCCGGGGTCGGCCCCTTCGCCGGCGCGCACGATGTCGGCGCCGGTGCGCTGGGCCCACTGCTCCAGCTGCTCGCCCGCCGCGGCGCGGAAGGTGTCGCCGGCCGCCAGCACCACCTTGCGGCCCGCGTCGACGTGACGCTGCGCGAGCTTGCCGATGGTGGTGGTCTTGCCCACTCCATTGACACCCACGAAGAGCCAGACCGGCACCCGTCCGGGATCGGCGGACACGCGGACCGAGCGATCACCCTGCAACGATGCGAGCAGGGCCTCGCGCACCGCGGCGGCCACGCCGTCGGGCGCGCCGTCCTCGCGCAGCTGATCGAGCAGAGCCTGCGTGGTGGTCACGCCGACGTCGCTGCGCAAGAGGACCTCTTCGACCACGTCGAGTTGGTCGGCGCTCAACGCGCCGACGTTGGTGATCGAGCGCACGCGGTCGAAGATGCCGCGCGAGGAGCTGAGACGCTGGGCCAGCGTGCCCGAGGAGGTGTCGACGAGCGTCGGACGCTCCTGGGCTTTGGTGACCAGCACCTCGGGCATCGCGGCGCGCGGCGCCGCGAGCGAGGGCGCCCTACGTGATCGGCGGCGCACCAGTACGACGCCCAGGATGACCACCACCAGCACCGCGATGATGATCAGCGCGACGATCACGCCGAGACGACGCTTTCACCGCGCTTCACGCGCTGGCTCACGACCTTGGAGGACGCGCCGGGACCCATGGTCACGCCGTAGAGCGCGTCGGCCGCCTCCATGGTGCGCTTCTGGTGCGTCACGATCAGCAGCTGGGCCTCGTTGCGGAACTCGTCGACCAGGCTGAGGAACCGTTGCAGGTTCACGTCGTCGAGCGCCGCCTCGACCTCGTCCATCATGTAGAAGGGCGAGGGCCGCGAACGAAAGACCGCGAAGAGGAAGGCCAACGCGGCCATCGAGCGCTCGCCGCCCGAGAGCAGCGAGATGCGCCGCACGTTGCGGCCCATGGGGCGCACTTCGATCTCGACGCCGGTGTTGAGCGGGTCGTCCGGTTCGGTGAGGATGAGACGTCCCTGGCCTCCAGGGAAGAGCATGGCAATGAGCGTCGAGAAGTGTTCGTTCACGTCGGCCACCGCGCTCGAGAACGTCGTCATGATCTCGGCGTCGACGGCGCGCACCACCTCTTGGAGCTCTCGGCGGGCGTGGCGCACGTCGCTCACCTGCGCGTCGAGCTCCTTGTAGCGCTCCTCGAGCGCGGACAGCTCCTCCAGGGCCAGCGGGTTGATCGGTCCGAGGCTGGTGATGCGCGCCTCGAGTTCGCCGACGTGCTGTTCGATGGTGAGGCCCTCGGGCAGCTCCACGTCCTGCGCCGGGCCTAGCTCGTGCGGGGCGACACCGAGGTCGCGGCTGATCATCTCGTGCAGGTTGGTGATCTTGACCGCCAGCTCGGCCTGTTCGATCTCGTTGCGCCGTACCACCTCGCCCAGCTCGGCCAGGCGCTGGTCGGCGGTGTTGCGGGCCTGGCGCACCTCTTCCAACCGCTCGGCGCCGGCGCGCGTGGCTTCGAGCTGCTCGCGATACGACGAGTCGAGCGCCTCCTGGGACACGCGGATCTCCTCCGCGGCCC
Organism: uncultured Acidimicrobiaceae bacterium; assembly: GCA_963827115.1. GTDB lineage: Bacteria > Actinomycetota > Acidimicrobiia > Acidimicrobiales > RAAP-2 > RAAP-2. The sequence continues at coordinate 656,329 of CAWGZS010000001.1, read as the reverse complement.
GCGATACCAGCTGGTCCAGCCGCTCCAAGACCTTGAGGCTGAACTCGAAGGACTCGCGTCGTCCGGCCGCCTCGGCCCGCTCGCTGGTGCGGCCCTCCAGGCGCTGTTCGATCTCCGCGCGGCGCGCCAGGATGAGCCGTCGACGTTCGCCAAACTCCGCTTCGCGCCGTGAGAGCGCCGTCGCGCGTTCGCCGACGCGCCCGCGGTGGCCCTCGACGAAGGCCTTGGCCTCCTCGATCAGGTGCTGACGCTGGGCGCCCTCGTGCACGACCCGCTCGAGCCCCGGGATCTCGTCCGCCAGCGCCGCTCGCTCGCCGTCGATCTGCTCGACCTGCACGCTCAGCGCGCTCACGTCGCTGCGCAGCGTCTCGCGCGCGCCTTCGAGCTCGGCGACGGTCTCGTTCATCCGCTGGATCTCGCGGTTGCGCCGTTCCAACTCGGCCTCCGCCTGGGCGGCCTGCGTCGTCGCCTGGTTGAGCGAGGAGCGCGCACCGACCGCGTCCTCGTCGGCCTGACGGTGTCGCTCGCGGATCGGTGCCACGGCGTTGTGGGCCTCGTGGGCGGCCACCCTCGCCTCTTCCACGGTCGATCGGGTGACCACGGCGCGGCCGGACGCCACCCGCCAGCCCGACGCGGCGAACCGGTCGCCCTCGGGCGTGACGATCACCAGTTCCGGGTTGCCGATGGCGACCTCGATGCCCGACTCCCAGTCGCGCGCCACGAAGGCCCTCGAGAAGAGACCGTCGAGCACGCGCGTGACGTGGGTCGGCGCACCGGAGCGCGCGCGCACCAGGGTGCGCAGGGCGGTGCAGCCCGGAGGCGTCGCGACGGTGACGACGTCGCCGTCGCTCACGGGCAGGATCAGTCCCGCGCCGCCCTCGCGGCGCAGAGCCGCCAACGCGGCGCGCGCCGAGGTGCGCCCGTCGACCACCATCGCGCCCACCGACGCGCCGGCGGCCGATTCCACGGCCAACTCCCAGCCGGCGTCCACTTCGATGAGGTCGAGGAACGATCCGAGGACGCCATCGAGGCCCCCGATGATCGCTCCCCCGCCGGCGCCGGAGAACTCCTCGAGGGCGCGCGCCAGGGCCTCGGCCCGGGCCTGGGTGCGCGCGGCGACGTCGGTCGCTTCGCGCAGCGCCTCGTCCGAGGACGTGCGTTCGTGCTCGGCCCGCCGGGCCCGATCCTCGGCGTCGGCGCGCTGCTCTTGTGCGGCGGCCAGGCTGCGTTGCGCGTGGGCCTGGGCCTCGCTCGAGGCGTCGCGACCAGCAACAGCCTCTTCTAAACGCAACTCCACGTCGCTCAGGCGGGTCGAAGCCCGGCGTTCGCCCTCGCGCAGCGAGTCGAGCGAGCGCTCGAGCAGGGCCACGCGTTCGCGGGCCGCGCGCAGGTTGGCCTCGTCGCCCTCGGAGGAGCTCGAGCCCCACGTCGACTCGTAGTGCTCTTCGAACTGGGCCAGCTCTTGGCGCGCCGCTTCGAGCGCCTCGCGCTGGGGGGCCAACTCGGCCTCCTCGACGTCGAGTGCCGCGAGTTCCGACAAGAGTTTCGCGCCGTCGGCCTCCAGGTTGGCGATCACGTTCTCGTCGGCCGAGGCGATGAGCGCCATGCGCAGTGAACGTTCGCGTTCCTGGATGATGGAAGAAGTCCCCCGGGCGCGTTCGGACAGCCCCTGCAGGGTGCCCAGGGTCGAGGCCAACATCTCCTCGCGCCGACTGGCGATCTCCGCGGCCGCGGTGGCGGCCTGCGCGTCCAGGGTCACCAGCTCGTGACGCAACTCTCGCTCGCGCGACGAGGACGCGATGAGCTCGACCTCGAGGTCGCGACGGCGCAGCTCGAAGTTGATGAGGCGCGAGGAGAAGAGCGAGTGGCGGGCGCCGCGAAGGTCGCTCTCGACGTTGGCGTAGCTGCGCGCCGAGATGGCCTGGCGCTCGAGCGGACGCATCTGGCGGCGCACCTCGCGCACCAGGTCGCCCAGGCGCTCGAGGTTCTCCTGGGTCGAGGCCAGGCGGCGCTCGGCGCGCTCCTTGCGCCGTCGGTGCTTGAGCACGCCGGCGGCCTCCTCGATCACGGCGCGGCGGCTCTCGGAACTCGAATTGAGGATCGAGTCGAGCTGGCCCTGACCGATGATCATGTGCTGCTGGCGTCCGACCCCCGAGTCGCCGAGCAGCTCCTGGACGTCCATCAGGCGACAGGTCGCGCCGTTGATGGCGTACTCGGAGTCGCCGTTGCGAAAGAGGGTGCGCGAAATGGTCACCTCGGCGGTGTCGATGGGCAGGCGGCCCGAGGAGTTGTCGAGCGTCAGGGCGACCTCGGCGCGGCCCAACGCGGCCTTGGTGGCCGTACCCATGAAGATGACGTCGTCCATCTTGGCGCTGCGCAGGGCGCGGGTGCTCTGGGCGCCGAGCACCCAGATGACGGCGTCGACGACGTTGGACTTGCCCGAACCGTTCGGGCCCACCACCGCGGTGACCCCGGGTTCGAAATCCAGGATGGTGTTGTCGGCGAAGGACTTGAAGCCCTTCATGGTTAATCGCTTAAGAAACACGCGTAGACGCTACCAACCTTCCGCGCCGCTTTCGGGGCGCTAGCTCTGACACTTCTCGCAGTAGAAGGTCGAGCGCTGACGGACCATGACCCGCGAGATGGGCAGGCGGCACTGGTAGCAGGGCTCGCCCTCGCGACCGTAGACCTGGAGGAATTGCTGGTAGGCGCCGGGCTTGCCGTCGGGGTCGATGAACTGCTCGTCGGCCAGCGTGGTGCCGCCGTACTTGATGGCGTTGGTCAGTATTTCGCTGATCGCGCGGTGCAGGCGGCGGATCTCGATGGTCGAGAGCGACTCGGCCGAGCGGTCGTAGCGCAGGCCCGAGGCGAACAGCGTCTCGTCGGCGTAGATGTTGCCCAGCCCGGCGATGATGTCCTGGTCGGTCAGCACCACCTTCAAAGTGGTGGTGCGGCTGCGCAAGATGGCGGCGAAACGGTCCCAGCCGATCTGGTCCTCGAAAGGGTCCACGCCCAGGTGAGCCAGCTCGGGGATCTCGCGGCGCAGCGCTAGCCCGTCGCCGCCAATGGAGAGGCGAGCGAACTTAGAGATCTCCACCTCCGCGCCCTCGGGCAGCGGGGTCGACACGTAGAGCTCGCCGAAGGTTCGCGGGTCCACGTAACGAAGCTCCCCGCCCTGGACGAAGCTGAAGACCACGTGGGTGTGCTTGGGCTTGGGGTCCTTGGGGCCCTTGGAACGCAGCAGCTGGCCGCTCATGCCCAGGTGCACCACCAAATGGGTCCCGTTCTCCAGCGCGAAGATGAGGTTCTTGCCCAGGCGCTGGACGCTCTTGATGGTGTGGCCCTCGATGGCCGCGCGGAAGTCCTTGGCGGTCTTGTGGCGACGCACCACGCGCCCGTTGGTCACCAGGGCCGTCTTGACCTTCTTGCCGATGAGGTCGCGGGCCAGCGAGGCGCGCACCGTCTCGACCTCGGGCAGCTCAGGCATCGTCGCGCCTCTCCCAGGCCGCCTCGGCCGCGCGAGTCTCGGCGATCTTCTTGGAACGTCCCTCGGCGCTCGCGCTCAAGGTGTCGCCGACGCGCACCGTCGCGTGAAAGGTCGTGTCGTGCGCGGGTCCGTCGAAGGTCACCTCGTACACCGGCACGCCGCGCCCGCTCTCGTCGGCCCACTTTCGCAGCCTCGTCTTGGGGTCGACGTCCTCCGGGGAGAGCGACGCCCGTTCGACGTCCTCGCCCAGCTCGGCCTGCACGAACTCCTTGGCCGCCCCGTAGCCCTTCTCCAGGTAGATCGCCGCCACCACCGCCTCGAAGGCGTCGGCCAGCAGGGAGGGCCGCTTGAGACCGTCAGACTTGACCTCGCCGCGGCCGACGCGGATGCAGCTGGCCAGGTCGAGGCGCTGGGCGGCGCGCGCCAGCGAGGCCTCGTTGACCACGCGAGAACGCACCAGCGATCCCGACCCCTCGTCGAGTTCGGGGTAGGCCGTCACGATGAGGTCGGCCACGGCCAGGTCCACCACCGCGTCGCCCAGGAATTCGAGGCGTTCGTTGGACGTGCAGTCGTGCTCGGCGGCGTAGCTCGAGTGGGTCACGGCCAAGGCTAGGTACTCGCTCTCGGGTGGTACGCCGAGTCGCTGGGCGAGCGCGTCAAGTGGCGAGAGCAATAGGCTCACGGACCTCGTTACGCGGCCTGCAGCTTGACGACCACGTAGTTAACGGCGTCGCGCACCGACAAGAGGCCCTCTAGGTCCTCGTCGTCGATGTGGAAGCCGGACATGTAGGCCGACAAGTTCTCTTCCAGGGCCTCCACCAGTTCGATCAGGGCCAGGGAATCGGCGCCGATATCGCTGAACGGCACGTCTTCGGGGATGTCGTCGGGGCTCTTTTCGAGTATTTCAGCCAATTGCTCTCGCACTATCGCCAAAATGGCGGTTCGATCGAGCGATGATGCGTTTCCAGCGTCAGCGGTCATGACCACTCCTTCGTGTTGCTACTCCAGATTACCGAGCCGCCACGCTGGTCGCGCCGGTTACGCCTTTTGATCAGGCCGTATGGTCGTTCGAAGTTTCTCCACCACGCCGGCGCGGTCCATCTCGGCGCCCACGCGCAGCGCGTTCATGATGGCCGTGGCGTTGGAGGAGCCGTGGCTGATGACGCAGATCCCGTTGAGGCCCAGCAGCATGGCCCCGCCCTGGTTGTCGGCCGTCAGCCGGCCGGCCAGGGGCAGGAGGTACTCAAAAAGCACGTCGCCGGCCGCCTTGGTCGTCTCGTTGGTGGCGATGACCTCGAGCACGGAGGAGAAGATGAACTTGAACCCGCCTTCCAACGTCTTGAGCGCCACGTTGCCGGTGAAGCCGTCGGTCACCACCACGTCAACCGGCGAGGGGATGAGGTCGCGGCCCTCGACGTTGCCGTAGAAGGTGATGCCCTCGAGGGCGGCCAGCAATTCGTGGGTGGCCTTGACCAGCGGGGTGCCCTTGGTCGACTCCTCGCCGATGGAGAGCAGTCCGACCTTGGGATGGCTGACCCCGTAGTGGACCTCGACGTAGGCCGAGGCCATCTGGGCGAACTGCACCAGCATCTCGGGCGTGCACTCGGCGTTGGCGCCGGCGTCGACCAGCACGGTGGGCGTCGTGCCGGGGTTGGGGATGGGCGTGGCGATGCAGGGCCGCACCACGCCGGGCAGGCGCCCCATGCGCAGCAATGCCGAGGCCATCGTGGCGCCGGTGTTGCCGGCCGAGACCATGGCGCTGGCCTTGCCGTCGCGCACCAGTTCGGCCGCGCGCACCAAGGAGGAGTCCTTCTTCTTGCGCACGCTGCCCGCGGGGTCGTCGTCCATGGCGATCACTTCGCTGCACGCGACGACCTCGAGTCCCAAGGGGTCGCCCATCAGCTCGGGCACGCCTACCAGGGTGACGCTCAGCCCCAGTTCGTCCACGGCGCGCCGGGCGCCCAGGATGATCTCTCCGGGAGCGAAGTCACCACCCATCGCGTCCAAGGCGATGGGCAGGGTCAACTTAATTGACCTCTACGGCTGTGCGACCCTTGTACCAACCGCAGTTCGGGCACACGATGTGGGGAAGCTTCGAGGTGGCGCACTGCGGGCAGACGCTGCGCGCGGGACGGTCGAGGGTCCAGTTGGCCGCGCGGCGACTGCGCGTCTTGGCTTTGCTGGTCTTGCGCTTGGGAACGGCCATCGGTCTTCTCTTTCACCTAGACGGGCGGGCCCGTCACGCTTCTTTGGATTCATCAGCGCGAACGTCGATGAAACGGAGTCCATCCAGTGTAGCCCAGCGCGGGTCGACCGGTCCCTGGCAGTCGCAGGTCTCGTCGTTGAGATCCGTGCCGCAGTAGGGGCACAGTCCCTGGCAGTCCTCGCGGCAGAGCGGCGCCAGCGGCAGGTCCAGGAAGATCGCGTCGTGCACCAGCGGGGCCAAGTCGATGAAGTCGTTCTCAATCGGATAGGCCAGGTCGTCGGTGGTGGTGGAGTCGTCGATGAAGCGCTCCTTGACGTGGACCTCGCTCATGCCGAGCACCGGCGTCGAGCATCGCCGGCAGATCCCGTGCCACGGGGCGCTCACCCGGCCGCGGACGCGCAGTCCCCCGCTGAAGCTCTCGAGCTTGAGGTCGACCTTGACCGTCGCCTCGGCGAAGACGTCAGTCTCGGCGTAACGGCGCGGCGGGAACTCGTGGGGCTCGTCGAAAGGCGCTTCGAAGGTGATGGTGGCGCTCGACGGCACGTCGCGCAGCAGCTGGGCCACCGAGACGAGGTAGGGCGACGACACGGCGGTTAGTTGGCGTCCTGATCAAAGAAGGACGCTTCATCGATGCTCGACGTCGTTCCGTACTCGGGCGGCGGCGGCGCGCCCAGGAACTCGTCGGACAGCGGGTGGCTCTCGGGGGGAAGGTTGGGCAGGCTCTGGGCGTTGAGTCGCTCGCGGCCCGAACGGATGGTCTTTAAGAGCCGCTCCATGACGATCTCGTAGCTGCCCAGTTTGCCGTCGAGGTAGTCCTCGTGCTCGTTGACCATCTGGCGGGCCTGGGCCTGGGCCTCGGAGACGATCTGCTCGGCCTTCAAGCGCGACTGGCGCACCACCTCGGTCTTATCGACCATGCGCGCCGCTTCGGCCCGCACCTGGTCCATCAGCTGCTGGGCCTTCTGCACCTCGGCCGCCATCAGCTCCTCGCGGTCGCGCAAAGCCCAGCGGGCCTCGCGGATCTCGTCGGGCAGGTTGTGCAGCGCCTGCTCCAGCAGGGCCAGCACGTCGTCGCGCGGCACCAGGGCCGAGTTGGACAGGGGCATCTGCTTGGCGTTGGCGATCAGCTCGATCAGGTCGCGCAGGTCCGTCTCGATGTCGCGGCGCGCGTGGCGTCCCGGGACCTCGTCGGGCTCCACCGCGTCGTCGTAGCCGTCGAAGGTCGTCATTCGCCGCCCCCGAGGAACTTGCCCTGCAGGCGCTTGAAGACCGGCTCCGGTACGAAGTGCGACACGTCCCCACCGTAGCGAGCCACCTCGCGCAGCAATCCCGAGGAGATGAAGGAGTGGTTCGAACTCGAGGGGATGAACAGCGTCTCGACGCCCGAGAGGGACCGGTTCATCTGGGCCATCTGCAGCTCGCTCTCGAAGTCCGAGACGGCGCGCAGGCCCTTGACGATGGCCGTGGCGTCGACGTCGCGGGCGACGTTCACGAGCAGCGTCGAGATCGAGACGAAACTCACGTTCTTCAGGTGCGCGCAAGACTCGGCGATCATCTCGCGGCGCTCCTCTAGGTCGAAGAGCGCCTCGGACTTCTGGGGGTTGCGGATGGCGGCCACCACGATCTCGTCGAAGATGTGCGAGGCCCGTTCCACGACCTCCAGGTGGCCGTTGTGGAAGGGGTCAAAAGAGCCGGGGATCAGGCCTACCGTCACTGGTCATCCCCTTCACGCGGTTCCAACATCGTTACGAGCGTAGTGCCGTAGCGCTTGGTTTTGGTAACGATCCAGCCCTCCGGCGCGTCCATATGACGGTCGTTTTCGATGACCACCCGCCGGGCGGTCACGTTCTCCAGCACACTGTCGAGGTCGAGCGGCCCGTAGGGCGGGTCCGCCAGCACCAGGTCCAGGTCGCCGCTCGGCTGCCAGATCGGCAGCGTGGAACGCACGAAGACCGCCTCGCCCTCCATGGCCAGCGGGTCCAGGTTGGCCCGCGCGGCGTTGAGGCAGGCGGGGTCGCTGTCGACGAAGTAGACCTTGGCCGCGCCGCGCGACATCGCCTCGATGCCCATGGCCCCCGAACCGCAGTAGAGATCGGCCACCACCAGGTCGAAGAGGCCGCCGCGGCTCTCGAGCATGGAGAAAATCGCCTCGCGCGCGTAGTCGGTGGTGGGACGCACGCTGGGCGGGATCTTGGCCTTGAGCGGTCGTCCTCGAGCTACCCCACCAATCACGCGCACGTCTGAAGGCTACGCGCTCTCCTCCTCAGGACTTGAACAAGTAATCGGCTTCATTGTCGTCCACGAACAGGCGAAGCTCGTCGACCATGTCCGAATCCGGGCTCAGCAGGTCCCCCTGCACCATGGTCGTGGCGACCGACTGGGCCGCCAGGAGCAGCTCCTCGTCACGGCGCAACGAGGCCAGGCGCAGGTCGCTGCGGCCCCGCTGGCGCGCGCCGAGCAGGGTGCCCTCCCCGCGCAGGTCGAGGTCGATCTCGGCCAGCGCGAAGCCGTCGGTGGACGTGACCAGCGCCTCGAGCCGCTTCTCGCCGTCCTCGCTCGGCGGATCGCCCAGGAGGTAGCAGTAACTCTGCGTCGTGTCGCGCCCCACGCGACCGCGCAGTTGGTGCAGCTGCGCCAGCCCGAAGCGCCAGGCGTCCTCGATGACGATCACGCTCGCTTCGGGCACGTCCACGCCGACCTCGATGACGACCGTGGCCACCAGCACGTCGAGGCTGCCGATGCGGAAACGCGCCATCACCTCCTCCTTCTCGGCCCCCTTCATCTGACCGTGCAGCAGCCCCACCCGCAGTCCGGCCAGCTCGTGCTCGACCAGGCGGTCGCGCTCCTGCACGGCGCTGGTGGCCTGCACGCGGTCCGAACCCTCGATCAACGGGCAGATGACGTAGGCCCGGCGCCCGCGGGCCACCTCCTCGCGCACCCGCGCCCAGCAGGCGGCGACCTCGTCGTCGCCGCGCGCCCAGACCGTCTTGATCGCCAGGCGCCCGCCCGGCAATTCGTCCAGCACCGAGAGGTCGAGGTCCCCGAAGACGACCATGGCCGCGGTGCGCGGGATCGGCGTGGCCGTCATCACCAGCAGGTCGGGGTCGATGGGTTCACGGGAACGTTCCTTCCCCTTCTCGCGTAGCGCGGCGCGCTGCTCGACCCCGAAACGGTGCTGCTCGTCGATCACCACGGCCCCGAGGGAGCGGAACGTCACGTCGTCGGTGAGCAGCGCGTGGGTGCCCACGACGATGTCGACCGACCCGTTGGCCAGGCCGGCCAGCACGTTGAGGCGCTCCTTGGCGCGCAGCCGTCCGGTGAGCAGCTGGATCGAGAGCGGCCGCTCCCCGCCCAGCACCGAGTGGTCGTGGATACTCAGGTTCTCCAGATCGCGGCGTATCGAGACCAGGTGCTGTTCGGCCAGCACCTCGGTCGGGGCCATCAGAGCCCCCTGGCGTCCGCCGTCGATCGAGGCCAAAAGGGCGGTCAGGGCCACCACGGTCTTGCCCGATCCGACGTCGCCCTGGAGCAGGCGGTGCATGGGCAAGGGCGAGGACATGTCGGCCGCGATCTCGCCCAGCACCCGGCGCTGCGCCGAGGTGAGCGTGAAGCGATGGCCCGCCAGGAAGCGGCGCACCAGCGTGGAGTCGGGCGTCGAGAGCGCGCCGGGCGCCACGTCGAGGTCCTCGACGTTGATGGGGTGCGCGACGCCCGACGAACTCTCCTCGAGCCGTCGACGCCGCAGCGCCAGCAGCAGCTGCAGGCGCAGGAACTCGTCGAAGACCAGACGCCGTCGCGCCGGGGCGATGTCGGAGAACTCGGCCGGCAGGTGGATCCCCCAGAACGACGCCGTGCGGTCGACCAGGTCGAGGTCGCGGCGCACCTCGTCCGGCACCGGGTCGAGCAACGGTCCGGCGCGGCGCAGCGACTCCTCGACGAAGCCGCCCATCTCCCAGCTGGTGAGGCCGGCCTTGCCCGAGGCGGGATAGATAGCCACGACGCGGCCGACCCGCGAGGCGTCGCGCTCCTCGCCGGTCGCCCCGACGATCACGTCGACCACGGGATTGGTCATCTGACGCTGCGCGCGGTAGTCGGTGACCTTGCCGAAGAAGAGGGCCTGCACGCCCACGGTCAGCTGGCGCTCGCGCCAGGCCTGGTTGAAGAACACCACCTTCAGGTTCGCGTCGTCGTCGTCGCTCACCGTCACCTCGACCATGACCTTGCCCTGGCGGGTGCGGCGGCTCGAGACCTTCTGCACCTGGGCGAACACCGCCGCCTCGTCCCCGACGTTGAGGTCCGACAGGTCGACGCGTTTGGTGCGGTCGATGTAGCGGCGGGGGTAGAGCGTGAGCAGGTCGAACACGTTCTCGATGCCGAGCGAGTTGAGGGCCGCTACGCGCTTCTCGCCCACGTGGCGCAGGTTGCCCACCGCTACGTCGCCTAGTTGGCGCAGTCGGCGCGCCGGCGCGTCGCTCACTCGATGCCGAAGTAATACGGGTAGAGCGGCTGTCCCCCGTTGTGCGCTTCCACGCTGAGCGAAGGGAACTCGTCGGCCAGGAACTCCGTGATCCGCCGGGTGTTGGCCGGCGTCGAGCCGTCGCCCTCGATGATGGTGATCAGCTCGTGCGCGGGGGTCACCAGCTGGGCCAGCAACTGGTTGGCCGCGCTGGCGATGGAGTCGGCGATCGAGCGCACGCCCTCGTCGCTCAGTCCGATCCAGTCGCCCGCGTGCACCTCGCCGGCGTCGGTCGTGGTGTCGCGCACGGCCCGCGTGACCTCGCCGGCCAGCACGTGCGACGCCGATTCGCACATGGTGAGGGCGTTCTGCTCGGCCGAGGCGTCGGGATCGTAGTTGAGCAGGGCGGCGAAGCCCTCGACGATCGACCTGGTCGGCACCACCGTCACCGTCTGGTCGACCAGGGCGTTCACCTGCTCGGCCACCGGACGGATGTTCTTGTTGTTGGGCAGCAGCACCACCTGCGCCGATCCGCAGGCGCGCACCGCCGCCACCAGGTCGGCGGTCGAGGGGTTCATCGTCTGGCCGCCCTTCACCAGCGTGCGCACGCCGAGCGAGCGGAAGATCCGGCCCACGCCGTCACCCACCACCACCGCCACCACGGCGGTCGCGGGCGCGGGCCCGACGTCGAGGTCGTCGGGCTGCAGGGGTATGCCCTCGCGGACCCAGCGCTCCTCGACGATCTGCTCGCTCAGGTCGGTGATGCGGATCTCGCGCGGCCGTCCGGCGTCGAGCGCCGCCTCGATCGCCGCGCCGATCTCGTCGGTGTGGATGTGGCAGTTGTAGAGCCCGTCGCCGCCCACGATGACGATCGAGTCGCCGATGCCCGCCCACACGTCGCGAAAGGCGTGCATCTTGGCGTCGTCGGCGTCGAGGAAGTACATGACCTCGTAGCGCAGGTCGGCCACGCCGTGGCCCGAGGTGACGGCTCGATCGTCGACGTGCACCACGATCGACTCCAAGGCCGGCGCCTCGGGGACGGGATCCTGGGCCACCACCGTACAGAGCGCGTCGAAGAACAGCACCAATCCGGCGCCGCCCGCGTCGACGACGCCGGCCTGCTTCAAGACCGCCAGCTGCTCGGGCGTGTGGGCCAGGGCCTCACGCGCGCTCAAGCGCGCGGCTCGCACCTCCTGGGTCAAGGATTCGGTCTCGTCACGCGCGCCCGACGCCGCGGCGCGCGCGATCGACAGGATGGTGCCCTCGACCGGGCGAACCACCGCCTGGCGCGCCAAGGTGTCCGCGTGCTCCAGGGACTCGGCCAGCAGTTGCGGCGTGATCTCCTCGGCCGAACGGAACTTCTCCACCAGGCCGCGCAGCAGCTGGGAGAGGATGACGCCGGAGTTGCCGCGCGCCCCCATGAGCGAGCCGTGGGCTATGGCCTGGCACACCAGGGCCATGGACGCGTCAGGCTCTAACTGGTCCAGTTCGACCTGCACCGATTCGACGGTCAGGGTCATATTGGTGCCCGTGTCGCCGTCGGGCACCGGATAGACGTTGAGACGGTTTATGACCTCTTTATGGGAGCGCAAAAGCTCGCCAAATGTTGCAATCGTGGTGCGCAAGTCCCGGGCGGACAGCGACGTAGGAGAGGTCATTGCTAGCGATGCTACAATGGTCCTTCGCATTACGTCGGTCCCGCATCGGGTGGGAGCTGGGATCAAGGAGAACGTTCATCATGGCATCAGTCTGCGAAATCTGCGGCAAGAAGCCGTCGTTCGGCATGAACGTCTCGCACTCGCACCGACGCACCAAGCGCCGTTGGAACCCCAACATCCAGCGCGTGCGCGCGCTGGTGGGCGGCACGCCCACGCGCCTCAACATCTGCACCGGCTGCATCCGTTCGGGCAAGGTCGTCAAGCCCCCGCGTCGCCGGGCCGACGCCTGATTCACCCTTAGAGCTGGTGCTGCCAGCCTCGGCGTAAGAACTTCTCTCCGCCGCACAACCGCACCGCCGCGTCCTCGTGTATCCGTCCGATGGTGATCGGCGCGCGAAGGCCGCGGTCGATGTAGATCATGCGCAGCCTCGCCGCGTCGTCGGTGACGATCAGCAGCTCGTAATCCTCGCCCCCGCTGATGGCCTCTTCCAGCGTCGCGCCCGCGGCGACCGGCACGTGCGTCAACTCAAAACCCACCTTCGACGCGTCGGCCAGGCGGTGCAGGTCAATGCCCAGGCCGTCGCTCAAATCCATCATGGCGTGCGCCCCGGCGCTGCGCGCCCCGATGCCTTCGTCGACGCGGGGCCAGGGTCGCCGATGCGCGACCACCAGCTCGTCGTTGAGCGGCGCCCCGTCGCGGCGTCGACGAAGCCCGGCGGCCGCACGGCCGAGCGGACCGGTCACGAGGATCTCGTCGCCCATCTTCGCGCCGCTGCGCAGCACGGCGCCGCGGTCGGGGCACTCCCCCAGGACCGTGACCGCGACCGAGACGTCCTGGGAGCGCGTGAGGTCGCCGCCCACCACCGGGCACTTGGTGATGGTGGCGGCGTCGGCGATGCCGCGATGCAGCTCCTCTAAGTCGGTGCCGGGCGGCGAAGAGACCGCCACCACGGCGGCGCGCGGACGGCCCCCCATGGCGGCCAAGTCCGAGACCGCCGCCGCCACCGCCTTGAATCCCAGGTCCTCGAGCGGGAAGAGGGCCGGGTCGAGGTGGACCCCCAGGACCGCCACGTCCGTGCTGACCAGGGTTTCCCCGACGAAGGGCGCCAAAACGGCGGCGTCGTCGCCCACGTGGACCTCTCCTGAGGGAATCCTTCGCCGACCCACGATGGCGGCGATACGCTCAAGAACGTCGTCTTCGCGACGGACGTGCTCGCTTGGGGGAGCGGGTTGGTCGATCGGAGCGTTCACGGCACAGTCTTATCAGGGCCGCGGCGCAACGATGCGCCGGGGAAAGATTGAAGGGATTTACCGTGACGTACCCCACCCCCCACGCAGGGCTCATCAAATGGGTCGATGAGGTTTCACGACTCACCACCCCCGACCGCATCCACTGGTGCGACGGTTCGGCCGAGGAGTACGACGAACTGTGCCAGTTGCTCGTCGATCACGGCACGTTCACCAAACTGTCAGACGCCAAGCGACCTCACAGCTACTACGCGACGTCGGATCCCGATGACGTGGCGCGCGTCGAGGACCGCACGTTCATCTGCTCCCAGGACGAGCAGGACGCCGGGCCGACCAACAACTGGCGCCAGCCCGACGAGATGCGCAACGTCCTGAAGGGTCTCTTCCGCGGCTGCATGAAGGGGCGCACCATGTACGTCGTGCCCTTCTCGATGGGACCGCTCGGATCGAACATCTCGCACATCGGCGTCGAGATCACCGACTCGGCCTACGTGGCCGTCAACATGCGCATCATGACGCGCATGGGCACCGGGGCGCTCGAAGTCCTGGGTGACGCGGGCGACTTCGTGCCCTGCCTGCACTCGGTGGGCATGCCGCTCGCCGAGGGGACTGAGGACGTGCCGTGGCCCTGCGACGCGGACAACAAGTACATCGTCCACTTCCCCGAGACCCACGAGATCATCTCCTACGGCTCGGGCTACGGCGGCAACGCCCTGCTGGGCAAGAAGTGCTTCGCCCTGCGCATCGCGTCGGCCATGGCCCGCGACGACGGCTGGCTGGCCGAGCACATGCTGATCCTCAAGCTGACCAACCCCCAGGGCGAGTCGCGCTACGTCACCGGCGCCTTCCCCAGCGCCTGCGGCAAGACCAACCTGGCCATGCTGGTTCCCTCCCTCGAGGGCTGGAAGGTCGAGACCATCGGCGACGACATCTGCTGGATGAAGCCGGGCGCCGACGGACGGCTCTACGCCATCAACCCCGAGTCGGGCTTCTTTGGCGTGGCGCCGGGGACCAACATGGTCACCAATCCCAACGCCATGCTCTCGATGGAGGCCAACACCATCTTCACCAACACCGCGCTGACCGCCGACGGCGACGTGTGGTGGGAAGGCATGGAGGACCCGAAGAGCGCGATCACCGACTGGAAGCGGCAGCCCTGGACCAAGGACAGCGCCACCCCGGCGGCCCACCCGAACTCCCGCTTCACCTCCCCCGCCAGCCAGGACCCGGCCATCGCGCCCGAGTGGCAGGACCCCGCGGGCGTGCCCATCGACGCCATCCTGCTGGGCGGACGTCGCGCTAGCGTCGTCCCGCTCATCTTCCAGTCACGCAGCTGGGAGCACGGGGTGTTCCTCGGCTCGATCATGGCCTCGGAGACGACGGCGGCGGCCACCGGCGCGGTCGGCAAGCTGCGCCGCGACCCCTTCGCCATGCTGCCCTTCTGCGGCTACAACATGGGCGACTACTTCAAGCACTGGCTCGGCTTCTCGGACCGTTTCAGCGAGGAGACCCTGCCCAAGGTCTTCTACGTGAACTGGTTCCGCAAGGGTGACGACGGGCGCTGGCTCTGGCCCGGTTTCGGCGAGAACAGCCGCGTGCTCGAGTGGGTCTTCGACCGGGTCTCGGGACGCGGCGACGCGGTCGAGACGCCCATTGGCTACGTGCCGACGCCAAACGCCATCAACATCGAGGGTCTCGATGTCTCGGACGCGGACATGGCCGAACTGTTGAAGGTGGACGTCGAGGAGTGGCGCGCCGAGGTGCCGAGCATCCGCGAGCACTACGTCCAGTTCGCCGATCACTTGCCGGCCGCGTTGGCCGCCCAGGTGGACGACCTGGAGTCGCGCCTGGCCTAGGGCGACCCGACCACGGTCAGTCGACCGTCTCGGAGTCCGCCACGATGAGCCGGGGGCCCGAGGGCCAATCGAAGTAACGCCACGTCCAATTGATCAGCACCCGCAGGCGATTGCGGAAACCGATCAGGTAGAAGAGGTGCAGCGAGAGCCAGGCCAGCCAACCGAGCCGGCCCTTGACGACCAGGCCGCCGGGCAGGTTGGCGACCGCCTCGTTGCGCCCGATAGTGGCCATGATGCCCTTGTTGCGGTAGTGGAAGGGTTCGGTCGTCTCTCCTTTCAGTACCCGAAGTATCTGGCGACCACAGTGGTGACCCGACTGGATGGCCACGGGAGCGAGCTGGGGACAGAGTTCATCTCCCCGGGGAATGGCCGCGGCGTCACCGACGGCCCACACGTTGGGCCGATGCTCCAGACGAAGGTCGCGGCCAACCCGCGCCCTCCCGCCGGGACCCGGAACATCGTCAAGGCCGTCAGCCAGGGTGCCCGCGACGGTGACGCCGGCCGCCCAGATCACGGCCTGGGTCTCGAGGCGCTCGCCGTCGGCGAAGACGATGGCGTGCTCCTGCACCTCGACGACCGAACGTCCGAACTCGATCTCCACCCCCTTCTTGGTCAGCTCTTTCGCGGCGTAGTTGCTGGCGGAGTGGGGGAAGGCCGTCAACAGGCGCGGCGCCACGTCCACCAGCACCACCCGGACCAACGATTCGTCGATGCGAAGCCCGTCGCGTCGGATCACGATCTCGATCAGTTCGGCCAGCGCGCCCGACGTCTCGACCCCGGTCGGTCCCCCGCCCACCACCACGTAGTTGAGCGGAACGGCACCGCTCTCCGCGCGCACGTCGGCCGCCTCCAGGCTCGAGAGCAATCGATTTCGCAAGTGACGCGCGTCGGCCAGCGAGTAGAGCGGCAGCGCGAACTGCGACGCGCCGGGGATGGCGAAGAAGGCGGCCGTGGCGCCGGTAGCGACCACCAGGTGGTCGAAGGCCATCTCGCTGCCGTCGTCCAGGGTGAGCACGTCACGCTGGTGGTCGACCCGGCGCACCGTACCGTGCCGGAAACGCACGTTGCGCGCCCCGCCGAAGATGGTGCGGATCGGATAGGCCACGTCGGCCGGTTCGAGTCCGGCCGTGGCCACCTGGTAGAGCAGCGGCAGGAAGGTGTGGAAATTGTGCGTGTCGATGATGGTCACGCGTACGGCCTGATTGGCCAGGGTCTTGGCCACCGCCAGGCCCGCGAATCCCCCGCCCACGACCACCACGTGGGGCAGCGCCGAGAGGTCGGGCGCCGTCGCCGGGTCGCGGGTGGTGGTCCACATATCTACTCAAAGCATAAAGAGAGGCGAACGCTCAGCGTCTCGCGAAGCTCCGACCGACCCCGTAGACGAGCCCGCCGGCCAGCATGAGCACGGCCAACAACGCGTCGCCAGCCGAGAAATGAAGCGTGACGGCGACCGGTATGACCGAGCCCACAACCCAGAGCAGCTGCTGGCGCACGGCGAAGCGGGCGAAGGTCCGGCCCTGCGCGCCGGGCGCCACGTGACGCTGGGTGATGGCGTCGAAACTCGGCTGCACGACGGCGGCGCAGAGCCCGAGCCAGCCGGCCAGCACCACCTGGGCGATGAGCGTCGGGTGCGCGGCCGCCACTCCCGCGCCCACGCCCGTCGCCAGCAGCGCCAGGGTGAGCAACGTCGACTCGGGAACCGCGTTGCGCACGCGCGTCACGATGCCCAACCCGATTAACGATCCGAAGGCGCTCAACCCCAGGGCCAGGGCGAACCAGCCGAGCCCGGCGTGTTCTCGCCGCAGCCCGAAGGCCAGCAGGAACGTCGCGAAGCCGACGGTGAAACGCATGAGCGCCGACGCACCGAGCCCCCACGCCACCTCGATGTCGCCCATCGGGTTGAGCGCGTTGAGGTCGCGCTCGGTCTGGGTGAGACCGCTCACCTCTTCGCGCACGACCTTGGCCGGACGCTGCAGTCGCACACTGGCGACCGTGGCGGCCGCGTAGACGAAGGCCGCGGTCACCAGCACGCTGGGCGCGCCGATGGACTTAAGTATCCCGGCGCCTATCGACCCCGCGAGCAGACCCGCCAACGTGCCGAGCAGCGTCAGCTGGGCGTTGAACCCGGCGAAGCCCTTCTCCTCCTCGTTAGCCGCCGAGGGCCAGCCGGAGTGGCCGACCTTCGACGAATGCTCACGGAACTGGTCGGTGCGGGCCATCTCCGGCACCAGCGCGCCGCGCGTCACCACGTAGAGCTTCGACGACACCAGCACCAGGAACGCCTCGGGGAAGAGCCAGAAAGAGTTGAGGTGCTGGCTCATCGACCAGCACAACAGCACCCGAGCGCCAGCCGACAGGGCCACCAGGATCCGCCGACCGTTGGCCGACCGGTCAATCAAGGGTCCCAGGATCGGCGAGACGACGGCGAAGGGGGCGATGGTCAACAACAGGTAGGCCAGCACGCGCCCCTTGGCCTCGGTGGGCGACACGGAGAAGAAGAGGGACCCGGCCAACGACACCGTCACCAGGGTGTCCCCGGCCATCATGATCACGTGCACGAGGGCCAAGCGACCGAAGGCCGTGCTCTGATCGAAGAGGTCCTGGGTCGCGGCCCACGCGAGCGAGGCAAATCCACGAAGACGCACGAACGGAAGCGTAGTTGAGGGGATTCAGCGCGAGTCCGTCGTCACCACCGGCTGTTCATCCGTCTCGGTTCAGTTGGAGAAGCAACCCTGTCGGTAGACGAGCGTCGGCAAGTCGCCGGGATGGCAATACTTGAGGCGCGACACCAACGTCCAGCGCTGCGTCGACGATGTGAACTTGAGGACCTCGGTCACCCCGATGGCGTTGGTCTCGTTCGTGCCGACCGTGGCCCAGAGGTAGGCGAAGTTTCCGGCGCAGCCGAAGTTCTGGACCGACATCACGCGAAAGGCCCCGTTGACCCCCTCACTGAGGGCCGCGGTCGAACACTGCGCCTCAGAGGGACCCGTCGAGGTGGTGGCGGTGACTCGCGCCACCGACCAGGCCAGGGCGACGATCACGAGCAGGGCGCCGACGAGGCGAAAAATCTTCACGCCTGCAGTTCAGCACAAGTTCGACTATTCGTGACTCACCGGCACGTTGAGCATCTCCATGAAGAGCGCCACCAACGTGAGGTCCCATTCGGCGTCGCTCAGAGGGATGAGCGAGATGTCGTCGAGCGTGCGGCCCAGGACCACCGCTTGCAACAACATGGCGATCGATGGCGCCGAGACGTCGTGGCGCATCCATCCTTTGGCCTGTCCGTAGTGCGCGATGCGCAGCAGTTCATCGGTGAGACGCGCCTGGTCGATGCCGATCAGCAGTCGCAGGTCGGGTCGCGTGATCGCGGCCGCGACGATGCGTGAGGTGATGGCCCGGCGCGCCGCGCCCTCCTCGCCCATCGAGATCCGTTCCAAGAGCGGGCGGATGGCGCTCACGTACTCGTCGATCGTCTCGGCGGTGTCGTTGACCAGATGCAGTGACGCGATGTCCTCGTCGACGATGCGCGAGAAGATCAGACTGTAGGCCGCGTCGATCACGCCTTCACGCGAACCGAAGTGGTGGTACACCGATCCGTAGTTGACGCCGGTGGACTCGCAGATCTCGGGAATGCGAATGAGCATCTCGTCACCCTCCATCAGACGCTCGGAGACGGCGTCGAGAACCGTGCGCATAACGTGGGCCGACCTGATCTGTTTCGCCATAGTTCAATTTTACCGAGGGACGAACTTTTTACCGAGTGAACGCGTCGAACCAGTAGGGTCCAAAGACTCAAATTCCCTCGATCGACCTGGTGACCTTACGCCGAACGCGCGCCATCTGTTTTCGTGATGCGTCGATTGGCGCGGCCAGCGCCTGAGGCAGCATTGCGCTTCTATGCTGGGCGAAATGACGTCCTCCACGATTGCGCCCGACCACGTGGCCACGACCGTCATCCGCACGGAGAACCTCACCAAGATTTACGCCGGCGGTGACCTCAAAGCGGTCGACGAACTCAACCTCACCGTGGCGACCGGCGAGATCTTCGGCCTGCTCGGGCCCAACGGCGCCGGCAAGACCACCACCGCGGGCATGTTGACGACCCGCGTCATTCCCACGTCCGGTTCGGCCGTTGTCGCGGGCGTCGACGTGGTGATGCACCCCGCGATCGCCAAGCAGTTCATCGGCGTGGTCTCCCAGACCAACACCCTGGATCGTCAGTTGACCGTGTGGGAGAACCTCTATTTCCACGGCCGGCTTTTTGGCATGTCGTCGCCGTCGTCGCGCGAGACGGCGGACCGCCTGCTCGAGCAGTTCCAACTCAGCAAGTGGGCCAAGGCCTCGGTCTACGCTCTTTCGGGCGGCATGGCCCAGCGACTGATGGTGGCCAGGTCGATCTTCCACAGCCCGGCCGTGCTCTTCATGGACGAGCCGACCGCCGGTCTCGATCCCCAAAGTCGCCTGGCCCTCTGGGGGATCCTCCAACAGCTCAACGAGGACGGACAGACCATCCTGCTCACCACGCACTACATGGAAGAGGCCGAGCAACTCTGCGACCGCGTGGCCATCATGGACCACGGCAAGATCCTCGCGCTCGACACGCCCGAGAACCTCAAGCACTCCGTGGGTGTCGACACCGTGGTGACCATCAAGTCCTCGGGCGACCAGTCGTTGCTCGCCGCGACGCTGGAGAAGAACGTCGAGGGCGTCACCAAGAGCCGCGTGATCGACGCGGGGATCGAGCTGCACGTGCGCGGCGCCGAGCGGCTATTGGCCCGCGTCATCGCCGCCTGCGAGGCCGGCGGCTTCGAGGTCGCCGACATCTCGGTCGCCGAACCCTCGCTCGAGACGGTCTTTATCAACCTGACCGGTAAGGAGTTGCGCGACTGATGGCCAGTGCGGAGATCGTTTACGAACACTCGCCCATCGTGGTCGGGCCGAGGCGCAGCGCCTACGCCGCCAGCCGCGCGGCGCTCGCCGCCCTGCTGCTGCGCGACGTGACGGTGCTGAGGAAGGACCTCGGCGTCTTCGTGCTGCGCACGGTGATCCAACCCTTCCTGCTGTGCTTCGTCTTCCTCTTCATCTTCCCCAAGATCGGCCAGTCGGTCGGCGGCGCGGGAGCGGCCGCCGAGAGCGCCTTCGCCACGGTGCTGGTCGCCGGCGTCGTGGGCATCTCCATCATGTTCCAAGGCGTGCAGTCCGTCGCGCTGCAGATGGCCACGGAGTTCGGCTTCACCCGCGAGATCGAGGACCGCGTCCAGGCGCCCTGTCCCATCTGGTTGGTGGCCTTCGAGAAGGTCCTCTCCGGCGCCATCCAGGGCGTCATCTCCGCGGCGATCGTGCTGCCCATCGCGTCCTTCGTTCACGCCAGCGGCGTCGAAGCGCACCTCACGCTGCACTGGCTCATCATGCTCACCATGGTGCCGCTGGCCTGCATCGCCATGGCGTCGCTCGGGCTGATCCTGGGCACCAGCTTCGAGCCGCGCAACATCGGCATGATGTTCGGCTTCATCATCCTGCCCATCACCTTCCTCGGTGGCACGTACTACCAGTGGACCCGACTGGCGACGGTGCAGATCGGATCGTTCCACTGGCTGCAGACACTCGTCCTCATCAATCCCCTGATCTACGTCAACGAGGGCATGCGCGCGTCGTTCACCAACGTGCCCCACATGCACCTCTACGTCATCTATCCGGTGCTGATTGCCTTCTGCGTGGGCTTCCTCTCGCTCGGTCTGCGGAACTTTCGCCGTCGCGTGCTGTCGTAACAAACGACGCCACTCGACCCAACAACCGCCACGAACGTCGATTTATTTACCTCACGTTGGGCCTCTCGTGGGCCGACCCTCGGTAACGTTGAACCGTGAAGCTCGACGTGTATCGAAGTTGTTCTCGCCGGGAGAAGCGTGACGTCCTCGAGGCGTTCTGGCGCCGTGGCGTCACGCCCTCGCCGCGCATCCACGAAGCGGCGCACCAGTACGGTCCCTACGCGGTGCTGTGCCTGGTCGCCGTGGCCCTGGAGCTGGCCTTCATGCTCGTCGTCACGCTGCACCGCGCGATCGTCGTGGGTTCGTTCGCCGCCGCTTTCGAGGCGCTCGTGCTGGTGTCGCTGTGGTGGGCGATCGTTCGCTACCGCGCCTTGACGCGTCCCTCCGGCTAGTTCGAACCGTAGCGGTCAACGAACGCGCCTAGTCGGGACAGGCGACCAGCGGGAAGGTGACCACGCTGCGCTCGCCGGCGCGAACCCGCACCCACTGGCTCACCCCGCGATTGGACGAGATCACCTGGTAGCGCCCGGCCGGCACCATGAAGCTGAACGCACCGGTCCAGGGCACGACGCGCGTAGGCGTGACGATCTCGGACGCGTACGTGCGGCCATCGCGAACGACTTTGACCAGAAGGGGCTTAGGCCCGTTCGAGGTGGGGTCGGGTGACGCCACGATGGGACCGGGCCTGCATTCGCTCACGCGTCCGCTGATCACTCCCTCGTTCGTCGTCGCACCGGCGCCCGAGACGAACGGGCCCGAGGTCAACGTGAGCGCCGCGGACATCATGAGGGTGGTAGCGACACTGGTGCGACGGGTTCTCTTCATGGTGCAAAGTCCCTTCAACCACGCAACGGCATCCGACACAGGGTGCCGCTCTCACCAACGTAGCCCTCGGGCGTGAAGAGTGCTCGTCGCCCTACGAAGGGTCGCATCGCAACGGGACTCCCCCCATTACGCCGCCACGGGAGGCGACGTCACCGCTCAGCGACGCGTTGAGGCCTTGTTCGATCGCCCGAGAGTCTTACGGCCGGATTCCTCTATCGCTTCGTTCAGCACCAACCACAGGATCCGCGCGCTGAGACGTCCCGTCTCCTGCGCGCTTAATTGGGGCAGGGCGTACGTGGCGAAGCCGGACACCTGTTGGGCGAAGGCGTCGAGCACGAAGCGCGGCGGCTCGCCGCGACCCTCGAGCGCGTCCCACGCGCTCTGGGCCAGGCCTCCAGTTATGCGTTTGCGCTGAATCATAATGTCGTCGATGGCGCCGATCACCTCGGGGGGTGTGCCGAGGCGATCAATGTGAATGTCCCAGAAAGCGCGGCCGAGCAATCGGCGAATCGCGTCGTGCAGCGTGATTACCGAATCGGTGAGCCACGCTTGCACGTCGGTACCCGGCTCCGGCGTCGCGGGCGTATGGGCGTTGAGCACGATGAGGCCCTGGCTGATGCTCGCCGCCATCAACTCGCCGTGACTGGCGAAGTGGCGGAACACGGTGCGCCGACTCACCCCCGCCGCGTCTGCAATCTCGTCGATCGTGGCGTCCAACCCCGACGACGCCAGGGCGCGCAGCGCGCCTTTGATAATTCGGTCCTGCGCCCTATCACGAGTGTCCTCGCGAAGGCTCGGCCGCAGGGTCGACGTGAAGGATTCGTCGGCCGCTTCGTCATTACTGTTCGGTACCAAAGAATCTGCTCGTTTGTCCATATTGCCATCGTAGCGGGTCATAGTGGCATGCTATAGTGTCATAATGACATTACGCAAGGACAAAGTATCAAAGACGGCCCGGGAGGCCGCACCCCGACCGAAACCCAAGGCCCAGTCGACGCTGGTTCCCGGTCAATCACTGGCCAGCGCCTCAACCCGGGAATACTTCGACGTCCTCGAGGCCGTGGGGCGCCGGTCGTCGGACATCATGGTCGTGGTCGATCGCAACGGCGCCGTCACCTACGCCAACCCCACCGCCCTGGACATCTTCGGCATCAACTACCAGGAGGGCGTCGGCACCAGCTCGTTCAACTACCTGCACCCGGAGGACCTTCCGCGCGTCACCGCCCGCTTCGCCGAGTTGCTGGAATCGCCCGGCGCGTCTTTCACCGACTCCATCCGCACAGTGACGGAGAACGGCCAGGTGAGGGAACTGGAGATCATCTCGACCAACTTCCTGGACAAGGCCGGCGTGTCCGGCGTGGTGGTGAACGGCCGTGACGTCACGGAACGGCGCAATCTCACCCGGGCCCTGCAGACCTTGACCCAGGGCAACCAGGTCCTGGTGCGCGCCACCGAGGAATCGTTGCTCATCAGCGAGCTCTGCCAGACCATCGTCGCTTCGGGCGCGTACTCGCTGGCCTGGGTCGGCTACCTCGAGCACGACGACGAGCAGACGATCCGGCCGATGGCTTCCTCCGGCGTCACCGAACACCTGGACGAGGTCCGCTTCAGTTGGGGCGACAATGCGTACGGTCGCGGTCCGACCGGCAGAGCGGTGCGCAGCGGCACCGTGCAGGTGCTCGACGACATCCGCCTCAACGCCGACTGCCTGCCCTGGCAGGAGTCGGCGGAACGCTACGGGATGCGCACCGGCTGCGTCTTCCCGTTGAAGGTCGACGAGATCATCATCGGCACGCTCACGATCTACGCCGCCGAGCCGGGCGCCTTCGGCCCCAACGAGCTGACGCTGCTGGGCGAGCTCGCCGACGACCTGGCCTACGGCATCGGCCGCCTGCGCGACGCCCAGCGCTTGACGGAGAACGTGGCCCTGCTGCACGAGACGGACCAGCGATTCCGACTGGCCTTCGAGGACAACATGGCACCCATGAGCTTCGCCGACCTCGACGACAAGGTCATCGCGGTCAACGACGCGTTCTGTGAGATGGTCGGATTCTCCCGCGACGAGCTGATCGGCTTCGACTCCAAACCCTTCACCTACATCGAGGACGTGGGCATCACCGAGGAGAGCCGACGCCGAGCCGTCGCGGGCCTGGACGATCAGATGCGCTACGTCAAGCGCTACCAGCGCAAGGACGGTCGGGTGATCGTCGTAGAAGTGTCGCGGTCGCCCGCGCGCGACGCCGACGGCACGATCATGTACTTCGTCTTCTCCGAACGTGACATCACCGAGGAGCAGGCCTTGACGGCCCAGCTCTCGCACCAGGCCCTGCACGACCCGCTCACGGGGCTCGCGAACCGCGCGCTCTTCGACGACCGGCTCTCCCAGGCCCACGCCCGGGTCGTTCGCCAAGGCGGCTACGGCGCCGTGCTGATGCTGGACCTGGACGACTTCAAAGGCGTCAACGATTCGCACGGCCACCTGGTGGGCGACCAACTGCTCATCATGATCGCGCACCGCTTCGAACGCTCCATGCGTTCTTCCGACACGCTCGGCCGCTTCGGGGGCGACGAGTTCATCTACCTCGCCGAAGGGCTGGACTCCCCCGACGAAGCGCGCCAGGTCGCCGAGCACCTGCTCGAGGTGCTGGCCAGCTCCTTCTCCTTCGAGGACGTGCACCTCGACCAACACGCCAGCGTCGGGGTCGTCGTTTTCGACAACACCACCAGCGGCACCGCGGACCTCATCCAGAACGCCGACGTCGCGCTGCACGAGGCCAAGCGTCTCGGCAAGGGACAACACGTCGTCTTCACGCCCAGCATGCGCCACGTGGCGCAGAGTCACTTCACCCTCGTCCAGGAGTTACGTCAGGCCCTCCAGGCCGGCGAGCTCTCGATGCACTACCAGCCCATCGTCGACCTCGCGACCGGCGATGTGGTCGGCTTCGAGGCCCTCATGCGATGGCTGCACCCCCAACGGGGCTGGATCGCGCCCGCCGTCTTCATCCCGCTCGCCGAAAGGACCGAACTCATCCTCGAATTGGGTTCCTTCGCCATGCACGAGGCGGTCCGGGAGGCCACCTCCTGGAACCAGCTCGATCCGCTGGCCCCCCAGCCCTACGTGACCGTCAACCTTTCGGCCCACCAGTTCCAGGACGCCGGCCTCGTTTCGATGATCGAAGCGGCGCTGCACGAAAGCGGCCTGGCCCCGGGACGGTTGGTCCTCGAGATAACTGAGAGCGTGGCCCTGCTCGACATCGCCGGGACTCTGAAGGTGATGGAGCAGCTCGAACGACTCGGCATCGGTATCGCGCTCGACGACTTCGGCACCGGCTTCTCGTCGCTCTCCTACCTGGTGTTGCTGCGACCCAAAGTGATCAAGATCGACCAGACCTTCATCCGACCGACGCACGAGAGCGCCCACAACGACACCCTGCTCGAAACGATCATCTCGCTCGGCAAGAAGCTGGATATGACCGTGTTGGCCGAAGGGATCGAGACGCAAGGTCAGCTGGCGAGACTGCAAGGATTCGAGTGCCAGCTCGGTCAGGGCTTCCTGTTCTCGCCGGCCGTCGCCGACTACGAGATCCCGGCCATGTTCCACCGCACGCCCGACAAATGGGGCGTCGAGGGTTGGCAGAGCCAGCCTCGCCTCGACCTCTCCATCTGAGGACCACGGCCTCGCCCCGGTTCACCGGTCCCTCGGCCCATCTCGGCGCCGTGTCCTCTACACCCTGATCGCGCGCCGACCCCGCAAGACGTCGCGAGGCACGGTTCCGACGTCCGCCTCATACAGTGGGGACCGGGACGTGCCGCGGGCGAGGGCCGGCGGCGAGACGGAGGTTCAACCATGAGCGAACGGTCCGAAGGCGACGAGGCGGTCAACACCACCAACGCGTGGAACATGAAGGTCATCGACGAGTTTCGTGCCAACGACGGAAAGCTGGGCGGCAACTTCGAAGGCGCGCCCGTGCTGCTGCTGCACACGACGGGGGCTAAATCGGGGCGGGAACGGATCAACCCGATGATGTACCTAGAGCTGGAGGGCCGACTCTTCGTGTTCGCTTCCAAGGCGGGAGCCGACACCAACCCGGACTGGTTCCACAACCTGGTGGCGACGCCAAAGGTGGTCGTAGAGCAAGGAGCGGAGACCTTTGACGCTACGGCCACGGCCCTCACGGGCGACGAGCGCGACCGGGTCTTCGCGGTCCAGAGCCATCAAGTGCCCGGCTTCGCCGACTACGAAGCCAAGACCACGCGCGTCATCCCGGTGGTCGAGTTGGTGCGCGACTAGCGAGGGCGCGGTTCGTCCGGCGGCTCGAAAACCTGCTTAAAGGTGAATGCCGTGGCCGTGGGGCCGTAGTGGCGCAGGTGCAGGACCCTCGATTCCGCCTCGTGCGTCGAGGGCCGATGGCCGTCGCGCACCCACCACAGCGCGGTCGTCGCCTCGGCGACCCGCTCGAACCACTTGCGCCGTTGCAGCAGGACCGCGCGGTGGAGTGGACCCTGGATCCAGCGCGACAGGTCATCCACCGTTTCCCATACCGACATGTTGATGATGACCCCGGGGCTGTCGCCGCGCTCCCATTCGAAGCCCTCGATCGAGGTAGCGTTACCCTCCTCGTCCTGCAGTCGCCAGATGAATCCAAGCGCCTGGTCAGCCGACGCGTTCACCTCATCGAGCGACGCCACGAAGTCCGCCAACAGCTCCGAGTCGAGCGGCGCCAGCAGCCGCGCGATGTTGACCTGGGCCAGTCGATACACCATCGACGAATGCTAGGACTCGCGGACGGCCGGGGTGATGCGTGGGCGGCTGCCACGCCGCCGACGAGGGCTCAACTGGGCTTGCCGACGTGAGGTCCGGGAGCCCTTTCCTGGTAGCCGCCACGGTTCTTGCGCAGCTTCTTCATCATCGCGAACGTGATGACGATGGTGAGCACGCCCACCGCCAGGATGGCGAAGCCCCCGAAATAGGCCCAGGTGACGTTGAGGCAACTCGAGCTCATCCCGATACCCGACGCCCCGTTGACGTTGGCCTGCGCCGCGTTACACGCCGTGTTCTTGGTCTGCTCGCTGGCGATGAGCCAGATGCCGAAACCCGTCAAGCCGAAGCCGATGATCGCGGTGAAGAACCTCGCCATGTGGACACAATAACCAGGTTGCCTAAAGTCTTGCGCTCACGGCGACGCGTGGGTCAACAACCTTTCATCAATAGAACGAGTCCCCGGCCTCGCCCGTCACCTCGCGAGAACGAAATGCTCACGCATCAGATCGGCCAACCGATTCCAGTACTTGGGCGCGAAGTCGTGGCCCATTCCTTCGATCAGGATGAAACGAGCACCCGGGATCATCGCCGCGGTGCGGCGACCTCCGCTCGGATCGATCAACTTGTCCGCGTCACCGTGCAGGACCAGCGTGGGAATCGTGACGCTGGTCAACGCCGCGCTGCGTGAACCGGAGCGCACGATGGCCGCCATATGACGCGCGACCCCCTTCGGGTAGAAGTTTCGTTCGAAGAGTTCGAGGGCGTGGGCGGTCAGCTCGTCCTCGTTAAAGCAGTCCGGGCTGCCCCAGGTCCGCGCCGCGGCCAGACGCAGGGCCACGAAGTCATCGCGGTCTCTCGGCGCTCGCGAATAAAAGAGACGCAGCGCGTCGCTCGACGGCCAGCCGACGTCGAGGTCACCCGTGGTCGACATGATCGAGGTCAAGGTGCGTAGGCGCTCGGGATGCTCGATCGCCATGGTCTGGGCGATCATGCCGCCCATCGACGCCCCCACCACGTGGGCGCGCTCGATGCCCAGCTCGTCCAGCACGGCCAGGCCGTCATCGGCCATGTCGGACAGCCGGTAGTTGGCCGCCGCCGTCGCTGACGTTTTGCTCGATGACGCGTCGCTCATCGCCACGTCGTCGAATTTCGTGGACAGGCCGACGTCACGATTGTCGAAACGGATCACGAAGTAGCCCATCGCCGAGAGTTGATGACAGAACGCGTCGCGATAGTTGATGCACTGACTTCCTAAGCCGCCAATGAGCAGCAGCGCCTCATCAGCGGCGTTCCCGAACGTGTCGTAGTAGATCTCGACGTCCCCGTGGCGGGCCAACGACATTTCGACTCCGATCGACTCGCTCGAGGGTACCAACGAGCATCCTACGAAACAACCCGATGGTTCCCGTCGCCAGACGGCGCGCCACCACAGCGTCGAGCGGTACTCGGTACTCTGAGAGCATGCCCACTCACTCGCTCGACCAGCGCACCGCCCTGGTGACCGGGGCGTCCCGGGGCATCGGCGCCGCCACGGCGCGGGCCCTCGATGACGCGGGAGCGCGCGTCGCCCTGGTCGCACGAGACCTTGACGCCCTGGCCGAGGTGGCCCGGAGTCTCAACCACGAGCCGCTCGTCATTCGGTCGGACCTCGCCGAGGCCGACGCGCCCCTCAACGTCGCGACGACCGCCCTCAAAGAAATGGGCCACATCGACGTCCTGGTGAACAACGCCGCCTCCGCGGCGCGCTTGGCCACCTCGGAGCTCGACGCCGCGCTCATCGACAACCTGCTCGCCGTCAACGTGCGTGCGCCGCTCCTACTCATCGGGGCGCTAATCCCTACGATGACCGCGCGGGGATCGGGGTCCATTATCAATCTCTCGTCGATCTCGGGCGTCCTGGGCACGCCTCGGCGCAGCGCCTACGGCGCCACCAAGGGAGCTATCGACGCCGCGACCAGGTCGCTGGCCATCGAACTGGGGCCGTCGGGAATCCGGGTCAACTCCGTGGCCCCGGGTGTGGTGGACACCGCCCTCTGGGCCAGGAACAAGGCCGTCGAGGGCGTCGTCGAACTCGTCGAAAGCCAGACGCCACTTCGTCGCTGGGCCTCGCCTGAGGACATCGCCGACGTCATCGTGTTCCTCGCGAGCGACGCCGCAAGGTTCATCACCGGTGAGACCATCTGCGTTGACGGGGGCATGGCGCACACCTTCGACCTGTACGGCGGTCCGGTCTGACGTCGTCGCGTCGACCTAGCGACGAGTCGATCAACGCGTCGGGTTGGCCGACCGAGAAGTCGAGCGCTGACGCCTGAATCGCGACAGCAATACGCGCCAGCCCAGCATGCCCGCTCCAAGGAAACAAAGCGCGACGAGAATGAAGGCCACCGCCGTGCCCTGTCCGGCGAGAACCCTCAGGACCATGCCGATGGTGACCGTCAGGAAGCAGAGGACGGCACCGTCCACCAGACTCGTCCCCTCGCGACGCCACCGCGCCGCGGCCAGCCATCCCAGGGCCAGGCCGACGACGAAGGGCCACGACGTCGACAGCATCCCCACGACCTTCACGCCATGATCGTGCACCGACCTTCCGATGGCCACGAAGACGAGCACCACGATGACGTCGGGTAGAACCCAGAGGCGGCGCACGAACATCGAACCTACCATCGCGTGAATTACTCCCACCTTCGTCGGAGGAATCAAAACCATGGCGTTGATGGCGATGCCCCTGGGTAAAATGCATCCATGCCGCCGCGCCCGAGGAGGAGATCCACGTCGGTCGAATCAACAACGGACGCCAGCGTCGTTCAGGCTTCCACCGATCCGCCGCGCGACCCGGGAACCTTCGTCGCCAACGAGCGATTCGCCGCGTTGGAGAAAGTGGGCCAGCACTCCACGGACCTGATGATCGTGATCGACGAGCGGGGCACCGTCATCTACGCGAATCCGACCGCGCTGTCCATCTTCGACAAGACGCTCGAGAACGGCATCGGCACCAGCGCCTTCGATTACCTGCACCCCGATGACGTAGAGCGCGTGGCGGGGCGCTTCATCGAACTGCTCGCGACGCCCGGGGCCACCATCAGCGACACGGTCAAGTCGGTCACCGGCAGCGGCGACGTGCGCGAGATCGAGATCGTGTCCACCAACTGGCTCGACAACGATGCGGTGCGCGGCATCATCGTCAACGGGCGCGACGTCACCGAGCATCGCCAGTACATCGAGCAGCTCCAGGCCCACGAGGAGCGCTTCCGCCTGGCCTTCGAGGACAACATGGCGCCGATGATCTGCACCGACCTCGACGACCGCATCATCGCGGCCAACGACGCGTTCTGCACGATGGTCGGGTTCACCAAGGAGGAGCTGCTCGGCAACGACTCCAAGATCTTCACCTTCCCCGAGGACGTCGGCATCACCGAGGAGTCGCACCGTCGCGCCACGACGGGCGAGGGGGCGCCCGCGCGCTACACCAAGCGCTACCTGAGGAAGGACGGGCGGGTGATCTACGTGGAGGTGTCGCGTTCGCCGGCGCGCGACGCGCACGGCAAGACGCTCTACTTCATCATCTCCGAGCGCGACATCACCGAAGAGCGAGCGCTTACCGCTCGCCTCTCGCACCAGGCCCTGCACGACCCGCTCACGGGCTTGGCCAACCGGGCGCTTTTCCTCGACCGGCTCTCCCAGTCCCACTCGCGAGTCGTGCGACACGGCGGCATGGGCGCGGTCCTGCTTCTGGACCTCGACGACTTCAAGGGCGTCAACGACTCCCACGGCCACATCGTCGGTGACCAGCTGCTGGTGGCCATCGCCCGGCGACTCGAAGGGGTCGCCCGCACGTCGGACACCCTCTGTCGATTCGGCGGCGACGAGTTCCTCTACCTGGCGGACGGTCTCAACTCGCCGGCCGAGGCGGAACAGGTGGCCGCGCGCCTGCTCGACGCGTTCGTGGAGCCGTTCGTGGTCGCGGGCATCCACATTGGTCAGCACGCCAGCCTCGGCGTCGTCGTCTGGAACGCGGACCGCAACGACTACGCCGAGATCATCCAAGACGCCGACGTGGCGCTCTACGAGGCCAAGCGCGCGGGCAAGGGACACCACGTGGTCTTCTCCGGCAACATGCACCAGCAGGCCGTCAGTCATTTCGCGCTCGTCCAGGACCTGCGTCGCGCCCTGACGTCGGGCGAGCTCTCGATGCACTTTCAACCAATCGTCGACCTCACCGTCACCGGCGTGGTCGGCTTCGAAGCGTTGATGCGCTGGGACCACCCCGAGCGTGGGTGGGTCCCTCCGGCGGTCTTCATCCCGCTGGCCGAACAGAGCGACCTGATCCTCGAGCTCGGCGCCTTCGCCATCACGGAATCCGTGACGGCCGCCAGCACCTGGCTGGGCGAGAAGGACGATGAGGAACGTCCCTACGTGACCGTCAACGTCTCCGCC
Organism: uncultured Acidimicrobiaceae bacterium; assembly: GCA_963827115.1. Taxonomy (GTDB): domain Bacteria; phylum Actinomycetota; class Acidimicrobiia; order Acidimicrobiales; family RAAP-2; genus RAAP-2. Next base: position 625,629 of record CAWGZS010000001.1, on the reverse strand, counting down.
CATCAGTTCCGGGACCCGGGCCTGGTGGGGCTGATCGAGAAGGCCCTGCTCACGAGCGGCCTGGCGCCACAGCGCCTCATCCTGGAGATCACCGAGAGCGTGACGCTTCTCTATATATCCGAGACGCTCAACATCATGGAGGAACTCAACCAACTAGGGGTCGCCTTCGCCCTCGACGACTTTGGCACGGGCTACTCGTCGCTCTCCTATCTCGCCCTCATGCATCCTCGGATCATCAAGATCGACCGGTCGTTCGTGAGCCCCGCCCAGGAGAGCACCCGGAACGACACGCTGCTCGAGGCCATCGTCGCGCTCGGCCACAACCTCGACATGACCATGCTCGCCGAAGGGATCGAGACGCGCGAACAGCTTCAGCGCCTGCAATTGCTGGGCTGCGAGCTGGGGCAGGGCTTCCTCTTCTCCCGCGCCGTGCCGGCCAGCGACATCGCGGCCATGCTGGCCCGCCCGCCCGGAAGCTGGTAATCGGCACCGAACGCGGTGCGGTGAAGCCACTCCCAACCCGTCGGCGATCTTCTCCCCGGCTGCTCTTGACTTCACCCCCGGTATCAGGTAAAACATGACACATTACGGGTCCGTTCCGTGGCGGGAAGGGGGTTCTCGACATGTCATTTTCCGAATCGGTGCAACAAGAGACGCGCCGGCGCTCGCGGGGCATCTGCCAGTGCGCCCGACAGACCTGCTCGCACAGCGGACCGTGCAAGGCCAAGGGCGCGGAATACCACCACAAGAAGACAATCGCGGGGGACGCCAACGACGACGCGGCCAATTGCCAGTTCCTGTGCCAGCGGTGTCACCAGCAGGCCCACGGCGCCGGCGGGTCGCTCGGTCGACTCTGAGTCGACGCAGACGCGACGCCGATTACTGCGGGGCGGAGCGCAAACGCCGCAGCGGCGGCTGGGTGGCCGGAGGCGACGAACGTGGTGGCAGTTCGTTGAGCAGATCGCTGGTCGCCCGCGCGACCAGCGCCACCGCCCTTTCGAAGGCCTCTCCCGTGTTCTTCGACGTCGACTGCACGCCGCTCACCTTGCGCACGTACTGACGCGCGGCCGCTTCAACTTCGTCGTTCGTGGCGCTCGGCTCCAGGCCGCGCAGCGTCGTGATGTTTCTACACATGGACCAAGAGTAGGCGCGGCGGCTGCGAATTACTCCGGGGTGGACCCGTCGTAGGGCAGCGACTCGGGCGGTATCACCGCCGGGCCGGTATCCGCCGGCACCACCACCGGCAGCTCCTTCTTGGTCTCGGACAAGAAGTAATAGATGACCCCCACGATCAGCACCGCCCCCAGCACCGAGTAGAGGATTGGGATCTTGTTGAGGAAGCCGATGCCCAAGCTGAGGGCCCCGGCGGTCTGGTTCGGCTCGGGGTTGCTCGCCGCGCGGGGCCAGGCAAAGTTGATCAACATCGCGCCGCCGTAGAGCAGGCCGAGCACGTTGACCAGCATCCCCCACTTGCCCAGTTTGAAGGGGGCGTCCACCTTCGGCCAGCCCTTGGTCCGCGCGTGCATGATGGCCAGGTTGCCCAGGAAGTAGGAGAGGTAGATCATCGCGGTCGCCGCGATCGCCACGATGCCCGCTCCCGCGTACTTGAACAAGGGAATGGCGGCGAGCACGGCCACCGTCACGCAGGCCCCGATCGGGGTGTGCAGCGTGGGGTGCACCTTGGACAGCGTGCGCGAGGCCGGCAGACGGTTGTCCCGGGCCATGCCGAAACAGAGCCGCACGGTTGCCGCCATGATGCACAGGCAGCACACGAGGATCGCGGCCGACACGACGAGCAGATAGACGGTGGCCCAGAAGGTGTCGAAGTTCGCGTCGATGATCTGCGCGGGGCCCCAGCCGTCCTTGATCGCGGTGTGCAGGTTGGGGATCGCCATGAGCAGGGCCACCAGGAAGATGCCGCCGATCACGAAGGCGCCCGACACCGACATCAAGACGGCCTGGGGCGCCTTGCGGCGCGGATCATGAGTCTCTTCAGCCAGGGTCGAGGCCGTATCGAAACCGTAGATCACGAAGAGGCTCATGAACATGGCGGCAAAGAACGCGGGCAAGGTCACGTGGATCCCGCCGCTGTTGGTGATCACCGAGATGTGCTGGTGACGGTGCACGATCAGCATGATGATGGCGAAGATCACCATGCCGACGATCTCGAAGAAGACGCCGGTGTTGTTGATGAGGGACACCAGTTTCATGCTGAAGATATTGAGCACCGTGATCAAGATGAGCGTGATGGCGGCCACCCAGATCTGGTCGTGCAGCGCTCCGGCGTCCAGGTGCCATCCCATGTTGTAGAGCGCGGGCAGGACGGTGAGCGGCAGGGTGACCACGACCGCGGTGACCGTGAGGATGCCGGCGAAGATGTAGATCCAGCCAGTGAACCACGCGTAGGGCCGTCCGGCCAGGTACTTGGTCCATTGGAAGACCGAGCCCGCCACCGGATAGTGGCTGGAGACCTCGGCGAAGTTGAGCGCGATGATGAACTGGCCCAGCGCGACCACCGGCCACGACCAGATGAAGACGCCGCCCAGGGTGACCAGCCCGAACGCGAAGAGGGTGAAGATGCCGGTCGAGGGAGAGATATAGCTGAAGGCGGCGGCAAAGGAACTGAAGAGCCCCAGGGTGCGATGCAGCTCCTGCTTGTAGCCGAAACCCTCCAGGTCTTTGCGGTCGGCGCTGGCGGTCGCTGAACTATCCAGGCCCCCCGACGCGACGCCCGGCGTTGCTCCCTCTGGCTCCATGATCTTCCCCCTTGCCTAGGTACCGCGCGAGGTCCGAACGACCAACGGCCGGGAGTTCGTGACGTGAGGTCGACCCAACAGGCGATCCGACTCTCGTGAACGGGGACACCATCTTTTCGCGCCCCATTGCCCGAATCGACCCACGGGTTCGATCCATCACTTCCGTCGTCCAACTGGCCCTAAGTGATCTTCCCCCTTGCGACCAACCCTCGCCATGAGAGTCGCCGCATCCGGCAAAGTTAACCACGGCTCCTCACCTTGTCAAGCGATACCGGCGAGTCCGAAGGCTCGTCGCCAAGCCCGTTGGTCAGGGACGCGACGTCCGCGCGCCTACGAGAAGAAACGTGTTCGGAGGGACCGAATAGACGTCGACGTACACTGAGCGAATGCAGGTCGTCATCTCGGATTCGGCCAAGGAGTACGTCCAGGCCCACGGCGGCGTGGCCTACGTGCGCACCCACTCCCATCACTGCTGCTCCGGCACGCTCACCTTGCTCGACGTTTGGACAAAACCGCCCAAGGACGTCGAAGGGTTCGACGCCACCGACTGCGAGGGGGTCGAGGTCCAGTTCCTATCGGGTGTCGGCGGCCGACCCGAGGAGCTGGTCATCGAACTGCGCGGACGGAAGCGTCAGCATCTCGTGGCCTACTGGGACGGGTGCGCCTTCAAGATATAACCGGTCCAAGATTCTTTTCGAACGTCGTCAACCTGGTCCGCCACGTAATATGCACCGATGAACCACCAGGACTACTGTGACGCCCTCGAGGGTGAGATCGACCGCTTCGCCGACGCCTACGAGGCCACTTCCCCCGATCTTCCCGTTCTCACGTGTCCCGGGTGGTCCGTCTACGAGGTCGCCGAGCACCTAGGCACCGTGCATCGTTGGGCCGAGCGCCTGGTGAGCCTGAAATCACCCACGCGGATTCCCTCCGACGAGATGGACCTCGACCGCGGTCCCGTGGATGCTGCGTGGATCCGCCAAGGTGGGGAGATCCTGGTGTCGACGCTGCGCGCGGGCGACCCCGAGGCCCCGATGTGGGCGTGGGGTGAGGATCAGCACCTGCGTTTCTGGCCCCGACGCCAACTCCACGAGACCCTCATCCACCGCATGGACATCGAACTGGCATCAGGAGTTGCCCCGCACGCCGGCCCGAGCCTGGCCGCGGACTGCCTCGACGAATTCCTGGTCAACCTGTTACCGGCCAGTAGGTTCTCTCCGTTGGTCCGAGAGCTCAAAGGCCACGGCGAAGTGTTTTTGATCAGGGCAAATGATATCGACGCCGCCTGGTCGATGCGGCTCCTGGAAGACGGATTCGAAATGAGCGTCGGCTCCGGGCGCAGCGACGCCGCCATGACCGGACCGGTGCTCGAGCTGCTGCTCGCCCTCTACCGTCGCCGGCCCCTGGCGTCGACCGGCATCGTCTGTCGCGGCAGTAACGAGCTCATCGAGTTCTGGTTGGGACGCACGGCGCTCGACTAGGCGGTCGTTGGACACCGGAATCGAACCACGGTGATGGCCCTGAAGTCTCGCCGCGAGAGCCCCACGACGATCACCAACTCGAGGGTCGGCTTATATCAAGTCTTGGCCTCGAAATACCCAATATTTACGGGCACCGTCGGTAGAGTTTTGTGGTGAATCAGAATGCGCTGGTTGGTCCTCGAGAGACAGCGCAAGATGTGTGGGACTACCTAGAATTCGCCGGTTTTCACCTCACTCGCGAGCAGTTGGTGCGCATCCACCAGCGCAGGATCATGAACGAGCCGTTCCTCAACCCCAGCAGCTGGCGAGACCCTCGCACGACCTACGCGCCGGGCACGGCGCAGCGCATGCTGCGAATGGCCCAATTAAAGGGCAAATCAAAGCATTTGGACGAGTTGGCCTGGCGCCTGTGGTGGGAAGGCGCTGACATCGAGCCGGAGATCGTGCGCAGCTATCTAACAAAAATGGCCAAACGGTGGGACGAACGACTGAGCGAGTTCCGGCTGGCCGCGGCGGATGCCGCGCACGACGAGAGTCTCAAAGGCGAACGCGACGTGCTGGACGACGTGTTCTTCAAGCACCTGAAGCCCGCCCCGTCCATGACGTCGCTGCGCAAGAGGTTGGGCCAGGGCAGCGACATCTACGTGGAATTCGCCGCCCTGTTGATCGACCTGCTCCGCGGGGATTTCTCGGTCCTGGGTGAACCGGGCGTGGGCCTCTTCGGTAGGTCCAACGATCCCTACGACGAGGGCGCGGACGACGACCGCGGCGCCGGGCGAACCGCGCTCGAGGCGATGCAGGGCGACGCCGCGAAGCCCTACGCGCGGCTGGTCGAGTCGCTCAACAGTCGCCAGATCGAGAACGCCCGGCCCGTGGCCCTGCACTTCACCCGCATCATCGCCAATATCGGCGCGATCATGCACGACGGCTTCGGTGAGGTGACGCGGGACCGCGACACGGTGGGCAGCAGCCTGGTCGCCCTGGCCGAGAGCCCGGAGGAGCAGGTCCTCTCATTGCTGCTCACATCGTCGTTCCTCAAGGACGACCGAATTCGAACGAGCCTGTCGCACTTGAACGGGATGATCACGCATTCCCCCGCGATCTCCTACGAGGACTATCTGCGACTGCGCTACCTGGCCAAAGAAGTCCCGGGAATGGAAGATCTGGTCAATCCCAGTCGGATGCGTGACGCCTTCGACTCTCCCGAGGGGGCCGAGCGCTGGCGCGCCAGCTTCGAGGAGTTTCGCCAAAATCATCTGGCGGAGTTCGAAGAGGCCATGGCCGCGCGACCCGATCTTTTCGCCCTCAAGTGGCCCGGGGGTGAGGATTTCCTGGAAATCATGATGGAAGAGGAGAAAAGCAAAAAAAAAAATTAAAAAATGAGTTCCGACGAAGTGATCTTCGTCGAGCGTTCGAGACCTATTCGTGGGCGCTCTTCGATTCGTGCGCGCCATTCGGAAAAGGCAAGACCAAGAAGGACCTGGCCCAGTATCGACGAGTAAACCACCGTCCGCAGTCGCGCATCGGCTCCTGCAACGGAGTGTGGGAACTCTAGGTCACCAACACGTTCCGGTGGGCCGACGGAACGCCAGCGATGCAGCGACCGCCCCAACCTTGTCCTGCGCGGCCACTACATCATCGACGTCCGTCGGCCCGGTTACTGCCGGTCCTTACCTGCTTGGTACTGCGAAACCCGAAACGTCCAGTTACATCTTGCGGGCTTTGATGGCGGGCATGGCCGTCGGGAAGGCCGCCACCAGGGCCGCGATCAAACCGATGAACGACCCGAAACCCCAGCCGATGCCGCTGAACCCGATGCCGCCCGGCTTGAGCAGGAACGCAATGACGGTGAGTACCGCATTCACACCGGTCGCGATCAGCAACAACTGCGCTTCGGGCAGCGGAAGCTTGTAGGGCAAGGTCTTCATGCCCGCCTTGAGGACGAAGTGGACCACGATGGCCAGGGCCAGGATGAACACGATGTACATGTAGGCGTGCCAGAGCCCGTCCACCGACACTGAGCCGTAGCCGTAGTCGTAGGTGAACCAGGGCAGGAACAACGAGATAAAGAGCACGAGCGAGGCGATCGCCGTGATCCGTTCGACCTGGGACCAACGCTTGATATCAAAGGAGAAGGACGAGCCTCCGGACTTGGCCGCGGCTCCTGACGACGCCGGCGTGTAGCCGCCGCTCGACGGAGGTGGCGTGGATGCCGCCTCGGCCGCCTGCTCCGGTGGGTACCACTTACCGTCGGACGCCTGCCACCAACCTGGACCATTCGACACATCGCTCATCGTTGTCTCCCACTGCGTCTTGGGCCACCGGCCCCCCTTAATTTTCAAATCATAGCGAGGTTGAGTCCGACGAGTCGCCCGTTTGTTTGCCGCGAAAATCCTGGACTCGGGACTTACACTTGACTTCGAGTCACTGATCCCGCCGCCGAAGGAAGGAACTTCATGGTCATCTTTCATTGGTTCTTGACCTTCACCGGCACCAACGACGAGTCCGGCACGTGGTACGGCTTCTGGTCGGGTTTCGGAGGCTCCATCCCCGACTTCCTGCTGCTCGGGACCTTGTACGCGATCTACAAGAGGAACAAGTGCCAGAGCTGTCGACGCCTGGTGTTGAAAGGTGGTCTCGGCAAGGTGGAGGGCACCCACTACGAGACGTGCCGCAAGCACACCACCACGGCGGATCACGAATCCTTGAAGGCCAAGCACAAGATGCTGCACCCGGAGATGCACGAGCACCTGAATCGAGCCAGTGAATGATCGCCTCGACCTTCTGGGATAGATGGGTATGGCCGGCCGGAGGCTCCGGGGGCATACCGGGCGACGTCGTAGCCACCCTGATCTGGGTGATCCTGGCGGCGATCGCGACCACCCTCCTCTATCCGCCGCTGCGAAAAGCCGTCGAGGCGTTCGTGAAGCGCCATATCGCCGACGGCACCGCGGAGCTTCACGCCAAGCTCGACCACATCATCGAGCACCATCCCGACATTCCCCCGTACGAGTCCAAGATCAAGAAGGACTGAGGCGCCGGCTCCACGAGGTGGACACCGGTAGCCGTCCTTTCCCCCGAGACACTTTCGGATGATGTGGAGGCGTCAGCGGTCCCCCCGTTGCTCCAGATACGCGGCGAGCGTCCTCTGGTTCGCGACGCGGACGGGCACGATAGATGGCAGCGCGGTGACGCGATACGCCCTCGCGGGCCCTTCCGGACCGTCGTCGAGCAGGGACCCGCCCGTGACGTGAGCCACGAAACCGTGCGCGCACATGGTGCCCGTGGGCGTTCCGGGCTGAATGAAGGTGACGAACTCCCGCTCGATCACGACCTCGAGTCCGGTCTTCTCTCGCACGATCCTCACCGCGGCCGACACCGGCGTCTCGCCCTGGCCACAGGGGTCGCTCGGCAGCGACGCGGGGGCGCTCGCCGGGCCGCCGGCCGGATGGATGAGGACGATTTTGTCGTTCTCGACTTCCACGACGACCAGTGCACCGTGGTAATCGAAGGGCTCGTCGACGACGCTCATGCGAACAATCTATGAGTCGCGGCGCGCTCGCCACCGCGTCGTGGTCAACGCACTAGTGATCAGGTCCGCTCGGACGAAGTGCTAGACCTCTACCGCCCCGGACAGAATCTCCTCCCGATTGGCGTCGGTGAGTTCGTGACCGTGCACTTTGGCGTGATTCACCACGTTTCCTACGAGCTCATCGTCGGTGTCACCGTTGATGACTTCGCCGCAGGGCGGACAGACAACCTGTTTGGCCATATCGATTCCCCCACTTCCCTCTTTGATTCCTCCAACTTCGCCCGATGGTAGCAACAGATTCTTCGCGGCACAATTCGTTGAATCGTCCGGTGAAGGCCTCCCGCGCTGGCGACCCCGCTAGGCCTCCCTGAGTGCCTCGGCAGGCTGAACCCGGGCCGCCAACATGGCCGGAACGAACGCCAGAGCCACGGCACCGACGACGATCACGACGCCGAGGAGCACGATGCTCCCCACGGGCACCACGGCCAGGGGCAACGCGCCTAGAGAGGTGGCGAAATCGCGCCAGACGATCTGGCCGATGGCGATGCCTGCGGGCACGCCGATCACCACTCCGACCACCGCGACCGTCATCGCCTGCCAACACAACGCCCATTGGACTTGACGTCGAAAGAACCCGAGCACCTTAAGGAGGGCGAACTGCCGTCGTCGCCGGGCGACGCTCACGAAGAGCACGTGCACGAGCGTGGCCGCCCCGAAAAGTGCGAGCGTCACGCCGAGCAGGAGCGGAAAGTCCACCGCCTGACCGAAGTTGACGAGATTGGTCGGCACGTTCTGAACGTTCAAGTACCCGGCGAACTCTCGATCCAATCGATCGGCGGTGGCTCGCCCGGCCTTGTCGTTGGCGACCCCGATCTCGACGCTCCACGAGTCGCCACCGATCATCTTCGTGAGCTTGTCCTCGCACGCTTTCTGTGCACTGCCCTTGGGACAGGCGAGGGATTCGAGAGAAGGGATCGCGATCACGGCACCAACGCCGAGCCCGCCGATGCCGAAGCTGGGTGGTATGACGACCGTGCCAACAACGCGCACGTGTCCGGTGAGCTTCTTGCCCCGCCTATTGATGACCGACGCCACCGCCCTATCCCCAACGTGCAGCCCCGTCTTAGCGAGCGTCGTGGACCCGAGGTCAATCTGCCCGTTCCCCATCGGATAATGGCCATTCACGAGGGTAAAGACCATGGGACCCTTGAAGGACTCCATGTAAATGGTCTCCACGGGAACGCCCGCCACGGTGAAGTACTTGCCGTAGGAGCCGTAGGTGATGCGCGTGACGGAGGGATCGTGCTTGAGCGCCGTCATCATCACGTGAAGTTTCGCGGTTGGAACGTTCTCCAGGTTCACCTGCCAGTTTGCGCCATAAAGTCGTGGGGTCGCGACAAGATTCGACAGACTGGCGCCGAACACCGTGGTGGCCACGAGCGCGGCGACCGCCACAACGGTGCCTACGAGCGCGGTAACGACGGGGACACTGGAACGCCCCTTTCCCCGCTCAAGCGCGTTGCGAACGCCTATGAGCACGCTGGGCGGCGCGCCCATCTTGGCGACCGACGTAACGATCGGCGAGCCAACGCGAACCTGGGGTGAGCCACCCCCTAGCCCCGCGGTATGAACCTGCGCGGCGCGCCAGGCTGAGTACGTGGCCACCAAGGGCACCACGAGGATGATCGAAACCAGACCGAGTCCCAGCACGGGGCCATCAAAATTGAACCCCGGCGAGGGCGTCGCGGCCCGGGCCTCGCCCACGGGTGCGAGCGGCGAGACGAGGAGTTCAAGGGCCAGGGCGCCCACTGCACCCACCACTCCGATCGCCGCTGCTCGCAGCATTCCCAAGCCAAAAAGTTGGAGAGGACGAACCCCGAGGGCTGAGAGCGTGGGGTAGGACTCCTTCTCCACCAGACTCTGGCGCGATAGCGCCTGGGCGACGAGGACCAGCCCCGCGAGCGCGGCGAAGAGGGCGAAGAGCCACCATCCAACGGCCTGGGGATGAATCGAAGCCTGGATGGCCGACTCGTTGGTGTCCTCGCTTTCGGCGAAGAAGGTTCCCTGGCCGCTGGTGTGGTTGACAAAGGGCTGGAATTTGGGCAGCGCACTCTCCCCGCCGACGAGGCGGAACTGCGCGAAATAAGCGAATGCGACGTGGCGACCAAGACCCTGATTGAAAGCCTTATCCGTATAGATGGAATACATGGGGCTCGTGGAAGGGAAGTCGAGCAAACTCGCCTCAATGCCCACGACGCGAAAGGTAACCTTGGGGCCCCGCGCCACGGGTGCGACGTTGTCGTTAAAGACCGCGTTGCGTTGAGAAGGGGAATAGAGAGGCACGGTGATCATGGATCCGACGCGAACTCCGTACCGTTCCTCCAGCGAGAAGCCCACGAGTACTTCGTTAGGACCCCCGGGCCAACGACCCGAGAGCAGTTTGACCGTGTCGCCAAGATGTGAGGTCGGCAAGCCAAGGACGTTCACGTACTGGTTGGGCACGAAGTGTCCGTTGACGGTCACGTTGCCGTTGAAGTAGTAGGTGCTCGCGGCCATGTAGCGGACGCTGTGCAGGTGCGCGAACTTCTTGGGGAATGGTTTGGTACCGAAGACGCCGGCGTCGTACCCGTAGCGAGAGACGAAACTTGGAAAGGCCGTGGTGGTTCTGGCTCCGGCGGAGATTCCGGCGAGTACCGTCCCACCGGTCACCGCGACCAGCATCGCGAGGGCGAGCCACGACAACCATCGGCGCCGAAATTCGGCGCGCAGCACCATCCTGATTGACAGCATCGGCCTCCCTCGCCCGTACCTCAATCTTGCAAGACCGTCTCGATCGTCAGAAGGGTGGTAACGCCGTTGCGGGCCTCGTACTAACACCTAACCCTGATGGCGCGCCGTGCGCCCGATCGAAAAACCCCTGATACGGCGGCAATCGTAGGGACAACTAGTCGTCGCGTTGACACGTTTTTGGGTATTCGCCCAGTAAAGTTGGTTCTGAGGGGACATGAGGAGGTTTCAATGAGCTTTGTGTCGAATATCTCACCGCTTGGCGGACCTTCACCGGTGAAGGCCATCCGAACGCCGGCCAGCGGATCGTGCGGCTGCGCGCGACGAAACTGCTGGCATCAGCGCCAATGCCGCTCGAGCGGGTACGTGCGGATCCTTCGAGTGCCCGCGCCGGACACCGAGGTGAGGACCTCCGTGGTGCTGTGTCGCGAATGCGCGGCCCCAACGCAGCGAAAGCGCGTCAGTTAACCCCATTTTCCGCCGGACCGTCGGACCGGCCGAGACCTCACATGCTCACCCGCTACGGCGGTCCTCAGCGTCGATGAAGCCGTAGGGCGCGGTTCGCGCCCGCGCCATCACCAACCAAGAAGTGTTCGGCCTCGGCGTTCGTCGGGCTTCGCCTATCCCAGGATCACGTTATGGACGGTACTCGTCATCGGTGCCCCCAGTTCGATGTCAAGGCCCCCGAGAATCGGCATAAGGGTCGCGCCAAAAGCCTCAAACTCCTCGGGTGACTCCCAGATGTCGAATACCTGTATCGCGCCGTCAGTCTCGAGGGCGAAGTGATACGTGCGGCCCTTGGGAGCACCCTCGCCGGCGGCCTCCAACGCTGCAAGCGCCTCGGCGTACTTCTCCGGGGTGAAACCTTCGTGTGCGAAATAAAATGCCTGCGCCATGCGTGCCGTCCCCTCAGCCACTCCACCATGGAGTTGCTGAGGGGACGGTACCAGTTCCCGTTATGGTTCGCAATCGGTCCCCGGTCAGGGCGTTACGAAACTGAAGGTCCCCGTCGCGGGCGACGGCGCCTTCAGTCCGTTGCCAGTGCCCAGAACCTCGAACCCGTTCGGACCCTTGGTGACGCCTTCGTCGGAGAAGAAGTAGAGCGGCTTTCCGCCGTAAGTCAGCTGAAGATCACCGTTACTCGCTTTGATCGTGCCGACCTTGGACGCCGGCAGCGAGTTGAGCAGCGCCGGGCTTCCCGACGTGAACGCGGGCGGCCAGGCGACGGCGCACGCCCCGGTGCACGTGCTCTGCGTGGCGCTGTCGCCGCTCAAGGAATACAACGGGAAGGTCTCCCACCCGACGAGGGTCAACTCCAGCGCGCCGACGACGGTCTTTCCCTTCAGCGTCAACGTCGTGAGCGTGCCCGGCCAGGCGAGCGGCGTTCCCGCCGGTGACATCAGGTACCACAGGCCGTGCCACGGCGGGATGCTCGGCTCGAACCAACCCTCCCCCGTGATCTGATCGGGCGAGCCCTCGAAGTAGTAGAGCGGGTAACCCGCGTAGGTCACCTGTTCACCGATACCCGCCCTCGTCACCGTGCCGAGCAACTTCTGGTCCACCCCCGGTCCGGCGACCGGCGCGCCCTTGGTGGTGACCGCGGGCCACTCGGCCTTTTGACTGTTCGACTTCCCGGTGCACGCCAGGGGCATGCCGAACAAGTTGACCGGTTTGGTGACGCAGCCGTACGTCGGCGGATGATCGCTCGTGATGAAGTACACGGTGTAGCCGGCGTACTTGCCAGAGCCGACTTCCAGCATCGTGCCGAAGGCACCGGTCCGCGTGCTGATCATGGTGCCGCCGGACGAGGCGCCCGCGCCCGACACGCCTGTCAGTAGCGGGACGAGGCCCACGGCGAGCGCCAAAAGCGCCACTCTCGCGCGAGCCTTGTAGTTACGTTGCATCGATTTCATGCGTGCCCTTTCTTGGTGCAGGTCGGTAAGTGGTCTGTCATGCGTTCAAATCTGGATCTTTCGAGGAACGATATGGGGCACGCGCTTCATCGCCAATGGTGCTCGCCGACTGATTCTCATGATGCCAGCACCCTCGCTCGACGGTGGCCACCGCCGACTGGCCTTGATAGTGGCGCGAAGGTCGACGTCGAGGCACGTAGCGCAGGGTCACGCCATCCCGGCAGTTGACTATTCGGCGCGAAGGATGAGCGCCGTGGGGGTGCGGGCCGCGGACCTTGCCGGTAGTACGGCCACCGCGTTCGCCACGACGATCGCACCGAACGCGATGAGGAGTACCTGGAGGACCGGCACGGTCGCGTCGGGCACCGCGTAGATCCGGCGAGCGAAGAGGGTCCACAGCCATCGACCGAAAAGGATGCCCAGGGGCACGCCTAGGACGACGCCAACCACCGCGTTCACCGAGGCCTGCCACGACACCGCGGTCGCCAGCTGGCGCTGCGTGAAGCCGAGGGCTTTCAAGAGCGCCAAATCCCGTCGACGCCGACGAATCGACGCGGCCAGGGCCAGGGCGAGCGTGACGACGGCACCGAGCGAGAGCCCCGCCGCCAGAAGGAACGGCGTGGCTCCCGCCGATTGGTAGGCCAGGATCTCGGCCGGTTTCTGGGCTCCTTCAACGAAGGTTTCGTCGCCCTGCGCATTGGGATCCGCGTTCAACACCTTGTTCGCGGCGTTCGAGATGCGTCGTAGTGAGGCCAGCCCCGCCGCGGTCGACACGCCCTTTTTCAGGCGGACCACGTCGATCGCCCAGCCGTTCAGATTGGGGTCGGGCGAGGTGGTCGCCTTCTGGAACGCGGCGCCACCGAAATTCGTGGAGAAAAGCAATCCGGTGCCCATCGATGGATGAAGCGTCCCGCTCGTCCCGATGGCTGGGAACGTCGCCGTGCCGACGATGACCAGGGGCGTCGGCGCCACGTAGATCGGCGCGTCGTGGGGGCTCCCGTAACTGAAGTAGACCGTGTCGCCGATCTTCTTGTGCAGCGCGGCCAGGGTCGCCGCCCCGACCACCACCTGATTCTTCGCTTCGATGCCGTGACCCGAGAGGATCGGCGGACTCAGCGCCGGATGGCTCCCGCCGTCCAATTCGGGAACGGTCTGGCCGTCGATCTGGCTGTCGCCGAAGCTGAACCCGGTCCACGACGCGACGTCCGGGTCGTGATCGAGGAGTCGACCGGCGACGGGCGGCACGCTCCCTCCAGCGGGCGTGGCGATGGCCAGATTCCAATTCCATCCTTACAGGGCGGGGTTGGCGTTGAGGGTGCGAAGGCCGCTGCTGAACGTCACGGTCGCCACGACCACCACGACGGCGAGGACCGATCCCGTCAACATCGACCGCACCGGGACCGTCGTGCGTCCCCGACCCCGTTGGAGGGAAAAACGAAGGCCGATGAGCGCCGCGACCGCCAATCCCGATCTGGCGGCCGCGTCCACGACGCTCGATCGCCTTTCGAGGGCCTCGTCCCTCACCCCAATCGTGGCGGCGGCCCGGCGATAGGCCAACGCGTAGGTCGCCGCGCCCAATCCCAGCACCAAGACCGCCAATCCGACAGCGAGCACGGTCCAGTCGAAGGCGAAGCCGGGCGAAGGTTCGATCTGGCGCACCGGTCCTACGAGCGTCAGCGGCGTGAGCATGACCGCGAGGGCCGCCGCCAGCACGGCTCCGAGGATCACCGCCGCGACCAGCCCCAGCGCGGCGTCGAGCGCGATGGTGGCCGAATCGGCACCCAATGACCGCAGAACTCGGAGGTTCTCCGTCTCCGCCCAAAGTTGCCGGCTGATGGTCAAACCAGCGATGAGCAGTGCCGCCAGCGCGGCGATGGCGCCGAAGACGCCGAGGGCCAGCGACTCGGGTTCGCTGGCCCGTTCGACCTGGCCCGTCACCACCGACGTCTCGTGGAATGCGTACACCGTGCTCTTGGGAAGCATTCGGATGATCTCGTTCTCGACCTTGGTGACGCCCCGGTCACCGTCCTTGAGGCGCAGCCCGTAGAGCGGCAGGGTCCCGCTCGTCGCGAAGCGTGCGGTCAGCGCCGGGGTCACCAGCACGCCAGTAGGATAACGATCCACCTCATCGTGGGCCACTTGAGTGGCGAAAACGATGATGCCGACGAGTCGCACCGTGAAATGGTCCTTGTCGTTCGACGCCGAGGGACGGAAGGTCGCCGACTGGACCTGCGCTGGCGTGAAGGCGCCGAAAGTGATCTTCTGGCCGACGTGCCAATGCATGATCGACGCCGCTTGCGCGGTCGCGTCCATCTCGTCCGCCCGACGCGGATCGGCGAGACGACCCTGCGCGACACCCACCCGGTCCTGATGGAAGTACATGCCGCCGGTGCTACCGAAGATGTTGACCTCACTGCGTAGATCGCGGACGCGGTGCTAGGCGGCTTCCCATCCGGCTCCAACGGCACGATGATCATCGTCGGGGCGCTCGCCACGTGGCTCACGTCGCTCAATCTCGCCAGTTGTGTGGCCACGTTCCTCGTCGCGGGACCGTTCAACGACTCGCCAAGATTCCAGATATCGGCCTACAGGTTCGATGAGTCGGAGGCCGCGAGATACGTCGGGAAGGCCGAGAGCGTGCGCCGGGCCCCTATGAGGGCCCCCATCGCCACCCCGCCCACGAGAGCCAACAGGAGGGCGACCGCCAGGTACCCTCGCCATCGGTGATTGAACGTTGCGCGGAAGCGATACCAAGCGACGTGGAAGGCGCTTCTCCTCACGGCCCGGCCTCCCGGCAGCGGGCACGCGCCCGCCCCCGCTCGGTGAGTGCGTGCATCGTCACTCCCCGATCATGTTCCAGCGCGACTCTGGAGAGAATGTGGCCAACACCCACTTTTTGTGGTGCTAACACGAGGTTCGGCCGCTCACATCAACGTCGTGTCGCTCAGAAGTGTCCCGGGCGAGGACCTTCAGTCGGTGCGAGAAGAATCGATCACGCCCTGGGCGTCGTCCAGATAGGTGCCGTGTCCCTGCACGACCAGGTCGCCCTCAAGGAAGAGGACCTCGCACACGGAACGACCAGTCTGATTTCGATAGTTGATCACCAGGCTCCCGACGCCCACGTAGATTCCTTCAAGTTCGAAATGCAGTTCGGGAAGCAACCGGAGTCCCTCGCGCCAATACTCTCGCAGCGCTGCCTTGCCGTGGATTACGCCGTCACTGCCCGGGACAATCCGGGCCGCGATCGGTGACGTGAAGGTTATGTCCTCTGAAAAATGAGAGAGGATCAACTCCAGGTCGTGCGAATTCCACGCGGCGACCCACGCCTTCGCAAATCGATCCGCTTCGTCTCGCTGCAACATGACCATCCCCTTTTGCCGTATCCGTGGTCGCCGACGCCTTCGAACGATATCCGAGTTGGTTCTGCGCGGCGCGTTCGACACGCTCGCACGCGTCGGCGGCCAACAACTTTGGGACAACTGGTCGTCAACCAAGCGAACGGGCCAATGAGCCAATCACCAATCCGCGGTTCACTTTAGAGGCCGAGCGGACCGCATAACCCGTCGGTCACGGTGTGGGCATCACCTCGTCGAGCATTTTGAGCCCGTTACAATCGCGTCCATGCGGCGTCTAAGTGCGAAGCGGAGTGCCTTTCAGTGGTTGAGCTTCCTCACGGCGTCCTTTACCTGCGGATGTCTCCTGTCCACGCAGCTGCCCGCGGCGTCGAGCACTCCGGGCGCCCTGGAATTCGACGCGCCCTCCGGACTGGCCTTTGGTGGCGGGCACCTGTGGGTGACCAATGAGGTCGGCAACTCCGTCACGGAGATCAATCCGTCGAGCGGAGCGTGGATCGCTACCGTGGCGGCCACTGGCGACGGATTCGACCGACCAACGGCCCTCACCAGCTTCGGAGCGGACCTCTTCGTCGCCAACGCGGGTGGATCGGTCAGTGAGCTTCTAGCGAGCGACGGTTCATTGGTGCGGGTCATCTCCGGCCCAGCGTTTCACTTCGTCGATCCGGTGGCCATCGAAGCGGTCGGAAGCACGATCCTGGTCCTTAACGCCGGAAGCCCTTCGGGCGTGGGGTCAATAACCGAGATAGATGCCCTAACCGGCGGGCTCGTGCGCACAGTGTCGGGTGCCCGCTTCGCCTTCAGGGATCCCGTGGCCCTCGACGTGTCAGGGCCCGACGTCTTCGTAGCCGACAAAGGCAACAACTCGGTGACCGAAGTGAGCAGAGCGAATGGAGGATTGATTCGGGTGATCGCACAGCAGGGGCTGAGCGCTCCCGACGGAATTACCTCCAGCGGCGGTCGCATCTGGGTGTCCGATAGCGCAAGCAATGCCGCCACCGAGATCGATCGGGCATCGGGCCGCGTGCTCGCCACCTACACAGACTCCGACGGTGGATACGGCTTCGGATCTCCCTCCGTGGCCATCGCGTCAGGTGGCAACGTCTTTTTCGCTTCTCCCTTCGGGAGCAGCCCCATGGTGACCAAGGTCTCCGCGTCGAGCGGAAAGCCGAGCTGGTATATGTGCAATACGAATGGCCCGTACTACTTCAGCCTGCTGTCGGCTTTCGCACTTCGCGGTAGCCGCCTTTGGGTGGCCAGTCGATCCGGCGCCAACTCCAAGACGCCGGGCGCGAGCACGGGGTCGCTCACTGAGCTCTCCACCGGAAGCGGCGCACTTATCACCACCCTGCCCACGCCGCAGCAATCGGGGACCACGACCACCACGAGCACGATTCCCTCATCGACCACCACGTCGACGTCGACCTCCACCACCACGACCGTGCCCTAGGCCAAAGAGGGGCGTCACCGTTGTGGAGGCCCGTAAAGCAAAGGCAGAGCCCCGCAAGAGAGCGCCTTGTACGCTTACGCGATGATCAGGGATCGTCTCCTCGAACTGGGTATTGAACTTCCCCCTGTTTTCCCGCCAGCCGGCAATTACCTCGCCTGCGTCATCATCGACGACATGGTGCACGTCGGCGGTCATGGGCCGATTGCGGGTCCGAAGATCATCCGGGGGAAAGTGGGCGCGGACCTGACGTTGGAAGAGGCTCAAGAAGCGGCGCGAGTCACCGCGTTGTCAATCCTGGCCACGCTGCAAGCCGAGCTGGGTGATTTGGACCGAATAGAACGTATCGTCAAGGTCTTTGGAATGGTCAACGTCGCACCCGGGTTCAACCAGACCCCGGCGGTCATCGACGGCTGCTCGGATCTCCTGGTCGAAGTGTTCGGCAATGCGGGTCGACACACTCGCAGCGCGGTCGGACTGGCCGAGTTGCCCTTCGACATCGCTGTTGAGATAGAACTGACAGCAAAACTTCGTTCGGCTTAAGCCAAGCTCGGAGCACCGGGCTCAGGTCAGGGATCCCGACACTACTGATGAAGACGTGTCAAACGACCAAGGACGTCCGCTCCGATTTGTAGTCCCTCATCGGTGGATATCGCCGGGGACACGTCAATATCAACGACGTCGCTCCACTCAAGTTCGAACTCAAATGATGCACACAGGCAACTCAAAGAGCGACAAGGAACAGGATCAACAAAGTGAGGGCCGCAATCAGAGCCAATACGAAAAGTACCCGTAACCAACCGCGTCGACCCTTCTTCCCCCCACTCGGATCGTCATCGATCGACTGCACCGCGTCGGGATAGAAGTAATAGCCCATATAACTCATCGACAATCACCTACCAGTGCCACGTAACGATCGTAGGTCTCCTCCGGGCACTAGTTCGGTCGTAACGGAACCGTGGTGTCGGATTGGTACGTGAGAGGAAGCTTGGGATTGAGCCAATGACCTGAGTCTTTTCCGACTGAAATCCATCAACACGAAGATCCCCCCAGGACGTCTAAGTTCGATCGTGGCGCGGCAATCGTGGCCGTTCTGTAAGTAATGTCAGGGTTCTGCGCTTTCTTAGGGACACCACATGAGCAATTCCGGATACTCCGCCACTGGAGGCACGCAAGACGTCTTCTTCGATCGTTCGGGGGCACGGTTACTTCCAACCATTGTCAAAGGAGAGGGAGTTCATCTCATTGATGAAAACGGGCGACGTCTTCTCGACGCGTGCTCTGGACCGTTCCTGGCGAGTCTCGGACAAGGAAATGAGCGAGTGCTCCAAGCCATGATGGATCAGGGCCGCAAACTGACCTACACATACTCACGCACCACGCGACATCAAGCCAATGCCGACCTGGCCGAACGATTGACGTCGCTCGCCGGGTTCGGCTTTGAGCGCGCTCACCTCACTTCCGGCGGATCCGAAGCCATCGAAATGGCCATCAAATTCCTCCGGTCGCACGCTGTAGCGAATGGACAACCCCAGCGAACGCACTTGATAACCCTCCTACCCGGTTATCACGGTGCGACTTTACAAACTATCGGTCTAAACGGCGACGTCACTTCGAGGGCGCTTTGGGACGAGATGATCGTGTACTCCGAAAAAATTCCAGCCCCACTCACCTTTCGCTCCTCGAGCGCCCACGATGCGGCGACCGTCAGTTTGACCGCCTTAGAGGAGGTCATTGATCGACTTGGCGGAGAACGGATTCTCGCCATGGTAATGGAGCCCATCGGCGGACAGTCCTCCGGGGCCAACGTACCGCACCCTTCTTTTGCCCGCGGTGTGAGGGCTCTCTGCGATGAACACGGCGTCAAGCTCGTCTTTGACGAAGTGGTTACCGCCTTTCGAACGGGGCATTTTCTGGCAGCGCACGCCGATACCGAGGCGCTCCCCGATGTTGTTGTGCTCGCCAAAGGACTCGGCGGCGGTTACGCGCCGCTGGGCGCCGCCCTATTTTCTCGCCAAATGGTCGAAGAGCTCGCCGCCTCGTTCGGTTTCACGGTGTCCCATTCCTACGACGCGAACCCGATGGCCTGCGCCGCAGGATCTGCCGTACTCGACGAGATTGTCGCGCGCGACTTGATCAACAACGCCCACGACGCAGGGACTTATCTTCGTTCGCGACTTGAGAGCCTCGCTCTGGAATCACCCTTAATTGGAGACGTTCGAGGTAGGGGGTTGTTGCTAGCAATCGAGCTGGTGGCCAACAAAGACACGCTTGAGCGATTCCCGGCCACCGTTGATCCTGCCAGCGTCGTGCTGCAAAATGGACTCAACCATGGTCTTCTTCTGTATTCGCGGCGTCAAAATGCGGGACGCTACGGCGACTGGTTGATGATCGCTCCGCCACTCATTGTCGACACCGACAACTGCGATGAACTGATCAACGGCCTTGAAGCGGCGCTCAGCGACTCGGTCGATGAACTACTCTCCCATCGCTAGATAATTCAAGGCTAGAACACGGGCCGGAGGAGGTCGAACAGACGACCAATGGATAAAGAAGTCGGAGTGATCAGCCGAATCGATCCGGTCATGTCGGCCTGGCGCGTGTGATGAAACCTGAGTCACTGCCAGTCAATCCGGCCAGACCACCGGATCCGACTTGTTGAATCCAACAATATTGCGAGAGCCGCTTCGGTGAACGGCGGGCGTTCGAGGGGCTCAGTCAACGACCGCGGCAATGGCCTCGATCTCTACCAACTGGTCCGTGTACCCCAGCACCGTGACCCCGATCAGCGTGCTCGGTACGTCGTGCTCACCAAAGGCCTCGCGCACGACCTCCCAGGCAGACACCAGGTCCGCCCTGTTGGACGACGCCACCAAGACACGGGTACTGATGACATCCTCGATCGTCGCACCGGCTGCCTCTAGTGCTCGACTCATCGTCTCGATACACGCGGCGGCCTGGCCCGGATAATCTCCGATCGCTGCCGTAGAACCGTCTTCATTAAGTGGGCACGCGCCGGCCAAAAAGATGAGGCGCGAGTCCTTGGGCGCGGTCGCCGCGTAGGCATATTCCGCGTCACTGGATAACGTCGACGCTCGAATCAACTTCACCGATTTTGACATGAAGCCATTATCTCAGACGCCCATACTCCTGCCGCTCCGGTCACCACACCATTTCTATAGAGCACCGACGAGAGTCGAACTCACGAACGAGAGGCCATGAGGGCCACGCGATCCGAGCACAACTGTCTTGAGCCCGACCAACTACTGGGAGGTCATGCCGCCGTCGACCGCAATGACACTTCCCGTCATGAAGCTTGTCTCGTCCGAGGCGAGAAAGAGAACAACGTTCGCGATCTCTCGCGGCTCGCCCGGCCGGCCAATCGGCTGGAAGGAATCGATGGTTTCGTAGACGTGAGCGAGCCCGCCAAGCATCTCGGCGTGCGCGTAATTGATCGGGGTGTCGACCCAACCCGGACAGATCACGTTGCAGCGGATTCCGCGTTTCGCGTAATCAAGCGCGACTCCCTTGGTGAGCATGACCGAAGCACCCTTCGACGCGGAGTAGATAGCGAGAAAAGGCTCGGAAACGAGGCCATTCACGCTTGAGATGTTGATTATCGAACCACCGCCCCCGGCCAGCATGTGGGGAATCGCCGCTCGGCACCCGTAGATCTGCCCCTTCACGTTCACGGCCAACGTTCGGTCAATTACCTCGTCGGTCACCTCGTGAAGCACGCCCGGAATATTGACACCGGCATTGTTCACCAGCACGTCAAGTCTTCCGTACTGTGCGACTGCGTCGGCAATCATCGCGTCAACAGCGTTCGAATCGCTCACGTCAACTTGTCTCGAACTCGCAACGCCCCCCGCAGTTCGTGCCAGTTCAGCCGTCTCCTCCGCGGAGGCGCCAAGCAGATCGGTGCATAAGACACGACCGCCCTCCTCCGCGAGCCTGAGGGCGGAAGCCCGCCCGATCCCGGACCCGGCTCCTGTAACGACGCACACCTTGCCAGCAATTCGATCAACCACTTCAACCAACCTCCAGTGTCATGCAGCGCATCTACAGTACGTCATGCGCTCCGATCTTTCACCGTGCACCGACGTAACCGGCACACTGGGTGCAACACACTGAGAAGCCTCTCGAGTAAAGCTTCAGTAAGGCCGGTAAGGAATTAATTCACGACCGAGAGATTATGAGGCGGATTCATTCTGTCGAAATGGGCCGGGTGGGGCTGGCGTCATCCGGATTGGAAAAAACTCGTCCGGTGGCGTCAGTTTGGTCCGGTGGTGTCGGATTGGTCTGTGGGATGACGCGTGGGATTTGTTCACGCATTGACGTTGCATGAGCGTCAGTCCGGCTCTTGTCCGGGAGTCGAGCAGCTTCTCAATATCCTAAGACCCACCGGCAGCGCGCTTATTGGCGAGAAGGTCGTTGCTCCCGATAAACGAGACTACCGAGTCGTCCCTATCGTGACGGCGAGGGCCGAACTCACTTCGGTCATCTTCAAGTGATTCGAGATCGACATCACCCGAGGAGGCGTCAATCCCGACCGACAGCCTCAATCCAATCGTTGTCGATTCGCTTCGCATGATGTCCGCCGTGGCGGCATGTACATTCGAACCAACCTTCGGGAGAAACGGGGGTCGTAGTATCGACAGCACATGACGGATTTTGCTTCCGATCGACGAATCCGCGCTCGGATATTACTTGGCGCTCTTAAGGCTCGTCGTGCCCAAGCGGCGATGCTGTTCGCCGTTGCCGTCCTGGCAATAGCAGCCGCGACCATCGGACCCATGTTCCTCTATAGCGCTGATACATCCGTATTGACGAGCACCGCGGATGCGGCAGTGCCTGGCCAGACCGACTTAATAACTATTTCTAATGGTGGCGCCACCAAAATGGAAAAACTCTCGTTAGCGGCCACGGCGGCCGATCATCTCGCCGGCGGTCTCTTATCTCATACGATCTTCACCGTCGACGCTGGTTCACACTTCGTCGTCAAGGGCCAAGGATTCGGTGTCGACATCTTTGCTCGCACTAAAATCTGTGCGCACCTCAGCTTCCTTACAGGCGTGTGTCCCCATCGACTGAACGAAGTGGCCATCAGTCAACGAAGCGCTGCCGCGGCGGACGTCAGTGTCGGTTCACACGTATCCATTGGCGGGCCGCATTCGTCGAAAACAACTGCCATGACCATCACCGCAATATATCGGCAGCCGCTAACCGTTGACGATAACTATTGGAAGGACAACTACTACTTCGACTTCGGCGCTCCAGGTACTTCTCCTCAACTTGATCCGCTCATCTCGACGTTCCGCACCGCCCTCGCAATGAGCCGTGAAACAACGCCCCAACTGACCGCGGACCTACCGTGGCGCGCGGGCGCGACGCTCTCGGGCGCCCCGACCCTCGAGTCGACCGCCGTTAAAATAAAATCGCTACTTTTCTCGCGCTACGGGCTCGTTGTCTCGACGAGCCTCAATACGGTCCTCCATGCTGCTCGACACGACGATGACTTGATGAGCGCCGTGGTCCTGGCACTCGTGCTCCAGTTGATTCTGCTCTCCCTCCTAATCCTTTACACATTGGGCCGATCAACGATCCTTGGGCGCCGGCCAGAGGCGGAGTTCGCGCGGCGACACGGCTTTCCTCGCGCCTCCTTAATCAGGCTCGCCATCGGCGAACCAGCAACGATAATCATCGTCGCGCTTCCCGTGGGAGTGCTCGTCGCATGGGTAACGCTCTCCATTTTGTCGAGGGCGCTGTTCGTGACCGGCACGCCAGTGTCGCTATCGGGAGTCGCGCTCGCCTCCGCCGCCGGAGCGTGCCTCGCCAGTGTGATCGCAATGACCGTTGCTTCTTCCGAACTTTGGCGTTCACGGAGGACGGTCAGTCGACAGGTAAGGTTGGCCGGGTTCGCCGTCGATGCGTTCGCGATCGCGCTCGCGCTCACGGGTCTGTTCTCTCTATTAACGAAGGGTTCGATGAGCGGCGCGCAGTCCAATCCGTTGGCCTCGCTCGCCCCGGGACTGTTGGCTCTGGGAGCGGGGGTGATCGGCTTACGTCTCGCTGACTTCGTAATCAGGCTGGTGATCAGTCGTACCGGCGAGTCGTCTCACGTCGCAGTGTTCCTCGCCCTACGCCAAATCGGACGTCGTCCTTCCGTACTTCGTCGGGTCCTTCCGCTCACGGTAGCGACGGTCGTTGTGCTCTTCGCCGTAGGGAGCTTCTTCCTCGCCTCGTCGAATCGCACGCTGGTATCGAACGTCGATGTCGGCGCGTCACGTGTGGTCGATGTAAGGTTCCCTCCCGGACTCGATTTCGAGGCGGCCGTGCGCCGCGCCGACCCCTCCGGGCACGAGGCGATGGCCGCGGCGTACTACGCGGCGTCCACCGGTACGGTGCTCGCCGTCGACAGTTCGCGTCTCGCGACAGTTGCCAACTGGCCCCGGTCACTCTCCGCCGAGCCTGTCGCCATCCTCGCGCGAAAGCTTGCGCCGCCGGAGCCGCGCGTCGTGAGCTTTACGGGCGACTTTCTGCGATTGAGGCTCGGTGTCGAGAAGGGATCGCCGCCGATGGAACTCGCCATCAGTTATTTCGACGAGACCTACCAAGACAGCGAGGAAGTGAACGTCGGGCCGGTCGTGGCGGGACTACATAGCTATACCGTCTCGCTCGCTGGAACGTGCAGTGGTACCTGCCGTCTCACCAACTTGAGTCCAGTCTGGTTGAACCCGAACTCCTCGTACACGCACGGAGTTCACATCGTTCTGAGCGGCGTAGCCGTACGATCGGGCAACCGTTGGCACCCCATCCACTTCGGCGCGGGTCACACGGGAACGTGGCAGGCCGAACCTGCGCCGGCTCGAGTCGTGGCGCCCCATGGCCGCTGTTGCACCGTCGCTTTTGACTTGCCCGGCACAACACTGGCGTACAGCGGGGTGCTGCTCAGCCCGGTCGACCTGCCGGCGGCACTTCCCGCCATCGTGACGAGTGGGGCCGAGACCTTCAACCCTCCGACTCCCCCGAGGGGGGAGATCACCGTCGAAGGTCTTGACGGTGGCCCGCTGACGGTCCGTCCGCTCGCCGTACTCCCAACCCTCCCCTTCATCGGCGATGGCGGCACGCTCGTCGACCTCGCTTTGGCGCAGCGGGCCATCACGAGTCCCGAAACCGATACGACGTTCCAGGTATGGCTCGCGCCGTCGGCCGGAACGGCGATCCTCCAACGATTGCGCGCAGATGGCGTCACGATTGGTCCAATCATGCTCGCCTCGACGCGCCTCGGTGTACTTGATCACGGTGGCGTCTCCCTGGCCTACGCCATCGCCCTAATCGTCTCGCCGATTGCCGCATTGCTGGCGATCGGTACCGTGACCTTCGTCATCGTCTCTGACGGGCGCCGACGTCGGAACGAAATTGCCTCGCTGTCAATAGCCGGCGTTCCCGCACGAACAGTCCGACGAGCGCTGCTCCTCGAAAATGCGGTGGTGCTGTGCATCGCCCTCGTCGTCGGCACTGTCGTCGGCTTTGTCGCGGACGCGCTCGCCCTCTCCTCGCTTCCCGAATTCTCAGCCGGGACGGGCGGCGTGACAATCTCTTCAGCGGTGCCAATCATCCCCTTTCTCGGCGCGGTGGGGGCTCTCGCACTTCTGCTCGGGTGCGCCGTCGAGCTTGCGACACGATCAATTTTGCACGGCACTCGTTCTCGTCACGAGAGAGGGTCGATGCGATGAGTTCATTTTCATCGCCGTCAGACGAGAAGAGGATGGGAGCGGAAGTTCACCTCACTGGAGTGGTCCACCTCTACCCTTCGCTGGAGGGGGATGTCGTCGCGCTTCGCGGGGTCGACCTCGACATTAGGGCGGGCGAGTCGGTCGCCCTGCTCGGGCCTTCGGGAGCGGGAAAGTCCACGGTGCTCAGCCTGCTCGCCGGTGAATTCACGCCGTCGGCCGGCACCGTGCGAATCGACGAGCACGACGTTGCCAGACTTGGCGCCGAAGACCTCTCGCGTTTGCGTTCAAGTCACATCGCTCTGGTCGTCCAAGGCGCCTCGGCCAACCTGCTGAGCTATGCGACGGCCTACGAGAACGTTTGGTTTGCCCAGCACGGCGCTCGCCTGCGGCGAAACGCCCCTACGCGGAATGCGGCCGAACTGCTTGAGCTCTTCGGCATCGGCGCGATCGCGAATCGGCGTGTCGCCGAGATGTCGAGTGGCGAGCGCCAACGTGTCGCGCTCGTCGCCGGCGTGGCGGTCCTGCCACATCTGCTGCTCGTTGACGAACCGACGAGCCAGCTCACCGGCGACGAGCGTGACAACGTGATCGAAACCGTTTCGACAATTCATCGACAACTCGGTCTCACGGTTATCGTCGTCACCCACGACCCCGAGGTCGCGTCTCGATTCGAACGGACCGTGACGATTCGCGATGGTCGGGTCGGAGCAGAGGGCCGCGACGGTACTGAGTACTCCGTGGTCGGCCGCGACGGCAGCGTGCATCTTCCGCCGGAGGTTCTCGACCTACTGCCGCCGGACAGCCTGGTCCGCGTCACGCGACGGCCCTACGGAGTGGAGTTGCACCGCGTCGACGAGCAGGAACCCTCGCCGTGAAAATAAACGAACTTCGGGCGGCATCGATTGGCGTGGACTTCGGAGGACGAGTCGTCTTGGACGACGTAAATTTCCTCGTCTCCTCTGGTCAAATGCTCGTAATCACCGGGGCTTCGGGGTCGGGGAAAACGACCCTCGTGAAGACGCTGGCCGGGATCGTGACGCCTCATCGCGGGCTCGTCACGGTCTCGGGCACGCCACTGGGGCAACTGGCAACGTTGTCGGAACGCCCGGCGCTCGTACCGCAGGATTTTGACCTCCTTGCAGTGCTGACCGCTACCGAAACGGTTTCCCTGCCACTTCAGGTGCGCTCCGTAAGAAAAGATGAGATTCGAGAACGCGCGGCACAATCTCTCAGCGCCGTTGGTCTGGCGTCGTGCGCCACACGGACCGTCGCGGAACTTTCGGGCGGACAACGTCAGCGCGTCGCAATCGCGCGGGCACTGGCTATGAACGCCGACGTGATCGTCATGGACGAGCCAACCGCAGAACTCGACGCCGCAAATCGCACTCTCGTACTGTCGCTTCTCACAAACGAACTTTCGCGCGGCGCAACCCTCGTGGTCGTTTCACACGAAGCAGACGTGATCGACCAAGCGGACCTGGTCTACGAGCTACCGACACTTCATTGACGGCCAGAGATTGAGTTGGTCTTCCGCAGCGCTCCGATCTTCTTTAGACAAGAAACAACCGAATGTTTTCGCAAGAGAGTAGGGCCGGAGGGATCGAACCCACGACCGAGGGATTATGAGGTGAGAGCAAACGGTCGGTCTGGTCCGGTGGCGTCAGATTGATGCGGGAAAGTCAGGGTTCTTCGCCCAGCGGTATCGGATTGGTCCGGTGGTGTCGAATTGGAATGTGGGATGAATCGTGGGATTTCGGATGGTCGAGCAAACACAGGAGTTACAATTCCGCCAAAGAGCGTGGAATTTCGAGCGACATGTTCAAATGCATCAGAGGTACAATTCTTGGCCATGATTGGACGACTGCACCATATTGTTGTCGACTGTCCAAACCCACTCTCGCTAGCCACCTTTTATTCACAGTTGCTCGGGTTACCAATCACCTTTGATTCGGGCGATTGGATCGTTATTTCTGCAAGCGACACGGAATCAGGCATTGCATTCCAGTTGTGCGGCGATTTCCAAGCCCCACGTTGGCCCGACCCGAAGTGGCCGCAGCAGTTCCATCTCGACGTCATGGTCGACGATCTCGACGAAGCAGAACTTCAAGTCATCGAACTGGGCGCAAAGAAACTCGCAGTAGACGATCAAGTTTTCTCTGATCCCGCTGGACATCCATTTTGTCTCATCAAGCGACCTACGTGGGCGCCCCCAATCCACGCGTGAATGAACGATCGCAATCCCACGCGATCGTTAACGATGAAGCAGGGTTGTGAAGTAGGGCATTGTGAAGAAGGGAAGAAGGGCTGAGGGGTATGGCTGGGAAGTAGGGCCGGTGAGGATCGAACTCACGATCGAGGGATTATGAGGTGGCTGCATTCGGTCGGAGTGGTCCGGTGGTGTCGGATTGGTATGTGGAATGAAACGTGGAATTTTTTCGATGGGAATCGCGCGGGGGTTCATGTCGGAGGGCCGACGGCAACAATCTCCGACTGCCGGTTCGAAACATGGGATATAGAGCAATCTAAGGACACAGATTAGCCACTAGTAATTAATAATCGTAGTCGTAGTCGTAGTCGTGACGGTTTTGGTGAGTGGCGGAAGTCCAAGTTCCCGACGAAACACGTTCTCCATCTTCTTTATGACCCGAGCTTGACCCGAGCTCATTTTTGAGAGATTCTTGATCGAAGGATCACTCTGTCCACCAATCGCCAACACGTCATTCACTCCACCCTCTTCTGCGTTGACGTAAGCACGAACCGCCGAACTAATCGGCCCATCGGATCCCCAACTGAGCAGGTCTTCGTCGAATGAGCCCAGGACGTCGGAGAGTGAGAGATCAATAGTCGCGACGTCGCGCAGGGTCGACTTTTTTGAAAGTGCCTTCAACTTCGATAGCCACAACGTGCCAGCCGTGGTCACCTGCTTCAGGCCGCCTTCGTAGCGTTCGCGCAACGCTGTCAAGTTCAACGGCTTTGGTGCGCCCAGCACAAAAGTTCGCACCAAGAAGATGAAGTTGACTCCTTCCTGGAAGAGGAAGCCGTGACCTGCATCGGGAAACAGGACCAGGCGTGAACCGGAAATTTGCTTGGCAACGTCTCGATCATTGGCGACAGAGTCGAGGCGATCGCTCACCCCGTCTGTGACCAAAGTCGGAACTTCGATGCGGTGCGCTCCGCGACCCGCCGAGCCCTTACCGTCCCACCATGCGAGTATGGCACTCGCCTGTTGCGCGATGACGGATTGTGATGCGGGTTTCGAAGCAGGGTATGCGGCCAAGCTACCGGAGAACGCGGCGGCGGCGATGTCTTGGTCGGCGGGGAAAAGATCACCTTGTGCGGCGGCAGGATTATTACCCGTGAGGGCGGCAATGTACTTTTTACTGGGCTGGATGGCGTCTCCCGTGCCTGGGTAGGTCGCGCAGAGGACCAAGCGATGAACTTGCTCCGGGTGGCGGATCGCCAAGGCCTGAGCAATCATGCTTCCCATCGACCACCCCAGAACATCGGGTGAACCTAAGTGCAACGCAGTTATGAGGGCACTCGTTTGGTCCGCCATGGAGTCAATGCTCACTGATCGCAATGCCGCGCTGCGACCGATACCTGCGTTATCGAAGATGATTACCCGAAAGCCTCGCCCCAATTCGTCGATGAAGTGGGGGTCCCAGGTCTCCATAGTCCCCCCGTAGCCCATGATCAGAACCAATGGCGGCCCGTGGCCGAAAGCGCGGTACGCGACGTCACCTTTCGAGGTCGTTGCCACCTTCACGGGAACGTTGACCACGGACGCCGGATTTGAGTATTTGCTCGCATTGGCCTCTTGCGCGCATAGCGACGTTGCCATGATCGTGACGGACACAATTACGGTAAATGATCGCCAGTTTCGGAGCATCGAGTCAGATGCTACTTCCCGCTCCAATCAGGTTTACGTTCTGGGTTCACTTCTGCAGACACCATTCTTGGGGAGGGAACTGTGGTAACGGTCAGCATTTTGAGTTGGCGCGGTGGCATCAGGTGACGGAGGCCCGACGTGACCTCTCTGCGACCTTGCCCTGGCGACTGGGCTAGATCGAGGGGGTTCAACGCTGCGAATCGACTGCAACAATCTCCGGAACCTTTGGCGCTGTGCCGTAGTTGATGTTTGCTGTGTGGTGTAGGCGCGGGAAGCCAACACCTGAGTGCCGGTGCTCAGAGAAGGAGTTTCATGGCCGCAATCTTTCCGTCATTCACCAGATATATGCAGCCTGCATCGAATGATTGCGGATAGGGAGGATTTACGAAGCCGTCAAGGTGCTCAAGATCAACCACGAACCTTCCAGTTTCAATGCGTGAAACGACCTCGACTGCGAGATTCGGGCTGTTGGCGAACAGAGGGCCGTAGTTGTCACTCAGCCCTTCCAAGCCTTGCATCAGGAAGTTTCCGTCAAAGTCAGTCACAACGATATCTTCAGCAAAGAAACCGAGGTACCTCTCGAGATTGCGGTCTCGATACGCTTCAATCTCGGCATCGATGAGCTCGGTGTTTGCGGACACTTGGTTCCCCCTGTTGCTTGGCCTCACCCGGCGAGAGTGCAGATGATGCTAGAACTCCTGACCGGACTCTATCGCCGCGACGGTGTCGTAATTCTGCCCAGAACTCGATTCGCCAGTCCGAGCCGTTGAGTTCGGTCCAGGTATTCACAGGGTCCCCAACGCAACAACGTCCAAGCGGAGATTGTTGGTGTTGAAGGGCCGACTTCAGCAATCTCAGACTGGCGACCTCAGGATTGGAAGGTCAACGTGCCGGGCGTTTGAAGACTGAGCGGACTGCGTGAATTAGGACGTTCTCTGATCTCACATATCGACAAGATGTGAAAGCCATTCCTCCAATGGATACCAGACCGAACTCTCGTCGCCACCACTGCACTTTTGGGGTAACGCGCGAGATGAGTCGAAGTACTTAGCTGGTCTTGATCAGACTCTTCACCTGGGCCATCGTCTCCTCGTTCATCTCCATGTCCGGGTGAGCTGCTGCCGCATGCACCTGGAGGTGCTGCATCAGCTCGCCTTCGTTGGCCGTCGTGACCGAAAAGGGGCAGTCCGCCCCGGTGTCCGCGCACGTAATTGATGTGGCCATGATGTGCTCCTTAGTGTCTAGTGTTCTTCGCGCAAGTATCTTCGTCAATCGCCTGGGATGCAAACGGTCTTGCCGGAACATCTTCGGGGCTGAAATACTCTCTTACGGGCGATTGAAGTCGATGCGCTTCCTATAACACAGCCCTCGCAAACTTGATTGGGTAAAAATGAAAATGACCCTGTCAGTCTTGGCGTATGAGAGGTGCCGGCGATGGTTGATGTTGAAGGCCCGACGTAAACCCGCACGTCGATAAGGACATCCGAATTGCACTGCGTGCGATCTATTCGGCTTCGTATTCGGGGTCGTCGAGTACCCCGTGTTGCAGTCCCACAGCGCTCGAAGTCGAGAGCGAATGGCTACACGAATCGGGCATAATTGGAGGCGTCAACGTTGGAACGAAGCATCCGCGCTACTGACCAATTCTCGAGCGAGCTTGACCGCCTTCCGGGCGTTAGCCTTCGAAAAATCTCCGAAACCATAATGTGCTGCATCCTTTAGATCCAAAAGTCGCAACAAAACCATCTTGAGCTTGGGGCCGTCGTGCGAGGCCGTCTCAAGCAACTCAGCGGCTTGACGATGATCATCACCACGAAAGTACTTCCTCAGTCCCTTGCAGCAGATCGCGTCAGTTGCGGCGATCCCCGCTAAGACTGCGTTCCCAGCCGCTACACCAGCAAATTCTTCCCGATCATCGACGAGAATCAACTCCGCTGCTTCCAAGTACGCTCGCGCCGATCGGAGCCGACGGCCTGCCTCACGGGCGTTGCAATCGACTGTCCGAATTTGAGATGCCATCAGCCGACCTATTCCTTAGGGTATTTGTAGGTCATCGGTCCAAGTTCGTCATAGAGACGAATCTCATCTTGACGAATGTTCTGATAGATCGGACTCTTGGCACGACGATGTTCGGACCATTCAATCGCTGAAGGGCTAACCACTTGAAGCGGATTCCCAGTCCACCGTCTCACTACGTCGTGCAACCCGTCGACATTCGAATCCCACTTCTTGATTTGAGCGTCGGACATGACTCTTGTCGCGATAACTTCAGCCCACAATCCCAATGCCGCCATGACGGATTTGCTCTTCCTCGCCTCATTGACTTCAGCAATTGTTGACGGTCGTACGAGTAGTAGGTCAATATCGCTGTTGGAGTCCCCTTCGTGCCGAGCCGCCGATCCAAAAACGCAGGCGTACAGGGGTCGAACGTTCCATCTCTCAACCTCTCGAGCCGTTCTCTGCCATAGGACCGAGCGCAGTCTTGCCAATTCAAGAGCCACCCCTGCCGCCACGTGTTCTCTGTTAAGGCTGTAAACCCGAGTGTTGCCGAGCTCAGTGGCGGTGACAATGCCTTGACCAACCAGTCGACCCAGCGACTTTCGGATCCCGATTTCAGAACCCCGTACTGAATTACTCGCGACCTCCGAGACGGTAAGTGGTTTACCGGCGTCAGCGAGAACAACCATGACGGGGCCGTCTAACGTTGAAGTGATGGCCATTGACGGGTCTGAGAAGTTCATTATCCTAAAGTATAGGATAATATCCTTTTAGATAACAACCTATACTTTAGGATATTTTAAATTTTTGCAGTGTGAAGTAGGGCCGGTGGGGATCGAACCCACGACCGAGGGATTATGAAGTAGAGGCAATCGGTCGGACTGGTCCGGTGACGTCGGAGTCATCCGGAATTTTCTGACTTCTTCGTCCGGTGGTGTCGGATTGGTCCGGTGGTGTCGGATCGGTATGTGGGATGAAAAGTGGGATTACTCGACTACGAATCAAGAGCACACGAGTCGAGTTTTGTCTAGTCACCTTGACTTACTAGCGTCTAGTAAGATAGACACTGTGAATGAAGCCTATGTCCAAGCAGCAGCTCGTGAAGTTGCTGAAGCGCAATGGGGTACAACTGATTCGCCAGGACGGAGACCACGAAGTGTGGCGCGTCGGAGATTGCCAGACGTACGTTCCCAAACACAAGACAGTCTCGGCAGGAGTCTGTCGGAGCATTCGTGATGCCTTGGCCCCGGCACTCGGAAAGGATTGGATGAAGTGAGCAGGATCAAAATCTACGAATATGACATCACTCAAGAGGATGGACTATGGGTAATTCATATTCCGGAACTTGAGCTTGTAACCCAAGCCGCACATCTGCGCGATACAGACCGAATGGCGACTTCCATCATTGCTCTTCATTTGAACGTCTCTCCAAAATCGATTCTCGTGAGTCGATCCAACATAATTGGCCTGCCAAAAGGCGCGGCCGAGGCAGTTGCGGAAGCGGTGGAAGCACGAGGAAGGTGGAACGCCGCTCAAGAAGCTGCCTCCGAAGTGACCCTTAAGGCGGTCCATCGACTTCGTGCCTGTGGAATCAGCCTTCGCGACACCGGATACCTACTGGGACTTTCACACCAGCGAGTCGCTCAACTGCTTGATGTAGAAAACACCAAGGTCAAGACAAGTCGAACCCGTTAGCTCGGGCCAACAATTTCCGAGGACTTAGTAGGGCCGGTGAGGATCGAACTCACGACCGAGGGATTATGAGTCCCCTGCTCTAACCACTGAGCTACGGCCCTTTGAAAATCACCATACACAGCGGTGCAACGATGACGCCGTCAATAATCTTCGACTGGCTCCCAGAGCAGGACTCGAACCTGCAACCTAGCGATTAACAGTCGCTTGCTCTGCCAATTGAGCTATCTGGGAATGGGTAAGGCAACGCAACATTATCACCCTGGTCTCGCAGCCCTACTGCAGATCAAACCACTGCTGAAGACGCTCGGCCTCGGGACTTTCACGAACCGCTCGGCGGCACCGTTCAATTCTCTTGGTCATGCCCTGTCGCGTGATGCCGTTGAGCCGAGCTATCTCGTCGAGCGACATCGTATGGAACGTGTATTGCCAGAACGCGTCAAAATCCTCGCCGCAAAGCCGGCGGAGCGATTCAATCACCCACGACGGGGCGTCGGCCACGTCGGGAGGCTGCTTCACGTCGGTCACGTCATTGATCTCCGTCGGATGATAACGGCGTGAGGTGAGGTCTCTGTTCATTTGCAGCACCTCGGTGGCTTTCGCCAGAGAAATACCGAGTGACGTAGCCACGTCGTGTTTGGTAACACGCTTGGGGCTCGAGAGTCGCTCCAACTTCCGAACTTTCAGAATTAGCCGCATCTCACTGTCGCTCAACCCGGCCTGCTGCTGCACCGCTTGATTCACGAGCTTCATGATCCAATAGTTCGCGTACGTCGAGAAGCGGGTGCCCTGCTCCGGATCGAAGCGGCGAAGGGCGTTAACCAGACCCTCGATACCGGCCGCCTCGAGGTCCTCGTTGCCGAAGTGATAACCGCGCTCGATTACCCGGGTGCGCACCAACCCACAGGTGGCCCGCAACAGCAACGACTCGGCCTCTTGGCCGGCCTGTCGCTCACGCTGCAGCCGTCGCCGCGTGGTCGAATCGATCTCGTCGGCTTTCGCCAAGGCCGCGGCGGCCTCGCGGCCTCGCTGGATCACCGGGTAAAGTCGCCGCTCCTCCTCAACGCCCAACGGAGGAATCATGGCCAGACCGCCGATCAGTCCGAGTCGCCCGTCGCTCACGACTGCGTCACCGGAGTGCGCGTGAGCAGCCAGTCGCGAAGGTCGCCCTCGGCGACTTCGCCCTGGGGCGTACCCAGCAACTCCACTCGCTCCTTCACGTCACGGATCGTGGCCATGGCGAAGTCGGGCGCGATTGAGCCGTCGCGCAACTCGCGCTCGACGTTCTTCAACTCCTCGCCCACCGCGCTGCGGATCAGCTGGGAGATGACGGCACTGACGTCTTCCGACGTGTAGTCGCGATCGAGCTCGTCGACCACCAGCTGGCTCAGCACGAGCGCCGCGTCCTCCTCGCCTCGCCGCTGGAGTTGATCGATGACGTCCGAGATCGGTGAACCCGTCACCAGACCATCGAAGATCTCTCGTTGAATGTCATTCACGAAGTACGCGCTGATGAGTCGGTCCTTGACGTCGCTCGAGAGATGCACATACAACCGCAAGGCTTCAAGGCCCGGCCGCGGCATCGCCGCCACGGGTCCCCGTCGTCGCGGCGCCGAGTCGGCGGGAGGTTCGTTGGGGATGAGTCGCTTCACGCCGCTGCGCGCGATCTCGGCCACCCGAGGTCGCAAGGTCGTCTCCTCCAAGCGCAATTTGTAGGCCACGTCCATCAGGTACTGGTCACGCACGAGCTCGCTCGGATGCTCGGCCAGCACCTCCATCGCCAGCTCCGCGGCGCGTACCCGACCCTCGGCCGTCGCCAGATTCGCGGCGTCGAGGACGCGGTCCAACCGAAACTGCAGGAACGGCACTGCCAAACTCACCGCGCTCCGCAGGGCCTCGGGATCCCTCTGCGCCAGGTCGGCGGGGTCACTGCCTTTGGGCAACCGGGCGACGAAGACGTCCACCTCGTGCTGTCGCTCCCACTGATAGACCGAGGCAGCCGCATTCTGACCGGCGCTGTCCGCGTCGTAGGCCAGGACGATCCGCTTGGCGAAGTTGCGCATGAGCTTGAAGTGCTCCTCACCGAGCGCCGTGCCGCAGGTCGCCACGGCTCGCGCCAGGCCCGCGCGAAAGAACGCGATCACGTCGGTGTAGCCCTCACAGACGATGATCTCGCCCGATCGAATGACGTCGTCCTTGGCCCAGTTGAGCGCGTAGAGCGTCCGCCGCTTGGAGTAGATGGTCGTCTCGGGGCTGTTCTTGTACTTCGCCTCCACCCGGCCGTCGGGTCGTGGCAAATCGTGACCCGGCAGGATTCGTCCGCCCACGGCGATGGCCTTGCCCGCTGAGTCGAAGATCGGGAAGATGATCCTGGCGCGCAGCGAGTCCTGGCGCCGATCGCCCTTGTTGACGAACCCGAGGCCCGTGCCCAGGAGAACTTTCTCGGTCAACCCCAGGGACTTGGCCAGGCCGTCCCACTCGTCGGGTGCCCATCCGAGCTTGAACTGACGCGCGACCTCGCCGTCAATGCCGCGCGATTTCAGGTACTCCCGGGCCGGCCGGGCGTCCGTGCCGGTGAGCAGTCGCTCGTGATACCACTCGACGGACTTCTCCATGGCCGCCATGAACTCCTGGCGCTCCTTGCGCGCCGGACCGGCGTTGGCGTCCTCGTGCAACTCGATGCCCGCGCGGTCGGCCAGCACTTGCAACGCGTCGATGAAGTCCAGATGCTGCATCTCGCGCACGAAGGTGATCTGATCGCCCGACGCGCGACAGCCGAAGCAGTAGTAGCGGCCCTCTTCGGCGTTGACCGAAAACGACGGCGTTTTCTCGCCGTGAAAAGGGCATAACCCCGTCCAACGCTGCCCCGATTTCTTGAGCGCGACCTGCTCGCTGATGAGGGCCACGATGTCAGTCGCCGCACGGACCTGTGCGATCTCACTGTCCGAAATAGCCATGTACAGAAGGTACCGCCCTCGTCCGACCCTGGAGCAGTGAACGGGTGATTAGTTCCTAAACTGGCCGCTATGTCCGAATTCGCCGTCGAGGCTCTCTCCATCGTTCGCACGTTCAAGGCCGGCGAAGTCCGCGCCCTCGACGGCGTGACCCTCCAGGTTCCGAGGGGCGAGGTCTTCGGACTCCTGGGTCCCAATGGTTCGGGCAAGACCACCATGATCCGCATCCTCTCGACGATCCTGAAGCCGACGTCGGGCACCGCCACGATCAACGGCATCGACGTCGTGAAGCACCCCAACGAGGTGCGCCGCAGCATCGGCCTGGCCGGTCAGTACGCCACGGTCGACGAGAACCTGACCGGGTTCGAGAACCTGCGCATGATCGGCCTGCTCAACCACTTGGACAAGTCCTTCGTCGTCAAACGCGCGCACCAACTGCTCGAGCAGTTCGGACTTAGCGACGCCGCCAACCGCACGACCAAGACCTATTCGGGCGGCATGCGACGGCGACTCGACCTGGGCGCGGCGTTGGTGGCCAACCCGCCGCTGCTGTTCCTCGACGAACCCACCACCGGGCTCGACCCCCAGAGCCGCCAGGACCTGTGGGGCATCATCGAAGGCCTGGTCGAGGGCGGCACCACGGTCCTGCTCACCACGCAGTACCTGGAGGAGGCGGACCGCCTGGCCAAGCAGCTGGTGGTGCTGGACCACGGCAAGATCATCGCCGAGGGCACCTCCCAGGAGCTCAAGACCCGCCTCGGCAGCACCGTGCTGACCGTCACGTTCCTCAACACCGACGACGCACGGCGGGGAGCCGACCTCATCGCGGACCTGTCCCCCAAGCCCGCCATCGTGGAGGGCACCGTTGTCGACCTCACGGTCGACCGCGGGCCGGTGCTCGCCGCCGAGGCGCTGCGACGTCTGGACGGCGCCGGCATCACCCTGGCCGGCCTATCACTTCGCGAACCCAGCCTCGATGACGTGTTCCTCAACCTGACCGGCCACAAGGCCGAGGACATCACCGAGTCGCTGGCCGAGGCGGCCGGCGCCGGGCGTCGAGGGCGAAAGGCCCGGGCATGACGACCGCCCTCACGACCACCGCTACATCCTCCAAGGGCGCGTTCCGCTGGGTGGTCAGCGACATCCTGACGATCTCACGGCGCAACCTGCTCGCGCTGGTGCGCATACCCACGGCCCTGGTCTTCGCCGTCATCCAGCCGGTCATGTTCGTGCTGCTCTTTCGTTACATCTTCGGCAACGTCATCCACGTCACCGGCGTCAACTACGTCAACTTCCTCATCCCGGGCATCCTGGTGCAGACCACCATCTTCGGCGCCGTCGGCACGGCCATCGGCCTGGCCGAGGATTTGCAGCGCGGGTTGATCGAGCGCTTCCGAGCGCTGCCGATGGCCCGCATGGCCGTGCTGGGCGGGCGCACGGTGGCGGACCTCACGCGCAACGTCGGCGTGGTGACGATCATCACCTTCGTGGGCATGGCGGTGGGCTTTCGCCCGACGGGCTCGTTCGTCTCCTACATCCAGGCGTGCCTGCTGATGCTCATCTTCGCCTACTGCCTCTCCTGGGGCTTCGCCTTCGTCGGCCTGGCGGCTCCCAACTCCGAGACGGCGCAGGCCATGACCTTCCCCCTGATCTTCCCGCTGACCTTCGCCTCGTCGATCTTCGTGCCGGTCTATTCCATGCCCGGGTGGCTCCAGCCCTTCGCCAACAACCAGCCCGTCTCGCAGTGCGCCGAGGCCGTGCGCGGGCTCATGCTGGGCACGGCGCACGGGTCCTCCACCTGGATCACCCTCGCCTGGTCCATCGGCGCGATCGCCATCCTCGCTCCCCTGGCGACCGCGCAGTACCGCAAGGTCGCCTAGCGCGTGCCCGTACTGGACGTCGCGCAGCTCCAGCAGATCCTCGACGTCGCGTTCCCGGACGCCGAGGTCCCCCAGGTCGAAGAGGTCCGGGGCGATACCGTCATCTTGCGCCAGCCCGTGGTGGCCCGTCACGAACGACCCGGCGGCACCGTGTCGGGCCCGCTCATGATGATGCTGTCGGACACGGCGGCGTGGGTGGCCATTCTGGCCCAGGTCGGGCCGGAACTGCTCGCCGTCACCACCAGCCTGCACATCGACTTCCTGCGCAAGCCCCCCATGGCCGACCTGGTGGCGTACGCCACGGTGCTCAAGCTCGGACGCAAGCTGGCCGTCGTCGAGGTCGCGATCTCGTCCATCGGTCGCGACGAGTTGGTCGCCAAAGCCCAGGTCACTTACTCCCTGCCCTCGTCGACGGCCGTGCCACCTGGTTCATGAAGCGCCCGGGCGCTCTGACGTCGAACAACCTGACCCGGCCCATGATCGCGATCATGCCCATCGCCATCGGCGTCATCGTGGCCAACCTCTACTACCTCCAGCCGCTGCTGCACCAGGTGAGGAGCGACTTCAAGATCGACACCGTCGCCACCTCGGCCCTCATCACCCTGGCCCAGGTCGGCTACGCGGCGGGACTCGCGTTCCTCGTCCCCTTGGGCGACCTCTTCACGCGACGGCGACTGGTGGTCGTCATCTTCCTGGTCGCCGCGGCGGCCATGGGGCTCGGATCGCTGGTGCACAGCTTCGTCCTCTTCGCCCTGCTCACGGTGGTGGTCGGGCTGGCCTCGGTGGGCGGGCAGATCATGATCCCTTTCGCCGCCGACCTGGCCGACGAGGGCCAACGCGGCCGCGTGGTGGCGCGGCTCATGACCGGCCTGCTCACGGGCATCCTGCTCTCAAGGACCTTTTCGGGCGTCGGCGCCGAGATCGTCGGGTGGCGCGGCGTCTACGTTGCGGCGGCGATCCTGCTGGTGGTGATGGCCGTCCTGCTGTCCAAGGTCCTGCCGCCCGAGGCGCCCCGGGAACGTCTGGCCTATGGCCGTCTGGTGGGTGACAGCTTCCGGCTGTACCGGAGTTTTCGCGAACTGCGCCGCCGGTGCTGGTTCGGCGCCCTGGCCTTCGCCTCCTTCAGCGTGCTGTGGTCGACGCTCGCCTTCCAGCTCTCGGCCGCGCCCTTCCACTACTCCAACATCAAGATCGGCCTCTTCGGCCTGCTGGGGGTGGGAGGACTGCTGGCGGCCAACGCGGCCGGGCACCTGGCCGACCGCCAGCGCACCCGCACGGTCACCGTCTACTCGACGGTGCTGATCCTCTGCGCTTACGTGGTGATGTGGTTCGGCCGCCACGACGTGTGGTCGCTGGCCTTCGCCATCTTCCTGCTCGACGCCGGGGCCCAGGGCGTGCAGATCACCAACCAGACGATCGTCTACGGCCTGGCCCCGGGCAAGCGCAGCCGAATTACGAGCGCCTACATGGTCAACTGCTTCACCGGGGCGGCCGTCGGCTCCCTGAGCGCCGGCTTCACCTACGCCCACGACGGGTGGAGCGGCGTCTGCATCCTGGGCGCCGCCGTGGCCACCTTGATGGTTGTCCCGGCGTTGCTCTGGCGACCGGTACCGGCCTCAGCGAACTGAGCGTCGGGCCGCCGTGCCGCGCAGCGTCATGGGCAGGTCGATCGCGCCGTCGTGGGCGATCCTCTCCAGCCGCGAGCGGACCGTGGCGTCGATGCGGGCCCGCTCCTCGTCGCTGCGCACGATGACCCCGGAGTAGGTGCCAAACAGCGCGACGATCTGGTCGACGGTACGCCGCCACGTCCAGTCGACTGCGACGTCCTCGATGTCATAAAAGGGTCCGTCCGACAGTTCGGTCGCGGTCCAGCCCCGCGGGCGTGGCTTGGTGTCGCCCTCGTTGTCACGCAGCCGCGTCAGCTCCTGCACCCATTCGACGTCCCGGGCGAAGCCGTTCCAGAACACGAAGATCCGACCGTCGTCTTCTAGGACCCGGGCCATCTCGAGCGTCGCGTCAGGCTGTTGGAACCAGTGCCAGGCCGACGACGACACCACCACGTCGAAGCTGGCGTCCTCGACCGGCAGCGACTCGGCCGTGCCGACGAGCGCGGACACCCCAGGACTGCGCCGCTCGAGGACCACCCGCATCTGTTCATTGGGCTCGACCACGGTAAGGAGGGCCCCGTGACGAAGGAGGAAACGGCTCCAGAGCCCGGTCCCGGCCGCCACTTCCAGCACCCGCATCCCGGTGAGGTCGCCCAGCAGAGCCGCCGCTTCCTCGGGCGGTCCCGGACGGAACTCGTCGTACTGCTCGGCGACCGAGCCGAAGGACTGGGCCCGCTCGTTGGTCATCTAGACCTGGTTGGTGCGCCGGCGCAGGTCGGCCAGCAGGTCGTCGATGTCGACGCGCGTCTGCTCGGTCGTGTCGCGGTCGCGCACGGTGACCGCGTGGTCCTCCAAGGAGTCGAAGTCGACGGTGACGCAAAAGGGCGTGCCGACCTCGTCCTGGCGCCGGTAGCGGCGTCCGATGGACTGGGTCACGTCGAAGTCGCACATGAAGTGCGGCTGCAGGGCACGCAGGACCTCTCGCGAGAGCCCCTCGAGTTCGGGCTTCTTCGACAGCGGCAGCACGGCCACCTGGTAGGGCGCGAGACGCCAGTCGAGGCGCAGCAGCGTGCGCGTCTCGCCCTCCACCTCGTCCTCGTGGTAGGCCGCGAGCAGGAAGGCCATCATGGCGCGCGTGGCGCCGGCCGCCGGTTCAATGGTGTAGGGGACGTAGCGCTCGTTGGCGCCCTGGTCGTAGTACTCGAGACGCGTGCCCGAGGCGTTGGAATGCTGGGTGAGGTCGTAGTCGCCGCGATTCGCGATGCCCTCGAGCTCGTCCCAGCCCCAGGGGTAGGCGAACTCGACGTCGGTGGTGCCCTTGGAGTAGTGCGACAGGTCTTCCTTCTTGTGCTCGTGAAGGCGCAGCAGCTCGGGCTTGATGCCTAGCCCCAGGTACCACTCGTAGCGGGCGTTGATCCAGTAGCGGTACCACTCCTCCGCGTCGGCGGGCGGGACGAAGTACTCCATCTCCATCTGCTCGAACTCACGGGTGCGAAAGACGAAGTTCTGCGGGGTGATCTCATTGCGGAAGGACTTGCCGATCTGGGCGATGCCGAAGGGCGGACGCTTGCGCGTGGCCGACAGCACGTTGGCGAAGTTGATGAACATGCCCTGGGCCGTCTCGGGGCGCAGGTAGGCCGTGGCGCCCTCGCCCTCGACCGGGCCGGCCTGGGTCTTGAACATGAGGTTGAAGGCTCTCGGTTCGGTGAACTCGGTCGAGCCGCAGTTGGGGCAGACCCCGTCGATCTTGTCCTCGCGCCAGCGTTCCTTGCACTTCTTGCAGTCGACCAGCGGGTCGGTGAAGGTCTCCAGGTGCCCCGAGGCCGCCCACACCGCGGGCGGGCCGAGGATCGCGGCATCCAGTCCCACGATGTCCTCGCGGGTCTGGACCATGGCGTACCACCAGGCTTGCTTGACGTTGCGCAGCATGTTGACGCCCAACGGGCCGTAGTCGTAGGTGGAGCGGAATCCCCCGTAGATCTCGGCCGAGGGGAAGATGAAACCGCGCCGTTTGGCGAGATTGATGACCTTTTCGAGCAGGTCAGGGTCGGTGACGGGCGTTTCATCCATCAGGCAAGGCTACCGGACTACGTCGAACTCCTGAGCCGTACGATCACCTGGTTAGCCAGCAGACGACCCCGTGGCGCCAAGCGTCACGCGGCCCTCGTTGACGTCGATCAGGTGCGCGATCTCGTCCAACGAGTCGAAGGCCTCGCGCGGTACGCCGCGGCTGGTGCGAAGCGCCAAGGAGTCGCGTTCGAAGTCCTTGGTCGGCTCGTCCAGCGTCTCCTCCCCGCCCAGGGGCCGCTCACCGTTTTGCAACATGGCGATGTAGCGGTCGGGCGTGCGCACGTTCCAGAAGCGCCGTCCGTCGACGTGCGAGTGGGCGGCCGATCCGAAGCCCAGGTAGTTGCCCTGATTCCAGTAGACGTGGTTGTGGCGGCACTCGTGCCCCGGGCGGGCCCAGTTGGAGATCTCCTCCCACACGTAGCCGTGTTGCTCCAAGACCCGGCCCACCAGGTCGTAGGCGTCGGCGGTGTCGTCCTCGTCGGGGTGACGGGTCGGGTCCTCACCCAGCGGGGTCCCCGGCTCGGGGGTCAGGGCGTAGCAGCTCAGGTGCGGCGGAGGGTTCTCGAGACCGAGCAGGTCATTGAGCGTATGTTGCACGTCGTCGAGGCTCTCGGCGCGCGAGCCGACGATCAGGTCCATGTTCCAGGTGGCGAATTCGGCCTCGGTGACGTTCTCCGACACCTGCTCGTGAGCCATGGTGCCGTGTCGACGGCCGAGGTCGGCCAGCACGGCCGGTTGCGTCGACTGCACGCCGAAGCTCATGCGGTTGACGCCGCCCTCGCGGTAGGCCAGCGAGCCTTTCCAGGCTCGCGTCCTCGGGGTTGCACTCGACGGTGACCTCGCAGTCGGGCGCCGTGGGGATGGCGCCCAGGATGCGCAGCAGCTCCTCGGGCTCGAGGCGCGACGGCGTGCCTCCGCCAAAGAAGACCGACGTCGCCTCGGGCATTCCCTCCTCGCGCGCCCAGGCGATCTCCTGGATCACCGCGTCGACGTAGTCGCCCATCAGGTGGTCGCGGTCGGCGTAAGTGGCGAAGGCGCAGTAGTCGCAGCGGTGCGCGCAGAACGGCACGTGGACGTAGACGCCGAAGTCGCTCACGTGAGGGCCGGCGGCGCCAGCGGGGCCGACGATCGCGCCACCCGCAGGCGACGCCCGAAGTGCGCTTCGATGGAGTCCTGGGCCAGCGTGCTCACTTCGCCTTCGGCCGGTAGCGAGGGCTCGGCCAGCACGCGGGCTAAGTCCCCGCCGAGGATCCTTCGTATCAGGACCAAGGCGTCGGCGGACAGAGAATGCCCGGAGCGGCAGTTGACGCACAGCGTGCCGCCGACCTGCGCGTCGAAAGAGACCAGCGGTCCTTCGCTCCCGCAGTTGACGCACACGTCCACCACCGGCTCGGAGCCGTCGTGCGCCAGCAGCTTGAAGAAGAAGGACGCCGGCACCAGCGCCGGGTTGAACATCGGGTTGTCGAGCGTCATGAGTACCCGCACCAAAAGGTCGAAGATCCCCTCGTCGGCCACGTCGTCGGAGGGAATGGCGTCCACCACCTCGACCACCGCGTACCCGGCGTTGATGCGGTCGTAGCCAGAGCGCAGCGTCGCCAGTCGCTCGATGTGCTCGACGTGACGCGCCACGTAGAGGTCGCCTCGGGTCTCGGCTAAGTCCACGCGCACGTAGGCCAGGGCTTCGAGCGTGCCGCCGAGCTTGCTGGTGGTCTTGCGGACCCCCTTGGCGAAGACGCGCACCTTGCCGTGCTGGCGCGTCCAGAGCACCACCACCCGGTCCGATTCGCCGGACTTGTAGGTGCGCAGCACCACCGCGTCGTCGCTGAACTGGTTCACCGGGACTCGTCGTCCTTGTCCTGGAAGCGCTGCTTGCGGTGCGTGATGCCCAGGTAGCGCTCGAGGCCCACGCCGGCGGCGATCAGCACCACCAGCACCGGGGGGATGAGCAGCGGCGCCACCAGGGCCGAGACGCCGTTGGCCGCCAGGACCCAGAGGAAGACGTAGAGCGCGAGGCCCACCACCATGACGCTGCGGGTGACGATCACGTGTCGACGCCTCCGAAGCGGCGCACGCGACGCTGGTACTCGAGAATCGCCTCGAAGAGGTTCTCGCGGCGAAAGTCGGGCCACAGGACGTTGCTGAAGACCAGCTCGGAGTAGGCCATCTCCCAGAGCAGGAAGTTCGAGATCCGGTGCTCGCCCGAGGTGCGCACGATGAGGTCGGGGTCGGCGATCTCGGGGTGGTAGAGGCGCGAGCGGATGGCCTTCTCGTCCACCTTGTTGGGCGCCACCTTGTCCGCCACCAGCTGGCGCACGGCGTCGACGATCTCGGCCCGTCCGCCGTAGTTGAAGGCGATGTTGAGGGTGAGCTTCTTGTTCTTGGCGGTGAGTTCGGTCGCCTCGTCCATGCGCTTTAGCACCCCGCGCGGCACCCGCCAGTCGCGCCGTCCCGAGAAGACGATGCGCACGCCGTCCTCGTGCAGTTCGTTCTGGCGTCGTTCCAGCAGGCTGCGGTTGAAGTTCATGAGGTAGCGCACCTCGTCGACGGGCCGCACCCAGTTCTCCGTGGAGAAGGCGTAGACGGTCAGGGCCTTCATGCCGAGCGAGAGGGCGCCGTAGACGGTGTCGACCAGCGACTCCTCGCCGGCGCCGTGGCCTTCGGTGCGGGCCAGGCCGCGCTGGCGGGCCCAGCGCCCGTTGCCGTCCATCACCACGCCGACGTGCGCGGGCACGCCATCGGGGTCGATGGACGTGGGAATCGGGGTGGGACGTGGATCGGGCACCACTAAAACTTACTTCCTCACCCTTTGTGACCAACCAGCGTAAGGGGCCCTGCGAGGGACATCGTCGTAGTGTTGAGAGGTGAAAACCTTCGACCCCGACGACGACACGCCCTACGTGGAGCCCGACGTCGAGGACGGCGTGCAGCTCGACGAGGACGTGGTCGCCATCGACGCCGACCGGGCGTTGTCGCTGCTCGACCTCATCACCCGGGACCTGCCCGGCGGCGGCGAGAACCGCGAAGGTCAGCGCCAGATGGTCCGATCGGTGGCGGCCGCCTTCTCGCGCCGCCAGCACACGGTCATCGAGGCCGGCACCGGCGTCGGCAAGTCGCTCGCCTACCTGGTGCCCGCCGTCATGACGGGCCAGCGCGTGGTCATCGCGACCGCCACCAAGAACCTCCAGGACCAGCTGGCGACCAAGGACGCCCCCACCGTCGCGGCGCACGCGGCCAAGGTCAACGTCGCGGTCCTCAAAGGCAAGAACAACTACCTCTGCAAGAACCGGGCCCAGGCCAACGCCGGCGGCCAGCTGAGCTTCGACGACGGCACCGACGTGCCGCGCGGCGTGGCCAACCAGATGCGGCGCATCCTGCAGTGGGCCAACGAGACCACCACCGGCGACCGCGACGAGCTGCCCTTCGAGATCGACCAGCGGGCCTGGCGGGGCCTCTCGGTCACGCCCCAGGAATGCCTCGGGCGGGTGCAGTGCCCCCAGGGCCAGAACTGCTTCGCGGAACTGGCCAAGGACCGCGCGGCCGAGAGCTCGCTGCTGATCGTCAACACCCACCTCTACGCCGCCCACCTGGCCTCGGGCTCGATGCTGCTGCCGTCGCACCAGTTCGTGGTCTTCGACGAGGCCCACGAGGCCCTCGACATCTTCGCCTCCCTGCTCGGCACGTCGCTCACCACGACG
Source organism: uncultured Acidimicrobiaceae bacterium (assembly GCA_963827115.1). Classification (GTDB taxonomy): domain Bacteria; phylum Actinomycetota; class Acidimicrobiia; order Acidimicrobiales; family RAAP-2; genus RAAP-2. The sequence continues at coordinate 580,836 of CAWGZS010000001.1, read as the reverse complement.
CGGCTCAGGGCGCTGAGTTCGGTGTCGCGCTCCCTGCTCGGCCTCGAATGGCACGAACGCTGCGACCAGTTGGTCGAAGCGGCCGACCGCCTGGCGACGTCGCTCGAGATGCAGTTCGACCAGAACCAACTGACCGGACTCAGCGAGGACTGCGTGCGCGAACTGGGTCGCGCGGGAGAATTGGTAACCCAGATCATCGAGGGACTTCGCGCGATGCCCACCGAGAACGCCGAGATGGAAGCGCGGCGGGTGCGCGCCCTCGGACCGGCCGTGCACCTGGGCAACGACCTGGCGCGCATCAACAAGGTCCGCGACGGCGAGCTGCTCTTCCTCGACCGCCGCGAGCGCGAGGTCACCATCGAGATCTCCCTGATCGACGTGGGGCCTCGTTTGGTCGACGACCTCTGGGGCAAGGTGACCGCGGTGCTGACGAGCGCGACCATCCCCGACTCGCTGCCCAAGAACCTGGGTCTCGAGGGCATCAGCGTCGTGGAGCACTTCGACAGCCCCTTCGACTACCAGAGCAATTCTCTGCTCTACGTGCCCGAGCACTTCCCGACCCGCAACAGCGATGACGCCGAGCAGGCCATCATCGACGAGCTGGTGACCCTCATCACCGCGGCCGGCGGGCGCACGCTCGCGCTCTTCACCAACCGTTCGGTGATGAACCGGGTCGCCGAGGCGGTGGCGCCCCAGATCGACACCGGCGTGCTGGTGCAGGGAACGCTGTCGCGACAACGCATCATCGAGGAGTTCCGCGACAGCGCCGAGGCCAGCCTCTTCGCGGTCACCAGCTTCTGGCAGGGCATCGACGTGCCCGGTCACTCCCTGAGCCTGGTCACCATCGACCGGCTCCCCTTCGCCGTGCCCAACGACCCCTTGGCCGAAGCGCGGCGCAGCCGCTCCGAGCGCCCCTTCTACGAGGTCGACCTGCCGCGCGCGGCCATGCTGCTGGCCCAGGGCGTGGGCCGGCTCATCCGCACCAACACCGATCGCGGGGTGGTGGCCGTGCTCGACACGCGCCTGGCCGAATCGAGCTATCGCTCGTCCCTGTTTCGAAAGCTGCCGCCCATGAAGCGCACCCGCGACCGGGCCCAGGTGCTGGAATTCCTCGAGGAACTGCAAGGCTGACCAGCCCATTGGTAGGCCCCAGAACGGACCGCTACGTTGGAGGATGACGTTGAGGACGGCTATGACCAGCACCACCGAGAAGACCACGGTCGAAGATAAACCAGGCCGAGGCCTGCTGGCCCCGATGACCGCGTTGCCCGAAGAGGAGGACGTCGACCGCGACGACCCGCGCCGGGTGGAGATCCGCCAGTGGCTCACCCTCCATCCCCACCCCTCCGGCCGCGAGCTGGCCGACGCCGGCCTGGTCGCCCCGCACTGGCCCCCGCCCTGGGGCCGCGGCTCGAGTCCCGAGGAGCAGTTGCTCATCGACGACGAGCTGCACCGCGCCCACGTGGCGCGTCCGATCAATCCCATCGGCATCGGCTGGGCCGGCCCCACCATCCTCGAGGCGGGCACGTTGGAGCAGCAGCAGCGCTGGCTGCCCAAACTCCTGAGCGGCGAGGAGTTCTGGTGCCAGCTCTTCAGCGAGCCCAACGCCGGCAGCGACCTTTCGGCCCTCACGACTTCGGCCCGCCTGGACGGCGACGAGTGGGTCATCTCCGGCCAGAAGGTGTGGACCAGCTACGCGCACCTGTCGACCTGGGGCATCCTGCTCGCGCGCACGTCGAACGAGGGACCGGCGCAACGGGGCATCAGCTACTTCGTCTGCGACATGAAGGCTCCCGGCGTGACGACCCGTCCGATCATCGACATGACCGGCGACCACGCCTTCAACGAGGTCTTCCTCGACGAGGTCCGTCTGCCGCGCGACTACCTCATCGGCGAGGTGAACGAGGGCTGGCGACTGGCCAAGGTGACCCTGGGCAACGAGCGCGTCGCGCTCTCGGGCGAGGGTTCGCTCTGGGGCCGCGGCCCCACGGCCAAGGACCTGGTCGACCTGGTGCGCGACAAGAAGGTGGCGCACTCCGTGCTCGAGCGCGACGACCTGGTGCGGTGCTGGTCGCACGGCGAGATCTTGCGCCTGCTTCGCCTGCGCCTGCTCTCACTGGCCCTGGCCGGCAAGGACCAAGGGCCCCAAGCCAGCGTGCGCAAGGCCCTGGCCGACGACCACGGACAGGAGGTCATGGGCCTGGCCCAGCGCCTGGCCGGCGCCTCGGGCATGCTGGAGGGCCGCGGTCCCGGCGGGGTCGGCGGCGCCGAGGGGGCCTCGTGGACCCACGGCTTCCTCTACGCCCAGGCCCTCACCATCGGCGGCGGCACCTCGGTCGTGCAGCGCAACATCATCGCCGAACGGGTGCTGGGACTGCCCAAGGACGTGACGGTCTAGGACCGGTTCGCGGTTACTGGATCGTCAGTCGGGATTGGCGTAACGCGCGGTGGTGAAGGCGATGTTGATCGGCACGCTCACCGCGAAGACGACCAGCATCAGCGACACGATCACCAAGGACGGCCCGCGGGTGTGGTCGTGCACGAAAGCGAACTCGATCATGCCCGCGGTGACCAGGTACGCCAGCTGCGCCCACTTATAGACCTTGACGAACGTCGACCACGAGAACTCCTTGAGGCGCAACAGCATGGTGACTGACGACGCCAGCAACACCAGTCCCCCCACCAGCAGGGTCACGGTCACGCTGCGCGGCGCCACCCGGGGCGCGTAAGAGGCGAGGATGATGCCGCCGGTGATGACGAGGCACAACGCGGCGGTGCTGAACCACGCCACCGGCGGGTACGCGCGGTCGACGGCGTTGGGATCGGTGACGGGGGCCGTGGTCACTGCGTCGCCACCCGGGTCATGATGATCAGCGTCGCCACCTGCATGAGTCCCGTCAATCCGGCGGTGACGATGAAGCGCTTCATCAGGCGCCCGATGCGCTCGCCGTTAGGCACCGGCTTGTTCATCTCGAAGAGCACGGCGATGTTGGCCGGCTCGAGGATGCCCAGGGCGATGGCCGCCATCACGCCCACCACGCAGAACGAGACGATAAGCCACGCGTGGTTAGGGCTGCTCACGGTCAGGTTGCCCAGGTGCCGCGCGATCTGAAAGCCGGTGGCCAGGGTCATCAGCACCACCGTCGGCATGATGATCACCATCATCGGCATGAAACGAGCCGAGAACTCGGCGCGCGCGGGAATCGACAGGCGGCCCAGTATGGGACCGATGACCAAGCCCACGAAGAGGTCGATGCCGGTCCACAGTCCCCCGCCCACCACGTGGTTGAAGTCGAGGGCCCATTGCCAGTTAAAACCGATGGCCAGGGCCACGAAGAGCACGACCACACCAACGACCGGCAGGCCCTGCAGCGGCACCACCTGGATCTTTCGTCGTCCACCCGGGGGCGGCGCGTGCGGCGATTCGTGCGGCGCCGCGTGCGGCGACGACACGACGTCCATGGCTACGTCAACGTCTAGGTCCTCACTCATCCCACCCCCAAAGACAACGATTGAGCGACGCTCGAAATATAGTGCAGCGCGAAAAGCGACGGCGGCTCGAGGGAGCGGCGTGGACATCGATGATCGCTGCTTCTAAGGTGACGGGATGAACGACCCGCACGTGCCGAGCAGCGAACTCGCCTATCTCACGATCGATGAACTGTCCGGCCGACTCGACGCACGCCAGCTGACCTCGACGCAGTTGGTCGACACCTTGCTCGAACGGATCCGCGCGATCGACGGCCCCGATACAGCCGTCGCGCTCAACTCCCTCGCCGCCCTCGCCGAGAACGCGAGCGAGGTAGCCGAAGAACGTGATGACGAGCGCTTGCAGGGCCGGATCCGCGGACCGCTGCACGGCATCCCCGTCTTGATAAAGGACAATATCGAGGCGTTGGGTCTGCCCGGCCTCGCCGGTTCGACCGCGCTGATAGGACGACCCACACGTGACGCGCCACTGGTCACGCGGTTGTGCGACGCCGGCGCCATCGTGCTCGGGAGCACCAACCTGAGCCAGTGGGCCAACATCCGCTCCCCCCGTTCGACCAGCGGCTACTCGTCCTCGGGCGGACTGGTGGGCAACCCCTGGGCCCTCGACCGCTCGGCGGGCGGCTCGTCGTCGGGCTCGGGCGCGGCGGTCGCGGCGGGACTGGCGCCCCTCGCCGTGGGGACCGAGACCGACGGTTCCATCGTCTGCCCCGCGTCGGTCAACGGCGTCGTCGGCCTCAAGCCGACCGTGGGCAACGTCTCGACCACCTACGTCGTACCGATCAGCGACAGTCAGGACAGTCCCGGGCCGATGGGCCGCACTGTCGAGGATGTCGCGATCCTCTACGGGGTGCTTTCCGCGACCGAGCCACCGCCCGCGACGACCCCACGCTTCGCCGTAGCGGCCAACTGGCGCACCGGCAGCCCGCAGACCGACCAGCTCTTCGATGACGTCGTGACCGACATGAGACAGCGCGGCCTCTCACTGAGCGACCGCGAACTGGCCCAGCCGGGCGAGCAGGAGCACAGCGACGAATTGACGGTCATGCTCGCCGAGCTGTTGGACAACATGTCGGCCTACCTCTCGGACCGACCCGGCGAGGGCGTGAAGTCCCTGGCCGACGTGATTGCTTTCGAGAACGAGCACCACGACGTCGAGCAGGTCTACTTCGACCACGAGTTCTTCCTCCAGGCCACGTTCACCGGCGGAAAGGCCGGCCCGGCCTACCAAGAAGCCCGTGCACGAAACCTGGCCTGGGCTCACGACGCCTGCCTCACGCCGGGACTTAAGGACGTCGACGTCCTCATCGCCCCCGCCTATGGGCCGTCGTGGAAGAGCGACCTCCCGGTGGGGGCGCATCCCGGGCCGGCGAGCTGCGTGACCATGCCCCCGGCGATCGCCGGCTGGCCCATCCTGTGCCTGCCGATCGGACTGGTGCAGGACCTGCCGGTGGGACTGGCGATCATCGGACGGCCCCAGAACGAGTGGACGCTGCTCGAGGCGGCCCGACTCATCGAGGCCCTCGTGTCGGCCCGCTCTCCCCTGCCCCGCCCCTATTGGAACCCGCCCCGTCGAGGCTGATCGAACCACGCCATAAACGAAACGTAATAATCGTGCAAGAACTCGCGAGCTTTGTCTCATACCGCGCGGCTCACGATAAGTTAGTGAAGCCGTGACGGCTCGGAGGTCCCGCACCGGGACCAGCCACTGAGAGTCGGCACTAAGGGCACAACAAAAAGGAGATCGCAATGATCGGTGTCAAGGAAGAGCATTTCGAAGGCAAGGGGACCCAACTCGATGCCCTGGAGTCACACATCGAGGACTACCTCAAGAAGGACGGCTTCACGGTTGAGACGTCGCCGCTGAAGGACGACACGAGGGTCATCCAGGCCAAGAAGGAAGGCTGGCTGCGAACGATCGTCGACGCCGACCGCGCCCTGACCATCACCCTCACCGGCACGCCCGCGGACTTCAAGGTCAACGTCGGCGTCGGCAAGTGGCTCAAGCACCTGGGCGTCGCCGCCATCGAGACCCTGCTGGTATCGGAGCTCTTCCTGGTCGTCGACGCCGCCGACTCGCTCTGGAGCCTCGAGATCGAGGACAAGTTGCTGAGCGACATTCGGACGTTCATCGGCTAATCGTCTTTGACTGCTTCATCGATCGCCACCTCGTTGAGGTGGCGTTCGACATTTAAAGGGCGGCTCGGCGCTTGTGACGCCACACCAGGCGCAGGCCGGACCACGTCACGTCGATGGCGCAGACCTTGTTGTCCACTAGACCCAGCGGCAGCGCGACGTCGCGGATCACGTGGTCGGTCATCGACGTCACCCGACCTGACGACTTCTTGGGCCAGGCGATCCAGAGACCACCCGAAGGGGTGATGAGTCGACTTAATCGTTCGAGTTCCGCCTCGAAGGCCGCCGCCTGGGTGAAGAAGGCCAGCACCACGTCGACCGGGCCCCTCGATCGTCGTGACACCGTGACGCTCGCGTCGACCTCGAGGTTGAAATCCCGGGGCGCGTGCAGCAGCACGAACGACGAGTTGGGTTTGACGCCCAGCTTCGTCGGCAACGGCGTGTTCGAGATGTCGGCCACGACCTAGAAGTATGGCATCGCGTTCAATTTGGGCGCCAGCGCCCCACGCGACGAACTAGTAGCCGAAGCGGTCCAGCATGTCGTCGCGCCGTTGCCAACCCGGCTCGACCGAGACCTTGAGTTCGAGCCAACAGCCTTCGGGCAGTTGTCGACGCGCGGCGATGCCCACGTCCTTGAGCAGCGCTCCCCCCTTGCCGATGACCATGCCCTTTTGGCTCTCGCGCTCGACGAGGATCTCGACCGTGATGTGGGGCCACTCGAACTCCGTCACCCGGCAGTGGATGGAATGGGGCAGCTCCTGCTTGGTCTTTCGCACCAGCTGCTCGCGCACCAGTTCGGCCACCCAGATGGCTTCGGGCACGTCGGAGACCTCGTCCTCGGGGAAGAGGAAGGGTGACTCGGGCATGAGCGACTGGACGAAGGTGACGAGCTCGTCGATGCCCTCGCCGGTTCGGGCAGAGACCGGGAAGTACTCCACCCGCTCCGCGACGCCCAACAGGTTGCGTTCGTCCGCGATCTCGCGAACGGCGTCGGTGGCCGCCATCAGCTGCTTGGCCACCGTCTCGCGGCCGGCCTTGTCCATCTTGTTGACGACCACGCAGGGCTTCGGACCGTTCTCGTGGCGCGACGACTCGAGCAGGGTCGTAAGCACCGTGCGGTCCCCGGGGCCGATGGACGCGCTGGCCTCGATCATGGCCAGGATGACGTCCACCCCGTCGGCCGCCGCGCGCGCCGTGTCGTTGAGCCGACCGCCGAGCGACGTCTTGGGCCGGTGGATGCCCGGGGTGTCGACGAAGATGACCTGCACGTCGTCGTTGGTCAGGATGCCGCGCACCGCGGCCCGCGTGGTGTTGGGCGACGGCGAGGTGATCGATACCTTGGATCCCACCACCTGGTTGAGGAAGGTCGACTTGCCGACGTTGGGACGGCCCAGAATCGCGGCGAACCCCGAGCGGGTCACGAAGCGGCCACTGGCTCGACGAAGACCTCTTCGACTCGCCGCCCGTCCATGCGCGTGACGGTTAGGCGGTAGTGGTCGGTGACGTAGGACTGGCCGACCTCGGGCACGCCGCCGGCCAGGTCCAGGACCAGCCCGCCCACGGTGTCCCAGCCTTCCTTCTCGAGGGTCAGGTCGTACTCGTCGTTGGCGTCGTCGATGTTAAGACGTCCGCTCAAGGTGATGCCGGCCTCGATCGACTGCTGGTCCTCTTCCTCCTCTTCGGGATCGGACTCGTCCGTGATCTCCCCGACCAGCTCCTCCAGGATGTCCTCCAGCGTCACCAGGCCCGCGGTGCCGCCGTACTCGTCGACCACCACGCACAGGTGCGTCTTGGCGCGCAGGAACTCGGTCAGCAGGGTGGCCACCCGCTTGGTCTCGGGCACAAAACGCACCTCTCCCATGTGGTCGCCCACCAGCTCGTGACCGTGGCCGTCGGTGACCAGGGCCGCCAGGTGGCGCAGGTTCACCAGCCCCACCACGTCATCGACGCTCTCGGCGTAGACGGGGATGCGCGATCGTCCCGAGGTGATCGACACGTCCAAGGCCTCGCGGATCGTCACGCTGCTCTCGATGTCGACCATGTCGATGCGCGGCACCATCACCTCGCGCACGATGGTGTCGCCGAACTCGATGACCGAGTGGATGAAGTTTCGCTCCTCGGACTCGATGGCGTCGTCCTCGTGCGCGACGTCGGCCATGTTGAGGATGTCCGACTCGGTCATCTGCAGGGACTTGTCGGTGCCGCCGAAGAGGCCGATCACGCCGTCGGCGATGGCCAGCAGCAGCTTGGAGATGATGGCGATAGGCCAGAAGCGCAGGATGGCCCCCACCACCGGGGCGGTTGTCAAGGCCGAGGTGTCGGGGTGCTGCACGGCGAAGTTCTTGGGGATGGCCTCAAAGATGACGAAGATGACCACGACCTCGCCGAAGGTCGCTACGAAGATGCCGGCGGCACCGAAGAGGTGACCGGCCAGAACGCCCACCATGGTGGCCGACACCAGCTGGCAGATGAGCACGAGCAGCAGCAGCGGGTTGAGGAACCGCTGGGGGTCCTCGGTCAGTTTGACCAGCGCCTTGGCGCCGCGACGGCCCTCGTCGCGCAGGGAGCGCGACCTCGACTTGTTCATGCGCACCAGCGACGTCTCGGCCAGCGCGAAGAAGCCCGAGAAGGTGAGCAGGATCAGCACGCTGACCGCCAGGTAGGTGTCGCTCGCGGACCACGACACGGCGATCATGTGGCCCCGCGATTGTGTCGACCCAGCAGTTCGCGCTCGCGCGCCTCCATGCGTTCGGCCTCGTCGTCCTTGTCGTGGTCCCAGCCGAGCAGGTGCAGCACGCCGTGCACCACGAGCAAGGCGATCTCGTCGTCGAAGCTGCACTCGTGCTCGATGGCGTTGCGCGCGGCGACCGACGGACAGATGACGATGTCGCCGATCAGCTGGGGGATCTCCGAGGGCGGCGGCTCGCCGGGACCGCTGCCGCCGGCGTCGGGGACCCGACCCGTGGGCTCGGGTTCGTAGTCGATGGGAAAGCTCAGCACGTCGGTCGGTTCGGGCTTGCCCATGAACTGCAGGTTGAGCGCGGCGATGGTGCGCTCGTCGGAGAAGATCAGCGAGACCTCGGCCAGGCCCTTGACGCCCTCGTCGACCAGGGCGGCGTTGGCCAGGGCTATCCAGCGCTCCAGATCGATCTCGTGGTCGTGCTGCTCGTCGGCGGCGTAGATATCAATGCTCATGGTCTTAGGAGTGCTGTTCGTAGGCGGCGACGATGTCGGCCACGATGCGGTGGCGCACGACGTCCTTGGAGCTCAGGTGCACGAAGCTGATGCCTTCGACGTTCCACAGGATCTTCTCGATGCTCACCAGGCCGCTGTGCTTGCCGTTGAGGTCGATCTGGGTGACGTCGCCGGTGACGACGGCCTTGGAGTTGAAGCCGATGCGCGTGAGGAACATCTTCATCTGCTCGGGCGAGGTGTTCTGCGCCTCGTCCAGGATGATGAAGGAGTCGTTCAAGGTGCGCCCGCGCATGAAGGCCAGCGGCGCGACTTCAATGGTGCCGTTGGCGATGAGGCGCTGCGCGCCGTCGGGTCCGACCATGTCGTAGAGGGCGTCGTAGAGCGGACGCAGGTAGGGGTCGACCTTGGCCATGAGGTCCCCGGGCAGGAAGCCCAGGTGCTCCCCCGCCTCGACCACCGGTCGGGTCAGCACGATGCGTTGGACCTGACGTCGATGCAGGGCCTGCACCGCCTGGGCCACGGCCAGGTAGCTCTTGCCGGTGCCAGCCGGGCCGATGCCGAAGGTGATGATCGAAGCGTCGATGGCGTCGGTGTAGCGCTTCTGCCCGGCGGTCGACGGCCGCACCGGCTTGCCCTTGGCGCCGCGCACCACCTCGTGGCGCAGCACCTCGCTGGGACGCAGGTCCTCGGCCACCATGTCGATGGTCCGTTCGATCTTGGTGCCGTCGAGGGACTGTCCGCTTTCTAAGACCAGTACCAGTTCGTCGAAGAGTCGCAGCACCTTGGCGGCGTCGGGACCGGTGACCGAGATCTGGTTGCCCTGCACGCGGATCTTGGAGTCCGGGAACGATCGTTCGATAACGCGCAGGTGCTCGTCACGCGGACCGAGCAGTCCCGACATGAGGTGGGTGTTCGACACGAAGGTGGTCGCCGTCAGGGCCTCGGTGGCCGCGGCATCGAAGATCATCCTGGTGGCCACTCCATTCGTCGTCCGCCGAGCACGTGCACGTGCAGGTGCGCGACGGTCATCTGCCCGTCGACGCCCACGTTCATCACCAGGCGGTAGCCGCTCTCGCGGATGCCCTCGAGCTCAACAACTTCCTGGGCCAGTAGCACGAGGTCGTCGATGATGCCGCCATGACTGTTGGCCACCTCGTCGGCGCTGGTGATGTGCTCGCGGGGTATGACGAGCACGTGCACCGGCGCCTGAGGTGCAATGTCGTAGAAGGCGTACGCCCGCTCACTCTGTGCGACGGGCTTCGACGGGATCTCCCCGGCGATAATTTTGCAAAACAGACAATCATCCATGTAGTACTTCAACCTTACCGAGTGACCGGGCCGTTGAGAGCAAATCCCCAGCCCCCTTGGCCGAAGGCCAGCAGCGACGCCGCGACCACCGCCGCGGTCTCACCGCGCAGCACCGTGGGTCCGAGCGAGAGCCGCCGACGAGGGCCGTCCCACTCCGCGGGGTCCCAGCCGCCCTCGGGTCCGATGGCCACCGACGTGACATCCGTCCAGTCGCCGTCGCCGTCAAAGTCCGCGAGGCAGACGTCAGCGGGCACTTGGGCGACGTTGAGCGGATCGTCCACCACCACGTCGTAGGTTCGCCGGCACTGCCCGCTCGACTCCAACGCGATCCGTCGCCAACGCGTCACGGTCTTGTCACGGACCTCGCCCTTGAACCGGACGATGACTCGCTCGCTCACCAGCGGCACGATACGCGACACACCCAGCTCGGTCACCTTGGCCACGGCCCATTCGCTGCGATCGCCCTTCAGCGGCGCCAGGTAGATCGTCGTCACGGGCGTTGGCTCGTCGAGCACGACGTCGGTCACGCGTTCGAGCGTGGTTTCCTTCACGAGGCAGATCGACCAGGAACCCTCCCCGTCGGTCACCACCACTTCCTCGCCGTTTCGCGCGCGCAGCACGTGACGCAGGTGATGCTCGTCGTCCTTGGTGAGCACCGGTTCACCAGGATCGGCCACGCGAAACTGTCCGAGGGCGGCGACGCGTCGCGGCCACTCGAGCCGGGTCACCGTTTGGCGCCGCGCTTGCGTGAGAAGAGGCCGCCGCTGTGCTCGTGGATCTTCTCGCCGCGGTGCTCGGCCAACTGGCGCAGCAGGTCCGTCGTGGTGGCGTCGAGTTCGGTGGGCACGTCGACCACCAGGTGCACGAACAGGTCGCCGCGTCCTCGCCCGTGCAGGTGCTCGACGCCCTCGTGGCGGATCCGGTGCACGGTGCCGTTGGCGCTGCCCGGGACCACCTCGAGGGTGTGGGTGTCGCGAAGGGTGGGCACGTCAATGGTCGTGCCGAGGGCGGCCTGGGTGAAGGCGATGTGGGCCTGGTGGTGCAGGTCGTCGCCCAGGCGCTCGAACCGTTCATCGGGGGCCACGCGCAGGTGCACGAAGAGGCGGCCGTTGGGGCCGCCGCGAGGGCCGGCCGGTCCTCGGTCGCTCAGGCGCATGGTCGAGCCGTCCTCGACGCCGGCCGGGATCTGGATGGTCATGGAGGTCGCAGTGTTGACCCGGCCTTCTCCCCGGCAGTCCTTGCACGGCGATTCGATGCGCGACCCGACGCCGTTGCACCGCGAACAGGGCGACGAGGTCACCATCTGTCCGAGGATGGAGTTGCGCACCCGTCGCACCTCGCCCATCCCGGCGCACTCGACGCAGGTGACCGGCGACGTGCCCGGCGCGCAGCCCGAGCCGTTGCAGGTGGTGCAGCGTTGGGGCAGGGTGACCGATACCTCGTGGGTCGCGCCGAAGGCCGCGTCGTCGAGCGTGATGTCGACGGTCACTTCCGCGTCCGGGCCGGGCTGCGGGCCGCGCCGTCCCTGCGTGCGCCCGCTGATGTTGCCGAAGAACATGTCGAAGATGTCCTGCACCGAGCCGGCGCCGAAGGGATTGCCGGCCCCGCCGTCGGAGCCGAAGCGGTCGTAATTGGCCCGGCGCTCGGGGTCCGACAGGATCTCGTACGCCTGGGACACCTCCTTGAAGCGGGCCTCGGCCGCGGGGTCGCCGGGATTGTTGTCGGGGTGGTATTGGCGCGCCAACCGCCGATACGACTTCTTCAGCTCGTCGGGCGAGACGGTGGGTTCGACTTCGAGGATCTTGTACAGGTCGGGGTTAGCCATGGCTCTCTTCCCCGCCGAAGCGTCTCGTTAGATGCTCCGAGACGACCTGAGCGGCGACCAGGGCTTCGCGGTACTTCATGCGCGTGGGACCGAGCAGGCCGACCGCGCCGGCCGGCTCGCCGTCGACGGTCACGCGCGCCACGATGACCGCGCAGGCCGACAGCGGCTCGTAGCCGTTCTCGGCCCCGATGGCGACGGACAGGCCCTGGTCCAGGATGTCCTGCACCAGGGAGACCACGAGCAGCTCCTGTTCCAGGATGCTCAGGACCTTGCGCACGGTCTCCACGCCTTCGAAGACCTCGGCCACCCGCGAGGAGCCGCCGATGAAGACCTGCTCGCCGTCGGTGGTGGGCTTCTCGGCGTGCAGCATGCTCACGGCCTCTCGTACCAGGGTCGCCACGTGGTCCGAACGCGAGGGCACCTGCACCCGGCTCTCGAGCGTCGTGTTGATGAGCAGCGCGTTCAACTGCTTGGAGGCCTCGGCGACGTCCTCGTGACTGACGTCGAAGGACGCCACCACGCTGTGCTTCACGACCGATCCGTCGGAGAACACCGTCACCAGCAGCTGGTGACGGGCGTCGAGGTTGACCAACTGCACGCTCAGGATCGACGCGTGCGAGTGGCCAGCGCCCACGACCATGGAGGTGTAGTTGGTCATCTGGGTGAGCAGCGTGGAGGTCTGCTCCAGCACGTCCTCCACCTCACCGCGTACGTTGGCGAAGAACTCCTTCACCTGGTGCTGCTGGGCCGAGCCCAGGACGCCAGACTTGAGGTGGTCGACGAAGTAGCGGTAGCCCTTGTCGGTCGGGACGCGGCCGGCCGAGGTGTGGGGCTGGACGAGGAAGCCGTCGCGCTCGAGCGTGACCATCTCGGCGCGCACGGTGGCCGGCGAGACGCTGAGGTCCACCCGGCCCGCGACCGAGGAGGAGCCCACCGGCTGGGCGGTGCGGATGTGCTCGGCCACCACGGCCTCGAGAATCGTGGCCTTGCGCGCGTCGAGGTCCGGCGTCGGCGTTTTAGGTGCTGTGGTGCCGCGACGGGCCATGTCTCCTCCTGTTAGCACTCAATTCTACCGACTGCCAACCGAAATGCGATGGGACTCGTAGTCTGGGCCGATGGAACTCTTTCAGGTGCCAGACAACCGCGCCATCATCTACACCGGCGACGAGCGCGCCCAGCTGGAGTCGTGGCTCACCTCCTACCGCGAAACGCTGCTGGTTAAGTGCAACGGCCTCAACACCGAGCAGATGAAGAGGCGACCGGTGGCCACCTCGGACCTGTCGCTGCTGGGCATCATCCGTCACATGACCTTCGTGGAGCAGGTCTGGTTCGAGCGGATCTTCGCCGGCCAGGACGTCATCGAGTACTACAAGCAGGCGGACGACCGCGACGCCGACTTTCACAACCTCGACGAGTTGACCGTGTTAGAAGTTGTCGCCAACTACGAGCACGCCATCGAGGTGTCGAACGAGATCGCCCAGGGACAGGATCTCTCGACCGTCTCGACGTTGCAGTGGCGCCACCGCGACGTCGACCTGCGATGGATCTTCATCCACATGATCGAGGAGTACGCCCGCCACTGCGGCCACGCCGACCTGATCCGTGAACTCATCGACGGCGTCACCGGCCAGTAACTACTCCTCGAGCTTCAAGGCCGCCACGAACGCCTCCTGGGGGACCTCCACGCGGCCGATGTTCTTCATGCGCTTCTTGCCCTCCTTCTGCTTCTCTAGGAGCTTGCGCTTCCTGGTGATGTCCCCGCCGTAACACTTGGCCAGCACGTCCTTGCGCCGGGCCTTGACGGTCTCGCGCGAGATGATCCGTCCACCGACGGCCGCCTGGATGGGCACGTCGAACATCTGGCGCGGGATGAGCTCCTTCAACCGCTCGGCCATGCGCCGTCCGTAGTAGTCGGCGTTGGACTTGTGCACGATGGTCGAAAAGGCGTCGACGGGCTCGTGGTTGATGAGCAGGTCCACGCGCACGAGTTGCGAGGTGATGTAGCCGCTCTGGTCGTAGTCGAGGCTGGCGTAGCCCTTGGTGCGGCTCTTGAGCGCGTCAAAGAAGTCGATGATGACCTCGGCCAAGGGGATGGAGTAACGCAACTCCACCCGGTCGGTCGAGAGATAGTCCATCTTCTTCATCTCGCCTCGGCGCGCCTGGCACAGGTCCATGACGGTGCCCAGGTATTCGGCCGGCGTCAGAATCGAGATGTTGAGCATCGGCTCGTCGATGTGGTCGATGCGGCTCGAGTCGGGCAAGTCCGTCGGGTTGTCGACGTCGAGCTCCGTCCCGTCGGTCAGGAACGCGCGGTACACCACCGAGGGCGCGGTCGCGATGAGGGCCAGGTCGAACTCGCGCTCCAGGCGCTCGCGCACGATCTCCATGTGCAAGAGCCCCAGAAACCCGCAGCGGAAGCCGAAACCCAGGGCCTTGGAGGACTCGGGCTCGTAGGTGAAGGAGGCGTCGTTCAGTTTCAACTTGTCCAGCGAGTCGCGCAGGTCCGGCAGGTCGTCGCCGTCGATGGGGTAGATCCCGCAGAAGACCATGGGCTTGGGGTCGAGGTAACCCTCGAGCGCCTTCGCGGCCGGTCGTGCCGCCTCGGTGATGGTCTCGCCCGAGCGCGCTCCCCCGACGTCCTTGATGCCCGCGGCGATGAACCCGACCTCGCCGGGGCCTAATTGCTTGACCGCGATCATCTCGGGCGTGCGGATGCCGATCTCCTCGATCTCGTGGTTCTCGCCCGCCTGCATCATGCGGATGCGCACGTTGTCGCGCAGCGTGCCCTCCACGATGCGGATCGAGCTGATCACGCCGCGGTACTGGTCGTAGTAGGAGTCGAAGATCAGCGCCCGCAGCGCCGCGTCGGGGTCACCGGTCGGCGCGGGGATGCGCGCGATGACGGCGTCCAGGAGCTCGGGGATGCCTTGCCCGGTCTTGGCCGAGATCGACAGCACCTCGTCCGCCGGCAGGCCCAGGACCCGTTCGAGTTCCTCCTTGCAGCGCTCGACGTCGGCCGCGGGCAGGTCGATCTTGTTGAGGGCCGCCACGATCTCGAGGTTGTTCTCCAGGGCCTGGTAGCAGTTGGCCAGGGTCTGGGCCTGGATCCCCTGGCTGGCGTCGACCAGCAGCACCGCTCCCTCGCAGGCCGCCAGGGAGCGCGACACCTCGTAACCGAAGTCGACGTGGCCGGGCGTGTCGATCAGCTGCAAGATGTGACCGGCGTAGTTGACGCGCACGTTCTGCGCCTTGATGGTGATGCCGCGCTCGCGTTCGATGTCCATCGAGTCGAGGTACTGCGCGCGCATGAGCCGCGGATCGACGGCGCCGGTGATCTCCAAGATCCGGTCCGAGAGCGTCGACTTGCCGTGGTCGACGTGGGAAATGATGGAAAAGTTCCTGATTTTGCTGAAATCGACGGACGTTTGTTGAGTGGCCACGGTGTAGAAAGGCTACCCGTCGCGGTTGACGACCCGTCGGAGTGGAGTCGCTCGTTTCGGCCCTGCTAGCCTTAAACAGCCCGCGGGAGAGTTTCCGCGACTGAGAACGAGGTTTTTCGTGGCCAATATCAAAAGCCAGATCAAGCGCAACAAGCAGAACGTGGTCGACCGCGAGCGCAACAAGGCCGTCAAGTCCGAGCTTCGCACGCGCACCAAGAACGCCGTCGCCGCCGTCGGCACCGAGGACGAAGAGGTTGCCTTGCGCGCCGCCATCAAGCGCATCGACATGGCCGCCGCCAAGGGCATCATCCACAAGAACCAGGCAGCCAACAAGAAGAGCGGACTGATGCATCGCGTCGCCGCCCTACGCGAAGAGGCCTAGGCCCCTTTTCTCTCCCGATTTCCCTTGCCGGGCTTCGTCACGCCCTAGCGGCGCCGAGTCCCCTGGGTCATCTTGGCCAGGCGCGCGACCAGCACCTCGATGACCGTCAGGTCGGTGACGTCGACGTCGAGTTCTAAGTCCTTGCCGCCGTAACTGACGCCGCCCTTTAGGTTGAGGTCGGCCTGGGTGATCCAGTGCACGGCGGTGGCGATGCGCTCGGCCCCCAGCCGCTCCGACACCCGCAGCGACTTGCCCGCCGGGTACTTGTTGATGCCGAGCAGCGTGGCCGCTTCCTCGTCGCTGCGCACGCCGCTGCCTTCGAGGCGGGCCATGCGCAAGTAGTGGCGTTGGAGGATGTTCACGATCTGCAACCCAGCCCGGCTCTTGGAATCGAGCATGCGACGCGCCACCACGATGGCCTTGGTGGCGTCGCCCGCGTCGATGGCGTCGGTCAGGTCCCACTCGGGCACGTCCCCGGCGTCACCGAGGTACGGCTCAACGTGGGCGAAGTTGAGCGGGGCCGTGCCGTAGATCGACTGCAGCGTCCGCGCCAGCGCGTCGACGCGGGCCACGTCGTCGCCTACCTGGTCCGCAATCTGCTGACAGGTGACCCGGTCGATCGACACCCCGTACTCCTGCATCTTGTCGATCACGAAGGTGACCCGTTCGGCCGAACGCGAGCCGACGTTGACCTCAACCACCTGCGCCGACGCCTTGACCAGCTTGTTGGACTTGGTGCCGACCACGGCCAGCACCAGCGTGGTTGCTGGCGTGGGCGCCCCAATCCAGTTAATCAACTGCTCCACCTCATCGGACAGCAGCAGCTGCGCGTCACGCACGACCACCACTCGGCGCTCCACCAGGAAGGCCGGGGTGTTGAGCGCGCCCATCACCCGCGAGATGATCGTCTCGACCCCGGCCGCCGCGACGTCCTTGGCGATGAAGTCCTCCAGCGCGAAGGAGGGATCGAGGTCGCCGAGCGCTTCGTTTATGACGTTGTGCACCGCGTCGTAGACCATCGTCGCGTCGGTCCCGACGACCGTCACCACCGCGTTCACGCCTCAACCTCCATGAGCCGAGCGAACGCGTCGCGGATCCGCACGGACCCTACGACGTCGTGCGCGCGAATCACGCGACTGCCGCCCGCGATGCCCACCGCCGTCGCGGCGAGCGACGGCTCTCGGCGCTGCGTCACCTCGAGGTCGAACATGACGCCGAGGAACGTCTTGTTGGATGCCGACAGCAGCAGCGGCGATCCGAGAGCGGCCAGGCGCGCGGAGTCGCGCAGCAACTGCAGCGACTGCGCGGCGGTCTTGCCGAGGTCGAGTCCCGCGTCCACGATGATGCGGTCGTTTTCGATGCCGGCGTCGAGGGCCCACTGGCGCCGCTCGGCCAGGAAGTCGCACACGGTCGTGGTCACGTCGTCATAGTAGGGAGTGGGGTCGGCCACGCGCGGGGCGAGACGGATATGCGTGGCCACCACCGTGGCCCGAGCCGCTGCGGCGACCTTCAGGTAGTCGGGATCGGCGAAACCGCTGATGTCGTTACCAACGCACGCCCCTTCGTCAAAGCAGGCCGCGGCGACCGACGCGCGCCACGTGTCGATGCTGATAGGAAGGTCGAAGCGGGCGTGCAGTTCCTTCACCACGCCGACGACCCGATCGAGCTCCTCGGCCTCGCTCACCTCATCGCCGGGCCCAGCCTTCACACCGCCCACGTCGAGCAGGTCCGCGCCCTCGGCCACCAACTGCTCGGCGCGGGCGAAGAGTTGGTCGAGGTCGTAGGTGGCGGCCGGTTCGTAGAAGGAGTCCTTCGTGCGGTTGAGGATCCCCATGATGAGGGCTCGGTTGGTGACGTCGTAGGTCGTCTCGCCCATCGACAAGAGCAGCGCCGACGCCGGCCGATAGATCACGGTCAGTAGATGAAGTTCGCTAAGCGGCGTCGGAAGGTGACGTACCGCGAATCCTCCGGTCCCAACGCGTCGAGCATCTCCAGGAGGCTGGCCCTGGCCTGTTCATCACTCTTCGCCTGCTCGAGCAGGTGCTCGAGCGTCAAGTCCATGTCGCCCTCTAAGTTCACGCCGCTCTGCTGGAGATGCACGCGCGCGAGCACGGTTTTGGCCCCCAACGAGTGCTCAAACGGCGTCAGGACGGTAACGGCTTCGTCGAGTCGGTCGCTTTTGCGCAGGAGTTCGCCGAGCGCCACGGCGGCATCGACGTTCGAGGCGTCGAGCGCCAGCGCCTCACGTAGTGACGTCTCGTCGCCCTGGTCGACCAGCTTGTCCACCAGGGTCGACCCGGGAGCGAGCTTCTCGATGAAGTCGCGCACCACCGGCTCGGGGACGGCGCCGACGAAGGTGTCAACGATCTTTCCCTGGGAGATGGCGAACACGGCCGGGATGGACTGCGCGCCGAAGGCCTGGGCGATGTTGGGATTGGCGTCCACGTCCACCTTGGCCAGTTCAACGGCGCCGGCCGTCTCCCCGATCACCTTTTCGAGGATGGGACCCAGTGTTTTGCAGGGCTGGCACCACGAGGCCCAGAGGTCCACGACGACGGGAACCGTCATCGAACGTTCCATAACCGCAGTACCGAAGGTGGCATCCGTGACGTCGCTCATGGCGTCAGCCTAATGGTGCGTTTTGGTGACCGATGAGGCGACGCATCGCTGTTAATCTCCTCCAGATGAAGAGCGTGGTGGGGATAAACCGGGACAACGTGACGTCATGGATGGTCGAAAATGTTGACGCCGTCGCGCCTCTGTCGTTCGATCTCGTAGCGGGCGGACGCTCCAACCTGACCTTCCGCGTGTGCGACGCCAACGGTTCGTCGTTCGCCCTGCGACGTCCTCCGACGAGCCACGTGCTGGCGACGGCGCACGACATGGTGCGCGAGCACACGATCATCTCGGCCCTTTACCCGCTCGGCATTCCGGTCCCCCAGCCCCTCGGCCTGTGCACCGACGTCGAGGTGAACGATCAACCCTTCTACGTCATGGAGTTCGTCGAAGGCGCCATCGTGCGCAACGAAACCGAGTCCGCCGCGGCCTTCGACCTGGCGACCCGGGGACGGATCGGGGCCAACCTGGCCACGACCCTGGCCCACTTGCATGAGGTGGACGTCGACCAGGCCGGTTTGGGCGACCTGGCGCGTCACGACGGCTACATCGAGCGCCAATTGAAGCGTTGGCGCTCCCAGTACGACCAGATGCAGGTCGAAGGCGTCGAACACGGCGGCCTCATCGAGGAGGTCGGTGACCAGTTGGCCGCTTCGATCCCCAGCCAGCAGCGGGTGAGCGTCGTACACGGCGACTACCGCCTCGACAACACCGTGCTCGATGACGAAGGGCACGTGAAGGCCATCCTCGACTGGGAGATATGCACGCTCGGCGACCCGATGGCCGACCTCGGCGTGCTGCTCGACTACTGGGCCGAGCCCCAAGATGAAATGGCCGCGCTGCTCGGTTCTGCGCCCACGACGGCCCCGGGCTTCGCCACCCGTCATCAGGTGCTCGAGGCGTATGCGTCGCAGTCGAACCTCGACGTCAGCAATATCGCCTATTATTGTTCTTTCGGCTACTGGAAGTTAGCCTGCATCATGCAAGGGGTCTTCGCGAGGTACAGCGCGGGGGCTACGGCAGGAGACCTGGGTAGCGTCACTGAATATCCGGCCCACATCACGCTGCTGGCCCGAATGGCCCAGCAGACCTTGGAGCAACGCTGATGGACGACGAAATTTACGACCGGATCATCTTCCTCGCCGACCCCGAACTGAACGAGCCCGTGCTGGTGATCTGCATGGACGGCTGGATCGACGCCGGTCTGGGCGCCAATCTGGCCATAGGCGCCCTCTTGGGCAACATCACCACCGAAGTCCTGGCCACATTCGACACCGAGTACTTCATCGATCAGCGGGCCCGACGCCCGGTGGTGCGAATCGTCGACGGCGTGACGACCGAGCTCACCTGGCCCGAGATCCAGTTGCGTTACGGCCGCGACGGCGACGGCGCGGACGTCATCTTCCTCGTAGGCCCGGAGCCGGACTTCCACTGGAGCGACTTCGTCGACGTGGTGACCGACGCCGCCGGCCGGTTCGACGTGCGCATGGTGATCGGCCTGGGCGCCTTCCCCGCGCCGACTCCCCACACCCGACCGGTGCGCATCATCGGCACCGCACCCGAGGCCAGCGCGCACCTGCTGCCGCTGGTGGGATCCGTCACCGGCGAACTAGAGGTGCCGGCAGGCATCTCCTCGGCCCTGGAGCTCGGTTTCGCCGAGGTCGACATGGACATCATTACGCTCTGGGCCCGGGTGCCGCACTACGTCGCATCGATGCCCTACCCGCAGGCCGCGGCGGCCTTGATCGACGCCCTCTCGCGCATCAGCGGCCTTACCCTCGACGCCAGTCCGCTACGAGCGTCGGCTGACGAGGCCCGGCTCCGGGTCGACGAGCTGATTACCAACAATCCCGAACACCGTTCCATGGTCCAGCAGCTGGAAGTGGCGGCCGACGAGAGCGAAGGAACGTCGCTCGGCGAGGACCTGCCGAGCGGGGACGAACTAGCCGCAGAGCTCGAACGCTTCCTGCGCGGCGAAGCGAACTAGGTAAGCGCCAAAAGCGCCTCAGCCAGCCGCACTCTTGTCCGGATCAGCGACATCTACGACGTCACCGTCCTCGATGCGCAGACCAAGGCCCAACGCGTAGCCCTCAAGGAACAGGCCGCTTTCCTCCTGACGCGGATGACGACCGGCAATCTCGTAGAACAGCGGCGAGTGATCGGCTTCCTGGAGGTGCGCCAGTTCGTGCACCAGCACGGCGTCGATGACCCATTCGGGACACTGGCGCAGCCGGTTGGAGACGCGGATCTCGCGCGAGGCGGGTGAACAGGAAGCCCAGCGCGACTGCTGGTTCTTAACCCAGCGCACCGAGTTCGGCACGATCCCGTCGTTGTACAGTTCGGCCAGCACGCGCACGCGCTCTTCGAGCGAGGCATCGTTCGCGCTGTTCTGGGGACGCTGGGTAAGCAGACGCTCGACCAGGTTCTCCACGAAGGCCTTCCTCTCGCGACCCTTCAACCTCGCCGGGATCTGCACCACGATGCGGCTGCCCGACCAGTGGGCGGTGCCGGTCTTCTTGCGTTTGGTCGACGCGCGGATCTCCACCTCGGGGCGATCGAAGCGCGGTGGCTCGATGGTGATCGAGCTCTCAGCCGACGTGGAGCGAGCCATCAGAGAACGATGTTGACCAGGCGCGGCGCACGCACGATCACGCGCTGCGGTGTGTGGTCACCGACGGCGGCCCGTACGGCCGGGAGGGCGAAGGCCAGCTCGCGAGCTTCGTCCTCGCCCACGTCGATCGACACCTCCGTGCGGGCTCGAACCTTGCCGTTCACCTCGACCACCATCGTGACGGTCTCTTGCACCAGCAACGCCGGATCGGCAACGGGCCAGGACGTCAGATGCACGGAGACCTCACCGGGATGACGCGCCTCCCACAGTTCGGCCGTTATGTGCGGCGTCATCGGAGCCAGGAGCTGCAGCAGCGTATCGATGGATTCGTCCAGCGTGGCCCGCTCCGCCCCGTGCTCGCTACGCGACCACTTGGAGATCGTATTGACGAGCTCCATCAGCGCGGCCACGGAGGTGTTGAAGCTCCATCGTTCTAGCCCTAGGGTGACCTTCTCGATGGTGCGATGCACGACCTGGCGCACCGCCACGTCGGAGTCGTCGACGCCGTCGTGGAAGTTCATCTCGTCGTAGTAGGACAGGCGATAGACCCGGTCGATGAACCGGGCGCAGCCGTCGATCAACTCATTCGTCTGGTCGTTCCAGTCCACGTTGTCGGCCGGAGGGCCGACGAAGAGATGGAAGAGCCGCAGCCCATCGGCGCCGACGGTCTGGAAGTACTGCTCGGGCGCGATGAGGTTGCCCTTGGACTTAGACATCTTGGAGCCGTCCAAGCGGATCATCCCCTGGGTGAAGAGCCGCTTGAACGGCTCGCGGGGCAGTCCCGGCGCGAGACCGATGTCGATCATGGCCTTCACGTAGAACCGGGCGTAGAGCAGATGGAGGATGGCGTGCTCGATGCCGCCGATGTAGCGGTCGACCGGCATCCACTTGGCGACCTGGGCCGCGTCGAAGGGCTGACCCTCCGTGAAGGGGTCGCAGTAGCGAAGGAAGTACCACGAGGAGTCGGTGAAGGTGTCCATGGTGTCGGCCTCGCGTCGGGCCGGCTCGCCATCGATGGGACAGGTGGTGTTGCGGAAGCCCTCGTGCGTGGCCAAGGGCGATTGACCGGTCTTGTTCATGACGACGTCATCGGGTGCCACGACGGGCAACTGGTCCAGCGGCACGGGGACCAACCCGTGGGTGTCGCAGTAGATGATGGGGATCGGACAGCCCCAGAAACGTTGGCGCGAGACCAGCCAGTCGCGCAGACGATAGTTGACCTTGCTGACGCCGTTCGCGTTCTCCTCCAGGAACTCCGCCGCCTGGACTTTGGCCAGTGGCACGTCGAGCCCGTTGAGGAACCCAGAATTGATGTGCACGCCATCGCCGCTGTAGGCACCGCCTTCGAAGCCGTCGGGCGGCTGGGTCGTGCGCACGACCGGCAGGCCGTGCACGGTGGCGAAAGCGAAGTCGCGCTCATCCTCGCCCGGCACGGCCATGATGGCCCCCGTGCCGTAGGTGCCGAGCACGTAGTCGGCCACGTACACCGGGACGCTTCTCGCCGGTGAAGGGGTTGACGACGTAGCTCCCGGTGAAGGCGCCGCGTTTCTCGAGTCCGGCCCCGGCGTCGGAGGACGCGGTGCGCTCGAGTTCGCTCAGCGACGTGGTGCGCTCGACGAGTTCGTTCACGTTCTTGCGCTCTGGCTCGGTGATGAGTTCCCCGAGCAGGGGATGCTCCGGCGCGACGACGGCGTAGGTGATCCCGAAACCGGTGTCCGAACGGGTGGTGAAGACGCGCAGGACCTTGGCCGGATCAGCAGCGAAGGGCAGGTCGAACTCCACGCCCTCGGACCGGCCGATCCAGTTGCGCTGCATGGTCTTGACGCGTTCGGGCCACTCCAGGCCGTCGACGTCGTTCAACAGCTCCTCGGCGTAGTCGGTGATCTTGAAGAACCACTGTTCTAAGTTCTTGCGCTCGACGAGGTCGCCGGAGCGCTCGCAGGTACCGTCGGCCAGGACCTGCTCGTTGGCCAGCACCGTGGCGCAACCGGGGCACCAGTTGACCGGCGCCTCCGCCCGGTAGGCCAGGCCCGCTTCGAAGAAGGCCAAGAAGATCATTTGGGAGTACTTCATGAAGACGGGGTCGTGGCTGTATACCTCGCGGCGCCAGTCGTAGACGGCGCCCAGACGGCGCACCGACGACTTGAGCTCCTTCATTCGGGCCTCGGAATAGAGGCGCGGGTGGCTCCCGGCCTTGATGGCGGCGTTCTCCGCCGGCAGGCCGAAGGAGTCGAAGCCGAAGGGCGTCAGCACCGCCTTGCCGAGCATGGTCTGGTAGCGCACCACCAGGTCGCCGAAGGTGTAGTTGCGAATGTGGCCCTGATGGGCCGCTCCCGAGGGATACGGGTACATGCACAGGGCGTAGAAGCGCTCGCGCGGATCGTCGTTATCGACCTCGTAGGTGCCCTCGTCGAGCCAACGGGCTTGCCACTTGGCTTCTACGGTAACGACATCAAATGAGCGGGCCATCAGTAGATTCTACGGGAATTGTTGACGTAGCCTCTCTCCCAAGAGATGAGGTGGCCGTGTCCAAGCCCGTTTATGTCCTCGTGCACGGCGCCTGGGGCGGCGCGTGGTGCTGGGAGAAGTTGACGGAGGACCTTGACGCCCGCGGCGCCTCGTGGCGCACCCTCGACCTACCGAGCAGCAAAATCGGTGCCGATCCGGGCAGCGACCTCGCGGTCGATGCATCAGTGGTGGCCGAGGTCGCCAACGACGTCGAAGGACCCGTCGTGCTGATTGGTCACAGTTACGCCGGGTCGGTGATCACCGAAGCGGCGCCCCAGTTGCACCGTCTCGAAGGCCTCTGCTACATCGCCGCCACGGTGCCCGAGATCGGCCAAAGCCACTCCGACAACGCCCGCGTGGTCAGGGTCCGTACGGCCATGGACGAGGCAATCCAGTTGGATGGCCCACTCCTGCGGCTGGACCTCGATGCCGCAGCTCTGGCCCTCTACCAGGACTGCTCACCCGAGGTGCGCGAATGGGCCAAAGCGCGACTATCCGTTCAGACCCTGGCGAGTTTTCGCGGCGTGCGCACGGCTCGAGACGTCGACGCGCCCAAGAGATACGTCCTCTGCACCCGCGATCACGCCCTCGACGCGACCCTCCAAGAGGTGGTCTCGTTGTGTTGCGACGAGGTCGTGCGACTGGAGAGCGACCACTCCCCTTTCCTCTCGCACAGTGCTCAGCTCTGCGACATCCTGCTCAGTTGAGGTACGACGAGGCACCGATCACTTGCCGATGACGTGTTGGAAACCGCTTTTAAGCCGGCGGTTGCGACGTCGCGGCGATGATCTGGTCGAGCACGGACTGATCCGGCAACACCATCGGGCCGAGGGACGGTAATTCGCGTACTCGGTTGAAGGCCTGCTCGATGAACGGGCCCTCGATTACCGGACTGTGGGCGGCCGCGATGGTCGTGATGTCGAGTTCCTGGGTGCGGTCGACGAAGGCGCCGTACTTCGTGGGATCGACCATCGAAAGCCACGGACCCACCGCGCCCAGGGCGAAGAGGGCCAGGCCGTCGGCCCAGAACTCGGGGTCGAGGTCGGCGATCCCCGCGTTCGGTTCGGGCAACGGTGTCGCGAACGTGTCGACCGCCCAATACACCCGGGTCGTGGGGTCGTAGAGGCCCCGCGTGGTGGGTGCGTCGAACACCGGAGGTCGAAGGGCGTGCAGCGTGCGATCCCCGACGTCGAAGGCCTCGCCATCCCCCACCCATCGGCATCGATCGAGCGGAAAGTCAAAACAGTTGGTGTGGCGTTCGACCATTGCCCAGTTGCAGACGAGCTGCGCGTTCACGCACGCCGAAAGCGCCTCGTCGAGATTCCCGGTGTGATCGACGTCCTCGTGAGAGATGAAGATCCATCGGACGTCCTTGGGCTCGACGAGGGAAAACACGTCCGACAACCATTGCGCGCGGTTGGCGGGGGTGCCGGTGTCGATGAGCACCGGCTCCTTGCCGAGGATGACCATTGAATTCAAATAGATGAATAAGGGTTGGCCCAAGGCTTCCTGCACCTGGTGGACGAGGAAGGTGTCCTTGGCGATTCGAGTCGGCGGAACGCGGAGCGTCGGCGCAACTGGTGTGTACGTCATCGTGTCCCCCCTACGAAACGTCCGAACCCTCAACCCCGGCCATCAACCAAGAGTCACTCACGTGTTTAGCAGCACCGACGCTGTTTGATCAGCCCCGAACATTGATCGAAATTTACCGGGCGACTAGCGTCCGCACACGCGATAAATCACGTGGCGGGTGTCGACGACGTCAACGCCGTGATGGCGGCTTCTACCTCGAGCGCTAGGGCGTTCTGGCCAGCGACGTTCGGATGGAACGAGAAGGTTGCGTCCGTCTTGACCGCACCGCGTATGAAGGGTGACCTGGAGCAGACCGAGTGTCCCACGAACGACCCGACGCTGTTCGCCTTGTTGGGATTCACGTACGTGACGCCGGCCAGCGACGCCGCGTTCGAGACGGTGTTCGACAGTTGGTTTTGAAACGACGCGAGATACCTCATGCCGTAAGGCAGGATCAGGGTCTTCAGGGTGCAAAGGGCGTTAGGGCTCGACGGAAAGATGTCCGGATACCCGACCACAAAGATTGACGCGTTGGGTGCGTCCTCCTTCACCAGTTGGTACGCGCTCTCGAGAATCGGGCCAAGGGCGGCAATGTGGGCCCGGAGCCTGGCCACCCAGAGGTCACTGCTCCGAGACGAGCAGTCGAGGTGGATGCTCGTGACGCAGTGCTTGAAGATGTCGGAGAAATCGAGGTCGTCGCCGCCCACCGTTATCGTGACGATCCGGGCGTCGGTCAGGTCCCCCGTATCGCGGAGCTGCTGGGGCTCGACGTAGTTGGGTCCCTTGAGGCCAACCGCGGTCGCTCCGGAATTCCAGAGGTTCTCCGTCGTCGCTCCGCTGCAGGCGAGGAACTGCAGCGACATCGAGGGCAGACTCGTATCCGAGGCCAGCCAAGTGTTGACCAGCATCGGATAGGCCACGGCCGACCGATCGCAGCCGTCGGACGGCGTAGGAGTTCCAGCGTGACCGACCCACGGTAAGGGACCGCTGGCCGGGTTCCCCTCGCCCGCCGCGTAGGAGTCGCCAAGCGCCACGTACGTAACTGGCGCGGGGGGACTGACCGACACCGTCAGCGAGGCGGTGGCGGCCAGAGCATTGCTTCCGACCACCGGGCTCGCCGTCACCGTCAGTTGATACGACACGGGAACAGCGGTGGAGTTTTCCGGCACATAGACGGAAGGCCACGTCACGTAGCCCGAAATGCATTCAACCGTCTTGGGTAGGTACTTGACTTTCGGTACGGACGAAATCGTGCATTCCGACGCTCCGCTGACTTGCCCCGAAAGAAAGACGTCCCCACCGGCTGCACTGAGAACCGTCGGCGTCGCCTGAAAGTTAGTGACCAAGGGTGCGCCGGGGTCCGCAGCGCTCACGACGCCGGGATAAACAACGGGCATCAGCACGAGGAACGAAACAGCCGCCAGCACGATGGGCCTTCGAAAGCGTGTCATCGTCATGCCGTACCCTTCAGAAACTTCCCCAAAGCGCGATAGTGCGCACCAAGCGTTCCGCAAGCCAGAAATCGCCTCCCGAACTGTATTGAATCTTACGAAACCTCACGCGGCCCATGTGAGCAGCACCCATTTCAACTTGAACCTCGTTAGAGATGGTTCGACAGGGACTCGTTGTTCAAGAAACTCGTTCCCGAGCCTCCGATCCGCCGACCAGAAGCATCGATGAACGTGAAGATTCAAGTCGACGATCACGACGGGACATCATGGTCGTAACTGCTAATATTTAGTTTCCCTTGGGGGTATAGCTCAGCTGGTAGAGCACTTGCATGGCATGCAAGGGGTCCGGGGTTCGAATCCCCGTACCTCCACCAAGAAAGCAAGGCGAGAGCGGCCTGGCTGCGCAGCGCGGCGGTCCCCGGCGCGCGAGAATCGCTACACCGTTGGCGCAAAGTAGCGTCCAACGCGAGTGACCCACTTGGTCTACGTACGCGAATGTGGCGGCCGATGACCGAGGTCACCAACCGCCACATTCGCCAGCCATTGAACAGTGTCTGGCGCGACTGCTTACGAACCGGTATAGCCGCCTGCAGCGAGACCGATGATGCTCGCGTCATACCCGGCGTACGCCAAGGCAATGTTCGCGTCGAGAATTTCGTGATTCTCAGCCACAAAGATCTTCGTGTTCCCTGGGTAGCCTTGGGGTGTCTGGGCCAGCACGACGCTTTCTACGGTCATGATTTTTGTTGACCAGTTCGAAAGACGCGCGACGTAGTTGTTGAAGTGATTGAGAGCGTTCTTGTAGCCCGGTAGACCTACGAGTGACGCGGTTTGCGATTGGAGCGTCGATTCGTTGCCTTGCATCGTCGTCACCTGACTGGCTACGACAGAGGCCTCAACCATCTCGAACAATTGTGGCGACATCACTGCATAAACGCGGTTGTTTCGTAGCATCGCGGCGCGGTCAGCGTTGAGTTCTGCTCTGGTCGTGTCGGTCGGAACCTTGGAAATCAAAGAATTGATGCTCGATTCCTCAGTCGCCAGGCGTGCTTGGAGCGTCGCCGAAGCACTCGCGGACAGCGAAGTCGCTGTCGTCACGTCCGCGACAAGGTGCTGGAGTTGCGTGGACCGGTTGTCCAATTGGAGCTCAAGCGACTTTTGCGCCGCAACGAAGCTGGCACTCGGTACAGCGGTTGTGGTCGTCGACGAGCTGGCGTAGGCAACGGATGGAATGCTGATGCCCGTGGCGGCAATAAGTGCAAGTACCGCAACGGTTCGAGTGTTTAGGTTTTTCATGAGTTCTCCCTTCAAGGAACAATCTTCACAGTAGAGAGCGCAGATGTGAGAGTCATGAGAAAGTGCCGATGGTTGGTTGAGAGATCGTTTCGAAAATGGTGAGAAGTCGCGCGACGATCACTTCGTGCGCAGGAGGTCACTCCTCGCAACGTCGCGGCTTTCACCTCACTCGCTGTACTGGACACCCAGCTTCGGCCAACGGCTTAGGCAGTCGAGCGCGCATGAATGGCTCGACGCACTCGTGTTTCGGGTCGATCAAACGCATCTTGGGCGAGCTCAAGTACCGCCGACACGCGACACGGTGGTTCGTGCGGTTGTGCCTAACTTGAGTGACGCTGCCACCTGCGCTGATACAGGATTCCGTTACGGTTACGACGTGGGAACCTCTCGAAGTTCACCCCTGTCCACATCGAACACGAAGCCACGGATCTCAGAGGTATCGATAAACGGACTCGCAGACAGGGTGGCAACGGTTGCTTGAACGTTCGCATCCAGGTCATCGTGAGCACCCAAACGAAAGGGCGTAGTGATTCCAAATTTCTTTTCCACCTCAAACTGCAGGTTCTCCTCTTCAAATGTCTCGAGGCTGCAGCGCGTATGTTGAATCACCATGATCGCACGCGTGCCCAACAGGAATTGGCTCAGAAGTAACGATCGAACCGCGTCGTCGGTGGCAAGTCCCCCGGCGTTACGAATGAGATGCGCATCACCCAGGGCCAGACCGAGGGCACCGAAGAGATCGAGGCGCGAATCCATGCAAGTAAGAACCGCCAGATTCAATCGCGGAGCAGTCGGCAGGGAACGAATTCCGTGCTCGGGGGCGTAACTTCGGTTGTGGATGACAAGATCATCAATTGCGCTCATGATCGAAGTTTAGGAAATGGTCGCAGGGGAACTATCCGAGTCTCCAAGACCTTAGGAATCGTGATCTAACCAAGGCCTCAAGGAAGCCATGGTAAGTAGGAACTAGCGCGGTCTTCACCACCCCTTGTTCCGCTACGCAACGGTACCTACATCGTGTGCCGCCAATCGCCCGCGAGGTGCGAGACATGTACGTCATGGTGCCTGACCCTTTGCATGGCATGCAAGGGGTAAGGGGCTTTCTCCCCAAGTTTGACAAACTTCGTTATTGACTCAGAATTCACAATGCGTGGCATAATTATTGATGGACGGACCGATACCTGATTTGTCGCGGTCGAATCAATATATGATTTTTCATCAAGATCGTCAACCGATCGGTTTCATTTAAATCAAGATCTGATCACCGAGGAGAATCCAATTAATACGCCGAAATGTCCTGTGTCG
Source organism: uncultured Acidimicrobiaceae bacterium (assembly GCA_963827115.1). Taxonomy (GTDB): domain Bacteria; phylum Actinomycetota; class Acidimicrobiia; order Acidimicrobiales; family RAAP-2; genus RAAP-2. Next base: position 551,702 of record CAWGZS010000001.1, on the reverse strand, counting down.
CGTCGCGTATTTACTTGGCATTCTCATTCTCAATTCTTGAACTACACAATATCAATCATAAGAAATTTGTTTCACGGGGCTTTAGATTTCAAAAATGAGTGAAAACTGGTGCTTGCCAAGTTCAAGAGATCTTATGGTGCCAACCATTGAGGCGCTTAGGAAGCTGGGTGGTTCTGGTCGGGTTGGCGAAATCAATAACGAGGTGATTCTGATCCAAGGCTTCTCAGAAGATCAACTCGCAATTCGATCCAAGAAAAATGACGGCCTTTCCGAGATTTACAGACTCTTAGGTTGGTCACGGACCCTCCTAAAACGAGAAGGCGTAATTAAGAATTCTGCATGGGGCGTTTGGACTTTATCTAACCAGGAGTTCGATTCTGCCGGAACCGAAATGACCAGTCACCGCTTTGAAGGTATTCACATCAGGGAGTCAAATAGGTTACGTTCTGATCCGGATTCTGTAGCAAAACCGAATCCTGGCACCGCTTCCGTCGAAGAAATATGTTCCGAGGCGTCTTGGAAACAAACGCTGCTGGAAAGGCTTCAAGAAATGCATCCGAGCGCGTTTGAACGTCTCGCTCAACAACTGCTTCGAGAGGCAGGATTTCAAAACGTTCAAGTGACTGGTAGAAGCGGCGACGGCGGAATTGACGGAATCGGAGTATTCCAAGTGTCGCTTGTCCCCTTTCACATATTCTTTCAATGTAAAAGGTACAGAGGTGCTGTGTCGCCGAGCGTAGTCCGAGACTTCCGAGGAGCTATGTCTGGAAGAGGTGAGAAGGGACTCCTAATCACGACGGGCAGCTTCACAAAAAGCGCACAGGATGAAGCTGTGCGAGATGGCGCCCCAGCGGTAGAACTCGTGGACGGAGATCACCTTTGCGATCTCTTGAAAAAGTATTCTCTCGGAGTGAAGACTATTACGCGCAATATTGATGACGTAACGGTTGACGAAGAACTCTTCAGTAGGTATTGAGTAGAGATTGCTTTTTCACTTAGGGCTGTTTCGCGTTGGTTGACCCTTGGATTTCGCCAGATCCAAAACAAAGTTGAATCATTTGCGTTCCAATTAATACAGATTCTCACCAGCGACGACGCTAAGTTCTGGTCATGAAGGCATATGTTGGCGTTACCGACCAAGGTTGGTACGAATATCTTCGAGAAAGACCTGACATCAGCGAAGTGAATTTTTGGCGGCCGTACGGCTCAGGTGCTTTCAAGGCCCTTTCGCAAGGTGAGGTGTTCCTCTTTAAGACAAAGTATCCCCACAATCGGGTTGTTGGAGGCGGCATTTACGAGGGATTCGTATCTCTCCCAATAAGCAGGGCCTGGGACTTCTTCGGAGTCGGAAACGGGGTCGACTCACTGGACCAACTGATCGTACGACTTTGCCGAATAACCGGTGAGGCTCCGAGCGAAGTGCATGACCGAGAAATTGGTTGCATTCTATTGCGAAACGTAATGTTCCTGGGCGCGGACGACGTAATGCCAAGTCCTCACAATTTTGCTCGCAACATCGTGCAAGGCAAGGGATATGAATATCCAAATGAAGATTTCGTCGTTGACTCAGTTGTCGGGATACTTCTAGCGAGTGAAAACATCACACCTCTCGAAATCGTGAACAACGTTGACCCTGAACCAACTCATGGATCTCCGAGACTCATGACACCTCGCCTCGGGCAAAACGGGTTCAAAGCAATTGTTCAGGAGGCGTATTCACGCCGCTGCGCCGTAACGCATCACAAAATTCTTCCAACGCTGCAGGCCGCACACATTTTGCCAGTCGCTAAAGGTGGGCAACATCGCGTTGACAATGGAATACTACTTAGGTCAGATGTGCACACATTGTTTGATCGTGGTTATCTCGGAGTCGATCAAGAGTTTCGGCTCTGTGTCAGCCCACGAATTCGAAATGAGTTCGGTAATGGAAAAGAATTTTATGCCACCGAGGGAAACAAAATCTCACTTCCTTTGCACCCAAATAATCAGCCCTCCCTCGAATTTCTTTCTTGGCACTTTGAGGAGGTTTTTCACTAATTTTCCGATCGTGCGATTGCGCCCCTGCACATCAAATCCGAAGATGAGCTACGAAGACACCTCGGGAAAGCGATATTCGTTGATTGAGATTTTCTTGACTGCTGCATCGTAAAGTTCGGTTTCAAGCAAGTCGGCGAGTCTCACCAAATAAATGAGGATATCCGCTAGTTCCATTTTCACAGCTTCGAGGTGTTCGATTGACAACGCGCCTAAATGAGACTCTTCAGGAGTGAGCCACTGAAACTCGGCTAAAAGTTCTCCGGCTTCACTAGCGAGTGCCATGGCGAGATTCTTGGGAGTGTGGAATCTGTCCCAAGCTCTCCTTGAAGAAAAGTCACGAAGCTTTAGCCTCAACTCTTCCAACTCACTCATGGCGACTCTTCAGTTTGAATTGATTGGTCCCATAGTGAGCGTCCCTAAGACTTTGCCGAAGGATCTCTGCCACTCCAGAATCAGTGCAATAGATGAAGGTCCCTTTGGATCCTCGTGTGAGCAATGTTCGATACGTATTTCGAATCAGACAATCAGCGTGATCGAGAGCGCCCGTCTCATCCAAGATTGACGCCTGCTTGATCCCCCTTAACGATTGGTCGGAAGATGCGCGCTCCTTAGGATCTGCTATCAATTTTCCACAGTCAGACTTGAGGTCTGGACCGATAATTACGCCCATATAGTCACCCTCAAGTCCTTGGCTTGTGTGAATACATCCGACTTCGTGGACCGAGTTCGGCGCAACCATCCACATCGATCCATCTTTGTCAAGATTCCAACGCATCGCAAAATCGGTACCGGGAAACTCGATGTCGAAGCGCCGCGGCTCTCGCTTACTGACCCATTTCCAGCAATAACCGGCAAGAAGTCGCGAACGATTGTTAGAGCGATTCCGCTCATAGATGAGATCTCGTAGATCTGAGGGGGAGTCCATAACCTCAATCTCATACATGGTCGAAGACAAATCGATCGCGTCACTCTTTTCTCCACCTAACACCGAGTTCACCCATTTGAGATATTCGTCAGAACCAGCACACCGAAACTGAGCCTCAAGCTGATATTCCTCAACCTCAACTCCAAGCGAAGCAGCGTTACGGCGGATTTCATCAAGTGTGCCGATGTCACGCCACGTCACAAGTTGTCCCTCGTCAACAAAAAACACTGTGATTCGAGCGCTCTTCATGACTTCTCTTACCTGATTCTCGCCAAGATTCTTGTACAGACCGGATTTTTCCACTAGGCGATGCGCCTCATCGACAAGTAGTACATCATACGAATCGGGCTCAACCTGAAAGAAAGCATCCGAACCGACGAAAAGCGAACTAATCTCAGCCCGCTTGAACTTCCCCTTGAGTTTGGCCTGGTAGACGCCGCGTGGGGCCGCGTTCTTTGTCACATAGCGCGCGTTTAAATTACGATCAAGGAGTCTCACCAAAGCATTTATCGCAATAACTGATTTCCCTGTCCCTGGTCCCCCCTTGACTATCAAAACGAGTCGTTGCCCAACTCGCACTTCACCGACCCGAGCCATGATTACCTCAAACGCGGTCTTTTGCTCGTCAATCAAGACAAACTCCTCATTACCCTTGAGCATCGAAGCAAGCGACTCTACCAATTGCTTGGAGGGCTCAATGCGGCTCTTCTCAATCTGGCGAATCACCGCTGTGTCGTCTCCGCGTAAAATATTCATTTCGATGAATCGGCGAAGTGCCATTCGGTCGGCCTTGAGAAACAATGGAGCTCGGACTAATAAGTCCCCGATCGAAACGTCTTTGACAACTTGCTCGTCGTCACAATTGTGAAGGTATGCGCATGGGGATATTTGGATTAAGCCCGAAGATACTACTTCATAGAAGTCCTTTAAGAGTCGCGCGTATGACCAAGCTTGATACGAAGGATGTTGAACCGTCTGTCGCGAACCACCTAGGAAAGTCGTCACATGCTCAAACAATTCAGAAGACGAGACGTTCGTCCACTGCTTCAACTCAATAAGTACAAGTTGGCCCCTGCCCGCGCCATCCACTCCTGAAATCATGAAATCGATGCGCTGACGCCGACCGTGCAGTCGATATTCGATTGCGATGCCTGCGTTGTCAGGGATGGTTGCAGCATTTACAACATGAAACATCGCATTTCCCAAGGAGTTGCGCCAACTTACGTACTCAGGAGAGTTGGTTCGAATGTGTAGTCCCAAATGCTCCGCAACGGAAGCCTGAATCAAATCTTCTATCTGTGGTGCATCATCTAGAAATCTGGACTTAGTGGCGACGTAAGCGAGCACATGTTGAAGCGTAGTAAGTCTTCAATGCCAATTCTCATACATGCCCTAAGGGGCGAGTAGATTGTCGTCTAGGCCACGGCAGCCGCAAACTCGACAAATAGGTCCGCAGCCAATGGGTATTCCAACTCCCAGGTGACAGCCAATGGCCTTTCACCTACGTGACCTCGATAGGCTGCAGGCCCAAGAAACCAAAAGGCCTTCTCGTCCGTTCGCGACCGACTGAATAGCAATATCGAGCGTTTGTCGGCCATATGGTCCTGGTAACGGCGGCCAGTTGGGCTGTCAGCTGAAGTCGTGGACTGGCTCTCCCAATGGATGAGCGACGAGCTTATGGCGTAGTCACGATATCGAGTAGTTGCTGAAAAGGACTTATTGCTCTTATCAAAAGTAAACGCTAACAACTCCGCTCGCTCATGAGTGGCGCTACGAACTCCTTCACGCCACTCGGGAGTCGCGACAAGATCTTCATCCCCTTCACCCATCGCGGCCAAAATCTCACGTCGCGTATAACGAGCGTGGACTTGGAGCGGCACGTTCGAGTGTTGTCGAAGTTGAAGATTTACATGCGACACTCGCCGCTCGAGCTCGTTCAGAAGTTCAACCAATTCCGAACGTATCTGATCGTGTGACCAAAGCAGGCTCAAACCTTCTTCGAGCGTGGCTTGCCTCGGTAAAACGCCACTGGTAATACTCGCCAGCAACATTCTTAGAAGTCGACGTTCACGAATGCTCAACTCTCGATGTGCGGAGGGACTTCTGACGAAACAAACTGACGGTAGCCCAACAGTCTCTCCGGATCGTCAACGTGGAGCATGCGGCCAACGGCACGTCGTAAACCATCTTCCTTGTCTCCTGCTACAAGAGTATCGATCCCCGCCTGTTCACAGAGTGCCGACCATCCATGAGTGCCTTGACCGTCGTACACATCGGTAAGCTCTAAGCCAGTTTCATCGAGAAAATATGAAAGTGAAACGGTCTCTGCATTCTGGGCCAGATCACGCAGTTCTTGGGCCTTCGCTTTCCATCGAGAGGGAAGGGCCGACCTTAAACTGTTCAAGACGACCTCAGTTGCCTTGCGGTCGAGTTGCATGAAACAGCCAGCAGGCAAATATGGAAATCCGCTATTTACCGCTCGCTCCACGTCCTTGCGCGACCCCCCAAGCAAGGCACGAAATCGCATATCGTATCGAAATTCTTGGCGGTGTGTGCCCACGAAGTCCAAAACAATGCAAACTTGTTTTGTCCTTCGAACGTCGCAAAATCCTCTTCCCAACTGCTGCATGAAGAGAGTAGGGCTTTCGGTGGGTCAAAGCATTAAGATCGTGTTGATCTTTGGCACGTCAATTCCTTCATTAAGCAGATCAACTGAAAAAACAACCTTTATCGTTCCATCAGCCAGCTGATGAAGCGCTTCTTGTCGCGCCGGCCCAGAACTTTCGCCCCAAATGGCGACCGAGGGAATGCCGCTTTCAACAAAATGCTTCGACATAAAAACGCGCGTGTTCGACGCTAACGCAGAATCCGAGGCATCGCATTGTTGAATAATTCTCAACGTGCTCCAAAAGTTGCTTAACGACGAGTCGTGCCCAAGAATCGGTACTCGTAAAGACCTTATTTAATGCCTCAATCTCGTAGCCTTGTCCCCTCTTCCAGGGGATTTTCGTTAGGTCCAAGCCATCATGAATGCCGTAATAGACAAAAGGGGCGAGCCTTCCTTGGTCAATGGCATCCCACAACCTCAGTTCTGCCGCAATGCGATTATCAAACCAATGAAATATTGATTGATCGTCACTTCGCTCTGGCGTCGCAGTCAAACCAAGCAGTTCCACGGGCCGAACATGATTCAAGAGGCGAACATAGGATGCGGCCGCGGCGTGATGAAATTCATCTACAATGACAACGTCAAAGTAATCAACTCGCAGATTCGTCACGTCGTAGGAGTTCAACATTTGGATGGAGGCAAACACATGCTGAAAGTCCTTGGGGTGCGACTTTCCGACCCACTTTTCCCCAAAAGATGCGTCCTGCATCGCATAACGGAATGTGGCCATACTCTGATCCAATATCTCTTCGCGATGGGCAACGAACAATAGACGAGCGCGAGGAATCTGGTCTCGCAAACGCGCGTAGTCGACCGCAGCCATCACGGTCTTACCGGTGCCCGTTGCGGCCACTAGGAGATTGCGGTGATGTCCCTGTTGGCGAGCTAGCGATATCAACTCCAAGAGTCGCTCTTGAAAAGGCTCTGGCCGTAGTTCGATCCCTGGAAGGATGATCACCCCATCGGCGTCATGCTTATCCTGACGTAAACCCTCCTCAATGAACTGTTGTCGGTCGTACGCCAGGAAGTCATTGCTCTGCCAGTAGCTCTCATACACCGCCACGAACTTTGTCAATACGTCGGGGTTATGAGCCCCCGACACGCGAATGTTCCATTCAAGTCCCGTCACCTGCGCAGAAAAAGTTAGATTCGAGGAACCGACAAACACTGTGGCGAAGCCAGTGCTTCGATGAAAGCACCACGCCTTCGCATGGAGCCTTGTCGAACTGAGGTCATAAGAGATTTTGATCTCAGCCCCAAGTTCGAGCAACTGATCCAGCGCGACGCCTTCGGTGGAGTTTGTGTACGTAGTGGTCAGAATGCGAAGCTTTTTTCCAGATTCACAATGACGGCGTAGCGCTGGAAGTAATGGCGCTATTCCGCTTCTTCGAATAAATGCCATTACTACATCAATCTGATCGGCAGAGTCAATTTCGGCTTGTAACTGTTTCCAGAGAGCCGGTTCGCCTGATGCGTTCGTAAGCAGAGCTGTATCAAGCAATGACACAAGCGGGTCGGAGTAACTGCGAGGTTTACCGTCGGGATTCAACTCCATGATTGCCCGTAACACTTGCGCCGGTTCAATCAAAGGATCGAAGCCACGGTGATCAATGATCTCTTCTAGCCTCCTTGCCAAACCATTTGCAAGTTCCGTGCTTCGGGCGACACGATCTTCATTAGAGACATCTGACAAAGCTTGTTCAACGAGTGAGCCAACGTACTGACCAATCCGCTTCGCGATATCGTCTGGTTGAACCAGGCCGACTATCGCTCGATTATCAAGAATCTGCCCTAAAGCATTCTGAAGACCTTGAGTCACGATCGTCTCGTACAAACCAGATTCGAGATCAGCCATTCGCGAAGCTTATGCCTAAGCTTTTCGGAGGAAATCTACAAGTAAACGTGCGGTCGTCCCATCGCACTATTTCCAATTCCTCGACAAGTGTCGATATTCTGAACCAAGTTCGCAAGTCTTGGTTCCATGATGCGCATACTCATCGAATCGATGCGCGGCGGGCCGATCGAACGGGGAATACTTCAATGAATCTCACGAAACACCACGACGGGACAAGCCGCGTGGGCCACGCAATGCTCACTAACCGAGCCGATCAACATTCCAATGAATTCTCCGTGACCACGACTACCAACGACGAGGAGACTTGCCCGGTGTGATGCTTTGATCAATACGGGAGCCGGGTGTCCTTCCACAATCTTTGTTGTCACCACGACGTTCGGATGAGCGGCACGAAGGTTGACGAGTAGCGGCTCGAGCACTTTCATTAAGTCTCCGGCCGGATCGTAGTTATCAGGGATTACGGACCAACCGAAACTGGTGGGATACTCCCACGCGGTGACAATCTCCAACGAGGATTCTGTCAACTCCGCTTGGCGCGCAGCCCAGTCGAGTGCGGTAAGAGATGCTTTCGAGCCATCAATCCCGACCACTATTCGCTGATCCTTCACCGAACCGTTGTCTGACTCCACCCCTGCCTGCTTTTCTTCAATCATTTTCGTCTCCCCACTGCCTGGCAGCTCAATGACCTGACTCAATTTTGAACTTATGCGCGAAGACCCGCTATCTACCAGGGGCTTTGGTCACCTCGTCACTTTCATTTCCGAGCTCGTGAACTTCACTTCCCCGGTTAGGGAGCAGAAGGAGTATGACCAGGGCCGCCACAGCCACCACGACGCTCGCGATCAATAACGCCTCATCCATACCCGACACGAACGAGCGACGGGCCACCGAGGCCAGCTCGGCGCCGAGATGTTTTGGTGCGCGGCGCGACACGGCTAACGCGGTGCCCAGAGAACTTTCGATGAGCCCTTTTATTGCGATGGGCACTTTCGCCCGCGCCACCGCCTGCGCCATCAGATGCTGGTAACGCAGGTTGAGTACGGTACCGAGCACGCCCACTCCTAGAGCGCCGCCCAGTTGCATGGCGGTGTCGTTGGAAGCCGAACCGACACCCGCTTGCGCCCGGGGCAACGAACCCATGACCGACTCCGTGCAAGGTGCGAGGCCGAGCGCCACCCCGACGCCCATGATCAGGAAGGGTACGAAGTAGTCCCGGTACGTACCATAGACGCTCGTGCGCGACAACAGGCCGAAGGCCAGCGCCACCAGCAACAATCCCGGCCGAGCCACGTCTTTCGTGCCGATCGTGCGGGCCACCAAGACCGAAATGGCGCCACGACGAGCAGTGCGGCAGCGACGGGGATGATGCGTACCCCAGCCTCCAGTGGGCTGTAGCCCAGGTCGAACTGGAGGTACTGGGTCATGAGAAAGAACATGCCGAGCAAAGCGAAGAGCACCAGGGCTAGGGCCGAGATCGCCACGCTGTAGCGGCGACTGGCGAAGAAACGAAGCGGCAGCATCGCGTGATCGATGCGGCGTTCCCACACGATGAAGGCCACCACCAAGACCGAGGCGGCCGCCAAGGAGCCCAGGATCGCGGGCGAACTCCATCCCCGTCCCGGGAGCCTCGATGATGCCCCAGAGCAAGTAGCCCGAGCCCGAGCATCGACAGGAACGCTCCGATCGGATCGGGACTCGAGGAGAGGCCGGGTTCTTCGAATCCGGCACGAGCCAGATCGCCCCGATGATGCCCAGCACGGCTATGGGTACGTTGACCAGGAACACCGAACCCCACCAGAAATGCGCCAACAGGATGCCGCCCAAGATCGGCCCCAAGGCAACGCCAATCCCCGTGGTGCCCGGACCAGATGCCGATGGCCCGAACGCGGTCGCGCTCGGTCGTGAAGACGTTGGTGAGGATCGAGAGCGTGCAGGGCATCAGTGCCGCCGCGCCCACGCCCATGACCGCGCGCGCCACGGTCAAGACGTCCGGCGTGGGCGACCACGCGGCGAACGCCGAACCACCGCCGAAGACGACCAGACCGCCGATGAACACCCACTTTCGACCGGCGCGGTCGCCGAGGGCACCGAGCGACAGAAGCAGACCCGCGAACACGACCGCGTAGGCATCGACCATCCATTGCAGCTGGCTCGCGCTGGCGCCGAGTGAGCGGGCGATCGTGGGTAGCGCCACGTTAAGCACCGTGTTATCCAGGCTTATAAGGAGCAACGTGACGCAGAGCACCGAGAGCGTGGCCCAACGGCGATAGTCCGACGCGCGCGTCGGCGAAGGGTCTAGCTCGTGACGAACCCGGACACGACCAAAACTTAGAATCATCAGCCCAATGGCGCCAGGGAAGAAGGTCCCGATATTACGCAGCCGAGCCTTCTTAGCCGTCGCCCGACGCGAACGAACGATTATGCCGTTCGTCCCTGGCCCGGAAAGGTCACGAGCGATGGTGGTCTCATGTTGTTGGAACGCTGTCTCAAGGAAGGCCCGCCGCGGGAGTTAGCGCGCCGGACAGCCCCGAACGGCGGTACGCATAGGAATTCTGCTCGGGGACCCGGATCTAAAACTGACCTGAAAAGCAGCGACGTTCGTCTCGCTCGCCTCTCGCCACCATGACGACGTCCAGATTTCATGACCGCCGCGACGCGGGCCGGTCGCTCGCGGAGCGGTTGGCATCTCCCGCGACTGTCTACAGACGGTGGTTCTCGGACTGCCCCGAGGCGGCGTACCGGTCGCGTTCGAAGTCGCCAGGTCGCTCGCCCGCCCCTCGACGTGCTCGTGGTGCGAAAGTTAGGCGTTCCCTTCCAACTGCGAATTGGCGTTTGGAGCCGCTGGGGAGGGCGGCACCAGGGTGCTCGACACCCAGTTCGTCCAACGCCTGGGGCTCTCCCGGACGACGTGGATCAACCGACGCAACGCGAACGCACCGAACTGATCGCCGGGTAGAGCTGTACCGCGGGGGCCGACCCGCGCTCGAGTTGGTCGGGCGAACGGTCCGTCATCGTCGACGACGGTCTGGCCACGGGAGCCAGCGCCCAGGTCGCGGTCGAGGTCGCGCGGATGCGCGGCGCGGAGCAGGCCATCGTCGCGGTCCCCGTGTCGTCGCGTGAGGCGCTCGACCGTATAAGAGACGGTGGCCGACCGGGTCATCAGTCTGCTCGTCCCCGCCCACTTCCTGGCGGTCGGCGAATGGTACGAGGACTTCAACCAGACGACCGACGATGAGGTCGTCGTCACTGCTCGACGAGTCCTCGGATCACGGCGAGCCGTGATCCGAAGGTCTACTCGACCGAGGGAGGCTCGCAGACGCGACTACGCACGATGAAGTGGCGATCCCGGCCCGCCGCCAGCGAGAAGCCCTCGGGTTCGCCTTCGCCGACGTCCAACGTAAGCCGGGTGCCTTTCCACGCTTCGTACTGGCGATGATCGATGTAGAAGGGAGACCCCTCGATCACGCCGAGCAGGACGTCGCGGTCGCCGATGACGAACTCGCCCTGGCGAAAGCACATCGGCAGGCTGCCGTCGCAGCACCCGCCGGATTGGAAGAACATGACGGGTCCACCACTACTCACCAAGCCAGCAATGGCTTTAAGTGCCTCCCCCGTAGCATCAACCCCCGGCGGCGGAAGTGGACCCGTCATGCGAGCGCGTCTTTAGAAGAATCCCAGGGGCTTGGTGCTGTAGCTCACCAGGAGGTTCTTCGTCTGGGAGTAATGCTCCAGCATCATCTGGTGATTCTCGCGACCGATCCCCGAGATCTTGTAACCGCCGAAGGCGGCGCCCGCCGGGTAGAGGTGGTAGCAGTTCGTCCACACTCGCCCGGCCTGGATGCCCCGTCCCATGCGGTAGGCCAGGTTGCCGTCACGCGTCCACACGCCGGCGCCCAGTCCGTACAGGGAGTCGTTGGCAATCTCGAGAGCCTCCGCCTCGTCCTTGAAGGTCGTCACCGCCAGCACCGGTCCGAAGATCTCCTCTTGGAAGACGCGCATCTTGTTGTGACCCTGCAAGACCGTGGGCTGGAAGTAGTAGCCGTCCTCGAACTCGCCACCCACGTGCGTGGGCTCGCCGCCGATGAGGACCTTCGCGCCCTCCTCCTTGCCGATCTCGACGTAGGACTCGATCTTCTGCAATTGCTGCACGGAGACTTGTGGTCCGATCATCGTGGTCGTGTCCAGGGGGTTGCCCTGGGTGATCTTCGCGATACGGGCCAGGCAGCGCTCCATGAACTTGTCGTAGATCGACTCCTGGATGAGCGCCCTCGACGGACAGGTGCAGACCTCGCCCTTGTTGAAGGCGTACAGCACCAGCCCTTCCACCGCCTTGTCCAAGAAGTCGTCGTCGGCGTTCATCACGTCGGCGAAGAAGATGTTGGGCGACTTGCCGCCGAGCTCGACGGTCGAGGGAATGAGGTTCTCCGCGGCGTACTGCATGATGAGACGGCCGGTCGTGGTCTCACCCGTGAAGCCGATCTTGGCGATACGCGGACTCGTGGCCAGCGCCTTGCCGATCTCCGCCCCGGGGCCGGTGACGATGTTGATGACACCCGCCGGCACTATTCCCTCGAGCAACTCGGCGAACTTAAGGATCGACCACGGCGTCGGCGACGCCGGCTTCAAGACCGTGCAGTTTCCGGCCGCGAGGGCCGGCGCGATCTTCCAGGCCGCCATGAGCAGCGGGAAGTTGAAGGGGATTATCTGACCCACGACGCCCAATGGCTCGTGGAAGTGAAAGGCCACGGTGTCCTTGTCGACCTCGGTCGTGCGGCCCTCGAGGGAGCGCGTGGCGCCCGCGAAGTAGCGGAAGTGGTCGACGGCCAACGGCAGGTCCGCCGCCAACGTCTCACGAACCGGCTTGCCGTTCTCGAAACTCTCGGCGATGGCCAGCATGGTGAGGTTGGCCTCGAGCACGTCGGCGATCTTGTTGAGCACCTTGGCGCGGTCAGCGAGCGACGTCTCGCCCCAGGCCTGACGGGCGGCGTGCGCCGCGTCCAGCGCCAGCTCCACGTCCTCCTTCGTCGATCGCGCGACCTGGCAGAAGGCCTTGCCGTCGACGGGCGACACGTCATCCATGTACTCGCCCTTGACGGGTGGCACCCACTCACCGCCGATGAAGTTCTCGTAGCGGGGCTTGAGCGTGACGAAACTACCTGCTTTTCCGGGGGCGACGAATACCTTCACGTTGTCGGGTGGCTCGTGCGTCGCTTCGGACTTCTTCACCAATAGGTCAGTCATGGGGGACTCCAATCTGGCGTGGCATTTGCCACTCACTTGCCATTTGACGTCGAGGACGTCAGCGTTTCCAGAGTCGAAAGACCCTAGTGCGATCGCCGCGTGATTCCAGAGCTTCTACAGGAGTCCGACCGGTCGGTCATCCTACGAAGGGGTGGGTCGCCGGCCGGAGTTTCTCCCCATGGCATCAGGGCTTCTTCGTTGAACGCCGTACCCTACCGTCAACCAAGCCCTCGAACGTCCTCGCGACGCCACCGCCATCTTGTTTCATTCATGAGTGGATCCATGAGATTTGACCAGGTCGAAAGGCTCAACATGGCCGGTGGCTCACTGCGGAGGATGGTGGTCGCACTGCGCCACCACGTTCGGTCGCTTGGGTGGAGCCCGTGGGCTCCATGGGCTCCCTTTAATTGGTGGATTCGGTGGCTTCGGCTTCTTCTCGTGTTGCAGCGGTTGGCGCATCAGTGAAGAAGTATGACGAATCGGTACTTCTGATTACTAGGAGAGTGTCGGGCCATCGCGTCGGATCTTCTCGACTGACTCCATGGCCTCACGCAGCTTAAGGAGCCACTCGTCAGCGTTCGCGGCGACCAATCGCACGCACCAGGCCAAGGCGTCGGAGCGACTACGAGCCACGCCGCTGTCCACCAAGGTATCCAGTACCGTTCGTTCAAGCTGGCGAAGCCGCGTCATCACGGGCACCGACAAGTTGGTGAAGACCACGGTAGTGCCACCCGCTTCGGCACCCCAGCTGATCGTCCGGCCGAAGTGGTGCTGTCCCTCGCGAGCGATGGTGACGCGCTCACCGCGGGTCTCCTCGCGAAATCGAGTAATCCTTCCGACTTCTGCGGCCGCCACGGCCACCTCGTCGGCGTCATCGCCCAGTTGGGGAGAGGACACTCGTCCGATAATCACTATCTCGTCGCGATCGACCGTGATGGTGGGAACCTCCTCAAACCACCCTTCGGGCAAGCGGCCGACCAGCCAACCGGAAAGTTCCTCGGGGGTCACCATTTCGGGTTCCTGTGACGACCGAGAGTGCCGTTCTGCCCGAACGCCTCCGGGTGCCCTTCGCGAAGATTTGCTTGATTCCATGGGTGCCTCCTGTGAATGATTACTTAATTACAATATAACACAATCTTGAACGTCCGTTCAAAGTGGTCCTCGTTAGTGGTGCGCCGGTTCGAGCGCGGACCGAGGCGTACCTCTAAGCACACGGTGGCAACCTTTACGCCGCCGCCCGCTAGGCACGAAGGTGGGCCGACGACCCTCCACGTGACATCACCATTCCCCGCCACGGGCACAACGGTCGGCTCTTGTAACGACACTGGTCAGTTGAAAGACTGAAATCATGATCAAGGAGACGCCATGAGCGCACAGTATGAAAAGAACCCGGCAGCGGTAGATCGGTTGACCCCGAGGCAGTACCAGGTCACCCAGGAGCGGGGCACCGAGCCGGCGTTCGACAATGAGTTCTGGGACAAGAAGGATGCGGGCATCTACGTCGACATCGTCTCGGGCGAGCCCCTCTTCGCGTCGACCAAGAAGTACGACAGCGGATGCGGCTGGCCCAGCTTCACCGCCCCGCTGGAACCGGCCAACGTGCTCGAGAACAGCGACGTGAGTTTTGGCATGATGAGGACCGAGGTTCGCTCCACCAACGCCGACAGCCACTTGGGTCACGTCTTCAACGACGGCCCCCGGGAGGAGGGCGGACTGCGGTACTGCATCAACTCGGCCGCCCTACGCTTTGTACCGTACGAGGACCTCGAAGCCCAAGGGTACGGCGAGTACCTGCACCTGTTCGACGAGGTCACGAAGAAGGAAGGACGGGTCTGATGAGCGACACCACTGAGCGCGCAGTACTGGCCGGAGGGTGCTTCTGGGGAATGCAGGACCTGATCCGCAAGCAGCCCGGCATTCTCTCGACGCGCGTGGGCTACAGCGGGGGTGACGTGGCCAACGCCACCTATCGCCACCACGGCAACCACGCCGAAGCGGTCGAGATCATCTTCGACCCGGAGAAGACCTCCTACCGCCAGATCCTGGAGTTCTTCTTCCAGATCCACGACCCGACCACGGTCAACCGACAGGGCAACGACCGCGGCACCAGCTACCGATCGGCGATCTTCTACGTCGGCGACGAGCAGCGCCAGATCGCCCAGGACACCATCGCCGACGTCGAGGCCTCCGGCCTCTGGCCCGGCGCCGTGGTCACCGAGTTGAGTCCGGTCGGACCCTTCTGGGAAGCGGAGCCCGAGCACCAGGACTACCTCGAGCACTACCCGAACGGCTACACCTGCCACTTCGTGCGTCCCGGCTGGGTCCTGCCGCGCCGGAACACCGAAACCAACCCTTCCGCGTCGGATCTCAGCGTCTAGGGATCGCCGAGTTACGGCGACGGGTCTATCCCGTCGGCCAGGGCCGGATTGGTGAGAAGGTCGACCAGCAACGCGACGCGTTGAAGGAGTGACGATGCCGATACGCATTCACCCGCGGCGTGGGCGTTCTCTCCACGTGGCCCTAACCCGTCGAGCGTCGCGATTCCCCTCGACCCGGTGAAGTTAGTGTCGCCGGCACCCCCCGCCGGCCGGGCGGAAACATCCTCGCCCTGGGCGCGGGCGGTGCTGACCACCAATTCGGTGAGCCAGGAGGTCGGGATCCTCCGTCCACGCGGGACGATAGGACAGGGTCACCACCTCGACCGAGGCGCCCAGTCGATGGGCCGCCAGACCATGAAAGTAATCGAGCAGTTCCTTTTCGCTGGCGGGATCAGCGAAGCGAAGCCCGATTTCGGCCTCGGCGGCGCCGGCCACCACGTTGGCCCTGCGTACCCCCGCTGATGCGACCGACGTTGATGGCTGCGTCCTGGCCCACGGGAGCGTCGCGTCGAACGTCCACTAGGAGGTCCACCAACTCGTCGATGGCCGAGACGCCCTCGGAGGCCGCAAGGCCGGAGTGGGAGGCCCGCCCGGTCACGCGCAGCGCCAGTCGCGCGACACCCCGGCGCCCACTCTTGAAGGAGCCGTCGGGATGGGCCGGCTCGAAGCCCAGTACGGCGATAGCGCCCTCCCCGGCGGCCTCGATGATTCGCCGCCCGTCGAGGCTCGACACCTCCTCGTCGGCGATGCAGACGATTCGCACGGTGCAGGAAGGTGTTCGCCCGCTGGCGCGCAATTCCTCGAGGGCGAGCTCGATGGCCACGATGCCTGATTTCATGTCGAAGACCCCGGGGCCAGTCACCTGGTCGCCGTCGACCGTCGAAGGGCTGGCGTTCGAGTTCGCCCACCGACCAGACGGTGTCGTAGTGCGTCACCAGCAGGACGTGGCCCGGACTGTCAGCCACCGTCCATTCAGCAACAAGATGGTCGCCCGCGACACCCGGTTCGATGATGACGTTTAGTCCCAACTCCCGCCATCGAATGGCCAGGGCGTCGCGCAAAGCATCAAGGCGCTCCACGTCGCCCGAGGGCGACTCCAGCTCGGTGAGGACCCGCAGTCGCTCGAGGGCGCGCGAGGGGAGATCGTCGTGATCGGTCATCCGTAGTCGGGCTCGGTCGAGGCACTGGCCATGACCGACACCGCCTTGAAGCAGCGGATGGCCTCGCGCATCGTGGGCAAAGTGAAGGCCACGCTCGTCTCGCTGGTCGCTTCGACGCCCGGCACGGCGGTCGAAGCCAGGACGGGATTGGCCGCGTCGAAGAAGACCTCGTAGGTGAAGGGGCCCGCCGGCGTGGCGGGCGCCGTGAAGCCCGAGAGAGCGCCCCGGGCGGCGTCGCGGATCAGGGCCGCCGTGACCGAAGGCGCGAGGCAACGCGCGGTGTAGCGGTCGATGCAGTACTTGACCGCGACCATCGTGGCGTCGGGTGCGTACGTCGCCGCGTCGAAGCAGGTGAGGTCGTCACCGGTGACGAGCACCACGGGGACATCGAATTCGGCCGCGACAAGTGCGTTCATACGGCCCTCGCTGCTCGACACGCCATTTATCTGCACGTCACGAATCGTCTCACCGATATAGGTGTGCGCCAGGATGCCCTGGTGCCCGGCACCGGTGTGGTAGCCGACGAAGGCCACGGCGTCCGTGTCGGCGATGCCCTCCAGCATGCCCCACTTCTTGTGGGTGCCGATGATCGCCGACGCCCGCGGATCGAGTTCGGACAGGATGAGATTGCGCTTGGTGGAGTGCGCGTCGTTGACGACGACCTCCGTGGCACCGCCGTCGAAGAAGCCCTCGACGGCCGCATTCACGTCGCCCATCATGAGATGGCGCGCACTCTCCCAGCGCGGAGCCCCGTATTCGCAGTCCTCGGGGAACGTCACTCCCGTCAGGCCCTCCATGTCGACCGAGATCAATACTCGCATTGGCTTCCTCTTCCCTCGCTACCCATCACTGGCCTTCATGGTGACGATCTCCAGCGCGTCCTGGCGTACGCGGTCCTCGAGCACGCGAACGCCGAGGCCCGGGCGCCCTCGCGGCACGGGCACCAACCCGTCGTGGGCGATGATTTCCGGATCGACGACGTCGGACTCGTAGTACTTCTTGGAGCCGGAAAGGTCGCTGGGCAAGGTGAAACCAGGCAGGCTGGCGACCGCCAGGTTGGCCGCCCGACCCACGCCGAACTCGTGCATCCCGCCGCACCACACGGGCACGCCGGCGTCGTGGCATCTGTCGTGCACGGCCTTGGCCGGTCCCACTCCCCCGAGTCGCGACACCTTGATGTTGATGATCTGGGCCGCCTTCAAGAAGAGTGCGGTCTCGAGCGCCGCCAGCGACGTGATGCTCTCATCGAGGCAGATGGGCGTCTCGAGTCGGCGCTGCAGCGTGGCGTGCGACAAGAGGTCCTCCATGGCGAACGGCTGCTCGATCATGAGAAGGCCGAGACGGTCGAGGTCGTTGAAGAGTTGGCTGTCGAGATCGCTGGCCGTGAAGACGCCGTTGGCGTCGACCTGAACCGCGACGTCGGGCCAGGTCTCGCACACGGCTTTGGCCGGTTCGTAGGCCCAGTGGGGGCTGATCTTCAGCTTGACCCGGTGGTAGCCGTCGTGAACGTGATGGGCCACCACTTTTAAAAGTTCGTCGATACTCTTCTCGATGCCGAGGCTCACGCCGGCACTCACGTTCTCCTGGGTCCCTCCCAAAGCGTCGGCCAATGGCACTCCTTGCTCCTGGCTGAAGAGGTCCCACATGACCATGTCACTCGCGGCGTGGGCGAACGGGTGACCGTTGACGGGTGAGACGGCCAGGGCGTCGTCGGGTGTCGCGAAGACGCCCGCGAGCAACGTAGGGACGAGGTAGTGGTTAAGGATCTGCCAACAGGTGTCGGTGTTCTCGTAGCAATAGAAGGGATCCGACGGCGACGCGGCTTCGCCCCAACCCACCAGACCGTCGGCCGTCGTGGCCTTGACCAGCACGTGCTCGATGTTGTTCTTGGTGTGTGAGCTGGTCTCGAACTCGTGCACCAGGGCCTTGCGAACCCTGAAGAGCGTCACTTCTTTGACGTCGATCACGTGGCGCCTATCTTCTGGAAGTCGTAGACGGCCCGCAAGTCGGACTCGAGGTCACAGCCGACGGCGACGAAGCCCAGCCGGAAGAGATAGTCCAGGATGTCGAGGATCTCCTTGCGGAGGCGTCGTGCCGTCTCGTCGAGTGGTCGCGAGAACACCACGGGCACGGCCAACGTCGCGCGGTCACCTGACAATTCCACGACGCCTAACTCACCGCCCGACACCGCGTCGCGAGGTGGTGGCGAGTCGACCGTCAGGTCCCATTCGGCCAGCAGCCGGTCGGTGGATCCTTCGACGTCGTGCCCGTGTCCGTGGACCCCGTAGAGGTTGCGTTCCAGCGCGAAGGCCTGGGCTCCCAACACGTTCAGGTTGAAGTGGGCGTTGTGCGCCCGAAAGGGATCGAAGGACCAGCGCATGAGGGAGAGCCCCATCGCCCGAGCCGCGTCGCGCTGGGCGAGTTTCAAACGCCGACCCACACCATGTCCCTGCGCGCTCTCGGCCACCACGGCCAGCTGGGACCATTGGTACATCTGCGAGCGCTCACGGTCGAAAGCCAGGAAGCTCAGCGCGAAGCCGACCATCTCGGCGCCGTCGAAGGCCCCGACCACGATGCCCGAATTTCGCACGATGCCCACCAGCAGACGGGTGTTGAGCGAACCGTCGCCCGGGCCGAGGCGAAAGACCGCCTCGTAGAGCCCGACGCAGAGCTTCAGTTCGTCGGGCGAGGTGACGTCGCGAACAACGAGCTCAGGAAGCGGTGCTGCGCCCAACGTAGGCCTCCAGGTCGTTCGCGTAGTGGCACGCCGCCAAATGCGACGAGTCGGCCGCGCCCGTGGTCACAACGAGAAGGCCCGGCTCCTCACTCTCGCACTTCTCGGTGGCGAAAGGGCAGCGGCTGCGGAACCGACAGCCCGACGGCAGTCGGGCCAGGCTCGGCGGCTCGCCCTCCGGGGCGACCACCTCATCGTGGGCGTCGGGCTGGAGGCGAGGGATTGAGTCGAGCAACGCCCGGGTGTAGGGGTGGCGGGGATTGGCGAAGAGCTCGCTCGTGGTGCCCTGTTCCACGATCTTGCCCATGTACATGACCGCCACCCGGTCGCAGAGGTGCCGCACGACGGCCAGGTCGTGCGCGATGAAAAAGATCGTGACGCCCAGGCGGCTGCGCAGATCGGCGAAGAGCTGCACGATGCCGGCCTGGATCGAGACGTCGAGCGCCGAGACCGGCTCGTCGGCCACCAGCAACTCCGGCGACAGCAGCAGGGCCCGGGCGATGGCGACGCGCTGGCGCTGCCCTCCCGACATTTGGCGGGGCCGCGCGTCGAGCAGGGACGGCGACAGCTCGACCTGGGCGAAGATCTTCTCGCAGTGGGCCTTGCGCTGCGCGTCGGGCATCGCGTCGTGGACCTTCAGGATCTCCATGAGCTGCTGGCGCACGTTCATGCGGGGATCAAGCGACGAGTAGGGATCCTGGAAGACCATCTGGATACGCTGACGAAGCGCCTTGGGTCGCTTCTTGTTGGACAGCACCTGGCCGTCGAAGGTCACCGTGCCGCTGGCGGCCGAGTTGAGACCGACGATAAGGCGGGCCAGCGTTGACTTGCCCGAACCCGACTCGCCCACCAGCCCGAAGATCTCACCCCGGCGCACGTCGAGGGAGACGTGGTCGGCGGCGTGGACGGGCGTCTTGGTACCGCCCCGTCGGGCCATGAACGAGACCGTCACGTCGTCGAGGTCCAGGATGTTCTCGCTCATCGGACCTCGCCCTTGACGATCGACTCGTGCAATCGCGCCACGTGGACGCAGGCGCTGGCGCGCCCGTCTCCCGTGTCGACGAGCGGGAACTCGCCCGAGAGGCATTCTTCCGTCGCGAAGTCGCAGCGAGGATTGAAGGCGCAGCCCTCGGGCCAGTGGCCGAGCGTGGGAGCGTTACCGCGGATGCCGGTGAGCGAGTCGACCACCGCGTCGACGTCGGGCGTGGCGTTCACCAGTCCCTGGGTGTAGGGATGGTTGGGTTGGCGGAACAGGTCGGCGACCGAGCCGCTCTCCACGATCGACCCGGCGTACATGACCTCCAAGCGCTGGCAGAGCTGCGCCACCACCGCCAGGTCGTGGGTGACGTAGAGCATGCTCATGCCCAGTTCGTCCTTCAGTTCCAGCAGCAGGCGGATGATCTGGGCCTGGATGGTGACGTCGAGCGCCGTCGTCGGCTCGTCGCAGAGCAACAGCTTGGGCTGGCAGGCCAGGGCGGCCGCGATCATGACGCGCTGGCGAAGGCCACCGGACAGTTCGTGAGGGTAGAGCGACAGCACGTTCTCCGGATCGGGGATCCCCATGTGACGCGCCAGGCGCAGCGCGTGGTCCCGGGCGTCACTCCTCGACCACGAGTGCTTGGCCCGGGCGGCGTCGACGATCTGCTCGCCGACCTTGGCGATGGGGTTGAGCGAGGTCATCGGCTCCTGGAAGATCATGGTGATGCCGGTGCCGCGAAGGCTCTTCATGGTCTTCTTGCCCGCCTTCAGGAGGTCCACGCCCTCGAAGAGCACTCGCCCACCGGTGGCTTTGACGCCCGCGGGCAGCAGGCCCAGGATGGTGCGCAAGGTCAGACTCTTGCCGCTGCCGGATTCACCCACTAGGCCCACGGCCTCGCCGGCCCCGACCTGGAAGGTGACGTTGCGGATGGCGGGGACCGTCTTCTTGCCGCCCACCGGGGTCACGTCGATGGAGAGGTCCTCCACCGCCAGGAGCGGCTCGGTTGAAGGTGTGCTCGTCATCAGTTTCGCCCCAGCAGTTCGTTGAGGCCGTCGCCAAGCAGCGACAGGCCGAGTCCCGTGATGACCACGGCGATGCCGGGGATCGTGGACAACTCCCAGTGCGTCGTAAGGAACTGCTGACCGCTGGCCATCATCTCGCCCCAGTCCGGCGCGGGCGGCGGGATGCCCAGTCCCAGGTAGCCCAGGGTGACGATGGCCAGGATGTCGTTGACGATGTCGGACATGGCGAACACGATGGCCTGGCTGATCACGTTGGGCAGGATGTGGCGCAGAATTATTCGCAGCGTCGAGAAGCCCTGGAGCTGGGCGGCCAGGACGTATTCCTGGTTCTTCGCGACCAACGTCGACCCGCGGATTATTCGCGCGTAGGAGATCCAGCTGACGACCGAGATGGCGATGTAGATGCTGGTGGTGCCCGGTCCCAGCAGGAAGACCAGCAAAATCACCAGCACGTAGAAGGGGAAGGCCACCACCACGTCGGCGATGCGCATGATCAGGTTGTCGAGCCACCCGCCGAGGTAGCCCGCGAAGGCCCCCAGCACCGTGCCGACGCTGAAGGGCGCCAGCACCGCGATGAAGGCCACGCTCAGGTCGGTGCGCGCGCCGAAGACGAGGCGGGTCCAGATGTCGCGTCCCAGTTGGTCGGTACCGAGCCAGTGGGCCGCGCTCGGTCCCTGCAGTGGCGCGAGCAGGTTGATGGTGGTCGGGTTGTAGAAAGTGACCAAGGGGGCGAAGATGGCGAGCAGCACGATGATGCCCACCAGCGAGGCCCCGACGATCAACGTGGTGGGTGGACGGCGGAACTTGCGTCGATAGGAACGGGTGGGCTCGAGGAGGTCGGTCATCCGAGTCGCACCCTCGGGTCGAGCAGGGCGTAAGCCACGTCGGTGAGCAAGTACACCAGGATGACGATGACCGAGAAGATCAGCGTGATGCCCTGGACGATGGGAAAGTCACGGTCGAGGATTGAGGTGATCATCAGTTGGCCCAGGCCGGGCAGCGCGAAGACGTTCTCGATCACGACCGTGCCGCCGACCAGGAAGCCGATGTTGATGCCGAGCACGCTCACCGCCGAGATCGTCGCGTTACGAAAGCCGTATTTGTACAGGACCGTGCGAGCACCCACTCCCTTGGCGCGGGCAAAGGCCACGTAGTCCGACCCCAGGGCGTCGATCAAACTCGTGCGCAGGCTGCGCAGCAGCGTCGGGGCAATGGAGATGGCGATCGTCAGGCACGGCAGGAACATCGAGTTCACGTGGCCCCACAGTCCGGTGCCGTAGCCGCCCACCGGGAAGAGTGGGAAGACCAAGCCCAGCAGGATGATCAGCGTCGTACCGATCCAGAAGCTCGGCATGCCCAGTCCCGCGGTGCTGGTGAAGCGGATTACCTGGTCGATGAGCTTGCCGGGGTGGGTGGCCGCCACGGCCGCCAGCGGCACGGCGATGATGACCGACAGGATGGCCCCGCCGACCAGCAGGCTGAGCGTGACCGGCACGCGCGTGGCAATAAGCGACGTGACCGAGGACTGGTAGAAGAGCGAGTCGCCGAGGTTCCCGTGGAAGAGCCGATCGAGGAACAGCCAGTACTGCACCGGCAGCGACCGGTTGAGGCCCCACTCTTGGTTGAAGGCCGCCACGGCCTTGTGCGAAGCGTGGGGTCCTAGGAACGTGTAGGCCGGGCTGCCGGGCACCATGTGGATGGAGAAGAACACCAGCAGGGTGACTCCGAGCGCCACGGGGACCATCAGCAACAATCGCCGACCCACGTAGCGCGCCAACATGAACTTATTAATCCCCTTCTGGTCGATACCAGGCTTCCTGAGTCAGGTGCGCGGTTCGCGAGGACCGCGCACCTGACTCGCAGAAACTACTTACTCAGCCAGACGTTCTCGAAGTGGTAGTTGCCCGTGGGGTACACGTAGAACCCGTGCACGTTGTTCGAGTACGCGTAGGCGAACGGCTGGTAGAAGAGGTACGCCATCGGCGGGTCCTGGGCCAGGATCAACTGAATCTGGTCGTAGATCGCCTTGCGGGCCGACATGCTGAGCACGTGCTCGGCCTGCATGATCAGCTTGTTGACCGTGGGGTTGTCGTAGTTGGTGAACTCGGCGTGGGTACCCTGCGCTCCCGGACCTCCCGCGGCGGCGAAGGTCATCAACTCGTCAGGGTCGATGATGTCCGTCGTGTCGTAGAGGAACGACATCTGGAACTCTGACTCGTCCTGCAATGTGGTCTCTTGGGCCCCGTTGACTTCCTGGAGTGTGACCTTGATGCCGAGCGGCAACAATTCGGACTGGACGATCTGACCCATGGTCAACTCGTTCTGGTTGCCCGAACCCACCAGCAGCTTGGTCGAGAACCCCTTGGGGTACTTGGACATGGCCATCTGAGCCTTGGCCTTGGCCAGGTTGTACTGGGCGCCCGGGGTGGACGCGTCGTAGTCCCACAGCGCGGGGGTGACCTGCGAGTTAGCCACCGTGCCGTGTCCGAAGAGGACCGCCTTGATGATGGCCGCCCGGTCGATCGCGTCGGAGATAGCTAGGCGAACGTGCACGTCCTTGTAGTACTTGATCTGCTCGTTGAAGCCCAGGAACTGGGTCCAGCTCGACGGGAACAGGCTCATCGTGATGCCGGGCTTGCTCGAGAGCTCGCTCACCTGGGACCAGGCGGGGAACTCGTCGATCTGCGCGGAGCCCGACTCGAGCTGCAGCAAACGGGTGTTGTCGTCCGGTACCGAGACAAAGTTCACACCGTTGAGGTAGGGCTTGCCGGTCTGCCAGTAGTGCGGGTTCTTCACCAGATCCAATGCGTTGCCCTTGATCCACTGCTTGACCATGAAGGGGCCGGTGCCGATCGGGTGCTGCCAGAACACCGAGGACGTCTCGCCCGCGTAGTTGTTAGGGATGACGCCATTGGCGAAGAGGGCCATGTCCGCCTGCAGAGGAGCCCACGGCGTCTTGGTCGTCACGACCACCACAAACTTGCTCGGCGTGGTGATCTTGGCGATGTCGGCGTTGATGAAGGTCCACGGGTTGCTGGCCTTGTCGGCGACCCTAAGAATGGAGAACTTCACGTCGGCCGAGGTCATCTCTTGACCGTTGGAGAAGTCGACGCCCTGGCGCAGGTTGAAAGTCCAACTCAGCTTGTTGGCCGAGAGCGAGTAGCTAGTAGCCATGTCGGGCACCAGGGACTTGCCGTTCTGCGTGGCTTTGTAGAGCGGCTCGTAGATGCACTCGTCGGCCCAGATACTCTCGTTGTCCGAGACCTGCGTCGGGTCGAGCGAAATGATGTCACTGCCGCGGTCGAACACCAGGGTGCCGCCGCGTTGAATGGCGCTGTGCGCGCTCTTGGCCGCACTGGCCGCCTTACCGTGTCCCACCGCGCCGGCCGTCGTGGTGGCCAGCACCACAAACATCACTGACGCGAACGCGATGGTGGATCGATTAATCCTCATGCATCCCTCCCATTGGATTTCGAGCCACCACTCAAGTGCCATGGCCCGTAGTTCTTACTATCACAATTTCGCTCTCGCGAGACCGGCAGCGAACGCAAAACGGAGCGAAGTGGTTCCACGAAATGGGATGGAAACATAGAGGCATCCTTTGGTTCGGTCTGAACGAACTGACGGGGCGTTGCGAGGTGCTAAACAAAACCTACGACGGCCGCAAAGTTGACGCAGGAGGTGCTCTACCCATGAGCGAGAACTCGATACCGTTCCAACGCTGGATCGAGAGGTCCGAGGAAGACGCGGCCAAGGGCCGCTTGGAGATGGGCATTCCCATGCGCGACGGCGTCGAGCTGGCCGCCGACGTGTACCTGCCCTTCGGCCACGAGGGCGAGGTCCTGCCGGCCATCGTCGAGGTGACGCCCTACAACAAGGACAACGTCACGCTCATGTCCGGGGACATCACGCTGTACCAGAACAACGGCTACGTCTTCGTCGCCGTCGACTGCCGAGGTCGCGGAAAATCCGAGGGTCTCTGGAGCGGCTTCGCGGACGACGTGCCCGACACCCACGACGTGATCGAGTGGGTGGCCGCCCAGCCATGGTGCAACGGCAAAGTCGGCACGACCGGGCTCAGCTACATGGGCTGGGTGCAGTGGGCCGGCGCGTCGGCCCATCCGCCGCACTTGAGGGCCATGGTCTCGACCTCAGCGGCGGGGCGATGGCAGCAGGAGATCCCTTACACCAACGGTGTCTTCCAGCTCTATTTCGCGTGGTGGGCCTACATCACCCGTCGACGCATCAACGAAGACTACGGACTGCGCCAGATCGACTGGGACGAAGGGCTGCGCATCCTGCCCTTCAAAGACATCGGCCGGCTCATCGACACGCCCACCGAAACCTGGAACAACCTGGCCGACCGCGACACCCTGGACGACTACTGGAAGTGCCTGCGTTTCGACGACCACTACGACGAGATCGACGTGCCCTGCCTGCACGTCACCGGTTGGTACGACCAGGAGGATCTGCTGGGCGCCTTCCACCACTACGAGATGATGATGGCCCACTCCCCCGCCCGCGACAAGCAGTACCTGATTGTCGGACCGTGGAGCCACGTCAAGTCCCGCAGTCCCGACCGCTTCTACGCGGACATCGACCACGGACCGGCGGCCGCGCTCGACATGGACGCGGAGCACCTGGCTTTCTTCGATCACTGGCTGAAGGGCGTCGACAACGGCGTTCAAGACCTCGAGCGCGTGCGACTCTTCGAGCCCGGCCGCAACGCCTGGCGCGACGCCGGCCGGTGGCCCACCTCGACCAAAAGCCGAGAGGTCTTCCTCGGCGCGGGCACCTTGGCCGACGCACCGGGAGTCGAGGGTGAGATCGGCTACGACTACGACCCGATGGATCCGTCGCTCACGGGGATCGACGTGCGGTTGTACCCGATCGAGGACGTGCCGCTCGACCAAACCACCAACGAGGCCCGCAGTGACGTGCTGACCTTCTCCGGCGCCCCGGTGAGCGAGGAGGTCGTCCTCTCGGGTTGGGCCCACCTCGTGTTCTTCGCCTCGAGCGATGGCGACGACACCGACTGGCACGTCAAGATCACCGACGTCGACCCGTCGGGCGTCTCGCGGCGCGTCACCCAGGGATGCCTGCGGGCGGCCTGTCGGACTTCACTAGAACAGCCCAGTGCGGTGACGCCAAACGAGGTCCTCGAGTACGACGTGGAACTGTGGCCGACCCATCACGTCTTCATGCCCGGGCACGCGATGCGCATCACGATCACCAGCAGCGACTTCCCCTGGTACGCCCGTTCGATGAACCGGTTCGGCCCGGTGCGGTCGCAGGGTGAGCCCCGCAAAGCGCATAACACGGTGCACTTTGGCGGGAACTACCCTTCGCGGTGCATCCTTCCGATCGAGTAGTGGGCGGAATCAGTCCTCGACGGGCAGGACCAGACGCGACGTGAACTCACCGCCGAAACGAACGGTGTTGACAGCCACCTTTGGCTCACTCTGCAGGTGGACCGGACCGAATTGATTGAGGCTACGAGCGAACCAGGGGAAGTCGCTGCTGGTCACGCTCACCCTGATCGAATGTCCCGGCTTCAGCACATGATGAGTGGGCCAGAGCTCGATGGAGAAGTGATAGGTCTCGCCGGGTACCAAGGGTTCGAGGAACTCGAGCGAGTTGCGACACGCGGCGCGCAGGCAGCCCTGCGTGAGTCGCAGCGATCGACCATCGGGGTCGACGTCGGTCACTTTGACGTGCCAGTCAGTGTCGTCGCAGTCCGAGGACGCGAAGAGCTCCAGTCGCGGCCAACCCGAGATCACCAGCTCGCGATCGAGGGGCTCACTGGTGAAGCACAGCACGTCGTCACGTTGCTCCACCGCCGTTTGATCGAGCGGCACGTCCTCGTAGAGCGGATAGCGGCTGATCGTCAGGCCGGTCGGCACGGGGTCCATGGGGTCGTAGCGGTAACCGTGATCCCCTGCCATCGAGTGCTCCTGTTTCGACAAGGTCCCGTCACCTAGGTAGAGCGTTCGCGTCGTCGACGACGTGGGCCACACGCCGGCGTCGCGCCAGACGTTCCGTCCCGGTTCGAAAAGACGAACGCGGTCGTCCGACGCGAGGCCGTTATCGATCCCCTTGAGCCAATAGTCGAAGAAGCGGACGTGCTCGGCCTCTATGTCGAGCGCAGCCTCGGGTCCGAAGTCGATGCCGCCATAGACGCGGCTGGGATTGCGCGAACCCACGTGGCTCCAGGGCCCGACGATGAGGTACTGATCGTCGCGCGCCGGCGAGTTGGCCATCATCTTCTCGTAATGGTGAAAAGCACCGAGCAGGTCCTCCTGATCGTACCAACCGGTGACGTGCAAGCAGGGCACAACAATCTCGTCGTAGTGGTCGTCGAAGCGCAGCGCCCGGTAGAAGTCGTCGAGCGTGTAGCGGTCCGCCAGGTTGTCCCAAGTGGGGCTAGGCGAATCGATGAAGTCCTCCAGGGACTTGAAAGGCAAGGTCGAGAGCTTCTCGTACCAATCGGTGCGCACGAAACCGTAGGTCTCGAGG
Source organism: uncultured Acidimicrobiaceae bacterium (assembly GCA_963827115.1). GTDB lineage: Bacteria > Actinomycetota > Acidimicrobiia > Acidimicrobiales > RAAP-2 > RAAP-2. The sequence continues at coordinate 524,187 of CAWGZS010000001.1, read as the reverse complement.
ATGCGACGACGGGTGCGGTAACTCCACCACGCGAAGAACAGCTGAAAGACCCCGTTGGTGTACGGGATCTCCTGTTGCCAGCGTCCGGCGGCCGAGGTCGAGATCATGGCTTTCAAGTGCGGCGGGTGCTGCGACGCGGCGGCCCACTGGATCCATCCCCCATAGCTCAGGCCGGTCGTGCCCACCACGCCGTTGCACCACGGCTGATCGGCCACCCACTCGATGAGGTCGTGCGTATCTTCGGCGTCGTTGACGTGGGCATCCCAGAGGCCTTCTGACTTCCCGCGTCCTCGCACGTCCGCGGCGACGAAGACGTAGCCGTGCGATCGCCAGAGCTCCCGGTCGGCCACCTGGGCTTCCTTGCCGTAAGGCGTCGCCGTCACCACGGCGGGCGCGGGATCATCGTTCGACCCAACCGGCAAGTACACGTCGGCGGCGAGTTCCAGGCCGTCGCGCATCGGGACCCCCGCCTCGAAGTAACCAGACGCCGACCGGGCCTCCGCCGCGGCCACGTACCGCTCGAAGGGGACCGTCGAATTGGGATCAGCTTTCGTGTCAGTCACGCCAACTCCTTTGGAAACCACTGACCATCATTCTGGGGACAGCGGGGAGGCTTCTTCGATGTTGGCAGGTAGCCCTCCGCCCACGCAAATGTTCGAGCGAGGGCCATGGAATACCGAAGTTGTTTCCTGCTTGACCCTCGCTCGTCACGGCAACGGCCTACGCTTCCCCGATGGACAACTCTGAACGACCCGTCTTTCAATTACGTGTGGCGCCGGCCCAAAAACAGAATCGATGGACCATCTTCTTCAGGTTGATCATGCTGATTCCCCACTTCATAGCCCTCTACGGCCTGTTGTTAGCCTCCGAGCTCCTCACCTTTCTCGCCTGGTTCGCCATCCTCTTCACTGGCAAGAATCCCTTTCACGAGTTCGTGTCGGACGTGCTGCGTTGGCAGATTCGAGTGACTGCCTACGCCCTGCTGCTCACCGGCGACTACCCGCCCTTCTCCTTCACCAAGGTCGACGACTACCCGATCGCCACGCTGATGGAGGCCGGCCCCATGGGCCGGGCGTCCACGTTCTTCCGCATCATTCTCTCCATCCCGGCGTACCTCGTCATGACGTTCGTCGGCTTCGGAACGGGGATCATGGCGTTCTTCGGGTGGATCATCACGCTGTTTCGTGGCACGCTTCCCGAGCCCCTCCACAACGCCTTCTCGGCGAGCGTCCGCTTCCAAGCCCGCGTGTACGCCTACACCTTCCTCGTTCAGGACCCCTATCCCCGGGGCCTCTTCGGCGATCCAGAACCCCCATCAACGAACGTGTCCGGCGTTCTGCCGCCACCGCCGATGGTCACACCGGAGCGTTCCACTGACGTCGCTGCGGAGACCGCTACGAACGACGAGCCGGTAGTCAGCGAAGCCCCAGCCCCGCCCGCGTCGTACTCCTCCGGCTTCAACTTTCCGGCGATGGCCCCTATCGAGTCGGTGCCGCTAACTCCAAGCGATTACTCGAAGTGGAACCTCGTCGTCACCAAGTCGGGCCGCAAGGTCCTGGTCACCGAACTCATCGTCGGCACCGTCGGTTACATCGGTTGGATGGCCGTGTACCTGGCTCTCATTATTCCCAATATTGCCAACATGGCAAGCGGCACGGTGTGGTCGGCGAACTATCGATCCGACATCGTGAACCTCAATTCATCGTCGACGAGCGCCGTGAACACCATCAACCTCTCGCCGACCAATTGGAGCGCCATCTCCTCAGAGTGCGCGGGCGTCACCTCCTTGGTCAGCGCGATGAACAATGTGCCGCAGTATCCCGTAGCCGGCCCCAACGCGCACTTGCTGCAAGGAGTCGGTCTCCTGGCCACCGCGGCGACTGACTGCACGACGGACGTAGTGCCCAACCAGGTAACGAGCCTGCTCCCCACCGTGACCAACATCTTCCACAACGGCATCTCCCAACTTCAGACGTTCTTGAACGAGACCTGACGAACAATCGCTTGGTGACCCGACCAACTCGGATTATGTGAGAATTCCTGCATGGTGAAGAGTTCGCTACCACTGCTCGAGAGGATTCGTGCCCGCTGTCTCTCGCTGCCCGAGGTGAACGAACGGCCGAGCCACGGTGCGCCGACGTTCTTCATCCGCGACAAGCGCAGCTTCGTCACGGTGTGGATGGACGGACACCACGAGGTCCACTTCGCACAGCTGTGGGCCGCCTGCGTGCCGGATTTCCGGGCTCACCTCATCGAGGAACGTCCCGAGATCTTCTTTCTACCCGCCGTACGTAGCCCATCGTGGTTGGATCGGCGTGCGATTAGACCTTGACCTCGACTTCGATGAACTCGCTGATCTGTTGGAGGAGGCGTACCGGCTCATCGCGCCTCCCGCCCTGGTGCGACTCTTGGATGAAAACGGGAGCAGCTAAGGGTTCATCTCAAGCCAAGCCTTCGAAATGCGCGCGTTTCGTTTGCTTTTCACTGAAACATTCAGCTCAAAGCAGTCCGTCGATCTGAGACATCGCCCCCTTCATGCCTTCTTCCATCCCCATCGACATGAACATCTCCATGGCCGCCAATGTGGGATACACGCTCTCCACGGCCATGCGGGTCACGCCTTCAGACAGGGCGCTGATGGTGACTCGCACGATCATGAACGGCACGTCGGGATTGGGCGCGCCGCTGGCGTCCGCCAAGCCGTTCTCGAACTCGAGCCGATGAGGAGCCTCGACCTTGAGAACGCGCCACCACCCGCGAGGCTGATCGCCTCCCGGACCGGTCATGTGATACGACACGCTGCCTCCGGGTGTGAGGTCGTGTGCGGTGACCGTCGCCGGATACACCGGCGGTCCCCACCACCGTTCGAGTTGCCGGGGGTCCTCCCAGAGCTGCCATACCCGCTCCGGTGAAACGTTGAATTCCGCGGTGATGGTCATGGTCAATGCCTCGTGGTCCCTTTGGACATCGGTGACGGTCATTTCCTCTTCCCTTTCCCTTTCTCTTGGTCTTTCCCTTGCTCTTCTTCTTGCGTGAGAAGCTGATCGATGCGGTCAACGCGACTTCGCCACACCTCCTCGAGCTCCTCGAGCAACCCGTAGGCCTGGCGAATCGCCAGGACGTTGCCTCGAACGAGTTGCTCTCGCCCGCTGGGGCGCTTGGTCACGAGATGGACCCGTTCGAGCACGGCCACGTGCTTCTGGACGGCCGCGAAGCTCATGGGGTAGAGACGAGCCAAGTCCGACACCGAGTACTCGCGTTGCAGCGTGTGAGCGACGATGTCGCGCCGCGTGGCGTCGCCGAGCGCGCGGAACATCTCGTTGGTCCTCTCCGCCGTCTCAGTATCTACAACCATATGGTTGTAGATTAGCGGCGACGTTCAAGAAGCGCAAGTCAATTCTTAAAGAACTGCGAACCGACGAATGGGGCGTGCGTTCGCCTGGCTACAACTTCCGACGAGGTTGCCTCAGGCGCCGAAACGACGGTCGCGGCGCGAGAAGTCGCGCAACGCGCGCAGCAGGTCGACCCGACGAAAGGCCGGCCAGTAGGGGTCGACGAAGGCGAACTCCGCGAAGGCCGACTGCCAGAGCAGGAAGCCCGAGATGCGTGATTCACCGCTGGTGCGGATCACCAGATCGATGTCGGGCAGGTCGGCCGCGTAGAGGTTGCGCGCGAGTCCCTCCGCGTCGATCGACTCCGCCAGGTCCTCCGGCGCCACTCCCGTCGCCACCAGGTCGCTCACCAGCGACCGGCAGGCGTCGATGACCTCCTGGCGGCCCCCGTAGCAAAGGGCGATGTTGACGTTCATGCGCGTGTCACCGGCGGCCTGTTCAATCTCGTCGACCGCCTGCTTCGCGGCGAGCGACAACTCGGGCGGCAGGAGATCGAGGCTCCCGCTCACGCTGAGCGAGAAATTGAGACGCTCCGCGCTCTTGGGCAGCCGCTTGAAGAGTTCCGTCAGGACTTCAAAGTACGGCTCCAATTCGGCCGCGGGCCGACGGAGGTTCTCCGTGGAGAGCACCCAGGCGGTCACCGCCTTGATCCCTAGATCCGAGCACCATTCGAGAAGTTCCTCGAGCTTGACCATGCCGGCTTCGTAGCTCGCGCGGTACTCACCATCGGTCGCTTCACGGGCGAAGCGGCGGTGCCCGTCCAGGATGACGCCGACGTGGCGCGGCAACTTGTCAGCCGGCAGCTCCTTGGCGAGGCGGTGCTCGTAGAAGCGATACATGGTGCGACGAAGAGCCAAGGATCACTCCTTCTTGCTGGATCGTGGTTCAACTGAACGTTAAGGCTTCCAACGACACGACGCTTGCGCCTACGGCTACTTCATAAGAATCCCCCCAATTTTAGGAGACTTTGGGCCTTTCCGCAACGAATGACGACCATTCACGAGTTCCCTAGAACCGTCCTGCGCCGGCCCAGGGAGGGCCGGATCGCGGGGCAAAAAGTGTACTGTCGTGCCATGACCGCGCGACTCTCTCCCCCATTCCGTGCCGACCACGTCGGAAGTTTCCTTCGCCCGCCCGAATTGATGACGGCGCGCAAGCAGTTCGCCGACGGGGCGATCGACGCCGAGGCCTTGAAGGAGGCCGAGGACGCCGCCATCCGCGACGTCGTGGCCCTCCAGGAGGAGATCGGCTTCCAATCAGCGACCGACGGGGAGTTCCGCCGCACGTCGTGGCACATGGACTTCATCTACCAGCTGGGTGGCATCACCCGCACCAGCGAGCAGCTTCAGGTGGCGTTCAAGAACGCGGAGGGCACCACGTCCTTCACCTCGGCCGCCCTCAAGGTGAGCGACAAGGTCACGATCGACGACACGATCTTCGCCGACGCGTTCAAATTCCTCCAGTCGACCGTCACGACGGCCGTGCCCAAGCTGACGATCCCCTCGCCGAGCATGGTGCACTACCGCGGGGGCGCGGCGGCCATCGACCCGGCCATCTATCCCTGACGTCGAGGAGTTCTGGCACGACCTCAGCGCCGCCTACGGCGAGGAGATCCGACGCCTGGGCGAGCTCGGCTGCACCTACCTCCAGCTCGACGACACCTCACTGGCCTACCTCAACGACCCGGCCCAGCGCCAGATGATCGCCGAGCGCGGCGAGGACGCCGAGCACCAGCACCTGCGCTACATCAAGCAGATCAACGCCGCCCTGGCGTCGAGGCCCGAGGGCATGTCGGTGACCACCCACTCGTGCCGCGGCAACTTCCAGTCCTACTGGGCGGCCGAGGGCGGCTACGATTTCGTGGCCGAGGCGCTTTTCGGCGAGCTCAACGTGGACGGCTTCTTCCTCGAATACGACGACGTGCGCTCCGGCGGCTTCGAGCCGCTCCGCTTCGTGCCCAAGGGCAAGATGGTCGTCCTGGGACTGGTCACCACCAAGCGCGGCGCCCTCGAGACCAAGGATGCGCTGAAGCGTCGCATCGACGAGGCCAGCCAGTACGTGCCGCTCGATCAGCTCTGCCTCTCGCCCCAGTGCGGCTTCTCCTCCACCGTCGAGGGCAACAGCCTCACCTACGACGAAGAAGTGGCCAAGCTTCGCCTCGTCGTCGAGACCGCCCACGAGGTCTGGGGTTAAGCGGAGCCTGTCTAGCGGTCGCTAGTCCCGCTCGGTCGCTCCTAGTTCCTCCAACAAGGCCTGTCGGATCGACGGTCGACTGCCGAAGGTGAGCAGCAACGCCGCTTCGCGGGCCGTTCGCTCGGCCACGCCGCCGTCCAGGACCGAGGAACTGCCACGAAACACGGCCAGAGCGTGCGAAGCCCGCACCGCCAGCTCGCAGGCCCGAGCCCTGGCGAGCGGCATCGTCGCGGACGTCGCGTGGTCGAGATCGGCGCGCCGGGCAACGAGTTCATCGTCCAACGGGGAGGGCCCGAGCAGGGAGCAGCTTCGTCGAGCCACGCCGAGAGCTAATGAACCGTTGACGCGAAGGCCCTCGGGCGCTTCGCGCGAGGGGTCGTAGGGCGCCACGCCGATGAAGCGATCGCCACCGACCTCCACGGACTCGAAGTCCAGTCTCACCGTGGCGCTGGCGTTGAGGGCGGAGAGCAAATGGGGGGTGATCAGCATGCCCGTGTGTTCGATCGCGGGTAGGAGAAGCGTGACGACCGTGTTGTCGGGTCCCCGTGCGGCGACGAAGAGCTGATCGACCACACCCCAACCGCTCACCCAGGGCGCCTCGCCATTGAGCAACCACCCGTCGGCCAAGGGCACGGCCCTCAGTTTGGCCGGGCCCGGCAACTGGCCACCGAGGGCCACGCCACCCTTGACCGCGCCGGATATCACCTCGGCCTTGAGGTCCGCCAGCCAGGGCGGCCCGTTCGGATCGAGGACCGCCGCCAACAATCGGAAGTGCTGGATCCACACGAACGTCGAGGCCAGGCACGCGGCTGCCAGCTTCTCGACCACGTCGGCCATCTTCTTCGGATCGAGGTCGAACCCGCCATCGTCCTCCGGCGCAAACGCCCCGTAGAGACCCAGCTCGGCCAGGGCGTCGAAGTGACTCGCCGGGATTGACTCGGCCCCATCGACTTCGGCCGCGTCGTCTGAAAACAGCGTGATGACGGTGTCCAACCTCGTCTCGAAGTCACTCACCGCGAACCCGACTTTCTCCTGGGGGCCGACTGGCCCACGGTCATCCTAAATTGCGGGATCGATCGACGAGAGTGCCTGGCGTCGGGAGCCTCTTAGTAGTAGTGGCGTCTACCGCCCACCGCACGTCCCATCGAACCGAGGACCCACAGGACCAGTCCGATCACCAGGACGACCATTCCCACCGTCCAGAGAATAGGAATCCCCGTCAGGAATCCAATAATGAGCAACACCACACCAAATACAATCACGGAGCCTCCAATAGAAGCCCCCCCTCCTCACGACCCTAGTCAGTTCCCCTGGCCCAAAGATCCATGGCTTCGCGAAGCCGTGGACACCGGTCATCGACGTCCTTAGGATTTCGACGGAAGTGAAGCCGCTTCACCAGGGAGGTCTTATGAACACGTTCCTCAATGATGTACGTGACACCATCATCCCGGGCCACGACCCCCGGCACGGTCCCCTGCCCCCGCTGCTGTTGATCATGACGGTCGTCGCGGCCCTCGTCGATTCCTTCAGCTTCCTGACCCTCGGCCACGTCTTCGTCGCCAACTCGACCGGCAACATCCTGTTCATCGGATTCGCCCTGGCCCACGTACCCGGGTTCTCCATCAGCGAGTCGCTGCTGGCGTTGTTCGCGTTCATCATCGGCGCCGGTGTCGGAGGCCTGATCAGCTCGCGGTTCAAGAGCCATCGAGGCCGGATGTTCAGCGTCGCGTCGAGCCTGCAAAGTGGTCTTCTCCTGGTCGCGGTGGTGTTGTCCCTGCTGGCGGCCAGTCCGGTGCAGACCGGCTACCGTGACTTCCTGGTCGTGGCGCTGGCGATCGCTATGGGCCTGCAGAACGCCGTCGCCCGAAAGCTCGCGGTGCCCGACCTCACGACGACCGTGCTGACGCTCACCATCACGGGCCTCGGCTCGGACAACAAGTTCGTGGGCGGAACGGGCTCGAAGGCGGGACGGCGATTGGTGTCGATCGGCTCGATGCTGGTCGGCGCCGTGCTCGGGGCGGTCCTGGTGCTGCACGCGCCCCTCTACTGGCCCTTGGTCGTGGCCCTTGTCTGCGTGGCCTTGGTCGCGACGTTGAGCGCGCGCACCGCCCGCGTCGATGGCGAGTGGGCCCGCGCGTAGTTCGGTTTTGAAAGCGGATACCGCTCGGCGCACCCGGTGGCCGACGGCGTTGTCAGTGTGGCGACCGAGAGCAGTTGCGTGCCGGAGCAACCGAGCCGATAATGAGGTTGAGCCAACAGACTCCATGGTTCGCCGACCAAGGAATGAGGACCGCTATGAGCATGGGCGAAGGACGACTGACGGTCCCGGTTGGCCCCGGGGACCACATGGCGGGCGACGACCACGCCGCGATCACGCTGGTCGAGTACGGCGACTTCGAGTGCCCGTACTGCGGCCAGGCCTTCCCCATCGTCAAGGAGCTGCAGAACGAACTCGGCGACGACCTGCGCGTGGTCTTTCGCCACATGCCGCTGAGCAACGTCCACCCCCACGCCGAGCTGGCGGCCGAGGCGGCCGAGGCGGCCGGGCTGCAAGGGAAATTCTGGGAGATGCACGACGTGCTCTTCGAGAACCAGCGTGACCTGGCCGCCAAGTCGCTGCTGCGTTACGCGCAGGAGGCCGGAGCCGACGCCTCGCAGGTCGAAGCGGCACTGACCCAAGGCACGACGCGCAAGCGGGTGAGCGACGACATCGAGAGCGCGATCCGCAGCGGCGTCAACGGCACGCCAACGTTCTTCGTGAACGGCCGTCGCTATGACGGGTCGTGGGCCTACGAACCATTGAGCACCTATCTTCAAGAGGTTCTCGGTCGACGCTGAACGGCGCGACCAGACGTCGGCAGCCGGCGCGGCGCCTACTGTGGGACGAGGAAGAATCTGGCCTCCGATTGGAAGGAATTGACCGCATGGATGACAACACGCTCCTAGAGCGCATCGGACGACTGGCCGACGAGGAGCAGGAGCTCGAGGAGGCCCATGTCGGTAGCCCTCTGGCCAAGGACGATCTCGCCCGCCTGAAGCGGATCGAAATCGAACTCGACCAGTGCTGGGACCTGCTGCGCCAACGTCGCGCGAGGCGTCACGCGGGGCTCGACCCCAACGACGCCGCCTTGAGGTCCGAGGACGTTGTCGAAAAGTATCTGCAGTAATTAAGTTCGCTCTCGAATCGAGAGTCGCCTCGTGTTCAGTACGCGATGAGCTCTCGCTCCGACGTCGCCGAGCCACTCGGTCCGGCGTCCTCACCGTCGTCGAGCCCGATTCGGGCGTGGAGGCGACGAAGGGGCGCGGGCGCCCACCAGTTGGCCCGGCCCATCAACTTCATGGTCGCCGGCACCAGGACCACGCGGATGATCGTGGCGTCGACAACCAGGGCCACGATCATCCCCACCCCCATCAACTTGGTGAAGGACACGGTCGAGAGCGAGAATGGACCAACCACGATGATGAGCAGCGCCGCGGCACTGGTGATGATGCCGCCCGTGCGCTGCAGGCCGACCGCGATAGCGGACTGGTTGTCGCCGGTCGCCAAGTAGTGCTCCCGGATGCGAGAGAGCAGGAACACTTCGTAGTCCATCGAGAGGCCGAACATGACCGCGAACATGAGGATCGGCGTCGACGGATTGATCGTCCCGTTGGCCGTGAAACTGAGGAACCCCGAGAGATGGCCTTCCTGGAAGATCCACACCAGCACGCCGAACATGACCGAAAGGGAGAGGATGTTCATCACGATGGCCTTGAGCGGCAGGATCAACGAGCCGAAGGCCAGGAAGAGCATGAGGAACGTGGCCAGCACCATGATCAGCAGCATCCAGGGCAGGGTGTGGCCCATGCTCGACAGCGTGTCGATGAGTTCCGCCGTCTGGCCGCCGACGTAGACCTGGGAACCGGCCGGCGCCGCGACGTCGCGCACCTGATTGACGACGGTGTCGGTCTTGGGCGAGATGGTGTTCGAGGCGTAGCCCATGTCGATCCGCACGACGTCGCCCTTGGTGCCGGTGACCTGCACCCCCGTCACCCCGGCGACCTTCGAGAGTTGCGTCAGGTACGACTTCAGTTCCTGCGCCTTGGCCGGCGATCCGACGATCGGATCGTTGAACTTGACCAGCGCCTCGATGGGGGCGCTGGGATTGTTGGGGAAGTCCTTGTTGAGCGTCTGGGTGACGACGCGGGGCGCGGAACCAACGGGCAGGGCCGTGGCGTCCGCGCCGCCCCACGTCGCGTGCAGGAACGGTGATCCCAACGCCAGCAGCAGCACAATGATGACCGTCATGTAGACGATCGGTCGTCGCATGACCGTTTGGGCCATGGCGTACCAGCGACCGTTCTCGACGGCTACCGGGGCGCGCTGGATGGCCTTACGGATCCGCAGCGAGTTGACCTTGGGGCCGAGCAGCGAGAGCAAGGCCGGCATGACCGTCAGGGCGGCCAGCATGTCAACGACCACCGTGAGCAGACCTCCGTAACCCATGGAGCGAAGGAACGACTCGGGGAAGAGCATCAGGCTGGCGAGGGAGATGGCCACGGTGATGCCCGAGAACATGACGGTGCGTCCGGCCGTCGCCACGGTGCGCGCGACGGCGTCCTCGACCGAGTCCTGTTTGTGCAATTCCTCGCGGAACCGGCTCACCATGAAGAGGCCGTAGTCAATGGCCAGACCCAGGCCGGTGATAGTGGTGATGTTGGCCGAGAAGATGGAGACCGGCGTGAACAAGGTCAGGATCCGCAGCGCAGTGAACGAGCCCAGGATTCCCACGATCCCGATCGCCAGCGGCAGGCCCGCCGCGGTCAAGCTACCGAAGATCAACAGCATCAGCACGAGCAGGATCGGCAGCGAAAGGCTCTCGGCTCGGCCGATGTCCTTGGTGGTGATGCTGCTCAGCGCCTCGTCGGTGGGCACCAATCCGCCGATGCTGGTCGTCAGGCCCGGCGCTTTGAGGTCGGCCTTGATGGCGTCAAAGCTGTGTTGGCGATCATCGTCGGTCGTGCCCTTCATCTCGAGGACGGCGAACGTGGCGTGCCCGCTGGCACTGACGAATTGCGGTGATCCCGTCGACCAGTAGGTCACCGAGGAGAGGACGTCGGCGCGCGGGAGCTTGGACAGCGTGGTGGTCACGGCGTTCTTGAAGGCGTCTGACGACACGGTCTTGGTCGAACTCGAATAGAGCACCACGACGTCGCCCGCGTCGCGGCCGAAATACTGTGTCGCCAGGTTGCTCTCGGTCTGGCTCTGGCTGCTGGGGGCGTTGAATCCTCCGGCGCTCTGGAGCTGGCCGATGACGCCGGTCCCCCACACGAGGCCGACCAACACGCCGATGAGGGCCACGATGAGGATGCTCTTGCGTCGGCGGCTCACCAACCGGCCCCAGCGCTCGAAAAGGTTGGCGTTGTTCATGGCGTCTCATTCGCCCTGTTCATCACGCACCCATCGAGGGAACGAACGTTGCGATTCGTCATTACCGAGGAGGTTAGGGAGACGCGCGACGTGGTGCGAGCCCGGTAGCACCATCCACGAATGTCGTGGTAACCCTCCGGCGACAAGACAGCTTTATTGGCGAGGAGGTTACGAGGCGTCATTTTCCAGAAGGCCGACGAAGAGACCCATCTGCCGCACCGACGAATTGAAGAAAGCGTCGAGATCGTCGACGACGCCGAGGAGGTGGCCGTAGAGCTCGAAGCTCACCAGGCCGAAGAGTTGCGTCCAGGCCACCAGTGATCGCACGATGACTTCGTCGGTGAGTCCGTTGAGCTGGTCGACGGTCGAACGGACCGTCTCGATGATGGCGGTGGAGCTGGCGGTCTGCGTGGCCTTGACGGACGTATCCGCGAGCATCCCGGCCTGCGCGGCGTCGGCCAGCAGGCCAGCGAAGACCAGCGCGACCCGACTGGCCGGGACCACCGTGTCCTGCGGTGCGACGTACCCGGGAACAGGTGAGCCGTAGAGGAGGCCGTACTCCTGGGGATGCTCGAGCGCCCAGGCCCGCACCGCGTGACAGTCCTTCGACCAGCGCGCGCTGATGTCGTCTTTTCGACACGATGCATCGGCCTCCTCCACCGCGACTCCCATTGCGTTGTACGCGTCGATGATCAGGTCGGTGAGCAGCTGGTCGCGGCTCGGGAAGTAGCGGTAGATGGCTGAGGAGACCATGTTGAGTTGACGCGCGATCGCCCTCAGGGAGAGCGCCTGCGCTCCGACCTCGTCGATCTGGCGACGGGCCTCGTTCTTGATCTCTTCAATAAGCTCGGCCCGCACTCGAGCTCGAAGTCCAGTGGATGCAGTCATGGTGGACACCATACATGAAATGAGAGCACTGCGCTATTAAATGAGCGATGCACTTGACAGGGGTGTTTTTCCGTGTACACTGGACCATAACAAGAGCACTGCTCTCACTAAGGAAAAGGAAGATCGATCATGGAAACCAACACACACACGGCACAGTCCGAGGGCACCCGGATGTTCCGCCGGTCCTTGGAGGACCGAAAGATCGCCGGAGTGGCGGGAGGCCTCGCGAAGTACTTCGACACGGACGTCACGCTGGTGCGCATCGCGCTCGTCGCACTCTCCTTCGTGAGCGGACTCGGCGTGGCCTTCTACCTCGCCGCGTGGGCCCTGGTCGCGGACGTGGGTTCTGACAACACCATCGCCGGCGACGTGCTGCTGCGCGCCTGGGGCCATTGAGCAAGGGTCATCCGAGCTTCATCGATGTCATCACGACCAATGCCCGGCGCGAAACCCGCCGAGTCAGTTCTCATCGCTTAACGCGTCACACCCAAATAGCGATCGCCCTTCCACCGGGCGAGGGTTCAGGAACCCGGGGAATGGATCGAGCGGTTCCTTCGTAAATCCGCTTCGCGCTCCACGCCGCGGCGCCCGCGTCGAGCATGTCGTCGACCGCAACTCGATCGGCGACTTGTCTTGAGGCGGTATCGAGATCGATACCTTCGCGAGAGAGGGCCTGACGTCGTATCGTCATCCCCGCCCAGGTCTTCTTGGACGAGTCCACGACCGAACCGGTCATCTCCTTGAACGACAACTCGGGATGCACTTCGTAGACCGGGCACGGCGCGTCGTCGAGCCACCGCTCGACTTCGAAGATCTTGGACTTGAGAGAAAATGACTGGCGGCTGATGCCCACCCCGCTCCGGGCCTTCGAGATCCGTGTGGCCGCCTCGTGGGTGGCCGCTTCTAAGGCCTCGCGGGCCGGCACGACGTAGAGCGTGCTCTGGCGCCTCCCCAGCTCCTTGCGGCCCTCGACGTCGGCCTTTCGAAGTGCCTCGGAAAGCAGGCCGATTGGAATGTCGATGGCGATGACTGACGCGTCCGTGACGGTGTCGCCTAGCACGTCGATGCGCTCGAGGAAGAACGTGGAGATCTCAAAACCGCGTAGGACGACCGCGATCCATCCGTCCTTGCAGCCGTCAACGCCCACGACCGACACAGTCACTCCACTCCTTCGTTGACGTCCAGAACGTGGTCACATCCGGGACGTCGAGCTAGGCCGCCCCGATCGCAAAGGGACCTAACTGGCAACGGGAAGTTCCAGACCCGCGAGGTGGGCCGCGGTGTCGATCGAGTTGACCAATTCGTCGAGGTGCAGGGCAATGGACGGCGCGGCGTCGCGTTCCCGCAACGGTTGTTCGACCTGACGATAGAGCTTCCTCAACCCCGGCATCGGCGTGATCGGGTCGCCCGAGAACGTGCGGGCAAGATCGTCCAGCCCGGCCAGCAGTCCGTGGACCAGTTCGTCGAACTCCGCGAAGCCGTCAACCTTCGCCCCTCGTTCGCCGTCGATCCACAGGGCCTGCGTCGCGCGCACGATGCGCTGCGCCGCGGCCAACTGGCCCCTGGACTGGGAGGGATCGAGTCGCGTCGACGCAGGCTCTTGGATCGAACGGTCGACCGCGGCTTCGGAGTTGGCCCAGGCCAGGCGGGCCGACTTCGACGTTGCTTCGAGCACGGGCGCATCGACTCCCTTCGACTCGACGAGATCGAGCACCGCCGCTAAGTACGCGCGCAGCGACGCGAACAGCGCCGACTGGGCTTCTTCGACCCCTCCCTTGGGCGAGGTCGGCCACACGAGATAGGCCACGAACGCGATCACCGCACCGAGCGTCACGTCGATCAGCCGATCGAGGGCGGTGCCGACGGTGTCGTGCAGCGACGTGCTGAGCAGGATGAGTATCAAGGCGGTCACGAACCCCATGGCCACCGAGAAGCTGGCCGCCCACGTCGAGTAGACGGCCCACGCCATGAGGGCGACGAGCACCGTGGTGAGGAACAGGTCCGGATGAAGTTCGCTCACCAGTACGGCGGCCAGGGTCGCGCCCACCAGGGTGCCTACCACCCGGCCGAGGCCCTTATCGAACAGCGTGCTGTAGTCCGGTTTGAGGATGACGGCCACGGCGAAGGCCAGCCAGTAGCCGCGCGGGAGTGACAGCCACGACGCCAGGAACAGCGACGCTGGCACGGCGATGGCCAGGCGGACGCTGTGGCGAAGGGCCGGCGAGTCGCGGCGAAGGTTGGCCCGCACCACTTCGTAATCACCCTGGAAATCCCTCGGATCCGAACCCTGACGCTTGGCCAGATGGGGCCGCCAGGCCCGACGTCCGCCTCCGGCGCGAACCTTCTCCATGAGGTTCCCGGCGGCGCGGAGCTGCCCGCCCAGGGCGGCCAAATAGGCGAGACACTGTTGGGCGATGGTCCCCGATCCGGGCGACGCACCTCCAAGCTCACCTTCGAGTCGCGTCAGGTCATCGCGGAACGCCGCGGCCTCCTCTTGCCATCTCGTCGATTGCGTCGGACGGCGAAGACCTGAGCTGATTTCCTCCAGGGCGGCGGCGGCGCGAAGCAGACTCGCGGTGACAGCCGCACGCGCGATCGGCGCGTCGTCGTTCGAGATGCGCACGCGCAACCCATTGAGCGTCATGAGTTCGAAGCGCATCCGCCGAGACTGGTCGAGCAGGGCCCGCAGGTCTCGCACGTCGGTGCGACCGAAGAGCGAGGGCGCCGAAAGTGCGCCTTCGGCCTCGTCCACGGTTGACGCCACGTCGTGGGTCGAACTGTCCGGGTCGCGTCGCGCCAGTTCGGCCAAGGCCTCGAACCCTTCCGCCAGTCGTCCCCGCTGGTAACGCAGGCTCGGCGGAAGACGCAGCACGAAGAGCGCGACGACTTCCACCAGAGCGCCGACCGTCACGAGGGCGCCGAGGCCTAGCGCGTCGATCGGCGTGCCGGAAAAGCGTCCGAGCACGATGAAGGCGATGATGGCCTGGGTGCCGATCGCCCCCTGCGTCTTGCCGAAGGCCACCAGCATGCCGGCGGCGAAACACCACGGGATGAGCACGACTGAGTGAAGCCAGGGGTAAGGACCGGTCGCCGAGCCGACGAAGACCGAGAGGCCCATGACCAAGGCGTCGGAGACCGCGAGGCCGATCGACAACCGCGGCGCGCCGACCAGCGACACGATGGCGACCAAGTTGGCGCCTACGGCCATGGAGATGGCCGCGCGGGTGTTGCCAATCGAGAGGCCGAACACGAAGACCGCGACGACGGGCAGGGCGGTGATCGCTCCGGCGACCGGCGTCAGCAGCCGCAGGTCCACCCGCAGCGAACTCGGCAGGGCCCTTCGCTCACGACTCACGACACCTCGCCTCATTCGACGAGGTCGAAATGCACTGGCAGCGAACGCAGCCCGTTGACCTGCAACTCGATCGCGTGCGGACCCGCGTAGTGGCGACGGGTGCTGATGGGCTTGAAGGAGTGTCGCTTGTTGATCGTGAGTCGCTCGCCGGGCGCGAGTGACCTGGTGGTGAGCTTGAAGACCTTGGGGGCCGTCGATCCATTGGCCTTCTGGAAGTGCACGACGTAGTCGATCACTAGACGTGCGTCGTGGGGTCCCTCGTTGACGACGGCCCCTGCGAAAGCGATCTCCTCGCCGATCGCCACGACCACCCGCTCGACGTTCGGACCCTCGATCGAGATCTGCTTGGGTGCGGAGAAGCCCATCAGCGCCAAGGCCCCGGGATAGGCCTGCTTGATCAGGGTGCGCATCGCGTGACGCACCAACTGGGGCGTCGTCTCGTTCGGATTGTCCAGCCACCTCGTGGCCGTGCGTACGGCGAGGTTGGGGTCGGCACGGCTGATGTCGTTCAGGTGGTTGGCCACCGATCGGCGCACCGTCTCGGACTCGTCGGTGTAGAGGACGTCCAATATGCCCATCGCCGCGGACGGCTGGGCACGAAAGGCCGGCACCTGCTTAGCCCACGGTAGACGTGGTCGGGTTCCCTCGCTCGCCAGTCGACGCACCGCTTCGCTGTCGTCGTGGGCCCACCCGGCCGCGGCGTCGAGGGTGCGCCGTAAATCGGCGTTCAGGAAGTTGCGGAGGGCGAACTCGCTGGTGAAGCGCTCCGTCAGCTGCGCTAGGAGAGCCAAACCGTCGTCGAAGTCGCGATCCTTCGTTGAGTTGAGGGCCCTCTCAGCCACCGCTTCGCCGACCGGCCAGACCATCCACCCGTGAAACGACGGGTCCTTCAAGGCCGCGCGGAAGATCTTCGCCGCCTTCGAATACGACGCCGGAAGATCGGCCAGTAGGCCGTCGCGCACCACGAGCACCCGTTCGCTGAGCCCGAGTTCGTCGAAGCCTTTGATGCTCTGCTTGAGTGAACGCCACGTGACGTCCGGGGCGACACCGCGCAGACACTTCGATAATTTCACGATCTCGGGGGCGCTCAGTAGTTCGTCGGCAGTGGGCACGGCCGCCTCCTCCAGGGATCGAGTGCAGAGGCTCACCCTACCCGCGAGTCTCGCCAAGTCGACGTTGAGTTCGCAGTTCCGAGGTCGACCGAAACCGCGACCAGTCGGAGCGATCGTTAAAATGTGAGAAGGTTTATGAAATGAGCGACTCCACGCAGCACCGAAGCGGGATAGTCCTCGACCAACTTTCGAAGTCCTTCGGCCACGTCCAGGCGGTGAGCGGAGTCTCCTTGACGATCACTCCCGGCGAGATCGTGGCGTTGCTCGGACCGAACGGCGCGGGAAAGACCACCACCATCGACATGATCCTCGGGCTCACCCGTCCCGACAAGGGCACGGTCACGCTCTTCGGCACCACCCCCGCCCAGGCCGTCCTGGCCGGCGAAGTCGGCGGCATGTTGCAGACCGGCTCTCCGCCCCAATACCTCAACGTTCGTGAACTCATCACCATGGTGGCCTCGCTCTATCCCCACGCGCTCGACGTGGACGAGGTTTTGAAGATGACCGGCACGACCGAGATCGCCAAACGCTCCACCGTCAAGCTCTCCGGGGGACAGACGCAGCGGGTCCGCTTCGCCGTGGCCCTGGTGGCCGATCCGGACCTGTTGGTGCTCGACGAACCAACGGCCGCGATCGACGTCGAAGGTCGGCGCGACTTCTGGAACATCATGCGCTCCGTGGCGGCTAGTGGCAAGACCGTGCTTTTCGCGACGCACTACCTGGAGGAAGCCGACTCCTACGCCGACCGGATCGTGCTGATGGCGCGGGGGCGCATCGTGGCCGACGGTCCCCCGACCGAGATCAAGGCCAAGGTGGGCGGCCGCGTGATCCGAGCCACGTTGGAGAACGTCCCCGCCGATGAACTCATGACCATCGCCGGGGTGACGAAGGCGGAGCGCCAGGGCGACGGCGTGACCATCTCGTGCACCGACTCCGGAACGTCCGACGCGGTGCTGCGCGAACTGCTAACCCGCTACCCCGCCGCGCGAGATCTCGAGGTTCGCGGCGTGGGCTTGGAAGAGGCCTTCCTGCTGCTGACCGCCGACCACACTGATGGCGCCAACACGCTGAACGGCGAGTCAAGCGACCGTGACGGGCGCGAACTGCAATGAAGAACCTCACCTACCTCAAGTTCGAGGTACTGCGCACGCTGCGCAACCGCCGATTCCTCATCTTCGCGCTCATCTTCCCCCTGGTGCTCTTCTTCGCCATCGCCGGACCGAACAAGAACGTAATCGTCGAGGGAATCCACTTCCCGCTGTACTACATGACCGCCATGGCGTCGTGGGGGGCCATGACCGCCATGCTCTCGAGCGGCGCGCGCATCGCCGCCGAACGTCAGATCGGCTGGACCCGCCAGATGAAGATCACGCCGCTCTCGACGCGAAGCTACTTCAGCGCCAAGGTGCTGTGCGGGTACATGATGGCCTTCTTCACCATCATCGCCCTCGGTATCGCGGGATCCATCCTGGGCGTTCATCTCTCGGCACTGGACTGGCTCAAGCTGGTGGCCCTCTTGGTCGTGGGGTTGATCCCCTTCGCCGTCATCGGCATCCTGTTGGGCCATCTCATGAAGGTCGACTCGCTCGGACCGGCCCTCGGCGGCGTCACGTCGCTCTTCGCGTTGCTAGGTGGTTCGTTCGGACCGATATTCCAGTCAGGCTTCATGCTGAAGGTAGTCCAGGACATCCCTTCGTACTGGTTGGTCAAATCCTCGCAGTCGGTCCTCAGCCCGAGCGGCTGGCCCCCGCTGCAGATGTGGATCGTCATCGCGATATGGACCCTGGCGATGTCGCGTCTCGCGGTGCGCGTCTACCGTCGCGACTCCAGCCGCGTCACCTGACCCGCGCGTCGCGAACGCCCGATCACGCGCCCTTCGCGAGCCGTCGGTCGGGGATGATCCACACCAGCGCCACCCCGGCGTAACAGATATAGGCCAGGGATGGCGTGACGAAGGCCAGAGCACAACCGAGGACGTAGACAATCGGCGAGATGACCGCCTTGGTGCTCCTGCCAATGGCTCTCCTAATGGCCAGATCGTCGGCGTTCGCGCGAAGGATGGACCTGGAGAGCACGAAGAACGCCAGGGCGGAACCGAGGGCCACCACACCATAGGTAGCAGCCGGCAGCGCCCGGTCGGGGTCGCTGCCCACCCAGGCCGTGGCGAAGGGGATGAGCGAGAGCCAGAACAGCAGGATCAGATTCGACCACATCACCACGGCGCTGATGCGTCGCGTCGCACGAAGTAGGTGGTGATGATTGTTCCAGTAAATCCCGACGAAGGTGAAGCTCAAGATGTAGACGAGTATCGAGGCCATCCGTCCGGCCAGGCCGTGCCAGTTCGCCGTCACCGGTGTTTTGAGGTTGAAGGCCATGATCGTGATGATCACCGCCATCACGCTGTCACTGAATGCTTCCATGCGCCGCGGGTCCAAGGCGATCCCGGCGCCCTGGACCTCGTCGTCCTCGCCGCCCCCGTCGCTCACGTCGACCCGCTCACGCCGCGCACTCGATGAGGAGAATTCAACGCTGGTCGGGTTCGTCGTGGAATCGTCGGAAGATCTCCACCAGACCATCAAGGGTTTCCGGCTCGAGATCGTTGGGGCCGACGACGCCGCTCGCCGCGATGGTCAGACGCATCTGCTCTAAGTACGTCGAACAGTGCGGGCACCCGGCGAGGTGCTTCTCGAGACGTCGGCGATCACGGCGCGACAGCGCGCCTTCGAGGTAGTCGCTCATGAGCTCGACGGCCTGCTGGCAGACCAAGGACGGCGCCGTCAGTTTCACGATCCACCTCCCTGCATCGTCGTCTCCACGTCGCTTCGTACCCAGGCCCGGCCGCGATGCAGGATGACCCTCACGTTCGCCACCGAGAGCCCGAGTATTTCAGCCACTTCCATGGTAGATAGTCCCTCCACGTCGCGCAGCGTTACGACCGCCTGCTGGGGCTCGGGCAACCGGGCTATCGACTCGTGCACGATTCGCAGTATCCGCTCGTTCGCCACGGCATTGTCGATCGCTTCGGTGAACGGTTCGGGTGGCACGCGCCACGTCCCGCCCTCGTCGAAGCGAGTGGCCGGCACCGTGGCACCGGTATCGAGGGGGTCGACAGGGATCGTGCGGTGCTCCTTGGTGCCCGTCGTGCGGGCGCGATTCACGAGGATGCGGAAGAGCCACGTCTTGAACGACGAGCGACCCTCGAATCGGTCCACTCCGCGCAGGACCGCGATCCAAGTGTCCTGCGCGACGTCCTGCGCGCTGGAGAGCGTATTGACGTAGTAGAGGGCGACGCGGATAAGCGAATCGTTGTAGCGCACGACCAGTTCGGTGAAGGCCTTTTCGTCGCCGCCGAGCAGCCGCTCCAGAAGTTCGGCGTCGTCCACCGACCCATGGTAGTCACGACAATTTCGATGGCCGCCCGTAATTCTGTAACGCCTCAGCGGACCTCGGGACTGTTCTTCGGCAACCCTGCCAGTTCAAGGAGAATCACATGAAACTCACGACTTCCCTCCGGGCCGCCGCGGCGGCCTCCCTCATGCTCGGTCTCGCCGTCACCGCGAGCGCCGTGGCCGCCGGCGCGGCCACCCGCACTCGGGACTTCCAACCTCAGCAGGAGAACCACGCGTTGTTCGTCGAAAGCGAGTCCACGAGCGGCAACCGCGTGCTGGCCTACAACCGCGCGAGCGACGGCACCATCTCCTTCGCCGGCAGCTACGCCACCGGCGGTTTTGGAACGACGGCGATCGGCGCCTCGGCCGACCCCATCGCGAGCCAGGACGGCCTCACCCTCATCAACAACGGCAACGAGCTCGTGGCCACGAACTCGGGCAGCGACACGGTGACCGTCTTCGCGGTTCAGGGCTCACACCTGTCGTTCGTCCAGCAGGTGGGCTCGCAGGGCCAGTTCCCGGTCTCCGTCGCCTCCAACGGCAACTCGGTCGCTGTGCTCAACGCGGGCAGCACCGGTTCGGTGGTCCAGTTCCGTCTCTTCGGTGGGTTCCTCTCCCCCTTCGGCGCCCAGGTTCGTTCGCTCAACCTCTCCAACACCACGCCGCCGGACTTCCACCACGGCGCCGGTGAGGTGGCGTACTCACCCAACGGCAAGTACTTGGTCGTGACCACCAAGGCGTCGACCAACTCCTTCGAGGTCTTTCCGGTGGGCTTCAATGGCAGCCTGGCCGCGACGCCGCAGGTGACAGCCGCCGATAACGGCTTGCCGTTCGCCTTCGTCTTCGACGCCGCGGGCAACATCGTGTCCGCCGAAGCCTCCGACAGTTCGGTGAGCACGTACTCGATCAACTCGAACGGCTCGCTCAACTCGCTCGGCACGGTCCCGGACGGAGAAGCTGCGCTGTGCTGGATCTCGGGCGCCAACGGCTACTTCTTCGGCTCCAACGCCGGTAGCGGCAACGTGAGTTCCTTCGACGAGAGCAGCACCGGCGCGCCGCAACTGGTGAACGCCTCGGCCGCCGTGGCCCACGGGGGCACCATCGACTCGGCCGTCTCGCCCGACGGTCAGTTCTTGTACGTCGAGAGCGGCGGCGCGGGTACCGTCGACGCCTACGGCATCGGATCGGGCGGCACGCTCACCCAGATCGAGACGATCTTCAACGTCCCGCCAGCCTCCGAAGGCATCGCCGTCAGCTAACCACCACGACCCCGAGTCCCGGCCCAACCGGCCGGGACTCGGGGTCATCACATAGATTGAAGCCATGAGTACCTCAGAACCCTCGGAAGAAACCCCCATCGTCATCTACGGCGCCACCTGGTGTCCCGACTGTCGCCGGGCCAAGCAGTTCCTCATCACCCACCGGGTCCCCTTCACCTGGATCGACCTCGAGACCCAGCCCGAGCAGGTGGCCGAGGTCGAATCGCGCAACGGCGGCAAGCGCATCATCCCGACCATCGTCTTTCCCGACGGGTCGTTCCTGGCCGAACCGAGCAACGACGAACTGGCCGATCGCATCGGACTCTCGCGCACCGCGGCTCTGAGCGTCTACGACGTGGTGATCGTCGGCGGCGGTCCGACCGGACTCACCACGGCCATCTACGCCGCGCGCGAAAACGCCAAGGTGCTCATCGTGGAGAAGTCCGCGCCGGGAGGGCAGGCCGGCATCACCGAACGCTTCGACAACTATCCCGGCTTCCCCGACGGCGTCGGCGGCCAGGAACTGGCCGAGCGCATGACCCGCCAGGCCGAGCGCTACGGCGTGGAGATCCTCCCGGCGGTGGGCGTCACTAGCGTCGTGCGCGAAGAGCCGATGATCCGCGTCGAACTCTCGACGGGCGACCACGTGCTCGCGCCCGTGGTGCTGGTCGCCACGGGATCCACCTACCGGCGTACCGACGCGCAGGGCGAGGCCGACCTCATCGGGGCCGGCATCCATTTCTGCGCTACCTGCGACGGCCCCTTCTACAAAGGGTCCGAGAGCCTCACCATCGTCGGCGGCGGCAACAGCGGACTCGAAGAAGGCCTCTTCCTCACCCAGTTCACCGACTGCGTGACGGTCATCCAGGCCCAGCCCACCCTGACCGGGAACAAGCTGCTCCAGGAGAAGGTGCTCAACCACCCCAAGATGGACGTGTGGGTCAACTCCTCGGTCACCTCCTTTAACGCCAACGAGAGCGGCAAGCTCGAATCCATCGCCATCAACAAGGACGGAGAGGAGGTCGAGCACCCCACGATGGGGGCCTTCATCTTCATCGGGCTCGACCCCAACACCGGTTTCCTCGAGGGACTGCTGGACGTCGACGAGCGTGGCTTCATCGTCACCGACCCGATGTTCCAGACGAACGTGAAGGGCGTCTTCGCCGCGGGCGACGTGCGGTCCGGTTCGACCAAGCAGATCGCGTCCGCGGTGGGTGAAGGAGCCGCGGCCGCCATCCAGATTCGCTACTTCCTCGAAAAGTTTCAGGAAAGCGTCGAGCAGCACGCGTAAAGAGCGCGGCATCACGGAAACGCGACGTACGGCCGTGGTCCCTCATTACCGCTGGGTATAGTGGCTGACATGCCCGCAAGTCCTGAGCTCCCCCGTGACACCATCGGCGGTGCCTTGATGGCCAAGCGCCGGGAACGGCGCCTGGACCAGGGGCGCGCCGCCGCCGAGATCGGCGTGAGTCCCTCCACCTACCGGTCCTACGAGAAGAACACGCAACGCCCGTCGGTGAACGTCTTCCCGCTCCTGGCCAAGTTCCTAGGCCTGGAAATGGAGGAGTTCCTGACCCTCTACGCCACGACCGTCATCTTCGCCCTTCGCCCGGCGCTGGAAAAGGAACTGGCCCTGCAGAAGGACTCCGTTGCCACGGCGGCGCCGACGGAAGCGCCGCCCGTTGCGCCCGTCAGCGCTGTGACGGACATCATGGTCGTGGACGCCGCGCCCGAGCCCGTGGTGATCGACGTCGTAGTCGAGGACACTGCGCCCGAGCCGATCGAGCCGAAAGGAAGAGAGCTTCACCTACGTGAGGGACGACGACGCTCCGGCGAGCCCGCCGAGCGACACGTCAGAAGTAGTCGACGATGAGACGTTCTTCGAGGAAGAATCCGACGACGACGATGACGATGATGACAAAGAGGATGACGAGACGGCGGACCCCGACACCTGGGGGGAGATGGCGACACCATCGCTCTCGTCACAGTTCTCGACGTTCTCCACTGGTCTGGATGGTTCCTCCAAGAAGAAGAAAAAGAAGAAGAAGAAGAAATAGCCGCGAGCGTCGCGCGACCATGTCGCCACGCAGCCTCCTTGGAATGACAGCATCACGACATGTGCAGGGGCGTCAGGAGTTGGACCAATGCAGGTACGTCGTGAGGGTGTTGGATTCTTGAAGACCCGATGGGGACTGCGGAGCGCGGTCTCGCTGGCCTTGGTCGTGGGCCTTCTCACCCTGGGTTCATCGAGCGCTGAAGCGTCGTCGCTGAGCCTCAAGGTCCAGGGCAATCACCTGGTCAACCAGAACGGCCAGACGATCCGCCTCCTGGGCGTCGACCGCTCGGGGGCCGAGTACATGTGCGTGTCGAACCATCAGGTCTTCGACGGGCCGTCAAGCCCGGCGTCGGTGAGGGCCATGGCCTCCTGGCACATCAACGCCGTGCGGGTTCCGCTCAACGAAGACTGCTGGCTGGGCCTCAACGGCGTGACGACCGGGGGTGCCGCCTACCGCAACCAGATCATCCGCTACGTGCACACCTTGGAGGCCAACGGCCTCTACGTGATCCTCGACCTGCACTGGGCGGCGCCCGGCACGAACCAGGCGACCAGCCAGTGGCCCATGGCGGACGCCGACCACGCGCCCGCGTTCTGGTCGTCGATGGCGGCCACGTTCAAGTCCAACCACGCCGTGCTCTTCGACCTCTTCAACGAGCCCTACATCACCACCTGGCCGTGCTGGCTCCACGGCTGTCAGGCCTCCTACGACGACAACGGCACCACGGTCAGCTACCAGACCGCGGGCATGCAGCAACTCGTAGACGCCGTGCGCTCAACCGGCGCGACGACGCCGCTGATGCTCGGCGGGCTCTCCTGGGCCAACGACGAGTCGTCGTGGCGACGTTACGAACCGCGCGACCCTGTTCACCAGCTGGTGGTCAGCTTTCACACCTACAACTTCAACGGCTGCGACAACGTGGCCTGTTGGAACGCCACCATCGCGCCGCTGGCCCGGGTCGTGCCCGTCGTGACCGGTGAGTTCGGCGAGAACGGGTGCACCGACACCTACGACCTCAGCTACATGCCGTGGGCCGATCGGCACGGCGTGTCGTACCTCGGCTGGACCTGGGACGCGACCGACGCGGGCTGGAACTGCGCAAACGGTCCGTCACTCATCGAGGACTACGGCGGCAAGCCCACCGCCTACGGCGTCGGCCTCAAACAGCACCTGGCCCAGTTGGCGGCGTCGGGCTGAACTCCCCACCAAGACGTCAGCCGGGCCAGACGTTCATAGCGCGGTAGCATCAGCCGATGACTGCCGCGGTCGAGGAGTTGGTGGAGCGCCTCTGGCCGGGACGACGGGTGCACATCGGACGACTGACCGGCGGCATGACCAACGCCAACTTCCTCGTGGACTTGGGCGACGAACAGGTGGTGGTGCGCATCCCTGGTCGCAACACTGGCCTGCTGGGCATCGACCGACGTCACGAGGCGACGGCCAACCGCCTGGCCGCCAGCATCGGCGTCGCCCCCGACGTGCTCGACGAGAGCATCGACCAGGGCTACCTGGTCACGCGTTTCCTGGACGCGCGTCCCGTGCCGCCGAGCGAACTCGGGGCCGAACCGATGCTGGAAGAGGTGGCCGTCACCCTGCGGCTCATCCATCGAGCCGGCACGGTCGAGGCCGTCTTCGACCCCTACCAAGTGGTGACCGACTACCACGACTTGGCCGGGGCCAAGGGAGTGGTCGAACCCTTCGACTTCGCCCTGGCCTGGTCCGTGGTCGACCACATCCGCCAGGTGCGCGGCTTCACGCCCTCGGCCTTCTGCCACAACGACCTGCTCAACGAGAACTTCCTCTTCGACACGAGGCTGCGCATCCTCGACTGGGAGTACGCGGGCATGGGCGATCCCTTCTTCGACCTGGCCAACTTCTCGATCAACCACGAGCTGACGGCGAGCGCCGACCAGATGCTGCTGGGCCACTACTTCGGCCGACGCGACCCCGCGCACGTCACGGCCCTCACCTTGATGAAACTGGTCTCGGAACTGCGTGAGGCCATGTGGGGCGTCGTGCAGTTGGCGGTGTCGGACCTCGACATCGACTTCGCCGCCTACACCCGGGGACGCTCCGACCGCTTCATGTCCCTGCTCTACGAGATGGACTTCGAGGCGCTCACCCAGGCCGCCTCGAACGAGGAGAATGAGGAGCGCCGCGGCGACTGATCAGCTGCGCACCCGCTCGTTGGCCGGGTCGAAGAGTGGCTCGGCCATCACGGTAGCGCCGACCGCGGCGCCGAACACGACCACCTCGGCTCGCTGGCCGACCTCGCTGCACGACGTCGGCACGTAGGCGTAGGCGATGGACCTCTCCAGGGTGTAGCCGAAGCCGCCACTGGTGATCCGTCCGACCGCCTGGCCGTCCACCCGCACCGGTTCTGATCCCAGCGCGATGACCCGAGGGTCGTCGAGCACCAGGCAGACCAGTCGACGGGCCGGCGGACCCATGGCCTCCAGGGCCTCACGCCCGATGAAGTCGCCCTTGTCCATCCGCACGGCGAAGCCGAGCCCGGCCTCGAAGGGCGTGTCGATGGAGGTGACGTCGCTCCCCCACACCCGATAGCCCTTCTCCAGTCGCAGCGACTCGATGGCCTTGTAGCCGCCCGGCGTGAGGCCGAAGGGCGCACCGGCCTCCATCAGCACGTCCCACAGCGCCGTCGCGTACTCGCTGGGGCAGTAGATCTCCCAGCCCAGTTCGCCGACGAAGGTGACGCGCTGGGCGAAGCACGGCACCGGGCCCACATTGAGCTCACGGGACTTCATGTAACCGAACGCCTCCTTCGAGCAGTCGGTGTCGGTCCTCGACTGCAGGATGTCGCGGGCCCGAGGGCCCCAGAGCGCGAAGCAGGCCATGCGCGACGTGACGTCCTCGATCGACACCTGGTCGCCGCCGACGTGGCTCTGAATCCAGGCCCGGTCGTGGTTGCCGAAGGCCGTGCCGGTCACGATGCGGAAGCGCTCCTCGGCCAGCCGGGCGACCGTCAGGTCGCACTCGACGCCCCCGCGGGGATTGAGCAGCTGGGTGTAGGTCAAGGTGCCCACGGCTTTGGCCACCTTGTTGGCGCAGAGCCGTTCCAGGAACTTGGCCGCGTCGCGACCGATGATCTCGAGCTTGGAGAAGGACGTCTCGTCAAAGAGCGCGGCGCGCTCGCGACAGGCCCGGTGCTCCGCGCCGATCGCCGGGGACCACAGGCGCCCGGCCCAGCCGCCGGGACGCTGCGACTCGTCGCCGTCCTTCACGTTGGCGTCGAACCAGTTGACCCGTTCCCAGCCGCCCTTCTCGCCGAAGACGGCGCCCAGCGCTTCGAGCCGGCTGAAGGCGGGCGACTGGCGAAGCGGCCGACCGGCCTGACGCTCGTGCCCCGGGTACTTGACGTCGTAGTAGGTGGCGTAGACCTCGGTCGTTCTGGTGAGGGCGAAGTCGCGGCTGCGGTAGTGGGGTCCGAAGCGCCGCGAGTCCATCTCCCAGGTGTCGAGTTCGGGATGACCGGCGACGATCCACTCGGCCATCAGGCGACCCATGCCACCCGAGCCGGCGATGCCGTGCGCGCAGAATCCTGCGGCCACCCAGAAGCCGTCCACGTCGCTCGGACCCAGGATGAACTCGCCGTCGGGCGTGAAGGCCTCGGGCCCGTTGATGAGCTGCACGATGTCCGCGTTGGCTAGGTCCGGCACGCGCTGGGTGGCGGCCTCGAAGATCGGCGCGAATCGGTCCCAGTCCTCGGCCAGCAGCTGGTTGTTGAAGTTCGCCGGGATCCCGTCGAGGCCCCACGGCGCGGGGTTGCGCTCGTAGCCGCCGGTGACCAGCCCGCCGCTCTCGCCGCGGTAGTACACCAGCAGCGAGGGGTCGCGCATGGTGGGCATGTCGCGCGGCAGCCCGGCGTCCTTGGTGATGACGTACTGGTGGGCCATGGGGATGATCGGCACGTGCACGCCGGCCATGCGACCGATCTCGTAGGCGTAGATCCCCCCGGCGTTGACGACCACCTCGCACTCGATGCGCCCGCGGCTCGTTTCGACGCCCCTCACCCGTCCCTCACGCACGTCGATCGCCGTGACTCGGGTGTCGGTGTAGATCGTGGCGCCGCGCTGTCGCGCTCCCTTGGCCAGCGCCAGCGTCAGCTGGCTCGGGTCGATGAACCCGTCGGTGGGCAGAAAGGCCGCGCCGTAGACACCGTCGGTGGTCATGACCGGGAAGAGCTCCTTGGCGTCCTCGGCCGACATCAGGTGCAGCGGCAGCCCGAAGGTCTCGGCCCAATCGGCCTGGCGCTGCAGTTCCTCCATGCGCTCCGCCGACGACGCCAGGCGCAGCGAACCGACCTCGCGCCAGCCGGTCTCTAAGTCCACCTCCTGGCCCAACGAGCGGTAGAGGTCGACGGAGTTCATCATCATGCGCGTGAGGGTGAGCGACTGGCGCAATTGCCCGACCAGTCCGGCCGAGTGGAAGGTCGAACCGCTGGTCAACTGCGAGCGCTCGACCAGCACGGCGTCCTGGACGCCCAGACGCGCCAGCCAGTAGAGGATGGAGCAGCCGCCGATGCCTCCGCCGATGACCACGACCGTGGCGCGCTCGGGGAACGCACTGGAGCCCACGCTGGCCACATCAGACATCGTTCGCTCCCCCAGCACTGGTCTCTTCGAGCCGTCGACTGACTCGAAAAGAATGTATACCAATCGACGAAACGCGCGACGCGAGACGATCCCCGCGCCGCCGTGACGTCACGACGCCGCTAGAGGTTCTGCTCGAACTCCTCGAGCACCGCCACGCGGTCCTCCTTGGACGGCAGGTCGAAGTAGGGGTTGCCCTTTATCCAGTAGTAGGCCATCGGAATGAGCCCGAGGGCCATCGCGCCGAGACCGACCAGCTTGGTCGTGCCGTTGAGGCCGGGGATGGTCTTGACGAACATGGTGGCCATGAACACGGCGCCGAGCAGCGGCCAGAGCCCCATGAAGATGAAGTTGGTGACCGAGGACAGCAGCTGCTTTCGGTAGAGCACCACGACCGCGAAGCCCGCCAGGCTGTAGTAGATGCAGATCTGCAGGCCGATGGCGTTGATGGCGTCGGTGAGGACGGTGCCGATCGAGCCCACGAATTGCGAGCCGATGAACAGGGCCAGCGAGAAGACGGTGACCGCGATGGTGGCGACGATGGGCGTCTTGAGCCGCGGGTGCACCGTGCCCAGGATCTTGGGCAGCGTGTGGTCGCGACCCATGGCGAACAGGGTCCGGGTCACCTGGATCAGCGTGGTCTCCAACGTGGCCACCGTCGAGAGCACGACGGCCAGCACGATGAACTTGCCGCCGGTCCCGTGCCACACGTCCTGGCCCAGGATGCTCAGCACGTCCGTCGGCGTGGGCGTTGATCTGGCCGGTCGAGACGACCATGTTGGTCGCGATGGTGAAGACCTCGAAGAGCAGGAACACGAAGATCATGCCGATGATGCCGCCCATGCCGGGCGTCTTCTTGGCGCCCTTGGTCTCCTCGTTGAGGTTGGCCGTGACGTCCCAGCCCCAGTAGTAGAAGGCGGCGATGAGCGCCCCCGCGAAGAACCCGGAGGAGCCGTGGAAGACCGACGGCGCGAACCAGTGCCACGAGAAGGTGTGCACGTGATGGCCGTGGAAGATCGCCAGAATCGCGAAAAGGAAAAGGAGCAACAGTTCGATCGACGACATGATGATCTGCAGGGTGACGGTGATGGTCACGCCCGCTCCGACCGCCACCACCATCGCCAGGAAGAAGACCGCCCCAACCAAGGTGACGTCGGCGGTGTTGTTGGCGGCGGCGTTGGAGAAGAGTCCCAGCACGTTGGAGCCGGCCGGCACCGTGGCCGCGACCATGAAGATCAGCGCCGAGACGATGAGGGCCCAACCCGAGAGGTAGCCGAGTGCCGGGTGCAGGGCCCGGCGAACCCAGGAGTAGGCGGCCCCGGCCTTGGGCTCGACCCGTCCGAGATAGCTGAAGGCCGAGACGATGCCGAACATCGCGATGCCGCAGTAGAGCAGCGCGGCCGCCCCGCCCAGCGCCACCGCGCCGAAGAGCGCGGCCGTCGAGGCGGCGATCGAGTAACCCGGCGCCACGCCGGCGATCCCCATGATCACCGAGTCGAAGAGTCCCAGTACCCCAGAACGAAGCGCATGCTCTTCGGGGAGAGCCTCCGCGAGTTGGCCGGTGTCAGTCACGACTACCTCTTTCTTGTTGTTATCACCTTCAGTAAAATTGAGTACCAAAACGTAACATGTTCGACCGACCGCGAAAGGCCCCGCGAAAGGGTGTTCTGCCACGCAGCACAATGATGGCGTCGACTCGTCTCGGCAACCCTCGAAAACGAGGGATTCAAGTAAAGTTGCTACGAATGAGTGTTCGCGCACCTTCGAACGCCAAACTAAGGACCTTCCGTGTCGAGCTTCCAGCGTTTTGATACCGACACGGTCCCGGCCCTCTCCGAACGGGACCTCAAACGGCGCTGGGCGGTCTTCCACAAGGCCATCCACGACATGTCGGGCAAACGCTGGCAGCGAGTGCTCGGCCAGATGCTCGGCGAGGACACGCGCCGCTACAAGGTGGCCCGGTTCTTCGGACGCCCTCCGTTACGACTGGTCCGGTCCTTACGAGGAGGTGCCGCCGACGACCAGTCCGAGGCGAAGACCAAGGGGCCGACCACCTTCCCGCACAACTATCGGCTGGCCCCTTTCGTCGCGACACCGGTGGACGGCGTGGCGTCGTCGCCCTCTGACGTCGAGATCGTGGTGGTCGACGAAGGCGGATCATCGACGCCACCTATCGCGTCGATCAATCAGTCGATCGCCGCGACGACCGCCACGTGGCTCTTCGTCGTCGATGGCACCGTCAGTGAGTCCGATCGACACGCGACGCTTTCCGCACTGCTCGACGCCGCGCACGAAGGTGACGACGTGGTCTTCGCCGACGAGCTGGGGGCCAATCCGCTCACCCCGATCTTCAAGAGCCCCTCGGTCGGTCCTCACACGCTGCTCAGCTACAACTGCGTCGGGCGTCCGGCGCTGGTGCGCGTCTCGACGCTGCGTCGGGTCGGCGGATTCTCCTCTGAGGCCGGTTGGGCCTTCGAGCACGACCTTTACCTGCGCCTGAGCGAAGCCAAGGCGCGGTTCCACCACGTGGCACGCCTGCTCGCGGCGGGACGGCCGGCCATGGCCTTCGAGGCGTCGCACGTGAGCGACGACAGTTGCCGAGTCGTGAAGGCGGCGCTGAACCGCCGCGGCGTCGACGCGACCGTGACGGCCGGGCCGCTCGGTGGATCGGTCAATTGGCTGGTGAACCTGGCGTCGCCGCCGCCCTCGGTCGACATCATCATCCCCACGCGTGACCGCGTCGACCTCATGCGCCAGTGCATCGACGCCGTGGAATCCAAGTCGACGTATGCCAACTACGACATCATCATCCTGGACAACGACTCGAAGGACCCGGCCACGCTCGAGTTCTTCGCCACGACCAAGTACCGCGTGGTGCCCTGTCCGGGGGTCTTCAACTACGCCAAGATCGTGAATCGTGGCGTCAATCATTCCACCGCGCAGTTCGTGGTGACGCTCAACAACGACACCGTGGTCGAGACGCCCGATTGGCTCGAACGGATGGTGGGGCTGGCCTCGCTACCCGACGTGGGATTCGTCGGCGTCTGCCTTTTGGACCAGGACGGCCACGGCGAGCACGAGAGCATCGTGATCGCCCCCTACCCCCAGCACCTGCGCACCGACTCCAACTACCCCCACGCCGACCAGTTCGTCTACGCCACCCGCGATGTCGCCGCCGTGACGGGCGCGGTGCAAATCGTGCGCCGCGAGTTGTGGCAGTCCTTGGGCGGCATGGACGAGCAGCTCAAGGTCACCATGAACGACGTCGACATCTGCCTGCGCAGCCAGCTCGAGGGCTTTCACGTGATCTACACGCCCGACGTGCGGCTGTACCACCACGTCAGTTCCTCGCGCGGAAAGCTCGATCCGCTCGAGGACCGCAACCGCTTCATCCAACGCTGGGATATCTTCGGCACGTTCCGGGACCCCTATTTCCCGGCCTCCCTGCAACTGCTCGGCGAGACCGTCTACTACCTGCCGCGATAAATCGCGTGGTGCAGGCCCGAATCGATTCGACGCCAACTTGTAGCCTTGGTGAGTGAATTCAACGTGGGCGCGAGTGGTGGCCTTCAACCGTCGCCTCCCACCAGCCACCGTCCCGATCGTTTTCATCATCCTCGCGGTCTTCCTCGGTAACTTCATCTTCCTCTCGGGCCTCGAGATCGACAACCCGATCACCTGGACCGCCGGCATCTCGCACTTCCTCTGCCACGTGACCTGCGGGCGTCCGATGATCGACCCCAACGTCGGCTACGTGACCCAGGCCGAGGGCCACCGCGTGGCCGTCGACCTGCTGCACGGCCACCTGCCCTGGTGGAACTACTTCGAAGGCCTGGGCCAGCCCCTGGTGGGCGAGATGCAGTCGGCCGCGTTCCTGCCGCTCACCCTGCTCTTCGCGTTCTCGAGCGGCCTGCTCTGGTTCCACATCTGCCTGGAGATCATCGCCGGCATCTCGACCTACTTCCTCGCCCGCCGCCTGTCGATCCCCATCCTCTTCGCCACCTGCGCGGGGATGCTCTTCGCCCTGAACGGCACCTTCGCCTGGCTGGGCAACTCCGTGCTCAACCCCGTCTCCTTCCTGCCGATGCTGCTGCTGGGAATCGAGATGATCTACCACGGCGCCCGGGACCGCTCCAACAAGGGCTGGTACGTGGCCGCGATCGCGCTGGCCCTCTCGCTCTACGCCGGGTTTCCCGAGGTCGCGTACTTGGACGGACTGTTCTGCGGCGCGTGGGCCATCCTTCGTTTCTTCTCGTTGCCCCGCGACACCCGTCTCCTCTTCACCAAGCGACTGGGCCTGGCGGGGTTCGTCGGCCTGCTGCTCTCCCTGCCGGGACTGGTGCCCTTCCTCGACTTCTTGAAGGTGGCCAACGTCGGCAGCCACAACTCGGCGGGCCAGGCCATCGAGAGCCTGCCGGTGCACGCCCTGCCGATGTTCTTCGACCCCTACGTGTACGGCACCATCTTCTCCAACCCCAACGTCGGCGGCATTTGGGGGGGCATCGGCGGATACTTCACCATCAGCGTCGCCGCCCTGGCGCTGCTCGGGATCTTTGGATCCAACCAACGGCCACTGCGGCTGTTCCTGGCCATCTGGACCGTCGTCGGCGTGCTCGGCGCCTTCAACATCGTCAAGGTCCGCCTGGTGTGGAACGTCATCCCCCTGCTCAAGAACGCCGGCTTCGCACGCTACATCATGCCGAGCTGCGAACTCTCGCTGATCCTGCTCGCGGTCTTTGGCATCTGGGACTTGGCCACCAGCAAACGGGCCCAACGGCTCTTCACCACGACGACCCTGGTGGCCCTGCTCGTCCTGCTCTGGGGCGTGCTCGAGTCCCGCTCGCTCAACCGCGGCGTGCCGCTCACGCACAAGGCCGACATCATCCTCATCGGGCTCGACCTGCTGCCCTTCTTCGCCATCTTCTTCCTGCTGGTCATCGGGCGCCTCACGCGCTTCAAGGTGGCCCCGCTGCTGGTCGTGCTCATACTGGTTGGTGAATCGGTGCTCATGTTCTTCGTGCCGACCGCCGAGTCGCCCAAGCAGATCACCATCGACCAGGCCCCTATCTCGTTCCTGCTCAAGCACCAGGGCCACTACCGGTTCCTCGACTTCGCGGTGCTCTATCCCAACTGGGGCACCGAGTACGGGCTCAACGAATTGAGCGAGGTCGACCTGCCCTTCCCCGAATCCTTCACCAAGCTGCTCGAGTCCCAGCTCTACCCCGGCCTGACGCCGGGCAACCAGTTCACGATCCACCACGGCCTCATTGGTGTCGAAGCGCTCGAGGCCGAGGTCGTCACCCACTTCAAGGCCTACGAGGGCGCGTCGGTCAAATACCTACTGATGCCCCAGGCGGTCGTGATCAACCCGGGTCTGACCAAGCTCGGCGTGAAGCAGGTCTTCCGCGACAGCCTGGCCGCGATCTACGAGATGCCCAACCCCCGGCCCTTCTTCACCACCAAGTCGGGCACCTGCTCGGTGAAGGTCGAGGGCGTGAACGCGGCCACGGTCAACTGCAGCGCCGCCACCACCCTCACCAGGACCGAGCTGATGATGGACGGCTGGAAGGCCTACGTCAACGGCCAGCCGGTCGACATCAAGGTCTCCGACGGCGTCTACCAGACCATCGCGGTGCCGGCGGGCACCTCCAGCGTCACCTACACCTTCCTGCCCGCCCACGAGAAGTACGCCGTGCTCATCGGTCTTCTGGCGGCGTTCTTCCTTCTCGGCACCTGGATCGAGGAGCAACGCCGCAAAGCCCGCCCGCAACACCAGCGCGCCAGGGTCCCAAAGCGCCCGGGCCCGTTGCCCGAGGACGTGGTCGAACCCGCACTGGTGGAGCAGCCACCGGCGGGCGACTTCGGGAAGTGGTCCCCGTGACCGGCCGGCTGGAGGGGATCGACCTCACCCAGGCCATCTCGCGCGAGGAGTCCGAGCAGCGCATCGCCGCGGCGCAGCGGCGCCTGGTGCAACTGCGCCTCTTCACCGCCGGACTGCTCGGGTCCACCGAGTTGGGGCCCGGGCTGCTCGTGCTCTTCGAGGGCTTCGACGCGGCCGGCAAGGGCGGGGCCATCCGCAACCTGACGGGCGGACTCGACCCTCGCCACGTGCGCGTGGTGCCCATCGGCACGCCCACGCCCCAGGAGCTCCGACACCACTTCCTCTGGCGCTTCCAGACGTCGATGCCGGGCCAGGGCGACATGACCGTCTACGACCGGTCCTGGTACGGACGACTCCTGGTCGAGCGAGTCGAAGGCCTCATCGACATGACAACGGTCAAGCGGTCGGCGGAGGAGATCGTGGACTTCGAGCGCATGATCGTCGACGGCGGCATCACCTTGGTCAAATTCTGGCTGCAGGTCTCGGACAAGGAGCAGTTGCGCCGCTTCAAGGACCGCGAAAGCGACCCGCTCAAGAACTGGAAGCTGACCCCCGACGACTGGCGCAATCGTGAGAAGCGACCGGCCTACGAGAAGGCCATCGAGTTCATGATCGAGTCGACCGACCAGCACCACGCCCATTGGAACCTGATCGCCGCCGAGAGCAAGCCCTTCGCCCGAGCCACCGTGCTCGAGACGCTCGTGCAACGCTGGGTGCACGACCTCGAACGGCGCGAATACAAGGTCCCCAAGCCCCGCGGCGGCAACTACCTCGGCTCCTGAGGCGTCGTCCCTTGCGTCGCTGATTCACTCGTCGTCGTGTCCTGAGCACGACATCCTCGCTCTCGGTCGTCGCTCGCGTTGGACCATCACAACACGTCCACGTGAATGCTGCGAACGATCGCATCACCACGGGCACGGCGAGGAGCCGTGCCGCCCTAGTTCAACCGCACGGTGGCCATGCCGCCGTCGACCGACAGCATCGTCCCGGTGGTCGAGCCCGACAACGGGCTGGCCAGATACGCAATGGCGTGGGCCACCTCGTCGGCGGTGACCAGGCGGCCCATCGGCTGACGCGACGTCAGCGCGCTGACCGCGGACGCTGGGTCCGGTGCCTGCGCCAAGAGACGTTGCACCCAGGGCGTGTCCACGGTGCCGGGAGTGACCCCGTTGACGCGGATGCCCTCGTTGACGTAGTCCGCGGCCATGGCGAGGGTGAGCGACTGGACGGCGCCCTTACTGGCCGAGTACAAGGCGCGCTGGGGTACGCCGACGTTGGCGATGACCGAGCCGGTGTTGACGATGGCCGCGTGGGACGATGCTCGAAGCCACGGCAACGCCGCGCGGGTCACGCGAGCGACGCCGATCACGTTGACGTCCAACACCCGCTGCCATTCGGCGTCATCATTCGCGGCGACGTCGCCGAGCGCGCCGACGCCCGCGTTGTTGATCAGAACATCCACGTGGCCGAACGTCTCCGACACGCACGTCACGGCGCCGCGCACCGATACGTCGTCGGCGACGTCGCACGGGACCTGGAGCATGGGGCCGCTCGCCACGACGGAATACGTCGCGTCCAACACCGCCACCCGGGCACCTCGGCTCAGCAGCAGCGAGGCCGTCGCGGCGCCGATGCCGCTGGCCCCGCCGGTGACGATGGCCACCAGCCCGTCGAAGTCGTTCATAGGCGTCGCCCTTTCGTTTCGAGGGGTGAGGCTAGTTGATTGATCATGTTCGCGGATCGATGTGAATCTTCGGCCCGTCGCCGGAGCCCTCGGGTCGCCAGCCAGCCAGGACGTCGCCCGCTCGTTCGAGACTGACCGTCGCGCCTACCAGTGGTGTCGGGTCGACGTCACCGGCGGCGTAGTGCTCGATGGTGCCCGAAAGGCCCTGCGACGCCGCGAGGATGCCCACGGCGGTGACGTCCTTGAAGGCCATGGTGCGCGTGTCGATGAGGCTGGGTGTCCCGGACAAGCCGACGTACACGATAGTCTTGCCCGGCTCGACCAAGTCCAAGGCCAACGACGGAAGTGACGCATCGTTCGACGCCTCGATCACCGCATCCCAGGCCAGTTGGGGAAGCTCGTCCCTTTCCCACACGCTGGTGAATCCGAGGGTGCGCGCGAAGGCCCGCGATCGGGTGGATCGGCCCATGAGGTGGACCTCGGCGCCTTGGGCCCGGGCGAATTCGGCGACGAGCAGACCGATCGTGCCGAGTCCGAGTACCAGCACGCGCTCTCCGACGCGTAGTCGTGCCGCACGCACGGAGCGCAGCGCGTTGCCGCCGGGCTCGACCATCGCGCCGGCGGTGTCATCGACAACCTCGGGCAGGACAAGGAGTGCCGAGACGGGCACGGCGAGTTGCTCCGCGAGGGCTCCCGGAAAGCCCCCGCGGACGCCGATCTCGAATCGGTCCTCGCACACGTTGTGGCGTCCCGACACGCAGCGATAACAGTGGCCGCAGCCCAGCATGGTGTCGCCGGTGACCCGCCGTCCCAACCACGCGTCGTCGACGCCCGTTCCCACGGCCGACACGACCCCACACCATTCGTGACCCAATCGCATCGGGTAGCGCGCATGGCCTTGATGGAGGTACGCCATCTCGCCGGTGAAGAACTCGACGTCAGTGCCGCAGACGCCGACGCGGTGAACGTCAACGACGACCTGACCCGGCTGGGCCGTGGGCGCCGCGACGTCAAGGACCGAACCTTCACGAGGGCCGCTTACGACGAATGCCCTCATCGTTGCGCGCTCAAGGGCGGGCGCTGCACGCCGGGCCGCACGTTCGTCGAGTGCGACACATGGCCGGATGCGCCCAGCCGAGATGAGCACACCACTACCGCGGCCCCATTTGAAGGTCGACGACCGGTCGCGGTCTCCGCGCTCCCAGTAATCCCAATCGATTCAGGCATAGTGGCAAATCGTAACGTAGCCTTCGATTCCATGGGAAAAGCAGACGATGGTGACGTACCGTCGCCCGAGCCACGCAGCGCACAGTGGTACGCGGGGACGGACCGAAATGCCTACATCCATCGCGCATGGATGCGCCGCGGTCTGCCCGCGCACGCCTTCGACGGACGACCACACATCGCGATCGCCAACACCGCCTCCGACTTGACGCCGTGCAACGCGCACCTGAACGAAGTCGCTGAGAGCGTGAAGCAAGGTGTCTACGAAGCCGGCGGTATTCCCCTCAACCTGCCGGTGATATCACTCGGCGAGACGCTCGTGCGTCCGACCGCCATGCTCTGGCGCAACATGGCCGCGATGGCGACCGAAGAGATGTTGCGAGCCAATCCGATCGACGGCGTGGTGCTGCTGGGCGGTTGTGACAAGACCATTCCCGCGCTGTTGATGGCGGCCGCGTCGGTGGACCTGCCAGCGGTGGTGATCCCCGGTGGTCCGATGTTGACCGGAACCTTCCGCGGCGAGGCTCTCGGCTGCGGCACCGACGTATGGCGGCTCTCGGAGGACGTGCGCGCTGGGTCCCTCTCGCCCGAACAGTTCATCGAGTCCGAGTCGTCGATGATTCGCAGCCGCGGACACTGCAACACGATGGGCACCGCCTCCACGATGGGCCTGCTGGCCGAAGTCCTGGGCATGGTGTTACCGGGTCTGGCCGGCACGCCGGCTTCGGACAGTCGCCTGCTGCAAGGAGCCCACGACACCGGCCGTCTCGCGGTGGAGATCGTCGCGGCGCAGCGCAGGCCTTCCACCATCCTCACGCGAGGTTCGTTCCTCAACGCCATCGTCGCCCTCGCCGCGCTCGGAGGCTCGACCAACGCGGTGGTGCACTTGCTCGCGATCGCCGGGCGACTGGGGATCGAGTTGAACCTGAACGACTTCGACCGCGTCGGCTCCGAGATCCCGTTGCTGGTCGACCTCCAGCCGTCGGGTCGCTACCTCATGGAGGACTTCTACCGCGCGGGGGGTTTGCGTGCCGTCTTGGGCGAAGTCCGAGACCTGCTCGACCCGGCGGCGTTGACCGTGACGGGCGCGGCGCTGGTCGATCAACTCGACGGTGCGCAAATCTGGGACCATGAGGTAATTCGTCCGCGAAGCGATCCCCTGCAGGCGCACGCTGGGATAGCGGTCGTCCACGGCAACCTCGCGCCGGACGGCGCCGTTATCAAACCGGCCGCCGCATCGAGGGAGCTGCTGCAACATCGAGGCCGAGCGATGGTGTTCGATTCGATCGAGGACATGCACGCGCGCATCGACGACCCTGACTTGGACGTCGACGCTGATTCGGTGTTGATCCTGCGCGGATGCGGACCGAAGGGCTACCCGGGCATGCCCGAGGTTGGCAACATTCCAATGCCATCGAAACTGGTGCGGTCGGGTGTTCGCGACATGGTACGAATCTGCGACGGTCGCATGAGCGGCACCGCCTTCGGCACCGTCGTGCTGCACGTCGCGCCCGAGGCCGCCGCGGGCGGTCCGCTGGCCCTCGTACGCACCGGCGACATCGTGGTTCTCGACCTGGCGGGCCGCCGCGTGGACGTCGACGTACCGGCCAACGAACTCTCGGCGCGCTCGGCCGACCCCGCGACGGTGGACGCCTACGCCAAGCCGGAGCGCGGCTGGGAGCGGCTGTACGTGAAAACCGTCCAACAGGCCGACACGGGGGCAGACCTCGATTTCTTGATCGGCTCGACCGGCAGCAAGGTCTCTCGAGAATCACACTGAACCCACGACGGTGACGTTCGGCCACCGGCCGGTGGCGACGGGTCAAGTTGTCCTTGTCGGCTTTTTACTGCCTGCGGGTCGGTTGGAACGAAGGAACGTCTGACCTACACGCTGCACCGCAGTGCACGGTGATCGGATCAACTCCGCGATTCGCCACCGCCGAGCCAGGACATTTGAAATCCAGGTGTCGCGGGGTCTGTGACGAGGACCCTACAATATATAGAGAAACCCTGCCGTCTTCGCGACGTGTTCGCCGCCCAGGTTTTCGGATTGGACGGCGGCGATCGGGCCGGGTTGCCGTAACGCACGAACGCTTGGCATCAAGAATCGAAAGGTACTTTTGCGGTGAGCATCACGACGACAACGGGGTCGGGGGACCACCCGCTTGACCTCGTCGACCCCTACAAGGGCAAGTGGTCGACCTTGTCGAACACCACGATCGGCATGCTCATGGCCACCATCGACGCCTCGATCGTGCTCATTGCATTGCCCGACATCTTTCGCGGCATCAAGCTCAATCCGCTGACGCCCGGCAACACCGGCTACTTCCTCTGGCTGATGATGGGCTACATGCTGGTGACGGCCGTGCTCGTCGTGAGCTTCGGCCGACTGGGCGACATGTACGGACGCGTGCGCATGTACAACATGGGCTTCGCGATCTTCACCTTCTTCTCCATCATGCTGTCGATCACCTGGATGCACGGGCCGAGCGCCGCCATCTTCATGATCGTGATGCGCTGCATGCAGGGCGTCGGCGGCGCCTTCCTCATGGCCAACTCGGCCGCCATCCTGGTCGACGCCTTCCCGCCCCACCAGCGAGGCCTGGCCCTCGGCACCAATATGGTCTCGGCCACCGCCGGCTCGTTCATCGGACTGATCCTGGGCGGCCTGCTCGGGCCCATCAACTGGCGCCTCATCTTCCTCATCTCGGTGCCGGTCGGGATCATCGGCACCGTCTGGGGCGTCATCAACCTAAAGGAGAAGGGCGTTCGCACCCCGGCCAAGATCGACTGGCTGGGCAACACGCTCTTCGCCGTCGGTCTCGTCTCGCTGCTCACGTCGATCGTCTACGGCATCGAACCCTACGGCGGCCACACCATGGGCTGGACCGACCCGCTGGTGCGCCTGGCCTTCGTGGGCGGTCTCTGCGTGCTGGTGCTCTTCGTGTGGGTGGAGACCAAGGTGGCGGCGCCCATGCTGCACGTGCAGCTCTTCAAGATCCGGGCCTTCGCCTCGGGCACCCTGGCCAGTCTCATGTCCTCGCTCGGCCGCGGCGGCCTGATGTTCATCCTGGTCATCTGGCTCCAGGGAATCTGGCTGCCCGAACACGGGTACAGCTTCGCGCGCACTCCCCTGTGGGCCGGCATCTTCATGCTGCCCCTCACGTTCGGCTTCCTGCTCGCGGGACCGGTGTCGGGCTACCTGTCCGACCACTACGGCTCTCGACCCTTCGCCACCGGCGGCATGCTGCTCGCCGCGACCAGCTTCATCCTCATGGAACTGCTCCCGATCAACTTCTCCTACGTCTGGTTCGCCGCGCTGCTGGTGAGTAACGGCATCGGCATGGGGCTCTTCGCCTCGCCCAATCGCGCGGCCGTGATGAACTCGCTGCCGCCCGATCAACGCGGCCAGGGCTCGGGGATCAGCGCGACCACGGTCAACGCCTCCATCGTGCTGTCGATGGGCGTGTTCTTCACGCTCATCATCGTGGGCATCGCCGGCTACCTGCCCGGCGCGCTCTACCACGGCTTGACCGCGCACGGCGTGCCCTCGGCCGCGGCCCACCGCGTGGCCGACCTGCCGCCCACCTCGTCGGTCTTCGCCGCGTTCCTGGGCTACAACCCCATCAAGAACCTGCTCGGTCCGAGCGGCGTGCTGGCCCACCTGCCCCACGCGCAGGCCGTCTTCCTCACCGGACGGTCGTTCTTCCCGAGCCTCATCTCCGGCCCCTTCAAACATGGCCTGCACGAAGCGTTGACCTTCGCCACGATCTGCTGTCTGACCGCGGCCGGCGCGGCCGCGACGATGGGCAAGCAGAGCTTCTACCGGGCGCCCGAGCCCATCAACGAGGACGTAACCCCCTCGCCTCGCTCCGCCTCGTCGCTCGCCCCCCAAGGCGCGTTCGCGTCGCAGGACGTGGCCCTCGACGAGAAGGGTCCCGCGACGCGCGACACGAAATTCTGAAACACTGATGCAGTGAACCAGCGCTACGGCATCACCATCCCCTTCGACGGCGTCACGTTGCTCGAGCACCGCGAATGGCTGCGCCGCCTGGTCGACCTCGGCTACAGCGACGTCTGGTCCTCCGAAGTCGACGGCGCCGACGGCTTCACGCCGCTCACCCTGGCCGCCGTCTGGGAGCCGAGCCTGCAACTCGGGGTCGCGGTGACCCCGGTCTTCACCCGCGGAGCCGGGCTGTTGGCCATGAGCATCGCGGCCCTGGCCGAGGTGGCGCCCGGCCGCTTCACCATGGGGCTCGGCTCCTCGAGCGCCCCGGTGGTGGAACGCTGGAACGGGATCAACTACGACAAGCCCTACGCGCGCACACGCGACGTGCTCGATTTCGTCAAGCGAGCCCTCGACGGCGAGAAGATCGACGAGGTCTACGAGACCTTCGAGGTCCACGGCTTCAAGCTCTCACGGCCGGTGGTGGAGCGACCGCCCATCCTGCTCGGGGCGCTGCGCCCGGGCATGCTGCGCCTCGCCGGTCGCGAGGCCGACGGCGCGATCCTCAATTGGCTCGGCGCCAACGACGTGGCCCAGTGCCGCCACGAGGTCGGCGAGGACAAGACCATCGCGGCGCGGCTCTTCGTGGTGCCCCACACCGACGCCGACCTCGCGCGCGCCATCGGACGGCGCATGATCTCGTCCTACCTGACGGTCAACGCCTACGCGGAGTTCCACCGCTGGCTCGGCCGCACCGAGGTGCTGCAGCCCATGTGGGACGCCTGGGCCCAAGGCGACCGCAAGATGGCCAACGAGGTCATCCCGGACGAGGTGGTCGACGAGCTCATCATCCACGGCTCCTACGAGCAGTGCCGCGAGCACGTGGCGCGCTACGTCGAAGCCGGGGTGCAGATTCCGGTGCTCGCGGTCATGCCCTTCGGCGTCGACCTGCGAGAAGCCGTGGAGGGACTGAGCCCGCGATAGGACTCCCGGCTGCTCCCTACACTGGGTGGGGAAAGAGGAGACGTGGCCAAGAAATCCAAGGAGACGAAGAAGCTCAAGATCGGCGTCGTCGACACGATGTTCGCCCGCTACGACATGGGCAGCGCCGCCGTCGCGGAACTGAGCGCGTGCCCGGGCTATAACGAGACCTTCAGCGTGGTCACCCAGACGGTGCCCGGTTTCAAGGACCTCGCGGTCGCGGCCAAGAACCTCATCGAGCGCGACGGCTGCGCCATCGTGGTGGCGCTCGGCATGCCCGGCAGCGCGCCGATCGATAAGCAGTGCGCCCACGAAGCCTCCCAGGGCCTCATGACGGCCCAGCTGATGACCTCAACGCCCATCCTCGAGGTCTTCGTGCACGAGGACGAGTCCGACGACCCCGAGGTCCTGGCCAAGGTCTTCGAGAACCGCTCACGCGACCACGCCCGCAACGCCTACTGGATGCTCTTCGATCCCGACCAGCTCCGTCGCCGCGCCGGTCAGGGGATCCGCCAGGGATTCGACGACGCGGGACCGCTGGCCTAGCCTCGCCAGCGCCGCTCGACGAGGCCTAGGCTCGTCACGTTCATCAAGAGAGAGCAACGAGGAGAACCACATGACCGAAGCCGTCATCGTCGCCACCGGTCGCACACCGATAGGCCGGGCCTTCAAGGGCTCGTTGGTCGAAATGCGTCCCGACGACCTCACCGCGCTGGTGGTGCGCGAAGTGCTGGCCAAGGTGCCCGAGCTCGATCCCCAGAGCGTCGAGGACCTCCTCCTCGGCTGCGGCCAGCCGGCCGGCGAGTCGGGCTTCAATATCGCGCGGGTCGCCGCGCTGCTCGCCGGGCTCGACAATGTGCCCGGGGTGACCGTCAACCGCTACTGCTCTTCGTCGCTGCAGACGATTCGCATGGCGGCGCACGCCATCAAGTCCGGTGAAGGCGACGTGTTCATCGCCGCCGGCGTCGAAACGGTGTCGCGCTTCGGCAACGGCGCGTCGGACCACCCCAAGAACGAGAATTCGCTCTTCGACGACGCCCTGAAGCGTACGAAACAACGTACCGACCGGGTGACCGAACCCTGGTCGCCGGCCCAGGGCCTGGCCGACGTCTACATCGCCATGGGCCAGACGGCCGAGAACGTGGCCGAGTACGAGAACGTCTCGCGCGAAGAGATGGACGAGTTCGCCGTGCGCAGCCAGGAACTCGCGGTCGCCAGCCAGCACAACGGCTTCTTCGAGCGCGAGATCATCCCGGTCACCCTGCCCGACGGCACGGTGATGACCAAGGACGACGGACCCCGCGAAGGCACCACCTTGGAGAAGCTCGCGGCGCTGCAACCCGTCTTTCGTTCGGGCGGCACCGTCACGGCCGGCAACGCCTGCCCGCTCAACGACGGCGCGGCCGCGGTGATCGTGATGAGCGACACCCGGGCCAAGGAGCTGGGCATCACCCCCCTGGCGCGAATCGTGTCGAGCGGCGTCAGCGGGCTCAACCCCGAGATCATGGGCTTGGGACCTATCGAAGCCTGCCGCCAGGCCTTAAAGCGCGCGGGCCTGAGCATCGACGACATCGACCTGGTGGAGATCAACGAGGCCTTCGCGGCCCAGGTCATCCCGAGCGCCAAGCACCTCGGCATCAGTTGGGAGAA
Organism: uncultured Acidimicrobiaceae bacterium; assembly: GCA_963827115.1. Lineage (GTDB taxonomy): Bacteria > Actinomycetota > Acidimicrobiia > Acidimicrobiales > RAAP-2 > RAAP-2. The sequence continues at coordinate 481,156 of CAWGZS010000001.1, read as the reverse complement.
GCTCAACGTCAACGGTGGGGCCATCGCCCTGGGTCACCCCTTCGGCATGACGGGGTCGCGCATCATGACCACCCTGCTCAACGGCCTGGAAGACCGTGACAAGCGCTTCGGCCTCGAGTCGATGTGCGTCGGCGGCGGCCAGGGCATGGCCATGATCGTCGAGCGGCTGAGCTAGCCCCCGGTGCCGGTCACGCGCCGCGAGGGGTCCTCGCTGTAGGCGCGGTGCTCCTCGTCGCTCACGGCTCGCGACTCGTCGGGCAGCATCACCGGGATCGAGCCGCGCACCTCGTAGGCCAGGCGCAGGCGCGGGTTGTACAGGATGTTGGCGTCGGGCACGTAGATGAGCGTGCCGTGGTCCACCGGGTCCTCCAGCAGGTCCAGGAGAAAGTTGTCGAGAGCCATTCGTCTTACGCCCCTTCGCGTCCGTCGTACCCTACGACCTTAGGCGCGGGGGCCTCGGGGCTGAAAATCCCCGCGGCGCGGCGCGAACGGCGCCGCCGTCGAAGGGCTAGGAACAGCGTGACCAGACCGACCAGCGCGGCCAACTGGCTTATCCGGTCGCCCCAGGTGTTGGCCGGGGTGCTGCCGTAGTAGAGCGAGACGTCCGTGCTGGTCGGCACCACCGCCATCAGGTTGGGGCTCACCCGATAGGGACCCGTCGCGCCGATGGCGTGCCAGCGCGGGAAGTAGGAGATCTTCACGATCACCGGCACACCGACGCGGCTGACGTGAAAGGAGATCGACTGGGTGTGCACGACGACCCGGGTGACCTTAACCGCCGGTACGGCCACGCGTTTCATGGTGGTCACGCTTGACGCGCGCGGCCACGTACTCGGCCCGCTGCTCGCGGCCACCGTCGGCCAGAGCGCGGGATCGAGGAACCAGGTGACGTTGGCGTTCATCCAGGTGACCCGCCCGGCGATGTTGGACACCACGTTGGGCAGCGAGGTGACTCCCACGACCATGGGGCTGTCCTTCACCAGGTAGATCCGCCAGCGGTCCCCGGTGTCGGGCCAGGTCCTGGTCGACGCCACCAGCGTCAGCTGGCGATCGGCATTGGCCTGCGTGACGGCGGTCGGCGTTAACGCAATGTAGTAACGCACGCCGAGCATCTGCAGGTGCTCGACGCCCAGGCCCACGTCGAGTCCGGCGTAGGGCAGGCCTCCTTGGGCGTCGCTCGGGGAGGCGCTCAACTCGGATTGGTCGAGGAAGTGATACGGCGTGGTCGGCGAGGATTCGAAGTACAAACCCTCCATCGAGTCGACGCAGTTGTTGGTCCAGTAGGGCAAGGTCATGAGCGCCTCGGTGGTGCCGAAGTCACCCTCGCTCGAGTTGTACTCCCACATGGCCCGTCCGCAGCCGTACCGGCCGCTCACCCGTTCCATGGTCGAGATGAGGTTCTGGAACTCGGGCCAGTCGGTCTGCCCCTGGTAGCCCCCGTAGTTGGTGGCGGCCCAGTTCGTCACCTGGTTGCCGCCGGTCGAGAGGTGCAGCACGTGGGCCAGCGGGAAGATCAGGCCCGGCACGGTCGAGAGCATGCCGAGCACCGCCACGGCCACGGTCGCGCGCGTGGTGCGCGTGAGCCGGCGTCGGGTCACGCGTTCCTCGTCATCCTCCTCGTCCTCGTCGATAACTCCTGCGGGAACCGGATCGAGTGACACCCAGGGATCGGTGTCGCCCATCGCGGGTGCGTCAATTGGCGTCAGCCCCTCGACCGTTTGGTGGCCGACGCGGTCGCCCTCGTCGTAGACGGGTGAGAGCTCGCGTCGGGGTTTGACCCGTTGGACCCAGCGATAGAGCGCGTACCCCACCAGCCAGCCGGCGATGAGGTGTATCGAGATGAACCAGAAGGGCACGAGACGCTGGTTGAACAGCGCGCTCTGGGGGTCGAGCACGTAGGCGGCGAAGGAGAGGATGACCATCGTCGCGAGCACCATGCCCAGGCGGTCGCGCACCGCGAAGGCGATCACGATGGCGACCGCGGCCATCACGATGACCCAGCGGTCGCCACCGGCCGAGACCACGGACGTCTGGGGGTTCGTGTACCACCAGCCCAGCTGCGAGAAGGTCTCGTAGAGCGTGTGCACCGGATAGTTGACGTAGCCCAGTGAGTCCGTCAGGTTCTGCGTGGTGGCGAAAGGCAGCAGCCACCACGCCGAGAGCGCGATCGAGAGCAGGCCGGCCCCCGCGGCGAAACGAAGGGGCCGCGCGTAGTCGCCGCGAACCATGTCGAGGTCCTGAGGGTCGCCGATGCCGCGGCGCTGCAGCGATTCGAAGACGACGAGCACCAGCACCACGCCGATGGCGAAGAGCCACGGCAGCACGTGCGCCGCCAGCGTGGCGCTGAGGCAGAGGGCCGCCAGCCAGTAGCCGCGTCCGGTGCGCACCCCGCGGGCGAAGAGCCCGATCGCGAGCAGGCTCAGCGACAGCGAGAAGGCGAAGGCGTACTCCCCCGCCATGGTCGAGAAAAGGTTGCCGCCGTCGATGGTGAACGAGGCGTCGAACAGGAAGGGCAGCGTCGCCAGGGCCAGCGCGATGGGGATGGGGCGCGGGGCCTTGAAGAGCTTGCCCATCAGGTAGGCGGTGACGGGCATGAGCACCGAGCCCAGGATGGTGGTCAGCTTGAACGCGACCGCGAAGCTGATGACGTAACTGGCCAGCGTCGCGAAGTAGTCCGGCAGGACCCAGTAATACGTGTAGCCCGGGATGCCCGCGAACCACCCGGGGTACCACGGCGTGAAGTCGAACAGGTTGCCCTGCGTGCGCAGGTACGCGGGCATCGCGAAGTGTGACCCGGTGTCGCCGCCGGTGATGGTGGTGCCCGACACCAGCAGCGTCGGATGCAGCGACCAGATGATGACGTAGATGATGAGCAGGAGGATGACCGCGTCCATCACGCGCAGCGGCGTCCAGTACCGACGCAGTCGCTGCAGCATCAGTGACCCGAACGCTGGATGATGAGACCCACCATGGCGACCGCGTTGAAGGAGACGTGGGTCACGATGCTCGGCACGAGACGGCGCGTGCGGCGACACACGATGGCCAACACCACGCCGAACAGGGCCAGGCCGACGAACTGGAGCGGCTCGCCGTGCGCCAACCCAAAAAGACAGGCGCTGGCGAGCACGGCCAGTGCGGCACCTCGCCGTGGCCAGACCTGGGACAGGCCATCATCGAGCGCCCGATAGAGCACGCCGCGAAACAACCACTCTTCGAAGAAGGGCGCCAGGAATGTGGTCATCACCACCAGCAGCACGAACGTCGCGCCGTGGGCGCCACCGAAGAGGTGCTTGACCGGTGCGTTGAAGTGCTTGAAGTGAAACGGGTAGTAGAGAAGGTCGACGACGAACTGACAGCCGACCCCGAGCAGTACGAAGACGCCGTCGGAAGGCCGAAGGCGCCACTGTCCGGGCCAGGGCTTGAGGCGGCCCTGCGCGTAGGCGAACCAGATCGCCCCGACGAAGCCGCACCAGAGACCTACCAGCCCCAGCGCGTTCGACCACCAGGGCGGCGAGGTCGCCTTGGAAATCGCGCTGTAGCCCCCGGGGAAATGCGACAGATGAGCGAACAAGGCCACCAGCACGCTGGCGATGATCTCGCCCGCGAGGAAACCGAGCAGGCAGGCCACGATGATCGGTCCGACTCGAACTCGTTCGACGGATTCCTTGGCGGACATAGAACTCACTGGCCCCAACGCTAACAAGTGGGGAGTTTTGCACAGCCCGGAGTCCGGTTGTCGCGGTTGACCTCTAGATTGTAAAGCGTGAGTACACCAATTAAGGAAAACCCCGGCGCCAATAAGTACCTGCCCGGCTTCAAGAAGCCGGTGACGCCCGAATCTCGGCGACGCATCATCACCATCGCCATCGTGGCTTTTCTGCTCGGCCTGCTCATCATCGACTCGTTCTTCACCCACAAGACGGTCAAGACCATCTCGTACTCGACGTTGATCCAAGACGCCCGCCACAAGGACGTCATCTCCTCGAGCATCTCCAACACCAGCGGCATCATCACGGGCCAGTTGACCAACGGGACCAACTACAGCTCCAACGGACCGCTGCCCGTGCTCTCCGACGAGGTCAACACGCTGCGCACCAACGACGTCAGCGTCACCTTCGCCAACCCGTCGAGCCTGCTCGGCGAGCTCCTGCCCTACCTCATCTGGATCCTGATCTTCGCCGGCTTCATGTACTACGCGACGAGACAAGCCCGCGGGCAGATGAACGGCATGATGTCGGTGGGACGTTCCAAGGCCAAACAGTTCAACCAGGACCGCACCACCACCACCTTCGCCGACGTCGCGGGCTACCTCGGCGTCAAGCAGGAGATCAGTGAAGTGGTGGAGTTCCTCAAGTCACCGGGTCGCTACCGCGACATCGGCGCGCTGATCCCCAAGGGCATCCTGCTGGTCGGTCCACCCGGCACGGGCAAGACCATGCTCGCGCGCGCCGTGGCCGGCGAAGCGGGCGTGCCCTTCTTCTCGGTCTCGGGATCAGATTTCATGGAGATGTTCGTCGGCGTGGGCGCCAGCCGCGTGCGCGACCTCTTCGGCACCGCGCGCAAGCAGGCCCCGGCCATCGTCTTCATCGACGAGATCGACTCGATCGGACGCAAGCGCGGCGCCGGCATCGGTGGCGGCCACGACGAGCGCGAGCAGACGCTCAACCAGATGCTCAACGAGATGGACGGCTTCGACCCCACCGAGGGCGTGGTCGTCATCGCCGCCACCAACCGGCCCGACGTGCTCGACCAGGCCCTGCTGCGCCCGGGCCGTTTCGACCGACAGATTGTGGTGCCCCTGCCCGACCTCGACGAGCGGCTGCCGATCCTGCAAGTCCACTCGAAGGATAAACCCCTCGACGCCAGCGTCGACCTGATGATGGTGGCCCGAGGCACGCCCGGCATGAGCGGCGCCGACCTGGCGAACCTGGCCAACGAGGCCGCGCTGCACGCGGTGCGACGAGACTCCAAGACGATCGGCATGGAGGACTTCGAATCAGCGCGGGACCGAGTCCTGATGGGACAGTTGCGCGACACCATGGTCCTAATGGACGACGAGCGCGAACGGGTGGCCTTTCACGAGAGCGGCCACGCGCTGCTGGCCTACGTGCTGGAGAAGACCGATCCGCTGCACAAGATCACCATCATCCCGCGCGGTATGGCCCTCGGCGTGACGATGACCCTGCCCGAAGAGGATCGCCACATCATGTCGCGCAACCACATCGAGGACTCCCTGTGCATGCGCATGGGCGGGCGCGTCGCGGAGCTGCTCGTCTACGGCGACCTCTCGACCGGCGCCGCCGACGACTTGCAGCGCAACACGGAACTGGCCACCAGGATGGTCCGCGAGTGGGGCATGTCCAAGGAGATCGGCCCCATGGCCTGGGGTTCGAACAACCAGGTCTTCCTGGGCGAAGACCTCATGCACACCCGCGACTACTCGGACCACACGTCCCAGATCATCGACGACGAGATCGAGCGGATCCTGCGCGAGCAGGAGGTCCGAGCGATCGAGGTGCTGACCCTGCACCGGCGCGGGCTGGAGTCGCTGACCCGGGCGCTGCTCGAGCACGAGACCATCGACGGCGACACGGCGGCGCAACTGATCGACGAGGCCAACGGCGAGCCGGTCTGGCCCAAAGGATCCAAGACCGTCAGCGCCCTGAGCGGCGTGGGCGCGAAGGCCGGCTCCAACGGTTCGACCGCGGAGGCTGCGCCGAAGAAAAAGGTGAGCGAGACCCCGCCCCTGGTACCGGCCCCCAAGTGGGAGCCACCGACCTTACCCGCCGTCTAAGACCGACACCACCGTCACGCCGACCGGCGAACTGGGCAGCGTCGTCGTCACCAACAGGCGCGGGGCCGACGACTTGACCAACAGTGTCGTGGCGTTGAGGCTCGTGACGCCGGCGAAGAGCGACAGGATGCTTTGCGTCGAACCGCCCGCCAGCGTGGCGGAGGCCGACACGCTCTTGGTGCCCAGCGTGGTGAAATGCACCGTCAGGGACCGCGATGACGTGTTGGTCACCGCCGCGTCGTTGAAACCGTGCCCGGAGAAATCCGAGAGCAGGAAGTTGGCGCTGGGACCCTGGGGGGTCCAGAGGGAGATCCCCGCGCTGGTCCCGCTGGCCAGCGACGTCACCACCGGCTCATTGGAGGTGAACTTCACGGCGGCGTAGCCGTTGGCCGGGATGGCCGAGTTGGGGGTCACGACCACGAAGCCGCTGCTGTAGGGAGCGATGGTCACGCTCTGGGGCGCGATGTCGAACTTGGCGAGCTTCACGTGGATGGTCACGTCAGCCGCGGTCGCGCCGGGGTTGGCCACCCGTATCTCGGCCAGCGCCCCGTTGACGGTCGTCACCAGCGGGAACCAGGCCACCCTCGACGGCGCGGTCGCGCCGGTGATGAACGAGTCGACGCCACCGGACTGCTGGACCCCGACGACGGCCAACGAGCCGCGCAGGACCGTCACGTGCACGCCGATGTTGGTCATGTTGACGACCTGGGTGCCCAGGTCCACCTCGAGCTGGGAGTGGGCGGCGACCGAGAGGCCTTGGAAGGGCGCGGGCGCCGCGTAGCCGGCCGACGAGTAGGTGGCCACGTTGAAGACGGCCGGTGTCGCCGTCGGGTTGTAGATGCTGAGCACGCCCGAGGACCCGACCACCGTGTCGAACCCGGCGCCGTACCAGTTGGTCACGCCCGTCGAGGTGCAGGGCACCGCGGCCTGGCCGGTCTTGTTGACCTCCTGGGCGACGACCCCGCCGCCCGACACCTGGGCCTCCACGGCGTAGTTGTGGGCCTTCAACAAGGTGATCGGACTCACCAGGGTGGTGGCGTGGGCGCCCACGTGCAGGGTGGCGAACGCGCGCTGACCCAGGTCGTTGACCACCTGGACGGCGAGCGACCGCGAGGCGTCCGTCGTGTTCAAGAAGACCACGTGACCCTCCAGCGAAGTGGCGGCCGAACTGACGTTGCCGCCCAATCCGGTGCAGAACAACGCGGTCGATTCGGCGTACGAGCCCCCGTTGATCCCGCCCGCCAACAGCGAGGGATTGGTGGGACGATTGAGCGAGCTCACCAGCCCCACGGCGATGAGGACCACCGCGAGCATCACCAGCAAGGGCCGACGCCGTCTCACGGGTTCCTCCTGGCGTGGCGGGCCGCGGCGCGACGACTGCGCCGGGTGAACAACCACTCGAAGCGCTGCACCCAGCCAAAGCCCAGCCACACCGTCGCCCACAGCACCAGCGTGACGAGGGCGAGCAGACCGTTGAGCGGCAACCGGTGCAGCACGAGCTTGGCCACCGGTATGCCGCTGTACGTGCCCACCTGGTACGACGGCGCCCATCCGTCGAAGACCTGGCGTCTCGCGGCGTGGCCGTCCACCTCGAGCGAGAAGGCGCTGGCCGGCGCCAGCCCCGACTCGACGACGCCGGCCGAGTACACCGGACCCGCGATGCCGGCACCCCCCAGGGCCGGCACCAAGCCGGACGCCGACGTCTGGGACACCAGTCCGTGGAAGAGAGAATTGGAGAAGATCTCGACCGAATCGGTGTGAAGTTCCAGCGACAGGTCCGTCTGGCGTCCGAGCGCGGCCGTCAGGCTCGCCGGCACCGGGTGCAGGGGCACCGACTGCACGCCCGAGATCTCCGGCGCTGCGGCGCTCATCACGACGATGGTCGAGATGCCCGCGGGTGCCAGCAGCTGTCCCAGCCGCACCGTCTTGCCCTGCAGGGCGAGCTGCACGTCATTGAGCAGGACGTCGGTCGTGCCCGAGTCCGGTGCCACGAAGAGCGTGGCGCCGCTCGGCAGGCCGTTCATCGAGGTGGCGGCCGCCAGCCCGGGGGCCACCGACCAGCCCGCGACCGGCAGGACCGAGGGATCACCGAGCCAGAGGACTCGATAACCCCCGGCGTCAGTGGGCGCTAGCGCGTTGAGCGATTCGGCCACGCTGGTGGTGGGCAAGTCGAACCGACCCCCCGCCATGCTGGCGAGGAATGGCAGCGCGGCCACCAGCAAGACCACGACCGTCACGGCACCGCAGATCTGGCGCCAACCGAAGCCGGCCTGGCGAAGGTCGTGCTCCAGGGCGCTCACCCCGAGGCCGATCAGCAGCGCCAGCATCACCACGTACAGCGCCAGCAGTACTTCGATGTCGGGTGCGAAGGAACCCATCCAGTGACGTGCGTCCAGCGCGGCGACGAGCAACGTCAAGGTCGCGATGGTCGCAGACTTTGGTGGCGATGACCCGACGTTCACCGCGACACAGCATCAAACCGAGCAGGGCGGCCAGCGGCAGGAGCCATCCCAGCCACGTCGACCCGAACGTGCCGTCGGCGCCTCGCACCAGGTCGAGGAAGGACGGCGCGGACCACGGTCCGACCGGGAGACCGAATAGACCCAGGGCCCTTCGTCCCGCCAGCAACGTGTCGACCGTCATGGGGAGGAGGAAGATGGCCACGCTCACGACGACGGCGCTGAGGAGGCGCCAGGGTCTGACCGTTTCGCTCAGCTCGTCGGGCTCGAAGAGACGCGACACCATCACGCCCACCACCACCAGGGCGACGAGGACCAGCGTGGCCGGCGCCATGGTGGTGAGGACCGCGACGAGCACCACGAGCAGCATGCGTTGACCGGAGCGGGTGGCTCGCCACCCACGGTGGCCGAAGGGCACCGGATCGGGGTAGGGACCCGCAGCGGAAGCCGGGGACGGCCAGCAACTCGAAGAGCCGGCGCACCACCAACGGCAGACCGGTGACGACCACCAGCACGTCGATGCGCCCCTGGCCGATCATGTTAAGACCGAGAGGCAACGCCATGTAGGAGACCGCGGCGACGACGCGCGCACGGTTGGACACCCGTCCGCGAAGCAGCCGCCCCACGGCGATGGCCCCGAGCGGCACCGCCGCGATCAGGACCAGCCGGGGCAGAATGCCCATGCGGCCGAAGACGAAGGTTCCCGCGAAGGCGATCAGTCCGTAGCCCGGCATTGCGGGGGTGCCGGTGCCTAGGCCGTTGGGCGACCACGACGCGAAGAAGTGGCGCCACGTCGTCCACCAGGAGTCGAGCGGCGCCAGTCGGCCGATCAGCGGCAGATGCGTCGCGACGAGGTTGCGCGTCGCGATGAACCAGAGGATGATCACGGCGAGCATCACCGCGATCTGCGAGCGGAACGTCGTCAGCAACCTCGACGGCTGGCGGCGCAACTCGATGGACGTGCTCTCGGCAATCTCGTCGAACTCCTCGTTCTCCGAGAAGGCCGCCCCGAAGCCCACACCCGCAGCCTCGCCCTCGTCGATCGACGATCGCGGGTTCGTCCTCCGAGACGGGGAGTATCCCTCGGGCCCGGTCGAGGCCTTCGCGAACCAGGGTCACCACGAAGCGCTTGAGGCGGCTGGCCCCGCCGACCTGGAGCCGGCGAAGTTCATCGTCGGAGAGCACCCGGGTCGAATTGAGCTGCGTGCGACGTTGGCGGGCGGACCGGCGATTTCTGAGGAGCCATCGCCACGACCCCAGGATGGCCCCCGCGCGGTCGGTGTCGCCGCCGATCAAGCGCGAGCAGGAACTCCATCGAGTCCATGACCGCCAGAAGCGACATCGTCGCGGCGCTGGTGCGCCGACCCCATCCGGTCGACACCACCAGGAGTTGGTGGCGGCGTTGCAGGTCCTGACGACTGGAGCGTCTTGTGCCGTGTACGGTGACCGGACGCTCCCCCGTCGAGATCGTCTCGCGGTGGGCCACCTTGGCCGACGGCGCCACGACAATGCGTGCGCCCGCCACCTGAGCGCGCCAGCAAAGATCGAGGTCCTCACCCAGCACCGTGATCAACGGATCGAAACCCCGCAGGGTCGCGAAGAGGTCCGAACGCACGAGGGTAACGCCCCCCGGGGCTACGAAGACGTCGCGTTCCAGGTCCTGTTGGCCGTGGTCGATCTCACCCAGTTCGACCCGCTCCTGGACGACGCCAAAACGGTCCGAGGTCTGACCGACGTGCAGCAGGACCAGCGGGTCCTCGTAGGTCACGACCTTGGGCGTGACGATGCCGGCGTTGGTGCGGAAAGCCGCCTCCACCATCTGCTGGATGGCGTTGCTCTCGAGGCGAACGTCGTCGTGGCAGAAGAGGAAGAAGGCCGAGCCCTCGATCATAAGCGCGGCCTCGTTGCACGCGGCCCCGAAGCCCTTGTTCTCCTCGAGGGACCGCACGAACGCCAAGGGGGCGATCGCCGCGACCCTGGCCGCGACGTGCTCGGACTCCCCGTTCGCCACGACGAGCAGGCTTAGTTCCTCATAGTCCTGCGCTACCAGCGAAGCCAACGTGGCTTCCAGGCCGGGCCCAGGACCAGTGGTAACGACGACGGCAACAACGGCCGGAGCACGGGATTCCATCAGTGCTTCAAGGTTAGTGGGCGCTCAGGTGAGGCTCGGGCCGCTGCCGTGCACAAAATCGACACTTCCTCGAGGTCCTTTAGTGTCGAAGCCCTGACGAGCGCATGTTCGCCACGACGTCCAACAGCGAGGTCGACAACGCGATGGTCGGCTCCCACCCAGTGGCGTCGTGCAGCTTCTCGAAACTTCCTCGCGTCACCGGCACCTCGGACGGTCGGAAGAGCTGCGCGTCGGGTACCAACTGGACGTCGGGCGCGATGAGGTTGACGAGGTCGCGAGCGATGTCCTCTAAGGCGGTAGCGAAACCGGACGCGACGTTGTACACCTCGCCCGGAGAACCGTGTCGAACGAGAAGTCGATAGGCGCGCACGACGTCGCGCACGTCGCAGAAGTCGCGCCGCGTCGACAGGTCTCCGACGGGGATCTGCGTGGCGCCCGTCTCGAGCGTCGCGAGCAGCCTCGACACCAGGGCCGGCACCACGAACTTCTCCGACTGTCCGGGGCCGACGTGGTTGAACGGCCGCACGATGATCACGCGCTGGTTGTTCTCGCGCGCGTAGTTCTTCGCCATCAATTCCGCCTCGAGCTTGCTCTGCGAATAGGGATTGGCGGGAGCGGTGCGGTGGGTCTCCCGCAGCGGCAGCTCGTCTTCCTTGACGATCCCGTAGACGTCGGCCGTGCTGACGAAGAGCACGACCGCCTTCTTGACGACCGCGTGCGCCGCCTCGAGCACGTTGCGCGTGCCGAGCACGTTGACGCGCACGTACTCCGCGGGATTGGCCCACGACTCGCCGATGTGCGTCAACGCGGCCAGGTGGTAGATCACAGTCGGGCCGGGCTTCTTCGAACACACCCGCGACGCTCGGCGCGCTGGTCACGTCGCAGTCGCGGTCGACGCCCACCACGTCGTCACCGCAGGCGCGCAGATGGTCGCAGAGGTGTCGTCCCACGAACCCGTGCGCGCCGGTGACCAGAGCCCGCACGGGTCAGCGGCTCCCCAGGGCGAGTTCGTACGCCTGCACGTGCTTGGCCATGGTTGCCTCCCACGTGAACTCCTCGGCCCGAAGCCGTCCCCGGGTCGCCCGAGCCGATCGGTAGCGGTCGCTGATCAAGAGCAATTCGTCGAGCGCCGACGTCAGGCCTTGCACGTCGCCGACGTGCACCAACGTGGCGGCGTCCGACGCCACTTCCGCCATCACCGTGTTGGCCGACGTCACGACCGCCGCGCCGCAGGCCAGCGCCTCGAGCACCGGCAGTCCGAAGCCTTCGCCCCGCGAGGGATAGGCCACCACCCGGGCCTGGCGCAGCAAGGCCGGCAGCAGATCGTCGTCCACGTAACCCAGACGCTTGATCCGCGGGGCGGCGGGGTGAGACGCCAGCTGCGCCTCGACGTCGCCCACGCCCCAGCCAGCCTGTCCCGCCAGCCATAACTGCGCGGTCGGGTGCTCGCGGGCCACGTCGGCGAAGGCCGACAGCAGCACGTCGATGCCCTTGCGCGGTTCGACCGTGCCCAGGTAGAAGACGTAGGGCACCTCCACGGGCAATTGGTGGCTCTTGAACAACTCGTCGTCGCGACTCGCGTCGAGGGTGAACCGCGTCAGGTCGACCCCGAGCGGCGCCACGACCAACGGCGCGTGCTCGTCGAACTGCTGCTCCAGCACGCGGGCGGTGAAGTCGCTCACGCAGATGAGGACCTCGGCGTTGCTGACCGCGTAGGTGATCGCTTGGCGGAAGAAGAGGACCTTGGAACGTTCGTGCCATTCGGGGTTGGTGAAATACGTCAGGTCGTGGATCGTGACGACCGTGGGCTCCAACCGACGCCGAGGCATGGTGTAGTGCGGCCCGTGCCAGAGGTCGCTGCCCTTCGCCGCGGCGCTGGTCCCCAGGTACCGCGCCTCGTACGCCAGTCGCAGCACTCTCGGATTGGGCACGGCCGGAGCGATCGTCGCCGCCGGCGACATCGCGGCCCACCGCGACCGGTCGCCGCGACGGCAGACCAACGTGGTCTCGACCCCCACGTCGGGCAGCCGGCGAGCGACCTCGGCGATGTAGCGCCCGGCGCCGGCGAGCTGCGCCGGCGCGGCCGAGACGTCGAGCGCGACCTTCACGACCAACCCTCCAGATGGTCCCGGGCCGAGTTGGCCCAGGTGAGGTCGGCCACCGACGCCCGTCGCGCCGCGCGGCTCGTCTCGTCGTCCTCACGTGACAGCGCGTCCTTGAGCCCCTGGGCGATCGCCGACACGTCGAGCGGATCGACACGCACGACCTCGACGTTGCGCGCCACGCTCGGGGTGGTGGTGCTCGCCACGACCCGGGTACCGGCGTGCAGGGCTTCGACCGGTGGCAGCCCCCAGCCCTCGGCCACCGCGACGTAGGCGAACACCGTCGCGTCGCGATAGAGACCCTTGAGGAGTTCACGCGACACCGTGCCGAGCACGATGGCGTCGCCGGTCGCGACCTCGCCCCACCCCGCCGGGCCCGCCAGCACCAGCGGCCCGAGTTCAGGGCTTTCGACACTCGCGCGGGCGTGAGCGTCGATGAGACGCTCGAGGTTCTTGCGCGGTTCCCGGGTGCCGACGTACAGCGTGAAGGGTCCATGAACACCGTGCGTCATCAAGGCCGAGCGCACGTCGTCCGGGCTCGCGACGATCGAGCCGTCGTCGTCGACGCCGAGGCGCACATTAAAGACCCTGGCCCCGTCGATTCCCTCGGCCAGGAGTTGTTCTCGCAGTCCGGGCGAACTGGAGAAGATTCGCAGGTCGTCCCGGCGCTTCAACAGGTTGAGACGATCCTCGTGGAACTTCGCACCACGGGCCGTGGTGGCGCTCGATCCCTCGCGCCACAACAGGTCGTGCATCGCTACCGAGTGGACTGCGTTGGCCACCCCCCCACCGTACGGCCCGGCCATCGACGTCGCGTGCACGATCGTCGAACGGCCCGGCACCCCAACGGGCCGCCACTTCCACACCCTCGTGAGAAGCTCAATGGGCAAGGCCGCGATCGTCGTCGTGAGGGCCAGCTCCTTCACCGACACCGGCGTCGCACCGCGAGGGGCCAGGCCGAGGATCTCTAGGTCCGGGGGCCCCACCTGGCTCAACCCGAGCGCCAGTCCGCGGACGTACGTGCCGATGCCGCCCGGTTGGCGGCGGTAGAGCTGGTCGATGCCGATCGTCAGGGTCCGCGTCACGACTCCCAGCCTCGCACGACGTCGCGATAGAGAGCGCCGTAAGCGCGCGCGGCCGTCGCCGGCGCGAAATCAACCGCGCGCGATCTCCCCGAGGCGATCATGATGGCTCGCTGCGGTTCACTGTCCCACACCTCTTCGAGGGTGGCGAGGACTTCGTCGTCGCTGTTGACCAGGACGGCGGCGCCCTCCAGCAGTTCACGATTGATGGTGGTCGACCGGGCGATGGTCGGCACCCCCGCCGCGAGCGCGGCGATGGCGAAGGATGGAAAGCGAGCCCCGTCCGAAAAGTGCATGACGGCGCGGGCGTGCGACAGCGCGGCCCGAGCCTCGCTGCGAGGACGCAGGGTCACCTCGACGCCGCTCTGGCGCACCCGTTGGGCGGCCGCGGTGCTCGTGAGCGCGATGAGTTGAACGCCGCGAGCCTTGGCGAAGCGGCTCAATTGGGGAGCGACGGCGAGGAACCACTCCGTGAGACCGGTGACGTTGACGACGAGGTCCTGCCCTCCCTCGGTGAGCTCGACGCTCGGCACCGCCGGCGGCACGACCACCACTTGGCTTCGCTTGACGCCCAGGACGCGCTGCACCTCGTGGCTGGCCGTCATCGTCGACGCGACCAGGGTCGCCCCGTGTCGTGTCGCCCGCTGCAGCTGGGTGACCCGCTGGTGGATGCCCGACTCCTCTCTCAAGGGGCGAAGGTCATCGACGGAGATGATCAGAGGCGTCTTCTTCGTCGGCGGTGTCGCCACGCCGGCGACGTGCACGACGTCCACGGTCGGCAATAAGTCATCCAGGGAACGGCCGAGGCCGCGGCGCCACCAGGGTGACCACACGGCTCGAAAGGCCAGCCGGCGCTCGTCGGGTGAACGGCTCGACGACAGGGTGCGAAAGCGCACCAACTCGCATTCACCCACTAGATCGAGCGCGTCGGCGAGATCGGTCATCGAGTTGCCCAGGGATTCGAGGGATCCGTCGAGGTCGAGCCCGACCGTGAGTCGCGACGGGGTCGTCACGACGAGAGGATGCGACGTCGCATCAGGCTCGTCCACGCCGGCCAGAACGTGAGCGCCCACCCGCCGAACGCCACGGTGCCGTTGGCGACCAGCCCGATCTGTTCGGACGCGTTGAGCAGCATCATCGAGCCGCTCTTACCGAAGTGGCCGAAGCTGTCGGCGGGCCAGTCCCCCATCCAGTGCTCCTTCGACCCGCGCACCTCGGGGCCTAACCCCCAGGGACACGGCGTGAAGCGACCGAAGCCGGGCACGATGCCGGCGAGGTCGGGAAGATACGGCGTGATCTGTTGGTCCCGGGTCGACGTGGCGATGACGTCGGGTCGCAGCCACGCCACGCCCAGCGTCGCCATGTCGCGCGTCGAACCGACCACGTCGGCGCACGGCCGTCCGGCCAAGTGCGTCGTCGTCATGCCCAAAGGCGCGAAGACCCGGTCCTCGAGCCAGGCCGAGGGCGCGTTGTCCTGCACCACGACCGACACGGCGCGGTCGATGCCGACGTTGGAGTACACGCGTTTGGTGGCGAGCGGCACAGTGCGATCGCCCTCTTCGTAGCCCAGGCCGCTGCTGTGCGACAACAGGTTCGCCAGCGTCGCGCCGTCGGGGCCGACGCCTTCGTCGAACTGATGGGCGCCCCAGTCGACCTCCACGCCGAAAGCCAGGGCCACCGCCATCTTGGATACCGACGCCCACGGACGCACCGCGTCGAGGTCGCCCGCTTCGCCTACAACATCAACGTTTCCCGCGTTGAGTCGAAAGAGCAGTACCGCTGGAGCACCCGGCCAGCCATCAACTAACGGGTCGTCGCTCACAACCACCGATGTTAACCACGACCCCTAATGTCATTGAGGTGATAACAGTTCTCAGCGGCGGCGTGGGCGCCGCGCGACTCCTGAGCGCGTTGAGCGCGACCACCGACCCTTCGCAGCTGACGGCCGTGGTGAACGTCGGTGACGACCTCGTGCTGCACGGACTCACCATCTGCCCCGACCTCGACACCATCACCTACACCCTGGCCGGACTCAACAACGACGAGCTGGGCTGGGGACTGCGCGGCGAATCCTGGCGCGTCATGCAAGAGCTCTCAGAACTGGGCGGCGCGTCGTGGTTCGCCCTGGGCGACCGGGACCTCGCGACGCACCTCTATCGCAGTCAGCGACTCAGCGAAGGCGCGACCAAGACGGTGGTCACCCGAGAGCTGAGCGAGCACTTCGGACTCCAGGTCCGACTGCTCCCCGTCACCGACGACGAGGTCGCCACGGAGTTCGACACCGAGGTTGGACGCCTGAGCTTCCAGGAATACTTCGTGTTGCATCACCACGACGTCAAAGTGAACGCGATCAAAGTGGCCGGCGCGTCCGAGGCGCGCGCGACCTCCGAGGTGTTGGACGCGCTCGAGCAGTGCTCGCGCATCGTCGTCGCGCCGTCGAATCCGCTCATCTCCATCGACCCGATACTGCAGGTGCCCGGCGTGCGCGAGATCCTGGAGCGACGACAGGGCGACGTCATCGCGGTCTCGCCGATCATCAACGGCGCCGCCCTCAAGGGACCGGCCGATCGACTACTCGCCGAGCTGGGCTACGACGTCTCGTGCCTCGGCGTGGCCGACTTCTACAAGGGCCTCGTCGGCACCTTGATCATCGACGAGTCCGACCGTGCACTAAGCAGGGCCATCGTGGAGCGCGGCATGGACGCGATCGTCACGACGACGATCATGGCCGATCCGGATGACGCGCGCCGGCTGGCCGAGGCGGTGCTTTCGTGAGCGACCTGCGCATCGTCGCCATACAAGGCGTCGCCATGGTGCGCGAAGGCGACGACCTGGTCACGCTGCTGCTCGATGCGCTCACCGCGCAGGGCGAGACGCTGACTCACCACGACCTCGTCATCGTCACCAGCAAGGTCGTGTCCAAGTCCGAGGGCCAAGTCGTGGCCTTCGACGGCACCGAAGCCGGCAAGGTCGCCCTGGTCGAGGGAGAGGCGACGCGCATCCTTCGTCGGCGCGGCCCCCTGCGCATCACGCAGACGCGACACGGCTTCATCAACGCCAACGCCGGCGTGGACCTTTCCAACACCGACGAGGGCACGGCCGTGCTGCTGCCCAAGGACCCCGACCGTTCGGCGCGGCGCTTCCGCGCCGAGGTGAAACGCCGCGTCGGGATCGAGGTGGCTGTTGTCATCACTGACACCTTTGGCCGGGTGTGGCGAAACGGGGTGACCGACGTCGCGTTGGGCTGCGCCGGACTCAAGCCCGTGCTCGACCTTCGCGGCACCACCGACGCCAACGGGCGCCTGCTTGAGGCGACCGAGGTCGCCATCGTCGACGAGATCGCCGGCGCGGCCAACCTGGTGCTCGGCAAGGCCCAGCGCACGCCGTTCGCACTTATGCGTGGCCTGGACGAGGCCTTCTACGGCGAAGGCTCGATTGCGGGCGACGTCGTCCGCTCGGCGAACGACGATTTGTTTCGCTAGTTACACCCCGCCCAAGCGCACTTCGCCGGACAAGATCGACTCGGGCGCCACGTGCTCCTTCGCGCCGACGACGCAGGTGGCGCCCAGCCGCGAGAAGCTTCCGATGACGGCCTCGGGGCCGATGATGCTGGAGCGCACCTCGCAGCCCTCTTCGATCACCGCGCCGGGCAACAGGACCACGCCCTCGAGCACCACGTTGGGGCCGACGTAACAATCGCGGTCGACCACGGCGTTGATGAGCGTGGCGCTTCGATCGACGGTGCTCGAGCGGTGACACCACGAGCCGTTCACGATCTTGGCCACCGAGTGGCGCACATCACGGCCGTTCAGGATGTCGACGTTGGCCTGCAGGTACGTCTGGGGCAGGCCGGTGTCGAGCCAATAGGCGTCGTCGGGCATGGCGTAGAGTACGCCGGCCTTGGCCAGCGCGGGGAAGGTGTCGCGCTCGATGCTGACCCGGCCCGTGGGCGCGATGCGCTCCAACACGCTGGGCTCGAAGATATAGGTACCGGCATTGATGAGGTTGGTCGGGGCCTCGCCGGGCGGCGGCTTCTCCACGAACGCGATGACGCGCCCCTGGGGCGTCGTCGGCACGACCCCGAATCGAGAGGGATCCTCGACTTGATGCAAGGCAATCGTCCCCTCACCGCCCTGCGTGCGATGGAAGGCCAGGAACTTGGTCACGTCAAGATTGGTGAGCACGTCACCGTTGACCACCAGGAAGGTCTCGTCGATGCCGGCCTGCTCGGCGGCGTAACGGATGGCCCCCGCAGTGTCGAGCGGTTCGGACTCCACGGCGTACGTCACCCGCACGCCCGCGATCACCCCGCTGGGATAGGCCTCGATGAAGCGGTCGGGCAGGTAACCGAGCGACAGCACCGCGTCGGTGACGCCGTGACTGGCCAGTTCCTCGAAGACGCACTCGATCATCGGCACGCCGACCAGGGGCAGCATCTGCTTGGGCGTCTGGTACGTCAACGGCCGAAGCCGCGTTCCCTCGCCGCCGACCAGAATGATCGACTTCAAGCTCAGCCCTTGGTGGTGGTCGTGGTCGGCGGAGTGGTCGTCGTGGTCCCCGCCTTGGTCGTTGTGGTGGTGGCGGTAGTCGTCGTGGTCGTCGCCAGCGTCGTGGTGGTCGTCGCAGTGGTGCCGAGCTTGACCATCTCATCCACGGTGGCGGTGCTCGGGGCCGTCGGCGTCACGCCGGTCGGCTCGAAGGCCATGGTCACGCGCATGTACTCGCCGAACTTGATCGCCGCCGGGTTGGTGGTGATGGTGGGCTTCACCTGCGAGATGGTCTTCCAGTAGGCGAACTCGATCTTGCCCGTCTGTCCGGCGTACTTGGTCTTGGCGGCGCAGGCGGCACCGTTGTGGTACGTCGTGGCGGCGTCAACGGCGTCCTTGGCCGTGGGCACCGCGATCTCACCGGAACTCGCGGTGAGGCCCGGGTACTCGTCGGCGAACTGTGACACCGTGGCGTTGTTGCCCGCGTCCGCGGCGGAGGTCGGGCTGATCCGGATGACGTTGTCGGCCAGTACCGCGAACCCGGTTACCGATGACGAGGCGTTCGACGTCAGGTACGGCAGCGTCTCACCGCAGGCCTGGATCGAGAGCGCGGCGTACCAGGTGGTGCCGATCGCGGGAGCGGTGGCGTGCAGCGCCTTGGCCGGGTGCTGGTAGTCGTAGCGGGCCCAAACGGCGGCCAGAAGACCGAAGATGACGATGAGCGCCAGGACCCCGTAGTAGTTCCCGGGACGGGTTTTCTTGTACGCCTTCCCGCCTCCGGTCGCGCCGACCCTACTTACCCATTTGCCCGATGCACTCTTAGCCACGCGTGCCACGCTACTAAAGATTGCAAAGACCTCACCAAAGCGACCACCCTGACGAAAAAACCATCAACGTGACACTGCGAATAACGCGAGTTCGTCGCGTCACGTTACAGTTCTGCGACGAAATTGACGGTCGAACCGGTCCGACGGCGCGGATTGCGATGGTCGGACATTCACCGCGTAGGGGCGGAGGGACTCGAACCCTCACTGGAGGCGGTTTAAGCGCCTTGCCTCTGCCAATTGGGCTACGCCCCCACGTGCGAATGTCGCGATGTAACCGTAACGCATCATCATGCGTTTCAATACTCCTTTTTTCTTATGTTCGCTAACTAGGCTGGATTCATGATTCGCGTGCGTCGTTGGGGCACGACTCGATCAACTCCCCTCTTAGTCGTGGCAGCGCTGGCTCTATCGAGCCTGCTGGTCCCCTCACTCGCCGGCGCCAGCACGATCGCCCAGACCAAGGCCGAGATCGCACGGCTTTCGGCCACGCTGTCCAAGGAGGAACAGGTCAGCGAGACGACGGCCAACGAGTACGACGCCGCCAAGGTGAACCTCGCCAACATCAACAACGACATCGTGAACCTCGACGCCAAGGAGGTGCGCAAGCGCGCGGCCATCAAGGTCACCTCCGCCAAGTTGGTCAAGGCCGTCGTCAACTCCTACGTCTTCGGCGCCGCCGACGCCCAGATCATGGCCCTGTTCAATCAGAACGTCACCACCAGCGACGCGCGCACCGTCTACGAGGACCAGGTCATCGGCAACCTCAATCACCTAAAGGAGCAGTACGAGGCGGCCAAGCACTCCCTCGACACCACCTTGGCCGACGTCACGGTGCAGCGCAACAAGTCCCAGGCGCAGACCGCGCACGTGCAGTACCTGCTCCAGGAGAACGTGGCCAACGAGGACGCCACCCAGGCCACGCTCACCAAGGTCACCAAGGAACTGAAGGCCAAGATCATCACCTACGAGATTGCGGCCGGCGCCGCCGCGGCGCGCGCGCGCAACATCGCCGGCGAGGAGGAGGCCGTGGCCGCCGCCTCGGCCGTGGGCGGCACCCCCGCCGCCAACAAGGTGCTCGCGGCCATCGCGGCCGCGGCCCCGCCGATCATCCTCGAGATCGCCGGCACCGCCCAGGGCAACCTGGCGGTGGCGTGGGCCGAAAAGGAGATCGGCGTGCCCTACGTGTGGGGCGGCGAGACGCCGGGCGTCGGCTTCGACTGCTCGGGCCTCGTGCAGTGGGCCTGGGGCAAGGCCGGCGTCGACATCCCGCGCACCACCGAGACCCAGTACCCGGCGATGGCGCACGTGTCGCTGCTCAAGCTGCAGCCGGGCGACCTGCTCTTCTACTACAACCTCGACGGCGACCACGAGGTCGACCACGTCGTGATGTACGTCGGCAGCGGTCCCTACGGAAGCAGCACCGTCATCGCCGCCGCGCATACCGGCACCCTCGTCGGCTACGAACCGCTCTTCACCTTCGGTCTGGTGGGGGCCTCTCGGCCCTAGGCCTAAAATAGGGCTATCCGAACGTCCCTGGTTATACCGGCCTACAACGAGGCGCCCCGCCTCGCCTCGGGTTACGAGCGTTTGGCGCCGGTCCTCAACGAACTGGACCCCGACGACGTCGAGATCATCGTGGTGGACGACGGTTCGATCGACGACACCATGCGCGTGGCCCACGAGCTCTACGCCGAGCGACACCACGCTCAGTTCATCCAACAGCCGGTGAACCGGGGCAAGGGCGCGGCACTGCGCCTGGGCATCGCCGCCGCGACCGGCGACTACGTCATCACCGCCGACGCCGACATGTCGATCAGCCCGCGCCACATCCCCGAGATGATCGCCGCCCTGGGTCAGGCCCAGGTGGTGCCGGGATCGCGCACCGACCACGGCCACATCGACTACGACTCGACGTTGCGCACCGTCGCGGGCAAGGTCTTCAGCCGCCTCGCCCGCCACTACAGCGGCACGACCCTTCGCGACACGCAGTGCGGCTTCAAGGGATTCCAACGCGGGCCGGCCCGCCTGCTCGGGCTGCTCGGCCTGGTGGACCGCTTCGCCTTCGACCCCGAGATGTTCTTCCTGGCCCACGAGACGCAGATGACCGTGAAAGCCTTGAAGGTCACCTGGGACGACGTGGGCGGTTCCTCGGTGCGACTGAGTCACGACGTGGTGGCCATGATCAAGGACCTGCGCGCCATACCGCGCACGCGCTACGAGAACCCGGTGGTGCAACTCGAGCGCGACGTGTCGGTCGCCGACATCGATCGGCTGGCGCGTCAGACCCGGGTCCGCGGTCTCGTGGTGGCGCGCGGCGCGCAGGACGCCCTGCTGGTGCTGCCGCGCGACGGCTCGCTCGCCGGACTCGGCATCGCCGAAGGGCTGGGAGGGACGCTACGAACCGCGCATCTCGAAGAGTTCCGCCAGCGGACCTTCGACGCCGTCTAGAGCGGCCGCGGCAGGATCCAGTTCGCCACCAGTTCGGGCGCCCGGTCGCCCCACTCCTCGGCGGTGATCGCGTAACGGGCGTGGTCCTCCCAGGCTCCGTCGATCTCGAGGTAGCGCTCGGCGATCCCCTCGCTGCGCAGACCGAGCTTCTCGACCACGCGCCGCGAGGCCGAGTTGCGCGGGATGATGTTGATCTCGACGCGGTGCAGGCGCAGCGACTCGAAGGAGTACTGCAGGATGGTGACCACCGCCTCGGGCATGAGGCCCTGACCGGCCACGGCCTCGTCGATCCAGTAGCCGATGAAGGCCGACTGCAGGGGTCCGCGTTGGATCGAGGAGAGCGTGATCTCCCCGACGAAGCGGCCGCCGAAGAAGATGCCGAAACCGAAGGCCGTGCCCATCTGACGCTCGCGCTCGCGCACCGCGCAGCGGCTGACGAAACTGCGCTGGTCCTCCGCCAACGACGACGAATGCGCCGAACGGGGCTCCCATTTGACGAGCCAGTCGTGACATCGCACGCGCACCTCGCGCCAGCCCTCGTAGTCCTGCTCGTTCATGGTGCGCAGGATCACCCGCCGCCCGTGCAGGGTGATGGGCGAATAGATCGAACTCCTCGTCGTCACCATGAACTTTCCTTCACCCCTCCATCGTGACCGTTACCGGTACCTTATGCGCTCGAGGGTCGTAACAGGAATGCAACAATGCCGTCCAGGATGTCGTTCTCGCTGCTCAACAACTGCGTGACGCCGAAGCGTTCCATCACGGCGTCGAGCACGAACAACCCCGCGACCAGCACGTCTTCGCGGCCGACCACCATCCCGGGATGCGAGAGCCGCTGCTGCGCCGTCTCGGCCCCCAACGTGTCGCGCCAGTGCTGCACGGTGGCGCGGGTGAGCACCCGATGGTGCACCGCGTCGCGGTCGTAGGTGGTGAGTTGGGCGTCGAGCGAGGCCAGCGTGGCGACCGTGCCGGCGAGGCCGACCAGTCGCACGTCGCCGCGCACGGCGTCGAAGGCCGCCTCGGCGCTGAACGCGCGATCGAGCTCCGCGTTGATCATCTCGCGCGCGGCCGCGGCACCCTCGGGCGTGACGACGTCGTGGCCCAGGGCCCGCTCGCTCACCCGCACGCACCCCAACTGCATGGAGTAGCTGTGCAATTCTCCGTCAAGGTTGATCGCTAACTCCGTGGAACCGCCGCCGACGTCGACGATGACGGTGGGACGCGGGTCCGGGGCCAATCCCGTCGTCGCCCCCTCGAAAGAGAACGACGCTTCTTGGTCGCCACTGATCAGCTCAGCCGGCACGCCGGTGAGGCGCGCCGCTTTGACCAAGAACTGCATGCCGTTGCGGGCGTCGCGCACCGCCGACGTCGCGACGAGAAGGCCCCGTTGCACCGACGCAACGTCCATGAACCGGCGATACTCGTCCAGCACGTCATAGGTGCGCAACAAGGCTTCGTCCACCAGCGTGCCCGCCGCGTCGACGCCCTGGCTCAGTCGCGTGATGCGCATCTCGCGCCGCAGGGTCGCTCCGGTGGAGTCGGCGATGAGCAGACGAGTGGAGTTGCTCCCGCAGTCGAGCGCGGCGACGACCTCAGCCGCGCACATCGTGCACCGTCAATGATGGCAGGTCCACCTGCGACGCGACCAGTGCGCCGACCGGATCGTCGCCGCCCGCCAGGAAATTGGCCAAGTGGGCGTGCAGGCATTTGACACCGACCCGGGTCCCGCCCACGCCGCCGCTCGCCGCGACGAGGTCGCCGCGCACCACCGCCGCCTGACGGCGCCGTGCGTACTCGTCGTGGGCGCGTTGCAACTGCTGCGCGTCGACCATCTCCTCGAAGCGATGGACCCCGCCCTCGCCCTCGAGGCGGCTCACCTCGTCGCGCAACTGCGCGTCCACCAACCAGAAGAGCGTCGGCATCGGGGTGCCGTCACGGAGATGGGGCTCATTCTCGATCACCACCGGGCTACCGTCGCCTCGACGCACCACCACGGCGCAACGGCCAGCGAGGGGCCGACCCAGCAGTCCTTCTAACGTCGCGAGATCGTCGGGTGACGCGTCGCGAAAGGTCAATGCCAGAACTCGAGGGTGCGCACGAATCGCGCGAAGAAGCCGTGAGAGGCCTTGTGCGTGGTCGACGTCGTGGGCGTGGCGCCGATCGCCAGCGACGAGACCGACGTGGGCGACACCAGCGGCTGCAGACCGGGGTCCCCGGTGCTCTGGCTCACCTGGCCCGAACCATCGCCGGGCAGCACCTGGATGAGGCTCTGACCGGGCGCGACCAACTGGTACTGCTCTCGCGCGAGCAAGGTCGCGGCCGACGCCGACGAGACCGACTTGGCCTGCAACTGGAGGGCCTGATCCTGGCGCTGGATGGCGGCGATCTGGGCCACCGTCGTGTTGATCTCGCTCTGCTGGTGCCACAGGGCGCTGGCCGGAAACCAGAAGACCAGCATGACCAGAGCGGTCACCAGGGCGAGAGGGAGTATCCAGTGATTGTTGTCACGATTTATGTAACTATGCGTAACTGACACCGACCGCCCCCGACAAAGACGCTGCACCTAGAAAACGAGCCTGATCCCCGAGTTCTTCCTCGAGTCTCAGCAACTGATTGTACTTCGCCACGCGCTCAGAACGTGCCGGGGCGCCACTCTTGATCTGTCCGGCGTTCGTGGCCACGGCCAGGTCGGCGATCGTCACATCCTCGGTTTCGCCCGAACGGTGCGAGATAACGGTGCTGTAGCGATTGGCGTTCGCCAGGCTCATGGTGTCGAGGGTTTCGCTCAGGGTGCCGATCTGGTTGAGCTTTATCAGCACCGAATTGGCGACCCCCCGGTCGATGCCCTTTTGCAGCAGCGTCGAATTTGTGACGAAATTGTCATCGCCCACCAACTGGATCTGGGCGCCGAGGCGCGTCGTGAGGGCCTCCCAGCCGTCCCAGTCCTCCTCGGCCATTCCGTCTTCCAGCGACACGATGGGATAACGGCTGGCCAGGTCCGCCCAGTAGTCGACCATCTCGAGGCTGGTGAGCACTCGCCCTTCGCCGTCGAGGTGATACGACCCGTCACGGAAGAACTCGCTCGAGGCCGGGTCCAGCGCGATGGCCACGTCGCGGCCGGGCGTGCGGCCGGTGGCCTCGATCGCCTCGACCAGGATCTTGACCGCCGCCTCGTTGTTCTC
This sequence comes from uncultured Acidimicrobiaceae bacterium, assembly GCA_963827115.1. GTDB lineage: Bacteria > Actinomycetota > Acidimicrobiia > Acidimicrobiales > RAAP-2 > RAAP-2. The sequence goes on along the minus strand of CAWGZS010000001.1, from coordinate 456,644 downwards.
GAGGTCCGGCGCGAAGCCGCCTTCGTCGCCGACCGACGTCGCGAGTCCGCGCTTGTCGAGGACCTTCTTGAGCGAGTGGTAGGTCTCCGAGCCCCACTGCAACGCTTCGCTGAAGGTCGCGGCGCCGATGGGCATCACCATGAACTCCTGGAAGTCGATCGAGTTCTTGGCGTGCACGCCGCCGTTGACGACGTTGAACATCGGCACCGGCAGCACGTGCGCGTTCACGCCGCCGATGTAGCTGTGCAGCGGCAGGTTGCTCTCCATCGCGGCGGCCTTGGCCACGGCCAGCGACACCGCCAGGATCGCGTTGGCGCCAAGGCGACCCTTGTTGGGCGTGCCGTCCAGGTCGATCATGGCGAAGTCGACGGCCCGCTGGTCGCCGGCGTCGAAGCCCACCAGGGCGTCGTGGATCTCGCCGTTGACGTGCGACAAGGCGCCGAGCACGCCCTTGCCGCCCCAGGCGTCGCCACCGTCGCGCAGTTCGACGGCTTCGTGCGTGCCGGTCGACGCGCCCGACGGGGAGACCGCGCGGCCGAAGGCCCCGGATTCGAGATGCACCTCGGCCTCGACGGTGGGGTTGCCGCGCGAATCCAAGATCTGGCGGCCGACGACGATTTCAATTGCGCTCATGGCGTTTCTCCTAATGGTCCGTCTCCAAGGTTACTTGGAGCCATGAACTACTCCGAGCCGCCGGCTTCGACGTCTCGTATCTCGTCGCGCAGCTCCTGCGCGCGTTCGCGCAACACGCCCTCTAAGTCCACGCCCGACCACTGCGCACAACTCACGACGGCGCTGAGCAGGTCGCCCCACGCACGTTGCACGTCGGACGACGATCGCGCGTCGTTCACGCCTTCGTCATCGAAGGTGAGCACCGCGAGGGCCGTGAGCGCCTGAGCCCTCGCCGCGTTGCCGTCACACTGCGCCACCCCTAAAGTCGCGGCCTTGCGCAGAAGTTTCGTGTAGAGCGTCAGGGCCGGCATCTGCCACGCGATGCCGTCGGTCACGCTGGCGCGGCCTTTTTCCTGCTGCTTCAAGACCTCCCACCGCGACGCCACTTCGTCCGCCCCCGAGACCTGCGTGTCGGCGAAAACGTGGGGATGACGGCCGATCAGCTTTTCGCGCACGCCGTCGGCGATCGAAGCGAGGTTGAAGAGGTCCTCCTCGTCGCCCAGTTCGGCGTGAAAGACGATCTGGAAGAGCAGGTCGCCGAGCTCCTCTTGCACGTGGGCGCTGGCCGCGTCGAACGTCGCCGCGCCCGCGTCGACGCGCACGAACGTCTCGAGGGCGTCGAGCGCTTCGTAGGCCTCCTCCAGCAGGTGGCGCGTGAGGGACGCGTGGTCCTGCTCCTGGTCCCACGGACACTCTCGGCGCAGTCGTCGCATCAGGTCCACCAGGTCATCCATGGCGTCGCCGGCCGTGCGCAGGTCATCGATCCACAACGAGGTCAGGTGATCGACGTCGACGAAGCCGACCAGGTCTTTGGCGGGCATGGTCACGATGACCTCGTCCTCGAGCCCTAGGTGGTGCAGCACCGTGACGGCGGTGTCGTCGGGCACTCGGCTCGCCAGCGTCGCGAGCACTTCGGACGCGTAGGTCTGCAGGATGAACAGCGGTCCCGGTCCTCGCAGGGGTTCGAGCGACGAGAGCGCGTCGAGCACGCGCAGCCCGTCGAGCATCGGGTCGCGCCCCACGGCGGCGCACGCGACGTCGATCACCGACACCGCGGGTTCCACGATCACCCGCACGTCGTCGCGCTCGCGCAGCATCTCGACCGTGCGCTCGGCGACCGCCGGCGAACCGGGCACGACGTAGAGCACCTCGCCACCGGGCGCGGCGACCGCTAAGGCCACCAGGTCCTCGACGATGTCGACGTAGAGCGCCTCGAAGGAGTCGGCCCGCTCGTACCAGTCGTCGTAGCTGTCGAGCGCGCCGAGGCTCTCGGCGGCGGGGTGTCGGCGCGTGCGCAGCCGCACGACCGGCGCCGCGTTGATCAGGTCGAAAGCGCGACGGGTGACCAACTCCAGGCCCGCGGGGCCGAGACCGACGATGCGAACGACGGGCCGGTTATTGGTAGGTGGTGGCACTGGTCGTCAAGGACTTGGCGCGCGTCACGTCGGTCTTGGACGGAAGGTTCGAGGCCTGCGTGGTGGGCCCGGTCGAATTGAGCACCCACTGCCCGAAGGCCGGGTCGAGCGAGATGGCCGACTCGTAGAGGATGGTCTCCTCCTCGGTGTTGGCGGAGCTGGCGTTCGAATTCTGCAGGTCGGAGAGCACGGCGCTCGAGGCCTGCGCGTACGGGGTGGTCGTGCGCTTGGTGGGCGCCACGTAGAGCGCGACCGTGGTGCCGTTGTCCGAGATGTACTGCGGCGTGGTCTCGAACTGGTTGAGCGGCGTCGATCCCACGTCGGAGCGAACACTGAGATACGAGGAGTTGGACGGGGGGAAGCACCCGGCGGAACCGCCGTTCTTGGCCGTCGTCGAGTCGACCGAGAACTTCTTGACCAGGGCGGCCACCGATTCGCCGGCGGCCTGCGCCTTGGCGAAGGCGCTGGTGTTGGACAGCGGCACCACCGCGATGGAGACGCACAAGGTGTCGTAGTCGCTGACGTGGCTCGCGTAGTACTTCTTCATCGAGGTGGCGGTGAGCGGGATCGTCGTGTTGAGCTTGCTCACCAGGTAGAGCGACGCCGCCTGGCCCGCGATCTGCGCCTTTTGCATCTCGAGCGGCATGGCGGCCAGGGCCGCCTCTGCCGTGGCCGGGCAGGTGTACTGCTTGGCGGTGGCCGCCGAGGTCATCTCGTCGATCAACGAGGTCTTGGCCTGCGCCAGCCCCTGCGCCGTGGCGTGGTACTTGAGGTGCTCGGTGACGTACTTGGTGATGGAGACACCTTCGATGCGGAAATTGGCCCAGGCCGCGGCGCCGGACGCGGCCATCGTGGCGCTGCCGCCGCCGGGCTGAAAGCTCACCGGGTTGAGCGCGGTGAGGTAACACTGCATCGCGGGCGTGGCGGCGATAGCCGTCAATTCGGCCCGGAAGGTCTGCCCCGAGACCGTCGTGCCGTTGACCTTGAGCCCCGAGGATTCACTGCTGAGACCGAAAATGCCGGCTCCTAGAAGGGCAACAACCAGGAGGGCTACGAGGCGACGCACCCTCTCTAGCCTACCGAGTCACGCCGAGGGGCCCGTCGTCACGGCCGTCAGCGTCGTGAGCAGGTCCGCCAGGGCGCGCGGCGTCGCGTCCGGCGTCTCGACCTCGAGGCGCAGCTCCTTGGTGGCCTCGACGTAGGCGCGCGATCCGTGCAGGCGGCGAAGTCTCGTCTGCTGGCTCACCGAGAGATCGAGCGGACCGAGCTTGACGAGGGGCCGTGAGCGAACGCCGACCTTCGCGGGCGACACGGTGAGCGAGCTGACGCCGAGTTGCAGGCAGAGAAGTCGTAGCTGCGCCAGTTCCAAGAGCCCCTCGCCGGCCCGGGGCAGCGGACCGTAACGGTCGAGCCACTCGAGGCGCAGGTCGGCCAGTTCGTCCATGGTGGTGACGCCGGCCAGACGCCGATAGGCCTCCAAACGCGCGTCGTCGGCCTCGACGTAGTCTTTGGGCAGGTGGGCCTCGCCGGGCACGTCGAGGTTGACGCTCACCACGTCGGGCACGACGAAGCCCTTGGCGTCGGCCACCGCCTCGGCGACCAGCTGCACGTAGAGGTCGTAGCCCACGGCCGCCACGGGGCCGGACTGGTCGTGGCCCAGCAGGTTGCCGGCGCCCCTGATCTCGAGGTCGCGCATGGCGATCTTGAACCCGCTGCCGAGCGCGGTGTTGTCGCCGATGGTGCGCAGCCGCTCGTAGGCGGTCTCGGAGAGCACCTTGTCGGCCGGATGGAACAGGTAGGCGTAGGCGCGCTGCGCGCTACGCCCGACGCGGCCGCGCAGTTGGTGCATCTGGCCCAGCCCAAGCCGTTCGGCGCGGTCCACGATCAAGGTGTTGACCGACGGCAGGTCGATACCCGATTCGACGATGGTGGTGCAGACCAGGACGTCGAAGCGCCGCTCCCAGAAGTCCACCATGACTCGCTCGAGGGTCCCTTCGTCCATCTGCCCGTGCGCCACGGCGATGCGAGCGTCGGGCACCAGTTGGCTTAGTCGCTTGGACACCTGGTCGATGTCGGCGACCCGGTTGTGCACGAAGAAGACCTGGCCCTCGCGCAGCAGCTCACGACGGATGGCCTCGACCACGGCCGGCTCGCTGTACTCGCCCACGTGCGTGAGGATGGGGCGACGATCGGCCGGCGGGGTGGTGATCATGGAGAGGTCGCGTATGCCGGCGAAGGCCATCTCCAAGGTCCGAGGGATCGGGCTCGCGCTCAGGGTCAGCACGTCCACGCCGATGGAGCGCTGCTTGATGGCCTCCTTGTGGCTCACGCCGAAACGCTGCTCCTCGTCGACCACCAACAGGCCCAGGTCCTTGAAGGACACGTTCGACGACAGGAGTCGATGGGTGCCGATTACCACGTCCAGGGAACCGTTGGCCAGCCCGGTCAGGGTCTGGGCCGCCTCGACGTCGTCCACGAAACGGCTGAGCAGGGCGACCTTCACCGGAAAGCCCGCGAAACGGTCGGTCATGGTCGCGAAGTGCTGGCTCGCCAGCAGCGTGGTGGGCACCAGCACGGCCGCCTGCTTGTTGTCCTGGACGGCCTTGAAGATGGCCCGGACGGCTATCTCGGTCTTGCCGAAGCCGACGTCGGCGCAGATCAGACGGTCCATCGGTCGCGGGAGTTCCATGTCGGCCTTGACGTCCTCGATGGCCTGGGCCTGGTCGGTGGTGAGGGTGAAGGGGAAGAGCTCCTCCATCTCGCGCTGCCAGGTGGTGTCGGGGCTGAAGGCGTGACCGACCGCCACCGTGCGCTGGCGATAGAGGTCGACCAGTTCCTGGGCCACCAGGAAGGCGGCCGCGCGGGCCTTGGCCCGGGTCTTCTGCCACTCAGCGCCGCCCATGCGCGACAGGGCCGGCGAGTCGCCGCCCGAGTAAGGAGTGAGCGCGTCGATCTGCTCGGTCGGCCAGTAGCTGCGTCCGTCTTTGAACTCCAGGATCAGGTAGTCGCGCGTCGTGCCGTTGATGGCCCGGGTGGTGGTGCCCGAGAACCGGGCGACGCCGTGCTGGCGATGCACGACGTAGTTGCCCACCGCCAGGTCGTCGAAGAAGCCGTCGACGTTCCTGGTGCGGGTGCGCGCGACGCGGTGCACCGAGCGCCGCCCCGTCAGGTCGCTCTCGCTCCAGACGACGATCGGCGGGTCGTCGAGGCTGAAGCCCGACGGCAGGGAACTCTGCAGCACCGTCAGGCGCACGTCGAGGACCTTGTCGGGATCGGTCGTCACCTCGAGGCCTTCGCCACGCAGTTGCTCGGCCATGCGCTCCACGGCCGCCGAGTTCGAGGTCAGCACCACCCCTCGTCGCGTCGGCGACCACTGGCGCACGTGCGCGGCGATGCGCGAGGCGTCACCCTGCACGACCGGCGGCGAGCCCAGGCCAATGGTGCCGCTCGAGAGCGCGCCCACCGTCGGGTCGAGCGAGACGTCGATGCGCCCGTCGAGCACCCGCTCCCACGCGGCGTGCAACAGCGGCACCAGCGACGGCGCTTGCCACGTGGCGGCCACGGCGTTCGTCAGTTCGCGCTCCTCGTCGAGCAGGTCGGCCAGCCGCTGACGCACGCGCTCGGGCTCGACAACCACGCAGGTCGCGCCATCCAGCTCGTCGAGCAGGGTCCGCGGCTGGTCGACGAAGAGCGCCATCCAGCCTTCCATGCCGTCGAAGAGCTGTCCGGTGGCGATGCGGTCGAAGGTGGACCGGCCCCACGGTGCGGACGCCGCGAGGGACTCGGCGCGCTCGCGCGTCACCTCATTCGGGATCCACTCCCGCGCGGCCGCGATGGTGGCTTCCTCGAGGTCGTGAAGGGATCGCTGGTTCGCGATGTCGAAGGAGGTCAGTCGTTCGACCTCGTCACCGAAGAAGTCCAGACGCACCGGGTCGTGGCCCTGGGCTGGCCAGACGTCGACGATGCCGCCGCGCACCGCGAACTCGGCACGGTGCTCGACCAGACTCTCCCGGCGATAGCCCAAGGCGGCCAGGCGCGTGATGAAGACGTCGCGGTCGAGTTCCTCGCCGAGGCGAACCCGCAGCGGCGCCCTCAGGGGTTCGGGGGTCAGGATCTGGGCGATCGAACGGGTCGACGCGACGACCACCCGCGGGCGATGACCTTCACTCGGGTCCTGAGCCAGTCGCCAGCGCAGCAACGTTCGCCCCGCCATCACCGCGCTGTCGGGACTCACCCGCTCCAAGGGGTGGGTGTCCCACCCGGGCCAGAGCGCCACCGCCCCGTCCTCGTCCAGCAGAGCGGAGAGGGCGTCGGCCAGCTGCTCGGCCTCGGTCGACGTCGCCGTTATTGCAACGACTAGGGATGCGTCCAAGACACAGGCGCCCACCGCCAGGGGTGTCGCGTAGCTGCCGGGGGTGAACGATCCGGTGGCGTTGGCCTCACGGATCGCCGGGGCGACGAGCTCAAGTACGCGGCGCAGTCCCTGGGACTCAGCCACGGGCGCCGTTCACCCGCCGCTGCGCCTCATCGAAGTCGTAGTCCAGCAAAAGTTCGAGCGCGTCGGCGGCGGCCTCTACGTCACGGAGATGATCAGCCTTGCGCGCGCCGGTGAGGCGCTGGAGCACGTAGTCCGCGCCTTGCTCCTTGCGCACCGGCTTGCCGATGCCGATGCGCAGCCGGGCGAACTCGTTGGTGCCCAGCGTCTGGGCGATGGAGCGCAGGCCGTTATGACCCGCCAATCCCCCGCCGAGCTTCAGCTGCAGCCGTCCCGGCTCGAGGTCCAGCTCGTCGTGCGCCACCACCAGCCTCGAAAGGTCCTCCAAGGAGGTGCGCCGAAGCAGGGGCACCAGGGCCGCGCCCGATTCGTTCATGAACGTCGTGGGGATGGCCAGCGTGACGGGCCCCTGGGACGTTTGAACCGTCACGGTTGACGCGCGCTGTCGACGCTCGAGCGAGAAGGTGGCGCCGCGGCGCGTGGCGACCAGGCGAACCGCGTCACCGCCGACGTTGTGGCGGGTCCCGGCGTACTCGTCACCGGGGTTGGCCAGCCCGACGATCACCAGGCTGCTCGGGCTGCCTCGGCGACCCTCGTCCTTAGAGCGCCGAAGCGCCACGACGAACTATTCCGCGGCGACGACGGGAGCGACAGCGCCCTCCGCCGGCTTGGCGGTGAGCGCCACGCGTCCGGCGCGGGTGGTGACGACCGGCGTCGAAGGATCGCCGACGGCCTCCACGCCCTTGGCCAGGATCACGTGCTCGATGTGGATGGAGTCGCCGACCTTGAGTTCGGAGATGTCGACATCGATGTGGGTGGGGATCTGGTCAGGACGAGCCCGCACCTCGAGGCTGAACATCTGCTGGTCAACTTCCCAGTCGGCGTGACGGATCTCGACCGCGTCGCCCACGAGGTGCAGCGGCACTTCGGTGACCACCGGCTTGTTGGGGTCGACCACCTGGAAGTCGATGTGCGACACCGTGCCCTTGACGGGGTGGCGCTGGATCTCGCGGGCCATGACGAGGAAGGTCTGGCCTTCGGCGTCCAGGGAGATCAACGAGTTGAGGCCCTGCTCCCCCGAGACGGCCGTGCGAAAGGACTTGGCGTCGACCGCGATCGACAGGGTCTCGCCTCCGCCGCCGTAGACGACGGCGGGGATGGAGCCCGACGCGCGCAAGCGTCGCGAGTTGCGCGAACCCTTGTCGCGGGTCAACGACGCGCTCAACGTGGCTTGTGACATGAAGACTCCTCTAGCGAATGACTGGTTCGTCCCCAAGCGGGCCGCACACAGGAAAACAAGTCTAGCCCGACTACCCCGCGGGCCGTTTTCCTAGAGAAGGTTCTCGCCGCCGAAGATGTCCGACACCGACGAGTCCTCGAATATCGCGGCGATCGCGTTGGCCACGATGTTGGCGATCGAGAGGATCTCGAGCTTCTCGAAGCGCCGTTCGGGCGGCAAGGGCAGGGTGTCGGTGACGATCACCCGGCTCACCGGCGCGTTGAAGAGGCGGTCCACCGCCGGCGGCGAGAAGATGGCGTGGGTAGCCATGACCCATATCTCGTCGGCTCCGTGGGCCTTCAGCAGGTCGCAGGCCGCCACGATGGTGCCGGCCGTGTCGATCATGTCGTCGATCAGCACGCAGTGGCGTCCGTCGACGTCACCGACGATGTGGCGAGCCTCGGCGATGTTGGTGGAGCCGCGGGGGCGGGTCTTGTGCACCAGCGCGAGGTCGCAGCCCAGGTGCTGGGCGTAGCGCTCGGCGACCTTCACCCGGCCGGCGTCCGGCGCCACGACCACCAGCGTGTGCGGGTCGGCGTGCTCCTTCAAGTAGTCCTCCAACACCGGCGCGGCGACCAGGTGGTCGACGGGGATGTCGAAGAACCCCTGGATCTGCCCCGAGTGGAAGTCGACCGACAGCACGCGGGTCGCGCCGGCCACTTGGAGCATGTCGGCGATCAGCTTGGCGGTGATCGGTTCGCGGCCGGCGGACTTGCGGTCCTGGCGCGCGTACCCGTAGTTCGGGATGACCGCGGTGATGCTCTTGGCCGAGGCGCGCTTGGCGGCGTCGATCATGATCAGCTGCTCCACCACCGCGTCGTTCACCGGTGAGGAGTGGGTCTGGACGATAAAGACGTGGGCGCCGCGGATCGACTCGTCGAAGCGGCAGTGGATCTCGCCGTTGGCGAACTCGCGAAGGTTGGCCTCGGTCAGCTTGACGCCGAGCTTGTCCGCGATGTCCTCGGCCAGCGTGGGGTGACAGCGCCCCGAGACAATGACCAGCCTTCGCTTCGCGAGTGTCTCCACAGCGCCAGCGTACAAGGTGCGCTGGGTCGGGCTCAGCGAGTGCGGTATTCGAAGGGAACGACGACCTCGGAGTTGGCGATCTTGGCGCCGGGCATCATGACGACGAAGGAGTGCACCGTGGCGTCCGCGCCGATGCGCGCGTTGGTGGCCTCGACCATGCCCACCTTGGCGTTCTCGCCCACGTAGACGTCGCTCAGGTTGGCGTTGGGGCCGATCTGCGCGCCTTTTTGAATGACGCAGTGGCCCTTCAGCACGCAGCCCGGCAGCAGGGAGACTTCGGTGCCCAGCACCACGTCGGCGTCGATGTAGGTGTGATCGGGGTCCCACATGGTGACCCCTCGCTTCATCCAGCGCTCGTTGATGCGCGAACGCAGCACGGCCTCGGCCTGGGCCAACTGCAGACGGTCGTTGACGCCCTGGGCCTCGGCGGAGTCGTCGAGCATCACCGACTGGGTGACGTGTCCCGCGTCGTGCAGGACCGCCACGAGGTCGGTGAGGTAGTACTGGTTCTGCGCGTTCTGTCGGTCCACGCGACGAAGGGCCGGCCCGAGCAGGCTCTTGCGCACCACCATGATCGAGGTGTTCACCTCGGTGATCTCGCGCTCGGTCGACGTGGCGTCGCGCTCCTCGATGATCCGCGCCACCGTGCCGTCCTTGGCGCGCACGACCCGGCCGTAACCCGAAGGGTCGTCGACGATCGCCGTCAAGACCGTGAGCGCCGCCTGGCTCTCACGATGCGCGGTGAGCAGTGCCCCCACCGTCGCGCTGCGCAGCAGGGGCGTGTCGCCCGGCAGGATCAGCACGTCGCCGTCAGTCACGCCGCCTTCGTCCTCGATGGTCGGCAAGGCGACCGACACCGCGTGCCCGGTTCCCAACTGCTCGTACTGCTCGACGAACGTGAGGTGCACGTCGGCGCGGGCCCGTTCCGTCAGGGCCTTCTCGACCCACGTGGCGCCGTGGCCCACCACCACCACGGTGGCGCGAACGTCCTCGTGCGACGCGGCGTCCAACACGTAGAGCACCATCGGTCGTCCGCAGAGATGGTGAAGGGGCTTGGGCCGCGCCGAGCGCATGCGTGTGCCCTCGCCCGCGGCCAGAACCACTACGAAAGTAGGCCGGGTCACAACATCATCTCTAGCAGCCACGGCGACATTATCCAAACCGTTCGCGGTTCGGTGCTGACGAACGACGTCTTGTCGTCTCGCTCACCGTCGCCGCGGATAGGTGTCGTGAGAATCTTGGACGACTTCGTCACGTGAATTCGCTCACGACCCAGTGAAACACGGGCGGAACGCGGGTGACCGTCACGCGGCGTCGTGCAACGCCTTCAACAGGTGGCTGAGCTTGGCCGTGGCGATACCGATGCAGCGGTCGGCGGCGCCGTAGGTCAGGTAGACGTCGTCGCCGTCGAGGTGCGCTCCCTGGACGAAGATCACGTTGTCCACGTCGCCGCGGACCTCCCAGTCCAGCTCGGGCACCAGCAGCGGCTGGGGAAGCCGGCTGCGCAAGCGACCAGTCATCAGGTCCAACAACGCGAGGTTGATGGTGTAGGCGCCGTCGGCCCGACGTTCGTGGAAGAAGAGAATGTGTCCGGCCTCGGTGGAGAGCGGCGGCGCTCCCGCGCCGATGCCCAGCGCGCCGCGCGAAGGGCGAATCAAGATGTGCGAATCGAGATGAGCCAGGTAGTCGTCCCAGTAGTCCGTGTCCGCGTTCCAGAGTTGGTCGAGGTCGTCGAACACCGCGAGCTGCATGTCGGGCTGGATGCGATGAATGAGGGCCACTCGCCCGTCGCCGAGCGTGAAGACGATCGCGTCCTTGTTGGCGATGTCGTTAGGTCCGAGTAATTGACCGGTCGACTCATTGAGCGAGAACTTGTTGCCGTCCCAATCGAGATGGTGCGCGCCGATGCGCCACGGCTTGCCGCTGTCGTAGGGAGGGAGGTTGGTGTAGGTCATCACGATGTGCTCGTCGCCGCCGCTGCGCACTCGCTGCACGCGCGGATCCTCGAAGCAGTGCACGCCGACCTCGCCCGCGCGACAAAGCACGTATTGGAAGTCGTAGCTGATGCCATCCTCGGAAGTGAAGACCAGGACGTCGGACACGTAGTCGAGGAAGCGTGGTCCCGGACCAACGTTACGGGTGTAGCCCTCGCGGATTCCGCGCGCGAAGAGGTGGTAGCGGCCCTCGTGGTGCAACAGTCCCGCGTTGAACACGGCTCCGTATCCCGGCACCGACTCGGCCTCGATGACGGGCCGATGGTGTAATCGACGAGCCCGACTCTCTTCCTTTGATGCGATTACCACTATCAGTCCACCCGGCTCCTTGCACGCCTTGCCTCCGAAAGGGTGCAAATGCCCTATGTTGGATACAGAGTGTAGAAGTTAACAAGTTCCGATTGGGGGATGCAAGTGGCACCTGAATCTGAGCCCCGGGAACTCTTCACCCGCTCTGCGGCTAACCCCATCATAGGGGCCTGCGACTTCCCAAATAACGTCAACGCCGTCTTTAATCCGGGCGCTACCGAGTTCGAGGGCCAGACCTTGCTGCTGTTGCGCGTGGAGGACCGCACGGGTCTGTCGTCGCTCGTGGTGGCCACCAGCGACGACGGCGTGAGCAACTGGACCATCGACCTCACCCGGGGTCTGGCACCGGACTCGGACCTCGTTGAGGAGCAGTGGGGCGTGGAGGATCCGCGCATCACGCGCATCGGCGACGAGTACTACGTCGTCTACGTGGGCTACTCGGCCTTCGGCCCTCTGGTGAGCTTGGCCAAGACCCGCGACTTCGTCACCTGGGAGCGTTGCGGCGTCCTGCAGCCGCCCGAGGACAAGGACGCCGCTCTCTTCCCCACCACCTTCGACGGCCGCTGGGCCCTCATCCACCGACCGGTGCCGAACATGCCGGGCCTCGGCACACACATGTGGCTCTCCTACAGTCCCGACCTCACTTACTGGGGCGAGGCGAAGGTGCTGCTGGCCGCTCAGCGCGGCAGCCACTGGGACGCCAACAAGATCGGCCTCGGGCCGCCGCCGATGCTCACCAAGGACGGATGGCTCATCTGTTATCACGCGGTGCGCACCACGGCCTCCGGATCGATCTACCGGGTGGGTCTGGCCATGCTTGACAAGGACGATCCCTCCACCGTGATCGCGCGCAGCGACGAGTGGGTCTTCGGACCCCGCGAACCCTACGAGCAATCGGGCGACGTGCCCGGCGTGGTCTTCCCTTGCGGCTGGATCCTGCGCGAGGACGGCGACACGGTGCACGTCTACTACGGCGGGGCCGACACCGTCGTGTGCGTCGCGCAGGCGAGCCTGGCTCAGATGCTCCAGCACTTGAAGGACCACTCAAGTCCGCTCACCGCGCCCCGCGCGGAACCGAGCGGCGTTCCCGTCTTCCGCGACCCCTCGTAGAGATCGCACCCTCGCGTCAGCGACGCCGGTGATGAACGCTCACACGCGCCGGTCTTCTACGATGCCACTGATGGGCGATTCGACCTACGACGAGTTCTCGTTCTTCCACGAGAACCTGAGCGAGTGGGGGCTCGACGTGCCCGTGCCCCACGTGCGCCGGTTCTACGTGGCCGTCGACGGACTGCGCCAGATGAGCGGACTGCTGTGGGGAGACGAGAAGCCCGAACTGATCCTGGTCCATGGCGGCGCTCAGAACGCGCACACCTTCGACACGGTGGCGCTGGCGCTGCAGCGTCCGCTGGTCGCTTTAGACCTGGCGGGCCACGGACACTCGGACCCGTCGCCTTACGGCGCGACGTCGGTAACCAACCTCGCGAGCGACGTCGCGCACGCCCTCGAGCAATTGATCGACGAACCGCGAGCGCTGGTGGGGATGTCGCTCGGCGGGTTGACGTCGATACTGGTGGCGCACGATCGACCCGACCTGGTGAGCTCCCTGGTGCTCATCGACGTCACGCCGGGCGTGAACGCGCAGAAGGCCCATCACATCACGGATTTCGTGAACGGACCCGCGACGTTCGAGAACTTCGACGCGCTGCTCGCCCGCACCGTGGAGCACAATCCCACGCGCTCTGTCTCCTCGCTGCGCCGCGGCATCCTGCACAACGCCGTGCAGCGCGGTGACGGCACCTGGGTCTGGCGACACCAGCAGCACCCCACGTCGCCACTAAACGCCCCGCCAGTGGGCGACCTGTGGGCCAAGATCGAAGAGCTGACGATGCCCGTGACGCTGCTGCGCGGCATGGCCCGGGGCTCGGTCGTCGACGACGAGGACGAGGCGGAGTTTCGTCGCCGCTCGCCTCACGCCGCCGTCGTGCACGTGGAGGGCGCGGGCCACTCGATACAGGGGGACGCACCGTTGGTGCTCGCGGGGCTGCTCGATGTCTACGGCGTCTGACGTCTGGCTGGCGGGGGAGGGCTCGAACCTCCAACGACCGGATTCAAAGTCCGGCATTCTGCCAATTGAATTACCCGCCACTAGGGATACATCACAATCTTCGGAAATTCTTAGAGAATGACTGATGATGGTTAATACCCACCCGCAACACTAGAGCCTGACCACAACTTCTACGAAAGCCTTGCCGTGACCACAACCGTCCCCAACTCCTACATCGCCATCGTTGATGATGACGGTGCGATCCGTTCCGCACTTGGACGGGCCCTGCGCATGGAGAACTACGACGTGGAGCTCTTCGAGGACGGCACGGCCGCGCTGCGTTCGATTCAACTGCGCGCTCCCGACGCCATCGTGCTCGACTTGCAACTGCCTGACATCGACGGACTCGAGATCTGCCGGCGCATCCGACGGGCCGGCGATTCGACGCCCATCCTCATGCTCACCGCCCGCGACGCCGTGAACGACCGGGTGGCGGGACTGGACGTCGGGGCCGACGACTACCTGGTCAAGCCCTTCGACCTGGCGGAACTGCTGGCGCGTCTGCGCGCGCTGCTGCGCCGTCGCAACGTGGGCGAAGGCGAGGAGATGGTACTGCGCTTCGAGGACCTGAGCCTGAGTCCCCAGACTCGCGAAGTCCGACGCGGCACGCGGCCCATCGAACTGACCAAGATCGAGTTCGACCTGCTCGAGCTCTTCCTCCAGCACCCGCGACAGGTGTTGACCCGCGACCAGATACTCGACCTCGTGTGGGGCTACAACTTCGACTCGGGCACCAACTCCCTCGCGGTCTACATCGGCTACCTGCGTCGCAAGCTGGAAGAGAGCGGCGAGCCGCGCCTCATACAGACGGTGCGCGGCGTCGGGTACGCGCTTCGCACCTCGTGACCTTTCGATCGCGGGTCATCTTCGCCACGGTCGGCGTCGCCGCGTTCGTCGTCATACTGGCCTGCTTCGCCTCGTTCCTCACGACCCGCAACGCGTTGATGCAGTCGGTCGACGAGTCCCTCATCCAGGCGTCCCAGGCGCCCGGCGGCCACCACCTGGGCAACGACGCGCCCTACACCGGCTCCTACTTCGAGCTGGTGCTGCCCACCGGTCAGACGACGCCCACGTCCAACGTGCCCATCGACAGCACCATCCTCAAGGTCGCTCACGACAAAGAGAAGCAGGTCATCCGCACCGTGGTCTTCGACGGCGACTCCTACCGCGAGCTCATCATCGGCCTGCCGGCCAACTCGCTGGTCGGCTGCTCCAGCGGCCTGTGCCAGGTGACCACCACCTCGGCCGAGCTCTTCATCGTCGACATCACCGGACAGGTGAACGAACTGGGCCACCTGCTCGACACCCTGCTTATCGTCGCGTCGGCGGGGGTGCTGCTCGCGTTGGTGCTCGGCTTCATCATCGCGCGCGCCGCGCTGCGCCCGCTCGAGGAAGTGACCAACGAGATCGAAGAGGTGGCCGAGACCAACGACATGCGCCACCGCATCGACGAGGGAGGCGTCGATGAGTTGGGACGGCTGCGGCGCGTCTTCAACCGCCTGCTCAGCACCGTCGAGAACAGCCAGGTGCTGCAGCGCCAGCTGGTCGTCGACGCCAGCCACGAACTGCGCACGCCGCTCACCTCGCTGCGCACCAACGCCCAAGTCCTCTCGCGCGCCAGCGAGCTGAGTCCCGAGGACCTGCACCAGCTCACCCACGACATGGTCACCCAAGTCGACGAGCTGGCCGCCCTGGTGACCGACCTGGGCGAACTGGCCCGCGGTGAGCGCAGCGAAGGTGCGCTCGAGACGCTGCGACTCGACGAGTGCATCGACGAGTGCGTGGACACCGCGCGCACCTACGCGCGCATCAATGACATCACCATCGACGTCGAGGTCGAATCGTCGAGCATCATGGGACGGCGCGACCGACTGGTTCGCGCGCTGAGCAACCTGCTGACCAACGCGGTCAAGTTCACGCCCCACGGGGGACGCATCCTCGTGCGTTCGAGCGAGAACACCATCACCGTGAGCGACAGCGGCCCGGGCATCGCGCAGGAGGACCGACCGTTCGTCTTCGACCGCTTCTGGCGTTCGGCCTCGGCGCGGGCGCTGCCGGGCTCGGGCCTGGGCCTCTCCATCGTGGCCCAGGTGGTCGCGGAACTTCACGGAACGGTGACGGTCGACGACGATCCCGAGCTCGGAGGAGCACGCTTCACCATCACCTTGCCGGCGCAGGACGATTTGTAATCAATTCTCCATCAATTGACGATTTTCTTAGGCGGTGACTGAATGACGCTTAGGAGAGAACGTAAGACTGTAGACGAAGGAATCTTCGATGACACCCCACCGGCGCACGCCCCAACAACGTGATCGACGCTTCGCCCGCGTGCGACGTCTGACCCGAACGATCTTCATCGCTTCGGGCGTGGCGTCGGGCGTCATGGTGGGCTTCATCGCGAACAAGGCGCCGAGCGCCGTCACGACCACCACGTCGACCTCGGTCGCGACGAGCTCGACCACCACGACGCCGCCGACCAGCACCACGACCATGCGCGCCAAGAGCACGACCACTACTGCGGGGCGTACGAAGACCACGACCACCACCGCGGCCCGCACGCGCACGACGACCACCACCGAGCGCCCCACCACCACGACCACGGTCCACGCGCCTCCCACCACGGTGCCCACCACGACCACCACGACCTGCTACTCCAAGCCGTCGGGTGGCATGACGTGCAACTAGGCGCCTGATGGAGTTCGAGGTCTGGGGCCTGAGCGGCTCCCTGCACACCCAGCACGACCACCAGATGGCGCGGGCGCAGCGGCGTCTCTGGTACTGGATCGGGGCCTTCGATCGAGCGTGCAATCGCTTCCGACCCGATTCGGAGATCTCCTTGCTCAACGCCCACCGCGGCGGGACCTTCGAGGTGAGCGAGACCCTGGAGATGGCTCTGCTCGGAGCCCTGCGCGCGGGCGCAGCGACCGACGGACTCTGCGATCCCACGGTGCTGCCGGCGCTGATGGCCCTGGGCTACGACCGCGACTACGACGAGTTCGCCCGGCGCCCCCTCGTCGGCACGCCGCACCCGCCCAAGCCTCTCGGATTGAGCGCCATCGAGCTCGACCGTGACGAGCACACGGTGACCCTGGCGACGGGGTGCCAGATCGACCTCGGGGCCAGCGCCAAGGCGCTGGTGGTCGATTTCGTGGCCAACGAGGTCGGCACCGACGGCGGGGTGGTCGTGGAGATCGGCGGCGACGTGGCCGTGCGGGGTCGCAACGGCGACCAGCCGTGGGCCATCGCGGTCAGCGACCGCCTGGACGTGAACGGCCGCGAGCCCCGCGTGAGCGTCGACCAAGGCGGCATCGCCACGTCGTCGACCACCACACGCACCTGGCGCTACGGGAATCGCACCGTCAACCACATCATCGACCCGAGGACCGGCTCCTACGCCCAGGGCGTCTACGCCACCGCCACGGTCAACGCCGACAGTTGCCTCAGCGCCAACGCCTTCTCTACCGCCGCCCTGCTCTGGGGCGAGGATGCCGGCTACCACATCGCCCAGGCCGGCTGGTCGGCCCGGCTAGTGCGCCATGACGGCACCGTCGACTACGTCGGCGGCTGGCCCCACGACGAGGCCGTGGCGTGATCTCGCTCACCTCGCCCTATCTCTGGTACACCACGCGCGCCACCGGCCTGGTGGCGCTGGTCCTCTTCACGCTGGTGGTCACCTTGGGCACGCTGGTCGCCAACCGGATCGGCGGCACGGTGGTGGGCCGCTTCGAACTCAACGAGCTGCACCGCTCGGTCTCACTGGTGGCCATGGTCTTCCTGGTGCTGCACATCCTCACCACCGTCGCCGACAGCTACGTCTCGACGGGGATCATCTCGGCGGTGGTGCCCTTCACCTCTTCCTATAAGGACGTCGCGGTCACGGTGGGCGCGGTCGGCTTCGACCTCATCCTGGCCGTGTGGGTGTCGAGCCTGCTCAAGGTCCGCATCAAGAACCAGTCCTGGCGCTTCATCCACTGGTTCAGCTGGCTGGCTTTCACCGCCGCCATCGTGCACTCCTTCCTCATCGGCACCGACACGAGAAGGGGCGCGGGGCTGATCCTGGTCGGGCTCTGCGCGCTGAGCGTCATCGTCGCGGCGCTGTGGCGTTACGTCGCTCGCCCTACCCGCGCCGCGGGCCGCACCGCCCTCTCGCCGCTCGCCAGCCACGAGCCCGTATCGCGCGAGGCCGACGCCACATCGCGCGCGACACGATGATCCCCGCCAACGTCCTGCCCCGGGTCCTGCACGGGTCGAGCGGCAAACCCCTGACCCTCGCCCAGCACGAGGAGGCCTTCGCCACCACGACCCGCGCGACGTCGTTGTTCGAGGAGCTGGAATCGTCCGGGCTCACCGGTCGAGGCGGCGCGGCCTTCCCCACCTCGCGCAAGGTGCGCCTCATCCGCGAGCAGCGCGGTCATCACAAGGTGGTGGTGGTCAACGCGATGGAGGGCGAACCGGCCTCGCACAAGGAGTTCTCCCTCATCGGCGCCAACCCGCACCTGGTGCTCGACGGGGCGCAGTTCCTGGCCTCGATGGTCGGCGCCCAGGAGATCGCGGTGTGCGTGGCCCGCGACAACCCGGCCGTGGTCAACCACCTCAACCAGGCCATCCATGAGCGAGGCCGCAGCCTGCGCGAAGCCCCGATCGTGCTGCACACTCCCCCGTGGCGTTACGTGGCCGGCGAGGAGTCGGCTCTCATCCACTGGCTCAACGACAACGAGTCGCTGCCCCAGTACCGGTCGACTCGACCGCACGTGCTGCGCGTGGGCCGCGCGGCGGTGCTGGTGGACAACGCCGAGACCTGCGCCAACGTCGCGCTGATCGGGCGCTTCGGGTCCCACTGGTTCCGCGGCCTGGGCAGCGCGGCCCACCCCGGCACGACGCTGGTGTCCCTGACCGGCGCGGTCGCCCAGCCCACCGTGCTCGAGGCGTCGCTGGGCACGCCGTTGCGCACCCTGCTCTCGGCGGGTCACGCCGACACCGATCCCCAGGCCCTCCTGCTCGGGGGGTTCGGTGGCAGCTGGCTCGACGGGTCGCACCTCGACATCGGCTACGACAACGAGTCGCTGGCGCCCTTCGAGGTGAGCGTCGGGGCGGGCGTCGTGGTGGTGCTGCCGCGCGACGCCTGCGGCGTGGCCGAGACCCAGCGCGTGGTCAAGTGGATGGCCAATGAGAGCGCGCGCCAGTGCGGACCCTGCGCCTTCGGCCTGCCCGCGCTGGCCGAGGACCTCACCCAGATCACCCGCGGATCGGGCGAAGCCCGCGACGCCCTCCGGCGCCTTCAGCAGCGCTGCGACATGATCGTCGGGCGCGGCGCCTGCCATCACCCCGACGGTGTCGTGCGCCTGGTGCGTTCGGCCCTGGTGGTCTTCGCTGCCGACATCGACGACCACGTCAACGGCGGGCCCTGTCTGGGCGCCCTGAGCGCCCGACGCTACGTGCCGGTACCCTCGCTCGAGCACGAGGACGAACTCATATGGCAGTGAGACGCCGTTCGGGATCCTTCGTGCTCAAGGTGAACCCGATCCTCTGCGACGGGTTCGGCCACTGTCACGAACTGGCCCCCGAACTGGTGTCGATGGACGAGTGGGGCTACCCCATCATCGTTACCACCCCCACCCCCTCGCACAATCAGGGCGCCCTCGAATCGGCCAAGTACGCGGTGCGCGGATGCCCCCGTCAGGCCCTGCGCATCGAACGGATCGCCGACGCCGCGCCCGACGGTCGACGAAAGCCCTGATTTTGGACCTTTTCGATATCTAGTAAGGTTCTACGAGCCATGGGATCACTAATTAAGAAGCGCCGAAAGCGCATGCGTAAGAAGAAGCACAAGAAGATGCTGAAGCGAACCCGCTTCCAGCGTCGCGCCGCCGGCAAATAGCCCCTACCCCGTCGCGGGTGTCGTGAACGTATGGTGAATCCGCAGTGACCCCACGGGTCCCGCCATTTCCCCCGCCGGCAGGCCCACCTCGCCGATGACGAACATGCTCGATCCGGACCCCGCCAGATGGACGTCCTCGCCTATCTCCCCGCGCAGCCAGTCAATGGTCCGCGCCAGCCGCGGCTCGACGGTCCGGGCGGCCTTTTCCAGGTGGTTCCGCTCGTCGGGCTTCCATCCCCGACGGATCCAGTCGTCGTAGGCCCGGTAGCAGTCGGCGGTGTCGATCGAGAAGTCGGTCGTGATCAGGGTCACCTTGCGTGATTTGAAGGGCAAGGGCGTCAGCTTTTCGCCCACGCCTTCGACCAGGGCCCGCCCGCCCAGTTGGCAGAACGGCACGTCGGCGCCGAGGGTGAGCGCCTCCTCGGGGCTCACTCCCCCGGCCCAGCGCAGCACGGCACCCGCGTCGGCGCTGCCCCCGCCCAGGCCTCCCCCGCTCGGGATGACCTTATCTATGGTGACGCCCGCGCGGCGCCCGACCAGGCTGAGGGCCCGGGCCACCAGATTCGTCTCGTCCACGGGCACGTCCGGCCGCGGGGTGCTCAAGCGCAAGTAGTCCTGGGACTCGTCGAGCTGGAGCCGGTCGGCGAAGTCGAGCGTGACCATCTCGCTTCGGATGAGGTGGTACCCGTCCTCGCGCCGCCCGGTGATCTCGAAGTACCAGGTGAGCTTGGCCGGCGCCACCAGTTCGATCATTTGGCGCTGGCCAGACGGGCGAACTCCTCCAGCGTCAGCTCCTCGGGCCGACGCGTGGGCTCGACGCCGGCGCGCTCGAAGACGCCCTCGCTGGCCCACGCGGCGAGCGAGCGGCGCAGCATCTTGCGCCGTTGCCCGAAGGACGTGCGGATCACCTCGAAGAGAGCCGATTCGCTCACCATCGCCGGGTCGATGCGCACCTGGTCGCGACGGACGATCGACACCAGGGCCGAGTCCACGTTGGGCTTGGGGAAGAAGACCGAGGGGCCGACCTTGCCCACCACGCGGGCGTCGGCGAAGTACTGGAGCCGCAGCGACGCCGCCCCGTAGGCCTCGTCGCCGGCCTGGGCGGCGAAACGCTCCCCGACTTCCTTCTGGACCATGACTAGCAGGCGTCGGATGAGCGGCTGGGTCTCGAGGATCTGCAGTACCAGGGGGGTCGCCACGTTGTAGGGCAGATTAGCAACCACCACCGCCTCACGGCCGCCCAATAGCTCGTGATAATTGGCGTGCAGCGCGTCGGCGTGGTGCACGGTCACCCCGTGGGGTTCGACCACCGAGCGCAGCGGACCGACCAGGAAGCGGTCGACCTCCAGGGCCTGGACTTCGGCGCCGGTCTCCACCAGCGCCAGGGTGAGCGAGCCGAGACCCGCACCGATCTCGAGCACCAGGTCCCCGGGACCGACGTCGGCCAGACGGGCGATTCGCCGCACGGTATTGGGATCGACCACGAAGTTCTGACCCAGCGCCCGCGAGGGCTTGAGGCCGTGGGCGTCGAGCAGAGCCACCAGTTCCGTGCGGGTGTGGGTCACCAGGAGACTTTGACCCGCACGACCCCGCGCCACAAAGGGCTCAACTGCGCGAACTGCGCCTCGTTGAGGTCGACCACCCGGTCCCCGTGCGAGCCCTCGCGGTCCGTCGCCCGACAGACCACCGTGCGGCCGGTGGCCAGGTCGCGCACCGTGACGCGCGTGCCCAACGGCAGGTACCACGTGGCGCAGCGTCCCGGGATGTACGAGTACCAGGTGGCGATGCCGACGCGAAAGTCACGAGCCCGCGAGCGCTTGATCGTGGTGGTCGTGGTGGGCAACGTCGTCGTGGTGGTGCTCGTCGAGGACGTGGTGGTCGTGGTCTCGCCGGGATAGGTGGTGGTGGTGGTGGTGGTGGACGTCGTCGTGGTCGTCGAGGTGGACGTCGTCGTCGTGACGGGCCTCGGGGGACGGGGCTTGATGGTGGTCGTGGTGACCTTGCGGACCGGTTTAAGGGTCGGTCTGGTGACGCTAGTGGTCAGGACCACCGTCGATCGCCAGGCCACCTGCACCCCGGGGGCCGGCGACTGGGCGCGCACGATAACCCAAGTGCCGCCTGCACTTCCGGGCCCTCGGGTGACGAAATAAAGGTCGGCTTTGCGCATCGAGGCGTAGACCTCGGCCTTGGTGAGGCCGATCAACCGCGGCACGGCCCGGGCACCTCGATAGGAGCGCATCGAGGTGGTGATGGTGACCGTGGCGTGCCAGGGAACGAGCTTGCCGGGAGCCGGTGACTGGGCGGCCACGGTGCGCCACTTACCATTCGAGCTGTCGGGTCCCTTGGTGTTGAAGTAGAGGGCGTCGCGGCGCATGATCGAGTAGAGCTGCGCGCGGGTGCGGCCCACGACGTTGGGCATTCGCACCGGGGCGTGCGCAGAAGCCGCCCCCGCGTCGGGCGTAGTGACGACCAATGACGCCAGCAGGCAGGTCACGGCCAAAAGCGACAACGGACCGAGAAGCGCCCGTTGGATCGATGCCCTCAGATTTCCACCCTCCGCCAGGACAATGGGTTATTTCAATCTCTCCGAGGTCAACGCTAGCAAGGCGGGCTTGGAGCGCCAAGAAAAATCAGGCGTGATGCAAAAGACCTAATCACGCGCCATTTAGGCGCTCGGCAGGTTGAAAAGTCTGGCCGAATTGGCCGACGTCGCCCCCGACAGCACCGCGAGGTCCTCGTCGCGCAAGTCGGCCAGGAACTCGCCGACCACCGCCACCCACGCCGGTTCGTTAGGCCGCCCGCGATGGGGAACCGGAGCGAGGAACGGGCTGTCGGTCTCCACGTGAAGGCGATCGAGCGGCACCAGTCGGGCCGCTTCACGAAGTGACGCCGCGTTCTTGAACGTCACGATGCCCGAGATCGATATGTCGCACCCCAGGGCCAGGCATCGCTCGGCGTCCTGCGGTCCCCCTGTGAAGCAGTGGATCACCGTGCGGGCGGGTACGCCTTCGGAGGTGAAGATGTCGACGAGGTCGTCGAACGCGTCGCGGGTGTGCACCACCAGCGCCAGTTCCAACTCCTGGGCCAGAGCGATCTGGTCGCTGAAGGCCCGTCGCTGGGCCGAACGTGGAGAGTGCTCGTAGAAATAGTCGAGACCGCACTCCCCGATGCCCACTAGACGGGGGTGCCCGGCCCGCGCCAGGGCCAGAATGGGCTCGATTTCCTGGGTCGCCTCGTGGGGATGCAGCCCCACGGTGGCAAATATCTCGACCGGGGACTCCATTTCGGTGAGGGCCAGGGCGTCCGCCGAGGTGGCCGCGTCGGTGCCGATGACGACGACCCGGGTGACGCCGGCTTCGCTGGCCCGCTCAAGGGTCGCCAGGGCGCTGTGGGCCACCTCGTCATCTCGGAGGAACTGGTCCTGGAGATGACAGTGCGCGTCGGTCCAGACGTTCACGCGTCGCTCTTGATGCGCGGAAAGAGCGGGGCGCCCCTTTCCACCCGACGCGGACCGAGGTCGTGCGACCAGACCGCGCTCGTTTCGAAGACCTCGTCCGTCGGGGTGCCGCTCAGGCCGATGCGACGCCATATCTCCTCGCACACCGCGGGCATGGCCGGCGACGCCATGATGGCCACCAGTCGAATCGCCTCCAGCGCGTCGCCCATCACGGCGTCCACCTGCGGTCCCGGGTCCATCTTCCAGGGTGCGTGCAGCTCTAAGTACGCGTTGGTCGCACCAATGAGGCCCCAGGTGGCTTCGAGCGCGCTCTGGGGGGCGAAATGATTCCAGGCCGCCGCCGTCTCGGCGACGGCCACGAGCGCCTCGGCGCGCAGCGGCGACTGCTCCTGCGCCGAGGGGCCCAGGCCCGAGCACTTCGATTCGATCACCGCGCCGACGCGCGCCACCAGGTTGCCCAGGTTGTTGGCCAGGTCGGTGTTGTAGCGCTGGACGATGCCCTCGAGGGAGAACTCCCCGTCGTTGCCCAGCGCGGTCTCTCGCAGCAGGTAGTAACGAACGGGGTCGACGCCGTACTCGTCGGTCAAGACGTCGGGCGAGATGTCGGTCAATTTGACCCCGCCCTGGGCCGCCATCGTCTTACCCAGTTTTTTTCCGCCGATCAGGAGCCAGCCGTGCACCTGGACGTGGCTCGGCGGCTCCAGGCCCGCGGCCATGCACATCGCCGGCCACCACACGCAGTGGAACCGGATGATCTCCTTGCCGATGAGGTGGTGGGAGTGGGGCCACCACCGGGCCACCTCGTCGTCGTCGCGGCCGTAGCCGATCGCGGTCAGGTAGTTGATCAACGCGTCGTACCAGACGTAGAACACGTGGCGCTCGTCCCAGGGCACCGGCACGCCCCAGGTGATCGAGGACCGGGTGATCGAGATGTCCTTCAACCCACCCTTCACGAAGGAGTAGGCCTCGTTGCGCTTGGTCTCGGGCGTGACGAACTCGGGGTGACGCGCGTAGTACTCGAGCAGCTGGTCCTCGAAGGCGCTCAGGCGGAAGAACCAGTTCTCCTCCTCCATCTGGGTGAGCACCGAGCCGTGGATCGGACACTTGCCCTCGTCGCTGGCCTCGAAGGTGTAGTAGTCCTCGCAGCTCACGCAGTAGAGGCCCACGTAGACGTCCTTGTAGATGAAGCCGTTGTCGTAGATGGCGCCGAGGAACTTCTGCACGCTCTCGTGGTGGCGCGGTTCGGTCGTGCGGATGAAGTCGTCGTAGCTGATGTTGAGCGTGTCCCAGGCCTCGCGGAAACGCGTCGAGGTGGTGTCGGTCCACCGTTCCGGCGAGAATCCGTGCTGACGGGCGGAATCGGCGACCTTCTGGCCGTGCTCGTCCGTGCCGGTGAGGAACTTCGTCTCGTCCCCGATGAGGCGGTGCCAGCGGGCCAGGGCGTCGGCGTTGACCGTGGTGTAGGCGCTGCCGACGTGGGGGGCGTCGTTGGCGTAATAAATAGGGGTGGTGATGTAGAAGCGACCCATCGGTAGAGATTACTGACTGTCGCCGTGGTCGCCGCGCAGCCCGATGGCCAGCACGTACGCGACGCGATGCGCGACGCCGAGTGCTTCCTCGACGTGGGCCACGGCGTCACGCACGCTGGCGCCCAGTTCGAACTGCTCGGCCAGCGCAGCGCGAATGACCTCGTCGTCGACCACGTACTGATGATCCGAGCCCTCCATCACCACGACGATCTCGCCCAAGACCTCACGGGCAGCGAAGACCTCCGCCACCTGCGCCACCTCGCCTCGCACCACTTCCTCGTGCAGCTTTGTCAACTCCCGGGCTACCGCGATGCGGCGGGTCGCGAAGTGCGCCGCCAGCTCGGCCAAGGTCGCGGCCACGCGTTGGGGAGACTCGTAGAAGACGATGGTGCGCGGTTCTCTTTGCCATTGGAGGTACACGAGCTCGCGCTCGCCCGCCTTGCGCGGCAGGAAACCCTCCATGACGAAGCGCTCCGTGGAGAGACCGCTGATGGTGAGCGCCGCGATCACCGCGGTGGGACCGGGCGCCGTCGTCACGGTGAGGCCGGCCTGGGCCACCGCGGCCACCACCCGACTGCCCGGGTCGCTGATGCCCGGCGTGCCCGCGTCGCTGATGAGCACCACCAGTTGGCCGGCGCTGACGCGCTCGACGATCTGCTCGCACAGCGCCGCCTCGTTGTGCTCGTGCAGCGAGCGAAGTCGTCGATTGACGGCGATGTGATGGGCGCTGAACAACGTGCTCGAGTGGCGCGTGTCCTCGCAGTAGATCACGTCGGCGTGCTCGAGCAGTTCGAGCGCCCGGCGCGAGATATCACCGAGATTGCCGAGCGGTGTCGCGACGAGGACCAACTGACCCGTGGTCGCGGTGTTACTGGACTCTGGCACGACCACTCCCTCGTTTGGCTCGGCGAGCCACCACCTAGTAACATTGTCACCTATGTCAAAGCGGACCGTGAAGCGCAAGTTACGCGCCAAGAAGAAGGCCAACCACGGCAAGAAGCCGAACTGCGGCCGCGGCTAAGGCCGCACCACACCGTCCCAGACGCAGTCTCTTTCCTTGAGCAGCGCGGCCAGTGGCGTCGGTCGGTCGCTCACCAGGCCGTCGACATCCAGGTCCAGTAACCGGGCCATCTCCTCGACCTCGTTGATGGTCCACACGTGCACGGCGACGTCGGCTTGGTGCGCGGCCTCGACGAAGCGCTCGGTGACGACGTCGATGTCGTTGACCTTGGCGGGTACTTGGAACGCAACGACGGGCGGCACGACGGGCGAGCCCTCGAGCATCGAGAAATAGAAGGTGGCCATCTCGTTGGTGGCCGCCGACGTGGCGACGTCGGGTGCCGCGGCGCGGAACCTCTGGATGGCGTCATCGTGGAAGGACGCGACGATCACCGACGAGGCGCGTTCGAGGCGCGCCAGCTCGTTCGCGAGGAGTTCCTCGTAGGGCTCGACGCTCGGCGCGGTCCCCTTGATGTCGAGGTTGAGCAGCACCCCCGGGAACGCCGTGGCCACCCCTTCGAGCGTGCTGATGGCCAAACGCCGATCGGCCGGCGCGCGGCCCCGAAGGACGTACTCCTCATCCCCTCGACCGTGGGTCACGGTCTCGCCGGCGATCCACCAGTAGGCGTTGTCCATCTCGCCCAGTTGCGCGAGCGTCAACTCGGCGATGGTGCCGTGGTGGTTGGTCGTGCGGTCGACGGTCCCGTCGTGGCAGACCACGATGCGGCGATCCTTGGTGGCGTGCACGTCCAGCTCGATCGCGCTCGCTCCCGCGTCCAACGCCGCCTGAATGGCGAACAGCGTGGAGGACGGCCCCTCGTAGGAACCACCCTGGTGGGCGAAGGCCACGACCCGACGCGTGCGCCAGGGGTTCAAGGGCTGGCCAGGTGTCGTGACGCCAGGTAGCCGCCAGGAAACAGCTTCTTCTCCATGCGGTTCTCCATGTAAAAGGCGAGTCCGGGCACGAAGCCGGCGCCCATCATGAGGGCCACGTAGCCCACGTGGAGCCGGGCCTTGAGCGCCACCTGGAACGACATCACCAGGTAGATCGGATAGAGCACCACGCCGTGGCCGATGCCCACGACCGCGACGAACCAGTACATCGACTTCCAGAGCTTGAGGTCCACGGTGTGCAGGATCAGCGTGCAGCACAGGATCAGCAGCGTCGTGCCGGTGACGAAGGACATGATGCGATAACGCCCGAAGGCCTTCTCCATCAGTGTCCCCAGATCTTCTTCTTCGGCACGGTGGCCAGTTCGGCCAGATGGTCGTTGTACGCCTCCAAGGCCGGGTCCTCGACTACGGCGCTGGCGTCGCGGGCCGCGCGGGCTTGCGCGCGCATGGTCTCCTCGTACTCACGTCGCGCCTGCTCCTCGTGCGCGGTCGCCTTCTCCATGTTGAGCATCGCGTACCAGCCGAGCACGCCGAGCACGGCGAAGGCGGGCCATTCGATCGCGTACATGTAGCTCAGACCGTTGCCTTCGATCGCTCGCCCCACCTGCCACCAGGCCGCCAGGCCGCAGAGGGCGACCCAGACGAGCATGGAAAGATGCAGGCCAATCGCTCGGCGGGAAAAATACTTCGACTTCACGGAGCCACTCTACCGAGCAGGGACGGAGCGATATTCGGCCCTTCTAAGATGGCGTCATGCCGTCGATGAACATGGCGCCGTTCTCATGGCGCCACCTGAATTTGTGGCACGTGGGGATTTTGCCAATGGTTCTATTGGTCGGCGCGGGCCTGCTCTACGGCTGGGCCGCCCGCCGGGCACCGCATTGGCCACGGCGCACCGCGTTGATGTTCCTCCTGGGACTCTTCGTCACCTTCGTAGCCACCCAGTCGATCATCGGTCACTTCGACATGGAGTACTTCAGCGACCACATGGTCCAACACCTCATGTTGATCATGGTGGCCGCGCCGCTCTTCGCGCTCTCGCGTCCCCTCGACCTGGCCTACGACGCGGGATCGGCGGCGGTGCGTCGCTTCCTCGACGGCGGCGTCATGAAGGCCGTCACCCACCCGCTCTTCGGCTTCGCGCTCTACTTCGTCTTCATCCCGGTCACCCACCTGACCGGACTGTTCAACCTCATGATGGAACACGAATGGGTCCACCACGTCGAACAGATCGGCTTCCTGGTGGTCGGCTACCTCTTCTTTCGCGCGGCCTTCGGCTTGGAGCGCGGCTTCACGCTGCACCCCGGGCTACGCCTGGTCTACGTGATGGCCGCGGTGCCTGTCGACACGTTCACCGGTCTGGCCCTGGACATGAGCACGCGGGTGCCTTATCCGATGTACGCGATGTCGGGTCCGGTCGGGTCGACCAACGCCACGATCTTGAGCGACATCCATCTGGGCGGCGCCATCATGTGGATCGGCGGCGACGCGCTGATGCTGCTCGCGTGCATCCCCATCGCCGTCTCGTGGGTGCGCTGGGAGACGATCCGCACCCGACAGCTCGACGCCGAACTGGACGCGCAAGGCATCTAGTTCGACGTCCGCTCACCTAGAGCAGCCCGGCCGCGATCGCCAGTTCCTCGAGGTCGTTCTCGGGCCTCGCTCCCAGGTGCGCGATGATCTCGCCCGCGCAGAGCGAACCCAGTTCGGCCGCCTCCACGGGATCGGCCCCCAACGCCAGACCGTAGAGGAACCCCGACGCGAACATGTCGCCGGCGCCGTTCTGGTCGACCACGTGGTCCACCTCGTGCGCGGGCACGGTGACGACCCCGGACACCGTCGCGACGTCCGCGCCCACCGGGCCACGGGTCACGACGGCCAGCACGCCCAATTCCTCGAGGGCGTCGAAGGCCCGCTCCAGGTTGGGCACCTGGAAGAGCGACAGGATCTCGTCCTGGTTGGCCAACAGCACGTCGACGTCGTGCGTGACGAGCTCGAGGAAGTCGCGGCGGTGGCGGTCGACACAGAACATGTCCGAGAGCGAGAGGGCCACCATGGAGTCGTGATCGTGCGCGAAGTTCACCACCTTGCGGATGGCGTCCTTGGCCGGCGGCAGGTCGAAGAGGTAGCCCTCGACGTAGGTGATCTCGGAACGCGCGATCAATCCCTCCCGGATGTCCGAGACGCGCAGTTGGTTGGAGGCCCCCAGGTAGGTGGCCATGGTCCGCTGCGCGTCGTCGGTGATGAAGACGTGGCAGCGACCCGTGACGCCCTCGCCGTCCCCGGCGATCGCCAGGTCGAGCTCCACGCCCATCGAGCGAAGGTCGTGCGTGAAGCGTTCGCCGAACTCGTCGGCGGCCACCTTGCCTATGTAGCCGCACGTGCCCCCGAGCGCCGCGACCCCCGCGATGGAGTTGGCCACGGATCCGCCGGACATCTGGATCGTCGGGCCCATCGCGTTGTAGAAGCGGTCGAGCTGGTCCACTTCGATCAGCGTCATGGTCGACTTGACGAGCCCCAACGTGGCGTACACCTCGTTCGAATCCTGGGAAATGATGTCGAGCATCGCGTTGCCGATGCCGGTCACGGCGAGTCGACTGGGACCGGGTTTCACGCGAAGTGAAACGGGTGTCGGCGGACTTGTCACCTAGAGAGCGTAGAACTTTTGAGCGTAGGCTCGTAACAATGAGCACTTCACCTAACCCCTACCGTCTCGCCCGAGACGTGGTTCCCAGTGCGTACCGCATCTTCCTGACCCCGGACCTCGAGGCGGCCACGTTCGCCGGGCGCGTCGAGATCGACGTGGACGTCAACGCCAACGTGACCGCGCTGGTGTTGAACGCGCTCGACGTGACCCTGGGCGCCGCCGTGCTCGTCGCGGACGGCGCGACGTGGCGTTCGGGCCCCGCGGTACTCGACCACACCTACGAAACCGCCACCTTTGCCTTCGACGAGGCGCTTCCCCAAGGCCCCGCCACCGTCACCATCGAGTACACCGGGGTGCTCAACGACCTGCTGGTGGGGTTCTACCGCTCGACGTTCACCGACGAGCACGACGTCACGCACACCATCGCCACCACGCAGTTCGAGCACTCCGACGCGCGCCGGGCCTTCCCCTGCTTCGACGAGCCGTCGTTCAAGGCGACCTTCCAGGTCAACCTCACCGTGCCCGCGCACCTCAAGGCGTACTCCAACTCGCCCGAGACACGTCGCACCGACTTAGGCGGCGGGCTGGCCGCGGTCAGCTTCGCTCCCACCATGAAGATGTCGACGTATCTGGTGGCTTTCGTGGTCGGTGAGTTTGAGGAATCGACGACCATCGACGTCGACGGCACGCCGCTGCGCGTCATCTTCCCCCCGGGCAAGGCCCACCTGGCGGCGCTGGCCCTCGAGTGCGGCGAGTTCTCGCTGCGGTTCTTCTCCTCGTACTTCGATATCCCCTATCCCGGCGACAAGCTGGACATGATCGCCATCCCCGACTTCGCTTTCGGGGCCATGGAGAACCTCGGGCTGGTGACCTATCGAGAGACCGCCCTGCTGGTCGGCGGGCCCAACGCCTCGATCGCGGAGCAGCAGCGCGTGGGCGAGGTCGTCTCGCACGAACTGGCGCACATGTGGTTCGGCGACCTGGTGACCATGGAATGGTGGGAAGGGATCTGGCTCAACGAGGCCTTCGCCACCTTCTGCGCCGCGCTCTGCAACGACGCGTTCCGCCCGGAGTGGAAGACGTGGACCGGCGTGGGGGTCTTTCGCGACACCGCGCTGCAGGTCGACGGCCTGCACTCGACGAGGGCTATCGAGTACGAAGTGGTGTCCCCCGAGGAGACCCGCGGCATGTTCGACGTGCTCACGTACGAGAAGGGCGGCTCGGTGCTGCGCATGCTCGAGCTCTACCTCGGCGCCGAGGTCTACCGCGACGGCATCCGCGTCTACTTAAAGCGCCACAGCTACGCCAACACCGTCACCACCGACCTGTGGGACGCGCTCGAGGAGGTCTCCGGCCAGCCCGTGCGCGACCTGATGAACACCTGGATCCGCCAGGGCGGCCACCCGCTCGTCTCGCTCGAGGGCGGCCTGATCAGCCAGCAGCCCTTCGCCTACGGCATCGCGCGCGGGACGAGCACCATCGGCACGTCGTGGCTCACCCCGGTGTTCACCCGCTCGCTCGACGGCGGGCCGCCGAGCCGCCACCTCCTGGGCGACACGCCCCTCAAGGTCGTCGACGCCTCGCCCGTCGTGCTCAACGCCGGAGGCTGGGGCGTCTTTCGCTCGCGCTACGGCACGCACGAAATGGCCGCCCTAGCCGGGCGCCTCGATGAACTCGACGAACTGGAACGCGCCACCCTGATGGCCGACAGCTGGGCGGCGCTGCTCGCCGGTCACGTCACCTGGGCCGAGTTCCTCTCCCTCGCCCAAGGTCTCGGCCAGCAGGACGAGCCCTCCACCTGGACCAGCGTCGCCACCGCCGTCAGTTTCGTCAACCGCGTCCTTGACGAGGACCGCCGGGCGGCTTTCGCGCGGGTGGTGAGTGATCTCTTCGGGCCCCAGTTCGCGCGCCTCGGCTGGCGCGCCCGCGAGGGCGAGAGCGAACTGACCCCCCAGCTGCGTTCGTTGGTGATCGGCGTGCTCGGCACGATCGGACGCGACGAGTCAATACGAGCGCACGCCGCCACGCTCTTCGAGGCCAACACGATGGACGGTGACCTGGCCCGCACGATCCTTCGGGTGGTGGCCGATCAGCACCGACCGGGCGACTACGAGACCTTCCTCGAACGGCGCGAACACGCCGTCACGCCCCAGGAGGAGCAGCGCTACCTCTGGTCCCTGAGCGACTTTCCCGACGAGGCCATCGCCCTCGACGCCGCGGCCAAGTGCTTCGGCACGTTCCGCAATCAGGACGGCGCCATCGTGCTGGGTCTACTCACCACCAATCGGGTCAGCGGCCGCGCGGTGTGGGAGTACCTCACCACGCGCTGGGACGAAGCGGTCGAGAAGTTCCCGCCGAGCACCCTCTCCCGCCTGGCCGCGGGTCTGCCCACCTTCATCACCGACGACGTCTTCGCCGACACCGTGGAGAAATTCCACACCGAACACTCCCTCGGCGGCGAACAGCGCATGATCGAGCAGCAAGTGGAACGCATGCGCGTCGGACTGGCCTTCGCCGAAGCGGTCCGTTCCCAGATCTAGGTCGTCGACGTGAGCATCGGGGTATTCCTCGGCATCATCGCCCTGATGTTCGTCATCGAATTGCCCGACAAGACCTTCGTGGCGACGATCATCATGGCCGCCCGGTCGCGGCCCACGTCGGTGCTGCTCGGCGGGGCCCTGGCCCTGGTGACCCAGATGTTCATCGCGACCCAGGCCGGCCGCTTGCTCACCCTCTTTCCGGTCAACGTCAAGAACCTCATCGTGGCGCTGTTCTTCCTGGGCGGGGCGGCCTATCTGCTCTTCGTCCCCGAGAAGGAGGAAGAGGAAAAGGGCGAAGAGGAGGGTGAGCGACTGCGCACCGGCTCGCGGTGGCGCGAGGTCTCGACGGCCTTCACGGTGATCTTCATCGGCGAGATGGGCGACCTCACCCAGATTCAGGCCGCCAACCTCAGCGCCCGCACCCACCAGCCCATCGAGGTCTTCCTCGCGGCGTCGATCGCCATGGTGGCGGTGACCGCCGTTGGTGCCTTCGGCGGCCAGGTCCTGGTGCGCCGCGTGCCGCTGGGCCGGATCCGTTTCGCCGGCGGACTCATCTTCGCCGGCCTGGGTATCTACACCCTGGTCAAGCTGGCCACCGGATGAGCCGACCGGACGAGCTGCTGGCCTTCGCCGACACCGTCAAGGGGTTCATGCCGCGACGCGAAGGCCTCGCCCTCTACGACCTGGCCCTAGCCCGCGGGGGCCAGGTCCCCGCCGGCACCTGGCTCGAGGTCGGCGCGTGGTGCGGCAAGTCGGCGGTCTATCTCGGCGCGGCCGCCGAGGCCACGCGTGGCGTGCTGTACTCGCTCGACCACCACCACGGCAGCGAGGAGAACCAGC
The DNA here is from genome assembly GCA_963827115.1 of uncultured Acidimicrobiaceae bacterium. GTDB lineage: Bacteria > Actinomycetota > Acidimicrobiia > Acidimicrobiales > RAAP-2 > RAAP-2. The sequence goes on along the minus strand of CAWGZS010000001.1, from coordinate 424,563 downwards.
AAGGCTGGGAGCACTTCGACCCCGACCTGGTCGACGACGCGGACGGGCGGTTGAACACCCTGCCCGCCTGGCAGCGCACGATCGCCCGGGCCCGATTGGAGTCGACCGTGCTGGGGCTGGTCGGGCCGTCCACGACCGTCGCGGCGCACTTCACCCAGCCGCTCGACCTCTTGTTCATCGACGGCGGCCACGGCCACGACGCCGCGTGGGCCGACTTCGAGGCCTGGACCCCCAAGGTCGTGACGGGCGGGCTGCTGCTGATCCACGACGTGTTCGAGGACCCCGCCGAGGGCGGCCGGCCGCCCTACGAGATCTACCGGGCCGCGCTCGCGAGCGGGAACTTCGTCGACGTGGCGAGCGAGGGCTCCCTGCGCGCGCTGCGTCGTCTCTAGCGCCGGGTCAAGGGGCAGTTGGCTTCGGCCAGGTCGACCGGCATCGCCAGTTCGCCGTGGCGGAAGAGCCCCGAGGCCCCGGACGAAGACGTCAAGGCGTCGGCCGCGAGGATGATGGCGGCGGCCGTGTACGACGTCGTCTCAAGGTGGGGGAAGGTCACCCGGTCGGGGTAGGCCAGTCCCGTCCAGTAGGAACCGTCGTCGCGGCGGTGACGCTGCGTGCAGGCGAACAGCTCGAATCGCCCGGCTGGTGAGGCCCAACGCGTCCAGGGCCAGCACGCACTCGGCCGTCTCGGCCGCCGTCACCCAGTCGCTGGTTGAGACGCAGCGCACGCCGTAGCCGTCCATTACGTGGCGTTCCCAGCCGTCGTCGAGGCGCTTCTCCCCCGCGGCGCCGCACAGCGCGCCCGAGAAGATCGGGTAGTACCAGTCCATGGCGAACTCGTTCTTGGGGGCGAACGCGCCGGGGTGGTGCGAGACGGCGTGGCCCAGGCGCCCGGCGGCCAATTCCCAGTCGGGCCGATGGTGGTCCAGTCGCTCCGCCAGAGCCACCGCGCAGCGCAGCGAATGGAAGATGGACGAGGAACCGGTGAGCAGAGCGTAGGACTCGCGTCGGCCGAGCGCGTCGAGCGACCAGCGAATGGTGCCGTCGTCGTTCTGCCAGCGCAGCACGAAGTCGATGGCCGCCTCGACGTGGGGCCACAGGGACGCGGCGAAGTCGACGTCGCCGGTGGCGAGCAGGAAGTGGTAGACCCCGGCCGCCACGTAGGCGCAGACGTTGGTGTCGAGGCGCGTGTCCTTGGCCCGTTCGCCGAGGTAGTAGTTGAACCAGCTGCCGTCGCCCAATTGCGTCGAGGCGAGCCAGCGGTAGGCGTGGCGGGCCTCGTCGACGTGGCCGCTGACCGTCAGGGCCATCGCGGCTTCGACGTGGTTCCAGGGGTCGCAGTGGCCGCCGGGGAACCACGGGACCTGACCGCTCGACGCCTGCAGGCCGGCCAGGTGGGCGCTGGTGAGGTTGAGTTCCTTCTCGCTCAAGACGCCCGGCACGCCCGACATCTGGTTCGTGCCCGTGCTCACCGCGGGCCCGGCTTCGTGAGGTACACCACGATGGACTTGCCCATGAGCGGCGAGAAGACCTTGTCGGCGAGACGTAGGACAAGCGGCTTCTTCATGATCTCCCACACCAGCAGGCGGTGGTAGGCCTTGACCACGGCGTTGGTCTCGTTGGTCGTGCCCACCAGGCATTTGATCCACCAGTAGGGGCTGTGCAGGCCGTGCGCGTAGTGATGCCCCTTCACCGTGAGCCCGGCCGACCTAAGTCGTGACTCCAGTACCGAGCGGCGATAGATGCGGATGTGCCCGCCGGGCACGTTGTGATACTCATCCGAGAGGGCCCAGTTGATGAGCTCCGGCCCGAAGCGCGGCACGGTCACGGCCATCGTGCCGCCGGGACGCAGCACGCGCACGAGCTCCTCCATGGCGCCCACGTCGTCGGGGATGTGTTCGAGCACCTCCGAGCAGATGACGCGGTCGAAGGTGGCGTCGGCGAAGGGCAGGTGCAGAGCGTCGCCCTGGACGGTCGCCGTGTGCGAGGTCTCGCTCGACAGCTCACCGGCCGCGACCATGGCGGCGAACATCGCGAACACGCCCTCCACCTCGTCGTGCCCCGCGTCGAGGGCCACCACCACCGCCCCGCGGCGCGCCGCCTCGAAGGCGTGTCGGCCGAACCCGCACCCGAGGTCGAGCATCGTCTCGCCGTCGTGCAGTCCGAGCTTGTCGTAGTCAGCGGTCAGCATCGGTCAAAGGTCCATCATTCAAAGGACATGGAATCCGGCAGCGGATGCCCGCCCAGGATCGCGTCGTAACAGGCCGCGGTCCCCTTGGCCGTCACCTGCCAGGTGAATCGTTCGATGACGCGCTGTCGCCCGGCGCGGCCCAGCCGCTCGCGCAACGTCGCGTCGTCCAGCAGGCGCGCGATCGCCGCGACCAGCGCGTCGGGGCTGTTGGGCTCGACGAGCAGTCCCGTCTCGCCGCTCACGCCCACCACCTCGGGCAGGGCCCCGCCGGTGGTGGCGATCACCGGCACCCCGCAGCTCATGGCCTCGATGGCCGGCAGCGAGAATCCCTCGTACAGGCTCGGCACGACCGCGATCTCGGCCTCGCCGTAGAGGCGGGCCAACGCCTCGTCGCTCACGCCCGAGATGGTGGTGACGATGTCGTTGAGACCCAGTCGCTCCATGGCCAGCGCCACCCGGCCCTTCTCCCGGGGCCGGCCGATGACGATGAGGTCGATGTCGCGCTCGGTGCGCAGCTTGGCCACCGCCTCGAGCAGGGGCACCAGGCCCTTCATGGGCACGTCGCTGCTGGTCGTGACCATCAAGCGGCCCTTCTTCTTCACCACGTCGTCGTAGGGCCGGAACACCGTGTGGTCGACGCCCACCGGCACGACGGTCAGACGATCGAGCGGCACCTGCATCTGCGCGTTGATGTCCACCTTGGAATTGTGCGAGACCGTGAGCACCGCCGGGAGCTGCTTGACCACGCGCACCTGCATGCGCAGGAACCCGAACCACCGCCGGGTCGAGTAGCGCTTCACGAAGGTGTCGGCGTGGTCCAGGGCGATCGAGCGGTCCACCGTGATGGGGTGATGGAGGGTCTCGAGGATCGGCCAGCCCTGGCGGTACAGGTCCAGGATGCCCGGGCCCATGCACTGGTCGTCGTGGATGATGTCGAAGTCGCCTCGGCGCGACTGCAGGATCTTCTTGATCCGCATCGAATAGGCCAGCGGCTCACCGAAGCCTCCGCTCAGCATGACGGCGAACTCGCTCAGGTCGGCCAGGGACTTGATCTCCGAGGGCGCCGGCATGCGGAAGGGGTCGGGGTCGCGGTAGAGGTCGAGGGCCGGCACGGGGGTGAAGCCCACGCCCTCGTCGAGTTGCGGCCACGGTGGCCCCGAGAAGACCTCGACGCTGTGGCCCAGCGCCACGAGTTCACGGGTCAGGTGGCGCGTATAGACGCCCTGTCCGCCGCACTGGGGATTGCCGCGGTAGACGAGGAAGGCCACGCGGTACTTGCCGGGCTCGGCCGGACGCGGCGTCACGTGAGGCGGGATGACGATCGACTTGGAATGGGCCCAGGACGCCTTCGTCTTCTCGATTGTTTGGCGAAATGTTTGGGGCAAGGATCAACTTTCGGAATCGACGAAGTCCTCCATTCTCCCCCAACCCGCCGGACCGGCACAAATGCCTGCGAAACCTCGGCGCGCCGTGACTACGCTTCGAACATGGATCTGACCTACCCCGAAGAAGCCGAATCGTTCCGCCTCGTAATCCGCGAATGGCTCGTCGAGAACCTGCCGTCGGGCTGGTTCGAACCTCACTTCACCATGAGCGACGACGATCGCGCGGACTTCAACAAGACCTGGACCGAGAAACTGTTCCACGGCGGATGGATCTGCGCCGGCTGGCCCCAGGAGTACGGCGGCAAGGGGCTGTCGCTTCTCCAACAGGTCGTGCTGAATGAGGAGTTCGCCAAGGCCAACGCGCCCATGCGCGCCGACTTCTTCGGCGACACCTTGGTCGGTCCCACCATCCTGCAGTGGGGCACCGACGCGCAAAAGAAGCAGTTCATTCCGGGGATCCTCAACGGCACCACCGGGTGGTGTCAGGGGTTCTCGGAGCCCAACTCCGGTTCGGACCTGGCCAGTCTCAAGACCAGCGCCGTGCTCGACGGTGACGAGTGGGTCATCAACGGCCAGAAGGTGTGGACCACGCAGGCCCAGCACGCCGACTACGTCTTCTTGCTCGCCCGCACCGATCCCGACGCCCCCCAGCACGCCGGCATCAGCTACCTCCTGGTGCCCATGCACCAGGAGGGCGTGGACGTGCGACCGATCACCCAGGTGGACGGGACGGCGGAGTTCAACGAGGTCTTCTTCACCAACGCCCGCTGCCCGAAGGACAACGCCATCGGCGGCGTCAACAACGGCTGGAAGGTCGCCATGACCACGCTGGGCTTCGAGCGGGGCTCGTCATCCACCACGGGCTATCGCCGATTCCTAAAGGAGTGGGAGCTCGTCGTCGACGAGGCGAGGCGCCACGACAAGACCAAGGACGAACGCACGCGCGATCAACTGGTCAAGGCCTGGGAAAAGGTCAAGATCATGCAGATCAACGGCTACCGCTCGCTCACCGACGGCCTCAACGGCACGCACGACGCCGCGCTCCTGGGTGCCTGCAACAAGATGTTCTGGTCCGAGACCCATCGTTCGACCATGGAGTTGGCGCTCGACGTAATGGGCATGGACGCGCAGATCCTCACCGGCTCGGGCGAGTCCGAGACACCGATGGCGGTCTCTCGCCGGGGCCGGGCCGACTATCCGGTGTCGGACCTGCAGGCGTCATTCTTCTTCTCGCGGTCCGAGACGATCTGGGGCGGCACGGCGGAGATCCAGCGCAACATCATCGGTGAGCGGGCCCTAGGCCTGCCCAAGGAGCCCAAGGCGCAGATCGCCTAAGCGCTCTGCAACACCACCGCACGGTTGGTCTGACGAAGCACCAGCACCAACCACAGTCCCGTGAGCAGGGTGAGGAACCCGCCGAGGAACAATCCGATGCGCGGGTTGGTCGCCGCGATCAGCAAGCCCACCAGGGGAGCGCCGAAGGGTGTCGTCCCCAGAAACGCCGTGGAGTAGAGACTCATCACGCGGCCCCGCATCTGTTGGCCCGAGTTGAGCTGCAGCGTGGAATTGGCCGACGAGACGAAGGCGATCGAAAAGGCCCCGGTCGGCACCAGCGCGATCTGCGCCCAGAGCAGCGTGGGCGCGAAGGCGACCATCGACATGGACAGGCCGAAGCCCACCGCGAGGGTCGCCAGGAGCTTGGGCGTTGGCCGCGAGCGATGCGCCACCGCGAGGCCGCCCACCACGGCGCCGATCCCCATGGCGCCCATCAGGATCCCGTACTGCGTCGCCGAATGCTGGTGGAAGGTCACACGGGCCAGCAACGGCAGGGTCACGGTGAAGTTGAAGGCGAAGGTGCCCACCACCGCGACGGCGATGATGACATTGCGAAGTTGGGGGGTCTCGAAGACGTACTTGAGCCCGAGCCTCAGTTGACCGGGCAATCGTTTGACGGTCTGCATGGGGAGCAACTCGCTACGACGCATGAGTGCCAGGGCCAGGATCACCGCCACGTACGAGACGGCGTTGGCGTAGAAGCAGGCCGCCGTGCCGACGGCGGCGATCAGGCCCGCCGCCACGCTCGGGCCGATGACGCGTCCCGAGTTCATGAGCGCGCTGTTGAGACTTACCGCATTGGCGATCAAGTCCCGACCCACCATCTCCTGGACGAAGGCCTGGCGGGCCGGCACGTCGAAGAGGTTCACAACGCCCAGCAGCGAGGCGAGCACGAAGACCGTGTCGACGTTGACGTGCTTGGTCGTCATGAGCAGTCCCAGGGTGAGGGCGAGCAGCCCCGCTGATCCTTGGGTGAAGTAGAGGATCCGACGCTTCTCGTGGCGGTCCGCCACCAGTCCGCCGTAGGTACCGAAGAGCAGGATCGGCACGTATTGCAAGGCAATGGCGAATCCCAGGTCGACCGATGATCCGGTCAACTGCAGGACGAGCCACCCCTGGGCCACCGACTGCATCCAGGTACCCGACACCGAGATCAGCTGGCCGATGAAGAACAGACGAAAGTTGCGCACGCTCAGAGCGGCGAAGGTCTTCGAAGAGAATTGACGCGCCGCGCTCACGACACTTCCAGCAGGCGTTCGAGGAAGTCAGCCAACTCCCGGGCCTTGCGCCGGTCGCCTTCGGAGAGCGCCAACAGTTTTTGTTCGAGGAACTCGGTCTTGCGACGACGAATAGCCGCCAACTCCTTGCGACCCGCGGCGCTCAGCTGGACTCGGGTGCATCGGCGATCGTCGGGGTCCACGACGCAGATGATGAGCCCGGCCTCCTGCATGTTCTGAACGACCCGCGTCACCGACGGCGGCTTCATCTGCTCGGCCACCGCCAGGTCGCCGAGGGACGGATTCGTCCGTTTATCAATTGACTCGAGCATGGACGCCTGGGCCGGCGAGATGCCACCGAGCGAGGAGTGGCGCAGGCGCCGATTGAGACGCGTGATCGCCCGTCGAAGTCGGGCCGCGGTCTCGCTGGTATCGGTCTTTTCCATTAGTTCACCTAACTAAACAATAGCAGGCGGTCCCCGTAAGAACGACAATTTCTTGACTATTTCGACTCCCCTGCGGTCGCCGTCACCTCACTTGACGTGGAGACCGCGGGTCTCCTCAGTCTCTCTACAGCTGGCGATAGCGCGGCACGTAGCCGCCTGAACCGAGCGACATCGAATCCTCGGGATCCATCGTCTCGTCCACCCCGCCCAGAACCTGGGTCACCCAGTCCAGCCGGTCCATCAGAATCCTGGTCACGCCGCCTTCGAGCGTGGCCGAGGAGATGGCGCAACTCGAACAGGCGCCCTGGAGCTGTACCTCGATCACGCCGGTTTCGACGTCGGCGCGCACGAGCACCAGGTCACCGCCGTCCGCCTGCACGGACGGTCGCATGAGGTCCATCAAAGCGTTGAGCGCCTTGAGCCTGGTCTGGCGTTCCTGGTCACTGAGTTCTGGCACCTACACAGTCTGCCGTGAAATATCGACGACGTGCCCTTCTCGACCGGTCCCCAGGCCCCCGTTCAACCAGGGAGCCGGCGGTCGGGTCCACCGCTCCCCGCCTGTCTTACGACGTCGCGCGGGCGGCCACCGCCTCATCGAAGCATCGCAGCGCGCGTGGTCCCCAGACGGTGCCCGGCCCGCCATTGAGAGCGATGGCCACGCCCAGGGCCTCGCCCATTTGCTGGCGTGTCACGCCCTGGCGCACGGCGCCTCGGGTGTGCGCCACGATGCACCCATCGCATTCGCGCGTCACGGCGATCACGACCGCGAGCAGCTCCTTGACGGCGCCGCTCAGTTCACCTGGCGCCATCGCCGCACTCGACATCTCGCCGAAGCCCTTCATCACCTCGGGAATGAGTCCTCGAAGTTCGATCGCCGGTTGACGCAATTCTTCGCGAATCTGGTCCATGCTGTCCATTTCTTGCCTCCCGCATCGAGCGTACACACGAAGCGAATGCGCGAAGCTCGGTAGTCTTTCGAGCATGTCGTCGCGACTCGATAGATCGTGGTCAGTGCGGACCAGCTATCAGACGTTCGAAGCGGACCGCTGCGTCGATCTCTTCCTGCGGCCCGACGGCACCTTCGGGTTCGAGGAGTTCCGCCGGGACCCCGAGGACATGGGAGTGTGGACCCCCGTCGGCGCGTTCTCTCATCGGGAGTACGTGTCGGAGGCGCAAGCGTTGGCAGCCGCGGTGGAAAAGGTGCCGTGGCTCCAATCCACGCTCGAACGTTGAGGCCACCGGGGAGCAGAAAGCCCGTACCCCACGGTTCGTCGACGTAACGCAGCGTTCGTCAAGATTTTCAGGCCGCGATCAGGTACTTGTGACATCATGAGGTGTGGATGAAGCTGGAGAGGACGATCTCGTCGGCGAGACGCTCGAAGAACGTGAACCGGCCGAGTCCGCGGAGCCTCCCATCCAGCGCCGTCGCTCCAAGCCCTCCACCAAGATGGTCGCCTTCTCGACCGCACTCGCCGTGGTCATCGCCGCAGTATTGCTCGTCACCCTGCGCGGTTCCTCGCCCGGCGCCCCCGCGACGCCTCTCAAGGAGGTCATCGGCGCGGAGTTAGCACTGTCGAAGCAGTCGACGATGAACTTCAACTTGCACATCACCGAACTGATCACGCAAGGCAGCACCTTCCAGGTGGTGAACAACCCGATCACCGCCTGGGGCACCGGCGTCTTCGACAAACCCGACCACTCGGCCGAGATGAACATCAGCTTGAAGGTCGCAACGTTGAAGATCAATTTGACCGAGATCCTCTTGAGCAAGAAGGTCTATCTTCAGTTCGGCGCCCTCACCCCCTTCTTGAAATCCGGCAAGACGTGGGTGCAGGTTCCAAGCAGCGTCTTCGCCAGCAACTCTTCATTGACGAATGTCTCCGCGACGTCGCCAATCCTGCTCAAGTGGCTCCGGAAAGGAGAGGTGAAGATTACCTCCGAAGGGCCGTCGACGTTGAGTGGCGTGGCGGTCAGGCGCTACAAGCTGACGCCAGACAAGGCTGCCGAAGCGCAACTTGGAGGTTCCAAGAGCTCGACGGGGGTCGTGGAGACGAACAACGGCGTGACCTTCATGTTGGCCATCGACAGCCAGGACGTCGTTCGCCAGCTCCAATTCGAAGAGCGAGAGTCCCTAGCCTCCGTGCACGTCGCGTTGACGTTCATCATGGACGTCACGAAGTTCGACGAAACCGAGCGCATAGACGCGCCCGCGAAGGCCAAGATTCAGAAGTTCAATTCCACCCAGTTCGCGCACCTGGAGCAGCAGGCGCAAACCGCCCCACCCTCGCTGGTCTAGCGCCGAGTCACCAGCAAGCAGCAACGCCCTCAGCGGCCCCGACCGTTCACCCACTACCCCGCGTCGAGGAGCTTCTTGAAACCTTGGTGGGACTGCGAATAGCCGAGTCGTCGATAGAAACGGTGCGCGTCCTCTCGCTTCGTGTTGCTGGTCAACTGCACCCGGTAACAGCCCCGCTTGACGGCCAACGCCTCGGCCGCACCCATGAGTGCGGCGCCGATCCCTTGGCTTCGCATGTCGTTGCGCACGTGCACGCTCTCAACCTCACAACACCAGCCGCCGGTGTGCTGAAAGTGCTGGAAGATGAGCACCTGGCAGACGCCCACAACCTCGCCGTCGAGTTCGGCCACCAGCACGTCGCCTCGTCGCTCGCGGGTCTCCTCGACGGCAGCCCAATACGACGCCTTTTCTCGAGAGTCCTCGTGCTCCGGAGCATTCGAACCACCGAGTATCACCCGGACCGCTGCGTCCACGTCGTCTGGCTCGATGGGGCGGATCAGCAGCGACATCTCAATCCCGCGGATCGATGGGCGTCAGCACTCCGACAGCCTCTTCGATCACCTGCGCCGCGTCGAGGCAAAGGTCTTCGCGCAGGAGGTCGCCGATGATCTGCGCGCCGGTCGGAAGTCCGTTAGCCACGCCGGTCGGCACGCAGGCGGCGGGCAGCCCCAGGAGGTTGGCGGGCAGCGTGAAGCGGACCATCTCCACCACCTTGAGGGCCGACTCCGCGTCAACGATGTCGTAGCCCAGCGTGAAAGGCGGTTGGGTCCACGTCGGTCCGACGATGAGCGGATAGTCGCTCAGGAACGCGCGCCACGCGCTGGCCACGCGCCAACGGCTCTGGTGCATCACGAACAGCGATTCGGCGGTGAACGGCGGCCACTCGACGTCGGTTAGCTCGAGGAAGCGCCGGGCGTCGTCGCCGAGCACAGCGTCGAGCAGCGGCTTGGTCACCGTCATACTCATCAGCTGCAGTTCGGCCCACGCCAGGTACGCCTCGAAGAGCATCGGGGGTTCGACCTCCTCCACCTCGTATCCGGCGGCTTCCAGGGCCCGACCGGCCACGCGAACTCCCTCGGCCACGTCGGGATCGTTGGCCCCGCCCGAGGGCTCGGGAACCAAGGCGACGCGGCGAGCGACCTCACGACCCCGCAACGGCGCGTCGATCGACTGGGGATCACGTCGATGCGCCCCCATCACAATCTCGAGGCCCAGGCGCACATCGCTGACGTGTCGAGCCAGCACCCCTTCGGCCAGCATGATTTGTGAATTGATGGGGGCGTCGATGGTGGCGCTGGGATTGCGGTCGGGCACCCGGCCCTTCGACGGCTTGATCGACGCGATGCCGCAGGCGTAGGCCGGGCTGCGCAGGGATCCGCCGATGTCGTTGCCGAGACCGAGGGGACTCATGCCCGACGAGATGGCGGCCGCCTCACCGCCCGAGGACCCGCCCACCGTGCGCTCGAGGCGCCAGGGGTTGTGGGTCGAGCCGTAGAGCGACGACTCGGTATTCATGCGTAGTCCGAGATCAGGCATGTTGGTGCGCGCGAGCATCACGCCACCGGCCGCGCGCATTCGCTCCACCGTCGGGGCGTCCTCGTAGGCCATCAGGTCCTTCAAGGCCACCGCGCCCTCGTTCGAGGCGTAGCCCGCGACGTCGATGTTGATCTTGGCGGTGAAGGGCACGCCGTGCAGCGGACCGAGCGGCGCTCCGGAGGCCACGGCGGCGTCGGCGGCGTCGGCGGCGGCCCGGACCTCGTCGGGACGTACCTCCACGATGGCGTTGACCTGGGGGTTGACGAGTTCGATGCGCTCTAAGTGCGACTCTACGACCTCGCGTGAGGTCACCGAGCCAGTTCGTATGAGGTCAGCCAGCCTCGAGGCCGACTCCTGCCATAACTCCGTGCCCATCCCACCCCCAGGTTCGCAAACTCAAAGGACAGTTTGCCACGCGCGGGCGCGAGTTATGACCGGTCGGATCAGCCGAACCGGCCCTCGATGTAGTTGAGCGTGCGCTCGTCATCGGGGTCGTTGAAGATCTTCTGCGTGGGACCGAACTCAATGAGCTCCCCGGCGCGATCGCTACCCATCAGCAAGAAGGCGCAGTCGTCCGAGACCCGCAACGCCTGTTGCATGTTGTGGGTCACGATGATGATGGTCACGCGGTTCTTGAGCTCCCCCATCAGCGACTCGATCGCCTGGGTGGCAATCGGGTCCAACGAGGAGGTCGGCTCGTCCATCAGGAGGATCTCCGGCTCCACGGCCAGGGCGCGCGCGATGCAGAGACGCTGTTGCTCGCCGCCGGACAAGGTCACCGCGTGGGCCTTCATCCTCGACGACACGCTCTCCCACAGCGCGGCCGCGATGAGCGCCGACTCGGCCGCCTCGTCAAGCAGCGACTTCTTGCGGATCCCGTTGAAGCGCAAACCCGAGACGACGTTGTCGTAGATCGACATCGTGGGGAAGGGATTGGGGCGCTGGAAGACCATGCCGATGCGACTGCGCAGCAGCGTGGTCGGCAGCTTGCCGTGGTAGATGTCGATGTCGCCGAGCTTGATCTCTCCCGAGACCTGGGCGCCCTTGGTCAGGTCGTGCAGCCGATTGAGCGCCCGCAACAACGTGGTCTTGCCCGAACCGGACGGCCCGATGAGCGACGTGATCTTGTTGGTGGTGACGTCGAAGGTCGCGCCCCGCACCGCCGTGCGTCCGCTGAAAGAGACCGCCACGTCCTTCAAGCTCATGGCCACCTTGTGGGGCATGGTATCCACGGCCTGCGCCGACTGAACGGCCAGGCCCTCTGATTTCATGTCGACCGAATCCATTTAACGTCTCTCTCTTCTCATGCGAGCGGCCACCAGTCGGCTGCCCAAACTCAAAAACATGACCATGACGACGAGGGTCAAGGCAACACCCCACGCGGCCGCTCGCTGACTCGGGTACTGAGATCCCGAGTAATTGTAGGCGAGTAGCGGAAGGGCCGACATTTGCTTCAGGGGACTCCACGTCCAGTCGCCGGATGCGCCGATCACCAAGAGCAGTGGCGCGGTCTCGCCCATGGCGCGCGCCAGGGAGAGCAGCACTCCGGTGATCACCCCCGGCAGCGCGGCCGGGATGATGACGCCTCGCGACACGCGCGAGCTTCGCGCGCCCAGCGCCAGTCCCGCCTCGCGAAGCGTCGAGGGCACGCCGCGGAAGGCCAGCTCGCTGGCTTTGGCGATGAGGGGCACCATGAGCACGCCGAGGGCCACGATGCCCGCGAGCCCCGAGAAGGTCTTCATGGGCACGACCACGTATTCGTACGCGAATACGCCCAACAGGATGGACGGCAGACCCGTCATGATCTCGATGATCGCGCGCAAGAAATTGGCCGCCCGTGACGCGGACTCCGAAAGGTAGAGGCCGAGCAGGACGGCGATGGGAATGGCCACCAGACCGGCGAGCGCGTCGATGATGACGGTACCTTCGATCGCGTTGCCGATGCCGCCGATGGCGTTCTGGGCGATGAGGCTTGGCTGGGTCGGCAGGGTGTGCAGGAAACCCCAACTGATCGAGGAGATCCCCCGCTGGATCAGCGCAAAAATCAGCGACCCCAGCGGGACGATGGCCAGGATCAACGCGGCCACCAACATGGTGAGGAATACCCGCGACAGGAACGTGCGCCGACCCAGCGTCTTGGCCGCACGCTGTTGCACCAACTCGCGGCGCTCGAGGATGGGGTCCGGCGGAAGGGAGATGAGGGTGTCGGTCACAGGCCGGCCTTCGCCTTCTTGGTGAGCATCCGAGCGCCGGCGTTCACGGCTGCCGTGATGATCATGAGCATCAAGGCGAGAGCCGCCAGGGCGCTGCCCGTCGAACCGGTCGCCTCGCCGAATTCGGTGGCGATGGTCGAGGCCAAGGTGGCGCCAGTGGAGAAGAGGGAGTGGGGAATCTGCGCGTTGGAGCCTATGACCATCGCCACGGCGATGGTCTCCCCCAGTGCACGTCCGGCGCCCAGGGCAATGGCCCCGAGGATCCCGGTGCGGGCGCTCGGTAGCACCACCCGGGTGAAGACCTGGCTGCGCGTCGCGCCGAGCGAGAGGCCGCCTTCGACGAGGTCGGCGGGCACCACGGAGATGACGTCGCGAGAGATGGCGACGATCGTCGGCAGGATCATGATCGACAACACGATGCCCGCCAACAAGACGCTGAACCCCTCCTGAGGGCCGCCGAAGGGCCAGTGGCTGCCCGTGATGCTGGCGAGGAAGGGCTGCAGGGTCTTGGTCATCCACGGGATCAGGTACCAAATCCCCCAGAGTCCGTAGACCACCGAAGGGACCGCAGCCAGTAACTCGACCAGCGCGGCGCCGAAGCCGCGAAGCTTTCGCGGCACGAGGTAGAGGAGGGCCAGCGCCGACGACAAGCCGACCGGCACCGCGATGAGCAAGGCGATCAACGTGGTGAGCACCGTGTCGATCAGCAGCGGTAGTGCGCCGTAGGGCCCGGTACCCGGGACCCAGGTCTTTCCGGTGACGAGGTGGAATCCAAACTGTCGTATCGCGGGCCACGCGGTGTGCAGCACGCTCCACACGAACACCACGATGACGGCGCCGAAGAAGAGCGCCGTGCCGCGCAGCAGCCATCTATACGGTCGGTCAGAGGTGGCCGAGAGTCGTATCCTCTCGGCCACCTCTGACTTCGCTTCTGATGCTTCTGGTTCTTCTGTTTCCAGGGTGTTCATAAATCCTTTGTTGTTTCGTTAGTACCTGAAGCTGCCTAACTCAGACCGAGCGACACGCCGTTGTAGGTCATGAGCGAGATCTGGTGTTCGGCCAGAGCCGAGACGTAGGCGGGCAGCGGCACGTAACCCTGCTGCTGCGCGACCGTCTGTCCACCCTGTGCGCCAGGCTGCGAGCACCAGTCGAGGAACTTGGCCACCAGCTTCTCCGAGTTGAGGGACGCCGTAACGCCACCCACGGTGCCGAGTCCGTTCCAGTCCTCACGCACGATCGCCCAGCTGTAGCCGGAGATCGGGTAGTCACCCGCGCCGGTGCCGTTGACGACCGAGAAGTTGGACACCACGCCACCGCTGGACTCAGTCGGCGGTGTCGCCGAGAAGGAGTTGGCGTCCGCCGCGACGGTCGTCGGGTTGACCGGCACGTCCTTGCCGGCGGCGTTCACGATGAGCGCCGCGGGCAGCGTGTGCTGCAGGAGGATGTACGAGTACTCGACGTAGCCAATGGCTCCGACCGTCTGCTCGACGTCTGCCGCGACACCGGCGTTCTTCTGGCCGCCCAATCCATCGCTGGGGACTTCTCCCTGGTTGAATGTCGTGTTCGGGTAGACCTCAGCGCCAGCGGAGGTCTTGAAGTTGGCGCCCTGGGTCGCGTTCAGGTAGTTCATGAAGATGAACGTCGTGCCCGAACCATCGGCCCGGTACACCGGAACGACGGGTATGTTAGGCAGTTCGCAGGTGCGACGGATGATCCGACCCTTCTTGTTCTTGGTCAGCTTCACGATCTTCGGATTGAGGTGACAGATCGCCGGGTCGTTCCACTTCGTGATGGCACCGTCGTAGATGTCCGCCAGGATCGTCGAATTCAAAATAACCGGATCGGCCTTAAACCTCGCGTTCAAGGATGGCAGGTTGTACATCATGCCTTCACCACCGAGTACTACGGGGACCTGCACGTAGTTCGTCAGTGTGGTGGCCGGGCTCGTGTTCGTCAGGATCGACGAGTCGAGGTTGGTGCCGTTGACGGACGTGCCCATGGGTACGTCCGACGCACCGACGGCGTAGGTGCCGGCGACGACGCCTTTCTTACCCGCGGTCGAACCGGTGGGCGAATACAGCGAGATGGCGCTGGGCGCGTTCGATCCCGAGACCTTGGCGGCCTCGGACATGAACACCGGGATCGCCGAGTTGAAGAACGGCTCGTCGAAACTGGATCCGCCCATGGCCGGGTTGAGGCTCGCCGCCCCGTCCGTCGACGCAAAGGTCAGGTCACCGGTAAGCGTCGCCGACGCTCCCGCCGGGCTGACCGCAAAGGTTGAGAGAAGTCCCAGCGTAGCTAGCGCTACACCCAACTTTCCTCGAAGGTTCATCTTCATTTTTCGCTTTCCTCCTAAAGAAAGTGATGCATGTGCGACCTGATGGAGTTCCACAAGACGGATGTCACGTTCGAACCCACGGCCAGACAGAACCTAGGAATCGCAAGTGAACGGAAGGTGAAGAGGACGAACAGCGAAAGTTAAATGTTGCGAAACTCTAGAGATTTCCTAGACAAAAGGAACTAATCGCAGCAGCTGTCGCGCCAGCCGCACGTGGCGCAGCGGAAATGGGCGTGCTCGGGACTGAGCGACGACCCGCAGAGGGGGCATTCGTCAAAGACGGCGAATCGATTCACGCACGCCGTCGCCACGTCGACGGCCGACTCGAGGGAGGGTGAGGTCTCGCCGGTCACGTTCCCATTGTGGACCGCGGGGTCGCATCGGTGCGCGATACGGCCCGTGACCAAGATCCGCTTTGATTTGACCTAAAGTAAAGATGAGCAACTACCACGTACGAGGCAGGTTTCATGCGCATAGGAGTCTTGACCGCCGGTGGCGACGCTCCAGGGCTCAATGCGGCCATCCGCAGCATCGGTTCCATGGCCTTTCGCGACGGCCACGAACTCATCGGGATCGAAAACGGGTGGGCCGGACTGGCTAAGGGCTTCACCGGCCGGGACCTGGCACCGGAGAGTCTCGAGGGCATCGTGGGCCAGGGCGGCACCCTGCTAGGCACCGCGCGCTACGACCTGGACAGCCCCGCGGGCGGGCGTCTCAATGTATTAAAGGCCATCGACGAACACCTCGACGCCCTCGTCGCCATCGGGGGCGATGGCACCCAGCGGATCTCCAACTGGCTGGCCGAGCGAGGGGCGCCGGTGGTGGGCGTGCCCAAGACCCTCGACAACGACCTGGTCGGCACGGACTACTGCATCGGCTTCGACACCGCCGTGAGCATCGTGGCCGAATCCCTGGACCGCCTCTACACGACCGCAGCCTCACACCACCGAGTGATGGTCGTCGAGACGATGGGCCGCGCGACGGGCTGGGTGGCCGCCATGGGTGGCCTGGCCGGCGGCGCGGACCTCATCGTCATCCCCGAGTTCCCCATGACCATGGACCAGATCATCGCCCACCTCGTGAAGCGGCGCAGCTCCCGCAGCGCCTTCTCGATCGTGGTGGTCGCCGAAGGGATCAACCTGGGCACGGTCGGCGGCGTCGAGACGAGCGAGATGTCCAGTGACGGCATCGGCGGCGTGCGACTGGCCACCCGCGGCGTCGGCCACTTCGTCGCGTCCAAGATCGACGAGTACGGCGGCTTCGAAGTGCGCACCACGGTCCTGGGTCACCTGCAGCGCGGCGGCAGCCCCACCGCCTACGACCGCATCTGGGCCACTCGCGTGGGCGCCAGCGCCTACGACGCCGTCGTGGCGGGCAAGTTCGGCATGATCCCGCTGGTGCGCGGCAACGACGTGACGCTCGAGCCGTTGTCGGTGGTCGCCACCGGCCAGCGTCAGGTGCCGCGCGAGCTCTACGAGCTCTGCGCAGCCTTCTTCTAGGCGCTCAACTGGCCCAACCGGTAGTGGGTGCGGCAGAGAACCTGGTAGTAGACCTCCCCTTCGTGCACGTTGCCGAAGAAGAGTTGGTCGCCCTCGCGGGCCACGGCCCCGTTCACGACCCGGGCGTTGCACCGGCCCTTACGTCCACACCAGCACGATGAGGTGAGCGGTAGCTCGTGGGCCCAGTCGGCGATGGAGAAGAGCCGTGCGGAACCGGGAAAGATGTTCAACAGGAAGTCGGCCGAGAGTCCGAAGGCGTGCACGTCGATGCCGTGGTCGTCCACCAGCCGCGCCAACGCATCGATCTGTTCGACGCCGGCGAACTGCACCTCATCGATCACCAGGATCTTGACCCCGGACTCGAAAAGACGACGAATCGGCTCGGCGAGGTCGCCGTGGGGATCCACCGCCTCGGCCTCGGCCTCGATGCCGATGCGGCTTGTCACCATCCCCTCGGCGCTGCGGTCGCCGAAGGTCCACAGCGCGACGTCGCTGCGGCTCTCGCGCAGCTGCCAGCAAAGCTGCAGGGCCAGCGTGGACTTGCCCGCGGCCATCGTCCCGTAGGTAAACGTCAGTTCCGCCATTGCCCTCTCCGCCTCGCGCAGCGTAACGATACTTCGGCCGCGTGGCCGTCAGTACAGTGAAGCCATGGACTACAACGTGCGCGCCATTGCCTTCATCCGCAACGAGAGAAGCGAGGCCTTCGACGACAACTGGGACGACGTCGTCAGCACCGTCGAGTTGGCCCAGGACGTGCCCGACGAATCGTTGCGCGGCCTCTCCGACTTCTCGCACGTGGAACTGATTTTCTTCGCCGACTGGGCCGAGGACGTGCCACCGGGCCCGTGGCATCGCCACCCCCGGGGCAACGAGGAGTGGCCGGACGTGGGGGTCTTCGCGCAGCGCAACAAGGATCGCCCCAACCGCCTGCTCTTGACCACGGTCAAAATCGACACGATTGACGCGCGATCCTTCACCGTGCGCGGGTTGGACGGGATCGACGGCACCCCGGTGCTCGACATCAAGCCCGTCTTCAGCTGGAGCAGTCCCCGCGGCGAACTGCACGTCGCCCCGTGGAGCGACGCCCTCGGCCAAAACTATTTCTGAGGCCCCATCCGCCTCACAAGCGTTGGGCCGATAACGGACGATATTGCAGAGTAGTTTGGGCCCATTATGTCCGACATGAGTTCACGCGCCATCACCTTGGAACTCACGGACGTGACCGTTCGATTCGGTGGCCTACTGGCGCTCAACGAGGTCTCCTTCCGCGTCTACGAGAACGAGATCGTCGGTCTGATCGGCCCCAACGGGGCCGGCAAGACGACGGCCTTCAACGTGGCCTGCGGCTTCCAGAAACCGTCCTCGGGTTCGGTGACCTTTCCCAAATCGGGGCACGGAGGTCTCAAGCCGTCGCAGTTGGCGAAGGCCGGCGTGGCGAGGACCTTGCAGGGCGTCGGACTCTTCCCGCACCTGAGCGTGCTCGAAAACGTGATGGCTGGAGCGCAAAGCCGCTTCGGCGACGGCCTCTTCACTTCCCTCCTGGGCCTGCCGAAGGGGCTGCGCATCGAACGATCCCTGCGTGAGGAAGCCCTGGGTGAGCTCGAACGCCTGGGGGTCGCCAAGTACGCCGGCGCCCTTCCGGGCGGCATCCCCTACGGGATCGCGAAAAAGGTATCGCTGGCTCGCGCCCTGATGTCGCACCCCACGTTGCTCATGCTCGACGAGCCCGCCTCGGGACTCGACGAGAACGAGCTCGAGGAGTTCGCCCGCCTCATCACCGAGCTGCGCGCGTCGATGAGCGTGCTGCTGGTCGAGCACAACATGGACTTCGTCATGCCGCTCGTGCATCAGCTCATCGTGCTCAACTTCGGCCAGGTCATCGCCACCGGCGCGCCGAGCGACATCAGCCACGACCCCGACGTGCTCGCCGCCTACCTCGGAGTCGACTGATGATCCGGATCGAGAACCTCTGCGTCAACTACGGCGCGGTCAAGGCCCTGCGAGACGTCAGCCTCCAGGCCTCCCCGGGCCAGATAACGGCGGTCCTCGGGGCCAATGGGGCCGGCAAGACGACGCTGCTGCGCGCCATCAGCGGACTGGTCACGGTCCAAAGCGGCACCATTCACCTCGGCGAACGTTCCCTGGTCAAGATGGCGACCGAGAACATCGCCCGCCTGGGAGTCGGTCACGTACCGGAGGGCCGCGGGGTGATCGGCGAGTTGACCGTCGAAGAGAATCTGCGCCTCGGCGCGCTCGCGAGCAAGGTGAATATCGCCGAAGGGCTTGAGACGCAGTACCGGCAGTTCCCGGTCTTGGGCGACCGACGCAAGAAATACTGCGCCACCCTCTCGGGCGGCGAGCGACAGATGCTGGCCATGGCCCGCGCGCTGATCGCCCAGCCGCAGGTGCTGCTGTTGGACGAACCCTCCCTGGGCCTGGCCCCCCAAGTCACGTCAGAACTCATGAAGTCGATCCTCTCGCTGTGTGAGTCGAAGAACCTGACCGTCATCCTGGTCGAACAGAACGCCAAGAGCGCGCTGCGCATCGCGCACAACGCCGTCGTGCTGCACCTAGGCACCGTCGTGGCCAGCGACCACGCCGCCGTGGTGGCCAATGACGACGACCTGCGTCGCTACTACCTGGGCCTGGTGCAGTGATGGCCAATTTCCTCGCGTCGCCCTTCATGCACAACGTCTTCGCGGGACTCGCCCAAGGGGTGCTCTACTCGCTGCTGGCGCTGAGCCTGGTCATCATCTGGCAGTCCACTCACGTGCTCAACTTCGCCCAGGGCGCGATGGCGATGTTCGCCACCTACATCGGCATGACCGAAATCGATCGAGGCGTGGGCTACTGGTGGTGCGTCATCATCTCGGTGCTCGTCGGCATGGTCTTTGGCGGGCTGGCCGAGCGCGTCCTGATCCGCCCGCTCTACGGCAAACCGGAGATCAACCCCATCGTCGTGATGGTCGGCTTCTTGGGCGTCATCGAGGCGTTGGCCGCGGCCATTTGGACGAGCACCACGCGCAACATCACCCCACCCTTCTCGCAGATCTACTTCCACGCCGGCGGCCAGGTCATCCTGCTCTCGCCCTTCGTGATCTTCCAGATCGTGCTGGCCATCGTGATCATGCTGTCCATTGCCGCGCTCTTTCGATTCACCAAACTCGGTCTGCAACTTCGCGCCTCGGCACTGGCGCCTGAAGTAGCGCGATTGCTCGGCGTGCGCGTGAGCCGGATGTTGACGATTGGCTGGATGCTGTCGGCCGGGGTCGGCGCCGTGGCGGCGGTCATCATCGCGTCGGGCACCTTCGGACTCTTTCCTACGAACATGGACGGCATTTTTGTCGCCGGCTTCATTGCGGCCGCCGTCGGGGGCCTCGAATCCCCCATCGGCGCCATAACCGGCGGGCTGCTCATCGGACTGTCCGAGCAGTTCATCCTCTCCTACTGGTCGGCCACGCTGGCTCCGCTCGGCGGCATCATCATCCTGGTCGTGGCCCTCATGATCCGCCCCCAGGGGATCTTCACCAAGAACGTGGAGCGGCGGGTCTAGTGAAAGCCCTTCACCTCCTGCGCACCCAAGAGACCACGTCCGCTCGGGCCATCGGCGTGGTGCTGCTCACCGCTTTCACCCTCGTCGTCACCTTCTTCCTGCCGGCGGTCGCGGACTCCCAGCTGGCCGGCGGCGCCGCCATCACGATCGTCATATTGGGATTGAGCTGGCTCATCGGCTGGAGCGGGCAGATCTCGCTGGGCAACTCCGGCTTCATGGCCGTGGGCGCCTATACGGCCGGCATCTGGGCTCACCACCACAACACCACCCCGCTCGTGGTCACCTTCATCTTCGCCATGCTGATCGGGGCCTTGAGCGGCCTGGTGATCGCGATTCCCTCGACGCGCCTTCGCGGTCCTTACCTGGCCGGCATGACCCTGGCCTTCTCAGCCGCGATCAGCCCGCTGGCCCAGAACTTCACGTCGGTGACCGGAGGTGAAGGAGGGCTGTTCTTCAACGAGCTCACCACGCCTAAGTGGTTTCTCAACTTCTTCAGCGGCCCGAACGCCACGATCAACGCGAACGCCCAGTGGACGGCCGATCTCTCCGTGGTCGTCGCGGGCGTGATGTTCCTCGTGATGGCCAACCTCTTCCATAGCCGCACGGGACGCGCGATGAGGCTGGTGCGCGACAACGACGTCGCAGCGGAGCTCATGGGCATCAACCTCCCACTCACACGAACCCTGGCCTTCGTGATCGCCGCAGCCTTCGCCGGGCTCGGCGGTGCGCTCTACACGATCATCAACGCCACGGTCACCCCATCGACGTTCCCGTTGACCCTTTCAATCACGCTCCTGACGTTGATGGTGCTGGGCGGCATCGGCACGCTGAGCGGCGCGGTGATCGGCGGCATCATCTACTCCTTCAGCGGGAATCTCGTCGATCACATCAATGCCCTGACGGGCGTGAACCCGGCGTCGAACCTCGGCGCGAACATGCAGGGCATCATTTTCGGGGCGCTCTTGATCCTGACCATGATGTTCGCGCCGCGAGGCATTGCTGGCCTCTGGGGCCCGATCAAACGGCTCAAGAAACCCAGTAAGCGACTGGCAACCGCTGAAGTGGTGCAGTAAGTTACTGCTCGGTAGTCAAACAGGGGGTTACAAATGTTCAAAGGTCGTCTTCGACGTACCGTCACCATGGTGTCAGCTTCAGCGCTCGCACTCGGTATGGCCTCAACGGGCGTACTGATCAGTAATGCCGGGGCCGCACCATCCACACCGGGCGTCACCGCCACCAGCATCACCATTGGTGCGTCGGTGCCGATCTCGGGCCTCGCCGCCGCGTACGGCTCGGTGTCCGCTTCGGCTAACGCCGTCTTCAAGTACATCGACAGCAAGGGCGGCGTTAACGGTCGGAAAATCATCTACATCCGCAAGGACGACTGCTACGACCTGGCCGCGTACGGCCTGGGCTGCACCGCGGGAGCGAGCACCACGACGCTCAGCGTGAACCAGGAATTGGTGGCTCAGGACCACGTCTTCGCGACGGTCGGGTCCTTGGGTACCGCCGCTGAAGAAAGCGTGATGAACTACCTCAGGTCGAACGGGGTACCTCAGCTCTTCGTCGCCTCAGGCTCCGTTGCCTGGGACCAGCCCAACAAGTATCCGGACCTCTTCGGGTTCGAGCCCAGTTACGTGGTCGAGGGCAAGATCATGGCCCGCTACATCAAGACGAACTATGCCGGGCAGTCAGTGGGCTTCATCGGCCAGAACGACGACGTTGGCTCCACCGGTCTCCTCGGTCTCACGGACGGCGGCATCAAGATCCCGTCGGCTGACAACCTCAGCTACAACGCGGCCGACGCCGTCACGGGGACGACCAGTGACATCACGGCCGACGTGTCGCAGCTCCAGACGGACAAGGTCCAGGTAGTCGTGCTGTTCTCAGTACCGCCCTTCACCGCCGGCATCTTGGAGACGGCGCACGCACTGGGTTATTCACCCAAGTGGATCATCACATCGATTGGGTCCGACCCGACGTCGGTCAACACGGTATTGGAAGATGGCGCCACGTCACTCGACGAGTTCCCGGCGACGAACAGCAACGCCAACCCGTGGGTGCCCTGGCTGCGCAAGGTCCTCGAAGCTGACCCCACTGACTTCCCAAGTTTCGGCGCCAACACAGTGATCTCGGGCAACGAGATGTACGGCGCCGGTTACGCCGTGGCGTTCGCCGAGACCCTGAAGGCCGAGGGTCGCAACGTGACCCGGGCCGGCTTCGTCAAGACGCTCGAGAGCACCACGCTGTCGACGCCGGCGATTGCGCCGTTGCGTTACACGCAGGGTAACCACCAGGGCTTGAACGCCTTGGCGGTCGCGGGAGTATTGCCCAACGGCACCAGCGCGCCGCTGTACGCCGTGCCGACCAAGACAATATTCTCCTCGACCAACGCGAACAACGCGCCACTCAAAGTGGTGACCAAGCCGATTGTCCAGCAGATACCGAGCTGGCTGAAGTAAATAGTCCAGAACAAAGAAAAACCCCGCCGAAAGTTCGGCGGGGTTTTTCTTCTCCACGAAACCTAGTCAGGAGAACTCGGCGTACCAGCGTGAGACGTCATCGCGGTGCGGCGCCGTGGCCGGCCCCAGCGAGCCGACGACCATCGCCGCGGCCGCGTTCGCCCTTCCGGCTGCCTCCACCAAGTCCGTGCCTCGGGCGATCTCACTTAGAAACACCCCGTTGTGCGCGTCGCCCGCCCCATTGGTGTCCACCACCTCGACCCGGAAACCGTCCACTCGAACGGGATTCGTGGCCTTGGTGGCGACCACGCAGCCGCGCTCACCCTCGCGCACAACCACACCGATTCTGCCGGTCAACGTAAGGAGTGCGGAGGCGGCCGCTTCAACCTCGCTCTCGCCCGTCAACGCCGTCGCTTCGGCGGCGTTGCACAACAACCAATCGACCCGGGCCAGCACGACACGAAGGAGCTGCGCATCTATATCCATGACCCGAGGACCGGGGTCGAGGGCCACCACGACCCCGTCGGGGAGAGCACTCACCCACGGAGCCACCGCTTCTCCGAGCTCGGGATAGACCAGGTTGTAGCCCGAGAGGAACACGTAGTCGCCGGGCGAAACGTCAACGATGGCAAGGTCCTTGGCGGACAGGCCCACTTCGGCCCCGGGGGCCGTGACGAACGTCCTTTCCCCCTGCGCGTCAACGACGACCACGCAAAAGCCAATGTCCTGGTCCTCGTCGGGTGTGATGGAAGTGGCAACGCCCTCGCGATCAAGGGCCCGCTTCGCCAACTCGGAAAATGGTCCGCTGCCGAGACGACCTACGTAGAGCGAGGTCATGTCATGGCGAGATGCGGCCCTCATCGCGTTGAGTCCTCCCCCGGGCACCACCCGGGACTCCGACGACAGAGCGTCGCCGCCCCGAGCGGGCCACGCGGCGACCTTCGTCACGATGTCGATCATGACTGTGTCGAGGCACAAGAAACGTGAGGGTGACCCCATAGGACACTCACCTTACCGAGGCGCCCCTGATCCTGAATGACGCGAAAGAAGCGTGAGAAAGAGCGAGCCGTATCGCTGTAGGCGATGACGTCGTGACACCGCCAACGTGTCGGAACCCTCTGTCACGCCGCTCCTCCGACATTTTCGCTATCTCGCACGCGAGTCTTCGCCAGATTCTCGTTACCCGGCGGTACAAGAGCGCCCTTGGGAAAAACTAGCCAATCATTTTGTTCATTGCCTGATCACGAATTGATTCCTTTGTGAAAAAGTCACGACATTCGAGGGGGCTGAGTACTATTCTTTCGCGCAAGTAGGAATTCTATTTTTGGGGAGACAAATTATGGAAGGTACAACGTCGACACTTTCGGCGGACGGTCTGAAGCGAGATGTCGGATTCTGGGGGCTCGCGTGGGCCTCCGAAGGATCGATCATCGGGTCGGGCTGGCTCTTCGCCGGATTGCTCGCAACGTCGATTGCCGGACCAGCAGCCCTGATTTCTTGGGGTATTGCGTCCGTCATCGTGATCATCTTGGCCTTGGTGCACGCCGAACTCGGTGGAATGTTCCCGGTGACCGGCGGCACGAGCCGATTTCCGCACTACGCCTACGGTAGTTTCGCGGGTCTGACGTACGGTTGGTTCGCCTATCTGCAGGCAGCCTCGGTGGCGCCCATCGAAGTGCTCGCGACGATCCAGTACACCTCCACCGCGTCGTGGGCCTCCAGTTGGTACAAAGGCTCGACGAATACGCTCTCGGGAACTGGCATTGCGGTCGCGGTCGTCCTCATGATCGCCTTCGTGATCGTGAACTTGATCGGCGTTCGCTGGCTGGCCCACACCAACACCACCATGACGACCTGGAAGGTCATCGTTCCGGTGGTGGCGATCATCGTCCTGTGCCTGGCCAACTTCCACGGCGGCAACTTCAAGGCCGGCGGCGGGTTTTTCGTGCCGGGCAAGTTGGGCGGCATGCACGCGGTCTTGGACGCGGTGGCCAACGCCGGCATCGTGTTTTCCCTGCTCGGCTTTGAACAAGCCGTGCAGCTCGGTGGTGAAGCGCGCAATCCCCAGCGTGACCTCCCCCGAGCCGTCATCTCGTCGATCCTGATCGGCGCCCTCATCTACATCGGAGCGCAGTTCGCTTTCATCGTGGCACTCAGTCCCCAGACGTTGTCCTCGATGCACGGATGGACGGGGCTGTACTCCGACCCAGCGCTCGCGGCCGCGCCGTTCTACACGGTCGCCAAGGTGGCCGGCATCGCCTGGCTGGCCTGGGTCTTCCGCATTGACGCGGTCATTTCGCCGGCCGGTACGGGCCTCATCTACCTGACCTCAGCGTCACGGATCGGCTTCGGTCTCTCGAAGAACGGCTACATTCCCGAAGCCTTCGAGAAGGTCAATCCGAAGACCAAGATTCCGGTATTCGCGGTGCTCGTCACCGCGGCGGTGGGGCTGCTCTTCCTGTTGCCCTTCCCGAGCTGGAGCAAGTTGGTCGGCATCGTGACGGGCGCCTCGGTCATCATGTACTCGAGTGCACCGCTCGCTCTGGGCGCGTTTCGCCAGTCGCATCCCTCGATGGCCCGGACGTACGTGCTGCCTGGCGCGCAGTTTCTGACGCCGTTGTCCTTCGTGTTCGCGAGTTTCGTCGTGTACTGGGCCGGTTGGGGGACCTACTCAACCCTCATGATCGCGCTGCTTATTGGCTACCTCTTGATGTGGCTGTCACGGGTCTTTAATGCCAACTCGCACCAGCCGAAGATCGACTGGGGCGCGGCCAAGTGGGTACTCTCCTATTTCGTCGGAATGGGGATCATCTCCTACTTTGGCAGTTTTGGACCGGGTCCCATCATTGGTGGTATTCGTGGCTTCCAAACCGTCTGGATTGGCGGCGATGGCCGGCTAGGTCTGTACTGGGACTTGCTCGTCATAGCGATCTTCTCCCTGGGCATTTACTACTGGGCGATTGCCAGTCGCCTCAGTGACGCCGAGATGGATGAGTACATCGGCAGCGTGGTCGTCGCGGATACGGTAGGCCACTAGTTCTCATCAAAAACCCGCCGGTTCCGTCTATCGGAGCCGGCGGGTTTTTTGACGTCCGGGCGAATTCGTCAGATCCGTGGGCGCTCGTCACGAGCTATGTGAGTCAACAGCCAGGCTCTTAGCGGTACGCACGAGCAGGATGGCGAAGGCCCCACTGGTTAACACCTGGGAGAGAAACAACACGTGCAGCGCGCCCGCAATGGTCACGGTAGCCAGGATAAAACCAGCCAGCAGGGCGATCACGAGAAGTCGATCCCGACCAACGTAAGGGCGCAGCCGGGACAGCCACACGCCGCCCACCGTCTCAAAAATGATCAGTGCCGAGCCGAAGACGATGTGAAGGTCGCGCAGTACCACGTCGAGTGAATACGGGTACGTGCTCAGTAAGGTCAACATGGCGACAAGGCTGTACAGGCGCAGGAATAGCGAGAATCGACGCGTCGACAGTCCATCCTGGTCGAAAAGGGGTGCGGCCCAGTAACTCATGAGTGCGGGCAGTCCGAGAGCGAGGGTGTAGGCGAAGGTCGTCTTAAGGTGGATGCCGTAGTTGCTCATGCCGCCTTCGTTCGCCTTGAGCACGAGACCGGGGTGTAACGCCACGCACACCGCCAGGAAGAACGCGAGCCCGAGCTGGCCGTACGTAACGTACGCCACCGCGCGGTTTCTCATCGGGCAAGCATATTTCTACAAATGAGCTCGAATGCGGTGACTTTCGTGGGATCGTGATGCCCGTCGTGACGCCCGGGCGCCTACGACGCCGTCCCCTCCGCCACGATGGAGTAACGAACGTACAGCCGCTCCCCCAGCACATCGAATCTCTTCAACTTCTTGGTCGGAATGTTGCTCGCCGCTTCGCCGGGGAACCTACCGATCAAGCGCGCACCCGGGTCGGTACCGAAATATCCTCCGTCAACCAGGGTCACTCCTTGGTCGCTCACGATCGCGTATCGGTACTCCACCTTGTTGGCGATGAACAAGAACAGAAGGAACAGCACGACGAGGCCGGCCACTACAAAGTCCTTGCTCCCGTGAAAGTAGATCCTGGCCAAGATGAAGCCGACGACCATGACCGCCATCGGCAGGAGAAGCAACACCTGACTCACCGTCTGAGCCGCGACGACCCGGCTCACGACCTCATCCGGCTTCAAGTACATCTTCGAGCCCTCTTTAATTCGCCGTATGTAACTCGAGTCAAGCATCCGACTTCCTCCCGTAGAGAACCTTAACGGGTCCAAAGTTGCCGAATCTGTAGTCGGCCCGAGCGACCACGCAGGTCGAAGTATCGAATCGAATAGCGCATCCGTGCCCTTCCGAGGCCCGCACCAATCTGTCGGAGTACTTCAATCTCTCGTCGACGCGGTCGCCTGGAGGGCTTGATCGAAGTCTTTCAACAGATCCGCGCTGGCTTCGATTCCCACCGATAGTCGAATGAGTCCCGCATCGACGCCGTTTTCCACTTGGCTCTGATACTGACGCTGATCGCTCCACATCGCGGCGGGACGCGTGGCAATGGAATGCACTGACCCGAGACTGGCGGCTCGGGTCGTAAGGCGAAGCTTGTCCAACAACTTGTCGGATCGCTCCGCACCGCCTCTCGGGGTAAAAGAGAGCAAACCACCAAAGCCGTCCATCTGCTCCTTGGCCAGTTGATGTTGGGGGTGGCCGGAGAGACCGGGATAGTTAACCTCAGCGATCTCGTCGTGCGACGCGAGCATCGTCGCCAGCGCCATAGCGTTCTCGTTGTGACGTTGCATCCGAACGTCGAGGGTGCGCATTCCCCTCAACAGCAACCAGGCGTCGATCGGACCGAGCACCGAACCGATTGCCAGGTGGGTCCGCCAGATCTCTTCGAGGATGTCGTCGGGGCCGACGATGACCCCCGCGGACACGTCAGAGTGGCCTCCAAGAGACTTGGTCGCACTGTGCCACACGAGGTCGGCGCCGAATTCGATTGGACGCTGATTGATGGGCGTGGCGACGGTGTTGTCCACCACTGCGAGGGCGTGGCCCCGGTGGGCGATGTCGCTGAAGGCCCGTAGGTCGGTCAAGCCCATAAGAGGATTGCTCGGCGACTCGAGCAGGACCAGCCGCGTCTCGGGTCGCATGGCCGCTTCGAGCGACGCGGGGTCCGCCTGATCGATCAGCGTCGAGGAGACGCCGAAGCGCGCCATGAGGTTCGTCACCAGGTTCGTCGCACCGGGGTACGTCGATCCTTGGATCGCCACGTGATCCCCCTGACTCACCAGGCTCAGGACGAGCGTCGAAAGTGCCCCCATGCCGCTCGCGGTGACGATGCCCCGCTGCGCTCCCTCGAGATCGGCCACGAGTTCGGCGACCTGGGTGTGGTTCGGTGTCCCGTAGCGAATGTAGAACTCGTCGGTGAAGTTCCTTGTCGCCACGTCCAGAAACTCCTCCTTGGACTCCGTGCCGAAGGTGGTGGCCTGGAAAATGGGCGGCACGATCGCGCCCGCCCGCGACGCCTTGTCGCCGTGGATCGCCTTGGTCCCTGGGAGGTCTTCAACGGGGTCGGTCATGTGTCAAGAGTCTTGACGATGAACCTTGAGCCGTCAAGTTTTCGACGAACGCGAACGAAACGCAATCGCCGCCACGACAAGAATCCAAGGACCAACGTCAATAACATGTGAGTGATGCGAGCACGTCTTCCAATCGCGATCATGATGGCGGGCGTGCTCAGCTCAGCGTGCTGGTGCACGATTGGTAGTGCGACGACCACCACGCAGCTCGAACTGCGCGGCGACGGATTGTCGTTCGCACTCCTCGGCGCCAACGAGTCGCGGGCGCAAGCCGCCATCGTCCAGCGACTGGGCAGTCCCACGCGCGCGCTCTCCACGACGCCGGATCTTAAGAACTGTGGCGTGGCAGCCATGGCGACCTGGCATAACCTGAGCGCTTACTTCGACCACGACCGACTCGTCGGGCTTTCCGTCGGGCCTGGCGGCACGCCCTCGGTTCGGACGTCGAAGGGCCTTCGACTCGGCGAGTCAATCCGTATCGCGCGCACCCTCTACGGATCGGCCCTGCGCGTTTCGAACAACCAGGGTGGCGCGTGGTTCGTGTCCACGAGCGAAGGGCGCCTTGACGGATTTCTGGTACCGAGCAACGGACGTCCCGATTCCGCGTCTCGAATCTTCACGATCGACGTAGGCGACGTGGGTTGCCCGGCGATGTCGCCCTAGTCGAGTCGTATGAACTCTGTTGAAGTGCCCCCGGCAGAAGTGCCCCCGGCAGGATTCGAACCTGCGCACACGGTTTAGGAAACCATTGCTCTGATCCATACTGAGCTACGGGAGCGTTGTACTTGTTCCTTCTTTTACAACGGATTTACTACTTCATACCTAAATCTCAAGTTTCCGAATCACTGACTTTCAACAATTTTGCCCAGTCGGTGCCCAGAAATATGGGAAGATGCCTCGTTGAGGACCAGCGTTGCTCACTGTTCTTCACTGGCAGTTTAGACCGCTTGTGTCCTCAAAAACGAAGTGGGTTCACATGAACCAACTTCATGAATGCAGTAAGGAGCAACGGATGACAGTTAGCCAAAAACAATGGCTTACTCTCACAGATGTTTGTGAGGAGCTAGAGATAGCTCGTTCGTCTCTCGACGCCTGGCGTCGTGACGACCGGTTTCCGAAATTTCGGAAACTTCCTAACGGAGGCTTACGCCTTCGTCGCTCCGAGTTGGAAGATTGGACTGAAGGGCTCTTGACAGTATGAGTAAGGGACTTTCGATCTAAATGATTCAACTCGACCACTTGAGACGGGATTTTAGCGACCGTGTGAACAGTCGCCAATCATCGTCTCAGTGCACGTATGACACTGAATTTGGAGCAAAGAAGTTGGACATACCTGTATCACCAACGGCTTCGCTTCAAGTGCCTCATACTTCAGTTTGGATCGGGGACCGGCAACGGTATGGATCGCTGGACCCCGATCCACTCTTCTTCGGAGAGGCGAGGATGTCCGCGTGAGCCGCAAGCCAATGGTGCGAGTTTTTCCGTCGATCCAAGAACGTCCCGAACGGCCTCGCCCTTTTCTTGTCCGTTGGGAGTTTGACGGCAAGCAAAAAGAAAAGGGCTTCTCTACCAAAACCGAGGCAGACATCTTCAGGAGCGCACTTCGTACTGCCAGCGTCACGGAGACGACCAAATGGAATAGGGCTACATATCTTCCTTTTGAGTTGGCGGCGCTCAGCAGCGTGAACGTCGCTGATTGGTGTGCAACCTACGTCGCTGACGTCTGGGAGTACCTTGCGCCAAACACTCGACGCAGTCTGGTTGAAGCACTGGTTTGTTTCATTGAACGATCCGTTTCGGATAAGGCTCCCCCAGTCTCATCCGAATGGCACAAACTTCTTACGGAGTGGCTATCCGCAGGAATGTCGGAACCGCTTCCTCGTAACTTCCAACAGTGGCTAAGCCGTTGGTCGCCGAAATTAGAAGACTTGGACGAAGCAGCGCTGGAGCGCCTTGACAAACGATTGCGCCAGAACGTCTTCGGGGAACCCCTGGCACGTACAACGCAGTCGCGTCGCGTGAACGTAGTGAAGAGGTGTCTGAATGTCGCTGTAAAGAAGAGGGTGATGTCCGTCTGTGATTGGCCCAAGTCAGATCATGGGGAGATGTCCCGAAAGTCTTCGTGGTCGAAAACTTCACTGGACGATGATGTTCCATCAGTCGCAGAGTTACACGCGATCATCGCTGCAATCCCGTCGCATCAGCCATCATCGAGGATGTATCAGGCACTCAGCGCCGTCTCCGGTTATGCGGGCTTGCGCCCCGGAGAGGCGGTGGCGTTGCAGGTCGAGGACCTCATCCTGCCTGACATCGGCTGGGGTCAGATCTCAGTTAGGCGCTCATGGAACGGAGTGGGCCGTGCGTGGGGGTCGGAGGCTGAGGACGTAGCACGACCGAAAACAAGGCGCTCGCTACGCGACGTTCCCATACCACCAGTGTTGGTTACCTACTTGCGAGGATGGATCGTGCAGCAAGAAATCATAGAAGGTCCGCTGTTCGTCACTCGTACTGGCACGCGTCCGACGCAGAGCAACTGGAATCGCACGTTGAAACGAGCGTGCGAGAGTGTTGGAGTTACGCCACTCCCCCCTTACGGATTGCGCAGAATGTGCGCAAGTCACTTAGTTGATGCCAATGTGATGATTGCCGAAGCGGCGGCGCGTCTTGGCCATTCTCCAGAGGTGTTGCTTTCGATCTACACAAAGCGAGTAAGCGATGGCGTTCAGCGAAGCAACCACCTTCTCGACGTTGTTTACGATCAAGCCAGTAGCGAGGAGCATTTACAGGAAGCAGGGCAGGCATGAAAGTTTCATTGTCGCCTGACTGCGAAAGGTTCTGAGATACAACAATGCCAATAGATCAGTCCAGATCGGTATTCCAGCGCTTGCGATGGGTTTTGCCTATCCTCCTGGTTTCGGGCGTCCTTCTCGCAGCGTGCGGGAGTTCTCAGGTCCGAGGCACTGGCGGTTCCGTGCCCCTCGCCGGGAACCACACCAATCTTGCGGCATCATGGACGTCGATCCAAGACGGCTCGTCCGCGGCGCTAATCACCTGGACGGTGAACGGGCATTCCACCTCTGGAAATCTGACCGAGAGTTCATTGGATCAAACTGGATTGAGTATCGACTCAAGCACCTACTCCTTCACCGGAACGATTTCGGGATCGTCGCTCACACTCAACTTCAGCGGGGGATCTTCCGTAACCGGCTCTGTCTCAGCGCATCAACTTCAACTTCAAATCGCTGACAGCGCGGGAACCGTGCAATCATTCAACTTCGCGCCAGGTACAACCAGTGCGTATAACGCCGCGGTGAAGACGATTCAATCAGTTGTCAATACGAATCAGAGATCAACCAATCAGGAAGCCGCGATAGACAACGCCGCTCAAACAGCCTCTTCCGACGTAAGCACAATTGACTCAGATATTTCTAACCTGAGAAGTTCTGTGTCGAGCCTTGACACCGATTTGAATTCGATGGCCGGTGACGTTCAAACAACCAAAAACGATGCGGCAGTGGTTACGCAAGACGTTGATACTAATGACAACGAAGCGTGTGGCGACGCCGACTCAGTTCAAGGCGATGCGGACTCTACGCAGGGCGACCTTGACAGCCTTCAAGGTGATGAGCAGTCGGCCAACTACTACCTCACCTCACTGAGGCAAACGCTCTCCTCGCTCCCCTCAGAC
This sequence comes from uncultured Acidimicrobiaceae bacterium, assembly GCA_963827115.1. Lineage (GTDB taxonomy): Bacteria > Actinomycetota > Acidimicrobiia > Acidimicrobiales > RAAP-2 > RAAP-2. The sequence goes on along the minus strand of CAWGZS010000001.1, from coordinate 392,836 downwards.
TGGTCGGCTTATCAGCAAGCACTTTCAGCCATGCCCACCTATCAGTCCCAATACGCCGTTTCATCGGCGCAAGAAGGCTCAGCGCTTTCGCAAGGATCATCGGAGTCGAGTCAGTTCACGGCAAAAGAATCTCAGATAACTGCGAGTGCTCAGTCTCTCGTCAATCAAGCGAATCAAATTGCCACCAACGCCATGACCGAGGCCAACAATGGAACTTCTGGCGGCTGCTGAAAACATGGCCGTCGTTCATCGTTGTGGAATCGTCGTAAGTTGTGCTTCGTGAAATGCAAGCCATCGGCCCACTCATTTCGGCGAGGACCTTTGCTTCGCTACGGGCTGATCCTGTTGCTTCCAGCACTATTCCTGTTATCCGGTATTTCGACTTTGCCGGCAGCAGCAGCGACTAGGGACACGCCACCGAGTTCTCCCCGTGACATCAGGGCTACCGCTGGCGACAATGCGGCAACAGTTCGTTTCCTTGCCCCGTCCTCTAACGGTGGCTCTCGTGTTACCGAATACTACGTAAAGGAGTATGGGAGAAGTTCTGCAATCCGACGATGTGCAGCCACACACTGCTCAGTCCTGGGATTATCCAACGGAGTTGGTTACCGCTTCGTCGTTGCGGCTGTCAATAGGTTTGGTCGAAGTGTGTACTCCACTCCGTCGAACGTCATTACGCCAACGTCACCTCTAAGTGCGACCACCGTGACCATCACGTTCAATGCAAATGGTGGCGCTGGCGCAATGGCGAGCGAAAGCGAACCCTATGGCACGAGTGCACCCCTAACACTCAACACGTTCACATTTACGGGTTACACATTCAATGGCTGGAACAGTGAAGAAAATGGTGGCGGCACGAGTTTCACCAACGGTGAACTCGTGAAGTTCAACGGAAGTGCCACCTTCTACGCCCAGTGGACGACTGGTTCTCCCGCTTCGATCGTCACTTTCAATGCCAACGGGGGACTTGGCACAATGGCCAGTGAAACGGCGAGCGTTGCGTCGGCCCTAACGCTCAACACATTTACCCGCTCTGGCTACGCCTTCAGCGATTGGAACACCAACTCAACGGGCAGTGGTACAAGTTATGCGAACGGAGCGACCTACGCGTTCACAACCTCAGTGACGCTCTACGCCCAGTGGACCGAAGCTCAAACTTCCATTCCGTTCTCCGGCACGGCGTCGCCGAACTGGTCCGGGTACGTCTTGCCAAGCGACAGCGCAATTTTCACCGACGCTTCCGCCGAGTGGATTGTGCCCAGACTCGACTGCGCTGATACGCCGAATAGTCTCGCATTCACTTGGGTGGGGATCGGAGGTTGGGGCTGGTCTACCGGAGGCACGTCGGGGACGCTTCTGCAAACTGGAACCAACGACGAATGTGTGAATGGCGTGCAGGAAGATTTTGGCTGGTGGGAGGAATACCCAAGCGTCCCCAACTACTCGAGAGCATTCAATGACTATCCAGTGTCCCCCGGTGATTTGATGGAGGCTTACGTATACCAAACCACAAGTGGTGCCTGGGAGACGCTTCTAAATAACTTGACAACGGGTTTGTCGGCAGTCATGGTCACTGGAGAGGGCTGGGGTGTTCAAGAGACGGGCGCGAGTTACTTCACATACCAGGGCACGACCTCCGGCTTGTCGTACTCGGGTGGTTATACCGCGGAGTGGATTACCGAAGATCCAGGCAATGCCAGCGGAAGCGGCCTTTCACCATTTGCCAACTATGGAAGCGTCACATTTTCAAACCTCAGAACCGATTTAGCGTCTTGGTCGCTTTCACCATCGGACGGCGTTGAGATCACGCAGAGTGGTGCTCCACTCTCCATTCCTGGTGCGGTCAGTAACGATGGCTTCACGGTTAATTACACAGGCCCGTGACATAGGTATCCCCAGTACAGTCAAGTGGTGTTTTCCGTTGTCCAACGAGAAATGTTGCTCGAACTACTCGTAGCGGCGGCCAATAGTGATTCGCGCATTGCTGCTGCCGCGATCGTTGGTAGCGGTGCCACCGGCACGGAAGACAAATACTCGGACATCGACCTTGCGTTTCGGCTAACTCCGGGCGCCGGAGTGCCAGATACAGCAGACACCTGGACCAAGTTGCTCTATCGAGAGCACGACGCTGCCCATCACCTCGACATTTGGTCAGGACAGGCGCTCTATCGAGTCTTCCTCTTGAAGAACTCGCTCCAGGTGGACCTTTCGTTCTGGCCCGACCAGGAGTTCCGCGCGACGGGTCCAAACTTCAAACTCTTATTCGGATCGGCGGGCGAACCGTCGGGTCCCGAGCCACCTGAGCCTGAGCACCTGATTGGAATGGGATGGCTTTACGGCCTCCATGCGCGCTCCGCAATCGCTCGCGGACGACTGTGGCAAGCCGTAATCATGCTTGACGGTATTCGTGACCAAGTCATCGCGCTCACATGCTTGCGTCACGGACTCAACTCCTATCAGGGTCGAGGCGTCGATCAACTACCCAGCGAGGAAATTTCTGCGTTGGAGTTGATGCGCGCTAGAGATGTCGAAAAACCTGAGCTGCGGCGTTCTCTCGGCGCAAGCCTGGACGCCCTTCTGGCCGAGGCGGGGCACCACAACTCTGGCCTCGCGGCAGCGCTTCGGGAGCCAATCGAACTCTTGACGATTTAGTGCCACGTTCTTGGTGAACCCGAGTCACGTGGTGAGATGCAGTGCGACGAGGTCCCCGCAGACCGCGCCCTAAAGACGCGACGTGAGGGTCTCATCTTCCAGCCAACCTTTGGATCTCATAGGCGAGTAGATCACCGATGGAACTTGGTCGTCTGTCAAGTTGAAGAACTGCACGGCTTTCGCTTGCCCTCCATCGCTCCAAAGAGCGCGACCGGGAACTGCGGAGAGAAGTTGATCGGGGCTGAAAGCTCCGACACCGAGGATTGCTTCGGCCTGGTGTCGATCCCCGCATTTCAACGCAAATCGATGTGTCGTCAGCGCTCGCGTTCCCACGTCGATCGAGTCATTCGTCGGTCGTTGAGTCACTAAAATTGCTGTGCAGCCGACTGCTCTGCCAAGACTTAGATAGCGGCGAAGAAGCCCGTTGATGTGAGCGCGCTGCTTCGCGTCACCGGTTGCACCGATTTCGGCCCACTCGTCGATGACCAAGACAATCCACGGATTTGCGCCACTGGGCTGGAGTGTTGCCACTTGGGTGGCCGCCAGATACTCTGCGCGACGCTGTATTTCTTCGAGTAGTTCGTTGAGTAACGTCACGGTTGGCTCAACTTCGTTGCCGAGTACCAGTCGGTTGAAGCGCGGACGCCACATCGAAAGCTCGGCGTGCTTCGGGTCGATGCCGACGAGACAGACGTTGCGAGATGCAGCGAGACCCGCCAGAAAGACCCTCATCGCCACAGATTTTCCCGAGCCCGGATTGCCGCCTATCAGAATGGACTGGCCGAAAAACGATGTAGTTACTTCGTCACCGTTGTCATCGAGACCGATGGGAATGTTTCGTCGTGGTTCTAACGGTAGGCCCACAGGATTGTGTTCTGGCTTGTAAGGAACACTCCCGATACTGAGCTGTTGATCGAGAAAGACCGTCACGCGGTGCGCGAACTGCGGGTCCGCAACCACGCGCACGCGTGCAATCCCGAATGCCACGGCAAGTTGATCCGACATCATTCCGATCCTTACCACTGAGGTCGGTGGCTGAAGTCGTAACTGAACGGCGTGACCGAGTGCGGTCTCGCTGACATCGGTGACACGTGTCCCCTGAAGTCCAATCTGGTCCGCCACCATTGGCCAACTCATGACCAGGGGGAGCCTCTGCATCATCCAACGTCTGAGATTCATTTCGCGGGCTTCGCCTCAACGTCGAGTCGGTCAGCGCGAAGCGTGATGCCCGTGCGTTCGCGTCCGCTGTTGTCTCGCATGGACCACGTGGATACGGTGAGATTCTGGCATCGAAGTGTCTCACCACTCTTGACCTGGGCTACATCGCCACTCACGGTGATGGTTGCCGTCGGGTCGGTGCGTTCGCCGGTACCCAAAAGCAGTACCGGAACCCTGACGACTGGTTTTCCGTCGCAGCCCAATCTTGGGGTTCTCGGTGCCAAAGTCAAACACCGGACGTGGTTCGCCAATCGCCAGCACGGTGAGTTTGGTGACATCTATGGGTAGGCGCATTTCGTTACTCCTTCTTGGGGTGGATGGGTGGGTAATCTCCCTCTCTCCACTGTTCGCGCCTCGGAACAAAGCGCAAGTAGGCGGGACCGCTCAGCGCGTTCGATGTGACAGGTGGGCGTCACCGTTAGGCATGTGGCGACGTACACCGAAACCATCGAGCAAGCCCACCGAACGCTCGGCATTCGCGTCTTCGCGTCGCCCGACGAGATAAAGAAAGCGTGGCGCCTTCGCGCGCGCGAGACTCACCCAGACCACAACGGCAGCGCGAGGGCCTTTCGAGAGGTGCAGGCAGCGGCGACGATTCTGCTGGCCGAAGGGGCGCGCGCGATCTACGAAGCCGAAGTACACGCCACCGTTGCTTCACGAGAGACAACGTACACACCACCGTCACCGTCACCGTCACCCCGTCCCGCTTCAGCGTCCCCACATCCAGCACGCACTCGTTCTCGGGCCCGCCGACGCCCCGCACTACTGACAGCCGCCGTGTTTGGTTTCGTGTTTGCTCCGCATCTTCGAGAACTCGGTGTTACATGGGACCCGTTGCCGTTCCACGACCTCTGCGAAGTGATGCAGTCACTTGACTGGGTCTTTTTCGCGGCGTGGTTGTGGCTCAGGAAGCCAGTAGCGACCTAATCCAACCATGGTCTACCGTTTAGTACTTCGGGTCCGGCCAGTCTTTCTTCGAGGTTTGCCATTCCGTCCACTTCTTGCAGGGCACCATCTTCGTGACATTGACCGTAAGCGTCGAGGGGGTATTCTCCGAAAATTGAAAGGGGAGGCATCCCAGAGTCTTGCCCGACAAGTTGGTGACGCGATCCTGCTCCACTCCTTCATTGGCAATCACTGTGTCATCAAAGCCGAGTGCAGGCAGCAGGGTTATTGTCATCCCATTTGCCGACTCGTCCACCGTGCCGTAGGCAGCTCCAAAATGCGAGTGGACGATAACGGTTGCCGAAGTATCATTCACGATTCTTATAGAAAACGGATTGGTGTCAAAGCCTTGGCCTATCCCGGAAACGCCGAGGATCAACTGCGAGACCGATCCAAGCCACCATGACGATTGCAGTAATTTTGAGAAAGCGTCGGGACGGCTTCTTCATGTCCCAAAACTACTTGGGTCAGAATCTGCCGAGTTGTCGAGAATGGTACGGGTTCGCTTTCCCTATCACAGCACCCGCAAACTTCATCCTCCGCTGTGATGACTTTCTATACAGGGTCAAGGGCGGGGCCGACGGCCCCGCCGCCGGGCCGATCCGCGGCCTTCTGCGATCGCTGCGCGCTCGCCACCGGCCACTGATCTGGCCCGGACGTCCACGGCTTCAGTCTCCGATGCCCAACAGAGAAAGCTCCGCCCTTCGGCGGTGAAGTTTTAGAGCCTGGAAGCGTCTAAGCGACGAGGGGTGAACCGCGAGGAGTGACGGACCAGCCCAAAACGATGTAGCGGTCAGACACCCAAGTGGAAACGGTGGCAAACACCTTGCGCTTGTTTCGCACTTCCTTGAAAGTCATTCCCCATTTCCGAGAGAAAGCCAGTACGTGTCCGCGAAAACCCCAGCCGTTGAAGGCGAGTTGGTGGCGACGACAAAATTTATTTGGAAGCTCTGTCTGATAGAAAAACTTGCCGTCTGGACTCAGATGAGAACCGCGAGCGCAGTCTCTCCGTCTGCCCTCTTCGTCTGCCCTGCATTTGCAACCGCGCAACGCCGCACTTTGCATTTTCTGCCGGTGAACGTGGGGTCCATTGGCCGACGTGTCGGTCCCCTTGACGGCGTAACCGAGGAGCTTGACGAGATACGCGCCAACGCCGAACTTGCCGCCGGGCAACACGTGCTGAACATCAACCTGCGTTCCCCAAGTCCAAACTCCGTGAGACACGGGCATCATTCTCTCAGGGCGACGACGTTCCTTCTTGTAGTCGGTTTCGTACTCTTCCTCAACGCCAGTCCTCTTGCACTCCTTTTCCCACGCCTTCCTTCTCAGTTTCTCGGCATTCCTTCGCTCAAGAATCTCCTTGTTCTTCTTGACGATTCGTAGGTCAATCCCTCCGCGCACCACTGCGTGCACGCTTCGCTCAGTCACGATGCCGCGAACGATGACGTGATAGTGGATTAGGCCCCGAGTCTGGAACTCAGCAACTCGTGTGTAATCGAGTTTGTGACCATCAACTCGGCCCAGACGCTGCATCGTCACCGCGAAGAGACGACTCGCGTGCGCATTGAAGTCGGCTGCACGGTCGTATCGGTAGGTAGCGGGGTCGAGCGGCGTTCCGATGAGCGGGTCATCGTCATCGTGTATTTTCTGGCAACGGCATTTACGAACGCGCGACTTGCCGCCCTTGCCGAAATCCACGATGCGCTGGTGCGTTGGCCCGAATACCTCCGCCCCGGGAGCGGTGAACGTGATAAACGTGAAGGGAATTGTGGCGTTGTCCACATCTTTCAGACCCGCGCGCAGAACGCTGATGGCATCGCGGCGATAGACCTCCGAGCAATGCGGGCACTTTTCCAAGAGGCGGCTTCCGCAGGGTTTCAGGTAGTCGAGATTGGCGACTTCGCCAGTGTGTGTATCGGCGCGCGTCATCGTCAGGTTGATAGGTCGGCTGCACTCTGAAAGGACTTTCTCCACATAGAGGATGGTGTGGAGTAGTCCTCAAATGACACTCAGCGCCGTGCATGAGTCGAAGTCGAGGGTCGAGATCGTTCGCCTTCAAATGTCGCCCGAAAAACCATTCAGAAGCCGATGACGGGCGCAGCCGCATCCCAGACAAAGAAGCTCAGATAGTGGTCTTGCCCAGCCTGTGCCCAGGATTCACTGAGAATGATGGTGAACAGTGAGACATAATGAGTGGTACCGTGTGCCTATAAATGCAGTAAATCAAAACACTTCCAGTAGATCACTAAGTGCCCCCGGCAGGATTCGAACCTGCGCACACGGTTTAGGAAACCATTGCTCTATCCCCTGAGCTACGGGAGCGTTGCTCTTCTGCTCCAATCACGCTGCAATTTTCAAGCAGCCGTCAAAGTGCGTCGAAACGTTCCCATCGTACAAGCGAACTCACCAAGAACCAGTTAACGATCCAAAGTTCGCAAAGCGAAACAGCGACCTGAGAACTGTTCTCGAATAAACCTCATTTGACCTGAAGTAGATTTCGCCGATGTCTGAGCACCCTAAGAGTCCTACCGACAGTGTTCTCGTCGAATGGCAGGGCACCTTCCTTCAGGTCATCCAAAATTGGCTCTGTGTCGGAAAGGAGACCATCGAGAATCTTAATTGCAGCAATTTCGCTTAGTCCTATGGTTGACGCATACGAGATCACGGCCTGTCGTGACAGCTCGGTAGTTCTCCCTTCGAGTGTCAGCGCCATTGAATCGTCGTCATAGAGAACCGTCGAAGAAAGGTCGTACGCGGGCGAAACAGACCATTCTCCAAGAAGCGATCGGACCACCGAAATATTCTTGGCGTGAACATCACCGTTTCCGGTGAGCCATGCAAAACAGATCTGACGAAACACGTCACGCGACGCAATAACTTCGGCGGCACAAACGGAGGCGACAGCGTGGGCAACATCTTCGTAACTGACGTTGTACTTGTCACCCGGCCACCGTCCCAAAAGTTGACACGCGTCTTCGCACGCGAGCGCGGTGGATCCTCCATCAAGTTCGCTTACGCGATCGAAGCGCTGAAGAAGCAGCCCTTTAGTCCCAACGGCGTCTTGCACGAGTTGGGCATCCACTGTTGCAATGCCTATACCTTTCGCAAAGGAGATGAAGTAGAACTCATTTTCGACGACGTGAGGGTACTCGGGCGGATCAATCTTCAGTATGTATCGGTTGCCTGACAACTCAATTGGAACAGAAATCATTCCCACGGAGGCCTTCTCCTGAACTCCAGGTATGGAAACCTTATCTATTACTCCCGCGTCAGTAAGAACCTCACGGAAACGAACCTCCTCAAAGGATTTGTGAACGGTGATCAGCGGTTCCTGTTCGAGCGGCTGCTCATCCTCGGGAACTACTTGAACGTCACCAACTGGATCCTGACCGACCGCTAATAAGAGTGAAAATTCGTCATCGACCGAAGTCTTTACTGATCTGCGCAACCCCAAGAGCCGTCGGCCTTCGGGCAAGAGTCCGGCAAAGAACGGAGGAACGGATCCCGGAGTCGTGAATCGTGGTTCACTAGATAACGGCAAAGACGTCGCGACGGGGATTCCGTCATCGAGATATTCAGGTAGATAAACGAACTCCGTTCCCGAAGCGGTTCGCCTTAGTTGTGCAGCTTTGCGTGTCGCTTTGTAGACGTCTGCGACCTGTACCGTTCGCATAAGTTCCAGGTCACTCACCGAGACCTCAGTTTCAGTTCCAAGCTGAGGCCGAGCACTTTGAGAACCTTCGTTAATTTGTCGAGTCGAATTGACTCTTTTCCGTTCTCTACGTCCAAGACGAAGTGCGATGAAACTTCAGCAAGGTCAGCCAACTCTTGTTGGGTTAACTTGAGCGCTCGCCTCCGTATTCGGATTTGAGATCCGAGAGTTTGCACACATACCTCCCTTTATCTTCACGATTATGAAGTTTCCTTCGCCTTCAGCCATCATAGGCCAAATATTTATTGAAAACTTCATGATTATGAAGATTCCACTGTGTTGTACTACCTATTCTCGAATATTACGTGAAATCTTCACTATTACGAAGAAATATGTTGATGGAACCCTTCATCGACTTCATATTTAGCAAATATTCACGATAGTGAAGAAACGGCGCGTGTTGATACCTCACGTCAAGTAGCAAGGTCGCGCTGCATCCTTAATTTCAAGCGTTTCCCATCCACTCCCACGCAAATCATCGGATTAGGAAACCATTGCTCTATCCCCTGAGCCACGGGAGCGGGACTTCCGCGCGAAGCTCCGCACGTAAATCGTCTCCGAGCCTACGCCGTCCGCTTTCAAGAAGCATAAGCGGCACTCCTGAGCGCCGCGCCGCGCCGACGTCAGCGCTTACGCGCAGACGCCCGCTTTGCGTGCAGAGCGCCCGTATACCTTGAGTGCTCCCGCGATGACCGGTGGGCGTGGGTTGGTGGCAGTTCCGGTGGGCTCATCGCTGACCAGCAGGACGCACGATCCCTCGACGAAGAGGACGATCGCGAGGGCCGTCGAACTCCCCGTACTTGCATACCCCTCCGACGTCGGGAGTTGCTTGATCGTGAAGCGCGTGACAGGTCTGTCCTGAGCAATGAACTCCTTAAGTTCGGCCTGCTCCTCGCTCTTGGCCGCGGCTGGCGAGGCGAGGGCGATCACCGCCGACACGCCCTGTCCGCCATTAAGGCTAAAGGTGGACTCGATCAGCCCCCCGCGGAAACCCTCTCCACGCAGGCGCTTGGCGAATGCCGCTGCACCGGGATTCCCTTTCGTCCATAAGGTTGCGCTGCTGGTGAAGTTCGGCACGCTTGGGGAGTACCCGGTCTCTTCGCCTGTCCGAACGACATACCGAGCAAGCGAAGTTGACGAAACCTTCTGCCCCGCCACGGCCGACGCGACTCCCAAACCAAGGAGCATTACGACGAGCACGACGACCGAACTGCTGGCGACAACCTTGCGTACAGAACCCATCTAACCCTCGTTCGAACCATGACATCGTGGCCGCCACGCCCCCAGGCGACGATTCTCCTCCGCGACGCCTCCTCTGTCAACCGCGACGTCACCGGCTGCTGCTCCCTCGTGAACGCAGCACTCTCCGAGCCATGTCGGTCGCTTCCGAGGAGATCATTGAGCAACACTGTTCGCCGGTCCCATCAGAACGAAAGTGGACCAGCGGGAGCATTACTCGCCTTCCGCGATCGTTCCCCAAACGGTGCTGACCCAGCACAGCCTCGGCACATCGATTCAGGACAACCCCACCACCATCGAAAATCAACTGCCACTCTTCATCCACGCGAGGCACGCACCATCGATGAGGCACAACGCCACTCGAGGGTGACCGACCTTACGAGTTCGCCACGACAAGCAACGCGGTCGAAACGGGCCGTTCCGACCCGTGCGAGGGAATGTTGAGGACACGCCCCTTGGCAAAGAACGTGGTGGATTCACCTCCATCAAGGTCCAGGGCGGTCACCACGTCGAGGGACTGAAGCAGTTCGTCCAGCTGAAACGCCGTGGCGCCCGACACACCGTCCTTGCCGTCGACCGTCATGATGACGGTCTCGCCCGACGCGGTCCAGCCGATTACCGTGCGCGCGTACGGCTTGACCAGGTAGGTATCCGCACGCACTACCGGCGTCACTATGCCCTTATTAAGCAGGATCGGATGTCCCCCGATGTTGTCGCACCCGGCCGTGGACGTGGTGGTCAACGTGACCATGTCGCCGACCTGCAACGTGTCGAGCGTCGATCCCTTTGCCGCAGTGATGTCGACCTGACCGGCGCGCACCCTTACCGCCGCCGACGTCTGCGCCACGAATTCGAGTTGCGCCGTCGTGTTGATTGTCGTAGGACTGGCGGTTGCGGCAACTTGCGTGAACTGGTACGTGACCCACCCCGGCGCGGTGGGAGTTTGGAGCGAGTACGGGGCGGCGAAGAGCAGGGTCCCGGCCAAGGGGAGATTGACGTTCAGGTACGACATCGGCAGTTCCTGGTTGATGGCGGTGATCGGGACGCTCACACCATTGACGTCAAGAACGCTCGTCCAGTTGAGTCCATTGCTCACCGACTGCCCGTCGAGATCGGCCTGCTGATGCGCGATCTCTGGCGTATGAAGGAGGACGCAGTTCTGAATGATCCCGCCCACCTCGTCACCGGGATCGGGCTCACCCGGCGGCGGTATGTCGAAGTAATCGGCGTTGACCGCCGCCACGCAGCCCACGGTGGTGCGGCAGATGGTGCTGGTGGTCTGGCGACCGCCGTCGATGGCGTTATGGGCGAGGCCGATCTTCACGGCGTACTGGGACCCGCTGAAGGTGAGGACGTGGACGGCCTTACGCACGCCGTACTGACGACCGTTGATCGCGAATACGTGAAGTCCACTCACCACGGCTGCGCGGTGCGTAGCCGGTGCGACCCCCGCGGCGGCGACCACTGGTATCGGCGTTGCAGTGGCCGACGTGACGACGATCATTGCGGCGACGACGACGGCGGCCGCCGCGGTGCGTAGCCTACAAGGGCCGCCGGAAGACCCCGTCGTTAGATTGTGGAACACTTCCCAACGATACGACGGCCCTGGTCGGTCGTTACCGTCACGACACCCGCCGTTATTCCAGGAAATCTCGTAACATTCCAGAATCGAAACACTCACCTTCCTCTTCACTGATATCGAGGGTTCGACGGCGCTCCTGCGCCGCCTAGGCGACGATGCCTATTCGCACGTGCTGAGTGAACACCACCGGATCGTCCGGGCCGCTCTCAAGGCCCACGGTGGGCACGAAGAAGGTACCCACGGCGACGCCTTTTTCGCGGCCTTCACCTCGCCGACGGCCTGCGTGGCGGCCGCGACCGAGATTCAACGGGCCCTCGCCGGCCAAGAGTGGCCCACCGGTGAAGAGTTGCGCGTGCGTATGGGAATCCACACCGGCGAGGTCGCCGAGATGTCCACCGGCTTAGTCGGCTACGAGGTTCACCGCGCCGCGCGAATCGCCGCGGTGGGCCACGGTGGTCAGATATTGCTCTCTTCGGCCGCGGCCGGACTCGTCGAGGATACGCTGCCCGCGGAGGTCACCCTGCGAGACCTTGGTTCGCACCGCCTGAAAGACCTCGGGCGGCCCGAAACCATCTTCCAACTCGTCGCCGAGGGCCTGGCGTCGGAGTTCGCACCGCTGCGCTCGCTCGACAATCCGGAGCTCACCAACAATCTTCCCTTCTCGCTCAATACGTTCATCGGCCGCAACGAGGAACTGGCCGAGGTGCGCAGCCTCGTCATGGACTCTCGTCTGGTGACGCTCACCGGCGCCGGCGGCTCAGGCAAGACCCGACTGGCCTTGCAGGCCGCGGCCGAGCTCCTCGACGGGAGTGGCGAGGGCGTCTGGTTCGTCGAACTCGCACCGGTGTCCGATCCCGAGCAGGTGCCCTCGACCGTCATCAGTGCGTTGCAGCTTCGACATGAATCCGAGTCGTCCCCTATCGACGCCCTGGTCAAGTTGATCAAGTCCCAGTACATGCTGATCGTGTTGGACAACTGCGAGCACGTCATCGACATGGTCGCCAAAATGGCCGACGTCATCGGGCGAAACTGCCCCCGGGTATCGCTCATCGTGACCTCACGCGAACCGCTCGGGGTCGACGGCGAGCGGGTGTACCGAGTGCGATCGTTGTCGCTGCCCGACGATGACGTGGAAGGGGCCGGCGACCTCGAGGGCTCCGACGCGGTGGAACTCTTTGTGGCCCGGGCCCGGGCCAAGGATTCGACCTTCGAGCTCAACGACACGGTCGCGCCGCTCGTCGCGTCAGTGTGCCGCCGCCTCGACGGCATACCCCTGGCCATCGAACTCGCGGCATCACGTCTTTCGTCGATGTCGCTCGACGACCTTCACGACCGTCTCGATCAACGCTTTCGGCTCTTGACCGGTGGCAGCCGCAACGCTCTACCGCGCCAGCAAACGCTGGGGGCGACCGTGGCGTGGTCCTACGACCTGCTGACCGACCTGGAGCGCGACCTGCTGCGTCGCCTCTCGGTCTTCGTGGGCGGTTTCGACCTGCGGGCCGCCGAGGCGGTGTGCGCTGAAGGCGGCTTCGAGTCCTTTGACGTCGCCGATCTGCTCAGTTCACTGGTCAACAAGAGCCTCGTCACCGCCGAGCGAGTTTCGACGTCACTGCGCTATCGACTCCTCGAAACAATTCGCCAGTACGCGGCCGATCAACTGATCCAGATAGGCGGCGAGGCTGAGACCGCGCGGGCGAGGCAGCTTCACGCCGAGCACTTTCTCCGGTTCTGCCTGGAAGCAGCGCCCGACTTGGAGGGCGCGAAGCAAGGTGCCTTGTTGATGCGTCTGGACCTGGAGTACGACAACCTGCTGGCGACGTTCAACACCCTGACCATGGACCCCGACCGGACGGCGGACGTCTTAGCTCTCGGCGTGGCCCTCTATCGCTTCGTGACGACTCGCCACAACTCGGTCATTCCTCACTACCTGCGCGACGCGCTTTCGAGCAACACCGAGGTGCCGACGGCTCTGCGAGCCCGCGCCCTCGTCGCGCTGTCGTGGATGACGGTTATGAACGCATCGGAGGAACGCTCCCATCAATTGGCCTGTGACCTGAGCGAGCAAGCGTACGCCCTCAGCGAGCAACTAAACGACGACGATTTCACGGTTCAGGTGCTGGTTGTCAGGGCCTTCACCTTGATTGATATTGGTCGTGCCGAACAGGCGGTGCAAAGCGCCGACGCCGCCCTTGAACTGGCCCGACGGATCGATAGTCCCCGACGGATTGCAGAGGCCCTAACGGCCAAGGTGTACGCCTTCAGGTCACCACCAGAGACAATCGAGCAAATCCTTGAGGCCCTGGCCATCTTCCGTCAACTCAACGACGCGAATTTTGTGGCATCCATGCTCACGTTCCGATCGCTGTCGCTGGGTGAAACGCAAGAGGACATCCGTGAAGCTCGCGCGCTCAACGCGGAAGCCATTGAATTGGCGGAGCAGATAGGTTCGACCTTCCACCACCTGATCCAGTGGTCCAACGCCGGCGCCTTCAGTTTCTTCCTCGGCGACTACGACGTGGCGCTGCAGCAAAGCCAGCGAGCCCTTCGCCTCTCGCGCAGAAACGGTTCACCCGCGGGGATCGATTACTGGACGTTCTTCACGCTGGCCTGTTGCGCCACCCAACAGGGCCACTTCGTGCTCGGCGCCCAGCTGACGGGTGTCCATGACGGTTTCGAAGAGCGCGCAATCGAACCACTTGGCGGATACTGGTCGCCGTTGGAAATCAAAGCGCGCGAGGAAAACCGAGCCAGGCTTCGCGACGCGCTCGGTGGTGAAGAGTACGATCGGTTACTCGCCATCGGCAAGGCTCTGAGCGCTGATCGCCGGTACGACCTGGCCCTCGGCCGCGCGACGCTGGCGGAGTGAGATAGCTCGTACGATTCCTGTCCTTAAGTGGGCTGGGGCCATCCGCCAACCCGGTGAAGTACCACCTCGTGGTCGTCGCCCGAAGTACCGAGAAGGTGCCGACGATCACTCCTTACCCGCGTAGGTTCCCGAAGTCTCAGGGAACATCGCCCGGACGATCTTGAAGTTCGATACGTCGCTGGTGCCATCCGAATGTAGGTTGATGAGGGCGTCACGCATGTACTTCTCGATCCCCACCTCGAGCATGGCGCCGTACCCGCCGTGCAGTTCCATAGCGTGCTGGCAGACCTGGACTATCTCCTGGGACGCGAAGACCTTCACCATGTTGCAGAGCGCGTCGGCGTCGGGCGACCGTTCGTCGACGGCCAGCGCGGCGTGACGTAGAAGGGCGGCCACCGCTTCCAGACGGGTCGCCATGTCGGCGATTCGTAGGGCGACCGCCTGGTGCTTGATGAGCACCTTGCCTCCCTGCACACGTTCGTGGACGAAGGAGACGGTCTCCTCGTAGGCGCCGAGTCCTATGCCGAGACTCTTCGCCGCGACGAGGATCTTGCCCGGACGAAAGTAGATGCCGGCCTTGCCCAGGGCGTCATCACGCACGAGCAGGTGATCCGCTGGCACCCGGCAGTCGTCGAAGACGATCTCGCCGTTGTTCATGAACCGTCCGCCGATGGTCTCGTTGCAACGAGTGATATCGAGGCCCGGGGTCTCGCGCGGCACCAGGAAACTCGACGTACCCTTCTGCATACCGACGTCGTTATTGGTGTTGGCGTAGACCACGTACAGCGACGCGTCGTAGCCGTTGCTGATGAACTGCTTGCGGCCGCTGATGACCCATTGGCCGCCGTCGAGCACCGCCGTGGTGTCCATGTTGATCTCGGGCACGTTATAGGGCAGCCAGCGGTCCGACGCGCCGTGCGGTTCGGTGAGGCAGTGGGCCATGAGGAACTGCGGCTCGGCCATGTAGCGGGCGAACCAATGTTCTTGCAGGTCTTCGTTGGCGAACTCAGCGATGAGCACCGATATCTTCCAGTTCTGCACCAGCTTGTCGGCCAACCCCGAATCCCCCCGAGCCAGCTCGGTGGCGATGATCGCGAGCGTCTGGGACTGCGTCGCCGGGTCGAGTGAGATGCCGCCGAACCGTTCGGGGACGCCAAGGGCCCGAAGCCCCGCCTTGTCGGCCTGTTCGAGGATATGTGGCGCGAGGCGGTCGAGGGGGTCCATCCGCCATTCGCGAGTGCGGTCAGCCTGGATGAACGGAACGACGACGTGGTCGACGTAGCGGCGACTGGTGTCGCGCATCAAACGCTGTTCTTCGGACAGATACCGGTCCTGAAAGTACATGGCCCCCCAATCCTTGGATCAGAGCGCCGGCAATCGTGCGAGAAACAGCTCTGCTCGGGCCAAGACTAGCGAGCAGCCCGTCAATCCCCCCGGGCCACGACCTGAACCTTTTTCACCCGAGTCGGGCAGCGCCATGTCGAGACCGCTCAGCGGCTTGGCTCCGCCTCGCTACTCAGATTTTCGGGCCCGCTGCACCGAGAGCGCGAGCGTGACGATGGCCAGCAGGGGAAGCGCGACGTAGGCCAGCGCGTTGACGTGCATGACGTTGGACGCCAGGGCCACCGCTCCCACGATGAGGATGACCGCGACGGTGATCTCGGGCGTGTCGCCCACCAGGAAGTCCCACCAGAAGCGACCGAAGCCCTTCAACAGGCGCACGAGTACCGATCCGTCGTCACTCATGGGCCAGCCCCGGAGCCACGTCACGGTTGACGCGAAAGACCCGCACCATGACGCCGGTGGCGATCACGTACAGCGCGACCAAGACGACCAGCATGGTGTCGCCGCCCGGCCAACGAACGTGCAGACCCTCGCCGGTCCAGAACGTGCCGTAGCTCACGAGCAGGATGCCCACCGCCATCTTCATCGCGTTCTCGGGCACGCTCGACAGCTGCTTGGCGACGATCATGCCCACCACGCCCACCAGCACCACCGCCATCGCGGCCACGATGACGGCGAGACCCAGTCGGTGCGCCGACGTGCCCAGGGTCAGCACGGTGATGACGATCTCGAGCCCCTCGAGGAAGACGCCCTTGAAGGCGACCACGAAGGCCACCGGGTCGCGTTTGGTCGCGACCCCCTGCGCCTGGAGCTCCGCGACCGTGGCGCGGTAGATGGCGTCTTCGTCGTGCTTAGCCTTGTGCCCGCTGGAGCGCAGTATCGCCTTTCGTAACCACTGCATGCCAAAAACCAGGAGGACGGACCCGACGATGAGGCGAAGCGCGCTCAGCGGCACGTGCACCAGGGCCGGTCCGAACGCGCCCACCAAGGCCGCCAGGGCCAGCAGGGCCACGGCTACGCCCTGCAGCGCCGAGCGCCACCCTCGCACGTGGCCAACGGCCAGCACGATGGTCAGGGCTTCGACCATCTCGACGGCGCTCGCGAGAAACACGGCTCCCACCAGCACGATGGTGGTTGAGGAGGCGCTGATCGAGGCGATCACTTCTCCCTACCTCCCTGGGCGTCCATGACGAAGCAGGATAATGGGTCGAAGGACACCTTCACGTTCGCGTTCCTCTCGAATCGCCGGACCGAAAAAACCTTTGTCAACACGGCACCCTCCTGCACCTTGACGACGTGCTCGTAGCCACGCCCGTTGAAGGCCACGTCGATGACCTCGCCGCAGACGCCTTCCTCATGACCCGGCGCGTTAAGTTGCACGCCCGACGCGCGCACAAAGAAGTGAAGGGTCGAGACGTCCTCGTGGCAGTCAACGCCCAGTGCCTTGAAGGTGTGCGACGGCGCGAAGGGCAGGCCCACCTCGAAATAGTCGCCGTCACTCGCCCGCAGGCTCGCGACGAGAAACTCCCCCGCCACGCCGGTGAACCGCGTCACGAAGGCGTTCTTCGGATGACGATAGATGTTTTCCGGCGTGTCACATTGAACCAGTGCACCGTGCCTCAGCACGCCGACGAGGTCGGCCAACGCGAAGGCCTCGCTCTGATCGTGGGTGATGTAGATCGCCGTCGCGCCCGCCTCCCTCGTGAGCGTGGCGATCTCGATCCTCAACTGCTCGCGGCGGTCGGCGTCGAGATTGGAGAGCGGCTCGTCGAAGAGGATGAGGCCGACGTCGGCGGCCAGGGCGCGGGCGAGGGCGACGCGCTGCTGCTCCCCGCCCGACAGCTCGTTGGGGTAACGAGACGAAAGGTGCGCGATCCCGACCCGCTCCAACAGGTCGTCGACCCGCTGATCCTTCTGGGCCTTGGAACGCGAGGACGAGGCGAGCGGGAACGCGATGTTCTTGCGCACCGTGAGATGGGGCCAGAGGGCGTAGTCCTGAAAGACCATCGCCGTTCTGCGCTTCTCCGGCTGCACAAAGGTCTTCGGCCCGACGACACACACGTCGTTGATGGTGATGATGCCGCTCGAGGGCCGTTCGATGCCGGCGACGCAACGCAGCAAGGTGGTTTTGCCCGAACCAGAAGGACCAAGCAGCACGACGAACGAGCCGGGCTCGATGATCAGGTCGACGCCGTCGAGGGCGACCTTCTCACCGAACTCCTTGCGAAGCTCCTCGATGGTGACACCGGCCGGCTGGGGGTTGCGAGGTTCGTTCATCAGTGCACCACGCTGAAGCCGGTGCGCCGCCAACCCTCGGGGGTGACCAGGCGGTAGATGCCCAGGGCCACCACGATCACGCCGAACATCTCGACGAGCGTGAGGACGGTCATCGCCGTGCCCGTTCCGGCTTGGAAGTTGTCGAGGTAGGACTGGATGGTCACCGACGCGGGCTCCTGGCTCGGCGGGTAGAGGATCTGCGCGATCGCGAGTTCAGAGATGGTCTTGGTGAACGTCAACAGCCAGCCCCAGACGAGGACCCGCGACATCAGGGGCATATTGGTCGTTCGCCACGTGCGCAGACGGCTGGCCCCGTGCACCCGTGCCGCCTCGCTGAGCGACGGCTGGATCTGGCTCACTGGTCCCGCCATGAAGCGCGTCTGTCCCGGCAGGGCCGACGCGATGAGCCCGAGCATCAAGAGCGGCAGGGTCTTGTAGATGTCAACGACGTGATTCGTGATGAAGCTCAAGTTGTAGAAGAAGATGTAGCCCACGCCCAGCACGACGCCCGGCACCGCCACCGCGCCCAGCAGGAAGATGTCGGTGATCCGCTGGCTCCACCCGCCGTGCGACGCGATGAGCCGTCGGGCGAGAACTATCGCCATGACGCCCGTGCCCGTCGCCACGACGAGGCCAAGCTGATTGGAAAGCAGCAGCGGCGAGCCGAGGCCGTTGTCGACGATCGAGGGATGGATGATCTGGGCGTAGTACGAGAGGGTGAAGTGCACGCCGGTCGACGTGTCGTCGCCCAGGTTCTGGACGAAGGATCCGATGAGCGCCCCGACGATCGGCACGCCGAGCGCGACGAAGACCACGAGGCCGACGCCCGCGGAGGTCAGGTAGCGATATCCCCGGCGGAACTCACGACGCCGGGGCGATCGGGTGCGCCCCGACAGCACCGCGTAAGACTTGCTGCGGCGCATCACCACCGACTGCAGGGCGATCGGGGGGATGGTCAAGAGGATCAGGACGCCCGCGACGACCGCGGCCACCGAGAAGTTGGCCGGGAAGTTCGAGATCGCCGAGAACAACGTGTACGTGGCCAGCGGGAAGTGCGCGTGGTAGCCCAGAGTGAAGGCCACGCCGAAGTCGCTCATGGTCTCGGCGAAGCTGATGGCGATGGCGCTCAGCAACGCCGGCGCGATGATCGGCAGCACGGTGGCGAAGGTGCGGGTCCGCCCGGCGCCGTGGATCCGGGCGGCGTCCTCGAACTCGGGACCCAGGCCCTGCATCCCGGCGGACACGATGAAATAGGCGAACGGCAGTGCCGACGAGGTGAGCACGATGACGATGCCTAGCGGCCCGAAGAACTCCCCATAGAGCCAGCTCGTATTGAGCCCGATGGCGTGCGCGGCCCCGTAGGGCTGCAACAGGTCCGTCCAGCCGAGCGTCATCATCCAGGTGGGCATGAGGAGCAGCAGCCACATGCACACCGACCAGAAGCGCCGCGCGGCGACGTTGGTGCGATGGACCAGCCACGCCAGGGTCGTGGCCGCGCTGACCGCGAGCAGCGCGACAAGCGTCGAGACCCACAGAGAGTTGAAGATGCCCTGCCCGGTGTAGCCCTCGAAGGCCTGGCGGATGAACTTCAACGTGAACCATTGGGGCCCCTGTTGGAAGACGTGCGGGCTCACGGCCAAGATGAGGAAGCAGCTGACCGGCGCGATGATCAAGAGGAAGAGGACGACCCAGACGGCCACACCGCCGAGCGAGAAGGGACCTTTCGTCGCACGACGCTGGCGAGCGGTTGGCTCCGCGCTAAGGGTTAGGTCGGCCACGCCGACTCACCTCACAGGGCGCCGCCGCCGAGGTCTCGAAGGACGCTCGGCGGCGGCAGTGACTTCACGGGGAGGGTATGAAGTCGAGGGGATTAGCTTTGGACCACGTTGTGGTCGAACCAGGAGTTCACCGTCGGCTCGAGCGGGCCCCACACGTAGGGGTCAATCGTGACGGCGTTGGTCGTGGAAAGAGGTGGAATGATCTTGTTCGCCGGCTGCTCGTTGTTGAGCACCGGCCAGAACAGCGAGTCACCCTGCGGGTCGCCCGTCTGCATCACCTTCTGTCCGGCGGGCGACATGACCCAGTCCACGAACTTCTGCGCGTCCGCGCGCACGATAGCCGGCTGCTTGGCGTCGATGCCGATCGCGCTCGGCAGGGCGATCGAGTAGTTCAGGTACTTCACCCGGATGCTCGGGAACGAGCCGTTCAGCTCGTCGCCGTAGCACGCCGAACTCTGGACGATGGCCATGTTGATCGAGCCCTGCTCCATGGCGCCGAGCGTCGGGCCATTGGTCGCGCTGACCAGCAGGCCACCCTTGGCCAGGGCCGCGAAGAACTTCTTGCCGGCCGCGACGGCCGCGTCCGTCGAGCCGCTCGAGTAGTTGCCCATCTGGTCCATCACGCCGGCGATGAGCGGGAAGGTGGGACCGGACTGCGAGGGATCGTTCATGCCCAGGGCGCCGGCGAACTGTGGCTCGGCCAGCTGCGCCCACGTCGTGGGCAGCTGGCTCGGCTTCACCGCGGCCGAGTTGTAACAGAGGGCGCCGGTGACGGTCAGGCCGGTCGGGGTGTAACTCCCGTCCGTCGGCACGTTCGCCTTGCCCAGGGCGTTGAAAGAGACCTTGGGCACACTGTTCTTCTCCAAGAGCCCCGCCTTGTCCAGCTGGGCGAAGGCCGTGGCGCCGTCCACCCAGAGGGCACCCCATTTCGGGTTGTCCCCCTCGGCCTGTATCTGCTCCAAGAGCGGTCCGGTGGAGTTGTCATTGAGCGTGACCGTGAAACCGGGGTTCGTCGCGTTGAAGGCGGTGACCGCGGCGTGGTCGTAGCCCTGCGCGGAATACAGGACGAAACCGGGGTTCGACGCGGCGTGAGCCGGGACGGTCAGGGTAACCACAGCGGCGATCGCCACGGCGGCCAGAACGGTGACGATCCTGAATCGGAGCGCCCTAGTGGTGTGGAGGTTGGTGTGCATGGTGACTTTTTATCGTCGGAAGGTTACGAAAACTTGACGTGGTTTCGACGACCCGGCAACAGTTGTGCGCAAGGCCCGTCACACCATAAGCGTCGTCTCAGGAAACGAGCCGAACTACGAAGTGGGTTGCCCCACTTCGATGAACCGCCGCGCCGATATCGTTGACGTGACACGGCCACGCGGTGATCAATGACGACACCACAGCAGCCAGCGACCACCAAGCCCCAAGTAAGAAGCCACATGAGCGAACCCATCGACCGACCTATCGCATCCGAAGGTCCGGCGTCCGCGAGGGCGAATGATGAACCACCATTCGACCGCCACGTCTCTTCCCTGCGCGGGGCGGCTGGCGCCAGCGTCGGGCGACGATTCTGGCTGGTGGCTGGAGCGCTGGGATTGGTTGTCTTTACGGCGGCGCTCGTGGTGGGTTTCCTGTCGGTCGCCCACGATCACGCCCGGGTCGAACGGCTGAAGGACCACGGCATCCCCGTCACCGTCACCGTGATCGACTGCATCGGTAATGTCGGCGGCAGCGGGAGCAATGGTGCCGGGTACACCTGCCGGGGCCGCTACACCGTGGGCGCCACTTCCTACCGCGAACTCATCGGTTCGATGACCACCTTCTCCGCCTCCGGCACGAAGGTTCGGGCCGTCGCCGACCCGGCCCACCACAGCTCCGTGACGCTGGCGTCCGCGGTCGAGGCCTCGTCGACGTCGTCCGGGTCCTTCGTCGTGCTGGGGCTGCTCTCCCTCGGGCTCGTCGCCCTGACGTTGGCCCTTATTCGGGTGGCGCGACGCTCCAACTCGCTGGTTCACGCGCCGTCGGCACCACCCGGAACCTCCGGAGACTGAGAAAGCCCCTCGGCGAGGCGCACCGGAATCACGGACGGCGCGACGTCGGTAACCTGTCTGTCGCATGGCAATCCTCGTCGACCTGCAGAAGGTCACCCTCCAAGGCACCGACCGTGTCCTGCTCGAAGACCTTTCGTTGACGATCTCGTCGGGCGACCGGATCGGCGTCGTGGGTATCAACGGTGTCGGCAAGTCGACCTTGCTGCGGATCATCGCCGGCGCGCTGGAGCCTGATTCGGGCGATATCCGACGGGGTCGGGACATCAGCGTGGGGTTCTTGGAGCAGATTCCCGTGCTGCCCCCCGGCACCGTGCGCCAGAGCATCGGCACGGGCTGGCAGGTGGACGCCGCGCTCGATCGGCTGGGAATGCTGGGCGCCGGGGACGTCGACACCGCCGAACTCTCCGGCGGGCAGCTCAAGCGCGTGGCCCTGGCTCGACTCTTCGCCCGCCACCACGACGTATTGATCCTTGACGAGCCGACCAACCACCTGGACCTGAGCGCCATCCAGTGGCTCGAGCAGCAGATGATCAGCTTCCGCGGCGCGATCGTGCTGGTGAGCCACGACCGGTTCCTGCTCGACCAGGTGACGACCCGCATGGTCGAGATCGACCGCGGCAAGACCTACGTCCACGCCGGGGGCTACTCTCGACTGCTCGAGGCCCAGGCCGAGCGCGAGGAGCAGGCGAACGCCGCCGAGCAGACGCGGCGCAATCTCGCCCGCACCGAGCTGGCGTGGCTGCGACGCGGAGTCAAGGCCCGTTCCACCAAGCCGCAGGCCCGGATCGACGCCGCGCACCGGCTCCTCGATGCCCGTCCCGAAGCGGCGGCGCGTGAAGGCACCCTCGACCTGAGCGTCGAGACGCCCCGACTCGGCA
Source organism: uncultured Acidimicrobiaceae bacterium (assembly GCA_963827115.1). Lineage (GTDB taxonomy): Bacteria > Actinomycetota > Acidimicrobiia > Acidimicrobiales > RAAP-2 > RAAP-2. The sequence continues at coordinate 370,300 of CAWGZS010000001.1, read as the reverse complement.
CCATGGTGATCAAGGCGCACCACGTCGCCTTTTCCTATCATCAAGGTCGCCAGATCCTGCACGACGTCAATCTCGAGCTCGGCCCCGGCGACCGGGTCGGCATCGTAGGGCCGAACGGCGCGGGAAAGTCGACCCTGGTGAACCTGCTCGCTCGCCAGGTCGAGCCCTCCTCCGGGACCTTGAAGCACGGACCGACCGTCGTCACCGCGTACTTCGAGCAGGACGGCGGCAGCTTCGATCTCGAGTCGACGGTGCAGGAACTGGTCGCCGGTCCCCACGGTGTGCCGGGCGCCCTCGCTGACGTGGCGCTCATGAAGAGGTTCTGGTTCACGGGAGCGCTGCCCTCGACCAAGGCGAAAGACCTCTCCGGTGGTGAACGGCGAAGGCTCCAGTTGCTCCTGGCGCTTTCGCTTCGGCCCAACGTGCTCTTTCTCGACGAGCCGACCAACGACCTGGACTTAGAGACCATCCGACTGGTCGAGGACTTCCTCAGCCACTGGCCCGGCACGCTGGTCGTGGTGTCGCACGACCGAACGTTCCTCAGCCGTACCACCGACCGATTACTGGAAGTCCGCGCGGACGCGACCGTGGCTGACGTGCCGGGTGGCATCGACAGCTGGATCGCGCGCGCCGCGGGCGTCATCAGCGACACCTTCATCAGCGACGCGGACACCACGGCGGCCGGGTCCGCCGTGGCACCACCAGTGTCGCTCGGGCGACAGGTCCGCGACGCGGAGAAAGAGATGACCCGACTCGATCGCAAACGAACGTCGCTCAACAAGAAACTCGTGGCCACCATTGATCACACCGAACAGACGCGCCTCGGCATCGAACTGGAGTCCGTGCAGAAGGAACTCTCGGCGGCCGAGGAATACTGGTTGACCCTCATCGAGTGAACGGTCGCCACACGGCGCGAACACCGCCTCGATCAGAACGTTGGCCGACTATCGATCACCCGATGATGCCGCGCAACGCTCCCGCCAGCGACGCCCTATTTCTGTTCGCCAGCGCCACGTGCACGTCCATGAGGTCCAGCACCTGCGCCACCTGCTGCTGGCCGATCTCGAGAGGATGCAACTCGTGGAAGCGGCGCACGTCGGCCGCCAGTTCAGGGAGCGACCCGAAGGTATGCAGACCCGTCACCATCGCCACCGGCGATCCCGCCGGGAAGAGTTCGATCGCCTGCGTCCAACGTTCGGTCATGGCCCGCCACACCGCAGGACCGCCCACCCGATTGCGCATCAGCGCCCCCACGAGGTAGGGGGCGTCCTGCGTACGTACCGTGGTGAAGGCCCGCTCGAACGCATCCATAACGACCCCCGGATTACTCGACGCTGCCGGGGCGAAAAGGTAGCGCTGCTCATCCTGGGGGGTGGCCGCCGCTTCGCGCCGCGCCTCGCAGGTGGCGGGATCCCCGGGTCGATCCTGGCGCATCGTGATCGATACGATTGCGTTCGCGAGGTCACCGACCACGTCGCCTGCATCGAAGCGGCGCGTTGCTTCGGCGATGACTGCTTCGTCACGTCCGAGGGTGCCCAGCGCGGCCACGACCGTGGCGCGGAGTTCGCCCGCTTGGGTGCTCTCCCCCTCAACGGGTTCCCAACCCAGCCGGACGAGGACCGGTGAGAACAGATCGCGCACGACCGCCGCCAGGGTCCCTCGGCCTTCGTCGTCCAACATGCGATAGGCCACGTCGGTCGTGCCGACCACGACGTTCCAAGTGGACGGTTCGTCGAGGTCGACGAGCCCTTGGGCCAGGTTGAAGAGGTCCACGAAGTCCGTGCGACCAACCAAGATCGACGCCCAGGTGTCGGAGAACAGGACCGCCCGCTCGACGTCGTCGAGTTCGCCCAGTCGACCGGCAATCGCCTGCAGCTGCTTGGTGGCGTAGGCCGTTCGATAGAAGCCCGACCCACCGGCGTTGACGACCGTCACGCCGTCGGACTCGATCACGGTCGACGGCCCCTCCAACAGGTACGTCGAGGCGGCTCGCGAATCGAGGGAGCGGGTGAGGATCGGCACCTTCCAGGTCGAACCGATATTGGACGGGCCGACGGCCGCCGAGTACGCGAAGGGTTCTTGGGAGACGGTGGCGTCCTCAACCGAGAGCAGCGGGTAGCCGCCCTGGAGAATCCAGGTGTCCATGATCTCGCCCACCGGCTTACCCGACGCGGCCTCGAGGGCCGACCAGAGATCCGCGGTGACGGTGTTGGCGTAGGCGTGCCGTTTCAGGTAGATCCGGATGCCGTCGCGAAACGTCGTGGCGCCGAGATACTGCTCGAGCATCCTCAGCACGGCGCAACCCTTCACGTAGGTCAAGATGTCGAACATCCCGCGGCTGTCGTCGGGCGAGATGACCTCGTACTCGATGGGGCGGGTGGAGTGCTGACCGTCGATGGTGAAGGCCATGTCGCGGAACGGATTGAAGCTAGCCCACTTCTTCCACTGCGGACGGAACTCCTCAGTGCAGAGCATCTCCATGAACGTGGCGAAGGCCTCGTTGAGCCAGATGCCCTGCCACCAATCCATGGTCACCAGGTCACCGAACCACATGTGGGCCAGTTCGTGGTTCACCACCAGCGCCACTCGTTCGAGTTCGGCGTGGCTCGCCGTCGACGGATCGATGAGCAGCTCGGTCTCACGGAACGTCACGCATCCGAGGTTCTCCATGGCGCCCGCCGCGAAGTCCGGTACGGCGACGAGATCCACCTTGTCGCCGGGATAGGCGATGTCGAAGTAGTCGCTGAAGTAGGAAAGAGCGTGCACCGCCAGCTCCTGCGCCCACGCGATGAGATGACCCTTGCCGACCGGGTACACGATGCGGATCGGGGTACCGGCGAAATCGATCGGCGCCGACGCCTCGAAGGGACCCACCACCATCGCGACCAAGTACGTCGACATGACCATGGTCGGCGCGAAGCCCACCTCGCGGCGACCGTCCGAGGTCGTGGTCGAGGTGACCTCGGACGTGTTGGAGAAGGCCGTCAGCCCGTCGGCGATCACCAGGGTCACGTGGAAGGTCGCCTTATAGGCCGGCTCGTCCCAACAGGGAAAGGCGCGCCGCGCGTCCGTCGGTGCCATCTGCGTGGTGGCGATGGTGTGCGTCCGGCCATCACTGTCCACGTAGGTCGACCGATAGAAGCCGCGCAATTGGTCGTTGAGCACGCCGGAGAAGTCGATCGAGACGGTTGCCTTCCCGACGGGCAGCGGAGTGGAGAAGGCAAAGGTGGCCGTTTCGTACCCTTCCTCGAGCACGGGGGCGGCCGAGACCAGCTCGACGTCATGGGCGCTCAGCGTGGCGGCCGACAGTTCGAGCTCGGCAGCGTTGAGGGCGAAGGAGCTCACCGGTTCCGCGACGTCGACGTCGATCTGCGCCGTGCCCGTGAACGACGCCCCGTCGAGGTCCACGTCGAAACGCAGACGATACGCGGAGGGGACCACGGTGGCCGGCAGGCGATACGGGTTGGGCTGAGGGTTGTCGAGGCTTCTAGTCATACGGCGATGCTATTGGAAGGCCGCCGAACGCGGTGGTCGAGGTTGTGTCACGCGCCGACGTCGGGGACGAAGCCAGAATCTATACTTCCTTCTCTTACCCGTCCTCGGGGCCGTGCTCGAAGCGGAGTGCGAGACCCTCGGGCGAAGCCTTGAAGCGAACGGATGGGACCAAAACATGGCGGTGTGGATTCGAGTGGTGGCCGGGTGCATCGGCGTCTTCATCCAACTACTCGTCCTCGACGCCGCCATCCGCACTTTCCTGCTGCCGCGCGTCGCCAACGTGCGCCTCAGTCGGCTGGTTTCCAAGCTCGTCGGCGCGGTGTTTCGTATCATCGCGAAGTCGCGACGCACCTACGCGGCGAGGGACCAGGTGCTGTCGCTCTACGCCTCGATCGTCCTCCTGGCCTACCAGGCCCTTTGGCTGGCCCTGAGTGTCCTGGCCTTCGGCTTCGGGTTCGTCGCGGCGGGCGTGCCCAGCTACGCGCACGCCTTCGAGATCTCCGGCTCCTCATTGTTCACGCTCGGCACGTCGTCGGGCGTCGGCGGCGTGCAGCAGACCCTCGGCTTCATCGAAGCGGGCGTGGGACTCACCTTGCTCGCGCTGTTGATCGCCTTCATCCCCACTCTGTACACGGCCTTCCAGCGCCGCGAGCTCTCCGTGGCCCGTCTCGCGGTTCGCGCCGGCACGCCCGCGACCCCCTGGGGGATCCTCGAAGTGGCCCAGAGCGTCAAGTCCTTCGAAAAACTCGACACGGTCTTCCAGGAATGGGAGCAGTGGTTCATCGACGTGGGTGAGACGCACACCACGCTCACCATCCTCAACTACTACCGATCGCCGAGTCCCGAGCAAACCTGGATCGGGGCGGCCGCCACGATGCTCGACGCCGCGGCGATCTTCAACTCCACCGTCGACGTGCCGCCCTCTGCTTCAGCCGGCCTGTGCATCCGTTCGGGCTGGATTGCCCTTCGCCGGCTGGCCGACTACTTTCGGATCCCCTATCCCCTCAATCCCGGACCGTTCGATCGCCTATCTCGGTGACACGCCACGAGTTCGACCTGGTGCTCGAGCACCTGGCCAGCAGCGGCGTACCGCTCGTCCCGGACCACGACGCCGCGTGGAACGACTTCGTCGGGTGGCGGGTCAACTACGACGCGATCATCGAGGACCTCTACGTGCGCTTCACCTGCCCGAGGATCGATTGGAATCGCGTGCAGGACCAGCCCTTGCTGCCTCCGTCCAACGTGCGCGGCACCTAGCCCTTCGAGGGACTCTCTGACAACGTCTCCGACGTAAGTCGTCGTCGGGGCGTACGTGGGTGAAGTCAGCCGACTGGCCGCGCCTCGAGCAGCGCCGCCGCCACCAGCTCGGCCATCGACGTCGCCACCGACCGACGCTCGATCGACACCGGCAGGCCGGGCGTGGGGGTGAGCACGAAGCGTCCCACGACGTGACCGCGCCACTGCGCGAGGATCTCCGCCTGAGGCCCGGGGATGCCGATGTTGTCGACCGGCCAGAGCAGTCCCACGTGCGTGACCTCCCCGCTCGGACCGATCCGGGCCAGCGGCGGATCGGTGATGTTGGCCTCGAACTGACAGGCCCTTAGGTCAAGAAGTTGCGTCAACGACGCCTCCGCCCGTTTGATGATCAACTCGAGCGACTCCGATCCGGCGCCCAGCACGGCCAGGCCGTGGATCATGTCCACGAAGTCCGACGTCTCGTTGGAGGCCTGGAAGTGATGGCGGCTGCGCGCCGCCAGTTCGGTCACGATGAAACCAACCACCAGGATGCACACCATCGTCTCGATGTCGTTGCGATGACTGATGACGAATTGGTCGTAGGGCTTGGTGAGGAAGAAGTCGAACCACAGCGCCGACGAGACACTGGCCACGAACCCGGCGAAGCGCCGACCCGCGACGGCCACCGCGACGATGACCGCCACCAGCAGCAACGCCGCGGCGGAATTGGTGAACGACGTGCGAAACGGGACCAACAGCGCGCACAGGCCCAGGGGGGCGACGAACGCCGCGAGCAGGGCCCAGCGGTTCCGATACTTGGTGACGGCTTCCACGGATATACCTCCTCGATCGAGGTGCCTTCAACGAGACCACTGGGCGCAGCGCCCACCATCGGTCTCAAAGTCGAATCTAATTCCCACCGTGCCACTTGTCCACGACGTCGCAGCCGCCGACGTGGTCTGCGGGCCTAGTCGTGCTCCGCGAAGAACGATTCCACGACTTCGAGGTAGCGCTCGGGCTCTTCCAGGAAGGGTGTGTGGCTGGACGCTTCGAAGACCTCCCAGCGCACGTCGGGTATGGCGTCGAAGAACGGCTGCACCGTGGCCGGTGTCGCCTCGTCGAAACGGCCCGAACAGAGCAGGGTCGGGGCGATGATGTCCTTGACGCGCTCGACGACCGACCACTCCCTGAGGCTCCCGATGCAGAAGAACTCGTTGGGGCCGTTCATGACGTTGTACACGGTCGGATCCTCGGCCAGCAATTCAAAGGTCCGCACCAGCTCGGGCGGATTGGGCACCACGCGACAGACGTGTTCGTCGTAGTAGGCCTGCGTGGCCGCCAGGTACTCGGGGTCCTGGAGGGTGCCGGCGGCCTCGTGGCGATCGAGGGCCGCTTCGACTTCGGCCGGCAACAGAGCCCGCAGCTTCTTGGCTTCTTGGGACCACAGTTCCATGGAAGCCGGTGAGTTGCTGATGACCAACGACCTCAGCCCCGGCGGTCGACGAAGCGCGTGTTCGGAGCTGAGCATGCCGCCCCACGACTGACCGAGCAGGTGGTAGCGGTCCTTGACGCCGAGCGCCCCCAGCAGGTTGTCCAACTCTTCCAAGAACAGCGCGACGGTCCAGAACTCGACTCCCTTGTCGGGCAGGTGGGTCGACTTCCCGCCGCCCAGTTGGTCGTAGTGGATGACCGCGCGGCCTTGGTCGGCCAGCGCGGTGAGCGCCAGTAGGTAGTCGTGCGAGCACCCGGGTCCGCCGTGGACCGCGACGAGCGGGATCTTGTTCGAGTTGAGGTCGCCGGTGACGCGGTACCAGGTCTCGTACTCGCGGAAAGGGACCGCGCCCGTGACGACGGTGGGAGTGCTCACGGCACAACTATATGGTGAGCCAAACGCCCAACCTTGCGACGATGACCGGCAACGTCACCGTGGCTGACGCCTAGTTCTTGGTGTCGGACAGGATCGAACCGTCGCGGAGCCGGATGCGACGCTGGGTGGTCGACGCAATATCCTCGTCGTGCGTCGCGATGATGATCGTCACGCCGGATCGCTGGTGCAGGTCATGTAGAAGGGCCATGAACTCCTTGGCGTTGTCCGAATCGAGGTTGCCGGTCGGCTCGTCGGCGATGATCACTTCGGGCCGGTTGGCCAAAGCCCGCGCGATGGCCACCCGCTGTTGCTCGCCGCCCGAAAGCCGCGAGGGAAGGTGCCCGAAGCGATGTTCCAGGCCGACCTGCGTCAGCAACTCGCGGGCGCGGGCCTCGCGCTTCTCGCGCGACGGCTCGCGAGGCACCATGGCGATGGCCACGTTGTCGTCCGCGCTCAACGTCGGAATCAGGTTGAACTGCTGGAACACGAAGCCGATTTCCTTGGAGCGGATCTCGGTCAAGACCTGATCCGGCTCGTTCTCGAGGGAACGACCGGCGAAACGGATCTGTCCCGAGGTGGGGGTGTCGAGCGCACCAAGGAGTTGCAGCAGCGTTGATTTGCCCGACCCGCTCGGTCCTTCGAGGACCAGCATCTCCCCGCGAGCTATCTCGAGGTCGATGCCCCGAAGCGCGTTCACCGCGACGCTTCCCTTCGCGAACGTGCGAGTCACCCCGCGCAGCTCATAGAGCACGGACCCTGGTGAGGATCCGGCGCCTTCGATCGTAGAAGTCTCCGTCATGGTGTTGTCCTTGCTCTCGTGGCGATACTCATCCGAGGTCCCGGAGAGCTGAAGCGGGTGAAAGTCGGGCCGCGCGCCAACCGCCGGCGGCGCCGGCGATGAGGCCGCCGAGCAGCCCGCAACCGAAGGCGATCAGAATCGTCAGCACCCGGATAGGCGCCGTCAGGTGCACGGTCGTCGATACCGTGGCCGAGGTCGTCTGGTGCAGGAGGCTACTCACGCTGGAGGCGCCGACGGCGAGCCCGGTGCTCGACACGCTGAGGGCCGGTCCGATCGCACCGATGAGCAGGCAGATGACCGCGCCGATGCCGATCCCCACGACGCCGCCCAGCACCCCGATGCCGAGCGTCTCGGCCATTATCTGGCGCACCACGCGACCGCGCGACCATCCGATGGCGCGCAGCGATCCGATCTCGCGCACTCTCTTGGACACGCTTGACAGGGTGAGCAGGCCGGCGATCAGGAACGCAGCCAGCAGCACCACCACAGCCAGTGCGCCGCCCAGGTCGTTCGCGAGTTTGCGGGCGTTGGAGAGACTCCCCGTGACCTGGTCGGCCAACGACTTCGACGTCAGCACGGTGGCACCCGGGAGCTCGTTCTTTATAGCCTTGGCGACCGCGTTGACGTCCTTCGCGTTGGCGACCGACACCAGGACCTCGTTGACGCGACTCTGGTTGGTCGAGAGCGTCTGCAAGTTGGCGAGACTGAAGTAGAGGTCCGAGACGTCACCGGTCAGCGTCGGATTCACCAAGCCGACGATCTTGTACTTAATTGAATTGATGGTCAGCGTCTGGTTGACCTTCAACCCCTCCTGGGAGGCGTAGGCCGTGGTGACGAGGACTTGCGACGCTGCGGTCGCGGGGTTCGTAGAGAGCCAGGTACCCTTCACCAGCTGCGCCTTAGTGACGAGACCCGAGGTGGTGTTGGACGGATTGACGCCGCCCACGGTGTAGGTCGAGGTCTTGGTGTTCGTCGTGGGTGGGTTGAGCACCTCGTTCACCGTCTGCTCGGGAACGATGACGTTCTGTTGGTAAGCCTTCTGCGCCGGGGTGAGGCACTTGGCGAACGCCGAGCTAGCGCCGCCGGCGAAGCGAAATCCTCCACCGCCACCGAAGCCACCGCCACCGCCGCCGAAGCCGCCGCTGCCGCCAGACCCGGCGATGGTCGTGGTGGTGGTTCCCAGTTGCTTGTTGATGATCCCTTCGATGCAGGTCCGCTCGGTCGTTTGCTGCGCGGCCGTGAGGACCGGCGGCTTGACCGTCGCCGAGATGGTCTGGCCACCCGTCTTCACCGAGGCAGTGATCTTGGGCACGGTGCCGCTCTCGTGGAGCGCGTCGAGCGACAGCGCGCCCACCGCGCTGGTGACGCCTTTGACCTTGGCCACGTCGCTGACCGCCTTTGACGGGAAGGTGATCAGCGTGCCCGGCACGAAGAAGTCGTGCGTGAACTTGGTGCCGGCCGGACCGAGCTTGGCGAGGTCGGTGATCACCGACGAGTTGGCGGCGTCCAGTGCGGACGCGTCGCTGGAGTTGAGTCCCCCGCTGCCTGGCCCCCTGAAGAATCCACCACCGCCGCCGCCACCAGCGAAGCCGCCGCCACCCGTCGAACCACCGAAGCCACCGAACGTCGTGGTGGTCGTCGTGGCGGTTGAGAGGGTGGGCGCCACCGTGCGAGTCACGATGATGTCGGTGCCCACGGAACCAAGCGGTGAAAGGGCCTTGGTTTGCGCGTTGCTCAGGCCCTGGGACACCCCGATGATGCCCATCACCAGGCCCACGCCGGCGGCGAGTCCGATGGCCGTGACGAGCGTGCGACCTAACCGGCGGTGAAGTTCGTTCCAGGCATAACTGAGAGAGAACACTTTCGTCCTTCGTCACGGCGACCAAAACATTTGGACACGTCGAGAGACTAGGCAGGTCCGATTCCATGCTGAAGGCGATTTTTACTGCGATGCGACATTATTAATTCCGTCTTACCGCCGTCTTATCGTGACGGCTCCGAAACGCCGCGACGCTAAGGAGAAGGTAAGACACCCTCGCGATTGTCAGCCCTCGCTCGGCGTCGAGGCAGACGAGTACGACGCGAGACGCTCGCGCAGCAGGGTGACGAACGCGCGGTTATCGACCGTCGTGCCGACCTGAACGCGGCTGTGCTCGTGCACCGATCGACGGTCGATCCACGTGGCGCCGCGCGAATGGCGCCCGTCGGTCTCGACCTTTATCGACACGCCCTGCTTGTCGATGGCGGAGGGGTCGATCACCTCGTAGACCGCCATCGAATCGTGCATGAAGAGATTGCGATGGCCGTGTCGACCCTCGTTGACCGCAGCGTGCGGCTCCAAGATGTCCGCCAAACGCTGACCGACGGCGCTCTTCAGCCCGCGCAAGAACTGCACGTCGTCGTCAACGAGATAGGCCTGATGCGTGAGGTCGAGCGGCATCACGGTCACCGGCCAGTCGGCCGCCAGTACCCGTTCGGCCGCCTCGGGGTCAGCCCAGACATTGAACTCGGCGGCCGGCGTGACGTTGCCCTCGAAGGACGCCCCGCCCATCATCACCACGCGCTCGACCCGACGCTCTATGCCGCCGTAACGATCGAGCAGCGTCGCGAGATTGGTGAGCGGCCCGATGGCGACGACGGTGAGAGGCCCCTCTTCGATCAGCCGAGCCAGCAGATCGACGGCGTGCTCCTCACTCAACGCCACCTCGGGCTCGTCCCACGTGAGATCGCTGAGGCCGTCATTGCCGTGCACCTCGCGGGCGTCGCCACTAGGACCCGCCAGGGGCTGCGCACAGCCCGCGGCGACCGTCACGTCGGGCCGGCGCGCCAAGTGGAGCAGACGACGGGCGTTGAGCGTGGTCTTGTCGAGGCTCACGTTGCCGGCGACGGTCGTGAGAGCGACCACGTCGATCTCGGGGCTGGCGAGCGCCAGCAAGATCGCCACGGCGTCGTCCACACCCGGATCGGTGTCGATTACGACGCGCGGCCGAGCCACTCGACGACCTCCTCGCGGGTCGGCAGCGCGCCCTGGGCGCCCTGGGCCAGCGTGGCCAGCGTCCCCGCCACTACCGAGAAACGCAACGCATCGTTGGGCGACGCGCCCAGGGCGAACTGCAAGGCGTAGGCGGCGCAGAAGACGTCGCCCGCGCCGACGGTGTCGACTGCCACGACGGGCGGGGCGACCGATCGGGCCGTTTCGCGTCCGAAGGCGTAGTGAGCCGCACCACGCTCGCCCATTGTAACGACGCATCGTTCGATCTTGGAGAGGTCGAGCGCCTCGGACTCCACCTCGTTGGCGATGACGACCGCGCACCGCGACAACGTCTCGGGGTTCACCGCCCGGGCTGGCGCGACGTTGAGAATGAAAGCACGGCTTCGTCGGGCGGCGGCGTCGACGATCGTTTCAGCGATTTCCAGCTGCGCCAGCACGACGTCGAATCCTTCGACGTCCACGTCACCGAGGTTGAGGTCCGCGTTAGCGCCCGAGGACACCACGATCTCGTTCTCGCCGCCGTCGTCCACGGTGATGAAGGCCGTACCCGTCGGGCGCGACGAGCGCTGCACCAGATCATCACGAACGCCGGCGTGTCGCAGCTCACGCAGCAGCCACTCGCCGCTCTCGTCGTCCCCCACGCAGCAGGCCAGCGAGACGTCGGCTCCGAGGCGGGCCAGCGCCGCGGCCTGGTTGGCGCCCTTGCCGCCCGGCAAGCGCACCACGTCGTCACCCATCACCGTTTCGCCAGGACGGGCCAGCCGCCGACATCGCACGATGAGGTCGACGTTGCAGCTGCCAATGACGCCGAGACGAGGACGGGCGCCGGTCGCGACCACGGCTACGGCAGGAACTTATTGGTGAAGTACGTCGAGGGCGACGGCACCGTGGAGATCAGGCCGATGCTCTTGAGCGCCTTGGACATCGTGGCCCATTGTGCGGTGGTCTGCGTGAAGTACTGACCGGCGGCGTTGACCATGAAGGGAATCGTCAGTTTCCACCCGGCCAGGCTGTAGGCGTCGCTGTAGCCGCTCGCGGGGTAGGCCTTGTCGAACTCGGTCGCCGCCTTGGTGGGGTTGGCGATGGCCCAGAGGGTGGCCTTCTTGACGGCCGACATGAACGCCGTCACGGCCTTGGGGTGCGATGCGGCGTAGCTCGTCGAGGTGGCGTAGACCCAGATGGGGATGTTCGGCGCCCCGACCGCCGTGCCCAGCAGCGTCGGTTCCGTGCCCTTGGTGCCGGACGTGTCGAAGCCGGCGATCTCGTAGTTCGTCGTGTTCGTCGCCACGTTGACCCGGCCGGCCAGCAGGAACTTGAAGTCCTGGCCCGTCGGATCGGTCACGATCTTGACCTGGGACGCGGAGAGCCCGGCGTGCTTCAACACGAAGGGCAGCATCGACTCGGTCCAGGTGTCGCCGTAAGAGAAGATCTTCTTGCCCTCGAGCTCGGACTTCAGGTTCTTCGCGCTGAGCGCCACGCCCGGCTTGGCGAAGAGGGCCCAGTTGTTGCTCATCGTGTAGTTGCCGATCGACAGCACCGGGGCGCCCGCGTTGACCGCCACGCCCATGTCGGTCGTGGTGATGAAGCCGATGTTGGCGGTGCCCGTCGCGAGCAGCTTGGTGGTGGTCGAGGTGTCGGGAGGGAACACGACCTTCACGTTGAGACCGGCGTCGGCGAAGAATCCCTGGTCCTTGGCGACCACCACCGGGATGAGCTCGAAGTCCGGTCCCGGGAAGTCGTAGGCGTAAGTGACGTTGGTGGTGGTCGAGGCCGAAGCGACGGCGCCCGCGCCCACGAGCGACAGCGAGCCGAGCACCAGTGATCCAACGAGCGCGAGCGCGCCAATTCGACTCTTCTCCACGACCCTCCTTAAAAGAACTTGGGTGAAGGTTACTGGTCCGGCGTTGGGTCGCCCGCACCGTCGCGGGCGTGAAAGAGGGATCGGCGCGCGACGGAACGGCGTTGCCACGGCGTCGCCAGGACCTCACTGGCGACCACCAGCATGAACCAACTGATGCCGATGACGGTCATCACCATGGTCACCCCGTACACCGACGCCGTCGAGAAGTTCGAGTTCGCGTGCTGCTGGTAGAGCGCGAGCGATTCACCGCTCGACGACGACGACGCCAGCTCGCCGATGATCGCACCCGTGACCGCGTAGGTCGCGCCGATCTTGAGCCCGGCGAAGAGCGACGTGGACGACGCGGGTATCTCGATCTGCAGGAACGTGCGCCAACGTGACGCGCCGTAGACCCGGGCCAGATTGAGCAGGTCCTGATCGACGTGACTGAGGCCGGCCAGCACGTTGACCGTCACCGGGAAGAACACGATCCAGGCCACGATGACGATCTTGGGCGTCACCCCGAAGCCGAGAATCAACACCAGCGGGGCGCCCAGCGCGATGATCGGCACGCCCTGGGAGAGGACCAGGACCGGGTAGACCAGACGGTGCAGAAAGGGCGACTTCGCCATGATCACGGCGAAGCCGAGGCCCAGCAACGCACCGTAGAAGAACCCGTAGATGGTCTCTCGAATCGTGCCGAGGATGAGCGGCCAGAGCAGCCCCCAGTTGTCGGTGACCGCCTGGATCGCGGCCAGTGGCCGCGGTGCGATGTAGGACTTGACGTCGAAGACCACCACGATGCCCTGCCAGATGAGCAGCAGCAGCGCGATCGACAACAGGGGTATCGCGACGTTGCGCAGGACCGTGTGTTTCATCCGCCGCCGCCGTGCAGGAGGTGCAGGACCTGTCTCTTGAGCGCCACGAACTGAGGATCGGTCAACGCGTCGAGGTCGCGAGGACGGGCCAAGGGGTTGGCCAGGTCCGCCACGATCCGCCCGGGTCGAGGCGACATCACCAGCACCCGGTCGGAGAGGAAGATCGATTCGTCGACGTCGTGAGTGATGAAGAGCACGGTACGTCCCGTCTCCTTCCACACCTGGAGCAGCCACTGCTGCATCTCGAGTCGGGTCTGCGCGTCGAGGGCGCCGAAGGGCTCGTCGAGCAGCAGCAGGGGGTGGCGCGTCACCAGGGTGCGCATGAAGGCGACGCGCTGGCGCATGCCGCCCGAGAGGGCGTGGGGGTAGTGGCGCAGGAACTCCCCCAGTCCGTACCGGCGAGCCACCCGGCGCGCCTCGTCGCGGTCGTCGCTGGTCAAGCGCCGGGTGAGCCGCGCCGCCATGGTGATGTTGTCCTCCACCGTCCGCCACGGCAGCAGCAGGTCCTTCTGCAACATGTAGCCAACGTGGCCCGCGGTGCCCGTGACCAGTTGTCCGTCCACTCGCACCTCACCGGCGTCGGGCGCCACGAGCCCCGCGATGACGTTGAACAACGTCGACTTCCCGCATCCCGAAGGACCGACGATGGCCACGAACGATCCGTCTTCGATGTCGAGCGTGGTCGCGTCGAGGGCGAGCGTCGGGCCGAACGACTTGCCCACGCCGCGCAGCTGCAGGAGGTCGTTGGCCACGGGATAAATGTAATCGGACCCGCCGAGTATCCTCGAAAGCGCAATGGCACTCTCCATCGGTATCGTCGGACTCCCGAACGTGGGCAAGTCCACGCTGTTCAACGCCCTCACCAAGAACAACGTGCTCGCGGCCAACTACCCCTTCGCCACCATCGAACCGAACATCGGCGTCGTGGCGGTGCCCGACGCGCGCCTGGCCAAGCTGGCCGAGGTGTTCCACTCCGAGAGGATCATTCCGGCCGTTGTCACCTTCGTCGACATCGCCGGCATCGTGCGCGGGGCGTCGGAGGGCGAGGGCCTGGGCAATCAGTTCCTGGCGGCCATTCGCGAGTCTGACGCGATCTGTGAGGTCGTGCGGGTCTTCGTCGACGACGACGTCATCCACGTCGACGGCAAGATCGATCCGGCGAGCGACGTCGCGACGATCGAGACCGAGCTCATCCTCGCCGACCTCCAGACCATCGAGAAGACCGTCAATCGCCTCGAGCGCGACGCCCGGCGACTACCCGAGGCCGCGACCAAGCTGGTCGAGGTCCTCAAGGCGCAGACGTTCCTCAACGAGGGCACGGTCATCTCCAAGGTCACCAAGGGGCTCGACCACGAGGCGCTGGCCGACCTTCACCTGCTCAGCGACAAGCCGTTCATCTACGTGTTCAACGTCGACGAGGCCACCATCGCCGACGAGGAGCGCTGTCGGGAACTCGTCAACTCCGTGGCGCCGGCGCCGTGCGTGGTGCTCTGCGCCAAGGTCGAAGCGGAGCTGGCGGACTTAAACGACGACGACGCCCTGGAGCTCCTGCAGTCCTACGGCCAGAGCGAGTCCGGCCTGGCCCAGCTCTCGCGGGTGGGCTTTGACGCCTTGGGACTGGCCACCTTCCTGACGGCCGGGCCCAAAGAAACTCGAGCCTGGACCATCCATCAAGGCGCCACGGCACCCGAAGCGGCCGGCGTCATCCACACCGACTTCCAGAAGCATTTCATCAAGGCCGAGGTCGTGTCCTTCGACGACCTGATGGCCGCCGGCACCATGGCCGCCGTGCGCGCCGCGGGCAAGGCCCGCATCGAAGGCAAGGAGTACGTGATGCACGACGGGGACGTCGTGGAGTTCAGGGTCAACGCGTAGGCGCTACGATTTATTCAGGCGTGTTCGACAGAGGCCGGCGCCTGGAGAGTTGCACTAATCCTTAGGAGAATCATGACCTCTGACGTATTTGACTTCAAAGTCGCTGACCTTTCACTCGCCTCTTTCGGTCGCGCCGAGATGACCCTGGCCGAGCACGAGATGCCCGGGCTCATGGCCATGCGCGCCGAATTCGGCGCGTCCCAGCCCCTCAAGGGATCACGCATCGCCGGATCGTTGCACATGACGATCCAGACGGCCGTGCTGATCGAGACGCTGGTCGCGCTGGGCGCCGACGTGCGCTGGGTGAGCTGCAACATCTTCTCCACCCAGGACCACGCGGCGGCCGCGGTCGTCGTGGGTCCCGACGGCACCGCCGAGAACCCGAGGGGTGTGCCGGTCTTCGCGTGGAAGGGCGAGACGCTCGAGGAGTACTGGTGGTGCACCGAGCAGTTGCTGCGCTGGCCGGGCCAGCCCGGTCCCACCATGATCCTCGACGACGGCGGCGACGCGACGCTGTTCGTGCACAAGGGGCTCGAGTTCGAACGGGCCGGCTTCGTGCCCGCCCCCGAGAGCGCGGACACCGAGGAGTACGGCGTCATCCTGGCGCTGCTCAACAAGATCGTGGCCAGCGGCGAGAAGCGCTTCACGCCCATGAGCACCTCGATCATCGGCGTCTCCGAGGAGACCACCACCGGCGTGCACCGGCTCTACGAGATGGAGCGGGACGGCACGCTGCTCTTCGCGGCCATCAACGTGAACGACGCGGTCACCAAGTCGAAGTTCGACAACAAGTACGGCTGTCGCCACTCGTTGATCGACGGCATCAACCGGGCGACGGACACGTTGATCGGCGGCAAGGTCGCGGTGATCTGCGGCTACGGCGACGTGGGCAAGGGCTGCGCGGAGTCACTCAAGGGCCAGGGTGCCCGCGTGATCATCACCGAGATCGACCCCATCTGCGCGCTGCAGGCCGCCATGGACGGCTTCCAGGTGACGACGCTCGAAGAGGCGCTGCCCATCGCCGACATCATCATCACCGCCACCGGCAACCGCGACATCGTGAGCGTCGAGCACATCTTGACGATGAAGCACCAGGCCATCCTGGGCAACATCGGCCACTTCGACAACGAGATCGACATCGCCGGGCTGGCCAACCTGGCCGGGGTGAAGCGCGAGAACATCAAGCCCCAGGTGGACAAGTGGATCCTGCCCAACGGCCGGGCCATCGTGCTGCTCTCCGAGGGCCGCCTGCTCAATCTCGGCAACGCGACCGGCCACCCGAGCTTCGTCATGAGCAACTCCTTCACCAACCAGGTGATGGCCCAGATCGAGCTCTTCGTGAACAACGCCAACTACGAGAAGAAGGTCTACGTCCTGCCCAAGCACCTCGACGAGAAGGTGGCCCGACTGCACCTGGACGCCCTGGGCGTGAAGCTGACGACCCTCACCAAGCGCCAGGCCGACTACATCGGCGTCGCCGTCGAAGGACCTTACAAGCCCGACACCTACCGCTACTGAACGCTCAGCGGTAACCGGCAAAGATGTCGTCCACGCAGCCTTCGAGCTGACGGGGGTTGGTGACGCGCACGAACCATTCGGTGCGCATGACCTGCTTGAACTGCTCGCGGCCCATCTTCATCCAGAAGGAGTCGGCGATCTGGCTGTGGTGCGCGGCCAGCGCGTCGAACTTCGCGTCGGAGACTTCCGAGACGTCGATGGCGGCGTCGATCTCGTCGTCCGGCGTGCCCATGGGGACGCTCTCCTCCTCGTTGGGCACCTCGGGCTCGCGCACGATGCCTTTGGCGGCGTCCTCCTCGGCCCGCTCGCGGGCCTCCTGCTCCCAGCGCTCGCGAAAGCGCGCCATGACCGAGTTGGGGATGGCGTTGAAGTAGAGCGTCGGCTCGTAGTCGATGAGCTTGATCGCGGCCAACGTGATGAGGTGCGCCTGGATGTGGTCGGGGTGTCCGTAGAAGCCGTACTCGTTGTAGGTCATGATGACCTGGGGGCGCTCCTCGGCCAGCACCGCGGCCAGCTTCTTCGCAGCCACGTCGACCGGCGTCGCCCAGAAGCTCTCGGGGTCCGAGTTCTGGGGCCAGCCCTTCATGCCCGAATCGCGGTAGCCCAGCCGCACCAGGCGACTTATGCCGAGCACCTTGACCGCCTCGTCGAGTTCCACGGCCCGGATGGCCGCGACCTCGTCGCCGTCGTGGTGGTCGGCGTCGGGCTTGGATCCATCGGGCCCGTCGCCGCACTCGCCGTTGGTGCAGCACACCAGCACCGTGCGCACCCCCTCGTTCGCCAGCACGCGGTAGAGCCCGCCGGTCGAGCTGGCCTCGTCATCGGGGTGCGCGTGCACGGCCAGAAAGGTCAGTTGATCCATCTATAGTCCTCCAAAAAGATCGGTGGTGTCGCCCAAGGCCGCACCTCGGCTCCAGGCGCGTTGGAACCACTCGGTCCCGAACATCAGGGCGAACACGTCGGGGTCCATGGTCACCAGGTCCGCGTTGTCGGACTGCGACGCGTGGGTGCGCAGGGCTTGCTGCTTCACGCCCGCGTACTGGTTCACGTCCATGGTGGTGGCCACCATCTCGTCGGCGATGCCGAAGTCAGCCTCCAGGACGAAGGCGGGCAAGACGGCGCCCTGGGCCTGGGCCTGTTCGACGAAGCTCTTGATGGACCCTCGCGGCACCACGGGATAGTAGAGCCGCTGCGGCGACCGGGCAAGGTCGAGCGCGCGCCGCGTGAGCACGTTGGCCATGATGTGGTCGGGATGTCCGTAGAAGCCGTTCTCGTCGTAGGTGACGACCACCGTCGCGTCCACCTCGTCGAAGAGCGCGGCGAGCGTGCGAGCGACCGCGTCCACGTCGATGTTCATGAAGGCGCGACGGTCCTCATTCTGCGGCCAGCCCACCATGCCCGAATCCTCGAAACCCAGGGTCACGATGCGGCTGAAGCCCACCAGGCTGGCGCTGCGCTGGAGCTCGGCGGCGCGGGTCGCCTTGGTGGCCCCGTCGTCGTGCCCCGCTTCATTGCCGGGACGATCATCGGCGTCGAAGCCCAGACGTCCATTGGTGCAGGTGACCAGGATGACGGAGTATCCCAGGGCGGCGTAGTGCGACGAGATGCCCGCGGTGAAGATCGCTTCGTCGTCGGGGTGCGCGTGCACGCAGACCAGGGTTTTGGAGAAAGCCATCTAAGGAGACTATTTGGTCGCCAGTTGGATGAATCGCACCAGCAGCACCACGCCGGCCACCGCGAGGTAGACACTCTGGCCCCGCATCAGCAATCGACGGGGCCTCGAGCTGGCCATGGGCGCGAGCAGCGAGAGCCGAGGGGTGCGCCAGTCGCGTCGGTCGATGTCGTAGATGCGCGCCGGCTCCGCCCGACGAAGCCCGAGCGGGAGCCCGATGACCAGGCCGACGCCGGCGAGGACCGCGAGCACTTCGAGCAACCCGATGACGTCAACCGACGTGAAGAGCGTCGAGATCATCATGGTGAAGGAGATGACCACCAAAGCGGTGATGATCACGATCGCCAGGACGTTAAGCCACTTGCCGTTCACCCAGGGACCCATGATCTCGCGATCGTTGCACAGCAACAGCACGATGATGGTCGTGCTCGGCAGCATGAGTCCGCAGATCGCCTGCACCGCCAACGTGATGAGCGCCAACGGCGCGCCGGGGATCAACGTCACGATCCCGGCCACCACCAGCAGTCCGGCGAAACCCAAATAGAAGCCCCGGGCCTCGCGGAAGGGCACGTCGAGGCCCTTGACGGATCCCGAAAGGTCGTTCATGGCGTAGGAACTGGCCAGCGTCACGCAGGTCGCGCCGATGATCGACGCGTTCAAAAGGATCAGGGCGAAAAGCGCGCCCGCGCCGTGGCCCACCTCGTGGTTCAGACGTTGCGCGACGCCCAAGGCGCTGGTGAACGAGGTCGTGCCGCCATGAATGGAGAGACCCGCCGCGCAGACGGCCACCAGAGCCGAAGCGCCGATCACCACGATGAAGGCGCCGAGGATCGTGTCGACGCGTTCGTAGTTGAGCCAGCGCGGGGAGATCTTCTTGTCGACGATGTTGGACTGCTGGAAGAAGAGCTGCCAGGGGGCGACGGTCGTGCCGATGATCGAGATGATGAGCAGCACCGCCGTGGAGGTCGCACCCCCGCGGATGCCGGGCAGCACCAGGTGATGGACGACCGACGTGACGTGGGGCTTGCTGATGAAGAGCAACGGCACGACCAGCAGGTTGATCGCGACGAAGAGCATCATGAATCGCTCCCAGCGCTTGAACGAGCCGGTGGCCGTCACGGCGAAGAGCAGCAGTATCGCTACCGGCACCGCCACGTATTCGCTCACCCCGAAGTACTGCATCGAGTACTCGACGCCGATGAATTCGGTGATGATGATCAAGAAATTGAGGAAGAGGATTGAGAAGATCGAGAGGTTGCCCCAGTAACGACCCAGACGTTCGCGAATGAGGCGTCCCTGACCGACGCCGGTGACCGCGCCGAGCCGCGCCACCATCTCCTGGATGACGACCAGCACCGGGATAAGCAGTGGCAGCGTCCACAGCAGCGTGTAGCCGAAGTTCTGACCGGCCTGGGCGTACGTCGAAACGCCGCCGGCGTCGTTGTCGCCGATCATCACGATGAGGCCCGGCCCGATGATGGCGGCCAAGGTCAGGAAGCGGGCGCGCAATCCGCGACGGTCACCCGTGTCGTGTTCCTTGATCGTGCCGAAGGCACCGCTGATCTGAAGTTCTTTGGTCCGCTCGCGCTCCACGCTCCACCTCCTTTCGTTTCGTAGTGGTCGTTCGGCGACACAACCACGGCGAAACCGCGAGGCGGGCTTAGCCCGTCACTGCGGTGGAACGAGGTCGTGTCAAGACGTCAATAGCCAAGAGGCTGGTACTAGGGGGTTTCAGAGAAGCCCCCTTAGAACGGGACCGACGAACGCGGCGGGCATCGTTACTCCTCCGCCGCGGTCATGCCAAACTCGCGGCGCCAGCCTTGCGGCAGGAGCTCCTCGAGCAGGTCGTCGACGGTGATGACCCCGATCATCTTGCCGTCCTCTTCGTCGAGCACGGGCAATACGGTCAGGTTGAAGTCGCTCATCTTGCGCGCCACTCGGTGCAGGTCCCAGTGTGGGTGGACGAAAGTCATCCGCGTGCGGGCCACGCTGAGCGCCAGTTCGGTGTCGCGCGCGCGCACCAGCGGCGCCACCGACGCGGCGCCAATCGGCAGGCCGTTCTCGTCGAGCACGAACACGGCGTGCAGCGACTCGGCGGGAGCCAGGGAGGTGCGGATGGCCTCCAACGCCTCGGCGACCGTGGCGGTGGCCGGCACGGAGACGAAGTCCGTGTTCATCATCCCGCCCGCGGTGTCGGCGTTGTAGGAGAGCAGGTTGCGCACCTTGGTCTGCTGGGCGCTGGGCAGGTGCTCGAGGATCGGCAGGCGGCGGTCCTGGTCGATCTCGTTGATGAGGTCGGCCGCGTTGTCGGGCTCCATGCGCGACAGCAGCCGCGCGGCCTCCACGTCGGAGCGCGACTCCAGGAACTCCAGCTGGTGGGTCACGTCGAGCTCCTCGAAGACGTCGGCCTCCAGCTCGCGGTCGAGCCCCACGGCCTCGATGATCTCCTCGCCCTCCTCGTGGCTGGCCTGCTCCACCAGGTCGGCGATCTGGGCCGGGTGCAGCTTGGACAGCTTGCGGTAGGGAATGCGCAGGCGCGCGGAGGGCACGTGCGCGACGAAGGGCTCGATGGACGCGAAATCGACGATCGACTCGGCCTTCACGCGCTGTCCCATCTTCTGGCCCAGCACCCGTCGGAAGAAAGGCCGCCGTCCGGGGTCCACGCCCACGACCTCCCACTTAGAGTCGATCTCGGCGATCTCGATCTCGTTGGCGATAATGAGGCGACCTCGAACCAGGTTGATGAGGTGGCGGGCCAGCAGGTCCTCGGCCAACAGGAGCTCACCGGGCCGTCGTTCGAAGCGTCGAAGGTCGACGCGCCGACCCTCGAAGGTCATGCGGCCCTGGGCGAGCCCGCCGATCTTTCGAATGGGGACGAAAAGATTACGGCCTTCGATCCGAATGACCGCACCCACGATGGGCGGGTGCGGATCGTCGCCGAGGCGCGCGACCAGGTCCTGGACGCGTCCGATCCGGTCGCCGTCCTGATCGAAGATCGGGCGGTGCAGGAACGTGGAGAGATGAAGGATTTCCGCCATAGATGTACCTAAAGAACCCTCTAAGGCTACCCCCTCCACGACAAATCGGGCCAAAGGAACTCTCGTCCTCGGGTCGGCGCGGCCGACCAGTTCGGAGCCCTACACGGGAGATGGTTTGAATGAGCGCAGGATCTCGCTCACAAAGTTCACGTCGTCGTCACTCACCCCGGCGTGCGTGACGAAACGCACACGGCTCGGCGCGATCGTTCCACCTTCGACCCCGAGGGCGGCCAGTTCATGCACGATCTGGCGGGCCTGGGGGTGGTTGAAGGCCACGATGTTGGTGACGCAGCTCTCGGGGTCGTAGTTCGACTCTGGGAAGGCCCGGGCGAACTGTCCGGCCAGAGCGCGCGCCCGGACGTGGTCGTCGGCCAATCGATCGATCATGGTGTCGAGCGCCACTAACCCGGCCGCGGCGATCACGCCCGCCTGGCGCATCGACCCGCCCAAGCGCTTGCGCTCGACGCGCGCCGCCTCCATGAGGGTTGACGAGCCCGCCAGCAGCGAGCCGACCGGCGCGCACAGTCCCTTCGAGAGACAGGTCATCACCGTCGTCGCCGGCGCGGCGATGCTCGAGGCGGCCACGCCGCTCGCCACGACGGCGTTGAAGAGCCGCGCGCCGTCGAGATGGATGGGCCGCTGTCCGATGGCCCCCTGGAGGGCCACCAGGTCCGCCACGTCCCACACGGTGCCGCCGGACGGCATGTGCGTATTCTCGACCGCGACCATGGTGACGTGGGGCTGATGATCCTGCTCGGCGTCGATGAGTTCCAGCACGTCGCTCAGCGCCAACGTGCCTGAGGTGTCGTCGACGGTGACCAGTTGCACCGACGAGTTGCGCGACGCCGCGCCCATCTCGAAGCTCACCAGGTGCTGGGACCGGCCCGCGATCACCAGGTCGCCCGGTCGCGTGAGCACCCGGATCGCGATCTGGTTGGCCATCACGCCCGACGGCACGAAGACGGCCGCCTCCTTGCCCACCAGGTGCGCGTAGCGATACTCGAGTTCGTTGATGGTCGGATCCTCGCCGTACCCGTCGTCGCCGACCACCGCTGCCGCCATCGCCTCGCGCATGGCCTGGGTCGGCTGGGTCACCGTGTCACTGCGAAGGTCGACGCGTCGAGTCATGGTGAGAGGTTACGCCGTCGTACAATGACGCGATGGGCGACAACTCCCTCGACGGACCTCCCGAGACCAACGACGTGCACAGCCTGCTCGGCGTGAAGATCATCCAGGCGACGCCGGACAAGGTGGTGATGTCGATCGAGGTAGGACCCAAGGTCTTCCAGCCCTACGGCATCCTGCACGGCGGGGTCTCGGCCCTGCTCGCCGAGAGCGCCGCCTCCTTCGGTGGCGCGCTTAACATCGAATCCGACCAGTTGGTGGTGGGCACCGAACTCAACTGCTCGCACCTGCGCTCGATGTCGAGCGGCACGCTCACCGCCACGGCCACGCCGATCCGCACGGGACGCCGGGTCCAGGTGTGGGGAATCGACCTCACGGACGAGCAAGGGCGAAAGATTTGCGTCGCGCGCTGTACTTTGCAGGTTTTAGAGGCACCCGCTGCTAACTAGCGCCACGACCTAGACTTGCCTCAGGCAGGTTGGCGAAAGGGCTGTAATGGGTGTTCGATTCAAGGGCTGGGGTATTGCCGTGCCCGATCGGATCGTCACCAACGACGAGCTGTCCGAGACCCTCGACACCTCCGACGCGTGGATCGTGGAGCGCACCGGCATCCACGAACGCCGCATCGGCGGCAGCGCCAGGACCCAGGGCGCCAAGGCCGCGCAGCGCGCCCTCGAGGACTCCGGCTACCAACCCAGCGACATCGACTTCTTGCTGCTGGCGACGACCTCGCCCGACCGCATGCTGCCCGCCACCTCGTGTCTGATCGCCGACGACATCGGCCTCAGCTGTCCGGCCATGGACCTCAACGCCGCCTGCAGCGGTTTCATGTACGCCATCCGCACGGCCCAAGGTTTGCTCGAGACGGGCAACAAGCGCATCCTGGTCGTCGGCGCGGAGCACCTCTCGCGCTGGGTCGACTGGACCGACCGCAACATGGCCGTCCTGCTGGCCGACGGCGCGGGCGCCACGGTGCTCGAGTACGACCCCGACGGCAATGACGTGCTCTCCTTCGCGCTCGGGGCCGACGGTTCGTCCGCCGACCTGCTGACCTGCGAGCACGGCGGCTTCATCCAGATGGACGGCAAAGAGGTCTTCCGCCGCGCCGTGCGCGTCGTGGTCGAGTCGGCCGAGAAGGCGATGTTCGACGCCGACGTCAAGGCCGAGGACCTGAGCCTCGTGATCCCCCACCAGGCCAACATCCGCATCATCCAGGCCGCGACCAAGCGCCTGGGCATCGAGATGGAGCGCGCCGTGGTGGTGCTCGATCGCTACGGCAACACCTCGAGCGCCTCGATCCCCCTGGCCTTCGAGGACGCGCGCCAGAACGGCCGGATTAAGGCCGGCGAGTACGCCCTCATGACCGGCTTCGGCGCGGGCATGACCTGGGCCTCGTCGGTGGTGCGCTGGTCATGAACGGCCCCACCCTGGTGATCCTGGCGGCCGGCCGCGCCCGTCGCTACGGCGGGCTCAAGCAGTTGGCCCCCATCGGCATGCACGGCGAGGGCGTGATCGACCTGCTGGCCTCCGACGCGTTCGCCGCCGGGTTCGACGACGTGGTGATCGTGATCAACCCCGACACCGGCCCTCAGATCATCGAACACGTCAAGGAGTTCTGGCCGAGCGAGCACCGCGTCTCCTTCGCCATCCAGGAGAACCTGCGCGGGACCGTGGACGCGGTGCTCTGCGCCAAGCCCTACCTCAACGACTCGACGCCCTTCGGCGTCTCCAACGCCGACGACCTCTACGGCCGCGACGCGCTGGTCAAGCTCGGCTGCCACCTGGTCTCGAGCAAGAACAACTGTCTGATCGGCTTCCAGCTGGAGAACGCGCTCATCGGCGACCTGCCGGTCTCGCGCGGCACGTGCAACGTCATCAACGGCCACCTGACCGAGATCATCGAGCGACGCAACGTGCAGGTGACGCTCGACGGCTTCGAGGCCAACGACGGCGTGGAGCCGGCGATCCTCAACCCCAAGACCACGGTCTCGCTCAACCTCTGGGGCTTCCAGCCCGCGATCTGGCCGCTCATGTACGAGGCCATGGCGGTCCACGACTTCGCGGAGAGCCCTGAGATCCTCCTGCCGGTCTTCGTCGGCGACATCTTGGGCCACACGCCCATGCGCTTCGACGTGCTCAACACCAGCTCTCGTTGCATCGGGGTGACCCACGCCGACGACCTTCCGCTGGCCCAGATCCTCGTACGCGAAGACATCAAGTCGGGCGCCCGTCCGGAGTTCGCCTTCTCCTAGGTCAGTGCCAGTCTCGAGAGGACGTCACCGCGCCCAGGGCGAGCGGCTCCACTGATTCAGCCGTCAGCGTCACCGTGCCCTGACCACGCTGCAACGAACCCCGTATGACCAGCGCCGGCGACCGGCGGGCCACGTCCTTCCAACGCAGCCAGCCGCCCTTGGAGAAGATCACGTTCACGTGGCCGGTCTCGTCCTCGAGATTGACGAACACCGCACCGTTGGCCGTCTCGGGCTGCTGGCGATGGGTGACGACCCCCGCCACGCTCACCCGCGTGGTCTCGGCACCCCCGAGGGCGTCGGCTCGGGTGATGCCACGCTGGTTGAGCTCGTCGCGCACCAGCGCCATGGCGGTGGCGTCGGGAGTGAGGCCCATGGCCCACAGGTCGTCGGCCACCCGCTCCATCTCGCTCACCTCGGGCAGCGCGGGCGCGTGAAGGCCCGTCACCACCCCGGCCAGGCGCTCGCCGGTGCCCTGCGCCGCGGCGCCGGCCGACCACACCAGCGACCGTCGGCTCACGCCGAAGCCGTCGAGGGCGCCGGCGACCGCCAGGGCCTCCAGGTGCTGCTGCTGGCATCCCGCGCGGCGCACCAGGTCCTCGGAATCGCTCCACGGCGCGCCCTCGACGATGCGCTCGGCCAGCTCGGTGCTGATGGTGCGCACGGACTCGAGGCCGAGGCGCACCACGGGGTCCGTAAGGTCGCCCTCCAAGGTGGCGCCCACGCGCGAGCGACCCACGTCGGGGCGCAGGACCCGCACGCCGTGGCGCTGCGCGTCGGCGACCAGGCTCTGGGGCGACCAGAAGCCGAGCGGCTGGGCGTTGAGCAGCGACACCAGGAAGGCCGCCGGGTAGTGCAGCTTGATCCAGGCCGAGCAGTAGACCAGGTGGGCGAAGGAGACGGCGTGGGACTCGGGGAAGCCGAAGTTGGCGAAGGCCGCCAGCGCGTCGAAGAGCTGGTCGGCCGCGGCGCCGGTGATGCCGTTCGCCGCCATGCCGTTATAGAAGCGGTCCCGCAGCTTGAGCATGCGCAGGTCCGAACGCTTGGCCGACATGGCCTGGCGCAGCTCGTCGGCCTCGGCCGGCGAGAAGCCCGCCACGGCGACCGCCATCTCCATCAGCTGCTCCTGGAAGAGCGGCACCCCGAGCGTGCGCGAGAGGATCGGCTCGAGCCTCGGGTGCAGGTAGGTGACGGGCTCGCTGCCGCGGCGCCGGCGGATGTAGGGGTTCACGGCGTTGCCCTGGATGGGGCCGGGGCGGATGATCGCCACCTCGATGACGATGTCGTAGAAGCAGCGCGGCTGGATGCGCGGCAGCGTCGCCATCTGCGCGCGCGACTCGACCTGGAAGACGCCCACGGTGTCGGCCTCGCAGAGCAGGTCGTAGACGGCGTCCTCCTGGGCCAGCGACCCCAGGTCCAGGTCCACGCCGTGAAAGCCGGTGACCTCCTTGACGGCCCGGTGCAGGGCGTCGAGCATGCCCAGGCCCAGCAGGTCGAACTTGACCAGGCCGATCGCCGCGCAGTCGTCCTTGTCCCACTGCAGCACGGTGCGCCCGGGCATGCGCCCCCACTCGACCGGACAGACCTCCAAGACCGGACGGTCGCAGATCACCATGCCGGCCGAATGGATGCCCAGGTGGCGGGGCCGGTTGAGCAGGCTGGTCGCCATGTCGGCGATCATCGCGGGCGTCTCGGGGGACATCGGTGTCGCGGAGTGGTGGTCGACCCCGTCGCGCAGCGTCTCGGCCTCTTCCTCGCTCAGCCCGAAGGCCCGGGCCACGTCGCGGATGGCCGAACGGGGACGGTAGGTGATCACGGCCGCCACCTGGGCGGCGTGGCGGCGCCCGTAACGCTCGTAGACGTACTGGATGACCTCCTCGCGCCGCCCGGACTCGATGTCCACGTCGATGTCGGGCGGGCCGTCGCGGGCTGGGGAGAGGAAGCGCTCGAAGAAGAGGTTGAGCGCCACGGCGTCGGCGTTGGTGATGCCGAGCGAGAAGCAGACGGCCGAGTTGGCGGCCGAGCCCCGTCCCTGGCAGTAGATGTCATGGCGACGGCAGAACTCGGTGATGTCCCACACGGTGAGGAAGTAGCCGGCGAAGCCGAGCGTGGCGATGACGCCCAGTTCGTGGTCGATCTGGCGCCAGGCCCCGGGAATACGTTCCTGGTCCCGGGGTCCGTAGCGCAACGTCGCCCCCTGGGTCACGATCTGTTCCAGGAAGGCCTGCTCGTCCAGGCCCGGCGGCGTGAGGAAGGCCGGCAGGTTGGGCGCCACCAGGCGCAGGTCGAAGGCCAGTTCGCCGGCCAGTTCGCCGGCCCGGTCGACCACGCCCGGCCAGCGCGCGAAACGGCGGCGCTGCTCGGCGTCGCTGCGCAAGTGCGCCAGCGGCGACGAGTCGAGCCAGCCCCTCATCTCCTCCAGGCTCTGACGCGAACGGATGGCGGCCAAGACATTGGCCCGGGCGAAGGCGTCGGGCGTGGCGTAGTGCACGTTGCCCGTCGCCACGGGACTGACGTCGTAGCGGATCGCCAACTGGGAGAGCACGTCGTTGCGCGCCACGTCGTCGGGGGTGCCGTGGTCCCACAGTTCGACCGCGAGGTTCGTGCGGCCGAAGGCCTCGATCAGCCGCTCGAGGGCCCGCGCCGACGCCCGCGGGCCCTCGGCCAGCAGGGCCCGCGTCAGGGGACCCTTGCGGCATCCGCTCAGGACCAGCCACTCCTTGGCGTGGCTGGCCACGTCCTCCAGGGTGAAGCGAGGCGCCCCCTTGTCCCCCCGGGCCAGGTGGGCCTCGCCCAGCATCGTGGCCAGGTGGCGGTAGCCCTCGGGAGAACGGGCCAGCACCACCAGGTGCTGGCCCGACGGGTCGCGCGCACCAACCCGGTCGTCCTGGCCGTCGAGGGTTATCTCGCTGCCGAAGATGGTGGCCAGGCCCACCGACCTCGCCGCCTCGGCGAAGCGCACCACCCCGTAGAAGCCGTGGTGGTCCGTCAAGGCCAGGCCCGAGAGCCTGAGGCGAACCGCCTCGACGACGAGCTCCTCGGGGTCGCTCGCCCCGTCGAGGAAGCTGAAGCCCGAGTGGGCGTGCAGCTCGCCGTAGGTCGCCATCAGTCGTAGATCCCCACCAGCCACCAGCGACTCGACTCGGCGACCAGCAGCACCGCCTCGCCACTCGCCAACAGCAGCTGCAGGTGCGCGCGACGACGGCTGCGCCCCCACCACCGCTCGATCGAGGGCCAGGGGCCGGCGTGCCACACCACGTCACGACGGACCTGGTTCGTAAAGAGCAGCGTGCGCGGATCCGTGCGCAGCAGTCCGCGAGAGCCCATGCGCACCGTCTGGTCGTGCTCGTCGCGCAGTTCCACGCGCACCCGGACGTGCAGGGTGGTGACCGGCGAGGGGGCCCGCAACTGGCCGGGCCAGGGAGCGTTGTCGCGCCCGTCGTTGACCGGCGAGCCCCACGGCACCAGCGTGGCCCGGTCTTCGGGGACCCGACCGCCGCGCAGCGACGCGACCACGACGGCTTCGGCGCCCAAGCGCGTGCGCACGCGGTGCGCGGCCGCGTGGGCCCGGTCATCGCCGCTGCGCTGGCCGAAGAAGCCCAGCTGTTCGACCTGCGGTTCGCTCTCGCCGCGCAGCAGGGCGAGACGCCTCGCCAGCTTCGCGTCGCGCTGGGTGGCCAGCTCGCCCACCTCGCCGCACGCCACGCGGTGCAGCGCCACGGCGTGCTTGTTGAAACGCTCCGCCACACGCGCGCGCTCGAGGTCGGCGAAGGAGCCCACCGTGTGCAGGCCCAGGCGTCGACAGGTCGTCACGAGGTCCTCTCGCCCCAGGACCGCCAGCGGCTGGACCCGGCGAAACGACGAGGTCGCCCCGGGCGGCACCACCAGGCGCTGGCGCGCGGCGATCTCGGCGCAGAAGAGGCCGTCGGCGATGCCGAGCGAGGCCTGGTGGCCCGCGACGTCGTGCACCGTGCGCGTCACGATGTCCATCACGGCCGCCTCGCCGCCGTAGAACCGGCTCGGCCCGCGTACCGGCAGGACGAAGAGGCCCAGGCGCACCAGCTCGGTGAAGGGACAGAACACGCTGAGCGCGTCGAGCAGGGCGAGCAAGTCGCGCAGCGTCGAGCCGTCGGGCGCCTCTTCGCGGAGCGTCTCTAGGGAGATGGCGAGGAGACGCTCCACTACGTCGCCTCCACTCGTCCTTTACGGTTCGGCAGCACGACCAGGTGCTCGCTGGCCCGGGCCGCCTCGCCGCGACCGCCCACGCGCACCGTGAGGTAGCGCGCGTCGAGGCGCGACGAGGTGGCCCACTGCGAGCGGGTGATGGTGAACGAGAGGTCGCCGGGCAGCGGCCACGGGGCGGCCGGCTCCGCGAGCGCGATCAGCACGGTGCCGCGTTCGCGCACCCGGTCGGTCAACCGGCGCGCGCCCGCGTAGGCCACGTGCGGGGGCGCGCGAACCACGAGCAGGTCCACGCCGTCGAGCAGGTCGGCGGCGGACTCGGCCCACTCACCACCGGGGCGGGGCACGAAGAGGACCCGGCGCAGGTCGATGCCCAGCTCGGCCATCGCCACGATGCCCGGGTCGTCCACGCCCACGACGCCCGCCCAATGACCCTTGGCGCTCGACTCGGTGAGCAGGCTGAGGGCGAGGCTGAGCCCCCCCGAGCCCGGTGGCGCCACCACCACGACCGTCGAACCGCGACGCAGCCCGTCCCCGGGCACCAGCGTGCTCCAAGGCTCGCCCAGGGGCAGCAGACGGCTCTTGGCCAGGGCCACCGGGCGCAACGTCGCCACGAGATCACTAGGCAGGGTCGGGCGTGTGGTCGAAAAAGCGAACATATGTTCGTAACAGTAGCGACTCTCGGTGACAGGCGCCAATGGCTAACGTTTGAAGGAAAAAGGAGCCCTAATGTGCGGTCGAATCGCCCTCTTCACTCCCCCGGCGCGCCTCGCGCGACTGCTCGACGCGGCGCTGGCGGCCGGCATCGAACCTGAAGGTCATCCCAGCTGGAACGTCGGGCCCCTGCGCCGTCTCTTCGCCGTGAGCGACGAGAGCGGGACCCGCACGCTCGACCGCTACCGCTGGGGGCTCGTGCCCAGCTGGGCCAAGGACCCGTCGATCGCCAATCGGCTCTTCAACGCCCGGGCCGAGACCGTGGCCGAGAAGCCCTCCTTCCGCAGCGCTTTCGCCAAGCGGGCCTGCGTCATCCCCGTCGACGGTTTCTACGAATGGGACCACCGCGAAGGGCAGAACAAGCAGCCCCACTACTTCACCCGCGTCGACGGCGAGCCCTTGCTCTTCGCCGGGCTCTACGAGCGTTGGTGGGACCCCGAGAAGCCCAAGGACGAACCGGCCCTGCAGACCTGCACGGTCATCACGACCGAACCGAACGACGACATGGACGAACTGCACAACCGGATGCCGGTGATTCTGGCGGCTCAGGACGTCGAGACCTGGATCAACGTCGCCGACACCTCGCCGCAGGAGCGCATGCAACTGCTTCGCCCGGCGCCCAAGGGCACGCTCTCGCACTACGGCGTGGACAAGGCCGTGGGATCGGTAAAAAATGACGGACCGGAGTTGATCAATCCGGCCGACCCGGAGACCCTCTTTTAGCGTCTGAAAAGCCGAAAACCCCGAGTGACCAGTGAGTCGAAACTCGCCAGCCCCCCGGGGTCTCCGAAGGCGCATCTCCCGTTGACCCGTGTCGGACAGGCCACCGTTAGACGGCTGGCACTCCACGTCATTCGTCGATGCGGACCGCGGACCGAACTCCGCTGCCCGTTTGGAGGTTCTGTTCCTCTTGCGAGGCCCCTCTCCCCCTCGTCAACCTCCCCTTGCGGTTCAGTCGAACGTTCGACAGGTGCTACGTGAACTACGAGTGATACTTTGCCAGAGTCCCTCAGGCCATGACGGGTGAAATGGGGATATCAGAAACTTTTGCCCAGACTGAATCCCTTTATCCACCGATTTGTCACCAAAGTCGAAATTATCAACGAGAAAGGCGCAACTTTTGCACAGCCGATTCGTCACTCGGACGTCACCCCACCCGATCGGCGGTCGATTTCCTGGGCCACCACAGCCTCCACGCACCCCGCAGCGTCGGCTTTGGCAACGGCCTCGCCGAAGCGCTCCACCAGGCTCACCATCGTGACGGTCGGATATTGGCGTTTAAAGATCTGAGCCGCCTCGTCGTCGATGGCGCCGCACACCACCAGCAGATCAGTGCCCGTCTCCACCAGGGCGGCCACCCCGTCGACCACCTTGCCCTCCAAGCTGCCCCGGTCGAAACGGCCCTCGCCGGTGACCACCAACGACGCGGCGCGCACGCGTTCGGTGAGGCCCACCGCGTCGGCGACCGCGTCAAAGCCGCTCTCGAGTTGAGCGCCCAGCGCCGCGAGGGCGCCGGGCACGCCACCGCTGGCCCCCGCGCGGTCCAGCGCCTCGACGTCGACGCCGGTGTCGCGCAGGTAAAGTGCGCGCACTTCCTCGAGCCGGCGGTCAAGCTCCTCCAGGTCCTCCGAGGCGATCCCCTTTTGCTCGGCGTAACGCCGGGCGCCGCTGAAGCGAGCCGTGACGTCCGTCGCCACGATCACGGAGATCGCGAGGCCGCCCGCATCGCGCACGACCTCGTAGCAGCCGAGGCCGCCGTCGGAGGTGGACGACCCGCCACAGCCGATGAGGAGTCGCTGCACATCGAGACGTTGGCAGGCCACGATCACGTGGCCGACCCCGGCACTCGACGCCGTCCACGCGTCGCGTCGCGATGGTGCGTGGAGGAGGTGGCGTCCGATCACCTCGGCGACCTCAAGAACGGCGACGGGGCCTACGTCGGTGGGAACGAGGGTGACCTTCGCGGATACGTTCGCCCCGAGCGGACCCGGTACCTCGAACGTCGTCTCATCACCCACGAACGCGTCGCGGAAGCCTTCACCCCCGTCGGACATCGGCTGCACGTCGACGTCACGATTTCGTGAGAGTGCCACGCGAGCGACGGCGTCACAGAGTTCCCGGGCCGTCGCGGTGCCCCTGAACTTGTCCATCGCTGCGAGCACGACGACGGGCGCGATGGGGGCCTCATCCATGAAGAACTCCATTAAGAAATTTGGGGGAACAACTCTTGGAAAAGGTTAGTTGAGCCCAATCGTTGCGGGCCGCCAGTAACGTGGGCCCGCCAACGTGGGAGGGCATCGAACGATATGACGGGATTGCGGGACGACCACTTATGGCCACTGGTGCGCGCCGAACGAGCCGCACTCGCGCAGGACATGTCGGGCCTCAACGTCGAACAGTGGCGCCACGGCACCTTGTGCGGGCAGTGGGACGTTGAGGAGGTCCTGGCCCACCTCATCGCCGCGGCCAGCCTCAACCAGTGGCGGTGGGTCCGCAGCATGGTCGGCGCGCGCTTCCGTGTCGACGTGCACAACCAGCGCCGGATGCTCGAGTACCGGGGCAGCACTCCCGCCGAGACGCTCGACCGGTTCCGCTCCATCATTAACAGCACTACCGCCCCCTCGGGTCACACCGCCGCCTACCTTGGTGAGGTCGTCGTGCACGCGCAAGACATCCGTCAGCCGCTGGGGCTGTCTCGGACACCCGACGTCGAGACGCTCACGCCGGTGGCAGACTTCTTCGCCCGGCGCAACTTCGCGGTGGCTAGCCGAACCGTCACCGCCGGCCTTCAGTTGCGCGCCGACGATGGGCCCTTCGCCACGGGCACCGGACCACTGGTCACCGGATCGACCCTCGCGCTGGTGATGACCATGGCGGGCCGCGCTCCGTACCTCGACCAGCTCGACGGCCCGGGCGTGCGCACGCTGCGCGAGCGAGTGCAGGGCGCGGCCCTCTGATCCAAACCCGGCCGCAGGGAACCGTCGGTCTCAACACTCGAACGTCTCGTACAGGCAACGGGACACCGCCTCGTCCTCGACGTGGAACACTCGAGTGATTTTCAACCCGGACTCCCTGACACCCCTCTCGGCCGTCGGCTCCGCCAGCGCCGGCGCTCGATACTCGCATGTGCGGCGCGCCATGGTGCGAGCAACATCCGCGTCTTTGGTAGCACTGCGCGTGGTGAAGACCGACGAGATAGCGACGTCGATTTTCTGGTCGATTTCGATCGTGGAACAGGACTGTTCACGCTGGAAGCTTTGCGCAGGGAACTTTCAGAGATACTGGGCGTCCCCGTAGACGTTGCTCCTTCGGACAGCCTCCGACCTCGAGTTCGAGAAGAGGTCAAACGCGAGGCCATCCCGCTTTGAGTTCACGACACGACGAAGAGCGCTTCGCAGATATTGTCGACGCGATTGCCGAAATGAGAAGCCACTTCACCCGTGGCGATCTCTCAGATTTATCTAACTAGCGCCGCCAGAAAAAGAGGTGAGTCACGCCACTCGGGCTCGGTATCTTCTCCAAGAAGAAACGGTCGACAAGATCGTCGGGACTGTCCCACAATCTCTCCCCGCGACCAAGCTCGATAGGCGCAACCGCGAAATGCATTTGGTCAATGAGATCGGCGTCGAGAAACTCACGCACCGTGGCGACGCCACCACCAAGGCGCACGTCTTTGCCATCGGCCGCCTCGAACGCCTGCGCGAGTGCTTCCTGCGGCGACGCATCGAGAAAATGGAACGTGGTGTCCCCCAAGGTTATTGAAGGGCGCACATGGTGCGTGAGCACGAACACCGGTGTATGGAACGGCGTGTCATCGCCCCACCACCCTTCCCAATCAAGGTTTTCCCATGGCCCTCGCTGGGGGCCAAACTTATTGCGCCCCATTATTTCGGCGCCGATGTTCCGGGTGAAGTCACGGGTGCAGTAGTCGTCAAAACCGTACGTTCCCCCCGGATCGGTTCGATTGACCCAGTGCGCGGTCGCTCCCGCCCAGGAAAAGAGATCCTCGGGATTCGCGTGACCGAATGGGTGCTCGAGGCTTTGCCCCACCCCGGAGCCGTAGCCATCGCTCGACACCATGAAATTGTGCACTCGGACCACCTGCGTCATTAGATGCCTTCCCGACTTCGCAACGGCTTGTGAAGTCTCACGACACTTTAGTTAGAGCTGTTCAACTCATGCGACGTGCGTGCGGGCCGTCCCAGCTAGATCTTGGGGTCGAGTCGCACGACCTGAAGGATCCGCACGGTGAGCGTTTCGTAGTGGGCCCAGCCGGGGTAGAAGGCAGTCAATGCGG
Source organism: uncultured Acidimicrobiaceae bacterium (assembly GCA_963827115.1). Classification (GTDB taxonomy): domain Bacteria; phylum Actinomycetota; class Acidimicrobiia; order Acidimicrobiales; family RAAP-2; genus RAAP-2. The sequence continues at coordinate 336,523 of CAWGZS010000001.1, read as the reverse complement.
GCCACACGATGGACCGCTCTTCGGTGTCAAGAACGTGGGCCGCGGCGTCGAACCTTCTTGAACCGGCTTGGACCTTCACGTTCGGCTCGTGTCGAACGTTGTAGAGCCAATTCGGGTTGCTCGAACGGCCCCCGTTCGAGGCCACGACGTAGTAGTGACCCTCACGCTCTAGGTAGAGCAGGCCGTGCGTACGTGCGACACCCGTTCGCCGTCCGGTGCTGGTCAAAAGCAGCATGGGCCCAGCGGGACTTCGGTGTCCGACCCGGCCCCCGGTCAGTCGATAGAGGCGATTGTGGACCGGGTAGGAAATCCTTCCGAGAAATCGATCAAAGGCAACGGTGACGGTTCCGATCGCTTTCTGTCTCTGCTCGATGTTTATCAGCAACCTCCATGTCACAAACGTGGTCCACCGAATGGGACACAGGCCACTGGGTGGAGGTGATGGGATTCGAACCCACTGCCTCTACATTGCGAACGTAGCGCTCTACCAATTGAGCTACACCCCCGAAGGAGCACCCACTTTAGCCCACGGCGTAACGAGAAGGCGAGTCACGACGCCACGCGCTGTCATCGTCGGCGTCGTAGAACTCCGAGTCATCCAACTCGTCGTACTCGTCGTAGATCGGCTCGATGGCGGCGATCCGGCGCCCCTGCGGTATCCGCAGCGGGAGCGACGACTCGTCGAGGAATCCTTGGCTCACCGCGAAGAGCGCGAGCGCCACGTAACAGGTGAAACCGACCCAGGCCAGTATCGCCAGGTCCTCGATGATCGAACCGCCCACGAGGAAGTACATTCCGCTCAGGACCGCGGCGGCGACGAGTAGAGCCATGAAGAACGTCGTGCGGCGCGCCTTCATCGTGCCGGCGCGCGGCGGTCGGCTGTACGCGTCGCGGACCTCCTGATCGTTGGGCATCGACGAGTACGCGCTGACGTAACGGTTCGCCGACTCCGACGACGCCATCCCTTCCTCGCGGTCGTAGTCGTAGTCGTTCGCCCACTCGTCCCAGGAGGTGCGCGACTCCAGTGATCGGTAGGTGTCGCCCGGGTGCACGACGGTCAGGCGGGGACGCTGCTCGAGCTCGTGACGGCGCTCCTCCTGTTCGGATGGATCGAGCCGGTGGGCCGGGGGCACGGAGTACTCCTGACGGCTCAAGACTTCGTGCTCCGCGTGAAAGGAGTGGATCGACTTCTCGGTCCCGCTGTCACGGAACCGTCGCACCGCCACCGGCACCAGAATGGCGACCCAGAAGGCCCCCAGAATTATCAGAAGCACTTGGGCTGCATCCCAATAAAACGCACGTACATTGGCTACAAATGTACCGTCCACCCCTCTTTTTTTGGTGGATACGGGCCTATTTCATGCCTCGTGCAGACCGCACTCTTCCTTATCAACACCAACCCAACGGCCCGAGCGACGGTCCCCCGCGACCTGGGGTTTCATGGTGACGGGCGCGCACCCGATCGAGGTGTAACCGAGCGCCCAGAGCGGATGCTCGGGCAGTTTGTTCGACGCGAGGTAGTACGCCACGTCGTCGTCGGTCCATGTCGCGAGCGGGTTGACCTTCACCAGACCGAACTTTTCGTCCCACAACAGGGTTTTCATGCCTGCGCGCGACGGTGCGTCCACGCGCTTCACCGACGTGATCCACGCGGCCCGTCCCGCGACCGCTCGCTTGAGCGGTTCGACCTTGCGAAGTTCACAGCACCGCTCCGTGCCGCAGGGCCAGGCGTCCGCGTCCGGTCCCGGCACCGTGCGCGTGAGGTTGAGTGACCATTCGTCTTCGACGCGGCTCGCGAAGTCGAGCGTCTCGGCGAAATGGCTCAAGGTGTCGAGGAAGATGATCTCGGTGGAGGGCCGCAGTTGGTGGACCATGTGCAGCAGGGCCAGGTCCTCGAAGGAGCAGGCCATCGCCACGTCGTCGTCGAAGCGCTCGAAGGTCCAATTGAGGATCTCGAGCGGGCTCGAGTGCTCGAAGCGCTCGTTGGTGCTCTCGAGTTCATCCAGGAGAGTGGACGCGGGCGTCGTCACGGCGCTTTTGGGGAATTGTCGAAGAAAACCATTGCTTTACTAGGATATAAGTATCCATCACGAACTATGACGCCGACCCCCCTACGCCCCCCACAGACCGCCGACTATCTCGATCTCCTTGAGTCGCACGCCATCTTCATTCTTCGCGAGGTCGCGGCCGAGTGCGAACGACCCGTGCTGCTGTTCTCGGGCGGCAAGGACTCCGCGGTGCTGTTGCACCTGGCGGTGAAGGCCTTCACGCCGCAGCAGCTCCCCTTCCCGGTCATGCACATCGATACCGGGCAGAACTTCCCCGAGGTGCTCGAGTACCGTGACGCCCTCACGGCGTCGCTCGGCGTCAAGTTGATCGTGGCCAAGGTGCAGGACACGATCGACCAGGGCAAGGTCGTCGACCCCGGACCGATGGGTTCGCGCAACCGCCTTCAGACCGTGACGCTGCTGCACGCGATCACCGACCACGGCTTCGACGCCGCGTTCGGCGGCGCGCGACGCGACGAGGACAAGGCTCGCGCCAAGGAGCGCATCCTGTCGTTCCGCGACAGCTTCGGCCAATGGGACCCTCGCCAGCAGCGCCCGGAACTGTGGCAGCTCTACCAAGGCAAGGTCAACCCCGGCGAACACCTACGCGCCTTCCCGCTCTCGGACTGGACCGAACTCGACATCTGGCAGTACATCGAGCGCGAGCGCATGGCGCTGCCGTCGATCTACTTCGCCCACGAACGTGACGTAGTGCTGCGCGACTCGATGTGGCTGGCCGTCGGCCCCTTCGTCGAGCCCCGCGAGGGCGAGACCGTCGAGCGCCGCCTGGTGCGTTTTCGCACCGTCGGCGACGCCAACTGCACGGGCGCCGTCGACTCGCCGGCCACCACCCTCAACGCCATCATCGCCGAGGTCGCCAGCGCCAACGTCTCCGAGCGCGGCGCCACGCGCGCTGACGATCGTTTCTCCGAGACCGCGATGGAAGACCGCAAGCGCGAGGGGTACTTCTAATCATGCGAACGGCCACCAAGGACCTGCTGCGCCTCGCGACGATCGGCTCGGTCGACGACGGCAAGTCCACTTTGATCGGGCGTCTACTCGTCGACACCCGCCAGCTCTTCGACGACCAGTTCGACGCCGTGGTCGCCGCGTCGGAGAAGCGCGGCGTCGGGGACCTCGACCTCAGTTTCGTCACCGACGGGCTGCGCGCCGAGCGCGAGCAGGGCATCACCATCGACGTGGCGTACCGCTACGCGTCGACGCCCAAGCGCAAATTCATCATCGCCGACTGCCCCGGCCACGTCCAGTACACGAGGAACATGGCGACCGGCGCCTCGACGGCCGACCTCGCGCTGGTGGTGCTCGACGTCGCGCACGGCTTGAAGGAGCAGACGCGTCGGCACCTGTGCATCGCCGCGCTGCTCGGCGTGCATTCGGTGATCGTGAGCGTCAACAAGATGGACGGCGTCAACTGGTCCGAGAGCGCCTTCCAGCGCGTGGTCGACGAGATCGAGACGCTGGCGCGCCAATTGAGCTTCGAAGAATTGACCATCATCCCCGTCTCGGCCCTCTACGGCGACAACGTAGTGGATCCCTCGACCAACTCGCCCTGGTACCAGGGGCCGACGGTGCTGGCCGCCCTCGAGTCCTCCGAGGCCGGCACGTGGACCAAGACCCGACACGGCGCGCGCCTGCCCATCCAGTGGGTCCTGCGCCAGGGCGGCGGCGGGCGGACCTACGCCGGCATGGTCAACGGCGACTCCTTCTTCGTCGGCGACACCGTGACCCTGCTGCCGGCCAACGTCGAGACCACCATCCGGGCCATCTCCTTCGGCGGCGTGGGCCGCATCGAAGCCAACGTCGGACTGTCCATCGACTTAGACCTGGTGAAGGAGACCGACGCCGGCCGGGGCGACCTCATCGCCACGACCCCGCTGCCGGTCGTGACCAAGGAGTTGACGGCCACCATCTGCTGGTTCGGCGAGAAGTCGCTCGAGGTCGGTCAGCGTCTGCGTCTCAAGCACACCACCAAGGTCACGCCCGTGCGGGTGAACGCCATCGCCGGCGTGGTGGACATCGAGACGTTGCGCATCGACGAGTCGTCGTCGCTCACGACCAACGAGATCGGCCTGGCCACGCTGCAGACGTCGGACTGGCTGGTGGTCGACGACTACCGCGACAACCGCGTCACCGGGAGCTTCGTCCTGATCGACGAAGTGACCAACGCGACGGTCGCCGCCGGCATGGTGGGACGCGCCTCGTTCTTCTAAGAACGACGTCGATCAATCTAGGTTCCGCGCAAGGAGAACTGACTCGACTGGTTCGCGTCGCTAATGCCGTCGACGTTAGAACTGCACCAGCATCACCACGAACGCCAGGGCGATCAGCATGAGCAGCACGTCGACCGAGCGCACGAGCGTGCGACCCTGTTCGGCGTTGGCCCCACCGTCGCGATGGATGACCGCGCTAAGCGAACGTTCATACGGCAGCACGCGCGCCTCGAGATGTCCGGCGGCGGCCACGTAGATGATCAGGCCGACAATGATCCAGAGGTGTCCGATCGACACGTCCGATCCCCCGGTCGCCACCATGATGAGCCCGGTGATAGGCAGCAGGTGCATGACCCGCGCCGCGTAGTTGTGCCGCGCCGGGAAACGGGCCATCTGCGTCGCGCTTTCCGCGCCGCGCACCACCAGCTGAGCCGACCACCGCATCACCACCAGCACGATCAGCGTCGAGACCGCCGCGATGAGGTGCACCACGAACACCAGGTCGTAGGCCACGGACGTTGCGATCACGTCAACGACAGTAACGCTTCGGCGGCGTGGTACGGATCGGTGGTCCCGGCGAGCAACGCGTCGACCTGCGCCTCGTAGCCGTCGCCGCGAGCCATGGTCGAGATCCTCGAGCGCACGGTCGCGCTGAGCACCCGATCGAGTTCAGCCTGGACGCGTTGGCGGCGACGGGCCTCGAAGGGACCGTCGTGGAGAAAACGGCGATGCGCGACGATCGCGTCGAAGAGCTCGTCGACGCCCGCGCCGGTGGTGGCGACCGTCTCGAGGATGGTCGGACGCCACTCGTGCTGGCCCCCCAGGTCGAGCATCTGCTCCAAGTCGCGACGGGTCTCGCGGACCCCCGGCCGATCGGCCTTGTTGATGACGAAGAGATCGGCGACCTCCAAGAGTCCCGCCTTGTTCGCCTGCATGGCGTCGCCCCATCCGGGGTTCACCACGATGATCGTCGTGTCGGCCGCGGAGGCGATCTCCACTTCCATCTGTCCGACGCCCACCGTCTCGACCAGCGCCAGATGGAAATTGGCCCCGCCCAGCACGCGCACCGCGTCGGGCACCGCCAGCGAGAGACCGCCCAGATGTCCCCTGGTCGCCATCGAGCGGATGAAGACGTGTTCGTTGATGGCGTGGCCCTGCATGCGGATCCGGTCCCCGAGGATCGCGCCGCCGGTGAAGGGCGAACTGGGGTCGACGCACAGCACGCCCACCTGATCGAAGGGGTCGCTGCCGTCAAAGGAACCCCGCGCGAGCGCCACGGTAATCAACTGGTCGGTCAAGGTAGATTTTCCGCCGCCGGGGGCGCCGGTGATGCCCACCACGTAGGGCGAGGGCGCCCGATACGCCAGGGAGGCCGTGGCCAGTTGGGCCGGACCACCCGACTCGACGTAGGTCAGGAGCCGGGCCAGCGCGGTGCGCGAGCCGTCCCGCGCCTGTTGCATCAGCTCACCCGGCTCGCGCGAGATCATCCGCACCTCGTGACGTCGGCACCCAGCGAGGTGAGTCGCGGCACGAAGCTCTCGTAGCCCCGATCCACGTGCTCAAGGCCCTCGACCGTGGTCTCGCCGCGAGCCACCAGCCCGGCCAGCGTCAGGGCCGCGGCGGCGCGGATGTCGCTCGCGTGCACCGTCGTCCCCTCAAGGTGCTCGACGCCGCGGATCATGGCGTGGTGTCCCTCGGTGGTGATGCTCGCTCCCAGACGAACCAGCTCGTCGACGTAGCGGAACCGTCCCGCGAAGAGGTTCTCGGTCACGACCGAGTCGCCGGCGGCCACGCTGAGCATGGTGGTGATGAGCGGCTTGTAGTCGGTCGCCACACCGGGATAGGGCAAGGTCGCGACGTTGCACGCCGCGAGCCGCAACGGTCCGCGCACGGCGACGCCCGTGCCGGTCACGTCGACCTCACCGCCCATCTCCTCGAGCTTTCGCAGCAGCATTTCCATGTGATCGGCCCTCGCGTCGAGCACCCGCACGTTGCCGCCGGTGATGAGCCCGGCCGCCAGATAGGTGGCCGACACCACCCGGTCGGTGATGACCTCGTGGCTCGCGCCGTGCAGCTCGGTCACGCCCTCGATGTTGAGACGGGCCGTGCCGAGGCCGTCGATCTTGGCCCCCATGGCAATGAGTTGTCGGGCCAGGTCCTCGACCTCGGGCTCGCGAGCGGCGTTGTCGATGACCGAGCGACCCTTGGCCAGGACGCAGGCCATCATCAGGTTGTCCGTCGCGGTGTGGCTCGGGTAGGCCAGGGTGATGCGAGTCGCGCGAAGGCGCGCGCGGCGGCCGATCGTCGCGTGGATGGACGTGGCGTCGTTGTGGAACGTCGCCCCCATGGCGCTCAGCCCGTCGGTGTGGAAGTTGATCGGGCGCTGACCGAAGTCGTCGCCGCCCGGCAGCGCCATGTTGGCCTCGCCGCAGCGCGCGAGCAAGGGGCCGAGCACCACGATGGACGAACGGGTCGCCTCGAAGAGTTGGGCGGGCGCCTCGGGTCGCAGCTCCTGGGCGTCGGGAACGACGATCGTGAGCTCGTTGCGGTTCGAACGCACCACGGTGCACCCCAGGGCTTCGAGCAGGTTGGCCATGACCGTCACGTCGGTGATGTCGGGCACGTTGGTCAGGTGATGCTCGCCGGTCGCCAGGAGGCAGGCGGCCATCTGCTTGAGCACCGCGTTCTTGGCCCCGCCCGCCCGCACCTCGCCCGCGAGGGGTCCGGCGGGCTTGATGACGAGAGAACTCACCCCTTAAGTATTGCCGAAAGGCCAAATACGACCGGTGGGCCGGCCCCGTAGCGCCAGGCACTGGACTAGTACGCTTCGTTCGTGCAGCCGCCTTTACGACCGGATCGCAACATCGCGCTCGAGATGATCCGCGTCACCGAGGCCGCCGCCATCGCGGCCGCTCGCTGGGTCGGTCGCGGCGACAAGAACGCCGCGGACGGTGCCGCCGTCGACGCCATGCGCTTCGTCCTCGGGGGAATTTCGATGGATGGCATCGTCGTGATCGGCGAGGGCGAGAAGGACGAAGCCCCGATGCTCTACAACGGCGAGCTGATCGGCGACGGACAGGCCCCGCAGGTCGACGTGGCCGTCGATCCGGTGGACGGCACCTCGCTCACCGCGGCCGGTCGCAAGGGGGCCCTGGCGGTCATCGCGCTCTCCGAACGCGGCACCATGTTCAACCCGGGTCCCTGCGTCTACATGAAGAAGGTCGTCGTGGGGCCGAGAGCCCGCGGCGCGATCGACATCAACGCGTCGGCAACCGACAACCTCAACGAGGTCTCCAAGCGACTGAAGATCCCGGTGCAGGAATTAGGTGTCGTGATCCTCGATCGCCCCCGCCACGACGATCTGGTGGCCGAGGTGCGAGAGGTCGGCTCGCGGGTGCTGCTCATCTCCGACGGCGACGTCGCCGGCGCCATTGCCTGCGCGTGGCCCAACTCGGGTGTCGACATCCTGTTCGGCACCGGCGGCACGCCCGAAGGCGTGATCGCTGCCGCGGCGCTGCAGGGGCTCGGCGGCGAGATCCAGGGCATCCTGCACGCGCGCGACGACGAGGAGCGCCACCTGGCCGAGTCGCTCGGCTACGACTTCGATCGCGTGCTGCGAAACGACGACCTGGTGGCCAGCGACAACTGCTACTTCTCGGCCACCGCCATCACCGACGGCGACTTCCTGCGCGGCGTGCGCTTCCACGACTTCGGTGCGACGACCCAGTCGCTGGTCGTGCGCTCGCGTTCGGGCACGGTGCGCACCATCGAGACCTTCCATCGCCACGACAAGTTGCAGGAGTTCTCCACCGCCGGCTTCTAGTTTCACGCCCGCTGCTTGACCGAATGTTCACAACCGGCATTTTCCGCGGCGTCGTCGAACCTTCGGGCGTAGGGTCGAATTGGGAGCCCATGAGGGCCCTGCGCTTGCGCTTACTGACATGGGGGTCACTATGCGTGTATCCAATCTTCTGACTACCAAAGGCCACGAGGTCGCCACGATCTCCCAGGAGCGTAACGTCACCGACGCGCTGGCGATGTTGAAGGAGCGCGGCGTCGGCGCGCTCGTGGTGACCGGACCGGTGGCGCCGCTCGTGGGGATCCTGAGCGAACGCGACGTGGTGCGCGCGTTGGCCACCCAGGGCGTCGACGCCCTCCAGGCGAAGGTCGCGGACCTGATGACCCGAGAGGTGAGGGTCTGCGACGAGGACACGTCGATGGCTGACCTGATGGGGCTGATGACCCAGCACCACATCCGCCACGTGCCCGTCGTGCACGACGCCACGCTGGTCGGTCTGGTGTCGATCGGCGACGTCGTCAAGGCCCGGCTCGACGAACTCGAGGCGGACAAGAAGGAACTGCTCGACTACGTCTCGGCTCGCTAGAACTATTTCGCCGACGAGCTGAGGCGAAGCTCGGCCCGGGCCAAGGCGTCGAGCGCCATCTGGCGCGACGTCTGATCGGTCGCGTCCTCGCGCGTGGCGTTGGCCAGCAACGCCTCCGCCGCTTCCTTGGCCGCCTGCGCCCGTGCGACGTCGATCTGTGTCACCAGCTCCGCTACCCCTGCCAGCACCGTCACCAGGGTCTCGCCATCGGGCGGTCCGTGGACCACCTGGAAGTAGCCGCCGTGCACCACGAAGGCGATCTCGCCTTCGAGCGTGTCGACGCGCACGAGGCCCGCCACCAGGTCGCCGATGGTGTCGGTGTGCTCGGGCAGGATCGTGAAGAAACCCTCGCTCGACCTGGCGATCAGCGCCGTCGCCTCGCCGTCCCACAGGGCGACTTCCGGTGACACGATCTCCACGCGCAGGCTGGCCATCCGTTAGGCCTTCTGGATCTCGGCGGCCTTGCGCTCCACGTCACTGGCGCCCCCGACGTTGAGGAACGCCTGCTCCGGGAAGGCGTCGAGGTCGCCCTTGATGAGGTGCTCGAAGGACTCGATGGTCTCCTGCACCGGCACGTTGATGCCGTCGATGCCGGTGAAGATCTTCGAGACGAACATCGGCTGGGAGAGGAAGCGCTGGATCTTGCGGGCCCGCGAGACCGTGATGCGGTCCTCCTCGGAGAGTTCGTCGAGGCCGAGGATCGCGATGATGTCCTGGAGCTCCTTGTTGCGCTGGAGGATCTTCTGGACCTGGCGCGCCACGGCGTAGTGACGGTCCCCCACGATCTCGGGCGCCAGGATGTTCGACGTCGAGGTCAGCGGGTCGACCGCCGGGTAGATGCCCAGGGCCGCGATCTGTCGGCTGAGCTCGGTGGTGGCGTCCAAGTGGGTGAAGGTGGTGAAGGGAGCCGGGTCGGTGTAGTCGTCGGCCGGCACGTACACCGCCTGCAGCGAGGTGATCGAACGGCCCCGCGTCGAGGTGATGCGCTCCTGGAGTTCGCCCATCTCGTCGGCCAGGGTGGGCTGGTAGCCCACGGCGCTGGGCATGCGCCCGAGCAGCGTGGAGACCTCCGAGCCCGCCTGCACGAAGCGGAAGATATTGTCCACGAACAACAAGACGTCCTGGTTCTTGACGTCACGGAAGTACTCCGCCATGGTCAGCGCCGCCAGGCCCACGCGCAGGCGCACGCCCGGTGGCTCGTCCATCTGGCCGTAGACCAGGGCCGTCTTCTCGATGACGCCCGACTCGCGCATCTCGAGCAACAGGTCGGTACCCTCGCGGGTCCGCTCGCCGACCCCGGCGAAGACCGACACGCCGTTGTGCTGCTCGGCGACGCGACGGATCATCTCCATGATGAGCACGGTCTTGCCGACGCCGGCTCCTCCGAACAGGCCGATCTTGCCGCCCTGCACGTAGGGCGCGAGCAGGTCCACGACCTTGATGCCGGTTTCGAACATGGTCGCGTGCGGCTCCAGCTGGTCGAAGGCCGGCGGATTGCGGTGGATCTCCCAGTGGTCCTCGACGGGACCGATGTCGTCGGTGTCGAGGGACTCGCCCAGCACGTTAAAGACGTGGCCGAGCACGGCGTCACCGACCGGCACCGAGATGCCGTGGCCGCTCTGGCGCACGACCGCGCCGCGCACCAGCCCGTCGGTGGGCTTCATGCACACGCAGCGCACCCGGCCCTCGCCGATCTGCTGGGCCACCTCGGCGGTCACGGTGATGACGGCGCCTTCCAGGTCGATGTCGAACTCGATGGCGTGATTGATCTCGGGCAGCGCGTGCGGCGGGAACTCGACGTCCACCACCGGTCCGGCGATCGCGACGACACGACCCGTTTCGAGGGCCGTCTTTTCGGGAGCGATGGTCATTGGTTACTCACTTTCTCGAGCGGAGCGCTTCGGCGCCGCTCACGATTTCCATGATTTCGGTGGTGATCGAGTCCTGGCGGGCCCGGTTCATGACGCGCGTCAAGGTCTGGCCGAGCTCGTCGGCGTTGTCGGTGGCCGCGGCCATGGCGCGCTGCTGGCTGGTGTGGAAGGACGCGGCCCCTTCGAGCAGGGCGGAGAATATCTCACTCTCGAGGGCCCGAGGAGCCAGCGACTCGAGCAGCTGGGCGACTTCGGGCTCGAACTCCGTGTAGCCCTCGAGCACGGCCGGCGCTTCGCTGACCGGGGGCTCGGGCACCGACAGCGGCAGCAGCTGCTCGATGCCCACGCTCTGGCTGCCGGCGGAGTGGAAGCGGGTCGAGACCATCAAGATCTGCTGGACCTCTTCGTCGATGAAGGGCGCGGCGATGGTCGCGGCGACGAACTGCGCGTCCGAGAACGTCGGACGGTCCGCGAAGCCCGCGAAACTGCGTTCGACCGGCATGCCGCGGAAGCGGTAGAAGGCGGCCGCCTTCTTGCCGACGGCGTAAAGACGGGCGTCGGTGCCTTCGGTGCGCAGCGCGGTGACCAACCGCTCGCCCGCGCGCATGACTGAGGAGTTGTAGGCGCCGGAAAGTCCCCGGTCGCCGGTGATCACCAGCACCAGGGCCGTGGTCACCTTCTCGGGCAACGACAGGAGCTTCTTGGCGGCGGCCGGGTCGCCCAGGGCCGCTTCCACGACGATGCGCTGCATGCCCACGCGATAGGGACGGTTGGCGATGATGCGCGCTTGGCTTCGTGCGATCTGAGAGGCGGCGATGAGCTCCATGGCCTTGGTGATCTTCCTCGTTGCTTGCACCGACTTGATTCGTCGACGCAGAATTCTTTCCTGTCCGCCTGCCATGGTCCCTCCTCTCTCGCTCGATCTCTTCGGGTGCTAGTTGCTGATGGCGAAGCCGTCGACGAAGGAGCGCAGGGCCGCGTCCAACTTGTCGGTGTCGGGCAGGGTGCCCTGGCTGGCGATCTGCTCGAGCAGGTCCGCGTGCTGCGCGCGGAAGTTCGTGAGCAACTCTGACTCGAAGCGGCGCACGTCCTCCACCGGCACGGTGTCGAGCCAGCCTCGGGTGCCCGCGTAGATCACGACCACCTGCTCCTGGACGGGCATCGGCGCGTTGAGACCCTGCTTGAGTAGCTCGGTCAGGCGGTACCCGCGGTCGAGCTGCTGCTGGGACGACTTGTCGAGCTCGGAGCCGAAGGTGGCGAAGGACTCGAGGTCGCGGAACTGGGCCAGGTCGATCTTGAGGGTTCCCGCAACGGCGCGCATGGCCTTGACCTGGGCGGCACCGCCCACTCGTGACACGGAGTTTCCGACGTTGATGGCCGGACGGACGCCCGAGTAGAAGAGGTCCGACTCAAGGAAGACCTGGCCGTCGGTGATGGAGATCACGTTGGTCGGGATGTAGGCCGAGATGTCGCCGGCCTTGGTCTCGATGATGGGCAGGGCCGTCAGCGACCCGCCGCCCAGTTCGTCGCTCAGCTTGGCCGCGCGCTCGAGCAGGCGGCTGTGCAGGTAGAAGACGTCGCCCGGGTAGGCCTCGCGGCCCGGCGGACGGCGCAGCAGCAGCGAGATCTGGCGGTAGGCCTCGGCCTGCTTCGACAGGTCGTCGTAGACCACCAGCGCGTGCTCGCCGTTCTCCATCCAGTCCTGCCCGATGGCGCAGCCCGCGTAGGGGGCGAGGAACTTGAACGGGGCCGGGTCCCCGGCCGAGGCCACCACCACCACGGTGTAGGCCATGGCGCCGAAGTCCTCGAGGGTCTTGACCGTCTGGGCGACCGAGGAGTTCTTCTGGCCGATCGCCACGTAGATGCACTTGACGTTCTGGCCCTTCTGATTGAGGATCGTGTCCACCACGACGGTGGTCTTGCCGGTCTTGCGGTCGCCGATGATCAGTTCACGCTGGCCGCGGCCGATCGGGGTCATGGCGTCGATGGCCTTGATGCCCGTCTGCAGGGGCTCGCTCACGGGCTGGCGCCCGATGATGCCGGGGGCCTGGACCTCCATGCGCCGGGTCTTGGGATTGACGAAGGGTCCCTTGCCGTCGATGGGCTCGCCGAGCGCGTTGACGACCCGACCGAGCAGCGCGTCGCCCACGGGCATCGAGAGGATCCGACCCGTCGCGCGCACAATCTGCTCTTCTTCAATGCTGTCGACCGAGCCGAGCACCACCGCGCCGATGGTGTCCTCGTCGAGGTTCATGGCCAGGCCCAGCGTGCCGTCCTGGAACTCGAGCAGCTCGTTCACCTTGGCGCCCGGCAGGCCCGATACGCGCGCGATGCCGTCGCCGACCTCGACGACCCGTCCCACCTGCTCGGCGCCGACGGCCGGGTTGAACTCGGTGACGTGCTTGCGCAGCGCCTCGGTGATCTCGGTGGCACTAATGGTGAGCTCAGTCATTCCAGCTTCCTTTTCCTTAGTCAATTCGATTCATGGTTGATTCGTACAGGCGCTTGTAGGTGACCGCGTCGTGCAGCGCGCCCAGGCGGCCCTTGGTGGTGGCGTCGAGACGCAGGTCGCCCACCTCGACGAGGACCCCGCCCAGCAGGTCCGGTTGCTGCGCGATCTGCAGTTCGACGCTCTTGCCGGTGAGCGTCGCGAGCGACGACACCAGCTGGCTCTGGTTCTCCTCGGTGAGCTCGCGCGCGCTGAACACCCGCGCCACTCGCCAGTCCCGGGCGCGGGCCACGTAGTCGACCAGGTAGTCGAGCGTGCCCACCACGTCGCGGGGCCGTCCCCCGGCGATGACGTACTTGGCCAGGCGCAGGGTGACGTTGTTGACCTTGCCGCCCAGCAATTCTTCAACCGTTCCTTCGCGCGACTCGAGCGCCGCGTCGCGGTCGAGCAGCAGGCGGCGCAGCTCCAAGCTCGACTCGATGGTGCGGGCCCAGCGGAAGAGCTCCTCTTCGACCCTCGAGAAGTTGGAGGTGTCGATGTCGTCGAGCAGCGCGTCGGCGAAGCCCCCGACCCGGCGGCGCGCTTCAATGTGGCCCAGGTTCGCCGGGTGGAAGTGTCCCGAGTGGCTCAGGTGGCGCACCACCGTCGCCAGTTCGTCGATGGCCTTGGGGACCTCTTGGGCCGGCGCCGAGGTCGCCGCGTACACGCAGAGTCGCAGCGTCAGCGTGTCGACCTTGCCGAGAAGGAGGTCCCTCAGTATCTGGCCGCGGGCGTTGCCGGGGATGGAGGTGTCGGTCAGGACCGCGCGAAGGTCGTACTGGCTCAGGATGGTCTGCTCGATGGTGCGCAGCTCCTCGGCGATGGCGGCGAGGGCCTCGATGTCGAGCGGCTCCATGAGGGCCGAGGCGTATCCTTCGAGCTTGGGAAGCATGGTTAGAGGCTCGCTCCCCTTTGGGCTTCGGCGTTGAGGGCCGCCACGGCCTCGCGGATAAGGTCCTCGTGCGAGCTCTGGTCGACCTCGCGACCGACGATGGTGGACACCAGCTGGAAGACGATCTCGCCGATCCGTGCCGAGGCCTCGTCGACCGCCCGCTGGCGGGCCGTCTCTACCTCGGAGATGGCCGAGGACACGATGCGGTCGTACTCCGCCTGACCGCGTCCGCCGGCTTCCGCCTTCACCTGATCGGCCGTGGCCTGCGCGGCCGCGACGATCTCGCGGGCCTGGTCGCGGGCCTGGGCGAGCACCTGGGCTCGCTCGTCGGCCGCGGCCGCGGCTTCGGCGCGGGCCTCGTCGGCCGCCTCGAGCGACAGGCGGATCTTCTCCTGTCGCGACTCCATGGCCCGGTTGAGGGGCGGCAGGATCTTCTTCCACGCGATGATGAGGATGACCACGAAGGCGGCCAGCTCCACGAAGAAGGTGCCGTTGGGTATGAGAAAGATTGACTCGGCGATCATCGTTGACGACCTACTTTCACTAGATGACGAACCACGTGGCGCGACCCCTGGGGGGTGTGCGCCACGAGAGACCTACTGCTTTTGGAAGACGTAGACGAAGACGACCATGAACAGCAGGTTGATGAAGTACATCGCCTCCACCAGTCCCACCGTCAAGAAGAAGTACGTCCGGGCCTTGTTCTCGATCTCGGGCTGACGCGCGATCGCCGCGATGGTCTGGCTACCCGCCAAGCCGTCACCGATCGCCGCACCGATGGCGCCACCGCCGAGGGCGATGCCGCCGCCGACCAGAGCGCCGGCGATGCTGATCGCTTCTTCAAGTGTTTGTGTAGCCATTTTCTTTCATTCCTCCTGGTTGGATTAGTGGGAAACCGTGACGGCCGCCGCGGGCTCTTCTTCGTGGTGGCTCGTGGCCATGCCGAAGTAGAGCATCGCGAGCAGCATGAAGATGTACGCCTGGATGGTGCCGAGGATGCCGAGGTCGAACAGCTTCCAGACGATCTCGCCGAAGGGGACGACGTAGATCGGCAGCAGCGTGGTCATGACCGCGATCATGAGGCCGCCCGAGAACAGGTTGCCGAAGAGACGGAAGGTCATGGTGATCGGCTTGGTGATCTCCTCGATGATGTTGATCGGGGTGAGGGCGACGTAGGGCTGGGCGTAGTGCTTGAAATAGCCGCCGATGCCCCGGACCCTGAAGGAGTCGAGGTGGACCCACACGATCACGAAGAGCGCCATCGCCACCGGCAGGTTGACGTCGCTGGTCGGCGCGGGCAGCAGTTCGAAGGACGCCCCGGGGTGCAGCGACGACGGGATGAAGCCGATCCAGTTGCAGATGAGGATGAAGAGGAACAGGGTGACCCCGATCGGCACGTAGCGCTTGCCCCGGGAACCCATGGAGGACTCGGCCAGCTCGCTCACCATGGTGACGATGATCTCCCAGAAGAGCTGGAGCTTGTTGGGCACGCCGTCGGTGACCTTGGACACCATGCGAAAGCCCAGGAACAGGAAGATCGCCATGGCGAAGACGGTCGAAGTGACGATATCGGTGTCCACGGCCAGGCCAAAGACGTGAATCGTAGGGTGGACGCCAACCGAGATGGTCTTTGCCGCGTACAGCATCCTCACTCAATTCCTCCCTGATTCGCCACTATGCGCATGACATTGATGACGAAGACAATTTGATAAAGCACAAGCCCTGCAACAATACCGATTCCCAAGGGAGCGTCCAGCCAGACCAGGGCCAGGATGATCACGGTCATGACCGCGAGTCGCCCGACCGTTTTGCCGCCCAATTGGCGCCGCACGGCCTTGGAGCTCTGCTCGCCCTGCAGCTCCACCCGGGCGGCCTGTCGGTCGAGGAAACGCAGGTTGAGTATGGCCAGCGCCACACCCAGGACGAGGCCCAGCGCGGAGATCGGCGGGGCGACGAAAAGGGCGATCACGAAAGCCAGGAATCCCACGATGATGGCCGAGAGTGTGGTCCGGCGCAGTAGTCGTGGAAGCGTATTGGTAGGGAGGTTTTCGAGCACGAACAATAGGGTTTCTAGAGGAAACGCCGGACTTGCTTCACTACGCTCACCACGGCGGCGACCGTTCCCAATACTAGTCCGATTGCCAACCAGAGCGGGGCGTGGCCCCAGGCGTTGTCGGCCCAGATCCCGAGGAAGACACCGATGCCGATGGTGACCGCGACGCTCAGGCCCATGGTCGCGAAGGCGGCCACGCCGGGCAGGTCGGACACGCCTTCGTCCGATGATTTGTCAGGCGCAGGTTCGTCGCGGCCACTCATCGTCCGCGACCGTGTCGAGGCGCGGGCGCCGCATCCTGCTTGGCGCGGTAGCGGATATACGAGGGGCCCGACCAGGTAAAGAGGCCGGCGACCAATACCACCACCCCCACCGGGATGAAGACGTTGAAACGGGGCTCGAAGAGCGGGAAGAGCACAAAACCGCAGAGCAAAGCGGTCCAGGACCACAGGATGATGACGGTGCGACGCTGGCCGTGGCCCAGGCGCATGAGGCGGTGATGGATGTGGTTCTTGTCCGGCGTGTGGAAACCCTGTCCCGAGGCCGTGCGGCGCACGAACGCCCAGACGGCGTCGATGAGCGGCACCCCGAGAATGAACACGGGAATGAGCAGGGGCGCGAAGAAGAAGAAGGTGACCCCGCTGGCCGGAGGGGTGCGACCACCAATGACCATGGTCGAGGCGCTCATCAACAGCCCGAGCATGAGCGACCCGGCGTCGCCCATGAAGAGCTTGGCCGGGTGGAAGTTGTCGCGAAGGAAGCCCAGACATATCCCGCAAGTCAGGGCCGCGATCAAGGGTCCCACGTTGGTCACGGGCAGGAGCCCGAGGTCCTCCAAACGAAGCCCGTAGAGGCACAGGGTTCCCGAGGCGATGGCCACGATACCCGCGGCCAAGCCGTCCAGGCCGTCGATGAGGTTGATGGCGTTCGTCAGAGCGAAGACCCACACCGCGGTGATGATCGGCAGGATCGAGGGACCCAGCACGACGAAGCCCGCGAACGGCAGCTTGAGTTGGTACATCGTGCAGCCGCTGAAGTAGAGGATTGACGCCGCGAGCACCTGCCCGGCGACTTTGGCCGGGGCGCTCATGTCGCGAAAGTCGTCCAGCAGCCCGACCACGAAGATGACCCCCGCCGCCAGCAGCACCCCCAGCATCTCGTGGCTCGAGGTGATCACCGAGCGCAGCGAGGGGATAGCCACCGCGATGAGCAGCGCCACGCAGAAGCCGATGAGCATGGCCGCCCCACCACCGTAGGGGGTCACGGTCTCGTGAACCTTTCGCTCGTCGGGCTGGGCGGTGTAGCCCACGCGCTTGGAGATGATCCTCGCCGGCACGTTGGCCACCAGCGTGACGACGGCCCCCACCACGATCACCGCGATGTAGGAGGCGATGTTGCTCATCTACAACGTCGTGAACCCGGCGTAAGGATTGAACGTATTGCAGAGCTCCGCCACCTCGCCGCGCACCTTCTCGATGACGGCTTGGTCGTCGCGCCCGCGAAGGGCCCGCGCGAGCAACTGGGCGACCGTGGCGAACTCGCCCTCCTTCATCCCGGCCGTGGTCTCGGCCGCACTGCCGAGTCGAAGCCCCGACGTGATGAACGGACTGCGCGGGTCGTCGGGGATCTGATTGCGATTGGTCGTGATGCCCGCGCGGTCGAGGACCTCCTGCGCCTCCTTGCCCGTGAGGTCAGCGTCGAAGTCGCGCAGGTCGAGCACCACCATGTGGTTGTCCGTGCCGCCCGAGACCATGCGGAAACCTTCGGCGGACAGGGCGGCACCAAAGGCCCGGCAGTTCTTCACGACCTGCTCGGTGTAGGTCGAGAAGCTCGGCTGTGCCGCCTCCTTGAAGGACACCGCCTTGGCGGCGATGGCGTGCTCCAGCGGCCCGCCCTGCTGGCCGGGGAAGACCGCCATGTCGATCTTCTTGGCGTACTCCTCGCGACAGAGGATGGCGCCGCCACGAGGCCCGCGCAATGTCTTGTGCGTGGTGAAACTGACAACGTCCGCGTAGGGAACCGGGTTGGGGTGGGACCCGCCGGCGATGAGGCCCGCGACGTGCGCCGAGTCGAACATCAGCATCGCCCCCACTTCGTCGGCGATCTCGCGAAAGGGTGCCGGTTCGATGAGCCGCGCGTACGCCGTCGCACCGGCCACGATGAGCTTGGGGCGATGCTGTAGCGCCAGCTCGCGCACGTTGTCGAAGTCGATGTGTTCGCCCGGCGCCGCGGGGTCGTCATTGCGCGGGGTGACGCCGTAGGACACGAAGTTCCAATACTTGGACGTGATCGACACCGGCGAACCGTGCGTGAGGTGGCCGCCCTGGTCGAGGCGCATGGCCAGGACCGTGTCGCCGGCTTCGAGCAGCGCCTGGTACACGGCCACGTTCGCGTTGGCACCGCAGTGAGGCTGCACGTTGGCGTGGTCGGCGCCGAACAGCGCGGTGAGGCGGCGGCGCGCCAGGTCCTCCACCTCGTCGACGATCTGGTTGCCGCCGTAGTAGCGGCGGCCGGGATAGCCCTCGGAGTACTTGTTGGTCAGCACCGATCCGGTGGCGGCCAGCACGGCGGGCGACGCGAAGTTCTCGCTCGCGATGAGCTGGAGTGTCGACGTCTGGCGATTCCACTCCTGGCCCAACAACGTCGCGACCTCGTCGTCGTTGATGATCCATGCGTCAAACGGTGAAGAGCTCATCAGCACTGCCTTTCTTCTTGCGGGGCACGCGCGTCGAGCGCGTGCAGTTTTTCGATCCGACCGAGGTGGCGGCCTTCGCCGGGCGTGGCGTTCAGCCACGCGCCGAGGGCGTCAACGGCCACGGACTCGCCGATGAGGCGCGATCCGAGGCAGAGCACGTTGGCGTGATTGTGTTCACGCGAGAGCCGAGCGGACGTGACGTCGTGCACCAGCGCGGCCCGGACGCCGGGGACCTTGTTGGCGGCGATGGAGATGCCCACGCCGGAACCGCACACGGCGACGCCCAGATCGCAGCGGCCTTCGACGACGCAGCGGCCGACGGCTTCGCCGTAGTCCGGGTAATCCACGGACGAGGTGGCGTTCTCGGCCCCGAGATCGATCACCTCGTGCCCCCATCGCGTCAACGTGGCGGCCAGGAGGGCCTTCAAGTCGTAGCCAGCGTGATCAGAACCGAGAGCGACGCGCATCGTCACTACCCTACCTTTCCCGTTTCGAGTTCCTGGGCCGGCGCACGACGAGAATGCGCCGTGGCCCCCGGGACGCCGTCGAACGACAACGCGACACGGTGCGTCGTGCGTTACCCTGAGACGGGCTCGCGAGAGAGGCGAGGTACGAGTGCGGCGAGACGTTGGTTCAATCGTGGTGATGGGAGTGTCGGGCTCGGGCAAGAGCACGGTGGCCTCAGCGCTGGCGCGGCGAAGCGGCCGTGAGTTCATCGACGCCGATTGGTTGCATTCCCCACAAAACGTGGCCTTCATGGCGTCGGGCCACGCGCTCGACGACGAGCAGAGGCTGCCTTGGCTCGAAGACGTGGGCGAACTCATGCACGACGTGCAGGTCCATCAGGAGCGCTGCGTCGTGGCGTGTTCCGCGCTCAAACGGTCCTACCGCGACGTGCTTCGCGACCACGTGCCCGACCTCTTCGTCGTCTTCCTGGACGGTTCGAGGCAGACCATCGAAGAGAGAATCAAAACTCGCCACCACGACTTCATGCCTCCCTCGCTTCTGGCGTCGCAGTTCGCCTCGCTCGAGGCGCTCGGTGACGATGAACGTGGGATGCGAGTGGACATAAGGGAGAACGTCGACGAGTTGGTGGACGAGATCATCGGCCGACTCGAGGAATGAAAGATGTGGACGAGGATCCTCGATCTCCCCGCCGCTGCGACGTGAACGGATTCGCGACTTAAGTCGAGCGGCGACCCCTCATTCGTCGTGCCTGGAACAACAGGGCGACGCCGACGGCGAGAAGTATCGCCCCGATGATGGTCCATTCGCCGTGTCCGCTCATGCCCGAACCATGCAGGGCGTTGGTGCCTTGCGCGATCCAGATCAAACCCGTGAGACAGAGCAGTACGCCGAGCACGGCTCTAACCCTCATAGTCGTCGCCCGCTTCACACCTAAGACGCATCGACGTTCAACCTAGTTGGCTAGAGCCTTGACCCTGACACCGAGAGTCCCTCACTTCAATCGAGAGGCCTGCCACGTCTCCTTGACCTCGAGGAAGCGAACGGTGTCTACCAACCTGACTGCGAACAGCCGCCCTGGTCCGGGACCCAACCGCCCGTAACCCTCATGCCGACCAGGATCTGCTGGTCCCGGGACGCTTCGCCGGCCAGCGGCGCGAACTGGCGGCCTCCGTACTCGGACCAGGTGGAGTTGAGGAATCCGATACCCGAATAGGAAGGTCCGACCATGGACCAGTTCCCATCCACCTCGCAGATAGCGACCTGCTGCCATTCATGGCGCAGTTCGTCGATATTGAGCCGCACGGAGGAGGCCACGACGACCAGGGCGTGGCGCAGGGGTGTTTCGACGACTCTCGCCTGGCGCACCACGGCCTTGGGTGGCGGAGGCTTGATGACCACCGCGGCGCCCGCGGGTGCAGAAAGCGGGACAATGACGGTCAACACTGATACCAGCAAAGCGAAAAGGATTCTTCGCACAGCTCTCTCTCCTTGGTCTGAGCACGAACCGTCACGCTGTCTTTCGACGGGGTTGCCTGCGTGCGGCACAAACCTTGACGGAGAAATAAAACCCCGCCGAGGGGTGCTGTTTGGTAGGTCACATGGTCCACAGTGGTGTGGGTGACGACGAGGCAGTCGATACCGCCAGGTAGAAGCCTAGTTGGAGGGGCTTTTTTTGGGGGTCACAATGACCCTATAGTGTCCATTTTTCACCGCTCTACCAGGCATTATCAACTTTTCTTCTTCGACGAAAATGGCTCGATTAACGCCCTAAATAGCCCCTAGAAAGTGGGAAATTACTGAGGTGGGTCAAAAACGTCCAAACCCTAAAAATCAGTGGCGGACGATGTGTTGTGTCGAGTTCTGACGTAGTCCGCCCTCTTTCTGTGGAACTTCTGTCAAAAGTACGGACCGCTTTCACAATCAGTTTCATTGTGTGCCGGTACCGTCCTCGTTGCTAGGCCGGTCCGTCGAACCATTTTCGGTGATCGCGAGGACCAAAAAGCGTGCAGAAGCGCCGTAACTAGTATCGGCTCATGAAGCGATCGCTGCTGGCGCCCCCACTCGTCTCGAGGCTCGAGACCGCGTCGGAGCAGTTCGAGAAGAACCGGGCGGACATGCTCGAGCAGCTGGGCGTCATCGACGGCCTGCTCGACGAGGCGGAGGCCGGCGGCGGCCAAAAGGCCATGGACCGCATGAGATCCCGCAATAAATTGCCTGTTCGCGAGCGTATAGCGAACGTTTTAGATCCGGATTCCCCCTTCCTCGAGATCTCCGCCCTGGCGGGCTTCGGCTCGCAGTACGCCATGGGAGGCGGGATGGTGGTGGGAATTGGCGTCATCGCCGGCACCGAATGCTTGATCATGGCCAACGACCCTTCCGTCCTGGGTGGCGCCCTGACGGCCTACTCGGCCAAGAAATGGATGCGGGCCCTCGAGATCGCCCGGGATAACCGGATCCCCTACGTGAGTTTCGTGGAATCCGCGGGCGCCGACCTGCGGGTCGGCAGCGGTGGCGGGGGTCGCATGCAGACGGGCCACTTCGCCGAAAGTGGACGATTCTTCTACGACCTCATCGAACTCTCCAAGATGCGCGTGCCCACCGTGTGCGTGGTCTTCGGCTCGTCGACCGCCGGCGGCGCCTACCAGCCCGGGCTGTCGGATTACAACATCGTGGTCAAAGACCAGTCCAAGATCTTCCTCGCCGGCCCTCCCCTGGTGAAGATGGCGACCGGCGAAGAGTCCGACGACGAGACCTTGGGCGGCGCCACGATGCACGCGGAGGTCTCGGGGCTGGGCGACTACTTCGCGGAGGACGAGATGGACGCTATCCGCCTCTGCCGCGAGGTGGTGTCGCACCTCAATTGGCGAAAGGCCGGTCCCGAACCTTCGCTCGAACCGGCCGAACCGATCTACGACCAAGAGGAGTTGCTCGGCATCGTCAGCCGTGACCTGCGCCAGCCGGTGGACGTGCGCGATATCGTCGCGCGCGTCGTCGACGGTTCGCGTTTCGAGGAGTTCAAGGCCCGCTACGGCAGCACGCTCATCTGCGGGTGGGCCAGCATCCACGGCTATCCCGTGGGGATACTTGGCAACAACGGCGTCATCCACCCTCGCGCCGCCGAGAAGGCCGGGCAGTTCATCCAGCTCTGCAACCAGATCGACCTGCCGCTGGTCTTCTTCCAAAACATCACCGGCTACATGGTGGGCAAGGACGCCGAGGCCGAGGGGATCATCAAGAAGGGTTCCCAAATGCTCAACGCCGTGGCCAATTCGAACGTGCCGCACCTCACGGTGATCGTCGGCTCCTCGTACGGCGCGGGGACCTACGGCATGTCCGGACGGGCCTTCGGCAACCGCTTCACCTTCCTGTGGCCGACGGCCAAGGTCGCGGTCATGGGTCCCAGGCAGATCGCCGGCGTGATGTCCCAGGTGCGGCGCGGCCAGGCCGAGCGCAAGGGCCTCGAGTTCGACGAGGAAGAGGACCGTCGCATCGTCGAGCAGGTCGAAGCCAGCCAGGAAGAGGGTTCGCTAGCCCTCGCGGCGACCGGGGCGATAAGCGATGACGGCATCATCGACCCCCGCGACACCCGCACCGTGCTCGGCCTTTGCCTATCAGTGGTTCGCAGCCGTCCCATCGAGGGCGCCACCAGCTACGGGGTGTTTCGCCTGTGACGATCTCGACGCTGTTGGTGGCCAATCGTGGCGAGATCGCCCGGCGGATCATCCGTGGCGCCCACGCCATGGGCATTCGCTGCGTGGGGGTCTACGTCGACGCCGACCGGTCGTCGCCCTTCGTGGACGAATGCGACGAGGCCATCCGCCTGGCCAACGGCTACCTCGACGGCCCCGCGATCCTGGAGGCCGCGTCGCGCGGCGGGGCGCAGGCCATCCACCCCGGCTACGGCTTCCTTTCGGAAAGCGCTGATTTCGCGGCGTCGGTCGAATCGGCGGGACTCATCTGGGTCGGTCCCTCGGCCAAGGTGATCGCTGCCGTCGGTGACAAGCTGGCGGCCAAGCAGTTGGCCCGCGACGCCGGCGTGCCCACGCTGGCCAGCAGCGTCGATCCGGCCGACGCCTCCTCGGTGGGCTTCCCCCTGATGGTCAAGGCCGTCGGCGGCGGAGGCGGCAAGGGGATGCGCATCGTCACCGACGTCTCGCAGCTCGACGAGGCGCTGTCCTCGGCCCGACGGGAAGCGGCCGGTGGCTTCGGCGACGACCGTCTCTTCCTCGAGCGTTACGTCGCCTCCTCGCGCCACATCGAGATCCAGATACTCGGCGACCTCCACGGCAACCTCGTGCACCTGGGCGAACGCGAATGCTCGATCCAACGCCGGCACCAGAAACTGCTCGAGGAGTCGCCGTCGCCCTTCCTGGACGGAGCGACGCGCGGCGCGATGACCGACGCGGCCCTGGCCCTCGCTCGCACCATCGGCTACCAGTCGGCCGGCACGGTCGAGTTCCTCGTCGACAACGACACCCGGGAGTTCTTCTTCCTGGAAGTGAACGCCCGCCTCCAAGTCGAGCACCCGGTGAGCGAGGCGGTGACCGGCATCGACCTCGTGCGCGAGCAGCTGCGCCTCGCGTCCGGTGAGGCCCTGGGCTATGAACAGGAGGACATCACCTTCGCG
Organism: uncultured Acidimicrobiaceae bacterium; assembly: GCA_963827115.1. Lineage (GTDB taxonomy): Bacteria > Actinomycetota > Acidimicrobiia > Acidimicrobiales > RAAP-2 > RAAP-2. Next base: position 312,765 of record CAWGZS010000001.1, on the reverse strand, counting down.
GGCCACGCGATCGAGGTCCGACTATGCGCCGAGGACCCGAGCGCCGGATTCCTGCCCGCCACGGGGACCCTCGCCGCCTTCGAGACACCCAACGAGCCACGGGCGCGCTGGGAGTGCGGCGTCGAACGCGGTTCGGTGGTGGACGTCAACTTCGATCCCCTGCTGGCCAAGGTCATCTCGCACGCGCGCACGAGGACCGAAGCGGCGTCGATCCTGGCCTTGGCGCTCGAGCGGCTGCACGTGGGCGGCGTGACGACGAACCGGGATTTCCTCGTCGCGACGCTGCGCCACGAACGCTTCCTGGACGGCGACACCACCACCGACTTCATCGATCGCTGTCAACCCGAACGTCGCCTCGCCCTCAACAATGACGAGCTCAACTGGGCCAGTACCGCGGGCGCCCTATGGCTCCAGGGCGAGAACCGGTCGAACGCGGACGTGCTCTCGACCCTGCCGAGCGGTTGGAGGAACGCGCGCCTGCCCGCGCAGCGCACGTCGCTCCGATGGGGCGATCAGACCATCACGGTGGACTACCGCGCGCGTCGTAACGGCTCCTTCGACGTGGGCCACGACGTCCACGCTCGCGTGCACGAGTGGAGCGCCGACCTGATCGATCTCGAGGTCAACGCCCGACGAGCCCGACAACGAGTGACCCGTTCGCACGACGCGCTCTTCGTCCAGAGCGTGCGCGGCACCGTGGCGTTCGAGATCCTGGCGAGGTTCGTCGCCCCCGGGGCCGAACTCGAGGTCGGTGGGCTCAACGCCCCCATGCCCGGCGTCGTGATCGACGTCAGGGTCGAGGTAGGTCAAGCCGTTGAGGCCGGCGACACGCTGGTGGTGATGGAGGCCATGAAGATGGAGCACGTCATCAGCGCCCCGGACGCCGGGACCGTGAGCGCCATCTTCGTCACGACCGGCCAACAGGTCGACAGCGGCGCCGTCCTGCTCACGCTCGACGCCCCCGAGGGCGACGAGCCGGCTAACTGACGTGGCCGCGCCGATCCGCATCGCGAACTGTTCCGGCTTCTACGGCGATCGCCTCTCGGCGGCCCGCGAGATGGTCGAAGGCGGACCGATCGATGTCCTGACCGGAGACTGGCTGGCCGAACTGACGATGCTGATCCTCGCGCGGACCCGGGCCAAACAACCCGGCGGCGGCTACGCCAAGAGCTTCCTCGAACAGATGGAACAGGTGATGGGCACCTGCCTCGAACGCGGCATCAAGGTGGTCTCCAACGCCGGTGGACTCGACCCCGAACACTGCGCGCAGGCCATCGCCGACCTGGGCGACCGGCTCGGTCTCTCGCCCACCGTGGCCTACGTCAACGGCGACGACCTGCTGGCGCGCCTGCCCGAGCTGACCTCCTTCGGCGTCGACTTTGAGCATCTCGACACCGGCGAACCAGCGGGCGACCTGAACCGCTTCATCACCGCCAACGCCTATCTGGGATGCTTCGGCATCGTCGAGGCCCTGACCCTGGGCGCCGACATCGTGGTCACCGGGCGGGTGACCGACGCCGCGGTGGTCTGCGGGCCGGCCGCCTGGCATCACGGCTGGGCCCGCGACGACTGGGACGCACTTGCGGGAGCGGTCGTGGCCGGACACGTCATCGAATGCGGCGCGCAGGCCACGGGCGGGAACTACTCGTTCTTCACCGAGGTCGCCGACATGAAGCACGTGGGCTTCCCGTGGGCCGAGATCGCCGAGGATGGTTCGTCGGTCATCGGCAAGCACGACCACACCGGCGGCGAGGTCTCCCTCGGCACGGTCACCTCGCAGCTGCTCTACGAGATCGCGAGCCCCACGTATCTCGGCCCGGACGTCTCGGCCCGCTTCGACACGATCCGGCTCGAACAGCTGGCCCCGGACCGCGTGCGCATCAGCGCCACGAAGGGCGAGCCGCCACCCGCCACCCTCAAGGTGGCCATGAACGAGGTCGGGGGCTACCGCAAGGACCTCAACATCGCCCTGACGGGCCTGGACATCGACGCGAAGGCCCGCCTAGTCGACGAGGCGTTCTGGCTCGCCTGCCCCTACGGACCCGACGACTTCGACAGCGTGACCACCCGGGTGGTCCGTTCGGACAAGCCCGATCCCGTCACCAACGAAGAGGCCGTCGCCCTGTGGCACATCACGCTCAAGGACCACGACGAGCGAAAGGTGGGGCGCGCCGTCGCCAACGCGGCGATCGAGATAGCCCTCTCGTCAACGCCCGGGTTCTTCAACGTGGGAGCGACCACTTCGAGCGCCCTGGCCTTCGGCGTCTACCGCCCGGCGCAGGTGCCGGCCAATCTGGTGCCCCAGTACGTGGTGGTCCTCGGCGGGACCCGCTCGGTCGTCGACTCGGTGGCGCCGACGGCCACGGTCGACGTCACGCCGGAACCGGGACCGGCGTCGAACGTCCCCACGGGACCCACGACGGCCGTGCCTCTCGGCCAGCTGTTCGGTGCGCGGTCCGGCGACAAGGGCGGCAACGCGAACGTCGGGGTCTTCGCACGCAGCGACGACGCGTGGGCCTGGCTCGACGGTTTCTTGAGCGTGGAAGAGATCCGACGCCTGTTGCCCGAGGCGGCGCCCCTGGTCATCGACCGCTACCGTCTCGCCAACCTGAGGGCACTCAACTTCGTCATTCACGGACTGCTCGAGGAGGGCGTCGCCGCCTCCACCCGCCAGGACGCGCAGGCCAAGGGCCTGGGTGAATGGCTTCGCAGCCGCGTCGTCGACGTCCCCACCTCCCTGCTGAGCTCGTCATGAGCAGTCTCGCGTCATCGTCGCCCGACCGCTTGGCCACGATCCGCGAGGACCTTCGAGAGGAGCAGCGCTCGCTCGAGATGATGATCGAGGACCTGAGCGATAAGCAGTGGCAAATCCCCACCGCGAGTCCGGGCTGGGTCGTCGCGGACCAGGTCGCCCATCTGGCCTACTTCGACGCGAGCGCGGCCGTCGCCATCCTCGAGCCCGAGCGCTTCCAAGCGGGACTGACTGAGCTGTACGAGGGCGTCGTGGCCCACGGCATCGACGAGTTCACGCTCGGCCCCCTGCGAGCCCTGGCGCACGATGACCTGCTCGAAGTCTGGCGCCAAAACCGCGGCGATCTGTTGGACGCGGCGGCCAGCCTCACGGCGGACGATCGCGTTGCGTGGTACGGCCCCGCGATGGGCGCGGTGTCGTTCCTCACCTCGCGGCTTATGGAGACCTGGGCCCACGGTGTCGACGTCGCCGAAGCGCTCGGCGTCTCGCGCGAGTCGAGTGATCGCCTCAGTCACGTCGCGCAACTCGGGTTCATGACCAGGTCCTGGTCCTACCAGGTGCGCGGCGAGGACGTCCCCGCGGGCGAGGTCCGACTCGAGCTCGTGAGCCCGGGAGGGAACCTCTGGACCTGGGGTGACGACGACGCGCCCGACGTCGTGCGAGGTCGCGCCGAGGAGTTCTGCCTCGTGGTCACTCAGCGACGTCACCTCGACGACACCTCTTTGGTCACCGGCGAACTAGGGCGCCACTGGCTGATACGGGCCCAGGCGTTTGCCGGTGGCCCGAGCAACGGACCCCAAGCAAGGAGCACGAAATGACACTGGTCGAGACCGAAGTGAGCGACGGCGTGATGACGATCACCCTCTGCGACGAGGCGAGGCGCAACGCGCTCAGCCGCCAGCTGCTCGAGGAGCTGGTGACGGCCGTCGACCTGGTCAATGCGGACGAGGACATCCGGGTGGCCGTGCTCACCAACCGGGGCAGGGTGTTCTGCGCGGGCGCGGACCTGAAGGAGCGCTCCACCGGTCCCGAGAACGACGACTCGAACAGCGCGAGCCAGTTGGGCACCCTGCTCCAGCGGATCCGCCTCTCCCCCAAACCATTCGTTGGTCGCATCGCGGGCCACTGCGTGGCCGGGGGCGTGGGCCTGGCCGCGGCCATGGACATTTCGATCGCCATCGACACCGCGATGTTCGGCTTCACCGAGGTCCGGGTGGGCGTCGTCCCGGCGACCATCTCGGTCGTCTGCCTGCCCAAGATGCGCTTGGCCGACGCGCAGTCGGCCTTCCTGCGCGGCGACCGATTCGGGGCCACCGAAGCGGCGGCCATGGGGCTGATCAACATGGCGGTGACCGCGTCGGAGCTCGACGGCGAGGTGCGCGCCGCGCTCAACGACCTGCTCGAAGGAGAGCCGCACGCCATCGCGGTCGCCAAGCAGCTCACCTGCCCCTCCGCGGAAACGATGCAAGAGGCGTTCGACGCCATGTCGGCCCTCTCCTCGCGGATGTTCAAGAGCGCCGAGGCGCACGAAGGGATGACCGCGTACTTAGAGAAGCGTCCGGCCTCGTGGGTGCGACGCCTCAGCTACGACGACACGACACCGTAGCGATCACGGCATTACCTCAGGTTGGTCGGCGCGGTTCGGCCCCGTCCGTCACGTCGTGCCGCGGACACCTGGCACCAAGTTTGGTCCGGCGACCTATTTGCCGTCCCACTTGCTCATCTCGTCGCGGAACGGACCGAGCCCCATCGGACCGAGTGCCAAAGCGTGCGCGTGGAACTTCTTGATGTCGAACTGGTCCGCGAATTGGTTGCGCGCCGCCTCGCGCACTTCGAGCCACGTGCGCTCGCCCACCTTGTACGAGGTCGCCTGACCGGGGATGCTGAGGTAGCGATCCACCTCGGACGTCGCGAAGTCGTTGGGCTGAATCGCCCACTCTTCTAAGAGCGCGACCGCCATCTCGACGCTCCACGTTGCGCCCGAGCAGTCGCCCAGGTCGCCCAACACCCCGAGGTCGTCGGGCGCGGCCAGTCCCAGGTGCAGTCCCAGGTCGATGACGATGCGCGCGGCCCGCAACGCCTGGGCCGCCAGGTAGCCCATCTCATCCGCCGGGTCGACGTAGCCGCCGAGTTCGTCCATCAGCCGTTCGGCGTAGAGCGCCCAGCCCTCGCTGTAACCGCTGGTGCTGCCGTCAAGGCGGTGGAAACGCGAAAGTCGATCGGCCTGCAGCAGCGCCGTGCCGATCTGGAGGTGATGTCCCGGAACCGCCTCGTGGTACCACATCGACACGTAGCGCCACCACGTGAACCTGGTGGCGCCGCGCGTGGGGAACCAGGTGGTGCCCGGTCGCGAGAGGTCCTCGCTCGGCGAGATGTAATAGGGAGCCGCGGCCGCGCCCTCGGGTGCGAGACGCACGTCGCACTGACGGATACGCGCGTCGATGTCGAAGTGCAGACCATCCAAGGACTGCACGGTGTTCTTGGTAAACGCCTCCAGTCGCTCGAGCAAGACGTCGGCCCCGTGGATGGCGCGTTCTTCGTCGGCGTCGAGCAACGTCACGACCTCCTCTAAGGATGCAGCGCCGGGCGCCAGCTCACCCGCCAGCACCCACATGCGGTCCTTGATCCGACGCAACTCCTGCCAGCCCCAGGCGTAGAGGTCATCGACCTCGAGGTCGGCGCCATTCCAGTACCGGTACCACCGTCGATAGCGATCGATCCCGCTACGGTCGTCGTCGCTGGCTTGGGGAGCGAGCGTCCCGCTGAGCCACGTCGCCAGCGCCGCGCAGGCGGCGTCCGCCTCGACCGCGGCGTCCGTCAATCCCGTGACCACGGGATCGACGCCACAGGAGAGCGCCACCTGGACGGCCAAGGCTTGGAAGGCCCCGGCGCCGTAACGTCGCGCCTGGCCGGCCACGCCCAGCACGTGACGGTGGGAAGGTAGTTGTCCTTCATTCGCTGCGTCCTCGAGCCCGCCCTGCCAACTCTGAAGGGAGTCGCGCACGGCCAGCAACCGCAGACGAATCACCTCGGACTGTTCCGCGTTCGACGCGTCCATAAGTTCAAACGCCTGACGCACCGTGGAGAGCGGAGAAGAGATGACGCCCCAGGTGCGACGGTCCTCGCCGCTGCGCTCCAATTCGTGGCGTACCTCCAGTCGTTCCGTCATCACCGCCTTGGCCACCCGGTCCAGGTCGTCCTGAGGCTCCAACTCCTTCAGGCGTTCGAGCGCGGACTGCGTGTGTAACGCGTTGCGCTGGGACTGGGCCGTCGAGAAATCGGGCAGCAGGTGGTCCACTTCGTGCACGCCGATCTCGGTGCCGAAGATGGGATCCAGGAAAGCTCGCTCGCTGACGTAGACGTCGGCGAAGGCGAACAGGGGCGAGCGGGCGACGACGTTGTCAGCCATGAGTCCTCCAGTGAGAGTCGGTCGAGAAGAAACGTTACCGTTTTCGCTGCGTTGTCAACCGAGGGCCGACAGCAGGGCAGCCTGAGTGATGGCGCCGTCGCGCACGATCCGCAGTGACGCACCCGAAAGGTCGACGACAGTGGAGACTCGACCTGACCGCTCCCCTCCGTCCAGCACACCGTCGAGAGCGTCCACCCCGTCAAAGGTCTGACGCACTTGGATCGCGCTCTCGCACGGCGCGTCACCGTGTCCGTTGGCGCTCGTCAGTGCCAACGGTCCGCAGCGTTCCAATACCCCGAGCAAGACTGCGTCGTCGGGACAACGAAAGCCGACCGTCGAGTTCGTGCCGCCCACCAGTTCCGCTACGTACTGGGGCACTTCAACGACGATGGTCAAGGCGCCGGGCCAGAAGATGTCGCTCAACGTGCGGGCGCGTTCGCCCCACTCCACGCCCAGGGTTTCGACCTGTTGGACGGAGCTGACGAGCACCGGCAACGCCACGGTGCGGGGCCGATGCTTGAGCGCGAACAACGCGTCCACCGCCTCGGGAAAACGAAGAGAGGCGGCGACGCCGTAGACCGTGTCGGTGGGCAACGCGACCACGCCTCCGCTGACCAAAAGCCCAACGGCTTCGTTCTCGTCCACCACGTCGGTCACGAGCGTCGCGCCACCAGGATGCGAGGGTGGCCCGCCATGTCGTCGAGGTCGTCGACGCTCGAGAACCCGGCGTTACGCGCCGCGCTGACGGCCGCGTCGCGCTGGAGGTTCGAGTGCTCGCACACGAGCACGCCCCGCGGCGACAGCCACGCGGACGCGCCCGTGATGATGACGGCCAGGTCGGCGAAGCCCACGACGCCGTGGGCGTCGGGCGACACGATCGCGCCGTGCGGTTCGAACTGCAGCACGGCGTCGAGATGCTCCAGCTCCTCGAGACCCACGTAAGGCGGATTGGCCACGAACAAGTCGACCTTCCCGCGAAGTGACTCGTCCATCGCGTCGAACCACGAAGAGCGCACGAACGACGCGCCTTTAAGACCGTGCTTGTCGGCGTTGGCCCGGGCCACGTCGAGCGCGTCAGCGGACTCATCCACGCCGACCAATGTCGCGACGACGTTCCGCGACGCCAGCTCACTCAGAAGGGCCAGTCCGATCGCTCCCGATCCGCAGCCCAGGTCGACGATCAACGGTGCAGACGGCCGCCTGTCGAACGAGTTCGTTGAGGGCCACGCCGACCAGTTCTTCGCTCTCGGGTCGGGGTATGAGGACGCGGCCATCGACGTCGAGGTCCAGCCCGCGAAAGGGCCAGTGTCCAAGCACGTACTGGATTGGTTCGCCGCGCTTTCGGCGCTCCACCGCGATCCGTAGAGCCGACAGGTCGTCGTCAGCGGCGAACTCGTCGACCAACCATCGCGCCTCGCGTCGCTCGAGCCCTTCGACCACGAGCTCGGCGACGAGATCGCGGTTAGCGGCCGTCACTCTCGGCCAGTTGACGGGCCCGCTTGTCGGCCAGCAGCGCGTCGACGTAAGGATCGAGGTCGCCCGCCAGCACCGCGTCGAGACTGTAGTTGGTCAGGTTGATGCGGTGATCGGTGACCCGATTCTCCTTGAAATTGTAGGTGCGGATCTTCTCGCTGCGCCCGCCGCTGCCCAATTGGGAGCGCTTGATGTCGCCCAGTTCGTTGGCCTGCGCGTCCTGGGCCGCCTTGAGCAGGCGCGCCCGCAGCACGATCAACGCCTTCGCCCGGTTTTGGATCTGGCTCTTCTCATCTTGCATCGACACCACGATGCCGGTCGGCAGATGCGTGATGCGCACCGCTGAGTCGGTGGTGTTCACGCTCTGACCGCCGGGACCAGACGAACGATAGACGTCGATCTTGAGGTCGCTCGGGTCGATGGCCACGTCGACCTCCTCGGCCTCGGGCAGCACCGAGACGGTGGCCGACGAGGTGTGCACGCGACCTTTCGCCTCGGTGGTGGGAACGCGCTGGACGCGATGCACGCCCGCCTCCTGTTCGAGTCGGGCCCACGCGTCGTCGCCCTTGATGAGATAGATCGCCTCGTCGAGGCCGCCCTGTTCGGACTCGCGCTCTTCGACCACCTCGACCTTCCAGCCGCGCAGCGTTGCGTAGCGGCGATACATGGCGGCTAGGTCGCTCGCGAAGAGGTTGGCCTCCTCGCCGCCTTCGGCGCCTCGAATCTCTAGGATCACGTTGCGCCCGACGTTGGGGTCGCGCGGCAGCAGCAAGGTCTCCAAAGCCATCTCGAGGTCGGGAATCTTTTCTTCAGCGGCGTTCATTTCGACGCGCCACAGTTCGCGGTCGTCGCCGCTTGACTCGTTGAACATCTCCTTGGCGGTCTCCAAGTCCTCCTGGGCCGCCTGGAGTCGCAGCCATGCGCCGTTGATCTCGGCCAGTTCCTTGTGGCGACGTGAGAGGTCGCGCAGTCGGTTGAGGTCGCTGGCCACGTCGGGTTCGCCGAGGGCGGCTTCGACGCTGCGAAGTTCGTCCTGGAGGGCGTTAAGGGTGTCGTCTACGGAGCGCACGAAAAGTGGTGAGCGCTCGGCGATCTAAGCCTTGGGAGCGCGCGCCTTGTTGGTCTTCTGCGCGTAACGGCGCTGGAAGCGCTCGACGCGCCCACCGGTGTCGACGAGCTTCTGCTTGCCGGTGAAGAAGGGGTGGCACTCGTTGCAGAGTTCCACCGTCATCACGGACTTGGTCGACTCGGTCGTGAACGTGTTCCCGCACGAGCAGGTGACGGTCGCGGGGCCGTAGTTGGGGTGAATATCTGGCTTCATGAGTGCTCCTTGTTGCGAATAGAGAGTTTACAGGTTCGTCAGCTCGTAGTAGCCGGGCCCCGGCCGATCTCGGCCAGGAACTCGTCATTGCTGCGGGTGGACTTGAGTTTGTCGATCAAGAGCTCCAGGCCCGCGGCCTCTCGGCCTTCGGAGGCGAGGCCGTTGAGCACGCGGCGCAACTTCCACACCTGGGGCAGGAGGTCGCGGTCGAACAGCAGTTCCTCGTGACGGGTCGACGAGCCGTTGACGTCGATAGCCGGGTAGAGGCGGCGTTCGGCGAGACGGCGGTCGAGCTTGAGCTCCATGTTGCCGGTGCCCTTGAACTCCTCGAAGATGACCTCGTCCATCTTCGAACCGGTCTCGACCAGGGCGCTCGCCAGGATGGTCAGCGATCCGCCCTCTTCGATGTTTCGTGCCGCGCCAAAGAACTTCTTGGGCGGATAGAGCGCGCCCGAGTCAACGCCACCGGACATGATCCGTCCCGTGGCCGGTGCGGCCAGGTTGTAGGCGCGGGCCAGTCGGGTGATGCCGTCCAGGATGATCACGACGTCACGGCCCTGCTCGACCAGGCGCTTGGCCCGCTCGATGCAGAGCTCGGCGATGTGCGTGTGCTCCTCGGCCGGACGGTCGAACGTGGAAGCGATGACCTCGCCCTTGACGCTGCGGCGCATGTCGGTCACCTCTTCGGGGCGCTCGTCGACCAGCAGCACCATCAGGTGCACTTCGGGGTTGTTCGCCTCGATCGACTGAGCAATTTGCTTCATCACCGTGGTCTTACCGGCCTTGGGGGGCGACACGATGAGTCCGCGCTGCCCCTTGCCGATAGGACAGAGCAGGTCCACGATCCGCGGGGTGGGGTCGGGCTTGCCCTCGTTGGTCTCGAGCTTGAGCTTCTCGTCGGGGAAGAGCGGCGTCAGGTCCTCGAAACGGGGCCGCAGTCGGGCGACCTCGGGGTCAATGCCCGCGACGCTGTCCACGCGCAGCAGCGCGGGGTACTTCTCGTTCGAGGCCGCCGGGCGGAAGCCGCCCACGATCATGTCGCCCTTGCGCAGGTGGTAACGGCGAACCTGGTTGATCGACACGTAGACGTCGTTGGGCGAAGGGTGGAAGCCCTTCGTGCGCAAGAAGCCGTAGCCGTCATCGCGCAGGTCCAGGAGGCCTTCGACCTCGAGCAGTTCGCCGCTGTAGGGCTGGTCGGCGTTGGGTTGGGCCTCGCCGCCGAAGCGCTCGCGCCCCGATCCTGAGCCGGACCCGGTCGAGCCGTTGCGGTTGCGCCGGTTGCGACGGTTTCGCCCGCCCTGCTCGTTGGTGAACTCACGGGGCTGCGCGTTGCGCGACTGGCTATTCTGGCGCTCGCGAGGCTGCGACGGGCGCTCGGCGCCGTTGTCGTTCGTTGTCGGGTCGCCGGTGACGGTGGTCTCATTCGAAGGCGACGACTCGACGCTGGTCGCTGGCGTGGCCACGGTGGCCGCGTCGGCGCCGTTGGCGTGGGCTTTGATCTCGGAGGCGAATTCGCTGACGAGTTCGTCAAAGTCGTCGGCCGGGGTGGCGACGGTGCGCCTCGATCGCACGACTCGCGAGGGTGACTCGGTGGCGACCGCGGTGGTCACCGGGCTGGGCGAGACTTCGCCCATGATGGCTTCGATGAGGGAGGCCTTGCTGGCCCGCGCCGTCACGTCGACGCCTTTTACTTTGGCAATGGTTTGGAGGTCTTCACGGGTCTTGGACTCAAGGTCGGACCTGTCTGGGGAGGGCTTTTCAGCCATAAATGTTCCTTTCTCGCCGCTCGCATAGGTTCAGCGCAACGGAGAAGAAATTCAAGAAGTGCCGTCTTGGAAAGATTTCCGCACGTCGGCGAGAGGCCGGTCGCGGACGACAACTAGCAGTGTAGCCGCTCAGGGGGCCGATGTAAACAACTACGAAAGTTGAGCAAGCAGCGCCTTGATCGTGGCGTCCACGACCGTGGGGCTCTGGCTCGTCGAAACCGCGGTATCAGGGTCTTTCAGGCCGTTGCCGGTGAGCACGCACACGACGGTCGAACCCTTAGGCACGCCGAATTTCAAGATGCCCGCCACCGACGCGGCGCTCGCGGGCTCGCAGAACACCGACTCGTGGCGCGCCAGGTACTGATAGGCGTCGATGATTTCCTCGTCGGTGACGGCCCGGATATCGCCCAAAGATTCGTGGATGACTTCGAGCGCCGGCACCCAACTGGCCGGGTTGCCAATTCGGATGGCCGTCGCGATCGTCTCGGGGTTCTCCACCGGGTAGCCCAGCACGATCGGGGCCGCCCCGGCGGCCTGGAACCCCCACATCTTGGGCAGCGTCGTGGCGCGCCCCGCGAAGTGGTACTGCGTGAAGCCCCGCCAGTAGGCGGTGATGTTGCCGGCGTTGCCCACCGGAATCGCCAGGATGTCGGGCGCCTTGCCCAGCACGTCGACGATCTCGAAGGCGCCGGTCTTCTGTCCCTCGATCCGGTCCGGGTTGATCGAGTTGACGATGGTGATCGGCAGGTGCTGGGTCAGTTCGCGCGCCAGATTCAGCGCCTGGTCGAAGTTTCCCTTTACCTGCAACACCTTCGCGCCATAGACCATCGACTGGGCCAGCTTGCCGAGCGCCACCTTGCCCTGGGGCACGAGCACCACGCAGTTGAGTCCGGCCTTGGCGGCGTAGGCGGCCGCGGCGGCCGACGTGTTGCCGGTCGAGCCGCAGATCACGGTCGTGGCGCCGTTGGCCTTCGCCTTGGTGATGGCCATCGTCATGCCGCGGTCCTTGAAGGACCCCGAAGGGTTGAGCCCCTCGCACTTGAGCCACACGTCGGCTTCGAGGCGTTCGGACAGCCGGTCGGCGTGGATCAGCGGCGTGTTGCCCTCCTGGAGCGTGACGAAGTCGTGCACGCCTTCGAGGTCGAACCACTGCTGGTATTCCGCCAGCAGCCCGTTCCAGCCGATCACCGCGAACCTTCGCTGATGACCCGGATGCAGGCGCCTACCGAATCGACGGAGGCGAGCTTGGAGAGGTCGTCGATCGTCGCACGGACGTTCTTCGTGAGGGCCTCGTGGGTCAGGAAGGACAGCCGCGCCTCGTCACCGAAGCCGGACTGCTCCATGGACTGGATCGACACATCGTTCTGGCCGAAGACGCTGGCCACGGCCGCGAGCACGCCCGGCTGGTCGAGCACGTCGATGCTGATGTAGAAGGTGCTGGCCAGGTCGCCGGCGCTCACGCTGTGCAAGGTCGGGTCGACGCTGAAGGGCACGTCGTGGCGATCGCTCACCCGATTGCGTGCCGCGTCCAGGACGTCGCCCAGCACCGCGGTGGCCGTGGGGCCGCCGCCAGCACCCTGGCCGAGCCACATGAGCGGCCCACTGACCGTCCCTTCGACGAACACCGCGTTCATCGCCCCGTGCACCGACGCGAGAGGATGCTCGACAGGCACCATCGCGGGATGGGCGCGGCGTGAGAGTCCGTGCTCGCCCACGCGCTCGGCCACGCCGAGCAGCTTGATGACGTACCCGGCGCGCTGGGCGAACTCGACGTCGATCGCGCGCACGCTGGTGATGCCCTCGCGGGAGATCTCCTCGCCGTTGAGCTCCGTGCCGAAGGCCAGCGAGGAGAGGATCTGCACCTTGGCCGCCGCGTCGAAGGCCTCGACATCGGCGGTGGGGTCGGATTCGGCGTACCCCAGCTCCTGGGCCTCCTTCAAGACGACGTCGTAGTCGCTGCCCTCGCTGGTCATCTTGGACAGTATGAAATTCGTCGTGCCATTCACGATGCCCATGACCCGCTCAATGCGCTCCCCCGCGAGGGACGTGCGCAACGCGCGAAGTATTGGGATGCCACCGCCGACGGCCGCTTCGTAGAAGAGGTCGGCCCCGTTCTCGTGGGCTAGCTGGGCGAGGGACGTGCCGCACTGGGCCATCAGGGCCTTGTTAGCAGTCACCACCGAGACGCCGTTCTTGAGGGCCGCCTCGATGTAGGACCGGGCCGGCTCGATCCCGCCCACCAGTTCAACGAGGATGTCGAGGTCCGTGCGCGCGGCCAGCGCGGCCGCGTCGGTGGTGACCAGATCGGGCGAAATACCCGGTCGGGGCTTGGAACCATCCTTGACCGCCACACCCACGATCTCGAGTGACGCGGTTGCCGCATCCACCAGGGCCACCGTGCGCGACGGGTCGTTCAGCAGTGCGATCAGGGCGCTCCCGACGAAGCCGGCCCCGATAACGCCGACTCGGACGACCGGTGTAGTCATCTCACAAGGCTAACCGCAATGGTCTCGGCGCCACCCTCACATTTCGAGGCGCGCGAGGTCATCGAAGGTCTCGCGCCGCAGCACCAACCGGGCGGTGTCGTTGGCCACGAAGACGACGGCCGGGCGAGGGACCCGGTTGTAGTTCGACGCCATCGAGTAGCCGTACGCGCCGGTCACCGGCGTGGCGATCACGCTGTGCACGCCGGTCTGCGCCGGCAGCCACGCCTCGTCGACCAGGACGTCGCCGCTCTCGCAGTGCTTTCCCACCAGGCGAACGCACTGGGGCCGTTCGGCGAGGGGGTGCTCGACGTCGAAGGCTTCGTAGCCGGAGCCGTAGAGCACGGGCCGCGGATTGTCGCTCATGCCGCCGTCGACCACCATGTAGGTACGCGTCACGCTCGGTTTTATGGCGCCCACGCGATACAGGGTGATCCCCGCCTGCGCCACGATGGCCCGCCCCGGCTCCGCGATGAGCCGCACGTTTTCATCGAGCCCGGACTCGCGAGCCGCGGCGCGCACCGCGGTGCCCCATTCGCTGATCGTCAGGGCGGACTCGCCTTCGACGTACGCCACGCCCAATCCGCCGCCCACGCACAGCTCGTCGAAGTCGTCGTCGCGCGTGAAGCCCGCGAGTATTCCCATGGTCTCGCGATAGCCGTCGATCTCGAAGATCTGCGAACCGATGTGCGCGTGCACGCCGTGCAGCGTGAGCCCCGGGATCGCGCGAAGTTCATCGATGGCTGTGCGAGCCTCTCCGGTGGCGACCGAGAAGCCGAACTTCGTGTCCTCCTGGCCGGTGCGCACGAACTCGTGCGTGTGCGCTTCGACCCCGGGCGTCACGCGCACCAGGCAATTGAGGGGACGCTGCGCGCTCACCAGCGTGCGCAGCAGCTCGATCTCGTCGAAGTTGTCCACCACCAATCGATGCACCCCGACGTGCAGAGCGCGCTCCACTTCCTGGCGTGACTTGTTGTTGCCGTGCACGATCACGCGACTGGCTGGCACGCCGGACCGCAGCACGATGTCGAGCTCCCCGCCCGTCGCGACGTCGATGCAGAGTCCCTCTTCGAAGGCCAACCGGGCCATCGCGCCGCAGAGGAAGGATTTGGAGGCGAAGGCCACACCGTCGTCGAAGGCCGCCACCGCCTCCCGGCAGCGACGGCGCAACGTCGCTTCGTCGTAGACGAACAGCGGCGTGCCGTAGGTCGCCGCGAGATCGCGCAGTGAGACGCCGCCGACGCTGACGTCGTGCTCGTCGACCACCGCGCTATCGCTCAACAGCGAGGTCTCGATCGGCGCACTACTCATACGTTCACATTAGAAGTTGCGAGCGCGAGTGCGAAGGGAGTGCCGAAATGGAAACCGGTAGGCTGGCGAGACCGCCCCCGTAGCTCAGCGGATAGAGCATTGGCCTCCGAAGCCATGTGCCCGGGTTCGAGTCCCGGCGGGGGCACTTCATTTTCCGTCACGACACGTGTCCGAAACTGAGCTCAACCACCGACCATCTCGGCGCCTCGAAGGTGCCGACGCACTACGCGCACCACGTCGTCGAAACGCGGCGGATCCGTCACGTGTTCCGACATTTCATTGATCCACCGACTTCGGTACCTACCTAATCGGTCGTCAAATCGATCCTCAAACGACATAGGGTCAATGCCTTTGGCTACGGACTTGCGTTCGAACAATTGGCGAATTTCTGAGAAGTCGACGCCAACATCCTCCGCTAGTCGATATATGTCATAGATGTCCCGGCATTGAACTCGCTGGATGATGCAGCGCAACTTCTCAGCCGCGATTTCTTCAACCGAATAGACGTCGAAGGGAATCCCAGTCGGAAGATCGGACCAGATTTCTCTGAGTGTCGATCGCTTCTCTACTGTCTCGACCACTTCGGCAACTGTGACGTCCAATTTGATGCGCCGCGGCTTGCTCGCTTTAAGCGGACCTACATAGAAAATGACACCATCTTTTAGCTCGAGCATTGGAAGTCCCGCATGTTCGATCGCCGCATCGAGCACAGTCGCTAGGGCTGCATTGGCATCGTCGACGCTCGCATTCATGAGAGAGAAGTCGAGATCTGCCGAATACCTGTACTCGCCAATGTGAACGAGCCGCAGCGCTGTACCACCTTTGAATACCAGGCGCCCTTCGTTTTCAAGCGCCACTAGATGGAGCTGAGCCACGATGTGAGCGAGAACGTAGTCCCGCTCCACGACGGCTGCACTAACCCCGTCGCGATCTGCCCGGCGAGTGATCGCGTGCGCAGTGAGCATCACTAATTCTCGACGATCGCCCGCAGCTCACCGATTGAGGTGTGCCATACGACTCGGTATCCATCATCCGTCCATTCGACATGTTCATCTCTAGGGTCCAGACGGATCATCGGCTGCCTGTTGCCAACGACAGGATTCAACGAAAGAGGAAGATCCAAAGCTTTCGCCAGCGAGGCAAGGCGCCGTTCTGCCGCACGGCCGCGAGCCCCGAAAGCTCTTGCGAGACGCTTGATTCGTGTCGGATCCACGTCTCGCGATCCGGCGGCTAACGCCTCGGCGAGTCGCTCGACGCTGCCCGCCAGGTCTACGCGAAGAGCGCAATCGAAGAGCGCTCTCTCCGCATTGGATTGCCACGATTTACCTACGACCTCAGCTTCCAAATGAATCGTTTCAGGCTTCTCCATGATCGAATACAGCGGTCGATTCCCGACAGTTGAGAACCGCACCTGCTGCGTACATGCCACGAATACAGGTCGTACCGGATGGCTGACGAGCCCGAGTTCGCTGAGTGCACTCAGGTATGCGATCCGGTGCGCCTTGCCCTCAAATACGGCACCGACAGCCAAGCTCAGGTCATTCGTGCTCGCAGATGTTTTCAATGATCCGAGAGGTCGGATCGCGTAGTGACCCCGTGTGAGGCGGTCTACTAGGCCCTTCGCTGCTAATTGACGGAGGGCGTTCGCTGCGGCGGGGATAGACACCCCTAATGCGGATCGAGCCTCTTCAAACGTGAACTCATCGCGGCCATCCGCAACGAGGTTGTTAATCATCTCAAGTTGGCGCGTCATAGCGTTCTCCTTTCCATGCAGTATAGCAGAAAGTCACTAAAATGATGATTTACTGCTATGTTACCCAAGTTAGCGCTAAATCACTAAAATGATGACTTACTGCTATGTTAACTGAGAAGTCACCGGAATCACCGGGGAAGTCCATGGATCCAATGCAGGGACCGGAACGACGTGCACAAGGATCAAAATGAATTTTCACAGCTCAGTTGGTAGGGCATTGGCCTCCGAAGCCATGTGCCCGGGTTCGAGTCCCGGCGGGGGCACCACGGCACTTTCGACGAAACATCGTCGAACGGTGGCTATATCTTCCTGATCGTTCTGCGCTAAGGAACGATGATCATTCGCACAGTGTCGGTGATCGCCGCGCCGCCGGACGCGGAACCGGCCATCACCACGACCGTGTCGCCCGACTTGGCCAGTCCGGAGAGCTTGATCTGGGTCACCGCGAAATCACAGAGGTCACCGATGTCGGTCGCCGGGGAAAGGTAGATCTCCTGCACGCCCCACGAGCTTCGCATCTGGCGGGCCGTGGCCTCGCTCGGCGTGATGGCCACGATCGGCATGGGAGGGCGGAAGCGAGAGATCGCCCGCGCGGTCATGCCTGAACGGGTGCAGGCCACGATCGCGACGGCGTCCTCTTCCATGGCGGCACGCCACGCGGCGCCCGTGATGGCGCCGGTGATGCGAATCGCGTGCGACGCGGTGTCGGTGATGTGCTGGACGCCGAGGTTGTTCCCCCAGGCCAAGTAGTCAAAGGACTTTTCCGCGCGGCGGATGATGCGGTCCATGGTCACGACCACGCCTACCGGGTCGTCGCCGATCGCCGTCTCGCCGCTCAGCATGACCACACTCGCGCCGTCCAAGACGGCGTTTGCCACGTCGGTGACCTCGGCGCGGGTCGGAACCTGCGCGTGCGTCATCGACTCGAGCATCTGCGTCGCCACGACCACCGGACGGGCGTAGCGGATGCCTTGCAGGACGATCTGCTTCTGCAGATGGGGAACCTCTTCGATCGGCAGGCGCACGCCGAGGTCGCCGCGCGCCACCATGATGGCGTCGGACACCTCGATGATCTCGGTCAGGTTCTCGATGCCCTCGCTGGTCTCGATCTTGGCCATCATCATCACGTCACTGCGTGAGAGGACCGTGCGAACCGAGACGACGTCGAAGGCCGAGCGCACGAAGGAGATCGCGAGGATGTCGAAGGACTCACCGCGCAGCGCCTCCAGGCGTTCGCGGTCCTCTTCGGTGGGAAGACGTCCATCCAGGATCGATGACGGCAGCGACAGACCGGGCTTGCCCTGCACGACGCCGCCCGAGCTCACGACGGTCCGGAGGTTCTTGCCAGTGGCGATGACGTCGAGCGACACGCCGCCGTCGCCGATGTGGATCTTGTCGCCGATCTTGAGCATGGGCAGGACGCCTTCACGCTGGACGGCGATCCGCGACTCGGTCGACTCGACGTCGAACCCCTCGACCAGCTCGATCTCCGAGCCCAGCAGCAGCTCGACCGATGACGAGCCGAACGAGCCGGCGCGAATCTTCGGTCCCGGAATGTCGACCATGATGGCCAGGTCGGGTGCGAGGGCCCGGATCCGGCGCAGTCGTTCGATCCCTGAAGGGATGTCACCATGGGCGAACGAGAGGCGAAAGACGTCCACCCCCGCCGTGATCAAGTCCTTGATGACCTGGTCGCTCTCGGATGCTGGCCCAATAGTGGCAACGATTCTGGTGCGGCGCACTTATATCCCCCCGGTTCACGGCCAGTCTACGGGATTTGCCTTACCGGCTTGTTACGAGACGGTGAATGATCACGTCGAGCGCACCGGCACCACCACGTCGGCGCCGTCGACGTCGACGACGCGAAGGGTCATGCCATAACACTGAGCCAGCTCGTCGCTTCGTACGACCTCGCGAGCCGGTCCGTCGAGCACGACTGCTCCGTGGTTGATCAGGACCAGCCGATCGGCGAACTGCCCGGCCAGCGTGAGATCGTGCATCGTGGCAACGATGGTGAGGCCGCACTGCTCGACCTGGGTCTTGAGGTGCTCCAGCAGTTCCATCTGGTGGCGCATGTCCAGACCGGTGATCGGCTCGTCGAGCACGATCACCATGGTCGACTGCGCGAGGGCGCGTGCCAGCACCATGCGCTGGCGCTCGCCGCCCGACAGCGTGACGACGTCACGCTGCGCGAACTCCTGCAGCGCCAGGCGCTCGAGGACCGACTCCACGATCAGCCGGTCCTGGGCGCCCGGTGCATGGAGCAGGCCGTGATAGGCCGATCGCCCCAGGGACACGTACTCCTTCACGGTCATTCCCACGGGAACCTGCGGATGCTGGGGAACCAGCGACACCACGCGGGCCCGGGCGCGTTCGTTCATCGCGGCGAGCGGCGTGCCGTCGATGCGCACCGCTCCGCTGGCCGCCTTGCGGAGCCCGGCCACGGTCTCGACCAGCGACGTCTTGCCCGCGCCGTTGGGACCCACGATCGTGCACCAGGTGCCGGCGTGGATATCGAGCGACACGTCGCTCACCAGCACCTTGGAGCCGGCCTTCACCGTCAGGTGGTCGATCTCGATGATGCTCATTGGACCATCCGTCGACGAAGGCTCAGGATCAGGACGAAGACGGGCGCCCCCACCAGGGCGGTCACCACGCCGAGCGGCAGCTCCGACGGCGCGATCACCGTGCGGGCGATGGTGTCGGCGAAGACCAGGAAGGCGGCGCCGAAGGCCACCGAGATAGGCAGGATCCTGCGATACGAGGTGCCGACCAGGAGCCGCACGATGTGGGGCACGATGATGCCCACGAACCCGATGAGGCCCACGGCCGAGACGATGGCGGCCGTGCCGAGCGACGAGGCCGCGATCACGATGAGGCGCACGCGTCGAACGGGCACCCCGAGGGAACGCGACTCGTCCTCGCCCACGCTCATGACGTCCAGGGCCCGGCCGGCCGCGACGCAGATGGCGCAACACACGAGGACGTAGGGCACCACCAGCTCGACGGAACTCCAGTTGGCGCTGGCGAGGGACCCCAGCAGCCAGATGTAGACCCGGGCGATCGACTGCGCGGAAGCCTGCTGCTGGAGGAACGTCTGAGCGCTGGTGAGCAGGGCCGACACGGCGACGCCCGCGAGGATCAGCGTCGCGGCGTTGGACCGCAGACCCCGGCCGCCGATGATCCAGGTGATCGCCACCGCCACCATGGCGCCCGCGAAGGCCATCAATGGCGTCCACGTGGGCGTGTACGTGCCTCCCCCGATGTCCATGATCGCGAAGGTCGCGCCCAGGCCGGCGCCGGCGGCCACGCCCAGGAGGTAGGGGTCGGCCAGCGGGTTGCGAAAGACCCCCTGATAGGTGCCGCCCGCCACCGACAACATGGCGCCCGCCAGCAGGCCGAGCACCAAGCGAGGGGCCCGCAACTGCCAGACGATGGTCGACTGCAAAGTGTCGAGCGTGCTGTGGCCGATGCCGACGCGGCTCAGGACGGACCCCAGGATGCGCACGGTGCCGATGGGCGTCGGACCGATGGCCAACCCGCAGACCACGGCGAGACACAGACCGACCAGGGTCAGTATCGTCACCACCGCCACGCGGCGGGTGGTCGGCGGGTTGGACTCCGGCACTACTTCTTCCAGAGCGTGGCGTTTTTGAGGGTGGCCTTCACGACGGCGGTGAGTTGGTTCATCAGCAGGCCCAGGCGCGGCCCCCAGCGCGACGAGATGTCGGCGTTGAGCTCGACCACGTTGTGGTTCACGACCGCGCTCACCTTGGCGAAGCCGGGCCGTTTGGCCACGCTGGCCGGCGAGGCGGTGCCGGCCAGGAGGATCAGCTTGGGGTTGGCGCTGATGATGTACTCCGCGCTCAACTCGGGGTAGCCGGCGTCGGCGGTCGTCGAATCGGCGTCGGCGATGTTGACCAGACCGAGCGACTTCATGAGCGATCCGACGAAGGTCTGACTGGTCAACGAGTAGTAGGGATTGGTGCCGGTCTCGTAGTAGACGGTGATCTTCTTGTCGGGATGCGTCGGGACCGACTTGATGTCCGCCGTGATCGTGGCGTTGAGCGACGTGGCCAGCGCGTCGGCCTTGGTCACGTGGCCGGTCAGCGCGCCCAGCTTGCGGATCTGGCTGAGCGCGTTGGCGACCGAGGTGGCGGCGTCCTGGTCGATGACCTTCACGCCCTGGCTGGTCAGCTTCTGCTCGATCGAGTTGGCGTCGTAGGAGATGACCACGAGGTCGGGCTTGGTCGACGGGTGCGACGCGCTCGACTTGCAGATTCCCAGTATCGCCTCGACGCTCGGGTTGAATGCGTTGATCCGCTTGGTCGGCAGGCCGGTGGTCGGGTAGTCCGAATCGGAGTCCACCGCCTGAACCTGCGGGCCGGCGCCGATGGCGAACAACGTCTCGGTCGCCGTGGGCGAGAGCGACACGATGCAGCGCGGCGCCGAGGCCGCCCCGGCCAGCGATTCGCTGAGTAGTGGTAACGCCAAAGCACCCATTAAGAGTGCCAGGACGAAACGGAGGGTCTTGAACATGGATATCTCCTTTCCGTCGAAGTGGGATGGACGACGGATGGATATCCGAACGACCGCTCCTTACCTCGAGAGCTGTCTTTCACATCTCCTCGCGGAAGGCGACCTGGCTTGCGGGCTTCTCACGAAGGCCACTTACAGTTGCGGGACAGCGTCGGAATCGCACCGACTTCGCTGCCGCGAGGCGACTACGACCTTACTTCACTGGCTCAGTAGTCGCCAAGGCCTCGACAGAGCGGCTTGGGCCCGGCGTTGACGTTGCCGTAGCGGTGGCGGGTCATCGCCACGCTCTGCTCGCTCAGCCACCGCGGACCCTCGACGAAGCCGGCCTGCGCGAGGTGGCGGCGATCGACCGTCACGCCGCGCTCCAGCAGTGCGACCACGGGCGGCGTCTCTGCGCTGAGCCATCGGACCTTGGAGTTTGCCGAGGACCTCATGACCAGTTCATCGACCGTCTCGACCGTCACGCCGTGCACGTCATCGAGGTACGTCGAGGCGCTGAAGGTCACCGAGGCGCCGGTAAGGTCGGCCAGCGACCTCACGAAGTCGGCGGCACTCGCCGCGCACACCTCGTCCACGCGCACGACGATCGGCGCCAGCGCGTGGCGATAGCGCTGGACGTTGTGTTCGACGCTCAGGCCCGATTCGTCGCGGGCCTGCGAGCCGTAGTCCTGCCACCACGCGGCCAGCTCCTTGAGCGCCACTCCCGGGTCGAGCAGCGGCGGCCATCGTCGCAGGCAGTTCACGTAATTGCGTCCTCCGGCCTTGGCCGTCGGCCCGACGCTGCTGCGCTTCCAGCCCCCAAACGGCTGGCGGTTGACCACGGCACCGGTGACGCCCCGGTTGAGGTAGAGGTTCCCCGCCTCGACGTGGTCGATCCAGTACTGGCACTCGCCCTCGTCCAAGGAATGAAGTCCCGCCGTCAGCCCGTAGGGAACCTGGTTCTGCCAGTCGAGGGCCGTGAGGAAGTCCGGGGCCACCATGAGTCCCAGCACCGGACCGAACCATTCGTTGAGGTGGCTCCACGATCCAGGTTGCACGTTGACCTTCACGCCGGGACGCCAGAGCAGTTCTTCTTCGTCGAGCGGGTATGGACGCACGAGCCACTCTTCGCCCGGATCGAGCCGGGTGAGGGCGCGTTCCAGCGTCGCTTCGGCCCGGCGGATGATGGGGCCGACGCTCGACGCCAGGTCGTAGCCCGGTCCCACCACCAGGCTCTCGACGGCGTCGGTCAGCTGACGGATGAACATGGGGTTCTCGTAGATGGACCGCTCGACGATGGCGAGGCTGGCGGCGCTGCACTTCTGGCCGGCGTGCCCGAAGGCCGACTGCACCACGTCCTTCACGGCCAGATCGATGTCGGCGTAGGAGGTGACCACCATGGCGTTCTTTCCGCTGGTCTCGGCCAGCAGGGTGAGGTCCGGCTTCCACGAGGTGAAGAGCCTGGCCGTGTCGAAAGCGCCGGTAAGGATGACGGCGCCCACGTCGTCGTGGGTGACCAGGTGTCGGCCGGTGTCGTCGTCTCGAACGGGCAGGAACTGCAGCGCGTCGCGCGGCACTCCGCCTTCCCAGAGCTGCTGGACCAGTTCCCACGCCGTCGCGACCGTCTCCGGCGCCGGCTTGAGGATAACCGCGTTGCCGGCCGAGAGCGCGGCGCAGACCCCGCCGCAGGGAATGGCGTAGGGGAAGTTCCAGGGCGGCACGACCAGCACCACCCCGATCGCGGAGGGCTCACCTTCGCCAAGCGCGTGCGACGAGTAGTACCGGGCGAAGTCGATGGCCTCGCTGACCTCGGGGTCGGCCTCGCCCACCGTCTTGCCGGCGTCGCGGGCCATCACCGCGATCGTGCGGGCCCGTTGGTCCTGCATCACCGAGGCCGCTCGAAGGAGGATCTTGCGGCGCTCGTCACAGCTGCGGGCCGACCATCCGGGAAGGGCCGCGACGGCGAGACGCAACGCCTCGTCGACCTGGGTAGTCGTGGCCACGCTGTAGCGGTACCACTCGCGACCGTGGTCGCTCGGGTCGTGACCCGCCTCGGACTGTTCGCCCATCACAAATGCGCCCCCGATGGCCAACGGGATCTGCGCCATCGTCGCGGTGCGGATCTCGGCCAGCGCCGAAGTCACGTCATGCTCGTAGCGCGGATTAGTGGGGTCGCCGTCGACGCAGTTCTCGAACACCTCGCCCGCGGTCTGCGTCGGCGCGGCGTGGCGCCGCGAGACGAGTGAGACGTCGTGGCGCTGCTCCAACGAGACGAGGAAACGCCGCTGCTGGTCCGCGAAGACGTCGGGGTCATCGGCGATGTAGAAGGCCGCCTTCAAGTAGTTCTCGTCCGACGTGTTCTCGTCGAGTCGTCGCACCAGGTACGCCACGGCGGCCGCGAAGTCGTCGTGGCGCGTCACCGGCGCGTAGAGCAGCACGTTGACGCCACGGTTCGCGATGGCCAGCGCCTCGGCGGTGGCCATGCCCTCGAGCATCTCGATGTCCACCTGATCGAGCACGCCGCGCAACTCGGCCACCTCGAGGGCCCAGGAGAGGTCGAAGAGATTGTGGCTAGCGACGCCGACTCGGATCGCCGGATAGTTCTGCTCGCGCAGCAGGAGGTCGAGCAGGCGAAGGTAGCTCGCGTCAACCTCCGCCTTGGTGGCGAACGGCGCGGGTGTCCAACCGTGCAGCTGCGCCTCGGCGTGTTCCATGGCCAGATTGGCCCCCTTGACGAGGCGTATCTTGACGTGACCGCCGCGTCGGATGTGGCGCTGCTGCGCCCAGGTCATCAACTCCTCGGCCGCCCCGTGCGAATCGGGCAGGTAGGCCTGGAGCACGATCCCCGCGTCGAGGGCCTCGAACTCGGTCTCGTCGAGCACGGCGCGGAACGCGTCGACCGTGAGGCGCAGGTCGCGATACTCCTCCATGTCGAGGTTGACGAAGACGCCGTCGCGCATCGCCGCGCGGTAGAGCAGACGCAGTTTCGTGCAGACCCGCTCCCGGGAGCCGTCGTGGTCGATCGCGGTCAGCTGGCTCACGACCGAGGAGAGCTTGACCGAGACGTAGGTCACGTCATCACGGTGCATCATCTCGAGCACCCGGTCGAGTCGCTCGTCGGCCTCGCCTTCTCCCAGCACCGCCTCGCCGAGCACGTTGATGTTAAGACGTATCCCCTCGCCCGTCCGGGTCGCGAGGTGGCGGCCCAGGGGCTGGAACTCACTCGCCAGGATGAGGTCCTTCGAGAGGTCACGGACCCTGGCGTGCACCACCTTCACGGCGATCGACGGCACCAGACGCGAGACCACGGCGACCAGGCGCAGCCCGGTCGCATTGAGGATCCCGAACCCCGCGACCGAGGCCTGGCTCGCGGCACGGCGAAGGATTCCGGCGGCGCTCTTGAGCGAGGACACGCGCATCACCTCATCGGTCAGGGTCATCGTGACCTCGATTGCGCTTCGATCGCGCAGCAGTCGCGCGAAGCGCCGGCGATTGGCCCGCTCGTGTGTGGTGCGCCGCTTCTCCGCGTCGTCAATCAGCTGGCGAGCCTTCGCACACGATGACCCAGCGAGTGAATCAAGGGCGCGGTCGGTCGTCAATTGCATGGTCATTCTCTTCTTTCAAAGAGTCTACGTACATTGGTTTTTCCCTTGGCCCGGCCTCGCCGCCGCGTCAGGATGTCGCCGACTTCGTCCGCGTTCTCAGACCGTCATGCCGCCGTCCACGGCGAAATCGGCGCCGGTGATGGCCGACGAGGCCGGTGAGCAGAGCCAGGTGATGGCCTGGGCGATTTCGCTCGGTTCGATGAGGCGTCCGATCGGTTGCTGCGCCGCGAACTCCTCGCCGCTGGCGAGGTCGTACACCGCGGCCGACGCCTCGAGGATCGCCGTCCTCGTCGACCCGGGACTCACCACGTTGGCCGTGACGCCGTATTCGGCGAGGTCCATGGCCACCCCGCGGATGAGTCCGACCACCGCGTGCTTCGCCGCGCTGTAGGAGGCGAGGTGTCGAAGCCCCATGGTGCCGGCCGCGCTGGCGACCGCGACGATCCGAGAGTTCGCGGCGACGCCGTTGGCGATCAGCGTCGGCGCGGCCGCCTCGATGAGGCGTCGCGTGCCGAGCACGTTGACCGTCCAGACCGCGTCCCAGGCCGCGTCCGAGACCTCCCAGAGCGGTCCGCCCGCCGCCACCACGCCCGCGCACGCCACCACCGCATCAAGCCGGCCGAAATGGCGGGTCGCCGTCTCGACGGCCAGTTGCATGTCGGTCGCGCTACGCACGTCGCCGACCAGACCTAGCACGACGTCGCCGTGGCGCGCCACGACCGCGTCGAGTTCGCCCGGGGTCGCCAGCGCGTACGGCACCTCGGGGATGTCGCGACAGCGGTCCACGGCCACCACCCGGTAGCCGTCGTTCACCAGGGCGTCCACGCTGGCCGCACCGATGCCGCGAGCGGCGCCCGTGACAATGGCGACGCGGTTCATTGGCCCAACGACCGGTAGAAATCTGGCGGCGCCACCACGTCGGAACGGTCCAACTGGTCGATGCTCGACTTGCCCAGTCCCAGCAGGGTCGAGTCGATTCCCCCGCGCAGGATGTCGAGCACGTTCTCCACCCCCGCCTGACCGTTCGCGGCGAGTCCCCACAGCGATGCTCGCCCGATCATGACCGCCTTGGCGCCGAGCGCCAGGGCCTTGACCACGTCGCTGCCCCGGCGCACGCCACCATCCAGCAGGACTTCGGCCTGGTCGCCGACCGCGTCGACGATCGTCGACAGGGAACGGACCGGCGCCGGGGTGCCGTCGAGGTTGTTGCCCCCATGGTTGGAGACGCTCAGCGCGGTCGCGCCCAGGTCGACCACCCGTTTCGCGTCGTCGACCCGACTGACGCCTTTGACCATGAAGGGGCCTTCCCATTGGGCGCGCAGCCACGCGACGTCGTCCCAACTGGGCAACGGGCTCTGCATCCACTCCGCGTAGGCCCCGAAGAAGGTCGGGGACGGTTCGCCCGGCTTCGCCATGTTGGGCGCGGTCAGCGTGGGTAGGTGTCCGGTGCGGGCGAACGACCAAAACCACAACGGCCTCGTCATCACCTGGGGCGCCAGCTTGAGCACGGCTTTGGCGTCAATCTTCTCGGGGATCCACGGACTTCCCCAATCGCGCCCATTGGAGAACGACCAGTCGAGCGTGAGGATGATCCCCTTCGCGCCGGCCTCCTTCGCTCTCGTGAGTCGCTGGACCATGGTGTCGCGGTCCCCCGACCAGTACATCTGGAAGAGCACCTGGGAGCTCGCCCGGCAGACGTCCTCGATTGAGCAGCTGGCGAAGGAGCTGAGTCCCATGATGACGCCGCGAGCGGCGGCCGCACGGGCCATGACCACCTCGCCGTCGGGATAGACAGCCTGAACTCCCGTGGGCGAGATCAACACCGGCATCGAGAGTGACTGTCCCAACACCGTGGTCGCCATGCGGCGATCGCTGGCCAGTCCCGCGACGTGCGGCGCGAAGCCCAACTGATCGAAGGAGTCGAGATTGTCCTTGGAGGAGAGGCCCTTCTCCGATCCGCCGATGAGCGCCCCGTAGACGGACCGGGGCAGACGGCGCTTCGCACGGCGCTGGGCCTCGGCGACCGATTCGAACCATTGTGACGCCATGTGTCTCCCGTTACGTCTCAGTCCGAGATTACAGGAGGGGGATTTGAGCCCTCGTCAGCGCGCCGAAATGGTGAAGGGCACCCGGCGCGAGTGATCCGGTGACGACCGGGGACGAAGCGCCACGCGCCTCGCCTCCAGCGCCGTCTCGCCGTGACCGAAGACGCACTCGGGGTCGGGATCGGAGAGCTCGAGGCCCGTGAAGAACTTGGCCGCCATGCACCCCCCTCGACAGGCGTCGTAGGAACCGCACGACCCGCACGCCCCGGGGTTGCCCGGCTCACGCAACGAACGAAAGAGCGCACTGTCGCGCCACACCTTCTGGAACCCGGCGTCGCGGACGTTGCCGGCCTTGAACTGCTCGTGGATGACGAAGGGGCAGGCGTAGACGTCGCCCACCGGATCGATCAGACAGACCACCCGTCCCGCGCCGCAGAGGTTGAGTCCGTCCAGCGGTTCGCCGAAGGCCGAGAGATGGAAGAACGAGTCACCCGTGAGGACGTGGGGCCGTTGCACCAGCCAGTCGTAGAGCTCCCGGTTCTGGAGGCGGGTCGGACGGAGTTCCTCCCACAGTTCGACCGCCCGTCCCGAAGGGCGCAGCCGAGTGAGACGCAACTGCGCCCCGTAGGCCTCGGCGAGCGTCTCGAGGTCGTCGAGTTGGTCGACGTTGTCGCGCGTCATCACGACCGAGATCTTGAAGGGACCGAAGTCGGCCGCCTTCAGGTGATCCATCGCTCGGCGGGCCGCGGCGTAGCTGCCGGCACCTCGTATCTTGTCGCTGGTGTCCGCGTCGGCACCGTCGATCGAGACCTGCAGGTCGAGATAGTCCGTACTGGCGAGGCGCCGCGCGGCGACTCGATCGATTCGTGTGCCGTTCGTCGAGAACTTGACGCCGACCTTCTGTGCAACGGCGTGTTCGACGAGCTCGAAGAAATCCCGGCGGATCATCGGCTCGCCGCCGCCGATGTTGACGTAGAAGATCTGCATCGCGGCGATCTCGTCGATGAGCCTTTTCGCCTCATCGGTGGCCAGCTCGCGCGGGTCGCGTCGACCGGACGAGGAGAGGCAGTGCGTGCAGGCCAGATTGCAGGCGTAGGTAAGTTCCCACGTGAGACAGATGGGCGCGTTGAGGCCGCGTTCGAAACGGTTGCGCAGCGACGAGTCAGCGCCCACTGATGATCCCCGACGCGGCCAGCGCCGCCAGTGCCGCCACGTAGCGCGGGTGGTCGCGCTCGTCGACCACCGCGTCGATGGCGGCGTCCGCGCTTTCGAACCGGTCGAGGCACGTCACGAGTTCGACCAACTTCGCCGACTTAAGGAACACCAAGCGACGCGTGCCGTGATGGTAGGCGAGCGCACCGAAGGACTCGTCGCGCAACGACACCTCAGGTCTCAACGACCACGCCTGCGACGGGTCGAACATCGTCGTCGTCAAGGACGACACGTTCTAGTAGACCCCGCAAAGTCCGTCGATGGAGACTTCCTCGACGAGCAGCTCCTCCACCTCGCCGGTCTCGACAACCTCTTCATCCGCAATAATCGTCTCGGTCGACACGGTTCCTCCTTGAACATCCCAATTCTGCCCGCTGCGGCACACGAACTCAGACCAGCCGTGCCAAACTTCCCACGTGACCAGCCTTCTCCCCGTGGCCCCGGCGCCCGTCGACGCGCCCCTCGCCATCGGCACCTCCGTCACCCTCGACGAAGGCGCCACGTTCCTCGACCGTGACCTTCTCGCGGGAGGGTCCCCCTGGCGTCTGCTTCGCCTGCCCGGCGGATCGCGCGCCGTGGCCGAACGATGGTCCGGAGGTGGGGTCGTGGGAGCAGGCGAAGGGCGATTCGCCAGGACGCTCGTCCAGCAGGGACTCGTCCATCCACTCTTTAACGGCACCCTCGACGTCGACGTCGTCGACGTCGTGATCCCCGTGCGCGACGACGTCGCGTCGTTGCATTCACTACTGACGCAACTCGAGGGACTGCACGTCACCGTCGTCGACGACGGGTCCATCCACCAGATCCTCGTCAAAGAATGTGCCAGCCAGTTCGGCGTGAAACTGGTTCGCCTCGAATCGAACGGCGGGCCTGCCGCGGCGCGTAACGCGGGGATGCTGGCCACCTCGCGCCCGTTGACGTGGTTCCTCGACGTCGACGTCGTCGTTGACAACGCCCACGACGTCCTGTCCCGTTTGGCGGCGCAGTTCGCCGATCCCCTGCTCGCCGCGATCGCTCCGCGAATCCGTGGTGGCGCGGGATCATCGCTGCGCGACTTGTTCGAACAGCGCTTCAGTCCCCTCGACATGGGCGCGCATAGTGGCCTGGTGGTATCGCGTGGGGCGATTGGCTACGTGCCGAGCGCCTGCCTGGTGGTGCGACGCAGCGCCTTCGGCACCGGATTCGACGAGAGCCTTCGCGTGGGCGAGGACGTGGATCTCGTCTGGCGACTCGCCGACCAGGGTTGGCTGGTCCGCTACATGGCGGGCGTCGTCGTCGTGCACCGGGCGCGCGGCACCTGGCGAGACTGGTGGGATCAGAGGGTAAGTTACGGCACGTCAACGAGTGCGTTGGCGCAGCGCCACGGAAGCCGCGCCGCTCCCTTGCGGGGCGACGTGTGGACGATGCTGGCGTGGCTCAGCGTCGTGGCCGGCAAGCCGCTGATAGGGGCCCGCATCGCGCGCGTTGCGCGCGGGGCGCTCACGTCGCGACTGCGCGACACCGACGACGCCGAACACGTGTCGGGCGAAGTGGTGACCAAGGGCATGCTGCGCGCGGGAGGGCCGATGGCCCGGGCGCTCGTGAGAACCTTCGGACCCCTGGTGCTGCTCGCGGCCGTCCACCCGAAGCTAAGGCGCCGAGCATTGCTGGTCTTCGCGGTGGGCACGGCGTGGCGCTGGCGGCACACCCACTTCCACGCCAGCGACGTGCCGCTCGCCATCGCGGACGACCTGGCCTACAGCGTGGGCGTTGGGCGTGGCGCGTGGCGGGCGAAGTCGCTGCGGGCCCTGACGCCACACATCACGAAATCCTCGCTGAGCGCGAAGGAGCTATTGGGGCTGAAGGGACGGCCGTCCTAACTAGAAGCGCACGACCCCGCGCACGTTCTGGCCAGACTCGAGGTCGAGGTACCCCTGATTGACCTCGTCGATGCTGTACTCACGGGTCACCAACTCGTCGACCAGGAACTTGCCCTCGTGGTGCAGTCGCAGGAGCCGGGGGATCTGCACCCGCGGCGCCACGGAGCCGAAGATGGTGCCCCGCAACTCCTGATTGAGGAGGGTGAACATCGCCAGGTTGAGGCTCACCTGGGTTTGAGCGAAGGGGGCGATAGCCGTGGCGACGATGACGCCGCCCTTGGCGGTGATGCTCCGGGCCTCTTCGACCAGCTCGCCCGTGAGACGCCCGGGGGTGAGGACCACCACGTCGCAGTTCCTGCCCGACGTCAACTCGCCCAGGAAACTGAACGCGGCCTCGAGCGAGGAGCTCGCGCCGTGGGTGGCGCCGATCTTCATCGCGCGATCGACCTTGGACTGATTCGTGTCGATCGCGATCACGGCGCGGGCCCCGGCGTGCACGGCACCCTGGATGGCCCCGGATCCGACGCCCCCGCAGCCGATCACGGCCACCACGTCGCCCGGCTTCACTCCCCCGCGGGTGACCGCGGAACCGAAGCCCGTGGCCAGCCCGCAGGAGATCAGCGCCGCGGCGCGCAGGTCATACCAGGGGTCGATCTTGATGATCGACGCTTCGTGCACGACGATGTACTCGCTGAACGTGCCCAGCTGCGCGTATCGATTGAGGTTGGTGTCGCCGAAACGATGACGCCAGGTGCCGTCGGAGATCATCG
Organism: uncultured Acidimicrobiaceae bacterium; assembly: GCA_963827115.1. Lineage (GTDB taxonomy): Bacteria > Actinomycetota > Acidimicrobiia > Acidimicrobiales > RAAP-2 > RAAP-2. Next base: position 282,488 of record CAWGZS010000001.1, on the reverse strand, counting down.
GTCCGGCCAGCGTGGTCGCTCCCAGGTCGCAGATGAAAGGACGGCCGGAGGCGCAGTAGGGGCATTTCCCGCACGAAGGGATGAACGACACCGACACGTGGTCGCCCGGCGCCAGACCGCTGACGTCCGGCCCCACGGACTCGACGATGCCCGAGCCCTCGTGGCCGCCGATGTAGGGGAACATCGAGTCGACGCCGAAGAGGGCGAGCACCGCGCTCGGCGGGGCCATGTCGCCGACACGGGTGTGCTCGTCGGAGTGGCACAGTCCGGCGAAGGCCATCTTGACCTTGACCTCGTGGGCGCGAGGTTCATCAATCTCGATGACCTCCGTGCGCCACGGCCCGTTGAGCTCAGTGACGATCGCGGCCTTGACCTGCATGAGTCCCCTTAGTGCGTAGTGCGACGAGAGTGCCTCTCGCTGCGTACTCTATCGCCGCGGCACCGAGACTCGAAGGCGCCTACATCTGCTCGGGCGCGTGGATGCCAAGCAGCGAGAGCCCGAGACTCAAGGCACGCGCCGTGAGGTCACAGAGCGCCAGACGTTCGTCGCGAAGCTCGCCCTCCGACGACAGGACGGGGCAGGCTTCGTAGAACGAGGTGAAGCGCTGCGCGAGATCGAAGAGGTAGTTGCAGAGTCGATGGGGTTGGAGACTCGCTAAAGCCAGGTCGAAGGCCTCGGGAAAAGCGAGCAGCCCGAGGGCCAGGTGACGCTCGGGCTCGTTGGTCAGCGCGAACGACGTGACGTGAGGCGACCAGGGCGTCCCCAGGCGACGGAAGATCGACCGCAGTCGCGCGTGCGCGTACTGCAGGTACGGTCCGGTGTCGCCCTCGAAGGCGAGCATGCGGTCGAGGTCGAAGACGTAATCGTGCTGGCGTTCGCCCGAGAGGTCGGCGTACTTGATCGCCGCGCGTGCGATGTCCACCGCGAGCGCGGTCCGCGCCATCTCGTCAAGGTCGACGTGGCGCGACACCAGCGCGTCGTCCGCCCGGGTGATCGCCTCGTCCACCAGACCCGCGAGCAGGACGCTCTCGCCACTGCGGGTCTTGAACATCCTTCGATCGGGTCCGAGCACGTTGCCGAACGACACGTGCTCGCAGCGCACGTTCTGGGGCAGCCAGCCGGCCATTCGCGCGACCGCGTAGACCATGTCGAAGTGCTGCGCCTGGGGCGTGCCCACCACGTAGAGCAGCTCATCGGCGTGCAGATTGCTCACCCGGTCGCGCACGGCGGCTAAGTCCGTCGCGGCATAGCCGAAACCCTCGTCGCTCTTCTTGACGATGAGCGGCAGCGGCTCGTTGTCGCGGTTCGTGAAGCCCGGCGGGAAGACGCACCACGCGCCGTTGCTCTGAACCAGGAGTCCCGCCGCGTCGAGGTCGGCCACCACGTCGTCGAGCATGCTGTTGTAGTAGGACTCACCCACGGCGTCGTCGGGCTTCAGCAAGATGTCGAGTCGGTCGTAGATGTCCGAGAAGTAGGCGATCGACTGATCGACCAGAATCCTCCAGAGCCGCAAGGTCTCGGGGTCGCCCGACTGCAGCGTCACGACGCGGTTGCGGCTGCGATCCTTGAAGGCGTCGTCGGCGTCGAACTTGACGCGGGCGGCCTGATAAAAGCCGTTGAGGTCGCCCATGGAGAGCGACGCCACCGCTTCGTCCTCGCCGAGGTCGAGCAGGTGTTCAATCAGCATGCCGAAAGGTGTGCCCCAGTCGCCAATGTGATTGCGCGCGATGACCTCGTCGCCAGCGAAGCGGTACATGCGAGCCAGGGCGTCGCCGATAATGGTCGAACGAAGGCTGCCCACGTGAAGCTCCTTGGCCACGTTGGGGGCCGAGTAGTCGATGACCACCCTCTTCGCAGCGGGTGTGCGCGCGCGCCCCAAGCGATCGTCGTCGAGCAAGGACCGCAGTTGCGAGTCGAGCAACTGGGGGCTGAGCGTCAGGTTGAGGAAACCCGGACCGGCCACCTCGACGCTGGCCACGCCCTCCAAGTCGCAGGCCTTGACGATCTCGTCGGCGACCTCTCGGGGCGGCCGCCCCACCTGCTTGGCCAGGGCCATCACGCCGTTGGCCTGGTAGTCGCAGCGGTCCGACGGCCTCAGCACCGGGTCGGCTCCCGCAGCGATCGTGTCGAAGCCGCTCTGCAGACGGCCCCTCACCAAGTCATACGTCGAAGTCATGGGTAACAGTCTCGCACTTCAGCGATCGCGCGGGCTCCCGAGGTCGGAACAGGGGTCTCGAGAACACGGCAGAATGGGTACATGACAACTCCCTCACTGGACAGCTTCGGATCCAAGAGCACGCTCGACGTCCCGGGTCGATCGCTCACCTACTTCTCCCTCAAGTGCGCCGGCCTGCGGGACTTCGGCGTCGAGCGGCTGCCCTACTCCATCAAGGTCCTGCTCGAGAACCTGCTGCGCCACGAGGACGGCGTCAAGGTCCGTTCGAGCGACATCGAGGCGCTCGCCCGATGGGCCGACACGCCTGGCCGCCACGGCGAAGCGGCGGGCGACGACGCCCGCGAGATCGCCTTCACGCCCGAGCGCGTCCTGATGCAGGACCTGACCGGGGTTCCGGCGGTGGTCGACCTGGCCGCCATGCGCGACGCCATCATCGCCCTCGGCGGCGACCCCGACAAGATCAACCCGTTGGTACCGGTCGAGCTCGTCATCGACCACTCGGTCATCCTCGAGCGCACCGGCACGGCTGAGAGCTTCGAGCAGAACGTGGCCATCGAGTATCAGCGCAACATCGAGCGCTACACCTTCCTCAAGTGGGCCCAGAGCTCCTTCGAGCAGTTCCGGGTCGTCCCTCCGGGCATGGGCATCTGCCACCAGGTCAACCTCGAGCACCTCTCGCGCGTGGTCTTCGAACAGGATGGCGTGGCGTACCTCGACACCCTGGTGGGCACCGACTCACACACCACCATGGTGAACGGCCTCGGCGTGCTCGGCTGGGGCGTCGGCGGCATCGAGGCCGAGGCGGGCATGCTCGGCCAGCCCACGTCAATGCTCATCCCACCGGTGGTGGGCCTGCGCCTGGTGGGCGCCGCCCGCGAAGGGGTCACGGCGACCGACGTGGTGCTCACCATCTCCGAGTTGCTGCGCCACCACGGCGTGGTGGGCAAGTTCGTGGAGGCCCACGGCCCGGGCGTCGCGTCGCTCTCGCTCGAGACGCGCGCGACCATCGGCAACATGTCGCCGGAGTACGGCGCCACCTGCGCGATCTTCCCGATCGACCAGGTCACCATCGACTACCTGGCCTTCACCGGGCGCCCCGCGCCGCACCTGGAACTGGTCGAGGCGTACGCCCGGGCGCAGGGGCTGTGGCACGACAAGAGCGTGGCCGAGCCGATCTACTCCGAGTACGTCGAGCTCGACCTCTCGACGGTGGAGCCGAGCCTGGCCGGACCCAAGCGTCCCCAGGACCGGGTCTCGCTGAGCCAAGCCCGCGGGGCGTTCCGCCAGGCCCTCGGCCGCGAACCCCTAACGGTGCAAGGCGTCGACGCCGCCGAACACCTCTTCGACGGCGCGGTCACCGTGGCCGCGATCACCTCGTGCACGAACACGTCGAACCCGGCGGTGATGGTGGCGGCCGGTCTGGTGGCGAAGGCGGCCATCGAACGCGGGCTGAGCGTGAAGCCCTGGGTCAAGACGTCCCTGGCGCCGGGCAGCCGCGTGGTCATGGACTACCTCGAGCGCGCCAACCTCGTCGAGCCGCTCGATCAACTCGGCTTCTACCTGGCCGGCTTCGGCTGCACGACTTGCATCGGCAACACCGGACCGCTTCTTCCCGGCGTCTCGGAGTCCGTCAACGAGCACGACCTCTCGGTCGTCTCGGTGCTGTCGGGAAACCGCAACTTCGAAGGCCGCATCCACCCCGACGTCAAGCAGAACTTCCTGGCCAGTCCGCCGCTGGTGGTGGCCTACGCCCTGGCTGGCACGATCGACATCGACCTGCGCACTGAGCCCCTGGGCGAGGGACCCGACGGCCTGCCGGTGTACTTGAAGGACCTCTGGCCGACGGACGCCGACGTGGCCGAGGGGGTCCGCGCCTCGCTGACCCCCGAGATGTTCAAGGAGCGATACGCCAGCGCCTTCGGCGGCGACGAACGCTGGCAGGAGGTGCCCACCACCAACACCGTGACCTACAGCTGGGACCCCGCCTCGACCTACGTCAAGCTGCCGCCCTACTTCGACGGCCTCACTCTGGAACCGGGGGTTGTCACGGACATCGAAGGCGCGCGCGTGCTGGCCAAGCTCGGCGATTCGGTGACGACCGACCACATCTCCCCGGCGGGCAGCATCCGCCCCAACGTGCCCGCCGGCCTCTACCTGATCGACGGCGGCATCAAGGCCCAGGACTTCAACAGCTACGGCACCCGACGCGGCAACCATGAGGTCATGGTCCGCGGGACCTTCGCCAATATCCGGCTGCGAAACCAGATGGCCCCCAACACCGAGGGCGGCATCACGGTCAAGCTGCCCGAGGGCGAGCAAATGCCCATCTTCGACGCCGCCATGGCCTACGAGCGCGAGGGCACGCCGCTGATGATCCTGGGCGGCAAGGAGTACGGCAGCGGCTCGAGTCGCGACTGGGCCGCCAAGGGCACCAAGCTGCTCGGCGTCAAGGCGGTGCTGGTCGAGAGCTTCGAGCGCATCCATCGCTCGAACCTCGTGGGCATGGGCGTGCTGCCGCTGCAGTATCTACCCGGCGAGTCGGCGGACACGTTCAACCTCGACGGCACGGAGGTCTTTGACATCACCGGCCTCGAACCGCTCAACCGGGGCGAGACGGTCCCCAAGGTGACGCTGCACGTCACGCGGGCCAACGGCGAGCAGTTCGACTTCGACGCGCGCCTGCGCATCGACACGCCTACCGAGGCCGAGTATTACCGGCACGGCGGCGTGCTCAACTTCGTGCTGCGTCAGCTGGCCGCGCAGTAACCTCGCGCCCCTAAAAACTCGCGGGCCTTAGGTCAGCGCGGCGTTGGCTGCGGCGTCCACGCTGTCGTGCACCGGGATCCGACCGAGCGCCTTGTCGGGTGCCGTCGAGAGCTGGCGTCGCACGCCGTCGGTCGCCCGGGCCATGGACACGCTTATCTCGTCCTTGGTCATGTCGGCCACCACCTGGCTCAGCATCGCCAGACCGGTGAAATCGATGCTGGCGATGGCCGCGGCGTCGATGACCAGATGCCGGGTCTGGGGCAGCTTGGTCAAGAACTCGTGCAGGTCGCGTCGGAACACGCCGGCGTTGGCGAAGTAGATGTCGGCGGTGAAGATGATGACGAGCACGTGGTCGACCCGGTCAACGTTCTTATCGTTGACGGGCTCCCAACTGGTGGTGCCCTGGCGGCGGCCGAGCTCCACCATCTGGGGGTGCGCCGATCGCCACGTCTGATCAAGTATCGCCAGGCCCACCGCAAGTGCGAGTCCGATCTCGACACCCAGCAGCAGCACGCCCACGGTCGTGATCATGGCCAAAGTGAATTCCACGCGGCTGGTCGACCAGATAGCACGGAGCTGGCCGATCTTGATGAGCCGCCCGGCCACGAAAAGCAAGACTCCCGCGAGCGCCGCCAGCGGGATGCTGTGGGCGATCGAGGCGAAGGGCGCGACGATCAGCGCCCCGACCGCGGCCACCAGACCCACCAATTTGGTGCGCCCTCCCGCGAGACGAGTGACGGTCGTACGGGCCGGACTCGCGTCGACGGGAAAGGCCCCGACGAGGCCGGCGGCGATGTTGGCCATGCCGACCCCGACGAAGTCGCGGCTCAGATTGTCGGCCACCCCGATCTCGTCGGCCGACGTCCTCGCGGTCGCCGCGGTTTGGCTCATGATGACGATCACCAGCGTGAGCGACGTCGTGACGATGACGCTCCATTCGTGCAAACTGAACCAGCGCAGCCGCCACGTTGGCAGCCCCACGATCACCGATCCGAGCTCCTGCACGCCGTGGTTGACCAGCGAGAGCGACACGCAAAGGATCGTCCCCACGAGCACCGCGACGAGTGCCCAGGGAAGCTTCGGGTTTATCTTCTCCCCGACGACCATCGCCGCCAAGGTGCCCAGGGCCAGCACGATGGACCACACGCTGACGTGATGGAAATTGTCGACGATCGCTTGGAGGCGCTGGATCACCGAATCGCCGCCGCCAACGATGCCGAAGACGTGCGGCAACTGGTGGACCGCGATGATCACGCCGATGCCGCACATGAAGCCAACGACGATCGGCAGGGAGAGGAAGTCGGCGAACCAGCCGAGCTTCAAGAGGCCGATCGCGACCAGCAGAAGCCCCGTGATGAGAGCGGTGGCGGCCACCAGTTCGAGGTACTGCGTCGAGGCCGGCAGGGCTAGGCGCAGCAAGGCCACCGCAAACAGCGGGGCGATGGTCGAATCGGCGCCCACCGACACGATGGGGTTCGAGCCGAAGGCGACGAAGACCAGGGTGGCCGTGATGAAGGCGATCATCGCCGTGAAGGCCGGCACGCCGGCCAATTGCGACGTCGCTAGCTGCTCGGGTATCGCGATGGCCAGCAGGGTGATGCCCGCGAGCACCTGGCCCGGCATGTTGGCGCGGGTGACGCCGTCGAGTATGTGACCGAACCCGTGAGTGGGTCGACGCCGGCCAATGGGGGTTCGGGAATCGGCCTTTTGTGCGTCAGCGCCCATCGGGCAACCATAGGACGCGCGAAGGCGGTTCGCTATCGAGTGTTGACGACTTTGAAGGTCTCGCCGAGGCGGCCCTTGCGAAGTCCAGCGTTCCTCGCGTTGAGACGGGCCCAGCTCTTGAGCATCTTCTTGAGGCCTTCTCGCCCGCCGACCTGACTGACGTGGCGACGCAGCGCCGCGTACTTGAGGTCGAAGACCTTGGTGATATCGACGACCATCGTGGGATTGGCCCCCGAGATCCATACCGTCGACACGACGTGCGGTTCGAAGCCTTCGCGCACCAGTTCGGGGAACGCGTGCGGATTGCGGGCGTCGGGGTAGATGGCGCGCATGGTGGCTTCACCGGTCGCCAGGTGATCGGGGTGGCTTACGCCGATACGCTCCCAGTTGCGCTCGGTGCTCTGGGTGATCACCAGGTCGGGACGGTGGGTTCGGATCACTCGGGCGATCTCGCGACGCAGGAGCAGCGTGGGCTCCACCTGTCCGTCGGGCCAGTGCAGGAAGGTCAGCGTGCTGACCCCAACCTCGGCAGCGGCCGCGCGCTGTTCGGCCTCGCGGATGGCGGTGCGCTCCTCCTTGGTGTGCGAGGAGTCATCGCCGCCGGCGTCGCCTGAGGTCACGAGGCAGTACGCCACGTCGACACCGTGCTTGGTCAGTGTCGCGATCGTGCCGGCGGAACCGAAGTCGATGTCGTCAGGATGCGCCACCACGACCAGGGCGCGCTTGACCCTCTTGTCGTAGGAAAAGACGGGTAGGGCGTTCTTCTTGCTCACCGTAGTGCTTCCTCCATTGTCGGGTCCCAGGCCGCGAGGTTCTTCAGGTGCGGGTCGTTCGAAAACACTTCGACGATCGGTCGCCTGAGGGCCAGGCGACGCATGATCACTTCGGCGTCGATCGTCTGGTTCCACAGCAGCAGCGACACGACGACGCCGGTGGAACCGGCTCGCGCCGTGCGGCCCGAACGGTGCAGGTAGGCCTTGTGGTCTTCGGGCGGGTCGAAGTGCATCACGCAGTCGACGCCGTCGATGTGCAGCCCGCGCGCCGCGACGTCCGTCGCGACCAGGACCGGGAGCTTGTCGGCCGAGAAATCGGCCAGGGCCTTCTCGCGCTGGCTCTGGCGCAGGTCGCCATGGATGGCGGCGGCGTTGACGCCCTCCTTCTGCAGCTGCTCGACCAATCGGTCGGCGCCGCGCTTGGTGCGACAGAAGATCAGGGTCTTGTCCATGGAGTTGCAGATGGTGGCCGCCACCTTGATGCGGTCCATCTGGTGCACGGTCAGGAAGTGGTGCACCATCAACGACACGGTCTGGGTGTCGCTCGCCACCTCGTGGAACACGGGGTCGGTGAGGTAGCGCTTGACGAGTCGGTCGATCGCGCCGTCCAAGGTCGCCGAGAAGAGCAGGGTCTGATGGGCGTGCTCGGCGATGCGACGCAGCACCCACTCGACCTGGGGCATGAAGCCCATGTCGGCCATGCGGTCGGCCTCGTCGAGCACCAGCACGTCGAGGTGTTCGACGTTGAGCTCGCCGCGGTCGCCCAGGTCGATGAGGCGCCCGGGCGTGGCGATGATGATGTCGCAGCCCTTGCGCAGCGACTTGACCTGGCGCTCGATGTCGGCGCCGCCGTACACCGCGTTGACATGCAGGCCCAGCGCGGCGCCCAGGGGCTTCAAGACTTCGTACACCTGCACGGCCAGCTCACGGGTCGGCAGCAGCACCAGGCCGCGGGGTCGGGCGGGCCCGCCCTCGCGCACCACTTCCTTCTCGCTGGCGGCAACCCGCTGGAGCATCGGCAGCCCGAAGCCGAGCGTCTTGCCCGATCCGGTCTTGGCCTTGCCACAGACGTCACGTCCGGCCAGCGCATCGCTGATCGTCAGGGCCTGGATGGGGAAGGCGGTGGTGATACCTTGACGGCTCAGCTCGGCGCAGAGTTCTGGATGAACCCCGAGCTCGACAAAGGTCATCTTGGTTGCGTACAGGTCAGGGGACGGCGCTACCGACACTTTTATTTCACTGCTCACGGGACAACGGTCGTTTCTCGGTTGGACCCGGAACCGGCGTTCGAAAGTGTGGGCCCAAGCTCACTTCATAGAGCTTCCCCCCTAGTCTACGTGATAAATAGCGAATTTGACAACAAACCCAAAAGGAGTGACGTGGCCCGACTTGAGCCCGGAATGAAGGCACCGGCCTTCACCTTGCCCAACCAGAACGGCGAAAAGGTGTCGCTGAAGGACTTGGCCGGCACCCGATTCGTGCTGTACTTCTATCCCGCCGACGACACGCCGGGCTGCACGAAGGAAGCCTGTCAGTTCAATGACCAGCTGAGCTCGTTCAAGACATTGAAGGTGCGTGTGCTGGGCATCTCACCCGACGCCGCGCCCGCGCACGTGGCGTTCCGCTCCAAGTTCTCGCTCGCCTTCGACCTGCTGAGCGACCCCGACAAGAAGGTGATGACGAAGTACGGCGCCTACGGCGAGAAGATGATGTACGGCAAGAAGGTCCTGGGAGTCATCCGATCCACCTTCGTCGTCGGCCCGACGGGACTTATCGAACACGCCTGGTACGCGGTGCACGCTGACGGACACGCCGCCAAGGTGCTGGCGCGACTCGAGGCCTAAGCGGCGTTGTGCCGGCGCACGGTGCGCACGCGGTGCCAGAAGCCCGCGACGATCAACAGCACCAGCACCACGATGATGGGGAGTTCCGCCGCATGAAAGTCCTTGCTCACGTGGTTCCAATTGTGTCCCGCGGCGTCGCCCAGTCCGGCCAGCAGCGCCACCCATACGGCGGAGCCAATGGTGGTCAGAATCGCGAAGCGGGGACGATTCATCTCGGCCATGCCGGCCGGCACCGAGATGAAGCTGCGCACCACCGGGATGACCCGACCGATCAGCACGGACGGATCGCCCCACTTCTCGAACCACCGCTCCGCGCTGTCGAGGTCCTTGTGGGTCAGGAGCAGCCACTTGCCCCATCGGTCCACGATCGTGCGGCCGGCGCTGCGACCGACTTCGTACGCGATCACCGAGCCCACCAGCGATCCGATGGTCCCCACGACGATGACCGCCCAGAGCGAGAAATGCGTGTGGCCCGTCAAGGCCGACGTGCACAGGGCGCCGGCGAAGCCGTAGGCCACTTCGCTGGGAATCGGAATGCAGGCGGACGAGAGCACCGACAGGACGAAGAGGCCGAAGTAGCCGTAGTGCTGAATGAACGAAGACATGGCCCTAGTCTCGCCCACCGCGAGCCAGCCGCCGGACCGGCTTCAGCAAATTCTTAACGTTGGTGCACGGCGCACCAGTAGGTCGTTCGTCCTCCAATGGTCGCGACGCGCATCTCCCCGCCGTCTAGCGGGCAATGGCCCCCGGGGAAGCGCGACTCCATGTGGTCGCCCAGGTGCGATCCGCCACGCTGCTTGAGCGTGCGCATCGTCCGAGAGAACGCCTTGTAAAGCCGCTGGCGCTCGTCGGTGTTGAGCAGACCGACGGGGGTGCGCGGATCTATCGCTGCCCGAAACAGGATCTCGTCGGCCAGGAGGTTGCCCACGCCGGCCACTGCCGACTGGTCGAGCAAGCGCGCCTTGACGGCCGGACCCTCGCCTCTTGAGGCAAGCAGCACCTCGTCGAACTGCCTGCGCGTGAGCGAGAGCGCGTCCGGCCCCATCGACGTGAGGTCGGGGTCAATCTCGAATCGTCCCATCCGACGCGGGTCGTGAAGGATGAGCTTGCGGCCATCCTCGAACTCGAGTCCACCACGGATCCATTCGGACTTGAAGTCGTGCGGTCCGTAGAAGAGGCCGTCGATGCCGGTCTCGCCGTCGATGAGCAGCACCCCGGTCATGCCGAAGCGAACGCCCAAGGTCACGCCGCTGGTCTCGAGCAGTAACAATTTCCCACGGCGAGACGTGCCGGTGATGGTCAGGTGTTTGACGGTGCGTGACCACGCCGACGGCGACGTCAGCTTCTTCGCGGCGTAGGCGTCCGCCCAGCCGCGCCGGATCGTGGCGCCCACGACGCGATCGGCCAGCTGACGATACGACTCGACTTCCAGGACTTCGGGCACGCGCCGCAGCGTACCCGTACTTAGCGTCGAATGCCCATTACTAGTGTTGCTGTATGGCTTTGGACAAACCGCATTGGCGTCAACTCTTCAGTGAGGTCGTGACCTCGGGGCTCTGCACGGGCTGCGCGGCCTGCGTCATCGCCTGTCCCCACGACGTGCTCGATTACGAGTCAGCGAACGGCGTCTACAAGCCCTGGCACCTCGACATCGATGGCGGACGCGACGACTGCACCCACGGCGAGACGGGCTGCACCCTGTGCACGCGGGCCTGCCCGCGCTTTCGTAACTGGGAGAGCGAGATCGACACCAAGCTGTTCGCGCGCGAGCGCACGGACGACGAGGTCTACGGCATCGGTGACGTCCTGCTGGCGCGCGCCAGTGACCCCGAGCTGCTCGACAACGGCCAGGACGGCGGATTCGTGTCGGCCCTGCTCATCTACGCGCTGGAGCACGACGTCATCGACGCCGCGCTGGTGAGCGGCCTCGAAGGCGACGGGTCCACCTGGGTGGCGCGGCCCCGGGTGGCGCGCACGCGCGAAGACGTCCTCGAGACCGCGAAGTCGCGCTACACCTATTCGGCCAACCTCCTGGCCTACCCCGAGGCCGTCGAGGGGGGCGCCGAGCGCATCGCCATCGTCGGCATGGGCTGCATGGCTTCGGCGCCGGGCGTGATGCAGTCAAGAAAAGCGGGCAAGATCGCGCGCCGCCTCAGCCTCTCGATCGGGCTCATGTGCTCTAAGACCTTCGACGACTCGATCTTCGAAGGCCTCTTCGAAGCCAAGTACCACATCAAGCGATCCGACATCAAGAAGATGAACATCAAGGGCGTGTTCCAGATCTGGACCCACGACGGGGCGATGCACGAAGTGCCGCTCAAAGAAGCCCACGCCTTCACCCGCGAGGGCTGCCTGCTCTGCCCCGACTTCGCGGCCGAGCACGCCGACATCTCGACCGGCGGCATCGGCGCGTTCGGTGACTGGACGCTGGTCATCGTGCGCACCGACAAGGGGCGCGAACTGATGAGCGCCATGAAGGCGCAAGGGCTCATCGAGACCCGACCAGGCGACGACGACCCGGGCGCCGTGGCCCTGCTGCATCGCCTGGCCCAGGTCTCTCGCAAGCGCTGGCCGAAGGACCAGGACCCCGCGCCCCGTCGCCTGCCCTTCAGCGTCGGATAAAGACGGACCACCAGTGACGACCCCCTCGTTGACGACGATCCTCCTAGTACGCCACGGCGCGACGGCCACCACGGGATCGGTGCTGCCCGGCCGGGCGCCGGGACTCCACCTCTCCGAGCGCGGCCTCGCGCAAGCGCAAAACGTCGCAGCACGGATCGCCGAGCTCTCGAAGAAGCCAGTGGCGCTCTACGTCTCACCGCTCGAACGCGCTCGCGAGACGGCGGCCCCCATCGCCGCATCGTTGAAGCTCCGCCCGGTGGTCGAGCGCGGACTGCTCGAGTGCGACTTCGGCTTGTGGACCGGCAAGAAGCTGAGCTTGTTGTCCCGCAAGGCCGAGTGGAAGAACGTGCAGCACTCGCCGAGCACCTTTCGCTTCCCCGAGGGAGAGTCATTCGCCGAGATGCAGCAGCGCGTGTGGACGACGCTCGAGCGACTAGCCGCCAGGCACCGCGGGCGGTGCATCGTCGTGGTGAGCCACGCCGACACAATCAAGGCTGCCGTCACCTACGCCCAGGGCGTGCCGCTCGACCTCTTCCAACGCACGGTCATCTCGACCTGCTCGGTGAGCGCCATCGGCTTCACGGGCGCGGGGCCCGTCGTGCTCTGCGTCAACAGCACGTCATCGCTCAAGGACCTGACGCCCTCGTGAACTATGTCTTCCAGAAGCCCGACCGCGTGATGGTCGGCGTGCGCGGCGAGGTCGGCAATCGACTCTTCCTGCTCCAGGTCCGTGAGGGCCGCCGTCTCGTCATCGTGAAGTGCGAGAAGCTCCAGCTGAGCGCCCTCGCCGAGTGGCTTAGCCAGGTATTGGGCACGCTGGGTCGACCCGGACACCTGCCGGACGACTTCTCGCTGGAGCCCGAGTACGAGGCCGACTTCGTGGCCGGCGACATCGCGGTCGCCATCAACGAGGATCAAGAGGCCATCGAGGTCACGTTCGAATCGGTCGACGAGGGCGACGACACGCTCGAGCTCACCCTCACCAAGGAGTGGGCCGGCGGACTCGCCATCGCGGTGACGCGCCTGGTCGAGGCCGGACGCCCCCTTTGTCCCCTCTGCGGCGGGCCCCTGGACCCGCGCGGCCACGACTGCCCGCGCACCAACGGGCATCGGCCGCCCATCCGTTAAGACCATGAACCGCGACGAGGAACGTACGCTGCTGGCCAAGGGATCGATAGAGATCGAAGGACGCGTGTCGGGCTCCTCCAACCAGGCGCTCTTGGTCACCGTGACGTTGGAAGGTCGCAGCGCGCAGGCCTGCTACAAGGCCGAAGCCGGCGAACGCACACTCTGGGACTTCAGCGACGGACTGTGGCGGCGCGAGGTGGCCGCCTACGAACTCGACGTCGTGCTGGGCACCGACCTGGTGCCAACGACGGTCGCCCGCGACGACGCGCCGTTCGGCGTCGGGTCGCTGCAGTGGTGGGTGGACGACAACCTCGAAGACCACTACTTCACGCTGCGTGAGAAGCAGGAGTTCTCACCGTGGTTCGCCGCGTTGGCGGCCTTCGACGTCGTCGCCAACAACGCCGATCGCAAAGCGGGCCACGTGCTCTTTGACGAGACGCGATGCTGGGCCATCGACAACGGGCTGTGCTTCCACCAGAGCGACAAGCTGCGCACCGTCATCTGGGAGTACGCCGGCAGCGAGGTCGATCAAAGCCTGCGCGAACGCCTGGAGCGCTTCGCCCGTGGCGACTCGGGTGAGCTCGCGCAGTACCTGCGGCCCGAGGAACTGGCCGTCGCCCAGCTTCGCGCGCAGCAGCTGGCCACCGCGGGCCGGTACCCCATGCCCGACGAAGAGAGCGACTGGCCGCCCTACCCCTGGCCCCTCATCTAGAGCAGCGGTACCAGCTCTCCTTCGAGGTTGGGCACCCCGGACTCGAGCAGGATGAAGGTCGCAATGGCGCCGAATCCGAAGAAGCCGGCACACCACCAGAAGGCCATGGAGTAGCCGTGCAGGATGGCGTGGGTCCTCACGGCCGCCGCTAAGGCCGGGCTGGTGGGGATCGACGCGTGCCGTAGGGCACCCATGGTCGCGGACACCGCAATCGTGTTGAGCAGCGACGTGCCCATCGAGCCGCCGATCTGCTGAGTGGTGCTCACCATGGCCGAGGCGGCACCGGCGTCGCTGGGCCTGATGGCGGCGGTGGCGCTGGCGGTGGCCGGCGCGAAGATGAGGCCGAGGCCGAGGCCGGTGACGATAAGACCCGGCAGCACGTTGCCGACGTAGTCCGGATGCGCGGTCAATCGGGTGAACAGGACCGTGCCCAGCATGCCCAGGATCATCCCCGCTGGCACCAGGGGTCGTGGACCGACCTTGGCCAGGAGCCGCGCGCTGGCCATGGTGGCCGAGAAGGTGATGGCGCCGACCAGGGGCAGGAACGCCACGCCGGTGCGCAGCGGCGAGTAGCCCAGCGTCGTCTGCAGGTAGTACGCCAGGAAGAGGGAGATGCCGAAGATCCCGATGCTGGTGATGAACAGCGCGATCAGCGAGCCGCCCCGCGTGCGGTCCATGACGATGCGCAGCGGCAGCAACGGGAACTTGGAGCGTCGTTGCCACGCTACGAAGAGCAGCAAGAACAAGGCTCCGATGAGCAGGCTCCCCCAGGTGATCTCGTCAGACCAGCTGGACGTGACGGCGTGCGAGAGACCGTAGACGACGAAGAACAGTCCGCCGCTGGCGAGCAAGGTTCCCAGCACGTCGAGACGGGTGTGATGCTCGCTCTTGCCGGGCACGACGAAGATGACCACCCCGATCAAGGCAATCGCGGCGAAGAAGAGGTTGATGAAGAGGCACCATCGCCACGACGCCCACTGGGTGAGCGCCCCGCCGAGCAGCAGTCCGATGGCGGCGCCCGAGGCGCTAATCGCCCCGTAGATCGAAAAGGCCTTGGCCCGTTCCTTGGGGTCCTGAAAGGTGGTGGTCAACGCGGCCAGGGCGGCCGGAGCGAGCACCGCGCCGAAGGCTCCCTGCACGGCCCGGGCGGTGACGAGCATCGCGAAGCTGTGCGCGGCCCCGCCGAGCGCGGAGGCCACGGCGAATCCGGTGAGACCGACGTACAGGGCATTACGCCGTCCCCACAGGTCGCTCAAACGGCCGCCGACGAGCAAGAGCGATCCGAAGGCGAGCGCGTAGGCCGTGATGATCCACTGGCGGTTCGCCGTCGAGAAGCCGAGGGACTCCTGTGCTCGCGGCAATGCGATGTTGATCACCGTGGCATCGAGCACCACCATGAGCGACGCGATGCTCAATACCGCGAGCGTCCACCACGGGTATAGCTTGGCGTGTTTGGGCGCGCTGCTCATATCGGTCGTCTTATCCTAAGTATCGATATACGCCCCGCAGGACATGGTACGAACTCTCGAGCCCTCGGCGAGTAATCAGACAAGGCTATGGACGGTTATCCGCGAGCTTTCAGCGCTTCGATCAGCGCCGGTAACACCTTGTGCACGTCACCCACGATGCCCAGATCGGCGATCTGGAAGATCGGGGCGTCGGCGTCCTTGTTGATGGCCACGATGTTCTTCGAGCCCTTCATGCCGACCATGTGCTGGGTCGCGCCCGAGATGCCGCAGGCAATGTAGACGGTGGGCTTGACCGTCTTGCCGGTCTGGCCGACCTGGTGCGAATAAGGCACCCATCCGGCGTCGACGATGGCCCGACTGGCCCCGGCCGCACCGTTGAGCAGCTTGGCCGCCTCCTCGATGAGCGCGTAGTTCTGCGCCTCGCCCAGGCCCCGACCGCCCGAGACGACGACCGCCGCCTCCTCGAGCTTGGGACCGGTGCGCTCCTCGATGTGCGACGTGACGATGACCGCTGACCCGGCCGACCCGGTGTCACCCGCCGGAGCGTCCACCACGGTGGCGGCGGCGCCGCCGGCCGATTCTGCGGCGAAGGATTTGGCGCGGATAACGATGAGGCCGGGACCGTCGCCGGTGAAGCGGGCCTTGACGATCTGGGTGCCGCCGAAGGCCGGGTGCTCGGTGACGAGCCCACCCTCGTTGGAGAGTCCCGTGACGTTGGTCAGGACCGGGCGGTCAAGACGCGCCGATAGCCGTCCGGCGATGTCGCGGCCGTCGTAGCTCGAAGGGATGAGGATGGCGTCGGGAGCGCCCTGGGCGACCAGCGCGACGATGGCCGAGGCCACGGGCACGCCGGGCAGCGCACCGTTGAGTTTGCCCACGTTATAGAGCGTCGTGGCGCCGAACTCGCCGGCCTGCGTCGCGAGTTGTGCCCCGTCGTCACCCCAGCTGATGGCCGACACGCTGTCGCTAAGGCTTCGCGCCGCGCTGAGCAGTTCCAAGGACCCGCTGGTGAGTCCGCCGTTGGAGGGCTCGACGACAACCCAGAGAGATGAAAGTGTCATGGATCTCCTAGAGGACTTTGATGGATTCGAGGAACGTCACGATTTTTTGGGCACCGTCACCCTCGTCGACGTACTTCTCGCCGGCTTGGCGCGACTCGGCGCGTTCGACCGAGGTGATCTCCTGGCGAGCTCCGTCGGGACCGACCTGGCCCACCAGGTCAAGGTCGGCCACGCTCAGCACTTCGACCGGCTTGGACTTGGCCGCCATGATGCCCTTGAAGGATGCGTAACGCGGCTCGACCACCCCGGCCGTGACCGTGATGAGCGCGGGTAAGGGGGCCGACACCTCGTCGTAACCAGACTCGGTCTGGCGATTTACCTGCACCGTGGTGCCATTGACGTTCACGGACTTGGCGAAGGTGATCGAGGGAAACCCCAGAAGTTCCGCCAGCTGCACCGGCGTAGTTCCGGTGTAGCCGTCGGAGGACTCCGTGGCGGCCAGCACCAGGTCGGGGCTAAGACGACGGATGACCGCCGCCAGCACCTTGGCCGTGCCGAGGGCGTCGCTGCCGCGCAGGGACTCGTCACTGACGATGACCGCCTTGGCGGCCCCCATGGCCAGCGCGTTGCGCACCCCGGCTAGGTCGGCGCCCGAACCCATCGAGACGACGGTCACCTCGCCTTCACCGGCTTTGTCGACCAGTTGCAGGGCCATCTCCACGCCATAGGTGTCGGCTTCGTCGAGGATGAGTTTGCCCGAGCGGTCCAAGTAGTTCGATGAATCGAACGACTGCGGGGCCGCCGGGTCGGGGATCTGCTTCACGCACACGACAACGTTCATGCAGACAATCTATTCCATCGGTGAAGGACCGGATTTTACTGAAGGCCGTTGACGATGTCCTTCGCCCTCGCCGGTTCGTCAGTGATGATGGCGTTGACCCCGAGGTCCACCATCGCCCCAAGCGCCGATCGACCGTTGACGGTCCAGGTGTTGACCTCGAGGTCCAACGCCCGAGCCATCGCCATCGCGTCGGCATTGAGGAACCGGTACCGCGGATGCACGGCGGTAAAGCCAAGGACGTGCGCCTGCGTCATGGCATCGCGCAGGCGAACCCTCCACAGCAGCCAGCCGACGGCGATCTCGGCATCGAACGAACGCGCGGACACGCACGTCGCTTTGTCGAAGCACGACACGATCACCCTGTCCGCCCAATTGATCTTTTGGAGATGGCGAACCACCTGACGAGCGAAGTCTCCCGTGTCGTCGTACGTCGTTTCGTTGCGGCCTCGACTGTTCTTGATCTCGACGTTGACCAGCAACCCCTCGCAGGCTTCCATCGCTTCGTCCAGGGTCGGCACGTACGAGGGCAAGTCCCGTCGCCTCGACTCACCAATAGCAACGCCTTGGCAAATCGAATCGTGATGCACCACGAGTGCGCCGTCGACCGTTCGGCGTACGTCCAACTCAACTCCATCGGCGCCCGCTCTTCTCGCGGAGTGAAAGGCCGCCACGGTGTTTTCACGATCGGTCTTGTGTTCACCTCGATGAGCAAGAATCTTCGTCACGGTTCAAGTGTGGCAGAAGAAGATTTGACTTCTATTTACGCACTCGCTTTTCATCGGATGGTCGCGTCAATATCGACTAATCGGTTGACGATGACTCGACGGGTTGACGGATTCTTCAATCGCCCTCAATCTGCGGAGCAGCGGACTGGTTTGCTCGAGATACCCCCATTCGGTCCTAAAGAGCCCCCGCATGAGACGGGACGAGGATTCCCGGTAAATCATGGGTAACGGGTCGAAAATGAGGGGGTTTTTCGCGGGTACGTTTCGAAAGGGACCATGTTAACTTCAGGGCACTTCGTATCCGCGACAGATTGGGGCACTGTGCTGCACAAGACGATCAATCGTCCGGGTAGATCAAGGCCTCGATCGCGTGTAACGGTTCCTGATATCTTCGCAATCAAAGCGTCCGAACGAAATTCTTCGCTGCGATTGGTCCAGTTCATGGGTGCCAGTGCTGCAATTCTTTTGTCGACCGTGTTAGGCGTGAGCGGCGAAGCTTCCGCCGCCACTTCGCAAGCGCCACTCACGCTCACTTCTACGAGTTACACGGCCACGAGCGGCGGCTATTCCCTCCCCCTCACCACTTCCGGTGGAACGGTCGCAGGTCAGGACGTCTATGTCGCCAACCAATTGACGTTCGCTGTGACGGGCGACACTGCTCCGTCGGGAACGACGTTCAGCACCACTGCGGTCAACGGAACGGTCTCTCAAATCGCGGTTAACCCAGCGGGCACCTTCGCGTACGTCATCGGCGATGCCTATTCGGTGATCAACACGTCGACCGACGCGGTCGTGGCGACGCTGCCTCTGAACGGACAGGCAATCGCCGTCAACCCCTCGGGCACACTCGCGTACGTAACCAACAGTTTGGGTTACGTCACAGCGATCGATACCACCACAAACACGGTCTTGGCAACCATTTCCGTCTCTGGCTATCCGGATGCGGTGGCCTTCAGCCCCAACGGAGCCCTCGCCTACGTGACCAGTGCTTACGGAGCGATCTTTGTCTTCAATACCTCTACCAACACCCTCGAGTCCACGATCACCATAACGGGGAACTCCGACGGCATTGCGTTGAATCCGGCGGGCACGATCGCCTATGTCGCCGAGGGGAACTCCGGCACCGTCACCGTGGTGAACCTGCTCAGCCAACAGGTCACCGCGACCATCATTGTAAACACCACTTCGGCCCAGAACGCGATCGCCATCAACCCGGCGGGCACGCTGCTCTACGTCACGGGCGGTGACGGCGATCTCTCCGTCATCAACACCGCAACCGACGCCGTCACGGCGTCGCCCTTGATCGGATCCGAGATTGACGACATCGCCATGAACGCGGCAGGAACCTTCGTCTACATTTCGAGCGGCCTAGGAGCCGTGTACGTCGTGAGTACCACCACGAATGCCATCACGGCCACGTGGGGAACGGGAAGCGCCCCCGCGGTAGTCGCGACCGTCGGCACTGCGGTGAGTTACGCCGTCACCAACGGCACCGCCAGTGGCTGCGCGACCGTGGGCTCAACTCTCAGCGCCAACACCTCCGGCACGTGCAACGTCACCGCCACAATGGCTGGTGACTCGACGTACGCTCCCGTATCGTCATCGCCCACGACGGTCACCTTCACCCGCGCCAGCCAGTCCCCACTCACCATCTCGTCGACGTCCAATTCGAATTTCGCTGGACCGGGTTCCCTTTCCCTGCCCTTGGTCACGAGCGGCGGCACTGTCGCGGGGCTCGACACCTACGTCGCCAACTACGGCCTCGGGAACGTGTCCGTGATCAACTCCACCACGAACGACATCACCGCGACCATCCCCGTAGGTACCGGTCCCCAGGCCCTGGTGCTCAACCCCACGGGAACCCTGGTCTACGTCGCCAACTACGGGAGCGGCACCATCTCGGTGATCAACACGTCGATCAATGCCGTCAGCTCAACCTTCACGTTGCCCGTGGGAAGCGAACCGGACGGGGTGGCGCTCAATCGAACGGGAACAGTTCTTTACGTATCCAATTTCGGCCTCAACACGGTTTCGGTGATCAACACCGCCACCGGTGTCATCACCGCCACGATCGCGTTGGCGACCGGTAGCGAACCGCAAGATATAAAGCTCAACCCCGCGGGAACATTCGCGTACGTTCCCAACTTCGGCTTGAACAACGTCTCGGTGATCAATACGACCACCAACGCGATCACGCAGACGATCACCGTGGGCAGCGAGCCGGACGCCGTCGTGGTGAGTCCGACCGGTATCAATCTCTTCGTCGCCAACAGCGGCGACGGCACCGTCTCCATCATCGATACCGGTAACAACTCACTTGACTCGACAGTTGCCCTGGGCGGTGTCCCCTACGCGATGGCAATCGATCCGGCGGAGCCGATCATCTTCACCGCCAACGCCAACGACACGGTGTCGGTGCTTGATGCGGCCAATCAAGACCTGCTTGACACCATCACACTTCCCACGGGCAGCGAACCGGACGCCGTGTCGTTCAACACGTCCGGCTCGCTGGCCTTCATCGGAGACTTCTCCACCGGCACCGTGTCGGTGATCAACACCTCCACCACCAGACTCGCTCAGGCCTACGAGGTTGAGACGGTGAACCTTCCCGCCGGGAGCGAACCGGTCGCCGTCGCCACGAACGCTTCCGCGGTGTCGTACGTGGCCACTAACGCCACGGCCACTGGCTGCACCATCAACGGCACGACGCTCAGCGCAACGACATTCGGAACGTGCAACGTGACGGCCACGATGTCGGGCGACGCTTCCTTCTCAGCGGTGTCATCGGCCGCCACCACGGTGACGTTCTCTCCGAGTGCGGCGCCCGTGGTTCAGGCCCCCTTGGGCGTGACCTCCACTTCGGGCCAAGTCGGCTCGCCACTTTCGCTCACGACGACTGGGGGGAACGTCGCCAACCTCGATGAGTACGTCGCGAACGCTGGCTCCAATACGGTCTCGGTGATCGATACTTCTACCGGACAAGTCACGGCTCGGATACCGGTGGGAAGCGAACCGATATCGGTGGCCGTTAATCCTGCGGGAACGCTGGCCTACGTGGCCAACCTCGCGAGTGACACCATCTCGGTGATCAACACGTCCACGGACCAGGTCACCGCCACCATAACGGTGGGATCCATACCATCCGATGTCGTGGTGAACGCCGCCGGAACCTTGGCGTATGTCGCAAACGCTGGAAGCGACACCGTGTCGGTCATCAACACGTCGACCGATGCCGTCGCCACGATTGCCTTGACCACGGGAAGCATCCCCCTCTCGTTGGCCATCAACGCCACCGGATCGCAGGTGTTCGTCGCCAACTATGGCCTGGACACCATCTCGGTCATCAACACGTCGAACAACACGATCACTGCGTCAATCGCCGCGCAATCCTCCCCGGACTCGATTGCCGTTAATCCGGCCGGAACCGTCGCGTATGTCGCAAACACCTCGGGTAGCGGCTATTTGACCATTGTCAATGTGGCCGCCGCTACGAATACCACGATTGCGGCTGGGAGCAGCGCGTTCTCGGTAGCGGTGAACCCGGGGGGGACCGTCGCGTATCTCGTGGATTACTCGAATGACACGGTCTCAGTGATCAATCTCGATACCTACAGTGTCAGCAACACGGTCAATATGCCTTGGCAGAGCGGCCCTTACGACGTCATTCTCAATTCGTCCGGCAGTCTCGCGTACGTAGCCAATGCTCTCAACGACACCGTCTCCACCGTCGACACGAGCTCAAACACCATCAATTCAACCTTGACCCTCGCCGCGTGGGACGAACCTGAAAGCGTCGCGTTGAATGGACCGTCCGTCTCCTACTCCGCCGCCAACGGCACGGCGACAGGCTGCACCGTCGCTGGAACGACGCTTAGTGCGTTGACCGCCGGCACGTGCCTCGTCACGGCGACCATGGCCGGGGACTCCCATTACACGCCGGTCTCCACGTCGGCTTCGACCGTCACCTTTGCCGCGGGCGGCGGAGGCGGAGGCGGAGGCGGTGGCGGTGGCGGTGGCGGTGCCGGTGGCGGTGGCGGCGGTGGCGGAGGTGGAGGCGGAGGCGGATCCCCCGTAGTCGTGTCGAATCCGGCTCCTCCTGCACCTCCGGCACCAATAATCCCGCCAGCCACGGCACCAACAACGAAGCCCCCGGCGGTATACCTCGGCTTCGCGGATGGCAAGAACCTTCTCAGTACTAACGCCAGGACCTACCTCTCTTCACTCGCCGGGAAGCTGAAAGCTGGGTCTTCCGTCACCATCACGGGCTACGCGAAGGACAACGCACCGTTGGCC
Source organism: uncultured Acidimicrobiaceae bacterium (assembly GCA_963827115.1). Taxonomy (GTDB): domain Bacteria; phylum Actinomycetota; class Acidimicrobiia; order Acidimicrobiales; family RAAP-2; genus RAAP-2. Next base: position 260,412 of record CAWGZS010000001.1, on the reverse strand, counting down.
AAGAGTCGAGCGAGGGCCGTCGAGAATTACCTGCTCAGCCAGATCGCCGTCCACATCACGCTCAAGTTCGTAACCACCTCCGCCGCCAACAAGGTGCTTGTCGTGACCACCCGTCTCTAAGTCGAGGGACACGCATTTCGACTCACGCTCATGAGCAGCCGACGTCGACACTTACGAAACATTTACATTGCGACGCAATCAACACTCGCTACTACGTCGATGTAATTACATCGCGTGAAAACGTGTCGCCGCATGACGGAGAAAGTGATGCTCGGTCGCACGACGCGCGAGTGATGAAGATGCCTCATCGCGTTGCGCACTACAGAACGTCAACGCGCGCTCGCTAACGTCAAAATCCACAAATGGCCCTTGTTTTTAGGCATTTTGTTCGGTAGCCTTTTGGTTCACTCAAATCTTGTTTTTGGCGAATTTTTTGCTGTGGATTTGCCCGTTTAAAGGATTTTTCATGTCGTTGATTTGGAACCGTACCCATGCCTGGGACGACGCTGACTGGCGTGCTCAAGCCGCCTGTCGCGACACCGAACCCGAGCTCTTCTTCCCTATCGGTACCACCGGCATGGCGACGGATCAGATCGAGTCCGCCAAGCGTGTCTGTGACCACTGTGACGCCCAAAAGGCCTGCCTGGAGTTCGCGCTCGCGACCAACCAGGAGTCAGGTGTCTGGGGTGGCACGACCGAGGACGAGCGACGCAAACTGCGCAAGCAGTGGCTCGCCGCGCGTCGACGCTCCAACATCTAGAGTCGCGCGGTCGTCGGGACCGCCACTCGCACGTACGCTCCCCCGCCCTCGGAGGCCGCGACGGATTTCATCTCTATCGAACCATGAAGTTGCGCGCGGATGAGGTCGCGCACGATAGAGAGGCCGAGACTCGTAGGCACGTCGAGCGAGAAGTTGTCGCCTAACCCGCGTCCGTTGTCACGGATCTCCGCGATGGCGTTACCGTCCTCTTGGTAGAGGTTGAGCGTCACGATGCCGACGTTCTCGTTGTCGGCACCTCCGAAGTCCACGAAGGCGTGCTCGACCGCGTTGGTGAGCAGTTCCGCGAGCGCCACCGCGAGCGGCGTCGCCAGATCGGTCGAGAGCACACCGAGTTCGCCGTTGACGACGATCTCGACCGGATGCAAGGCCAACACGGTGTCTTCGACCAGCAGCACCAGCGACTGCACGATCTCATCGAAGACCACCTCCTCGCCCGGTTCGCGCGACAACACCTCGTGCACCACGGCGATGGAGCGGATTCGGCGCTCTGCCTCCAACAACGCCGTGCTGGTCTCGTCGTTGTCGCTGCGGCGGGCCTGCAGTCGCAACAGCGATGAGATGGTCTGCAGGTTGTTCTTCACGCGGTGGTGAACCTCACGCACGGCGGCCTCTTTGCTGAGCAGCATTCGGTCGAGCTTTCGTAAGTCCGAGACGTCGCGCACCAGGCAGATGAGTCCGGTCACCTCGCCGTGCTCGAGCAGCGGCACGCAGTGAAAGACGATGGCCACGTCGTGGCCGCGGTCGATCTCGTCCATCGCGGGGATGCCGAACTCCAGAGAGCGGTCCACGACCCTCACGTTGAGGCCCAGTTCCTCCAACGAATTCCCCTCGGCGGGCGCGTAGACCCCGAGGCGGTGCAGCGCATTGGTCGCGTTCGGCGTCGCGAACTCCACGTGCCCCTCGCCGTCGATGAGGATGATGCCGTCGCCGACCCTCGGCATCCCCGGACCGGCCACGTCGTCCTCGCGGTACGGGAACGTGGCGTCGGCGACCATGTCGCAGAGTCGCTCGAACACCGAGAGATAGGCCTGCTCGTAGAGCGACGCCGGGCCGCGCAGGGGGCCCTGCAGGCGCACGAGCACCGCCACGATGCCGCCCTCGAAGCGCACCGGCACGCACCAGACGGGCACGCGGTCCTCGACGTGCTCGATCATGGCCTCGCCCACCACGCGCGTCCCGCTCTCGTAGGCCAGGCGCACCAGGGGCCACGCGTCGCCGCGCTGCAGTGTGCCGACCAGGTCGTCGTTCATCAAGGTCGAGCGGTTGTTGGGGCGCATCTGGCCCAGCACCACGAAGTTGTCCTCGCCGGGTAGGGAGAGCTCGTCGACCTTGGTCATGAGCAGCATGTCGGAGAAGGAAAGGTCCGCCAGCAGGGACCACGACACGGTGAGGCGAAGCAGGTGGTCGACCGAGGGCTGCGACAGCGACGTGTGCTGCGTCGTCAGCTCGGCGAGCGTGGCCATTAGCTCGAGCGCATCGCGACGAGCTGGCGCTCGCGGTTGGTGAAGGAGGCCAGCTCGGTCACGCCGTGGGCCTCGAGCATGTCGGCGAGGTCACCGGCGCGCTCGCCCACCCGCTCCAGGGAGTGCGCGTCGCTGGCGGTGGTGAAGCTGACGCCCTTGGCGATTAGGCGATCGAGCAATCCTTCGGAGGGATACTGCTCGCCCACGGGCTTCTTCCACCCGGCCGAACTGCACTCGACCGAGAGGTCGGCCCCGGCGGCGGCGCTGGCCAGGAGCTCCCAGTAGTCCGCAGGGTTGGACGCGTGGAACCCGGCGACCTTGATCAGGTCGACGTGCGCCAGCACGTCGACCGAGTTGGACGCCGCCAGCTCCTCGATGGCGATCGTGTAGTCGGCCCAGCACTGGTCGACGTCGCGGACCGTCCATTCGTGATAGTGCGTGGGCACTTCGTAGTCGTCGAACTGCCAGGTGCCCAGCCAATGAACCGAGCCGATCAGCACGTCGAAGGGGTACTGCGCGAGGATCGGCGACACGACGTCCATCTGGTCACGGTAGTAGTCGACCTCCAGGCCGATCTTGACCGGCAAGCCCTCGTCCTTGGCCAGCTGGGCTAAGTTCACGTACTTCTCCAATGAATTCCTCGCGTGCCAATTGAGGTACTTCTCCAGCACCGGGCTGGTGGGCTCGTGACCGTACTTGAGCCAGAAGGGGCCCACCGCCGACACCACGTCGACGAAACGGCTGGTGTGCTCGGTGAGGGCCAGCTCGGTGACCCCGTGCTTGGCCGCCTCGTCGCAGTAGTCGGCGATCTGGTCCAACTGGAACCAGACCGAGGACTCCTCGTGCGGCCAGAGATGAAGGTGGTAATCGATCACGTGGCTGAAACGCCTCGATCTAGGCCGTGCCGAAGCCGACGATGCGATCGCTCTGGGGAGTGCCGAACTCGACGTAGGCAATACTCTGCGCGGGCACGCCGACGCGACGACCCTTGCGATCCGTGAGCCAGAGGACCTTCTCCCCGCCCAGGGCGGCCTCGATTTCCTTCATGATCTTGTCGCGGTTCGCGTCCTCGGGGAGCTCGACCTCGAGCTCCTTCATTGACTGCACGATGCCAATTCGAATATCCATGACGACTCCTCTGCCCCGCGGGCGACTATCCCCATGCTACGGGTTTGGTGCATGATGAAGGTCGTGAGTAGCGATACGGCCTCGGAGCACAACCGCCGCTGGGCCGCCACGATGGAGGGCTACGAAGGGGCCGCGGACGACGTCACCGTGGCCCACCAGAACTCCCAAGCGGTCATCGAGGTGGCTGCGTCGGGCGCCAGCGACGCCATCGCGACGCTCCGCAAACGCGAAGAGCAGCTCGACTCTTTCCTCGCCAAAGGCGCCACCCGCGCGCGGGGCGCGGGTGACCGGGTCCGCCAAGAGGCGCCCGACGAGTTTCGCACCTGCTTCGAGCGCGACCGCGACCGCATCCTTCATTCGAGCGCCTTTCGCCGCTTGGCGGGCAAGACGCAGGTCTTCGTCTTCCCCGACGACCACATGCGCACGCGCCTCACCCACGCGCTCGAAGTCGCCCAAGTCGCCACCGGCATCTCGCGCGCCGTCGGACTCAACGTGGCCCTCACCGAGGCGATCGCCCTGGGCCACGACTGCGGTCACGGTCCGGGAGGCCACGCCAGCGAGGAGGCGCTCGATCCCTTCGTGGTTGGCGGCTTCGACCACGCCACCTGGGGCGCCGACGTCTCGCTGCTCTCGCTCAACCTCTGTCGCGAGACGCTTGACGGGATCCGCAACCACTCGTGGTCGCGACCGGCGCCGGCCACGCCCGAGGGCGAGGTCGTGAGTTGGGCCGACCGCATTGCCTACGTTTGTCACGATTTCGAGGACGCCGTGTCGGCCGGCGTCTTGAGCGCTGAACAACTGCCGGGCATCGTCCGCGAGCGCTGCGGCGAACGCCGCGGCCAGCAGCTCGGCACCTTCATCAACGCCATGATCCGGACCATCTACTCCACGGGGGTGATCGGCATGGACGCGAGCCACGCCGAGGCGCTCAGCGCCTTTCGGGCCTTCGACTACGAGATGATCTACCTTCGGGGTGCCTCACGCCAGCAGGCCACGTCGGTGGTGGCGCTGCTGCGCGCTTTGGTGGAGTACTTCGCGAAGCATCCCGAGCTCATCCCCGACGTCGCCGATCGAGGGGGTGACGTGGCCAACCCCGAGGAAGGTCTGCGTGAGGCGGTCGCGTACGTGGCCGGCATGACTGACCGATTCGCGTGCCGAAGCGCGGTGACCCTGCTCGACTGGCCCGAGGACCAGTTGCCCAGCGGCATCGACCGCTAACGCGGCGTCGGCATCTTGGGCATCGAAGCGATCGGCTCGCCGCCACGCATCCACTCGAGGCGCCGTTCGGTAATGCGCTGAGCGAAGTACTCGTGCGGCAAGATCCAGAACCGGCCCTCGCGCACGCCGCGCTCCACCAGCGCCGCGACCTCGCTGGCCTCGATGCCGGCGTCCACCAGGTTCCTTTCGATCTCTCGAATGGCCTGGACCATAGGGTCGTCGTTATAGCCCGCGAGCTCCGCGGGCATGGTGCGGTCGGAGTCCTTGATGCGGGTTCGCACGAACCCGGGACAGAGCACCGACACCCCGACGTTCTTCTGAAGGATCGACAACTCGTGGAAGAGGGATTCGCTTATCCCCACCACCGCGAACTTGCTGGCGCAGTAGGCGCCGGTGCCCGCCACGCCGCCCAGCCCCGCGAGCGAGGCCGTGTTCACCACATGGCCTTCGTTCTGGTCGAGGAAGAGCGGCACGAAGGCGTTGATGCCGTTGATCACGCCGTCGACGTTCACGCCCATCACCCAGTCCCACACCTTCTTCGGCGTGCCGATGGAGGGTCCCCCGACAACGCCGGCGTTGTTGAAGATGACGTGCGCGCCCCCGAACTGTGCCAGCGCTCCGTCGCGCAGTCCGAGCACGTCCGCTTCGCTGCTCACGTCACAGGTGATGCCTATGACCTCCGCTCCCTGCGCCAGCAACCCCTCGACGGCCTCGTGCAACGGCTGTTCTTCGATGTCGCCCAGCACCAGGTTCATCCCCGAGGCCGCGAACTGGTGCGCCGTGGCCAGACCGATGCCGCTGGCGCCGCCCGTGATGACCGCCGTCTTGCCCGCTAACTCCATGCTCGCCCCCTCGGTCGTCGTCAGACCAGCTTGAGTTCCTGACGATAGACCCGCGCCGGACCCTGTGCCGCCACGGCCGCCGCCAGGGCCTGGAACGCCCGGGACACCTCGCAGTGCGGGTCACTCACGACGATCGGGCGGCCGGTGTCGCCGCCCTCACGAAGCGTCGTCTCCAGCGGGATCTGGGCCAGCAGTCCGATGCCCAGTTCCCGGGCCAGTTGCGCGCCGCCGCCGGAACCGAAGATCTCGTAGCGCTCCCCGTCGCGGCCGGTGAACCAGCTCATGTTCTCGATCACCCCGCGCACGGCCAGCTTGAGCTTGCGCGCGGCGTAGGCCGAACGCTGCGCGACGCGCTGGGCCGCGGCCTGGGGCGTCGTCACGACGTACATCTCGATGCGCGGCAGCACCTCAGAGAGCGTCAGCGCGACGTCGCCCGTGCCGGGCGGCATGTCGATGAGCAGGAAGTCCGGCTCGTCCCACCACGCCTCGGTGACCAGCTGCTCGATGGCCTTGTGCAGCATCGGTCCGCGCCAGATGACCGGCTGCTCGTCGGGCACGAAGTAGCCCATCGATACGCAGCGCACGCCGTGGGCCAGCGTGGGGATCACCGTGTCACCGAGCACGATCGGATCGTTGGTCGCGCCCAGCATCTTGGGCACCGAGAAGCCGTAGACGTCCGCGTCGAGGATCCCGACCTCGAAGCCCGACTGGGCCAGGGCGATCGCCAGGTTGACGGTGACCGACGACTTGCCGACCCCTCCCTTGCCCGACGAGATGCCCAGCACTCTGGTTTTCGACAAAGGATCGAGAAAGCGCGGCTTGGTGTCGCCGTGGTCGTGATGACCGGGCCCCGCCGGGGCGGCCATGGCTCCGCGAAGGAAATTTCGCAGACCGAGCAGTTGCGCCTCGTTCATGGCGCGCACCGTGACCGTCGCCCCGGGCGCGGCGCCTTCGATCGCGGCCTCCAAAAGGGGAAGATTCGGCCACTGCGTGACCGGCAGGAGAAGTTCGACCTGGAGCGCGCCGTTGGTCTCCGTCACGTCGCCCAGGAAGCCGAGCTCACCCAGCGTACGCACGAGTTGGGGCTCGACGAGGCCGGCGAGGGTGCTGCGCAGTTGGTCAACGCTCAAGAGAGTTCCTTTAGAAGAGGCTTCTTGAGATTACCGGCGCGCTACGGGGTACTGACCCTAGACTTTTTACGTGCCTACAAAGCCCACGGACCACGAGGTCGACCCGGCTCTCTTCACCGCCACGGTGACCAGCCTGACCCACTCCTTCGGCGACCGCACCCGGCGGACCATCTACCTTCACCTCCGCGAATTCCCTGGGGCCACCGCAACGGACTTAGCGCTGCACTGCGACGTGCACCCCAACGTCGTGCGCCACCACCTGGAACGACTGAGCGAGGCCGGTTACGTCACCTTCGACAGCGTGCGCAAGACCACCGTCGGCCGCCCGGCCAAGGGTTATCGCGTGGTGGACGACAGCCTCTTGATGGACGGCTCGATGCGCCGCGACGCGCTGCTGGTGGCGCTGCTCGAGATGGCCCTCGAGCGCCTTGGCCCCGAGGCGTCCGAGACCATGGCCCACGACGTCGGCGTCACCTACGGTCGCACGCTCGGCTCGGCCGTGCTGCCCCAGGAGACGACGCGCACGGTCAAATCCGCGATGGCCACCATCGCCGGCCTGCTAACCGCGCACGGCTTCGCCGCGCGCGTCGAGGAGAACGACTCGACCGAGTCCGTCGTCTCGGAGAACTGTCCCTTCGGTTCCGCCGCCACGCACCACCCGGTGCTGTGCGCCGTAGACCGCGGTCTCATCTCTGGAATGCTCGAGGGTCTCGGGGCCGAACGGACCAACGTGACGATGACGTCGCGGGCCCGTGGCGACGACACCTGTCGAGTGACTGCCTAATCCTTCGCCCGTCGCCGTGACCCAGGGCGCCGACGTCTCGCGGGTGTCGTTGGGCACCATCGTGCGTGAATGGGGCCGACTCGGCGTGGTCGGCTTCGGTGGCCCTCCCACCCATATCGCCCTGCTGCGTCGACTCTGCGTCGAAGAGCGGCAGTGGTTGAGCGCCGAGGAGTTCCAAGACGCCGTGGCCACCACCAATCTGCTCCCCGGCCCCGCGTCGACGCAGCTGGCGATCTTCTGCGCGTGGCGACTGCGCGGCGCGCTCGGTGCCCTCATCGGAGGACTCTGCTTCATCTGCCCGGGACTGGCCCTCATCACGGCCCTGAGCGCCGTCTTCCTCGCCCAGCACCCGCCGCTCTGGGTTCTCGGCGCCGCGGCCGGCGCGGGGGCCGGCGTGCCCGCCGTGGCCCTGCTCGCCGCGTGGCGGTTGGTGGGGCCCAGCCGCCAGCGCCTCGGCGAGGAGCGGACCTCCCAAGTGCGCTGGGTGTTTTACGGCGCCGTCGGCGCGATCACCGCCGCGCTGCTCGGCTCCTTCGTCGTGCTGGCCCTGCTCGGATGCGGGTTCCTCGAGGTGTTAGTGCGCCGGACACGCTCGCGCCCGACGGGTTCGCACGCGCTGGTGCCGATGGCGCTGGCGCACACCGTGGGCGCCGCGGGTCTCGGCGCCTTGGCGTGGGAGGCCCTCAAGGTCGGCGCCCTCTCCTATGGCGGCGGGTTCGTCATCATCCCGCTCATGCAGCACGACGTCGTGAGCACCTACCACTGGATGACCGGCGCGCAGTTCCTCAACGCCGTGGCCTTGGGCCAGGTGACCCCAGGGCCGGTGGTCCTGACGATCTGCGTGGTCGGCTACGCCGTCTTCGGGGTCGGTGGCGCGCTCTTCGGAGCGCTGATCGCCTTCGCGCCATCGTTCCTCTTCGTGCTCTTCGGGGCGCGAAAGTTCGACCGCATCCGCGGCAACACCACGGTGGGGTCGTTCCTCGCGGGCGCCGGCCCCGCGGTCATCGGGGCGATCGCCGGCTCGGCCATCCCGCTCGGTCTCTCGCTGCACCGGTTGTGGCAGGTGCCGCTCCTGGCGGCCGTGCTCGTCTGGCTGTTTCTGGCGCGGCGCAGCGTCGTGAGCGCGCTGCTGCTCGCCGGAGCCGTGGGCGTCATCCTCGCGCTGGTGGGCGTCAACGTCTAAGGAGCTTTAAGTCCCAGCTTCTGGAGGAAGGGCTGCGCGACGGCCAACTGACCCCGCGAGGGTTTAAGACCCAGGAAAACCTCGAACTCCTTCTTGGCCAGCGCCTGGTTGCCCGGCGTGGCGTCGGCCACGATGGCGTAGTAGAGACGGGGGCCAGCCTGGCGGGGCGCCAGCTTGACCGCCTCTCGCAGGTCCTTCACCCCGAGGTCCACCAGCGTCACGTCCTGGTCGGAGCTGCCGGCCGAGAAATCGAGCCAGCCGGTCTGCGTCAGCGCCTGCACGTTGTGGGCGTCCAAGCCCAGCACCTGCTGGTAGGCGCTGAGCGCGGTCACGGGGTCGCCGTTGGCCACGTCGGCCTGCGCCTCGGTCAGCAGTTGCTCGATCCGCTGTTGACGCGCCAGTGAGATCGAACCGGTGATTGAACTACCCGGCTGTCGAGGAGAGAGCGAGGCCCAGAGCAGCGGACCGAGCGCCACGCAGAAGCAGACGGCCGCCACCACCAGCCAGCGACGCCGGCGTACTCGCCGCGTCGGCGGAATGGCGCTCTCGTGGGCCAGGGCGTCCAGCTCGCCGCGAGCCTGGTCGATCGCCGCCTGCTCGCGGCTCGAGATGGTCTCGTAAGCCTCCGCCGAGAGTTCCCCGGCCGCGAGCTCGCGTCGGGCGTCGAGCAACGACGCCTGGCGCAGCGAGATCTCGTCGCGCAACAGCGCCGCGTCGCGACTCATCGCCGTCGCCTCGCCAGTCGCAGCCCTATGACCACGATCAGTACTAACACGCCCACGGGCACGGCCCAGAGCAGTGTGCCCAGCCCGGACGTCGACGGGCTTAGCAGGATGGAGGGTCCGTAGGTCGCCTCGAGCGAGGTCAGGATCTTGTTGTCGGACTCCCCCGCGTGCACGTCGCGCGCGATCTCGTGACGTACGGCGATGGCCGAAGTGGCGTTGCTCACCGCGACCGAGAGGTCGTCGCAGGCCGGGCAGCGCACCAGCCTCTCCAGGTGGTTGATGCGCGACAGGCTCGAAGGCGCGCTCGGCGTGGTGCCCACGGCCAGGGCAACGACGACCACCAGGGCCCCCAGCCAGAGCCAGAAGGAACGCAGCAACCTCACTGCTGCACCCGCTTGACGACCGCGAAGAGCTGGGCGGTACTCACCGGACCCAGCAGCGTCGCCGCCACCCGGCCCTGCGCGTTAATGACGAAGGTGGTCGGGGGCGACGTCACGCCGTAGCTGTTGGCGATCACGCCGCCGGGGTCGACGATCGAGGGATAGAGGGACCCGTAGTGGCTCTCAAAGCCCGTGGCGGCCGACACCGTGTCGTTGAAGACCACGCCGATCACCTTCACCTTGTTGTGGCGCTCGTGCCAGGCGAACGTCGAGAGGTTGGGCGCCTCCTGCACGCAGGGGCCGCACCACGACGCCCAGAAGTTGACGACGACCACGTCACCCCGGTCGTTGTTCAGACTCAGGTGCCCGCCGTTCAACTCGGTGCCCGCGACGCTCGGCGCCAGCTTGCCGAGCAGCGGGCTGGCCTCGATGGTGGCCTGGACCGGGCGGCGGGTACCCAGGAAGAGGGAGAAGGCCACCACGATGACCGCCACGGCGATGGAAGTGAAGAACACGGTCCGCCTCACAGCGCCTCCTCGCTATGGCGACGACGCAGGAAGGAGAGCGCGCTGCCGAGCCCGACCATCAGCCCGCCGATCCACAGCCACGCGAGAAGCGGCTCGACGGTCACGCCCAGCACCACCGACCCGGCCGGCAGGTTGTTCTGCACCTGCGCGCCGGACGTCGTGCCGTTGCCGCCGATGGCGTCGAAGGTGACGTAGACGTCGCGCAGGAGATTGGAGTCGATGGCCGGGGTGCCCACGGTCTGACCGTTGCGGCCGTGAAAGGTCGTGACGGCCGGGCGCAGCTGATGGTGATCCACGCTGACGAGCAACTGGGTCGAGGTCTCGAGCGGGTCCGTCACCTGGTGGAACCCGGCGAAGGAGACGTACTGTCCACTCACCACCGTGCTCTGGCCGTGGGCCAGGGTCACCTCGGACCTGGAGGTGTAGGAGGTCGAGGTCACGATGCCCAGGGCCAGGACGACGATGCCCAGGTGCACCACCATGCCGCCGCTCGAGGGCGCTCGGATCGCCGAGATCCAGCGGCCGCGGCGATGGGCCGCCACCAGTGCTCCACGCAGGGTGCGCAGGGCCGCCCCGGCGGCGCCCGCCGCGAGGAAGTAGGCCAGCAGCACGGTCGGACGGCGCAGGCCGAAGCCCAGCAGAATCGCCACGAGCACCAGGGCCGACCACGCGCTGACGCGAAGTCGGCTCCAGAGCACCGCGGCGTCGACGGTGCGCCAGCTCACCAGCGGCGCCACCGCCATCAGGGCGAGCAGCACCACGCTGAGCGGCGCGGCGATCGAGGCGAAATAGGGCGTGCCCACGGTGACCTGCGCGCCATTGACGGCTTGGTAGAGCAGCGGGAAGACGGTGCCCAGCAGCACCACGATGGCGAAGCCGACGAAGAGCACGTTGTTGGCCACGAACAGCCCCTCACGAGACAGCGGATGGTCGACGCCCACCACGGACCGCAGCCGATCGCCCCGCCAGGCGAGCAGCCCGATGCCCAGCAGCACGGTCACGAAGAAGAAGCCGATGAGCAGCGGGCCCAGGGTGCTCGAGGAGAAGGCGTGCACGCTCTGCAGGACTCCCGAGCGGGTGAAGAACGTGCCGAGCACGGTCAGAGAAAACGTCGCGATGGCCAGCGACAGGTTCCACACCCGAAAGAGGCCGCGGCGGTCCTGGACGATCACCGAGTGGATGTACGCGGTCGCCGTGAGCCAGGGCAGCAGAGCGGCGTTCTCAACGGGGTCCCACCCCCAGAAACCGCCCCAGCCGAGGACCTGATAGCTCCACCAGGCGCCCAGGATGATGCCGAGCGAGAGCGCCCCCCAGGCCAGTACCGTCCAGCGTCGCTGCTCCAGCTGCCAGCGGTCCTGGACCCGGCCGGTGATGAGCATGGCGATGGCGAAGGCGAAGGGCACCGTGAAACCAACGAAGCCGGTATAGAGCAGCGGCGGGTGCACGGCCACCAGCGGGTTGTTCTGCAGGAGCGCGTTGGGCCCCGCGCCTTGGAGGACGTGCGCGGGGTTGTGTACGAAGGGGCTGGCCGGCGCCACCAGCAGGTAGGTGAAGAACGCGCCGACGCCGAAGAGCACGGCCGTCGCCCAGCCGACCACCGCGTCGCGCGACTCGCGGCGGTAGTAAATGATGACGAAGAGGGTGATGGCGCTTAAGAGCAGCGCCCAGAGCAGCAGCGAACCCTCCAGGGCCGACCACATGCCGGTGATGGAATAGAGCAGCGGCGTGAAGGTCGCGTTGTTCTGCGCCACGTAGGCCAACGAGAAGTTGTGCGTGATGAGCGCGGTCTCCATCGCGCCGACGGCGCCCAGGATCCCGGCCAGGGCCAGCAGCGCCCACCAGAGAGAATGACTGGCGCGGTCCTTGCGCAGCGCCCACAGTTGGTTGGCGATGCCGCCCAGCAGGGCGGCGAAGGAGACGTACAGCGAGATGCGACCGAGCCAGATCAAGATCATCGAGTCGTACCGTTGGGCGCCTTTACCCGGTTGGGATACTTGGCGATGTAGTTCGCCGTGTGCTTGACCAATATCTGGGTGCCGTCGAAGTCGAGCGAGGTCCGGGTGGTGAAGTGACCGACCACCACGACGGGGATGTCCGCCTGGAACAGCTGCGGCGGCGACCCGTGCGCGTCGACGTGCACGTAGCGCGCGCCCGATCCCTCGAGCACGAACGTGGCGCCGTTGGCGTTGCGTTCGATGGTGCCGGGCTTGACCACGCCTTCTAAGCGCATGACCTCGGTGCCGAAGGAGGCGCGCTTGGCCAAAACCTGGTCGACGGTCTCGAAGTAGTTGAGCGAGTGCAGCAGGCCCTGGCTCAACAGCGCGATGATCGCCAGGCCCAAGACGACCAGCACGCCGATGGAGCGCCATCGGCTGCGGCTCGGCGACCGGGGCGGGGCGACGGGGGTGAGGTCGAGCGGCGTCTCAGTGCTTGACACGTCGTCCTCGCCACCAGATCGACAGCGCGTAGAGCGCCACTCCCCCAAAGGCGAACCCGTATCCCGCGTAGACGTAGCTCACTGCGCCCCCTCGCGCTGGCGCGTCGACAGCGCGTCGGCCAGCTGCGCGCTCGAGGCCAGCTCCCGGCGCACCTCGAGGCGATAGCGCGCGCGCAGCAGCCAGAAGAAGAGCAGCGTGAAGGCCACGAAGCTCAACAGCAGCGTCCAGAGTTGGAGCCCGTGGATCTTGAGGTGCCCGCCGATGGTGAAGACGGTCGCCCCCTGGTGCAGCGTCTTCCACCAGTCGACCGAGAAGTGGATGATGGGCACGTTGATGGCCGCCAGCACCGCGTACACGGCACTGCGCCGCGCACGCAGCAAGGGATCGTCGTTGGCCCGACGCAGCGCCAGGTAGCCCAGCGCCAGCACGCCCAGTATCGCCGTGGTCGTGAGGCGCGCGTCCCAGGCCCACCAGACGCCCCAGGTCGGCCTGCCCCAGATCGACCCGGTGATGAGCGTCAAGGCGATGAACACGACGGCCACCTCCATCGCGCAGTGCGCGACCCGGTCCATCACCATCGAGCGCGTGCGCCGCCACAGGTAGAGGGCGCTCGCGATGGTCGCGGTGCCGAAGGAGACGTAGAGCGCCACCCAAGCCACCGAGGGGTGCACGTAGATGAGGCGCACCAAGTTGCCCTGGACCACGTCCGGCGGCGTCACCCAGAGTCCCAGCCAGATCGTGAGCGCCAGGAGGACGAGCGTCACCGGTCCAAGTAGTCGTTGCGAGAGCTCTTTGATCATGTTTCCTCCAGCACACCGTAAAGGAGAATCCCCATGGCCACGTACGCGACCAACGCCACTACCACCACGACCCACCATCCGAGCAGCGCCCCGCCGTGCAGCGCGTCGTGGAAGGAACGCTCGCCCGCGATCAGCAGCGGCGCGAAAGCCGGCAGCGCCAGCACCGGCAGCAAGGTCGCCGAGGCCTCGCCTCCGGCCGTCAGGGCACCGTAGAGGGTGCCAGCCGCGGATAACGCGGCCAGGGTCACCACGATGCTCGGCAGGGCCACGATCGCTCCGTGGAGGGCCGTGTGCAGCACCAGCACGGCCCCGGCGAGCAGCACGAGGCCCGTGGCCCACAGTTCGATCGCCAGGGCCAGCGACTTGCCGAGAAAGAGCCCCGCGGGGTCGAGTCCGAGCGTGGCGATCGAGGACCGAGTGCCAGGACTGCGCTCGACGCCCTGGGAGCGGTTGATCATCAGCAACGTGACGAGCAGCATCACGAGGTAGTAGAGACCCGGACCGGCCGAGGAGTTCCCGGCGTGCGCCGGACCCAAGGCCAGACCGCAGAGCAGCAACGCGATGACGCCGAAGGGCACCACCTGCCAGAGCAACACGCGGCTGCGCATCTCGATGCGCAGGTCCTTGGCGGCGACGAGCCACGCCGTGCGTATCACGAGACGTCCCTCACGATGCGCCCTCCGGCCATGTGGATGGTCCGCGGAGAGAGGGCCTCGCTGCGCAGCGGGTCGTGGGCGCTCACCAACACCGTGGCGCCGCTCGCTACGACGTCGCCGAGCAAGGCGTCGAAGAAGACGCGGCCCTCGTCGTCGAGCGAAGCGTACGGCTCGTCGAGCAGCCAGATCTCGGGACGGCGCAAGAGCAACCACGCGAGGCCTAGGCGACGGCGCTGCCCGGCGCTCAATTTCTTGGTGATCGTGTCGATCCGACTCTCGAGCCCGACGCGCTCGACGCACGCGGGAATCTCTTCGATGGGACGCGCGAGCGCCCTGGCCGCGAAGGTGAGGTTCTCTCGAACGCTCAGGTCGTCGTAGAAGGACCCCTCGTGGCCCAGCCACCCCACGCGGCGTCGCAGCAGACGACGGTCGCCGCTCGCCAGGTCGACGCCCACCACACTGCCCTTTCCCGACGTCAACGTGTCGAGCCCCGCCAGCAGTCGCAGCAGGCTCGTCTTGCCCGCGCCGTTGGCCCCGGTCACGACGCTCAGCGACGCGCCCGTCACCTCCAGGGTGACGCCACTCAGCAGGGGGAAGCCGCCCACCACGACCACGGCCTCCTGCAGGGCGACGACGGGGAAACCGTTGGCCATCGAAACGGGCTAACGCTGCAGAGACTTCACGTCGGCCGCCACCATCATCTCGACCAGCGCGTAGAAGTCGACCTCGCACCGCCAATCCAGCTCGCGGTCGGCCTTGGTGGCGTCGCCGACCAGCAGGTCGACCTCGGCGGGGCGGATGAACGCGGCGTCGACGACCACGTGGTTCTCGTAGTTGAGACCGACCTGGGTGAAGGCCGCCTCGCACAGTTCGCGCACGGAATGCGTCTCGCCCGAGGCGATGACGAAGTCGTCGGGCGTGTCGCGCTGGAGCATCAGCCACATGGCCCGCACGTAGTCCGCGGCGTAGCCCCAGTCGCGCTGGGACTCCAGGTTGCCCAGCCGTAGCTCGGTGTCGAGGCCGGCCGCGATGCGCGCCGCGCCGTTGGTGACCTTGCGCGTCACGAACTCGAGGCCGCGTCGCGGCGACTCGTGATTGAAGAGGATGCCCGAGGACGCGTGCAGGTTATAGCTCTCGCGGTAGTTGACGGTGATCCAGTGGCCGTAGACCTTGGCCACGCCGTAGGGGCTTCGAGGGTAGAAGGACGTGTCCTCCCTCTGGGGCACCGTGCGCACCCGGCCGAACATCTCCGACGAGCTGGCCTGATAGAAGCGGATGTCCGAATCGACGATACGGATCGCGTCGAGCATGCGCGTGACGCCGAGCGCCGTGGTCTCGCCCGTCAGGACCGGCTGGCTCCAGGAGGCCTGCACGAAGCTCTGGGCCGCCAGGTTGTAGACCTCCTGGGGCCGGTAGTCGCGCAGCACGTTGATGAGCGACACCTCATCCATGAGGTCGCCCGACACGAGGGTGAGGCGGTCCTGGATGTGGCTGATGCGCTCGATGTTGACCGTCGAACTGCGGCGCATGACGCCGATAACCTCGTAGCCCTGTTCCAGCAGTAGTTCGGCGAGGTAGGAGCCGTCTTGGCCGGTAATACCGGTAATAAGCGCCCGTTTGGCCACCGACAAACCTCCAGAAAGAGGCGGTGACTCGGGGCCACCACCGACGACAACTCTACTCTTTGGACCCGTCCAACTTCCCGTGCCCTAGCGTTGATTGGTGGCCCGCATCGCTATCGTGAGTTTTCGCTTGGGCGGCACCGATGGCGTTTCGATAGAGGCCGCCAAGTGGGTCCACGCACTTGAGCTCCTCGGCCACCACGTGACCCTGGTAGCCGGTGCGGGACCGGTGGACCATCTCCTCGAAGGACTGCGCATCGGCGCCGACCACGCACCCTCGAAGGATGAACTGCAGGCGGTCCTCGGGGACGACGACCTGGTCATCGTCGAGAACCTCGCGTCGCTCCCACTCAACCTCGCGGCGCGCGACGTGCTCTACGAGGTCCTCGACGGACGACGAGCCCTCTTCCACCACCACGACCTTCCCTGGCAGCGTGACCACCTCGCCCGGCTCGAAGGCCCGCGCGACCAACCCACCTGGGAGCACGTGACCATCAACGACCTCTCCCGTCGAGAGTTGGCGTCGCGCGGCATCGTCGCCACGACCATAATGAACTCCTTCGACTGCGATCCGCCCGAAGGCAACCGTGAAGCCACGCGAGAGCGCCTCGGCCTCGGCGGGCGGCGACTGCTCCTGCTGCCCACCAGGGTCATCCCTCGAAAGAACGTCGAGGGGGCCATCGACCTCGCTCGATCCCTCGACGCGGTGCTCTGGATACTCGGCCCCGCCGAAGACGGGTACGGACCGGAGCTCGAAGGTCTGCTCGAACAGTCCGGCGTCGAGACCCGACGCGACCTGGATCACGGCCTGAGCGTGCACGACGCGTACGCCGCGTGCGATCTGGTGGTGATGTCGTCCACGTGGGAGGGCTTCGGCAACCCGGTGCTCGAGTCGGTGACGCACTTAAAGCCGCTCGCCGTCCATCCCTATCCCGTGCTCGAAGAGATCAGGTCCTACGGGTTCCAATTCTTCGACATAGGCGACGTGACGTCGATCGGCGAATTCCTCACGCACCCCGACAACGGTCGCCTCGAGACGAACCTGGCGATCGCGCGCACTCATTTCAACGTGACGCATCTGCCCGAAAAACTCGCCACAGTGCTAAATCTCGATGAGAGCGACGTAAGAGAATCGAATGAGAGCGAGCGCGAAGCCCAGTGACGCTCATTTCTTCCTCACAAAAATCGATCATCACGTAACTGACGTACGGGCTTTCATCCGACCACGAGTAATTAAATCCTTCTTAGGCCCTTTCGCGGGTCAACTCATCTGCGTTGACAACGATGGTGTCGCCTCGAGATCGACTCGAGCGAACGAAACGAAAGGCACATCATGAACACCAAGAAGAATGCACTGAAACGAGTGGCCGCGACGACGGCCCTCGGGGTCGGCCTGGCCGCGGGCGGGGCGGGCATCGCTTCGGCCACGTCCACCCACACTGCGCACGACGCCACCACGGCTCCCTCGACGGCACCGCCCGCGTGGGGCGACTTCGCCGGGGGCGTCATCACGGCGGTCTCGTCGACCTCGATCACGGTCAAGGACCTGGACGGCACGTCTTCGACGTACGACATCACGTCCGCCACCACGTTCAGCGAGGGTCCCACCACGATCGACGCGTCGACCCTGGCAATCGGACAGCGGGTGGGGATTCAACTCTCCTCGGCGAGCTCGACCAGCGCGGTCAACATCGACGTGCA
Organism: uncultured Acidimicrobiaceae bacterium; assembly: GCA_963827115.1. Lineage (GTDB taxonomy): Bacteria > Actinomycetota > Acidimicrobiia > Acidimicrobiales > RAAP-2 > RAAP-2. The sequence continues at coordinate 243,034 of CAWGZS010000001.1, read as the reverse complement.
GTTGCCCGTACTGTTCGGCACGGTGACGGCGGTGAGCGGTGACACGATCACCATCAGCGACCCGGAAGGCTTCAGCAGGACGATCGTGGTCGACTCCACGACGACCTACACGAAGTCGAGCGCGTCCGCGACCCTCTCTGACGTGACCGTGGGCAGCGTCATCGGCGCCCAGGGAACGGTCGACGCCAACCTCACCTCGCTCGATGCCTCGAGCGTCGAGATCGGCCTGACCGGGGGGCCCGGCAACGGCCCGGGCCTCGCGGGACCCGGCTTCGGTCCCGGCGCGGGTCAGGGACCTGGCCCGATGCGGTAGTAGCGACGCCCGCGACCCGACCGGTGCTCGTGTCACCCACCACACGAGCACCGGTCGAGCAATCGAGGCCACGCCACTCACCAATATTGTGTCCCTCGGGGAGGTCGAGACGACCGAGCCGTCATCACGTCACGGTCGAAAGACGGCCGAGAGTCAGTAGTCTTTTGGGTCATGGTACTGAACGACGACCGGCCGCAGTACACCGAGCGACGTGAGCAACTCTTGCTGGTGGCGCGCCGAATCTTCGCCGAGCGGGGTTTCCAGGCGACCACCATGGATGAGATCGCCAAGGAAGCCGGCTTCACCAAGCCGATCCTCTATCAGTACTTCGAATCCAAGGCCGACCTCTATCGACAGATCGTCGCGGAAACCGCCACCAAGCTGCTCGAATCCCTGGCTCAGGCGGTCGCCAGCGTCGACACGCCGAGGGCCAAGATCGAAGTCGCCTTTCGGGTCTACTTCGAGATGGTCATCAGCGAGACCGACGCTTTCCGCGTGCTCTTCATCCACAGCCACGAAGGAGAGATGATCCACGAGCTGCGCAACCTGGAGATCGTGCTCGCCACCTTCCTCGAACCATTCATCAACATCTCCATCAGCGACGACCACCGCCGACAGTTGGCCGCAGGCGTCGTCGGCATCGCCGAGGCCTCGGCCGTCACGTGGATGGAGCAGCAGGAAGCCAAGGGCTGGCCCGTGCCCGCGCCCAACGAGTCCGAGCGACTCGCGGCTCGAAGCGCGACCCTCGCCTGGGGCGGACTGCGCGCGGTCCAGCAGGACTAGTCCGCACCCTCATCATCGACCAGCGTCGCGAACACCTGGCTCAGATCCCACAGCAGCCTCGCGCATTCGTCGTACGTCGATTGGTCGGCCCCCGCCGGATCGGCGACGTCGAAGATGGACAGGGGCTCGTGCTGCGCCACCACGTCGAGTTGAACGGCGAAGGTGCCCTCCAACGGGGCCTCACGCACGAACTGCGCGAGCAGCACCGCCTTCGCACCATCGTCGGGATGATGACGGCGCACGAACCGAACGTGATCGGCCTCGCTCGCGAGGATCACGTCCGCCCAAGCCACGTCGTCGGCGTTCAACTGATGACTGCGATGGTTCCCGTAGTGATGCACGCCCAGTTCGTCGATGTGAACCAGCGCGTCACGGGTGCGAGCGCTCATCGCCGAACCTTCGATCACGTGCGTGCCGGCGCTGCGCACGTGCCAGTCGTAGCCGTTGTTCTCCGCGATGGTCGCCAACATGTAGCCGAGCATCACCGAACGCGCGACATTCCCAGTACACAGGGTGACGATCTTGAGCGGTTGACTCATCCCAGCAAGTTACACAGGGACGGCGCTTCGAGCCGCGAAATCGTTAGAAGCCGACACCCCCGCCACCGGATGAGGTGGTGGTGGTCGTCGTCGGCGTCGTGGTCGTGGTCACGGGAGCTTTCGCGATCGTGGTCGTGGTGGATTTGGTCGTGGTGGTCGTCGTCTTAATGGTGGTGGTCACGCCCGCGGCCTTGGCCGTCACCACCACCGACCACTTGCCCCACGTGTCCTTGAGGTTGCCCTTGACTTGGCCGGGGGCCTTGTCGAGGAAGAAGAAGTAGAGGGCCTTGCCGGCGTAGGTGACCTGGAGCTTGCCGCCTACTCCTTTCACCGTCCCCAGGCTGGCGGCGTTCACCCCGGGGCCGGCCGTGGCGTACGTGACGCCCTGGGGCAGGAGAACCTCGTTCCAGTACTTAAGACACGTCGTCGCGCACTTCACGGCGTTGGGCGTCAAGGTGTAGACCGTGTGGCCGCTCACCAGGATCGTGCCGAACTTCGCGGTCTTGACGGTCGAGATGACGACCTCCTTGGTCGCGTGACTGGTCGTCGCCGACGCCGACGCGCCCGCGGTCAGGGCCAACGAACCTAGGACCAGACCCGCGGCCGCAACCCGCGTCGTCAGGGTCCCGCGTGTCAATACGTTCGTTGCCTGTGTCATGTCGTATCTCCTTGATCAGCCACCGGTACTACGGATGAAAGCTCTGACGCGATCACTCAAACCTAGAAATTTTTATCGGACCGCAGTAATGAACAGGATTCAATATGTTGGACCACCGCGATGATCCAAAGGGGGGCCTCAGCCGTACTATCTGTTGATGAGAATGCGCGGAAGCTACGGCGAGGACGTCTCGGACGAGGCCCTGCTCTCTGGCGTGGCCGTTGGCGACGATCGGGCCGTGCTCGCCTTCGTGCGGCGCTATCAACGTCGGCTCTTCGGACTGGCCCTGGGAATCGTCGGAGATCCCGGCATGGCCGAAGACGTCGCTCAAGAGGCGTTCATCCGAATCCTGCGCCACGCGTCCGTGTTCGACGCCCGCCGTGGCTCGGTGGCCACCTGGACCCTCACCATCACCCGCAATCTCGCCATCGACGCGGTACGGGTTCGCCGTCCTATCCCGACAGCTCCGGAGGATCGAATGTTCCTCGAACTCGTCAGCGAAGAACGCTCGCCCGTCGACGCCGCCGTCATGTCGGACGCCGTGTCGCGGGCGCGGTCCGCGCTCGACCTGCTGCCCGTCGAACAGCGTCGAGCGATTGTGCTCGCCGTGATGTACGGACGCACGATCGCGGAGGTGGCCACCCTCGAGGAAATCCCCCTGGGTACGGCCAAGAGTCGAGTCCGATTGGGAATGGCCAAGTTGCGCGAAGCCATCGCGATCATGGAGGCGCCATGAACCGCCCGCCGGAGGGACCCCAGAACTGCGAGGCGCTCAGCGAGGACCTGATCGAGTTCGCTCTCGGAACGCTGTCGGGGCGAAGCCGCTCGCTGGTGCTCGACCACCTCGAGTCGTGTCCGCAGTGCGTCGCGGAGCTGGAGTCCCTGGCCACCGTGGCGGACACGATGCTGTGGCTCGCGCCCGAGGCCGAACCTCCGTTGGGCTTCGAGACCCGCCTGGTCGAGAGATTGCGCGAGGGCGACGTCCACCGCGCGACCGCCCGACGTCGCCGGATAAGCGTGCTCGCCGCGGCCGCCGTCTTAGTGGCAGCGCTGGGCTTTGGCGTCGCCGCCATCACGACCGACCACGGCAACGTGACGCCCCCATCGGCCACGGCTCGACCCGCGACGGGTCTCCTCACGTCACACGGGCGCGCCCTGGGCCAGGTCTCCATCTCATCGGGAAACCCGTCATGGATGGTCATGACCGTGGACGCCGGCACCTGGACGGGGGTGGTGTGGTGCGAAGTCACGCTCAGCAACGGCCACACGGAGACCGTCGGCAAGTTCACCCTCGCCAGCGGTTACGGCTCCTGGGTCGCTCCCCTAAAGTCCTCGGCCAGCCAAGTTCGTTCCGCCCGGTTGGTCGACTCCAATGGCGACGTGATTGCCAATGCCATCCTTGACTGATCGAGACGGGTGTGATCCCGTGAAGCTCTCCCTCCGTATTACCGGACATCCCAGACCAGCGCGACGATGCGGCCAACGCTGCCTTACACGAATGACAAGGACCAGTACGCGAACGACAACCCGCTACACAAGGAGAAGGACGACATGAAACAGGAAACGAAAGTTCGGACATCGCGCAGGCCCTCAGCGACACGAGTCGCGGCCGCAGGCCTGGTCCTGGGCTCTCTCGCTCTCGTCGGAGGTGCGTCGGCGTCGGCGTCGACCAGCCACGCGACCAAAGAGCTGGTCATCTCGACCGTCAAGACCGCGAAGTACGGCACGATCCTGGTGAGCGGCCACACGGTCTACACCTTGACGCCCAACGCCGTGAAATGCACCTCCAAATGCCTCTCGGCTTGGAACGAGGTTCTCCTGCCCAAGGGCGTCACGCACGCCACGGCCGGTCCCGGGGTGAGCGCCGCCAAACTGGGGACCGTGAAAGGAGCGGGCGGCAAGCTCCAGGTCACCTACGCCGGCAAGGCCCTCTACTTCTTCTTCCTCGACAAAGCGCCCGGCCAAGTGAAGGGCAACATCAAGGACACCTGGGGCAAGTGGTCCGTCGTGGTGACGGTCGGCGCCCCGGGCGGGACCACCACGACAACCGCCGGTGGCGGTGGTGGCGGCGTCGGTTTCTAATGCTTAGGTTGTGAACAAGGAGGTCATCATGTCGTCCGTCATATTCTCACCCACCCGCTCCGCCGCGACCTCGGTGACAGCGCAGGACACCACCCGAACGAGCAGACCGCGAACGGCGATCTCGTCGCGCGTGTACCTGCCCGCGCTCTCCATCGTCGCGGTGGCGATGGTGCTCATCGCGATTGGCTGGTCCAGTCACTGGGGAGGCACCACGTTCGCCGCGTCGATGACCAATCTTCGCGTGGTCGTCGTCGGCCCAGTGACGTTGGCGATCCTGGCTGTCTTCTTGGTGGTGGAACGATTGCGTCCGGCGCAACGCCGGCCGTTCTTCGCGCGCGGGTACCGACAGGACCTGCTCTACACGGTGCTCAACGCCACCCTCGTGGTGCCGCTCGTCGTCGCACTCTCGTTGTCCTTCGCCGAGGTGGCCCGGAAGTCGATGCCGTGGATCGTCCTGCCGCACGTTGGTTTCGTGCCACGGTGGAGCGTGATCGCGGTCATCTTCGTCGCCATGGACGGATGCAACTGGTTCGCGCACTGGGCGAACCACCGGGTTCGGATGCTCTGGCGCTTCCACGAGCTGCACCACTCGCAAGAGGATATGAGCGTACTCACGGTCTTTCGCACGCACCCGTTGATCCACGTGTCCTACCTCATCACCCTCATTCCGGGAATCATCCTCGTGGCCAACGGCGCCGTACCGATTACTCTCCTGGTCGTCTACGCCGCGGTCGTCGCCTTCGAGCACTCGAACACGAATCTGAGCTACGGGCCCCTGAACCGGATCCTCGTGAGTCCGAACTACCACCGGATCCACCACCGACTCGAGGGACGCCAGGACGTGAACCTCGGCTTCGCCCTCACCATCTGGGACCAGCTCTCTCATCGGGCCGTCTTCCCGACCAAGGACACGATTCGGATCGACACCGGACTTCCGGGCCGTCCCCTCGTCGTCGAGCAGACGGCATCGCGCCCGCGCCACTTCACCGTCATGGGCGCGCAGCTCCTCGCCCCCTTCCGACCGCTGAGCGGACGCGCCGACATTGACGACGGCCCGTCGGGGCAAACAGACGCCACGGCCCACAAGGGGAACGCCGCCAATCGCGGCACCACTTGATGCCAGCTGCATCGAACGCCGAGCCGCCGGGGCGCCGCCGGGCGCTGGTGTCGATGTTCTTCACGACTCGACAGTCGCCGGCGGCGAGTGACGTGGCCCTCCTGGCCGTGAGGATCGCCCTGGCGTGGATCTTCATCTACTACGGGGCGGGAAAGCTCTTCGGCGCCTTCAACGGCCCGGGCATCCACCGCACCGCGATCTACTTCTCGAACTCGGCCCATCTGCACCCCGGCGGATTCTTCGCCGTTCTCGGTGGGGTCATCGAGTTCGGCGGCGCCGTCGCGATGGCGCTCGGTCTGGGTTCGCGACTGGCCGGCGCCGCCCTGTTCGGCGACCAGGTCATGGCCATGATCACCGTCACCTGGACCAACGGGATCAACTCCGAGACGTTGACCCCCGGGTACGAATTCAATATGGCCCTGGCCGTGCTGGCCCTGGTCGTCCTCTTCCTCGGACCGGGCCGCTTGAGTGCCGACGCCTTGATCGGACGGCGGCTCTTCTCCTCTCGTGCGTCGACCTCGAGGAGCGAGGCGTCTGCCATCGAGGACGTGGCGAACGATGAATGAAGTGAGGAACGACCCGCGCGTCGCCGACCCGCCTCGTGGTCCGGCGCTCGACCTGGCGCTCGAGCACGAAGGTCCGAGGGATAGGAGTGCCTCAGCGTCGAAGCCGACGCGCTCGCTTCGCGCCGTCCTGACCGTTCGAATCGCCGCGAATCTCGTGGCGGCGGGCGGCGCCGCCCTGTTCGCGCGGGCTGGTCTCCAGTACTACCTCCATACACATTCTCTGATCGGCGCGGCGTTCTTCGCGGAGCAGCTGTGGATCGTGGTGGCCTATCTCGTGAGGCGCCCAGCGCGCGTACTCAGCCAACGACCGACCGACTGGCTCCTCGCTTTCGGCGGCACGTTCGGCGGCGTGTTGTTGCGACCAACCGGCGCGCATCCGCACTGGGGGGTCGGCGCGGGAGCCAGCGTCCAGGCGATTGGTCTGGTCATCTGCGTGGCATCCTTCTACGCCCTCGGTCGTTCGTTCGGCTTCGCCGCCGCCGACCGAGGCTTGGTGCAGCGTGGGACGTACTCGCTCGTTCGACACCCGATCTACGCCTCGTACTTCTTCCTCCAGATCGGTTATCTACTGCAGAGCCTCTCGGTGAAGAACGCCCTCGTAGTCGTCTTCATCTGCAGCTGCAACGTCGGTCGACTGCGCGCCGAGGAGCGATTGCTGCTGACAAGCAGCCGCTACGACGAGTACCGAACCCGCGTGCGCTGGAGGCTCTTCCCGGGTCTATGGTGAACCGATTTTCTTAGGGCTGGCACTGAACGAACCGCCGTCAGCCTGACATCTTCATCTCGTACCACCAGCCGCCGTTCAGCTTGACGCGGTTGCCGCTCGCCTGACCGGCCGAGGAGTCGCCGATGTAGGTGTAGAGCGGATGGTGGTCGTAGGTGACCTGCGCCGCCCCTCGCGATCGTCGAAGGGAGCCGAACGTCCCGACGACGCCGGCGCCGGGCGTGGCCACGCCGAGGAGAGGAGGCCAGTACGCGGCACAGGTGGCGTAGCAGGCGGACTTGTTGGGCGAGTCGGGCGCGAACCAGTACAGCGTGAAGCCGTGGGCGTTGGTGAGGACCGAAACCCCGTGGATCCGCACGACCTTGACCACCACCGACGACGCGCCGGAGCTCGTGGTGACCGGACTGTTCATCGCGAGGAGGATCGCCGACGCGACGACGGCCTGCAGCGCGACCACCAGCGCCACCCACCGCGCCACGCGCACGACCAGCCTCGGATTGAAGAAAGAGGTGCGGTAAAATGGCGACGACGCCGGAGCCAGGTAGTACCGGTACGGACGAAGCGCGAACGTCGCGAGCGCGACGAAACCCACCACTTCGATCACGGCGGCGAACACGCCCGCGGTGGTGCGAACCTCGCGAAAACCGAAGAGACCGATCCGTAACGACCAGAGGTACCCGACGAGGGTCGCCATGAGGAATCCGGCTCCCGCGGCCGACACCAGCCGACTGTCGAGCACGATCACCGCCGCCGCGAGGAGAAAGGCGCTGACGATCTGGACCAGGAACATCCAGCCGATCGTGGGGATCGTCCGATACCCGGTGAGGTAAAGGTCGAGATGGATCGCGCCGGTCACCGTCACCAGCCCGCCCCCGGCCAGGCGCACTAGACGCCACCGAACGCTGGAGGGCGGCCGAGACGTGATGAGTCGCTCCACGTCGCTCAACCCGCGTCGTCGAAGCACCTTGGAACCGGCGTAGTCGTACATCACAGGGGTATACGTGGAAATCGCCTCGTTGGATCTCTTGAAGTGCCACTCCGTGACGTCGCAACGGGCCGACTCAACCGAATCTGCACGCCGGAGGCGGTCCGGAGAACCGTAAACCGCTGGATCTCGTTCCCTACTCGCCGTTTGTGTGTGCACAAACGTTGTCAGCGAAACCGAAACTAGTTTGACTCGCTCGACTATGTGTGGACACACAAACCCGCCTTTCCAACCCGCAGAGAGCGACTCTCAACTGGTTTCTCGAACGGGCAATTGGTCCAATCACGCGCCAAATTGCAAACGCACTTACAAGAATCCGCTCTCACGACAACGCGACGACCACGCAAAGGTGGTTCAACGATCTAAGAGTGCCGCGTAGTAGGTCCTAACTGCGAGCACGGCGTCCGCGCGAAGTTGATCCGGTCTTCTCCCGGGTGATCAATCAAGAATTGGGATGCGTACGCGTTAGGACCTTGATCGGTCTCTCGCGTAAAAGTCGACAGGAGCTCATCGAGAGCAGTGCGCGTCTGACCGACCAGGTCAGCTGAGAAGATCGATTTGGTTCGTTCGGCTTCATCAGTGGGCCCACCCACGTTGTTGCGAAGTAACACAAACGCGATGTCATACCGGTCCTTCTCTTTACGCCGACCGTATGCGGCCGCGACCTTGGAGAGCAGGAAACCTGCAACACCTGACACCTTGACCTCAACGTCATAACGGATCCCACCTACCTGGGAACGCAAGGCGTGAAGGGCGTAATCGCGAGAAGCGAATCCAGATCCTCGGAGCTTGACAGCGCCAAGCGCGTCGCAACCCTCAAAGTCCAGGGTTGCGTTTGCGGGCACATCGTCGAGGTCCGCCAGAAGTTCGAACTTCACAACGGCCTTCTTCCCGTCTGCACGATATTGCCAGCGCGAGACTTTCCCGTCCACTGATTCAAACTCTGCATTGCCAAGTGCTTGCTCAAGTCTTTTTGCATTTATGGCACCGGCGGCGATCTCGAGGTCGACCTGGACATCGACATCAGTCGTCCCGGCGTGGATCGCTCCCGACTTGTCGCACAACAATTCTGGCACCAGTCCGCCGAGTACAACAAATTCGGACGTCCTACCTTAGTGATGAACCACCCTTACGAGCGCCTCCTCTGCAGCCATTCGGGCTGATCGCGATCGCACGGGCTCAGAGGTTAAGGACTACCTCCCGAAGGTGCTCAGCTGCTTCCTCTCCTCGAACCCCTTCGTAACGAAGGTCTGCATAGGTTCGAGGCCATGATGTGACCCAAATACCATCCTTCTCCTGTCTCAGTCGCTTCGTCGCCACTGATCGCGAGGAATGTGGCACTCCACCTGAACCGTCGAGAAATCAGTCCCCAATACCGATCTTCGATCATCCCAACTTCGTCGCTCGCTTGCGCAACGTCTCGTGTAGCCACCCGTACACGATTTCAGCCCAGACTTCCTGACCAAGTCCGCCGCAGTGTCCCTCAGCTCCTTGCTCTGCACTTAGCTGCACGAGATGCGCAGGGGTGGTCATTGCGTCCTTCAAGGTCTGACCGCTACCACCAGCGAAGTCGTGCTCAGCTTCGATGATCAAGGTCGGGCACGATATCTGTGCTGCAACGTCGAGCATGTTGAAGCGGCGTAGTTCCGCAAAGTACGAGTTGATGTCAAATATTCCGTGGGCCGCCATACGAGCGTCAAAGAATTCCCGTCGTTCGGCGCTAAGTCGCATTTGTGCCTTCACGACGGGGCCTGCGAGTTTGGCGGCGACTCCACTGGGGAGTCGTTCGGCCATATCGGGTTGAGCCGGGTCAACGACGAGGGCCGCCAATCGGTGCTCGAATGCGGCAGCGCGCGGAGCCAAATAACCCGCGAATGATCGTCCAATCAAGACCACGGCCTCGGGATCAACTTCGCGACGAGTGAGCAGCCATTCCAGCAGTGGAGTAACGACGTGCTCAAAGTCCGAACGAAAGTGCATCCCCTGATTGAACAGGGCGTCTCCCTGACCCGGTCCTTCAAAGACCACGACGTTGTAGTTTCGTTCCAAGGCTGGGGGGACGTTGACCCAGCCTGCCTCCGCCGTCGAATCGTAGCCACAAGGAAAGAGCAGTGTCGGCCGCTTCGCCGCCGTGTCATCGGGAGCATAGAAATAACCTACGAGGGACGTGCCGTCGTAAGGAATTCTCACCTGCTCCGCGCGATGATCCATCAGTTCGAGTGCTGCGAGAAACGTCGAGACGTGACTTCGGTAGCTCTCCTGGATGCGACGACCTTCTAAATCGGATCGCACGAAGTAATAACTCTGGCGAAAGTATTCGCTGGCGCGCAAGAATGAATGACGTGCCGACACGACGTCTCCGACAACCAGTGACGCGCGAGCCGCGCGCTCGGCATTCGCGGCGGTGGCGGACCACGCATCGTGCCACGTGGTTCCGGTCAGCCGCTTGATGCTTCGCGCCGTCGCGAATGCTTCGCCGGCATCTGCGGAGTGAACTGACGCGGCCGACAAGGTGCGGACAAATTGCCCGTCGTAATCGGCGTTTCGAAACAGGATCTTTGAAGGATTCGACATACCGCATCCCCTTTCTAATGAACTATGGGCCGTTACGTTAGGTTTTCACTTTGATGGCGCCTCGTTCACAATTGGGCGCTACTTGATGTGCACACCCGAGATGGCACGCGCGATGATCAGGCGCTGAATCTCGCTGGTTCCTTCAAAAATCGTGTAGATATTGAAATCGTGCACGACTCAACTGATCACAGTACCTTTCCAAAGTGAATAGACCCAGAAGTAAGCCACAAATGGGCCTTTTGGGCCTAAACGCGTCCATTTCGCACTCGGATTGTGGTCTACGAACATTGCCGATCGTAGATTGCACCAACAATTCACACTCAAAAAAAGACCGATGTTGTCACACACGTTCACCTCATAGTCAGGCAATGAGTTCACTCGACGACAGGAATGTCTTCGACGAGAAACTCAACGTCGACGATGACCCGGAACTGCCCTCGACCAATCCTCTCGATGCGTAGAGGTGCCTGGCGCTCGTCGAGTCGTCGCTTTAGCAGGACAAGGCGACTCTCAAAGTTGTCTCGAAATGGCGGTAACTCAAGCGATGGGTCGAGCCGAAGCTCTCGATTAGTGAAGATGACCCGTCCATCTGCTTGGAGGTGATGCAAGAGGGACCGGAGTAGCCGACCGGCAACACCCTTGATCAGGTAGTCGCCGTCGATGAAAACGCTGCCGTCAACCTCGAAATATCGCACGAGTGTCCTCGCATCGGACTTCACCTGAGGGGTACTCGGGGTGCGGGGTGCGGGATCGATCGGGTCTTGTCGCACCGACCGATCGTTGTCGATACTTCCAGCCACCAATGCCGCCACGGTGCTCAACACGTACTCGTCTTCCGGACCGAAGGCCACCGGTTCACCGCTTTCAACAACGAGTACTCCGACGAGTTCACCCCTCGCCATCGCGGGCGCCGCGACACGGCTTTGCGCGCCGGGCAGGCCCGGTACGAAGATCTCTCGTGCAGACGCCAAATCTCCACGGTCTTCGAAGCCGCGCCGCACGGTACCGCCATACCGGTGCAGCTGGCGGAGGTTGCCAAGACGGATGGTCGCACAACGTGCCGCACACATGCCAATAATGCCCTCTCCGACGGGAATTTCCGACCCCACCCCCTGACACTCGAAGCCCCTACTGGCGATCGTGTAGAGGTGAGATCCCTCTTCGTCAAGGAGAAGAACGAGGTTGTTACGGTAACCGAACAGCTCGTCCAAGCCGTCCACCGTCGTGGCGACGAGTGTGTCGAGATCGAAGCATCGGCTCAGCCGTGAACTGATTTCGGCGAGTCCCCGTACGACGTCTCGGGTGCTGTGCTCAATAGAGATTGTTGACTCGGAATTGTCCGGGATGGTATTCGGCGTGACGTCGATGCTCGCGACGCGATAGATGTCCGCTCCAAGCAGTTTGAAGATGCCCTCCATCCTCTGACTGGCCGCGACCGCTGCCACGTCCCCACGCAGGAGTTCGAACACTTGACTTCGCCGGTCGGTTCGCTCAAAGACGAGCGCCAGCCGGTACTGTCGATAGGTTGTCGGATCGACGATCAAAAGACTGGCCTTCGGGTTCTCGGCGAGATTCCGAGTGGTCTTCGAAAAAAACTGGTTCGACAGAGCGACGCGCTCGTCGTCGACCATCCGCACACGCGAGAGGAAGGTGACGTTCGGAATCCCGTCCGCCCCGACCGTGGCGATGACGGCCGGGATTGCCCCTTCGAAACAATTTTGTAGCTCTCGAAGCGGAACGACGAACGAGGTAGTTGAGTTGCGCGTCACGCGGGAAAGTCCCGCCCCAGCGAGGCGCCCGCATTGGGACCAGGGGTCTGGTTGAACAACTCGTCAATCACAACAGTGCACGCAATGAAGTCCGTGGGGACGAGTCGCTCGAGGAGTACGCGCTCGGTGCCCTCAACCTCTTCGAGCACGCTGAAGAACGATTCGCTGAAGCGATCGACCATCGTCCAGTCGTCATCGGTCATCGCTTCAGCGGGCCCAGCGCGACCCTTGAGCTGCACGGAACGAAAGGTGCTCGGATCCCCCACGGTGAGCGCGAGGGGTCTGCCGGCCGCGCTTGTCCAAGGCGCAAGGTCCTCAGCACTCAACACCAGGCGCACGCGAGCGGGTTTGCCCGGCAGCGCGGTCAGTCCCCAACCTCGCATCGCGAAGGGCATGAGATCCTCGCCGACCAACGCGGCGACCAGCGTGTAACGACCCGCCAGAATCTCCGTCACCGTGCCGTTGGTGACGCATATCGACGTATCGCTCCCCTTCATAGGTAATTTTTAGCACTCAGTTAGTCGCTTTTTAAGAGCCTGAGCCTTCGGAGTTCGTTCATGCTGACAGAAGAGCTAACCACCCGGAGCTACCGGGTACTTTGAAGGAGGAATCCATGGCCATGAGTGAGCGCCGTATCCCGAGCGAAGTTGACGTTGCTACTGTCAACCCGTACCGCGATATCCACAAGGGGATCCGCACGGAGTTGTTTTCCACTACCGCGGAGGCAGGTCGCGTCGATCCAGGTGATGATGCCGCGTGCGGCGCGCTTATCAGCCGGGTTAGCGTCCTCATTGAAATGCTCGAGGGCCATGCTCGGTACGAGGACGCCGTGATTCAGCCCATCCTTCACATTCACTTCCCAGAACTCGCGACGCGGATCGACGCGGATCATGAGCAGATCGCGGCCCGTTCGGTCGCGCTTCTATCGTTCGCGGAGAAGATCGCGGAGACACCCCGGGCGAGGGCACTCGACACGCTGTACCTCGAACTCGCTGAGTTCACTGCCGCGTACCTCAACCACCAAAGCGTCGAAGAGCGCACTGTCTTGCCCGCGCTCGTTGAAGCGCTCGGGCCAGAAGGGGTAGCCGACGTCCACGCGGCCATTGTCTCCAGCATCCCTCCGCAGGTGATGGCCCAAGGTCTCGCAATCATGCTGCCCGCGATGAACGTCGACAACCGGGTCGAGATGCTCACCGGCATCCAAGTGTCCGCACCACCCCAGATCTTCGAGGGCATCTGGGGGCTCGCGAATTCGGTCCTCACACCGACTGAGGTGGAAGCGGTCGCCTCTCGCATCGGCCTTAACTAAGAGGAAACGACATGGAGATCAACAACTCAGTCATAGTAATCACGGGTGCGGGTACCGGCATCGGCGCCGCAACCGCCAGGGCGGCGGCGACTGCGGGCGCCAATGTCGTGTTGGCGGGCCGAAGGCCGGAACGGATCAACGAGGTCGGCGCCGAGCTTCGCACTGCGCGCCCGGACCGAACGATCCTCGTTATTCCGACCGACGTCACCCGTAGCGCCGACCTCGAGGTTCTCGTGGCACGTACGCTCGAAGTGCACGGGCGAATCGACGTGCTGATCAACAACGCAGGACAAGGTTTCTACGCCCCAGTTGCTGAGGCTGACGTGGACTTCTTCCGGAGAATTCTCGAAGTGAACCTGCTCGCACCACTCGCTGCTATGCAGGCGGTGCTGCCGACTATGCGAGATCGAGGTCAAGGAGTGATAATCAACGTGAGCTCTGGGGCCTCACTCGGCGTCTACCCGACCACCGGCGCGTACGCCTCGACGAAAGCCGCTCTCAATCAACTCACCGCCGTTGCTCGCGCGGAGCTCGTAGCCGAAGGTGTCGTCGTTAGCGTCATTCATCCGTATCTCACTGAATCGGAGTTCAATGAGGCGCTCCTTGGTGGCGATCCAATCCTTGCGCCCGCCGAAGCTCCCGAGCACACCGCCCAGTACGTCGCGATCAAACTTCTAGAACTTGTTCGATCGGGAAATGACGTGAGCCTGCTCTTCCCAGACTGATGCGTCGCCGCTCGTCGGCGGCAAGGGTCGACGTCACCGAGAAATTTCTCTCATGCCGTGGATCGAATACCTGGATGACGCACGTCAATCGTCGGCAACTTCTCCTATCAGGTCCGACCTGTCTCACAATTTGCCCGAGTGTTCCTTTCGGAACCACGTCACCAATATTTTCCGTCACGAGCGCAGACGTAATTGGCGAACTGAGCATGCTTGGCGTGGGCGTTCACGTCGGGTCTCAAACATTCACGATTCAAAACGGTCGTCGCCACGTACGAGATGAGCGAAGTACTCGGACAAGCCACACTCCATGAAACAACAACACGGATGAGCGCCCGGAAGATGCACCTACAATTCCATTGATGGGTCTGTTCGGACCGTCATGTGGAGTCTCTGGGCGCCGCCACTCGGAGTCGTCGTTGCAATCGGAATCCTGTTATTTTGCGGCTTGGACTACCTGATGTGGACGCCAGAAATCGCGCGAGCGATGATGAGTCGTTGGATCTCGGAGGTCCCTTCAAAGATCGTGTAGATCTTCGAGTCGCGGTGCCAGCGCTCTACCGGGTACTCGCGCACGTAGCCGTAGCCGCCAAGGATCTGGATCGCCTCCTCGGTCACCTTGACCGCCGTCTCGCCGGCGTAGAGCTTGGACATCGAGCCTTCGCCGTTGAGGAAGGGCTTTCGCGTCGCCGCCATCCAGGACGCGCGCCACACCAGCAAGCGGGCCGCGTCGATGTGCATCTTCATATCGGCGAGCTTGAAGGCGATGCCCTGGTTCTCGATGATCGCCCGACCGAATTGCTTGCGTTCCTTGGCGTAGTCGAGCGAGTACTCATAGGCGGCCCGGGCGATGCCGAGGGCCTGGGCTCCCACGGCGGGACGGGTGGCCTCGAAGGTGGCCATGGCGGCCTGGCCCGACGCCTTCTTCCCTTCGCGCACGCGCGACAGCTTCTCGTCCAGGCGGTCCTTGCCGCCGAGCAGGCACGAGCCCGGCACGCGGCAGTCTTCGAGCACCACTTCCGCGGTGTGGCTGGCGCGGATGCCCATCTTCTTGAACTTCTGGCCCATGCGGATCCCCTTGGTGCCCTCGGGCACGATGAAGGAGGCCTGGCCGCGCGATCCCAGTTCGGGCGCGACCGACGCCACTATCACGTGCAGGTTCGCGATGCCGCCATTGGTGATCCAGGTCTTGGTCCCGTTGAGCACCCATTCGTCCTTGGCTTCGTCGTAGGCCGCGCGGGTGCGCAGCGACGAGACGTCGCTGCCGGCGTCTGGTTCCGAGACACCGAAGGCCGCCAGCTTGATGTCGTCGAGCGTGCCGTAGCACTGGGGCACCCAGGTCATCTGCTGCTCGGGCGTGCCGTTGGCCAGGATGGCGGCGACGGCCAACGTCGTGCCCATGAGCGCCATGCAGATCCCCGCGTCGCCCCACGCCAGTTCCTCGAGGGTGATCATCATCGAGAGGCCGGTCGGATCCGCCACGTTGCTGGCCATGAAGTCGAGTCCGTAGATGCCGATCTTGGCCGCCTCTTGGATGATCGGCCACGGCGTCTCCTCGCGCTCGTCCCATTCGTGCGCGGCCGGGCGCATCACGTTGAGCGCGAACCCGTGGACCCATTCCTGGAGGGTCTTCTGGTCGTCGTTGAGGTCCATGGAGAAGTCGGTCACGGGGCCACCTTTTATTGTCGACGTTCTTAGTCGGGTACTCACGAAGTTACTCACAAGTAACCAAGCAAGAGATTAGGCCAATCCCGCGGGCAAAAAAACAACCGCCGCCCGAAGGCGGCGGTTGCGTACATCAATTCGGTTGGTTAGTTCAAGATCACGCGCTTGGCCAAAGGACCGCGGTCGCCTGGCTCAATGTCAAACTCAACGGTCTGACCTTCTACGAGGGTCTTGCGACCATCACCTTGAATCTCCGAGTAGTGAACAAAGACGTCCGGCTGGCCATCAACTGCGATGAATCCCCAACCCTTCTCGTCGTTGAACCACTTAACGGTTCCTACAGCCACTGTGGGCCTCCTTGTTTCTTTGGATCAACTTGCGTCACATCCGGAGGGAACCACAACGGCAACCTCAACGAACACATTACTTGGTCAATCAACATTCACCAAATGTAATTATGGGCGTCTTATCAGGGTTCCGCTGCTGGAATCCTCGACCGTCCAGCCCAGGGACACCAATTCATCCCTCAATCGGTCGGCTTCCGCCCAGTTCTTCTGGATTCGGGCCTCGTCGCGCTCAGCGACCAGCGCCTCGCTGGCCTCGTCGACGGCGGCGGCCTCGCTCAGCAGGGCTAGTCCCAGGGCCCCGAAGAGGGCGTTGACCGCCTGGGCCAGGTCCCGGGCCTCCACGTCTCTCCCCTCGTCAGCGAGGGCGTTAGCGGCCGTCGCGGCCTCGAACAGTCGCGCCACGGCATTGGGCGTGTCGAGGTCCTCGTCGAGCAAGGCCGACACCGTGGCTGCAAGATCCCAACCCGCGTCGGCGAAGGTGAAGTCCCGGCTCACTTCGAGCCGGGACCCCGCCAGCGCGGGCAGGTCGAAGCGCCGGGCCAAGGCATCGAGGCGAACCAGGGCCCGCTGCGCGTCGGCGATCGTGGCCGGGGTGACCTCGATCGGCGAGCGGTAGTGCGAGCGCAGGACCAGCAGCCGGTAGGCCCGGGCGTCGTTCTTCTCCAGCATGTCGGTCAGGGACGTGAAGTTGTTGAGGGACTTGGACATCTTCTCCGTGCCCACCATGACCCAGCCGCTGTGGCCCCAGTGCTGGGCGAAGACCCGTCCGGCCGCCACCGCCTGGGCCCGCTCGTTCTCGTGGTGGGGAAAACGCAGGTCGAAGCCCCCGGTGTGCAGGTCGAAGCCCTCGCCGAGCAGCCCGAGCGACATCACCACGCACTCGGTATGCCAGCCCGGGCGGCCCGGGCCGAACGGGGCCGGCCAGGACGGCTCGCCGGGTTTGGCGTTCTTCCACAGCGCGAAGTCGAGCGGCGAGCGCTTCTCGTCGTTGGCCTCGACGCGGGCCCCGGCTCGCAGCGAGTCGAGCGGCTGGCCGGCCAGGAGCCCGTAGTCGGCCACCCGCGACACGTCGAAGTAGACGCCATCGCTCGTGCTGTACGCCACGTCGCTGGCCAGCAGCGTCTCGATGAGCTCGATCATCTCGGGCACGTACTGCGTGGCGTGGGGCACGTCGGTGGGATAGGCCACCCCGAGCGCGCCCATGGCGTCCCACCAGTGGTCCTCGTAAACCTGGGCCACGTCGACCTCGGTCATGTCGTCGCGCACCGCGCGCTCGATGATGTTGTCGTCGATGTCGGTGATGTTCGAGACGTAGCGCACATCAAGGCCCTGGAAAGTGAACCAGCGCCGCGCCACGTCCCAGATCAGCGTGTAGCGGCCGTGGCCGAGGTGGGGCAGGTCGTAGACCGTCGGCCCGCAGACGTACATCGACACCTGACCGGGGTCGCGCAGCGTCAGCTCACGGACCTCGCCGTGGACGGAATCAAAGAGCCGGATCATGCTTCTAAACTAGGACAACTGTGCCCGATCCTCTCGACCCCATCCGTCAGAACGTCCCCGAAAAGCCGACCGTCGACGGGATCGAGGAGCGCTGGATCGCCGTGTGGGAAAAGGAATCGACCTACCGCTTCGATCGCCAGACGACGCGCGCGGACGTCTACTCGATCGACACCCCGCCGCCCACCGTCTCGGGGCTCTTGCACATCGGGCACGTCTTCAGCTTCACCCAGGCCGACCTCATGGCCCGGTACTGGCGCATGCGCGGCAAGAACGTCTTCTACCCGATGGGCTGGGACGACAACGGCCTGCCGACCGAGCGTCGCGTGGAGAACTACTTCGGGGTGCGCTGCGACCCCTCGCTGGCCTACGACGCCAGCTTCACGCCGCCGGAGAAGGCGCCGGAGAAGAAGCTCAACATCTCGCGCAAGAACTTCGTCGAGCTGTGCCACTTCCTCACCAAGATCGACGAGGAGGTCTTCAAGACCATCTGGCGCTACCTGGGCCTGAGCATCGACTGGAGCCTGGAGTACTCGACCATCTCCTCCTCCACCCAGGCGATCTCCCAGCGCGGGTTCTTAGAGATGTTGGGCCGAGGCGAGGTCTACTCGAGCGAGGCGCCCACCCTCTGGGACATCGACTTTCGCACCGCCGTCTCCCAGGCCGAGATGGAGGACCGCGAGCGCCCCGGCAACTACCACCGTGTGGCCTTCACGAAAGTGGACGGCGGCACCATCGAGATCGAGACGACGCGCCCGGAGATGCTGGCCAGCTGCGTGGCCCTGGTCGCGCACCCCAAGGACGAGCGCTACCAGGCGCTCTTCGGTTCGACCGTGCTCACCCCGCTCTTCGGGGTCGAGGTCCCCATCCTCGCCCACGAGTTGGCGGACCCCGAGAAGGGCACCGGCGTCGCCATGATCTGCACCTTCGGTGACGTCACCGACATCATCTGGTGGCGCGAGCTGAACCTGCCCACGCGCGCCCTCATCGGGCGCGACGGACGATTCCTGCCGGCCGACTTCGGCGCCGAGGACTGGCCCACCCGCGACCTCGAGGCGGCCCGGGCGCTCTACGGACAGATCGAAGGCAAGACCGTCAACCAGGTCCGCGCCGTCGTCGTCGAGGCGCTGCGCGAGAGCGACGCCCTGATCGGCGAGCTTCGCCCCATCACCCACCCCGTCAAGTTCTACGAGAAGGGCGAACGGCCGCTCGAGATCGTCACGTCTCGCCAGTGGTTCGTGTCGACCTTGAGCCGCCGCGAGGAGCTGCTGGCGCGTGGCGAGCAACTCCAGTGGCACCCGGACTACATGCGCCACCGCTACCGCTCCTGGGTCGAAGGGCTCAACGTCGACTGGAACATCTCGCGTCAGCGGTTCTTCGGCGTTCCCTTCCCCGTCTGGTACCCGACCGACGAGCACGGCGAGATCGACTTCGACGGGCCGATCATCCCGGAGATCAACGAACTCCCCGTTGATCCCTCGAGCGACACCCCTAAGGGATTCAGCGAGGACCAGCGCAACCAGCCCCACGGCTTCGTGGGCGACCCCGACGTCATGGACACCTGGGCCACCAGCTCGCTGTCCCCCCAGATCGCGGGCCGCTGGGGCACCGACCTCTTCGACCAGGTGTTCCCCATGGACCTTCGACCCCAGGCCCACGAGATCATCCGCACCTGGCTCTTCTCGACGGTCGTGCGCAGCCACCTCGAGTTCAACGAGCTGCCCTTTCACCACGCCCTGATCTCGGGTTGGGTCCTCGACCCCGAGCGCAAGAAGATGTCAAAGTCCGTCGGCAACGTCGTCACGCCCATGCCGTTGCTGGAACAGCACGGCGCGGACTCCGTGCGCTACTGGGCGGCCTGCGGGCGACCGGGCGCCGACACCGCCATCGACGAGGGACAGATGAAGATCGGCCGGCGCCTGGCCATCAAGGTCCTCAACGCGTCAAAGTTCGTGCTGGGTCGCCTGGAGGGGACCGAACCCTCGGGACCCCCAGACGTCAGCGAGCCGCTCGACCTCGACCTGTTGAACCTGCTCCAGCAGTTGATCATCGAGACCACGGCGGCGTTCGACCACTACGACTACGCCCGGGCCCTGGAACGAACCGAGTCGTTCTTCTGGTCGTTCTGCGACAACTACGTCGAGCTGGTGAAGATCCGTGCCTACGGCGACGGCGACGAGGGCGCCACCCAATCGGCGCGCGCCACGCTGTCGATCGCCCTGGCGGTGCTGCAACGTCTGCTCGCCCCCTTCCTGCCCTTCGTGACCGAGGAGGTGTGGCGCTGGTCGCACGTCGACTCGGTGCACCGCGCTCCCTGGCCCGCCGTCAGCGAGTTGGGACTGGCGCCGAGCGAGCTCCAGCCCGGTTGGGTCTACACGCCGGTCTGCGAGGTCTTAGAAGCCATCCGGCGCGAGAAGAGCACGGCCAAGGTCTCCCAACGCGCCGAGGTGGCGTCGTGTCTCGTCCACGGTCCGAGCGAGTTCATCGATGCCGTTCGCGCGGCCCACGACGACCTGGCCAAGAGTGGCGGAGTGCTCGATCTCAAGTTCGTCGAAGCGAGCGACGTGCTCGTCACGACCACGCTGGTCCAGCCCTAGACCAGCGCCTCCCCGTCGAGGCAGCTCTTCACCGAGACCGATTCCTCGGTCACGTCGTAGAAGGCGAACTGCTCGAAGGTCTTGGCCAAGGCCCGCACGAAGCCCGGGCTCTGACCCAGCAGCGCCACCCCATGCTCGTCGGGCCACCGCCCCGAAGGGTCGCGCGCGATCGTCGCGCGCACGGCCAACTCATGATGCTGCACCAGGGCCAGCAGCTCGCGACGGCGCGTCGCGTTGCTCTCTGCGTCCAAGGGCTGCGAGAAGGGATTGTCCCCCGTCACGACGGCGAAGGGTCCCAGGTCGATCGCCGCGTCGATCGCGTCGACCCATTCGTCGTTCGACACCTCGACCAGCAGTTGCGTCGGCGGCGACTGGTACCCGTCGACCAGCGACGTCGTGAGCGAAGGTCGCGGCGAGGTCACCGACGTCGCGAAGGCCACCGCCGCGCGCGTCGTGGCCGACGTGCGCGGACTGGCCGTCACGTCGAAGGCGTGCTGGGTGAAGGGCAGCTCCACGTAGTAGATCGGCGAGAGGGCCGACGATTGGAACCTCGCCACGAAATCCCGCGCGACGTTCACGTCGACCAGCGTGTCGTTGCTGCCCTGGACCACGAGGAAGGGTGGCGAGTCGACGTCGATCTTCTCCATCGGCGACATGGCGCGATAGATGTCCTCGTGCTCGAGGAACGACTGCTGCACGACACGTCCTTCGAGGAGTATCAAGAGGCCTCGGCCGAGCCCGTGCCAGTGCTGCTCGTCGCCCGTCATTTCGAGCACCCCGTAGAAGGACATGCAGCCGCGCACTGACCAATCGGTGACGCTGTCCATGTCGGTCGGTCGCCAGGTGGCGTCGTGGGCCGAGAGCGCGAGCAGCGACGCCAGGTGCCCGCCCGCGGAGCCGCCCGAGACGACGACCCGGTCGGGGTCGCCGCCGTAGCTGGCGATGTTCCTCTTGATCCAACCGAGTGTGCGCGTGACGTCCTGCATCTGCGCGGGCCAAGGGAAGCGGGGCGCCAGTCGGTAGTTGCACACGACCGCGATCCAGCCCCGCTCCACGAACTCGTGCAGCATCGGTCGTCCCTGTTCGCGCTTGTCGCCGAAGGTCCACGCGCCGCCGTGGATGTAAAAGACGACGGGCGCGTTCGAGGGCGTCGTCGACAGGCGCCACACGTCCAATCGGTTGCGCTTCTCTGGCCCGTAGACGACGTTGCGGATGATCTGCATGTGGCGGGGGTGCAAGGGGATCTGCAGGGCGGTCCTCCACCACTTGCCGAAGTAGTCGTCGTGAGGACGGGGTATCTCGAGCGGCCGACGTGGGTTGGTCGCCATGGCCCGACGCACGATGGTGCGCGAGTAGAAGGAGATGAGCACCAGGGTCAGGTTCTCGAGCACCACCAGCGCGGCCAGGACCAGGATGACCAGGCCTAGGGCGTGCGTGCGCGGCCACCCCCACCACCACAGCAGGCCCAGCGCCAGTGCCTCGATGACGATGGCCTGCGCCGCGAGCTCGCCGGCCGCCCAGCCCACCGGGTAGGCCAGCGCCGCGAAGATGCCCTTTCGGCCTGGTCGCAGGGCGGTGGACGCGCTGAACAGCAGCCACGCCGACAGCACCAGTACGAAATAGGCCATGGGTCCATTGTGGTCGTAATGACGCGACGCGGGCAAAACTTCCTTAACCTGTTCCTGATGTCCACCTGGCCGCGCCCACTCGAAGAACTTCGCGGCACGGTGGGTGTGTGGACCATGACGCTCGACTGGCTCAGCCCGAGCGCCAGCGCGGACGCGACACGCGAGATCGAATCGCTCGGTTACGGCGCACTCTGGCTGCCCGAGGCGTGGGGGCGCGAAGCCTTCACCAACGCGAGCCTCGCGCTCTCGGCCACCTCGACGCTCAAGATTGCGACCGGCATCGCCAACATATGGGCTCGTGACGCGGTGAACGCATCCAACGCCGCCAAGACCCTAGGAGCCGCCTTCGACGATCGCTTCATACTGGGGCTCGGCGTAAGTCACCGCCCCCTCGTCGAGCGGCTGCGCGGGCACGCCTACGTGACGCCGCTCACCGCGATGCGCGAGTACCTGACCGCCATGGATGAGGCACCCATGCACGCCTTCGAAACCGAGCAGCGCAACGCCCGCGTGCTGGCCGCCCTCGGGCCCCGGATGCTCGAACTGGCCAGCGAGATGGCTGACGGCGTGCACCCCTACCTGGTGACGCCCGAGCACACCGCGCTCGCGCGCGCCGCGGTCGGCGAGAAGTTCATCGGCGTCGAACAGGCGGTCGTGCTCGGACAGGACCGCGAGGAGTACCTGCGACGCGCGCACCAGTATCTCGAGTTCTACACGGGACTCGAGAACTACAAGAACAGCTGGCGACGTTTGGGTTTCTCCGACGAGGACGTGGTGCGCGGAGGGTCGGTCCGACTCTGTGAGGCCATGGTCGTGCACGGCGACGAGGCGACGATCCTCGCGCGCATCGACGAACACCGACAGGCCGGCGCCGACCACGTCTGTCTTCAGGTGCTCGGCGAACAGCCCACCACGTCGCCGCTTGATGAGTGGCGCGCACTGGCGCCGGTCGTCACGGCGTAGAGGATGTCGTCTTCTACAACGACCGGTAAAGGCGTCGAGCGGGGAATCGATCAGTAGCCGGGGAAGGCCTGACGCAACTCGTCGAGCAGCGGGTTGCTCAGTCCGTGCGGCGTGTGCTGGGGATCGAGCCGGCCGCTCACGAGACGCACGAACGACTCCGCGGGAAGTTCGAGGTCGACGTTGCCACCATGCTCGTTGGGCGCCAGCGACAGCGACGTCTCGGCGAATCTCAGCACGAAGGCCCGTTCCGGGTCGACGGTCTTGATATGCACGTCCTTCACCTCACCAGACGCCTTGCCCGAGAATCCCACGAAGATTGCGAGGTTGTCCAACGCTACCGCGGCGGCGTCATCGGGAAGCGTCGCCGTGGCGTTCGTCGTCACTTCGATGTCCCACGTGTGCAGCACCTGCTCCTGGAGCCGTAGCCCCACGAAGCCGTTGAAATCCAACTTCATCGGACCCATCGAGAACTCGAACGCATCGCGACCTTCTCCGTCGAGCATCTGCAGGCGGTCGAGCAACGCGCCGTCGGCGACCAGGGCGTCGGCGACCTGCACGGAGGGCTCCTTCGCGTTCCATTCATCCCACACCGACTGGTTGAAGTTGGGGTCGGCTTCATTGCCGGCCACCACGTTGTCGAAGTTCTGGCTCATGATGACCGCGCCCGATCCGACGTGCGACATCGTGTCGGCGATCGTCCACTTCGCCGGGTAGGCCTGCTTGGTGTAGTCCTCGGGATCGAGTTTTTCGATCACGTCACTCAGGTGAGCCACGGACGCGTGCAGCGCCTTCAGGGATTCTTTCATTGGTATCTGCTTTCTCTCTACGATTTCGGTTCCGGTCTGATCGGAACGACGGATGTCGGCACCCTAGGTTGCTCTTGCCTGTCGCTCGCCACGACCACCGCGTGGCGTACCTCAAACTTAACGGTCAGACGCCAGCCCGTGTCCGGAGTCCGGGCTCTCCACACGACGACATTGTCCAGAATTTGGGTCACGACGGGGTAACCAGCCCCTAATATAGTTGCATGCCGAAAGCAACTACTTGGTCGAAAGACGAACGCGCTGACACGTCCTCGGACGCCGCGATCGTCCAGATCCAAGAGAGTCTGCAGCTCATGAGCCAATCCATGAACCAGGTACGGGCGCACGAGCAACTGCTGCAGGCCGCGGGCGTGAGGCTCGACAAGGCCGGGATCGCCCTGCTCTTCAAGCTCCAGCGCCACGGCGACTCGCCACTGCGCGTCACCGACCTCGCCGACCTGCTCGGTGTGGACCCGCCGACCGTGACCAGAAAGGTCCAGCAGCTCGAACGGCTGGGCTTCGTGACGCGCGAGGCCGACGCCGAGGACGGGCGAGCGACCCGCATACAGCTGACTCAAGAAGGGAGCGACACCCTGGAACGGGTGCTAGTGGCTCATCGCGAATTCTTGGCCCGCCTCTTCGAACCCTGGAGTGAGAAGGAATTGACGACGTTCGCCTCGATGCTCGAACGATTTTCCCAGACCGTACGCCTTGAAATGGAGACCAACCGTGACTGATGAGCTGACCACCCTCGCCGCGCCCGAGGACCACGAGTTCTCCCAAGAGGAGCACCGCCGGATCCTGGTGATCCTCTTCGCGCTGATGCTGGGCATGTTCCTCGCCGCGCTCGACCAGACCATCGTCGCGACCGCCCTGCCGACCATTGCGGGCGACTTGAAGGGCCTCAACCACCTCTCCTGGGTCGTCACGGCCTACCTCATCGCCTCGACGATCTCCCTACCGCTCTGGGGCAAGTTCGGCGACCTCTACGGTCGCAAGAACTTCTTCCAGCTCTCGATCATCATCTTCTTGATCGGATCGATGATGTCCGGGCTGTCGCACAGCATGGTCGAACTCATCGCCTGTCGAGCCATCCAGGGCGTCGGTGCCGGCGGGCTCATGGTCGGGTCCCAGGCCATCATCGGCGACGTCATCCCGCCGCGTCAACGGGGCCGCTACATGGGCTATTTCGGCGCTGTCTTCGGCCTTTCGAGCGTGCTCGGGCCCCTCGCCGGCGGATGGTTCACCCAGCACGCCTCCTGGCGCTGGATCTTCTACATCAACGTGCCGATCGGCATCGTGGCCATGATCGCCATCGCCATCGTGCTGCACGTGCCGACCAACAAGGTCTCCCACAAGATCGACTGGTGGGGCACGACGTTCCTCTCGGCCGGCGTGGTCGCCCTGATACTGCTCACCACTTGGGGCGGCACGACCTACGCCTGGGGCTCGACGATGATCCTCTCCCTCGGCATCGGCGGCGCGGCCTTGCTGGTCATCTTCTGCCTGGTCGAACTTCGGGCCTCCGAGCCGATAATCCCGCTCGTGCTCTTTCGCAACCGGACCTTCTCCGCGGCGTCCGCCGTCGGCTTCGTCATCGGTTTCACCATGTTCGGCGCCATTGTCTACCTGCCGCTCTACCTGCAGATAGTGCACGGCGCCTCGCCCACCAAGTCGGGCCTGGAACTGCTGCCCCTGGTCGGCGGCATGCTGGTCACCTTCATTCTGAGCGGGCAACTGGTCACGCGTACCGGCCGCTACAAGGCCTTCCCCATCGCGGGTTCGGCCGTGTTGGCCGTCGGATTGGCCTTCCTGGCCGATCTCGGGCCCACGACGTCGTTTGGCATCGTGGCCATCGACATGGTCATCGTGGGGCTAGGGCTCGGGCTCGTCATGCAGGTCCTGGTGGTCGCGGTGCAGAACTCGGTGCCGTATTCCCAGCTGGGCACCGCCACCGCCACGGCCACGTTCTTTCGCACCATCGGTGGCGCCTTCGGCGTCGCCGTACTGGGTGCCGTCTTCAACGCGCAGTTGCTAGCCAAGATGCGCCTGCACGCCTCGCCGGCCGAACTAAAACTGCTGAGCGGCGGCACCATCACGGCCAACCCGGCCGAGATCAGTCACCTTCCCTTGGCCCAGCGAGTTCAGGTAATCGACGCCTTCAGCCACTCGTTGCAGACCGTCTTCGTCGTTGCCGTGCCCTTCGCCGTCGTGGCCTTCGCGTTGGCCTGGTTCATCAAGGAGATCCCGCTGCGCACGACCGCGCACGTCGCCACCGGCGTCACGCCCGAGTCACTGCCCTTCGACGCCCCCGGGGAGTATTCCGGTCTGTAGACCGGAAGTGAGGTCAGAGGCCCGAAACACCGAGCCTTTGCAGTTAGACCGAGTGGCCGTCCGGTCCAAAGATGATCACGTCAGGACCGCTGGAGTTCGACGGTCCCCGGAAAATCCGCACCAGGAAGGTGACCGCCCCAAGCCCGAAGAACTCGAGCAGCCCGATCCCGATCCACCCGACCGTGATGAGGAACAGTCCGACAAAGAAACCTTTGAAGAAGCCGTTGTGGATCATGGCGGCGACCCAAAGCGGCAGCCAGGCGAAGAGCCAGCTGACCATGGGCGCGATGAAGACCGCGGCACCACGGCGCCGCCATCCTAGGTAGACGCCTAACAGCACCGTCGCAATCACGCCCGCCCAGACGTCGCTGGTGCCCGATCCCCATTGCGCCTCGCGCAGGAAGATGACGACGGCCATCACCGACGCCCAGAGCATCATGGGCGTCGTCACGTTGCCTCGGGCTCGCTCACGGACCTGGAACACCATTCCACTCATGACCCCAATTTAGCGACTGACACGGCGCCTGATTCCGTCATGAGCGATACGATGCGGGACATGTCTAAGGGCGTCCTCGCACTACTGGGCTCGGGCGAGACGGCGCCGGGGATGACCAAGGTCCATCGTCAACTGTTGAAACGCCTCGGGGACGTCCGGGCGGTCAACCTCGATACGGCCTACGGCTTCCAGGAGAACGTGCCCCAGATGACCGAGAAGCTCCTGGACTACTTCGAGACGTCGCTGCACGTTGCCTTCACGCCCCTGCACTTCACCTCCTACGAGCGTTCGAGCGAGTTGGAGCGCACGATCTTCAAGCAGCAGGTCCGTGCGGCCTCCTACGTCTTCGCGGGCCCCGGGAGCCCCAGTTACGCCATGGCCCAGTGGCAGCCACTCGCCCTAAGGGACGACCTGGAGCACGTCCTCTTAGAGGGCGGCACCCTGTGCTTCTCCTCCGCGGCCACCGCGACCACCGGGGCCTTCTGCCCGCCGATCTACGAGATTTACAAGGTGGGGACCGCGCCGTATTGGCTGGACGGCCTCAACATCATGGCGACCTTCGGTCTCACCTGCGTGGTCATCCCCCACTACGACAACCAGGAGGGACGCGACTACGACACCAGTCGTTGCTATCTCGGCGAGCGCCGGTTGGCCCTCATGGAGGGAGAGCTTCCCGAAGGAGTGGCGACCCTCGGCGTCGACGAGCACACCGCCCTCGTCCTGAACCTGGAAGACGACTCGCTCCAGGTGCTGGGCAAGTCCCACGGCTATTGGCGGCTAGGCGGCACCGTGCGAGTCCTCGAGAACGGTTCCGTCATACCGCTCAGCGAGCTCCGAAGCGTAAGCGCCGCGCCGACCCCGACGCCGCCTCGTGAGGCCCATTCGGCGGCTGCGGGTCCGAACGATCTGGCCCAGCGCATACTCGACGGTGGGCCGGACGCCCTCGAGGCCCTGGCGCAGCTCGTGCAGCTCTCCGCCACCGGCGGATCCGGCTTCATCGATCCCACGGACCTGATCGACGGCGTCCTGGCGGCGCGCGTCAGCGCCCGCGCGAAAGGGCAGTATGACCTGGCAGACGAGCTAAGGGATGCGCTCCTCAAATCCGGGATCGACGTGCAGGACACTCCCGACGGCACGACCTGGTCGCTTCGCCCTTAGGGGTAGAACTTCGGGGACATGAAGAAGGCCCCCTCTTTCGAGGGGGCCTTCTTCAAAACTGTTTGAAGCTACTTACGCACGCTGTACGTACTTGACCTTGCCCGAAAGGCCCTTCGAGTTGGTGATCGTGAACGTGTAGGTACCGTTTCGCGAGCCAGCCTTGACGGTCACCTTCACCGTCAGCAGCTTGCCCGTGTCCTTGGTCACGAGGGCGGTTGTGCCGGCGTGACTCGTGATCTTGGGACGACCCGTGAAGAACGAACCGGCGATGCTGATGGTCTTGGTCACGCCTGCGGTGACGAAGCCGATAACCCTCGTGGGCATCGGACCGGGAACGACGAAGGTTACGGTCGTGGCCACCGACGTTGCCGCCAGGTTGGTCAGCGAGGCCGCCTTCGTCGCGGTGACGATGCACGTGCCGATGCTGGTGACCGAAAGGGTGCTACCAGTGACTACGCAACCGCCGGCCGTGCCGACCGTGGCGACAAAGGTGTCCGCACCTGTGCCGGAACCACCAGCGGTGGTGAGGTTAAGCGGTACACCCAAGTAGCCATTGATCGACGAAACCGTGAGAGCGGCCTGGGGGCCCTGGCTGTCAACCGCGGTACTGAGTGCCGTCGTCACGACTCTCGAGGAGTCGGTGGCGGTAAGGCCGCATGAGCCCGTCGAGGTGATGGTGAGCGCCGCGAAAGTGGCCACTCCAGCAGCCGCTACCGCAGTGGTGGTGCCGCCGACGGTGCAACCTGCCGACGGGGTGAGCGTGATCGTGTCGGTTGAGCCGGTACCGGTCAGGTCCACGTTGCCGTAGGTGTCTTCAACGGAAACCTTGAAGGGTGTGATCACGGCGGATTGCACAACTGTCGCCGGTGGCTGCGTTGTGAAGGCGACCTTGGTCGGAGCGCCGCCGCTCAGAGCAATGGCTGCACTGACCGCCGGAGTGAGACTGTTCGTCACGTCCGTGGCAGTCAATGTGCAGGCACTTCCCGCCTGGATTATGACCGCGGCGAACGTCGCGGTGCCAGAAGCAGCCGCCGCCGAAACGGTGCCGCCCAGGGTGCACGATGACGTAATGGTGATGGTGTCCGTCAGGTCATTGGTCGCAACCGCGCCAGCTCCGTCTTCGACCGACGCCGCAAAGGACGTCAGGACCACGCCGGAGGTAGCGGTCACCGGAGGGGCAACCGTGAAACCGACTTTGGTGGCGGTGGAAACGTAGGACGTGATGGTGCCGCTGTTCGCGGTGGTCAACGTATTCGTCGTATCGGTCGCCGTAAGCGTGCATCCACCCGTTGAGGTAATCGTCATCGCGCTGAAGGTCGCCACGTTAGCTACCGCAGCCACGCTTTGCGTTCCTCCGAGTGTGCACCCTCCTGAAGCAGTAATTCCAACCGTGTCCGTAGCATCGTTGTTAGCCACATTGCCATCGCTGCCTTCGATGGTTACGCGGAAGGTGGTTATGGTGACGCCGACAGTTACCGCCGACGGAGGAGCCGTAGTAAAGGCCACTTGAGTGGCGGCGGTTGCCGCTGAGGCCGGCAGCGCGGTAGCGAGCAGGACTCCGCTCGCCAGCAGTACCGATCCGGCCCCTACCGAGACGACCTTCTTGAGCGTGGAGCGCAGCGATCGGCCACCTCCGCGATTCTTAATTACGTGCATGGTGATCCCACTCTCAATTAATTATTTTCCCTGAGACATCAATCAATGCCTTAACTAAAGGTTAACCGTGGGAATCGGACTTTTAGGCGATAAGTCCCTGTGAGATGCCTTAGAAAATCAACACTTTCACGATAACGAATCAACAACGCCGAAACGTTGGTATTTCGATTGATTGTTAGAGAATTCACAAACATAATTCCAAAAGAGAAAAGTAGAAGGCCCCCTCTTTCGAGGGGGCCTTCTTAGAACTTCTGTAGTACTACGAATTAACCCTTGGTGGCGTAATTCGTACGGCCCGAGCTGCCATTGGAAAGGCGGACAGTGAACGTGTGCTCACCAGCCTTACCAGTCGCGGCAACCGTGACCTTAACCGTCAGCAGTTTGCCGGTGTCGTGCGAAACAACCGCCTTGACGCCTGCAGCGCTGCTGGTGATCTTGGGCTGGCCAGAGAAGCCGGTACCGGAGATGGTCAAGGTGACCGTCTTGCCGACAACAGCGGTACCGTGCGTAGCACCAACGTGGAACGTCACAACAGGAGCAGTAGCAACCAACACCGCGGTTGACGAGGCAGAACCGCCGTCAACGTTGGTCACGGCAAGCGTGACCGGCGTTGCCGTGGCAGCACCCAAGGTGCAGGACACGGTGATCGAGGTCGCGCTCACAACTGTGGCACTTCCACAGGTTCCATCCGAAGAGGCCGCAACAGAGGCACCCGTCTGGAAGCCCGTACCAGTGATGGTGAAGGCCGTCGTTGCACTTGCCGCACCCGTTGCAGGCGATACGGACGTGATGGTCGGACCAGCACCGATGATGAGGGCCGAGAGACCCGCAGGTACCTTGGCGACTCCACCGTCAGTGTTCGTGACGCTGTAGCCATCCGCAATGTTCGTGTCAGGCGCCTTGATGGAAATCGTCGCCTTGATCTGCGTACCGGCCAGGTTGATGCTGGTGACGGTAGCGGTGACATTCGGGTCAGCGACAGAGTTGCCGTTGATGAAGGTGCCAACCGTCGCACCGGCTGCGAAGCCAGTTCCGTTGATTGTGACCGTCTGAGCAACAGCGCCCACGCCCACGTCTGTACCAGCCGCGTAGGTGAGGCTACCGATGACCACAGGAGCGGCATCAATCTTCATGGTGAAGGACGGCGAGGAAACTGAAGGACCTGGCTGTTGTGAGACCACCAGCGATGGCGGGCCCGTCTGGTCAGCGGCGGTCGGCGAGACTGTGATCACCAAGTTAATCGTCGTCGCACTTACGTACGTGAAGATGCCTTGGAGAACGCCACCGTTGTCAGTGACCACTCCGGTGTCAGTCGACGTGAAGCCCGTACCAGTCAACGTCACGACGGTGCCGACAGGCGCGCCAACGGCGAGACCAACGGGTGTCTGTGAAGTAATGGTCGGACCAGCCACGAAGACGGCAGCCGGGAAGGCATTGCTAGCGGCAGCGGTGTTCGAGACAACCACGTTGAACGGACCAGCCGTAGCACCGGTGACCGCCAACACGTTGAACGTAATGGAGGTTCCAGTGTTGCCCACCGGGTTGTTCAGCGTAACGCCACCGCCAACTACGCCGGTTCCAACGAACGCGGCAGCGGATGAGTACTGGCTAAAACCAGTACCCGTCAAGGTGACGGTCGTCGCAGCAGCGCCAGGCACAAGTGCCGTGGCGGAAGTCGCGTTGGTCGCGGTAATGGTTGGCGCGACCGTGCTGGCCTCGCTGATTCCAAGCGCGCCAGGCAGGCTGTAGGTAGCGTTATTGCCACCGGCAGCAATCGTCGGATTGGAAATGGTCAAACCACAGAGCTCAGGAGGCGTACCAGTTTCCGGCACCGTGGCCGTAATGGAGGTTGCGCTCACGACCGAGGAGATGGCGAGCGGCGTGACACCGTCGGCCTCTCCACATCCTGTCAATGAGACGGTCGCACCGGGCTCAAAGCCGGCACCAGCAATGGTCACGACGGTGTTCGTCAAAGTAGCCACTCCAACGATCGCCGAAGGCGTCACGCTGGTGATGCCGTAAGGAATGACCGTAAGGGCACCCGCGTCAACGGTCGTACCGCCGTCAGGGTTCACTACGGTCACGTTGTACGTGCCAGCAGCTTCCGTGGCGCCAGTAATCGAGTTGGTCGGGCTAACAGTGGCGGTCAATGAGGTTGCGCTGACGAATGTCGACGTTCCCTGGTTCGCACCTGCAACACCCAAGGTGATGCCTCCAGCGGCCGAAGCGCTCGAAAGGCTCGTACCGTCAGTGGTGTTCTGGAACGTCACCGTCGCACCCGTCACGAATCCTGAACCGGTGATCGTCACCACCGTAGGAGTGGTGATGTTGCCATTGGCCTGTGTAACAGGCGTGGCCGGTGAGACCGTAGTAATCGTGGCGTTACCTTCAACCACGACGCCAGTAGCGGTCGTCGTTGAGGTCGCTGCGCCAGCGTCGTCGGTCACGGTCAAGGTGTAATTACCCGGAACGGTCGCCGATGTCGAGGCGAAACTACCGGTTACGGTAGCGCCGCCAGCAGGCTCGGTTACGCTGCTGAAGGTCAGGCCAGGGGCGGTCGAAGTGACCGTCGTGGTGCTGCCGTCAGCCGCAAAGGTAGCAGCGGGACCCGTGATGGTAAATGTGCCAGAAGCACCAGTACCGATCGTGTTCGTCGTCGCCCCGTGGACGCTAAACGCCACGGTAGTCCAAGCGGACGCAGCGCCCGCTGTGGTGGCGATGGCAAGTGGCAGCGCAGCTGCTACGAGCACGGCACCGGCTGCGAGAGCCTTGACCAATTGTCGTGGTATCCGTCGTGAGGTATTCATTAAGAATCCTTCCCTAGTGTGGTTCATTTTTAAATTCACTCCATATTTCTTAGGGCTGACCTCAATCAACCTTCTGTTTTCAGACGATGCGATACAGCCTAACTCATCACAAGGTAGGGCCTCGTGACAAGACACGGCCGTTTCCTTAAGCGCAAGTATAGATAAGCGCCACGGGCAACGCGAATACCCACACGATTTCTTTCGTCGTAAAGATCGCTCTCATCGCAATGTCACAGGCTTCACATAAGCCCTGATGAAGGTTGACAAAAGTGTGCTCGCCAATTACTGAATTTTTTCTCCTTATTTCACCAATAGAAATCGTTACGAAGTCGTAATAAGCAGAATTGCAAATGTCATTCCACATTCTTGAGTGTCACATCCTGGGCTTCGCGACATCATGAAGGGGCTACTTCTCTGCGGTTTATCGTGGCACGGGTTCCGATAATTGGAAGTTCATGAGAATTGCATTTTGCGCTCAACTCACATGATCGCGACCGCGCGGACGACACGCGCGGACATGCCGTCGCGTGAAGAATGAGGTGACGATCGACAGAGTTGACGCTCGAGCTGTCACGTCGAAAAGGACCGTCGAGCGAAACGCCTCCCGGTTGAGCCACCACCATCCTCTCAAATGAATCACCAGACCGGCGCGATGGTGGTCGAATCGACGACGACGCTCAATCGTAGTCGAGTCCACTTAACCCGAAATGCAGGAATGAGTCCGGACGAAGGTGGGATCCGGTCGGGCAATCGGCACCACCGACACCAATAAGTAGGAAAACCGTTGCTCGTGACGGCCACATCGGCAAAAGTACTGATCAGCAGGGTCGCAGCACCCTCGAACAGGTTTTCGACTGAATATGCGCTGAGCCAATCGCTCAAACATGGCAGATTCGAGCTGACCGCGAGTCGCTCTAACGCTGGAACTAAGCGATGGCGCAGCGATTCGGACCAAGTTCGATCTCCGCCGCTTCGGCGTCTACTGGCTCTTGACCGGAGTTGATGCGCACGATGCGCTGATAATTGGGAGGACGATCCTTCACATTGGCAATCGCCCAGGCAACGAAAGTCACTTTTCATCCAATTCGAGGACGGCGAGGGTCTGGCGAAGCTCCCCCAGCCGCCGCGAGACGAATTCGTGGGAATGCACCACCACTGATGCCCCAAAGTGGGCCGGAAACACCATTATCTCGTCATCTAGCGGCATAACGCGCTCGTGCAGACTGCGGTAGAGGTAATGGGCGAACGGCTCGGCCTGCTCGGCCAGGTCCGGACGCCCCACGCTCTCCAGAAAGAGGGTATCGCCGGTAAAGATGGCGGAATCGCCGAGCTGGTACATAGTGGAGCCCTCGGTATGACCCGGCACACTGACCGAGGACACGCTGAGATGAACCCCGGGAGCCAATTCGATGGCCCGACCGTCGCTGAGCGGCTCGAAGTCGAAGGTGAAGGGATCGTCGGGGCTGAGCATCAATATCGCGCCCGTTTCCGCGACCAACGCGCGGGCGCCGCTGATGTGGTCGGCGTGCAGGTGGGTATCGAGCACGTGGGTGATCGTCCAGCCATTTTCCTGGGCGACGCCGAGATACTGGCCCAGATCGAGTGAAGGGTCAATCACCACGCAGTTTTCGTCGGCCCCGATCACGTACGAGAGACAGCCCTTGCCACGACGTCGAATCTGGACGACCTCGGCCCCACCAAAGACGCCTTTTACCTGGTCGTAGGTGGAGGTCCAGGACTTCATGCCCCCCTCGAGGACCGAACTGGCCACGTCGTGGGTCGCCAGGAGCTCCGCGCCTTTCTGGGCCCGCAGTCCCTTGGCGCAGACCAGGACGATGCGGTCATCCGTCGGAACCTCGCCGAGACGGCTCTCCAGCTGATCGAGAGGAATGTTGTGGGCCCCTCGAATGTGCCAATCGGCCACTTCATCAGGCTCGCGGACGTCCAGCAGGAAGAGATTCGAGTCGCCGTCCAGCAGTGGGAAGCAGCTGGGTGGTGCTGATGCTCGAGATCAACGTCGAAGGGCTCACGTCGCGAGTTTAGAAGTAGATTCACTGACGTCCACGATGGCGCTCGCCGACCTCGAATGTTAGGAGCCCCATGGCAGAAGTAGGCAACGTCGACGTCACCGAAGCGCTGGAAATCCTCTCGTCGGGCGGCTTCCTGCTCGATGTTCGCGAGGATGACGAATGGGCTGCCGGGCGCTCCGTTGCAGGCGATCCACGTCCCGCTTGGTGACCTACCTGATCACCTCGAGGATTTGCCCCGAGGCCGGACCATCGTCTGTGTCTGTCGCAGTGGAGGCCGCTCCCTGCGGGCCGCCCACTTCCTGGCGGAGAGCGGTTTCGAGTCGGTCAACCTCGAGGGCGGCATGATCGCGTGGGCGGCGCAGGGCCAACCCCTGATCAGCGACGGTGTCACGCCCGTCATCAACTAGCCATCATGCCTCTCGCGCCGGGTCCTCTCCATCGCCTGTCCCAGGCCGTGCGGGAGGGGCGTCTCAGCGCCGGTTCACCTGACCCAGATCTCAATCGAGCGCCTCCAGAACGCTGAAAACCTCAATGTCCTGGCTGAACGATGCTTCGACGAGGCCCTCGAGGAGGCCGCGCGGATCGACCGCGGCGAGCGATCGAGGCGGTGCGTTGCTCGGCGTACCGGCCCTGATCAAGGACTTAGAGGATTGGCGGGGCCATCCCACCAGGAAGGGCTCGCTCGCCTTGCGGGACGCGCCCCGAAGCCGCCTCCAACGGGGTGGTCCCGGAGAGGCTGCTGCAGGCCGGGGTCGTCGTCGTGGGCAAGTCCACCCTGCCCGAATTCGCGATCGAGGGCTACACGGCCAACGAATTGACCGGAATCACCAGGAATCCCTGGAACGAGCAGTACTCGCCGGGCGGATCCAGCGGCGGATCGGCCGCCTCAGTAGTGGCCGGGCTAGTCGGCGTGGCCACGGCCACCGATGGCGGGGGCTCAATCCGCATCCCCGCCTCCCTGTGCGGGCTGGTGGGCCTTAAGCCGACCAATGGCCTCGTCGGGCGCTGGCCGGCGCCGGACTGGATCGATTACTCGACCGACGGCCCCTTCGCCACGGCCAGTGATGACCTGCGACTGCTCTACGACGTCATGATCGGCCCCGCCCCGGGCGACCCTTCCTCTCCCCCGCTCTCCCTGGCGACCCACATGGTCCGGTTCGAGGCCGGCCGGGTCCGGCTGGTCGCGGCGGACCGCACTTCTCCGCTGGGGCCCTTGCCCGACGCGGTGTCGGTCGCCTTCCACGAGAGCGTCGAGGCCTTCGCGGACCTCATGGGCACCGGCGTCGAGTGGCGCGACGCCGAAGGCTTCTTCCCCGATGGTGACCCCGATCTCGACTGGTTCACGGTCACCACGGCCGAACACGTCGCGTCGCTGGGCCGTCAATGGGTGAAGGACCACATGGAGCAGTTCCACGTGGCGACCCAGGAGTTCCTCACGACCGGACTCAACGTCCAGATCGAGGACTATCTCAGCGCGCGCCGTCGACGCTTCCTCTCCGTGCGCACGATGGACCAGCTGCTCGGAGATGATGGCCTTCTGCTGACGCCGACCGTCGCGAGCGCGGGATGGCTGGCCGACGGACGCCTGAGCACCGACGCGCAGGTCCACGGCCTGCCGCCCGAGGTCTACTCCACGGCCATGCAGAACGTGACGGGCCATCCGGCCCTCAGCCTGCCCTTCGGCGCCCTTCCCACCGGCCTGCCCTTCGGCCTTCAGGTCACGGCACCCCATTTCCACGATCGCCGCCTGCTCGACGTCGCCGCGCTCTTCGAGGCGGCCCACCCCTGGCCACGCACGGCACCGGGTTTCAAGGGCCTCGACTCGATCCTTGATCAGGAGTAGTTCGTTCGGGGCTCTCGCCATCTGAGCGGCTTCGCGCCCTGGTCCTCGCCAAGGGTGTCGAACCTCGCTGCCCCTATCTCGTCAGGGTTTCCCCTTAGAAGAAATTAACGATGGAGAGGTAGAATCGGGGTGGAACAACAATCGAAAGTTGGGCAGATGCACTTCATGCGATTCGGCGGTTTTGGCGGTCCGGGACCAGGTAGCAACTTAGGATTCGTCTTCCTGCTCCTGCTTTTTTTCCTCTTCATGGCCGTCTTGTGGCTGGCCGTAACCTCGACGCACCGCCGGGACATGCACGGCCCCGCCCGATGGTCCAACGGGCCCCACCACGAGCACCATGGCGGCGGCGACAGCGAAGCCCGCAAGATCCTCGATCGCCGCTTCGCGAGCGGCGAGATCGACGAAGACGAATACCAGCGGCGACGCAAGCTCCTCGACGGCGAATCGTAGACCTCGCCGCATCGCGCGGCCCGTCAGACACGCTTAACGCCTCCCCGGAACACTCACGTAACGCGGTTCCTGGCGCCACAATCCCATAAGCGCAGATGAGCCGAGTGTTCTAAAATCCGGTCCACGACGACTGGACTGTGGAACGCGGTCGCCAAAGGGGGTAGTGGACATGACCGCACTCAAAGTCGAAGAGGAAGTCGTCACCCAATCGGTCGGTGAAGCCGGATCGTTGACCTGGCTGGGCCACGCCACCGTGCTGCTCACCACGTCAACGGGAACGCGCATCGTGTTCGACCCGTGGATCGAGGGCAATCCAAAGAGCCCGATCACCCTGGGCGCCCTGGGCGACATCGACGGCATCGCCGTCACCCACGGGCATTTCGACCACATGGCCTCGGTGGCGGCGCTGGCCGAGGCCACCGGCGCCACCGTCGTCTGCGTGCCCGAGATGGCGGCTTATTTCGCCTCGATCGGCGTGGGCAACATCGTCGAGATGAACAAGGGCGGCACGGTGCACGTCGTCGACGTGTCGCTCACCATGGTCAGCGCCGACCACTCCTGCGGCGTGGCGGTCGGCGACAACCTGCCCTACGCCTACGGCGGGAACCCGGTCGGCTTCATCGTCGGCCTGCCCACCGGCCAGGGAGGACCGGTCTACGTGTCCGGGGATACCAACGTCTTTGGCGACATGGCGCTCATTCGCGAGCTCTACGCACCCGAGATCGGACTCATGCCCATCGACGGCTACTACAACATGGGCCCGCGCGAGGCCGCCCACGCCGTGCAATTGCTGGGGCTCAGCCGCGTGGTGCCCATCCATTACGGCACCTTCCCCATCCTCACGGGCACGCCCGACGCCCTGCGCGGTCATCTCAAGAGCAATGAATCCATGGCCCAGACCATCAGTATCGATCCCGGGCAGTCGGTGCCGCTGAAGGCCTAGCGCCGCCTCGATCTCGTCGCGCGCACCTACGGTGCGTCGGTCGGCGCCGAGGACGTCCAGAGTTCGCGGATGAGCACCTGGAGCGCGGCCGCCACGGGCACGGCCAGCAGCACCCCGATGAAACCGCCGAAGAGCCCGCCGATCCAGGACCCGATTTCGGCGCCGATCAGGACCGCGATGAGCACGGTCAGCGGGTTTATCTTGACCGTCTTGGCCATGATGACCGGATTGAGGAAGTGGTTCTCCGTCTGGGTGTAGATGATGAAGATGATGGCCGTCACGATTCCGGCGGTCGGTGAGTGGGCGAAGGCGAAGAGCACCGTCGGCACGCCAGCCAGCGCCGCGCCGACGACCGGTAAGAAGTCGACCAGCGCGACCCATAGGGCCCACACGAACGCGAAGGGGACACCGAGCGCCAGCAGGGTGACTAGGACCACGACCCCGGCGATGATCGACGTCAGGGCGTTGCCCAGGACGTATCCGGTGGCGGACTTGCGCACGACGGTACTGACGCGAGAGATCCGCGCCGCCCGGGCCGGGGCCATCATCAGGAGCAGCGTCGAGCGCATCCGGGGAGCCTCCAGGAGCAGCAGGAAGACGAAGGCGAACACGGTCACCAGCGCCAGGATCACCGTTACCGCGCCCTCGCCTAGGGCCAAGGCTGGTTTGCTGAGGCCCTTGGCCAGCGACACCAGTTTGGACGAGTTCTTCCGGATCCACGACTCGAGGTGGTAGTGGCGCATCTCGCGGCCGATCCAGCCGTGGCCGCGCTGCGCCTTCTCGACGTAAGAAGGCAGGGTATTGGCGAGATTGGTCAGGGCGTGGATGAGCGGATACCCGAAGACGAACGCCAACCCGACGAACACCACCACCGACGCCAGCGCCACCAGCAGGACGGCGGCCCCGCGTCGGCGGATCTTCCAGCGCTGGAGCCACACGACCTCGGGATTCAAGATGAGGGCCAGGAACGCGCCCACCACCATCAGCATCAAGACGACGCGCAGGCGCACCAGCACCTTGCCCGTCAGGTACACGGCCACCACGATCCCCACGGTCACCAGGATCGTGCGCAGCGGCACCTGGTGCTCGTCGGCGCGTTGGAAGATCCTGGCTCGCCGGGTGGTGGCGACCTCCTCGTTCGGGTCGGGTGACTCTGACATCGGTGCTGCCTCCTCGACGACATCCCTCTTGGCGACGCTAGCCCTCGGCGGCGCCGGCTCTGAACGCGTGGTAACTTTCGCCGCCATGCTGATTCGCCCCGTGCGCCCCGAGGAGTGTGAAGAACTCGGCCACCTGACCGTGCGCGCCTACCGGCGCCTGGCCGGCGACCTGCCGCTCGGCGACTACGAGCTGGTGCTCGCCGACGTCCGGGCTCGATTGAGCGACTGCGACATCCTGGTGGCGGTCAACGACGACGACGTCCTGATGGGCGGCGTCACCTACGTGCCGGGCCCGCACACCTCGATGAGCGAGTTCGACGACGAAGGGGCGGCCGGGGTCCGCCACCTGGCCGTCGACCCGGATCAGCAGGGCTTCGGGGCCGGGCGGGCCCTGATCGACGAGGTCATCAAGCACGCCCGACGACAGCGCCGCCCGCGCCTGCGGCTGCACTCCACCCAGCCGATGGTGGTCGCGCGCGCCATGTACGAACGGCTCGGCTTCGTGCGCGCCGAGCAGTACGACCTTTTCTTCGCCGGCGCTCCCTACAGCGAGGACGAACCGCTGCACTTGATCTCCTACGTGCTCGACCTCGAAGCCCCGTAAAAGCTGGACTATCCGGCCGTCGCGCGCCGGCGCGGAGGTCAGCCCTCGCTGGGAATGCCGTCGCCCACCGGCGTCGCGTAAACGTCGGGTCGTCGAAGCTCCAACACCCCGATCTGGGACCGTCGAGCGGCCACCTCGCCGACGTCGATGGTCGCCACCAGCACGTCGGGACCGGTCGACGTCGATTCAGCCAGCACGTCGCCCCAGGGGCCGACGATCATCGAGTGGCCGTACGTGGCGATGCCCTCCGCGGTCGTGCCCACCTGGGCCGCGGCGACCACGTAGGCCAGGTTCTCTATGGCCCTGGCTCGCACCAGCACCTCCCAGTGCGCCCGACCGGTCGAGGCGTTGAAGGCCGCGGGGATCGAGAAGACCTCAGCGCCGCCGAGGGCCAGCATCCGGTAGAGCTCGGCGAAGCGGACGTCGAAGCAGATGGACAGGCCGAGACGAAAGTCCGTCAGCCTCGCCACCACGACGTCGCGACCGGCCGCGATGTCGTCGGACTCCTGATGGACGATCTGGTCGGGCACGGCGATGTCGAAGAGGTGGACCTTGCGATAAAGCGCCTGGACCAGGCCGTCGCTTCCCAGCAGCACGCTGGTGTTGAAGCACTTGGAGGGGTCGCTCGACGTCTCGAGCAGGCTGCCCACGTGGACGGTGACGTTCAGTTCGCGGGCCAGCTGGCCCAGCCGGGTGGTCGTCGGGCCGGGGACCGTCTCGCTCACGGAGCTGAAGTTCCTCGCCGGCCCCAGGTAGTTGAAGTACTCGGGCACCTGGACGTAGGTGGCGCCCCGGCCGGCGGCCTCGCGGATCAGTTCGATCGCCGTCGCCACGTTGCTGGCCGGGTCCGACCCCGAGCTCAGCTGCACCGCCGCCACCGTCACGATGCCGCTCGTCTCTGTCATCAGGCCTCCGCCGTCTAGGTCACTTCAAAGTATCGCCGACTGGCACGCGGTCTTCGTGGCGTAGGAAGATGTCGACAACGCCGAAGAGAGGGTGCCCATGCCGTACGAATTCACCTCGCAGGGACTCAAAGTCCAGGAGTCGGTTCGCCAGTTCATGGCACAGACCATCCTCCCCCACGAAGAGACCTACTACGCCCAGCTGGCCGAGGTCGGCCAGGACGGCTATCCGCCGGTGCTCGACAAGCTGAAGGCCGCGGCCCAGGAACGGGGCCTGTGGAACCTCTTCCTGCCCCACCTGCGCCCCGGCAACCCCGGCACGCCGCTCTCCAACCTCGACTACGCGCCCATCTCCGAGATGCTCGGCAAGGTCTCCTTCGCCTCCGAAGTGCTCAACTGCAACGCGCCCGACACCGGCAACATGGAGATCCTGAGCCTCTACGGATCCGACGAGATCAAGGCCACCTGGCTCGAGCCCCTGCTGGCCGGGGAGATCCGCAGTGCCTTCTGCATGACCGAACCGGACTCGGCGTCCTCCGACGCCACCAACATCGCGCTCTCCATCGACCGCGACGGCGACGAGTACGTGCTCAACGGGCGAAAGTGGTTCAGTTCCGGGGCCCGCGCCGAGCGGTGCAAGGTCTTCATCGTCATGGGCAAGACCAACCCGAACGCCTCTCGCCACCTGCAGCAGTCGATGATCGTGGTGCCCAAGGACACGCCCGGCGTCGAGCTAGGGCTCGACCCGCACGTCTTCGGCTACGTGGACCGCGGGGGGCACCCCGAGGTCATCTACCGCAACGTCCGGGTGCCGGTGGCCAACCTGCTGGGCGACGAGGGCAGCGGCTTCGCGCTGTCCCAGGCGCGCTTGGGGCCGGGGCGCATCCACCACTGCATGCGCTCCATCGGCGTCGCCGAACGGGCCCTGGAGCTCATGGTCATCCGCTCGCTCGAGCGCAGCACCTTCGGCTCGAGCCTGGCCCACAAGGGCCTCATCCAGGACTGGATCGCCGAATCGCGCATCGAGATCGACATGGCCCGCGAGTACGTGCTCAAGACGGCCTACCTGATGGACACGGTCGGCAACAAGGCGGCGGCCACGGAGATCTCGGGCATCAAGGTGGCCATCCCCACCATGACGCTCAAGGTCATCGACCGCGCCATCCAGGTCCACGGCGCCGCCGGCGTCACCCAGTACTACCCCCTGGCCCAGATGTGGGCGGGCACACGAACGCTACGCATCGCCGACGGTCCCGACGAGGTGCACAAGATGACCATCGCGCGACGCGAGATCCTCAAGCACCAGCCGGGGTTCCACATGAGCGCCAAGAACGAGGCGTAAGGGGATTCAGGCCAGGGTGGCGAGCAGACCC
The DNA here is from genome assembly GCA_963827115.1 of uncultured Acidimicrobiaceae bacterium. Taxonomy (GTDB): domain Bacteria; phylum Actinomycetota; class Acidimicrobiia; order Acidimicrobiales; family RAAP-2; genus RAAP-2. The sequence continues at coordinate 201,637 of CAWGZS010000001.1, read as the reverse complement.
TTTCGCCACTGCTCGGTCTGGCGCACCTGGTTGAACGTGAACACGTGCAGCCCCTCGACGTCGGACGCGGGATCGCGCAGCGTGGCGCTGGTGCGCGCGAGCAGGCGGCTGGGGTTGTAGCCGCCGGGCGCGCCCATTCGCAGGAACCACTCGGCGTGCCCCGAGAGGAAGCGGGCCGACTCGCCCACGCCGATCTTGGTGGCCATGGTGAGCAGCTTCGTGCGCTCCACGGGCCCGGCCAGCCCGAAGTAGATCGGCAGCGTCACGCCGCGGGCCCGCACGCGTTTGACCCAGCGCCGCACCACCGAGGGGTCGAAGCAGAGGTTGCTCACGATGTAGGTCGCGTAGTGGCGCTTGTCCCACATCGCCTGCACGGTCACGTCGTCGTCGATGTTCGGGTGGCTCTGGGGATAGCCGGTGATCCCCATCCGTGAGAACGGGCGCCCCATCTCGTCGAGACGGATGAGCAGCGAGAGCGCGCTGTCGAAGCGGCCCGCCGGAGGATCGGCGTCTCCCGCGGGCACGAACACGTCGTCGATGGCGCTGGCGCGCAGCTGGGCCACGACGTCTTCCAGGTGCTGGTCGTCGACGACCAGGCGAGCCGAGAGGTGCGGCACGACGGTGAAGCCGTGCTCACTAAGACGCTGCGCCAGGGCGATCGTCGCCTCGAGGCCCTTGGTGGGTGAGGCCGTGACCGTCAAGGTGACGTCCTGGGGCACCGACGACACAACCGCGTCCTCGATGGCGTCGCTCGGGATCACCTCGTAGCGCGGGTGCCGGAGCAGCGGTTGAACGACGCTGAGGCGACTCACCCCGTCACCTGCGCGTCAAGCGAGACCGGATCGGACGCGGCCGTCGAGCCGACGATCATCTGCTCGAGCTCGACTTCGAGCGAACCCGTGCCGACTGACACCACGTCGAGCGGGAGGTCGAACATCGCGGCCACCGACCGGGCCTCGTCTCGAAGCTCGCTCGTCGGGTCCTGGGCCAGCCAGACGACTTTCTTGTAGTGGGCGAAGTAGTCCGGCCACAGTTCGGGATGCACGTCGAGACCGAGCTCGCGTAGGACGCTGCTGCGAAAACTGCGCACCAGGAAGTCAGTGAGGACGTAGGTGCCCGGCTCACGTTCGAAGATCCTTTCCATGGCCGACGCCCCGGCGAAGACGTCGTAGCAGTGCAGTCCCCCGAGCCTCTGCATCCCTCGGCGCGCGCAGAGTTCGTCGAGCGCGCCGTAAGTGCCGCAGTCGGCGTACGCGAGCACCACCCGGTCGCCGCGCGCCTGGAGCTCGTCGGCCAGCCTCTCGACGCGCGGGGCGATGCCGGCCGGACGATTGTGCAACAGCGACGGCAGCAGATGGATCTCGACGTCCCACCCTCGGCGCGACGAGATCTCGCGAATCGATGGTCCGAGCGCACCGCAGGCGATGATGGACGTCCCCACGGGCTACTCCGGGAAGGCCAGTTGGTCGACGAAACGGTCATTGAAATCGGGCCGGTCCGAGAGTTCGACGTACTCGACCTCGTCGAGCAGCGCCATGGCGCCCGCCCGCTCTCGCATGCTGAGCAGCGCCATCTTGGCCCCCTCGCCCGCGACGTTGCCCGCGCTCACCACCCTCAGCACCGGCAACTTCGGCACCAACCCGATGCGGATCGCGCTGGCCGGCGACAGGTAGCTCCCGAAGGAGCCGGCCAGCAGCACCTGCTGGAGGTCCTCGACCTTGAGCCCGATCTCCTCAAGCAGGATGCGCCAGCCGGTGGCGATCGAGGCCTTGGCGAACTGCAGCTCTCGCACGTCGCGTTGGGAGAGGTAGATCGACTCGGCCACGTCGCCCACCTCGCCCTTCCAGTGCAGCACGAAGACGCGCTCCTGGCCCAGCATCGTGAGCCGGCCCTTGAGGCCGGGCGCCAGGAACAGCGCGTCGTCGTCGGGGACGAAGCGGCCCGTCGCGTCGAGCAGCTTCAACTCGACCAGTTCCGCCACCGCGTCGACCAGCCCCGATCCGCACAAGCCCTGCGCCTCGACGTCGCCGATGACCCCGAGCTCGAGTTGGTCGGGCGTCATCTTGACGACCTCGATGGCCCCGGGCGCGGCGCGCATGCCGCAACGGATCGCGGCGCCCTCGAACGCCGGACCGGCGGGGGCGGCCGTCGCCACCAGCCGGTCGCTGTTGCCGAGCACCACCTCGCAGTTGGTGCCGATGTCGAGGAACAGGCGCATGCGTGAGTCGCGGTCCATGCCCGACGCGAGCAGTCCGGCCACGATGTCGCCGCCGACGTACGCGCCGAACGCCGGGAAGAGCACCGCCCGGGCCCGCTCGTGCACCCGCACGCCCACCTGCTCGGCCAGCACCTCGGGGAAGAGCTTGGTGGACATGATGAAGGGCGCGACGCCCAGCGGTTCGGGGTCGATGCCGAGCGCGATGTGCGTCATGGTGGCGTTGCCGGCGATGGCCACCTCGTACACCTCGCTCGGTGACACGCCGCCCTCGACGCACACGGCCTGGGCCAGTTCGTCGAGCGCCTCGTGGGCGAGGCCGGACAGCTTGGTCAGCGCGTCGGGGTCCATCATGATCGCACTGATGCGCGTGATGACGTCGGCGCCGAAGGGCTGCTGCTTGTTGAGCATGGACTGCACCGCCACCGGCATGCCGGTCGACAGGTCGAGCAACGTCGCGACGACCGTGGTCGTGCCCAGGTCGAAGGCGATGGCGAAGATCCTCGACGTGGTGTCGCCCGGCTCCACGGCGATGAGCACGTCGTCCACCACGACCGCGGTGACCTTGAAGTCGCTCGCGCGAAGCGTCCGTCCGAGATCCTGGAGGACCGCAAGCTCGACTTTAAGTTCAAGGTCGTCGAGCGCAGCGAACAGCCGCTCGAGGTCAGGCACCTGGTCCGACAGCGACGGCTCGGCCAGTTCGACGTATCGCTTCTGGACGGCGGGACGCAGGATCACCTTTCGACCCACGCCGACGGTCGCGGCCTTGGGTCTGGTGACCAACTCGGGCACCTCCACGCGCAGGTCGGTCGCTACTTCGACCCGGCAGGCCAGTCGCCACCCCGAGCGCAACTCTTCGGTGGAGAAGGCTCGGGTATCGAGGTTGGTGATGGGCGCGACCCCCTCGATCACCTGAACCTTGCACTTGCGACAGGTGCCGTGCCCGCCGCACGTCGAATCGATGGCGATGCCGTTCCAGCTGGCCGCGTCGAAGAGCATCACCCCCGGCGGGACTCGAACCTTACGGTTGGACGGTTCGAAGAGCAGGTCGAATCGTCCTCGACCGTCGTGGGCCGACTCGCTGGCCGCGAGATTCGTCACGAGTCGAGCGCGGCCTGTCGGGCCCGGTGCGACGCGATCCACGTGGCACCCCACGCGTCGTGGTCGAGCAGCAGGTCGGTCGCCTTGACCGCACGCACCAGCTCCGGCGAGCGCGCATCCATGATCGCGCTGGTGAGACCCGACTTCATGGCCATGGGCAGGAACGACGCACCGATTGTCGCACGGTCCGGCATGCCGAAGGAGACGTTCGACGCGCCGAGGGTCATGTTGAGTCCGAACTCCTCGTGGATGAGCGCGATCGTCTCCAAGGTCCGCACCACCAGCGAGGTGTCGGCGCCGATGGGCATGGCCAGCGGATCGATCAGGATGTCCTCGATGTTGATGCCGTAGGTGGTGGTTGCCACCTGGACGATCTTGCGCGTCAGCTCGAGGCGCCGCTCGGGCTCCAGCGGGATCTCGAACTCGTCGTTGGGCAGCGCGATGATCGCGGCGCCGTAACGCTTGACCAGGGGAAGGATGGCCTCCATGCGGTCGTCCTCCGCGGTGACCGAGTTGACCAGGGCCTTGCCCTGGTAGGTGGCCAGTCCGGCGTCGAGCGCCTCGATCACCGACGAGTCGATGCAGAGCGGCAGGTCGGTGAGGCTCTGGATCAGCGTGACGGCCCGGACCATGAGGTCCACCTCGTCGGCCAGCGGCACCCCCATGTTGACGTCGAGCACCATGGCCCCGCCCTCGACCTGCTGGGCCACGTCGATCGCGAGGCGCGACAGGTCGTCCGCCCGCAGCTGCTCCTGGAAGATCTTGCGCCCGGTCGGGTTGATGCGTTCGCCGATGATGCAGAACGGCTGGTCGTCGCCGATCACGACCTCGCGCCCGGGCGACGAAAGGTGCGTGTGCATGACCTACGCCGACACGGTGGCGCGGCGGCGCATCAAAAGGTCCTTGGCCAGCTTCACCGCGGCCGAGGCGTCCGACGCGTAGCCGTCGGCCCCGACGGCGTCGGCGTACTCCTGGGTGACCGGGGCGCCGCCCACCATCACGATGACCTGCTCGCGCAGGCCGGCCTTCTCGAGCGCGTTCATGTTGGCCTTGAACATGGGCATGGTCGTGGTGAGGAAGGCCGAGAAGCCGACGATGTCGGGCTGGTGCTCTTGGATGGCCTCCACGAACCTCTCGGGCGCGACCTGGACGCCTAGGTCAATCACCTGGAACCCCGCGCCTTCCAGCATGATGTCGACCAGGTTCTTGCCGATGTCGTGCACGTCACCCTTCACGGTGCCCATGACGAAGGTGCCGACGGGCTCGACGCCGGTCTCGGCCAACAGCGGACGCAGCAGGTCCAGGGCGCCCGCCATGGCGCGCCCGGCGATCAGCATCTCGGGCACGAAGAAGTCGCCGCGTTCGAAGCGCGCGCCTACTTCTTCGAGCGAGGGGATGAGGGCGTCGAAGAGCAGGGTCTCGGGGTCGAGACCCATCTCGAGGCCGGCCCGGGTGAGGTCGAGCACGGCGGGAGCGTTGCCGACCAGGGTCGACTCATACATCTCCTTGAGCAATTCATCGCGGTTCACGTCACACCTTCTTTCCGTTGTAGGTAGCCCAGCACCGACGACAGGGCGTCGGCTTGGCTCACACACTGCGCCGCGACCTCACTGATCCGCGACGGACTGAATCGAGTGGTGGGTCCGGTCACCGACACAGCCGCCACGACCACCCCGTCGTGGCGCCTCACGGGCGCCGCGATCGCGGTGAGCCCGGTCTCGAGTTCCTCGTCGGTCACCGCGTACCCGCGTTCACGAACCGTCACCAGTTCCTCCTCGAGCGCGGCGCGCACGGTGATGGTCTTGGGCGTGAGGCGCTCGAGCCGTCCGCCCGGCAACGACGCCGCGTGAAAGGCCAGGAACACCTTGCCGAGGGCCGTGCAGTGCATGGGCACCGAACGTCCCAGCCAGTTCGTTCCGCCGAGCACGAAGCGGCTGTCCACCTGGGCGATCTGCTCGACCATGCCGTTGCGCACGACGCCGAGGTTGATGGTCTCGTGGCTCAACTCGCCGAGCTGTTCTAGATGGACCATGGCCACCGCCACCAGGTCGGTCTCGGCGTTGCCGCGAAGCGCGTACTTGACGAAGGCGTCGCCGGGGCTGAAGGCCCCGCCCGGCTCGCGACGCAGCAGCCCGTTTCGTTCGAGGGCCGACAGGATGCGCGACGTGGTGCTCTTGGCCAGTCCGGTCGACGCCGCAAGCTCGCTGAAGGTCACCGATCCCGACGCGTCCACCACCCGCATCAGGAGGGTGGCGGCGCGGTCGATGGCTTGCGATCCTGAAGGTCTGGTCATGGCATTCACGTGCACTCGTTCCACACTACAATACGGAGTTTTACAATGTGAATCACAATGGCCGGGCCGGGAATGCTTAACTAGCAACGGTCCCCGAGAGAACGAGGTGGCGATGTTCGTCAACAAGATGGCCCGCTACGAGTTGCTCTCCCCCGAGGCGCTCGAGATCCTCGACCGGGGCTGGCGGCGCATCGTCTCGGAGATCGGGGTGCAGTTCGTCAAGCCCGAGGCCGTCGAGCTCTTTCGCCAGGCCGGCCAAACCGTCGACGGCCAGACGGTGAAGCTGGATCCCGAGTTCGTGCTGGCCCAGGTCGCCAAGGCCCCCAAGGAGTTCGACGTGCAGGCCCGCAACCCCGCCAACACGGTGCACATCGGGGGTGATCACATGGTCTTCGGTGGCGTGTACGGGCCGCCCTTCGTGCGCGAGGGCCAAGTGCGACGCGAGGCGACGATGGAGGACTTCAGGAAGTTCACCATGCTGGCCCAGAGCTTCCCCGAGCTGGACACGGCCGGCGGGATCATCTGCGAGCCCAACGACGCGCCGCTCGACTCGCGCCACCTCGACATGATCTTCGCCCTGCAGACCCTGACCGACAAGTTCTACATGGGCAACGTGGTCTCGGGCGTCAACGCGCTCGACACCATCGCGATGACCGAGATCCTCTTCGGCAGCCGCGAGAGCATCGAAAAAACGCCGGCCACCATCTCCCTGATCAACTGCAACTCGCCGCTGCGCTGGGACGACCGCATGCTCGACGCGCAGTTCGAGTACAACCTGGCCAACCAACCCGTCATCCTGACGCCCTTCCTGCTCATGGGCGCGATGTCGCCCGTGACGATCCCCGCCGCCCTCGTCCAGCAGCTGGCCGAAGCGCTGTCGGGCATCGCCCTGGCCCAGCTCATCCGCCCAGGCTGTCCGGTCATCTTCGGGTCGTTCCTGTCCAACATCGACATGCAGTCGGGCTCGCCGTGCTTTGGCACGCCGGAGTCGGCGATCGGCCTGCTGTGCACCGGACAGCTGGCCCGCTACTTCGGCCTGCCCTTCCGCACCGGCGGCGGCCTCAACTCCAGCCAGATGCCCGACGCCCAGGCTGCCTACGAGTCGCTCATGACCATGATGCCGACCTTCCTGACCGGCACCAACATGGTGATGCACGCCGCCGGATGGTTAGAGGGCGGGCTGGTGAGCTGCTACGAGAAGTTCATCATCGACATCGAGCTGCTGCGCATGCTGCGCGTCGAGTTCACGCCCTTGGAGATCGACGAGGCCGCGCTGGCCTTCGACGCGCACCTAGAGGTGGGCCACGGCGGGCATTTCCTCGGCGCCGAGCACACCATGACCCGGTTTCGCGACTGCTTCTACCGTCCCATGCTCTCCTCGTCCAAGAACTTCGAACGCTGGGCCCGGGAGGGTTCGCTCGACGCCAGCGCCCGAGCCGCCGCGATCTGCCAGTCGACGCTCGACGCCTACGAGGCACCGCCGCTCGACGACGCCATCCGCCAGGAGCTTGAGGAGTACGTCACCCGTCGCCGCGCGGAACTCGGTGACTGATTGACTGCTCGCATCGTCACGACGCCCGGTCGCTCTACGATCACGAACACTCGGGCGCCTCACCTCGGTGGGAAACCGTTGGTCCTCCACTACCCAGAAAGGCAAGAATGGCCAGCATGAACGAAGCAAACTCCAGGGCCCGCGCGGTCATCATCGGGGCCGGGATCGTCGGCAACTCCCTCGCCTGTCACCTCGCCCGGCTGGGCTGGCGCGACCTGGTACTGGTGGACAAGGGACCGATGCCCAACCCGGGCGGATCGACCGGCCACGCCTCCAACTTCATCTTTCCCGTCGACTACTCGCGCATGATGACCCGCCTGACCGAGGACAGCACGGCACAGTACAAGGAGCTGGGCGTCTTCACCGAGAGCGGCGGCATCGAGGTCGCCCGCAGCGACGCCCGGCGCCAGGAGCTGCGCCGACGGGCCTCGGCCGCCACCGCCTGGGGCGTGCCCCACGAGCTCTTGACCCCGCAGGGCGTGACGGCCCTGGTCCCCTACCTCGACCCCGACGCCATCCTCGAGGGCCTGTACTTCCCCACCGTCGGCGTCGTCGACTCGCTGCGCGCCGGGACGATCATGCGCGAGGAGGCCCAGCAGTCGGGCGCCCTGCAGGTCCTCGCGAACACCGAGATCCTGGGCATCGACCTGAGCGACGACGGCAGTTGCGTCAAGGCCGTGCGCACCAGCGCGGGCGACATCGCGACCGACGTCGTGGCGATCTGCTGCGGCGTGTGGAGCCCGCGCATCGCGCGCATGGCCGGGGCTTCGATCCCGCTCACGCCCATCGTGCACCAGATGATCAGCGTCGGGCCGATCCCCCTGTTCGCCAACACCGTGGGCGAGATCGCCTACCCCATCATCCGCGACATGGACACCAACATGTACGAACGCCAGCACGGCGGCGACATGGAGGTCGGCTCCTACGCGCACCGCCCGATCATCGTGCGCCCCGACGAGATCCCCTCGATCGAGCAGTCCGTGCTCTCGCCCACCGAGATGCCCTTCACCCAGGACGACTTCGACCCCCAGCTCCAGGACGCCCTCGAGCTGATGCCCGAGCTCCTGGGCGACGAGAAGGTGGGCGTGCGCTACGCCATCAATGGGCTGATCTCGATGACCCCGGACGGCCACCCCGTGCTCGGCGAGACCCCCGAGGTCAAGGGGCTCTGGTCGGTCGCCGCCAGCTGGATCAAGGAGGGACCGGGCATCGCGCGCGCGGTCGCCGAGTGGATGAACGGCGACGTGCCCGAGATCGACCTGCACGAGGCCGACATCGCGCGCTTCTACCCCCACCAGCGGACCGGCGAGCACGTGACCGCCCGGGCCCGCGAGGGCTTCAACAAGATGTACGGCATCGTGCACCCGGCCGAGCAGTGGGAGTCGGGGCGACCGACCAGGCGCAGCCCCGTCTACGAGCAGGAGCGCGAACTTGGCGCCGTGTTCTTCGAGACCGCGGGCTGGGAGCGGCCCTACTGGTACCAGAGCAATGAGCACCTGCTCGAGCGCTTCGGCGAGCGGGTCCTGGATCGCCCCGGCGAGTGGGACGCCCGTTGGTGGTCGCCCATCATCAACGCCGAGCACCTCGCCCTGCGCGAGAGCTGCGGGCTGGTCGACCTGTCGGCCTTCGTGGTGCTCGACGTCACCGGCCCCGGGGCCCTCGACGCCCTCCAGGCCCTCACCGTCGCGCAGATGAACGTCGCGGTGGGCCGGGTCGTCTACACCTCCCTGCTCGACGAGCGCGGCGGGTTCAAGTCGGACCTGACCATCATGCGCCTGGGCACCCACTGGTTCCGCATCGTCACGGGCGGCTCGACCGGCATGACCGAGAAGAAATGGATCAACGACCACCTGCCCGAGGACGGCTCGGCCCAGCTGAGCGACCTGACGTCGGCCTGGACGACCTTTGGGCTCTGGGGGCCGAAGGCCCGCGACGTCCTGTCGGCGTGCACCGAGGACGACGTCTCTCACGCTGGCTTCCCCTTCGGCACCTGTCGCACCATCGAGCTCAACGGCGTGGCGGTCCTGGCCTCGCGGATCTCCTACGTCGGGGAGCTGGGCTGGGAGCTCTACGTGCCCATCGAACAGGGGGCCAAGGTCTGGGACACGCTCTGGCGCGTCGGCCAGGACCACGGCCTGACCGCCGTCGGCATCGGCGTCTACGCCACGACCGGGCGCCTGGAGAAGGCCTACCGGGCGCTGGGCAACGAGCTGACGGCCGAGTACACCATCGTCGAAGCGGGCATGGCCCGACCGACGGTCAAGAAGGAGGACTTCATCGGGCGCGACGCCTACCTCCAGCAGCGCAACGAAGCGCCCGTGGCGCTGCTGTGCACCTTGACCGTCGACGACCACCGATCATCCAGCGGCGAACTGCGCTACATGCTGGGTGGCGAGCCGATCCTGAGCGCCCAGGGCGCGCGCCTGGTCGACGCCAAGGGGCGGCCCTCCTACGTGACGAGCGCCGGTTCGGGGCCCTCGGTGGGCCAGCACCTCCTTCTGGCCTACCTGCCCGCGGACGTGGCGATGGCGGGATCGAAGCTGCTGGTCGAGTACCTGGGTGAGCGCTACCCGGTCACCGTCGCGACGGTCGGGTCGGCGCCGCTTTTCGACCCGGAGAACGAACGGGTCAGAAGCTAGCCGTCGTGAACGTCCTGGTCTGCGTCAAGCGAGTGCCGATGGTGGGGGCGCGGATCGCCCTCACTCCCGACGCCCAGGCGGTCGATACCCGCCAGCTCGGCTTCACCATGAGTCCCCATGAGGAGTGCGCCGTCGAAGAGGCGGTGCGGATCGTGGAATCACACGGCGGGACCGTGTCGGTCCTTACGCTCGGGCCGCCCGAGGCGAGCGAGCAGCTACGCGACGCGGCCGCCATCGGCGCGACACGATTGGTGCACCTGGTGGACGCCCGAGAGTGGGACCCCCTGGCCACGGCCGACGCCCTGGTCGACGCGATCCGGACCCTCGAAGCGGACGACGCACCCTTCGACATCATCCTGTTCGGCAACGAGGCGCCCGACACGGGTGACTACCAGGTGGGCATCCGGGTGGCCCACCATCTGAAACGACCCTGCGCGAGCGGCATCAAGAACCTCGACGTAGGCCTCGACCGCGTGCGCGCGCGGCGGGAGTTTCGCGGCGGCGACGAACTGTTCGAACTCGCCCTGCCCTGCGTGGTGAGCGTGAAGGAGGGGATCAACCTCCCGCGCTACCCCTCGCTGCCGGGACGGGTGCGGGCGAAGAAGGCGGCCGTGCTCGAGATGGAGCCCCGCTGGCGCGAGAGCCAGGTCCACCTCGAGGCCCTCTCGGTGCCCTCGGTCCAGCGCGAACGGGCCGAGATCCTCGGTTCGGGTGTCGACGCGGTGCCGGCCCTGCTCGCCCTGCTCGATCGACTGGGAGTCCTGCCGTGACCTCCGTCGTGCTCTGCCTGGTCGAGCACGACGAGGGTGGTGTCATCGAAGCGTCGTTGAGGGCGCTCAGCGTCGCGCGCCGACTCGCGGCGTCCTCGAGCGTCGGTCTCGGGGCCGTGCTGATCGGCCCGGCCGTCGACGGCACGCTCGCGGCTCTGGCGGACTTCGGCGTGGTCGACGCCTATCTCGTGACGAGCGACACCTTGAACGCCTTCGCGCCGGTCGCGTGGGCCCGTTCGCTGCTCGACCTGGCCGGGCAAAGCGACGCCAGCGCCGTGGTCGCGGCCGGCACCGATCGGGGCAACGAGGTGATGGCCCACGCGGGGGCGCTCAGCGGCCTCACCATGGTGGCCAACTGCTTTCGCGCCAGTCGGGACGGGGACACCTTGCACCTCACCCGTCAGCGCTGGGCCGGCAGCCTGATCGAACAGTCGCGACTCGAGGCTCCACTGGCACTGCTCACCGTGGCCTTCGACGGTGTGAGCGCCGAGCGAGCCCAGGTCCCGACGACGCCCACGGTCCACCAGCACCAACCCACGCTTCGGGATGGCGACCTCGACCTGCGCGTCGTGGAATGGAAGGACCGCAGCGCCGGGATCTCGCTAGCCGACGCGCGCGTCGTCGTGGGCGGCGGACGTGGCGTGGGCAGCGCGGAGGGATTCGCGGCCTTAGAAGAGCTGGCCCAGTTGCTCGGCGGCGCCGTTGGCGTCTCGCGGGCCGTCACCAGCCTCGGCTGGCGCCCCCACAACCAGCAGGTCGGCCAGACCGGCACGCGCATCTCACCCGAGCTGTACCTGGTGAGCGGCATCAGCGGCGCTACCCAGCACCTGGCCGGTTGCCAGAGCGCCAAATACGTGGTGGCCATCAACACCGACCCTGAAGCCCCCATCATCTCGCGGGCCGACTACGCAGTCATCGGTGACCTCAACGCCGTCATCCCGGCCCTGATCGACGCGATACGCGAACGGGGCGCGACCGGCCCTTAACCCGGCGCCTCGGCGTCCGGTTCTTCTCCGCGTCGATAGAAGCGCGCCGTCGAGGGCTCGAGCGGGGTGTTGCCCAGGATGAGGTCGGCGGCCTTCTCCGCCACCATCATCACCGGGGCGAAGATGTTGGCGTTGGTGACGTAGGGCATGACCGACGCATCGACCACCCGAAGACCCTCGAGACCGTGGACCTGCAGGCTCATCGGGTCGACCACGGCCATGTCGTCGACCCCCATCTTGGCGGTGCACGAGGGGTGCAGGGCGGTCTCGCCGTCTCGGGCCACCCACTCGAGGATCTCCTGGTCCGTGGTGACCTGCGGTCCGGGCGAGAGCTCGCCGCCGTTGAACTCGTCGAAGGCCGGCTGGGTCAGGATGTGTCGCGCGACGCGCACCGCCTCCACCCACTCACGACGATCCTGATCGGTCGAGAGGTAGTTGAAGCGCAGGGCCGGATGCACCGTGGGGTCGAGCGAGGTGATCTTGACCGACCCGCGCGAGTTCGAGTACATCGGCCCGATGTGCACCTGGTAACCGTGCCCGCCCGCGGGCGCCGAACCGTCGTAACGGATGGCGATGGGTAGGAAATGGAACATCAGGTTGGGGTAGGCCACGTCGTCGTTGCTGCGCGCGAACCCCCCGCCCTCGAAGTGGTTCGTCGCTCCCGGGCCCGAGCGCAGGAACAGCCACTTGGCGCCGACCATCGGACGATTGCGCCACTTGAGGGCGGGCGCCACCGACACGGGCTGGGTGCACGAGTACTGGATGTAGACCTCGAGGTGGTCCTGGAGGTTCTCTCCCACGCCGGGCAGGTCCGCCACCACCGGCGCCCCGAGCGCGCGAAGTTCGTCGGCGTTGCCCACCCCCGAGAGCTGCAGCAGCTGGGGCGAGTTGAAGGCGCCGCCGCAGAGGATCACTTCCTTGCCGAAGACCTTGCGCATCTGGTCGCCTTCTCGCACCTCCACGCCAACCGCTCGAGTGCCTTGAAAGATGACCCGATTCACCATCACCCGACACCGGACCTCGAGGTTGGCGCGAGTCATAACCGGGTGGAGGTACGCGCGGGCCGCACTCAGGCGACGTCCCCGGTGGATCGTGCGGTCGAAGGGAGCGAAACCCTCCTGGCGAAAACCGTTGACGTCCGTGGTGAGCTGGTAGCCGCACTCCTGCACCGCGCGAAAGAAGGCCTTGAACAGCGGGCTCGACGCCGGTCCGCGCTCGAGCACCAGGGGGCCCGTGGTGCCGCGATACTCGTCGCCCCCGGCGAGGCAGTTCTCCATCTTCTTGAAGTACGGCAGGCAGTGCGCATAGTCCCAGGTCGACATGCCGGGATCGCTCGCCCATCGTTCAAAGTCCATCGGATTGCCCCGCTGGAAGATCATCCCGTTGATGCTGCTCGAGCCGCCGAGCAGTTTGCCCCGCGCGTGGTAGATCTTGCGCCCGCCCATGTGGACTTCGGGCTCCGATTCGTACTTCCAGTCGTAGAAGCGGTTCCCGATAGGGATGGTGAGGGCCGCGGGCATGTGGACGAAGACGTCCCACTTGTAGTCGAGGCGGCCGGCTTCGAGGACCAGGACCTGCGTCGAGCGGTCGGCGCTCAACCGGTTGGCCAGCGCGCTGCCCGCCGAGCCGCCCCCCACGATGATGAAGTCGTACTGATCGCGCTTCAAGAGCCCCTCCGTGACGTGACCTCATCAAGAGGCTTCAGTGGGTGCCAACACCCATCAGTTGGCCTATAGGTTTAGGCGCCAATTACCTTCGCGTCAAGTGCCGGGGATCCTCGATGGATCAACGACGACGCGGCTCTTCTCGACGACTCAGCGAGGCTCGCAGATCACCAGTGGTATCTGACGAGACGTCCGTCGACGGTAACTGCCGTACGGCTTGAAAGCGGCGACGATTCGCGGCCACAACTCGGCCGCCTCCTCCTCGCTCGCCACGCGCGCTCTCATCGGCCTTCGACGTCCGCGTAGGGTCACCTCGACGTCGGGGTGAACCGTCAGATTTCGGAACCAGTCGGGGTCTCGGTCATCCCCGCCCTTCGAGGCCACCAGGACGACCTTCTCGCCATCGACCACCGGCGACGTCAGCATCGTCGAGATCGTTCGACCCGATCGGCGGCCGACGGTGAATAACTCGACGGCCGGCATCCCGAACGCCGTCGCACCCACCTTTCCTCTACTCAGATGCAGGATGGTGCGGTGCGTCGTGTTCAAGGCACGGAATCCGAGGTCCGTGACAAAAGGTGGGAGAGGCACCAAAGGACGCTAACCGTTCGTGGGCTTGACCCGGTGAACGCCGACGCGCGCTATCGCGGCGGTCGCGAAGGGTCGTTCGCCTTTTCCTTGTACATGGGCCGCCCCTCGGTCTAACTTCCGGCGATTCACTTGGCCTCCTCGATTTTAAAGGTGACCAAATGTGTAATCGATGTCCGTCAGTTTTATTCAATCCGATGCTCGCATTCAACGTGATCTTCGACGCGCCGTCCACGTTGACGACACACGAATTGATCAGCTTCTTCAAACTGTCCGCGATGCCCTGCGCGTTATCGACGCGGGCGTACGGCATCACGATGGCGAACTCGTCACCGCCGATACGCGCCACCATGTCACTGTCGCGAAGTCGGCCCCTCAGGGCGGAGGCGACGGCCTTGAGTACTTGGTCGCCTACCTTGTGGCCGTGAAGGTCGTTGATCTGCTTGAAACCGTTGAGGTCGATCATCATCAAGACGGCGGGTTCGCCGTATCGGTGAGCCCGCTCCACCTGGTCAGCGATATCACGATCGAATCGGCGGCGATTGCGAAGGCCGGTCAAGGCGTCACGCTCGGACAACGCGATGAGTTGCTCTTGGTAGCGCACGCGCTCGGTGATGTTGCGCGCGATCGTCGAGGCGCCGGTCACCTCGCCGCTCAGCGTGCGAATCGGCGACACGGTGAGCGAGACGGTGACCTGCGTGCCGTCCTTGCGCGATCGCACTGTCTCGTGATTCTCGATAATCTCTCCCGACCGGACTCGGCGCAGAAGGTCGGGCATCTCATTGTCGTGATTGGGAGGCACCAGCAACGACGTCGAGCGGCCTATGACCTCGCGCGCGGTGTAGCCGTAGAGCCGTTGCGCGCCCGCGTTCCAACTGACGATGATGCCGTCGAGGTCCTTTCCGATGATGGCGTCCTGAGAGAACTCGACCACGGACCTGAAGTGCGCCGCCTCCACCTCCATGCGCCGACGTTCGGAGACATCGCGAATGAAGCTGGTGAAGAGGGTCCCGTGCGTGGTCTCGAGTGAACCAATGGAGATCTCGACCGAGAACTCGGTGCCGTCCGCGCGCAGGCCGTGCATGTCCATGCCGTCGCGCACTTCCCGGCCTTGTGGATGCTCGAGGAACCGCTCACGGTGGCTCCGGTGGACAGTCCGGACCCGCTCGGGCATGAGCATCTCGACGTGCTGACCCAAAAGACTTTCGCGTCGATAGCCGAAGAGCTCTTCAGTCTGGGCGTTCACCATGACGATGACACCCTCGGCGTCGACGATGACCACAGCATCAGGTGCGGTCTCGATGAAACCGCTGGCTAGACCCAGGTCATACCGTTGCACATCAACTACGGCCATTGGTGACACCTTCACTCTTCGATTCCGGAGTATTCAGCGTCACGCCACATCTCGGATGTCGACCATGGCGTCGACCACCGTTAGTTAAGAGTGATCTCTAAAGTCACCGCTACTTGAACGCTACCGGGAGAAACGAACGTTTCTTCGAGGATGACGCAGCGGCCAACGTTGCGGACCGACAATTGTTCGACGATTGCGACGAACGAGTGAATCCGCGCTCGCCGTGCGAACACGACACCGAGATCACGAACATGCCCTGGTCCCAATGAATTCCACGATCTACAATCAAAAGAAACCCAGACCGAACTCGCATAAACGTGGACCGGCGTTTGGGGTTCAGGTCAAAACGCAGTCCCAACGGTATTTACCTTCACGAGATAATGAACGGATCTGTCGCGACATAGTGAACACTTCCTCTGGGGGTGAGTCATGGTCAAGAACGAGATCATTGTGGCGTCGGTGGTGTCCCAGGGCCTGGGGGTGCGCGCCACGGCCAGGAAATACGGGGTCTCGCCGGCCTGGGTGTCGACCCTCGTCTCGCGCTACCGGGCCGAAGGCCCTTCGGCCTTTGAACCACGCTCCAAACGACCCCATTCGAACAAGCGGGCCACGGCGCCCCCGGTCGAGGACCGGATCATTGAACTGCGCAAGGAGCTGCTCGACATCGGCGCCGACGCCGGGGCCGACACCATCCACACCCACTTAGAGCGCGAGGGCCTTTTAGCCCCGTCGGTCTCGACGATCCAGCGCATCCTGACCCGGCGGGGCTTCGTCACGCCGGCCCCCAAGAAGCGACCGAAGTCGTCCTATATCCGCTTCGAGGCGGACCTGCCCAACGAGTGCTGGCAGAGTGACATGACGCACTGGCACTTAGACGACGCCACGCCGGTCGAGATCGTGACGTTCCTCGACGACCACTCGCGCCTGGTGCTCTCGATACGGGCCTTTCCCACCACCTCCATGGAGAGCGTGCGGCGGCTCTTTGCCAACACCTGCCAGCTCTACGGCACCCCGGCGTCGGTCTTGACCGACAACGGCGCGATCTACAACGCCGGGGCGCGCGGCGGACGCACCGGCTTCGAGAGCGACCTCATCGCGGCCGGCGTGCTCTACAAGCACTCGCGTCCCTACCACCCCCAGACCTGCGGCAAGGTCGAGCGTTGGCACTGGACGCTGAAGAAGTTCTTGGTCAAGCGACCGGCGCGCACTCTCGGCGAGCTGCAAGTGATCTTGGAGGACGTCGTTCGCTACTACAACGACGTGCGACCGCACCGCAGCCTCAACCGACATACACCGAGCGCTGTCTACAACGCGCGCGCCAAGGCGCAAGCCAACACACTCATCAACAACCCACATTGGCGCATTCGCCACGACACGGTCGACGTGCGTGGTCACGTGACGCTGCGCTACCTCGGCAAACTGCGTCACCTCAACGTTGGCTGGTCCTACCGAGGCCAGGTCATCCAGCTCTACGTGCTCGATGACGTCGTCACCTTCGCCACGCAAGACGGTGAATTCATTGGTGAAACGAGACTTGATCCCAACCGCGACTACCAACCGAAAGGAGACGGATTCCGGCGATAACCTACACAGGTTCAACTGTTCACGATGACGTGACAGATTTCAAACGCAGTCCCAACGGGATTCGAACCCGTGCCTCCACCTTGAGAGGGTGATGTCCTAGGCCACTAGACGATGGGACCATGAAGCGAGCAGGAGTGGTGACTCCTGCTCAATTCGCTCGGGGGCAAGGACTCGAACCCTGAATAACTGGACCAGAACCAGTTGTGTTGCCAATTACACCACCCCCGAAGGGCTTGGCAATCTTATCTGAGTGGGCCGCTCACCTGCCAGACAGTGAATGGACGCTGGCCGCGGACGAGGTCCACGAGCTCAGCGTGCCGTAGCCGATGACGCGCCCTACTCCGACCGCCAAGGTCTCCTTGAGGTAGTAGAGCCACAGCGAGAAGTGGATGGTCGGCGAGTCCGACACGGGTGAAGGCTGCGGCTTGAGGCCCTGCGCGGAAGAAATGGCCATGGCCCGATACTCGTGGAAGGGATCGGTGACCGTGAGGACCGTGACGATGTGGTGCTTCTTCAGTAGCGGCATCACCGTCGACACGTTCTGCCAGGTGTCGTCGCCCGCGCCCTTCAGGATCTTCTTCGCGGGAACCCCGTGATCCTCGAGGTACGTCGCCGACACACCGGCCTCGGTGAAGTGATCGCCCGGACGGTTCCCGCCCGTCACCGCTATCCATGGCGCGCGACCCTCCTTATAGAGAGCCAACGCATGGTGCAGGCGCACCGTGAGCTCGGGCGACGGCGTGCCGTTGTCCTCGGTGGTGCCGAAGACAAGGATGGCCTGCGCCGACTGCTTGGAATGCTCGTGGCCGGTCAGCCAGATCTGAACGAAGGTGATCGCGAAGTACAGGAACAACAGCGTGAACAACGCGCTCACGATGCGCATCACCAACTTGAACGGCCAAAAAATCATACGAGAGGGCGAGCCAACGCGTCGCGCAGGAGGTTGAGCGTGCGATCGCGCCCAAGTATCTCCAGCGACTCAAAAAGCGGAGGTCCGACCAGCGAACCGGTGATGGCGCAACGGATGGGGGCCTGGGCCTTGCGCAGCGCCAGGTCCATCGACTCACCGATCTCGACGGTCGCCTCGTGCAACGACGCCGCGTCCCAGGGCGTCGTGGCGAAGCGTTCGATGGCCGCCACCAGCAGCGTGCGGCCCAACGGGTCGCCGCCGATGGCCTTGTCGAAGGCGGTGTCGTCCATCCGGGGCTCGTCCAAGAAGAAGAAGTCGACCATGGACGGGACTTCGCCCAGGGTGGCCACGCGCTCTTGGACGAGCGGGGCCACCCGAGCGAAGAGCTCGGCGTCGAACTGCTCCTCGCTCCACGGAGGCACCCGGTCCGACGGGTGCCAATCGGTCAGCCACGGACACACCCACGGCGCGCAGGCCTCGACGAAGGCCGACGCGTCGAGCTCGCGGATGTACTCGCCGTTCATGTGCGTCATCTTCTTCACGTCGAAGAACGCCGGCGAATGCGAGACGTCCTCCAGGCGGAACTCGTCGATCAAGGTCGACAACGGGACCTTCTCCTGGTCGCCGCGGGGGCTCCAGCTCATCAGCGCGAGGTAGTTCACGAACGTCTCCGACAGGTAACCCTGGTCGCGGAACGACTCCGTGGCCACGGGGTCCTTGCGCTTGGAGAGCTTCTTTCGCTGCTCGTTCACCAGCAACGGCAGGTGGGCGTAGACGGGTATCTCGAGGTTGATGCCGGAGGCCTCGTTGAGGGCCTGCCAGAGCATCATCTGCTTGGGGGTGTTGGAGAGGTGGTCCTCGCCGCGGATGACGTGGCTGATCCGGTCGTTGCGGTCGTCGGTCACGTTGGCTAGCGCGTAGAGCACGTGGCCCGAGGACTTGGCGACGATGAAGTCATCGAAGCTGGCGTTCGCGAACTCGACCTCGCCGCGCACCAGGTCGTGCACGACCGTCACGCCCTCGTCGGGCGTGCGGAACCGCAGTCCCGTGTGGGGGCCTTTCGTGAGGCCTCGGTCACGACAGAACCCGTCGTAACCGGGCGTCTTGTCATCGCCCTTGCGCGCGGCGATGTCCTCGGCGGTGCAATCGCAGTAGTAGAGGGAGCCTGCCACGAGGAGTTGCTCCAGGGCCTGCGCGTGCACCAGCACGTTGTCGCTCTGACGGAAAGGCCCCTCGTCCACGTCGAGGGCCAGCCACGCCAGGGCATCCACGATGCCGTCGACCCACTCCTCACGATTGCGATCGGTGTCCGTGTCCTCGACGCGCAGGATGAAGACGCCGTCGTCGAACTGGCGCACGAAGAGCCAGTTGAAGAGCGCCGTACGGGCCGACCCCACGTGGAAGAAGCCCGTCGGGGACGGGGCGAAGCGGACCCGCGGTCCCGTCACGGGCTACTCCTCGATCGAGATGGCGCCGTTGGGGCACCCGGCCACCGCTTCGCGCAGGCGGCCGTCGAACTCGGGTCCGGGGTTCTCGTTGAGGACGTAGAGGAAGCCGTCGTCACGCACTTCGAAGACCTCGGGGGCGATGCTCATGCAGACGGCGTTGCTGGTGCACAGGTCGTAATCCACGCTGACTTTCATGTGTGCTCCTTGCTTTGGTACATCCATCGTACTTGGCACCACGACCCGGTCTCGATGGCGGGAGGCGACTCGTCAGGTCGCTTTTTGTACACTACGAAGACCGCGTAAAGGACGACCATGAACCAGCGCTCACTCGGCTCCCTCAACGTCTCGGAAGTCGGCATCGGCTGCAACAACTTCGGCACCCGTTTGGACCTCGACGCCACTCGTGAGGTGGTGGAGAGCGCGCTCGACGCGGGGATCAACTTCTTCGACACGGCCGACATCTACGGGGGCACCAGCTCCGAGGTGTTCCTAGGTCAGGCGCTCGGGACGCGGCGAGGGCAGGTGGTGATCGCCACTAAATTCGGTATGCCCATCGACGACGACCACTACGGTGCAGCACCGCAGTACGTGCGCGAGGCCTGCGAGGCCTCGCTGGCGCGCCTCGGCACCGACTACATCGACCTCTACCAACTCCACGCCCCCGACGACCGGGTGCCGATCGGCGACACGCTCGGCGCGCTGCGCGAGCTCATCGAGGCGGGCAAGGTGAGGGAGATCGGCTGCTCGAACCTCACCGCGACCCAGTTGCGCGAGGCCCGCGACGCCGCCGGCGACGGACCGTCGTTCGTCTCGGTCCAGAACCAGTACTCGCTGCTCGCGCGCGACCCCGAACGTGACGGCGTGCTCGAGGCCTGCGACGAAGTGGGCCTCGCCTTCCTGCCCTACTATCCACTGGCCAACGGTCTGCTCACCGGCAAGGTGCGCCCCGGCGAGCCGCTGGCGCCCAACTCCCGTCTCGCCAAGATGCCGGCCGATCGCAGCGCGCACTGGTTGGGCGAACGACTTCAGGCGCAGGTGGCCACCTTGATCGACTATTCAGCGCAGGTGGATGTTCCCTTGTTGACGCTGGCCTTCTCGTGGCTGTTGAGCCACCCGGAGATCGGTTCGGTCATTGCGGGCGCCTCGAGCGGCGAGCAAGTGCGGGCCAACGCCCACGCGGTGACCACGCTCAGCGACGAGCAGGTCGCCGCACTCGACGCCCTGACCGCCTGATCGTCAGCGGCGCTACGAGGCCTTCACGGTGGCGACGACCTTGGTGAGGGTGTCCTTGGCGTCACCGAAGACCAGGAGGGTCTTGGGGTTGTAGAGCAGCTCGTTCTCGATGCCGGCGAAGCCGGGACGCATCGAGCGCTTGAGGAAGATGACGTTCTCGGCCAGGTCGGCCCGGATGATGGGCATGCCGTAGATGGGCGACGTCTTGTCGTCCATCGCCGCAGGGTTGACCGTGTCGTTGGCCCCCACCACCAGCGCCACGTCGGCGGTCTGGAGTTCGGTGTTCGCCTCGTCCATCTCGACCAACTGCTCGTAGGGCACGTTGGCCTCGGCCAGCAGCACGTTCATGTGCCCGGGCATGCGCCCGGCCACCGGGTGAATCGCGTAGAAGACCTCGATGCCCTTGCCTTCGAGTAGCTCGCCCAGTTCGCGCAGCACGTGCTGGCCTTGCGCCACGGCCAGGCCGTAACCCGGGATGATGACCACGCGGCTGGCGTAGGAGAGCAGCACGCCGATGTCCTCAGGTGAGCCCGAGCGCACCGATCGACCGTCCTCGCGTTCGGTGGCGCCGCTGGCCGTGATGTTGGAGCCGAAGGCGCTGAACAGGACGTTGGAGAGGCTTCGACCCATGGCCGCGCTCATCAGTCGCGTGAGCAGGATGCCCGAGGCGCCGACGAGCGTGCCCGCGACGATCAACAGGTTCGACCCGAGCGTGAACCCCGACGCCGCGACGGCGAGGCCGGTGAAGGCGTTGAGCAGGGAGATGAGCACCGGCACGTCCGCGCCGCCGATCGGCAGCACGAAAGCCACGCCCAGCACGAAGGCCAGCGCCAGCAGGATCCACAGCAGGACCGTCGATCCGCTGACCAGGATGGTCACGATGAGCACCAGCGCCGCCGCGCCCAGGACGCCGTTGAAGATCTGCTGGCCGGGGTAGGTGACGGGACGGCCCGTCATCAGCTCCTGCAGCTTGGCGAAGGCGATCGAAGAACCGGCGAAGGAGACCGTGCCGATCAGCACGCCCAGCAGCACCTCGAGGGTGACGTAGGTCGCGGGGTGGCTGGACTTGATGTGCACGAACTCGGTGATCGAGACCAGGGCCGCCGCGCCGCCACCGACGCCATTGAAGATCGCCACCAGTTGGGGCATGGCGGTCATCTTCACGAACCTCGCCACCGGCACCGCGACGATCGCGCCGATGAATATACCGAGCAGGATGAGCCAGACGTGGTGCAGCGCGTGCCCGTCGACGTACTTGAAGAACGTCGCGACGACGGCCAGCAGCATGCCGCCCGCCGCGACCATGTTCCCTCGACGCGCGTGCCTGGGGCTACCCAGCCCCTTCAAGGCGATCAGGAACGTCGTCGCCGACACCAGGTAGATCAGGTCGATGAGGGTTTCGCGACTCACTCGCTCACCTCTTCCGGCTTGGCCTTGCGCTCCTGGGGCTTGGACTTGAACATCTCGAGCATGCGGTCGGTGACGACGAAGCCGCCCACCACGTTGAGCGTTCCGAGGATTACCGCGAGGAATCCCAGCACCATCTCAAGGTTGGTGGTGGCCGATCCCAAGATGAGCATCGAACCAACCAGGATGACGCCGTGGATCGCGTTGGAGCCGCTCATGAGCGGCGTGTGAAGGATGCTCGGCACCTTAGCGATGATCTCGGTGCCCACGAAGATGGTCAGGATCAACACGGTGGCGTACTGCAGGAGGGCATTGCCCATCAGACGGTCTCCTTCACTTCGGGCGTGATGGCGATGTGGGGCAGACCGAGGGCCTCGGCCGTCGGGCCGTGGTTGACGCCACCGTTGCGCGCCACCGTGGCGCCGATGACGACCTCGTCGTTCCAGTCGGGACTCAGTTCACCCTTCGCGCCGAACAGGGCGAAGAGCTTCAGGACATTGTTGGCGTACATGAAGCTGGCCGAGGCCCCCATCTGCGCCGGAGGATTGGCCAGCCCGACGATGCGCACTCCCTGGTGCTCGACGACCTCGCCGACCTTGGTCAGCTCGCAGTTGCCGCCCCCATCGGCCGCCATGTCGATGACCAGCGCGCCCTCGCTCATGGCGTCGACCATGGCCACGGTCAGGAGTATGGGTGACTTGCGGCCCGGGACCGCGGCGGTGGTGATCACGACGTCGGCGTTGGCGACCTCGCTCAGCAGGGCCGCCTGCTGTTGGGCGGTCTCTTCGGGGGTCAACTCGCGCGCGTACCCGCCCGCGGCGTCGGCGGTCACGCCGAGCTTGACGAAGACGGCCCCAGCGGACTCGGCTTCTTCCTTGGCGGCGGAACGCACGTCGTAGGCGCGAACCTTGGCGCCCAGGCGCTTCGACGTGGCGATGGCCTGGAGTCCGGCGACCCCCACGCCCATCACCAAGACCTTGGCGGGGCGGATCGTGCCGGCGGCGGTCGTGAGCAAGGGGAAGAAGCGGTCGAAGTACGTAGCCCCAGCCAGCGCCGCGCGGTACCCCGAGACGGTGGCCTGGGAGGAAAGGGCGTCCATATATTGGGCGCGCGAGATCCGCGGCACCAGGTCGAAGGACACTACCGTCACCTTGCGGTCATTGAGGGCCTTGACGACGTCGGTCGAGAGCAGGGGTGAAAGGAAGGAAAGGTGCAGGGACCCTTCGGGCACCTGCTGCGCCTCTTCGAGCGTCGGCGGGTTGACTCGCAGGTTGACGTCACCCGACGCCGCGTCCACGACCGTGGCCCCGGCGCCCTGGTAGGCCTCATCGGTGAAGTGGGCCCGCTCGCCAGCTCCGCTCTGCACTTCCACGGCCCAACCGTCGCCCACGAGAGCCTTGACGGCGTCGGGCGTCAAAGCGACCCGCGTCTCTCCCGCGCGCGACTCTCTATAGAGAGCAATTTTTTGCATCACACCGTTCTAGCAGCCCGGTTTGGGGTCTTTAGTCACGACCTTGGCGCCAGCGGGTCCAGGAAGTTCAGAATCTCCCGCGAGACGTCATGGGGGACCTCGAGCATCATCCAGTGGCCGGGGCCCTCCAGACGTACGTAGGTGAATCCGCGAGCGCAGTACGGTCCCGACCGCGTCATCTGGCGCTCGGTCAACGCCGGGTCGGCGCTGCTCCATACCCCGAGCACGGGCACCTCCACCGGGGGCAGGGTCGGAGGGTCGACCACGAAGGCGTCGAGGGGCACGTTGGCGCGGTACCACCGCAGGTGCGCGGACATCTGGCCGTCACGCTCGAGCCGCTCGATCACCTCCGTCGCGTGGGGATGACCGGACCATCGCCGGATCGCCTCGTAGTCGTTTCGCCGAAGGAAGGCCTCTCCCAGTCCGTCCTGGGAGAAGAGCATCATGTACCAACTCCTCATCTGCTGCTCGATGCCCGCGGAGTAGAAGGAACTGGGATGGCCGACCGAGAGGGCCACGAGGTGATTGACCCGCTCGGGCAGGTACGTTGCCGCCGACCACGCCAAGGCCGCTCCCCAGTCGTGACCGACCAACGTCACCGGCTCGTCGCCCAAGGCGTCGATGATGCACGCCACGTCGCTGACCAGTCGGGCCATCTTGTAGCTCGCGGTGTCGGTCGGCTTCGTGCTGAGCCCGCAGCCGCGCAGGTCCGGCGCCGCCACGCGGTAGCCACGGTCCACGAAATCCGGCACCATTTCATCCCAGAGCGCGCCCGAATCGGGCCAGCCGTGCAGCAGGAGCAGCGTCGGTCCTTCGCCACGCACTTGAACGGACAGATCGACGTCGCCGTTGCGCACGTTAAGGAGTTTCATCGTCGATGACCGTACACCGACTAGAACTACTTGATGGAACTTTTCCGGGCGAACGTCGTCTCGCCCATCGGCACCTGGGGAGTGGAGGGAGACGAAAAGTCCGTGACCCGCGTCTACCTGCCTCACGAAAAGGCCCGGATCTCCCGGGGCACCCCACCGAGGGCCGTCGCCATCGGCGCCCAGCAACTGCGCGAGTACTTCAACGGCGAGCGAAAGAGCTTCGTCGTTCCGCTGGCCGACGTGGCGGCGACGCCCTTCCAGCTCTACGTCTGGGCGGCCCTCTGCGACATCCCCTACGGCGAGGTGCGGACCTACGGCGAGATCGCGGCCGCGGTGGGCCGACCGAAGGCGGCGCAGGCGGTCGGCCAAGCCAATCACGTCAATCCCTGGCCCATCATCGTTCCCTGCCACCGCGTGGTGAACAAGCACGGGCTCGGCGGCTACGGCGGCGGAGAGAAGGTGAAGCGATTCCTGCTCGACCTCGAAGGCGTGCACTACCCCGAGGGGTCGGAGGAGTAACTCCCGTCACCACGGCGTCGACGTCTCGTGACGTGACGCGGTAGGGACTCAGACCGGCTTCGAGCTCCCCGGCTTGGCGACCCGCTCGAAACGACGGGTGAGGCGGATCTTGCGCACCGGCACATCGGCCACGTCGTCCGCGACGGACATCGCGTGGAAGAGCTCCCGGACCGAGCGCCACGTGACCCAAAAGAGCACGATGGCGAACGGCACTTCGAGGAACAGCGCCAACGCGAGACTCTCCCAGATGCTCCCGCTACGCGCCGTGGTGACGTCGAACCACGCGTCGATCAACAGCAGCGTGCCCGCCGAGCTGGCGAAGGGGATGAGCAGCGCCCGGCCGCGCCAGGCCGCCCAGGCGCAGAGCAGCAGCAGGATGATCTGCGCCACGTCCAGTCCCACCCACGCCAGGTCCCAGTGATTGGCCACGTAGTGGCGTGGCAACCGCCACCCCAGGTAGATCGTCCACGCCGTCTCCCCGACCGCAGCCGTGGCGAGGATCGTGAGCAGCGGGTCGCGCGGGAGTCGAAGGTGAAGGGGAAGGGCCACCGATCGCTACGCCACCGCCGCGCCCGGATTGGTGATCGCGTCGTACATGGCGAGCGCGCCGGCGCGCAGGGCCTGACGCTCGTCGTCACTCAACACCGAGAAGCAGTTGGCCATCATGAGGTTGGTGAGCCTCTCGGCCTCGATCTTCTTGCCCTCGTGCTCCGCGGTCACCTCGGGCGCGTCGTCGTCGCGATAGCCGTGCGACCGAAAGACATCGGGATTCTGGAGGTAGCACGCTTCGAGCGCCGAGAGCCCCGCCTCGCGCACGGCCACGATGTGCACGCCTCCTCGCAGCTCGCGCATGAGGATGGCGCCGAGGTAGGCCGCGTGCACCGGATCGCTCGGAATCGGGTACTTGCGGTAGCCGTCGACCAGGTGGTGCCGTCCGACCTCCACGTGGGCCACCACCTTGTGGGCGGCCTGCGCGTACGCCGCCAGCACGTCGCGCGCGATGTCGCCGAAGGTCCGATCGGCGTACTCGTAGGCCGCCTGCACGTAGGCGGCGGCCGTCTCCACGGGGTCGGCCTTCTCGCGGGCGCCGTCCCACAAGAAGTCGTACACGGACGGGTTGAAGAACGTGAAGGCCTCGTCGACCGTCTGGCGATCGACGTCACCCAGCACGCCGCCCCGGCCGAGACCGTAGAACTGGAAGCGGTGCAGTCCACGCTGCTTCGCCAGCTCCACGGTGAAGGGGTCGAAGTAGAAGCTCATCCCCACCACCTGGATGGGGTCGGCCGTCACGTTGGCGAGTTCGAGTGTGTCCATAGAGGTGACTCTAAGGTAAAGCGCGACAAACGGTGCCAGCCCCGCTGCTCTAGACCCCCACGAGTATGCGAAGCTCGATCATCGTGCCGCGCTCGACGGGCACAAAACGGGCCGAGCCGCCGTGGCGCGTCACGATCTCGGTCACGATAGAAAGGCCGAGCCCCGTGCCTCCTGAGGTGCGACTGCGCGCCGGATCCGAGCGCACGAATCGCTCGAAGAGCCGCTCGCTCTCCGCCACGTCGATCCCCTCGCCGTCGTCGGCCACGGTGACGACGCCGTAGGAGCCGGCGAAGAACGACGCGAAGCGAAGCTCACTGGTGGCGTAGCGCATGGCGTTGTCCACCACGTTGCGGATCATGCGCTTGAGCATCGCCGGGTCGCCGCTCACCCGCGTGGGCGCCACGCCCGTCGTGTCCACGTTCAGACCGCTCATGGCGCGCACGCGCTGGGACTCCTCGAACAGGAGATCGTCCAGGTCGACGTCGATGCGCTCCGACTCGAGCTGGTTCTCGTCGTGACGGGCCAGCCAGAAGAGGCCGTCGACGATGACGTCGAGCCGTCGTCCCTCGCGCATGATCGTCTCGGCGACCTCGTTCCAGTCGGCGTTGGACTGGTCGCTGGTCGCGCGCTCCACCGTCGCGAGCAGAGTCGTGAGCGGGCTGCGCAACTCGTGGCTGGCGTTGGACACGAACTCCTGCTGGAACTTTGACGATGACTCGAGGCGGTCCAGCATCTCGTTGAGCGTGTTGGCCATGCGCGCTATCTCGTCGTCGCCGCCGGTGGTGGGGACCCGCTGGGAGAGGTCCTCGGCCGCGATGGCGGCGACACGTCGACGGATCGATTCAACGGGAGCCAGCGCGAGCCCGATGCCCATCCAGATGAGCGCCCCCGAGATCAACAACAACAGGGGGAACGACGTGGCCACGCTGACCATCAGGACCGTTTCGCTGTGGTCGATCGGTCCTCCGTAGACGAAGCCGTAGATAAGACCGGGGCCGCGGGACGTCGAGATCGATTGGACGTTAGGGTCCTCGATCTGCGCCAACGTCCTGGACGTGCTCGCCGTGCGCACCAGTTGGATGTCCGGGTCCTTCGACGTGAAACCTGGCGTGGGGTGCGCGAGAACGGGCGCGCGGGAGATGGCCGAGCTGGCCGCCCACACCGTGGTTCCTGGCAGGTTGGTCACCTGCACCACGACGTTGCCGAACATGGGCAGGACGATCTCGTGATCGGGCAGCGTCTGGTGCACCAGACGTGTGCGCGTCATGGCCATCTCCGCCTTTACCTGCGTCGACGCGGTCGAGACCAGGGAGCGGTGCACCAGGTTCACCAGGGCGATCCCCATGAACGTGAGAACCACGGCGATGGCCAGCACGAAGAAGAGCGTCAGCCGCGCCCGCACGGAGAGGTGCAGTTTGGTCATCAGCCCTCGTAAGCGCTGTAGCCAACACCCCGCACCGTGTGAATTATCGATGGTGCGTCGGTGAGGTCGATCTTGCGGCGCAAGTAGCCCACGTAGACCTCGACGATGTTCGGGTCGCCGTCGAAGGCGCTGCCCCAGACGGCGTTGAGGATGTCGCTCTTGGCCAGCGATTCACCGGCGTTGCTCATGAGGTACTCGAGCAAGGCGAACTCGCGCGGGGTCAAGGTGACGTTGACGCCGTTGGACACGACGTCGCGGTGAAGAGGATCGAGCGAGACGGTACCCACCACGAGGTGTTGGGGCACGCCGAGCGCCTGGCGGCGCAGCAGCGCATGGATGCGCGCGATGAGGACCGAGCGCTCGAAGGGCTTGCGCAGGAAATCGTCGGCGCCGACCTCGAGCCCCTCCACCTCGTCCAACTCGCCATCCTTGGCCGTCAGCATGAGCAGGGGCGTCTGCACCCCGGCGCTTCGAAGGTCGAGGCAGACGCTGAAGCCGTTGCGCTTGGGCAGCATGACGTCGAGCACGATCACGTCGAAGTTTCCGGTGCGCGCGGCTTCGAACCCGGTCTGTCCGTCGTGGCGCTGGACCACGTCGAACCCCTCGTCGCTCAAGAGGTCGGCCACCGCGCGCGAAAGGTCGTGGTCGTCCTCGATAACCAGCACGCGGCGGCGTTCGTCGGTCATTTGAGGTAGAGGTTCCCGTCGGGCTCTTCGATGACGTCCAACTTAAGCAGACCTCGTGGAGCCGGGCCACTGATGACCGCCCCGGTGCTCACCAGGAACTCCGAGTGGTGGCACGGACAGACGAGCAGGTTGGCCGACGGCGAGTAGGCCACGGTGCAGCCCAGGTGCGGACAGACCGTGTCGTAGCCCAGGAACTGCTCGCCGCTCTCGTGAAAGATGATGCCGGGATCGCCGGAGGTAGGGATGGTGAACGTCGCGGGCTTGCCGACCGGGATCTGCGACGCCGGACCCAGCAGGGTTCCCGTATAGGTGGCGCCCGACGTCGGGGTGGTCGACTTCTTCACCTTCAGGGTGTTGCCCGACGAGGCCGGGAGCTTGGCGCCGATCAGCTTCCCGATGCCCGCGACGGCCGAACCGAAAAGCACGACCGCGGCGCCGGCCGAGCCGGCGGCGATGGCTCCGACCACCAGCGTGCGGCGCTTGACCGCGTCGTCCTTCGACGCGCCCGAGCCGGCGCGGACGCCGATGAGAACCGGACAGGCCGTTGATTGGCAAGGTTGGTGGTTGCGCGCGTCGCACAGGCCGCTCCTGTAGTGGCCGCACGTGCGCTGCACCTGGGCGAAGGGGATGGCGACCAACTCGGAGTGCACGACCCCTTCCCGCTTGGCGACGAACGTAGCGATCGCCGCGTCGATCGAGAGTCTCGACGTGGCGCCCGAGAGGATGAAGGGCCACCACGCGAAGAAAAAGACGATGTCGGCCCCGGTGTAGTACGGCGAGGAATGGAAACTCACCGTGAGGAAGAGCGTGAACGATAACAACGCTCCCCCGATCGCCGCGACCCGCGTCCAGAGGCCGAAGAGCACGCCGAAACCAATGGCCACCTCGCTGAAAGCGATGACGATGCCGATGGGCGTCGAAAAATTGACCAGGTGCCCCACCAACGCGTGCAGCGGACTCAGTCGCGCCGAACCGATCATCTGGGCGTGGATGCCCGAAGGGCTCTTGTCGTTGAAGAAGGTGGGGTTGGAGAGCTTCTGCAAGCCGGCGAACAAGAACGTCACGCCGAGGAAGACCCGCAGCGGCAGCAGGGCCCACTCGGACAACGCCATGGCCCGCACCGGCGCGTGCAGCGGCCGTCGACGCTCGTCGTCGTCGAAACGACTACGGGAGGATTGGGCCATGGCCCCATTCTGCCAGACACGCGCGAGATTCGACCTGCGACGAAGGCAGCGGGCTTTATCTACAACAATGGAGGCATGGTCAGCGCCTCCATCGTTTCATTTCTGCTCGAGAAGATTCATCACTTCTCCGCGGCGCCCGTCTATCTCCTCGTGGGCGCACTCGTCTTCGGTGAGTGCGCGCTCTTCCTCGGTTTCGTGTTCCCAGGAGAAACCGCCGTCATCGTGGCCGGTGTGGTGGCCAGCCAAGGCCGAGTGAACATCGGACTGCTCTGTCTCATTGTCGTGGTGGCCGCGATCCTCGGCGAGTGCGTCGGCTACGCGATCGGCGCGCGTTACGGCGAGCGGATCTTCACGTGGCCGCTAGTGCGCAAGCGGCGCGTGGCGATCGAGGCTGCGCTCGAAGTGCTTCGCCAGCGCGGGGTGGTCTACGTGTTCGTGGGCCGCTTCACCGCGTTCTTCCGCGCGGTGATGCCGGCCCTCGCCGGCGTCAGCAAGTTGCGCTATCGAAGCTTCCTCATCGCCAACGTAATCAGCGCGCTTCTGTGGGGCGTCGGGTACTGCCTACTCGGCTACTTCGCCGGCGGCGCGCTCAGCCAGATCGAGAACTCAGCCGGCTGGATCAGTGCCGCCCTCCTGGTGGCGCTCATCGCCGTCTTCGTCGTGCTCTACCTGCGGCGACGTAAGCGCAACGCCGCGCGCGACGCCGCCTAACGACTCACGCGAGCGCGGCCAGCAGCTCGGTCGACGCGCGCACCACCCACCGGTCACCGCGGCGTTCGAGCAATCCAGCGCCGGACGCGGTCGGTCCGCTCCCCCGCACCAGCGAGCGCACGTAGAACTCCTCGCATCTCGCCGCGCCCTGGCGCTCGCGTTTAATCTGTTCGGGCGCGAGCTCGACACCCACCGTGTGGGTGTCGCCCACCATCGCCGGACCGAGCAGCGGGTCACCCTCCGCCCGTCGCAGGATCTCGCGCAGCTGCGCGCGGGCACTCGCCGCGTCATCGCTCGCCCCTCGCCGCCAAGGCGGCGCCGTGGCGTTGAGATAACCGCGCGACACCAATCCTTCGGGATCCGCGAACATCACCAGCCGGGGCTCGACCTCAGCCAGGGCGGTCAACACGCGCCGCGCCTGGGCCAGGACGTCGGGGACGACCCAGGGCAGGAGCCACGCTTCGAGACCCAGCCACGAGGGCCAGGCGGCGTCCACGATCGCGACGGTCAGGCTCAGTCCGCGCGATCGCACGTGTCGGGCCACCGCCGCGTAGCGATCCATCGCCGCCTGGTCGACCTCGCCGCGCCGGGGCTCGACGCGCGCCCACTCGACGCTCAGTCGTAGTCCCCCAAGACCGAGGCTGGCCGCGAGATCAATGACCTCCTCGTAGTCCTGCCAGAGCCCTTCATCATCGCCGGGACCGTCGTGGCGACCGAGGGCGATCGTGGGCCGATAGCAGGTCGTCGGTTCGCGGGGATGATCGAACCCACCCTCGACCGCGTAGCCGTCGAGGGTGGCGAGCACGAGCGGTGGGGCGGTCACGGTTTCAGTTTCGCATGTCGCGATGGCGACGGGTCCGCTAGCGTTCCACTCGATGCCCTGCGGGGTCGTCCAAAGGAGCCCTCATGGCCGACGAAGTACTACGCGAGCGACGCGGACACATTGAACTACTGACCATCAACCGACCCGATGCACGAAACGCCATTAATAGGGCGACCGCCGTCGCGTTGTCCGAGGCCCTCGACGCCTGCGAGATTGATGACGACGTCTGGGTGGTCGTGCTGACTGGCGCCGGCGACAAGGCGTTCTCGGCCGGCATGGACCTCAAGGCCTTCGCGGCGGGCGAACTGCCCATAACCGACAAGGGATTCGGCGGACTCACCAAGCGGGACTTCCCCAAGCCGCTCATCGCCGCGGCGAACGGCTCAGCCTTCGCCGGGGGTTTCGAGCTGATGATCTCCTGCGACATGGTCGTGGCCGCCGACCACGCGAAGTTCGGCATCCCTGAGACGTCGAGAGGGTTGGTGGCCGGTGCGGGTGGCCTGCTGCGACTCCCCAAGCGCGTCCCGCTCGCCGTGGCCTACGAGATGGCCCTCAGCGCCGAGCCCATCGACGCGCAGCGCGCCTACGAGCTGGGACTGGTCAACCGCGTGGTGCCCGGCGACCAGGTGCTCGACGCCGCCATCGCGCTCGCCGAACGTATCGCGAAGAACGCCCCGTTGGCGGTACGAACGTCCAAGCGCGTCATGCGCCAGGCGACCGAGTTGACCGAGGAGCAGGGCTGGCCGATCAGCGACGCGGAGTTCACGATGATCGTGGCCAGTCAGGACGCGCACGAGGGGGCCGTGGCCTTCGCCGAGAAGCGCGAGCCCAACTGGCAGGGTAAGTAAGACCCCACCTCGCGGTGTCAGTGCAGGTGATACACGAGCGCTGAGGTCACGGCGGCGCTCACGACGACCACAGGGAACGGCGCCTTGGCCAGCAGCGCGCCCAGGGCGACCGCCAAGCCGGCCAGCCGATGGTCGATCACCACGTGGGTCTTGACCACCACCCCCTGCGCGACGACCAACGCGCTCAGAAGGGCGATTGGGATGAGCGCGTTGATCCGCTGAAGCCGGGCGTTGGCGAGCCAGCGCTCGGGCACGTAGTGGCCGAAGAGTTTGATAGCGAGGCAGATGGCGCTCGTCGCGATGAGCACGGTCCAGGTGGTCGTTGCGCTCATCGCTCTCGCCATCCCATGACGACCGCCACGCTGGCCGAGGCGATGATCGGCAGGCCCGCCGCCAGCCAGGGCGTGACGAGCAGGGCGAAGGCCATCGACAACACGGCCACCAACCGCAAGAAATTGTTCTCGAGCCTGGGCCACACGAGCCCGAGGAAGACCGCGGGGACCGCCGCGTCCAGTCCCCACGAGGCGGGGTTGCCCAAGACTCGGGCGCCGAAGGCTCCCAACAACGTGAAGAGATTCCAGAAAAGGAACACGCCCAGGCCAGTCACCCAGAAGCCCACGCGCATCGCCTCGAGGCCTCGGGGGGCCTGGGACAGGGCGACGCCCGTCGACTCGTCGATCGTGACGTGAGCGGCCACCACCCGGCGCAGGCCACGCACCCGAAGGATGGGCGCCATCTGTATGGCGTACAACGCATTGCGCGCGCCCAACATCCCCGCGGTAGCGATGGCGCTTACGGCCGGACCGCCCGAGGCGATCACACCGATCGCCGCGAACTGGCTCGCACCGGTGAAGGTGAAGAGCGAGAAGAGGCAAGTCTGCAGCACCGAGAATCCGGCCGCCACGCTCGCCGCCCCGAACGCCACGCCGTACGCGCCGACGGTCACCGCGACGCTCAGGGCGTCACGAACGGTGTTGCGGGGCAGTGGCGCCATGCCCACATTCTTGTCGAAGGGTGCAACGACGCGGTTTTGTCCGGCCGCGTGGCCCCAGATTCGTACCGGGCTACTCTGTCCGTAGGCACGACAAAGGAGAGAAACGTGTTCTTAGCTGAATTGGCTCCCGATACCATCCTCATCGTCGTCATCGTGGTCGTGGTGCTGCTCTTCGGCGGAACCGCCATTCCCAAGCTGGCCCGCAACCTCGGCTCGGCCAAGACCGAGTTCGAAAAGGGCCTCAAGTCGTCCAAGGCCACCGACGACTCGAGCGCCAAGGCCACCGACACGACGGAACCGAAGAAGCCCGACTCCGAGGAGTAGGCCAGCGCCCGTCTTTCGCCAGAGGTTCGAAGGATGACGAGGCCGTCACGCGCTCCGCGAGGGTGATTCGAAGCGACCGGGACCGTGGCCACCATGCGGGCCGAGACCGCCCGCGATAGTTCTTCGTCCGTTTACATCATGAAGTGACTTAGGTCCCGAATGTTGAGTATGGTCATGAAGTGGAATTACCCGCCCTGCCCCCTCAGGGTTCGACGGATCGTGCACGCCGCAGGCGTCGTATTCGCCGTGCCTTTTGGCTTCCCGTAGCCGCACTGGCCCTCTCGGGATGCACATTGCCCAATTTCGGGGCGTCGCCGGGGGCAACCACCAGTTCGAAGTCGGTCTTCCATCTCTGGCAGGGTTTCTCGATCGCGGCCATCATCGTCGGCGGGTTCACGCTGCTGCTCATCGTCTACGCCGTCTTTCGTTACGGTCGCAAGAGCGAGAACATCCCCAAGCAGTCCCAGTACCACATCCCCTTAGAGGCCCTCTACACGGTGGTGCCGATCCTCATCGTCTTCGGCCTCTTCGCGGCGACGCTCATCGTCGAGAACAAGGAGACCGAGAACCCCAAGACCAACGTCACCATCAACGTGCTGGCCTTCCAGTGGGGCTGGAAGTTCTCCTACCCGGGCTCCAACGCCCTGGTCTACGGCCAGACCACCCAGGAGCCCGAGATGGTGATGCCCGTCAACACCAACGTCCACATCAACCTGAGGTCCTCCGACGTGATCCACGGTTTCTACGTGCACGCCTTCAACTTCTCGCGCTACGCCCTGCCCGGGGTCCTCAACCAGTTCACGATCAGGGCCGTCAATACCGGCACCTATTTCGGTCAGTGCACCCAGCTCTGTGGGCTCTACCATTCATTGATGTGGTTCCGCGTGAAAGTCGTGACTCCTACGCAGTATCAGGCCTGGCTCGCCAGCTACAACAACCCGGCCGCCGAGGCCGCCGCCAAGAGCGCGGGCACCGCCACCAAGCAGCAGATCTCCTCCATCGTGCCGTCGAAGACCACGTCGAGCAAGGGTGACAACTGATGACTGACGTCCTGCCACGCCCGGTCGACCAGGTGGCCGTCGAGCACGACCACGAGGAACTGCACGAGGAGCACCACGGCCCCACGGGGATCCTCAAGTGGATGACCAGCACCGACCACAAGGTGATCGGCATGTCCTACACGGTGACCTCGGTGATCATGATGGTCATCGGCGGCGCCTTCGCGGAGATCATCCGCGCCCAGCTGTCGAGCCCGAACGGCCACCTGGTCTCCCTCGCGCAGTACAACGAGCTGTTCACCATGCACGGCTCGGTCATGATCTACCTCTTCGCGGGCCCCTTCGCCTTCGGGGCACTGGCCAACATCATCGTGCCGCTGCAGATCGGCGCGCCGGACATGGCCTTCCCGCGACTCAACGCCCTCTCCTACTGGCTCTACCTCTTCGGATCGCTCACCATGCTGTCGGGCTTCTTCACCGCCGGCGGCGCGGCCAGCTTCGGCTGGGTCGCCTACGCGCCGCTGTCGAACTCACTCAACACGCCCGGCTCAGGCGCCGACCTGTGGATCGGGGGACTCCTGCTGACGGGGTTCTCGGCGATCTTCACCGGCGTCAACCTCTGCGCCACCATCTTCTACCTGCGCGCGCCGGGCATGACCATGTTCCGCATGCCCATCTTCACCTGGAACCTGATGGTGACCGCCATCCTGATCCTGCTGGCCTTCCCCGTGCTCACGGCCGGGCTCATCATGCTCTACTGCGACCGCCACTTCGGCACGCATATCTTCTCGGTCGCGGGCGGTGGTGTGCCCGTGCTCTGGCAACATATTTTCTGGTTCTGGGGCCATCCGGAGGTCTATATATTGGCCCTGCCGTTCTTCGGCATGGTCACCGAGATCATCGCCGTCTTCTCGCGCAAGCCCGTCTTCGGCTACAAGGGCATGGTCTTCGCCACGCTCAGCATCGCCGCGCTGTCGCTGGGCGTATGGGCCCACCACATGTACACCACCGGCGTGGTGCTGCTGCCGTTCTTCGCCATCATGAGCCTGCTCATCGCGGTGCCCACCGGGATAAAGATGTTCAACTGGATAGGAACGATGTGGCGAGGGGAAATATGGTTCTCCACGGCCATGCTCATGGCCGTGGGATTCTTAATCACGTTCCTCATCGGCGGCCTGACCGGCATCTTCCTGGCCAGTCCCCCGCTCGACTTCTTCACCCACGACACCTACTTCGTGGTCGCGCACTTCCACTCCATCGTGATGGCGCTGGTGCTCGGCGCCATGGGCGGCCTCTACTACTGGGGCCCCAAGATCACCGGCTACATGCTCAACGAGACCTACGGCAAGATCCAGTTCTGGTTCCTGTTCATCGGCACCCAGGTGTTCACGATCCCCGGCTACATACTGGGCCTCGACGGCATGCCCCGACGCATCGCGGTCTACCCCCACGATCCCCAGTGGCAGACCCTGAACCAGATCAGCACCTTGGGGGCCATCCTCATCGGCATCTCGACGCTCGTCTTCGTGGCCAACGTCGCCTACAGCTGGAAGAAGTACCCGGCCGGCGACAACCCGTGGGACGCGCACACCCTCGAGTGGTTCACGACCTCGCCTCCCCCGCACCACAACTACTACCGTCTGCCCCAGATCCGCTCCGAACGGCCGACGTGGGACTACAACCACCCCGGCCATACCGCGTCACCGCACGGCCATCACTTGGAGCCCGCGCCCGAACCGGAGGTCCCCGTCGCATGAGGGTCGAGGCGAAGGTGCTCATCGGCCTCGGGGCCTTCTTCGGCGCAATGTTCGCCGTCTACTGGCACTATTCCAACGAGGACGCCGGCGGCGTGATGATGTTCGGCGGCATGCTGCTGGGGTTCCTTCCGGGCGGTTACTACTACTGGTGGAGCCGACGGATGAAGCCGCGTCCCGAGGACAACCCCACCGCCACCCAGTCCGAAGGGGCGGGAGTGGTCGGAGCGTTCCCCAGTTCCTCGATCTGGCCCTTCACGCTCGGCATGGGATGCTTCTTCATGGTGCTGGCGCTGGTCTTTGGCATCTGGCTGGTCATTCCGGGCATTGGCCTCGTCGGCTGGGCCTTCCTGGGCGGCACGGCCGAGGGTCGCCGGGGCGGCAAGCACTAGCCCCCGCGGCGAACAAACGTCCCAGCGACAGCGTTTTCG
Organism: uncultured Acidimicrobiaceae bacterium; assembly: GCA_963827115.1. Taxonomy (GTDB): domain Bacteria; phylum Actinomycetota; class Acidimicrobiia; order Acidimicrobiales; family RAAP-2; genus RAAP-2. The sequence goes on along the minus strand of CAWGZS010000001.1, from coordinate 165,541 downwards.
CGATCGTGGCGCGGTCGAACCAAGCTTCATCATCATCACCCGATCGCCGTACTGTTCACGAATTTTTGCTCGACGGGTATAAATCACCGATAAACTTCTATTGGTAACTTATCCTTGGAGGGGCCGTGGAGTTGGCTGGAGTCGAAGTCGAGACCATCTGGAGCGGACGGAGGATTCGCGCCTTCGTGCCGGCACTTTTGTCGAGCCGTGAGTTGACCCTCGACGCACCAACCGCCGCGAGGTGCGCCACCGCCGCCAGCGAGGTCGCGTACGCCGCAGAATCGCTGGATACCGAGTACGAACCACTGGCGAGGCTGCTGCTGCGCTCCGAAGGAGTCGCGTCGTCGTACATCGAGGGCGTGAGCGCACCTGTGATCGATGTCGTTCTCGCCGAAGAGCAGCTGGGACAACACGACAGCGCGTCGGCCGCGTGGGTGGCGAGCAATCTGGCGGCCGTCACCGAGGCCGTCACCAACGCCCGCAGTGGCGCGCCACTCACACTCTTGACGCTGTGCGAGTGGCATCGGACCCTCATGACGGGTAGTCCGACGCCGGAGCGCTACGTCGGGACCATAAGGAACGAACAGGGATGGATCGGTGGAACCAGTCCACTCGACGCTCACCTCGTGACGCCGCCGCCGATCGAACTCCCTGCGCTGCTCGACGACCTCATCACCTACGTGAATCGCGAGGACGTCGACCCGATTGCCCAGGCGGCGATTAGCCACGCACAATTCGAGATCACTCATCCTTTCGCCGATGGAAACGGCCGGGTAGGTCGGGTGCTCGTTGCGTGGGTGCTGACCCGTCGTCTGGCCCTCCTCGTACCGCCACCGGTCAGCGTGGCCATCGCGCACGACGTCGCTGGCTACTCATCAGGCCTCGCGCTCTTTCGCTTCGGCGACCACCGCAGGTGGATCACCTGGTTCGCTGACGCGGTGGCCAGTGGAGGAAAGTCGCAACGGGCCTTGATCACCAGTGTCGAACTGATGAAACAGCGGTGGCGCGAGAGGCTCGCCGCTGCCGAGCGCCCGCCCCGGAGCGACTCCGCGATATATGCGGCGCTCGATTTGCTCCCGCGACATCTCGTTCTCACCTCACCGACCCTGGCTGACGAACTAGGGATCTCGCGCAAGGCTTCCATCGCGACCCTGCACCGCCTCGTTCGCTTCGGAATCCTCAGTGAACACGGAACCATCTCGCGCGGGACCCCCGGCCAGCCCGCCGCACTTTTCATCTCGCGCGACCTGCTCGGTCTGGCCGGTTCCAGTCCGACGCGATAGGCCCACCACGCCGTCCATAAAAAAATCGCACGTGCGGTGATCAACTGCGGCAACGCACTGAGTGTTCTCCAGAATATTTGGCTCCGTTTTCGAGTTTCCGTCGGTTTCGACCAAAACAACCACCAAACAGCGATTTCTTGTTTCGCCTTGATCGTTTGGCGCGGCCTTCACGGAGCACCCTTTGGGGGCTGCGTAGTATAGAAAAGGTTGCATTTCTGTGGGGGCGGACTTCAACTTCGGATTTTCGAACAGGGAGATGCCGTGGCGGTGGTGGAAAGCTCAACGAAGGTTGTACTCGGCGGCGTGCGCGGAGGCCCCGAAACTCCCACCTTGCGCCAAGATCGCTGGTGGATCCAACCGGTGGCCACCATGTCGGTACTGGTGGCGTTCGTCGTCTACTCGACCTGGGCCGCGTTCCAGAACCGGTACTACTACGTCGGGGCCAACGTGCACCGCGACCTGATCAGCCCCTTCTACTCGCCCTGCCTCGCCGGCAGCTGCGTCTCGGGCGCCAAGGCGGGCCTCGCCTTCAACTGGTTCGAACTCTCGCCCGCGCTGCTCATCCTCATCTTCCCGCTGGGCTTCCGCCTCACCTGCTACTACTACCGTCGCAGCTACTACCGGGCCTTCTGGTGGTCGCCGCCGGCGTGCGCGGTGAGCGACTCGCACGCCTCCTACTCCGGCGAGACCAGGTTCCCGCTCATCATGCAGAACCTGCACCGCTACTTCTTCTACGCCGGACTGGTCTTTAACACGTTGCTGACCATCGACGCGGTGCTGGCCTTCCGCCAGCCCGGACTGGGCTACGGGGTCACCGTGGGGACGATCGTGCTGTGCGTCAACGCCGTGCTGCTGTGGTGCTACTCGCTGAGCTGTCACGCCTGTCGCCACCTCTGCGGCGGCGGGGTTCGCAACTTCACCGAGCACCCGCTGCGCTACCGGTTCTGGAAGATGCTCACCCCGCTCAACGCCCGACACATGAATTTCGCCTGGGCCTCGCTGGTCTTCGTGGCCTTGACCGACGTCTACGTGCGCCTGGTGGCCTCCGGGGCACTCACCGACTACAAGCTCTTCTAGAACGAAAGACCCACCGTGACCACCTCCCCCTACGAACACCACGAGTACGACGTTGTGATCATCGGCGCCGGCGGCGCCGGACTTCGCGCGGCCATCGAGGCCCAGCAGCGCGGCCTCAAGGTGGCGATCATCACCAAGTCCCTGCTCGGCAAGGCCCACACCGTCATGGCCGAAGGCGGCATCGCCGCCGCCATGGGCAACGTCTACTCCGAGGACAACTGGAAGGTCCACTTCCGCGACACCATGCGCGGGGGCAAGATGCTTAACAACTACCGCATGGCCGAGCTGCACGCCAAGGAGTCGCCCGACCGCGTCTACGAGCTCGAGCAGTGGGGCGCGCTCTTCGACCGCACCAAGGACGGCAAGATCCTCCAACGCGACTTCGGCGGCCATCGCTACGCCCGTCTCGCCCACGTAGGCGACCGCACGGGCTTGGAGCTCATCCGCACGCTCCAGCAGAAGGTCGTCTCGATGGGCGTCAAGGTCTTCATGGAGTGCAAGGTCCTGCAATTGGTGCACGACAGCCACGGCCGCGTGGCCGGCTGCGTCGCGTACTGGCGGGCCAACGGCGAGTTCGTCACCTTCTCCGCCAAGGCCGTGATCGTGGCCACCGGCGGGACCGGGCGATCCTGGAAGTTCACCACCAACTCCTGGGAGGGCACCGGCGACGGCCACGCCATGGCCCTGTGGGCGGGGGCGCGGCTGATCGACATGGAGTGCATCCAGTTCCACCCGACGGGCATGGTCTGGCCACTCAGCGTGCGCGGGCTGCTGGTCACCGAGGGCGTGCGCGGCGACGGCGGGGTGCTGCGCAACTCCGAGGGCCAGCGCTTCATGTTCAACTACGTCGCGGACATGTTCCGCGCCGAGACGGCCGACTCCGAGGAGGAGGCCGACAAGTGGTACGACGACCACACGGCCGGACGGCGCCCGCCCGAGTTGCTGCCCCGCGACGAGGTGGCCCGCGCGATCAACACCGAGGTCAAGGCCGGCCGTGGCACCGAGCACGGCGGGGTGTTCCTCGACATCGCCTCGCGCCGCACGCCCGAGTTCATCCGCCGGCGCCTGCCGTCGATGTACCACCAGTTCATGGAGCTAGCCGGCGTCGACATCACCCGCGAGCCCATGGAGATCGGCCCGACCTGCCACTACATAATGGGCGGCGTGAAGGTCGACGCCGACAGCGCGGCGGCCGAGGTAGACGGGCTGTTCGCGGCGGGCGAGTGCGCCGGCGGCATGCACGGCGCCAACCGGCTCGGCGGCAACTCGTTGAGCGACCTCGTGGTCTTCGGCCGGCGCGCCGGCATGGGCGCGGCCGACTACATCGAGGGCGGCCAGGTCGCCACCGACCTCGACCTCGCCGAGGTGGAGCTGGCGGTCAAGGAGGCCCTGGCGCCCTTCGAACGCACGGGTGGCGAGAACCCTTACGACATCCAGCGCGATCTCCAGGAGATGATGCAGGACAACGTCGGCATCATCCGCACGGCCAGCGAGATCGACTTCGCCATCAACCAGCTCGACGGCTTCACCGAGCGCGTGCAGCGCATGTCGGTCAAGGGAGGCCGGGCCTACAACCCCGGCTGGAACCTGGCGACCGACCTGCCCGCCATGCTCACCGTGTGCAAGTGCGTGGCCATCGGTGCCAAGAGCCGCAAGGAGTCGCGCGGCGGCCACACCCGCGAGGACTTCCCCAAGGCCGACCCTGAGTTCGGCAAGATCAACTTCGCGCACTCGAGCGAAGGCGGGCGATGGGATGGCGCCATCACCACCGTCGAGTCGCCGCTGCTGGAGATTCCCGACGAACTGAAGGCCCTGCTTGAGGAGGCGACGTCATGACCGACGTAACGATGCGGATCTGGCGCGGTGACGCGAGCGGCGGCCAATTCGAGGACTTCACCATCACCCCCAACGAGGGCGAGGTGGTGCTCGACATCGTGCACCGCATCCAGGCGACCGACGCGCCGGACCTGGCGTGCCGCTGGAACTGCAAGGCCGGCAAGTGCGGCTCCTGCTCGGCGGAGATCAACGGCCGTCCGCGGCTCATGTGCATGACGCGCATGCAGGACCTGCCCGAGGGTACGGTCACCCTCACGCCGATGAAGACCTTCCCCATCATCAGGGACCTGGTGACGGACGTCTCGTTCAACTACGCCATGGCCGAGAAGGTCCCGGCCTTCCTGCCGCCGCCCATGCCCGAGGGCGGCTACCGCATGTTCCAGAAGGACGTGGAGCGGGGCCAGGAGTTCCGCAAGTGCATCGAGTGCTTCATGTGCCAGGACGTCTGCCACGTGATCCGCGACCACGAGGAGAACAAGACCAACTACGCCGGTCCGCGATTCTTCATCCGCTACGCCGAACTCGAGATGCACCCGCTCGACACCAACGACCGCCGCGAGTTGGTGCGCGAGGAGATGGGCCTGGGCTACTGCAACATCACCAAGTGCTGCACGGAGGTGTGCCCCGAGCACATCCACATCACCGACAACGCCATCATCCCGTTGAAGGAGCGCGTGGTCGACGCCGACTACGACCCGATCGCGTGGCTAGGCCGAAAGATCCTGCGCCGCACCAAGAAGACGGCGGCCGAGGCTGCGGTGCAGCCGGCACCCTAAGGCGTGGCCGCGTTCCTCACGAACGCGTGGTTCGACGAGGTGAACGCGACGCTGCGCGACGCCGGCGCGGTGCCGCTCGATGACGGCGTCGAGCTCTTTCGGGTCGTGCTCGAATTCCCCGACGCCCCGGGCGAAGGGCCGCGCGCCATGACCTTCACCATGGACCGCGAGGGCGCGTCGCTGCTGGCGGGCGAGCATCTGGCCGCGGACGCGGTGGTGAGCCTTGCCTACCTCGACGCCCTGGCCCTCACCAACGGCCACCTCGATAGCGCTTCGGCCCTGCGCGAGGGGCGCGTCAAGGTCCGCGGCGACGTCAACGCCCTGGTGCCGCTGCTGGCCTGGCTGCAGCTCGCTCACCCGCGAAGCGAGGCCTAGTGGTCGAGATCGCGCTCACCGAGGACGACCTCGACGAACCGGGCGTCATCGAGGGCTACATGCTGCACGACGAGCAGCCCCACGTGGCACCGGTCGCGGTGCTGTGCTACTTCAACGAGCTCTTAGAGCAGCTGGCCAGCGAAGGGGTGCTGCTGCCGCTCTACACGCTGCGCAGCGAGATCGGCCGCAACCCGGTCTACGAGTTCACCAGCGAGCACGGGACCGTGTCGGTCGTGCACCCCGGGGTGGGCGCACCGCTCGCCGCGGCCATCACCGAGGAGATGGCCGCCATCGGCGTGACCACCTTCGTGGCCTGCGGCGGCGCGGGCGCACTGGTCGACGCGTTGGCCCTCGGCCAGGTCATGGTGGTGGCCTCCGCGCTGCGCGACGAGGGCACCAGCTTCCACTACGCGCGCCCCGGGCGCATCATCGACGCCGACCCGTTGGGAGTGCGGGTGATGGGAGCGACGCTCACCGAGCTCAACACCCCCTACTTCGTGGGCCGCACCTGGACGACCGACGCCTTCATGCGCGAGACCCCGTCGCGCGTTCGCCGACGAATCGACGAGGGTTGCGCCATGGTGGACATGGAGTCCTCGGCCTTCATCGCCGTCGCCCGGTACCGCCACCTTCGTTTCGCGCAGTTGCTCTACGCGGGGGACTCCTTGGCCGGCGAGTCGTGGGACTACCGCGGATGGGACAGCGCGCGCGAGGTGCGAGAGCAGCTCTTCTACGCGGCCGCGCGAGCCGCGCTTAACCTGCACCGGGCCTGACCAGCGGAGAGCTGGTCGACTCTAGATCAGTCCGAGTCCGGCTACCTCGTCGCGCTCGCCCAGCAGCTCCTCGGTCGTGATCTTGATCTTCTCCTTGGCGAAGTCGCCTTGGACGAAGCCCTCCTTCACCTTCCAGGAGCCATTGCCGTCGGCCTGCACCGGGAAGCCGAAGGTCAGTCCGGCCGGGATGGCGTAGTGGTTACCGTCGGAGGTGACGGCGACCGAGACGCAGTCGTCGTCGGGCGTGGGGGTGGTGAGGCCCACCACGGTGTCGATCGCGGCGTTGGCCGCCGACGCCGCCGAACTGGCGCCGCGCGCGGCGATGACGGCGGCGCCGCGCTTCTGCACGGTGGTGAGGAAGTCGCCCTCGAGCCAGGCCTGCTCGTCCACGACGGCCTCGACGGGCTTGCCGTCCACCGTCGCGTTGAAGAAGTCGGGGAATTGCGTCGTCGAGTGGTTGCCCCAGATGGCGAGGTTCTTCACGCTCGCGACGCTGGCGCCGACCTTCTTCGCGATCTGGGACTCCGCGCGGTTCTGGTCGAGGCGGGTCATGGCGAACCAGCGATCGGCGGGGATCTCCGGGGCGTTGGAGCGGGCGATGAGGCAATTGGTGTTGCAGGGGTTGCCCACCACCAGGATGCGCACGTCGCTCGCGGCGTTGGCGGCGATCGCCTGGCCCTGCGGCTTGAAGATGCCGCCGTTGATGGTCAACAGGTCGCTGCGCTCCATGCCCGCCTTGCGCGGCACCGAGCCCACCAGCAACGCCCACGAGGTGTTGGTGAAGGCGTGGTTGAGGTCGCTGGTCGTCTCGACGTCCGCCAGCAGCGGGAAGGCGCAGTCGTCGAGTTCCATCACGACGCCCTCGAGCGCCGGCAGGGCCGCCTCGATCTCCAGGAGCCGCAGCACCACCGGGGTGTTGGGTCCGAGCAGCTGGCCCGAGGCGATGCGAAAGAGCAGCTGATAGCCGATCTGGCCGGCGGCGCCGGTGACGGTGACGTGGACGGGGGTGGGGGTGGCCATGATGCTCCTTTGAGGGTTGGGTTACAGGCGGTCGACGATGGCGGAGGCGAACTCCGAGCACTTCACTTCGGTGGCGCCCTTCATGAGGCGCGCGAAGTCGTAGGTGACGATCTTGTCCGAGATGGTGGCCTCGAGGGCCGTCACGATGTCGTTCGCGGCGTCGGTCCAGCCCAGGTGCTCGAACATGAGCACGCCCGAGAGCAGCACCGATCCGGGATTGACTTTGTCCTGGCCGGCGTACTTGGGCGCCGTGCCGTGCGTGGCCTCGAAGATCCCGTGGCCCGTCACGTAGTTGATGTTGGCCCCGGGGGCGATGCCGATGCCGCCGACCTGCGCGGCCAGCGCGTCGGAGAGGTAATCGCCATTGAGGTTCGTGGTCGCGATGACGTCGAACTCCTTGGGACGCGTCAGCGTCTGCTGGAAGGCGATGTCGGCGATGATGTCGCGCACGAGCACCTTGTCGCCGGGCTTGCCGTTGCAGTCGTCCCAGCCCACGGCGACGTCGCTGAACTCCGAGCGCACCAGATCGTAACCCCACTTCATGAAGGCGCCTTCGGTGAACTTCTGGATGTTGCCCTTGTGCACCAGGGTGACGCTCGGGCGGTCCCGCTCGACCGCGTACTTGATGGCGGCGCGGATGAGCCGCTCCGAGTTCTCCTTGGAGATGGGCTTGATGCCGATGCCGGCCATCTTGGGGATCTCCCAGCCGAGGCTCTGCTTCAGGTACTCGCTCAGCTGTTCCGCCTCGGGCGTGCCGGACTCGACTTCGAGCCCCGCGTAGACGTCCTCGGTGTTCTCGCGAAAGATCACCATGTCCACCAATTCTGGGTTCTTGATCGGCGACGGTACGCCGGTGAACCAGCGCACCGGTCGAAGGCACACGTAGAGGTCGAGGATCTGGCGCAGCGCCACGTTAAGGGAGCGGAACCCGCCGCCGATGGGCGTGGTCAACGGCCCCTTGATGCCGATGAGGTAGTCGCGAAAGACCGTCACGGTCTCCTCGGGCAGCCAGTCACCGGTCTCGTCGAAGGCCTTCTGTCCGGCGAGGACTTCCTTCCACTCGATGGTCTTGCCATATTTCTTCGCCGCGGCGTCCAGCACCAGCTGGGACGCGGGCCAGATGTCGACCCCGATGCCGTCGCCTTCGATGAAGGGGATGATCGGGTTGTTGGACACATTCAGTACGCCATCGGCGCTGGTGGTGATTTTGTCTGCCATGACGGACATCTTACGGCCTGCGCGAGGGACCCTTTTTGGGTCAAAGGTCCTACGAAGGATCGGTGTTCTCACCGAACAGGGAGTTGTAGATCTCCCTCGTCGCCGTCGAGCGATTGAGCGTGTAGAAATGCAGCCCCGGCGCCGCGGCGTCGAGCAGTCCGGCGCAGAGTTCGCGCGCGGCGTCGATGCCCTGCGCCCTCACCGCGGCCGGACCACCGCGTTGATCGGCCCGCTCGAGGCGTTCGACCAGGCCGTCGGGCACCCGCCCGCCCATCTGCGCCATGTGCGAGATGCCGCTCAGCGTCGTGACGGGCATGATGCCCGGGACAACCGGCTTGGTCACGCCGAGCTCACCCAGCTCCTCGACCAGCCGCGTCCATTCCTCCAGCTCGAAGAAGAACTGCGTGACCGCGAAGTCGGCCAGGCGCAGCTTCTGCGCCAGGAAGTGGCGATCGCTGCGGCGATCGGGCGACCGCGGGTGCCCCTGGGGATGGGCGGCCACGCCCACCGCGAAGTCACCGCTCTCGCGGACCATCTCGACCAGGTCGAGGGCGTGGGTGAAGTCCGACGCCCGCTCGAGCGGGTCCTCGGGCACGTCGCCGCCCAGCGCCATCACGTTCTCGACGCCCGCGTCGACGTAGTTGTCGAGGATGGCGCGCATCTCGTCTCGCGTATGCCCCACGCAGATCAGGTGGGCCATGGCCGTGATCTGGCCCCGGCGTTGGATCTGGGTGACCAGGTCGAAGGTGCGCTGGCGCGACGACGGCCCCCCGCGGTAGGTCACCGAGACGAAGGAGGGGTGCAGGGGCTCGAGATGGCCGAGCGTGGTCGTGAGCACGGCGCTCTCCTCGTCCGACTTGGGAGGAAAGAACTCGAACGACCTGGTCGTGCCCTGGGCCAGTACGGCGTCGATTCGCACGAAACTAGCTGGCGCGCCCGAAGTCGTCCTCGAGACGAACGATGTCGTCTTCGCCGAAGTACGTGCCGGTCTGTATCTCCACGAACACCACGGGGACGGTCCCCAGGTTCTCGCAGCGATGGGCCTGGCCCACCTTGATGTCGACGCTGCCGCCAGGCTCGAGTTCTATGGTCGCGCCGTCGAGCACCACGGTGGCGTGGCCGCTGACGATGAACCAGTGCTCGGCGCGGAACTTGTGCGTTTGGTAGCTGAGCCGCTTACCCGGGGTCACGATGATCTGCTTGACCTTGTAGTCCGCGGCGGAGTCGTCCAACACGGTGAAACTCCCCCACGGTCGTTCGGAGAACTCTCGACCCAGGCTGTCGGTGGTGGTCATCGCATCTTCTCCGCGGCTAGCACTGCATTGGTTAACAGCATGGCACGGGTCATCGGACCCACGCCACCGAGGCGCGGCGTGATCCAGCCCGCGACGTCGGCGACGCCGTCGGCCACGTCGCTCAGCAGCTTCTTGCCGACGAAGGTCGTGCCCGCTCCCACGACCGCCGCGCCGGGCTTGACCATGTCCGGGGTCAGGAGACCCGCCACGCCGGCGGCCGCGACGATGACGTCCGCCGTTCGCGTGAGCGAGGCCATGTCCTCGACGCCGGTGTGCACGACGGTGACGGCCGCGTTGCAGCCGGGTCGACGCATCGAGAGCAGCAGCGCCAGTGGTCGGCCGATGGTGAGGCCCCGTCCGATGATCACCACGTGCTTGCCTTCGACCGGCACGTGGTAGAACCGCAGCAACTCCACGATGCCCGCCGGCGTGCAGGGCAGCGGACCGGGGGCGTTCATGACCAGCCGGCCCAGGTTGGTGGGGTGCAGCCCGTCGACGTCCTTGAGGTCACTGACCCGCAGCAGCACCTGCTCCTCGTTGATGCCGGCCGGCAACGGCAGCTGCACCAGGAAGGCGTTCACCTCGGGGTTGGCGTTGAAGCGGTCGACGGCCGCCTCGACCTGCGCCTGGGTCGCCGTCTCGTCGAGATGCTCGGCGAAGGACTTGATGCCGATGGCCTGGCAGTCGTCGTGCTTCATCTGGACGTAGCGCACGCTCGGGCCGTCGTTGCCCACGAGGATGGTGCCCAGCCCGACGGAGCGTCCGTTCGCCGCCAGGCGCGCCACGCGGTCGGCCAGCTCCATCTTGATCGCGCTGGCCACGCGTTCGCCGTCGAGTAGTTCTGCGGTCATGAGGCTCCTAGTGGCGAAAGTGACGCTCACCAGTGAGCATCATCACGATGTGGGCGGCGTTGGCCGCGTCGATTATCTCCTGGTCTCGCACCGAGCCGCCGGGTTGGACGACCGCGGTGACGCCGGCGCTGGTGAGCGACTCTAGGCCGTCGGCGAAGGGGAAGAAGGCGTCCGACGCGGCGGCGGCGCCGTGGGAGAACTCACCGGCCTTGGTGGTGGCGATGCCGGCCGCGACGACCCTCGACTGCTGGCCGGCGCCCACGCCCACGGCCACACCGTCGCGGGCGAGCACGATGGCGTTGGAAGTCGTGCGCGCGCAGACCCGCCAGGCCACCATGAGGTCCTGGAGCTGCTGGGCCGAAGGCTGGGCCTCGCTCACGGTGCGCCACTGCTGCACCGGCGCGAGCAGCTCGTCCGCGTCCTGCACCAGCGCGGTGTCGCCGAAGGTCCGCACCGAGCGGCCCAGGGGCTCCGGGGCGGCGGCGCTCAGCAGACGGGTGGCCTTTCGACGGGCCACGAGCAGGGCAATGGCGTCCTCGTCGAAGGACGAGGCGATAATGACGTCGGCCTGGGGGCCGGCGCAGATCCGCTTGGCGAGAGCCGCGTCCTACCACGCCGCCGATGGCGACCACCCCGCCGAAGGCGCTCTGCGGGTCGGCGGCCAGGGCCTTGGCAAAGGCGTCGTCGAGCGACGAGCCCAGCGCCGCGCCCGACGCGTTGGCGTGCTTGATGATCGCCACGCAGTCGAACCCCGGAAAATCCTCCTTGAGCTCGTGCACCAGGCGCCAGGCGGCGTCCGCGTCGAAGAGGTTGAGGTAGGAGAGCGCCGAGCCGGCGTGCTGGACGACCCCGTCCCACCAGGGCGTCGATCCCATCGTGCGATAACGCGCGCCGATCTGGTGGGGGTTCTCGCCGTAGCGCACGACGTCGGCGCGCTCCAGGGTCAGGTGCAGGGTCGCCGGGACGACGTCGTCAACGGCCGAAGGGGCCTCGCCAATCACGCCGCCGCCGTCCAGCCAGCGAACGATCTGGGCGTCGTAGGCCGCCGTGTGCGCGAAGGCCGCCCGGGCCAGTTGGTGGCGCGTCGCGTTGGAGAGCGAACCGGTCGCTTCGAGCTCCGCCAGAGCGTCCGGGTACTGAGCCGGATTGGTGAGCACGCCCACGTGCTGGTGATTCTTGGCCGCGGCGCGCACCATGGCCGGTCCTCCGATGTCGATCAACTCGACCGAGGGGTCCGAGGAGAACGGATAGAGGTTGCACACCACCAGGTCGATCGGCTCGATGTCGTGCTCGTCGAGGCTGGCCATGTGCTCGGTCTTGGACCGATCGGCCAGGATGCCCCCGTGGATCCGCGGGTGCAGGGTCTTGACACGACCGCCCAGCATCTCGGGAAAACCAGTGACGTCCGCGACGTCCTGGTGGACGATGGAAGCCTGCGTCAGGGCCGTCGCCGTGCCGCCCGAGGCGACGAGGTCGACGCCGAGCGCCGCAAGACCCGACGCGAACTCGACCAGTCCGGTCTTGTCCCACACGCTCAGCAATGCCCGCATCTATTCCGCCTCCAGGGTCCCAGCTACCGACACCGGCTCGAGTCCGTTCGCCAGGTTCGCCATCACCCTAGCGACCACCAGAGGGTAGAGCAGTCGCTCGCAACCCTTGATCCGTTCGTGCAACGACGCTTCGTCGTCACCCTCGAGCACGGCCACCCGGCGCTGGGCGAGGATCGGCCCGTCGTCGAGCGCCTCGGTGGCCACGTGCACCGTGCACCCCGACTCGCTCACCCCGGCCTCGATCGCTTGGGCCACGGCGTGCCAGCCCTTGAAGGCCGGCAGCAGGCTGGGATGGGTGTTCAAGATGCGTCCCGGGAAGGCGACGTGGAAGGAATCGGTGAGGATCGTGCCGAAGCCGGCCATCGCCACCAGGTCGACGTCGCGCACGAGCAGCGCCCCCGCGAGGGCCGCGCTGTACGTGTCACGCTCGAACTCCGAGGTGAAGCCGCCGTAGTCGCCTCGATCCAGCAGCAGCGCCTCGATGCCGGCCAGGCGCGCGACCTCGAGGCCGCGACAGGGCCGGTCCGAGGCCACGAGCGCCACCTCGAGTCGTGCCTCGATCATGGCTTCGAGAATCGTTCCTGAACCCGAGACCAGGACGCAGAGGCGCACCGCCAACGATCTACAGGGCCTTCACTATTTCGACCATCTTCTCGCCGGCCTCGGTGGGGTTGAGGCAGACGTACACGCCGGCTTGCGCGAGCGCGTCCATCTTGGCCTGGGCCGTGCCCTTGGAGCCCGAGATGATCGCTCCGGCGTGGCCCATCTTGCGCCCGGGCGGCGCCGTCACGCCGGCGATGTACGAGACGATCGGCTTGGTCATGTTGAGCTTGATCCACTCGGCGGCCCGCTCCTCCTCCGACCCACCGATCTCACCGATCATCATGACGGCCTTGGTCTCGGGATCGGCCTCGAAGGCGGCGAGACAGTCGATGAAGTTGGTGCCCGGCACCGGGTCCCCGCCGATCCCCACGCAGGTCGTCTGGCCGATGCCGTGCTGGCTCAGCTCGTGCAGCGCCTGGTAGGTCAGCGTGCCCGAGCGCGACACGACGCCGACCGGTCCGCCCGCCAGGGCGATGTCGCCCGAGGTGATGCCGATGTTGCACTTCCCCGGACTGATGATGCCCGGGCAGTTAGGCCCGATGAGGCGCACCCCGGGGTACTCCTCGACCAGTCGATTGAAGGTGACCGCTTCGTCGTGGGCGGGGATGCCCTCGGTGATGCAGACGATCAAGACGATGCCGCCCGCGGCCGCCTCGAGGATCGCGTCCGCCGCGAACTTGGGCGGCACCGCGACGAAGGACGCCGTCGCCCCGGTCGCCTCGACCGCCTCTTTCACCGAGTTGAAGATGGGGATGCCCTCGACGTCGGTGCCGCCCTTGCCGGGGGTCACGCCTCCGACGACCTTGGTGCCATAGTCGCGGTTCCTCAGTCCGTGGAACCGTCCCTGGCTCCCCGTGAGGCCCTGGACGATGACCTTGGTGTTTTCGTCAACAAAGATGCTCATGGTCTTCCTTTAAGCGTTCGCGAGCTGCACGGCGCGGCGAGCGGCGTCCAGCATCGTAGGTTCGGTGATCAGTCGGTCGTTGAGGTGCGGGGCCAGGATCTCGCGGCCCTCGACGGCGTTGGTGCCGTCGAGGCGCAGCACGATCGGCGAGCTGATGGACACGCGCGACAGGGCTTCGAGCACGCCGTTGGCGACCTCGTCGACGCGCGTGATGCCGCCGAAGATGTTCACGAAGATCGACTTCACCTTGGGGTCGGCGTTGATGACTTCGAGCGCGGCGGCCATCACGTCGGCGTTGGCGCCGCCTCCGATGTCGAGGAAGTTGGCCGCCGTGCCTCCGACCTGGTTGACCACGTCGAGGGTCGACATGGCGAGACCGGCCCCGTTGGCGATGATGCCGACCGTGCCGTCGAGCCCGATGTAGTTGAGGCCCTTCTCCTTGGCCATCTTCTCGCGCGGGTCCTCGGTCTCGTTGGCGCGGAACTCCTCCCACTCGGGGTGGCGGTACGAGGCGTTCTCGTCGAGCGTCACTTTGGCGTCGAGGGCGTGGACCGTGCCGTCGGGCGTGAGGATGAGCGGATTGATCTCGGCCAGGTCGCAGTCGCCCTTGGTGTAGCAGTCATACAGCTTCACCAGTATCTCGGCGGCCTGCTCGCGGGCCTGCTCGTCCAGCTCGGCCTCGCCCACCCATCGACGGGCCGTCGCCAGGTCGAGGCCGCGAACGGGGTCGATGGAGAGGAAGGCGATGGCCTCGGGGTTCTCCTCGGCGACGACCTCGATCTCCACGCCACCCTGGGCGCTCAACATGCCCAGGTGCGTCTTGTTCGCTCGGTCGAGCGTGAAGGACGCGTAGTACTCCTTGGCGATGTCGCTCGATCGCTCGATCCAGATCCGGTGCACCACGTGGCCCTTGATGTCCAGACCCAGGATGTTGCCGGCGTGCAGGCGGACCTCCTCGACGTCGTGGGCCAATTTCACGCCGCCGGCCTTGCCGCGACCTCCGACCTTCACCTGCGCCTTGACGACGACCGGATAACCAATGCGCTGCGCCACGGCGACGGCCTCGTCGACCGTGTCGGCCACGTCACCGGGCGAGACCGCGATGCCGAAGCGCGCGAAGTACTGCTTGCCTTGATACTCAAAGAGATCCATCAACTTCTGCTTTCTCTTGCTAGGGGGTGAAAGTGCCGCCGAACTACATCGCGTGTTCGCGCGCGTCGAGGGCGGACTCGAGCCACGTACCGATCTCCGCCAGCGACGCGCCGGGAGTGAAGACCCTCGACACGCCGGCCGCCTCGAGCGCGGTGACGTCGTCCTCGGGGATGATGCCCCCGACGACCAGCAGCACGTCCTCGCGGCCCGCGTCCGCGAGCAGCGCGACGACGCGCGGCACCAGCACCAAGTGGGCACCCGACAGCAGCGAGAGGCCCAGGGCGTCGGCGTCCTCCTGGATCACCGCGTGGACGATCTGCTCGGGGGTCTGGTGCAGGCCGGTGTACACGACCTCGAAGCCGGCGTCGCGCAGCGCCCGCGCGATCACCTTGGCGCCACGATCGTGACCATCCAGGCCGGGCTTGGCGACTACGACGCGATACTTACGTTCCATGTTTAGTTCAGCATAGATGCCCTCACGAAAGTGCTTTTGTCCCGAGGGACCCGCGAGGACCCCCTAGTAGCGTGGGCGGTCGTGACGATGTCACCCACCCCGAAGCGACGGTCCGCGCGTGCGCTGGTGTCCGCCATGCGGCCCACCCAGTGGGTGAAGAACGGCCTTATCGCCGTCGCTCCGGCGGCCGCGCACAGCCTCACGCACGCTGACGTGCTGGGGAGAACCGCGACCGCGTTCGTGGCCTTCTGCTTCATGGCCTCGGGCATCTACCTCGTCAACGACGTGCGCGACGCGGCGTCGGACCGGCTCCACCCGACCAAACGGAGCCGCGCCATCGCCTCGGGCGACCTCTCCACGCGCGCCGCCCTCACGAGCGCGGTCGTGTGCGTGCTCATCGGCTTCGCCATACCGCTCGCGCTCTCGAGCCCCCAGGGACTGCTGCTCATCCTCGCGATCTACCTCGTCGTCTCGCTCGGCTACTCCTTCGGTCTGAAGAACGTCGCCGTCATCGAACTGGGCGTCGTGGCCAGCGGGTTCTTCCTGAGGGCCTACGCCGGGGCGGTCACCTCGCACATCCCCGTCTCGACGTGGTTCCTCGTGGTCATCTCCTTCGGCGCGCTCTTCCTGGTGGTCGGCAAGCGATCGAGCGAACTGACCAAGGTCGGCCTCACCGCCACCCGACCGGTCTTGAAGGAGTACACCTCGGAGTTCCTGCACTCGGCGCTCACCATGAGCGCCACCGTGGTCGTCACCGGCTACTGCCTGTGGGCCTTCGACACCTCCATCACGGGCCTGTCATCGGTCCACAATGACTTTGTGCCGATCCGTCTCACGGTCGTGCCGGTCGTCTTCGCCATCCTCTTCATCATGCGCTCGGCCGAGGCCGGCGACGGCGCGACGCCCGAGGACCTCCTCCTGCACAACCGGGTCGTCCAGGCCCTGGCCCTGGCCTGGGTCGTGCTGCTGGCGTGGGGGGTCTACGGATGAGCCGGGTCACGCTGCGCGGCTGGGGCAACACGGCCCCGGGCGTGTCGACGCTGCTCGCCGCGGCCGACGAATCCCAGATCGCCGAGACGCTGGCCCATTCGCCCGCCGTGATCGCCAGAGGACTGGGACGAAGCTACGGTGACGCCGCCCAGGTAGGCGGGGGCACGGTACTCACCAGTCAACTCAACGAGGTGGGGCCCATCAGCGACCAGGGTGTGCTGAGCGTCGGCTCTGGCTTGTCCCTCGACCAACTGCTCGGCCAGTGCATCCCCCAGGGCTGGTTCCTGCCCGTCACCCCCGGTACCCGCCAGGTCACCATCGGCGGCGCCGTGGCCGCCGACGTGCACGGCAAGAACCACCACGTCGACGGCTCGTTCGCGCGCCACGTTCTCGACATGCGCCTGGTGACGCCGGTCGGCGTGACGAACGTCGCGCCCGTCCTCGACCCCGAGCTCTTTTGGGCCACCATGGGCGGCATGGGACTGACCGGGGTCGTGAGCACCGTACGACTCAAGCTCTTACGCATCGAGACCGACCAGGTGCTGGTCGACACCATGCGATTCCCCAACCTCGACGAGGTGATGAGCACGATGACCTCGAGCGACGAGGGCTACCGCTACTCCGTCGCCTGGGTCGACTGCATGGCCCGCGGACCTCACCTAGGACGCGCGGTACTCACCCGCGGCGATCACGCCCGTACCGGCGACGTTCAGTCGCCGTCGCTCCAGGCGCCGACACCGGCGCGACTCCCGGTTCCCTTCAACGCGCCGAGCGGCCTGCTCAACCCGCTCACCATCAAGGCCTTCAACGAAGCCTGGTTCCGCTCCTCGCCCAAGCGACAGCTGGGCAAGCCCGAGTCGTTCTCGTCGTTCTTCCATCCGCTCGACGGTGTGCGCGACTGGAATCGCCTCTACGGACGGCGCGGGTTCGTGCAGTACCAGTTCTGCGTGCCCGAGGAATCGAGCGACACGGTGCGCCGCGTCATCGAACACCTCTCCTCGTCGGGCCTGGCCAGCTTCCTCGCCGTGCTCAAGCGCTTCGGACCGGGCGATCCCGGGCCACTTTCGTTCCCGATGTCGGGCTGGACCCTGGCGCTCGACCTGCCCGTCGGCCCCCCGTCGCTGCCGGCCCTGCTCGACGACCTCGACGAGATGGTCGCGACGGCGGGTGGTCGGGTCTATCTGGCCAAGGACGCCCGGCTGAGCCCGGAGACGATGCGGGCCATGTACCCCGCGCTCGACGACTTCCTTCGGGTGAAGGATCGGGTTGATCCCGAACACCGGATGACGAGCGACCTCGCGCGCCGTCTCGAACTCGTAGGAGGGTGACGTGGAGAACGCCTTTGGACAGCCTCAGAGCGTGGTCGTACTCGGCGGAAGTTCCGACATCGCGCGCGCGCTCACCAAGAAGCTCTGCGCGGCGCGGGCGCATACGGTCGTGCTGGCCGGACGCAACGAGCAACTGCTCGACGAGGCGCGTCAGGAAGCGCTCAACTACGGCGCGAGCCAGGTCGACGTCGTGCTGTTCGACGCCCGCGACCCGTCGAACGCCAAAGGCACCGTGGACGTTGCGTTCGAGAAGGCCGGCGGAACCGTCGACCTGGTGGTGGTAGCGGTGGGCCTGCTCGGCGACCAGGCGCGCTTCCAGGACGACCCCGTCATGGCGGCCGAGATGATCACCGTCAACGTGACCTGGCCGGTCGCCGCCCTCGCGCAGGTGCGTCGACTCCTCGTGGCCCAGGGCAGCGGACGAATTGTCGTGCTGTCGTCGGTCGCCGCCGTGCGGGTGCGCCGCGCCAAGTACCTCTACGGCGGGGCGAAGGCCGGCCTCGATCGGCTCTGTCTCGGCCTGGCCGACTCCCTCGAGGGCACCGGCGTCACGTTGCAGATCGTGCGACCGGGCCACGTGCGCTCCAAGATGACGACCGGGGTGAAGGATCCGCCCCTGGCGACCGGCGTCGACCAAGTGGCCGAGGACATCATGCAGGGCCTGGCCGAGCGCAGCCCCGTCATCTGGAGCCCGCCGATTTTGCGCTACGTGTTTTTCGTCCTGCGACACCTGCCGGCCCCGCTCTGGCGCAAGGTCACCGATGCGGCCGACCGCTAGACGTACGCGAGTCGTCACGTTGCGACGCGCCTCCTCGAAGGTTGACGTCGGCCCATGAGGATCCTCGTCGCCGAAGACGACCGCACGCTGCGTGAGGTCCTTCAGCGCGGGCTGCGCGAGGCGGGCTACGTCGTGGACGCGGTCGACGATGGCGAAGCGGCCACGACCATGCTGAGGGACCACGAGTACGAGGTGGCGATCCTGGACTGGCGCATGCCCAAACGAAGCGGCATCGAGACGCTGGCCCTCGTGCGCAGCGTGGGCGTCTCGACGCCGATCCTCATCCTGACCGCCCGTGACGCGCCGCCCGACCGGGTCGAGGGCCTCAACGCCGGCGCGGACGACTACCTGGTGAAGCCCTTCGACTTCCGCGAACTGCTCGCTCGATTGCAGGCCCTGCAACGTCGGCCGGCGCTGCGCTTCAACGAGCAGATCCGTTGCGGCGACCTCGAGTTCGACTCGGCGACCCGCGAGCTGCGCGGCGCCGGCCAGGAGATAGACCTCACGTCGATCGAACGCCTGCTCATCGAATTGCTGCTGCGGCGCAGTCCCGCCGCCGTGTCGAGACGCACCATCGCCAACCAGGTGTGGAACGACCAGGCCGACGTCGTGGGCTCGAACACCATTGAGGTGCATATCGCGCGGATCCGCTCGAAGATCGCGGGCTGCGACGCGAAGATCGAGACGATCAGAGGGTTCGGCTATCGGCTGGTCGCCTCGTGAAAACGGAGCGCTCCGACCGCGTTCGTGCCGCCAAGGTGGCCGTCGTGGCCACGGCTATCGGCATGGCCTTCTACGTGCTCGTTGGTCTCATCTTCAACTACTCCTTGATCGACCACCTGACGTCGCAGGTAGACGCCCGGCTGAGCCAGCGTCTGAGCATCGCCGTGAAGAGCGGCGGCCAGGAAGAGGGCTCCATCACCGAGACGACCAAGGCGCCCGGCGATCTCGACGACGACGACGCGCCGATCTTCGTGTGGAAGGTCGCCTCGGGCGGCACCAACACCGCCATCACGTCGGGCGCGCCGACGTTGACCGCGAAGAAGTGGACCGTGGGTGATAGCTCGTTGAAACTCGGCCGTTCGACGTTCGAACTGCAAGCGGTGTCCTTCGGCTCCGGATGGTTGGTGGCGGGCGAGAGCTTGGCCGACGTGGAGCGGGTGCACGATTCACTGATCAACGCGGAACTCATCTTCGGCGCAATCCTGCTCGTCCTGATGTGCGGCGCCTCGTTCGTGGTGGGCATCCGCGCCCTGTCGCCGATCGCGCGCGCGCAGCGACGCCAGAGGGAGTTCACGGCCGACGCGTCGCACGAACTGCGAACCCCGCTGAGCGTGATCGAGGCCGAGGTGTCGATCGCCCTGAGCAAGCAGAGAGACGCCGCCGCCTACCGGTCAGCGCTGGAGCGAATCGGCGGCGAGGGCCATCGCCTCGGTCGCATCGTGGAAGACCTGTTGTGGCTGGCCCGTTCGGACGGAGAACGCCGGCCCCAGACCGACGAGACGGTCGACGTCGCGACCATCGCCTACGCCTGCACGCAGAGGTTCCAGGTCGTGGCCGAGACCTCACGGCTTCGGCTCACCTTCATGAAGCTGGGCGACGAGGCCGCCATCGTGCGCGCGCCGGGCGACGCCATCGACCGGTTGGTCGGCGTCCTGGTCGACAACGCGTGCAAGTTCGCGGGTGAGGGAGGCCGGGTCGAGGTGATCGTGGCCACCAACGGCAACGAGATCACCCTCGAAGTCGACGACAGCGGTCCCGGGATCGATCCGCAGGAACGCGACCTCATCTTCGACCGCTTCCACCGCACCTCGCACTCGGCGGGCGGCACCGGGCTGGGGCTCGCCATCGCCGACTCGATCATTCGTTCGACGCAGGCGGCCTGCATCATTGGCACGGCCGCGCTGGGTGGCGCCAAATTCGAAGTCACGTGGCGCCTCGCGACGCGCACCGGCGCATCACCGCCATCCAATGAAAGCCACGCCGACGAGGCCTAGCGATAACCGTCATCGATCGCGTGCGCACCACCGTCCCGAACATTTTGTTCAACGACGGCAATGTAAGAATTTGAGAAGAGTCGAAGGGCCTTAATGAGGTCGTAAGGTTCGCTCCTTAGCCTTCAAGGCATGACGAGCACTGTTTTTGGGACTTGCACGCGCCATCGCGCTCTCGTCCACTCCCTTCGACGCCCTAAAACCCTGGCGCGCGGGAACGGCGCACGAAAATGACCATCGACGAGCGGCCCGAGATCGCGCAGCCACCTCGTCACGCGAGCGTGCGACGACCGCGTCGTTTCGGGGCCGAGGCGAACGCGCGGCTCACCAGCTCCACCGCCCTCGTGCTGCTGGTGCTGCTCGCCGTCGAGGGCTTCACCGTGCTCCAGGTCAGGTCGATGCTCACCCTGCACGTCTTCATCGGCATGCTGCTGGTGCCGCCCGTGCTCGTCAAACTGGCCAGCACCTTCTGGCGCTTCGCCAAGTACTACTCGGGGTCGCGCGAGTATCGCGAGAAGGGACCGCCACCGGTGGCGCTTCGTCTACTCGGTCCCTTCGTCGCGCTGCTGACGATCGTGCTCTTCGCCTCGGGGATCCTCCTGTTGTTCGAACCGATGGCGTGGCGCGGGACGACCCTCGTGGCGCACCAGGCGAGCTTCGTCCTGTGGTTCGGCGTTATGGCCATCCACGTGCTCGGTCACCTCAAGGAGACCGCGAACCTTTCCACCAAGGACTGGGTTCGCCGCACCAGGGTCAGGGTCGCCGGTTCACGGTGGCGCCGCCTCGTCATCACCACGAGCCTCACCAGCGGCTTGCTGCTGGCCGCCGTGACGGTCCCTTCCGTTGGACCCTGGTTGAGCGCGCGATAACCGTGGCGCAATCGACCGTCAACCGAACCCGACCCCCGGAACCGGCGCCGCTCAGTCCCCGTCAGATCAACCTTCTCCGGGCCAAACGCCGTCGGCTCTACCGCCGTCGACGGGTGGCGGCCGTCATCCTGCTCGCTCTGGCCGTCGTCTTCGTCTGGATGGTCTTCTCCCTCGGAGGGGCGCTGCTCAACCCCGCCCTGGGCAGCTCGGTGAGCTCGCGCTTCGCGGAGTGGGCGAGGACCCACGGCGCGGCCAGCATCGTCAATTGGGCGGAGAACGAGTGGTACAGCCACCACCCGCCGCCGGTGGGCGGCACGCTGCCGGCCGGCGCCATTCGCACGCCGTCGACGTCCTCGTCGACCATCACCTCGTCCGTGGCCTATCTTCCAACCCCCCAGCCCATCGTCCCCCTGGCGTCGCCGGCCATCCCCGGTGAAGGCGCGTGGTCGCCGGTGGGTCGACGCGTCGACGGCGTGCCGGCGGTCTACGAGACCACGCTGCGTCCCGACGCCATCCACACGAGCTACGTCGTGGGCGTCGCCTGGATGGACACCAAACTGCTACACGCGTCGCTGTACTCGGGCAGCTGGATTCCGGGCGGTGGCCCCTTCCCGCTGACCGCGCCGATAAAGAGTCCCGCGGCCCGCACGCTGGTGGCGGCCTTCAACGCGGGCTTCCTGATGTCGGGCTCCCAAGGCGGCTACTACACCGCGGGCCGGACCGAGGTGCCGCTGCGCAACGGGGGCGCCTCCTTCGTGGTGTACCGCAACGGCTCGAGCAACATCGTCGCGTGGGGCCACGGCGTCACCCTGAACCACCAGATCGTGTCGGTACGCCAGAACCTCGACCTGCTGGTCAATAACGGTCACGCCGTGCCCGGGCTCAACGCAAACGACACCAGCAAGTGGGGCTTCACACTCGGCAACGCCGTCTACGTCTGGCGCTCGGGCCTCGGCATAACGTCCGACGGCGCGCTGGTCTACGTCGGCGGGCCCGGCCTTAACATCACCGATCTGGCGAACCTGCTGGTGCGCGCCGGCGCGGTGCGCGGCATGGAGCTCGACATCAACACCGACTGGGTCAACTACTCGACCTACAAGCCGTCGACGCCGTTGGGACTGGCGGCCGGTTCCAACGGCACCGAGCTGCTGCCCGCCATGACGGGCACGCCGTCGCGGTACTTCGAATCATGGTGGGCCCGTGACTTCATCACGATGTCGTCCATCGTGGGCCCCAAGAAGGGCCAGGGGTAAAAGGTGTCGTTCACTCCCCGCGAAGCGCGCTCACATTGTGAGGCGGCTCATACCTGTTTCTTGACGTCCGTTAAGGGTGACTACGTATGGTCCAAGCATGACTGAAGTTCACACGCTTCCCCGACGCGAGAGCACGGCCTTCGAGGTGCGGCCCCGCCCGACCCGCTCCCGTGGTCGGGCGGCGCGACCGCCCAAGCCCCGCGTCGCCAGCGCCCTGGCCTTGATCGCCGGCGTGGGTTTCGGTCTTTCGGTCGGCCTGGCCTTCTGGGGACAGTCGTTCTCGTCGTACGAATCGGCCGGCGGATGGTTCACACTGGCCGGACGCGTCACCGGGCTCACCGGTACCTACCTGATGCTCATCATGGTCCTGTTGGTCACGCGGCTGCCGTGGCTCGAAGAGACGGTGGGCCAGGTCCGCCTCGTCAAGTGGCACCGCACCGTCGGCGGATGGCCGATCGTACTCATCGCGCTGCACGTGGTGTTCATCACCATCGGCTACGCGCAGGCCTCGCACGTCGGGGCGCTGGCGGAGTTCTGGACCTTCATCGTGCACTATCCCGACATGCTCACCGCGACCGTCGCGTTCCTGCTGCTGGTGATGGCCGGGGTCTCCTCGGTGCCGGTGGTGCGGCGAAAGATGAAGTACCAGACGTGGTGGGCCGTGCACCTCTACCTGTACCTCGCGCTCATCCTGGCCTTCGCCCACGAAATAAAGATCGGCGTGATGTTCATCGGCCATCCCATCACGCTCGACTCCTGGATCGCGCTGTCGGCGGGCACCGTCGGCGCCATACTCGGCTACCGGATCGTGCGGCCCCTGGTGAGAAACCTTCGCCTCCAGCTGCGCGTGGTGGACGTGCGCGAAGAGGCTCCTGGGGTCTATTCGATCATCATCACGGGGCGCAACGTCGGGCGCCTCCAAGTCTCGGGCGGGCAATTCTTCCAATGGCGTTTCATGGCGCGAGGGCTGTGGTGGCACTCGCACCCGTACTCGCTGTCGGCGCTGCCCCGTCCCCCCTACATCCGCGTGACCATCAAGCGCCTCGGACTGCAGAGCCTGGCCGCGACGCGGCTCAAGCCCGGCACCCGTGTTTTCGTCGAAGGCCCCTACGGCGTTTTCACTCCCCACGTGCGCCGCAGCGAGCGGGTCGTGTTAATCGGCGCGGGCGTGGGCATCTCGCCGATCCGCGCGCTGTTGGAGGACCTCCCCAACACCACCAAGGTGACCGTGATCCTGCGCGCTTCGACCGTGGACGACATCGTGCACCGCGACGAGGTGACCGATCTCGTGCATTCGCGCGGCGGGCAACTCCACGAGATCGTCGGCTCGCGCCAGAACGTCCGACTGGACGCGCCGGTGCTGAGGAAGCTCATCAGCAACGTCCGCAACTCCGACGTCTACGTCTGCGGGCCGTCCGGGTTCTCCGACGGCATCACCGACGCATTGACGCAACTCGGCGTGAACCGGGACCGGATCCATCACGAGGCGTTCGCCTTTTAGGCGAAAGGAGATGCACATGCCCTATAACCAAGGTCACACGACATGAAGCGCGCACCGCTCGTCCTCGCGGGAACGGTGATGGGGCTGGCTGGCGTCTTCAGCTTCAACTCGTCGCCGGCCAACCTCTCGCTCGGCTCGCTGTCGGCCGCGACCGTGCCGGCCAATCCCACCACCACCACGACGACGGCTCCGGCCACCACCACGACCGTGCCCAGCAGCGGTGGGACGACGCCGCCGCCCACTACCACGACGACCGTCGCACCCACCACGACCACCACGAGCGCGCCGACGGCGTCGCGTAGCGCCACCGGGTCGGCGGTCAACTACAACTTCGGCATACTCTCGGTCAAGGTCACCGTCTCGGGATCGAAACTGACGAAGGTCTCGATCGCCTCGATCAATGACGGGGGCAACCCTCGCTCGCAGTACGTCGACCAGACCGCCATCCCCTATCTCGAGCAGCAGGCTCTGAGCGCCCAGAGCGCGAATATCCAGGGCGTCTCGGGCGCGAGCTACACCTCGGCCGGCTTCGAGCAGTCACTGCAGTCCGCGCTCACCAAACTGGGCCTGTGATGGACGGGTCGGCCACGGGTTTGAAGACTCACCGGGTCCTGCACCACGACGAGGAGGTCATGGGCACGATCGTGACGTTCGACCTCTACGACGACGACGCCCCGTCATCGGCTCTGGAGGACCTACTTCGCGACGCGATCGACGTGCTGCACGAGGCCGACGAGATCTTCTCCACCTACAATCCCGCCAGCCCGATCTCTCGCCTGCGTCGAGGCGAGATCACGCTCGAGCAGTGTCCCCCGCTGGTGACCGAAGTCCTCGATCTCTGCGCGGTCGCCCGCAGCTTCTCCGACGGCTGGTTCGACCCTTGGGCGCTGCCGGGCGGGGTCGACCCCACGGGCTACGTCAAGGGCTGGGCGGCCCAACGATCGCTCGACGTCATCCGTCGCAGCGGCATCCGCGGCGCGCTGGTCAACGCGGCGGGCGACACCGCGGGTTTCGGCGGCCCTCGCAACGGCGCGCCGTTCCGCATCGGCATCGTGGACCCGGCGGCGACGCAGAGGCTGGCGTGCATCGTGGAGAGCCCCGGCGCAGTGGCGACCTCGGGCATGTACGAACGCGGATGGCACCTGATCGATCCCCACACCGGCCAACCCTTCGCCCGGGCGGCGTCGGCCACGGTGACGGGCACGGACCTCGGACTGGCCGACGCGCTCGCCACGGCGTTGGCCGTCGCCGGGGACCAGGCGTTGGCGATGTTCGAGGCGATCGACGGCTACGAGGCCCTGGTCATCGGCTACGACGGCGCGTCCGCGATGACGTCCGCCTTCCCCACCGCCCGCAACTCCTTCTGACCTGGTGCCGGACCACCGGTCCGCGCTCCGTCGTTCGTGCTCATCACGACCGAAGGGTTCCGGAAGAATCCCAAGAATCGACGATTCGGGGTAAGTCAGGGTCTCGCGAGGACAATAGTTCTATGTGGAGAGTTCTATGAGGAGACGCATGGCCGGTGGACGTCGCGTCCGAGAATCGAATCGTCGTTTCGTGGCGGCCATCGTCGGGGTCGCATTGTTGACCGCGCCGATCATGGTGACGTCCTCGAGCGCCGCGGCGTCACCCACAATCGCCCTCGCCCGAACCCTGCTCGACGACGCGATAGTCCCCACCACCGCGCGTCTCGTGCATCCGTCGACCACGGTGCTCTGTCAATGCGCGGGGACACCCGCCGTGGACGGTCTCGCCACCCTGCACCGCTTCTACGTCGTGCCCGGTCCTCCCACCGCCGTCGAGACCTTCCTCACCCATCACTTGCCCCGGGGCGGACACTACGACGGCTCGACGGACACCACGAACACGAGCGACGGCACCGGCATCATTTCGATCACCATCACCTATCCCGCCAGCGGTCCGCACGTGTACCTGCGACAGTTGGCGTACTCGATGACGCGCAGGACCTCGTCGACCTCGTGGCTGCGCGTCGACGCCCAGGTCGTGTGGATCCCGAGCCGCACTCCCTCGCAGGTGTTGTCCGGCGTGGTCGCGGCAACCGTGACCGGCTACAAGGATGTTGGTCTGATGGGTTCGAGCGGCGACGTCACCCTTCACGTGACGGGCCGCAAACTTTCCACGCTGTTAGGCGCCTTCAACTCGCTGCCGCTCGGACCGCGCAACGAATGCGTGGAGAGCCTCAACGGCTTCAACATCACCTTCTCACTCAAAGATGGGGCACGACTCGACGTGACCAATGGACTCTGCGCCGGCAGCTTCGAGGCGGTCTCCACCTCGGCGGGCGCCACCTCACCGACCAGCTACGTCCTGGCCGATGACTCCTGCACCTTCATCAACGACGTGACGTCGCTCTTCGCGGGGTCGTCGGTCGCGGGCACCCGCAACGCGCTCAGGCAGTGCGAGCAGTGGGCCGCGAGCGCTCGTTCGTAGAAGCGCAGAGCGCTAGTCGGCGCGGCGCAGCGGGGTCATCGCCAGCACCAGCTGCTTGGTGCCGTGCTCGTCGAAGTTGACCGACGCCCGCGTGTGCGAGCCCTCGCCGTCCACGTGGGTCACCACGCCGGGTCCGTAGCGGTCGTGCACTACCCGTTCACCGACTCTGAGGTTGAGCTTCTCCGCGCCGGTCGAGCGCACCGGCGGCGCCGCCCCGGTGCCGAAGGCGCGGCCCTGCGTGAAGTCCGTCGCCCGGCCGGTGAAGCCGTCGTCGCTGTCGAAGCTCGAACGCCGGGTCGGCAGCGTCGTCGAGAGGTCGTTGATCAACGCCGGGGGGATCTCGAGCAGGAAGCGGCTGGCGATCGCGTCGACCCGGTGGCCCCACATCGTGCGGCTCCACGCGTGGGTGAGCGCCAGATGATGCATCGCGCGCGTGATGCCGACATAACACAGTCGCCGCTCCTCCTCGAGCTCGGCGTCGTCGGAGAGCGCCCGGCGATGGGGGAAGATGGTCTCCTCGAGGCCGGTGATGACGACCGCAGGAAATTCCAGTCCCTTGGCCACGTGCAGCGTCATCATGGAGATGGCCCCCGCTCCCCCGTCGAGCTGGTCGGAGTCGGCCACCAGCGCCATGCGCTCGACGAAGTCCATGAGCGTGTCGTACTGGGAGGCCGCTGACGCCAGCTCGCCGAGGTTCTCCAGGCGCGAGTAGGCCTCGTCGGAGTTCTCGGCCCGCAACGCGTCGCCCATGCCGGTCTCGCGCACGATGGCGTCGATCATTTCGCGCGGCGCCAGGTCGTTGGACATGGCGCGCAGCTCGTCGAGCATGAAGGAGAACTTCTCCGCGCTCAGCAGCGCTTTGCCCGTGAGGCCGGCCGCCTTGGCGTAGTGCGGCGCCTCGGCGAAGGAGATGCCGTGCTCCGCGGCGTAGGCGCCGAGCTTGGCCTGCGCCCCCGGGCCGAGGCCGCGCTTGGGTTCGTTGATGACCCGCCGGGCCGAGGCCTCGTCACGGGGATTGACGATCAGCCTCGAATAGGCCAGCGCGTTCTTGATCTCCTTGCGATCGTAGAAGCGCATGCCCGAGATGACGCGGTAGGGGACGTTGGCCCGCAGCATCTCCTCCTCCAGCACCCGGCTCTGGGCGTTGGTGCGGTAGAACACCGCCATCTGATTCCAGCTGAGCGCGTGTTCGGTGCGCAGGCGGCGCAGTTCGCTCGCCACCCAGCGCCCCTCGTCGTATTCGTCGCCGGCCCGGTAGAGGCGGATCCGCTCGCCCTCGTCGCCTTCGGTGAAGAGGTTCTTGGCGATGCGGCTCGCGTTCATCGAGATCACCGCGTTGGCCGCGTCCAGGATCGTCTGAGTGGAGCGGAAGTTCTGCTCCAGCAGGATCACGTCGGCGTCGGGGAAGCGCATTTCGAACTGCAAGATGTTGCGCACGTCGGCCGCGCGGAAGCGGTAGATCGACTGGTCGGAATCGCCCACCACGCACAGGTTGCGGTGCCGGGCGGCCAGCATCATCACCAGCTCGTTCTGCACGCCGTTGGTGTCCTGGAACTCGTCGACCAGCAGGTACTTGAACCGGTTCTGATACGACGCGAGCACGCCCTCGTCCTTTCGCATCATGGCGACCGCGTTCAGCAGGAGGTCGTCGAAGTCCATGGCGTTGGCCAGCACCAGGCGCTGCTGGTAGAGGCGATAGATCTCGGCGATGCGCCGGTGCTGGGGGTTGTCCCCGTGACCTGAGGCCTCGTAGGCGTCGGGCGAGAGCATCTCGTTCTTCGCGGCCGAGATGGCCGCCGTGACGCTGCGCGGCGACAGGCGTTTGGTATCGAGGTTGAGCTCCTTCATGATCCGTTCCACGGCCGTCTCCGCGTCGCCCGCGTCGTAGATCGTGAAGCCCCGCTGGTAGCCCAGGACGTCGGCGTGGGCGCGCAACATCCGCAAACAGGCCGAGTGGAATGTCGAGACCCACATCTGCTGGGCCTCGTCACCCACCAGGGACACGACGCGTCGGCGCATCTCGTCGGCCGCCTTGTTGGTGAAAGTGATGGCCATGATCTCCCACGGCCGGGCGTCGCCGGTCGCGAGGATGTGCGCGATACGTCGCGTGAGCACGCGGGTCTTGCCCGATCCCGCCCCCGCGATGACCAGCAGCGGCCCGCCACGCTGCACCACGGCGCGGCGCTGGGGTTCGGTCAGATCCTCCAACAACGACGCGGGATCGAGGCGCGGCTGATCGCTGGTCGGCCCGCCGCCCCACAGGTTCTCGTCAGAGAACGACGTCCCGTTCACTCCCACTCAATGGTGCCCGGCGGCTTGCTCGTCACGTCGAGGGCCACGCGGTTCACCCCGTCCACCTCGCGGATCAAGCGGTTGGCGATCGACTCGATGACCTCGTAGGGCAGTCGGGCCCAGTCGGCAGTCATCGCGTCGTCGCTCGTGACGGCTCGGATGATGATGGGGTACGCGTAGGTGCGGCCATCTCCCATGACGCCCACCGTACGCACGGCCGGTAACACGGCGAAGCTCTGCCAGAGCTCGCGGTAGAGCCCGGCCTTCTTGATCTCGTCGACCACCACGTGGTCGGCGTTGCGCAGGATCTCCGCGCGCTCGCGGGTGACCTCGCCCACGATGCGCACGCCGAGTCCCGGGCCGGGGAAGGGCTGGCGCCAGACGATCTCGGCGGGCAGGCCCAGCTCTTCTCCCACGTGGCGCACCTCGTCCTTGAACAGCAGGCGCAACGGCTCCACCAGTTCGAAGGCCAGGTCCTCGGGCAAGCCCCCGACGTTGTGGTGGCTCTTGATGTTGGCGGCGTGTCCCGAACCGGATTCGATCACGTCGGGGTAGAGCGTTCCCTGGACCAGGAAACGAGGACCGTCGCCGCCCGCGCCCAGGTCGCGCGCCACGGCTTCGAACTCGCGGATGAACAGCTCGCCGATGATCTTGCGCTTGCGCTCCGGATCGACCACCCCGGCCAGCGCGTCGAAGAAGCGGTCCTGGGCCTTGACGTGGATGAGCTCGACCCCGAACTGGCGGGTGAAGGTCTCCTCGATCTGCTCGCCCTCGTTCTTGCGCATGAGCCCGGTGTCGACGAAGACGCAGGTGAGCTGCGTGCCGACGGCCTTGGTCACCAGCGCCGCGGCCACCGCCGAATCGACGCCGCCGGAGAGGGCGCACAGGACCCGTTCATCGCCGACCTGTTTGCGTATTGCCTCGACCTGGTCCTCGATGATCGACGTGTTGGTCCACGTCGGCGGTATGTCGGCGACCTGGTGGAGGAATCGCTCCAGCAGGGCCTGGCCGTGTTCGGTGTGCGCGACCTCGGGGTGGAACTGCACGGCGTAGAGTCCACGCGCCGTGTCCTCCATGACCGCGACCGGCGCCTCGGGGCTGGTCGCCGTGACGTCGAAGCCGTCGGGCGCCGTGGCGATGGCGTCGCCGTGGCTCATCCAGCACGTCGAGGTTGACGGCCACTCGACCAGCAGGTCCGACGTGCCCACCCGCGCGAGCGTGGTCCGTCCGTACTCGCCGGCGCCGGTATGCGCGACCTCACCGCCCAGTTGCAGCGCCATGAGCTGCGCGCCGTAGCAAATGCCCAGCACCGGGATGCCCAGTTCGTAGATCCGCGGGTCGAGCGACGGTGCGGGCACCTCGTAGACCGACTTCGGTCCCCCGGACAGGATGATGGCCCGGGGAGCCTTCGCCGTCACTTCTTCGGCGCTGATGGCCGCGGGGACGATTTCGGAATAGACGTGCGCCTCGCGCACACGCCGGGCGATCAGTTGGGCGTACTGCGCGCCAAAGTCAACGACTAAGACGGTGTCGGTCAATGGCCCATGCCCACGCCCTGGGAGCGCTGCAGCTGTTTGCCTTCGGTCTGCAGCGATGGGGCGAGCATGATCTCGGCCTTCTGGAACTCCTTCAAGGTTTCGTACCCGCAGGTCGCCATGGACGTGCGAAGGGCGCCGAAGAGGTTGAGGCGACCATCGTTCTCGTGCGCTGGTCCGAGCAGGACCTCTTTCAGCGAACCGCGGACCTGGGTGCGTACCCGCGTGCCACGAGGCAACGTCGGGTGAAAGGCCGCCATGCCCCAGTGGAATCCCCGGGCCGGGGCCTCGAAGGCGCTGGTGAGCGGCGAGCCGATCATTACGGCGTCGGCGCCGCAAGCGATGGCCTTGGCGATGTCGCCGCCCTTGCTCATGCCGCCGTCGGCGATGACGTGCACGTAGACGCCCGTCTCGTCGAGGTGGCGCGTGCGTGCGCCCGCGACGTCGGCGATGGCCGTGGCCTGGGGTACGCCGATGCCGAGCACGGCCCGGGTGGTGCAGGCGTTGCCGGGACCGACCCCGACGAGCACGCCGGCCGCGCCGGTGCGCATGAGGTGCAGTGCTGCCTGGTAGCTGGCGCAGCCGCCGACGATGACGGGCAGTTCGAACTCCCGGATGAACTTCTTCAGGTTGAGGGGCTCGACGGTTTTGGACACGTGCTCGGCCGACACGACGGTGCCCTGGATGACCAGGATGTCGAGACCGGCGTCGAGGATCGTCGAGGCCATCCAGTCGGTGCGGGCCGGCGTCACCGAGGCGGAGGTCACGATACCCGCGGCCTTCATCTCCTTGATGCGCGCGGCGACCAGTTCCAACTTGATCGGCTCCAGGTACATCTGCTGCATGCGGGCGGTGGCCTTGTCGTCGTCGAGTTCGGTGATCTCTTCGAACAGCGGCGTCGGGTCCTCGTAACGGGTCCACAGGCCTTCGAGGTTGAGGACCCCGAGTCCTCCGAGGCGTCCCAGTTCGATCGCCGTCGCTGGCGAGATCGCCCCGTCCATCGCCGCGCCGAGCAGCGGCAGCTCGAACTTGTAGGCGTCGATCTGCCAGGAGATGTCGACGTCCTCCGGATCGCGGGTGCGCCGCGAGGGGACGATCGCGATGTCGTCGAACCCGTACGCCTGTCGGGCCGATTTATAAATACCGATCTCCACTTCCGCCATCGTGTCCTCCGCCTTAGAAACGGCCCACCCCAAAATGGAGTGTGCGTTGTCTCTAATCTAATGGGTCAACCTACGCCCAGACTCGTTGTGCGTCGGGCCACGTCACGCCCGCGACGAGGCAGAGCAGTTCGGTGAGCACGCGAGCGGTGGCCCCCCAGATGACGTCGCCGGGCACGGCGTAGAAGTGGATCGGGAAGTAGCCCTCATCGTCGGACCCCGGTCGCAGCCCGTCACGACGCCAGCGTTCCTCGAGAAACGCGCCGTCGGCCATCAGGTCCTTAAGCGTCACGGCGAAGGCCCGATCGACCTCTGCGGGGTCGATCACCAAGACGGGCCGCGCGGCGAGCACGCCGACCACCGGCCAGATAGCCGACCCCGAGGCGAAGGTCACTATGGGGCTCAGCCAGGCGACGGGCGTGACCAACGAGGGGTCGATCCCCACCTCTTCGTGGGCTTCACGAAGGGCGGTGTCGAGCGGAGCTTCGTCCACGTCACTGCGACCGCCGGGCAGGGCGATCTCCCCGCGATGGGAGCGCAACGCTGAGGAACGGCGGGTGAGGACCACGTGGGCCTCGCCGTCCTCCTCGAACAGCGCCACGAGGACGGCGGAGCGATGGATGATCGGTCGACTCGTGGCGTCGGCGACCGCCTCCATCTCTCGGGGATCGCCGGGTACGGGACCCTCGTCGAGGTGGCGCCCGCTCGCTCGAAGCCGCTCGACCACGCGGTCCAGCGTGAAGCCCCGTCGATCATCGGGCGACAGCATCGACCACGGGGCGGGACCGCCGGCCAAGACGTCGTCGGGATCGGGGATCACTTGGGGATACTCGAGGCCTTCGAAGCGCGCCGGCCAGTTGGCGTCACGCATCAGGTTTGCACCTAAAGTAAGAAGGCGAGTACAGCACAATCGAATTTTACTCGGCCCCCCTTTCGCCGATCAGGAGACCATCCCCCATGAAGTCCTTAGCCCGCTTGTGCGTACGCCACCGTTGGATGGTGCTCGGCGCGTGGATCGTCCTTTTCATCGGCATCAATATCGGCTCCTTCTCGGCCGGATCCGCGTACACCAACACCTTCAGTCTCGCGGGTACCAACTCCATCCACGCGCTCGATCTCCTCAAGTCCGGCTTCAAGTCCAAGGCCGGCGACGTGGACCAGATCGTCTTCTACGCCAACACGGGCAAGCTGGTCGGCCACGAGCGTTCGATAGACGCCACCCTGGCCAGGATCGCGAAACTGCCCGAAGTGGCTACCGTGACCTCACCGTTCTGCCCGACCACGACGTCGACCTGCGCGGGCGCCACCCAGATGAGCAAGAACGGACAGATCGCCTTCGCCACCGTGAACTTCTCCCTGCAGGCGCAAGACCTGGTCAAGTCCGACGTGCAAGGTGTCGTCAACGTCGCCGAGACGCTGCGGTCATCGTCCCTGCAGGTCAACTTCGGCGGTAACGCCTTCGGACAACTGACGTCGCCCGCCGGCAGCCCCGACGAATTCCTCGGCCTCATCGCGACCGCCGTCGTGCTGTTCCTCGCCTTCGGGTCCCTGTTCGCCATGCTGCTGCCGCTGGGGGTGGCGCTCTTTGCCATCGGCATCGCCACGGCCGCCACGACCCTCCTGAGTCACGGCCTCTCCATCGCGAACTTCGCACCGATCCTCGGCTCCTTGATCGGTCTGGGCGTCGGCATCGACTACGCCCTCTTCATTGTCACGCGCAGTAGACAGAACCTGCGCCAGGGCATGAGCGTTGAGGACTCGATCATCACCGCCATCGACACGTCGGGCCGTGCGGTGCTCTTCGCCGGCGCCACGGTCTGTGTGGCGCTGCTCGGCATGCTGATCCTCGGCTTCTCGTTCCTGGTCGGCTTGGGCGCCGCGGCCGCGTTGACGGTGTTCATCACGATGATGGCGTCGCTGACCTTGCTGCCCGCGCTGCTGGCGTTCCAGAAGATGCGAGTGCTGAGTCGCCGCGAACGGCGCAAGCTGGCCGCCGATGGACCCGAGGGCGCGGTCGTCCAGGGCGGTTGGCAGCGTTGGGCCAACCTGGTGGCGCGTTTCCCGCGCCGGCTCACCGTGCTCGCGCTGCTGGCGATCGCCTTGCTGTCGATACCCATCCTCTCGCTGCATCTGGGCCTCTCCGATCAGAGTTCCGATCCCGCGGGCTCCACGACGCGCCTGGCCTACGACCAGATAGCGCAGGGCTTCGGACCCGGTTTCAACGGTCCGCTCTCCGTGGTGGGATCGATCCACAGCGCCAAGGATCAGACCGCCATGCAGAACCTCGACATCTTCTTGCGGGGCAAGCCCGGGATCGCCACGGTGAGTCCGGTGATCTTCAGCCCTGGCGGGACGGTGGCGCTCATCTCGGTGGTGGCCACCACCAGCCCGCAGGACACCCAGACGTCCCAGCTGATTACGACGCTGCGCGACACGTATATCCCGGAGGTGACGGCCTCGTCGCACACGCAGATCTTTGTGGGCGGTCAGACGGCGCTGTCCAACGACTTCTCGAGCGTGCTCGACAGCAAGATCCCGCTCTTCCTGGCGGTCATCGTCATCCTGGGATGCCTGCTTCTCATGATCGCCTTCCGCAGCGTCCTCATCCCGCTCACCGCGGCGCTCATGAACCTGCTGGCGGTGGTCGCGTCCTTCGGATTGGTGGTGGCCGTCTTCCAGTGGGGTTGGGGCAGTTCCATCATCGGATCGGGGACGGGGCCGATTGAATCGTTCCTGCCCATCATCATGATCGCCATCCTCTTCGGCCTCTCGATGGACTACCAGGTCTTCCTGGTGTCGCGGATGCACGAGGAGTGGGTGAACACCGGCGACAACGAGGGCGCGATCATCCACGGCCAGGCCAATACCGGACGAGTTATTACTGCTGCGGCGCTCATCATGATCTGCGTGTTCCTGGCCTTCGCGGTCGGCGGCGAGAGGATCATCGCGGAGTTCGGCATCGGGCTGGGCGGGGCGGTGCTCATCGACGCCCTGGTCCTTCGCACCGTGCTGGTGCCGGCGCTCATGCACTTCTTCGGCAAGGCCAACTGGTGGATGCCCAAGTGGCTCGAGCGCGTGGTCCCGCACTTGGCCGTCGAAGCAGCCGAAGAGAAAGCGGCCGTCTAGTCGGAGGCTGACGGCGCCCTGTGGTTAGAAGTCGCTGCTATTGAGCAGATCGCTCAGTCGCTCGAGCACACCGATCGTCTCGAGCACCGTGCTTCGTTCTGCGGCGCTCAGCTCGGCCAAGGCGCGACGCAGGACCTCCGTGCTGCGTGCCCGCAGCTCGTTCAACAGTGCGCCACCCTCGTCGCTCAACTGCAGGTTGCTCGCCCGGCCGTCATGGGGATCAGGGACCTTCGTGACCAGACGCCGCTCCTCCAGGCCTTCCACCACCCGACACATGGTCGCCGCCGAGGTGCCTTCGATCTCGGCCAGCGCGCCCAGGCGCAGCGGCCCCAACTGTTCGATCCTCGCGAGCGCGGACGTCTGGGACGGCGTGACGTCGTCGCTCACCAGACGCGAGCGGGCGCGCAACTGACGAGTGATCCGCGTGATGGCCACGAGCAGCCCGGCCGCTTCGCGAACGGCCTCGCCCTTCTTTTGCGCCGACTTCGGCGCGGCGATGACACTTGAAGCCTTCATGCTCCCTAGTATATAGTTAGTTGTCTCTAACTAACTACTTATCGGACCTGGTGGCGGTGCTGTGCCCCCGGGTCCTCGAGGAGATCCACGATGTCGAGCGAAACGATGGCCCTGGAAGGCCGGTCCCTGCACTACAAGTGGATCGCCCTCTCCAACACGACCATCGGCATACTCATGGCCACCATCAACGGCTCGATCCTGCTCATCGCCCTGCCGGACATCTTTCGCGGCATCAAGCTCAATCCCCTAGCGCCCGGCAACACCACGTATTTCCTCTGGATCCTCATGGGCTTCCTGCTGGTGACCTCCGTGCTCGTGGTGAGCCTTGGCCGGGTGGGCGACATCTTCGGACGGGTGCGGATGTACACGCTGGGCTTCGCCATCTTCACCATCTTCTCGATCCTGCTCTCGGTCACGTGGATGACGGGCACCACCGCCGCCCTGTGGATCATCGTCATGCGGGTCGGCCAGGGGGTCGGCGGCGCATTCCTCTTCGCCAACTCCAACGCGATCATCACCGACGCCTTCCCCGCGGACGAACGGGGCTTCGCCCTGGGCATCAACGGCGTGGCCGCGATCGGCGGCGCCTTCCTCGGCCTCATACTGGGCGGCGTGCTGGCCCCGCTCGAGTGGCGCCTGGTGTTCCTCGTCTCGGTGCCCTTCGGTCTCTTCGGCACGGTGTGGGCGCACTTGAAACTGCGCGACAACGGACGGCGCCTGAAGGCGACGATCGACTGGACGGGCAACATCAGCTTCGCGGTGGGATTGATCGCCCTGCTCACCGGCATCGTCTACGGGCTCGAGCCCTACGGCGGGCACACCATGGGCTGGTCCAGCCCCTTCGTCCTGGCGTGCCTCTTCGGCGGGATCATCATCCTGGTCGGTTTCGTCGTGGTCGAGCTGCACACCACCGACCCGATGTTCCACCTCGACCTCTTCAAGAGCCGGTCCTTCGCCATGGGCAACCTGGCGGGCCTCATGCTGGCGCTGGCGCGAGGCGGCCTGCAGTTCATCCTCATCATCTGGCTCCAGGGAATCTGGCTGCCGCTGCACGGCTACAGCTTCACGCGTACGCCGCTGTGGGCCGGCATCTACATGGTCCCTCTGACCGTGGGGTTCTTCCTGTCCGGTCCGCTCTCGGGTCGACTGGCCGACCGCCACGGACCGCGCCCCTTCGCCACGATCGGCCTCGTGCTCACCGGCCTCAGCCTCATCGGACTCACGCTCTTGCCCATGAACTTCTCCTACCCGATCTTCGCCTTCCTCATCCTGCTGGTGGGCTTCTCCATGGGCATGTTCGCGGCTCCCAACACCAGCGCGGTCATGAACAGCCTGCCCGACCACCAACGCGGGGCCGGCAGCGGCATGCTCAACACCTTCCAGAACTCGGCCGCCGTGCTGTCCATGGGCTTCTTCTTCACCGTGATCACCATCGGCCTGGCGGCGAGGCTGCCCCAGGCCCTCATCAAGGGGCTGACCGCGCAGGGCGTGCCTCACGCGGCGGCGGCGGCCGCGTCGCACGTGCCGCCCATCGGGAGCCTCTTCGCCGCCTTCCTCGGCATCAACCCCTTGAAGGAGATCCTGAGCCCGGCCGTGCTCGCGTCGCACGCGGTCAACTCCCACGTGCTCTTGAGCCAGGGCTTCTTTCCCCACCTCATCTCGGGTCCCTTCGCGCACGGGCTGCGCCTGGCCTTCATGATGGCGGCGGTGGCCTGCTTCATCGGCGCTCTCTTCTCCTGGCTGCGGGGCGCCGGCCAGTCCCAGGTCTTCCACACCTTGAGCGATGACGTCGAGGTGGGACTCTCCGGCGCGGGCGAGATCGCCATGGCCGACGTCGGGGCCGGCACGACGGGCGCGTATCTCGACGACGGTCCCGACGCCTCCGAGCCGTCCGAGGAAAACTCGACCCGAGTCGGTCGTTAGGTTCTTCGCGTACGCGCGGCGCGACCACGCGGCCCAACACGAATCGGACGGCGTTCGACATTAAAGTTGACAAGTTCCATCAGGTTTCTCTAGTATCGGCGGACACACCACTATCGCGGTTGGACCGACGCGAACGACAAAGGAGACCATCGTGAGCGAATGGGGATTTGAAACACGCCAGATTCACGCGGGCGCGGCCCCGGACCCGACCACCGGCGCCCGGGCCACCCCGATCTACCAGACCACCAGCTACGTCTTCCGCGACACCGCCCACGCGGCCGCGCTCTTTGGCCTGGCCGAGCTCGGCAACATCTACACGCGCATCATGAACCCCACCCAGGCCGTGTTCGAGGAGCGGATCGCCTCGCTTGAGGGTGGCGTGGCCGCCCTGGCCGTGGCGTCAGGTCAGGCCGCCGAGACGATCGCCCTGCTCAACCTGGCCGAGAACGGCGGGCACATCGTCTCCTCGGCGTCGCTCTACGGCGGCACCTACAACCTCTTCCACTACACGCTGCCCAAGCTGGGTATCGAGACCACCTTCGTGGACGACCCCGACGACCTCAACGAATGGGCCGCCGCCATCCGCCCGAACACCAAGGCCTTCTACGCCGAGACGCTCGGCAACCCCAAGGGCGACGTCCTGGACTTCGAGGGTGTGTCCAAGGTCGCCCACGACCACAAGATCCCCCTGGTCGTCGACAACACCCTGGCGTCGCCCTACCTGGCCCAGCCCCTGGCCCACGGCGCGGACATCGTGGTGCACTCGGCGACCAAGTTCCTCGGCGGCCACGGCACGTCGATCGGCGGCGTGATCGTCGACGGCGGGACCTTCGACTACGAGAACAGCGGCCGCTTCCCGAGCTTCACCGAGCCCGACCCGAGCTATCACGGCCTGGTCTTCGGCCAGTTGCCCGATTTCCTCTTCCCGGCGCGCTTCGTGCTGAAGGCGCGACTGCAGTACCTGCGCGACCTGGGCTCGGCGATCGCGCCGTTCAACTCCTTCCTCTTCATCCAGGGCGTCGAGACCCTGAGCCTGCGCATGGAGCGCCACGTGGCCAACGCCGTCGCGGTCGCCAACTGGCTCGAGGCCCGGCCCGAAGTCCAGTGGGTCAAGTACCCCGGACTGGAGTCCAGCCCCTGGCACGACCGTCAGCTGCGCTACCTGCCCAAGGGCGGCGGCTCGATACTGGCCTTCGGCATCGACGGCGGCATCGAAGCGGGCCAGCGATTCATCGAGGGCCTCACGCTCTTCAGCCACCTGGCCAACGTCGGTGACGTGCGCAGCCTGGCCATCCACCCGGCTTCGACCACGCACTCCCAGTTGACCGAGGAGGAGCAGGTCACGACCGGCGTGAGCCCGGAACTAGTTCGCTTGTCGGTCGGCATCGAGTCCATCGAGGACATCCTGGCCGACCTCGAGGCGGGCTTCCACGCGGCCAAGGGAGCGTGACGCCCCTTTCGTCCGGCTTCTGGAGCCCCGGCGACGAACCGGGACATCGAAAGTTCGTGACCCTCACGGGCCAACACCAGCCGTTCGTCCTCGAGGGCGGCGGTCAACTCGAGTCGGTGACCGTCGCCTACGAGACCTGGGGGACGCTCGACGAGACCCGCTCCAACGCGGTGCTCGTGTTGCACGCCCTGACCGGTGACTCCCACGCGACGGGCGAGGCCGACAAGGGCCACCTGACCCCGGGTTGGTGGCGGGGCGTCATCGGGCCGGGCCTGGCCCTCGACACCAACCGGTTCTTCGTGGTCTGTCCCAACGTGCTCGGCGCGTGCCAAGGCACCACGGGACCGTCGTCGCGGGCCCCCGACGGTCATTACTACGGATCGCGCTTCCCCGTCATCACGATCCGCGACCAGGTCGAGGTCGAGGTCGCCCTGGCCGACTACCTCGACATCGAGACGTGGGCCGGCATCGTCGGAGGATCCATGGGCGGCATGCGCGTGCTCGAGTGGGCGGTGGCCCACCCCGCGCGCACCGGCCACGCGGTGGTGCTGGCCGTGGGCGCGGCCGCGACGGCCGATCAGATCGCGCTGAGTTCCTTGCAGGTGCGCGCGATCCGCCTCGACCCCGACTTCGCGGGCGGGGATTACTACGCGAACGCCCGCGCCCCCTACGAGGGGCTGGCCATCGCCCGCGGGCTCGGGCAGTTCACGTACCGCACCGGGCTCGAGTTCGAGACCCGCTTCGGGCGAGCCCTCCAGGTCGAGAGCGAGACCGTGGGGTCGAGCGACTACGCCATCGAGTCCTACCTCGGCTACCAGGGAGCCAAGCTGGGCGCGCGCTTCGACCCGAACAGCTACATCGTGCTCAGCGAGGCCATGAACCATCACGACGTCGGACGGGGACGCGGTGGCGTGGAGCTCGCGCTCAAATCCGTCCCGGT
Source organism: uncultured Acidimicrobiaceae bacterium (assembly GCA_963827115.1). Taxonomy (GTDB): domain Bacteria; phylum Actinomycetota; class Acidimicrobiia; order Acidimicrobiales; family RAAP-2; genus RAAP-2. Next base: position 126,268 of record CAWGZS010000001.1, on the reverse strand, counting down.
CCCCGTCACCGTCGCCGGCATCATCTCGGACCGCCTCTACCCACTCGCCCTGCAAGAACAGTTGGTGTCCCTGCTGCCGCACGCGTCGCCCCTGGCCACCATCTCCTCTGACTTCGGACACGACGGCTTCCTGCTGGAGGTCGAGCAGGTTGGCGCGGTGATCGCGTCCGCGCTTCGCCAGTAGTCGCGTCGAAGGCCCGAGCCCGGGCCGCACGGCTGATAGAAGACCAAAGCCCGTATGGAAGAATGACGTGTGACCAATTCCCCCGCAACCATCGTCGTCTGCGACGGTGACGAGACCGGACAGGAGCTGCTGGACGAAGCGCTGCGGGCCCTGGCCCCGGACGTGCTCGGCCTGCCGCTCGAGCTCGTGCACTACGACCTCTCGCTGGCCAGCCGGCGCGCAAGCGACAACCAGGTGGTGCGCGACGCGGCCGCCGCGATGCGTGACGCCGGACTCGGCCTCAAGGCCGCCACCGTCACCCCGCCGGAGATCGGCGGCGTCGGCTCACCCAATCGGATCCTGCGCGAAGGCATCGGCGGGTCCGTCATCGTGCGCACCGGACGGCGTATCCCCGGCGTTTCGCCGAGCGTCGCCGCGGGGGCCCCGATCATCGTGGTGCGCATGGCCGTCGGCGACGCTTACGGCGCGGACGAGGGACGCCAGGGCGAACCCGGCCAGGGCGACGAGATGGCCTGGCGCACGGAGCGCATCGAGCGCTCCAACTGCCGTTTCGTCGCCGAGTACGCCTTCCAGGCCGCCGAGCAGGTCAACGGCCTCGTGTACGGCGGACCGAAGTGGACCGTCTCGCCGGTCTACGAGGGAATGCTCAAGGAGGAAATGGACGAGGCCGCTCGCCGTCACCCCGGGGTGAGTTATCGACCGACGCTCATCGACGCCTCCTACGCCGGACTGCTGACCGAGATCCACGAACAGACGCTGGTCATCCCGGCGCTCAACCGGGACGGCGACTGCCTAAGCGACCTGGTGCTGGCCATGTTCGGCTCGATCGCCGGGGCCGAGTCGGTGCTGCTCTCCCTCGACGAGCACCTTCACCCCCAGGTGGCCATGGCCGAGGCCCCCCACGGCACCGCGCCGTCGCTGCAGGGAAAGAATGTGGCCAACCCGATGGCCATGCTGTTGGCCGGGGCCGCGCTGCTCGACCAGGCGGCCGTGCACCTAAGTGATGCTCGCTACCGCGACGCCGGCACCCGGCTTCGGTCGGCCACGCTGGCGGGTGCCGCGGAGGGGATCCGGACCTTCGACCTCGCGGGCGAGTCGTCAACGAGCGAGGTGGTCGATGACGTCATCGCTCGTCTGAGGAAGACTTCGGGGGCGTAAGACCCCCTCCCCATCCGGAGCGGTCTACCGCGAAGGGTGGTCAGGACGAGGTGGCGAAGTCGACGTCCTTGGTCTCGACCGTGCCGGCCGTGCGTCCCGGTGCATTCTGGTACGTCCAGTAGAGGTTGGTGTGCGCGATCACCAGGTCCGGCGACGGCGCTCCCCACTGCGACTGGTCCTCGGTGGTGTGAGCGTCGCTCACCAACGTCGCGTCGTAGCCCCGGGCGAACGCGCCGTGCAGGGTCGAACGGATGCAGGCGTCGGTCTGCGCGCCGACCACAACGAGTCGCCCCACTTCAAGGTCCGCGAGCACCGCTTCGAGGTTCGTGTCTTCGAAGGAATCGCCGTAGTTCTTCGCGACGAGCGGCTCGGTCTCGTTCGGGTCCAACTCGGGCACGATCCTCCACGGGTCACTGCCCGTGGCCAACTGCTCGTCAGAGTGCTGGACCCAGACGACGGGGACCTGCTCCTGCCTCGCTTTGGCGACGATGCTCGCAATGTTCGCGACGACGGCGTCACGTTCGAAAGCCTCGGCGACGACGCCATTCTGCACGTCGACCACCAGGAGCGCGGTATTGGGTCGGTTCTTGAGTGTGGTCATGGCCTCTCCTCGTCTACATGACTGCGTTTCACGCCACGTTATTACTGTGCACTGACATCGGTCCAGACACGGCGCCGCACGACACCCGTCACCCGCCCCCGGCTCGCGTCCGAGTGCGTCGAATTCGTGACATTTTCCCCTAGTCCTCCCTTCCCAGGTCGCTACACAATACCGGTGTAGCCGAAATTGCTGATCGGAGGCCACGCAATGAAGCCCACGTGTGCGACCCACGAGGAGATGGGTCCGGGTGCGCGCAACTCTGCCCCGAAGGTCTCGTGCCTCGGTGCCCACCGCGCGTCTTCGCGCTCGCGTCCTACGCCGCAACTCGAGCAAGAGGGTTCGACCGGTGTCTACGACCGCTGACGCAACGTCAACGTCGGTTCCCACGAGCGCCATCGTGGTGATCGATGTTGAAGGTCTCGACCAACTCGTGGCCCGCCTGCACGCGCTCGGCTATGAGGTTATGGGACCCACACTTCGTGAGGGGGCCGTTGTGCCCGGCCCCCTCACGTCCGTCGCCAACCTGCCCAAGGGTGTGCACGACCTCCAGTCGCCTGGGCGTTACGCGGTGGTGACAAGCGAAGACGAAGGACTCTTCGAATGGGCCGTGGGGCCGGGGTCGTGGAAGCCAGAGTTCTTCCCCCCGACACAAGTCCTCTGGCGTGGAGAGGTCGTAGGCGACACGGTCGTGTTCAAAGTGCCAGAGCGGCCATCGCCGCCCCTGGCCATCGTCGGCGCGCGACCATGCGACGCGGCGGCGCTCGGCGTCCTCGACCGCGTGCTTCGCGACGGCTCGCACCGCGACCCGCGCTACGGCGACCGCCGCGACTCGGTCTTCATCGCGGTTGTCGAGTGCGCGAGTCCCGCTGAGACGTGCTTCTGCGCTTCGATGCGCAGCGGACCAGGGATCGCAGAGGGATTCGATCTAGCGCTCACCGAGCTCAACGACGAGCAGGGCCACCGATTCGTCGTCAGGACGGGAACGCCGCGCGGCGCCGACGTGCTCTCTTCGATCCCGTATCGCCCGGCCAGCGAACACGACCTCGCCGCTCGCTCGCGCATCCTCGACGAGGCCACACGCATGATGAAACGCTCGTTGCCCTACGACGGGGTCGCGAGCCTGCTCGCGCGCAACGTGGAGAATCCGTGGTGGGCTGACGTGGCGCAACGATGCCTTTCGTGCGCCAACTGCACGATGGTTTGCCCCACCTGCTTCTGCAGCGACGTCCATGACACCAGCGACCTCTCCGGCGCGCTCGAGCGCAACCGGACATGGTCGTCCTGCTTCGACCTCGAGCACTCCTATCTTCACGGAGGCGCGGTGCATGCCTCATCGAAGTCGCGCTACCGACAATGGATGACCCACAAGCTCTCGACGTGGTGGGACCAGTTCGATTCCACCGGTTGCGTCGGATGTGGTCGTTGCATCGTCTGGTGTCCCGTGGGCATCGACATCACCGAAGAGGTGGCCGCCATCGCTGCGAGCGACATTGCGCCTCCATTGACATCAGCGTCGCGGAGCGAACCATGAGCACGACCATGAAAGAATTGGTAGCCTCGCACCCCTTCATGACGGGCATGGAAGAGGGAACGCTCGAACTTATCGCAGGATGCTCGACGAACGTAGTCTTCGCGCCGGGTGAGCTGCTGTGCGCCGAGGGCGCGAGCGCTGACACGTTCTACTTGCTGCGACGAGGGCGCGTGTCAATCGACGTGCACGCTCCCGGTCGAGGGACGGTCATCATCGAGACCGCCGGGCCCGGCGACGTCGTAGGGTGGAGCTGGCTGGTGCCTCCCTACCATTGGACCTTCGACGCCCGGGCCATGGATCCGGTCGGGTGCATCGCGGTCGACGGAGCCTGCCTGCGCACGAAAGCCCTGGACGATCCATCGCTGGGCTTCGCGCTGTTGTCGAGGGTCTCGGTGACGCTGCTCTCGCGCCTTCAGGCCACGCGGATGCGACTACTCGACCTCTACGGGGATCAAAGTGCACACTGACCCGACACTCACGTTGGCGCACCCAAGTCACCTTTCCGTCATGGAGCACCCCATGACGCCAGCGCTTCACCGTGTCACGGAGCGCATCCGCGAGACGGCGGACGTCACAACCCTGCTGCTCGAGCCACTCGAGCGCCCGTTGATGAACTACCGATGCGGCCAGTTCAACATGCTTAGTGCCCTCGCGGTGGGCGAAGTCGCCATATCGCTGAGCGGCGTCCCGGGCGAGAGCCGGTTACGCCACAGCATTCGCGACGTCGGCGCGGTGTCGCGCGCGCTCTGTCGCAGTCGTGTCGGTGATCTCGTTGGAGTACGCGGACCGTTCGGCAGCGACTGGCGGGTCGCTCACGAGAACGAGGAATCCGAGGCGGACACCCGCGACACGGTGGTTGTCGCCGGGGGTATCGGGCTGGCGCCGCTTCGAGGAGCAGTCGAGGAGCTGGTAATGGCCGCCCAGCGCGGCGCCGGGCGTGTCTTCGTGCTCGTTGGTGCACGTGAGCCTTCCCAGATCGTCTTCAGCGACGACCTGGAGTCGTGGGCTCGGCGCGGCGCGAAGGTGGCGCTGACGGTGGACCGCGCGACGTCAACTTGGGATGGCCGGGTCGGCCTAGTCACCTCGCTGCTCGGCGACGCGGGCTTCGATCCGAAGAACGCCAGGGCGCTGCTTTGCGGACCCGAGATAATGATGCGCTTCACCGCGCGCGCCCTGGTGGACCTCGGGGTCGATCCCGAGGGCATCCTCGTGTCGCTCGAGCGCAATATGCAGTGCGGTGTCGGCTGGTGCGGGCACTGCCAACTCGGTCCGTTCCTGCTTTGTCGTGACGGTCCCGTCGTCCCCTACGCCGGCCTCGTGGCCGAACTTCTCACGCAGCGTGAACGATGAGCTCCTCTGACGTCGCCACCGAGCGGCCCACGATGGCCGTGTGGAAGTTCGCCTCGTGCGACGGCTGCCAGCTGAGCCTGTTGGACTGCGAAGACGAGCTCTTGGACCTGGCCACAGCAGTGCGCATCACTCACTTCACCGAGATGTCGCGCGCCAGCTCCGAGGGGCCCTACGACATCTCCCTCGTCGAGGGTTCGATCACCACCTCCGAGGACGTCAAGCGGATCAAGGCCGTGCGGGCCAGCTCGCGTTACCTGGTGACTATCGGCGCATGCGCCGCGACCGGCGGGGTACAGGCGCTACGGAACTTCGTCGCCCCGGGCGAGTTCGCGGGCGCCGTCTACGCCCATCCGGAGTACCTCGATTCGCTCGACCGCTCCACGCCGATCTCGTCCCACGTGGTCGTCGACTTCGAGTTGCACGGATGCCCCATCGACCGTGGCCAGTTGCTCGAGGTGCTGTTGGCTTTCCTCGCCGGACGCCGGCCGGTGATCGCGTCGCACTCGGTGTGCCAGGAGTGTAAGGCCCGAGGCACGGTCTGCCTGATGGTCGCCGGCGCGACCGCGTGCCTAGGCCCGGTGACCAGGGCCGGCTGCGGGGCACTCTGTCCCTCGATCGGCCGGGGGTGCTTTGGCTGCTTCGGGCCGAGCGCCAGCGCCAACTGCGTCGCGCTCTCGACGCGACTAGGCGAGCTCGGCACGTCCGACGCCGCGGTGGCTCGACTCTTTGGCACCTTCAACGTTGCGGCGCCCGGTTTCATGGAGCAGTCTCAAGCGCTGCACGGCCGCGTCGCGAACCCGCACGTACGGCGTTCGACGCACGAAGAGGCACGGCCATGAGCCACGGAGCGAAACGCACGCGCACAATCAGCGCCGAGGGAATATCGCGCGTCGAGGGAGAGGGTTCGCTGCGCGTACTCGTCGAGGACGGCCTCGTCACCGAAGTTGCGCTCGACATCTTCGAACCGCCGCGCTACTTCGAGGCGCTACTCGTGGGCCGGCACTTCAGCGAAGCACCCGACATCACCGCGAGGATCTGCGGAATCTGCCCGGTCGCCTATCAAATGTCGGCCTGCCTCGCGATGGAGGACGCCTGCGGCGTCGTCGTCGGCGAAGGCATCGCGGCGCTGCGGCGACTGCTCTACTGCGGGGAGTGGATCCAGAGCCATGCGCTGCACATCTACCTGCTGCACGCGCCGGACTTCCTCGACTGCGCCGACGCGGTGCAGTTGGCGGAGCGCGATCCGGACACGGTCGCGCGAGGCCTCGACATGAAGCGAACCGGAAACCTGGTGATGCAGACCGTCGGGGGCCGCGCGGTGCACCCGGTCAACGTTCGCGTCGGAGGCTTCTACCGCACGCCGGACGTTGCATCGATCCGCGCCCTGGCCGAGCCCCTTCGCCGGGCGCGCGACGAAGCGCTCGAGACCGTCGAATGGGTCTCGAGCTTCGAGTTCCCCGACGTGTCAAGCGACTACCGCTTCGTCGCGCTGGACCAGCCGGGACGGTACGCGATCGATGGCGGACACCCGCGCACGTCGGACGGCGTCGAGCTGAGTACGGCGCAGTTCGCCGACTTCGTCGTCGAAGAGCACGTGGCCCGTTCGACCGCCCTGCAGGCGACGCTCGGGGGGAGCGACCCGTATCTCACCGGTCCCCTGGCGCGATACGCCCTCAATTGGGCGAGCCTGCCCGAGTTGGCCCGTCAGGCCGCCTCATCGGTGGCACTGCTCTCGCCGTGCACCAATCCGTTTCGAAGCATCGTGGTGCGCGCGATCGAACTCGTGGTCGCGTGCGACGAAGCACTCGCTCTCCTGGACAACTACGAACCTCCGATTGAACCGGCCGTCGAAGTGGTCGCCAGGGAGGCGACCGGCACCGCCGCCACCGAGGCGCCACGGGGGCTGTTGTTGCACCAGTACGACATCGACAACCAGGGCATCATTCGTCGCGCGCGAATCATGCCACCGACCTCCCAGAATCAGCTCAGCATCGAGGACGACCTACGCCGAGTCGTCGAAGGCGGACTCGCCCTCGGCGATGACGAGCTCCAATGGCGCTGCGAGCAGGCAGTTCGCAATCACGACCCGTGCATCTCCTGCGCGGCGCACTTCCTCGACCTCAGCGTGGAACGATCATGAGGGCGAACGGCGGCGCAGCCAGGGTCGTCGTGGCCGGGTTCGGCAGCGAATTCCGCCACGACGACGGGGTCGGACCGTTGGTCGCCGAACAGGCGGTCGCGCAAGCCTCGCTGTCGCACAACGTGGGACCGCTGAGCGACCCCCTCGATCTGCTGGGGGTGTGGAATAACGCGGACCTCGTCGTGGTGGTCGACGCCGTCAGCTCCGGAGCGCCGACCGGGTCGGTGCAGACCCTCGAACTAGACGTGGAGCACGTCTCACAGTTCGACAGCGACGCGCAACCCGTGGCCGGCCTGGCGAGCACTCATGGCATCGGTCTCGCGGGCGTGCTGCGCCTGGCGCGGGCCCTCGGTCAGGCGCCCCAGCGGCTGGTCGTCGTGGGTATCGAGGGCGAGAGGTTCGACATCGGCCAGGGTCTTAGCGAAAAAGTGCGGGCCGCCGTGCCTGAAGCGGTGCAGCGAGTCGTCGATCTTATAGAGGAGGCCCAATAATGTGCGTGAGCTGTTTGGAGAAGGTCAACGAAAACGTCGACGCCACGACCGTGCTCGTTGAGAACATCAATGGACTCGTCTCGAGGGCTTCGCTGCTCGCCCTCGACGGGCCAGCCCCGCAACCTGGTGACTGGGTCGTCGTTCACAGCGGCTACGTCATCGATCGAATCGACACCCTCGACGCGCAACGCACCGTGGCCGAGATCCGTCGCGGCAAGCAGATCACGGATGACGCCGTGCTCGATCGGGTGCGGTCATGAGGACCGGACGAGCGCCGCGTCTGGCGGGAACGTACGTGGCCGGCGTCACGGCCCTGCTGAGCGGAGTATCGGTCTTCGTCAACAGTTACGGCGTGCACTCGGTCACCTCTCCCGCGCTCTACACGACCGCGAAGAACAGTGTGGCGGCACTGGTCCTGGGACTGGCCGCACTCATAGGCTGGCGGCTCCGTCAACGAAGTCCGAGCTCGATGGCGGCCAACTTCGTGACTCGAGAGCCTACGGGCACGTCGCGACGGGGCGTCGGCCACTGGCTGGGCCTCGCCTACGTAGGAATCGTCGGCGGAGGACTCGCCTTCGTGCTCTTCTTTGACGGTCTCGCGACGAGCACGCCGGCCTCCGCCGCGTTCTGGCGCGACACGTTGGTGCTCTGGGTCGTGGTACTCGCGGTGCCGATCCTGCGAGAGAAAGTGCAGTGGTGGAACGTCGCGGCGATCGCCTTGCTCGTCTCAGGCGAGATCATCGTCGCCGGGGGCGTGGGACAGTTGGCGCCTACCCGAGGCGAACTCTACGTCCTCTCGTCCACCGTGCTGTGGGCCGTCGAAGTCGTGGTGGCCAAGCGGCTGCTGCGCGAGGTGTCGCCGGCCGCGATCTCGCTCGTGCGCATGGGAATCGGCGCGCTGGTCCTGCTCGGCTACGTGTGGATCAGCGGGTCGCTCTCGACGCTCCTGGCGCTCGACGCGCACCAGTTCGCGTGGGTGCTGGCGACGGGGCTGCTGCTGAGCGGCTACGTCGCCACGTGGATGACGGCACTCGCTCGGGCGCGCGCACTAGACGTGACTTCGGTGCTCGTGGCGAGCGCCGTCATCACGTGGCTCCTGCAGCTCCTGGCCGGCACCGCCGCGTCGACGACCGCCACCGTCGGACTCCTGCTGATCGGCGCCGGCGCGGGACTGGTGATCTGGGCGGGCGCCGCTCGGGCGTGGCGCGACTCGCGCCGCACCGTGGTGCGCTGATGATTCTGAGCTCTACCTCGCCGAGCGAGATGTTTTCGTCGGGACCGGCGCTCTTCGCCCGCTACGCCTATCCGCCCAACGAGCTGGGCTACTGCGGTCCGAGCGACTCGGATGCGCTCATCGAGTCGGCGACCCGCGCCGGCGGAGCCGGTCTGCTCGCCCAGTTGGCGCGCCAGTTCGATGGAGCCTGGCCGTACTTGGAGCTGATCGCGGGTTGCAACGGGATCGCCGATCCGCTCGACCGCCGGGTCGTCGAGGCCTACTGGGTAGGCAACGAGCTCGCGCGCCGCGTCCCGGCGACGTCGCTCGCCGCGTCGCTCGACGACCGTTTCGCCCGTCGAACCGCTCGACACTTCGAACCGCTCGTCGCCGCCGCCTTCGCAGGAGGGGTCGTCCAACACAGCTTCCACGTGTTCGCGGTCTATCCGTGGCTCGGGCTCCTTCGCGCCGGCAAGGAGGGCGCCCCGCTCGAAATCATCGATCGCTGTCGAATCCGTTGGGGGCTCGTCGTCCAAGTGAACGGCGACTTCCTAACCGTGACCTCGCGCCCGCTCCAGTTCGATGGATCCCGCCTCGACCTCGGCCCCGAGAGGCTCGAGGTCGTGCGCCGCGCGAGGGACGGTATCGGATTCGTCGAGGACCTGGCACCGGGCGACGTTGTGTCGTTGCACTGGGACTGGGTGTGCGACCGATTGTCGGACGTGTCACGGCGATGGCTCATGGACTGCACGCGAATGAACCTGCACGCGGTCAACTGCCTAGACCAGCCGGGTCCCGCGGTCGTGTGTGGGGCGTGAATCGAGACGTCCCGAGCCACTACGGATGCCCGCTTCACGCAGCGTCACGTATCGGGCGACAACACCCGAACGGGAAAACGATTGCGCGAGAGGTAGTCAGCCCCCGCGGCCGAGACCAAGATGAATGCTCCTTGACCTGGCAGGCTCTGCCGCACTATGAAACCGCGCTCGTTCGCCTCTTCCCATACGGGAAGGCGAGGACACGACGTCCTCCAGGCATCGAGTACCTCGGTGTAGGGACGCGGCTCGGATCCCAGCCACTGAAGAAGGTCAAGGATCAGTTGATCTACGTTGTCGCTCATAGCCGCCCCAATCGCCACTATACGGTGTGCTCAGTTTGGCAAACAAAAAAACACCCTTCGTTCGCGACCCTGCGGGATCAGCCGAAAAACCTTCCACCACTACCGAGCGTTACAGCCCAGACAGGTCATCGCGAGCGAAGGCGGGGCCGTGACCCGGAATGATGAGAGAGGGACGCAATTCCAGCACTTTGCGGCGAGACTCTTCAAGTTGCGCCTGATCGGCCGCGAGCGGATCGATCGTCGGCCCCTCGCTCGACCACCACAGATGGGTACAGACCACGAGGCCCTCCTCGGTCTCAATCAAGGTTGAAATGTCCTGAGGGGTGTGGCCCGGCGTGTCGAGCAGGGACACGGACGGCGCACCGTCGATGACGTCGGTACGGTCGTCCCACACGTCATCCTGATAGATCGCCCACACGTCGTGGAAACGGGCGTTCGGGAACAGCGCGGCGTTGAGCGTGTGGTCAGGGTGATGATGGCTGAAAATCACGTCGGTGACGCCGCCCACCTCTACACCCCGGTCGTGCAGCGGAGAAAGTATGGCGTCACGACTCGCGACCATCCCTGGGTCAATGACGATAACGGCGTGATTCTCGCGCACCAAGACGACGGTTCCGGCCACGCGATCACCGACGTATCCGACCGTGAGGATATCGACAATGGCGGTCATTTCGGCATCTCCTTACTCAGGTTTTCGAATGATTCTTCTCGACGCGTGGCGATTGGCGCAAACCCTACGGCTCGTTCCTCAATAGCCAACGGTCCGCATCAATCTACTCAATGCTTCATGGCGTTCTACGTCAAAGCTGAGGTGCCGACGCGCCTCTATCGATTCAAGAACCCGGGGGCGCTAGCCATTTCCATTGCCGTTGCCGTTCCCGTTCCCGTTACCGGGAAATGGCAGCGTCGTGGTGGTCGACGTGGTCGACGTGGTGGACGTGGTGGTCGTGACCACCGAACTCAGGTTGAGCGCGCCCGCCAGGAGTTGGAGATCACTCTGCAACAACTGGCCTTCGACGGGGCCGATGGTGTGGTTCGACACGCCACTGGCGATGGTGCTGGCGACGACTTGGAGGTCACCGATGGCCTGCTGTGTCTTGCCCGCGGTGTAGTCGGCCTGCGCGAAACCGGCCTGCTGCGAGATCGTCTGCCCCGACGCGGCATCGAGGTTGCCCGCGGTTTCGCCGGCCAGGACCTGGCTCTTCAACGCGTTGAGCGCCGCCGTGCCGGCCAGGATCGTGGTGGTGGTCACCGGCGGCCTGGTGGTCGTGGTGGGTGGAGACTTCGCGGGCTTCGTCCCTAAAGCGAAGTACAGTCCGAGGCCCACCGCGGCGACCACGACGATCGGCACCAGCACCCGTGAGACCCACTTGAATGGCTTCTTCGTCGCCGCGACGGTGCGTGCAGGTGTATTAACGCGCGTCGCATCGCCCGTGATAGCGGCTCCCGCAGCGCCGGACATCATCACCGTGTCGTTGCTAACTCGACTCACGCCGAGCGCGACGGTGACGTCGCCGTCGGGTGGGATCCATGGTGCGTCGTAGGCCACGGTGGCGAGCAAGGCGGCCACGTGGAAATCTTCGAGGCGCTGGTCCGGGCGATGGGTGAGCATTCCGGTGAGGACCAACTTCCAGGGCACCGGCAGTTCCGCGGGCAGCACCACGGGGCCCGCGAGCCGCCGGGCCAGCACCTCGCTGGGCGCTCCTTCGTAGACGCGTCGACCGGTCAGGCATTCGAGCAGGATGATGCCCAGCGACCAGATGTCGGCCGCCGGCCCCACCTGGTGATCCTCCAACTGCTCGGGCGCCATGTACGAGACGGTCCCCATGGTCGTACCGGTCGCCGTCATGGTCGACCCCTCGTGAAGCCGGGCGATGCCGAAGTCGCCGAGCCACGCGTCGCCGTTGGCCGAGAGCAATATGTTCGACGGCTTCACGTCGCGGTGCACGACCCCTCGTTGGTGGACGTAGGCCAGCGCGTCGGCCAGCCTCGCGCCGAGGTTCGCGGTTTCTCTCGAGGTCAGCGGGCCTTGGCGCAGCGCTTGGGCGAGCGTGTGGCCCACGATGAGCTCCATGACGAGGTAGGCCTGATCCCCCACCGAGCCGACGTCGAGCAGTCTGATGAGTCCCGGATGCTCGAAGCTCTCGAGCGCGCGAGCTTCCTGGGCTAGCCGCCGGGCGAACTCCGGCTCACTCGAACGGACGATTTTGATTGCCACGCCTTTGGCGTCGATCTCGTCGAAGGCTTCGTAGACGTCGGACATTCCGCCTCTGCCCAGCAGGCGCACGATACGGTAGCGGCCGCCAAGGACGTCAGCGACCGAGGTCATAGGGTTTCTTCAAGGTACTCAATCGTACCGCGATGGGGATTCCTCCAATTCGCGGGGCCGGCCCCCTCGACCTGCAACCACAACATTCCTTCGAACCACCCGAGTCTTCTTGCGGTTTAGTGACATCGGCTCAATGCACTGGAGCACTTGTGGCGTCAGTCCTTACGAGGGCGGTCTCCTCCAGATGACGCACGTTCACCGATCTCGGCCGGACGCTCCGAAGTCTTAGCCCGACGCTGATTCGCGAAGCGCGAAATCGCGAAACGGTGACGACCAAGCACCCGCGTCATCGCTCCCGGTGTCCACCAGGGACAGCGACGCGATCGTGATGGTCTGCCCCACCTGTTCCTCGGCCCTGATCGCGACCGCTCTGCGTTCCTCCTCGCCTAACAATCCGTACACCACGCTCACGTGGGGGCGAAACGGCTTCTGATCTCGAACGATCAAGTCCCTTGCCAGGACATCGCGCAATCGCTGGAGCGCTTCATCGCCGTGCCCGCACTCCAGGACGACAGCCCTGAACACCTGCGACGAATGGGTGACCGACTGAACGCCCAGCGTGATTCGTGGAGTGACGCCCGCCACAATCCGCACGGCGTCCCTCGCCTCAGCTTCCCCGCCCTTGACGTCACTCACCAAGGTGATGTGAGGCCGGAACGTTGGGGTGCCGTGGCGTTGCGCAATCGTGTCGATGAGCAGTGCAATGCGCTCCTCATCGACACGAGCCAGCAACCCCCAAACCGACAGTCGCTTTCGGGGAGCCACCGGCGTGGGCATCAGACGAAACCATTTCTTCTCACGGCAAAGTGTCGCATGGTGTCGCCCTCAGGTTCAATCTCCGTCAACAATCCCGATGGTCGCCGAGGGTGAGCCGCTCGGCAAAAGACACCCTTCGAGGTTCCGTCAGTCCGCTACGTCAACTGTTGACGTGATGGGCAATCAATTCGATCCACGTAACGCTGGAAGGTGGGCCGGAGACCCCGCCTTTGCCGAGCGCCTCACCAAGACGACTGTGCATGAACTCCTCCTGCTGCTCCACCGAATCCCACACCTCAGTCACCACTAGGTTTCCGTCAGCGTTCAGGCCGGCCGCGTGAATCAAAAGTCCTTTGGGCCAATCGCCCTCGCCGGTTTCGGCGTCAATTCCGAGTTCCTCGTTCACGGCATGGTATTGCTCCTCCGTGACCCCTTCAAATTCCAAGATCAGTTCTGCGACCATGGTCACCCCCTTCAATCACCGCCACGCCCTGTGGCATCGCTGAGATTGTGACAGGTTTCCATCGTGGACGCCACCAATCTCTGAGTGACCGATTAAGTATCCGAAGACACCGTTTCATCACTCCTTGATCCAATCGACGACAGAGGACTGAACCGTGTCCGGGGAGTTTCGCAGCACCAGTTGAGCCGCCCGCGACATCCGAGCACGATGGACTCGGAGCGACCGGAATCGCGTCGCAGAAGTTTTCGCTTCCCGAAACTCCTTGGAGCCAGCGAAGCTCGCAGACTGCACAATGTTGCGTGCCGTTCACCGGAATGAAGACAGCCCGTCACGTCACATTCATCCTCGAAATTTATAGTTCATCCCGCCGCTTCACTGAAAGGGAAGAATCATGTCGACCGCACGATTGCGTTTATGGACGTCGCTGCTCGCCTTAGGCGGAGCTGCGACAGGATTCGCGTTGGTTTCCGACGGCGCAGTGGCCGCCTCGGCGGCCGGAGCGCCGTTCCATGTGTCTCAGATCCTTCAAGGATCGTCATTGCATCACACCTATACGGCGAGCGGTTCATCAACCTCCAAAACCGAAGCACTGAGCGACCCCGACGACATCAGTCGTTGGGGCGACGACCTCTTCGTGGGTTTCCAAAACGGTGTTGGTCCTCAGGGACAGGCGAGTACGGACGGCAATCGCGATAGCACGGTCGTTGAACTTACGTTGAGCGGTCACGTCGTCGCCCAGTGGGACGTGCTCGGCAAAACCGACGGCGTCACCGCGGATCCGGGGCTCGGCGTCATCGCCACCGTGAACGAAGACGCTAATTCGGCCCTCTACCTGATCCACCCGACCGCACCCGCCAGCAGCGCGGTGACCCGATACGCCTACAGTGAGCCGCTCCCTCACGGCGGAGGCACCGACGCCATCTCCATCGACAATGGGCAAATACTCATTAGTGCCTCGGCCCCCGGAACGTCCGGTGCGCCCGCGCCCCAGCCGACCTACCCGGCGGTCTACGCGGTGAAACTCGACTCGGCATCCAACGTTGCCTCGATCAGCCCGCTCTTCTTTGATGAAAGTTCGGCCACGGTGGCCAACGTTGGCAGCGCGAAGTTCCACACCGCCACCAAGCTCGCGCTGACCGATCCTGACTCCAGTGAGGTCGTCCCATCGCCGGGCCCACGGTTCGCCGGCGACTTCATGCTCACCAGTCAGGGCGACGAGGAGCAGATCTACGTGAGCCACCCCGGCACCGCGAAACAGGAACTGAGCGTGCTCTCTTTGACCCAATCGGTGGACGACACCGCGTGGCCGAGCGATGCCTCCGGGTCCCTCTACACGACTGATTCAACCAACAACGCGGTTGACGTGGTCACTGGTCCCTTTGTGCGCAACGAGCCGATCGTCGTGGCGACGCCCTGTGGCGCCAACGGTTCTCCGGCGACCTGCCCCGCGCCGAAATTCCCGGCCAACTACCTCGCGACGTTGAACCCCAACACCGGCGCGGTCACGCGCGTCTCGATCACGGGCGCCAACTACGTGCCCCAGGGCGGCCTCGCGTTTGTCGCCCAGTAGGGCCGATCGAAAGCGAGGCGGGTGAAGCGCTAGGTTCCCTGACTTTGGACAGGCCACACGCCCGCGTCAGGGGTAAGGACTACGCGCTCCTCGCCCGGTAGCCCGACGGGGGACGTGAAGACGGGCGGCAATTAGCTGGCCACGAGAAGGACGGCACCTCGAATGCTTGGCGAGTCCACCACCGTGGTTCCTAGATTGTTCTGGTGACCAACGGACCTAACGAAGAAGCCGGTCACCAAGTGCTGCGACGCGGACGTCAATTGGAGTTCATCACCCTTGGTTGGAACCTGGTTGGCGTCGTCGTTCTGGCCTTCGCCGCGATCAAGGCGCGTTCAGTGGCATTGGCGGGGTTCGCGCTGGACAGCCTGGTCGAGATTGGGGCGTCCACGGTCGTGCTGTGGGAACTCGCTGGAACAGCCCCGGGCCGACAGCGCACGGCGATGCGGCTTATCGGGACCGCCTTCATGGCGCTGGGTCTGTATCTCGCGGTCCAGAGCACGATCGTCCTAGCCGTGGGTTTCCGACCACATCACAGTCCCGTGGGCATCGCCTGGACGGCCGCCACCGCGCTGGTCATGTTCGCGCTCGCCGCAGGCAAGGCCAAGATCGGGGCGGCCTTGAATAATCCGGTCTTGAAGGCCGAGGGCCGGGTCACGATGATTGACGGAATCCTGGCCACCGCGGTACTCACGGGTCTCGTAGTGAACGCCATGGCGGGCTGGTGGTGGGCCGACCCCGTGGCCGGCTACGTGATCCTCTACTACGCCCTGCGGGAAGCTCGCAGTTCGCTGCGGCACGGAGAATGAAGGACACGCCTTGGCGTGACGAGAACCTCCTCGCCCAAGCGCGCTCGGACCCAGGCGGCTCCATCCCCACTAGCCGTTGGGACGAGGCCACGTCCCGGACTCGATGGGCGTAACGAACAAGGTCCCCCCGCACGGCGAGGGGTTGATCGGTACCAGACCCCAAAGGCTTCCTATCCCCTGGCGAAGTTGGATCTGAGCGCGGGCCGTCTCCGGACAGGCCTGCGTGCCGATGGGATTGTCAGACCAGGACACACCAAAGGTGGCCACGCCGCCGCGCCCGAGGGTCACGACTTCTGCTTTCGGCTCGGCAAAGATCATCGACGACCGGTGGAGGTCGTGGGCATCGGCCCCCAAGTCGCTCGGATCAACGAAGGTGACGCTGGGGTACCCCTTGATTCGACAGCGGTTGCCACGATTGACGATGTCGAACGCCATGGAGCCACTTCCCGCAGCGCCGTACCAGCCACTGGCCAAGACGTAGAGTTGGCCGCTCGAACACCCCGGCGTCGAAGCGGTCGCTGCGGACAAAGCGCCTGCAAAAATGGGAAGGCCAAAGGCGGCGAGTCCGACGATAAGAAGTACTCGGAGCCGCCACATGGCGTCATGCTACTTAGGTCTCAAGTTGCCAACGTCGAAGCGAGGCTCTCGAACTACGGTCGACTTCACGTTAGAAGGCGCGAACCCGGCACCGGTTGGTGACGCGGGTCCGTCGTTTTACCCTCGGGGCTTCTCCCCGGGTGGCAATGCCCATGTGGCGTCACACCCCATACCCAGGCACTTCCAATGATCAAGACTCTCCGCGGAGCGGCCCACCTCACTGGCGTCAGCCGCGTGATCACGCACCGGCGCGTGATGGTGAGCCTGGCCCTGTCCGGTTTCTCGTTGCACGATGCCCATGTTCCTCCAATCAATGGGTCGCTCCCAACCCTACGTTGTTCGTACTTTCGCTCGCCTATCGCGCTCACATCGTCCCAGAAGCGCCCCCGCGTTCCTTAAGTTCTTTCCATCCAAGGCGTGTGTGAACACATCAATGCCAAACGGTCGATGTTCCACGATGCGGAGGTGCCGCTTTACACCGGCGTGAATTGCGGCCTACTCCCTGACGCCAGAGATTGGAGGGCGCAACTCCATCCAGCGATGCGGACTGGACAAAGCAGACGAAACCAAAACGCTGATAAAGCTCGTGGGCGTCGTCGGTACACAGGAGTATTCGAGCGAGAGAGTCGGCCTCAGGATGATCGACCGCCGCCTGAAGAAGAAAGCTACCGAGACCCATCCCTCGGAACTTCGCGTCGACGAAGACGTCGGAGAGCAAGCCGAACGTGGCACCGTCCGTGACAAGTCTGGTCACCCCTACCTGAACGCCATCGGGAGCGAAGCATCCCAAGGTGATTGAGCAACGTATTGATTTCGAAACGAGCTCCATCGAACGACCGGCGGCCCAGTAGCTCTCTTCACTCAGCCATTGGTGAATTCGCACGATGTCCATTCGCTCCTGGTCATCGGTGACCAGGAATCCGTCAGGCCGCACCCGTTCCATCGTTCAAATGTAGTGTCCCGGGTTTTCACCTGCGACAGTGTGCGCACCGCAATTAGATCAGCTGCCGCTAGCGAGCCCCTCTTATCGATTCGGGCACGATCCAAGCACGTACCTGGCGGGCCGATTCTCACGCTGGGCGCCGCCCTAGAACGGCGATCACTCTTGAGCCTGGGCAGCCTTCGTGCGCTTTCTTCGAAGAAGCGCCGCACAATCTTCGGCCGGTACCCATGTGACGGCGAGCCTAAACACGTCCCTTCCGAACACGGTTTTCGTTCATGAGTCAGGTCCTTTTGGTTACGGTCACTCAAGAAATAACAGGAGCCCACTACGCTTTCTTCGTGGAGCCGTGGACGAAACGACGTCGATTGTTCTTGGTCGAATTGATCATCTTCGAGGCGTGCGTGATCGTTGGGGTCGTCCTGTTGCTCACCGGATCTGGATTCACCAGGGACCTCACCATCGCGGTAGGGCTGATCGCCGTGATGATCATTCACATGATGATGCGACTCACTTACTTCAAGAGGGTCCTGCCCGATATCCGAAGGCAGCGTGAAGACGGACGACCTCCGAACTAAGCGGGACGTAGTCTGGAAGTGCTAGAAACTGCACGGGCCGGAGCGCACGGCAGAGGTGGATCAGGCATGCCAAATCGCGAGATACCAGTAGCTCGAAGCATCGATGAGGTGCTCGGCGAATGCCTGCAACGTGGACTGGCCATTCGGTCGAAACGAGAGCTCGGTGGCAAGCCCGGCAGCCTGCACTATCACTTGGCGTTCCCCGGAAGACCGGGGACGCTTGAATTGAGCGAGTTGGAAGGCAAGACCTGGTTCTCCGTGAACGAACGGAGAGATTGTGGGTGGGTGTCCGAATTCGCAGACGCCGTAGCAGCCGGACTGGCGACGGAGGGCTGAGCCTGAAGGCAGAACGTTGACCATATTCAACTTGATCGTCAACGGGATCGGCGAGAGGAAACCCATTCGACGAATTCACTTCGATGAACTCCATCCCGTGTCAAAGAGCGGAGCAGGGGGGATGCGATGCGAAGCGCCCTCCAATTACGTAATCATCCTCACGTCCACGACGAAAAACCAATGAGGATCGCCGGACGAGGAGCACCAGCTAATTCGGCCTACGCTACCAATGCAAGTGGATCGCTCAGACGTCGGCCTCGGTCGCGTGGTCGAAGGGTGCGGAGATGAAGTGCTCGAGTGTGAGCGTTCCCATCGCAGTGGCTTCAGCGTTCCTGCTCGCTACGTGCGGTATTTGGCAGATGGCATCATCAGCCTCGGTCAGACCCGAACGAATTCCGATTCATTTGTCACGGTCGCATGCGCCGTCCACGGCGAGTGCCTTCGTCGCTGCATACGACGCCCTGGTCGCGGCCGCGTTCAAGGCGTCGTACATGGAGGATTCACCCAACGTGCAAACGAGGAAGAAGGGAATTGATGCTGAACTGACTGCCCGTAAAAGGTTCGACGAGGCATTGCGCTCATTGCCGATTACGGCGTCGGCCGAGCACAACGTATTGAGGGTCGAGAAGACCGATCACCTGATCGAGTTCGACCTCCGTCACCTTGAGGTCGAAGGGAAGGGAATTGTGAACAGTGATCCGCTCCACTTCTATCTTGCGGTTGCCTCGATGGCAAAGTACCTTGGCGTCGAGTCGACAACGTGGCCACCCGAGTCGCCAGCCGGCCCCACGGCGGGCGATTGACTTGATGTCGCGGAGCGCACAATCTGATGTGTCCTTAGAAAACCAGTTCCGTCGCATTCGCTCACGATGCCCATCTATCGGACGACGTGTTGCTCAGTATCCCTCATTGGGCAGCGGTCCGGCTTGATTCGAAGTGACGTACACCTCGAAGGCGGTGTAGCAGCAGTTGAAATCCTCGATCGTCTCATAATTCTGGGAAAGGGTGTCTGCCCACACCGCCAACGCGACGCAATTGTTCTGCACCGTGCAGCCGGCCCCGCCAGGATCTTGCTGATTGGCGGCATCACCGTAGTTAAGTCCGAATGATGCGCCGCCACTAGGCCGAAGCACAACCATTCGGGGTCGTACCGCTTCAAAAATCATGCCGCCGCCATCAATCGCCTTGAGCGCCCGACATCCCATCTCCGGCTGGAGAATGGCGGCTCAGCCGGTGAGTAGGTTGAAATGATGGGAACAAGGATAGCCGGCGTGTTTTACGCGCTGGTGATGGTGGCCGTCGTGGTCGGCGTGGACGTCCTGTTCTTCCGGCACCACTTCTTAGAACGACTGATGGCCAACGTCGGAATCGTCCTCGTATTCGGGGCTTTCTATTTGACGTTCTTAAAAAAACCGTGAGCGCACTCGCCGGAACGCCACTGGCGAGATTCCGCAGCGAAGCACGCTCCATGACGGTCACGCCATCGCGTGAGATCGACAACTACTCGCCGACCGGCGGATGAACAGAGCCAACAGCATTCGTGGGCCGAGACACGTTGGACTTTGCGTCTCCGTGTTGATCGTTTCGACACTGGCCCTCGGCGGCTGCACAAAGGCCATGACGACACACGCCGTCCTGTTGCCCGCCGTCAGCTCGGCGACGTTACCCGTGCAATCTGGGTTCGATCACGACGAACGTTTCTGTGGCGCCGTCGGCACCATTCACTATCTGGTCACCAATGATGACTTCACGTTCCGACTCCATCTTGCCGCCGTGAAAGCCAATCGCCTCTATGAGATCATCTGGCGGAACAACAACGTACGGGGTTATACGGTTAGTGCCTTCTCAACCACCGCTGCTGGCGCCATTCGCCGCGGTTCCGTGAAGCTCTTCCGCTCGGGAGAAGTCCGCGCCGAAGGACTCAAGATCGACTACTTGGTCGACTTCAAGCCAGAAGGGGTGCAAAATTTCAGACCCTGCTAACAAAACTTTCCCGACCTCGCGTTGGTCCTGGAGACCCGTACGTGCCGACGTTAGACCGGGGGAAGCGTTCGACCTGATGCAATGATGTCGTGATGGACGACGACATCAAGGTGAATCTGGCTCATTGGAACAGTCGGGTGCCTCTCCACGTGCTCGGTTATGGACTCGAGCGATACCAAGCCGATCCGAACCACCTTTCGCACGTCGTGCGCTTTGACCTCCCGCGCTTGGGAAGCATTGAAGGACTTGACGTCCTCCATCTGCAATGCCATATCGGAACAGACACCTTGTCCCTTGCTCGGCTCGGTCCTCGCAGCGTTACGGGAGTCGACTTTTCGCGGCCAGCCCTTGACGCGGCTAGCGCATTGGCTAGCGCCTGCGGCGCAGAGATTACGTACGTTGAGAGTGAGGTCTACTCCGCGGTCGACGCCGTAGGATCCGAAAGATTCGACCTCGTCTACACCGGCGTAGGGTCGTTGGGCTGGCTGTCCGACATCGCCCGATGGGCTCAGACGGTGTCGACCTTGCTCCGGCCCGGTGGCCGACTCTTCATTCGAGAAGGCCATCCGGTCCTTTGGGCGTTGGCTGATCCCCGACCTGACGGTCTCTTAGTCCTGACCTATCCGTACTTTGAAACGAAGGGTGTGCACTTTACCGAGTCGTTCAGCTACGTCCCACACGAAGAGCCACTTACGTCTCCCGACCTCGTCCACTTCAACCATGGAGTGGGACAGATCATCACGGCACTCTTAAATGCAGGCATGCGACTCACGTCTTTTGAAGAGCACGACACCGTCCCATGGAACCCCCTGGGTGAGGCCATGGAAGAGTTGGGTGACGGTGAGTACCGACTTCGAGAGGACCCCGAAAGGTTGCCGGTTACGTACACGCTCCAGGCGGTGAAGGTCGACCTCTAGTGAACTTGATCGAGGACGTCTTGACGCGGGTTCACAGTACTAGGCCCCCGTGTTGACCTGGATCCAGCTGATGACATTTCCGTCCGCATCCGTCACGTTCGCTTGGCGACCTGAACTACCGACGGCCTCGATTGGTCCGGCGCTGATACCTCGACTCCCAAGATCGGCGACGAACTGTTCGAGATCGCTGACCGACACCGTCACGAGAGTTCTTCCAGCGCGCTCGGGGTCCTGAATCACGTAAAGCCAGCCGTTACCGGCCACGCGCCACATGACCTCGTTCTCATTGGGGACTATGTCGGCGGCGCGTCCAAATAGTTGCTCGTACCAACCCTTGGCCGCGCTCAGGTTTGCGACGGGCACGCTAGCGAAGAGAACCTCCATAGTCACTTCAGCACTCTGTCACCTGCCGACGGGTGTTGTCGACCCGCTCGCAGCGTCGCCTCCCTCTCTCGACGTGGATGCCGACGACAACCAGGCTTGAACGGTGAGTACCGAGCGGAACTACCTGGTTTTGAGGCCGCCTCGCACGCGTCGGTCTGGTCCACCCAGGGATGAGGCGGCGGCAGTGAGCGCCTCTGGTGATAAGCGACGCGCGCTTG
The DNA here is from genome assembly GCA_963827115.1 of uncultured Acidimicrobiaceae bacterium. Classification (GTDB taxonomy): domain Bacteria; phylum Actinomycetota; class Acidimicrobiia; order Acidimicrobiales; family RAAP-2; genus RAAP-2. Next base: position 104,603 of record CAWGZS010000001.1, on the reverse strand, counting down.
GGCCGACTATTCGAGATACGTCAGGCGGGGAGAATGCCCTTCTTCGATTCCTTCTTAAGGTGCTTTTCGTTGCGCTTTTCTTTCAGCGACTTGCCGGTCTTCTTGACGTTGTGCTGGTTCGGGGATTTATCGGCCATGAAAAACTCCTCCAATTACGACGTCACTGTTGACGACGTCTAGATCACAAGATCCGAGAGCACCCTTAAAGCGGTAGCGCCTTGGAGGCAACTCTCTGACTTGCATCCTCAACGCCAACCTTAATCGGCGCCCACACCGTCGGAGCCCTGCGGTGAATCTCACGTTCTTCGAACCAGCTTGACGCTGAAGTGCCGACCTACACAATCTCCGACTGGCGATCGAATTACGGGAGTTCCTCGATGCGGAATTTATGAGAGAGTGACATTCATGGACACCGGCATTGCGTACCCACAGAACGAACTACGAGGTGACCCAACGGCGGTCCGGACTTTTGGAAGGGCCGTTGAAGACTCAGGTTTCGACCACATCCTCGCCTACGATCACGTCCTCGGAGCCGTTCATGCAGGGCGGACACCAAGTTTGAGTGGTCCCTACGACGAACACGATCCGTTCCACGACCCGTTCGTCATGTTTGGATATCTTGCAGCCCTCACCGAGCGGATCAATTTTTCCACTGGGATCTTGATACTTCCACAACGCCAGACGGCACTCGTAGCGCGACAATCAGCCGACGTTGACCTACTTTCCGGTGGCCGGCTGCGGCTCGGGATCGGGGTCGGGTGGAACCCCGTTGAGTACCAGGCCCTCGGTCAAGACTTTCATACTCGAGGCGAACGCCAAGAAGAGCAGATCGAATTACTCCGCAGGCTCTTTACTGATCCGGTTGTCGATTTCACCGGCCGCTTTGACCGTATTGATCGTGCCGCACTGGTGCCAAGGCCACAGAGGTCAATCCCCATTTGGCTCGGTGGATCAGGAGAGAAGGCGTTCGATCGGGCGGCGAGACTTGGCGACGGTTTTATTTTCTTTGGCGGCGGCGTCCAAGCATCCATTGACGCGTGGACAAAACTCCGGCGGCGCGTGGCCGACGAAGGAAGATCAGTCCAGGAATTCGGCGGCGAATACGTCGCTCTGAGTGGCGGCGACTTGAGTGAACTCACGAGAGAGATCGACGCGTGGCGAGCAGCGGGAGGCACACACGTCACGGTGGTTACGATGGGCCTCGGTTTGGATTCGATCGATGCGCACGTTGATTATGTTTCCAGGCTTTCGATCATGCTCGACTTGAAATAATCGACGCGTCAAGTTTGGATTGGAGTTCTTTTCTCTGAGACCCGACGCGTCTGGTCTTCAATAATGCATCGGCGGCGGGCTGATTAAAGGACCGATATACATGACGCACCAGGCGCAGCCGATAGGTGATGCCGCCTCGACGAGTGACTCGGCAAGTGTTCACGAGTCTCGCAATCTGCTCGGGGAACCGCCCCATCCCTCATCGGTTCAAAATGCGAGGATGAAGACCACTTACTAAGTTGAGTAGGTGGCGTAAACCACCACCGAGACGACCTTGGGAATCGAGCTGGTGTTGAAGTCTCCGCTCCCGTAATTGACGGACCCGGGCGCATCTACGGACACCTGTCCCACCTTGATCGAGATCGGCTTCCCCAACTTGACCTGCTTGCCCAACGCGGCTTGCGCACGCAGTCGAGCGTTGGCGGCCGCCTCTTTCGTGAGAGCGGGTCGAAGTTTCTTCAATCCATTGAAGGTGTATTGCGGTTGTTGGGCGATGAACGGGATGTTTTTGGAGAGCAGAAAATTACTGACGCCCAGAACAGGCTGCATGGCGGTCAGGCGAGAGGACTGCACGGTGACCGTTTGGCTCATAGTGAAACTGGTCACCGCTCCGGTATCCAAGTAATTGGGTTGTACATTAACCGTGCCGAATGAGACTTCGTTGTTGAGAGCTCCGGCGGCGATGAGCGCGTTGCGGATCTGGGCGGTCCACCCGTTCAATTGCGTCAGTGCCGCCGACGTTGTCGGCTGCGTGCTGGCCACACTTGCCATCCATTGGAATGTGTTGGACGTGACCGCCTGCTCAGCAGAACCGGTAATCGTGATCTGGTTGGTCTGCGGGAGATTTCGGTTTCGGATCCCCGATGCTACCGACAACGATCCGATGATGAACGCCGCCGAGAGGATGATCATGCCGATCAACTGCTCATGTGACCGAATCGAGCCTTTCTTCCGGGACGGTGGCCCTTGGCCCTTATTCTCGATGCCGATGTCGGCTCCCTCTTCGGTACTCACGGGTTAACGCTATCTCAACTCTTTCCCCATTCTTCTGACCAATTCGCCGCGAACTGCCGAGCGCCTCGGGTATTTAAGTCCCCCACTTAGCCCCACTTTGGTGTCAAGGGTCCAACGTGACGGGTCTGGAACCACGCACTGGCGCGTAAGTTAGATCGAACGGGCGCTGCCACACAATGATGGGGAGTCGGCAACATCTCAAATTCACTCAATTCCGCCGGTAGCAAGATTGGACGCTCATGAGCATGAATCTACGAATTGAATTGTTTCCTCAAGACTTGGACTCGTTTTTCGACTTCTATACGAATGTGCTCCGCTTCTCGGTGGATCGTGACGAACGAGATTTTCCGACCCCGTACGTATCTGTTCATCGGGGCGCTGTGCGTATTGGTGCGGTTCAGTCTTGGATCCAGGCGTCGCCTGATCATCGCAATCCGCCCACCGGCATCGAGATCATTCTTGAGGTCGACAATTTGGAAGCGGAGAGAGATACTATTGTGTCGCTCGGTTGGCCCCTTGAAGATGACCTCGCGGTGCGTCCATGGGGCCTGCGGGACTTTCGACTTCGCGACCCCGACGGCTACTACTTACGTTTCACTACATCGTAAAGGCGGCCCGACACATCAGATATTCAACCCGTCATCGGCGAACGACATTGTAAATGAAAAACCAAGCAGTCTGGGTAAGGTCCCTCCGCTTTACTTAGACCGGCCCGGTCGTCTACGGTCATCCGGATGGAGATCGTCGAGCCACCAAGAGTGGAAGAGCGCCCCGTAATCCCGTACGTGGGGATTCGCGTGATAACGCCCTTCCGGGGGATGTTGGCGGTCCGAGACCGTCTTCTAGCAGAGGCGCGCGCCGAGATCCAAGAAGCTGGGATCGAGACCGTCGGCTATGGCTTTCTCCGACTGCACGTAATCGACATGGACGGGCCAATGGACCTTGAAGCAGGGTTCTTCACGGCTGGACCCGCGCACACCGTGCATCCGAGACTCCGATCTGGATCGATGGCTGCGGGAAGTTACGCGACGATGAAGTACCGAGACCACGCCCGCAGAGCGAACCAGGCGCTGCAAGATTGGTCACGCGACAACGGCGTGGTGCTCGACCGTCGGACCATCCCCAAGGGTGAAGAATTTGCGTGTCGCTACGAGGCCTTTTGGACAGACCCGGCGATCGAACCACGCAAGACGAGGTGGACGGTCGAATTGTCGATACTTGTGGCCGAGTAGGTCACCCGCTCCCACAAAAACCCTTGGAACCAATCATGGTGTTTCCGGACCACCTCGAGTCAAAGTATTCCGATCCACTATTTTTAACGTTTTGTTGGAGGATTGGGTTGAGGCTATTTGGTGTCGGAGGCCCGACGTGAACCCCAACGCACTATCTCTTCGAATTCCCAAACTCGAACGTCACCACGATCCCCTAGTTTGGACCACATTTCTCGGCGATCACTGGAGCAAGATTTTGCGACGGACCCGGTGAGCCGCTGTAAAGGCGTGCGACGGACGGATCCTGGTTTGCGACGGATGAAAGACCAGATGGAGTCGCCGCCTGCTCAAGAGACAGCTCAAGGAATCTATCCGTCGTCGCTGCAACCACCCGAAATGCCGGTGCATCGTCACCATCAAAGGGAGGTAGGTGATGCGCCGTGCGCAGCACGAGAAACCATTTATTGGGCTGATGGATCGCGTTGTAGAGCGTCACGTCGTTGTGGAATTGATTGCATTGGTCGGCCAAACTCTGAATCACCAAGAGGTTCGGGTGGCTTGCCTCCGCGGCGTACGACTGCGCGGTGTCTTCGGCTCCCGACAGGATGATCACGGCCCGATACGAGATTCCCGATCGCAGATCGCCGTAGTTGGTACCCTGCGGATCGTCGCCATGATCGAAGGCCAGCATGCCCACGGCCTGCGCCCCGTCGCTATGTCCCGCGAGGGCGATCTCCGACGGCTGAATTAGACCGCTCACGAGCGGACAGGTCGAGGATTCAGTGGCCGACGCCTGAATGATCGAACGCGTCACGAAGGCGAGGTCGGCCGGCTCGTTGACCAGATCATCCTCGGTGTTGACGCCGTGTTGCGCGGCAATCTCGGAGGGCTGCTCGTCGGGAAAGAATGGTGCGACGACCACGAATCCATCCCGGGCCCAGGCGTCGAGCAGCGGCGCGTACGTATCGGGCGTGACGTCGTAACCATGGGCGAAGACGATCATCGGATACCCGCCGCTTTGCGCGAGCGGAGTCGCGCCGGGTATCTCCGTCGGCCCTCCCGCCACGTACTTAGTGGGATAGCGAATCTCGGTGACGAGGGTGCGACTCCTTGACCACATCGAGAATGGCTTCGTCGAATAGTTGAGCGCTCCCCGCGAATGATCGACGAAGGTGCAGCGGGTGACACCCACCGATAAAGGGAGCCGCTTGGGCAAGGGACTGGTTACCCTTCGTTGCGGCGCCCGAGGAGGTCCCCGTGACACTTGAAACGAGCGGTGTCATCGAAGCCGCAGAGTGCGAGTGACACGATCACGACGCGAAGGAGCGTCCTTCGAACGTTTCGGAGTCGGGAAAAGGGCGTCACTGCATCAAGTCTCGCGCATCATTCAAGTCGAACGTTTTCGCCATACGGAACCGAAAGCAAGACGCTACAAACGCCGAGTAGTCGCGAGTGTCTCGCGCGGAGGAGATTGCGACATCGCGGACTGCATCGACATGCCACTCTGCGAAACACCGAACGCATCCACCTAGATAAATGAAAGATGCCGGGCCCGAAGGCCCGGCATCCAATCGTCGTTGTCGACGAGACTTACATCATCCCGCCCATGCCGCCCATGCCGCCGCCACCGGGCATGGCTGCCTCGGCTTCCGGCTTGTCGGCGACGATGGCCTCGGTCGTGAGCAGCAACGCCGCGATGGACGCCGCGTTCTGCAGGGCCGAGCGGGTCACTTTCGCGGGGTCGATGACCCCGGCCTTGACGAGATCGACCAGTTCACCCGTCGCCGCGTTGAGTCCGATCGAACCCTTGGCGTCGGCTACTTCGCGCACCTTGACGGCGCCCTCGTAACCAGCGTTTGACGCGATGTAACGAAGCGGCGCGTCGAGCGAGATCGCCACGATGCGCGCACCGGTGGCCTCATCGCCTTCGAGGGTCTTGATCAGCTTCTCGACGTCCACGCGAGCGCGGACCAGTGCCGTACCGCCGCCGGCCACGATGCCTTCGTCGATGGCGGCCCGGGTGGCGCTCAGCGCGTCTTCGATCCGGTGCTTCTTCTCCTTGAGCTCGATCTCCGTCGCGGCACCCACTTTAACGACGGCGACGCCGCCGGCCAGCTTGGCCAGACGCTCCTGGAGCTTCTCGCGGTCCCAGTCGGAGTCGGTGTCCTCGATCTCGCGCTTGATCTGGGCGACGCGACCGGCGACGTCCGCGGCGGTGCCGCCTCCGTCGACGATGGTCGTCGCGTCCTTCGTCACCACCAGGCGACGGGCGTGACCGAGGAGGTCGACCGTCGCTGATTCGAGCTTGAGGCCGATCTCGTCGGAGATCACGGTGCCGCCGGTCAAGATGGCCATGTCCTGGAGCATCGCCTTGCGACGCTCACCGAACCCGGGAGCCTTGACGGCCACCGACGTGAAGGTGCCGCGGATCTTGTTGACAACCAGCGTGGCCAGGGCCTCGCCCTCCACATCCTCGGCGATGATCAACAGGGGCTTGCCCGACTGCATGATCTTCTCGAGGATCGGCACGAGGTCGTGCACGGCCGAGATCTTGCCGCCGGTGAAGAGGATGTAGGCGTCCTCGAGGACCGCTTCCTGTCGCTCGGGGTCGGTGACGAAGTACGGCGAGAGGTAGCCCTTGTCGAACTGCATGCCCTCGGTGAGTTCGAGCTCGATGCCGAAGGTATTCGACTCCTCGACGGTGACCGTGCCGTCCTTGCCGACCTTGTCGATGGCGTCGGCGATGACCTCGCCGATCGAGGAGTCGGCGGCGGAGATGGTCGCCACCTGGGCGATCTGCGTCTTGTCCGAGACCTCCTGGGCCTGCTTCTTGATGGACTTGACGACGACCTCGACGGCCTTCTCGATGCCGCGCTTGAGTCCCGAAGGGCTCGCTCCCGCGGCGACGTTGCGCAGGCCTTCCTTGATGAGAGCCTGGGCGAGCACGGTCGCCGTGGTGGTGCCGTCGCCGGCGACGTCGTTGGTCTTGGTCGCCACTTCCTTCACCAGCTGGGCCCCCATGTTCTCGAAGGGGTCCTCCAACTCGACTTCGCGAGCGATCGACACGCCGTCGTTGGTGATGGTGGGGGCACCGAACTTCTTGCCAATGACCACGTTGCGGCCCTTGGGTCCGAGCGTGACCTTGACCGCGTTGGCCAACTTGTCCACACCCGCTTCGAGGCCGCGACGGGCCTCTTCGTCAAACTTGAGCAACTTCGACATATGTCTTCCTTGTCTTAGGTAGGCGGCGACCGCGTCGCCGCGGTGGTTACTTCTTGGAGATGGTGGCGAGCACGTCGCGACCGGAGAGGATCAAGAGGTCCTCACCGTCGACCGTGATCTCGGTGCCGCCGTACTTGGAGTAGACGACCGTGTCGCCGACCTTGACGCCGGTGGGGATCAGTTCGCCCGTGCTGTCGGCACGACGGCCGGGACCGGTCGCCAGGACCTCGCCCTGCTGGGGCTTCTCCTTGGCGGTGTCGGGGATCACGAGACCGGAGGCCGTGGTGGCCTCGGCGTCGTTGGGACGGACCACGATGCGGTCTTCTAAGGGGTGCAGCTTCATAATGTATTGCCTCCTGTGCGATTAGCACTCGAACCTTGTGACTGCCAATTTAGCAGCCTAACGTGCCGAGTGCCAAAGGAGGCCATCGAGGTCCACCGCCTGCCAAGGGAGAACGAGAAACTTCCCGGCGAGGGCGGTCCCGGTCGGCGGCCCGAGACTCCGGCTAGGGCGAGCGGCGTTCGCGGGTCCAGCCGTCGCCGTCGGGCGAGTAGACCACCCGGTCGTGCAGGCGGTCCTCGCGGTGCTGCCAGAACTCGAACATCACCGGCGTCAGGCAATAACCGCCCCACTGGGCCGGACGGGGCACGTCGCGCCCGGCGAATTCGACCTCGAGCTCGTCGACCCGGTCCTCCAGCTCGCGGCGACTGGCCAGGGGCTGGCTCTGATGGCTGGCGTGGGCGCCCAACTGGTGGCCCCGGGCGCGTGAACGGAAGTAGGCGTCGGACTGGGTGTCGTCCATCCGCTCGACGCTCCCCTCGATGCGGATCTGTCGACCCTGGGGCTCGTTGTACCAGAGCAGCGCGGCGTGGGGGTTGGTGGCCAACTCCTCGCCCTTGCGCGACTCGTAGTTGGTGTACCAGCCGAAGGAATGGTCGTCGACGTGGCGCAGCAGCACCATGCGCGCGCTCGGGCGGCCGCTCAGGGTTGCGGTCACCAACGCGATCGCCGCCAGATCGGGCATGAGCCCCAACGCCTGGTCGAACCAGTCCTGGAACTGGACAAAGGGGTTGGGGTCGCAGTCCTCGACGCCCAAGGGGACCCAGCCGCTCATCGCACGTCCGCCAGCTGCCAGTTGGGATCGGCCGAGAGGCTCAGGTCGCTGGTCTGGCCCACGCCCAGGCGATAGACGCCGGCCGCAGCGATCATGGCCGCGTTGTCGGTGCACATGGCCAAGGTGGGCAGATGGGCCACGACGCCAAACTCGCCGGCCAGTTCCTCGACGCCGGCGCGTAGCAGCGAATTGGCCGCGACGCCGCCGGCCAGGGCCACGCCCCGCACCTCGTACTTCTGCATCGCCCCGCGTAGCTTCCGCAGCAGCTGCTCGCAGACCGCCGCCTGGAAGGAGGCGGCCACGTCCGCCAGCGCGACGTCCTCGTGCTTCTGGGTGGCGCGCACGACGGCCGTCTTGAGCCCCGAGAAGGAGAGGTCGAAGTCGCTGCCGGTCATGGACACCGGCAGCTTCAAAGCCCCGGCCGTCCCCTGGCGGGCCAGGTGGTCGATCTCCGGCCCGCCGGGATAGCCCAGCCCCAGCCAGCGCGCAATCTTGTCGTAGGCCTCGCCGGCCGCGTCGTCGATGGTCTCGCCCAGGACCTCGTGCTGGCCGGGCCCGTGCTGGAGCACGATCATGCTGTGGCCCCCCGAAACGAGCAGCGTCAGCAGCGGCCACTCGAGGTCCGAGCGCTCGAGCAGCGGCGCGAAGAGGTGGCCTTCCAGGTGGTTGACCCCGATGAAGGGCACGTTCCAGGCGAGCGCCCAGGCCTTGGCCGCCGAGAGCCCCACGAGTAGGGAGCCGATCAACCCTGGTCCCGAGGTCACGGCGATACCGGCGATTGCCGGGTCGTGGGGGTCGAGGCCGGCGTCGTGCAGCGCCCGCGCCACGACCGGGCCGAGCGTGGTGACGTGGGCCCGTCCGGCCAGTTCGGGCACCACCCCGCCGAAAGCCCGGTGCTGGTCGATGGACGACTCGATCACCGAGGAGACGACGTGGTACCCGCCGTCGACGACGGCGGCGGCCGTCTCGTCGCAGCTGGTCTCAATTCCAAGGACAACGGGCACCTAGTCAGCCTAAGGCCGAGCTCAGGACTCGATCGTCGAGGCGACGGGCAGGTCGGCCCAGAGGATCAAGGCGTCCTCGCGGGTACGCTCGTAGTAGTTCTTGCGCACGCCCACGGGCTTGAAGCCGTAGCGGTAGTAGAACTTCTGCGCCCGGGTGTTGGTCGCCGCGACCTCCAGGGTGGCGCGCGTGATACCCCGCGAGCGGGCGTCGAGCCACGCCTCGTCCATCAGGGAGCTGGCGATGCCGCGGCCCTCCTGGCCGGGCAGCGTGCCGATGGTGTTGACGTGCAGCTCGTCCATCACAAACATGACCCCGAGGTAGCCGACGATCCGGCCGTCCTCGACCGCCACCGTGTAGCGGCGGGTCTTGGTGTTGAGGATCTCGTCGAGCAGCATGCCCCGCGTCCAGGGCTCGGGAAACTGGGCCTGCTCGAGGGCCAGTAGTTCAGTGACGTCGCGGCGTTGCGCCAGGCGCAGCGACCACGAGGTCATCGCGGGCGTTCACGGGTCGCGAAGTTGGCCACGGCGTCGGCTTCGCGCAGGTACATCGGGTCGATGGTCAGCGAGGGCGTGGCCATCTCGCCCAGCCACAACGCGGCGTGCATCGACGGCACCATCTGGGTGTAGATCGAGGCGTGGGCCACGGTGCCAAAGAACTCCAGGTAGCGCTCGACGCCGTCGCCGGTGAAGGTCACCGCCACACCCTTGAGGCTCCATCGGGCCGCCACGTCTTGGGGGGTGGCCACCTCGGGCAGACCCTGCTCGGTCACGCCGTCGCCCAACTCGAACGTCTGGACGAAGACGTCGCCACGTCGCCCGTCGACCGTGCTCACCAGCGTGCCGCGCACGCCCGCGTCGTGGGCGCCGTGCGCCAGGAGTTCGAGCGACGTCACGCCGACCATGCCGCAGCCGAGACCCTGCGCGAAGGCGTTGGCGGTGGCGATGCCCACGCGAAGCCCGGTGAACAGGCCCGGCCCTCGGTCAACGACCACCCGGTCGATGTCGCGCGGCATCAGCCCGGCCTCCCTGATCAGCGCGCCCATGCCCAGGGTCAGCGTCTCGGTGTGCTGGCGGTTCTCGTCAACCACCCGCGCGATCTCCACCCCGCTGGTGGTGCGCACCCCGACGCAGCAGGCCTGGGTCGCCGTCTCAATCGCTAGAAGATTCACTTTCTCGCCCACCTATCCAGTTCCCCGACCCGAGCCCCCGCGAGCGCGCCGTCGATGTCCAACCACCGGCCCTCTTGATCATCAATCTCGAACTGAATTGTAAGCACATTAGGGCCGTAGAGCACTGTGGCTAGTTCCCCCCATTCGACCAGGGCCACCCCGGCCTCCTCTACCAGTTCCCCGAGGGCCAGGTCCCGCACCTCGTCCAGGCTCTCGACCCGGTAGACGTCGGCGTGCCAGAGGGTGGATATTCCCTGATCATTGTGGCAATGGTGGGGCCGGACCATGGTGAACGTGGGGCTGGTGACCCGCTCCACGACCCCCAGGCCCCGGGCCACGCCCTTGACCAGGGTGGTCTTGCCGGCCCCCAACTGGCCCGAGAGCAGCACGATATCGCCGCTCTGGAGGGTGCGGGCCAGCTCCTCCCCGGCCACCTCGGTGTCGGAGGCGTTTAGGCAGTACCGCCGCCAGCTCACGGGGCCACCAGGTCGGCCAGCCGCGCCAGGTCCGAGCGCATGACGTCGAGCACCGTCGACCCCGAACGCAAGGCGGCCGCCGGATGGTACGTGGCCATGCCCGGGCCGCTCTCGAGCTGGGTGATGCGCCCGTGGGTCTGGCCGATGCCTTCGACGTAGCCGAAGATCGAACGGGCGGCGGTGTTGCCCAGGGCCAGCACCACCCGGGGCCTCACGTCGACCAACTGGGCGAGGAACCACGGTCGGCAGGTCTCTATCTCGTGCGCCACCGGCGTGCGGTTGTTCGGCGGACGGCACTTGACGACGTTGGTGACGAAGCACCGCTCGCGCGAGAGGCCCAGCTCCTCCTCGATCAAGCGAAAGAGCAGGCGCCCGCTGCGGCCGATGAACGGCTCGCCGCCCTCGTCCTCGGTCTTTCCGGGCGCCTCGCCGACGACCATGAGGACCGGGTCGCGCGGACCCGAGCCGATGACCACCTGGCGGCGCGTGAGCGAGAGGTCACAGCGCGTGCAGGTCGCCAGTTCATTGAGGTCGAAGGACATGACTAGTCCACGAGGTGGCGCGGGACCCGCGCGCCGACCGCGCAGATGATCTCGTGGGTGATGGTGCCCGCGCGCTCGGCCAGCTCCTCGGCGGTGATCTCCTCGTCGCCCTGGCGCCCGAGCAGCACCACGTCCTCGCCGACCTCGACCGGGTCGTCCCCGCAGTCGATCACCAGTTGGTCCATGGTCACCACGCCGGCCAACCGGTAGCGCCGACCGTGCAGCAGGACCTGCGCGTCGGCCTCGAAGAGACGACGAGGGTAGCCATCGGCGTAGCCGAAGGGCACCGTGGCCACGTTGGACGGCCGCTCGAGCGCCCGTTGGCGCCCGTAGCTCGGACGCTCGCCCGCGTCGACACGCCGCACGGCCGACACCCGGGCCCGCAGCGTCATGACCGTCCTTAAGTCGACCCCTAACTCCTCGAGCGCGCCCGAGAGCCAGGGCTGGGTGTAAAGCCCGTAGAGGGCGAGGCCCGAGCGCACCATCGACTGGCGCGAGGAGGGGTAGGCCATCGCGCCGGCGCTGTTGGCCAGGTGGCGCACCCTCGGGCAGGCGCCGCGGGCCGCGAGCCCCGCCGCGATCTGGTCGAAGAGCTCGATCTGGCCCCGGGTGAAGGCGCGATCGGCGGCACTCGAGCCGTCGGCGACGCTGAAGTGGGTGAAGAGTCCCTCTAGGTCGATCGACTGAGCGGCCAGCAGCGTGTTGACGACCTCGTCGACGTCGCGGGGGTCGACCCCCATGCGGTGCATCCCGGTGTCGACCTTGACGTGCACGCGATGGGTCCCGCCGAGCTGATCCGCCACGGACACTACGTCGCGGGCGCCCTGGAGCGATCCGACGGTCAGGGTGAGCGAGTTGTTGAAGCCGTCCTCGATGGCCGGGGCCACGGCCTCGGCCTGAACCAAGATCGGGGCCGTCACCCCGCTGGCCCTAAGTTCGATGCCTTCGTCGATGATGGCCACCCCGAGCGAATCAGCCCCGGCGTCGAGCGCGACCCGGGCGACCAGGGGGGCGCCGTGCCCGTAGGCGTCGGCCTTGACCACGGCGCACAGGGAACTCGAGCCAATGAGGGCCTTCATGGAACGAACGTTGTGCGCGATGGCCGACGCCGAGATCTCGGCCCAGGCCGGACGATGCAGCCCCTCAGCCGGCAAGGTCGTCCTTCGAGCTCCCGACCACGAAGGCCGCGGCCGTCATCGCCGTGTGCGTGAGCGAGACGTGCAGGGTCGTGACGCCTCGGCGCGCGGCCAGCTCGGCCGCCGCGCCGTGCAGTTCTATGCGCGGAGCCCCGCTGGGGGCGCGGCGCACCTCGATCGACTTCCACGGGACGGCCCCCGCGCCGACCTGGAGGGTCTTCATGACCGCCTCCTTCGCCGCGAAGCGGGCGGCCAGGCGCTCGGGACGCGAGCGGGCGTCGTCGAGTTCGTGCTGCGTGAAGAGTCGCTCCACGATGCGCGGGCGGCGCTGCAGGACGACCGCGAAGCGGGGCACGTCAACGATGTCGACGCCGACCCCCAGCGTCGCCACTATTCGACCGTGACGGTCTTGGCGAGGTTGCGCGGGCGGTCGACGTTGCGGCCGAGGCCCCGGGCCAGGGAGTACGCGAAGATCTGCAGCGGGATGATGTCCACCATGGGGCTGAAGAGCGGCTCGGTCGCGGGCACGCGCAGCACGTAGTCCGCCACCGCCGCGATCGACTCGTCGTCGTCGGTGGCGACCGCCACGACGGTGGCGCCGCGGGCCTTCACCTCCGCCAGGTTGGAGAGGATCTTCTCGTGCATGGCCGGGTCGGTCACCACGGCGACCACGATCACGCCCGGTTCGATGAGCGCCAGCGGGCCGTGCTTGAGCTCGCCGCCGGGGTAGCCCTCGGCGTGCAGGTAGGAGAGCTCCTTAAGCTTGAGGGCCCCCTCGAGCGCCGTGGGGAACCCGACGTGACGGCCCAGGAAGAAGTAGTCGCGGGCGTGCAGGAGCTGCTCGGCCACCTCTTCGACGCTGCTGCGTCGCTCCAGGGCCGTGGCGACCTGGGCGGCGACGGCGTGCAGGCCCTGGAAGAGGGCGTCGATGTCCTCCTCCTCCAGGGTGCCGCGCAGCTGCGCCAGGCGCAGGGCCAGCAGTTCGAGCGCGGCCACCTGGGCGACGTAGGCCTTGGTGGAGGCGACCGAAACCTCCAAACCCGCGCGGGTGTAGATGACGGCGCTGGCTTCGCGGGCCAGCGACGAGTCGACGATGTTGGAGATGGCCACCACCCGCGCGCCGCGGCTCTGGGCCTCGCGCGTCGCCATGATGGTGTCGATGGTCTCGCCGCTCTGGGACACGCCGATCACCAGCGTGCCGATCTCGACCACCGGGTCGCGGTAGCGGTACTCGCTCGAGATGTCGACGTCGACGCTCAGGCGCGCCCAGCGCTCGATGGCGTACTTGGCCACCAGGGCCGCGTGGTGCGAGGTGCCGGCCGCCACCAGCACCACCCGCTTCACGTCGCGAAGCTCCTGGTCGCTGATGCGCAGCTCGTCGAAGGTGATGGTGCCGTCGGGCCGGCGGCGATCGAGCAGCGTGTTGCGCAGCGCGTCGGGCTGCTCGTTGATCTCCTTGGTCATGAAGTCGTCGTAGCCGCCCTTCTCGGCGGTCTCCAAGTCCCATTCGATCGACAGCTGGTGCAGCCGCACCGGCGCGCCGTCGAGGTCGACGGCGCGGAAGCCCTCGGGTCCCAGGCGCACGACCTCGTCGTCGTTGACGGCGTAGAAGGCGGTGGCCCGGTCGAGGATGGCCGGCACGTCGCTCGCGATATAGGTCACGCCCGGCGCGGTCCCCACCACCAGCGGCGAGATCCGACGGGCCGCCACGATCACGTCGGGCTCGTTGGCGTCCATCGCCGCCAGCGCGAAGGCCCCGCGAACCAGCGTGAGGCTGGTGCGCACGGCGTCGAGCAGGTCGAGGCCCGAGGAGCGCTGCTCCTCGATCAGGTGGGCCAGGACCTCGGAGTCCGTCACCGAGGTGAACACGTGGCCCTTGGCCACCAGCTTCTCCTGCAGTTCGGTGTGGTTCTCGATGATGCCGTTATGGATGATGGCGATGTGGCCCGAGCAGTCGAGGTGGGGATGGGCGTTGACCGCCTCGGGGGCGCCGTGGGTGGCCCATCGGGTGTGGCCGATGCCCGAGCTGAAGCCCGTAGGGGCCGACTCACACTCCAGGCGCAGGGCCGCGACGGACTCGGTCCCGGCGGCGCAACGCGCCCGCCACGTCTGACCAGGCCGGACCAGGGCGATACCGGCGGAGTCGTAGCCGCGGTACTCCAAGCGCGCGAGCCCCTCCAGCAGTGTCGCCATGGTGTCGGTGGATCCTACGACCCCGATGATGCCGCACATGGCCCCAGCCTACTCGGGGCCTTCTCGATTCAAAAAGTGGAATTTACGAGGGGAAAGAGGCCAGGAGCCGGGAACGGAACTCGTCGACGAAGGGGCCGTGGAGCGCCTCGATCATGACCCTCACCACCGGCTCGGTGCCCGAGGGCCGGATGAGCAGGCGCACGTCGACGCTCTCGACCTCGAACCGGGCGCGGAGTTCCTCGAAGATGGCCCGCACGACCTCATCGTCGTAGGCCTCACGGGCGATGTTGATGAGGGCCTGAGGGACCCGCTGCCAGGCCTCGCGGGCCTGGCGCTCCAGCGGCCCGCGCCGCACCACCAGGTCGCACAGCAGCAATCCGGTCAGCATCCCGTCGCCGGTCGGCGCCAGGTCGCGGAAGATCAGGTGGCCCGACTGCTCGCCGCCGAAAGGCCAGGACCGGTCCTCAAGCGCGATCAGCACGTTGCGGTCGCCCACGTCGACCTCCACGATGGTCACCTCGTGGTGGGCCAGCGCCCGGTGAAGGCCGAGGTTGCTCATCGAGGTCACGACCAACCCCCCGCCCAACTGGTCGCGGGACTTGAAATCCATGGCGAACAGCGTCATCAGGTCGTCGCCGTCGCGCACCGTGCCGGTCGAGTCGACCGAGATGAGGCGGTCGGCGTCGCCATCGAAGGCGAGGCCGAGGTCGGCGCCCTCCTCGAGCACCCGGGCGATGAGGTCCTCGGGATGGGTCGAGCCGCAGTTTTCGTTGATGTTGTGGCCGTCGGGTTGGTCGTGCAGCATCGTGAGCGTCGCGCCGGTGGCGCCGAAGAGCTCGTGGGCCACGTGCGACGCCGCGCCGTTGGCGCAGTCGATCACCAGGTGCAGCCCCGAGAGATCGCTCGGCACCATGGAACGTAGGTGAGCGGCGTAGTCGTGCTCGGCCGACTCGTCGACCGCCGGCTGGTCAAATGACGCCGCCGGCGCCGGGTCCGCCGCGTTGAGGGCCAGCGTCACCGCGTCCTCGGTCGCGTGGTCGAGCTTGGTGCCGCCGACTCCCAAGACCTTGAGTCCATTGTCGTAGTAGGGATTGTGCGACGCGGAGACGACGACCCCCGCGCCGCCGCGCTGCTGGGCGATGACCGCGACACCGGGCGTGGTGAAGTAGCCGAGGTTGGCCGAGACGGCTCCCCCGTCCTTGAGGCCGGCCAGCACGGCGGCGGCCAGTTGGGGCGAGCTCTCGCGCGTGTCGTAGCCCACGAAGACAGGCACGGAGAAGACGCTCGCGACAGCCCGGCCGAGGCGGTAGGCCAGGTCGACGGATATCTCCTCGTAGGCCCGCCCACGAATGCCATCCGTGCCGAATCGCACGGGCGCCACCATTAGCGCTTCGAGTACTGGGGAGCCTTACGCGCCTTCTTGAGCCCGTACTTCTTGGTCTCCTTCTTGCGCGAGTCGCGGGTGAGCAGTCCGGCCTTCTTCAGGACCGGGCGCACTTCCTCGTCCAGCTTGAGCAACGAGCGCGAGATCCCCAGGCGCAACGCACCGGCCTGCCCGGCCACGCCGCCGCCTTCGATGGTGGCGTCGATGTCGTAGGTCTGCTGGGCGTCGATGAGGCGAAGCGGCTCCATCACCATCTGGCGGTGGGTGGCCGAGGTGAAGTAGTTGTCGAAGGCCCGCGAGTTGATGGTGATCGTGCCGGTGCCGGGGCGCAGGCGCACGCGCGCGACGGCCTCCTTGCGACGGCCGGTGGTCTGAGTAAGCGGTGTGGGCACGGACTGTTCTCCTCTTACGCTCGGCGGATCGCCGAGGTGTCGTACGTGAGCGGCTGCTGGGCCGCGTGGGGGTGCTCGGCGCCGGCGTAGACGAAGAGCTTGTCCATCTGGGCGCGGCCCAACCGATTCTTCGGCACCATGCCCTTGACGGCCTCGAAGACGAGCGTCGTCGGGTCGTTGTCCATCAGGCTCTGCCAGGACTGGCTGCGCAGGCCGCCGGGATAGCCCGAGTGGTGGTAGTGGAAGTTCTGGGCGGCCTTGTTGGCCGTCACGACCACCTTGTCGGCGTTGACGATGATGACGTAGTCGCCGATGTCGACGTGGGGGGCGAAGAACGTGCGGTGCTTGCCGCGCAGCAGCGAGGCGGCCACCGTCGCGACGCGGCCGAGCACGAGGCCCTCGGCGTCGATGACCAGCCAGTCACGGGTGATCTCGTTCATCTTTGGTGAATAGGTGCGCACAGCTCTTCCTTCAGCGATCTTTTGGACAGTCCCGAAAAGGACTACTTAGGGACTCTCTACCTTACAAAACCTGAGGGCCCTCCAGCAAATTCTCCGTATCCGACGCCGATCAGGCAAAGACCGCCGGGAGGGGCCGGGGCCGGCAAATGGTCGCGCTCCAGGCTCTCCAGGCGCCCTTTGATGGTGTTTTCGTCCAGGCTCCCCTGGCCGATGGCCACCATCGTCGAGACCAGGCTGCGCACCATGGTGTGACAGAAGGACTGAGCCCGGATGACGAAGCGCAGCGCCCCCGCGCCGCTGGGCGAGAGTCCCCACTCGTCGTCGACCCGACGCCAGTCAAGGCTCAGCACCTCACGCAGCAGCGGCTCGCTGGTGGCGGCGTTGGCCGGACGGCGGCAGAAGGCACGAAAGTCGTGCGTGCCGAGCACCTGCGCGCCGGCTCGGTTCATGACGTCGACGTCGAGCGGACCGGGCACCGACCAGGACCACGGGCTGGTCAGGTTGAGCGCCGGGGCGACGTCGTCGAGGACCAGGTAGCGGTACTCACGCCAGGTGGCCGAGTAGCGCGCGTGGAAGTCGTCGTCCACGGCCAGGGCCCTGGTCACCCGGACCCGTCCGGCCAGCTGCTTGTTGAGCGAGTTCGTGAGGCGCGCCATCTCGGGCCCGCGGTCGCGTTCGAAGAGCACGGTCGGCAGGTCGACGTGCACGACCTGGGCGTAGGCGTGGACCCCGGCGTCGGTGCGCCCGGCCCCTACGACGTCGGGCTCTTCCTCCAGGCGCAGGGTGCGCTTCAAGGTCTCGCGCAACAACCCGACCACGGTCGTGGTCTCGGGTTGGTAGGCGAAGCCGCTTAGACCACCGCCGTCGTAGGCGAGGTCCAGACGCCACCGCTGGGTGGCGTCCGACGAACGATCAAACGAACTCAATGCGCGCCATCGGCGCGTTGTCGCCCTGGCGCGGCCCGAGCTTCAAGATGCGGGTGTAGCCACCGGGTCGGTCGCTGTAACGCGGCGCGATCTCGGTGAAGAGCTTGTGGGTCATATCCTTGTCGCGGATGAAGGCGACCACGCGTCGCTGGGCGTGAACCGATCCCTCGGGTGAGTTCTTGGCGGCCGTCACGACCTTCTCGACGATCGGTCGCAGCGCCTTGGCCTTGGCCTCGGTAGTCACGATCGACTCCGCCGCGATCATCGAGGCGACGAGGTTGCCCATCATCGCCTTCTGGTGGGCGCTGCTGCCGCCGAAACGCTTGCCCTTGGTAGGAGTACCGCGCATGACTAGTCCTCGATTCGCAGCGACAGTCCGCGCTCTTCGAGGCGGTCGTTGACGTCCTTCAGCGAGGTGGCGCCGAAGTTGGTGATCGAGGTGAGGTCGCGCTCGGTGGCGTTGACCAGCTGGGCGATGGTGTTGATGCCGGCGCGCTTCAGGCAGTTGCGCGAACGCTCGGTGAGGCCCAGCTCTTCGATGCGGATGTCGAGCTCGCTGGCCGCGGCCTGCGCGGAGCCCACGTCACCCAACTCCAGGGCCGGCGCCTCGTCGTCGAAGTTGCCGATGAGACCGACCAACGAACCGAGGGTCTTGCCGGCCGAGGCCAGGGCCTCGCGCGGGCTGATCGAGCCGTCGGTCTCGATGTCGATCACCAGGCGGTCGAAGTCCTTGGACTGCTCGACGCGCACGGGCTCGATCTCGAAGCTGACGCGGCGCACGGGGGTGAAGATCGCGTCGAGCGGGATGACCCCGATGGTCGAGGAGCCCTTGTTGCCCTCGGCCCCGACGTAGCCCTTGCCGCGCTCCACGGTCAGCTCGAAGCTGAGCGCGCTGCGCGGGTTGGTCAGGTAGGCCAGGTGTAGGTCGGGGTTCAGGATCTCCACGTCGGCCGTGGTCGAGAGGTCCGACGCCATGACGGGGCCCTCGGTGCGCTTGTCGAGACGCAGGGTCACGGGCTCGTCGGAGTGCACGATCAAGAGGAGGTCCTTCAGGTTGAGGCAGATGTCCTGGACGTCCTCCTTGACCCCTTCGATGACGCCGAACTCGTGCAGCACGGCGTCGAACTTGACGCGTGTAGCGGCCGCGCCGGGAATCGAAGAAAGCAAGGTACGCCGCAGCGAGTTGCCCAGCGTGTGCCCGAAGCCGGGGTCGAGCGGTCCGATACCGAAGGACTGGCGGTTGTTGAGCTCCTCGCCGAGGGCTTCGATGCTTGGTCGTTGGATAATCAACATGGGGACTCCTTAAGTCTTAGATGCGTGGGGTTACTTGGAGTACAGCTCGACGATGAGCTGCTCTTTGATCGACTCGTCGATCTGTTCGCGCTGGGGAACCACGCGCACGGTGACCGAAAATCCGTTCTCGGCGGTCTCGAGCCAGCCCGGGACCGAACGGTCCAGGATGTCGAGGTTGCGCTTGACGTTGAAGTTCTCGCGGGTGACGTTCTTGAGCGCCACCACTTCGCCGGGGCGCACGCGGTACGAGGGGATGGTCACTCGCTTGCCGTTGATGCTGACGTGGCCGTGGCGCACGAACTGGCGGGCCTGGGCTCGACTCGCGCCCCAGCCAGCACGGTAGGCGACGTTGTCGAGGCGCAGCTCCAAGAACTGCAGCAGGTTGGTGCCGGTGATGCCGGGGCGGCGGTTGGCCTCTTCGTAGAGGTTGCGGAACTGCTTCTCCAGCAGGCCGTAAATGCGGCGGGCCTTCTGCTTCTCGCGCAGCTGGGTCAGGTACTCCGAGCCTTGGCGCTGACGGTCGCGGCCGTGCATGCCCGGCGGGAAGGCGCGGGTCTGGCGGTCGGAGTTCTCGGCGACGGGGCACTTCATGGTGAAGCAGCGCTCACCCTTCAGATAGAGCTTCGTGCGCTCGCGTCGACAGAGTCGGCACACGGGTCCGGTATAACGAGCCATGATCTTCCTTAGCCTCGACGACGCTTTTTGGGGCGACAGCCGTTGTGGGGTAATGGGGTGACGTCCTTGATGGCGACGACCTCGATGCCCGCCGCGGCGAGCGAGCGGATGGCGGTCTCGCGACCGGAGCCGGGACCACGAACCAGCACGTCGACCTTCTTCACGCCGTGCTCCATCGCGGCGCGCGCGCACTTCTCGGCCGCCAGCTGAGCGGCGAACGGCGTGGACTTGCGCGAGCCCTTGAAGCCCACGTTGCCCGACGAGGCCCACGCGAGCACGTTGCCCTCGGGATCGGTGATGGACACGATGGTGTTGTTGAAGGAACTCTTGATGTGCGCGACGCCGAAGGCGACGTTCTTGCGTTCCTTGCGACGGCCCTTGCGAACCGTGGTTGGCTTAGCCATTACTTCGTAACCTTCTTCTTGCCGGCGACGGTGCGCTTAGGACCCTTGCGGGTGCGCGCGTTGGTGCGGGTGCGCTGTCCGCGAACGGGCAGTCCCTTGCGATGACGGATCCCCTGCAGGCAGTTGATCTCCATCTTGCGCTTGATGTCCTGGGCCACGTCGCGACGCAGGTCACCCTCGACGGTGACGTTCTGGTCGATGTAGGCACGCAGCTTGTTAACGTCGGCCTCGCTGAGGTCCTTGACGCGGATGGACTCGTCCACGCCCGTCGCGGCGCAGATCTGTTGGGCGATGGTCGTGCCCACGCCGAAGATGTAGGTGAGCGCGATCACGGTGCGCTTGTCGCGCGGTATGTCGACGCCAGCAATACGGGCCATGTAGTTTCTCCTTAGCCCTGACGCTGCTTGTGTCGCGGATTGCCGCCACAGATGACGCGGACCGTCCCGGCCCGTCTAATGACCTTGCACTTCTCACAGATTGGTTTTACGCTCGCGCGGACCTTCATGTTTCTGCTTTCTCGACCTTGGTAGAACGTGAGTTATTTGTAGCGGTAGGTGATGCGACCGCGAGTCATGTCGTAGGGCGTGATCTCCACTTGAACCTTGTCGCCGGGAAGAATTCGAATGCGGTGCATGCGCATCTTCCCCGAACTGTGAGCGAGCACGGTGTAACCGTTCTCTAGCTCGACGCGAAACATGGCGTTGGGTAGTGGCTCGACGACGGTTCCCTCGACGGTGAACGCGTCTTCCTTTGGCTTGCTCAGGTTCTCTCTCCTTATTACTGCACAACGACGTAGTGGAGCAACGACTCCTCCACGGATAGACCCCTTCGGCTTCGAAAAGGTCGGCTGACCATTCTACCGAATTTCTTAGAAAACGCAAAACTAGGCCCGCGCAACCGGCCGGGCTCCGACAAAAAGGTCTGCTCCCATCATAATGTGACTCCCGCCTCTATCTCGCGCCCGGGATCAGGGTTCATGCTGGATTGGTGACCGACGAGGTACATACCGAAGTGCATACGGACCTCTCGCGCGACACCTGCGTCGATTTGCTCTCCAAAACGAGCTTCGCCCGGGTGGTCATCTCGGTGCGTTGCCTGCCCGCGGCGTTGCCCGCGCGCATCGCCGTGCTGGATGACAGCCACCTGCTGGTGGCCAGCTCGGAGGCCGCGGTGATCATCGCGGCACGAAACGGCGACGTTCTCTCGGTGCAGATCGACGGGCTCGAACCCGGCGGCGCGACGTGGTCGGTCATGGCCTCGGGCCTGGCCAGCACGGCCCAGGACCTCACCAACCTGCCCGCCCCGCTGCACGACGCCGCCAAGCGCGGCGCCACGCTGATCTCGCTGCCCATGTCGGTGGTGGTCGGCGAACGGATCGGCTGACGTTTGCCCCCCGGCCTGCGGTTATGGGAGGCTGGACCTTGTGGCATTTCATCGAGTGAACGACCCCCGACGCCTCCACGCCCTCATCGACGCCATGCTGCTCATCGAGACCGACGCCGACCTGCACGACCTACTCCAGATCATCATCGAAGCGGCCGCCCAGCTGGTCGGCGCGCGCTTCGGCGCGCTGGGCGTCGTGACCAGCGACGGCGAAACCCTCTCGCAGTTCATCACCTACGGCATCGACGAGGAGGCGCGCGACCTTATCGGCCAGCTCCCGCGGGGCCGGGGCCTGCTGGGCGAGCTCATCCGCCACCCCGAGTCGCTGCGGGTGGACCACATCGCCGAGCACGCGCGGTCGGTCGGGTTCCCGGCCCACCACCCGCCGATGGAGCGCTTCCTCGGCGTGCCGGTCAAGACCGGCAACGGACAGGTCTACGGCAACCTCTACCTCACCGACCGCGAGGACGGCGAGCCCTTCAGCGAAGAGGACGAGCAGCTGATCGAATCTTTCGGCCGCGCGGCCGGCCTGGTGATCGACCAAGTGACGTTGCGCACGCACCTGCGCGAGTTCACGCTCGGCCAGGAGCGCGAACGCCTGGCCCGCGACCTTCACGACACGGTGATCCAACGGCTCTTCGGCGTGGGGCTCTCGCTGCAGCTGGCCCTGTCCACGCCCAACGACGACACCGCCAAGGACCGCATCAACAACTGCATCAACGAGCTCGACACGACCATCCGCGAGATCCGCACCACCATCTTCGAGATCGACCAGAACGAGTTCGACGGCGCCACCTTCGCCAGTCGCCTGAGCTTGCTGACCGACGAGGTCGGCGCGCGGCTGAACCTCTCGGTCGACCTGCACGTCGACCCCATGATCGACGACGTGGCCAGCAGCGCCTGCACTCGCCATACGGTGCACGCGCTGCGCGAGATCCTGTCGAACATCGTGCGCCACTCGCGCGCGAGCGCTGTCTCCGTCGACGTCGGCGTCGACGCGGACCAGTCGCTGATCGTGGTCGAGGTCAGCGACAACGGCGTGGGCTTCTCCAACCCGATCGGGCCTGGACGCGGCCTGCGCAACCTGGCCGCTCGGGCTCGCGAGCTGGGTGGCGACTGCGTGATCGACTCGGTCGTGGGCCGTGGCACAATGGTGCGATGGACCGCGAAACTCTAGGGACGTCATGATCCGCCTGCTGCTCGTCGATGACCACGAGATCGTGCGCCGCGGCCTCAGCGAACTGCTCGAGTCCCAGGGCGACCTGCAGGTCGTGGCCCAGGCCGGGTCGCTCGACGCGGCGCTGGCCATCGACATCGCGGACGTGGACGTCGCGGTGCTCGACGTGCGCCTGCCCGACGGCAGCGGCGTCGACCTGTGCCGCACCCTGCTGGAGCACCGCCCGGACTTGGGATGTCTCATGCTGACCTCGTTCCCCGACAACGAGGCCATCAACGCCTCGGTGCTGGCCGGCGCCAAGGGCTACGTCCTCAAGAACGTGCGCGGCGACGACCTGGTCACGGCCATCCGTCGCGTCGCCAACGGCGAGATGCTGCTCACCACGGAGCAGATCGAGCGGTCGCGGGAGCGCCTGCGCCGCCAGATCGCTGAGGACATCCGCCTCGAGAGCCTGAGCGCCCAGGAGAGCCGAATCCTCGAGCTGCTGAGCGAGGGACTGAGCAATCGCGAGATCGCCAACGAGATGTTCTTAGCTGAGAAGACCGTCAAGAACTATGTGTCCAACCTCCTGGCCAAGCTTGGCTTCCAGCGCCGCACCGAAGCCGCGCTGTTCGCCCAGCGCCAGCACGACCGCGCGCACCCCGAGCCCTAAGTCGCGAATCCGGCCCCGCCCGTGAGGCCCACCACCTCTAGAGAACGGTGAAGACCTCGGGACCGTTGTCGGTGACCGCGATGGTGTGCTCGAAATGGGCCGACAGCTTGCCGTCGCTCGTCATCACGCCCCAGCCGTCGTCGAGCACGTAGGTGTCGTAGGAGCCGACGTTGACCATCGGCTCGATGGCGAAGACCATACCCTCCTTGAGCGTCGGACCGGGAGTCCCGGGCCAATAGTTGGGTACCTGGGGGGTCTCGTGCATCTCGGTGCCGATGGCGTGGCCCACGTACTCGCGCACCACCGAGTAACCGGCCGCCTCGGCGACCTTCTGCACCGCGCGGCCGACCTCGTTCAGGCGGTTGCCGATGACCAGCTGGTCGATGCCGGCCCACAGGGAGCGCTCGGTGACGTCCATCAGCCGCTGCGCGACGTCGCTCACCGCGCCGACGCCCGCGGTGTACGCGGCGTCGCCGTGGTAGCCCTCGATGATGGCCCCGCAGTCCACCGAGATGATGTCGCCCTCCTTCAGGCGGTACGCGCCCGGGATGCCGTGCACGATCATGTCGTTGGGGCTGGTGCAGATCACCGCGGGAAAGCCGTGGTAGTTGAGGAAGTTAGAACGCGCCCCGCGCTTGGCCAGCACCTCGGCGGCCACCTCGTTGAGTTCCAGCGTGGTGACGCCCGGCCGGATAGCGGCGCGCGTGGCCTCGTGCATCTCGGCCACCACCTTGCCGGCCCGGCGCATCTTGTTCAGTTCGTCGCTCGAACGTCTCACGCCAGGCCCCGGATGCTTATCACCGACTGGATGGCGACCGTGACGTCGTCGGGGCTCTGATTGCCGTCGACGGTGACCAGCAGGCCGCGCGAATCATAGAAGTTGAGCAGGGGCGCGGTGTCGCGCTCGTAGGCGGCCAGGCGCTGGCGGATCGCGTCGGGATAGTCGTCGGTGCGGTGGATGACGTCGCCGCCGCACTTCGAGCAGGTCCCCGAGATGGCCTCGACGTCCGTCTCGCTGTAGATCGACCCGCACTCCTGGCAGACCCGTCGCATGGCCAGGCGCTCGGTGGCCAACTCGGTGGGCACGTCGAGGTCGATGCACAGCTTGATGCCGTCCTCCCCCAGCAGGTCCTCCAAGGCCTCGGCCTGGGTGATGGTGCGGGGGAACCCGTCGAGCAGCGCGCCCTCTTTGGCGTCGGGCTGCTGGAAACGGTCCTCGATGAGCTTGATCACCAGGTCGTCCGAGACCAACGCGCCCGAGTCGAGGATGGCCGAGACCGACCGGCCCAGCTCGGAGTCGGCCTGGATGGCCGCGCGCAGGATGTCACCGGTCGAAACGTGCGGGATGTTGTAGCGGGCCGAGAGGCGTTTGCACTGCGTTCCCTTGCCGGCGCCCTGTTTTCCCAAGATGATGAGATTCAGACGTTTGGGCATCGCTATTTCTTCAGGAAACCTTCGTAGTTGCGCATCATCAACTGGCTGTCGATCTGCTGCATGGTCTGCAAGGACACGCCGACCGCGATGAGCAGGGTGGTGCCGTAGTACGGGAACTTGTTGATGTTCCAGAGCGCCATCAGGATGCTCGGCACCACGGCCACCGACGCGAGGAAGGTCGCTCCGACCACGGTGATGCGGCTCAGGGTGCGCGCGAAGTACTTCTCGGTGGGCATGCCCGGGCGGATGCCGGGGATGAAGCCGCCCTGCTGGCGCAGCATCTCGGCCTGCTGGTGGGGCTCGAAGGCGATGTAGACGTAGAAGAAGGTGAAGGCGAAGATGAGCACGAAGTCCGCGACGATGTAGAAGAAGCTCGTCGGGTGCAG
Organism: uncultured Acidimicrobiaceae bacterium; assembly: GCA_963827115.1. Lineage (GTDB taxonomy): Bacteria > Actinomycetota > Acidimicrobiia > Acidimicrobiales > RAAP-2 > RAAP-2. Next base: position 79,682 of record CAWGZS010000001.1, on the reverse strand, counting down.
CGAGTTGTTCACGAAGTTCTGGAAACTGGCCCAGGGCACGACGTTGGACATGAGAATCGGGATGTAGAGCACCGACGACGCGAAGATGATCGGGATAACACCCGACTGGTTGACCTTCAAGGGGATGTAGGTGGAGTTGCCGCCCATCTCCTTGCGCCCCACGACGCGCCGCGCGAAGGTGACCGGTATGCGGCGCTGGCCCTGGTCGACGTAGACGATGAGCACCAGCAGCACCAGCGAGATGACGAGGATGATGAGGAACTTGAAGGGCCCGCCCTCGTCCCACACCGCGCGCCCGCCCGAGGGCAGGCTGGAGACGACGTTGGCGAAGATGAGCAGGCTCATGCCCTGGCCGATGCCGCGCTGGGTGATGAGCTCGGCCAGCCACATGACGAAGGCCGTGCCGGCGGTCATGATGAGCACCATGAAGAGGCCCAGGCTGAGGCTGAACTTGGGGATCAGGTTGATGTTGAAGCCCAGCAGCGCCTCGTCGTGACCGTGGAAGGCGTAGATGAGGCCGGTCGACTGCAGCAGCGCCAGACCGATGGTCAGGTAACGGGTGGTCTGGGTGATCTTCTTCTGGCCGACCGCGCCCTGGTCGCGCCACTCGGTGAGCTTGGGGATGACGGTCGTGAGCAGCTGGATGACGATGGTGCTGGTGATGTAGGGCATGATGCCTAGGCCGAAGACGGCCAAGCGCGTCAGGGCCCCGCCGGAGAAGAGGTTGAGGAACCCGAGCGCGCCGCTGGCCCCGGCCTTGGACTGGAGCAAGCGAACCTGCGCCCAACTCACGCCGGGGATAGGCAGGTTGGCCCCCAGCTGGTAGAGGCAGATGATGCCAACGGTGAACAGGACCTTGTTACGAAGGTCCGGTACACGAAAGATGTTGGCGAGACGCTTGAACACGGTTCTGCCTTAGCGGTTCTGGTGCTGGTTGCCCGACGCAGGTGGACGCACGGCGAAGGGCTTGGCGAGCTCCGTCGTCGTGCCGCCGGCGGACTCGATGGCGGCCTTGGCCGACGCCGAGAAACCGTGGGCCGACACGTTCAGTTTCTTGTTGAGGGTCCCTCGTCCGAGGATCTTGACCAGGTCCTTCTTGCCCGCCAGGCCTCGATCGACCAGCACCTCGAGGGTCACGTCGGTGACGTCCAAGGTCACCAGCGCGTCGAGGTTGACCGGCGTGTACTCGACCCGGAACGGGTTGGTGAAGCCCTTCAGCTTGGGGATGCGCTGGAGCAGCGGCAGCTGGCCGCCCTCGAAGCCGTGGGGGATCTGGCGACGGGCCTTCTGGCCCTTGGTGCCGCGTCCGGCCGTCTTGCCGCCCTTGCCGGCGATACCGCGACCGACGATCCTCTTGCGGTGCGTGGAGCCTTCGGGCGATTTGAGATCGTGCAGCTTCATCAGTTGACCTCTTCTACTTTGATCAGGTGCGGCACGCGAGCGATCATTCCCCTGATTTCGGGGCGGTCGGGCAGCACGTTGGACTGGCCGATGCCGCGCAGCCCGAGCGCGCGCAGGTTAGCGCGGTGCTTGGGCTTGGTCGCGATGGCCGAACGGGTCTGGGTAACTTTCAACTGAGCCATGGTCAGCCTTCCGTCTTAAAGAGGTCGCCCTCGCGCTGGCGCTCGCGGTAGGCCCGCAGCGTGCCCGAAGGGATGACGTGGTCGGCCGGCTGGTCGCGCAGCGAGGCGATCTCCTCGGGGCGGCGCAACTGCTTGAGGCCTTCGATGGTGGCGTGGGCCACGTTGATGCCGTTGGACGATCCCAGGGACTTGGCGATGATGTCCTTGACGCCGGCCATCTCGAGGATGGCGCGCGCGGCCCCGCCGGCGATGACGCCGGTGCCCGGAGCGGCGGGCTTCATCAGCACGCGTCCGGCCCCGGAGGCGCCGAGCACGGGGTAGATGATGGTGGTGCCGGCTAAGGGCACGTCGAAGAGGTTCTTGCGAGCCTCCTCGATGCCTTTCTGCACCGCGAGTCCGGCCTCCTTGGCCTTGCCGTAGCCCAAGCCGACCTTGCCGTTGCCGTCACCAATGACCATGAGGGCGGTGAAGGAGAAGCGACGCCCACCCTTCACGACCTTGGACACGCGGTTGACCTTGATGGTCCGCTCTTCGTACTGCTCTAGATCAGCCATCAAAACTCCAGTCCGGCGCCACGCAAGGTGTCCGCAAAGGCCGCCACGCGGCCGTGATAATCGAATCCACCGCGGTCGAAGACGACCTTGGTGATGCTGGCGGCCTGCGCGCGCTGGGCGAGCAGGGTCGCCACAGCCTTGGCCCCCTCGACGTTGCCGCCGCTGGTGCCCTTGAGCGAGGGTTCAACCGACGAGGCGGCGGCCAGGGTGCGGCCGTTCACGTCGTCGATGATCTGCGCCGAGATGTGCTTGTTGCTGCGGCTCACCGCGACGCGCGGGCGCTCGGGCGTGCCCGAGAGCTTGCGGCGGATGCGCTTGTGTCGTCGCACGTGGAGTTCGTGGGTGGAACGTGCCATTACTTCGCAGCCTTTCCTGCTTTGCGCGCCACTCGTTCGCCGAGGTAGCGCACGCCCTTGCCCTTGTAGGGCTCGGGCTTACGGAGCTTGCGGATCGTCGCGGCGACCTGGCCAACGACTTCCTTGTCGGCGCCCTTGATGATGACGCGCGTCGGCGCGGGCACCTCGAAGGTGATGCCCTCGGGGGCGGTGAACTTGACCGGGTGCGAGAAGCCGAGCGCCAGGTCGAGGACCCCGGGCGCACCGGCGGCGGCGCGATAGCCGACCCCGATGATCTCGAGCTCCTTGCTCCAGCCGTCGGTCACGCCGGTGACCATGTTGGACACCAGCGTGCGCGTCAACCCGTGCAGCGACCGGTACATCGTCTCGTCGTTGACCCGCTCGACGTTGATGACGTCGCCCTCGCGCGACAGCGTGATGCCGTCGGGCAGGTTGCGGTGCATGGTGCCGTTGGGTCCCTTGACCGTCACGACGTTGTCGGCCACGTCGACGCTGACCGTCGAGGGCACGGTGATGGGGTTACGGCCGATGCGCGACATGGGCTACCTCCATGATTCGGTCACGGTTACCAGACATAACACAGCACCTCGCCGCCGAGCTTGGCCTTGCGGGCCTCGCGGTCGGTCATCAGCCCGTGGCTGGTGGAGACGACGGCGACGCCGACGCCGCCCAGGACCTTGGGCATCTGGTCGGACTTCTTGTAGATGCGCAGGCCGGGCTTGGAGACGCGCTTGATGCCCACGATGGTCTTCTTGCGGTCCTCGGAGTACTTCAGGTTGATCTCGAGCGTCGGCGCGGGCTTGCCGTCGACCTTGGTCACGGTGTAGCTCGCGATGAAGCCCTCCTTCTCGAGGACCTTGGCCAGGCTCTCCTTGAGCTTGGAGCTGGGCATCTTGACGCTGTCGAACATGGCGGCGTTGGCGTTGCGGATCCGCGTGAGCATGTCGGCGATGGGGTCGGTCATGGTCATGAGTTACCAACTTGCCTTGGTCACGCCCGGCACCTCGCCCGCGTGCACCATCACACGCAGGCAGATGCGACAGAGCCCGAACTTGCGGTACACCGAGCGCGGTCGCCCGCAGCGCTCGCAGCGCGTGTAGGCACGCGTGGAGAACTTCGGGGTCTTCTGCTGCTTGATTCGAAGAGCTTTCTTCGCCATAACTATCGATTCTCCTGCTTGAAGGGGAAGCCGTAAGCGCGCAAGAATGCGCGTCCCTGCTCGTCGTTCGCGGCCGTGGTGACGATGGTGATGTCGAAACCACGCGGCGCGTCGATCTTGTCGTAGTCGATCTCGGGGAAGATCAACTGGTCGTTGATGCCAAAGGTGTAGTTGCCGTGACCGTCGAAGCTGTGCGGCGACAGCCCGCGGAAGTCGCGGATGCGCGGGATGGCCAGGCTCAGCAGACGGTCGAAGAACTCCCAGGCGCGGTCGCCGCGCAGGGTGACCTTGGTGCCGATGGCCTGCTCCTCGCGCAGCTTGAAGCTGGCGATCGACTTCTTGGCCCGCGTGACGATGGGCTTCTGGCCGGTGATCATCTCGAGGTCGCGCTGGGCGCCCTCGAGCAGGGAGACCTGCTGGGTGGCGCGACCCACGCCCGAGTTGAGCACGATCTTGGTCAGGCGCGGTACCTGCATGATGTTGTCGAGGCCGAGCTCTTCCTTGAGGGCCTGGCGGATCTCCTGGTCGAAGCGGACCTTGAGGCGCGGTCGGGTCGTGGTACTCATAGCGTCGCTCCGCACTTTCGACAGACGCGCACCTTGGTGCCGTCGACGTCCTTGAGGCCCACCTTGGCGGGACCCTTGTGGCCCGAGCACCACAGTGCCACGTTGGACACGTGCAGCGGCATGAACTTGTCGATGATGCCGGCCTGCATGGTGGCGCCCTGCTGCTTGGTGGCGCGCTTGGACACGTTGAGCCCGTTGAGGATGACCTTCTGGCGTGACGGCAGGGCCTCGATCACCTCGGCGCGCTCGCCGCGGTACTTGCCCGTGAGCACGAGCACGTCGTCACCTTTACGAATCTTCATTACAGCACCTCCGGTGCGAGCGAAATAATGCGCATGAACTTCTTGTCGCGCAGTTCACGTCCGACGGGCCCGAAGATGCGGGTGCCGCGCGGCTGGAGCTGGTCGTTGATCAGCACCGCGGCGTTCTCGTCGAACTTGATGTAGGAACCGTCGGGACGGCGCTTCTCCTTGGCCGTGCGCACGACGACGCAGCGCACCACGTCGCCCTTCTTCACGGCGGCGCCGGGGATGGCGTCCTTGACGGTGGCGATGAAGACGTCGCCGATCGAGGCGTAGCGGCGGCGCGAGCCGCCCAGCACGCGGATGCACAGCACTTCTTTGGCCCCGCTGTTGTCGGCCACCTTGAGCCGTGATTCCTGCTGGATCATCGCGCACGCTCCACGATCTCGGTCAGGCGCCAGCGCTTGAGCTTCGAAAGCGGACGGGTCTCCTGGACGCGCACCACGTCGCCGACCTTGGCCTCGTTCTTCTCGTCGTGGACGTAGAGCTTCTTGGTGCGCTGGACGGTCTTGCCGTAACGGGGGTGGCTGACCCGCTCGTTGACCGCCACGACCAGGGTCGAGTTCATCTTGTCCGAGACCACGATGCCCTCGCGGACCTTGCGGGGATTCTCGCGACTCACGTCGTTCGTTGCGTCACTCATGACTGCTCACCTTCTTCGGCGGCTTCCGCAGCCGCGATCTCACGCTCGCGCAGGAAGGTGGCGAGACGCGCGATGTCGCGACGTACCGCGCCCAGGCGCGACGAGTTGTCGAGCTGGCCGGTGGCCAACTGGAATCGAAGATTGAACAGCTCGCGCCGAGCCTCGCTCAGGCGCTCCAACATCTCTCGGTCGCCGAGCAGGCGAAGTTCCGCGACGTGTTCTCTGGTCTTAGCCATTAGACGGTCACCTCCGGTGTGCCGTGGGTGCCCGGGCGGATGACGAACTTGGCCTTGATGGGCAACTTCTGGATGGCCCGCTCCATGGCAGCGCGCGCCAGCGTCTCGTCGACGCCACCGAGTTCGAACATGATGCGACCGGGCTTGACGACGGCGACCCAGAACTCCGGATTGCCCTTGCCCGAACCCATGCGCGTCTCCGCGGGCTTCTGGGTCACGGGCTTGTCGGGGAAGATGCGGATCCACACCTTGCCGCCACGCTTGACGTGACGGGTCATCGCAATACGGGCCGCCTCGATCTGGCGCGCGGTGATCCAGCCGGCCTCGAGGGCCTGGATCCCGAAGTCGCCGAAGGACAGGTCAACCCCGCCCTTGGCCTTGCCGGCCATGCGTCCGCGGTGCTGCTTGCGGTGCTTAACTTTGCGAGGCATCAACATGCTTACTCCGCGTCCTTTCGAAAGTGAGGAGCGTCCACGTGGTCCTTGTCGGTGCGGCGCTCGATCTCCTCTTCGACGCTCAGTCGGGCCTCGACCTCGGCGCTCGCGGCGAGCAGGTCGGCCGGCGACACGTCGACGGTCGTCTCCTCGATGATCTCCTCGACCTCGACCGGCTCGGCCTCGACGCGGCGGCGTCCGCCACCCGCGCGAACGACGCCCTTGGGCGCGGCGGAGCTGACGCCCGCGGCGCCCGTGACCGCCACGGCATCACCGGCGGCCATGGCCGCCTCGCGCACGATCTTCTCGTCATTGGTCAGCTGGTAGGGCAGGATGTCGCCCTTGTAGATCCACACCTTGACGCCGATGCGTCCGGTGTTGGTGCGGGCCTCGCGGAAGCCGTAGTCGATGTCGGCGCGCAGCGTGTGTAACGGGACGCGGCCCTCGCGGTAGGACTCGCGGCGCGACATCTCGGCGCCGCCGAGACGGCCCGAGGCCTGGATGCGAACGCCCAAGGCGCCCGCCTTCTGCACGGTCTGGATGCCGCGCTTCATGGCGCGGCGGAAGGCCACCCGTCGAAGCAGCTGGTCGCAGATCCCCTGGGCGATCAGTGCCGCGTCCAGTTCGGGCTGCTTGATCTCTTGGATGTTGAGCGAAATCTTGTTCTTCTGACCGGTGATCTTCTCTAAGTCCTTCTTCAGGCGCTCGGCCTCGGCGCCGCGGCGGCCAATGACGATGCCAGGACGCGCGGTGTGGATGTCCACGCGCACGCGGTCCGAACTGCGCTCGATCTCGATGCGACTGACGGCGGCGCTCTCGAGCTGCTTGGTCAAGTAGTCGCGGATCTTCCAGTCCTCGATGACGAGGTCCTTGTAGCCGCGCTCCTTGAACCAGCGCGACTTCCAGTCCGTCGTGATGCCGAGACGGAAACCGTAGGGGTTTACCTTCTGACCCATTAGTTGGTCTCCTCCGTGGTGTCGTCGGACACCGTCTCGTCGTTCTCGTTCTCATCGTCCGCGGCCTCGCTGTCGACCACGTCCGTCTCGGTTCCGTTGTCCTCGACGTCGGTGTCCGGCGTCTCGGTCTCCTCGGCCTCGATGCTCTCGGCCTCGAGGATGTCGGCCTCGTTCGCCTCGTTCTGCGCCTCCTGGGCGGCCAGCTCGGCGGCCGTCTCACGCTTGTTGAGGCTGGCGGTCTGGTCGGCGCGGCGCCTCGAGGACGCCACGCGGCGGGTGCGCGATACGGCGGCCTGCGCGTTGCGGGCCGAGCGCAGGACCTCGAGTCGCTCGTCGTCGAGGCGCGACACGATCACGGTGATGTGACAGGAACGCTTCAGGATCTTGCCGGCCCGTCCGCGGGCGCGCGGTGTGAAGCGCTTCATGGTGACGCCCTCGTCGGCGAAGGCGGCGGAGACGAAGAGCTCCTCGGCGTTCTGGCCGTCGTTGGTCACGGCGTTGGCGACGGCCGAAGCGAGCACCTTGCCGATGACGTCGGCGGCCTCGCGCGACGTGTCGGCCAGGATCTCGCGCGCGGTGGTGACGTCCTCGTTGCGAATGAGGTTGAGCACCACGCGGGCCTTGCTCGCGGACATGTGGTAGCCGCGCAGCGTGGCGCGGGTCCCCGGTCGTTCGTTGGTCTTGGGACCGGTCATCAGCGCTTGCCCGTCTTCTCTTGGCCGGCGTGGAAGCGGAAGGTGCGCGTCGGCGCGAACTCGCCCAGCTTGTGGCCCACCATGGACTCGTTGCAGAACACCGGCACGTGACGTCGCCCGTCGTGCACCGCGAAGGTGTGCCCGACCATGTCGGGGATGACCGTCGAACGACGGCTCCAGGTCTTGATGACCTTCTTCTCGTTGGCCGCGTTCATGGCGTCCACCTTCTTGAGGAGGTGGGCATCGATGAAGGGACCCTTTTTCAGGCTGCGTGACATTGTCTACCTACCTCCGCGCGCCGCGTCCACGGCGGCGACGAATAATGAGCGCGTCCGACTGCTTTGGCAGACGCGTACGACCTTCGGGCTGACCCCACGGCGAGACCGGGTGGCGTCCACCGGAGGTCTTGCCTTCGCCGCCACCGAGCGGGTGGTCGACGGGGTTCATGGCGACACCGCGCGTCTGGGGGCGGATGCCCTTCCAGCGGCTGCGTCCGGCCTTGCCGACCTTGATGAGCTCGTGCTCGGAGTTGCCCACGATGCCGAGCGTCGCGCGACAGTCGATCGGCACGCGGCGCATCTCGGTCGAAGGGAGTCGAAGGGTGGCGTAGCCGCCGTCCTTGGCGACCAGCTGGACGCCCATGCCGGCGCTGCGGGCCATCTTGCCGCCGCCGCCCGGGCGAAGCTCGACGTTGTGCACGGTCGAACCGGTGGGGATGAAACGCATGGGCAGGGCGTTGCCGCTGCGGATGTCGGCCTTGGGGCCGGACTCGACGACGTCGCCGACCTTGAGGCCGTTGGGCGCGAGGATGTAGCGCTTCTCGCCGTCGACGTAGTGCAGCAGCGCGATGCGACAGGTGCGGTTCGGGTCGTACTCGATGGCGGCGACCTTCGCGGGCACGCTGTCCTTGTTGCGCTTGAAGTCGATGATGCGGTACTGCTGCTTGTGGCCTCCGCCGCGGTGGCGCGAGGTCTTGCGGCCGTAGTTGTTGCGGCCGCCCGTCTTGGGCTTGGGCGCGAGCAGGCTCTTCTCGGGCGTGTCCTTGGTGACGTCCGCGAAGTCCGAGACCGTCTGGAAACGGCGACCGGGGCTCGTGGGTTTGCGGTGACGCAGTGCCATACCTGTCCTTAACTCTCGAAGAGGTTGATCGTGTCGCCCTGGCGCAGGGTGACGATGGCCCGCTTCGTGCCGGGGCGCATACCCGTAACACCGGTGCGACGATTGCGCGTCGACTTACCCTTGCGGTTGAGAGTGTTGACGTTGACGACCTTGACGTTGAAGGCCTGCTCGACGGCATTGCGCACGTCGATCTTGGTGGCCCGGGGGTCCACCACGAAGACGTAGGTGTGGTTGTCCATCAGCCCGTAGGTCTTCTCGGAGACCACGGGGCGGATGAGGATGCTCATGGCGTCGCGCATCAGCTGTTCTCCTTGGCGGTTGGCAACGTGGCGTCGGTGAAGAGGACCCAGTCGGCGTCGAGCACGTCGTAGGCGTTGAGCTCGCCCGCGTCGATGGTCTTGACGTGGACCAGGTTGCGGAACGACTGGTTGGCGACGATGTCGTCGCTGGTGATCACGACGAGGACCTTGCCGTCGATGCCGAGCGCCGACAGGGTCGACACGGCCGTCTTGGTCTTGGGCTCGGTCCAGGCGCCGAAGCCGTCGACCAGCGCTACGCGCTCTAAGCTCGCGCGGTCCGAGAGGGCCGAGTGCAGCGCCAGGCGGATCATCTTCTTGGGCGTCTTCTGGTCGTACTTGCGCGGCTTGGGTCCGAGCGCGATGCCACCGCCGGGGTAGTGCGGGGCGCGGATGGTGCCCTGACGGGCGCCGCCGGTGCCCTTCTGGTTGAAGGGCTTCTTGCCGCCACCGCTCACTTCCTTGCGGGTCTTGGTCGACTGGGTGCCGGCGCGTTTGGCGGCTAGCTGGGCCTTGATGACCTGGTGCAGCACGGCCATGTTGGGCTCGATGCCGAAGATGGTGGGCTCGAGCTCGACCGTGCCGAGGGTCGATCCGTCGAGCGAGGTGCGCGTCACCGAGCGCTTGGTCGGCTCGGGTCGGTCCTTCTTCACCGGACCGCGCAGCGTGAAGACATCGCTCATCGCTGGCCTCCCGCCTTCATCGGATTCTTGACCGAGGTGCGCAGCACCACCACGCCGCCGCGGGGGCCGGGGACGGCGCCCTTGACCAGCACGAGGTGACGCTCGACGTCGACGCCGACCACTTCTAAGTTGGTCGTGGTGACCTGGCCTCCACCGGTGCGTCCGGCCATCTTGGTGCCCTTGAAGACCCGTCCCGGCGTGGCGCAGGCGCCGATCGACCCGGGTGCGCGGTGGTGCTTGTGGTTACCGTGGGCGGCGCCCTGGCCCGAGAAGTTGTGTCGCTTCATCGAACCGGTGAAGCCCTTGCCCTTGGACACCGCGGTCGCGTCGATCATCTCGCCCTTTTCCAAGACGTCGGCCAAGATCTCCTGGCCCACCACGTAGCCGCTCACGTCATCGAGACGCAGCTCCACCAGTTTCTTGCCCGGCGTGACGCCGGCCTTGTTGAAATGTCCCAGTTCGGGCTTGGAGAGCGTGGTGATGCGCCTCGTGCCCCAGGTCACCTGCACGGCCGAGTAGCCCTCCTTTTCGGGGGTCTTTACCTGGACGACGCGAGCGGGACTGACACGGACCACCGTGACAGGAATGGCCCGGTTCTGGTCGTCCCAGACCTGGGTCATGCCCACCTTCTCGCCGACGATCGCTTTGGCCGCCACGTGCTTCCCTCTCTCTATGTCCGTGCGTCGGATGTCTGACACACAGACGCTCCGCCGGGTAACAAAACCCGAACGGAGCGCTCGACTTGTTTGGTTCAGCGTTCCCTTGTGAGGCGACCGAACACATCTTTTGTTCACCAAAGCAGAAGTTTTGGCGGCCCCGACCGCAAAGAAGGGGCTACTTAGCGTACACCTTGCGGCCCCGCCGACGCAAAGTCGCCGACGGGGCCAGGGTGCACACCTCGTGGTTAATTCTGGCGAATCTTGATCTCGATATCCACGCCAGCCGGCAGGTCGAGGCGCTGGAGCGAGTCGACGGTCTTGGCGGTGTGGTCCACGATGTCCAAAAGACGCTTATGGACGCGCATTTCAAAGTGCTCGCGGCTGTCCTTGTGCTTGTGCGGCCCGCGAACCACCGTGTAACGGTGCTTCTCGGTGGGCAGCGGCACGGGACCCTGGACGCGGGCGTTGGTGCGCTCGACCGTCTGGACGATCTTCGCGGTGGACTGATCCAGGATGCCGTGGTCGAAGGCCTTCAACCGTATGCGGATCATCTGTCGGTTGTCGGCCATGACCAGTTACTTCAGGATCTTTACGACGCGGCCGGAACCCACGGTGCGCCCGCCCTCGCGGATGGAGAAGGTGAGGCCCTCTTCCATGGCGATCGGCTTGCCCAGGGTCACGGTCATCTCCGTGTTGTCCCCCGGCATGACCATCTCGGTGCCGCTGGGCAACTCGATGGTACCGGTGACGTCGGTCGTGCGGAAGTAGAACTGGGGACGGTAGTTCGCGAAGAACGGCTTGTGGCGTCCACCCTCCTCCTTGGTCAGCACGTAGACCTGGGCCTCGAAGACGGTGTGAGGCGTGATCGAACCGGGCTTGCACAGCACCTGTCCGCGCTCGACGTCCTCCTTCTTGGTGCCGCGAAGCAGGGCTCCGAGGTTGTCCCCCGCGCGGCCCTCGTCGAGCAGCTTGCGGAACATCTCGATGCCGGTGACGGTGGTCTTGGTCGTCGGGCGAAGGCCCACGATCTCGACCTCGTCGCCGATCTTCACGACGCCCTGCTCCACCTTGCCGGTCACCACGGTGCCACGGCCGGTGATGGACATGACGTCCTCGATGGACATGAGGAAGGGCTTCTCGGTCGATCGAACGGGCTCGGGGATGTAGGAATCGACGGCGTCCATCAACTCCATGATCTTGTCGCCCCAGGCGGCGTCGCCTTCCAGGGCCTTCAGGGCCGAGACGCGCACGATCGGCACGTCGTCGCCGGGGAAGTCGTAGCTGGTGAGCAGCTCGCGCACTTCCATCTCGACGAGCTCCAAGAGCTCCTCGTCGTCGACCATGTCAGCCTTGTTGAGGGCGACCACGATGTACGGCACGCCGACCTGGCGCGCGAGCAGCACGTGCTCGCGGGTCTGGGGCATGGGGCCGTCGCTGGCCGAGACCACCAGGATCGCGCCGTCGATCTGGGCGGCGCCGGTGATCATGTTCTTGACGTAGTCGGCGTGGCCGGGCATGTCGACGTGGGCGTAGTGGCGGTTGGCCGTCTCGTATTCCACGTGCGCGATCGAAATCGTGATGCCGCGCTGGCGCTCTTCGGGGGCCTTGTCGATCTGGTCGAAGGGCGTGAAGGAACTGCCGCCGATGCGCTCGGACAGGACCTTGGTGATGGCCGCGGTAAGAGTGGTCTTGCCGTGGTCGATGTGACCCATCGTGCCAATGTTTACGTGCGGCTTAGTGCGCTCGAACTTCTTCTTTGCCATTGTCGGGGACTGACTTTCTATCTCATGACCGGTCCGTTACGGACCCGTCGGGGTTTCTTTGGCCCTCCCCGACCACGGTTTGGACCTTTTTGTTGCTGGTTTCCCAGCGCTTACGCACCAGTGGCCTTGGCGACAATCTCCTTCGCGATCGCCTCGGGAACTTCTGCGTACATTTTAAATTCCATGGTGTACGTTGCTCGCCCTTGAGTGCGAGAACGCAGGTCAGTAGCGTAGCCGAACATATCGGCCAGCGGCACAAGAGCCCTAATTGCTTGGCTATTGCCTCGCTGTTCCATGCCCTCGACGCGGCCGCGACGAGCCGACAGGTCGCCGATGACGTCGCCCATGTAGTCCTCGGGCGTCACCACTTCGACGGCCATGATGGGCTCCAAGAGCACGGGACTGGCCAGGCGGGCGGCCTTCTTCACCGCGATGGAACCGGCGATCTTGAAGGCCATCTCCGAGGAGTCGACGTCGTGGTAGCTACCGTAGGTGAGGCGCACGCGCACGTCGACGACCGGGTACCCGGCCAGGACGCCCGAGGTAAGGGCCTCGGTGATGCCCTGGTTGACGGGCTGGATGTACTCCTTGGGGATGACCCCGCCCGTGATCTCGTCGACGAATTCGTAGCCCCCGCCGGCCCCGGTGGGCTCGAGGGTGATGACGACGTGGCCGTACTGGCCCTTGCCGCCGGTCTGGCGCACGTACTTCTCTTCGACCTTCTCGACCTTCTTGCGGATCGTCTCGCGGTAGGCCACCTGGGGCTTGCCCACGTTGGCGTCTACCGCGAACTCGCGCTGCATCCGGTCCACCAGCACCTCGAGGTGCAGTTCGCCCATGCCCGAGATGACGGTCTGGCCCGTCTCCTCGTCGGTGCGCACGCGGAAGGTCGGGTCCTCCTCGGAGAGCGCGTAGAGGGCCTTGCCCAGTTTCTCCTGGTCAGCCTTGGTCTTGGGCTCGACGGCCACGTGGATGACCGGCTCGGAGAACGTCAGGGTCTCCAACTGGATGGGCGAATCGACGCTGCTCAGCGTGTCGCCGGTGGTGACCTGCTTGAGTCCCACCGCGGCCACGATGTCGCCGGTGCGGATGGTGTCGAGGTCCTCGCGGTTGTTGGCGTGCATCAAGAGGAGACGTCCCAGGCGCTCTTTCCTCGAGCCCCGGGTGGTGTTGATGACGGTGTCGCCCTTTTCCAGGGTGCCCGAGTAGACGCGCAGGTAGATGAGCTTGCCCACGTAGGGGTCGGTCATGATCTTGAAGGCCAGCGCGGAGAAGGGCTCGTCGTCGCTGGGCTTGCGCTCCAGGACCTCTTCCTTGCCCGGCTTGGTGCCCTGGGTCGGGGGAAGGTCGACGGGCGAGGGCAGGAAGTCGATGACCGCGTCGAGCATGGGCTGGACGCCCTTGTTCTTGAAGGCCGAGCCGTTGAGGATCGGCACACAGTGGTTCTCCAGCGTCCCCACGCGCAGCGCGCGGCGGATGTCGGCCGGCGAGACGTCCTCGCCCTCCAGGACCTTCTCCATCAGGTGGTCGTCGAAGCGGGTCAGCACGTCAAGCAGCTTGGCGTGGTACTCCTGGGCCTGGGCCACGTATTCGTCGGGGATGGCGATGACCTCCAGGACTTCGCCGTGGTCGTCGTGGTGGATGGTGGCGTTCATCTCGCACAGGTCGATGATGCCCTGGTAGTTGCCCTCGGACCCGATGGGCAGCTGGATGACGGCCGGCACGCAGTCGAGGCGGTCCTCGATCATGTCGACGCAGCGGAAGAAGTCGGCGCCGATGCGGTCCATCTTGTTCACGAAGCAGATGCGCGGCACGTGGTACTTGTTGGCCTGGCGCCAGACGGTCTCGGTCTGGGGCTCGACGCCGGCCACGGCGTCGAAGACCGCGACGGCCCCGTCGAGCACGCGCAGCGAACGCTCGACCTCGGCGGTGAAGTCGACGTGGCCCGGGGTGTCGATGATGTTGATGCGGTTGCCGTTCCAGTAGCACGTGGTGGCGGCCGAGGTGATGGTGATGCCGCGCTCCTGCTCCTGGACCATCCAGTCCATGGTCGCGGCACCTTCGTGCACCTCACCGATCTTGTAGTTCTTGCCGGTGTAGAAGAGAATGCGTTCGGTCGTGGTGGTCTTGCCCGCGTCGATGTGGGCCATGATGCCAATATTGCGAACTTTTTCGAGGGGGATCTCTCGTGCGGTCATGTCAAACTTTCTTTGCTTACCAGCGGTAGTGTGCGAAGGCCTTGTTGGACTCGGCCATCTTGGCCATGTCCTCGCGACGCTTCACCGCCGCACCCACGCCATTGCTGGCGTCGATGATCTCATTGGCCAGGCGCTCGGCCATGGTCTTCTCGCGTCGCTTCTTGGCGAAGTCGGTCAGCCAGCGGATGGCCAAGGTGGTGGAACGACGGGGGCGAACCTCCATCGGGACCTGGTAGGTGGTGCCGCCGACGCGTCGGCTCTTCACCTCGAGCTCGGGGCGCACGTTCTCGAGGGCGCGCTTCAGGGCCGCCACCGGGTCGGCGCCGGTCTTCTGCTCGACCAGTTCCAAGGCCGTGTAGACGATGCGCTCGGCGATGGTGCGCTTGCCGCGCTCCAAGACCTTGTTGGTCACCTGGGTCACCAGGACGGATTTGTAGATCGGGTCGGGAACCAGTTCGCGACGCTCGGCGGGGCCCTTACGCGGCATTAGCTCTCCTTCTTGGCGCCGTAGCGGCTACGGGCCTGCTTGCGGTCGCGCACCCCGGAGGTGTCGAGCGCGCCGCGGATGATCTTGTAGCGAACCCCGGGAAGGTCCTTCACTCGCCCGCCACGCACCAGGACGATGGAGTGCTCCTGGAGGTTGTGGCCGACGCCGGGGATGTAGGCCGTGATCTCGACACCGGAGGTGAGGCGCACGCGCGCCACCTTGCGCAGGGCCGAGTTGGGCTTCTTGGGGGTCACCGTGTGCACGCGCGTACAGACACCACGACGCTGCGGGGCCCCCTTCAGGGCCGGCGTCTTGGTCTTGGATACTTTGTCCTGTCGGCCTTTTCGGACCAACTGTGCAATTGTGGGCACGCGGAACCTCTCTGGTTGTACAACGTTCTGGGGACGCGCCGACTGCTACCGGCACGCGGACTTTCCATTCTACGACAAATCACGGTCAAACGGCAAGCCCGGCGCCGGTCTGGTGACCAGCGCCGCGGGCTCGACGTCAGATGGCCTGGTTGCCGATCTCGTCCTCGGGGTTGGCGAGGTCGTTTTCGGGCAGCGCCGACTCGTCGTAGGTGGCCGTGCCGATGTTCTGGAAGGCCGACAGGTCGGCGCTGAAGGAGTCGTCGCCCGCGATCTCGCCCAGCAGGCTGGCCAGGTCGAGGTCGTCGTCGGAGACCTGCGCCCAGGCGGGCAGCAGTTCGGCGTCGGGCATGTCCAGGCGCAGCTCCTTCTTGTTGTAGTACTCGAGCCCGGAACCGGCCGGGATGAGCTTGCCGATGATGATGTTCTCCTTGAGCCCGACCAGGTGGTCGCGCTTGCCTTCGATGGCGGCCTCGGTGAGCACCCGAGTGGTCTCCTGGAAGGACGCGGCCGAGAGCCAGGAGTCCGTGGCCAGCGAGGCCTTGGTGATCCCCATCAGCTGGGCGCGGCCGTCGGCCGCCTCCTTGCCTTCGGCTTCCAAGCGGTCGTTGGTGTCGTTGAAGAGCTTGACGTCGACCATCGCGCCGGGCAACCACGGCGAGTCGCCGTCGTCGACGATCTGCACGCGCCGGGTCATCTGGCGCACGATCAGCTCGATGTGCTTGTCGTGGATCGACACGCCCTGGTCGCGGTAGACGTTCTGCACCTCTTCGGTCAGGTACTGCTGGGTCTCGCGGGTACCGCGGAACTTCATCATGAGCTTGGGGTCGAGCGGACCGTCGTGCAACGGCGTGCCGACCTCGACCTCCTGGCCGTCCTCGACGTGCAGGTGGCGCGCGATCGAGATCGACTCCTCCTGCAGTTCGCCGTCGTTGCCGACGACGGTGACCTTGCGCTCGCGGCCGACCAGCTCGACGCGCACGACGCCCGTGAACTCCGCGACCTTCGCGGCGCCCTTGGGGGTGCGGGCCTCGAAGAGCTCCACCACGCGCGGCAGGCCGTGGGTGATGTCGCTCTCGGTCACGCCACCGGAGTGGAAGGTGCGCATGGTCAGCTGGGTGCCGGGCTCGCCGATGGACTGCGCGGCGATGACGCCGACGGCCTCGCCGAGCTCGACCAACTTGTGGGTCGCCAGCGACAGGCCGTAACAGGCCGCGCAGACGCCCTGGACCGCGTCGCAGGTGAGCGTGGTGCGCACGCGCACGCGCGACACCGCGGCGTCGTCACGCAGACGGTCGACGTCCTCGGCCATCAGCATGGTGCCGGCCTCGATGGTCGTGCCGTCGGACATGGTCACGGGCTCGGACAGCACGCGTCCCCAGAGCTTGGTCTCTAAGTGCGCGCGCTGGCCGCGGGTGTCCGCCGCCACGTGCTCGATCCAGAGACCGCGCGTGGTGCCGCAGTCGAACTCCTTGACGATGAGCTCCTGGGCCACGTCGACCAGTCGACGGGTCAGGTAGCCCGAGTCAGCGGTGCGCAGCGCGGTGTCGCCCAGGCCCTTGCGGGTGCCGTGGGTGGAGATGAAGTACTCGAGGACCGAGAGGCCTTCGCGGAAAGACGACTTGATCGGACGGGGGATCATCTCACCGCGCGGGTTGGACACCAGGCCCTTCATCGCGGCGATCTGACGGATCTGCTGGCTGTTGCCTCGCGCGCCCGAGTCGACCATCATGCGGATGGGGTTGTCGAACTTCGCGTTCATGGCGCGGTCGGTGGCGTCACCGACCTCCTTGTTGGCGTTGGTCCAGATCTCGATCTCCTGCTGGCGGCGCTCGTCGTCGACGATGACCCCTCGGCGGTAGTTCGTCTCGACCTTGGCGGCCTGCTCCTCGTACTTATTGAGGATCGCGGCCTTCTCCGAGGTGGTGACGACGTCGTCAATGGAGATCGTCAGGCCCGACTTGGTCGCGTAGCGAAATCCCAGCGACTTGATGGCGTCGAGCGACTCGGCGACCTCCTGGCGGCCGAAGCTGCCCGAGATCTCCTCGACGATGACGCCGATGGGCATGGCGTTCTTGCCGATCAGCTCGTTCACGTAGCGGAACCCGAAGGGCAGCGCCTCGTTGAAGAAGACGCGACCGGGCGTGGTGAGCAGTGAACGGCTCGCGCCCTTCACCTCGATGCCAGCACCTTCTAAGCGGGTGTCCAGCGACGAGCCCTCCAGGGGTCGGATCTCGATCGGCGTGCGCAGCCCGATCATCTTGTCGCCCAAGGCGTTCTCCACCTCGTAGACGTGGCGGAAGACGCGCGGGTGCTCCAGCTCCTCGTCGGCCGGCAGGGTCAGGTAGTAGGCCCCGAAGACCATGTCCTGAGCCGGCTCGGTGATGGGGCGACCGGTGGCGGGGGTGAAGATGTTGTTGGTCGAGAGCATCAGGATGCGGGCCTCGGCCTGCGCCTCCGCGGAGAGCGGCACGTGCACGGCCATCTGGTCACCGTCGAAGTCCGCGTTGAAGGCCTTGCACACCAACGGGTGGATCTGGATGGCCTTGCCATCGACGAGGACCGGCTCGAAGGCCTGGATCCCCAATCGGTGCAGGGTCGGCGCGCGGTTGAGCAGCACGGGGTGCTCGCGGATGACCTCTTCGAGCACGTCCCACACGATGGTCTTGCGACGCTCCACCATGCGCTTGGCGCTCTTGATGTTCTGGGCCATCTGGGTCTCGATGAGCCGCTTCATGACGAAGGGCTTGAAGAGCTCGAGCGCCATCATCTTGGGCAGGCCGCACTGGTGCAGCTTGAGCTGGGGGCCGACCACGATGACCGAACGGCCCGAGTAGTCGACGCGCTTGCCGAGCAGGTTCTGACGGAATCGTCCCTGCTTGCCCTTCAACATGTCCGAAAGGCTCTTGAGGGGCCGTCCGCTCTGGCCGGCCACCGGCCGGCCGCGACGACCGTTGTCGAACAACGCGTCCACGGCCTCTTGCAGCATGCGCTTCTCGTTGTTGACGATGATGTCGGGCGCGCCCAGGTCGAGCAGGCGCTTCAGGCGGTTGTTGCGGTTGATGACGCGACGGTAGAGGTCGTTGAGGTCGCTGGTGGCGAAACGGCCGCCGTCCAGCTGGACCATCGGGCGAAGGTCCGGCGGGATGACCGGGATGGCCTCCAGGATCATGGCGCGCGGGTCGTTGAGGCGTCGGCCCTGGTCGTCGCGTCGGTTGAAGGACTGCACGATCGAGAGACGCTTCAAGAACTTGGCGTGACGTTGGGCGCTCAGGGGCTTGCGGCCGTCCTTGGCGTCGATCATCTCGCGCATGACGCGCTCTTCGTCGTCCAGGTCCATGCGGTCGATGAGGTTGAGAATCGCGTGCGCGCCCATGCCGCCCTCGAAGTACTCGCCGTAGCGGAAGTCCATCTCGCGGTACAGCACCTCGTCCTCGATGATCTGGCGAGAGTGCAGGGCCTCGAAGGTCGTGAAGGCCTGCTTGGCCAGCTCTCGCTCCTCGGCGAAGCGCGAACGCACGCCGTCGAGTTCCTTCTCCGTGCCGCGCTGCAGGGCCCGAAGCTCGGACTCCTTGGCGCCGTCGGTCTCGAGCTTCTCGGCGCGGGCCTCGATCTCCTTCAGCTTGTTGTCAAGCGCCTTGACTTCGCGCTCGGCGATCTCGACGAGCTCCTCGGCCAGACCCTTGCGCAGGTCGCCCAGGTCCGCGTGACGCTTGTCGACGTCCACGAAGGTGACCATGTGGGCGGCGAAGTAGATGACCTTCTCCAGCTGCTTGGCCTTGAGCTCCTCCTTGGGGAGCGTCCCCATAAGCAGGTAGGCCAGCCACGAACGCGTCCCGCGCAGGTACCAGATGTGCACGACCGGCGCCGCCAGGGCGATGTGGCCCATGCGGTCGCGGCGCACCTTGTCGCTGGTGACCTCAACGCCGCAGCGCTCGCAGACGATGCCCTTGAAGCGCACCCGCTTGTACTTGCCGCACGCGCACTCCCACGCCTTCTGGGGTCCGAAGATCTTCTCGCAGAACAGGCCGTCCTTCTCCGGACGCAGGGTGCGGTAGTTGATGGTCTCGGGCTTCTTGACCTCGCCCGAGGACCAGCTGCGGATGTTCTGCGCCGTGGCGAGACCGATGCTCAGCTCGTCGAACTGGTTGACGTCCAATGGGCTCATGACAACTTCCTTTCGGCGGCCCGACGGGCGTCCTCTTCGTCACTGCCGCGTTCGGGTCGACTGATGTCGATGCCGAGCTCGCGCGTGACCGAGAAGAAGTCCTCTTCGGTGTCGGCCAGATCTACGTGCTGCTTGTTCTTGTCGCGCACTTCCACGTTCAGACAGAGCGACTGCATTTCCTTAATAAGCACCTTGAACGACTCGGGGATCCCCGGTTCGGGCAGGTTCTGTCCCTTCACGATCGCCTCGTAGGCTCGCTCGCGGCCCTTCATGTCGTCGGACTTGACCGTCAACAACTCCTGCAGGGCGTACGCGGCGCCGTAGGCCTCGAGGGCCCACACTTCCATCTCGCCGAAGCGCTGACCACCGAACTGGGCCTTGCCGCCGAGCGGCTGGGCCGTGATCATGGAGTACGGGCCAGTAGAGCGGGCGTGGATCTTGTCGTCGACCATGTGGGCGAGCTTCAAGATGTAGGCGTAGCCCACCGAGATCGGGTTGTCGTACAGCTCGCCGGTGCGGCCGTTGTACAACGAGACCTTGCCGTCGTTGTCCCCGGCCAGCAGGCGCATGCCGTTGGCCCCGTCGACGTTGAGCGTCGCGAAGGTGTGCTGGATGGTCGGCTTGTCCTTGGCCCGGTCGGTCTCGTCCCAGTGCGCGCCGTCGAAGGACGGCGTGGCCACGTAGACCGCGGGTTCGGTGCGCGGGCGGGTCTTGCGGTACGGGCGGGTGGCGGGGTCGCGCTGGTCGGCGTGGCCCGAGGTGCCCACCGCGGGGTTGACCTCGATGCCCTCCCAGCCGTAGCGGGCGGCGTAGCCCAGGTGGCTTTCGAGCACCTGGCCGACGTTCATTCGACTGGGCACGCCGAGCGGGCTCAGGATGATGTCGACGGGCGTGCCGTCGGCCATGAAGGGCATGTCCTCCTCGGGCAGGATCTTGGAGATAACGCCCTTGTTGCCGTGGCGTCCGGCCAGCTTGTCGCCTTCGGAGATCTTGCGCTTCTGGGCCACGTAGACCTTGACCAGCTGGTTGACGCCGGGCTGCATCTCGTGATCCTCGTCGCGGCTGTAGACCTTGACGTCGATGACCTTGCCGGACTCGCCGTGGGGGACCTTGAGGGAGGTGTCGCGCACCTCGCGCGCCTTCTCACCGAAGATCGCGCGCAGCAGGCGCTCCTCGGGGGACTGCTCGGTCTCGCCCTTGGGGGTCACCTTGCCGACCAGGATGTCGCCGGGCTCGACCTCGGCGCCGATGCGCACGATGCCGCGGTCGTCTAAGTCCGCCAGGATGTCGTCGGGCAGGTTCGGGATGTCGCGGGTGATCTCCTCGGCGCCCAACTTGGTGTCGCGCGCGTCGATCTCGTACTCCTTCACGTGGATCGACGTCAGCACGTCGTCGCGCACCAGGCGCTCGTTCAGGATGATGGCGTCCTCGTAGTTGTAGCCCTCCCAGGGCATGTAGGCCACCAGCAGGTTCTTGCCCAGCGCCAGCTCGCCGTTGTAGGTGCTCGTGCCGTCGGCCAGCAGGTCGCCGGCCACCACGGTCTCGCCGCCGAACACCAGGGGCTTCTGGTTGATCGAGGTGTCCTGGTTGGAGCGGCGGAACTTGTTGAGGTTGTACTGCTTCTTGCCCAGGGTCTTGCCGTAGCGGTCGGTGACGTCCTTCTCGTACTCGACCACGATGCGGTCGCCCGAGACGGAGCGCACGACGCCCTCGCCCTCGGCGATCAGCACGTCGCCCGAGTCGAGCGCGGCGCGGGCCTCCATGCCGGTGCCCACGAAGGGCGCCTCGGGCATGATGAGCGGCACGGCCTGCTTCTGCATGTTGGCGCCCATCAGGGCGCGCTGGGCGTCGTCGTGCTCCACGAAGGGGATCAACGACGTGGCGACCGAAATGACCTGCTTGGTCGACACGTCCATCAGCTCGACCTCGTCGGGCTTGACGAAGTCGATCTCGGAGGTGGTGGAGGAGGACTTGTTGGACGCTCCCACGCGCAGGCCGGTGCCGATGGGGCCGCGGCGCACGAGCACGCGTTCGGCGCGGATGACGCCCTTGTCGTCGACCTCGGTGTTGGCCTGGGCGATGACGTAGCGCTCTTCCTCGTCGGCGGTGAAGTACTTGATCTCGCCGGTGACCTTGCCGTTGGTGACCACCCGGTAGGGCGTCTCGATGAAGCCGTAGCCGTTGATCCGCGCGTAGTTGGCCAGGTAGCCGATGAGGCCCACGTTGGGGCCCTCGGGGGTCTCGATGGGGCACATGCGTCCGTAGTGCGAGGAGTGCACGTCACGCACTTCCAACCCGGCGCGCTCCCGCGACAGTCCGCCCGGCCCCAGGGCCGACAGGCGGCGCTTGTGGGTGAGGCCCGACAGGGGGTTGTTCTGGTCCATGAACTGGCTGAGCTGGGAGGTGGCGAAGAACTCCTTGATCGCCGACATCACCGGGCGGATGTTGATCAGCGTCTGGGGGGCGATGGCCTCGACGTCCTGGGTGTTCATGCGCTCGCGCACGACCCGCTCCATGCGCGACAGTCCGGTGCGCAGGGCGTTCTGGATCAGCTCGCCGACGCTGCGGATGCGGCGGTTGGCGAAGTGGTCCTGGTCGTCGATGTGGTAGGTGGTCTCCTTGGCCGTGCGGTCACGGGCCAGGTTGAGCAGGTAGGTGGCGGTCGCCAGCACCTCGGCCTTGGACAGCACGTGCAGGTCCTCGTTGGGACGCTCCAGCAGGTCGCCGAAGATCTCGACGTTCTTGGCCACCTCGTCGCCCAGCTTGCGGTCGAGCTTGTAGCGGCCCACGCGCGAGAGGTCGTAGCGCTTCTCGGAGAAGAAGGCGCCCTCGAAGTACTGGCGGGCCGCCTCGATGGTCTGCACCTCGCCGGGGCGGGCCCGGCGGTAGATCTCGAGCCAGGCCGTCTCTTGGCTGGCGCGCACGAAGTTCTCGGGCGTGTCCTCGATGTTGTACTTGTCCATGTGCTTGGAGATCTCGAGATGGGCCTTCTTCCAGTCCGCGTGGAACTGGTCCTCCAGGAAGTCGAAGTGGGCGATGAACTTCTCGAAGAAGGCCTCGTCCATGGCGGTGTCGAGGGCGCGCAGGAGCGTGAAGATCGAGACGCGGCGCTTTCGCGCGATGCGCGCTCCCGCGTTGGCGGCCTTGTTCTTCTTCTCCTCGAGGTCGACCTGGAGCCACTCGCCGCGGCTGGGGTGGATGGTGCCTTCGAAGGCCACCTTCTCGTCCTTGCCGGGCTGGAACAGCACGCCGGGCGAGCGCACGAGCTGGGAGACCACGACGCGCTCGGTGCCGTTGATGATGAAGGTGCCCTGCTCGGTCATGATCGGGAAGTCGCCCATGAAGACGGTCTGTTCCTTGATCTCGCCGGTTTCGGAGTTGAGGAAACGGGCGCGCACGAAGACGGGCTGGGAGTAGGTGGTCGCGCGCTGGCGGCACTCCTCGACCGTGAACTTGGGCGGACTCTTGAGGTCCAAGTCGTCGGGGTCGAACTCGAGTTCGAGCGACAGGCGCCCCGTGAAGTCAGTGATGGGCGAAATGGCCTCGAAAGCCTCTCGCAGACCCTGTTTCATGAAGAGATCGAAGCTGTCTCGCTGGATTTCCAGGAGATTTGGCAGGGGGTGCGCTTCACCCAAAGCCGAGAAATTAAAGCGTTCTGGACTAGTAGACCGAGACGTCAACGGTCAATCCTCCGTGAGAGTGGGTGGGTGCTACAGGCATTTCCCGCACGTACACGACAAACCGCCATCCGAAGATGACGAAGTTGGATGTACGAACACGGTTTATCTATTCTAGTTGCTCTTCGGGGCAACGTGCAAATAGCGTTCCCCATTCGTGGGAAACGCGGCCGCCGAAGACGGTTGTCCTCACCCTAGGCACCTTTGGCGCCCAAGTCAAGTACTTTGAGGGCGCGAAAAGGCCCCGTCCGGCGAGCCGGGCGGGGCCTTTCGGGACGCCTTTGGTTACTTGACTTCTACCGTCGCGCCGGCCGCCTCGAGGGCCGCCTTGGCCTTCTCGGCGTCGGCCTTGGATACCTTCTCCAGGACGGGCTTGGGAGCGCCGTCCACGAGGTCCTTGGCTTCCTTCAGTCCCAGGTTGGTCAGGGAACGTACTTCCTTGATGACCTGGATCTTCTTCTCGCCTCCGGCCGTCAGGATGACGTCGTAGTCGCTCTTCTCTTCGGCAGCCTCTTCGCCACCGCCGGCGCCGCCGGCGGCCGGTGCGGCCACCGCCACGGGAGCCGCGGCGGTCACGCCGAACTTCTCTTCGAACTCCTTGAGCAACTGGCTCAGTTCGATCACAGAGAGCTCAGCGATGCCGTCGAGAATCTGTTCCTTGGTCAGGGTTGCAGCCATGGTGATTCCTTTCTTTCCTACGTATCTACAGCGTTGATGGTGGTTATTCGGCCGGTTCGCTCGCGGCGTCCCCTGCGGGAGCCTCGGTGGTGTCGGTCTCGGGCTCGGCCGCAGGGGCCTCCTCCGTGGCGGGCGCCTCAGCCGTGACGGCCGGCTCCTCCGAAGAGTCGGCCACGGGGGCCTCCTCCTCGACCTCGACCTCCGCGACAGGTGCCGCGGCGTCGTCGCTCGCTGCGGGTGCAGCTCCCTCGACCCCGGCCGGAGTCTCGGCGGCCGGCTCGGGCTCCGCGACGCTGAGGGCGGAGCCGCCCTTGGTGTCGAGGAGGGCCGAGAGACCGTAGGCGAGGTTTTGCGGCAGGGCCTTGAGGAGCCCGCCCATGGTGCGAAGTGGTGAGGCGAGCAGTCCGGCCAGCTGGGCGAGCAGCACGTCGCGGCTCGGCAGGTCGGCCAGTTCCACCAGGTCCCTCATGGTGAGCGCCTTGCCGTCGACGACGCCGCCCTTCACCACCAGCGTCGGGGTGTCCTTGGCGAAGTCGCGCAGGGCCTTGGCGACCGCCGAGACGTCGCCGTCGATGAAGGTGATGGCCGTCGGACCGTGCAGGAACTCCCCCAGCGACTCGACGTCGCTGCCGGCGATGGCGCGCAGCACCAGGGTGTTCTTGTAGACCTTGAAGTCGGCGTCGAGGGTGCGCAGCTGGCGGCGCAGGGTCGAGATCTCGGCCACGGTCATGCCGCGGTACTCGGTGACGACGGCCGTCGAGGTCGACTTGACGCGCGATTTGACCTCTTTGACGGTCGCGACCTTGTCGGGGCGGACTTTGCTCATGCTGACTCCTCGCCGGATGCCGCCCGGTGCGGGCCTCAACATCCCAGCGAACGAGCCAGACCCGTAGGTCAACTCGAACTCCTCGTCAGGCGGGCCTCACGGCCACTTACGTGGTTTCCCACACCGGATGTCTTCGGCGTTCTCCTAAAACTGTGGCACCAACAACGTGCGCGGGGTACATCGTAGTGAAAGGGGGCTCCCCCCGTCAAAAGGCCGCTTAGGCGCTGGCCATCGCCTCGTCGACCACCTTGGTGCGCGTGGGGTCGATCTTGACCCCCGGGCCCATGGTCGACGAGACCGTGATGCTCATGAGGTAACGGCCCTTGGCGCTGGCCGGCTTGACACGAACGATCTCGTCGACCACGGCCTGGACGTTGCGGACCAGGTCCTCCAGGACGAAGCTCACCTTGCCGACGCGCAATTGCACGTTGCCGATCTTGTCGCTGCGGTACTCGACGCGACCGCCCTTGAACTCGGTGACGGCCTTGGCCACGTCCATGGTCACGGTGCCGGTCTTGGGGTTGGGCATGAGCCCGCGCGGTCCGAGCACTCGGCCGAGCCCGCCGACCTGACCCATGAGGTCCGGCGTGGCGATGGCCACGTCGAAGTCGAGGAATCCGCCGGCCACCTTGGCCACCAGGTCCTCGGCGCCGACCTCGTCGGCCCCGGCGTCACGGGCGGCCTGGGCCACCTCGCCCCCGGCGAAGACGACCACCCGGTTGGTCTTGCCCGTGCCGGCCGGCAGCGAGAGCGTGCCGCGCACGATCTGCTCGGCCTTGCGCGGGTCGATGCCCAGGCGGATGGCCAGCTCGACGGTCTCGTCGAACTTGGCGGTCGAGAGCTTCTTGACCTTGTCCAGCGCCTCGGGGATCGTGAGGAGCTCCTCGCGGTCCACCTGGGCCAGTGCGTTGACGTACTTCTTGCCGTGCTTCACTTTTCTCTCCTAGCCCGCGACCGCGATGCCCATGGAACGGGCCGTGCCCGCCACCTGCAGCTTGGCCATCTCGAGGTCATCGGTGTTGAGGTCCTTCAACTTGGTCTTGGCGATCTCCTCGACCTGGTCCATGGTGACCGTCGCGACGGTCTCGCGCCCGGCCAGGTGCGCGCCCTTGGGCACGCCGGCCGCCTGGCGCAGCAGCACCGGGGTCGGCGGGGTCTTGAGCACGAAGGTGAAGGAGCGGTCCTCGTAGATCGAGATGTCCACCGGTATCACCGTGCCGCGCATCGACTCGGTCGCCGCGTTGTACTGCTTGCAGAACTCCATCGTCTGGATGCCGTGCGGCCCCAGGGCCGTGCCGACCGGCGGAGCGGGCGTCGCCCCTCCCGCCTCCAGCTGGATCTTCACTACTGCAACAACCTTCTTAGCCATGGTCTTCTCCTAACACCAGTTCTCTAGAGCTTCGTAATCTGCGTGAAGTCGAGCTCCACGGGGGTCTCTCGCCCGAAGATGTCCACCAGCACCTTGACCTTCAGCTGGTCCTCGTTGATCTCGGCCACGTGGCCCGAGAAGGTCGCGAAGGGGCCGGACTTGATCTGCACGGTGTCGTTGACCTCGAACTCGTGCGTGGGCAGGCGGCGCTTGGCGGCCGGCTGCTCCACCCCTTCGACGATCGGGCGGATGATGTTGTCGACCTCGCGGCGCGTCAGGGCCGTGGGACGGGTCTTCTCGGCGCCGACGAACCCGGTGACGCCGGGGGTCGAGCCGATGACGTAGAAGATCTCCGGGTCCGGCTCGCAGCGGATCAGCAGGTAGCTCGGGAACATGCGCTTGGAGACCGTGACCTTCTTGCCGGACTTGAACTCGGTGACGTCCTCCTCGGGCAGGTAGATCTCGTAGATGCTCTCGTTGAGCTCGCGGCTCTTGATGATGTTGTTGAGCGCCCCGATGACCTTCTGCTCGTGGCCGGCGAAGGTGTGCACGATGTACCAGCGACCCGGGCGGTCGAACGCGCTCTCGACGATCGGCTCCTCGTCGAGGCCGTCCTCCAGGATCGTGACGTCCAGGATCTCCTCGTCACCCTCGGTGTCGTGGTTGGTGTCGGTTATCTCGATGTCGCTCATAACAGCTGCCTTACTTGGTGAAGAGGAACGTGACGAACTTCGAGAACCCGAAGCCGAGGCCGAAGATCAGCGCGGTCATGAAGATGAGCACGAAGAGCACGATGGTGGTGTAGTTGATGAGTTCGGGCCTGGTCGGCCAGGCCACCTGGCGCATCTCCTCGCGGACCTCGCGCACGAACTGGCTGGGCTTGGTGCGCTGGCCGCGACGGCGCTGGACGTCCTGGGGCGACTGGCGGCGTGAGGTGGCGGCGCCGTCGGCGCCGACCTGTCCTTGTCGCTGCATCATTCGCTTCTGTTCGCGGTTCATCTCACGTCTCTCTACTTCGTGTACTTCATCGTTTTCAACTCCGAGCAGGGCAGGAGGGACTCGAACCCCCAACCCCCGGTTTTGGAGACCGGTGCTCTACCAATTGAGCCACTGCCCTTCGGGCCACCGAAATCCCGGTGGGTCGCAGGGAAGATAAATGTTACCACCCTCTCGGATGATGCCCTCAGCGGGTCTCCTTGTGCAGGGTGTGCTTGCGCTCCCACTGGCAGTATTTGGACATCTCGATCCGCTCGCGGTCGTTGACCTTATTCTTCTTGGTGATGTAGTTGCGCCGCTTGCACTCCTCGCAGGCCAGGGTGACCTGCACGCGCTTCTCGTTCTTCGCCATCGTTCTCTCCTTTTCGACACTGCGGTACTGCGTATGCCCCGATGCCTGGTAGCGGCGGCGGGACTCGAACCCGCGACAACACGATTATGAGCCGTGTGCTCTGACCACCTGAGCTACGCCGCCTGGCGAGCCCTCTGTCGGGATTGAACCGACGACCCCTTCCTTACCATGGAAGTGCTCTACCACTGAGCTAAGAGGGCACCGCGTGAAAAAACACGCGAGGGCAAATTGTACTCTGACCCGGGCCGGACTTGCCACCTTGGGCCGCACTACCCTTGTCGACTATGAGAACGCGCCTGGTCGAGGTCGACGACGCACCGGCGCTCATGAGCATCTACAACCCCGAAGTGATGGAGATGAGCGTCAGTTTCGACCTGGTCCCGCGGTCGCTCCAGGACCAGGAGGACTGGATCCGCCGCCACCGGGCCGCGCACCCCTGCCTGGTGGCCGTCAACGACGAGGACGACCTGGGCGAGACGGGGTCGCGGGGCGAGCGGATCCTCGGCTTCGCCGTGGTCTCGCCCTTCCGCGAGCGCCCGGCCTACGCCACGTCGGTCGAGAACTCCGTCTACGTCGCGCGCGAGGCCCGGGGCCGCGGGGTGGGCGAGACCCTGCTGCTCGAACTGATCAAAACGGCCCAGGAATCGGGTTTTCACACCCTCATCGCGCGCATCGTCGGCGAGAACGAGGGCTCGATCCGACTGCACGAGAAGTGCGGCTTCACCCTCGTGGGCACCGAGATCGAAATCGGGCGCAAGCACGGGCGGTGGCTCGACGTGGTCGAGTACCAGTACGTGGTGCCCGACCGCGCCTAGATCACCAGCTCTTTCTCGGTGCCCTCCTCGGGCCACGACCACTGCGTCCAGCGCCCCATGGGTATGAGCAGCAAACCGCCCACGATGGCCAGCGCCACCGCGATGAGCAGCGGATTGCTGTGCGCCAGCCCGCTCAGCAGCTGGCGCCCGCCTGGCAGGCCGATGAAGGGGCCGGTGATCGACAGCGCCAGCAGCCAGAAGTGCTCGCGGCCCTCGTAGCTGGCGGCCAGCAGGATCAGCCCCCACGCGAGGTACCAGGGCTGCACGACCGGACCGAGTTCCACGAAGAGGATGAGCGCCAGGCCGAGCGAGCGCACCCACCCGCGGTCCTCGGAGCGCCAGAGCAGCCAGAGCGTGAAGGCGACCGCGATCATCAGGCCGATGAAGCGGGTCACCGACAGCACGCTGCCCAGCGAGATCGAGTGCAGCCCCACCGCGTGCAGGGTGTTGGAGAGCGCCATGCCCACGCCGGTGGCGGGCGCGGCCCACGAGCGCACCGTGCCGTTGGAAAGCAGGTTCTCCACCCAGCCGAAGCCGAAGCCGGCCAGCAACGTCCAGAAACCCAACGTGATCGCGGCGACCAGCGAGGTGATGAGGATCGGTTTGATCCGCTTGCGGATGGCCACCCTCGGCCCCAGCCAGTTCCAGGCCACGAAGGCCAGGCCGAGCGCCGCGGGCGCTTTTATCGCCGTCGCGCACGAGATGAAGAGCAGGCCCCATATCGGATGTCGCCGCACGGCGAGGGCGATGCCCACCACCAGGAAGGCCGCCATGATGGCGTCGTTGTGGGCCCCGCCGATGAGGGTGAGCAGCACCAAAGGATTGAGCGCGCTCAGTACGAAGGCCTCGCCGGGGTCGCGGCCCAGGCCCCGGGCCAGCATGGCCACCCCGAAGCCGATCATGATGACCGCCGCCACCTCCAAGAGCCGCAGCCCCATCACGGTGGCCAGCAGGTCGGGCCGGGTGAAGCGGTCGATGAGGCCGTCCATCCACAGGAAGAAGGGTCCGTAGGGCGCCGGGGTGTTGCCCCAGAGCGGGTCGACCGGGTTGACGTAGGAGGTCGAACCCAGCGAGAAGGGGCCGAGGAAATAGGGGCTTAAGTGCAGGTGGGTCATCTCGCCCTGGGCGGCGTAGCTGAAGACGTCGCGCGAGAAGAGCGGCGGGGCCACGATCATCGGCGCGGCCCACAGCAGCAGCATCCACCACAGGGACCGCAGTTTCGCCCCGGGGTGCAGCTTCATCACCTCGGCCAGGCGCAGCCACACGCGCATCAACAGCAATAGCCCCCCGTACATGAGCACGATCGACAGCAGCAGCCGGGTCTCGCTCGGCGTGCCGGCCGCCCCGGAGGGCTCGCCGAAGAACCAGGTATTGGTCATGTCGAGCTTGAAGGGCGAATTGGTGAACGAGCCACTCACCAGGATCAGGATCATCGCCACGAAGCCCAGCAGGGCCGGCTGCCAAAGGAAGGACCAGCCCTCGAAGGGACCGGGCTTGAACCGCCCGAGCGGGGTGTAGCGGCGCTCGAGCATCTGCACGCCCGACTCGAACCGGGAGGCGAGACGCTCGTAGAGGCGGCGAACGTCGCTCGGCCTCGGCCTCGACTTCAGTCGATCCACGCCACTCCTCTCGCCCCAAACATCGCCACCGTACTTCGTTTCGCCAAAAGCGGGCAGGGCCAATCCAGCGGCGTGCTGGATTGGCCATGGTGGGCCAGGAGGGATTTGAACCCCCGTAGGCTAAGCCGTCTGGTTTACAGCCAGATCCCATTGGCCACTCGGGCACTGACCCGCCGAGAATCCTACAGCCCGGCGTCGACCCCCATCCAACGCGGTCCCAGCCTCTAGCATTTGCGCATGCCAACTTTTGACGTGGTCTCCGAGATCGACCTCCAGGAAGTGCGCAACGCGGTCGACCAAGCCAACCGCGAGGCCGGGACGCGCTTCGACTTCAAGAACACCAATCCCGTCATCGAGTTCTCCGACAAGGAGCTCAAGCTCAGCGCCTCGACCGAGGACCGCCTGCGCGCGCTCTACCAACTGCTCGAGGAGAAGCTGGTGAAGCGCTCGGTGTCGCTCAAGTCGCTCGACCCGGGCAAGATCGAAGAGGCCAGCCAGGGCGCCGCGCGCCAGAAAGTCGGGCTCAAAGCCGGCATCTCCCAGGAGGTGGGCAAGCAGATCAACAAACTGGTCAAGGAGATGGGCGTGAAGAGCCTCAGCTCGTCGATCCAGGGCGACCAGGTGCGCGTCTCGGGCAAGCAGCGCGACGACCTGCAGAGGGCCATCGCCGCCTTGAAGGAGTCCGACATCGCGGTCCCCTTGCAGTTCACCAACTTTCGCGACTAGCGACCGCCGGTCTGCTCCTCTTCTTCCTCTTCGAGGGTCAGTTCGATGTCATGCAGCTTGTCGGTGTGGAAGATCCGGTTGAATAGCAGCACCTTGAGGACCCAGAAGATCGCGAAGCTCAGCACGTTGACCGCGCCCACCAGCACCGTGTCGAGCAGGTGGCTCCAGTGGTGCGTGTGCACCAGGTGCTTCACCCAGAGCGCGCCGAGCAGGGAGAAGGCGATGCCGGCGAAGGACATCAGCAGGTACGGCACGACCTCCTTGCCGAAGTGGCTGCGGCCGCGTTTGCCCCAGGCCCAGGCGCGGCTCAGGTAGTACGAAGGGATCATCGCCAGCACGTTGCCGAACAGCGTCGCGCCGATGATGCCGGTGATGATGTGGAAGCCGTAGACGATCAGAATGGCGGAGAAGGACACGCCGGTGGTGATGACCGAGCTCAGCGTGAAGCGGATAAGTTTCTTACCCTCGTGCGTCTTAGACCACGCTAGAAATTCACGAAGGTTTTTTGGCACAAGGACCATTCTAGTTCGCCCCCTGACCCGCTCGCGGTGGCGAAGGTCCCATCCTTGCGCCACCACCTCGGCGAACACGCCGGGTGCCAGAATGGCGGGATGTCCGAAGCCCTCGAATTCCTCGTCGACCTACTCAACCTCGAGACGATCGAGGTGAATGTCTATCGCGGCAAGCACCCCGTGGAGGACCGCCAGCGCACCTTCGGAGGCCAGGTGGCGGCCCAGGCCCTCATGGCCGCGGGGCGCACCGTCGAGCGCGCGACGGTGCACTCGCTGCACTCGTATTTCCTTCGCCCGGGCGACACCCGCACGCCGATCCTCTACGAGGTCGACCGCATACGTGACGGTCAGAGCTTCTTCACGCGTCGCGTCGTCGCCATCCAACACGGCAAGGCCATCTACAACATGCAGGCCAGCTTCCACCTCGACGAGGTCGGATTCGAGCATCAACTGGCGATGCCCAACGTCCCCGGTCCCGAGACGATCGAGCCGATGGCGGAGCGCCTGCTGGCCGAGTTCG
This sequence comes from uncultured Acidimicrobiaceae bacterium, assembly GCA_963827115.1. Classification (GTDB taxonomy): domain Bacteria; phylum Actinomycetota; class Acidimicrobiia; order Acidimicrobiales; family RAAP-2; genus RAAP-2. The sequence continues at coordinate 48,367 of CAWGZS010000001.1, read as the reverse complement.
GCGGCAACGACGAATGGTTCAAGCGCAAGCACCCCATCGACCAGCGCTACATCGGCGAACTTCCCTGGAGCGCGAAGCACAACCTCGACCCCCACCAGCAACTGTGGATCAGGGCCGACGGCGACCTGCCCGACGACCCGCTGCTGCACGCCTGCGTCGTGGCGTACGCCAGCGACATGAGCCTGTTCGACGCCATGCTGGCGCCGCACTCCATGCGCTGGGACGGCGACAACTTCATGGGGGCCAGCCTGGACCACTGCATGTGGTTCCACCGCGACGTGCGCGCCGACGAGTGGCTGCTCTACGACATCGACTCGCCCATCGCCCACGGCGCGCGCGGCCTCGCCCAGGGCTACATCTTCAACCAATCCGGCGAACTGTGCGTGTCGATGGTCCAGGAGGGGCTGCTACGCATCCTCGATCCGAATCGCACGGCGACCAGAAAGTAAGACCGCCTCGAGGTCGACCTACGAGCGCTGCGCCATGGGCACGTAGTTGCGCTCCTCGGCGCCGATGTAGATCTGGCGGGGACGGGCGATCTTCACGTCCTGATCCAGCAGCTCCTGGAAGTGAGCCAGCCACCCCGAGGTCCGCGGAATGGCGAATAGCACCGTGAACATCTCCATCGGAAAGCCCATGGCCTGGTAGATGAGCCCGGAATAGAAGTCGACGTTGGGATAGAGGTGTCGCGAGATGAAGTAGTCGTCCTGCAGCGCCACCTCCTCGAGCTTGAGCGCGATGTCGAGCAGCGGGTTCTTGCCCGTCACCGCGAAGACCTCGTCGGCCGTCTTCTTGATGATGGTGGCGCGCGGGTCGAAGTTCTTGTAGACGCGGTGCCCGAAGCCGTCGAGCAGGACCTTGCCCTGCTTCACGGTCTCGACGTAGGCGGGCACGTTTTCGATGCTGCCGATCTTGGTGAGCATTTTGAGCACCGCCTCGTTGGCCCCGCCGTGACGCGGCCCGTAGAGCGCCGCGGTGGCCGCCGCGGTGGCCGAATAGGGGTCGCCGTGCGAGGAGCCCACGATGCGCATCGCGGTGGTGCCGCAGTTCTGCTCGTGATCGGCGTGCAGGATGAAGAGCACGTCCAGGGCGTGGGCCAGCACAGGGTCGGCCTCGTAGCGCGGCTCGGCCACCTTCCACATCATCGAGAGGAAGTTCTGCGCGTATTCGAGGTTGTTGTCGGGGTACACGAAGGGCATGCCCACCGAGAAGCGGTGGCAGGCCGCGGCGAGGGTGGGCATCTTGGCGATGAGGCGGACCACCTGGCGGTGCAGGATCTCAGGATCGTCGAGGATCTTGGCGTCCTTGTAGTAGGTCGAAAGGGCCGCCACCGCCGACACCAGCATGCCCATGGGGTGAGCGTCGTAGTTGAAACCCTCCAGGAAGCGCTTGCGTACGTTCTCGTGGATGTAGGTGTGGTAGGTGATCTCTTCGCTCCACGCCGCGGACTGTTCGGCCGTGGGCAACTCGCCGTGGTTCAGGAGATAGGCCACCTCGAGGTACGTCGAATGCTCGGCCAGCTGCTCGATCGGGTAGCCGCGATAACGCAGGATGCCGGCGTCGCCGTCGATGTAGGTGATGGACGATTCGGCCATCGCGGTCGCCATGAAGCCGGGATCGTAGAACCACACACCGGGCGCCGCCTTGGAGAACTCGTGCGCCGCGATGCCGCCATTCTCGATGGCGATCTCCTGGGTTTCTCCGGTGCGGTTGTCGGTCAGGGTAATTGACTGCTTCACAGTTCCTCACTTCAACTCGGGGCCAGGACCATCGTAGCCAACTGGCCAGTAACCCAATTCGGCTATGACTTCGTCGTGCCCGACGGCGACATGACGACGCTATAGATGCGCGACCGGGTCATGTTTAACGCGTTGGGCGCGCCGGCCACCTTGATGATCAATGTCGCACGTTCGCTCGCACGCGTCTCCAACAGACGTGGGACGAACGCGTAGGACTGCAGCGGACCGAGCACGGCGTGCATGGTCTGGCTCTGGCGCAGACCCCGATGGTTCATCGGGACGATGGTCACCGTGAGGGTGATGGGCTGTTCGATGTAGTTCCCGTTGATCACCGACACGCCCACGTGCACCGCCTTGACGGGAGGGAGGAGCAGCTCCCCCGACGGAGCCGGCAGGGGCGACGGCGTCACCGCCACCGCGGCGATTCCCACCCCGCGCGTCGCCGCCAGGTTCGACGAGGAGCGCAGGGCCCCGATGTCCGATGACAACGGCGACAACGCCACGCCGTTGGACGTCGCGTCAAGCACCACACGGCCCGGCTCGTGCGCCAGCGACCAACGGCGCGTGTTCCACTGCTTGCTGGTCGAGAGCAGCGACGACTGAGCCGCGTTCGTGTTGAGGATGTTCATGTCGCCGGTCGGCCAGGGCAAGGTCGCGGGGGGCAGGTGCAGCGATTCCACGACGTCGGTGAAGATGACCTCGTAATCGGCGAAGCGAGTCGAGACTTCCTGAGCCAGGATGTCGTTGACGTCGTGGGCGAGCACGGGCCGGTACAACTGCTCCGATTCCGTGGGCCAGAGCACCAGCTGGTCGCTCAGCTGCGTGAGGCGCGCCGCGAAGACGGCCCGCGAGAGCGACTCGCCGTTGTTGAGCAGGTAGCGCAGGCGCAGGTCGAGATTATTCTCCTGGGCGATGAGGGACGAAGCCAGCGCCGCGAAGCTCCGGTTCTCACTTCGTCGCGGACTCAAGGAATTGTGCGCCGCTCGCGTCACGTCCCTGGCGAAGAGCAGCACCAGCAGGGTGATGACCGCTGCGACCCCCAGCCAAAAGGAGTGTCGACGACGCTGAGCGCGAGTGCGGGCCACGACTTAGAAACTTACTTGCCTCGCCACCGAGCACTCGTGGCGCCGAAGGTCGGACTACACCTCGTCGAATCCTTCGAGCTCGAGAATCTCCGAGACGCCCGGCGCCAGGGGGTTGTCGGGGTCGAGGCCCCACTTCTCCTCGTTGAGTTGAACTGCGGTTTCGTCGATCGTCTCTAGTTCGGGCAGCGCCTTGGCACTCTGCGCGCCACCTAACGCGCGCACGCGGCGCGCCTCGGGGATCAAGCGCGACTCGACGGACCTCACCATCTTGTTGTAGGAGTCGAGCGTGTCGCCGAGCGACTTGCCCATCTTGAGTACCGGCTCGGCGACGAGTCGAATCCGGTCGACCATCAATTCGGCGATCTTGAAGATCTCCTGCGCGTTGATCGTCGCGTCGTGCTGACGCAAGACCATGGCCACCGACCACAGGAGCGAGAGCAGGTTGGTGGGCCCGACGATGAGCACGCGCTCCTTCGCGGCGTAGGCGTGCAGCGACGGGTCGGCGTCGAAAGCCGCGGTGATGGCGAAGTCGCTCGGCACGAAGCACACCACGAACTCGGGCGCCGGGGTGATGAGCTCCCAGTACGACTTCTCCTTGAGCGTCTTGACGTGGCTGCGCAGCGCGCTCGCGTGCTCGAGGTACTTGAGCCGACGCGTCTCAGCGTCTTCGGTCGCGTTGGCGGCCTCGAAGGCGTCGAAGGGAAATTTTGCGTCGATGGCGATGCTGGCGTTGTTGGGCATCTTGACGACGCAGTCCGGCCGTAGCGCGCGACCGGCGTCGTTCACCCCCGAGACCTGCAGGTCGTAATCGATGTTGCGGCGCAGTCCCGACGCGTCCATGACGTTGGCCAGTTGCACCTCGCCCCACTGGCCCCGCTGATCGCCGCGTCCGAGCAGTTGGTTGAGCCGGCGCGTCTCCTCCTGGGATTTCTGCTGCGCTTGGAGCAACTCGGTCGCGCGGGTCTTCACGTCGAAGAGGGCGCCGGTGTGCTCCTTGTTGAACTCAACCAGATTCTTCTTGTACTCGTCCAGCAACGACTCGAGGGGCTTGAGGGTGAGGTCGAGTTTCGAATCGCGCTCCTTCGCCACCTGCTCCTGGGACTGGTTGAACTGCTCGACCGTGTGAGCCAGCACTCGATTGGACATGTTCTCGAAGGTGATCTCCATGTTCGAGAGCGCCTGAGCGTGCTCCTCGCGCTCTCGCAGCAGCATCTCGTTAGCCGCCGCGAGCTGCGAATCGCGCACCGCGAGGTCCGCTCTCGCCTGCGCTGCCCCCTCGCGCAACGACTGCGCCCGGCTCGAGGCCACCACCCACGCGACGGCCGCGCCGACGAGCAGGCCGGCGACGCCGCCAATGAGTCCCACCATCATCCGTCCCCTTTCGCTCGTTTCCCCCACCCTAGAGAAGTCCTGTGACGCGGCGGTAACCTTTGGCCATGTCGCGCCTCTTCAATTCCGCCCGGGAGCCCTCCAAACTGGAGATCTCCGACGTGGGCGTGACGCCGGAATTACGCCAACAGACGATCCAGGTCTTCGCCCTCGTCGGCGAGGCCATCGCCGGGGCGACCCACGCCCTGCTGGCCAACGATCGGGAACTGGCGAAGAGGATCGTGAACCAGGACGTCGTGATCGACGAACTGGTGGACACCATGGTCGCCACCGCTGAGGTCCGCCTCCTCGAAGAGCCGTCGCTCAGCGTCGAATCGCGACGCATGCTGATGACGCTTATTCGCATCCTGCCCGAAATCGAACGTAACGGCGACCTCGCCGAACACATCGCTCGTCGGGCCGCGCGGGGCCTGGGCAACGAGATGTCGCCTCGGAGCCGCGGACTGGTCGAACGGATGGGCGAGGTCGCGTCGATGATCTGGCGAGAGGCCACCGACATCATCATCGACGGCAAGCGCGAGTCGGTGGGGGCGATCGAGGACATCGACGACGAGATCGACGACCTGCACGTCTCGCTCACCGCCGAGCTGACCTCGGGGTCGATGGCCCTGCCAGTGGCGGTGGAACTGGCCCTGGTCGCGCGCTTCTACGAGCGATTCGGTGACCACTGCGTCAACCTGGCCCGACGCCAGGTCGGCCGCGACGGCGCCGATTAACGAAGCTCGAGCAGGGCTTCGGCTATCTGCACCGCGTTGAGCGCAGCACCCTTGCGCAGGTTGTCGCTGCTCAAGAACATCGAGAGGCCGTTGGGGACCGCCTCGGCGCGACGGATTCGGCCGACGTAGGTCTCATCCTTACCCGCCACCAATCGCGGCGTCGGCAGGTCGTGTAGCACGACCCCGGCCGCCCCGCTCAGCAGTTCGCTGGCTTCATCGGGCGAGATCGCTCGGGCAAAGCTCGCGGTGATCGAAAGCGAGTGGCCGGTGAAGACGGGCACGCGCACGCAGGTCGCGTCAACCAGGAGATCGTCGATCTCGAGGATCTTTCGGCTCTCGAAGCGCAGCTTCTGCTCCTCGCCCGTCTCGAAGGATCCGTCGTCCACGATCGAGCCGGCCAACGGAATGACGTTGTGCGCGATCCCGGTGGGGAACTTCACACCGGCGTCGATGATCAGCGCCTCGCCATCGAAGGCCAGCACCCGCACGTCGCTCTCGTAGAGCGATTCCAGCTGGTCGGCCAGTTCGTCGACACCGTCTCGTCCCGACCCGCTCACCGCCTGATACGTCGAGACGATCATCGATCGAAGCCCGGCCGCCAGGTGCAGCGGCTTGAGCACCGGCATGGCCGCCATGGTCGTGCAGTTGGGGTTCGCCACGATCCCCTTAGGAATCGAGCGCAAGGCGTGGGCGTTCACCTCGGGCACCACGAGCGGCACGGCGGGGTCCATGCGCCACGCCGAGGAGTTGTCGATGACGATGGCTCCCGCCGCCGCCAGACGGGGCGAGAGGACCTTGGACGAGGTGGCCCCCGACGACATCAGGGCGAGGTCGAGGCCCGCGAAATCAGCGAGCTCGGCGTCCTCGACCTCGATGGCCTCGCCCTTCCATTCCAACTTCGATCCCGCCGACCGGGCCGAACTGAAGAAGCGAATCTCGTCGACCGGGAAGTCGCGCTCGAGCAGGATCGAGCGCATGACGGTCCCGACCTGACCGGTGGCCCCAACAATCGCTACACGCATGAATGCAGTCTATTGGGGCGCGACGCGTTTGCCCTAAAACTGCACCGCGTCGAGTCCGAACGCGGTGTGCAGGTAGCGCACGGCGTCGGCCACCCGTTCCGCGCGCAGCACGCACGAGATACGGATCGAACTGGTCGAGATCATCTCGATGTTGATGCCGTGCTCGGACAGGGTTTCAAACATCAACGCGGTCACCCCCGGACTGGACTTCATCCCGGCCCCCACGATGGAGACGCGTCCGACGTTGTCGTCGGTCGTGACCTCCGCCGCGCCGATGTCGCCCTTCACTTGGTTGCAGGCGTCGCGCGACACGTCTAAATCGGTCTTGGCCACGGTGAAGGATATGTCGGTCATCCCGTTGGCCCCGGTGTTCTGGACGATCATGTCGACGTTGATGCCGCGATTCGCCAGCTCACGAAAGAGCTGGGCGGCAACGCCCGGTCGGTCGGGTACGCCTCCCACGGTGATCTTGGCCTCCGACGTGTCATCAGTGATGGCCGATACGACGGCTTGTTCCATGGTGGGGTCCTCCTCCACAATCCAGGTTCCTGGTTCCCAGGTGAAACTCGAGCGAACGTGCAACGGCACGCTGTGACGGCGGGCCAGCTCCACCGAACGAAGCATCAGCACACGGCCCCCCGTCGCCGAGATCTCCATCATCTCGTCGAAGGAAACCCGGGGGATCCGTCGGGCACTCGGGACCACGCGCGGGTCAGCCGAGAAGACGCCCGTCACGTCGGTGTAGATCTCGCAGACGTCGGCCTTGAGCGCGGCCGCCAACGCGACGGCCGTGACGTCCGAGCCGCCGCGACCCAGAGTGGTGATGTCCTTGTCCGTCGACACACCCTGGAAGCCCGCCACTACGGGCACCAGTCCGTCGTCCAGCGCCTCACGGATGCGGTCGGGACGGATCTCGAGGATCTTGGCCCGCGTGTGATCGGTGTCGGTGATGATGCCGGCCTGGCTGCCCGTGAAGGACGCCGACTCGACGCCGCGCGCCGCCAGTGCCATGCACACCAGCGCCATCGATATGCGTTCACCGGCCGTGAGCAACATGTCCAGTTCGCGAGGCGGCCGCGTGGGTGAGACGTCGTCGGCGAGGCGTACGAGGTCGTCGGTGAACTTGCCCATCGCCGACACCACGACCACCACTTCGTCGCCCGCGTCGCGTGTCCGGGCCACGTGATCAGCCACGGCCCGGATGCGTTCGGCATCGCCGACCGAGGTGCCGCCGTACTTTTGAACGACCAGTGCCATACCTCAAAACTACTTGAGCCGATTGGGGGCCTTACGAATCGCCACTAAAGTCGCAACCATGGCAACTACCAAACGTGAACGTCAGAAGGCTGCGCGCCGTCAGAAGTTAGAGATGGCTCAACGCGCCAACAAGCGTCGAAAGACGATCCGCCGCTCGGTCATCGTGGCCATCGTGGCCGTGATCGTCGTCGGATCGGGCGCGCTGCTCTTCTCGGGCAAGTCCACCCCGCCGACCACCACCACGACCACCACGTCGACCGTGGCGACCACCACCACGACGTTGGCGCCGGTGAGCATCGGCACGATCGCCGACCCCTCCCCGGCCGGCACCTTCACCAAGGCCCCGACCATGGTCATCCCCCCGGGCACGCCGCCAACCACGCTCGAGGCGAAGAACCTCATTACGGGCACCGGGCTGCGCGCGCGCACCGGCGACACGATCACCGCGGAGTACGTGCTGGGCACCTACTCGTCGCGCAAGGTCGTGCAGTCGTCCTGGACGTCCAAGCCCTTCAGCTTCGTCCTCAACACCACCAGCGTCATCCCCGGCTTCGCCGACGGCGTGGTGGGGATGAGGGTCGGCGGCCGACGCGAGCTGATCATCCCGCCGTCCCTCGGCTACGGCAACAACTCACCGGGCACCGGCATCGCCAAGAATGACACCTTGGTCTTCATCATCGACCTTCGCAAGGTCGTTGCGCCGTGACGACCGCTGACCAACGAGCACCGCGCGAGAGGACGACATGACCGACCACATCCCCAACCCCGACGGCTCGAGCGAGCCGCGTCAGCGTTTCGACGCGGCGCCGCCGATGATCATCGACACGTCGAAGAACTACACGGCCACCATGGTGACGTCCAAGGGCACGCTCGAGATCGTGCTCGACGCCCTAGGCGCCCCGACGACCGTCAACAGCTTCGTCTTCCTGGCGCGCTGGCACTACTACGACGGAGTCATCTTTCACCGGGTCATCCCCGGCTTCGTCCTCCAGGGCGGTGACCCCACCGGCACCGGGACGGGCGGGCCGGGCTACCGCTTCAATGACGAGTTGCCCAAGCCTGGACGCTACGAGATGGGTTCCCTGGCCATGGCCAACGCCGGACCTCACACGAACGGATCGCAGTTCTTCGTGATCTCCGGACCCGACGGCATGCGTCTGCCTCCGCTCTACGCGCTCTTTGGCAAGGTGGTCAAGGGCCTCGACGTCGTCGAGACGATCGATGCGCTCGGCACGAAATCGGGCGCCCCGCGCGAGCGGGTCGTCATCGAGTCGGTCACGATCACCGAGTCCTGACACCTCGGCGCAGCGCGACCCAGTTGCACGCGTGCCGTCTTCGCCGATGGATCAGTACGACGTCGACTGAGAGACCCGCTCAGGAGGCTGCGACGTCGGCCAGTAAGGTTCATAGATGAACTTTCACAAAGTGGGCGTGGTCGGTTCGGGCATCATGGGCAGCGGCATCGCCGAAGTGGTAGCCACGTGCGGCTCGACGGTGGTGCTGCGCAGCCGCACCCAGGAGTCCGTCGACTCGGTCCTGGACAGCCTGGAGAGGTCGCTCGATAAGAAGGTCCTGAAGCAGCTGCACTCCCGCGCCAACGCCGACGCCATCCGCGCCCGCGTCACGGCCACCGTCTCCTTCGACGAACTGGTCGGCTGCGACTTCATCATCGAGACCGTGGTCGAAGACGTCGACGTGAAGAAGCGCGTCTTCAAGGAGCTGGACCGCGTGATGGCGCCGGACACCATTCTCGCTACCAACACCTCCACGCTCTCGGTGATGGAATTGGCAACCACCATCTCACACCCCGAACGGGTGTGCGGCATGCACTTCTTCAACCCGGCGTCGACCATGACGCTGGTGGAGATCGTACGGCCCCTGACGGCGTCGGACGAGACGATCAAGGCGGTCACCGACTTCGCCCTGGCCTGCGGCAAGGAGCCGGTCGAGGTGACCGACCAGGCGGGCTTCATCGTCAACGCCTTGCTCTTTCCCTACCTCAACAACGCCATCCGATTGCTCGAGCAGGGCGTGGCCACCGTCGACGGGATCGACGTCGCGATGAAGGGCGGCTGCGGGTTCCCGATGGGTCCCTTCGCGCTGCTCGACCTGGTTGGTCTCGACACCTCGCTCGCGATTCTCGACGCATTGCACGCCGCCTTCGGCGACGACAACCTGGTCGCGGCGCAGCGGCTGCGCGACATGGTGGCCCGGGGCGAACTGGGACGAAAGTCAGGCTCTGGGTTCTACGACTACCGTCAATAGCAACGACCGGAGGGATCATGCGAGAACGCTCTAAACCCTGGGTGATGCGCACGTACTCGGGCCATTCGAGCGCTGTGAAGTCCAACGAGCTCTATCGCAGCAACCTCGCCAAGGGCCAGACCGGCCTGTCCATCGCGTTCGACCTGCCGACCCAGACCGGCTACGACCCCGACGCCGCCAACGCCGCCGGCGAGGTGGGCAAGGTCGGCGTGCCGGTCGCGCACCTGGGCCACATGCGCCAGATGCTCGACGGCATCCCGCTCGGCGAGATGAACACCTCGATGACCATCAACGCGACCGCCGCGTGGCTGTGGGGCCTGTACCTCGCGCTGGCCGACGAGCAAGGTGTCGACCCCAGCCAGCTGTCGGGCACCACGCAGAACGACATCGTCAAGGAGTACCTGAGTCGCGGCACCTACATCTTCGCCCCCGAGCCCTCCAAGCGCCTCATCGTGGACATGATCGCCCACGCCATCAACCACGTGCCTAAGTGGAATCCGATAAACGTCTGCAGCTACCACCTCCAGGAAGCTGGCGCGACGCCGGTCCAGGAGATCGCCTTCGCCCTGGCGACCGCGATCGATGTCCTTGACGCCGTGCGCGATTCGGGCAAGGTCGAGCCGTCCCAGATGTCCCAAGTGGTCGGAAGGATCTCGTTCTTCGTCAACGGCGGCGTGCGCTTCATCGAGGAGATCGCCAAGCTTCGAACCTTCACGGCCATGTGGGACGAGATCTGCCGCAGCCGCTACCACGTGGACGATCCCTCGCTGCGCCGATTTCGTTACGGCGTGCAGGTGAACTCCCTCGGCTTGACGGAACAACAGCCGGAGAACAACGTGTCACGCATCGTCTTAGAGATGCTCGGCGTGACGCTGTCGGCCGACGCGCGCGCGAGGTCCATCCAGCTGCCCGCCTGGAACGAGGCCCTGGGACTGCCGCGTCCCTGGGACCAGCAGTGGAGCCTGCGAATGCAACAGGTCCTCGCCTTCGAGAGCGACCTGCTCGAGTACCCCGACATCTTCGCCGGCTCCCAGGTGATGGAGGCCAAGGTCCACGAGCTCTCCGTCGCGGCGCGCGGCGAGCTCGACGAGATCCTGGCGCTCGGCGGGGCCTTCGCCGCCATCGACGAGCTCAAGAGTCGCCTGGTCGCGAGTCAGGCCGAGCGCGTGGCGCGCATCGAATCCGGGGAGCAGATCGTGGTCGGGGTCAACCGCTTCACCGAGACCGCCGAGTCTCCCCTCACCAGCAACGCCGGCATCGAGGCCATCATGACCGTGGACCCGGCCTTCGAGCGCGAGATGATCGCGGACGTCGAGGCCTGGCGCAGCGAACGCGACGACTCGGCGGTCGCGGCGGCGCTGCAAGAGCTCAGCCGCGTCGCGCGGAGCTCGCAGCCAGGTGACAACATCATGATCCCGACGATCGCCCTGGCCAAGGCCGGGGGCACGACCGGCGAGTGGGCCGACGCGCTGCGGGCCGTCTTCGGCGAATACCGCGCGCCCACCGGCGTTCGCGCCGGCGTGGCCGCTCGCGGCGAAAAGTTCGCCGGTTTGGTCGAACGCTCCAAGGCGGTGACCGCCTCGCGCGGCACGCCGCCGAAGATCCTCATCGCCAAGCCGGGGCTCGACGGCCACTCCAACGGCGCCGAGCAGATCGCGGTGGCGGCGCGCGACGCCGGCTTCGAGGTCGTCTACCAAGGGATCCGGCTCTCCCCCGAGGAGATCGTGGCGGCCGCGCGCGACGAGGACGTGGACATCGTCGGCATTTCCATCCTCTCGGGGTCGCACCTGGCCCTGGTCCCGCGCGTCGTCGACGGACTGCGCGCGGCGGGCGTCGAGGCCAAGGTGATCGTGGGTGGCATCGTGCCCGACGCCGACGCGCTCACCCTGCTGGCCGACGGGGTGGCCGCGGTCTACACGCCCAAGGACTTCTCGCTGGGCGCCATCATGGACGACCTGCTCAGGCTGGTCGAGACCGCTAGCTAGCTCGTTGCGGACGACGGTTGGCGTAGGGGCCGCTGTTGAACCATCGCCCCGAGAAACGCCAGGCCGGCACCGTGTCGACCACGGGGCTGCGCTGCGCCTGCTCCTTCATGATCTCCTCGACGGCCGCCATGACGGCGGCGGCCTCGTCGCTGGGCAACCCGGGTCGGGGCACCAGTCCGTGGCTCACAGCGGCACGTTCCCGTGCTTGCGCTTGGGCAGCTCCTCGCGCTTGCTCCTCAGCAGGTCGAGCGAGCGACAGATGATCCGGCGGGTCTCGGCCGGATCGATGACGTCGTCGATGAAGCCGCGCTCGGCCGCGATGTAGGGAGTCGCGTAGCGCTCCTCGTAGTCCTCGATCAGCTCGGCGCGCAGCGCCACCGGGTCGTCGGACTCCATGAGGTCCCGGCGATGCACGATCTCGACGGCGCCGGCCGAACCCATGACCGCCAGCTCGGCGGTCGGCCAGGCGAACGCAAAGTCCGCGCCGATGGACTTGGAGTTCATGACCACGTACGCGCCGCCGTAGGCCTTGCGCGTGATGACCGAGATTCGCGGGACCGTGGCCTCGCAGAAGGCGTAAAGCAGCTTCGCGCCGTGGCGGATGATCCCCCCGTACTCCTGGTCGAGACCCGGCATGAAGCCCGGCACGTCGACGAAGGTCACCAGCGGGATGTTGAACGCGTCACAGGTGCGCACGAAGCGCGCCGCCTTCTCGCTCGACGCGATGTCCAGCACGCCGGCCAGAATCTGGGGCTGGTTCGACACCAGCCCGATGGTGTAGCCGTCGACGCGCGCGAAGCCGCAGGTGATCTGCTGGGCGTAGGTCGCGTGCACCTCCATGTAGTCGCCACCGTCGACGATCGCCGCGATCACCTTCTTCATGTCGTAGGGCTGGTTGGGCGACAGGGGCAACAGGTCACGCAGGTTCTCGCACAGGCGCTCGGGAGGATCGCCCGTGAGGATCCGGGGGGCCTCTTCCATGTTGTTCGGCGGCAGGAAGGAGAGAAGGTAGCGGACCTCGTCAAGCACGCTCTTCTCGTCGGGCAGGACGAAGTGGGCCACCCCGGACTTGGTGGCGTGGGTCAGGGCCCCGCCGAGCTCTTCGAGCGTGACGTCCTCGCCGGTCACGGTCTTGACGACGTCGGGACCGGTGATGAACATGTGACTGGTGTCCTTCACCATGAAGATGAAGTCCGTCAGGGCCGGCGAGTAGACCGCGCCGCCGGCGCACGGTCCCAGGATGACCGAGATCTGCGGGACGACCCCCGACGCCTTGGCGTTGCGTCGGAAGATGCCGCCGTAGGCGTTGAGCCCGGCGACGCCTTCTTGGATCCGGGCCCCCGCGCCGTCGTTGAGCCCGATGATCGGCAGGCCCATGGTCGTCGCCAGGTCCATGATCTTGTGGATCTTCTCGCCGTGGGTCTCGCCGAGCGCGCCGCCGAACACGGTGAAGTCCTGGGAGTAGACGCAGACCTTGCGCCCGTCGATCGTGCCGAAGCCGGTGATCACGCCGTCGGTGTAGGGACGAGAGTCCTCCAGGCCCATGCCCGAGGCGTAGTGGCGGTTGAGCATGTCGAGTTCCTGGAAGGATTCCTCGTCGAGCAGGTACTCGATGCGCTCGCGCGCGGTCATCTTGCCCCGGGACTGGTGACGCTCGATGGCGTACTCGCCGCCCGCGACACGGGCCTCGGCCTTACGGGCTTCGAGTTCCGCCAATCGCTCCGCCATCGTGTGCTCCATAGCGGCCAAGGTTACTTAAAAAGAAATCGGGCTGTCAGAGTCGGGCCATGGGCAGCGCGAGGCGAAAGTGAATCACGCGATGTTCGTTACCGTTACCGGTAAGTAGGACTTTCACGTCGCTTTGCGCGGTACAACGACGCGAGATTGACTACGCCGACACCTGCACGAGTTCGATCAAGGTGGAGAAGGACGCGCGCGGATGAACGAAGGCGACCAACGTGCCGCGAGACCCCGGTCGAGGTGACTCGTCGATGACCTGGCCGCCGGCGGCCTTGACCGCCTCCAACGCCGCCGCGCAGTCCGCCACGCGATAGGCCACGTGATGGAGGCCTTCGCCCTTCTTCTCCAGGAACTTGGCGACCGGCGAATCGTCACGCGTGGGTGTCAGCAGCTGGATGTAGGAGTCCGCAACGCGAATGAGCGCCTCGTAGACCCCGTCGGAGAGGACGTCCTCGCGGTGCTCGACCGTGGCCCCGAAGACCTCCTCGTACCAGGCAATGGCCGCGTCGATGTCGCGCACCGCAATAGCCACGTGATCGATCTCGATGAGCAGTGAGTCCATGCCTACTCCTTGTCGTGGCGGCGAAAGATCGAGAGCCGGTCCTCACCGATGCGCTGGCGAAGTTCGGGGTCGGTGACGCCCAGGCCCTCGCGCGGCGCGGCGCACAGGACCGCGATCTTGCCCTCGTGCTGATTGTGGTGCAGCTGATAGGTCGCCTCGCCCACCTGCTCCATCGCGAACACGGCCGAGAGCGGCGGCACGACCTTGCCGTCCAGGATCGTCTGGTTGGCCGACCAGGCCTCGCGATAGTTGGCGAAGTGCGAACCTTTGATTGTCTTGAGCTTCATCCAGAGGTGTCGATTGTCGTACTCGATCATGTAGCCGCTGGTCGCGGCGCAGGTCACGATGGTCCCGGCCCGCTTGGTGACGAAGACGCTCGCGCCCATAGTGGAGCGCCCGGGATGCTCGAAGACGATGTCGGGGTCGTCCCCCACCAGCGCGCGGATGTCCTTGCCGAGGCGCCGCCACTCCGACTCGTCCTGGGTGTGCTCGTCCTTCCAGAAGCGATAACCCTGCTCTTGGCGGTTGATCACGTGCTCGCAGCCCAGCTCGCGCAGGGTGTCGACCTTGTTGGCGCTCGACACGACCCCGATGGGCGTGCCGCCCGAGTTGAGCACGTGCTGCACCGCGAAGGATCCGATGCCGCCCGACGCGCCCCAGATCAGGACCCGGTCGCCCTGGGTCACCGGGGCGCCGTTGCGCGACACCAGCATCCGATACGCCGTCGAGTTGCACAGCGCGTTGACGGCCGCCTCCTCCCACGTCAGGTGCGCGGCCTTGGGCATCAGCTGGTTGGCCTTCACCACCGAGATGTCCGCCAACCCGCCGAAGTTCGTCTCGAAGCCCCAGATCTTCTGATTGCCCGACCGCATCGAGTCGTCATGCCCGGACGGATCCTGGTCGTCGACGTAGTTGCAGTGCACGGTCACCTCGTCGCCGACCTTCCAGTTACGCACCGCGGAACCGGCGCGCACGATCACCCCGGCCGCATCGGAACCGACCACGTGATAGTCCAGCGCGTGGCGCCGTCCCCAGTAGGACTCCTTGGCCAAGCGGTCGAGGAATCCGAAGGTCGGCAGCGGCTCGAAGATGCTCGTCCACACCGTGTTGAAATTGATGGACGACGCCATAACGACGATGAAGACCTCGTCGGGCGCCAGTTCGGGCAGCGCCACCTCGGCCACGTGCAGGCTCTTCCGAGGGTCCTTCTCCTTGCTGGCCAGTCCGGCGAACATGTCCTGATCCTCGCGGCGCACGAAGACCGCGCGCGTGGTGGTCGCCATCGGCGTGGCCTCCAACTCCTCAGCGGAGGCTCCGGAGCGCACGGCGTCAAGAATTTCAGTCATTGCGAGAGGTTAGTTGTCCCTCACGACCACTATGGACGCACCGTCCTCGAGGTGAACGAAGACCTCCGCGGCGCCTCGTCGTCACCGTCCTCGCTTTTTGTGCGCCGGGCACCAGGGTCTATCGTGACAAGTAGTTGAGTCACACCATAAGGAGTCCCCATGTCACGCAGCGTCATCGTCGCCGGAAGTCGCACCGCCATCGGAAAGCTCGCGGGCGTCTTCGCCTCGCTCAGCGCACAGGACCTGGGCGGGGTCGCTATCAAAGGGACGCTCGACCGCGCGGGCGTCGACCCGGCCAGCGTCGACCTCGTGCTGATGGGCCAGGTCATCCAGGCGGGGCAGGGGCAGATCACCGCCCGTCAAGCCGCCGTCAAGGGCGGCATCCCGATGACCGTGCACGCCGCGACCATCAACAAGGTCTGCCTCTCGGGTTTGCAGACCATCTACCTGGCCGACCTCATGATCCGCGCCGGCGACGCGGACATCATCATCGCGGGCGGGATGGAGTCGATGACCAACGCGCCCTACCTACTGCCCGGTGCGCGCGCCGGCTACCGCATCGGCGACCAGAAGGTGGTCGACTCCATGATGCTCGACGCGCTCACCTGCGCCTTCGACCAGTGCGCCATGGGTCTCTCCACCGAACGCCACAACGCAGGCCGCATCACGCGGGCGCGCCAGGACGAGTTCTCCGCGCGCAGCCACGAGCTGGCGGCGGCGGCCATCAAGTCGGGCAAGTTCGCCGAGGAGATCGTGGACGTCGCCGTGGCGCAGCGCAAGGGCGACCCGCTCATCATCAACACCGACGAAGGGGTGCGCGCCGAGACGACGGTCGAGTCGCTGTCCAAGCTGCGCGGAGCCTTCGAGAAGGACGGCACCATCACCGCGGGCAACGCGTCGCAGATCTCCGACGGGGGTGCCGCGGTGCTGGTGATGTCCGCCGAGCGCGCGCACCAGCTCGGCCTGGAGCCGTTGGGAGAGCTCGTGAGCTACGGGCAGGTGGCGGGTCCCGACGCCTCGCTGCTCAGCCAACCCGCCAACGCCATCGCCCAGGCCGCCGCCAAGGCCGGTCTGGACGTGAAGGGCCTCGATCTCTACGAGATCAACGAGGCCTTCGCCGCGGTGGGGCTCGCTTCGGCGGACGACCTCGGCATCGACGAGGCCAAGGTCAACGTGAACGGCGGCGCCATCGCGCTGGGTCACCCGGTGGGCATGTCCGGCACGCGCCTCGCGATCACCGCGCTGATGGAGTTGCGCCGACGCGGCGGTGGCGTGGCCGCGGTGGGCCTCTGCGGCGGCGGCGGCCAGGGCGACGCGGCCATCCTGCGCACGCTCTAGTCGGGGATGAAGCGCGCCACCAGTTCGTAGCGGCGGCGCGCGAGCAGTTGGCCCTCGTCGAGTTCGAACACGTAGGCGCCGCCCAGCTCGTAGCCACGCGAGCGCAAAGAGCTGGGAACCTCACTGGCGAGCAGCACCGCCAGTTCGTGCATCGAGGGGTTGTGGCCGATGATGGCGAGCGACGTCGTCCCCGGGTCGAACTCGATCAGCTCATCGAGCAGGTCCTCGCCCGTCACTTCCCGCGATCCGTAGTAGAGGGACTTGCGGAACTCGTGCGCCGCGATCCAGCTGGTGCCCTCGAAGGACCGTTCGTAGGTCTCGCGGGTGCGCGCGGCGCTGCTCACGAGCGCCGAGACCGGACCGTAGGCGCCGAGCGCCTCGGGGTCCTTGGCCCACGCGCGCAACTCCTTGCACTGCCGGCGCCCCCGGCCGCTCAGGACCCGGTCGAAGTCCAGCCCCATGGGCAGCGGCGGGGACGCCTTCGCGTGGCGGACGATAGTGAGGTAGCGCACCCTCCCAGTCTGTCGGAAACGACGGGAGACCGTCGTCGTGGTTTAGCGTTGACGCGTGCACGTGACCCTGACGTACTTCCAAGCGGTCGTGATGGGGCTCGTCCAGGGCGTCACCGAGCTCTTCCCTATCTCGAGTCTCGGCCACGGCGTGCTCGTGCCGGCCCTGTTCGGCTGGCACAATCTGGTGAGCAGCCAGTCGGCCACGCAGTCCTTCTTCCTCGTGTTCCTGGTCGGGCTGCACGTGGGCACGGCCGTCGGCCTGATCGTCTTCTACCGCCGGACCTGGGCCGCCCTGATGAGGGGTCTCGGTCGCCAGTTGTCCGCCACGCGAACGAACGGCGTCTCCTCCCTGTGGCAGCTGCGCGACCCCGACATGGACCCGAGCTACCGTCTGCTGCTCATCCTGGCGGTGGGCAGCGTCCCGGTCGGCATCGCCGGCCTGTTCCTCGAGAAGACCCTGCGCGAGCTCTTCGCCAAGCCCCTGGCGGCCGCAATCTTCCTCACGGTCAACGGCGTGATCCTGCTGGTCGGCGAGGGACTGCTTCGCTCGAGGGGTCGACACGTGAAGCACCAGAACCTGGACACCATGACCATCCCGGGCGCCCTGGCCATCGGCTCGTCGCAGATCCTCGCCCTCTTCGCGGGCATTTCGCGCAGCGGCGTGACCATGGTCGCGGGCCTGCTCGGGCGCCTCGACCACGAGGAGGCGGCCAACTTCTCCTTCTTGCTCGCGACACCCGTCATCCTGCTCGCGGGTCTCTACAAGTTGCCCTCGCTCATGGGTTCGCTCGGCGACGGCGTACGCCTGCAAACCTTGGTGGGCGCGCTGTGCGCCATGGTGGCCGCCTACCTCGCAGTGCGTTTCCTGACCAGGTGGTTCGCCACCAAGACGCTGCGACCCTTCGGCATCTACTGCCTGGTGGCCGGCCTTTTATGCGTGGTGCGCTTCGCCTAGTCGTGCAGGACGTGGCGCCCTTCGATGGCGCGCCCGAGCGTCAAGTCATCGGCGAACTCCAGGTCACCGCCCACCGGCAGCCCGCTCGCGGGTTGGGAGACCACGAGGCCCGGCAGTTGCAGGAGCCGGCTGAGATACATAGCGGTGGCGTCGCCCTCCACGTTCGAATTGAAGCAGAGGATGACTTCCTTCACCGGCTCGTTGAGCCGCCGCACCAGCTCCTGGATTCGTAGGCGATCGGGGGTCACGCCCTCGAGCGGGCTCAGGACGCCGTGCAGCACGTGATACGTGCCGTGAAAGGCCCCGGAACGCTCTACGGCCACCACGTCGGGGGGATTCTCCACCACACAGATGACACTCTGATCTCGCCGAGTGTCGGCGCAGATAAGACACAGTCCCCCGGTCTCGGCGATGTTGCAGCATCGCTCGCAGAACGAGAGCTTGGTCTTCATCTCGTCGAGTGCCTGGGCGAGCCGGGCCACGTCCTCGCTCGGTTGGCGCATCAGCCAGAACGCGATGCGTTGGGCCGACTTGGGTCCGACTCCGGGGAATCGACCTAGTTCATCAACGACCGACTGCAGAGGAGGGGGGTAACTCACGAGACCTCCTCGGCGCCGGGGAACATCTCGTTGATGAGGTGCCCGGCCATGGAGTCGACGACCACCGTCGACTCGTCGCCGTCGTCGCCGTCGTCGGCTTCGTCCACGGTCGGTTCAGCCACGGACCGGCGCGATGGTTGGGGAGACTGGGTGTGAGGAAGCGACGCGTCGACGATCCACTCGATGTGGAGCGTCACTTTGAACTCGTGGTCCATCGCACTGCGAAGTCCGGGCGCGATGTACTCCGTGTTCTTTCGCATCTCGTCATTAGGCAGAGAGATGGTGAGGCGATGACCATCGAGCGAGCGGACTTGCGCGTCTTTCAACAGCAGCTGCGCCGAGCGCGGCGTGCGCGGCACCACGCGCTTCTCGAACCGGTCACGGACGTCTTCCAAGGTAAGCGACTCGTCACCCTTCGACACGGAGGCCACCGGCGCGGGATCTGGACTTGGCTCGCTCGCGACCTCGGGCGGCGACGGCGGCGGCGTCGGTGTCGATGAACCGATGGGACGAAGGACCGGCGCGGGCATCACGGGCGGTGCGGCGGCCACGCGCAGGCCGTCTCGCTCGAGCCTGGTCAACCGTTCGTCGAGCGCTTCGATGGAGTGGTCCAGATCCGGCTTGATGAGGCGCACGAGAGCGACCTCGAGCACAACGGTCTTCTCGGGGGCACTCTTCATCTCGCGCATGGCCAACCCAAAGGTCTCCAGTATTCGTACGGTGCGCGCGAGGCCCAACTGCGTTCCCCACGCATCCAGGCGCTCGCGGTCCACGTCGACGGCGTCGGCCACCTCCGGCGCCACCTGCAACAAGAAGACCTGGCGCACCTCCGCGGCAAAGCTTTCGGCCAATTGTTCCGGGTCCCAGCCTTCGCGCGTCAGCAGCGCCAGCGATCGCAGCGCCTCGACGGCGTCGAGGCTGACCAGCGAGTGGAAGAGACCGTCGAACTCGGGCTGGGACTCGCTCAGCGATCCCGTCGCCATCAATTGATCGAGGGCGCTCAGCGCGTCGCGGGCCGAACCCCGCCCCAGACGGACCGCCGCGTCGATGAGCGAGTCGTCCGCACTCAGGCCGGCCGCCCCTCTGATGTCGTGCAACAGGGAGCTCAGCGTGTCGCCACCGATGAGGCGGAACTCGAGGTGTTGCGTGCGCGAACGAATGGTGGGCATCACCTTGTGCGGTTCCGTGGTCGCCAGCACGAACACCACGTGCTGGGGCGGCTCCTCGAGGGTCTTGAGGAGCGCCGCCGAGGCCGCCTTGGACAGCTGGTGTACCTCGTCGAAGATGTAGACCTTCCAACTGCCCGGCGTACCGTGCCACGCCCCCGCCGTTATCTCACGGATGTCGTCGACGCCGTTGTTCGACGCGGCGTCGAGTTCGACCACGTCCAGCGACGCGCCCTTGGTGATCGCCACGCAGCTGGCGCACTCGTCGCACGCGTCACCTTCGACCGGATGTTCGCAGTTGAGGGCCTTGGCGAGGATGCGCGCGGTGGTGGTCTTGCCGGTGCCGCGGGGTCCCGAGAAGAGGTAGGCGTGCACGACCCGGTCGTTCTTGACCGCACCCTGCAGGGCGCGCACGACGTGGTCCTGGCCGCGAATTTCGGCGAATCGTCCCGGGCGGAATCGTCGATACAGCGCCGTCACGCCGTCGATGGACGTCGGGGTGGGGGACGCGTCAGCCATGCACGCATGCTAACGGTGCCCTGTATGGTGCCGAGGTCCAAAGCGGCGGTCAGGCGATCCGTGGCACCCGACACGATTCGCTGAGAGCTGCTGGCTTCCACCCCTGACTCGATTCACGAACGGCCGTCGCACGGGACCCGGCCGCCGCTTTCGACCTCGGCAGAAAAAGGCTACCGCGCCTTCGCCTACCGCGGCTCAAGTAGCCTTGCTAGCCGGTATTCAATTCTCTCTTGAATGCCCATGGAGGAGTGCGAGAGCGGCCGAATCGGCACGATTGGAAATCGTGTGAGGGGAAACCTTCCGTGGGTTCAAATCCCACCTCCTCCGCCGATACGGTGCGGCGGGCGTTCGTCGAACGGCGCCGGACGTCCACACGGCTTGGCTCAGGCGTCCCGCCTCGACATCCGCCACGCACCGAGCGCCGTCCAGCCCACCAGCCAGGCAATGATCACCACGACCGCGACGGTCGTGCTCTCGGGGACTAGGTGTGCCACACCACCCCCGCCACCACCTCCGCCGCCTCCGAACACCTGGGGCAGCCCTCCGGGTTCCAGATGAGCCGTGGCGAGACCAACCAATCCCCTCTGCGCGTTGATCAGGTGTGGAATCGCCGCATGGGAAAAGAGCGGCGTGAGGATGAGCTCGAGCACGATCATGAGCACCACCGAGACGGTTCGTTGGCCCATCAACGAGGCCAGGCCGAGACCCACCACGAAGCCGATGATCGCCTCGAGTTCGATCCACAAACCGGTTTTTATCATGAGCAAATCTGACGGATACAGGAAGGTGCTCGAGTAATTCGCGTAGTCCTGCTTGGCGATCGCGACGGCCTCCGCCTTCAGTTTCGTCGTAGAGATGTGGGTGAAGCCAGGAGTCCCGGGAGGTATGACGACCTTGCCATGCTGGTTGACGTAGCACGGAATGCTGATGCCTACCGGTCCGTTGAAATTAAAGCCGCAGTCCACCTCCTTGGAATGTTGGGCCGCCCAACTCTCGAGGCTGGTCAGGGAGAGTCCCGGGGGCACGTTGATGCCGTCGTAGACCAGCTTGGTGGGCGCGGCGAAGACGCACACCGCGCAGACGATCGTGAAGCCGACCGCCACCATGGGCACGATGATCGCCAGCCCCGCGGGGATGCGTGCGAAGTAGAGCGCGAGGCGCGAACGCCCGGTGATCACCAGATGGCGGAACATGCCTTCGGTGAGGTCGACCGATCCCGCGGTGCAGCCCAGGGTCGCGGCAATGATGAAGCCGAAAACGTACATGACGCCGGCCACGAGCGCGGTGAAGATGTCGTACCCTCCGGCCGGTCCGTAGGACTTCGGCGCCACGGCGTGCGCGATCAATCGAACCAGGAGGAAGATGGTGGGCACGCCGATGTTCACGACGATCAGGGCGGCCATGAGGCCTCGGCGCTTTCGCAGTTCCATGATCCGGGTGCCGATCATGGATCCCGTGGGAATCCACGAGCCTCGTCGGTCGCGCGAGACCCTGTTCGCCGACATCCGATCGGTCGGCGCTGCGGTGGCCGGAACGGTCGTCATGCTGAGTCTCCTAGACGGCTCGTCACTTGCAGGAACCACGATTCGAGCGACACCTGGATCTCCTCGAGTCGGTACACCGCGATGCCACCCTCGACCAAAAGCCGGTTGATCTCAGCGATGGCGTCGCGTCCGGTGCCCGAAGGAAGGTGGATCGACAGCCCGGACTCCTCGACGTCGATCTTCTCTCCCAGCGCCGTCGTGGCCAGAATGGTTCGAGCGCCGTCCGGCGACGAACACCCCACGTGAACCTCCATCGCCGCGCCGGCCAAGAGTTCCGCAATCGGACCCTGACGGATGACCTTGCCGTTGTCCACGATGGCGACCGCGTCGCAGGTTCGCTCGACCTCGTCCAGGAGGTGCGAGGAGAGCATCACCGTGCGACCTTCCGCAACCAGCGACTTGATCATGTCACGCATCTCGTGCATGCCGGCCGGGTCGAGCCCGTTCATGGGCTCGTCCAGGATCAAGAGCTGCGGATCACCGAGCAGGCAGGCGGCCACCCCCAGCCGCTGGCGCATGCCCATCGAGTACTTCGACACGCGATCGTTCGCGCGGTGCGTCATGCCCACTCGATCCAACGACGAATCGATCCGGTCCCTCGCCGCGCGCTCGCGAGCCGCGGCGAGGATTTGAAGGTTCTGTCGGCCGGTCAAGTGACCATGGAACCGAGGTTCGTCCACGATGGCCCCGACGCGGGCGAGCGCGATGTCCCTCTGCCGCGGAACCGGTACGCCGAGCAGTGACATGGTGCCAGCGTCCGCGTGCGTCAGGCCGAGCAACACCCGGATGAGCGTGGTCTTACCCGCACCATTGGGACCGAGGTACCCGAAGGCGCAGCCCCGGGGAACGAGCAACTCCACGTCGTTGACGGCCGTATTGTCGCCGAAGCGCTTGGTCAACCCGTGCGTCTCGACGGCCCAAGGGCCGTCCGAGGAATTCACTCGGGACGATTCATCCAACAACGCTGTCGACATCTCGACCTCCACTTACTTTCGTGTCCGAGCGACTCCTGCAAAGAGTAAATGAATCGCGCGGCGTTGACCATCGGGGTAAACCCTGACATTTTCACTCACCGTCATAGGGGCACCCGATGATGAGATGAAGGAACGTCACGTTGTCGTCACCGACGCACCACTCTCCCTACGTTCTCACGTCAACCTTGGTGCGTCCGCGGCCACCACGTCGCTCTGGTCGTATCACGATCCTCGACGTCGTGAAAAGAAGTCACCGAGGAGGATCGCGGAGTCGAGCGCCAAGACCTCGTACGTCACGTCGGCCTCGTGCAGCAATCGAGGATCGACAAGCAGGTTGTATCGCGAGCCCACGGCGCCGGCCTTCTCATCCATGGCGCCGATCACGACGCGCGACACGCGAGCATTCAGCAAGGCTCCCGCGCACATGACACAGGGTTCGAGGGTCACGAACGCGCTCACGCCGTCCATGCGCCACGTGGCCCGTTCGGCTGCGGCTCGTCGCAGGGCCACGACCTCGGCGTGGGCCGTGGGGTCCTGGTCGATCTCACGTCGGTTCTCGCCCACGGCGATGATCACGCCATTCTCGACGAGCACGCAGCCCACCGGCACGTCGTCATGCGCCGACGCCTGCTTCGCCGCTTCCAGCGCCGCGCGCATGAAGGTCTCGTCGTCGGGCGACTCAACCATGACGCATTGGTCCGATGTCTTCACGATTCATATCGGTTCACACTCTCACACCCAGGGCGCTCGACGAAGGCCGCCCCATGGGCGCTGGCCATCATCGTTGTAGGCTGGTCGACGGAGGGGTGCGAGAGCGGCCGAATCGGGCAGTCTCGAAAACTGCTGTGTCTCCGGGCACCGTGGGTTCAAATCCCACCTCCTCCGCCAACCAGAGACGGGTGACTTCGGTCACCCGTCTCTGCGCTCTGGAGTATGACACCGCGTAGAACTAATCTGGTCCTGTCTGGCAATCGTTGGACCGCGCACCTAAGGAGTCCTCATGGTTTCTTCAATCCAATCTGAAGTCGGTACGGAGCGCAAAGTGATCACCGAGCTGCCCGGTCCCAACTCACGCGCCTTGCACGAGCGACGCAAGGCCGCGGTGAGCGCGGGACTCACGACGGGCTTCCCCATCTACATCGAACGGGCCGAGGGCGCCATCCTGGTCGACGTCGACGGCAACCGCATCCTGGACCTGGGATCGGGCATCGCCGTGACGACGATCGGCCACGCGGTACCCGAGCTCGTCGACGCGGTCAGCGCGCAAGTGGCGGCCTTCACCCACACCTGCTTCATGGTCACGCCCTACGAGAGTTACGTCGAGGTGTGCGAGGAGCTCGCCGCGCTGACCCCGGGCTCACACGCCAAGACGTCGGCGCTCTTCAACTCCGGCTCCGAGGCCGTGGAGAACGCCGTGAAGGTCGCGCGACTCGCCACGGGCCGCCAGGCCATCGTGGTCTTCGATCACGCGTATCACGGCCGGACCAATTTGACGATGGCGCTCACCGCGAAGAACATGCCGTACAAGGACCGCTTCGGACCCTTCGCGCCCGAGATCTATCGCGTGCCCATGAGCTATCCCTTCCAGGATGGCCTCACCGGCGCGGAGGCGGCGGCGCTCGCGATCAAGGAGATCGAGACGCAGGTCGGAGCCCACAATGTCGCGGCCCTGCTTATCGAACCGATCCAGGGCGAAGGCGGATTCATCGTGCCGGCCGACGGATTCCTTCCCGCGCTCTCGGAGTGGACCACGGCGAACGGCGTCGTCTTCATCGCCGACGAGATCCAGAGCGGCTTCTGCCGCACCGGCGACTGGTTCGCCGTGGACCACGAAGGCGTCATCCCCGACCTCGTGACGACCGCCAAGGGGCTGGCGGGTGGCATGCCACTGGCCGGACTCACGGGACGGGCCGAACTGATGAACGCGGTGCACGAGGGGGGCCTCGGCGGCACCTACGGCGGGAACCCCGTCGCCGCGGCCGCCGCGATCGCCACCATCAAGACCCTGCGCGACCGCAATCTCGTCGCGCGCGCCCGCGAGATCGGTGACACCCTGCTGAGCGCATTGCACAGCCTTCAACAGGACGTGGCCATCATCGGCGACGTCCGCGGTCGCGGCGCGATGATCGCCATGGAGTTGACCCAGCCGGGCACCAAGTCGCCCAACGCGGCGGCCGCCAAGGCCATCGTCAGCTACTGCAACCAGAACGGCGTCGTGGTGCTCGCCTGCGGCACCTACGGCAACGTGATCCGCCTGCTGCCGCCTCTGGTGATCAGCGACGAGCAACTGGCCGACGGGCTCGCGGTCTTGGGCGCTGCGGTTCGAGCGGCTGGCTGACGCCAGGACGAACTCGACGCCACGACGTCGAACCCCGTGCGTTGACGCGTGATTAGTACTATCAACGGCGCGGCACGTGCCGAAAGGGGACCGGAAACGTCATGAGCCGTGCTGCAGCCAGCGTCACGAGAGGGTGGCGCACCCTGATGGTGGCCGGCACGTGCGCCGTGGTCTTGGCCAGCTGCGGCACCGCGCGCGTCGCGACACCCCACGTCATCGGCACCCCGTCATCGAGCATCGACGTCCCACTGGCGAACGTGGCGTGCACGACGTCAGGCTCCTGCATCGCGGCGGGCGGCGACGACTCGAGCGCGGCACCGTCGTCGGTCGTCGAGGTCCGCCACGCGAACGGCACCTGGAGCGCGCTGACGACCCCCGACACGCTGTCCCAGTCCATCACCTCAGCCTCCTGTTGGTCCGACGGCTGCCTCGTCGGCGGCACGCAGTCCTCGCTCGATTCGATCTGGAGCTACCTGCAACGCAGCGAATCGTTGATCGTCGCGACGGCACCGCACGCCGGGCGAGGGGTGAGTACCATTGACTGCTTCGCCGACGCCACATGCGCGGTGGTGGATACGACCGGCATCACCGGCAGTTCGCGTCTCGCCTTCACGAGTGACGCCGCGACCACCTGGTCCGTACCCACGCCCCTCACCTGGACGGTCGGCGACGCCGTCACGGCCCTGTCGTGCACCGACGAGCTCAATTGCCTGGTGGCGGCCGCTACCTCGAGCCACCACGTGATCCTCGAGGCGACCCATGACGGAGGTATGACGTGGACGGCCCGGACGGTTCCTCCGACCTGGTGGACGCTCACGTCGCTCACCTGCGAGAAACTCAACTGCGTCGCCCTCGTGAACACGTCGACGTCGTCGCTGGTGGCACGGACCACCACCTTTGGTCGGGTATGGCGCAGTGCCGCGCTGGCCAACACCGCCAGTTCGCTGGCCTGCGCCCGACTGTCCCGGTGCGTGGTGGCGGGCACAACCCCGTCGCAGGGACCGTGGCTGGCAACGCTCAAAGGGCTGCGGGCCACCACCGTCGCGCTCAAATACGTACCGTCACCACTGATCGACGCCGCCTGCGGCGTCAAGGTCTGCGCCGCCGTCGCCGCGAGTACCGTCCTCTCCTTCAGCCCATAGTCCTCGAGGGCAGCGACCAGCGAGCATCCGAGCGCCGGCGCTGCGCCACCCTTCGCGAGCGAGGCGCGGCGAGCTCGGCCTCGGTCGACTTCCTTATTTCTATGGCAGGCTAGAGAGGTGAGTCTCGCAGCGCCCAGCACCGCACCGTCCGGCTGGTATCCCGATCCGGGCGGAGAGCGACAGTGGCGGTTCTGGAGCGGAACGGGCTGGTCACCGGAGACCCGGCCCTACGCCGCCGCGGTCGTTACGCCTTCGATTGTCGCCTCGTTGACGCTCATCGCGACCCTGCATCGACTGGTGCGCTACGGCATCGTCGCCTTGTTCGCCGGCTTGGGACTGGTGGTGAACATCCTCGCGCACTGGCCGGGCACGGCCCACCCGGCCCCACTTTGGTTCGCCACCCTCGCCCTGAACATCGGCATCGGCCTCTTGTTGGTCGGTTCGCTCTGTTTCAGCTTGGCCGCGCGCGAGCTCCAGGGCCACTGGAGCATCGAAGCGATAGTGCCGGGCGTCAACGTGTTGGTGGTGAGCGCCCAGGTGACCCGTCGTCTCGCGGGACGATCACCCCTCTGGCGCGTGCTGACCGAACTGCTCTTGCTCGCGCTCTACATCGGCCAGTCCCACGCCAACCCGTGGCTGGGCCTAGCGCCGGCGCTGATGACCCTGGACCAGATGCGATGGACCTCGACGCTCATCGACCGCCTGGCCGGACCACCATTGGCCAACACCTGAAATGAAACGACGTGCGAGACCGCACCAATGGAACGCCCGCCGTGGCCAATGAACCGTGGGGCCCCCTGGCCGGACTGATCGGTTCGTGGGAGTCAGGATTCAGCGGCCTGGACGTCTCGTTCCACAACGACAGCGGCAAGATCGCCGAGACGGCGTTTCGCGAGGCGACGACGTTCGCTCCCTTCGGCCCCGTGGAGAACGTCGGCCATTCGCTCTACGGACTCGACTACCGCACGAGCGTGTGGCGCGAGGGCGACGAAGGACCCTTCCATCAGGAGGTCGGGTACTGGATGTGGGACGCCACCAGCTCCCAGGTGATGCGATGTTTCACCTCTCCCCTGGCCGTCACGCTCATCGCCGGCGCCACCGTCGATCCCGACGCCACGTCGTTCCGGCTCGAGGCGATGCACGGCTCCAACACCTACGGCATCCTGTCGAGCACCTACCTCGACGAAGTCGCGCGCACTTCGCGCTTCGAAGTGACCGTGACCGTGTCCGCGGACAGCTATTCCTACGACGAGACCATCGTCGTCGAGCACCGCACGAGCCAGAGCGTGATCATGCACACCGATCGCAACACGCTCAAGAGGGCAGGAACCTAGATGTACGAGTGGTCGCCGGAGCACCAGGCCATCGCCGCCGCGGTGCGTCGCTTCGTGGACGAAGAGGTCCGCCCCCACCTCGACGACATCGAGCACGGGGGTGTCGCGCCCTACGACATCATGCGCCGGCTCTACGACGTCTTCGGGCTCAAGGAGATGGCCCGGGAGAGCTTCGAAGGCCAGCTCGAGCGCAAGGTGGCGGGCGAAGGGGGACCGCGCGAGCGGCGCGGCGTCGATCCGTCGGCCCAGCTGATCTCGACCATCGAGCTCTGCAGGGTGAGCCCCGGTCTCGTGACGTCCTTGGGCGTGTCCACGGGCCTGGCCGCGGGCACCATCAACAAGTTGGGCACGCCCGAGCAGATGAGACGCTGGAGCCTGGACCTGATGACCCTCGACAAGATCGGCGCGTGGGCCATCACGGAACCCGACTCGGGCTCCGACGCCCTCGGCGGCATGCGCACCAGCGCAGTGCGCGACGGCGACGACTACGTGCTCAACGGCCAGAAGACCTGGATCACCAACGGGCCCTACGCCGACACCATCGTGCTCTACGCCAAACTCGACGACGGCAGCGGCGCCGACGTGCGTCAGCGTAAGGTCCTCACCTTCGTGCTCGACCGGGGCATGCCCGGCCTCGAGCAGGCCACGCCCATGCGCAAGATGGGCCAGCACGCCTCGCCCACCGGGGACGTGTTCCTCGCCGACGTGCACGCCGGCCGGGACCGTCTGCTCGGCGAAAGCGAGGAGATCCGGGGCGGCGGGCGAGAGAGCGCGCGGGACAACTTCGTCGCCGAGCGAGCCGGGGTGGCCGCAATGTCGCTGGGCGTCATCGAGGAGTGCCTGCGTCTGAGCATCGACTACGCCAAGGCCCGCACGCTCTGGAACAAGCCCATCGCCGACTTCCAACTCATCCAACTGAAGCTCGCGCAGATGGAGGTGGCGCGCGTCAACGTGCGCAACATGGTCTTCGCGCACATCGAGCGCACGAGGGACGGCGCGACGACGACCTTCGCCGAGGCCTCGGCGATGAAGCTCTACTGCGCCCAGGCGGCCTGCTCGGTGGCCGACGACGCCATCCAAATATTTGGCGGCAACGGCTACATCGCCGAGTACCGCGTCGAACAGCTGAGCCGCGATGCGCGGGTGCTGCGCATCTACGCCGGGACCGACGAGATGCAGGTGGTGGCCATCGCCAAGGACCTCCTGCGCTCCTAGGTCGACCCCGTGGCGATCACCGGCGTCATCGGCCGCGGTGCTTGGTCACCCACCAGAGTCCGGTGAGCAGGACGAGCGGCACCAGGACGACGACCACGCGAGCCGCTGGTAACGCCGCGCCGTTATGCACCGAGGACAGGGTCGTCGTGGTGCCCGCGGACCAGAGCCAGGCGATGGCAGGGTAAACGTGCACGCCCAACTATCGCATTCGCGAGTGTCCCCGGGCCCTGGCGTCAAAGGCTCTTGGGTTCCACCTTGGCCATCAGCACTTCCATACGCTCCAGGATGTCCGAGATGGCCTTGTCCTGGGCCAGCAGGTGGTTCTGGATCTCCTCGGACTCCTTCAGCACGGCTTCGGCGTCCTTGTAGGTCTCCTCGGAGCGCTTGTCCGCGGCGGCGGCCTGGATGTTCTGACCCACGATGATGATCGGCAGCAGCACCAGCTGCAGGAAGCTGCTGGAGAGCCATACGACAACGAAGTACGTCCCCTGCTTGATCGCCGACGGCAGGGCGAAGAGGGCGATGATCGTGAAGACGTACGCGCACCACATGGTGCCCACGACGAGGGTGATCTTGAGCCCGAACTTGGCGTTGATCCGAACCATCAGTTTGTCGCTGTTGACGCGGCGCAAGTCCTTGGTCTTTACGGGCCCTTGGAGTCGGAGCTCGGCCGAACGCGGATGACGCACGTATTCGTAGATGGAGGCCACGGACAAATTCTCACACGCCATCCCCGCGATATCCGGCTTTTCGGACCACCGCGGGCGGCGGCGCCTCGGCGTCGGATCTAGTTGTCCACCAGGTCCGGGGAGGTCTCCATGCCCTCGCGCCACACCGAGCGCGCGATGATCTTGGTGGTGTCGGCGCGGTCGCGGTACTTGAACGCGATGTCGCGAGCCTCCTCCAAGAGCCCCTCGGAGAGCAACGTCGGGTTGAGCCCCAAGGAGAGGAACTTGTCGCGGCTCACGTTGAGCTCGTTCTCGACGGCCTCGCGGCGAGGATTAGGCAGGTTGGCGATCGTCGCGTCGGTCAGCTTGGCCAGCAGTTCGGCGAGGTCGCGCACACGGTAGGTCTCGGTGACCTGGTTGAAGACTTTGACCTTGTCGCCGCGCTTGGGCGGGTTCTCGAGCGCGATCTGCACGCAGCGCACCGTGTCACGGATATGGATGAAGGCGCGGGTCTGCCCGCCAGTGCCGTGCACGGTCAGCGGGTGGCCGATGGCCGCCTGCATCAAGAACCGGTTGAGCACCGTGCCGTAGTCGCCGTCGTAGTCGAACCGGTTGATGAGGCGTTCGTCCAGCAGCGTCTGAGGGGTTTGGGTCCCCCACACGATGCCCTGGTGCAGGTCGGTGATGCGCAACTGGTCGTTGAGCGCGTAGAACGCGAACAACAACTGGTCGAGGGTCTTGGTGAGGTGATAGACGGACCCGGCGTTGGCGGGGTGGAGGATCTCGCGTTCGATGTCGCCGTCGGGCGTCGGCACCTTGACGGTGAGGTAACCCTCGGGGATAGGCGCCGAGCCGGACCAGCCGTAGCCGTAGACCCCCATGGTGCCGAGGTGCACCAGCGCGATGTCGAGCCCGCTGGCCACGATGGCCACCAGCACGTTGTGGGTCGCTCGCACGTTGTTGTCGACGGTGTAGCGCTTGGCGGCGGTGTTGCGCATCGAATAGGGCGCGGCCCGCTGCTCGCCGAAGTGGACGATGGCGTCGGGACTCGTCTCACGCAGCAGCGCCTCGAAGCGTTCGTACTCCTGGGCGAGGTCCAGGTTGACGAAGTCGATCTGCTTGCCGGTCAACTCCTTCCACACGCGTATGCGCTCGCCGATCGGGCGGATGGGAGTGAGTGATTCCACCTCGAGTTCCACGTCGATTTCGCGTCGGCTGAGATTGTCGACGATGGTCACGTCGTGACCGGCGTCGGAGAGGTGCAGTGAGGTGGGCCAGCCACAGAATCCGTCGCCGCCGAGTACCAGAACCTTCATTTTTCTCCTTCACCGGACCGCGTCATTGCGGCCACGTAACCAAAAAACCTTACCAGCACCCTTTTGATGTCCCAAAATGCCAAATGCCTCTCGGTACGGCAAACGCACGGCATTCTGCGGCCAGGACCCTCGGAACATGGCGGCGGCGACACGTCACCGAAGAGGACGACGCGCGCCTCTCAGCGAAGAATGCCGATCCTGCTGCGAAGCGCCCTTCGCTGGGGCTTGGCGTAGCGCAGGTGCAGCGCGATCGCGCCGCTCACCAGCGCGGCGTAGAAACACCACAACGACGTGAATCCACTCGCGCACAGCAGCGCCAGCACAATCACCGCCACGAGGTTGGCCACGCCGAACCACACGACCGAAGGAAATCCCGACACCAGGAGCGGCCCGCACGTCGCGACGATATAGAGGCCGATGAAAAAGATGCCGTGGCGCAGCCCGATGGAATAGGCCAAGTGGTACGTACCGAGGGTGGCGCGCGGATGACCCGCCAGCATGGCTTCTAACAGCACGGCCGACACGAAGACACCCAGCGCCAGGAACGGGACCGTGCGCCATCGACGGTATTTCGGTTCTACCAAGAGGAACACCGCCGGCACCAAGGTGGGCAGCACGACCAGCGCGAAGAGCAGGTAGATCCACATGGCCACGTGGCCGACGCCCGCCGAAAGGTGGCCCTGAAGCCACCACCAGACGAACGTCTCGTCGATCTGATGCAGTCCGAGCACGACGGGTAACGCGGCGATAGCGAGATATTCGGGCCGGCCCCTCACGTGAAGACAGGCGTCCACGCCGATCGCGACGACGACGGTTCCTCCGACCAGATCACCCGTTGGGGAAAAACACATGAATGTCCTCTAGTCGGCCCTTAGGTCACTTCTCGCGGTGTTTTTCTCGCGCTAACACGTCCAACCCTAGGTCCCTCGTGCTCGTGTCGCGCGTTGGCCGAGTTCATTGAGCGCCACGTCCTCTCCAATGCAGCCGCTGAAAGGGACGCGGAAACGACGAGACCAGCTGCCTCGCGATTCAGGAATCGAAGCGCGGAGCAGCTGGCCGTTCGTTGTACTACGGGGTGAACCGATTACCTACGGAAGTTCCCGTGGCTGTGCGATCCCCGTCCGCCGAAGCCGAAGCCGTGGCCGTGGTTGCCCTGGCCTCCACCGAAGCTTCGCGAGTCGACGTTCAGGTGACCCGTGGCGATGTGAGCACCGCCCGATGAACCACAGTTGCTGCCAATGCTCACGCTGGTTGCGTCGAGCGTGGTCGGCGTGGCGCCAATGGTCCCTTGGGCGCTCACGAAGACTCCCACGGTGACGTCGGTCAACGCGGCCGTGGCGCCACCATTGGTGTACGTGGTCGTGGTGCTGACCACGATCGTGCTCACGTTGCCGTGGTGATCGGTGACGGTGATGTCGTCACCACTCACGGCGGTCACCTTGCCGCTCACGCGGGCCAAGGCGATCTCGATGCTGGTGGCCGTGGTCGGAGCGGTGGACGACACCTGGATGTCGACGTGGTCACCCACGACGAGAGCCGAGGCCAGCACCGTGGTCGAACCCTCACTGAAGGTGGTGGTCGTGGTGATGGTGTACGTCGTTGACGTGCCATTCCAACCGGTCACCGTCACCGACGTCGGCGTGACGGCCGTCACGGCGCCGCCCAACCTCATCATGTGCTGCTCGGGGGCCTTGATGTCGATGCTGGTGGCCGTGGTGAGGGCCGACGACGACACCTGGATGTCGACGTGACTGCCGACGACGAGGGCCGAAGCCAACACCGTGGTCGAGCCTTCGGTGAAGGCGGTGGTCGTAGTGATGGTGTACGTCGTTGACGTGCCGTCATGGCCCGTCACCGTGACCGACGTCGGTGTGACGGCCGTAACGAGGCCACCCAACCGGATCGGGCAGTTCGCCTTGATGTTGATGCTCGCGGCGGTGCCGGGGGTAGTGGTCGACACCTGGATGTCGACGTGACTGCCGACGACGAGGGCCGAGGCCAACACCGTGGTCGAGCCTTCGGTGAAGGTGGTGGCCGTGGTGATAGCGAACGTGGACGGCGTGCCGTCGTGGCCCGTAATCGTGACTGACGTGGCGGATACCGTGGTTACGACGCCGACAGTACCGTCAGACCAGTTGGCCTTCTTGGCGAAGCCATCATGATTCGAGAGGCGTGAACCATGCTCGGACGCTGAGGCGACGCTCACTGCGCTCGCGGCAAGGCCAA
This sequence comes from uncultured Acidimicrobiaceae bacterium, assembly GCA_963827115.1. Lineage (GTDB taxonomy): Bacteria > Actinomycetota > Acidimicrobiia > Acidimicrobiales > RAAP-2 > RAAP-2. Next base: position 15,415 of record CAWGZS010000001.1, on the reverse strand, counting down.
TGCTGATGGCCGTCGCAGCAGTTAGACGTCCTACTACTTTCGTCTTGATCTTGTTCATACCAAATCCCTTCATAACCTTCGTTCAAGATGATCCCGAACCCTCAAAGTCTCACCCCTGATTCTGTGAAATCCATGTGAAAGTGCAGTGCAGATCAAATGTGTACAAAGTTCGTCGCCGCAAAGTCGTACGCCCGTTGAGGTCTCAGAGACCAAAGAAAATCGGCCACTTCACGAATGAACTGCACTGACGTCCTCGTTCGGACCGTAGCAACGAGACAATCGCCGTGTTGAAAAGTTGTTATTCGGTTACTTGGTCGGCGGGACGGGCTGGGGGCCGAGCGCGGTGATCGCGTTCTGCTGGGCGAGCACGGCGTTCGTCACCGCGGTGTTGAAGGCGGTCAACGCGGCGCTCATGGCGGCGGTGTTGGCCGAGTTCAGCGCCCTTCCGTAGTTCTGCCACGCGGCGGCCACGGCTTCGGCGAACGCCGCGCGAGCCGCGAACTTCTGGGCTTGGGTGGTCGCGGCCGCGAGCGCGCTCTGGTACCTCGCCTCGGCGGCGGCCACGACCGTCTTCTGGGTCGACGGGGGCGCCTTTAGGGCGAGCTTGTAGCTGTTTGTGGCGCTCTGAATGGCGATCTGGAAGGTCAGGTCGATCGCCTGAACCTCGGCGCGGTAGTTCTTGATCGCAAGTTCGTACGTGGCGAGCTCGCGTTTGTACGTGCCGTTGGCGGCCCCGGCGACGCTGGCCGTGGCGGCGAACAGGCCCAAGGTCACCAAACCGGCGACCAGGCTTCGAATGATCCTGCTTTTCATGGGGCTTTCTCGTTGCGTAACTTCTCGGTCGATTGGACCGCTGTAGTAAAACTACGGGCTTTGGCTGTGAGAACTCTGTGAATGACCAGTGGTTCGCATGTTAACTGTATGGTTCCTTCGACACGCGTTCTTGGCCCCGATACCCTTAGAACGTGGCTCCAGCGAACAAGTCCCTCATTTTTGTCGTCGACGACGAAGAAGGCGTTCGTGACCTGCTCTGTGACGCACTGTCGATCGCCGGATTCGACACGATGTCGGCCAAAGACGGCGAATCGGCGCTGGTGATGCTGCGCGGCGCCAAGCCCGACCTGCTCATTTTGGACGTCAACATGCCGTTTCTCAACGGATTTGAGCTCCTGGCCCAGATCCGCGACAAGGGTAATAGGACGCCGGCCCTGATGCTGAGTGCCCGAGGCGACCGCAATGACGTCACGCAGGGCCTGCGCCTGGGCGCCGACGACTACGTGACCAAGCCCTTCGGCCTCGAGGAGTTGCTGCTGCGCGTCAACGCGATCCTTCGACGGACCCAGTTCCTGGACACCGACGCCGTCATCACCTGCGGGCCGGTGACCTTGGACGAGACCCAGCACGAGGTGTTCGTCAACGACACCCTGGTCGAGCTGTCGCCGACCGAGTTCCGGCTCCTCGAGTACTTGATGACCAATCAGAATCGGGTGGTCACCAAGTCGCAGATACTCGACGACGTCTGGGGAATCGATTTCGAATCGAACACCTCGATCGTCGACACCTATATCTCCTACCTGCGGCGCAAGCTCCATCGAGATGGCTTCGAGGGAATAACAACTGTCCGCGGTGTCGGCTATCGAATCGTGGACTCGACGAGTCGCTTGTGAGGCTGAGGACCAGGTTCACCCTGGTGTTGATTGTCGCCACAACTCTGATTTCGCTCTTGATCGGCGGCTACGCCGTCATCGCCACCAAGAACTCGCAGCTTTCGATCCTGGACCACAACCTCAACGAGATCGTCCAGCGCACCAAAGGCCCCAGCAGCAACGCCATCGGCGCGGCGCTGCTCGCGGTGCACCAGAACAACATCAACGCCATCGTGGACTTCGTCGACAACGGATCGATCTCGCAACTCTCGCTCGCGACCTTCAATATCGACCGGTTGCCGCGGGCCAAGCTGATCGCCAACTCAGCGCACGCCATCGAATCATCGACCCTGGGCGGCGGCATCCGCTTTCGCACCGTGCCGCTGGCCGACGGCGACTACCTATTGATCGCCGTCTCGTCGGCCGACGTCCGTAATTCAACGCACAGCCTCATCCTTCGTCTTCTGCTTTTCACCGCGCTCGCCGATCTCGTGCTGGGCGTCGCCGTGCGCGTCGTCATCCGCCGCGACACCAAGAAGATCGAAGAGCTCATCGGGCTGGCCAACGACATCGCGGACAAACAGGAGAACGTGGAGTTGCCCGAGAGCAGCGGCCGCTCCGACGTCGATCAGCTCTCGAGCGCGCTCGGGCGGATGGTGGGCACGCTCAACGACGCCGTGGTACTCGAGCGGAACATCTCCCAGCGCATGCAGCAATTCCTGGGCGACGCCTCGCACGAGCTGCGCACGCCACTCACGGTGATCCGCGGCTACACCGAGCTGCTTCGAAACGACCGGGTGCCTTCGATCGAGGTGCAACAGCGCGCCATGAGTCGGATGAGCGAAGAGGTGCACCGGATGGAACGGCTCATCAGCGACCTGCTGCTGCTCACGGAGCTGGGCGAGCAACACGTGACGCACGACGAGCGCATCGACGTGAGCAGCATCCTCGGCGTGCACCTCGACGATTTCCGCGCCCTGGAACCGGATCGGGTCATCCTGGCCGAGATCGATCCCGGAGTGACGATTGTGGCGGCGAGGAGTCGTGTCGATCGCCTCCTGCAGAATCTCTTCTCCAATATCCGCCGCCACACCCCGGCCACCGCCCCGGTGAAGGTGGTGCTGCACGAGCTCGGCGACGTCATCGAACTCTGGATCGAAGACGGGGGTCCGGGGCTCCCCGAGGCCGCGTACGAGCGCGGCCCGCAGGGATTCATGAGGTTCGACAAGTCCCGTTCCCGAGAATCGGGCGGCTCGGGCCTGGGCATGAGCATCATCGTGGCGGTGGTGAAGGATCTCAACGGTTCGATCGCCTTCCAGCCCAGCAGCCTGGGGGGCCTCGCGGTGTCGGTCCGGCTTCCCGTCACCAACGACGAGGAGCCGGACTAGAGCGACCGACGCGCCGACGACACGCTTCTCGCTCGGCGCCGACTACGGACGCATCTGCAGCAGGGTGGACGTCGAGGCCAAGCGTTCGAGGGTCGACAGGCGAAGCTGTTCCAGCGTCGCCGCGGCCGGCCGCGGCTGCCCACCGTCGATGAGCAGGCGCTGAGGATCGATTGCCGTCCCTGGTCCGCGCTGCCCGGGGTCGTCCTTGAAGAGGACTTCGACCGTCGCCGACTCGTCGTCGAATGACCCGCCATACTCATTGGCCTCCACGGCCGTCATCCGTCGGACGTGGGTCACGCCCCCCACGTCGTGCTTGTCAGGGCTGCGCTTGGCCACCGGGCGCAGCTCGCCGCCCTGGGACTCGACCGCCACCAGTTTGTAGACGAAGCCCGGGCTAGGGCAGTTGGCACCGGTGACCAGACGGGTGCCGACGCCGAAGGCGTCGATCGGCGCACCGGCACCCAGGAGCGCGGCGATCCGTTCCTCGTCCAGGTCGCCGGTCGCGACGATTTTCGTGTCAACGGCCCCCAAAGAATCGAGCAGGAGCCGGCCCGCGAGGGACTGCTGAAGGAGGTCGCCCGAGTCGATGCGCACGGCACCGGGTCCCCGGGCGCCGACGCCGGCCGCCGCGTTCACGGCGTTCATGATGCCCTGGGTGGGGTCGAACGTGTCGATCAGCAACGTGGTGTCGACCCCCAGGGCACCGATCTGGGCCACGAACGCGTCGAACTCCGAATCGTGCGAGAGGATCCACGCGTGAGCGGCGGTGCCGGCGGTGGGGATCCCGTAGCGGTAGCCGGCCTCCAGGTTCGACGTGGCGTCAAAGCCCCCGACGTAGGCGGCGCGCGCCGCGTGCACCGCGCCTTGGTCGTGGGTGCGACGCGATCCCATCTCGATCAAGCGCCGCCCTTGGGCCGCCCGATACATCTGGGCGGCGGTCGACGCGACCGCCGTGTCGTGGTTGAGTATCGACAAGACCACGGTCTCGAGCACTACCCCTTCGCCGAAGGTCCCCTCCACGCGAAGCAACGGTGAATACGGCAGGTAGAACTCACCCTCGTCGTACCCGAGCACGGTTCCGGTGAAATGAAAGCCAAGGAGATAGTCGCGGTGCTTGGGGTCGACGATACCCTCGTCGACCAGCCACGAGGCCTGTGATTCGGAGAAGCGAAAACCGTCGATTGCATCGATTGCCCGCTCGGTCCCCCCCACCACGCCGAAGCGGCGCCGGTCCGGGAGGAAGCGGGCGAACACCTCGAACACCGCCCGGCGCGACGCCGTACCGTCACCCAGCGCCGCGTTGAGCATCGTGAGTTCGTATCGATCGGTGTGCAAAGCCGGCGTCGTGCTGTTCTCCATACCTGGCACAACCGTAGTGAACGCCGGACCATGGCCCCAGAATTCCTCCGCGGCTCGGACCCTAAGAAAATCCTTGCGCTCGCGCGAGTAATGTGATATCACTTAGATATCGATTTAACGACTCCACTCCTGAGGAGGGATCATGAGCAACACAGAACCTTCGTACCAACAAGTTGATGCCGCCCCGGTCGGACCGTCGGGAACACGCGTCCAGATCCACGAGCACGAGGCGTGGACCATCAACGGCTGGTTCGGCGTGCTTGCGATCGCCGTGTGCATCGGCGTGGCCATCCCCTTGGCCAGCAGTTCCGCCAAGGGATTCCTTGCGATCCCGATCGTGGTGGCCGTCATCATCATCGGATCACTGGTCATCGTCCAGCCGGGTCAGACGAGGGTGGTCCAGTTTTTCGGGAGCTACGTCGGAACCGTGCACAAGACCGGCCTGTCCTGGATCCGCCCGCTGACCAAGCACCGCGACGTGAGCATCAGGGTCAGGAACTTCGAGACGAACCACCTGAAGGTCAACGACGCGGACGGCAACCCGGTGGAGATCGCGGCCATCGTCGTGTGGCAGGTCACCGATACCTCCCGAGCACTGTTCGCCGTCGACGACTATCACAACTTCGTGCGCGTCCAGGCCGAATCCGCGTTGCGGCATGTGGCGACCACGCACCCCTACGACAACCCCACCGAGGATGGCATCTCGCTGCGCGGCTCGACGGACGTCGTGGCCGGCGAACTCGCCGTTGAGGTGGCTGAGCGCGTGGCCATCGCGGGCCTCGAGATCGTCGAGGTGCGGATAAGCCACCTCGCGTACGCGCCGGAGATCGCCCAAGCCATGCTGCGACGTCAACAGGCCAGTGCCGTCGTCGCGGCTCGCTCGCTCATCGTCGACGGCGCGGTGGGAATGGTGGAGCTCGCGCTCGCTCGGCTGTCGGAGCGAGGCATCGTCGAATTGGACGAGGAGCGCAAGGCGGCCATGGCGAGCAACCTCATGGTGGTGCTGTGCAGCGATCAGCCGGCCTCGCCGATCGTCAACACCGGGACGCTGTACAACTAATCCGTGGTTGACCGCAAACCGCTACTGCTGCGAATCGATCCGGCCGTCCACGACGCGCTGGCCCAGTGGGCGGCCGACGATTTTCGAAGCCTCAACGCCCACATCGAGATGTTGCTGCGCCGCGCTCTCATCGATGGAGGGCGGATGCCCAAGAAGGCCGGGCCTATGCCCAAGCGGGGCCGTCCCCCGGCCGCATGAACCGCAAGTAATTGACACAAGGAAGAGTCAGGACCACACGCATCGAGGGGAGTGAGATGAAACTGAAGGTTATCGAGTCGTATTCATCTGGGAGCAGCGTGCCTGCTCGTCGGCGGCCTCACCGCGTTGACCGCCGGGCCATTGACGAGCGACGCCGGTGCCGCACCCGCCGTCTCGGGTTCGTGGCCCTACTCCAACGGCGATCTGGCGAATACCAGAGTGGCGGTGGGATCGACGATCTCGCTGGCCAACGTGTCGCAGTTGAAGGAACTCTGGTCCTACACCTTGAAGGGTAAGGCGGCCAAGAGCGACGCCGGCACCGGCACGCTGGCCGCGAATCCCATCGTGGTCGATGGCGTCGTCTACATCCAGGACCTGAACTGCGACATCTTCGCGCTCTCGTTGGCGACGGGAAAGTTGCTCTGGGAGTACGCCGTCGACCAGCGCGAGGTGAGTGGTCCCGGGCCGAACGGCGTGGCGGTCGCTGACGGCATGGTCTACGGCGCATCACCTAAGGACGTCTTCGCGCTCGACGCCACGACCGGCAAGAAGGTCTGGGAGGACAAAAAATTGCTTAAGACGGGCCAGGGCACTTTCGGCATCCAGCCAGCCGTGGCCAACGGACGCGTCTACCTCGCCAGCCAGTACGGCTCCGGTCCCGGTGGCGGGGTGCTGCTGGCGCTCAACGCCGCAACCGGAGCGCTGGAGTGGAAGTTCAACACGGTCAGGCAGACCGACCAGGGTGTCGCCGCGGTCGGCCTGGGTTCGGGTGGCGCCTGGGAGACGCCCCTCGTCGGAACCGACGGTTCGGTGACCTTCGGCATCGGCAATCCGTACCAAACCGCGGCCAGCGCGATCGCCGACCCGTCCAAACAGCTCTACACCGACAGCGACGTCAACCTCAACGCCGCAACCGGCAAGTTGAACTGGTACTACCAAGGCGTCACAAACGACTTCAAGGACTACGACATGCAGGCCTCGCCGATCTCGGCCAGCGCCAACGGCGTTCCGGTCGTCATCGGCGGGGGCAAGATGGGTTACGTCTACGAGATGAACGCCGAGACCGGCAAACTCCTTTGGAAGACGCCCGTCGGCATACACAACGGTCACGACGACGATTCCCTCAAGGCCCTGCACCACCAACTAAAGCTGACGGCGCCCTACTCGATCCTTCCCGGTTCCCTGGGCGGCATCCTGACCAACATGGCGGCCGACGGCAACACCGTCTACGTGGCCACCATCAACGTGAAGATCACCGCCACGTCGCTCAACCAGCCGGTGGGCGCCAAAGCCGGCAAGCAGAGCGGTGACGTAGAGGCGCTCAACCTCACGACCGGAAAGGTGGAGTGGGATACGAAGGTGAAAGGGCTGCCCTGCGGGGCCGCCACGGTATCGAACAACCTCGTCTTCACGACGATCCTCTATGGCAGCTCGAAGGGCGTGCACAGCGAGTTGCTCGCCTTCAATCGCAGCACGGGCGCCCTCGTCTTCAGCCAGGTCCTCCCCAATTCGTCGAACGCGCCGATCTCCATCGAAGGCAACACCGTGATCGTCCCGGCCGGCGGCCCCAGGGCCCCGAAACAGAACGGGGCATACCAGGTCGTCGCGTACGCGGTGCCGTAAGGTGCCACGGACGATCACCACCTCGGTGAGCCGTTGGCTCACCGAGGTGGTCTAACGACGCTTCACACGTTGGGCGAATCGCGGGCAAGCCAGCGACGTCATCGTCATGGCTGATGACCAGAAAAACAACGTTTGAACTCAGTAGCAACAACGACGTAACAACGACGTTCGATCTCACGAACTTCGCACGATTCTCCGAGTAATCGAACAACCTCCTCTCACCAATCTCACAATTCGTATTTCTACGGTGTCGAAAGTTCTTGTGAAAGGAGAACCAAATGAAAAAGATTGCAATCCGATCCATTGCGGCTTTCGCTCTCGTCGCCTCAGTGGGTTTTAGTGTTCCAGCGGTGGCGTGGGCAAGTGGCTCATCCCCGTCAACTGGCGCTACGACGGCCGTAGCAACGCCGTGGACCACCTGGCACGCGACGTGGGTCACCTACGTCCAGGGCCTCAAGTCCATCAATGCCTCGTTCCGAAGCTCGGTGCAAAGCGCGCGAACGACCTTGCAGGCCGCTCTCGCCGCGGCGACGGACAAGGCAGAGAAGCAAGCAGCGGTCGCCGCCTTTGAGGTGTCGGTCGAGGCGGCCCTTAACGCACGCGTCACGGCGATCACGGCGGCGGGCGATCCCCCACCACCGCCGGCTGGCTATAACGGCACCGCGTACGTCGACGGCATCCAGTCAGCGAACATTGCGTTTCGCGCGAGTGTGACCGCCGCCCAGACCACGCTGTCGGCCGCCCTGGCGAGCGCGACCACTGGTCAGGACGCCAGGACAGCGCGCCTGACCTACGAGCAGACGGTCGGCGCCGCGATTGTTGCGCGCAGCACCGCCTTGTTGGCCCTGGGACCTCCCCCCACGGACCCGGGACAACTGTCGTAAGCAGTTGCCTAAGCAAGAGTGGCGTGCCTTCCTCGAAGGCACGCCACTCTTGCCGTCGACCACCCTTGGCGGCGGTACCCCAAGAGGCGCGCGTTGACCGAGTTCGTAAGCATCAGGGCCGCCGAGGGCGACGGACGGGCCTATTGGTTTTACACAATGACCCGGATCGCCAAAGTGCGGCTGGAGGGATTCGAACCCCCGACACTCGGTTCCGAAGACCGATGCTCTAATCCGCTGAGCTACAGCCGCAATTCTGAAGGTCGCTCGAGGCTCGAGGACCAAACCCTCCACCGACCTCCCACTAGGGTAGTGCCGCGTGATTCCGGCGTAACGTCCTATCGCGCTCGGCGTTCGGCAATGGCAACCGAGGCGCCCCGGCGCACTAGTGGAAGTATTCACGCAGGCCCCTGACAGCCCGACGGCGATAATTTTGGACAAGAATGCTGATGGAATCGAGGGGAGGGGTTAATTGATGCGAAAGTCGATGACCCTGTTCACCGCGTCGGTCGTGTCGTGCGCCCTGGCCCTCTTCGCTTCTTTGCCCGTCGCGGTCGCGTCAACGCCACCACGTCCGTCCTCGCCGAGCCACCATGAGTCATCTCATACGTCGTCGCTCAGCGCCGACGAAGGGACCAATCGGGGCGGGCTCTCTCGGGACGGTTGGTATCCCGAGGCGTCGTTGCTGACGCCAACCAATGTCGCCAAGGATGGATTCGGTCTCCTGCACTCAGTCCCGGTTACCGGCCAGGTGTACGCCCAGCCAGTGATGGACGGATCCAACGTCATCGTCGCGACCGAAGAGAACTGGGTCTACGGCATCAACCAGGTCAGCGGGGCCCGCGAGTGGGCCGTCCAGGTCGGCGCCAATGTCGGCGCCCAGCCCTTCAACAACGTCGATCCCACCAACACCTCGATCGCGTCGTGGCAATGCGGGGACTTGGCCCCTTTTATCGGGATCACGTCGACGCCCGTCGTTGACCCGACGACGGGCGTCATCTACGTGGTCGCCATGGAACAACTGGCGGACGGCACCCTCGGGTATTTCATGCACGCGCTGAACCCGGCCAACGGACAGGAGGAGCCGAACTTTCCCGTGGAGATCCAGGGAGCAGCCCAGAACAACGCCAGCAACGTGTTCGTCCCTTACGACGAACTCCAGCGAGTGGCGCTCACGCTGACCGGCGGGGTGATCTACTTCGGCTTCAGCAGCCACTGCGACACGCCTCCCTACCAGGGTTACGTCGCCGGCGTGTCGGAGACCGGACACTTGACCGCGCTGTGGACCGACGTCACCGACGGCGCGGACACGGGCGACGGTATCTGGCAGGCTGGCGGGGGCTTCGCTTCCGACGCGGTGGGACAGATCCTCGGCGCCTCCGGAAACGGCGATCCCGGCACGTCACCAAGCGGGACCATCGCGGGCGGCCCCCCTCCGACCTCCTTCGACCTCGGCGAAACTGTCTTCCGACTGGTCGCGCAGAAGGACGGCACGCTCAAGGCCACCGACTTCTTCACCCCCTACGACGCCTCCACGCTCGACGACGACGACCTCGATTTTGGCTCCGGCGCGCCGGTGCTGCTGCCCGATCAGTTCGGCACGAAACAGGACCCGCATCTCATCGTCCAAACCGGCAAGGAAGGCTACGTCTACCTGCTCAACGCGCAAGACCTCGGGGGCGTCTCACCCGGCGACGCCGGTGCGCTGGCCGAACAGGGACCCAACGGCGGCGCGTGGGCGACGCCCGGGGTGTGGCCGGGCGACGGCGGGTACATCTATGTGCCAACCGCCGACGGCGGCACCGAGTCGCTGGGTAACAGCACGCAGGGCGACTTCAACGTCCTCCAAGTGACGAAGCCGTCGAGCGCGTCGTCCGACTTTCAATTGCAACTCGTGGCCAAAGGCCCCCAATCAGTCGGCTTCGGCACCTCGTCGCCCATCGTGACGTCCGACGGTACCGCGGCGGGCTCGGCCGTCGTCTGGATCGTCCAACTTCCGGACGCCACCGGCGGTAACGCCAACCTTCAGGCCTACAACGCGGTGCCGAGTGCCGCCAACGGATCCAGTCCGGGCACCCTCAAGCTCATCAACCAATGGCCCATCACCGACGCCGTGAAGTTCGCCCCTCCGGGCGTTGGCGACAACCGGCTCTTCGTTCCCACCAAGGACGGCGAGCTGCTGATCTTCGGCCTGCACGCCCCGAGCATCGTCAGCGGTCGCGGTGCCACCTTCCCCGCCACCACCATCAAGAAGGCTACGAGCGTCACGCTCCACTTCTCGGCCCGACGCGCGTTCACCATTACCGCCGGCGCCGGCGGGTGCGGACTGTGCACCCGGACCTCTCAATTCTCCGCGGTGGCCACGTCGCCCACGTTCGTCCACGGCAGGTTGACGCTTCGAGCGGGAGAGACCTTCACGCTGAGAGCGACGTTCCAACCCACCAGTGTCGCGGGCTACCGCAGCGACGTACTGCGAATGGTGACCTCGCTCGGCGAGGCCGACTTCACGCTCAACGGCACCGGGCGCGCGGCGACCCCGTTGGTGACCCCGTCCACGCTCGGCCTCACGCTGCCGGGGTACGTCGTCGGCCAAAGCGGACCGGTGACGTCGACGATCACCTACACCAACTTCGGATCCGAGGCCGCAAGGATCACCGGATACGGTGCGGGTCTCGCGCCCTTCACCGTCACCGGTCTGCCCCGGGTCGGCTCGTTGCTGGCCCCGGGGGCGTCGTTCAAGGCGAAGGTGTCGTTCTCTTCGACGTCTCCCGGTAGCCACCATGGTGTCCTGGTCGTCCAGACCAACTCGCCCGGAGCGCAAGCCAGCTCCAGCGTCAACGTGAACGCGGTCGCGAGCACGCCACCCGTCCTCATGGCGCAACCCACCGCGGTGAGTTTCGGCTCCGCGGCGACGCCGATCTCGTCAGGAACGTCCGACCTGGAGACCGTCACCGTCAGCAACCAAGGCGGCTCCATGCTCACCTTGTCGTCCGTGGCGACCACCGGTCCCTACGTCGTGCTCAATCCGCTGCCCGCCAACGCGGAAGTGCCGCCGGGCTCCTCGGTCACCCTGCAGCTCCTGTTTCTTCCCACCGGCACCAGTCCGGCCCCAGGTTCGTTGGTGCTCGACGCGAAAGGCATGTCCCCGACGTCGGTCGCCCTCACCGGCTACGACTCGGGTACCGGCTACGCGATCCCTAGGCCCGGCACGAGCGGGTGGAGTTACGCGGGTAGCGCTTCGGCGTCGGGCTCAATACTCACGTTGACGCCGAATGAGCAGAACCAGGCCGGCTCGGCCTTCTGGCAGGTGCCGGTCACCAGCGGCACGTTTACCGCCAACTTCACGGCCAGTGCGGACGGAGGTACCGGCGGCGACGGTCAAGCCTTAGTCCTGGCCGACACATCGGCCCTCGGAGCATCGCCCCAATCGCCGCTCGGTGGCGGCGGCGACGGGGTCGGCTTCGGCGGCACCGCGGGACTCGCGGTCGTCATCGGGGAGTATCAGGACCCCGGCACGACCAGCGCGGAGTGGATCGGCATCGCCAATGGACTTGACCCCTCCACCGGTGGACTCAACTTCGTGGGGACGCCCGTCAATCTCGACGTCAACACGCAGAACGCAGCCAACGACGTGACGGTGACGCTCCAGAACTCAACCATCTTCGCGTGGGTCGACGGCACTGAAGTGCTCGATCAACCGGTCAACGCACCGCCCTCGTTCCTCCTCGGCTTCAGCGGCGGGACCGGTTTCTACACCGACGCGCACCTGATTTCCAATGCCTCGATCGTGGTCGGTGGAAACGCGCCGTAAAGATCCGCGTTGTCGGCCGACGTCGAAGCAAGAGTACTCTCGTGCTATCTCAACGGAGAAGAGGACACGATGGCCAAGCTATTGGGCGCAAGCGACTGGGAAGCTGAGCTTTACGAGCATCTGACGACGCACGAGGCAACCGAGGCCACGATGCTCGGAGAGTACCGCGAGGTCGCCCAGGCTTCGTCGTCGAAGGCGTTTCGCTACTTGAGCGACCTCATCATCGAAGACGAGATTCGCCATCACCGCATCTTCAGGGATTTGGCGGCCGCCCTCAAGAACGACGTCGAAATCGATCCCGAAGAACCAGCCATGCCAAATATCGGCAACTGGGGACACGATGCCGCAACCGTCTTGAAGCTCACAGAAGCGCTTCTCGACAACGAACGAGACGACGCCAAGGAACTTCGACGCTTGGCGTCGGAACTCAAGGAACTCAAGCGGGAATCTCTTTGGCAACTAATGGTCAATCTCATGGAGATGGACACCGCCAAACACATCGAAATTCTAAAGTTCGTTAGGCGCAGCGCGAGAAGTTCACTAAAACGCAAATCTTGACGTGAAGCGATCGCACTCGGGTTCCTAATCGAAGAGCGAAAGTTGGCGAACGCCCGTAACCGCGAAGCCCAAGAGTAGCGACTCCGTTGAATCAAGGTAACGAACACTAACGTTGTGCCTGTGGCGCCCGACGACCCCTTTCGCGTCTCCTCGATTGCCATTGGAAAACTCACTGACACTCAAATCGAAGCGTGGGCCAACTGCGCGACCAAGGCCGCCGTCGCAAACCCATTCTTCGAACCCGGCTGTCAAATTCCCGCGCATCTCTCCTTCGCGACGGAAAACGATGAGCAACTTATCGTCGCCGAACACGATGGACAGCTCGTAGCTTGCCTACCACTGCTGATACTTACTTCTCGTCTTGGCCCTCTTCATCGACAGGTGGCATATTCTCGAGCGTTAGAAACACCAATTGGACTCGGCAGCCCACTCCTCGTTGGCCCATCTCTGCCCAACGCAGCCAACAGACTTCTCGATTCGCTCCACGACTGGTCAAAGAGAGGTGGACCGGGCATTGTGATGCTCGACTGGTTGGATGACGATGAAGGAGGAGTCGGGCGAGCTCTACGCGACGCATGCGCTACACGCCACATCCCACTACGCGAACGTCGGGCTTGGGAGCGGCCTACAGTTCGGCGATCGGTTCGGGGGCTTTCCTTAGCGGAAAATCACAGTAGCAAGTACCGCAGCGAGATACGGCGCCGTCGGCGCCGCTTGGAGGAGATACTTGGAGGACCACTTCAATTTCTTGATCGCTCAGATACGGGAGCCGTTGACGAGTTCATACGATTGGAGGCGTCCGGATGGAAAGGACAAGATGGCGGCGCCTACGCCAAGAGGCCGGACGCCGAGAAGTGGTTTCGGGCTCTCTGCCACAATTTCGCCGCACTCGGAAGGCTTCATCTCCTCAGCCTTGAGGTGGATGGTCGAAGTATTGCCATGCAGTGTTGCCTTCGCTCGGGTACAACGATCTTCGTGTTGCGCGTTGGCCATGACGCGCAGCTGAATGCTTTCGGACCTGGTGCGCTGTTGCAATCCTCGGCAATTGAATACTTCGACACGTTAGACATCGATTTAGTCGACTCGTGTGCTGACCCCGGTAATGCCTACTGGTTGCGGCTCTACCCCGACAGACGTCGAATGACGAACGTCGTTCTGGCTACAGGATCTCACGTCGACCGTCTTGCGGTGAAGTCGTTCCCGATCGTCGCTCAAGGGCAAAAGATTTTGTGGCGCCTTAGGAAGGCTGAAATGAGAGACTCTGAATCAGGTAAGAAGGACCTACCGGTCCAAGGGGATGACGTTCGAGGTCCATAATATCGATGGTGACGGCTCCCGAACGAAGAGGGCCGCGAGCGTGGACCGTTGAGAAATACTGCTCACGAACTGCGTCGTTCGCCTCGTCGTCGTTCGCCACGCCTGCGTTCAGTTTCGCCCGGCGGCCCTAAATCCTCTTTTCGACGGTCGCGATCTCCGCGTCGATCGCCACCTCTACGCTCGACACCGTCGCGCGCATCGGATCCCGAGTCCATGTCTTCATCGGCCACGCTGCTATGTCTAACATCCTGAAGGTTCGTGAAATCGGATGGGACAAGCCCAACTCTTCGATTCACCATTCTGGGGTGGATCGTAATAACAGGGCGTCAATCCATCTTGATCTTTTCGTGCGGCTGGAGGGATTCGAACCCCCGACCCTCGGTTCCGTAGAAAGAACGGATGAAAACCAGTAAGGACGTTTTCCTTAGAATATCAGCCATTCAGACAAGGCATATGTCCGTGGATGTCCGTGGATGTCAACCGCGATTAATACAAAAGCAATACAAAAAATGTTCGTGGCGCAACAACCTTGATTGAAGGTGCGACAGCAATTCTACAATTCAATTCGGCCGCACAAGACCGGTCAACTACAGTGCAGTCCGTCTACTAACACTGCTGGATTCCCAACGCTGTTAAGGAACTGATATTCACTAAAGATTGGTAAGGATGAGACCAGGGGCGGCAGGCACTCAAGTTCGGGTCGCACGGACAAAGGAAGAAGTGATATGACCAGTCGATTGATTCTGTTTGCGGGAATGGTGCTTGCTTGTGGAGTTTGGATTATTGGTGTGCAGACGTTGCCAGCGGGAGCGAGTTCATGGACGGCGTATTCGGCTCAATGCAGCAAGTGGATAGGTGACATCCCAAAGTTGGATTCGTACATCATCGAGGACAACAGTGACGGGAATAGAACTGCGCTTACTGCTTCAATTGTCGCGTTGTACGCAGATGGGAAACATATCGCGGCTTGCGACAGTTCTCCTGACGCTCGGCTTAACAGCGTTGCGCGCCGATGGGGCGCAGCGATCGAAAATGCTGGGGCGTATGGATACCGATGGGTGACTCATGAATCCTCGACGAACTTGGCCGCCTTTGTGTTAGCTGAGAGCACCGCGAAGAAGTACGAAAACCAGTTCTCCAATCGTCTGACTGCTCTTGGCCGTTGATGCATTTCGCGAGCGATTCCCACAATGCGCGCGAGGTCGTCGGAACGCGACCAAGGTAGTGACTGCGCCCAACCGAGGACTGACGGAAGGATGGGTTTTCGATGTTCCACCCCGAGAAAGTGAGACTTCTTGGTCAAGCTCCATGAGGTCGAGAGTTGCTTCAGGTCGGAACTGCTGCGCAAGGAGGTATTTAATGTGATCCAAGCGCCCAGTTGGTTGGCGATTTTCCGTAGCCGTTTGGTCAAGTTGGGCGTTTGAAGGCCATACAGGGCAATATAGGGGCCTCTCAGGGCATTCTGCACGGCATTAGTGATTTTTACCTCAGTACAATGAACGTTTGTTCATTTTAGGAGTCTTCGAAATGCGTGCCTAGATATCGCAATTTACCCTTGATAAACCCGTTCTTGT